>NZ_CP174299.1:2332500-2445000 GCF_052467065.1 Microbulbifer maximicatervae (SeqCode) | reverse complement strand
CTATAGCCCAACCAAATTTACCCAGGTTTCCCAGCGCCCAACTGAAAACGACCAAGGCAGGAGCCAGGCCGAATGAAACCATGTCTGAAAGCGAGTCATATTGAACACCAAAGGCACTTTGGGTATCTGTCAGGCGAGCGACGCGCCCATCCAATCCATCCAGTACCATCGCGACAAAAATCGCTATCGCAGCCGATTCAAAATGCCCACTCATACCTGCGACAATGGCATAAAAGCCGCTAAACAGTGCGCCTGTTGTCACAAGATTGGGCAGCAGATAGATACCTCGTGCGCGCACTCTTTTACCACTGGAAGAAACCTCTTCCTCAACATGCTCATCGACAGGCAAACGAATTTCCTCAGTAGCCTCACTACTTGAGTCTATGGGCTGTTTTTCGCCCCCTTGACCGCTCATATACTCTCCATTGATGCATTGTGCAGTCAGCGAGTTTAACGCCAATTTACCGCCCGAGCCCAGAGCAAAAAAAAACGGCAGGGTCGCCCCTGCCGTTTTTGCCAACCTTAAGTCAGCTATTACCTTCGGTGCGATCAATAATTTTATTCGCTTTGATCCACGGCATCATGGCGCGGAGTTTTGCCCCCACTTGCTCAATCTCGTGTTCGCTGCCAATGCGACGCTCAGCTTTCAGGCGCGGCTGCCCCGCCAGGGACTCGAGCATAAAGTCTTTGGCAAACTTACCGGTTTGAATATCTTTAAGAACCCGTTTCATTTCTGCCTTGGTTTCTTCCGTAACAATACGCGGGCCTGTTACGTAGTCACCATACTCTGCGGTATTGGAGATAGAGTAGCGCATATCGGCAATGCCCCCCTGGTACATCAGGTCGACAATCAGCTTCAATTCATGCAGACATTCAAAATACGCCATTTCCGGAGCATAGCCAGCTTCTACCAGAGTCTCAAAACCAGCCGTTACAAGCGCGGAAACACCCCCACACAGAACAGCCTGCTCACCGAAGAGATCTGTTTCAGTCTCTTCGCGGAAATTGGTTTCAATAATACCTGAGCGGCCACCACCATTAGCTGAGGCATAAGACAGCGCCAAGTCTTTTGCTTTACCTGTCGCATCCTGATAAACCGCAATCAAGGTAGGGACACCGCCTCCCTCAAGGTAGGTCGATCGAACGGTATGGCCGGGCCCCTTGGGAGCAACCATAATGACATCGACATCCGCTGGAGGCTCAATCAATTCAAAGTGCACATTAAAACCATGCGCGAAAGCCAGTGCTGCACCAGACTTTAAATTTGGAGCAACTTGCTCTTTGTAAATATTCGCCTGGTATTCATCCGGAGCGAGAATCATAACCACGTCGGCATCTTTCACCGCATCGACAACTTCAGCTACCTTCAAGCCCGCGCCTTCAGCCTTTTTCCAGGAAGCAGACCCCTCGCGCAACCCAACAACAACATTCGCTACACCAGAGTCTTTCAGGTTATTGGCATGGGCATGACCTTGAGATCCATAACCAATAATGGCTACTGTTTTTCCCTGAATTAAAGAAAGGTCACAATCTTTGTCGTAATAAACTTGCATCGCTCAATTCCTGCTTTTTGCTCTATACACTTAATACTTTTTCACCGCGGGCAATCCCAGAAACTCCGGATCGCACCACTTCCATAATTGTGTGCTCCCCCAGCGCCTGGAGGAACGCATCGAGTTTTTCGCCAGTTCCTGCCACCTGTACCGTGTACATACTGCTGGTGACATCGACGATCTGCCCGCGAAAAATATCGACACTGCGCTTCACCTCATCGCGCTGGGCACCATTGGCCCGCACTTTCACCAATAGCAGCTCCCGCTCGATGTGAGAGCCTTCAGTGAGGTCCACCAATTTCACAACATCGATAAGCTTGTTTAGGTTCTTGGTAATTTGCTCAATCTTGTGATCGTCACCAATCGTCACCAAAGTGAGACGCGATAAAGTCGCATCCTCAGTAGGCGCCACGGTGAGGCTTTCAATGTTGTAGCCACGCTGGGAAAACAAGCCAACAACACGGGACAAAGCCCCTGGTTCGTTCTCCATCAGAACCGAAATTATTCTACGCATCGCCCTACCCTTTAAGTTCTCTCAGTTTTGCTCAGCCACATGTCACGCATGGAGCCATTTGGTAGCACTTGCATGGGATAGACATGCTCAGATGGGTCGACGTATACGTCGATAAATACAGTGCGATCCTTAATTGCAAAAGCTTCTTGTAACTTGTTGTGTAGGTCTTCACGACGCTCCACTTTCACTCCGACGTGACCGTATGCCTCGGCGAGTTTCACAAAATCAGGCAGCGATTCCTCGTAAACACTATTGGAAAGCCTTCCTTCATATTGCATCTCCTGCCACTGCTTCACCATCCCCAGAGCCTGGTTGTTAAGGCAGAGGATTTTTACTGGCAGATGATATTGGGTAGCCGTAGAAAGCTCCTGAATACACATCTGGATACTTCCCTCGCCAGTTACGCACACAACCTCTTTATCCGGGTGAGCTATTTTCACCCCCAAGGCTGCCGGTAAGCCGAAACCCATAGTCCCCAACCCACCGGAGTTAATCCAGCGGCGCGGCTTATCAAACAGGTAATATTGCGCAGCAAACATCTGGTGTTGCCCTACATCGGATGTCACAAAAGCATCACCCTCAGTAATGTCATACACCGCCTTGATCACATCCTGCGGCATTATCAGAGCACCATTCGTCTGATAACGAGGAGCCGTGTAGAGTCCGTGACGCTCACGCCAATCATCGATTTGGCGCCACCAGTCAACTATCGCGGAGTGATCCGGCTGCTCATCATTGGCTTTCAACGCTTCGAGCATCTCCCGAAGGACAGCCTGGACCGTGCCGACAATCGGGATATCGGCAACAATCGTTTTAGAGATCGAAGCCGGATCGACGTCGATATGAATAATTTTGGCACCCGGGCAGAATTTGCCTGGAGTATTTGTCACCCGGTCATCAAAGCGCGCACCTACAGCCAAGATAACGTCGGCGTGATGCATGGCTGTATTTGCCTCGAAAGTGCCGTGCATACCGAGCATTCCCAAGAAACGCCTGTCACTTCCGGGAAATGCTCCGAGCCCCATCAAGGTATTAGTCACCGGGTAGTTCAACTTTCTAGCCAGCTCGGTGAGAAGCTCGGCGCCGCCACCCTGCACCACTCCCCCGCCGGCATAAATCACCGGGCGGCGAGCTGATAGCAACATAGCAATCGCTTTGCGAATCTGGCCGCTATGCCCCTTACCGGCTGGGGTATAGGAGCGCATCCGCAATTTTTCAGGGTAGTGGTAGGGGAATCTCTCCGCCGGGTTGGTTACATCCTTTGGAACATCGATCACTACGGGACCGGGACGGCCAGTATTGGCGATAAAAAATGCCTTTTTGACGATCGTAGGAATATCTTCAGCATTTTTTACCAAAAAGCTGTGCTTCACGATCGGCCGCGAGCAACCGACCATATCTGTTTCCTGAAACGCATCCTCACCGATCTTATCCCTGGGTACCTGGCCGGATATCACCACCATAGGGATAGAATCCATATAGGCCGTTGCGATGCCAGTAATCGCGTTCGTAGCACCGGGACCAGACGTCACCAGTACCACACCCGCCTTACCAGTAGACCGTGCATAGCCATCAGCAGCATGGGTCGCACCCTGCTCGTGGCGCACGAGAATATGCTTTATCGACTTCTGCCGAAAAATAGCATCATAGATATGTAACGCTGAGCCGCCCGGGTATCCAAAAATCAGATCCACCCCTTCATCCTGCAGCGCGCGAACCAACATATCGCCGCCGGAAAGTAATTCCACTTGAGTCTCCTCAATTTTCCTGTTTTATAGGATAGCCATCACCGAAAACGTATAAAACGCCTACAAGCAAGAATGCCAGGCAGCAATTATAGGGGAAAATGGTGACAAATATCAGCCTGTTGCGTGTTTAGCTGCCGATTTTTAGGATGAACTGATCGCGCATAAACACCCAACCCCAAGTAAATCTACAAAGGTTCACTACGGGGTTAGCAGGCCTCCAGGGGTGGGGAGGGCCACTCAGTGGAATTTCGATGGAGGGTGTTCCACCAGGGTTAGACTCAAAACCACGGGTGTGCGGTGAGATCTAGTCACTGAGTAAACCCCCGATTTTGCCAATTGAGTCCTAGCTGTCAATAGGTGTCTGCGAAAGTGTTAAGACAGTTACAGGAAAACCCACCAGTACCGGTACAATAAGGGGACGGAAGGAACATCAACACAAGGGGTAAGCACCATGCGCATCTTACTGGCGCTATTGATTGCAGTAACAGCTACGACCACTCAAGCCGACGGCATCTATAAATGGGTAGATGAGAATGGTGTTGTCCACTTCGGTGAGCAACCTCCAGGAGGCACTCAAGTGGACGTGATCAAAAAGCCCAAATCAGAGCGCTATAAGAAATGGGAAGCTGAACAACATGCGATAGCCGCACGTGAAGCACAGAAAAGTGCACCTCAGTTGCCTCAACAGCCAAAGGAAGAACAGCTGCCTGACGCTGAGCACCAGAGACAACAGGAGGCCAGGGCTAAAGAAGAGGCAGCAAAACGAGCAGAGCTCTGTGTCGCGTACCAAAAGAACCTTAAGAGCCTGACCACACACGCGAGAGTGCGCGAAAAAGATAAAGATGGAAACTATCGCAGGCTCGGAGAAGATGAGCGGCAAGAACGCATTACCAAAGCCCGCGAGCAAATCAAGAAAAACTGCTAGTCGCCCTTCTAGCGATACCGATTCCTAAGGCTCACGGTAGGGACTATCAGTAAATTGATCCAGGCTATAGCGTTCGGTGTAATAGCCTGGTTCAAAAGCACTATCCCTGGCCATAGGTACCGTCACCCTGGCAATACTCAATTGTTTCACCAGATAGGGGCCGTCCTGCCCGGCATCGCGAATTAAGAGCCCGTAAAACTCCAGGGGAACCCAGTGCCGCCCCGCCGTTAACTCAAGAGCATTTTGCGTTGTGCCTATCGGGGATTGCTCATCGTTATAAAGGGAGCCCTGAAAATAGTAGCGCCCCTCTCTGCTGATATCGACTTCCGCCTCAATTAATAAATTGCCATCGGCGGTAACGGAATCCCGCAACGAGCCCGTATAGCTTCCCGTATCCTCAGATAGGGTGAATGCTGCCGCATCTCGGAGACCATCAATATCCGTATCCACAATTACCTTAAAAATGCCCGCTTCCAGCACCTGGCTATTAAAGGAGCCCGCCTCCATCAATACTTCGTAGACTAAGTCTCCATCCGAATCACTAAAAGCCAAGGTACCCACGACTTGTTGGTCTTCGTAAACCAACAGCGCAGTCAGGTCAGCACTGACCCGATCTCCATCACTATCGGCCTGATAGGCAAAAACCCGAATAGTATCCCCACGCAAGTAAAACTTTTCATCTGTCCATATAGTCAGAGAATCCCCTTCCTCACTGTGAGTGGTTCTTTCATCCACCGCAAATGTCTGAGTAATCGGGTCCTGTTCAGGAGTTTTAATTGCTCGGTTTTCTGGCGGATAGCGATGAAAGCGGGCCAGATCCGAGAGAAGGGATTCGTGTAACTCAGTCTTGTTGCGCAGGGACTGAATTCCCTTCCATAGTTTTACAGACTGATCCTCTTCCTCTTGCTCCAGTTCCGCCGGCTTAACGTTATCAGGCTTGCGGCTTCGGATAGATTGCTCTTCAGCTTTTGCTTTGGCTATAACAGCGGGCGTCGCCTCTTCACCACCAGTCAGGGCCCAGTAACCCACCAGTCCAGTAACTACGGCCAGTACACCCCAGCCTGCCAGCCGGGCCTTTGAGCGATCTTTGCTTGATGTAGACATCAATACCTCCGAAGCCTTTTATTTTTTTAGTTAATTCGTGCAGGCTGAGATTCTACCCGCGCTGTTCTTTCCTGAACCACAGTCCAGTCCATCGGGAATAGAATCATAATCGGGGGATAGAATGCCACCGTTACGCTGCGCATCATGATCTGTATAGATACTGGCCAAATTGTAAGATCGAGCAGTGCCTTTACTGTCGTTATCACAAGAGAAAATCGCGCTGCCGTAAGCTACGCCAAACAGGGTTTCATATTCTTTGAGATTCGACCACAGGTTGCGCTTGGCAGATCCGGAACAGTTCATTTGCGAAGCCAAATTAATGTAACCGTCATCCTCACCATTCAGCAGCATGGAGGTAGCACTTTCCACACCTGGGAAGCCCGCATAACCCCCAATGGTGTACACCGGCGCACCGAGATTAGTCCCTACATAATTTCTCACAGTGTAAACATCATTAGTCTGCATATAGCGAACCGCCGAACACTCACGCCCAAGAAATAGTGCATTGACCAAATCGTCATACCAGCTTCCATTACATATCCGATCAACGCCTTCAGTACCGGTAATTGCACCTCCTGTGGTGAATATTGCAGCAACACCGCTGATAGCCGCATCAAAATCAACGCTCACTGCGTAGCTCTCGTTAAGCCCGGCAACTCGAACTTCTTCTTCAACTGTTTTACAGGATTTACTGCCATACCAAGTCGTGGAACATTTTTTTACTTCTTGAATTTCTGTATTGCTATCGAACTGGTTGTAGGCGCGATTGTAGTATGGGGATCCTTCAACAGCGTTACCCGCGATATACATCATTTGGGCGGCACCCTGGCTGTGGGAAATAATCCAGAAAGTGTCCTCTGCTGAGCACTGGTTTTCGTGTTCAAACCGATCTCCCTGGCCAGAGCGGATCTCTATAATTTGACGAGCAATTTCACCCGCAGTCTCATCATGCCAATAGGGAAATTCACCTTCATCAGTTGAGTTATAACCGACAACGCCGTAATTGCCGCCATCAACTAACAATTGCTCAATAAAATCACTGCTAGAATATTCGTCGAAAACCGCCTCACTCCAATAGTCCAGTGCTGGCTGCACTAAACTCCCATCATTACTTTCACTTGTAGTGTGTCCTTCGACTCCGTGTCCATGAACCAGGATATAGCAGTTTTCCGCTACCGCTGATGAAGCTCCAATTATCGCCGAGAAAAAAATAGACAGGCTTGTACCCAGCCTTTTAGACAGTGCCATTGTTATTTTCCTTTATTGTTTTAGTAAGTGGTAACTCTTGTGACTGAAGAGTTTTAAAAAATCTGAATAACGCAATGTACAGCAGACGACTAAAACTTATCCTTTACGCTCTATTAGGGAATAGGATTAAAGGCGCCAGAGGGGGGTCGAATCCGCCACGCGAAGCGACCAATTCGTCATATTCCTCAATTTATACTCGTGCTTTGAGGCGCCTTTGCTATGATGCCGGCAACGCCACCCGGACGGCAGTAAGTCATGAGAGACCAAAATAAAAATATGTCCGGCCATGCCGGCGTGCCCAAGATATTTGCGCCTTACTTTGTGGTTGCCGCCGCCAGGCTCGGCATCCCCACCGAGACGCTAATTGAACGATTGCCATTCTCATTTAGCTGGAATCCAGGAGAGAGTGAATGGCTCAATTACAGTGAATTCAATGCTCTAATTGAAAGCATACTGGCGCTATCCCCTGTTACCTCACCAGGCCTCAGCTTTAGTCGCTTCCCAATTATGCTTTGGCTTGAAGAAACTATTATCGAAGCTCAGCCCTCCTTGAGACGGCCGAGGGAGATCTTTCGCCCTGCAGAAATTGTGCTCTCACAAACTCTGGCCCCCCTCCTGCGGTTCCAGACTTACCAGGAAGCCGATGCGGAAGTGCTCACACTCAACTGGCAGCAGGAACTCTTTAGCGCTCCGGTCAATCATTTTATTGCTGAAATGCTGATGAGTCGTGGAGTAGATCTCTTGCGCACTCTTAACCCCAGGTTTCCCGAGGTCCGGGGATTAAAGTTACGCAGTGAAAAGCCAGAGGATGACTCTATCCACAAGAGGATTTTCCAGTGCCCAATTGAATTTTCCGCTGATGAAAATGCGATTATCCTGGGCTCCCAGATACTGGACTTCCCTATACCCAGTTACCATAAAATCATTCGCAGCCAGAGCCGAAATATTTTAAAGGCAGTTTTGCACAATACTTTGACCAGCTATAACCTAGCAGCCAGTTTGCGAGCCTGGCTCGAGAAGCATTTGCTCAGTGAAGAAATCACTATCAAACAAGCCGCAGCCCACTTCCGCACCAGCGGCCGCACTTTACAGCGTAGATTGAGAGAACAGGGAGTAACATTCCAGCAGCTTAAAGACAGTGTTACGCTATCTCTGACCAAGAAACTCCTTCTCTCAACCAGTGATTCCGTAGAAAGCATTGCGGTACAACTTCATTTTGCCGAACGCGCAGTATTTACTCGCTTCTTTAAAAAACATGAGGGAGTCACCCCTTCTGAGTTCCGTCGCAGCAATGTCGACAGAGATATTTTCGAAGCGTAAATAAGTGTAAAGAAACTCAGGAGGCCGCTACAGCCTCCGCCTCAAAATTCCTCCCAAGATACATATACATCGCCGGCACGACAAATAAAGTAAATAGCGTTCCAATTGTCATACCGGTCGCCACTACCAAGCCCATTGCAAACCTTGCTCCTCCTCCTGGCCCCGACGCTATTAACAATGGAACCATCGCCAAAACCAGAGATGCGGTAGTCATTAAAATCGGTCGCAAACGGATTGAAGTGGCCTGCTCAATCGCTGATCGCTTATCAAGCCCTGAGAGCTGTAACTTATTGGCAAACTCCACTATCAGAATGCCGTGTTTGGAAATAACCCCAATCAGGGTAACCAGACCCACTTGTGTGTAAATATTGAGGGTCGTCAATCCTAGACTGACAAAAATCATCGCTCCGCAAACACTCATGGGTACTGTGACCAACATAATCAAGGGATCGCGCCAGGATTCAAATTGAGCAGCCAGCACCAAATAAATCACTATCAAGGCAAAGAAAAAGGTAACCACCAAATCCGATCCTTCAGTTTTGAATTGCCTGGACTGCCCCGAGTAATCTACAGAATACTCGACTGGTAAGATTTCTTTAGCCGCATTATCCAACACCATCAATGCTTCACCCAACGTAATCCCAGGGCGTGGCACACCCGAAATAGTGACGGCATTTAATTGTTGAAATCTCTTTAGTTGCTGTGGTTCAACGGTTTCCGTGAGCCTTATCAAAGTACTCACAGGAACCAACTTGTCGTTTACCGCCCGAATATAATATTGCTCCAGCTGATCAGGGGTAAGGCGGTCAACTCTCTCAACTTGAGGGATAACTTTATAACTGCGATTATCCAGGGAAAAACGGTTGACATAAGCCCCGGATAACATCGCTCCTAAGTCACGACTCAGGTCCACCATTTCCACACCCATACTGGCCGCTTTATCACGATCAATTTCTATTATAATTTTTGGCTTATCAATTTTCAGATCAGAATCTAGAAAAATAAACTTTCGACTCTCCAAAGCTCGGGTCATAATATCGCTTGCCACCGATGCCAGATTCTCCATGGGCTCTGTAGAACCGATAACAAATTCAACCGGAAGCTGCCCTCCCGCAGTTGGCAGACTTGGTGGCACCACGACGGCTATTTTCAGCCCGGCTATTTGCTGTACATCACTACTAATCAACTCCTGCATCTTTTCCGTATCGCGGTCTCTCCCCTCCCAGGGAGCCAAAACAAACCCGGCTACCGCATTATTAACACCACTACTGAAGGTGCCCGCCCCATTAAGCAGAAAAAGATTTTCAACCTCAGTAAATCCCTCAGCAATGACATTAAGTTCACCACTGTACTGTTCAACATAATCTAAAGTTGCGTAAGCATCGGCAGTAGAAATTGTAAGAACAAGCCCCCTATCCTCTGTAGGTTCAAGCTCTTGAGGGGACGTCACAAATAAGAAGTAACAACTTATCAGTACAATTAAGCCGAAAACCAAAATAACTCGACCCTCATCAAGAGAAGAATGGAGCGATTTTTCAAATCTCGTCTGAAGTCGATTAAATTGGCATTCCAGCCAAATTTCAAACCGGGTACCTCCACCATCGCGAGGCTTTAATATTTTCGAGGCCATCATGGGAGATAAAGTAAGAGCGACCACTCCAGACAGTAATACGGCGCCAGCTAGGGAGAATGCAAACTCAATAAATAGGGTCCCGGTTAAACCACCGAGAAAACCAATAGGAATATACACTGCAATTAGCGTTGTAGTCATAGCCACTACAGGCCATGCCAACTCTCGGGCCCCTACGATCGCAGCCTCTTTTGGAGGCAAGCCCTCTTCTATATGTCGATGGACATTTTCCAGAACGATAATGGCATCATCAACAACAATTCCGATTGCCAGAACCATGCTTAGCAATGTGAGTAAATTGATGGAAAATCCCATTAAAAACATTAAAAAGAATGCACCGACAAGAGAAAGTGGTAGTGCAATTGCTGGAATCAATACGCTGCGAACTGATCCCAGAAACAAGTAAATCACCAAAATTACTATAAGTACTGCTTCAACAATTGTTTTGACGACCTCTTCAATGGAGTCCTGAATATATTCAGTACTGTCGTAAGGAATCTCTCCTAGCATACCCTCTGGCAACTGTGGAAAAATTTTCTGCTCCAACTCTTCGCGTACTTTTTTAATAACCTCAAGGGAGTTCGCATCGGGTGCCACCTCAATAGCAATAAAAGTGGCTGATTGCCCGTTAAAAGTCACAGAGCTGTCATAGGATTCAGCTCCTAACTCTATCTCCGCCACTTCACCTAGACGAACCAGCTTATCCCCATCGGCTCTAACCACTAGCTTGCGGAAATCCAATTGACGTGAAATATCTGTATCCGCACGTATTTCCAGTGCCACACGGGTTCCCTTTGTCGAACCAACTGCCGACAGAATATTATTATCCCTAAGTGCATCAGAAATATCTGCAGGTGTGACTTCCAATGCCGCCATCTCTGTCGGCTTTAACCAGACTCTCATTGCAAAAGTACTGTCACCCAAAAGGCGAGCTCGCTGCACACCAGCTATAGTCGCCAATTTAGGTTGAACAACGCGAGTCAGATAATCCGTGATTTGATTATTAGCGAGAATATTTGAGGAAAAAGAAAGGTACATAGCAGCAGTGGTTTCCCCCTGCTGCATTTCCACACTGGAATCCTCTGATTCATCAGGCAATTCACTGCGCAGCTTATTTACCTTGGCAACGACCTGAGTTAACACTTCATTTGGATCGTAATCAAAACGTACATAAACGTTTATTGTCGAGAGACCTTGCACGCTGGTGGAAACCATGTAATCAATACCATCAGCAGTAGCTATCTCCTGCTCAAGCGGAGTAGTAATAAACCCCTGTACTAGATCTGAGTCGGCACCAACATAAACAGTGGTTACTGTAATAACCGCATTTTCAAGTTCCGGGTACTGCCTGACATTTAATTCCGTTAGCGATCTCAAACCCAGTAGAAAAATAAATAGGCTGACTACGCAGGCCAACACTGGTTTTCGAATGAAAATCTCTGTGAAGTTCACAACCTATAAATTCCAGGTTTAACTATTTTCCGGTGTGGGGTCCGCGCTTTCTGGGGGTTGATTTTGATTGTTGATAACCGCTTTCTCTCCATTGCGAAGTTTGAGTAATCCGCTGCTAGCCACTATGTCACCCACCAAAAGTCCTTGTGTAATTTCAACTAGATCCCCACGCTCCTCACCAGTTTTCACAAATCGTTTAACTGCGACCATATGCTCACCATCTTTATCGGGCTCCAACACAAAAACCGCCACCCCATAGGGAGCAAAAGCCAATGCGGTTCTGGGAATGACGAGCACTTTTCGCTGTGCACTTATCTTTACGGATACTTGGGCAAACATTCCAGGACGTAAATCGTGTTGGGGATTTTCCAGAGTAGCTTGAATCAGAAAATTTCTACTCGCACTATCCACTTGGGGGTCAACAGCAGTAATTCTTCCTTCGTAGGTATTTTTAGGGAAAGCATCTGTTGTCAACTGAATAGCAAGCCCAGCCTTAACCAAGGCATATTTTTGTTCAGGGAGGGAAAAATCAACAAAAATAGGATCAAGTTGCTGTAGAGAAACAACAGACTCCCCCGGACTTACATTCTGCCCAAGATCGATTTGTCGAATTCCCAGTACTCCACTAAACGGCGCCACGATAACTCGCTGATCCACCCTGGCCCGTTGCACTTCTATATTGGCAACCACCTGGTCCAAAGTACTGCGAGCGCTATCCAAATCTGCTTCGGTTGTTACACCTCGCCCCAGCAGAGTCTTGATCCGCACGTAATTGCGACGGGCCAAGCGAAGCTCTGCATCCAACACCTGCAACTGCGCCTTTTCCGGTTCTGCAAAAATTTCCGCCAGTAAATCGCCCTTCCTAACATGCTGGCCCGACTTGAAGTGAATAGCGCTGATAACCCCCTGAGCTTCGGTAGTAACCTCTACGCCATTAACAGCTCGAACAGTGCCTATTCCTTTCAGGTCTTCCTTCCAATATTGAAACTGGGCGGTTGCTGAAGTCACTGTGGCCGCAGGCAGGGCTAAGTTGTCTATAAACTGATTCACCATATGCCTGCCAATAAATTTATAAGCAAAAATTCCGCCGAAGAGCAAAAGGCATCCCAGCAGCATTAGCAACATACGCTTACTGATATCAGGCCCCCGTAAGGTGTCGTCAATAAAAACTATAAACTGATACTTGCAAGGGAAACTATGCGCTACGGAGGGATGCCCCTCTACGTAAATATCCGAGCAAACGGATTAGCGCACCTGTGAGTATAGATATGGAGAGAGTGAGGAATCGGTGGGAGTTAAGGGGTGCACTATATGGCACCCCCAAATGCTTTTTATCGGAATACGGCTTTATCGCCTTCAACATCCGCGCGGATTGTTGCTCCAGGGGAAAATTTACCGGCGAGAACATCTTGCGCCAGCGGGTTTTCCAGCCATACCTGAATAGCACGCTTTAATGGCCGTGCACCATAAACGGGATCGAACCCAACTTCTGCTAATTTATCCAGCAGGTTTTCAGAGACCTCTAATTTCAGGTCTCTCTCTGTCAGTCGACGGCAAAGTTGTTGCAACTGAATTTCGGCAATAGAGCGTACTTCTGCCTTATCCAGTGGATGGAAAACAACCACTTCGTCAATACGATTTATGAACTCTGGCCTGAAATGGTTCCCCACCACTTCCATCACCGCACTTTTCATCTGTCGATAACGAATTTCAGCATCCAGGTCATCGCCATTTTCCGCAGTGGCGTATTTTTGAATTAAATCTGAGCCAAGGTTTGAAGTCATTACGACGACGGTATTACGGAAGTCCACCGTGCGCCCCTGGCCGTCGGTCAGGCGGCCATCATCAAGAACCTGTAAAAGAATATTGAATACATCGGGATGCGCTTTCTCCACTTCGTCTAATAGCACAACAGAATAGGGCTTTCTCCGCACCGCTTCAGTCAGGTATCCCCCTTCTTCATAGCCTACATATCCGGGAGGTGCGCCAATCAGTCGGGCAACAGAGTGCTTCTCCATAAATTCCGACATATCGATACGCACCATGGCGTCTTCTGTGTCAAACAAGAACTGAGCCAATGCCTTGCATAATTCCGTCTTACCCACACCGGTTGGGCCGAGGAACAAGAATGAGCCATTGGGTCGGTTGGGATCAGCTAGCCCCGCCCTTGAGCGGCGTACAGCATTAGCAACCGCTTCCACCGCTTCCCCCTGTCCGATGACCCGCTTGTGCAACTCATCTTCCATTCGCAGTAGCTTTTCACGCTCACCTTCGAGCATCTTAGATACAGGAATACCCGTCCAGCGGGATACCACTTCAGCCACCTCTTCATCGGTCACCCGATTGCGCAGCAGGCGGGGTTCTTCAGAAGCTTCAGCGGTAGCGGCACTTTTAAGCTGTTGTTCAAGTTGTGGAATTACACCGTACTGTAATTCAGACATTCTATTGAGATCACCTGCACGCCGTGCAGACTCCATATCGAGCTTGGCCTGCTCGAGCTTTTCCTTGAGGTCGTGGCTGCCGGCAAGCTGTGCCTTCTCCGCCTTCCAAACCTCTTCAAGGTCGGAGTATTCCCGCTCCAGTTGTAGAATCTCTTCTTCCAGTTTCGACAGGCGTTTTTTAGTCGCCTCGTCATCCGTATCCTTTTTAACCGCCTCACGTTCAATCTTTAATTGAATTAAACGGCGCTCCAATTTATCCATGGATTCCGGTTTGGAGTCGATCTCCATGCGTATCCGGCTGGCGGCCTCATCAATAAGATCAATCGCTTTATCTGGTAATTGACGATCAGTGATGTAACGCTGCGATAATTTTGTCGCCGCAATAATTGCAGAATCGGTAATATCAACACCGTGATGTACTTCGTAGCGTTCTTTTAATCCGCGCAGAATCGCAACCGTATCCTCTTCAGTTGGTTCATCAACCAGCACTTTTTGGAAACGCCGCTCAAGCGCTGCATCTTTTTCAATATATTGCCGATACTCATCCAGAGTGGTTGCACCGACACAATGCAGTTCCCCACGGGCCAAAGCGGGTTTCAGCATATTTCCCGCATCCATGGCCCCCTCAGCTTTACCGGCCCCCACCATCGTGTGGATCTCATCGATAAAGAGAATAATGCGGCCTTCCTGTTTGGACAATTCGTTGAGCACCGCTTTCAATCGCTCTTCAAATTCTCCACGGAATTTTGCGCCTGCCAACAGCGCCCCCAAGTCCAGGGAAAGAAGACGCTTATCTTTTAGCCCTTCTGGCACTTCACCATTGACAATACGCTGAGCAAGCCCTTCAACAATGGCCGTTTTACCAACACCTGGCTCACCAATTAGTACAGGGTTATTCTTGGTACGCCGCTGTAAAACTTGAATCGTCCGCCGTATCTCATCATCTCGACCTATCACTGGATCAAGCTTGCCGGCCAGAGCCCTCTCTGTCAGATCGAGAGTGTATTTATCCAGCGCTTGGCGCGCTTCTTCCGCATTGGGGTCATCCACTTTTTCGTCGCCACGCACTTTTTGAATTGCCGCCTCTAATTGTTTGATGTCGCCGTTGGCATTTAAGATTTTAGAAATCTCTCCCGCAACAGAATCGAATGCCGCCAGTAATACAGTTTCACTGGAAATAAAACTGTCACCATTTTGTTGGGCTCGCTTGTCCGTGAGATTCATTAAGCGCATTAATTCCTGGGACATCCCCACATCACCCGTGGGGGAAGTCACCCGCGGCAGGCTATCCAACCGCTTGGCAAGGTCATTGCGCAACCCGTTTAGGTTAAATCCCGCCTGTGACAGGAATGCGGGTACGCTTCCGTTGTTCTGGTTAAGCAGTGCCAGAATCAAGTGCTCGGGATAAATCTGGTTGTGGTCGCGCCCTACCGCTAGGGATTGCGCATCAGCAAATGCCGCCTGTAGCGGGTTTGTCATTCGGTCAATTCGCATGAACGAAACCTCTTTTACTCGATTTTTTCAGAAGCGCTGCAATAACGGCACTAATTTGCCTTTTACATTCGCTATGGTACTGACAAGTAAAATAGGGGCGCAGGAAGGGTTTTCAATGATTTAAATCAATAGCGGCATTTATTCTATGCAAAGTGGTTTTGCGGCAAATCTATCTCTTATAATTTTTACAGCTCAGTCAACACGCAGCCTTGTAATTGCCCAGGTTGCCCCAATACTGTCGAATTGCTTACACAGAAAAAAATAAGCCATCTAGAACTTCAATTCAGTCTTTATCCCGCCATATCAAAGTTGCCATACGACCGGTTTCAGACTCTCTGCGGTAGGAAAAAAACTTCTCAGGTTCTGACATTGTGCAGAGCCCCCCACCGTAAACCTCGCCAATCCCCAGCTCTGCCAACTCCGCACGAGCCAGGGCATAGATATCTGTTAAAAAGTGCAGTGGTTTCTTAGTGTGTGGGCGGAAACAGCTAGCGATTTTTTCTGTGTGTCGACTGCTAATTGCATTTTCAAAGAATGCCTCGAGGACATCAATTCCAGTTTCAAAGGCCTCCGGGCCAATCGCTGGCCCCAACCAAACCATCAACTCCTCAGGATCACACTTCATCGCCCGTACGGTGTTGCGCAATATACCACCGGCCAATCCGCGCCACCCGGCATGGGCTGCTGCTACGCGGGTACCACTCTTATCGCATAGCAAAACAGGCAAACAGTCTGCGGTTAACACGGCACAGACAACACCTCTTTTCATGCTAAAGCAGGCATCTGCGGTTCGAACTAAGGCGTCATCACTTGCCTCAACTACCTTGTCGCTATGGATCTGCTCCAACCACTGCGGTTCTGAGGGCAACTCAAGCTCCCCTCTCAACTGTTGGCGATTGGCAGTAACAGCTGACTCCTTGTCCCCCACGTGAGCAGCAAGGTTAAAGGAGGAGAAATGGCCACAACTTTGGCCCCCAGTGCGTAGCGTTGTCGCCGTCCTCACCCCTGCGGGTGCGGGCCAATCGGGTATCAGGTAGTGGTTACTTGGCATTGAAATATCTTGCTTTGCGAAATTGTCCTTTCGAGAACCGGCGATAGGTGCCCAGGCGAATTTATAACCGGTACTCAGGGCTCATCAGCGCGCAACTGATCGAGCAGTGCTTGCATGTCAGCAGGCATTGGCGCACACCAATGCATGTCCTGTCCACTGGTGGGATGCACTAGCGCGAGTTCAGCCGCATGCAGAGCCTGCCGAGGGAAGCTCTGGAGAGCTTCAACAAGGTCTGCCGAGGCCTCTGGAGGCAACTTTGGGCGGCCTCCGTAGAGTGGATCTCCCACGAGCGGGTGCCTGATATGGGCCATGTGTACCCGAATCTGATGAGTACGGCCGGTTTCCAGCTTGCAGCGTAAGAGCGTGTAAGCGCTGTAACGCTCCCGTACACGATAATGAGTGATCGCCTCTTTGCCGCCAAAGTCCAAAACAGCCATCTTGAGACGATTTTGACGATGCCGACCGATGGGCGCATCAACACGACCCGCAGTGGTGATATATCCTTGGACCAAGGCATCATACTGTCGACTCACCGTTCTCTGCTTTAATTGATCCACGAGATGGGTCTGAGCGGCCAAAGTCTTAGCCACAACCATCAGGCCACTGGTGTCCTTATCCAGCCGGTGAACAATACCGGCTCGGGGTATCAGCTCCTGTGCTGGATTGTGATGAAGAAGGCCATTGAGCAGAGTGCCGTCGGGGTTACCGGCAGCGGGGTGGACTACGAGGCCCGCGGGCTTATTGACCACCATCAGGCAGTCATCTTCGTACATAATATTGAGGTCGAGGTCCTGGGCAGCCCAGCTACCTTGGGGTTCCAGCTCTGCGCGAAGCTGGATAAGCTCGCCGCCAAAGAGCTTTTCCTTGGCCTTAGCTGGGGCTCCGTTTAAGGTGAGCTGGCCGCCTTTGATCCACGATTGGAGGCGCGCGCGCGAAAAATCGGGAATTAATTCGGCTGCGGCCTGGTCTAAGCGTCGACCAGCCATATTGGCAGGAACTTGGATATCTAGTTTTAGGTGTTCAATCATCAATCAATTGCAAATACTTTGGGCAGCTCCGCGACTGTGGTTAAATGTCCGACGCGCCAGGTTAATACTGGTGGGTAGTTTAATAAGGTAGAGTGTAAGAATGATAGAGCGAGGGGCTATGCAGACCTGGAAAATGCTGTGGCTGGCCTTGGTGTCCGCAATATTGGTTGCCTGCGCCAACACAGATGATTCGGAAGTGGGCCTACCCACAGGTTCACGTACAGAGCAGGCATACTACGAGATGGCCCAGCGACAGCTGCGAACCAGCCAGTGGGATCTTGCCATCAGAAACCTGCGAGCCCTGGAAGACAACTTCCCATTTGGCAACTACGCGGAACAGGCTCAGCTTGAGCTGATCTATGCCTACTACCGCAACTATGAAAACGATGCTGCTATCGCCGCTGCAGACCGCTTTATCCGCCTACACCCCCAGCACCGCAATGTCGACTACGCCTACTACATGAAGGGCCTGTCCTCCTTTACTGAGGGCACAGGCCTGTTCGAGCGCTTTATGCCTACCGACTTGACCAGTCGCGATCCAGGATCGGCTCGAGAGTCATTCGCTTATTTCTCCCAGTTAATGGCCCGCTACCCTGAAAGCCGCTACGCTCCAGACGCGCAAAAGCGCATGATCCACTTGCGTAACCTGCTGGCCCGCTATGAAGTTCATGTGGCTAACTACTACTTTAAGCGCGGTGCCTACCTCGCAGCAGCCAATCGCGGTCGCTACATTGTAGAAAACTTCCAGCAGACACCCGCAATCCCCGATGCCCTGGCAGTTATGGTTCAAGGTTACCATTTGATGGAAATGCAAGATCTCGAGGCTAACGCCCTGGATGTACTGCGCAATAACTATCCAAAGCACCCCGCTTTTAACGAAGATGGCACTTTCAACTACGACTTTTACAAAGGTCCGAGCGGCCGCAGTCTAGTGCACAGGGTTACCCTGGGCCTGTTTGAAAAATCTGACCCACGGGGCTTTGACAGCCGGGAACTCTATAATCCCGAATACAACCGGGACGAGACTCCCCTGCCTCCAGAGCTTCTGTAACTTATCACTTGAAAATATAAACGGCGCCATTCGGCGCCGTTTATATTTTCAGGATAGCTAGTCACCCAGCTTCCAGCCATTGGTGATGGGATAACGGCGATCCCTTCCAAATCCGCGTTCAGAAATACGCACCCCGATGGCTGCCTGGCGCCTCTTGTACTCATTGCGTCCCACTAACCTGACCACACGCTCTACATCCTCTCTCAGGAAGCCACGCTGAATGATTTCCTCAGCGCTGTGGTCTTGATCAACATAGAGGTTGAGAATTTGATCCAGGATCTCATAAGGCGGAAGGCTGTCAGAATCCACTTGGTCTGGGGCCAGCTCAGCACTGGGAGGGCGAGTAATGACCGTTTCAGGAATCACTTCAGAAATTGTGTTGCGGTAACGGGCCAGCTCGAATACCAATACTTTGGGAACATCCTTCAGGGCATTGAATCCGCCTACCATATCCCCGTATAAGGTCGCGTAACCAACGGCCATCTCACTCTTGTTACCGGTGGTCAGGACCATCGCGCCCTTCTTATTGGAGATAGCCATCAAAAGAACACCACGAGAGCGGGCCTGCAGGTTCTCTTCAGTGGTATCCCTCTCACTGCCAGCAAATTCTTCAGCGAGAGCGCCCATAAACGAATCAAAGATGGGCTCGATACTAATTTCCCGATAGTGAACCTCCATTCTTTCCGCCTGATCGGCCGCATCGCCTTTACTCAGATCCGAGGTATAGCGAAACGGCATCATTACCGCCTCAACACGCTCTTTACCCAGCGCATCGACCGCAACTGCCAATGTCAGAGCAGAGTCGATTCCACCCGACAACCCCAGTACAACACCATTAAAACCATTTTTATTAACGTAGTCGCGCACCCCAAGTACCAGGGCTTGGTACACGGAAGCCAAATCGCCGCGAGGAGGAGCAATTTCCCCAGGGTGTACCGTCAAATCCTGTCCCTGCAAAGATATGGAAGCTGGCAACAACTGCTCTGTAAACTCCTCAGCCCTGGCACATACCTCTCCCTCAGCGTCAACAACGATTGAGCCACCGTCAAAAACCAGCTCGTCCTGACCACCGCACCAGTTTACATAGGCAATGGGGACTCCGGCATTTTTTGCCTGCCTGGAAACCAATTCCAGCCTCTGCTGAGCCTTGCCCCGATGGAAAGGTGATGCATTGATGTTGAGAATCAACTTGGCTCCAGCATCGACTGACTGCTTGATGGGCTCTGGAAACCAAATATCCTCACAAACACTCAGCCCCACAGGAACTCCCCTGATATGCACTACACAGGGAGATTTACCCGGCTTGAAGTAACGCTTTTCATCAAAGACCTGATAGTTAGGCAGCTTCTGTTTGGCATATTCTGCGATTAACTCTCCCTCAACTATGACCCCCGCCATATTGAACATAACGCCATCGAGCAACTTGGGGTAACCCACAACAATGGCGCAGGGCAGTTCTGCAACTTTGAGCTGATCCAATGCCGCATCAATACGAATCTGCATACTGGGGCGCAACAACAAGTCTTCAGGAGAGTAGCCGCACAGGGTCAGCTCCGGGAAAAGTACCAAGTCAGCACCATGTTCCTGGTACGCTCGGCGCGCAATTTCTATCACCTGCTTGGTATTCCCTGGAATATCTCCCACCAGGGAATTGATTTGTGCCAGCACTAACTGCAAAGTAGACATCGTTGAACCTCGGACAAGACAGGCCGCTATTGTAACCCCATCGGGGTAACAACAGCAGCGGCTCACCACTACAAGAATACCGGGCATCTACAGTGAGCAGTTCCCAGACATCCCCCTTACAACATCACGAACTCCTACGGATTAGCGCTATATATCGGGTTGCAATAGCCTTGGTTTTGCTGGGAGTATTTTTCTCAGATATTGGGGAGGGCTCACTTGGTGAGCACTTGCCAACACTATTTGTCTATACCACCGCATCCTATGCCCTGCTTAATATCACATGGCTATTCTTTCTCCGACAAAAGGCATATCAAACTAATAACAGCCAAATTGGAGTTGTTCTGGGGTGCGATATCCTGGTATTTCTGTTACTGATTGAAGCCAGTGGGGGGCTGAACTCTGGTCTGGGCTATTTACTTTTGATCAGTTGTTCAATCGGTGCCATTCTGCTGGATAGACGCCTGAGCGCATTTTTTGCAGCCATCGCTAGCCTGGGCGTAATTTCCCTCCAACTATTTCACCTTTTGTCAGGCTCCGGCTCCAGCAGAGATATTGTTTCTGCAGGTGGGCTTGGCTTACTAATGTTCGTAACCGTCAGCGCAATTCAATATTTATCTGAGCGTATCCATAAAGCCAATCTGCGCGCAGACCAGCAAAGCCGTCAGGCCGCACACCTTCAGAGGCTGGCACAACAAATCATTGAAAGGATGAATACAGGCGTGCTTGTTATGGGGCCATCCAATAAGCCTGAGTTGATCAATCGAGCCGCCACTCGCTTACTTGGAACACAGCTAGCTTCTGGCGAAACCCCCAACTCTGAGCTTCACCGTCAGATTCAGTCTTGGCGCCAGCAAGATGAAAACACAAGTATACTTTTTCAAGCCGGTAACAATGACGAGCTACAACTCAACTTTGCCCAATTACGCCATAAAAGTGGCAATAGCACACTGATTTTTGTCGAGGATAATCGAAAGCTCACTGAAGCAGCTCAGAAGCTCAAACTTGCATCTTTAGGACACTTAACCGCTTCTATTGCACATGAAGTGCGCAATCCACTCTCTGCAATCAACCATGCAGCGCAACTTTTATCTGAATCTGCCCTGCTCAAAGATGAGGATCGACATTTAATCGAAATTATTTGTCGGCAGAGTGGTCGTGTAAATCAAATCATTGAAAATGTAATGCAACTATCCAGAAGGCGTGCAAATTCACCAGAAGAACATGACCTGCGAAATTGGCTCAAACAGTTTCTTACCGACTTCAATACAGCCAACCCCCAAAACAACAGGATTGAACTTGATGTTCCAGACCGGCTTATTCCGGCCAACTTTGATTCCGCTCAATTATCACAGGTCATTACGAACCTAACGGACAACGCATTGCGGCACTCAGAAATGGAAACTGGACAGCGCTATGCTGCTGTTCATGCATACTATAATACTGAGAAAGGCCACTCTATATTGGATATTAAAGATAATGGTAGCGGCATTCCCTACGAGTTCAAAAACCAGGTATTTGAGCCGTTTTTCACCACCGATAAGGCCGGTAGCGGGCTAGGTTTATATATTGCTCGAGAACTGTGTGAAGCCAATAGGATCAGCTTGTATCATTGCCAAAGTGAGGACAATAAAAGCTGCTTCCGCCTTGAATTCGCTCACTCTATTGGTGTGACCTGATCTAGCTCAGGAAATTTTCCGTGTAACTAGATCATTATTCACCAGAAATTTCTGACATAATCGCATTTCATGCCTTTTGGTATAAAGTGAACAAAACAAGAAAAGAAAGAATAACGATGCGCCCACTGGCACTGGTTGTCGATGATGAACCGGATATTTGTAACTTACTTAGTCTCACCCTTCAAAGGATGGATGTTGATTGCCACACCGCTGCAACGCTTTCCGAGGCTAAAAATGCACTCAGCCAAAACACTTATAACTTTTGCCTAACTGATTTACGCCTACCTGATGGAGATGGGCTACAGCTAGTTGAATATATCCAAGGAAGTACAGAGATTGAACTCCCTATTGCGGTTATTACTGCTCACGGGAATATGGATACTGCAATTAAAGCGCTAAAGCTAGGCGCTTTCGATTTTGTGAGCAAACCAGTAGATCTTGAGCGCTTACGTAATTTAGCACAACTCGCCCTGCGGCTGGATAGCAACCAGGCTCCACAACAGGAAATCTCCAAAAAAGACCTCCTACTTGGCGAAGCAGATAATATCCGCAAGCTACGCCAACAGATCAGTAAGGTTGCTCGCAGTGACGCTCCTGTTTACATCAGTGGTGAGTCAGGAGCAGGCAAAGAACTTGCTGCCCGCTCTATTCACTTACAGAGCGCTAGAGCTGAGCAACCCTTTATCGCCATAAACTGTGGTGCAATACCTTCTGAACTAATGGAAAGTGAGTTCTTTGGCCACCAAAAGGGTAGCTTTACCGGTGCACACAAAGACAAAAAAGGCCTTCTACAAAGTGCCGAGGGCGGCACCCTTTTCTTGGATGAAGTAGCAGATCTCCCTCTGGAAATGCAGGTAAAGCTCCTTAGAGCGATTCAGGAAAAGTCTATACGGCCAGTTGGCTCCAATAAAGAAGTATCAATAGATACTCGTATTTTAAGTGCAACCCACAAAGATTTAAGTGAAGAAGTAAATAATGGACGTTTCCGAAATGACCTTTACTACCGTATAAATGTTATCGAAATTGCTGTCCCACCTCTTCGGGATAGAGTAGAGGATATACCGCTCCTAACCGATATAATCATGCAACGTATAGCCTCTACTGCCGGACTTACCCCACCTGCCTTATCACATGAAGCAATGATTGCCTTACAAAATTACTCCTTCCCGGGAAATGTCAGACAACTTGAAAATATACTTGAAAGAGCTTTCACCTTATCTGATCAAAATATAATTCGAGAAGAAGACCTCCTACTCGAATGCAATAATAGGCAAGAAAGCAATACAGATAAAAAACACAGCAATAATTCACCTCAAACTGAAAAAAAGGCTAACTCGGAAGACTTCAATCCACACAAGTACGATTCCCTGGATGAATTCCTACAAAGGATAGAAAAAGAGGTTATTGAGGAAACTTTAGCGAAAACCCGATGGAATCGAACTGCTGCAGCACAGAAGCTGGGTATTAGCTTCCGCTCTCTAAGATATAGATTAAAAAAACTAGGGCTTGAGAGTTAGATTATTAAGACCAAGGTACCGTAATTTCATGTGGTTGGAATATAGTAACTAGCTAGTATTCTAGTGCAAACTCAACCAGGAGGAGTTTGCACCGTGAAACGATCTGCAGGATTCACCCTTATAGAGTTAATAATTTATATTACGGTTATTGCTGTATTAACAGCTGTAGCTTTACCCTCTTTTAGCGACTTCCTTAAAAGGTATAAAAGTAAAGCTAAACAAAGAGAGCTCTTTGACGTACTTATATTTATGCGTAACAGGGCCCTTAGTGAAAAACGTAACTTTACTCTTTGCCCAAAAGGGATTTCTGATGAGTGCGCTGGCGATTGGGCAGATGGCGCTTTATTGTTCGCCGATGAAAATGGCAATGGCGAAGTCGACTCAGAAGATCAGGTTGTAAGATATATGGATCGAACTGAACAGGGAGCATCTCTAAGCTGGAATGCATTCAATAATAGAGGATTTCTAATTTATAAACCGACAGGCACCACTCCATCGCAAAGTGGCAACTTCTCCTTCTGCCCCGCAAATGGCGAGGCAGAGTATGGCTGGATTATAATTCTCAATGCGATAGGAAGACCTTACTATGCCAGAGACAAAGATCAAAATGGCATTGTGGAAAATGGGAGCGGCCAGGAATTAACTTGCCCCTAACTACTTTTAGTTACATTTGGAGCTCCAGCACAAGTCATCTGGGTCGTCAAAAGCTCCGTCATTCCCTCGATCCCATGCCCGTAATCCACTTGAGCGTAATTCAAGTTCCCCATTATCCACCTGAGAGTTTTTAGGTGTAGCTCGAATGGTATAGGACGAATCATCGGCAGCCTCAATAGTCAAGTCATAAGTCTTGTTACTACTATCCAATGGAGCTTCTGTAGGGAAGATCGCTGGAGAACCAGTATCGGCACCACCATCTGCCGCTCCGGTATATGAGCCGTTCTGAGTAAAGTGCTGCTCCATTGCCTGAGCCAGGCTCATTAAAGCACCCTGAGCATCCGCTCGATTAGAGGTAAGAATATGGTTCTGATAGGCAGGCCATGCAAACCCAGCAATAATGCCAATAATTCCTACAACTATCATTACCTCAATCAAGCTGAAACCACTGTGATTTTTCATCTTCATACACTTTCATTATCCAGACAAGCCCGACTGAGCCGGGCAAGTATTATCATCTAACAACAGTTAGTTTGGAGTAATTTCTTCCCAGGATAGACGACCAGCTCTATCTCCATCGCCAAAATCTACATCCCGCTCGTGAACCTCACCATCACTGGTGCCTGTATACTGTTTATTTCCCAGGAAGCCGGACTCATTTGGGCTGCTTTCTGAAAGCATCTCTCCCACATAGCCATAATCATCTTCATCAATCACACCGTCATTATTTGCATCAAAAACAGGATCTTTCGTGGCCAAACCAGTCCAAACGTCTACTGACATCAGCCAGCCATAACCACCAGCAGCACAGACTTGCCCGGTAGGAACCAATGTGTTGAAAAATAAGACATAGTTCTTTAATTCTGGCCGAGTAATTACGCGTTCGCCGCCATCCAATGCAGTGCCCTGTTGCAAAGGCATATACCAACCTGATTTATCATTCCAGGTAAATTCATCACCAGATACGGTCCTCAGAGCCGAAACACTCCCATCATCATGGGTGACAGTCTCAGTTGCCAATGTACGCTCTTCCAGATTGCTTTTAGTTAAGTTGTATACGTCATTATCAGATACAACATAAAATCCACCCGGGTTAGTATCACTCGTATCTGAGTCAACCAAGTATTGTCCCGTTCCGAAAGCAACTATTAAATTGGGAGATGCTCCAGAGGAATTATCCGTATTTCTTGCAACGAGAGGAGCACCAGTAATTGTCTCTCCTGGAACTGAAAAAAGTGGTGACGGGGACGTAGTTGAAGAAGCAACACCCCAGCTTCCTGTCGCTGAGACATCGAAAGCCCACATATTTCCCTTTAAATCACCGGCATAAATACGGTCTATAGTTCCATCCAGGTCAGAGTCCACGATAGCCGGTGTTGACATCCCGTTCTTATCGGAAGTATCAGCAGTACCCGTCGAAATATAGACATGGCTATTACCACTACTATCTTCCCCATCCAAATATACGATAAATAAACCCGCATCGCCGGTTGAGCTATTATATCCATTACCGAAAATTGCAGCCCACTCACCATTTGACATACGGCCAATCTGAGGACGGCTAAAGGTATAGCCTAAATTGCTATTATTTGAATCGGTAAACTCCCACAAAACAATATCTGCGGCATTCGCCTCAGTAAAATCAGAGGGGTCAGTAATATCGAGGGCATAATACCCTTTACCACCAGCACCTAAGCCACCCACAAGAACAGTCTTCCAGCCACTATCTATATAGACGTCGGAACTTGTGGGAGTACCATCCACATAAAATTTATGGGTATAGTACTGCGAACTCAAAGCATGTAGGCCCTCATCAGCGGTTGTGCTGAGCAAGGCCGCAGGTGAATAAGCTATCAGCTCTTTACCGGCATTTACTCCGCTAACATTGGCATTAAAGCCATGCAAGAAGCCATCATTCGCCCCGACATAAACGACTGGAGTACGGTTACTTTTATCGCTGACGAAAGTATCATAGGTAGAAGCTTCGCTAAAGCCGGCTTCAGACCAAGAACCGCTGGGTTCACCTACATAAACTGGAGTTGAGCTTACAATATCACCTAGACGGCCTTCACGTACTCGGAAATTACCACTCTCAGCTCCCTCGTTATCTCGGTCACCTCTCAGATAGTCAATACGATCTGAGGCACGGCTATCATTTACACCCGCACTAGATTGAATATCAAGATTCAAATCATCGGCATGATCTGTCCCGGTAATACCGAGCCCAGACTCAGAAAAAACCACCCCGGCACCATTGCTGTAGGAGAGCATAACCCTACCATCTGGGTCTCTCGAATCCAATTCAGAGCTCGCCTGCCAAGAAGATGAAGTGGCGATATTTCCATCTTCATCAAGAGTCCATACTTCCAACTCTCCCGACCATGCGCTACTGTCAAAACTCGCAGAAAACAGGGCAGAATTAGCTTCAAGTGAAGTGGTATTAAAAGAAACAGAACTTGAACTACCAACTATGGACTGAACATTATTAATAATGGTATTAAAGGTAAGCTGGAGTTCTGAAGCGTTGCCAGCATTATATACACCACCACCACCTAATTCCCCAGCATTTTTCATCAGGTTCGTATCTGACAAGCCATCTTCAGCAAAACCAATGATGTAACTGGTAATATTGTTAACGACCTCTTCACCATCAGTCTTTTTCAAATCCGGGCGTAAATCAATATCGTAAAGGGCTTTAACGACATCATCCATCTCATCACTTGTGCAGCCGCCACTATTTGAGGAGCAACCATAATCATAGTCGGATAAGTCATTGCTGATGCTGTTATCTTCTGTGGGCTCACCGTCAGTTAGAGCCACCATAAAGCTCTTTTGGCAATAATACTGGATAGCCCCGCCATCAATCGTATTGTCAGGTGCACTAATGTTATTCCAATCAAGTATCGTGGTTGTACTATTCCCAGAAGTTGCACCAGCAAATATATCCTCTCCGGGATTCTGTGTTTCTGCTCCAGTAGAATCTATATAGGTGAGATTATTTCCCTCATAGCCACTAATAAAATAACGCCCAACACCGGCAAAACTCTCTGCAAGAGGGGTATAACCATTTGCATCTATATCTTCAATAATATCGAGAATATCTGTTCGATTACTATCCGTTAGACTTTCCAACCCGAAAAGTAATCTAGCTCCTGAAGTACTGTTAAATTGCATCAACCCAATACGTACATCATCCAACCCATTTACTAACTCTTGGGCAGCGCTAATCATAATATCGGTTCGACGTATATCTACTTTGGAACGAGCGGCATTATCATCATCCTTAAATTCGTCCGCCTCATAGCCTCCACTTCCATTTTCTTTGGAGAAAAACCAATTCAGAAAATGCCCAGTAACGGTTTCTCTATAATATCCTGAGGAAGAACCTGTGGTGTAATAGCTACCCCCCCCACTACTGCTCGCAGCATAAAGCCAGGCAGTATAATCCTCATCTTCATCAAAGCAGTTGCTGCTACTATCCCAAGTAAACCAATCACTCTCTGCACGGTTTCTATCCACCAATTTGATCTGAACACTTCCATCGGATGTATTAACCCGATATTCAACATCATCATAATAACGTGTACAGGAACCCCAGCCACCATGACCACAGGAGTTCGACGTATATGTCATTGATATTGGAGAGCTACAGCTAGACCCCGCAGGATCTGAAGTATCATAGCCATCTGCCGGCAAAACCATTTCATTCATGGATCCAGAAGAGTCCAACACAAACATCAAGTTGGGCTCTGCCGAACCGCGGGAATAAAGTGGAACGTCAGACAACTCACCCGGTGCAGAAAAGGCCTCATTGCTAGCGCAAAAAAACAATACAACGGCAGCGATGGAATTTAATGGGAATCGGACTTTCCTTGACAGTGAAACATTCATTTTTTTTACTCTTTTATATTTCTTTACCATAGAGAGTGATAATGATTCTCTCTGTACCACCTATCCCAACGCCACGAGAAACAATTTTAAACACCTGAATAGTTACACCGTCACTTGCATTAGAGCCTGCACTTAAGTCTACATCCGTAACATTTGTGTCATCTTCAGTAAGCCCTGCAAGTTCGATAAACATACGGCCAGTTAGGACCTCACCATCAACCCCCTCCATAGATACCTCTTGCTCTACTGAGTTGGTATCAGTCCAAGTGTTCCCATCAAACAAGTCATCTGGACCATCACCTGCAGTACGCCGCCAACCTGTAGTTCCAAAATCATCTAAGTTTGTCAGTGTCTCAATATAATCTTCACCTCGACGCGCAACAGACTCTGCTACCTCGAGTGCTACCTTCGCATCACGGGAGGCAAAGGTCATGCGTTCACTCATCAGGATACTCCTCGCCCCAGAGATCCCAATCAAAGTTAATATCAGTAAGATAATCAGGCTAACCATTAGAACGGCGCCGCTTTGTGATTTGATAGTCCTCATTACATATCACCTCGATTACGTACTTTTACCGTAGCAACATACAACTTTCTAATTCTTCCATCTATATATTCAGTTTCACTACCATCGAGCCGGCTAATAGTTTGACTATCTACACTTGCATTGCTATCGCTAGCCACCAATAACTCTAATTTAATGGCAACGACTTCTGACATCTCAGTAAGAGTTGCACTAGCACCTTGCCACGTATCAACTATTCCACTTCCTGTGGTATCCCTACCATAAGAAACTTGCATGTCTTCTATTCCAGGAACCAGTTCTTGGACGGAGCCATTTTCATCACTAACAAATAGAGAATTGGTGCCAGCTGTATTCACGGCAACAAAATAGGTTTTTTGATATGGCTGAAAAATAGAGGCATCTGCTCCATATACTTCCTGAAGTGCATCACTCTGATTATTAACCCAACCACTAGTAGCACTCACATCATGCTTTAAAGTCCTATTACCCGCACCGACGGCCGCATCAATATTTGTAATGGTGAAAATATCGCCGTTAATACAAGTGGAGACCAAAACAACATCTCCAGCTTCTACAGGGCAATTTGAACTTACAACTAAATCACCACCACTCGGATCTAACATACGCCCAGATCCCCCGCATGCATCAATAACACCACCAAGAATTAATACATCACTTCCATCCAGCACGTTCGTTGTTCCAACTGTTATACCGCTGGCATTATCAACACCCTGAACTCCATCAGAACCAATAGAAGTTAAGAAAGCATCTGTCGTATCCAGCCTATTTTCAATGCTGTCTTGATCTGGTGCACATCCCCAATAATCTGCAAGCCGTATTTCCTTACTCAGTAAGTCAACTGCAAATCTACCGTTTTCCTGTACACGCGAGAATCCATCCTGCATGCGAAAAGTATCGCTATTACTCTGAAATATTTGTAACACACCAAGCAAAAGTAGGGAGCCCAATAAAATACCTATCATTAATTCAACTAATGAAAGGCCTCTTTGATTACTAAAAGCCCGCATTCTTAAAGCTCCACTATCATCGAAAAGGAGGCATTATCTAAGCCACCATCTAAATCCCCGTAATTTGCCCCCGTATGCTGTTCGCTCCAAGATATTGTTACCGTTACAACTCCAGCGTTGTGAGCAATAGTTCCTGTTGCGGCAGGCAAATTGGAAGATAGGATCAATTCCCACTCATAGAGGTCTAGATCTGCAAGCTCAGCAATTGAACATGCACTACTACAATCTGGCGTAGAACCGCTACCAGCTCCACCATCTGACCCATCTGACCCATCTGACCCATCTGACCCATCTGACCCATCTGACCCATCTGACCCATCTGACCCATCTGACCCATCTGACCCATCTGACCCGCCATCACTAGACGAACCGCCTACAGTGCCATCATACTCACCATCTATAGTCCCCGTAGGATTAGCGCGCATTCGTTCAATAATTTCCTGTGCTGCAAGTGCAGCCATATACCGATGATGAGCCCCGTTGCCATTTTTTAAACTCATCACTTGTGTTGCCGCCAGCCCCAAAAGACCAACCGCCAGGATTAAAACCGATACAAGCACTTCAATTAAAGTTGCCCCTTTTTGCTTGAGCATTCAAATTATCCCCTTTTCAATCACTTTTCCTAAGGACAAGGCATATTGGTATTCAATCTTAAAGCCCCAGAAGCGAGAACCTGTAACTGGCGACCATAATCTCCCGTTCGACTATCACATAAATCCAAAGTTAAAGTGGACCCAAGACTTATCTCCCCTTGCGCGCCATAGCTAAAATCTAAGTCCGCAACTCCGGCACCAGCAACATCAGCTGTAACTACAATATCCTGATGTTCAACAAGCAGCATTCTTAACTCCTCTCCGTCGTCATAAGAATCACTCCCGTCACTATCAACCCAGACAATAACTCCATTACCAACATCATCGTCAATTGCACCTACCTCTACGCTACCTCCTCTACGCACCGCTTCAGAACGTGCATATTGAAGGACACCGTTCAAGTCATTCGTCATTGTTGACAAACGATTGCTATCAAACAATGAATTAAATGAAGGTAGTCCAATTGCTATTACTATCCCCAGAATGGTGATAGTTGCCATTAACTCAATAAGGGTTGCCCCTATATAATTTTTTAAGCTGATCATAATTGCTACCTTAAAGAACCTAAAAGTACTGAGCTATGCTGCCTGGCATGGACGTAAAAATCTCACTTTTTCTAAAGCATACAATTTTTTAGTATAAATTTTGCACACAAAAAATCCTCACCGTAATACTTTACAAAAATTATGCAAGTAAAGTGGAGGCACAACACTTTGGTTCGTATTGTTAGCGTATATATACCAGTTTATGGAAAGTAGGTAAGCGATGGGGTCGAGGGTTTTGCCGCTTGCCGACAAACGGCCTGGAGGGAGCGATAAGTGGGCCTGTCAGCTAGCCGAAAGAAGATAGAGCTGCTGATTAACGCAGCTCTTTAGGCAGGGAGAAACGTATATTCTCGGCCCTTCCATCCATCTCTTCAGGAAGGCTTGCTCCAAGTTGTTGCAATCGGTCAATTACTCCTTGCACCAGAATTTCCGGTGCTGACGCTCCCGCTGTGATCCCTATGGCCGTCTTATCCTGGAGCCAATCCGCATCGATATCATCCGCACCATCGATCAATTTGGCAGCAGCACCACAGCGTTCAGCGAGTTCACGCAGGCGATTGGAATTAGAACTATTCGGACTACCAACAACAAGGACCAGGTCACTTTCCAGAGCCAGCTGCTTTACAGCATCCTGGCGATTCTGGGTCGCGTAACAGATATCATCTTTTCGAGGCCCACGGATTTCAGGGAAGCGCACTCTCAGAGCATCAATGACTCGAGCAGTATCATCCATGGATAATGTTGTCTGAGTGACATAGGCGAGATTACTCTCGTCTTTAACGGTTAACTTACTAACATCCTCTTCGTCTTCAACCAGGTAGATGGCACCACCAGCAGAGTTGTCATACTGCCCCATTGTGCCCTCCACTTCCGGGTGCCCGGCGTGGCCGATTAGTATGCACTCAGCACCGTCGGTGCTGAACTTACTCACTTCAATATGCACCTTGGTAACCAGCGGGCAAGTAGCATCGAACACACGCAGGCCGCGCTCTTCAGCTTCGCGCTGCACAGCTTTTGAAACACCGTGAGCACTGAAGATAACGATAACATCATCGGGCACTTCATCGAGTTCATCGACAAAGACCGCACCGCGCTCTTTCAGGCTCTCCACCACAAACTTATTATGCACCACTTCATGGCGGACATAGATCGGCGCACCAAATACATCCAGGGCGCGATTCACAATATCAATTGCCCGGTCAACACCGGCACAAAAGCCCCGGGGGTTAGCCATTCGGATTTGCATGTCTACTTCAGTACCCTACTTGCTACAAAGAGGGAACCCGACCCTATTGGATCGAATCCACCGCAATAATTTTCACATGGAAATTTAAGGTTTGACCGGCCAATGGATGATTAAAGTCGACGGTAACATCGTCCTCACCAATCTCACTGATTACTCCGGGGAGTTCGCCGCTGCCATTGTCAAAAGAGACTACCAATCCGCGCTCCAGCTCCATATCGGGAGAAAAGGTATCCCGGCGCACCTTTTGCAGGTTTTCCGGGTTGCGCTGACCAAATCCTATCTCCGGCGGTATCTCGATCTCAGCTTCATCCCCCGCTTTTAAACCAAAAAGCGCTTTTTCAAAGCCCGGCAGCAAACTGCCATCGCCAACACTGAAAGAGGCTGGGTCACCTTTGAAAGTTGAATCTACCTCAGTGCCATCGTCCAATTTCAGGCTAAAGTGCAGTGTCACCCGGCAGTGCTCACCGATAACGGCATTACTCATAGTTCGTTAAACTTCCACGTTATTTTTTGCTTTGCCACTTTCTTTTTCTGCAAAAAAAAGTAGCTCAATAACCAGCATTGCAGCGCCGATACTAATTCCCATATCCGCAACATTGAATACCGGGAAGTGCCAGTTGCCATAATAGACCGAAATAAAATCCCTTACGTAACCCAGCAGCACTCGATCCCAAAGGTTGCCCAAGGCCCCCCCCAGAATTAGCGCCAGGGCACAGGGTTCCCAGCGCTTTGTTGCCGGCAGGCGCCATAGCCAAACACTGACAACAACGCTAAATACAAAGGCAATAATTCCGAAAAACCACCGCTGCCATCCCCCAGCATCAGACAGGAAGCTAAAGGCAGCACCGTAGTTTTCCGCATAAGTAAATTGCAGCAAGCCGGGAATAATTTGCATTGAAGGGCCGTGCATAAACATATCCACGGCCCAGACTTTGCTGGCGATATCGAGGACAACCACCACCAGCGCCAGCCAGTACCAGCGCCATGGATGCCCCCAAACAGGGTTGGAACTAGGCATAGTGCCTCACTTCTCCTTCACCAGAAACGTTTTCCACGCAGCGCTCACAAATGTCCGGATACTCTACTGATACACCCACATCGGCACGGTAATGCCAACAGCGCGCGCACTTGGGGTGATCCACTTTGCTTACGCTGACTTTCAATCCTTCCAGCTCTGTGGACTCTGCACCGGCAGCATCGCTGAGCGGCTGCACAGAAGTGGAGGAGCAAATCAAAACAAAGCGCAACTCGTCTTCGAGCTCCAGAAGCTTTTCACGCAAGTCATCTTCGGCGAACAGAGTCACCGCTGCTTGCAGGGAGCCGCCAATAGCACCAGCTCCACGCTGCTCTTCAAGCACCTTGTTTACCGCAGTTTTTACTTCCGCGATGGCAGCCCAATAGTCCGCACCTTTAACCGAGTCTGCTGGCAGCTTCGGCAGCGAATACCATTCTTCAATAAAGATGCTGTCCGCTTTGGCACCGGGAATAAACTGCCACAGTTCTTCTGCGGTAAAGCTCAGGATAGGCGCAATCCAGCGAACAAATGCCTGAACAATATGGTAGAGGGCAGTTTGCGCAGAGCGGCGTGCAGTACTGTCCTCTTTGGTGGTGTACTGGCGATCTTTGATGATATCCAGGTAGAAGCCACCCATTTCCACGACACAGAAGTTATGTAACTTCTGATAGATCTGGTGAAACTGGTAGTTATCGTAAGCCGCGATAATTTCATCCTGTAGACGCGCAGCCTTATCCAGCGCCCAGCGATCCAGCGCCAGAAGCTCACTCTCCGGCAACAAATCTTTTTCCGGGTCAAACCCAGCCAGGTTGGACAGGAAGAAACGAGCCGTATTGCGCAAGCGACGGTAAGAGTCCGCTGTGCGTTTCAGGATCTCATCGGAAACCGCCATTTCACCACTGAAGTCTGTGGCGGAAACCCAAAGGCGCAATACATCTGCACCCAACTTGTTGATTACATCCAGTGGTGCAACGGTATTGCCGATGGACTTGGACATTTTCCGTCCCTGTGCATCTACCGTGAAACCATGGGTCAACACTTGCTTATAAGGAGCACAATCGTTGATAGCGATGGAGGTCTTCAGTGAAGACTGGAACCAGCCTCGGTGCTGATCAGAGCCCTCAAGGTACAGATCTGCCGGGAAACGCAGGCCGTTGCGGCGCTCCAGTACGGCGTAGTGAGTCACACCTGAATCGAACCAGACATCCAGGGTGTCGGTCACCTTTTGATATTGGTCTGCCTCATCTCCCAGGAGTTCCTGCGGGTCCAGGTCAAACCAAACATCCATACCCTCGGCGTCGACCTTTTCAGCCACTTTGTCCATCAAAGCGGGAGTGTCCGGGTGGATTTCATGGGTCTCTTTGTGAACAAACAAAGCGATGGGCACGCCCCAGGTGCGCTGGCGGGAAATACACCAATCCGGACTGCCATCGAGCATGGCATCGATACGAGCCTTGCCCCAACCGGGGATCCACTGAACTTCATCCGCTGCCTTCTGTGCATTCTCCAGAAGGTCATTCTGCTGCATGCTCACAAACCACTGCGGAGTCGCACGGTAAATAAGCGGCGTCTTGGTGCGCCAGCAGTGGGGGTAGCTGTGCTCCATCTTACCCTGGTGCAGAAGTACTCCGCGCTCCTGTAACAGGGCCACAATTTTGTCGTCCACCTTGTAGACGTGCTCACCGGCAAACAGCGGTACCATATCGCGGTATACGCCATTGTCATCGATATAGTTCAGGGTATCGATGCCGTAGCGCTTGCCCACTTGGAAGTCATCGGGACCATGGTCCGGCGCAGTGTGTACACAGCCTGTACCTGCATCAGTGGTGACATGGTCGCCGAGGATCATCGGCAATTGCTTCTCGTAGAAAGGATGGTTTAGCTTCAGGTGCTCCAAGGCGGCACCGCGAATACGGCCTACCACTTCACCTTCGAGCCCCGCCTTCTCCAATACGGCATCCTTGAGTGCTTCGGCAACGAGCAATCGGCGCTCAGCCGTTTGCACCACAACATATTCCAGCTCAGCATTGACAGAAACCGCTTGGCTGGAAGGAAGCGTCCAGGGGGTTGTGGTCCAGATAACAACGGATAGGGGGCCTTCACCCGCGTGTCCACCTGCCGCATCGGCGATAGCCAGGGATGTCTCTTCCGTCGCCGGATAGCAAACGTAAATGGAGTAGGAGGTTTTATCCTGATACTCCACTTCCGCTTCCGCCAGAGCTGATCCGCCCACAACGCTCCAGTACACGGGCTTGAAACCCCGTGCCAAATGGCCATTTTTGACCACTCGCCCAAGCGCTCGGATGATATCGCCTTCAAATTGGAAATCCATGGTGCGGTAGGGATTGTCCCATTCACCGAACACCCCCAGGCGAATAAAGTCTTTCTTCTGTCCCTCCACCTGCTTGGCTGCGTACTCGCGGCACTTCTGGCGGAAAGTTTTGTGATCCACCTTTGCGCCAGCCTTGCCAATCTTTTTCTCGACGCGGTGCTCAATCGGCAGGCCGTGGCAGTCCCAGCCAGGCACATAGGGAGCGTCAAAACCGCTCAGGGTTTTCGACTTGATAATTATATCTTTGAGAATCTTGTTGACCGAATGACCTATGTGAATATCCCCGTTGGCGTAGGGAGGGCCGTCGTGCAGGATAAACTGCTCGCGCCCCGCCCGCGCTTCGCGGATTTTTTCGTAGAGCTTGGTTTCCTGCCACTTCTTTAAAATAGCCGGCTCGCGCTGGGGCAGATTGCCGCGCATAGGAAAGTCGGTCTCAGGCAGGTTTAAGGTCACTTTATAATCAGTCATTGGATGTCTACTTCAGCTCTAGTAGAGAATAATTCATCGTCTATACGCCGGTTAGTGTCCCTTGGGGTTTTGCACAAACCAGTCTTTAGCATCGTCAATATCCTGAGCGATGCGGGCTTTGAGGATTTCCAGGGAGGCAAACTTCTCTTCATTGCGAAGTTTGTGGCAAAACTCTACCGCTAGTTCTTTCCCGTAGAGGTTGCCATCAAAATCAAACAAGTTGACTTCCAGCAGTGGCCGGGCGCCCTCTCCCTCAACTGTCGGGCGAAACCCCACATTGGCCACACCGTCAATTTCCGGCCGCCCAGCTGCGAGTTCGCTTCCATTCGCGGCTTTGGTGCGAACGGTGTAAACGCCAACCAGCGGGGAGCGGTAGCGGTGCAAACGCACATTGGCTGTGGGAGCACCCAGTTGCCGGCCCAAGGCGCGGCCGGGGGCAACCCGTCCGGTAATACTGTAAGGGCGCCCGAGTAAGGCCTCGGCCAACTCAAATTCGCCCCGCTGCAAGGCTTCGCGGATGCGGGTGCTGCTCACCCGGGCTCCGCGAACCTCAAGCGTAGCCGTGTCTTCCACCGTGAATCCATTTTCGGCTCCGGCGCCCTGGAGAAGTCGATAATCGCCACTGCGATCACAGCCGAAGCGGAAATCGTCTCCCACCACCAAATGGCGGATTCCAAGGCCGTCCACAAGAATACGGCGCACAAAAGCATCGGCACTCAGGTTGCGCAGTTTCTCGTTAAACTGCAGGCACAGCACCCGGTCAGCACCAGCATCAAATAGCGCCAATACCTTCTCTTTAAAGCGCATCAGACGCGCGGGCGCCCTTTCCCCAGAGAAGAACTCATGTGGCTGGGGCTCAAAGATAATCGCCACCGAGGGCAGATCATGTTCCTGCGCGCGTTGCTTGAGCTGCGCAATAATCGCCTGGTGACCGAGGTGTACACCGTCGAACGAGCCGATTGTCGCCACGCTTCCCCGGTGGCGGGGGCGCAGGTTGTGCAACCCGCGAATTAGTTCGCGCTCCTGGGCCAAAGCGATTTTCCCATCCTCATAAAATCGAGCCGCACAGTATAGCGGATTCCCACTGGGCGGCCAGAGGCCATATTTATCCAGATATGCCCACTTAAAAAACTAACTTGTGGCGCGGAAGTGGCGGGGGCGCAATCCTGAAACCAGTAAAACGGACAGATAGGTCGCTCCCCCCGCAGCTACGATCAGCCCCATACGCCAAGCGCGGTCATACCAGGCCCATTCACTCCACTGTGACCACAGGTGCAGGGCCCCGAGCAAAATCGCAACCATCGCCAAATTCGCCAGAAGCAACCTTACCAGGTAAGTGCCCCACCCAGCCTCAGGTTTATAGACATCATCTCGACGCAGGCCTTTATAGAGGAGCCAGGCGTTAATAGCGGCCTGACAAGCCGTAGCCAGTGCCAGGCCCATATGGCCGAGCTTGAAGTAGTAGTTAAGCGGTATCACAAACAGCAGGCTCAACACCATTTTGGCCGAGATAGCGATTAAGCCAAAGCGCACTGGGGTGTAGGTATCCTGGCGGGCAAAATAGCCCGGCGCCAGCACTTTAATCAGCATAAACGCCAACAACCCCATGGCATAAGCGCGCAGGGACCAGGCGGCCATTTGCATATCGCGCGGCTGCATCTGCCCATACTGAAAAAGGGTTGTCAGGAGCGGCTCAGCCAGTACCACCAAGGCTACAGAAGCGGGCAGGGAAATTAGCGTGACACTGCGCAAAGCCCAGTCGAGGGTATGACGAAACCGGCGGGGGTCTCCGTCAGTGTGCTGACGCGACAAGCTCGGCAGAATCACCGTGGCCACTGCAACCCCAAACACCCCCAGGGGCAGCTCGGTGAGGCGGTCGGAAAAATAGAGCCAGGAAACACTGCCGCTGGGCAGGAATGAAGCCAGCAGAGTGTCCATCACCAGGCTGATCTGGGTCACTGACACACCAAAAATCGCCGGCGCCATCAGACGTAAAATTTTACGCACTCCTTTGTGCTGCCAATCCCACTTAGGGCTAGGCAGCAAACCTTCACGGGCGAGAAAAGGCAGTTGAAACAGCAGCTGCACCACCCCCGCAACAAAAACGCCCCAGGCCAGCGCCATAATTTGCGGATCAAACCAGCTGGTAGCAACAGTCGCCGCAGCAATCAAAACCAGATTGAGCATCACCGGGGTTAGCGCCGGAATCGCAAAACGATCGAAAGTATTGAGTATTGCCCCGGTAAATCCCGCCAGGGAAATCAGCATTAAATAGGGAAAGGTGATCTGCAACATATCGGTAGCGAGATCGAACTTCTCCCGCTCACTGCCGTCCCACCACCAACCAAAAGCAAAAATACCCGTAACTAGTGGAGCGCAGAGAACACCAAACAGAGTAACCAACAAAAGTACGCCGCCAAGAGCGCCAGCAACCCGGTCATTTAACTCTCGCGCAGCCGCCTTACCGCCCTTTTGGCGGTATTCGGCCAGTACCGGCACAAAGGCCTGGGCAAATGCACCTTCGGCAAATAGACGGCGAAAAAAGTTGGGAATCTTGAATGCGACAAAAAAAGCATCGGCAGCATCACCCGCACCGGCAAAGCGGGCCAGCGCCACGTCGCGAACCAGCCCGGCCACTCGCGACAGCATAGTGGCAGCGCCGACAACGGAGCTGCCCCGCAGCAATCTGGAAGCACCAGATTTTTCGACTGCCTGTTCCTGAGCTGGGGATGACTGCGACAAAACTCGGACTCCTGGCGAAAGTTGAAACTTGTTGGCCGGCAAGTCTACCCCAAAACCTGGGGATATATGGGCTCCTCTATGGAGCTGAGGCCCTGCGACTGCGGGACCGCGAGCCTATACTAAGAGCGAGCTAGTCGCGCCACCCATGGAGCTGGTGGTGCGGGGAGAGAAGGGATAACCATTAGTGCTTTGATTATTGCCCTGGTTCTGGCAATTGTGCGGTACATAGCAGCTGTTGATGGCCCCAGCCCCGTCTGTCCATCTACCCCCTGCTATAACTGCGGTCGCCCAGCCCCTTCCAGCTTCTGAGCTGGGTTTCGGAGCGATCGCCATATTTCGCCACAATTGAGCCGCAGTTGGTCATAGCTGCGCCACGCCAGTGCCTCCTTGGAGCTTTTTAATAACACTCAAACGGGCCACAACAGAACAGGCCCACACGAGTAAGAAAAGCCGCTAAGGAGCAGAACAATGAAAAAAGTAGTGATGGCCGTCGCCCTGGGTTCTCTGATTGCCACCGGAGCCCACGCTAAGGAACAAAACGAATCCAATTTGACTCCGGCCAAGCAGGCCTCAGTCTTTACCGGCTCTGCAATTGCCGGTGCAGCATTGGGTGGGCCCGTTGGCTTTATCGCCGGAGCACTCGGCGGAGCCTGGCTCGGAGAGCAGATCAAGCAAGCAGACGAGGCAGATATGCTGGCAACACAACTGACAGAGAGCCGTGCAGAGCTCAGCAACCTGGCACAGCAATTGGATGCGGCTCAACTGTCCGCGAACGACGCCAGCCAACTGGCCCTGGATTCACTGCAATTCCAAATGCTGTTTACCACTGGGGAGGACGAGCTTCAGGAGGGCCAAATGCACCAGCTGAGTGCCATGGCTGACTTTCTCAAGCGACACCCCCACCTGCAAATTCACCTGGAGGGACACGCAGATCCTCGCGGCAGCGACGGCTACAACAATGTACTGTCCGATCAACGCGCCCTGAGTGTGGAAGAGGCTTTGGTATCGCTGGGAGTTGATGCCTCAAGAATCAGCCGCAGCGCACTCGGCTCCACCTACTCCCAGGCAACCCGAGGTGATGTAGACGCCTACGCCATGGAGCGCCGCGTCGACATCCGCTTCTCCCTGCCGGAGTCCATGGCGGGAAACTTCTGAGTCAAAGGGGCACGGCGGACAACAAATCCGCATATCCCTTCGCCTTCAAACCGCATTACACAAGCGTGAGTGGATCGCAACTCCAAGCTGATAGAAACCCTGTTGTATTTGCGGGCGCCTTGCGCCCGCCTTTTTGCCTAACCCCTGCAACTTCGTGCATGATTCTCCGCCAGAAAGGAATTAAGTCGGGATTTGTCATGAGTGCAACCATCGCCATTGTCGAAGATGAACGCGCTATCGCAGAAAACTACCGCGATGCTCTGCGCCGCCACGGTTACCGGGTCGATTTATACAGCGCCAGGATTGAGGCCATGGATGCTTTTCGCCAGCGGCTGCCGGACCTGGCCGTGATCGATGTTGGCCTGGGCAGCGAGGTGGAGGGCGGTTTTGAGCTCTGCCGGGAATTGCGCGCTATGGCGCCGAGCCTGCCAATATTATTTCTCACCGCCAGGGACTCAGAGCTGGATATTATTTCCGGACTGCGCCTGGGGGCTGATGATTACCTCACCAAGGATATCTCCCTACCCCATATGCAGGCGCGAATTAACGCCCTACTGCGCCGCGTTAGCGTGCTGCGAGATCAAAACGATGAAGGCGAGAGCTTAACCCAGGGAAAGCTATGGCTGGATATTTCCAGGCTCCATTGCCACTGGGATGAGCAACCCGTGGACCTGACCGTGACCGAATTCTGGATTGTCCACGCCCTGGCCAAAAGGCCCGGTCACGTTAAATCCCGCAGCCAACTTATGGAAGCGGCCCGCGTAGTGCTGGATGACAACACCATCACCTCTCACGTCAAAAGAATCAGGCGCAAGTTCCAAGCGCTGGACACCGAGTTTAATGCCATAGGAACCGCCTACGGCATGGGGTATCGCTGGCAGCTGTAAACCGCCATCGGGCGAACAATTTCAAAAATTTAAGTATGAACCTACGCCGCCAACTCTTGCTCGTCAGCCTTGTCGCACTCACCCTGCCCTGGGCCGGCTGCCAGTACCTCCGCCAGGTGGACGCCGCCTTAGCACAAGGCCAGATCCAGGCAATCGAGGCAACTGCGGCGGCAATTGCCGCGCGCTTGGCCAGTGCCCCCCAACTTATCGCTCCAGATCCTCAGCGCCTTTCACGCCCACCAGGGGCTCAGCTCTACCTGAATCCCCTATCTCAAGCTCCGAGAGTCGACGGCTATGGCGATGAGTGGCGAGCGCAGCAACTGGAGCCCAGAGCCCTTGAGGACGGGCAGCTATCCCCTATGGCCCAGGTGACGCTGGGGCAACTGGATAAGCAAATCTACCTGCTTCTCACTGTTTCGGACTCAACCCCCGCCTACCGGGACCCCCGCACAGGCCTGATCGCTGGAGGCGACACCGTAGAACTATTTACCGCTGAACAGCACTACATCCTGCCCGTCGCCAGCCAGGGGGCCGCCAGCGCCTTGTGGCACAACCCTAGAGAGGGCCGCTACGAGCGCGAGCTGCGTTTCAGGGGCCGATGGACTACTTCTGGTGCCGGTTACCAATTGGAGCTGGCTCTGCCACAAACCCTAACCGGTGGAGCCCTCGCTATCCGCATTCACGACAGGGCAAACAGCAATGGCTCCTCACCGACTCGCAGCGCCAGCACACTTCCAACAGATGGCCACCCAGGACGCCTGGTGAGCCCTCTGCCAGACCTTCAGAAAGAGCTCGACCACTTTGCGCGCCCTGGACTGCGCCTCGCAGTAGTGGACAGCGAGGGGTTTCTTCTTGCCAGCAACGGACAACTACAGCTGGCAGATTCCGAGAGCAATTCGTGGCTGAGAGACTGGGCTTATCGCCAATTGCTTTCCAGAGAGGATTTGCCACAGCTGCCGGAAAATAGCTTGCCTCTTCCAACGCCTGACAGCCGTGGCACCCGGGAGCAATGGTATTCAGGACCGCTGCAATCCCGAATTGGTGCGGTGAGTGTGCCCGTTATCACCCGGGTCGACGAAGTGGTTGAGCGGCCACTTCTGGGGCAAGTCCTCGTCCTGCAATCTGGCGAAGCGATGCAATCAGTCACCGAGGGAGCAGCCCACCGGTTGTGGTTGATCAGCTGCGCCGCGGCCGCAACTGCCCTGCTCTTCCTTTTGGGCTACGCCAGCTGGCTTTCCTGGCGCGTGCGCAAGCTACACCAGGCCGCCCGCAACGCAGTAGATTCCAGCGGCAAACTGCGCGGCAACTTTCCCCATTCAAAGGCTGGCGATGAACTGGGAGACCTAAACCGGGCCTTCGCCAGCCTGCTCGCAGAACTGGACCAATATCACCAGTACCTGCGCACTCTCGCCAGCAAGTTGTCACACGAGCTACGCACACCGCTGGCAGTGGTTCGCTCATCCCTGGATAACCTCGCCGCCGGAGAACTCGACGACCACAGCCGCCGCTATGCAGGGCGGGCTATGGATGGCAGTGCAAGGCTGTCGGGGATTCTCAACAGTCTCTCCGCAGCCAGCAATCTTGAAACCAGCATCCACCAAGCGGAGCGGGAGCCTTTCGACCTGGCAGACCTGCTTGAAGTCATGACACAGTGCTATGGCGATGCTCACAGCGAACACCGATTTACTCTAAACAAACCCACTGGGGAGCTAGCCTGCCACGGCGCACCGGAGTTATTGGCTCAACTGCTGGACAAGCTGGTGGATAACGCATGTAGCTTCGCTCCCGAAGGCAGTGAAATTTGCCTGTCAGTGGCAACAAACAGAGATACCTACTTGATCACAGTGGGCAATGACGGCCCACTGCTCCCTGAAGGTTACGCTCACAAACTGTTCGACTCTCTCGTTTCTGTGCGCAACCAGGGCGATAATGCCGGCCACCTGGGGCTGGGACTGCATATCGCCAAACTGATCGCAGACTTCCACGGTGGCTCCTTAAAAGCCCGAAACCGCAGCGACGGCAGCGGTGTAGAGTTCAGCCTGGAGTTGCCGACCGGGTAACCGCCGTTGCGGATTGACAACATATCTGCACCGAGACGCCCGCTATGGTTGACAAACAACCAACTGTGGGGATAATGTCGCGTCCCGATCGGGCCCCAGGGCCTGTTAGTTACAGATTTATAGATTCCAGACAGGAGCAACCGGTGGCCAACTCACCTCAAGCGAAGAAACGCGCGCGCCAGAACGACAAGCGCCGCATGCACAACGCCAGTCTGCGCTCCATGGTGCGCACCTACATCAAGAAGGTAGTTGCGGCCATCGATGCCGGCGATGCGGAAAAAGCAAAAACTGCGTACGCAGAAGCAGTTCCCGTTATTGACCGTATGGCAGACAAAGGCATTATTCACAAGAATAAAGCCGCTCGTCATAAGAGCCGTCTGAACGCTCAGATCAAAGCTCTGGCCGCCTAATCCCTTAGACAGCAGACACAAAAAAGCCCCGCATTGCGGGGCTTTTTTGTATTCGAAACTTGCCAAGTCAGAGCAGGATCAGGTTATCGCGGTGAATCAATTCATCGTCATCCCGATACCCTAAAAGGTCGGCAAACTTCTCCGATGACTGCCCCAGAATCCGACCGCTCTCACTACTGTCATAATTGACCAGGCCCCGCGCTATCTCGCGACCTTCAGCATTCCTGCAAGACACCAGATCTCCGCGCCTGAAATGCCCTTCAACAGCGGTAACCCCCACCGGCAACAAACTGCTACCACTCCCAGTCATAGCTGCCTCGGCACCGGCATCCACTAACAGGGTTCCGCGCACCTGTAACTGTCCAGCGAGCCAGCGCTTACGCGCCGCCAGGGGATCTGCCTCTGGCAGCAACAGGGTACCCAGCTGCTCGCCGGCACAGACTTTATCTATCACCGCCTCCAAGGCCCCGCCAGCGATCACTGTGCGAGCTCCTGAGCGCGCTGCCAACTGCGCTGCGCGCACCTTGGTGGTCATACCACCACGACCCAGACCGCTGCGGGAATCCCCCGCCATCTCCAGCAGCCTGGGATCAAGCGCAGATGCCTCACTAATTAATTCTGCTTCGGGGTTATCGCGGGGATCTTCAGTAAACAGCCCATCCGCATCGGTCAAAATCAGCAGCGCATCTGCCTCAACCAGATTTGCAACCAGGGCTGCCAGGGTATCGTTATCGCCGAAACGTATTTCGTCAGTCACTACCGTGTCATTTTCATTCACGATAGGCACAGCCCCCAGTGACAGGAGCGTGCGCAAGGTGCTGCGAGCATTCAGGTAGCGAGTGCGATTGGAAAGGTCATCGTGATCCAACAGGATCTGAGCGCTGCGAATATCAAAACGGCTAAAAGCCTGCTCATAGACCTGCACAAGGTGGCTCTGCCCCACAGCAGCGGCCGCCTGTAACTGGTGGATAGACTCGGGCCGGCGACACCAGCCCAACCGGTCCATTCCGGCCGCAACAGCACCGGATGAAACCAGAACAACTTCGATCCCTCGACGGCGCAAATCAGCCATCTGCGCAACCCAAGCAGAAATGGCAGCGGTATTCACACCTCGACCATTATCTGTCAGAAGGGCGCTACCAATTTTTACCACCCACCGCTGGGCCTTGGTCAACGCCTGCCGGGACACTGTTGCGGAGTCCATGCTTCCCCCTCAGGACAAGATAACTATTGAGCGAGCCAGACGAACTCAGCAACTGCTCGCTCCACACAATTTAAGAGCGATACTCAACATCCACATCGTGGTCGTCGTCATCATCCCAATCCTCGTCGTCATCCACCTGCCCCTTGGCAGCTTTGCGCTTGGCGCGATGACTCTGTCTCAACTCTTCGATTCGCTCGCGAGCTTCGCGCTGCATTTGGCGCTGCGCTTCCAGCTCCGCCACAGCCAAGTCGGGATCTCGCTCCTCAATTTCCTGGCGCTCTTCCAGGTAGTCCATCAAGCGTCCACCGAGGGCATCGGTACCCTCTTTGCGAATAGCTGCCACACGGAACACAGGCCCTTCCCAGCCCAGAGCATCCACTACCGCCTGGCAGCGCTCTTCCAGCTCCGCAGCGGGAACCAAGTCCGTCTTGCTCAATACCAACCAGCGCTCACGCCCGGCCAGGGTAGGGCTAAAGGTGGACAGCTCGTGCTCAATGGCTCGGGCATTCTCCACCGGATCAGAGCCATCAAAGGGAGCCAGGTCAACCAGGTGCAACAAAACACGACAGCGAGTTAAGTGCTTGAGGAAGCGAATCCCCAGGCCCGCCCCTTCGGCTGCACCTTCAATCAGGCCGGGAATATCTGCAATCACAAAGCTGCGATGCTTCTGAACCTGCACCACCCCCAAATTTGGCACCAAGGTGGTAAAGGGGTAGTTGGCCACTTTCGGCTTGGCCGCAGAGACGGCGCGAATAAACGTGGACTTACCCGCATTGGGCAGTCCCAACATGCCTACATCTGCCAGAACTTTTAGCTCGAGCTTGAGACTACGCATCTCTCCCTCAGTGCCGTGTGTGGTCTGACGCGGCGCACGGTTAGTACTGGACTTGAAGCGGGTATTACCCAGGCCATGGAAGCCCCCCTGGGCCACCAGCTGACGCTCACCGGCTTCGGTCATATCGCCGATAGTCTCGCCGGTATCCGCATCAATGATCGTGGTGCCCACCGGCACCTTAAGGACCAGGTCCTCACCCTTGGCGCCAGTACAGTTGCGCCCTCGACCCGGCTGACCACTCTCAGCGGCGTAGCGGGGCTGGTAGCGATAATCCACCAGGGTGTTCAGGGAATCATCAGCTTCCAGGTACACGGAGCCGCCATCACCGCCGTCACCGCCATCCGGGCCACCCTTCTCAACAAATTTTTCCCGGCGAAAGCTCAGGCAGCCATTGCCGCCCTTACCTGCCTGCACAGAGATGGGCGCCTCATCGACAAACTTCATAATCACTCCACCGCCACAGCGGTTGTCTCATCCGGTGCGCAGATGCGCGCACTATCATCATACCAGCCGACAAGCCGCCTCCTGTGGGCAACTGCCACCCTAACTTCCCGTCGCGGTCTTTTTGCGACTTTTCCAACAAAAAAGCCCCGCAATAGCGGGGCTTTTTATGAAGCTTGGGCTAATGACCGCTTAAGCAGTTTCGATAGAAACGAACTTGCGGTTGTTGGGGCCCTTAACTTCAAACTTCACAACGCCGTCCGCAGTGGCGAACAGGGTGTGGTCTTTGCCCATACCAACGTTAACACCGGCGTGGAACTTGGTGCCACGCTGACGAACGATGATGTTGCCTGCTGCTACAGACTGGCCGCCAAAGCGCTTCACGCCCAGGCGTTTACTCTCGGAATCGCGACCATTTCGCGTACTACCGCCAGCTTTCTTATGTGCCATGAGTCGTTACTCCTCTCTTATGCCTTGATGCCAGTGATTTTAACTTCGGTGTACCACTGACGGTGGCCCTGGCGCTTCATGGAGTGCTTACGACGACGGAACTTGATGATTTTCACCTTCTCGCCGCGGCCGTGGCTTACCACTTCAGCAGTTACTTTAGCGCCATCTACAATAGGAGCGCCAATGCTGATCTTGTCGCCATCGACAACCATGAACACTTTATCAAAATCAATGGATTCGCCAGTTGCTACTTCCAGCTTCTCCAGGCGAAGAACTTCGCCTTCCTCTACACGGTGTTGCTTGCCACCGCTCTCAAAAACAGCGTACATATTTCTATGCTCCGGTATGGACGACACGAAGCAGCGGGAGGACCAGTAAGTCACTGCTCCGCATTTCGGGAGCTTGCGCCGTGTGTTTAACATCTATTCGCCAAAAGGCCCGCAGACGACCCAATAGCCGCAAAGAGCCCGCAATTGGCGGGGCGCAGATTCTAATCAATTCGCCGGGTTGATACAATAGCGCCCCTTCGCCTTCCGGTCCCCGGGAGGTCTCTGTCTAGTCGTATAAGGAACTCTCACATGCTGCCTTTTCACCGGGTCGCCGCCGAAGACTTTGCTGCGGTTAACCAGCGCATTCTCGATCAACTGCACTCGGACGTTCCCCTGGTGGAAAATATAGGTCACTACCTGGTCGAAGCCGGGGGCAAGCGCCTGCGCCCACTACTGGTACTGCTTTGTGCCAAAGCTTGCGGCTATCAGGGTGAGAACCATATCGATCTCGCCACAATTATCGAGTTTATTCACACTGCTACCTTACTGCACGACGATGTTGTAGACACCTCTGACATGCGCCGCGGCCGCCTTACCGCCAATGCCAAGTGGGGCAATGCGCCCAGCGTACTCGTGGGAGATTTCCTCTATTCCCGCGCCTTCCAAATGATGGTTACTCTGGAAGACATGAGCATCATGGCAATACTCTCAGAAACCACCAACACCATCGCAGAGGGTGAAGTACAGCAGCTGGTCAACGCCGGTGATCCCGCAGTAAGCGAAGAGAATTACTTCACCGTTATCCACAAAAAGACCGGCGCACTGTTTGAAGCCGCCTGTGAAACTGCGGCCGTATTAGCCAACTGCTCAAGTGAAGAACAAACTGCACTAAAACTCTACGGCCGACACCTGGGACTCGCCTTCCAGCTGGTTGATGACGCTCTCGATTATCGCGGTAATTCGGAAGAACTGGGTAAAAATGTTGGAGATGACCTGGCGGAGGGCAAGCCGACCCTGCCCTTGATCTACACCATGGCCAACGGCAGCAAGGACCAGGCACTGCTGGTAAAAACTGCAATTGAACAGCGCAGTGCGGAAAAGCTCAGTGAAATAGTAGAGGCCATTGAAGCCTGCGGTGCTCTGGACTACACCATGGATCGTGCCCGGGCCGCTGTAGAAGACGCCAAAAAGCAATTGGCCTTTATGCCCGAGAGCGAACAAAAAATCGCCCTGCAGCAATTGGCGAGTTTTGCTATAGAGAGAAACGTCTAGAAGTAAATGCTGCTCGGGCTATATCGATAGCACGGGCAGCGCCGCTACCTTAAGTACAATGCGAAGCAGCGCGGTCCCCCCCCTCGAACAGCTACCAACCCTGACCGGACTCCAAGATTTATTCGTATCTATTTTCCTCTGCCCCTTCAACATTGGGTACGATTGTTCCTCTTGTTATTTCAAGCACCAACACCAATTCCTCAGGAGCAAAAATAACGAGAAAAATATAATTGGTATAGAGAGATCAGCACATGAGAAGCTCTACTGCGCTTTATCAGCTTAGAAATTACCCGGAAATGTTCTTAAAAAATAACCTGGTGAGAATTACCGGTACAAAAGATACTGGAGTCATGGATTATCAATTCGGGACCTACACCATGGGCATGGGCGCACCTGGTATCGATAGCCCCAATGAAATTTTTGCTTTCCACCGCCAAGGGGTCTTTATCGAAGATCCACAAACAATCAAGGTTCACCATATTCGCATGATCGATTGGGATGAAGACCTTGCCCTAGATCGCCTTGAGCCCTACCAAATGCGCAGCGGTGCCGACATTATGATTACCGGGCAACTCAGTGACTGCTGTTTCTGTATTGGCGGGCGCAATGCGAATATGCCGGCCGTTGCCCATGTTCGCCCGAGGAAAAAACAGGGACTCAATGGCAAGGCCACACACAATGAAATTATCAATCGGGGAAAGTTCAGGTTTTTAGGTAACGTCACAAAATCCCTTGGGCGCTCAACCCTAAGGCCCCACCATCATCTCTACTCCGACTACGCCTATGTTATTGGAGTACGGGTTAAGAACCAGTGGCAAATCTTCGCTCAACACGTAAAGACTCCCAAAGGCCCCATCCAAGCTGTCACCCGACTCTTATAATTTCTTCCATAAAACCAGATAAATAACTTTGAGTACCCCCAAACCAAAAAGCCCCGCAGTTGCGGGGCTTTTTAATAATAAAAAACGAGTATTAACCGATAAGCTGAAGCAGCTCCTCTGTTTTCTCCCGCATTAATTCCTCACTTCCCCGGGATTCAACATTCAAGCGAACAACCGGTTCAGTATTTGACATACGCAAATTAAAACGCCACTCGGGGTAAGCGATACTCAACCCATCCACGTGCTCAACGCTGTCAGCTTCAGGTCCATACTTTTCCTCTGCCGCCTTTAACAGTGCTGCAGCATCCTGAACCTTAGAGTTAATCTCTCCCGAACAGGGGAAAGCAGCCATGCGCTCACCAACAAGCTGTGACAGCGATTTACCACTGCGACTTACCAACTCAGCGACTAATAACCATGGAATCATACCGCTATCGCAGTAGGCAAAATCCCGGAAATAATGATGCGCACTCATTTCACCGCCATAAATGGCATCTTCCTTGCGCATACGCTCTTTAATAAAGGCATGACCGGTTTTACTCTGCACCGGCTCTCCACCCGCAGCGCGGACAATATCCTCGGTATTCCAGAGCAGGCGTGGATCATGAACAACTTTGGCACCGTTGTTTTTTGCCAGGAAAGCTTCTGCCAGCAAGCCAACAACATAGTAACCTTCAATAAAATCACCACTTTCATCGAAGAAAAAGCAGCGATCAAAATCACCATCCCAGGCTATACCAAAATCAGCACCGCTTGCCCGCACTGCCTCGGCAGTAGAATTGCGGTTTTCTGGCAAAATTGGGTTGGGAATACCGTTGGGAAAGTTGCCGTCGGGCTCGTGGTGAACTCGCACAAACTCAAACGGCAGGTGTGGAGCCAGCGCATCAACAACCGCCCCCGCACCACCATTACCCGCATTAACCACCAATTTTAATGGTTTCAATGCAGTATTATCGATATACCCCAATAAGTGCTGCACAAAATCAGCGCGGTGTTCAAAGCGCTGCAAAGTGCCTCTTTGCTCAACCGGAGCAAAGTCGTTTTCTTCTGCCAAGCGCTTGATATCCAGTAGACCGGTATCACCACTGATTGGACTACTGCCTGCACGTACAAACTTCATGCCGTTGTAGTCCATAGGATTGTGACTAGCAGTAACACAAATACCGCCGTCAAAGTCCCCGTGGAAATTGGCAAAGTAGACCTCTTCTGTACCACACTCGCCGATATGGAAAACATCGGCACCCGCATCTCGCAATCCATTAACCAGCGCATCAGTTAACTCACCACTGGTAAGCCGAATATCATGCCCAACAACTACTCGACGAGCATTCAGGAACTGGGCAAAGGCACGCCCCACTCGATATGCAACATCGATATTAAGCTCATCGGGAACACGGCCGCGAAGGTCATAAGCCTTAAAGCAAGTCAGCTCACTCACTTGCTTTTCTCCTCAGCAGCTTGCTCTGGCAAATACACATTTTCGTATACATGGTTAGTAGCATCAATAAAGCCTTCTACAGAACCACAGTCAAAGCGGCGACCTTTGAAGGCATAGGCTAATACACAGCCCTGCTGAGCTTGCGCCATCAGCGCATCGGTAATTTGAACCTCACCATTTTTGCCTGGAGGAGTATCTCGGATCAGATCAAAGATATCCGGTGTCAGGATATAACGACCAATAATCGCCATATTACTGGGGGCATCTTCCGCTGCAGGCTTCTCGACCATGTCAGTGACTTGATACAGACCAGGCTTAATTTCATTACCACCGATCACACCAAATTTATGGATCTGCTCCTTCGGCACTTCCTCTACCGCAACAATACTGCAGCGGAATTGCTTATAAAGCTGAACCATTTGCCCCAAAACGCCCATATCTTCATTTAGACATAGGTCATCAGCCAACACGACGGCAAACGGCTCATCGCCAACCAGGCGATGTCCTTGCAAAATAGCGTCACCCAGGCCTCTCATTTCGCCCTGACGCGTATAAGAAAAGCTCGCCCTATCGATCACTTTACGCACTGAGTCCAGGTAACGTTCTTTGCCGGTACCCGCGATCTGGTGTTCCAGCTCAAAGTTGGTATCAAAGTGATCCTCAATTGCGCGCTTGCCTCGCCCTGTGACAAAACCGATCTCGGTCAGCCCCGCTTCTATAGCCTCTTCAACGCCATACTGAACCAATGGCTTATTCACCAGCGGCAACATTTCTTTCGGCATCGCCTTAGTGGCAGGAAGAAAACGAGTGCCATAACCGGCAACAGGAAATAGGCATTTCTTGAGCATTCTGCTCCCCCAATCAATTTAAAACAGCGCACCCCCGCGCAGGGCTGGCAACTTATCATAGCGTCGCTGTGCAAGCACTTACACTCGATAACGTTAAGCTTGGCCCAAAATGTGAATTCCCCCGAGGATAAACACCAAAACTATACGAATAAGATGAGGAATTAATACGCTAAATAGGGGGTATTTGTGAAGACAATTCTCACGCCAGTCACAAAAACCACCTTGACCGACTGGACAAGCGACACAGACCCCTTAGAATGCCCGCTCTTGCAAAAGTGTCCAATCTCAATTGCATAACCACCCACTAACGGGGAAATGATGAGTAATTTTGTACAAAAAAGTGAGTATACCAGAGAGGAGCTCCTGACCTGCTCCCGTGGCGAGATGTTCGGCCCAGGCAACGCCCAGTTGCCGGCTCCCAATATGTTGATGCTCGATCGTATCACCCATATATCCAAGGAAGGTGGTGCTTTCGGCAAGGGAGAGCTGATCGCTGAGCTCGACATTCACCCCGACCTATGGTTCTTCGACTGCCATTTTCCCGGCGATCCCGTAATGCCCGGCTGCCTCGGCCTGGATGCCATGTGGCAATTATTGGGTTATTTCCTGGCCTGGAAAGGCAACCCCGGCCGCGGTCGAGCACTGGGCTGTGGTGAAGTTAAATTTACAGGCCAAATTCTCCCCACCAGCAAGAAGGTGACTTACCATATTCAGATGAGCCGGATTGTTGAGCGCAGGCTTGTTATGGGTATTGGCGACGGCAGTGTCTCTGTGGATGGAAGAGAAATTTACACAGCAAAGGATCTTCGCGTAGGCTTATTTACCCGTACGGACAATTTTTAAACTCGTTTAAGACTAATACCGGTAGAAACCATCAGTCCTCTGCCGACAAGCTATGCTGGAGATCACTATGCGTCGGGTCGTCATTACCGGAATGGGTATCACTTCCTGTATCGGTACCAACACTAAAGAAGTCACCGAGTCACTGAAAACTGGTCGAAGCGGCATCCGCTTCCAAGAAGAGTATAAGGAGCTCGGCCTGCGCAGCCATGTGGCTGGGCCTGTGGACATCGATTTCAAAGAGCATATCGATCGCAAGCAACTTCGCTTTATGGGCGACGCTGCAGCCTATGCGTACATTGCCATGCGTGAGGCAATCGAGATGTCGGGCCTGCAGGAGGAGCAGATATCTAATCCGCGCACGGGTATCGTGATGGGCTCTGGCGGCACATCCACTCAGCAGATTATTGACGCTGCACATACTCTGAAGGAAAAAGGTGTTCGCCGTGTAGGCGCCTACCGCGTGCCCCAGGTAATGAACAGCACCGTTTCCGCATGCTTAGCCACTCCATTCAAAATCAAAGGGGTGAACTACAGTATTTCTTCCGCTTGCGCTACCAGTGCCCACTGTATAGGAAACGGAGCTGAGCTTATCCAGATGGGTAAGCAGGATGTAGTGTTTGCTGGCGGTGGTGAGGAACTTGCCTGGAGTTTGACTCACTTGTTTGACGCTATGGGTGCCCTCTCAAGCAAATATAACGATACTCCGACAAAAGCATCACGCCCCTACGATGCCGATCGCGATGGCTTTGTGATCGCCGGTGGTGGTGGCTGTCTGGTGCTCGAAGAAATGGAACACGCCGTGGCTCGCGGTGCGACCATCTATGCGGAGCTGACCGGTTACGGCGCAACTTCCGATGGTTACGATATGGTTGCCCCAAGCGGTGAAGGCGCCACCCGCTGCATGCAGCAGGCTCTGGCCGGAATGGACGGCAAAGGCCTGCAGGGTAGCGTGGATTATATCAATACCCACGGCACCTCTACGCCTGTAGGCGATGTCGCCGAATTGAAGGCCATGCGCGAAGTCTTCGGGGATACAGTTCCGGCATTCGCCTCTACCAAATCTCTGACAGGCCACTCTCTGGGAGCTGCAGGGGTTCAGGAGGCCATTTATAGCCTGCTGATGATGCAGAATAACTTTATTGCTGCATCAGCTAATGTAGAGAACCTCGACCCCGCTGCGGAAGGCATGGACCTTGTCCGCCAGCTGCGTGAGACTGAAGTCAAACGGGCTATGTCCAATAGCTTTGGCTTTGGCGGAACTAATGCTTGCCTGATATTCGATAAAATCTAATCGAAATAAAAAGGGCGCCGCGAGGCGCCCTTTTTATTGACTGCACAACAGAAACCAAACTATTCCGGAGTCGCGTGTAAGCGCTCCAACCACAGCTCAACCTGGCGTGTCAGTCCCTGTCTCCAGCTCCGCTGCTGAACACCAAAGACATCCCGCAGCTTGCCACATGAAAGTACTATGCTGCGATCCCGCTTCTCAGCCTCATCCCCTAATGAAGTAAATTGCGCAAAGCGCTCTTCATCGTAAAAAGCCTGGGCGCGCTCGACCACCTCCAGGGCAAACTCCATCGCTGTGCAGCTATCAGAACTACCGTAGTGGTAAACGCCTCCTGCCTTGGCCCCGCTAGCGAGCTGCTGGGCAACCGCCACTGCGACACGAGCCATATCCACCACTGTCACCGGGTTACCGTTGTTCCTTCCATCCAGGGCTAAAGGCTCCCCAGACACAAAGTTGCGTAAAATACGCCCTAACAAGGCATCCTGACCACTATCCACCATCCAGCCAAAACGCAAAATCGTCAGGTTTTGCAGCCCATTAAAGGCATCTTCGCAGGCCAGCCATTCGCGCCCACTCAAGGACTGTGGTTCTGCGGGCTCATCTTCGTCATAGCGGCGGCGCTCACCGCCAGAAAAAACTTGGTAGGATGAGAGATGAATAATATGTTCACAGGGTGCAGCACAAAGCCGCTTACTCACCAGCAGTGACTCCGGCATGCCTCGATTGTCGGCACAGGCGGAGGCATTAATCACAATTGAGCCCGGTCTCAATTGATCGATTTCCCCGGGGGTCAACTGCTGTATGCGAAAGCCTGCGCGCTGCAGTCTTTTTTGCAGCGCACCATCAATCTCATTACCTGCTGTGATAATGGCGACGGTATCCGGCATATAACCTGTATTCAATTCAGACACTGGTAAATCCAGTTCTTAGAACGGGATATCGTCATCAAAGCTATTATCGAAACCACCGGCAGGACCCTGGTTCGGCTGTTGCTGGGGCTGCTGGTTAGCTGGTGCCATCGGTGAGGGAGCGGTACGCCCCTGCCCGTATGCCTCCTGGCCGCCCTGCTGCTGGTAGCCACCCTGGAAACCGCCGCCCTGTTGGTCAAAACCGCTGGAACCACCCATCGGCTGGCCGCCACCCATTTGACCACCTGCGGCTGCACCCATTCCAGCGCCACCCATACCCTGACCAAAGCCGCCCTGCTCACCGCGACCGTCCAGCATCTGCATTTCGCTGGCAACGATTTCAGTGGTGTAGCGGTCCTGGCCGGAATTCTTATCCTGCCACTTACGGGTGCGTAGAGAGCCCTCTACATAAACTTTGGCCCCCTTGCGCAGGTACTCACCGGCGATCTCAGCCAGGCGGTTAAAAAATACTACGCGATGCCACTCAGTGCGCTCCTGCTGCTGGCCAGTCTGCTTGTCTTTCCAGCTCTCACTGGTAGCCAGGCTGATGTTGGTAACAGCACCGCCACTCGGCATATATTTGGTTTCCGGGTCATTCCCCAGATTACCGATCAGAATTACTTTATTAATACCCCTGGCCATGGCCCTCTCCTCTCGTCAACCCGGGCTCCACCCGGGGCAATAAACTATTTAAACAATCAATTAATCTATCAAGTGTTATGAAATACCGTCAGTGTTGCATTGCAACATCGGTAAATATTGTATTTTTATCCAGTAGGATACAATAGCGGCTCAATGTTAGTAAGCGCTACCTTCACGCTCTCTCGCGCAAACCCCACCACAGCAACATCCATAGCAGCAGCACCACCAAACCCAGAGCAGCAACTGCGGAAGCGCCCCCCAGACCGAACAGCAGGCCACCCAGGCTACCGCCGACAAAGGTGCCAAAGAACTGTAAAGTCGCGTAGAGCCCCGTAGCTGCGCCCCTCGCTTCCGCCGGAGCCTTCCTGGTTAGCTGCGCCGGCAGCAGGGCTTCAAGCAGGTTGAAACCGGTGAAGAACACTGCCAGCAAGACTACCAGCATCCAGGTGCTTACAGACAACAAGGCCGCACTGCCACCGATCAAAGCTAAACAAGCAAAATTAAGCGCAAAAGGCACCCGATCACTTTTCTCTGCCGCCCTCATCATTGGCAACATCAGCAGGAAGGTGCCGAGCATGAGTGGTCCATACAATTTCCAGTGCTCGCTCGCCGGCCAATCCAATCTATCGACTAGCACCAATGGCAGGGCGACGAACAATGCAGTGAGCAACAAGTGGGAGAAAAAGGCCCCAGAAACCAAGCGCCAAACAAGACCGCTTTTAACTACCGTACGAAAACCACTACCATAAACTGCCGGCCGCTTAGCCGCCCCCGGAGTTGGCACCAAGCGCCAAACCAATAATCCACCCAGCAGTGCTAATCCAGCAGTGACCCAGAAAATTGCCGGCAAGCCGCCCACACCGGCCAGCGCCGGCCCCAGGATCACCGCCAGCATAAATGCGACACCAATAGACGCTCCGATAATCGCCATCGCAATACCGCGCTTTTCATCGCGGGTTAAGTCGGCGACCAGCGCCATCACAGCCGCGGCAATGGCACCACAACCCTGCAGTACCCGCCCCACAATAAGGCCGTAAACCGAATCCGTCAGTGCAGCGATGACACTGCCCAGGGCAAACAGTGCAAGGCCGGTATAAATAACCGGCTTGCGCCCCCAGCGATCGGACAGGAGCCCCAGAGGAATTTGGAGTACCGCCTGACTCAAGCCATAGGCACCCATTGCCAGCCCCAGCAGCATGGGCGTGCTATCGCGATAGCCCTCGCCGTACACAGTGAGAACCGGCAAGACCATAAACAGGCCCAGCATACGAAAGACATACAGGGAAGCCAGCCCACCCAGGGCGCGGCGCTCAATGGAATTCATGCAAATCCCGGAACAGCATCAAATAGGGCGCGCATTGTACAGTGAGCCGCCTCCCGGCTGTAGGGGAAACAGCACAACTTTTATCCACAACTAGTTACGACCGTACTCATCATCGAGGCGGACAATGTCATCCTCCCCGAGATAACTGCCGGATTGCACCTCGATCAGCTCCAAGGGAATCGTACCGGGGTTCTCCAAACGGTGGACCACCCCCAGGGGGATATAAGTCGATTGGTTCTCGGTGATCAGGACCTCTTCTTCACCCCGGGTAACCTTCGCAGTTCCCTGCACCACAACCCAGTGTTCAGCGCGATGGTGATGCATCTGCAGGGATAGCTGCTGGCCCGGCTTCACCACAATACGCTTCACCTGAAAGCGTGGACCCGCATCAATCGAGTCGTAGTAGCCCCAGGGCCTATATACCTTGCGGTGCCTTTGGGCCTCACTGCGGCCAGTGCTCTTGAGGTTATTGACCAGTTTTTTGACTTCCTGGACCCGTTGCCGGTCAGCGATCAGAAGCGCGTCATCAGTATCGACAACCACCAGGTCGGATACACCGAGAAGGCTGACCAAGCGGCTCTCACCACGCACCAGGCAGCGCTGGGAGTCTTCTTGCAATACATCACCCTGGAGCAAATTGTCATTGGCATCGCGTTTTGCCAACTCCCACAGCCCCTGCCAGGAGCCCACATCGCTCCAACCTGCATCCATAGGTACAACTGCAGCGGACTCTGTCGGCTCCATTACTGCATAATCCACAGACTCATCTGCGCAGGCTGCAAAAGCCTCTCTATCCACCCGGGTAAAATCCAGATCCCTCGCGGCACTCTGATAAGCACTGCGACAGGCTGCGAGAACATCTGCACGGTAACGCTCCAACTCCTCCAGATAGCGGGAGGCGCGGAACAGGAACATGCCACTGTTCCAGGAGTAATCCCCGGATGCCAGGTAAGATTCAGCGGTTTCAGTGTCCGGCTTTTCGACAAACTCCGCCACTTTCCAAGCAGTTTCCGCCAATTTATCCCCGCGCCGAATGTAGCCGTAGCCGGTCTCCACCCGGGTCGGCACAATACCAAAGGTGACCAGATGCCCCTGCTCAGCCAGGGCTCGGGCCGACTCTACAGACTCCTGAAAATTTGCCTCGTCGGAAACGGCGTGGTCTGCCGGTAATACCAGCAGCAAAGGGTCAGCTCCTGACTCCAGTGCTGCCAGGGCAGCCAGGGCAATAGCCGGTGCAGTATTCCGCGCGCAGGGCTCCAGCAAAATGGACTGGGCACCGTGGCCGGTTTCCTGCAATTGCTCGGCAGCGGCAAAACGATGCTCTTCATTGCATACCAGGATCGGCGCCTGTAATGGCTCAATGCCCTCCAGGCGCCTTACGGTTGCCTGTAACATCGTTTCACCACCGATAAGGGGTAAGAACTGTTTAGGGTAGGCCTCGCGAGAGAGTGGCCACAGGCGCGAGCCAGTGCCACCACAGAGAATCACAGGAATCATCGAATGCTATCTGCCTGAATGTCGGGTATTGCGAAAGACAATTTTCGCACATCAGGTGGCGAGTTTATACTTGACTGTTTTTCCGGCACCGCAGTTGTGATCGCCCCGCGCGGAGCAAGTCCGAGGCCCGGCCCAGTATTAGCAGCATATAGGTAGAGCGTGGACACGATTTATGTAAGGGGTGCTCGCACCCACAACCTGAAGAATATCGATCTGGACATTCCCCGCGATAAACTGATCGTTATCACCGGCCTGTCAGGTTCCGGCAAATCTTCCCTGGCCTTTGACACCCTCTACGCAGAGGGGCAGCGCCGCTACGTGGAATCACTCTCCACCTACGCCCGTCAATTCCTGTCGATGATGGAAAAGCCGGATGTGGATACCGTCGAGGGGCTATCACCGGCTATTTCAATCGAGCAGAAGTCCACCTCTCACAACCCCCGCTCCACTGTGGGCACCATCACAGAGATCTATGACTACCTGCGGCTGCTGTTTGCCCGGGTTGGAGAACCCCGCTGCCCCGAGCACGACGAACCCCTGCAAGCCCAGACGATCAGCCAGATGGTGGATCAGGTACTGGCTTTACCGGAAGGCAGCAAAATTATGTTGCTGGCGCCGGTAGTTCGCGATCGAAAAGGTGAGCACCAGCACGTGTTTGAACAACTGCGCCGGGACGGGTTTGTGCGGGCACGGATCGACGGGGTTATCTGCGACCTGGACGACACCCCCAAGCTGGATAAGCGCCGCAAGCACACCATTGAGGTGGTGGTAGACCGCTTTAAGGTGCGTGAGGACCTGCAACTGCGTTTGGCGGAATCCTTCGAAACTGCCCTGAATCTCACCGACGGTATCGCCTCCATCAGTTTTATGGATGGAGACCAGGAAGATCGCCTCTTCTCTGCCCGCCACGCCTGCCCCGTCTGTGATTACTCACTGGATGAGCTGGAACCGCGCCTGTTCTCCTTCAACAACCCCGCAGGTGCCTGCCCCAGCTGTGACGGCCTGGGCGTCAAACAGTTCTTCGATGAAGACAAGGTAATTATCGATTCGGAAAGCAGTATTTCCGAGGGCGCCATTCGCGGTTGGGACAGACGCAACATTTACTATTACCACATGCTCGACTCCCTCGCCGAGCACTACGGTTTCGATCTGGGTAAGCCCTGGAAAAAATTACGCAAAGCCCACCGCAAGGTTATCCTGCAGGGCAGTGGCGACGAAGAGATAGACTTCAGCTACGTCAATGATCGCGGCGATGTCACCGTGCGCCAGCACACCTTCGAGGGCATTATCCCCAATTTCCAACGCCGCTATCGGGATACCGAGTCCCAATCGGTACGGGAGGAGTTAGCCAAGTATCTGAGTACACAAAAATGCCCAGAGTGCCACGGTACCCGCCTGCGCCGCGAGGCCCGTCATGTCTTTGTGGATAACCGCACCCTGGCGCAAATTACTGAGCTGCCTGTAGGCGATGCGTTCGAGTATTTCGACCATGAGCTGGCTTTTAAAGGCGCCCAGAAAGAGATTGCCGATAAGATTCTCAAAGAGCTTCGCGATCGATTCCGCTTCCTCGTCGATGTCGGCCTGAATTACCTAACCCTAAACCGCAGTGCAGAAACCCTCTCCGGCGGCGAAGCACAGCGCATTCGCCTCGCCAGCCAGATCGGCGCCGGCCTCGTGGGCGTAATGTATATTCTCGACGAGCCCTCTATCGGCCTACACCAGCGGGACAACGAGCGCCTGCTCAACACCCTTACCCACCTGCGCGATATCGGCAACACGGTTATTGTGGTGGAGCACGATGAGGATGCCATTCGCAGTGCCGACTTTATCGTCGATATTGGCCCCGGTGCCGGAGTCCATGGTGGAGAAGTCGTGGCAGCGGGTACCGCCGATAAAATTACCAAATGCAAGAAATCCCTAACCGGTCAGTACCTCTCCGGCAAAAAGAAAATTGCCGTACCGGAAGAACGCTACGTACCCGACCCGGACTATTTGTTGCGCCTCGAAGGGGCCAGTGGAAATAATTTACAGGACGTCGATCTGGAGATCCCAGTAGGATTATTTACCTGTGTAACCGGTGTATCCGGCTCTGGTAAGTCCACCCTGATTAATACAACCCTCTATCCACTTGCCGCCACTGCACTTAACAAAGCAACAACCCTTAAGGCCTCTCCCTATAAAGAGGTGCACGGTCTGGAGCACTTCGACAAATGCGTGGATATTGATCAGAGTCCTATCGGGCGCACTCCTCGCTCAAACCCGGCAACCTATACCGGTATTTTTACCCCAATTCGCGACTTGTTTGCTGGCACCCAGGAAGCCCGCTCACGGGGCTATAAACCTGGACGCTTCAGCTTTAACGTCAAGGGTGGGCGCTGTGAAGCCTGCCAGGGCGACGGGGTGATTAAGGTAGAAATGCACTTTTTGCCGGATGTCTATGTACCCTGTGATACCTGTCACGGCAAGCGCTACAACCGCGAGACCCTGGAGGTACACTACAAGGGCAAGAATATCCACGAAGTATTGGAAATGACCGTGGAAGATGCACGGGAATTCTTTGACCCTGTGCCCGCAATCGCGAAGAAGTTGCAAACCCTAATGGATGTCGGCCTCTCATATATCAAGCTAGGCCAGGCTGCCACCACTCTCTCAGGTGGTGAAGCCCAACGGGTAAAACTCTCCCGCGAGCTATCCAAACGAGACACTGGGCAAACCCTGTACATCCTCGACGAACCGACTACCGGCCTGCACTTTGCCGATATCCAATTACTGCTGGATGTTCTCCATCGCCTGCGCGATCACGGCAATACCATCGTAGTGATCGAACACAATCTGGACGTGATCAAAACTGCAGACTGGATTGTAGACCTGGGCCCGGAGGGTGGCTCTGGTGGCGGACAAATTATTGCCACGGGGACACCTGAGGATGTTGCAGAAATGGACATTTCCCATACCGGGCGTTTTCTTAAAACCATGCTGAACTGATTGAACAAGAAAGGATGCCAACCTATAGATTGGCATCCTTTCTTACTCAGCTCACTTAAAAATAACCAGTAGATAGGTGCGACAAGATATGAAGTTATTCAATCGCGACCGCTTAAATTTAGTGATCGCGGTAAGTGCAATTATGATTTCTCTGGCATCCTTTTATGCCACCTATTTACAAGCCAGAGCCGCCAATCAACAAGTCAAAATAATGACAATGCCGGTTATCCAGTTCAGCCATGAGAACTATGACGAGGAAAGTAATCGAAACCTAATCACCTTTAACTTTCGCAATGCCGGGTCCGGACCCGCCATCCTAAAGTCCGTTAGCTTCAAATATAAAAATACAGATTACTCAAGTACCCATGCTTTTTTACAAGCCTGCTGCCAGAAGGAGTATGAAATGATGATGGGTAAATACAATAGCAGTCTTAAAAATCATCACCCTTCCCTTGATGAGGGGTTTCAAATCTCATCAGAGATCAACGAAGTTATCATTCCCGCACAGTCGAAGTATCCTTTCTATTCTTTAAGTCGTGGCGCTACAACTTCTGAACTGTGGGAAAAAGTTGATAAAGAGAGGTGGAACCTTTCTATTTCCGCCTGCTTCTGTTCTCCACTGGGAAATTGCTATGAATCAAACTCAAAAAAAATCTCTATGGAAGTAAATCAGTGCCCTAACAATTAACTGCCTTGCTAGGCAGGTTTTAAGCGCTTAAGCCACTTCAAATTTAAAATAGGCAGGATGCCACAGTGAACATTGATATCAACTGCGACCTGGGTGAAGGTGCTGATTTGCGCAGCTGTGACAGGGACGCCCAAATCATGCCGTTTATTTCCCGCTGCAATATAGCTTGCGGCGGCCACGCTGGCACCCCCGAGATCATGGGTAGATCAATCGAAAATGCCGTAAAAAACAGCTTAAAAATTGGCGCGCACCCCAGCTACCCCGACTGGGAAAATTTTGGCCGCAAATCTCTAGTTATCCCTCAAAATAAATTACTCGACTCTCTTTGCACACAGGTAAACCAACTAGAAAATATCGCGCGCAGCCTAGGAGCAAGGCTAGACCATATTAAACTACACGGCGCTCTCTACAATGATACGGAGTCAAACAGAGAACTCGCTAAAAGTATTATTACCCTACTCGACAAAGAATATCCTTCACTGAAAATTATTGGGTTAGCCAACGCTGCCATGCAGTTCGCTGCTGCCAAACGAAATAAAACATTTATTCGCGAAGGATTTATGGACAGGCAATACCTCAGCAAAAACCAACTAGCTCCACGCTCAATGGCGGGTGCTGTTATTGCTGAGACAGAACAGTGCTTAGAGCGGGCTATCTGCTTGGCAAAGGGCTTAGAATTTAACGATTATCATGGTGACAAATTACAATTCTCTGTGGATACCATCTGCCTCCACGGCGATAATCCCCAAGCGCCCAGTATCGCCAGACAACTTAATCAACATCTCAATGCAAACGGCGTGAGTATAGCTCGGTGACACACCCTGCCCCCCATATACCACTAGCTATTACCATTAACGGAGATTGTGCAGTAGATATACGCTTTTCCGGCAACCCATGCAAAGCTCTTAGCCGGACAATTATCGGTTTAAGAGCGGCTCTATTAAATGAAGTGCATCCGGGTATCGTTGATATCATTCCTGCATACCAGTGCTTAACTGTTATTTTCAATCCTTCCCTATGGGATCACAAAACCTTATACCAATTACTCAGTAAAACTACCGAGGACTTTCTAAACAACCCTGCCCCCTTCACCAGTAGACCACGTATAGTGCGTATTCCCGTATGCTACGAAGAAGGATTTTCTCCAGACATTGAGGCATTATCAGAACATACCAAATTATCGCCACAGGAAATCATCAAACGACATACCGCACAACGTTACTTAGTGCATATGTTGGGCTTTACTCCGGGCTTCTTATACCTTGGTGGACTTGACCCAAAGCTATATTGCCCAAGAAAAGAAACTCCCCGAACCAGAATTCCCGCAGGTGCTGTCGGGATAGGTGGAGAACAAACGGGCATTTACCCACAAGCTACACCGGGGGGATGGCAAATTATTGGCCAGACACCCCTTAGTCTTTTTCAACCTGCGGAACCCTCCCCATTTATCGCTGCACCTTTAGATGAAATTGAATTTTATGCAATAGATTCTCAGCAGTTTCATATACTCTCGCAGAGTACTAAAAGTAGTTCACCCTAAAAAGGAGGGTCTATGGGTATTCACTTTCTTCGAGCAGGGCTACAGACAAGTATTCAGGACCTGGGTCGTCCAGGCATGATGCACTGTGGAATTCCATGGGGAGGTGCTGCCGACCCACTATCGATGAAAATAGCCAATCTGTTATTAGGAAACCCGTTAGGGCACCCAACCTTTGAGATCACCCTGCTCGGCCCTAGAATCGAATTCCTCTGCAATCTCACTATCGCTATAGCCGGAGGCCAATTCAGAGGCTCCTTAAATAACGAGTCAATTGATAATTTCCGAACCTATAAGGTTAAGCCTGGTGATATTTTGGATATAGCTCAAGCTATTTCCGGTGCAAGAACCTACCTTGCGATTTCTGCCAAGATAGACGCACCCAATATCTTAGGTAGCTCTGCAACTCACATTATTAGTAAATTTGGCGCAAATAGTGGCAAACCGATCACATCTAACGAAGTCATCCACTTTAAAGAAGTCCACACCGCAAAAGAATCTGTGCTAAATAAAAGGTTTCACCTTCACTACTCACATAATTCAAAGCTACGGCTAGTGGCTGGACCAGAGAGCAATTTATTTTCCAAGAAATTTATTGAATACTTTTACGGCTCAACCTATCTGGTTTCTACCCAAAGCAATCGTATGGGCATTCGTCTATCCACTAAAAACAATTCTACAATTCATAAAATTACAAACGGAAAGACACAACTATCATCAGCAGGACTCTATCCCGGCAGTATTCAAGTACCACCCGATGCCAATCCTATTATTTCCTTTATTGAGGGACAGACTATTGGCGGGTACCCCCGAATAGGCCATATTATAAAATCGGAACTTCATCGCCTGGGCCAGCTAGCCCCAAAAAACAAAATCACATTTCAAGAAATAAGCATTGAAGAATCGCGCGAAATTTTCAAAAAGAAACAAGACCTAATTAAAAAACTCCAACAGAGCCTGAATCTTAATCACAGGGAGGCACTATCCCTTTAATACAAGCATAAACACTATCAGATATAGAACTATTTAGTGCTCAAAAATAACACCATAAGGTATGGAATAAAAATTACGCCAAAATATACAAAATAATTTTAATAAAAGTTGAAATGGAATATTTTTGGGCAAAAACAGAAGAAATATAACAGAAACCCTGTGACCGACAAGTTTCCCCTCATATCTTTCTAGACCAAAACATCATTATTAACTAACCTCATTGGGTTTTACCCAAACAGCGATTTGGACTAGCGTGCAAGTTGATTATCTATAGGGAGCAAATAACCTCCAAACAATTATTGCAGGATCAACAAAGCACACTCCAAAGAGAAAACACACAATACCTTAAGGGGATTAATAATGATAAAAATTCTCCGTGGTTTTATTTCAATACTCTTAGCGAGTTCTCTACTTATCACAGCGCATGCAAATGCAGAACCGGGTGATTACAACTTCTGGACTACCCTAAAGCATTTGTTTGATCCACCCAATGCCGATGCACCAGTCACCTCACAGCAAGCTGAAGGGATGTATCCACTAACTATGGATGATCCCAGTTTTAATGATGATTTTGATCCTGGCGACTACAACACCTGGCAAAAAATTGATGTACCTACCAGTACAGGTGCCATGTGTGGGAATGGATCACCCTATAAGTTCTTTGTTCACCGTGTTCCAGATACCAGTAACACCATTTTCTATTTCGAGGGTGGTGGGGCATGCTGGGACTATGAAAGCTGCTCAGGACAAGCTGGTATTCGCGGGGCTCGCAACCCCAATGGCATTCCCGATGATTACCTAAGCAATGTGCACTTGTTAGATTTTACAAATTTCGAGAATCTTACTACCGCTGGCGTATCCCCTTTGATTTATACACATCATCCCTACGACCAGTATAAAACTGGCGAGTGGAATATGGTTTACGTTCCATACTGCACTGGGGATATCTACGTAGGCGATAAAACTGAAATATACGAGGACACTACTGGCGAGAACCCCGACCTTATCTGGCACCACAATGGATTACGCAACGTTCAGGCAGTTACTTCCTGGGTGAAAAATAATTTGCAAAAACCGAAGCAGATGCTCACTGCGGGTTGTAGTGCAGGCAGTATTGGTGCCCTGTTTAATTATTCAAAATTGCGCGAGGATATGAATGTCGATTATGGCTATCTCCTCGATGATTCGGGCCCTCTCTATCAGGCACCTTTAGACGGGAGTGACAGCACCCAATATCCCTCATTACCGCTACATAAAGAAGTGCTGCGCTCTTGGACTACCTATACCGCCGATAGCGATGAAAGCTCGGAAAACCCCATCACTATGTTAAAAGCCATAACACCGGGATTCGAAGCCAATCAGCTAGCCTCACTTTATGCTGCGCTTTCCAATAAATTCCCCTCAGATCGATTGGGTATTACGCACTTTCTTGCTGACGGGAATTTTTCATCGTACTCCTACGAGAGATTTTATGAGGATATTTATAATGATCCCGATGCAGACTCCCGTTTAAATAAATTGCGACAGCGCTGGCAGAAAGATACCCATGAAAATTTGATTCCACTGCTGGATCAAACTAGTAACTGGGGCTATTACTTCCCGATGTTCCGCAACTTGAACGAGAGCCACTGCACAACCATTATCGATTTAAACTATGGTGAGATTGCCGAGCACGGGCTTGAATTAAAAGATTTCCTCGACAACATCGTCAATCATAACGGTGGAGGAATGATTCGGGCATACGAAACCGATGAGGTTTCAGATTATGAGGACAATAGTAACTGGTTCTATGATCTGATCGGCTTGTTTATGTAATTAAAATGCCCCCAGCGCTGCCGGTAACTAGCTGGCAGCGCTGAATGATAGAAAGCCTAACTGCCATATACCGCCTCACGGGCGTCCTGAAGGCGTTTGCGTAAGTATTCATGTCTACTCATACCATCGGGAAAGGACGTCATCTGCTGAACTTCCTCAACGATCGAGCGCTCAAGATCCTTATAGGTGGAAAAGCCCGGAACCTCGACATGAGGGTCGTAATCCCTGATCACCGTTTGCGCTTTATCCCGATAAATATTAAATAGCTCTTCAGCTCTTTGGGTGAACTCTGCCTGGTTAAGGCTATTTTTTTCCAGCCAGGCCAACTTCATTGAAAGCGCTTCATAGCCTGTAATACGCGATTCCCGCTCTATTTTTTCAATTGCATCCCAGGCCTCTTCACCAGAGAGATTGCCCAGGTCTGCAAAGTAGTCCTTGAGCGCCTGCTTAACATTCTCGCGGTCCAGATAAGCCTGAACCCGAGGATGATTTAATAACTCTTCGACTTCCCCATGTTCCAGCTGGGACCAGGGTATGCTGTCAGAAATATTCTTTACTAATTCACTATCATCTTTTAGCGGCTCTATCATCTGGCGCACCTTGGCCACACTTGAGCGCACATCAATATCGTAGTGATCAACCCCTACAACGGCGAGCGTTACTGCTCCGGCAAGCAAAATCAGCTTTTTCATAATTAGTTACCGAGCAAATTAGAAATTATGTATTTGTCTGTCGGTAACTATCTAAGCAGAGAATTGGGAGAGCATGAAAGAAAATAACGCCCTCACCAATGAATAGAGTGCCAATATCTTACAGACTGATTAGCTAGCCAACCCAGTTAACAGCTTGCTCATCGTCTTTTTTTCCTACACAGGGCTCATCCTTGGTCTTCGGCGCCACATAGCCTACCTGTTGCTCCCGCGGAAGGTTTGCGGACTCCCAATTGGAAACCGCTTCTGCGCAGAGGCTGCGTTGCTCAGGGGATAGCGCAACACCATTGGGCCATTTTCCAAGTTCAATGGCTCGCTTTAAGCTGCCCACAATCTCGGGATTCAAACTCTTTAACAGTTGCTCAAAAGACATACAAAAATCTCCTTATGGCAAAAAAAAGGCCGGTCAAAGACCGGCCTTCCGTAGCGCTATGGCTAATAACGCTTAAGCTTCAGCAGCTTCGTCTTCTACTTGAGGACGGTCTACCAGCTCAACGTATGCCATCGGCGCCTTATCACCAGCGCGGAAACCGCACTTCATGATACGGATGTAACCACCAGGACGGGCTTCGTAACGAGGACCCAGCTCGTCGAACAGCTTGCGCACAGCATCCTTATCACGGATACGAGCGAAAGCCAGACGGCGGTTAGCAACACTGTCTTTCTTAGCCAGAGTGATCAGCGGCTCGGCAACGCGGCGCAGTTCTTTGGCTTTGGCCAGTGTGGTTTTGATCAGTTCGTGCTCCACCAGAGAGGCGCTCATGTTCTTGAACATGGCCTTGCGGTGAGCGCTCGTGCGGCTGAATTTACGGCCACTATAGCGATGACGCATGACTCAATTCCTTACGACCTAAGTTGCTGTCACAGCAGGTCGTTCTGGAGCGGTGTCGCGCTAAGCTGTAGCACCGCTCGGGTTCTTTCTACTAATCACGACACCGTCGCGACTACCAAATGCTTACAGGGGGCTTAACTTGCTGTCGCCTTTCAGGCTGGCCGGCGGCCAGTTTTCCAGGCGCATACCCAGAGACAAACCACGGGAAGCCAGTACGTCCTTGATTTCAGTCAGAGACTTCTTACCAAGATTCGGCGTCTTCAGCAGTTCTACTTCAGTGCGCTGAATCAGATCACCGATGTAGTAAATGTTCTCTGCCTTCAGACAGTTCGCCGAACGTACAGTCAACTCCAGGTCGTCTACCGGGCGCAGTAGTACCGGATCAACTTCAGGCTCTTCAGCCTTCGGCTGTGCATCCTTCTCGCCTTCCAGGTCCACAAATACTGCGAGCTGTTGCTGCAGAATAGTGGCGGCGCGACGAATAGCCTCTTCCGGGTCCAGGGTACCGTTGGTCTCCAGATCCAGAACCAGCTTATCCAGGTCAGTGCGCTGTTCTACACGCGCGCTTTCCACGCTGTAGGAAACGCGACGCACTGGGCTGTATGAAGCATCCAGCTGCAGACGGCCAATTGCACGGCTTTCCTCTTCCTCGCCACGACGAGCATCGGCGGGCTGGTAGCCACGGCCGCGCGCTACAGTGAGACGCAGGTTGAGCTCGACATCACCAGTAATATTGGCGATCACGTGCTCAGGATTAACGATCTCGATGTCGTGATCTACCTGGATATCTCCGGCAGTCACCGCACCTGGGCCCTTTTTGCTCAGGCTCAATACCGCCTGATCCTTACCGTGCATAACAACGGCGATTTCTTTCAGGTTGAGCAGGATTTCAATTACATCTTCCTGCACACCTTCGATCGCGCTGTACTCGTGCTCGACACCTTCGATTTCCACCTCGGTGACGGCGCAGCCCGGCATGGAGGACAGCAGGATGCGACGCAGCGCATTGCCAAGAGTGTGGCCAAAGCCACGCTCCAGGGGCTCCAAAATCACTTTGGCGTGATTCGGATTGTACTCGGTGACGTCAATACGACGCGGTGTCAAAAACTCGTTGACAGCAGTCTGCATAGCCATACCTGTTTACAGTTGCATTCCTTAAAGTGGACTTATTGTTACTTGGAGTACAGTTCCACGATAAGGTTTTCGTTGATCTCTGCCGGCAGATCGACACGATCCGGAGTGCGCTTGAAAGTGCCTTCCAGTTTGCTCGCGTTTACGTCTACCCACTCGACATCGCCACGCTGGGCAGCGAGGGAAACGGAATTCTGGATACGCAGCTGCTTCTTGGCTTTCTCACGTACAGCGATAACGTCGCCTTCTTTAACCTGGAAAGAAGGGATGTTAACGGTAGTGCCGTTTACAAGAATCGCTTTGTGGGAAACCAGCTGACGCGCTTCAGAGCGAGTTGAGCCGAAGCCCATGCGGTAAACCACGTTGTCCAGACGCTGCTCGAGAAGTTGCAGCAGGTTTTCACCTGTAGCGCCCTTCAGACGTGCTGCTTCCTTATAGTAGTTACGGAACTGCTTTTCCAGTACGCCGTAGATACGACGAACTTTTTGCTTTTCACGCAGCTGAATACCGTAGTCGGACAGACGACCGCGACCAGCGCCGTGCTGACCGGGTTTGGATTCTGCGCGACACTTGGAGTCGTGCGGACGAACACCACTCTTCAGCTGCAGGTCAGTCCCTTCACGACGGGACAGTTTACATTTTGGTCCAATATAACGTGCCATTTTGTCAGCCCCCTCTTACACGCGACGCTTTTTAGGTGGACGACATCCGTTATGCGGGATAGGCGTCACGTCGGTGATGTTGGTGATCTTGTAGCCGCAGTTGTTCAGTGCGCGAACGGCAGATTCGCGACCGGGGCCAGGGCCCTTAACTTCTACGTCGAGGTTTTTCAGGCCGTATTCCTGAGCTGCAGTACCTGCGCGCTCAGCGGCAACCTGGGCTGCAAACGGGGTGCTCTTACGCGAGCCACGGAAGCCAGATCCACCTGCGGTGGCCCAGCTGAGGGTATTACCCTGGCGATCAGTGATCGTCACGATCGTGTTGTTGAACGATGCGTGGATGTGGGCAATACCGTCGACAACGGTCTTTTTGACCTTTTTGCGAACAGTAGTTTTTGGCTTAGCCATACCAGTATCCTAAATCCTGTATCAAATCCCCTCGGCGATTAGCCGGACGGGGCATCTTGAACCGCGATTTCGCGCCTTTTAGTTAAGGCTTACTTGCGAATCGGCTTGCGCGGACCCTTACGGGTGCGAGCATTGGTCTTGGTGCGCTGACCACGCAGCGGCAAGCTGCGACGGTGACGCAGACCGCGATAACAACCCAGGTCCATCAAACGCTTGATGTTCATGGATATTTCACGGCGCAGGTCGCCTTCCACGGTCAGTTTTGCAACTTCACCACGGATGGTTTCGATCTGCTCTTCAGACAGTTCGCGGATTTTGGTGGATTCAGCGATACCAACCGCTGCCAAAATAGACTTAGCCGTAGTGCGACCAACCCCATAAATGTGGGTCAGGGAGATTACGGCGTGCTTGTGGTCTGGTACATTGACACCAGCAATACGTGCCATAGAGGCGTACTCCACGTATTGGAGTCACTGCTTTATATTAAGTATGTGACTCTACTTTGATTTCGGCGCTGACAGCGACTAAAAAACCGGCGGCGCCACCAAAAAGGCGCGCAAGAATAGCTTTTCAGACACTAATTTGCAATAGCCAACGTCCGCATCGGTCCCCCGAAGCGGATGAAGACGACAGTCAACGCCCCCAGTTGGAAGTTTGCTGTTGCTAACTTCCCACCCCAAAAAACTTCCCGGGGTGTTGCCATTCGATACGGGGCTGTATCGAGTAGCGAATTTTTCCAGCTTTTACAGAGGCGCCCTGAGGGCGCTCTCCGCAAGGGGCTGGCCCCTTCTTAGCCTTGACGCTGCTTGTGACGTGGCTCAGCGCTGCAGATTACCCGCAGAACACCCTTGCGACGCACGATTTTGCAGTTACGGCAGATCTTTTTTACAGAAGCGCGTACTTTCATGACCTTACCTCAATTCAATCAAACTGCGAGCAGGCGACGCCCTAGCGACGACCGTAGCTTTGCAGGTTAGATTTTTTCATCAAACCCTCGTACTGGTGCGACAGCAGATGCGATTGTACCTGTGCCATAAAGTCCATCACTACGACTACAACGATCAGCAGTGAGGTACCCCCCAGATAGAAGGGAACGTTAAACCCAACCACCAGGAACTGCGGTAGCAGGGATACCAGTGCGATGTATACAGCACCCACCAGAGTGAGGCGAGTCAGCACGCTATCGATATAGCGGGCCGTCTGCTCTCCAGGGCGAATACCTGGCACATAAGCACCGGACTTTTTCAGGTTATCCGCAACTTCATTCGGGTTGAACATCAACGCCGTGTAGAAGAAACAGAAGAAACCAATCAACAGTGCGAACAGAATAATGTTCAGCGGTTGCCCTGGTCCAAGCTGCAACGCCATCCACTGCAGGATCTCTGCACCGAGACCTTCCCCGCCCTGACCAAACCACTGTGCCAGTGTGGCCGGGAACAACAGGATACTGCTGGCAAAGATTACCGGAATTACACCGGCCATGTTTACCTTCAGCGGCAAGTGGCTCGCCTGTGCAGCTGGAGCTGCAGAGTAACGTCCCGCTTGGCGCCTGGCGTGGTTGATCGTAATGCGGCGCTGGCCGCGTTCCATAACAACCACAAAGAACACTACAGCAAGAGCGATGACGCCAATCATCAACAGCATGAGTATGTGCAGCTCACCCTGTCTCGCCTGTTCAAATGCCTGGCCGATGGCACCGGGTAAACCGGCGACGATACCGGCAAAAATCAGCATGGAAATGCCGTTGCCAACACCGCGCTCAGTGATCTGCTCACCGAGCCACATCATAAATACAGCACCAGTCACCAGTGACGTTACCGCCACAAAGTAAAAACCAAACGCGGGCTCAGATGAGTAAGCCAGGTTCTGCCCTGCCAGGCCGAAAGTCATACCGATCCCCTGAATCAGGGCCAGTATTACCGTCAGATAGCGGGTGTACTGGTTGATCTTACGTCTTCCGGCCTCCCCTTCCTTCTTCAACGCTTCCAGAGAGGGAGTCACCGCGCTCATCAACTGCATGATGATGGACGCGGAGATGTAGGGCATGATGCCCAGCGCCAGAATACTCATCCTTTCCAGGGCGCCGCCTGAAAACATGTTAAACAGGCCAAGGATGGTTCCCTGGTTCTGGTTAAACAGGTTTGACAGCTTTTCCGGATCAATGCCGGGCACCGGAATATGTGTCCCCAGTCGATAAACAAGAATCGCTAGAAACAGAAAACGAAGGCGAGCCCAAAGCTCGCCCAATCCCTTGCTGTTGCCCAGGGGATTTCCACCGGATCCTGGTCGTGCCATTGGCGCCTCGATTAGTCTTCTATTTTACCGCCAGCAGCTTCAATCGCTGCCTTTGCACCTTTGGTAACTCCCAGACCCTTAACGGTAACAGCTTTGGTCAGCTCACCTGAGAGGAACACTTTGGCGCGTTTAATATGGCTGCCGATAATATCGGCATTCTTAAGCGCTGCCAAATCGATTACGTCATTTTCTACCTTCGCCAGCTCAGCCAGACGTACTTCTGCGGTAAAGCGAGAAACACGAGCGGTGAAACCGTACTTAGGAAGACGCTTCTGCAAAGGCATCTGACCGCCTTCGAAGCCCGGACGAACACTGCCGCCGGAACGCGCTTTCTGACCTTTGTGGCCGCGGCCACCGGTCTTACCAATTCCGCTACCAATACCGCGACCAACGCGCTTGGCGCTGTGCTTGTGGCCTGGTGCTGGAGACAAGTCGTTCAAACGCATGTTATTCCCCCTCAACCTTAACCAGGTAGTTTACTTTGTTGATCATACCGCGTACGGAGGGAGTATCCTCCACCTCCACTGTGTGGCCGATGCGGCGCAGGCCCAGACCCGCAACGCACGCCTGATGACTTTTCAGGCGTCCGTTGATGCTTTTGGTCTGGGTCACTTTTATGGTCTTCTTAGCCATGGTCTTAACCCACCAATAACCTTAAATCCGAGCTGTAATTAGCCCAGAATCTCTTCGACAGATTTACCGCGCTTGGCAGCTACATCTTCCGGGCTCTGCATTTGCTCCAGAGCTTTGAAAGTTGCACGTACTACGTTCACCGGGTTGGTGGAGCCGTAACACTTAGCCAATACGTTGTGTACACCAGCCATTTCCAGAACGGAGCGCATAGCACCGCCGGCAATTACACCGGTACCCTGGGAAGCGGGCTGCATGTAAATCTTGGAACCGCCGTGGCGACCATTGGTAGCGTACTGGATGGTGTCACCATTCAGGTCTACCTGGATCATGTTGCGGCGCGCAGATTCCATCGCCTTTTGAATCGCTACAGGCACTTCACGTGCCTTGCCACGACCAAAGCCAACACGGCCATTGCCATCACCAACTACGGTCAGTGCGGTAAAGGCGAAGATACGACCACCTTTAACAGTCTTGGCAACGCGGTTGACCTGGACCAGCTTCTCCTGCAGGCCTTCGTCGTTGCTTTTGTCTTTCTCTCTAGCCATAACTCAACCCTTAGAATTTCAGACCGGCTTCGCGGGCAGCGTCAGCCAGAGCCTTAACACGGCCATGGTATCTGAAGCCGCTACGATCGAAGGCAACTTGTTCAACGCCAGCGGCTTTCGCGCGCTCAGCGATCAGTTTGCCAACTGCGGCAGCAGCGTCAGCGTTGCCAGTTTTACCAGAGCGCAGGTCCTTGTCCAGGGTAGAGGCGGAAGCCAATACCGCGCTGCCTTCGGCAGACAGGATCTGTGCGTAAATGTGGCGCGGGGTGCGGTTCACGGTGAGGCGAACGGCGCCCAGCTCACGGATCTTGGCGCGGGCACGACGTGCACGACGCAAGCGAGATGCTTTCTTAACGTTCATATCTATGCCCTACTTACTTCTTCTTGGCCTCTTTGCGATACACGCGCTCGTCGGCATAACGGACACCCTTACCTTTGTAGGGCTCCGGCGGACGGAACGAGCGGATCTCAGCGGCCACTTGGCCCAGCAGCTGTTTATTGCTGCTCTTCAGTACGATTTCAGTCTGGGATGGAGTTTCCGCAGTCACGCCTTCCGGCAACTGATAATCGATCGGATGGGAGAAGCCCAGGGTCAGGTTAACCGCTTTACCGGCTGCTTTCGCACGATAACCAACACCCAGCAACTGCAGCTTCTTCTCGAAGCCCTTGCTTACGCCTATCACCATGTTATTGACCAAAGCACGGGTGGTACCCGCCAAGGCTCTGGCCTGCTTGGAGTTATTGCGCGCGGCAAAAGTCAGCTGGCTTTCGGCCTCGCTCACTTCTACATCACCGTGAATAACCATATCCAGGTTACCGCTACCGCCTTTAACAGCGATATTTTGACCTTTCAGGTCTACGGTTACACCTGCGGGGATAACTACCGGACTATTTGCTACTCGAGACATTGCAACCCCCGCTTAGAATACGGTGCAAAGCACTTCGCCACCGATACCAGCCTGACGTGCAGCGCGGTCAGTCATCACACCATTAGAGGTGGAAACGATCGCGACACCCAGGCCACCACGTACGGTAGGCAGAGCTTTTTTACCAGTGTAAGCGCGCAGGCCCGGACGGGAAACGCGATTGAGCTCGGCAATAACCGGCTTGCCCTGGAAGTATTTCAGAGCAATGGTCAGTTCCGGCTTAGCGCCTTCGCTTACGTTTAAATCAGTAACGTAACCTTCGTCTTTCAGGACTTTGGCCACTGCTACTTTCAGTTTGGATGATGGCAGGGTGACTTCCGCCTTTCCGCGCGCCAGGGCGTTGCGGATGCGAGTCAGCATATCTGCCAACGGATCTTGCATACTCATCTTATGAGACTCCTCAAATCTGCCTTAAACCAGCTGGTAATTACCAGCTGGACTTCACGAGGCCAGGAACATCACCACGCATCGCAGCTTCACGAAGCTTGTTACGGCACAGGCCGAACTTGCGGTATACAGCGTGGGGGCGACCAGTAATACGACAGCGGCGTTGCTGACGTACCGGGCTTGCATCGCGCGGCATTTTCTGCAGCTTGAGTTGAGCCTCCCACTGCTCCTCTTCGGAAGCAGTGGAACTGGCGATGATCGCCTTCAGCTCTTGACGCTTCTCGGCGTACTTAGCTGCGGTTCGAGCGCGCTTATTTTCGCGCGCAATCATGGATTTCTTCGCCATGGAATCCTCTTAACCCTTGAAAGGGAAGTTGAACGCTTTCAGCAGCGCACGACCTTGATCGTCGTTTGCAGCTGTAGTGGTAATACAAATATCCAGACCGCGGAGCTTGTCTACTTTGTCGTAGTCAATTTCCGGGAAGATGATTTGCTCAGTCACGCCCATAGAGAAGTTACCGCGGCCGTCGAACTGCTTCGGGCTAATGCCACGGAAGTCGCGGATACGCGGAATCGCGATGTCAACCAAACGCTCCAGGAACTCATACATGCGCTCACCGCGCAGAGTTACCTTGCAGCCGATCGGCCAACCGTCACGAATCTTAAAGCCCGCAATAGACTTGCGCGCTTTAGTAACGATGGGCTTTTGACCAGTAATTGCTGTCATATCGTTGACAGCGTGCTCCAGCACCTTCTTATCACCAATCGCTTCACCAACACCCATGTTGATGGTGATCTTGGTGATGCGCGGCACTGCCATCACATTCTCGAGACCAAGCTCTTCTTTTAGCTTGGCCACGAGGTCCTTAGTGTAGAGCTCTTTAAGCTTTGCCATGATCTACCAACCTGCTTTTGCGTCAAGAGCCTTAGATGGCTTCGCCGCTGGATTTGAAGACGCGAATCTTAGTGCCGTCTTCCAGTACTTTAAAGCCCACCCGGTCAGCCTTCTGGGTGTTAGGGTTGAAGATGGCTACGTTGGAAGCTTGGATAGCAGCTTCTTTCTCAACGATGCCACCTGCAATACCCATCTGTGGGTTTGGCTTTTGGTGCTTTTTGATCATCTGTATGCCGGAGACAATCAGACGACCGTCGTTCAGTACTTTACGTACTGAACCACGTTTGCCCTTGTCACGACCGGCGATAACGATCACTTCGTCGTCACGCTTGATCTTGCGCATAACTCTTCTCCGCTCGAGGCCTAGATAACTTCGGGAGCGAGGGAGATGATCTTCATGAACTTCTCACCGCGCAATTCGCGAGTTACCGGACCAAAAATACGGGTGCCAACCGGCGCCAGTTGCTGGTTCAGCAGCACCGCTGCGTTATCGTCAAATTTAATCAGGGAACCGTCCGCGCGACGCACACCTTTTTTGGTGCGAACCACAACGGCGTTCATTACCTGACCTTTCTTCACTTTACCGCGGGGGATGGCTTCCTTAACGGTTACCTTGATAATGTCGCCCACGCCGGCATAACGACGATGGGAGCCGCCCAGCACCTTGATGCACATGACGCGGCGAGCCCCACTGTTGTCAGCTACTTCTAAGTAGGATTCCGCTTGAATCATTGTCTCTCTCCGAAACCTTTCAATTCGGCAGTCAATGCGCTAGGGGTTATACCTTCGCCGCACGCTCTACAATTTTCTGTAAAGCCCAAGATTTGCTCTTGGACAGAGGACGAGATTCCTCGATGGTTACAACATCACCGATGCTGCAATCATTGTTCTCATCATGTGCCTTGAGCTTTGTGGACTTGTTTACAATTTTGCCGTAGATCGGGTGCTTAACACGGCGCTCGATCAAAACGGTGATGGTTTTATCCATCTTGTCACTCACAACCTTGCCGGTCAGAGTACGCTTCAGTTTTGCTTCAGCCATGATTAATTACCTGCCTTCTCGGTCAACACAGTCTTTATGCGAGCAATGTCGCGACGAGTCTGCTTCAGCAGATGAGTCTGAGCCAGTTGACCGGTGGATTTTTGCATACGAAGCTTAAATTGAGCTTCGAGCTGGTTCAGCAGTTCCTGGTTCAGCTCTTCAACTGACTTTTCGCGTAGATCTGCAGTCTTCATTACATCACCGAACGCTTAACGAAAGTTGTTTTTACAGGCAGCTTGGCCGCAGCTAGTGCGAAAGCCTCACGAGCCAGCTCCTCGGACACACCCTCCATCTCATAGAGGACCTTGCCCGGCTGGATCTGAGCTACCCAGTATTCAACGCCACCTTTACCTTTACCCATTCGAACTTCGAGGGGCTTATTGGTAATTGGCTTGTCTGGAAACACACGAATCCAGATTTTACCGCCACGTTTAATGTGACGAGTCATTGCGCGACGAGCCGCTTCGATCTGGCGCGCAGTAATGCGACCACGACCGGTAGCCTTAAGGCCAAACTCGCCAAAGCTCACTTTAGAGCCGCGCTGAGCAAGACCGCGGTTGCGACCCTTCTGTACCTTGCGGAATTTTGTACGCTTTGGTTGCAGCATTTGCGTACCCCTTATTTAGCAGCTTTTTTGCGGCTCTTTACCGGCTTCTCATCGGGCACTTCGTCACCGATTACCTCGCCTTTAAAGATCCACACCTTGATACCGATGATGCCGTAAGTAGTCTTCGCTTCAACATTGGCGTAGTCAATGTTGGCGCGCAGGGTGTGCAGGGGCACACGGCCTTCGCGATACCATTCGGTACGCGCGATTTCTGCACCGCCAAGACGGCCACTTACTTGAATCTTGATACCTTCGGCACCCTGACGCATAGCGTTCTGTACGGCACGCTTCATAGCGCGACGGAACATAACACGGCGTTCCAGCTGCTGGGCAACGTTCTGGCCAACCAGAGCCGCGTCCATATCAGGCTTGCGCACTTCTTCGATGTCGATGTGCACAGGTACGCCCATCTGCGCGCTTACTTCTTTGCGCAGACGTTCTACGTCTTCACCTTTTTTACCGATCACGATGCCCGGACGTGCAGTGTGAATCTTCACACGTGCAGTGTTTGCCGGACGTTCGATCTCGATACGGCTCACAGAAGCGTGGGCCAGTTTTTTGCGAATGTATTCGCGAACTTTCAGATCCGTGTACAGCTTGTCTGCGTACTCGTCGCTGCCGGCATACCAAACAGAGGTATGCTTTTTAACGATACCCAGACGAATGCCGGTAGGATGTACTTTTTGTCCCATGGTTTTCTCGCCTGCTCTCTTATTTCTCGGCCACTTTCACAGTGATGTGACAAGTACGCTTAAGAATGCGATCAGCACGACCTTTAGCACGCGGCTTAATGCGCTTCATGGTCATACCTTCGTCCACAAAAATTGTGGAAACCTTCAGCTCGTCAACGTCAGCACCTTCGTTGTGCTCAGCGTTGGCAATGGCCGACTCCAGTACTTTCTTAATGATCGCCGCACCCTTTTTAGTACTGAAAGCCAGTATATCCAGGGCCTCTTCAACGCCTTTGCCGCGAACCTGATCAGCTACCAGTCGCGCCTTTTGCGCCGATAGACGTGCGCCGCGTAATTTTGCTGCTACTTCCATCTTTATAACCTCGGCTTAGCGCTTCTTCGCTTTCTTGTCCGCAGCATGACCGCGGTAAGTGCGGGTAGCAGCGAACTCGCCCAGTTTATGGCCAACCATTTCTTCGTTAACCAAAACGGGCACGTGTTGACGACCGTTGTGCACGGCAATCGTCAGTCCAACCATTTCCGGCATAATCATGGAACGGCGGGACCAGGTTTTAATCGGCCGACGATCGTTTGCTGCAATCGCTGCCTCCACCTTCTTGATCAAATGCAGATCAATAAAGGGACCTTTCTTTAATGAGCGTGGCACTGTCGATTCCTCTCTAGCTGCTCAGACATCGCGCGGCTTACTTGCCGCGACGACGTACTATCATCTTATCGGTGCGCTTGTTCTTGCGCGTTTTCTTACCCTTGGTCGGAACGCCCCACGGAGTAACCGGATGACGACCACCAGAGGTACGGCCTTCACCACCACCGTGCGGGTGATCTACCGGGTTCATCGCCACACCGCGAACGGTAGGACGAACACCACGCCAGCGTGCAGCACCAGCTTTACCCAGCTTGCGCAGGCTGTGCTCGGAGTTGCTCACTTCACCCAAGGTTGCGCGGCACTCAGCGAGAACCTTGCGCATTTCGCCGGAACGCAGACGAATGGTCGCATACTGACCTTCACGAGCTACCAGCTGCACAGAGGCACCAGCAGAACGGGCCAGCTGAGCGCCTTTGCCTGGCTTCAGCTCGATCGCGTGGATTACAGAACCTACCGGAACATTGCGCAGAGGCAGAGTGTTACCCACAACAATCGGTGCGGCATCGCCGGACTGAATGGTGGCACCTGCTTTCAGGCCTTTCGGTGCGATAATGTAACGACGCTCACCGTCGGCGTAACACACCAGAGCGATGTGTGCGCTGCGGTTGGGATCGTACTCCAGACGCTCAACTTTAGCCGGAATACCGTCTTTGTTGCGCTTGAAGTCGATTACACGGTAGTGCTGCTTGTGGCCACCACCAATGTGACGGGTAGTGATACGACCATTGTTGTTACGGCCACCACTTTTGCTCTTGCTCTCCAACAGAGGAGCGTAAGGAGCACCCTTGTGCAGGTCGGTGTTAACAACCTTAACCAGGTGACGACGGCCGGCGGAGGTCGGTTTTGTTTTTACAATTGCCATTGTAACGGTCCCCTTTACTCAGCAGCTTCAAAATTGATGTCGCTGCCCTCAGCCAGGCGAACGTAGGCTTTTTTCCAATCGCTGCGCTGGCCCATGCCATTGCGAGTGCGCTTGGTTTTGCCCTTTACGTTCACGGTGCGAACCTGCTCAACGGAAACGTTAAACAGCTTCTCAACCGCAGCCTTGATCTCAGCTTTCTCGGCGTCGGTGGTAACCTTGAAAACTACCTGGTTGGCGCTATCGGCCAGTCCAGCAGCTTTTTCGGAAATTACCGGGCCCAGCAGTACTTTGTAGAGTCGCTCTTGGTTCATCCCAGCACCTCTTCAATTTTCTTGAGCGCAGAAACGGTAACCACGACCTTATCAAAGCGAATCAGGCTTACTGGATCGATCGCCTGTACATCGCGGACGTCGATCTTGTGCAAGTTGCGTGCGGCCAGGTAGAGGTTTTCGCTAACCTCTTCAGTCACGATCAGCGCATCGGACAGGTCAAACTGAGCCAGTTTGCTTACCAGCTGCTTGGTCTTGGGCGCGTCCACATCAAAGGACTCAACCACTACCAGGCGCTCCTGACGAGCCAGCTCAGACAGAATGCAACGCAGTGCAGCGCGGTACATTTTTTTGTTCAGCTTAACGCTGTGATCGCGCGGATCAGCGGCGAAGGTTACGCCACCGGAACGCCACAGCGGGCTGCGGATAGTACCGGCACGTGCGCGGCCAGTACCTTTTTGGCGCCATGGCTTCTTACCACCACCAGAAACATCGGAACGATTTTTCTGCGCCTTGGTACCCTGGCGAGCGCCGGCCATGTAGGCCACAACTGCCTGGTGTACCAGATCTTGGTTGAACTCACGTCCGAAAGTCACTTCAGAGACAGCTACTGTGCCTTTAGCGCCTTCGGGAGTAGCGATATTCAGTTCCATATCTATTTCCCCTCAGACTTAGGCTTTAACTGCCGGACGAACGATAACGTTGCCACCGGGTGCACCGGGTACAGCGCCTTTAACCAACAGCAGGTTGCGTTCGGCATCGACACGAACCACTTCCAGGTTTTGCACGGTTACGCGCTCAGCACCCATATGTCCGGCCATCTTCTTGCCTTTCCATACGCGGCCAGGAGTCTGACATTGACCGATAGAACCGGGTGCGCGGTGAGACAGGGAGTTACCGTGGGTTGCGTCCTGGGTGCGGAAATTCCAACGCTTAACGCCGCCCTGGAAGCCTTTACCTTTGGATGTGCCGGTTACGTCAATCATCTGACCAGCTTCGAAGCTGGAAACAGTAATTTCAGAACCGATTTCGAAAGTCTCTTCGGAACCGTCAGTGCGCAGCTCGAAAAGATTTGTGCCAGCCTCTACATTGGCTTTGGCGAAGTGGCCCGCTGCGGGCTTGGAGACACGGGAAGCTTTGCGGCTGCCTACTGCTACTTGAACAGCGCTGTAACCGTCAGTTTCCTGAGTTTTCACTTGGGTGACGCGATTCGGAGCAACCTCAACAACGGTTACCGGAATGGATACGCCATCTTCAGTGAAGATGCGAGTCATGCCGCTCTTGCGGCCGACAATACCTATAGTCATCTTTTTTAACCTCTCAGTGCACGGGGCTTTAACCCACTGCGGCCGCCCAATTTCAGAGCGTTACACTACCCGGACCGTTTTCGCCCGGGATTCGGTAGTTAGTAAAAGTGTTAGCCGAGACTAATTTGGACCTCAACACCGGCCGCCAGATCGAGCTTCATCAGCGCGTCGACGGTTTTCTCGGTAGGCTCAACGATGTCCAGCAAACGCTTGTGAGTACGGATCTCATACTGATCGCGAGCGTCTTTATTAACGTGCGGGGAAATCAGTACGGTGTACTTCTCTTTGCGAGTCGGCAGCGGGATAGGACCGCGAACTTGTGCGCCAGTGCGCTTAGCCGTCTCTACGATCTCCTGAGTGGACGCGTCGATCAGCTTGTGATCGAAGGCCTTCAGGCGAATACGGATACGTTGACCCTGCATGGAATCAAACTCCAATTATTAACTAAAGAACGTCCTCTTACGCAGCCCCGAGGGCGGGCGAAAAGGAGCGCGAATTCTACGGGGAGCGCAGCAGGCTGTCAACTGTACAGGCTGATCAAATTTCAATCTGTTGAAACTACAATTGAGTACCCCAAGCGGAACGAGGTATCCACAATGACTATCGCCGCAACACTGAGTCAATATTTAAATGACCAATCGGTCGACTACCACCTGATTCAGCACCCACACACCCGTACCAGCCGGGAAAGCGCCCGCGCCGCCCATGTGCGAGAGGATCAGGTGGCAAAAGCGATTTTGCTTCAGGATATAGACGGTTACGTAATGGCTGTGATCCCAGCCAGCAGCAGCCTCGATATGCGCTCTCTTCACAATGAGACGGGGCGAAACTCACTGCAAATGGTCTCGGAAACCGAACTCGGCGCCATATTCCCTGACTGTGAACTGGGCGCCCTGCCCGCCCTCGGTCAGGCTTACGGCATTACCACCCTGCTAGACACCAGTCTTGGACACCGTGAAACCATTTACTTTGAGGCCGGTGACCACGAAGAGCTGGTCGAGATGAGCGGCCCCCAATTCACCAAGCTGTTTGCGGGCAGCAGAAGCTGTGATTTAAGCCAGGATTGGCCATAGACACTGTAAAAAAGTAAATATTATTGAGCTTATATATCGCGGCTAATAATATAGATGGAAATAATATCCGATTGACAACACCATGAAGCCGCAGCCCCCAGGTTGCGGCCATAGGTTATCAGCCTTAATATCGACTTCACTATTTCAAAGATTAACGCCCGACACTATTGAAAGCACAACCTCTTCATTGAGCAAATGCATCGACCACTTTAACTACCCTGAACAACAGCATCCTTTTCAAGCTCTGCCTTATATTGCTTCAACTTTTTCTTTATCCGCGCCCCCTCTGGCCTAAGAACGCTCGCGCCAGCTAACAAACGGTAACTTAGCTCCAGATCTTCCGCTTCAATTCTCTCTGCAGCCATTCGTAAAGCGTTAATAAAGTTATCGCCAAATGCACCCTCCCCCCTATAAGCCAACACTGCCCGCCTATATTTCTTTAACACTTTAATTCTCCCAGGGGTAAGTAATTCCTCTCGCTGCAGCAATTCATTAAAGTAACGAAGCTTAAACTTTCGCCTTCTGGCACATCGTCGAAACCAAACCTCATCGACGCTATTCCCCACAAAATCAACCACCAACTTTTTCAACATACCCATGGAGTGAACATGCGCTGGCATACCATGCCCAAGACCAGGAACCCTCAGGTGCTTCAAGTTTTTATACCGATTTGCATGTAGGGTGTCGCGCCTCAGCAAGTTGTCATAAACAACATACCCTACAGAGTCGAAATCAGCCCCATCTGCAAAGTCCCCAGCCCAGTCAAGCGACTTGCTCTTTCTGTGCTCCGATTCACTCGGCAAGATGCTGGCGCTTAAAGTCGTTATAGGGGACAGCAAGAGAACTCGATCTAAGCCCATCACAGAAGCAAACGCACCAACAGCATACCCTCCCATACTCCCTGCATACCCCAAACGACAGGGAAATACCTTCAAATGAGACGATACATCCTGAATAAATCGCTGAAAATCTCGCCCCCTATACCACGACGGTTCATCAATACAAGAAAAGGCGAGCACATTACAATTCAACCGCTTTACAAAATCGAAACCCCAGGGGCTATAACCCTGATCATTCACACTTTTTTTGGGCGTTATAAATCCCGCATTTGCAAACGTGACAACTAACGGGCGGGCAAAATCAAAGAAAAAATATTTGCAATAAATATCCCCAACACTGAAACTTCGCTCTACAGGGAGCTGTGACCTCACATCTTTTCCGATCTGCCGAGCCGGGTTCACAAAAAAATTTTCCACTGATTTCACAAATAATACCCCTAAACAAAAACGCCAAAAATAATTAATAAGCTAAAAAAGCAATCATTAAAAAAACCAACAAAATAGCGGCGCATAAAAAAAGCCGCAGCGCGTCCGCTGCGGCTTTTTATTTAGATCAGGAGTAACTATTACTCGATGATCTTGGCAACAACGCCCGCACCTACGGTACGACCACCTTCGCGGATAGCGAAGCGCAGGCCGTCTTCCATGGCGATCGGAGCGATCAGGGTAACAACCATTTGAATGTTGTCGCCCGGCATTACCATTTCAGTACCTTCCGGCAGCTCTACCGCACCAGTTACGTCGGTAGTACGGAAGTAGAACTGAGGACGGTAGCCTTTGAAGAACGGGGTGTGACGACCACCTTCGTCCTTGGACAGTACATACACTTCCGCTTCGAACTTGGTGTGCGGAGTGATGGAGCCCGGCTTAGCCAGTACCTGACCACGCTCTACTTCGTCACGCTTGGTGCCGCGCAGCAGTGCGCCGATGTTCTCACCAGCACGACCTTCGTCGAGCAGCTTGCGGAACATTTCAACACCAGTACAAGTAGTAGTGGTGGTTTCTTTGATACCAACGATTTCGATCTCGTCGCCAGTGTTGATCACACCGCGCTCTACACGACCAGTTACAACAGTACCACGGCCAGAGATAGAGAATACGTCTTCGATCGGCATCAGGAACGGCTGATCTACAGCGCGCTCTGGCTCAGGGATGTACTCGTCCAGAGTCTCTACCAGCTTCTTAACAGCGGTAGTACCCATTTCGTTGTCGTCTTCGCCGTTCAGGGCCATCAGAGCGGAACCAACGATGATCGGAGTGTCGTCACCTGGGAACTCGTACTGATCCAGAAGTTCGCGAACTTCCATTTCTACCAGCTCGAGCAGCTCTTCGTCGTCTACCATGTCCGCTTTGTTCAGGAATACAACGATGTAAGGTACACCTACCTGACGGGAAAGCAGGATGTGCTCACGAGTCTGCGGCATGGGGCCGTCAGCTGCGGAACATACCAGGATAGCGCCGTCCATCTGAGCAGCACCGGTGATCATGTTCTTAACGTAGTCGGCGTGTCCCGGGCAATCTACGTGAGCGTAGTGGCGAGTCGGGGACTCGTACTCAACGTGAGAAGTAGCGATGGTGATACCGCGCTCACGCTCTTCCGGTGCATTGTCGATACCGTCGAAAGCAACAGCGTCACCACCCCAAACTTCCGCACATACGCGGGTCAGAGCAGCGGTCAGGGTGGTTTTACCGTGGTCAACGTGACCGATGGTGCCCACGTTCACGTGGGGCTTGGAACGTTCAAACTTTTCTTTTGCCATCTTTAGATGTCCTCTAGCTAAAAGTTTGCCAAAGGGGCCCCAGCTGTTGGCCCGGCCCCCTTTAAGCAGAAGTTAATTAGGCCTTAGTCTTGGCGATGATCTCATCGGCAACATTTTTCGGCGCTTCGGCGTACTTCAGGAATTCCATGGTGTAGGTAGCACGGCCCTGAGTAGCAGAACGCAGGTCGGTTGCGTAACCGAACATTTCTGCCAGAGGTACTTCCGCATTGACAACCTTACCGGAGGGGTTGTCTTCCATACCCTGGATGAGGCCACGGCGACGGTTGAGGTCACCAACCACATCACCCATGTTCTCTTCCGGAGTTACCACTTCCACCTTCATCATCGGCTCGAGCAGTACCGCACCGCCCTGACTGGACAGCTTCTTGGTCGCCATAGAACCGGCGATCTTAAACGCCATTTCGTTGGAGTCCACATCGTGGAAGGAACCGTCGTACAGAGTCGCCTTCAGGCCCAGCAGCGGGTAGCCAGCCAGAACACCGTTCTTCATCTGCTCTTCGATACCTTTCTGTACCGCAGGAATGTATTCCTTCGGTACCGCACCGCCCACGATTTCGTTAACGAATTCCAGACCTTCCTGAGACTCGTCTTCGGCGGGCTCAAACTTCACCCATACGTGACCGTACTGACCGCGACCACCGGACTGACGAACGAACTTACCTTCGATCTCAGAGGTGTTGCGGATAGTTTCACGGTAGGCAACCTGAGGCTTACCGATGTTCGCTTCAACGTTGAACTCACGCTTCATGCGGTCAACGATGATATCCAGGTGCAATTCACCCATACCGGAGATAATGGTCTGACCGGTTTCCTCGTCAGTCTTCACGCGGAAGGACGGATCTTCCTGGGCCAGCTTGCCGAGGGCAATACCCATTTTTTCCTGGTCCGGCTTGGACTTGGGCTCAACCGCAACAGAAATTACCGGCTCGGGGAACTCCATACGCTCCAGAACAATCTTGTTGGCTTCGGAGCATAGGGTGTCACCAGTGGTTACGTCTTTCAGACCAATCGCAGCAGCGATGTCACCAGCCAGTACTTCTTTAATTTCCTGACGATCGTTGGAGTGCATTTGCACCATACGACCGACACGCTCTTTCTTCATTTTTACGGAGTTGTATACCGCAGTACCGCTCTCCAGCTTACCGGAGTAAACACGGAAGAAAGTCAGGGTACCAACGAAGGGGTCGGTAGCAATTTTGAACGCCAGTGCAGCGAACGGCGCGTTGTCGTCAGCTTCGCGGCTCTCAACAGTTTCGCCATCTTCCAGAGTACCTTCGATCGCCTTAACTTCAGTCGGCGCCGGCAGGTATTCGATAACTGCGTCCAGTACAGCCTGTACACCCTTGTTCTTGAACGCAGAACCGCCCAGAACCGGTACAATTTCGTTGGCCAGGGTACGCTGACGGATAGCTGCCTTGATTTCTTCTTCGGACAGCTCACCTTCTTCCAGGTATTTTTCCATCAACTCTTCGCTGGCTTCAGCGGCCGCTTCTACCAGGTACTCGCGCATTTCGTCGCACTCGTCCTGCAGCTCAGCGGGGATGTCAGCGTAGTCGAAAGTCATGCCCTGGTCGGCTTCATTCCACAGAATGGCCTTCATCTTCACCAGGTCAACAACACCCTTGAACTCGTCCTCAGAGCCGATGGTCATCTGCAGAGGTACAGCATTCGCGTTCAAGCGGTCTTTCAGCTGACTCACAACGTTGCGGTAGTTCGCACCGGCGCGGTCCATTTTGTTTACGAATACCATGCGCGGTACTTCGTATTTGTTCGCCTGGCGCCATACGGTTTCAGTCTGAGGCTGAACACCAGAGGAGCCACACAGCACAACAACAGCACCGTCGAGTACGCGCAAGGAGCGCTCAACTTCAATAGTGAAGTCAACGTGTCCTGGGGTATCGATGATGTTTACGCGGTGCTGGTCGAACTGCTGCTGCATGCCAGACCAGAAACAGGTAGTTGCAGCAGAAGTAATGGTGATACCACGCTCCTGCTCCTGCTCCATCCAGTCCATGGTGGCAGCACCTTCGTGTACTTCACCAATTTTGTGGGATAGACCAGTGTAGAAAAGTACGCGCTCGGTAGTAGTGGTTTTACCGGCGTCTACGTGGGCACAGATACCGATGTTACGGTAACGTGCGATGGGCGTTTTACGTGCCACAGTTGTATCCTCGATATAACGGCAAAAGGCAGCCTGGAATTTTCCGTGCTGCCTTTCGGTATTAATTTCCGATGTTGGTATTCATCAGACTTAGAAGCGGTAGTGAGAGAATGCCTTGTTGGCTTCTGCCATGCGGTGTACATCTTCACGCTTCTTGACCGCGCCACCCTTGTTTTGGGCTGCATCGATCATTTCGTTGGCCAGACGCTGAGCCATAGATTTCTCACCGCGCTTACGGGAGAACTCCACCAACCAACGCATTGCCAGAGCCGTACGACGCGAGGGGCGCACTTCTACAGGCACCTGATACGTCGCACCACCAACACGGCGGGACTTTACTTCCACCATAGGCGCGATATTTTCCAAAGACTCCTCGAATACTTCGATCGGATCTTTGTTCAATTTTTCAGAAATAGTTTCAAGTGCACCGTATACGATACGCTCTGCAACTGACTTCTTGCCGCTGATCATGACGTGGTTCATGAACTTGGCCAGGGTGACGTTCCCGAACTTGGGGTCCGGTAGCACTTCGCGCTTGGCGACTACTCGTCTTCTCGGCATGGGTATTGCCTCTCTTCAGGGTTATTCTGAGACGCCGCCGTAAAACATTACAATCCGGCGAGCTCAGCCTTACTCCGGTTGGAAACCGAAACGCAAATCGTTAAAGGTGATTAACCTTTAGGACGCTTGGCGCCGTACTTAGAACGGCCCTGCTTGCGATCGTTTACGCCGGCACAGTCAAGTGCACCGCGTACAGTGTGGTAGCGCACACCCGGCAGGTCTTTTACACGACCGCCGCGAATCAGTACCACGCTGTGCTCTTGCAGGTTGTGGCCTTCACCACCGATGTACGAAGTTACTTCGTAACCGCTGGTCAGACGCACACGGCAAACCTTACGCAGTGCAGAGTTCGGCTTCTTCGGTGTAGTGGTGTACACACGAGTGCAAACTCCGCGACGCTGCGGGCTAGCCTGCAGAGCAGGAACGTCGCTTTTTTCAACTTTGCGTTTTCTCGGCTTACGAACCAACTGGTTGATCGTTGCCATTAAAAATCACTCCAAAAATAAAATGCCCCCACCTCTAACAGTGAGGGCCTATCGTCTGTGTGTATCGTCCGATCCTGGGATCAAACGGAACACCCCACATAAGCGGGGGCCGCATTCTATAAGCGACAACCCGCCTAGTCAATCGGCGACGGAAGTAAGTGCTTACATCACAGACAGTCGCCAATATCAGATCGGGCACCTAAGTGCCCCAACCTACCCCACTCCACCAACAGGTAGAGTGGGATACGCCTTATTCGCCTGAGGACTTCAGAGCCTCAGTCAGAGCTGCTTCAACCTCAGCTGCGGAAGGTCCTTCACCAAAGGCCTCTTCCAACTGCAGGCTGCGCTTGCGCTTGCGCTCGCTATGGTAAGCCAGACCGGTACCAGCCGGGATCAAGCGACCCACAACCACGTTCTCTTTCAAGCCGCGCAGGTTGTCTTCTTTACCAGTTACCGCCGCTTCGGTCAGAACGCGAGTGGTTTCCTGGAACGAAGCCGCTGACAGGAAGGACTCAGTTGCCAGGGACGCTTTGGTAATACCCAGCAGCAGGCGTTCGAACTGAGCGGGCTGCTTGTTCTCGGCACGCAGCTGTTCGTTCTCTTCGATCACGCGCTGGTATTCAACCTGGTCGCCCTTAATCAAGCTGGAATCACCCATCTCGGTGACTTCAACTTTACGCAGCATCTGGCGCACGATGGTTTCGATGTGCTTATCGTTAATGCCTACACCCTGGAGGCGGTAAACCTCCTGGATCTCGTTGGTGATGTAGCGAGCCAGCTCTTCAACACCTTTCAGGCGCAGAATATCGTGCGGGTTGGACGGGCCATCGGAGATAACCTCACCCTTCTCTACAGTTTCACCTTCGAACACGGTCAACTGGCGATGCTTTGGAATCAGAACCTCGTAGTGGTCCTTACCATTGGCCAGCGGCTTGCCGTCGCGCGGAGTAATCTGCAGACGAACCTTGCCTTTGGTCTCTTTACCGAAGGAAACGGTACCGGAGATTTCCGCCAGAATGGACGGCTCTTTCGGCTTACGCGCTTCAAACAGGTCGGCAACGCGGGGCAGACCACCGGTGATATCCTTGGTACCGCCGGATTCCTGCGGAATACGTGCAATTACGTCACCCACATTCACCTGCTTGCCTTCAGCCAGGCTGAGGATCGCGCGCGGCGGCAAGGCGTAGTGCGCAGGCGCATTACTGTTCGCCAGAGTCAGCTCTTCGCCGTTCTCATCCAGCAGGGTTACCGCTGGGCGCAGGTCTTTACCCGCAGCCGGGCGCTCGGCCGGATCGATAATCTCGATAGAGGACAGGCCGGTGATATCGTCGGTCTGCTTGCGGATGGAAAGCCCTTCTTCCATACCGGACAGTTTCACCCAACCGGCAACCTCGGTGATGATCGGGTGGGTGTGCGGGTCCCACTTGGCCACGATCTGGCCACCGTCTACCTCGGCACCTTCGTAGACGCTGATCACAGCACCGTAAGGTAGCTTGTAGCGCTCGCGTTCGCGACCGGCGCTGTCGGCAATCGCCAGCTCACCGGAACGGGACACGGCTACCAGAGTGCCGACTTCGGTTTTAACCGTCTTAACATTGTGCAGACGTACGGTACCGCCCTGCTTCACCTGGATGCTGTCCGCAGCGGAGGCACGGCTTGCAGCACCACCGATGTGGAAGGTACGCATGGTCAGCTGGGTGCCCGGCTCACCGATGGACTGTGCGGCAACAACGCCCACAGACTCACCCGGGTTGGCGCGGTGGCCACGGGCCAGGTCGCGGCCGTAACACTGGGCACAGATACCGTGTGCAGTCTCACAGGTGATCGGGGAGCGAACCAGAACCTCATCGATGCCCATGGCTTCGATGCGCTCTACCCACTTCTCGTCGATCATAGTGCCGGCAGAAACGGCGATTTCGTCACTGCCTGGCTTCAGTACATCGCGGGCCACTACACGACCGAGGATACGGTCACCGAGAGATTCGATAACATCACCGCCCTCGATTACCGGCGCCATGGTCAGACCGTCGTCGGTGCCACAATCCAGCTCGGTAATTACCACGTCCTGGGCCACGTCAACCAGACGACGGGTCAGGTAACCGGAGTTAGCGGTTTTCAGTGCAGTATCCGCCAGACCTTTACGAGCACCGTGGGTCGAGATGAAGTACTGCTGTACGGTCAGACCTTCACGGAAGTTTGCAGTAATGGCGTTCTCGATAATGGAGCCATCTGGACGGGCCATCAGACCACGCATACCAGCGAGCTGACGGATCTGAGCTTCAGAACCACGAGCACCGGAGTCAGCGTACATGTATACGGAGTTGAAGGAGTCCTGCTTGGTCTCGTTGCCCTCGCGGTCGATCACCTTCTCTTTCTTGATACCGGCCATCATCGCCTGGGTTACCTTGTCGTTGGTGCGGGACCAAACGTCGATAACCTTGTTGTACTTCTCACCCTGGGTTACCAGGCCGGAAGCAAACTGGCTTTCAATCTCTTTCACTTCCGCTTCAGCGGCATCGATCAGTTCAGCTTTCTCAGCCGGAATCTCAAAGTCGTTCACACCAATGGAGGAACCGGACTTGGTAGAGAAGTCGAAACCGGTGTACATCAGCTGGTCGGCAAAAATAACCGTCGCCTTCAGGCCTACCTTGCGGTAGCACTCGTTCAGGGCGCGGGAGATCGCCTTTTTCTTCATCGGCTGGTTAACGTGCGCAAACGGCAGGCCTTCCGGCACGATGTTCCACAGCAGCGCGCGGCCTACAGTGGTGTCCTGAATGGAGATAGTCTCGTGCTTCTCACCGTCTTCGCCGACGATATTTTCGCGGATACGCACCTTGATCTTCGCTTGCAGACCAACCTGCTTGGCGTAGAAAGCGCGGCTCACTTCTTTGATATCGGAGAAGAACATGCCTTCGCCTTTATCGTTAACGCGCTCGCGGGTCATCCAGTACAGACCCAGTACCACGTCCTGGGACGGTACGATGATCGGCTCACCGTTGGCAGGAGACAGGATGTTGTTGGTGGACATCATCAGCGCGCGGGATTCCAGCTGCGCTTCGATCGTCAGCGGTACGTGTACCGCCATCTGGTCACCGTCGAAGTCGGCGTTATAGGCCGCACAAACCAGCGGGTGCAGCTGGATTGCCTTACCTTCAATCAGTACCGGTTCAAACGCCTGGATACCCAGACGGTGAAGGGTCGGTGCACGGTTAAGCAGTACCGGGTGCTCGCGGATCACTTCGTCGAGGATATCCCAAACGACCGCTTCCTCGCGCTCAACCATCTTCTTGGCAGCTTTGATCGTAGTGGCCAGGCCACGGGATTCCAGCTTGCCAAAGATAAACGGCTTAAACAGTTCCAGTGCCATCTTCTTGGGCAGACCACACTGGTGCAGACGCAGGGTCGGACCTACCACGATCACTGAACGACCGGAGTAGTCAACACGCTTACCCAGCAGGTTCTGACGGAAACGACCCTGCTTACCTTTAATCATGTCAGCCAGGGACTTCAGCGGGCGCTTGTTGGAGCCGGTGATGGCGCGACCGCGACGGCCGTTATCCAGCAGTGCGTCAACAGATTCCTGCAGCATGCGCTTTTCGTTGCGCACGATAATGTCTGGCGCGTTCAGCTCAAGCAGACGCTTCAGACGGTTGTTACGGTTGATCACACGACGGTAGAGGTCGTTCAGATCCGAGGTTGCGAAACGACCGCCATCCAGCGGTACCAGCGGACGCAGATCCGGCGGCAGAACCGGCAGAGCCTTCATCACCATCCACTCCGGGTTGTTGCCGGACTTGTAGAAGGCTTCCAGCAGCTTCAGGCGCTTGGACAGTTTCTTGATCTTGGTTTCGGAGTTGGTCGCAGGGATCTCTTCACGCAGGCGCTGGATTTCTGCGGGCAGCTCGATATCCGCCATCAGCTCCTGGATCGCCTCGGCACCCATTTTCGCTTCAAACTCGTCGGCGAACTCTTCCATCGCCTCAAAGTACTGCTCGTCATTCAGCAGCTGGCCGCGCTCCAGGGTAGTCATACCCGGCTCGGTAACAACGTAAGATTCGAAGTACAGCACGCGCTCGATATCGCGCAGGGTCATGTCCAGCAGCAGGCCGATACGGGACGGCAGGGATTTCAGGAACCAGATGTGTGCAACCGGGCTGGCCAGCTCGATGTGACCCATGCGCTCACGGCGAACCTTGGCCTTGGTCACTTCAACGCCACACTTCTCACAGATAATGCCGCGGTGCTTCATGCGCTTGTACTTACCGCACAGGCACTCGTAGTCTTTTACCGGGCCAAAGATCTTGGCACAGAACAAGCCTTCACGCTCAGGCTTGAAGGTACGGTAGTTGATGGTCTCCGGCTTTTTCACTTCGCCGTAGGACCAGGAGCGAATCATGTCCGGTGATGCCAGACCGATACGAATCGCATCAAACTCTTCCAGCTGCTCCTGGGACTTCACCAGATTTAATAAATCTTTCAAGGCCTTTCCTCCACTAGGGGGTAGTCAACCCGGCACTCGCACTAGCCGCCGGGCTGGCCAGCTGCCCCACTGCTTCGAGGGGCGCTGGCACTTGTCTCATTTCACCTGCCAACAGGCTTCGGTACGGGTTCGGATTTACTCGTGCTCAAGCTCGAAGTTCATACCGAGAGAGCGGATTTCCTTAACCAGTACGTTGAAGGATTCCGGCATGCCCGGCTCCATGCGGTGGTCGGAGTCCACGATGTTCTTGTACATCTTGGTACGGCCTTCCACGTCATCGGATTTAACCGTGAGCATTTCCTGCAGGGTGTATGCAGCGCCGTAAGCTTCCAGCGCCCACACTTCCATCTCCCCGAAGCGCTGACCACCGAACTGGGCTTTACCACCCAGCGGCTGCTGGGTTACCAGGCTGTAGGAACCGGTAGAACGCGCGTGCATCTTGTCGTCTACCAAGTGGTTCAGCTTCAGCATGTACATGTAGCCCACAGTTACCGGACGCTCGAAAGCATCGCCGGTGCGGCCGTCGTGCAGGGTGATCTGACCGGAGTCCGGGATATCGGCAAGACGCAGCAGCTGCTTGATCTCACTTTCATCGGCACCGTCAAATACCGGGGTCGCCATAGGTACACCGCGACGCAGGTTTTGCGCCATGGTCATGACTTCCTCATCGGAGAACTCGTCGAGTTCTTCCTTGCGTCCGCCAGTGGAGTTGTAGACCTCTTCCAGGAATCCGCGCACCTTGGCGATTTCCTGCTGCTCCTTGATCATCTTGTCGACTTTAACGCCGAGGCCTTTAGCGGCCATGCCCAAGTGCATTTCCAGAACCTGACCAACGTTCATCCGCGAGGGAACGCCCAGCGGGTTCAGGACGATATCTACCGGCTCACCGTTTTGGTCATAAGGCATGTCCTCAACGGGCTTGATTACGGAGATAACACCTTTGTTACCGTGACGACCGGCCATCTTGTCGCCCGGCTGGATGCGGCGTTTGATCGCCAGGTAAACCTTGACGATTTTCAGCACGCCCGGAGCCAGATCATCGCCGGACTCCAGTTTCTTCTTCTTGTCTTCGAAGGCTTCGTCGAGCAGCTTGCGACGCTCTTTCAGCTGAGCTTCCGCTTTTTCCAGCTGATCGTTCAGGCTGTCGTCTTCCATACGCAGCTTGAACCAGTCTTCGCGCGGCAGGGCGGCGAGGACTTCAGCGGTCATCTCATCGCCCTTCTTAACACTCTTACCACCGGCGGCCTTTTGGCCCAGCAGAGCCTGTTGCAGACGCTCGAAGGTCGCACCTTCAACGATGCGGTATTCTTCGTTCAGATCCTTGCGAACCTCGTCCAGCTGTGACTTCTCGATATCGAGAGAGCGCTGGTCTTTCTGCAGGCCGTCGCGGGTAAATACCTGAACGTCGATCACCGTACCGCGGGTGCCACTGGGCGCGCGCAGGGAGGTGTCTTTAACGTCGGAGGCTTTTTCACCGAAGATCGCGCGCAGCAGCTTCTCTTCCGGAGTCAGCTGGGCTTCACCTTTCGGAGTAACCTTACCCACCAGAATATCGCCAGCGCCTACTTCTGCGCCGATGTATACGATGCCGGACTCGTCCAGCTTATTCAGGGCAGATTCGCCAACATTGGGGATATCCGCAGTAATTTCCTCACTGCCCAGCTTGGTATCGCGGGCAATACAGGTCAGCTCCTGAATGTGGATGGTGGTGAAGCGGTCTTCCTGTACAACGCGCTCACTGATGAGGATGGAGTCCTCAAAGTTGTAACCATTCCAGGGCATAAATGCGATACGCATATTCTGGCCCAGAGCCAGCTCACCCAGGTCTACAGAGGGACCATCGGCGAGGATATCGCCACGGACTACACGATCGCCAGTATTAACGATCGGGCGCTGGTTGATACAGGTATTCTGGTTGGAGCGGATGTATTTGGTCAGGTTGTAGATATCCACACCTGCATCACCGGCTTCCACCTCAGCGTCGGCCACGCGAACAACCACACGGCTGGAGTCAACGCGCTCAATAATGCCGCCGCGCTTGGCAACCACACACACGCCGGAGTCGCGCGCTACAGTGCGCTCCATACCGGTGCCCACCAGCGGCTTTTCAGCGCGCAGGGTCGGTACCGCCTGACGTTGCATGTTCGATCCCATCAATGCACGGTTGGCGTCATCGTGCTCGAGGAATGGAATCATCGCCGCAGCTACGGAAACCACCTGCTTGGCGGAAACATCCATATACTGGATTTCGCCCGGTGCTTTCAGGGTAAATTCGCCCTGGTGACGCACGCTGATCAGGTCATCAACAAAGTTACCGTTGTCGTCTACTTCCGCAGACGCCTGGGCAATAATGAAGTTGGCTTCATTGATCGCGGACAGGTACGCAATTTCATCAGTTACCTTGCCGTCAACCACTTTGCGGTAGGCGCTCTCGAGGAAACCGTAATGGTTGGCGCGGGCGTAAGTAGCCAGGGAGTTAATCAGACCGATGTTCGGTCCTTCCGGCGTCTCAATCGGACATACGCGGCCGTAGTGAGTCGGGTGTACGTCGCGCACCTCAAAGCCAGCGCGCTCACGGGTCAAACCACCCGGGCCGAGGGCGGAAACACGACGCTTGTGGGTCACTTCCGACAGCGGGTTGTTCTGGTCCATAAACTGGGACAGCTGCGAGGAACCGAAGAATTCCTTCACGGCAGCGGCAACCGGCTTGGCATTGATCAGGTCCTGAGGCATCAGGCCTTCGGACTCCGCCATGGACAGACGCTCTTTAACAGCGCGCTCTACACGTACCAGACCAACGCGGAACTGGTTTTCAGCCATTTCGCCTACGGAACGCACGCGACGGTTACCCAGGTGATCGATATCGTCGACCATGCCCTGACCGTTGCGGATATCGATCAAAGTCTTCAGAACTTCGACGATATCTTCTTTACTCAGAGTGCCGGGGCCAGTCTCGTCTTCCCGACCCAGGCGACGGTTGAACTTCATGCGGCCGACAGCGGACAGGTCGTAGCGCTCGTCAGTAAAGAACAAGTTCTCGAACAGCGCTTCTGCGGACTCCTTGGTGGGCGGTTCGCCCGGGCGCATCATACGGTAGATCTCTACCAGCGCTTCCAACACAGTGCGAGACGGCTCTGCACGCAGGGTATCGGAGATAAACGGACCGCGATCCAGATCGTTGGTGTACAGCGTTTGGAAACTCTTAACGTTCAGTACACGCAGCTTGGCGATTACTTCATCAGTAATCTCGGTATTACAGTCGATCGCAATCTCACCGGTGGACTCATCGATGATGTCATTCGCCAGTACACGGCCAAACAGGTACTCAAGCGGTGCTTCCAGCTTTTCTACGCCGGCCTTTTCCAACTGACGGATATGACGCGGGGTAATACGGCGACCCTCTTCGACAATCACCTTGCCCTGGCCGTCTTTGATGTCAAAAGAAGCAACATCACCGCGCAGGCGAGACGGAATCAGCTCCAGGCTGACACGGTCTTCCAACAGCTCAAAGGTGCTGGTCTCGAAGAACATTTCCAGCATTTCCTGGGAGGTGTAACCCAGGGCACGCAGCAGAATAGTCGCTGGCAATTTACGGCGACGATCGATACGAACGAATACCAGGTCTTTCGGATCGAACTCGAAGTCCAGCCATGAGCCACGGTAGGGGATGACACGCGCGGCGTACAACAGCTTACCGGAAGAGTGAGTCTTGCCTTTGTCGTGATCGAAGAATACACCCGGGGAACGGTGCAGCTGGGATACGATAACGCGCTCGGTACCATTGATTACGAAGGTACCGTTGTCGGTCATGAGCGGAATCTCGCCCATGTAAACTTCCTGCTCTTTAATGTCCTTAATGGACTTATTCGCAGATTCTTTATCGTAAATAATCAGACGCACGCGCACGCGCAGCGGACATGCATAGGTAACGCCGCGCAAGGTACATTCCTTAACGTCAAAAGCGGGCTTACCCAGCGTATAACTTACGTACTCCAGGGCGGCATTGCCGGAATAGCTGACAATCGGAAATACAGATTTAAACGCCGCTTGCAGGCCAACGTCCATACGGTCGTCGGGGCGCTTGTCGGCCTGTGTAAAGTTGCGATAAGAATCGAGCTGTATCGCAAGCAGAAAGGGCACATCCATGACCTTAGGCAGTTTGCCAAAATCCTTGCGGATACGTTTTTTCTCAGTATATGAGTAAGCCATTCAAATTCCCCAGCTTGATCAGTGACAAGACTTCGTGGGACTCCAGTCCAGAGCCCCTCCGGGCGAGAAGCCTCTGGTCAATGCAACTTGCCTGCACTGGCCAGAAACCTCTCCGCTTGCTTTTGGGTAGCGCTACTGCGCTATGGTTAAATGAGGTTTGCCACGGTTTTTAAATCCCGCCGGCACCGGTAAAAACCTCAGTACCGCAAACGGCAAAAAGGCCGGCGGACAAAAGTCCACCAGCCTTACCGCTACCCGCCGCTTTACGCGACAGCTAGCGGGAGACGCAAGAACCGAATTACTTCAGTTCTACAACTGCGCCAGCTTCTTCCAGCTCTTTCTTAGCTGCTTCAGCTTCGTCTTTGCTTACGCCTTCTTTCAGCGGGCTCGGAGCGCCGTCTACCAGACCTTTAGCTTCTTTCAAGCCCAGGCCAGTGATGCCGCGAACAACTTTGATCACGTTCACTTTCTTGTCGCCTGGGGAGGTCAGGATTACGTCGAAAGAGTCTTTCTCTTCAGCGGCAGCTTCGCCACCAGCTGGGCCAGCTACAACTGCTGCAGCAGCAGTTACGCCGAATTTCTCTTCCATTGCTTCGATCAGCTCAACAACATCCTTAACGGACATTTCGGCAACAGCATTGATGATATCTTCTTTAGTCAGAGACATGATTCAGTACCTGAATTGGTTTGAGCAGTAGCTGCTCGTATTTCGTTTTGAAACTGCGATTCGCTCTAGCGAAAAAATTACGCAGCTTCCTGCTCTTTTTGGTCGCGAACGGCCGCAATAGTGCGAACCAACTTGCCAGCAGATGCTTCTTTCAACACGCTCATCAGCTTGGCGATCGCCTCGTCGTAAGTCGGCAGGCTTGCCAACAATGCGACGTCGGTGATCGCGCCTTCGAAGGCAGCACCTTTCAGTTCCAGCTTGTCATTGCCTTTAGCGAACTGGCTCAGGATGCGCGCGCCGGCACCTGGGTGTTCGTTAGAGAATGCAATGATGCTAGGACCTACGAACTTGTCAGTCAGACATTCGTATTCGGTACCTGCCAGAGCGCGACGCGCCAGAGTATTGCGGACGACTTTCAACCAAACGCCGTTCTCGCGAGCCTCTTTGCGCAGAGTGGTCATGTCATTCACGGTTACGCCGCGGGAATCCGCAACAACCGCAGACAGAGCACCTTCAGCAGCTTGCTGGACATCTGCGACAATCGCTTTCTTGTCTTCGAGTCCAATAGCCATAGTGTCACTCCTGGATTTGAAAAAAACCGGACTTAAACGTCCGATCCGTTCCGGTGCATAAAGCTCAAATCCAGTAAAAATACTGGTTTGGGCGACACCGTCTGCGTAGGCTCGAACCTCGCAATGGCCAACCTGGCCGAAGTTCGGATTAAGCCAGGCACGTTAAACCTCAACGCACCTGACACCTACGGTCTTTGACGGCCCACCTTCTGCCGAAGCATTCAGGTGGACCCCAAAGTTCGATTTACTGAGAGGTGATCACACCCCGCAGTGATATTTAGATGTTCAGGGAAGACTGATCGATAACCAGACCCGGGCCCATAGTGGTGCTCAGGGTGATCTTCTTCAGATATACACCTTTTGCAGAAGCCGGCTTGGCTTTCTTCAGGTCGGCAACCAGAGCTTCCAGGTTCTCTTTCAGAGAGTTCGCATCGAAAGCAACTTTACCGATACCACCGTGGATAATGCCGCCTTTGTCAGCGCGGAAACGCACCTGACCAGCTTTGGCATTTTTAACCGCAGTAGCAACGTCTGGAGTTACGGTGCCAGTCTTCGGGTTCGGCATCAGGCCGCGCGGGCCGAGGATTTGACCCAGCTGACCTACAACGCGCATCGCATCGGGGGAAGCGATTACTACGTCGAAGTCCATCTTGCCTGCTTTAACGTCGGCAGCCAGCTCGTCCATACCGATCAAGTCAGCGCCCGCTTCTTTAGCGGCGTCAGCGTTAGCACCCTGGGTGAAAACAGCTACGCGAACTTCTTTACCAGTACCGTGCGGCAGAGTAGTTGCACCGCGAACAGCCTGGTCGGATTTACGTGGGTCGATGCCCAGGTTTACAGAAGCGTCTACAGTTTCTGCAAACTTAACGTTGGACAGCTCTTTCAGCAGGGCTACGGCTTCTTCGATGCCGTAAGCCTTACCAGCTTCAACTTTCTCAGCGATTACGCGCTGACGCTTGCTCAATTTAGCCACTTAGAGACCCTCCACTTCGATACCGGCGCTGCGAGCGGAACCGGCGATAGTGCGCACGGCCGCGTCCAAGTCGGATGCAGTCAGGTCTGCTTTCTTCATTTCTACGATCTCTTCCAACTGAGCGCGGGTTACTTTACCCACTTTCTCAGTGTTCGGACGACCGGAACCGCTCTTGATCTTGGCAGCCTTGCGCAGCAGTACAGCGGCGGGCGGCGACTTCATGATGAAGGTGAAGGAGCGGTCGTTGTATACAGAGATTACAACTGGAACTGGCAGACCTGGCTCGAGGCTCTGGGTCTGGGCGTTGAACGCCTTACAGAATTCCATGATGTTCACACCGTGCTGACCCAGTGCGGGACCAACGGGCGGACTCGGGTTGGCCTGACCGGCCTTAACTTGCAGCTTGATATAAGCTTCTACTTTCTTAGCCATTACAGCTCTCCTCTAGTTGGGTATTAACGCCCGCCACTCAGCCATAAGGTTTAAGGGCAAGCTCCCCGAACCCCGAAATGAAAACTCATTTTTCGGGGACGCGAAAACCCCCTTCCACCTCGCGGCGAAAGGGGGCAAAAAATTTATACTGGAATCAGGTCTTCTCTACCTGACTGAACTCCAGTTCAACCGGGGTGGAACGTCCGAAGATCAACACAGCCACTCGCAAGCGACTCTTCTCGTAGTTAACCTCTTCAACCACACCGTTGAAATCATTAAACGGACCGTCGATAACTCGAACCATTTCACCGGGCTCAAACAGAGTCTTGGGCTTGGGCTTATCGGCGGAATCGTCAATGCGATTCAGGATAGCCTGCGCTTCGCGGTCAGTAATCGGGGCTGGCTTATCCGCCTTACCGCCGATAAAACCCAGTACTCGGGGAGTTTCTTTCACCAAGTGCCAGGTATCGTCATTCAATTCCATTTCTACCAGGACATAGCCCGGGAAAAACTTGCGCTCACTCTTACGCTTTTGTCCTGCGCGCATCTCAACCACTTCTTCCGTGGGAACCAGGACTTCACCAAACAGGTGGTCCATTTCGTTCAGCTCAATGCGCTCTTTCAGGGAGCTGGCGACACGCTTCTCATAGCCCGAGTAAGCCTGGACCACATACCAATTCTTTGACATGTATCAACCTTTAGCCGATAAATTTGGAAGCCGCCCAACCCAGAGCCGAATCAAGCGCCCACAAGATAAGCGCCATAATCAACACGAAAACAACCACAATCGCTGTGGTCTGGGTTGCTTCTTGGCGGGTCGGCCAAACCACACGCCTGACTTCAGTTTGCGCTTCGCGCAACAGTTGCCACAACGCATTGCCTTTGGCGGTATTTACAGCCACAACCAGAGCTACCAGACAGATGGCAGTTACTGCCAACACTCGGTAAAACAAAGGGAATTCGGCGTAATATGAATTGCCTGCAACAGCACCGCCCACCAGCAGCACTATTAACAACCACTTCAGACCGTCAAGACGAAAGGTTTTCGCTTCTGTTTTAGCATTCATATAAGAAGCCCTTAGCGCACTATAGATAATCTTTTAGCGCTCATAAACACAAAAGCCCCACTGACAAGTAGGGTTTTGCGACACCCCTAAGCTTATCCAAGCGGAGTGATTAAAAATGGCAGGCCAGGAGGGACTCGAACCCCCAACACCCGGTTTTGGAGACCGGTGCTCTACCAATTGAACTACTGGCCTGTACAGTGTGAGCACTTTCGCACTCAAAGATGAGAGAGCTACAGGAACTCTCCCACCTGATGCACCACATAGAATATTGTGATGCAGAAATCAAAGATTACTCAATGATCTTAGCAACAACGCCCGCACCTACGGTACGACCACCTTCGCGGATAGCGAAGCGCAGGCCGTCTTCCATGGCGATCGGAGCGATCAGGGTAACAACCATTTGAATGTTGTCGCCCGGCATTACCATTTCAGTACCTTCCGGCAGCTCTACCGCACCAGTTACGTCGGTAGTACGGAAGTAGAACTGAGGACGGTAGCCTTTGAAGAACGGGGTGTGACGACCACCTTCGTCCTTGGACAGTACATACACTTCCGCTTCGAACTTGGTGTGCGGAGTGATGGAGCCCGGCTTAGCCAGCACCTGACCACGCTCTACTTCGTCACGCTTGGTGCCGCGCAGCAGTGCGCCGATGTTCTCACCAGCACGACCTTCGTCGAGCAGCTTGCGGAACATTTCAACACCAGTACAGGTAGTAGTGGTGGTTTCTTTGATACCAACGATTTCGATCTCGTCGCCAGTGTTGATCACACCGCGCTCTACACGACCAGTTACAACAGTACCACGGCCAGAGATAGAGAATACGTCTTCGATCGGCATCAGGAACGGCTGATCTACAGCGCGCTCTGGCTCAGGGATGTACTCGTCCAGAGTCTCTACCAGCTTCTTAACAGCGGTAGTACCCATTTCGTTGTCGTCTTCGCCGTTCAGGGCCATCAGAGCGGAACCAACGATGATCGGAGTGTCGTCACCTGGGAACTCGTACTGATCCAGAAGTTCGCGAACTTCCATTTCTACCAGCTCGAGCAACTCTTCGTCGTCTACCATGTCCGCTTTGTTCAGGAATACAACGATGTAAGGTACACCTACCTGACGGGAAAGCAGGATGTGCTCACGAGTCTGCGGCATGGGGCCGTCAGCTGCGGAACATACCAGGATAGCGCCGTCCATCTGAGCAGCACCGGTGATCATGTTCTTAACGTAGTCGGCGTGTCCCGGGCAATCTACGTGAGCGTAGTGGCGAGTCGGGGACTCGTACTCAACGTGAGAAGTAGCGATGGTGATACCGCGCTCACGCTCTTCCGGTGCATTGTCGATACCATCGAAAGCAACAGCGTCACCGCCCCAAACTTCCGCACATACGCGGGTCAGAGCAGCAGTCAGGGTGGTTTTACCGTGGTCAACGTGACCGATGGTGCCCACGTTCACGTGGGGCTTGGAACGTTCAAACTTTTCTTTTGCCATTGCAGCCTCCTATATATAGGCGAGCCGATAACGGCACCACCCACGTCCAGAACATGCACATCCGACCCGGAAAATCCGACCCCGGACACAAACAACCGCAAGAGCTTTCACTCTTGCGGTCATATAAAATGGAGCTCATGGGCGGATTTGAACCGCCGACCTCACCCTTACCAAGGGTGTGCTCTACCCCTGAGCTACATGAGCTAAAATCTTGCCGATAACGGCATCTTAAAATGTTGCACCCTGGAGAGCATTCCAACCAACCCCAAAACTTGGAGCGGGCAGCGGGGATCGAACCCGCATCATCAGCTTGGAAGGCTGAGGTTCTACCATTGAACTATGCCCGCTTTCGGGACCTCCATGCGAAACCCTTAGATTTCGCGCAACACCCTAAGGTGTAATATGGTGCAGGGGGGTGGATTCGAACCACCGAAGCTTTCGCGTCAGATTTACAGTCTGATCCCTTTGGCCACTCGGGAACCCCTGCTCAAAGCGGTGTGCATTGTCTACACATCTCGCTGCGCTGTCAACAATTTTTCTTTAAATTTCACATACTTAGCAGCGAAACCCAATTTTGACAGCAACGGGATGAAAATGGAGCTGGCGAGAGGAGTCGAACCCCCGACCGGCTGATTACAAGTCAGCTGCTCTACCAACTGAGCTACGCCAGCCCTATCCCGTTCATTGCCGAAGTTGTTTAAGTCACCCTCGTCAATGGAGGCGGGATTCTATGGGAACTTATCTCGACACGCAACACCCTTTTTGCAGATAAATCATATTTTTTATGTCGCCTATTCCAACTTGTTGAAAAAAACAGCGATTCGAGACGCCACCTGATGATTTTCTGATAAATCTGCTTTTTTGTTAGCCAAGTACTTCAGAACAAAGATTTGGGCGCCGATCCAGGTCCGGGTATTCACTTTGCAATTGTCGCCAAAATTCTTCTGCAAGACTTTCTGTGCTGCCGGGGGGCATAACTATCCACCGCTCCATATAGGTTTGCGGCTCCTCCTTGAACTGCGCGGCAACCCCCCTCTCCTTCAAAACGGCGGTATGGGACTCAGCTCGGGCTCGCTCACTGAAAATCCCAAATGAAATGCCATTTTCCAATGCGCCTTTGGGAATGACATAGCTGTCGATCCCCTGAGACTGTAGTTCACGCAAGCGGTTATAGGCCTCCCGCCTCGAACTCAGTGGCGGCAGATATACCCAGTAGCGCATCTGCCCCTGCATTTCTATATCACGCAGTTCGGCTTTAACCTGAAGGGACCGGATTCGCTGCAAGAGATCCTCGCCCTGGTACTCCTCCGCGAAAGGCCCCAACAGCGTACAAAACTGCTCAACCTCAAAGGACTCCTTACTCAGTGCCCCAGCCTTCTCTGGAGCAGGCAGCTCTTCAGGGGATATTTCGCTAACGAGGGTAATTTTCTTTCCCTCCGACTCGTGAGGGATCGGGCTCTTGCCGCTACTTAACTGCGGAGATGGCGCTACCAACATATACCAGGCAAAAAGCACAGCGTTCAGGGCGACTAAAGAAAGGGCTATCCAGCGCATAACAGAGTAAATTTTTATGGATTACTAAGGGCCAACCCATCCATCACCAAATCAGGAACCAGGCGATGTTCGTGCTGGTAAACTGCGGAGAGCAACTGCGCATCTCCACCGGTTAACCACAATAAAGGGGGGGAACCGGAGTGGACCTGCAATTCTTCCATTGCTCGATCAACCGCACCCAACACCATCAGCAAGAGGCCACGGTTTATCGCCTCATTGGTATTGCGTCCCGCGCCCAATGTTTTTGTCAGGGTCAGTGCCTCACGACTCTTTGCTGCATGGGTATCGACACTGAGAACGCGATTCATCAATCCGAAACCGGGAACGATATATCCCCCAATGTGGCGCCCGCTATTGTCCAGCAAATCTAAGGTGACCGCACTGCCGCAATCCACAATTAATGATGCTCGGGGAGATTGCTGGTAGGCCGCCAACATTGCCAGCCACCGATCCACCCCCAGGGCGGAGTGGTCTTCATACCCACAGATAACGCCGGCACATTGGGGCGCTACTGCGGAGAATTCAGCCTCCAGTGTGAACAGGTCTCGGGCCACCTGACTCAAGAATTCAGCAACAACGGGACCGGCGACATTCACCACCCGAAAACGGTAGGGGGTTAACTCTGCCCAACCCTCAGGCAAAACCTGCTGGCGCAACTGCCCTGTTTCGATATCACCACGGGCTATTACCTCGCCTTCGACCAGGTAGCGCCACTTACCTCGAGTATTGCCGACATCCAGCTCTAGAATCACACCTGCCCCCGCAACGAGATTTCCCCCCCATGAAATGACTTTTGCCCTTTATCAGTGTCGAGTAACAAGGCTCCTTTTTCATCGACACCGGCCGCAACACCTTCCCAGCTCAAATTACCTGACCGCAACTGAACTGGCTGCCCGGCAAACTGGTCTAGGGTTGACCACGATTCCCGGTAAGCGGCGAAGCCCTCTTCCGGGTAGGTTTCCAGCATCGGTAACAGCTCGCTGAGTATCGCCGCAGTTAATTCACTGCGGCCAATACCAGGACGGACTTGCTGGAGATCTGCCCATGGTTGATCAATCTCCTCAGCTGTCTTCGCATTGAGACCATTATTCAACCCGATACCGATAACCACTGAACAGCGATCGGTTAAATCCCCTTTTAGCTCGAGCAATACACCGGCCAATTTACGGCCCTGGCACCACACATCATTTGGCCACTTCAGGCGCACGCCCGGTACAGAAAAACGCTCGAGCGCTTTTGCCACAGCAACACCGACGGCAAGACTCAACCCTTCCAGGCTTTGTACACCACCATTAAACTCCCAGCCCACTGAGAGGCTGATACTTGTGGCGTAGGGGCTGACCCAATTGCGACCACGGCGACCCCGACCGGCACTTTGCCGCTCGGCGAGAATCGCTACAGCGTGACCCTTACCTTGTTCAAAACGTTCCAGTAACAGGGAGTTCGTTGAACTCAACTCATCAAAAACCTGCAACTCGCGCAGTAGCGCTCGGGCTGAACCATCCAGCTGATTGGTAACAGTCTGCTCGGATAGCAAGTCGAGACCTCCCGGCAAGCGATAACCTCGCCCCTTAGCAGACTCAAGCGTCAGGCCGTAGTTCTCGAGCTTTTGTAGTTGTTTCCAAACAGCGGCTCGGCTGACACCAAGCGCATTCCCGAGGGATTCTCCCGAGTGTATTTCCCCATCCGCCAGAAGCTCCAGCACCGGGCGAAGCTGTTCTAATGGTGTTTTTGCGGCGACGTCCTGCAATTTGTTCAACCTTTTACATAATGGCGGCCATAGCGATGCCCGAGGCTCGTCAGGACTTCATAACCGATAGTCCCGGCATACCCAGCGACTTCATCCACCGTAAGCTGGTCATTGAGAATCTCGATTGACTGAAGGGAGTCCCGCTCCTCTTCACTGAGCCCCGAAATATCGAAAGTGGTAGAGTCCATTGATATACGCCCGACAATTGGTAGCGGGCGGCCGTGACCCCATCCGCGCCCCCGCCCCCCTTGAGCTCGTATAATGCCATCGGCATATCCACCCCGAGCTACCGCAAGCCAACTATCTCCGGGAACTTCCTGGGTCGCACCATACCCCACAGACCGGGACTGACTGACATAGCGCTTTTGGACAATTGGCAAGCCCAAAGTCACCGTTGGACGCATCGGGTTTTCTGCCTCAGGGACAGGGTTAAGGCCGTACAGTGCGGAGCCCGGTCGGGCAATATCAAAGTGATAGTCCTCACCCAAAAAGATGCCGGATGAGTTCGCAAGACTGAGCTGAATATCCGGGCACAGTTCCCGCAAGCGATCGCCCGCGGTCTTAAACTCGTTCAACTGAAGCTTGTTATGCGGATGCTGGGGCTGGTCTGCACAGGCAAGATGACTGAAGAACATCCGAACATCGGCGGACTCCAAGAGAGGGCGGTCCTTGAGCAGCAATTCGAACTCATCCGGGGTCAAGCCCAGCCGAGTCATGCCGGTATCAATTTTTACGGCGCAAGGGGCCTCTAACTGAGCTTTCTCGCAGATTTCGACCCAGTTCTTCAATTGATCCAGAGTAAACAATGTGGGGATCAAACCCGCGCGAGCGCACTCTAGTTCAGCACCAGGCCTGACACCGGTAAAAATGACTATATTCACATCGTTGCCGAGGTCACTGCGCAAGCGCTCCCCCTCGACTTGGGTGGCCACAAAGAAATCGCGGCATCCCTGAGCGTATAGCGCTGGTGCAACATGAGCCATTCCCAAGCCGTAAGCATCCGCTTTAACCACAGCACCGCACCGGGCGCCGGCTTTCAAGCGATTAGCCAGATCCTGATAGTTATCTGCTATTGACCTCAGGTTGATACTTAATAACCCTTCACGAAAGTCACTCATACCAGTACAACTCTCTAAATCAGTAAGCTAGGTAGCTCCGAGCAGACTCTCTCGCTGCAGCGCTCGGGCACCGCCTAATATACACCCAACAACCAATAAAAGGCTGACCAGTGAGCCAGCGATCATCAGTGATATGGAGACCGTATCCCCAACCAGTAGAGCCTTAAACCACTGCTGTTGCGCGACCAGCGGGACCAACTGCCAGGCAGGCTCCTCTAGCTCTATGGATGACATATCCAATATTAACAACATAGTGACAGGTAAAATCTGCAAAATACTCAATTGAGTTTGGGCATCTTTAAATGACTGGGAACGCAACGCTAACAATATTTGCAGTACGGCAACCAATAGAGCCAATGGCAGCAGGGCTAGCGCCATAGCAACCATGCCACTCAGCGTAGTTGCATGTTGTATCCCCATTTCAGCCAAGGGCAAAAATGGAAAAACAGCCATTAGCGAAACTAACGCAAGAATTGAAGATAACCAACTGATACTGGCTACAGCGAGCACCTTGGCCAGGACCACCTGCCAGGCGGCCAGAGGTTGTTGCAGTAATACCTCAAAACTCATTCTCTCCCGCTCACCGGCAGAGGCATCAATGGACGAGGACAAGCAACCTATAAACAGCGTCATTATCAGGAGTGTCGGTATTGAACCAACAATCCAGGCACTGCGGGTAGACGGGGTACTGACATCCCTGACCTGGACTTGCCAGGGTGCTATTGTTTTTAGTGGGACTCCCCTAGCGGCCATTCTTTGTTGAACAATGAGCTGTTGTAGCTCACCCAGCTTTTGTTGAACATGACTCGCGCCTTGCCCGCTGAAACGATCGGAGCTATCAACATACAAATAAACCTTGGGGCTGCGGAAATTGCGATAATCGGTAGAAAAACCTTCATCAATTTTCACAACTGCATCGTAACCTTCATCAAGTAAAGCTATCGGGTCCCCTTCTGACAGGCTATCCAGTTCCACCCGCCCTTTACTCAGCTGCTGCTCTAATACTGGTAAATCCTGCCCGCCTAACAACGCTAGCTGAAATGTCCTCTCCCCTTGGGACTTAAACATAAACAGAGTCATCGATGCGATCATTCCGGGAAATGAAATGGCAAACAGCAAAGATAAATACAGTGCTCGCCGGTCACGCCAAACCTCTAATAACTCCTTCTTCAGAAGAGCAGACATGGCGGGAGTAAATAATAGGTTTAAAAATTTCATGCCATCACCTCCCCTTTAACCCCGTAAGCCAGAGTGACGAAACTATCTTCCAGGTTTTTACAGCCTGTGCGTTCTACGAGCTCATCGGGGGTACCACTGTCGACAATAGCACCGTTAGCCATCACCAACACTCTATCTGACAACTCAGTGACTTCAGCCATAATATGGCTGGAAAATAAAATGGCTACGCCCTCAGAGCGCAACCGCAGAAGTGTTTTCCGCAGCAGTCTCGCTGCAAGGACATCAAGCCCGCGAGTCGGTTCATCGAGTATCAAATGCGTAGGCCGGTGGACTAGTGCCCGCGCCAGCGACACTTTCATTCTCTCCCCCTGGGAAAAGCCTTTTGTCCGACGTTGCCACAAATCTTCTAATTCCAGCTCTTCTCGAACAGAATTCAATGCGCGCTTAAGCTCTGCCCCAAATAATCCCTGCGCACTGGCAAAAAATGATAAGTACTCCGCTACAGTAAGTCGTTCATACAAGCCTTCACGATCGCCGACAACGCCCAATTGCCGCTTTATTTCTAATGGCTTTTCGGCCACATTAAGCCCACTAACAAATACTGTACCTTCATCCGGTTTTACCAACCCCGTTATAATTCTCAGGCAAGTAGTTTTACCGGCTCCATTGGCCCCCAGCAAAGCGGTTATTTGGCCATCAGGTATATTGAAATTCAGGTCTTTGAGTACTTTCTTTCCAGAGAATTGCTTGTGAATAGATTTAACAGCAATCATTTGTTATCCCCTTGGCTCGATAGCAACTCACTGGATACCGCTTTATCAATTTCAGGTCCAAAAGCACCCGCCATAAAAGGTGGTCTTTGAATATCCGCAATACAATCACTATCTAAAGAAGCAAGTGGAGATTTTAGAAAATCATCTATTAGCTTTGGTATACAACCGCGCATACTATTGATATGTCCACCACCTGGAACCACTACCTGTTTTAATTCTGAAAGATACCCCAAGCTTTGTTCCGCATAATAATGTGGGGTAATAGGGTCAGCCTCCCCGGAAATAATTAACACAGGATGATTTCTTTCTTCCGGGACTTCGTAAGTGATAGGAGATACGGGCCATACCTTGCAACCCTCAGCAAAAATCTCAAAAAAAGCATCACCTAAAAAGCTATCGCGAATATCTGCAGCCAGCTCTTCCCCTGTAGTGCGATTTAATTCTTCAGCGCAAGCAACTGATAAGGTGAGCCCCATAGACATACTTCCATCATCAGATAAAAGTCCAACCAACCCCGATAGCGGTAAATAATTACCCTCCTCAGCCTGGCTAATAGCGTATGGTAACTGCGCTGCCGTTTCAGGTGCGTAGAGCGCGGTCCTTATCAGGTTTTGTATGAAGCTACGGGGAACACTTGTTTCCATTGTGCGACCAGAGTGGGGGTCCGGGAAGTTCGATGCTCTTCCATCCCAGTCCCTAAGCAAGCTATCCAGGTCAGATCTCCAATCGCCAAATTCGGAGCACACCGGATCCTGACTGCAGTCTTTCTCCAATTTTAGCAGCGCCTTTTCAGCAGCTTGCGCAGTAAGAAAAACTTTTGAATCAATCGGGGCTACGGCATCCAGGATCAGGACACTTAAACTTTCGGGATACCATTGCTGGTAAAGAAGCGCGGTGCGAGTTCCCCAAGAACCTCCCCACAAAGCAATTTTTTTATGTCTCAACTGAAGGCGCACTTCCTCCAGATCATCAACCGCTTGACGGCTATGCAGCGCTTTCGCAAAGGAGGAGTTTTCAAGGTAGCAAGTTGAGAATTGATCGGTGACCGCCTCCAGATCCATATGGACTTCTCCGTCGATCCCACAGTCAAATGCAGCCGAGTAACCCGAGCCGCGCCTATCGACAAGAACGATCGCCCTACTCTGATTGACTTTATATAAGGCATTTAGAATCGGGGTCAGATAACTGGCTGCCTGACCGGGGCCACCGGCCAGTAAATAAAGTGGCTCCAGTCCAATGTCATTAACTGCTGGGGCTATCATTACCGCTAGATCTACTGCAGCTTCTCCTCCACCAACCGGTATCGTTGTACAGTGCAGAGCATGGCTCCAGCCGTCCAGGTAGCAGGACTCGAAGTTATTCTCTTCTCTCTCTTCTGCAACTGCTGGAGATAGCCCTATAAACAAGCTGATCGCGAAGATCGCAAACCTCTGTATCCAAACCACTGCCAACCCCCTATCCAACGAATTTATCCCAACCAGTGTATCGAACTGCTCCTAAGGTGTCGTCATCCAACAAAAGGCAGATAATTGCATTTGCATTAGCGCCCACCCCTGCACAGTGGTATGGTTTCTTATTTACTTGCCCATGATTGCACCCATGAGCTTTTCAGACCGAGAAAAACACCTAATCCGAGCCGCCTTTGCCTGGGGCCAAATCACACAACAGGAAGGCTATACACTTTCTGATCTTGAAATTGAAAAATCGGTTCTCTTCCGACGATTACTTGGCGGTCGGCCGCCATTGGCATTCCCGCCACCATTGCGTCACGGATTTCCCTGGTATGACGTTATTGAAGGGCGTAGCGAACACTTAGTGAGTGCATCCGAAGCCTCACCTGAATGCAGCATCATTGCACCGGGCTGCAAGCTCGGGGATACCTGCATTCTTATTGACGGCGCCTTTTGGCGCGTAGTCGAAACTGTTCGCGAGCACGAAGAATATATCGTTGAATGGGGCCAATACCCAATGCAGTGGCGCTTGAAAAAGCATTGGGAAGTAAACTATGAAATGACACAACAGCTTCATAGTTTTCGTAAAGATAACCCCAATGCCGAAGTGAGCTTTGACAACTATTTAAGCCAAAGAGAGTACCGGGAATTTCGTATAGACGATGATCAGACGGTATGGCTATGTGAATGGCAATTAAGCCGCACCAGCCTCTCTGGTTGGGTATGGGTGGGGACAATACTACCTGTTCCCGATTATCAGCTCATTCCAGTATTCGACGATGATCACGGCCCGGTTATTCTCGGCGAGGATGGTAATTCCAATGGGCAGGCCTGGCTGCGTATTGAAGATGCCACGGATGAATACCGCTTCGTTAAACTATTGGGAACCTACGACTACCAGTCGCTAATTACTGCGAGCACCATTGAGCTGAAGACCTTTTTACAAGATCTACAGCAAGAAGAGTCAGCAGACATTGAAGTATTGGATTGGCACCAGAACAATGCCACACGACGCTTTGCTCTCCCAGCCGAGCTGGTTCCACTGGAAGACCTCAGTTTGAATGATATGAACTTTGATCTCGTTCCAGATAACGCCTTTGCTTACTAGCCCACCCAAGCCCCACCTGGTGGGGCTTTTTTTATCCCCAAATTTTTCTTCTCTCGCATACTGGCGTACCAATCAGCCGCAGTAATCCACAGATTTATCGCTCATAACACTGTTAATAACTGATGTCCGTTTTATGGCGTCTTTGTTACCAACAGAAACCATGGATAGAGCTGTGTATAACTCCGGGATATCCCCGGCCAGCCCCGTGGTTGCTTGGCTCTATTGAAGGCGGGTAAAAAAGCAGCACTTTTTGCGCGGATTTCCACAGCCAGGTGTTACTAACAGAAAGTCTGGATAGAGTTGTGCATAACTTTAATAAACGGGCTACAGGCCCCGTGGTTACAGGGGATCACTGCAGAGACTAAAAAATCACCGATATTTTTACCGGCTAAATTTAATTTTTGGCGGGAGTGGTATGGGTACTTTTCTGGTTTTTACGCGGGTTATTTTTGTTGGATTATTTTTTGAGTGAGTGTAAAGGCGCTTGGAGAGAAGATCGGTAAAGACCTATTTTTATAGGCTTTTTAGGAGGGCGTCTGTTAAAGGTGCTCAAGTAATTTTAGCTTTTTCTTTTTTATTTACTGACTGACTTTTAAATAGAAAGTTGAGCATTAAAGTTTTTCAGAGCTATTTTATTTTTTCTATTTAATTTCGACTAAGTAATTTCTGCTTTCTCTTTTCTCTTTTTTGTCTTTTGTTTTTTGCTTCTTTAAAATATTTTTCAGCCATAAAAAAAGGGCCACCCTGCTGGGTGGCCCTTTCGGATTAGAAGCCTGACGATGACCTACTCTCACATGGGGAAGCCCCACACTACCATCGGCGATGTTGCGTTTCACTTCTGAGTTCGGCAAGGGATCAGGTGGTTCCACAACTCTATGGTCGTCAGGCAAACTGGCTTGGGTTGGCGTTGGTCTTATAAGCAATGTGCTTGGCCTGCCGCGTTATCGCTGTTTGCCTCGGTCATGTTGGTGACCGGCGATAACCCCAAATAAGTCGGTAAAACAATCTGTAGTAATACACCGCAAGCGATCGTATGTCTCTAACTCACAATCCGCTAGCTTAGCTAGTCGTTAGTAACCATCTCTGTTGTATGGTCAAGCCGCACGGGCAATTAGTACTGGTTAGCTCAACGCCTCACAACGCTTCCACACCCAGCCTATCAACGTGGTAGTCTTCCACGGCCCTTCAGGAGGCTCAAGGCCTCAGGGAGATCTTATCTTGAAGGAGGCTTCCCGCTTAGATGCTTTCAGCGGTTATCCCGTCCGAACATAGCTACCCGGCAATGCCACTGGCGTGACAACCGGAACACCAGAGGTTCGTTCACTCCGGTCCTCTCGTACTAGGAGCAACTCTTCTCAAATCTCCAACGCCCACGGCAGATAGGGACCGAACTGTCTCACGACGTTCTAAACCCAGCTCGCGTACCACTTTAAATGGCGAACAGCCATACCCTTGGGACCGGCTTCAGCCCCAGGATGTGATGAGCCGACATCGAGGTGCCAAACACCGCCGTCGATGTGAACTCTTGGGCGGTATCAGCCTGTTATCCCCGGAGTACCTTTTATCCGTTGAGCGATGGCCCTTCCATACAGAACCACCGGATCACTATGACCTACTTTCGTACCTGCTCGACATGTCTGTCTCGCAGTCAAGCGCACTTATACCATTATGCTCATTGCATGATTTCCGACCATGCTGAGTGCACCTTCGTACTCCTCCGTTACTCTTTGGGAGGAGACCGCCCCAGTCAAACTACCCACCATACACTGTCCTCGATCCGGATAACGGACCAGAGTTAGAACCTCAAACATACCAGGGTGGTATTTCAAGGACGGCTCCACAACAACTAGCGTCATTGCTTCAAAGCCTCCCACCTATCCTACACAAATAGGCTCAAAGTTCAGTGCAAAGCTGTAGTAAAGGTTCACGGGGTCTTTCCGTCTAGCCGCGGGTACACTGCATCTTAACAGCGATTTCAATTTCACTGAGTCTCTGGTGGAGACAGCGTGGCCATCGTTACGCCATTCGTGCAGGTCGGAACTTACCCGACAAGGAATTTCGCTACCTTAGGACCGTTATAGTTACGGCCGCCGTTTACCGGGGCTTCGATCAAGAGCTTCGCCGAAGCTAACCCCATCAATTAACCTTCCGGCACCGGGCAGGCGTCACACCGTATACGTCCTCTTACGAGTTTGCACAGTGCTATGTTTTTAATAAACAGTCGCAGCCACCTGGTCACTTCGACCGGCCTCAGCTTAGGGAGCAAGTCCCATCACCAAAACCGGCGTACCTTCTCCCGAAGTTACGGTACCATTTTGCCTAGTTCCTTCACCAGAGTTCTCTCAAGCGCCTTGGTATTCTCTACCTGACCACCTGTGTCGGTTTAGAGTACGATTCACTATTACCTGAAGCTTAGAAGTTTTTCCTGGAAGCAGGGCATCAACCACTTCACCCACTAAGTGGGCTTCGTCATCAGTTCTCAGCCTTAGGGACCCGGATTTGCCTAAGTCCCCAGCCTACAACCTTAAACATGGACAACCAATCGCCATGCCGGCCTAGCCTTCTCCGTCACTCCGTCGCAGTAATAGCGAGTACAGGAATATTAACCTGTTTCCCATCGACTACGGCTTTCGCCCTCGCCTTAGGGGTCGACTAACCCTGTCCCGATTAGCGTTGGACAGGAACCCTTGGTCTTCCGGCGGGGAGGTTTTTCACCTCCCTTATCGTTACTCATGTCAGCATTCGCACTTGTGATACCTCCAGCAGACCTCCCGATCCACCTTCAACGGC
>NZ_CP174299.1:1527500-2327500 GCF_052467065.1 Microbulbifer maximicatervae (SeqCode) | reverse complement strand
GTGGCACCGCCAACCAGTGCAATTGGTTTATGCCCTGCCGCCTGAAACCTCTTCAAGGTCAGCAACGGTACTAGACTGCCTATATGAAGGGAGTCTGCAGTGGGATCAAAACCGCAATACAGGGTTCGACTCTCCGACAAATGCTGCGTCAGTTCGCCGTCACCAGTCGCTTGATTAATTAATCCGCGACGGTCCAAGTCTTCAAGCAGTGTCATGTCGACCCCAGCCATGCTTTCCCCTCATATATAGGCTTGAAATTAGCGCCACCAAGCGGCGGCAAAATGCGCTGCAACATTACCGAAGTTTGCGGCAAATACAAGCGTGCAGCAGCCCAGCATCCGCACTAAAAACAAAATTCATGAGGAACCAAACCGTGCAAAGACGTGTCAATTATCTCGTGAACCAAGGCGGCTTTTTTGCTATAAAGCCCCTCCAATGCCTGTTTTTTAGACACTCAGTTTTTCAAGCGCAAATAACAACGACCGCCAGTACCATCCGCTAACGCCATGCAAAACCATCGTAAATCGAGTACAGGCCTCCGTATTGGCGGCTTACCCAAGCATTTTCCCCGCGTTCATGCGCTGACCGCTGGCATCGCAGCCTTTGTCCTTATGCTGGCCGTTCTGATTCCTTCACCGGAGATTTCCTCTAAGCGCACATCCCTACCCGTCAAACTTTCAGAGGTCACAAGCGGCGACAGCACTGAAGCCAAACCTGCTCTCACTTATACGCCGGCGGAAACGCCACTGCTTAACGTCAGTGTCGAGGCGGTCAAGTCGTTGAGCCTTGAAGTACGTAACGGGGATACCCTGTCAGACCTATTTCAACGTGCAAAAATCAGCGCCAAAGAGATGTACCAGCTTCTGGGTAGCGGCAAAGAGGCAAAACAGCTGGCACGTCTAACTCCGGGTGAAGAGCTGACCTTTCAAACAAATAATGATGGCCAGCTCCAGTCCCTGAAATTACAGCGGGACCGACTCAATCAAATTGAGTTTACCCGCACAAATGCAGATAAGTTTGAACACGCACTGATAACTCGTGAGCCCGACAGCCACCCGGCTTACCGACAGGCCCAGATCGATAGTTCCCTATTCCTGGCCGGTAGCGATGCTGGGCTGAGTGACAGCCTGATAATGGAGATGGCGGATGTATTCAGCTCCGATATCGACTTTGCCCTAGATATTCGCAAGGGCGACAACTTTAGCGTGATGTTCGAAGAGTTGTTCCTGGATGGGGAGAAAATTGGCAACGGTCCTATCCTGGCGGTCAGTTTTACCAACCAGGGAAGAACTTTTAGCGCTGTACGCTATGTGGATAACAGTGGTGATGCCAATTACTACACGCCTGAGGGCAAAAGTATGCGCAAGGCATTTATCCGCACACCTCTGGACATAGTCCGCATCAGCTCTCACTTCAACCCGAGCCGCCTGCACCCAGTATTCAAGTCACGCCGACCTCATAATGGCACCGACTATGCCGCTCCAAGAGGCACCCCCGTTTACTCTACTGGCGATGGTCGGGTTATCGCGTCCGGCTATAGCAAACCCAACGGCAACTACGTATTTATCCAGCACGGCGAACGGTATGTAACCCGCTATCTCCACCTGACCAAGCGCAAAGTCAAAAAGGGCCAGCGCGTTAAGCAGCGCCAGGTTATTGGCACTGTGGGGTCTACCGGTTATGCCACCGGCCCGCACTTGCACTACGAATTCCTGGTGGATGGCAGACATCGCAACCCCGCCACCATTGTGCGCAAATTGCCCAAGGCAAAGTCGGTACCGACTTCTGAGATGATCCGTTTTAAAAACCAGACCCAGCCACTTCTGGCGAAACTAGAGAACTTCCAGGGGCCGGCTCTGGCTCAACTGGATGAAGAAAGCCCCTAACAAGCGCCAACGAATATGCCCGATCTGTTTATCGGCCTGATGTCCGGCACCAGCGTTGACTCCATTGACGCGGTGCTGGTCGATTTTGGCGATGAAGAAAAAATTAACACCCGTATCCTGGCTGCGCTAGCCCACCCGATTCACAGCGGCCTGCGCGAAGCTATCCTTAGCCTCTGCGCCCCCGGCCCTTCAGAGTTGGATCGCGCCGGACAGTTAGACCGGCAACTGGGACAGGTTTTTGCCGAGGCCACTAACACCCTGCTAGCCCGAGCCGGTGTTGAGGGTCAGTCTGTTACCGCCATTGGCAGTCACGGCCAAACCGTACGCCACCGCCCCCCAGGCACAGTGACCTCTCCCTTTACTTTGCAACTCGGTGACCCCAACACCATCTCAGCACTGACGGGCATCTGCACCGTTGCGGATTTCCGTCGCCGGGATATCGCTCTCGGTGGTCAAGGAGCGCCTTTAATGCCGGCGTTTCACCAGGCCGCCTTCAAAACTGATGGAAGCCGTGCTGTGGTCAATATTGGGGGGATGGCCAATATCACTGAGCTGACGGCAGATGGCCAGGTTTACGGCTATGACACAGGTCCAGGTAATGCATTGCTCGACTACTGGGTGAACCTACACAAAAACCAGCCCTACGATAGAAATGGAGACTGGGCCGCGAGTGGTCGCGCCAATGCTGAACTTCTCAACCGCCTGCTTTCAGATCCCTATTTCTCCGCCGAACCACCCAAGAGCACTGGCCGTGAAACTTTTAACCCCAGCTGGCTCGAACAGGCCTGCGCCGGTTTGGAAGTGGCGCCGGTAGATGTGCAGGCGACCCTGTCTGAAGTGACCGCAGCCAGTATCGCCGATGCCGTGCATAATTTTGCCGAAGGCGGCGAGCTGCTCACTTGCGGGGGCGGGGCAAAAAATAAGGACTTGGTTACACGATTACAGCGTCGCTTGCCCACCTGGTCTATTACTGACACGGGCAGTTACGGTATTGACGCAGACTGGCTCGAAGCCGTTGGATTTGCTTGGTTGGCCCGCCAGACATTGAGAGGGCTGCCCGGTAATTGTCCGGGAGTGACTGGCGCGCAGAAAGAGGCGGTGCTAGGGGCTATTTACCCGCCCTGATCAATAGGGCGGGTTAAGATTTCTCAAATAGAGAAAGAGGAGCCGCAGCCACAGGTAGCGGACGCATTGGGATTTTGTACTACGAAGCGCGACCCCGAAAGGCCTTCTTCGTAATCAACATTGGCGCCAACCAGGTAGGGGTAGCTCATCGCATCCACCAAGACCTGAATGCCATCCTTTTCTATGATGGCATCATCTTCGGCAACCAATTCATCAAAGGTAAAACCGTATTGGAAACCGGAACAGCCGCCTCCGGTCACGAACACCCTGAGTTTCAACTCCGGGTTGCCCTCCTCTTCCAGCAGGCTTTTTACCTTGGCCACAGCCTTGTCTGTGACCACGAGTGGCGCGGGAGAAAAGGATACAGCTTCTGACATAAGTCTCTCTCAACTCATCGGGACATTCACCGCTCGTATAAAAGTTATAACGAGTGCAGCCCCGGGGGCGTCATCTTGCTTAAACCCAGCAATTCAGTCAAGTATTAACCGGCAGGTGGGCCGGTACAACAAAGTACCAGCGCCAGCCAATACTACCCGGACTTAAGAGGCTTCAATGACAGTTTCATCTTCGGAATAGCCGAGCATATGGGGCTCACCCGCGCTACTCAAGTCGGCACTGGATACCAGGGCACCGTTTACCTGGGCACCTTTCAGCATCTCGATCAGCTTATAGTGTACATTGCCTTCTACCATTGCCTTGGAAGCCAGCTCCAGGTGGCGCGCAGCAAACACATCCCCTTTCACATTGCCATTGATCACTACCTGAGGCACACGAATTTCACCCTCAATGATGCCGCCATCCACAATTTGCAGGCGCGCATCACTATCACTGTGAGCGGTAACATTGCCACGCACCTTACCTTCGATGACCAGGTTGCCACGGAAGTGGATATCACCGCTGATCTCAGTCTGACGAGCGATCAAAGTCGTGTGGTTACTACCGGTATTGGCCATAGTTATCTGTTTCTCTTTTTTTCTTAACATAATCCCCAAAACCTCGTGCCTTTGGCACCTATGCTAACTTTCCTGTACTAACCAACCGTAGCGCTGCTCAATATTGAAGCCCTTGCGCCCAGAAGATTTAAGTGACAGCTCCACACCTTCGGGCACAAATCCCTCCGGCAAGCGCAGCTCTCCCTCGATATTCTGAAAATATTTAAAACGCAGCTGAATCGACTCACTATCCACCTGCTCCGACAGTTCCTTCAGAGGGTAACTCTTCGGTTCCCCATCCTGACGGCCCACTACGGTAAATGTGGCCGTGCCTTTTACAACATCCCGACGCGCTGCGGACTGTTTGATCTGTAACTTGTACTGGTAACTTTTTGGATCGCCGGTCTGCGAGAGGATAAAGCGTCCAATGGACACCCCCTCACCCCCATCTTCAGGGGCCATGACGCCGCGATAGAAAGAAATTTCCTGCTTTAGCTCTGCGATCTGGCTCTCTTTCTGCACCAGTTCCGCACGCACCGACTCACTCGCCTGCTCACCGATAGTCAGCGACTGCTCTGCAGTGGCAACCCTCATTCGCAGGGATTCATTCTCACTCTGAAGCGCGGTAACACGATCGAGTACTTGAGTATGCTCCAGTGTCTTGCGATCGAGGCTCTGGCGCAGCTGATACTGCCCAGCGAAATAGGACCCGGCCGAGGTCACTAATACCAAAAAAACGACCCCCACTACGGCAATGACACCAGAGAAGGGTTTATGAGGCACCACTTTCATGCGGTACTGCTTGCTGCCTTTAACTTTGAGCACCATGAAATCTGCTAAGTCTTATCCGGGATTTATCGATTGTCGGGAAACACCCGATTCTAAGGCAGCAGTGCCGGGCTATCCAGGCCCAACGTCTCAGTTAAGCCATACATAATATTCATATTCTGGATTGCCTGAGCGGACGCGCCTTTGGCCAGGTTATCAATGGCCGATAATACCAGTACCGTATCCCGCTCCTGGGGTTGCAATACCGAGATGCGGCACATATTGGTCCCTCTAACCGTACGAGTCTGAGGGTGGCTGCCCGCCGGCATCACATCTACAAAAGGCTCATTTTTATAGCGGTTTTCAAAGATCTGTTGAAGCTCATCGGCATCAACCTTCCCCACTGACCGGGCAAATAAAGTAGCGTGGATACCGCGAATCATGGGAAGTAAATGCGGTACAAAAGTCACCTGCGCGGGAGAGGATTCAGTGGCCTGCACTCGACGAAGCCCCTGTTCAATCTCGGGTAAATGACGGTGCCCGGCGGCAGAATATGCGCGGAAGTTGTCGCTATTCTCAGCCATAATCAAGTCGGTCTTACCCTGTCGCCCCGCACCACTGATACCACTGGCCGCACTGGCGATCAGCTCACCAGGTTCTACCAGGCCCTTTTCCAAAAGCGGTATCCATCCCAATTGAATCGCGGTGGGATAACAGCCCGGGCAGGCTATCAACTGCGCATTGGCAATCTGTTCCCGATTAACTTCTGGCAAACCATAAACAGCGCTTTGAGCTAATTCCGGAGCGGCATGGGCCTGACCGTACCACTGCTCCCAGGTAGGTATATCTTTCAAACGGAAATCGGCGGACAAATCGATCACTCGAACTCCGCGTTCAATAAGTGCCGGTACCTGGGCCTGGGCAACGCCATGAGGTGTAGCGAAGAATACAACGTCACAATCCGCCAGCTGTTCGAGATCGGGGCTACAGAAAGACAGCTGCGAGTGCCCTCTCAGGCTAGGGAAAAGCTCGGCAACCGGGGTACCATTCAGCGAACGGGAGGTGATTGCGGTAACTTCCGCTTGTGGATGTGTTGAGAGAAGCCGAAGTAATTCCACCCCTGTATAGCCGGTGCCCCCGACAATCGCTACTTTTATCACCTTGCTAAAATCTCCGGTATATCCGCCAACTGAGACGATAATCGTAAAACCAGACAGGCACTCTACCACAAGCCCCAGCATTTTAAGGATGTGCGGTGTCACAGCCCCCAAGGAACTCGCTAAAAAAGTCATTTTCGCGTTATTTAGTTAGGCCTGGCAGCCTCGAAAATATACGCTTACAGCTTTCCTCCAAAGACGCGCTGGCGCCTTTGCTGGGGATGGCCCTGATCACCGGCATCCTGGCCGGAGGGGTAACTGTACTTTTTCGGCTGGCGATGGAGTGGCCGACCACGCTGTTTTTATCAATCCCACAAAATTACGAATCCCTACCCCCTTTCTGGCGCTTCGCATTGCCAGTCATCGGCTCTCTGGTAGTGGGATGTATCTATTTATTTCTAAATCCCAGACGCCGCCAGGTGGGAGTGGTCCATGTCCTGGACCGGCTCTACAATCACCAGGGGCAAATGCCAATGCAAAATGCCCTGCTACAGTTTTTTGCCGGCGCAATAATTTTAATTAGCGGCCACTCGGTGGGGCGGGAAGGCCCAGCTGTACACTTGGGAGCCGCCAGTGGCAGCTGGTTAGCTAGGGCGCTGAAGCTCCCCAATAATTCCGGTCGCAACCTACTGGGGTGTGGTGTAGCCGCAGCAATTGCGGCCTCCTTTAATACCCCGCTGGCGGGCGTGGTATTCGCGATGGAAGTCGTGATGCTGGAATATACTGTGGCAGGTTTTTTACCGATAATTCTCGCGGCTGTTGCCGGTAGCGCCATCACCCAGCTGACTTTCGGTAGCCAACCGGACTTTAATGTACCCGCGATTCAACTCAACTCCCTTGCCGAGCTGCCGCTACTTTTTGTGTGCGCACTGGTTATTGGGGTTCTCGCCGGATTATTTATCCGCTCCCAGCGTATTTTGATTCCCCAGCAGCGTTACTCCCCACTTCTTCGGTTTCTCTTGGTTGGCCTTGTTACTGGCACCTTGGGTATCTGGGTACCGGAAATCCTCGGCGGTGGGTATGACACTTTGCAGATGGCAATGCTGGGGGAGTTGGGGGTCGCGACACTCATTGCTATTGTCGCCGCGAAATTAGTCGCAACCGCTTTGGGGGCAGGGCTCGGAATTCCCGGTGGGGTAATAGGCCCCAGCCTGATTATCGGTGCCTGTATCGGTGGTATTGCCGGTGGCCTGGCTAACTTGTGGCTGGGTGAGCACACCGCGAGCCCAGGCTTTTATGCCATGGTGGGTATGGCGGCAATGATGGCTGCCATGCTCAATGCGCCTCTAGCTGCGCTACTCGCTATCTTGGAACTTACCTATAACCCACATATTTTATTCCCTGGAATGATGATGATCGTGGTGGCCACATTAGTGAGCCGCCAACTCTTTTCCACTATCGGTCTCTATCACGAAACGCTGCGCGCCCTGAATAAAGCGGGAATGCCAAGTTGGCGACAGCAAATGCTGAGCAGTGTCGGAGTTGCCAGCGAAATGAATCAGAGCTTTGTTGTGACTCCTAGGGAAATTACCCGCGCTGCGGCAACAGAATTAATTAATCAACACCCCGAGTGGATTCTTATCGATTTACCCAAGGAGCCGGCACCGCAACTACTGCGTGCAGCGGACTTGGCAACTTTTCTTCGCGGTGGTGCGAAAGAGGCGGCCGAGAGCGAAAAACAAGTTTCCTCCGCATCAGATAAATTACTAGACCCGGGAGAAATGATCGATTTATTGAGACTACCCGGCGAACGCAAACAGCTGGCGTCCCTAAGCTGGCGAGCGACAATGCTGGAGGCCTCGCAAAAGCTGGAGAGAAGTGGCGCGGATGGCCTATATGTCTGCCGTCATAAAAGCGGTTCGCTGGACAATCGCACGGCGGGCATTATTCTGCCGCTACAAATTAACAACTTTTACCGGAAGTAATTTTTCTTCCCGTTTCTTTTAAGGGGACTTTCAATGCTGTGGATCAAGGCTTTTCACATTATTGCGATGGTGTGCTGGTTTGCCGCACTTTTTTATCTGCCACGACTGTTTGTCTACCATGTCGATGCCACTGATGCCATTAGTCGCGACCGCTTCTGTATTATGGAACGCCGCCTTTATCGCGGTATTGCCATTCCTTCCATGCTGGCCACCGTTGCCTTGGGCATTTGGCTCTACAGTTTGAACCCGGCCTACTACACCTCCGCCGGCTGGATGCACGCAAAACTGACTTTTGTTGTTCTCCTCCTGGGCTATCACCATATCTGTGGCGCCTATGTTCGCAAGTTTGCCCGGGGAACCGTTACCCGCAGCCGCCGCTACTTCCTAATATTTAATGAGTTCCCAGCAGTTGCACTTGTCGCCATCGTCATTTTGGTTGTCGTAAAGCCATTTTAATTTGGCGCGTATTCATTCCTTGTCAAAGGCGCTCAGCAACTAGAATTAGGCGCACAGCTAATGGCCGTCATGTAGAGCACTTATGGATACACCTCAGCCCGTTATTCTGACCGTTACTCACCACGACCCCAGCGGCAGCGCCGGAATTGCCGCAGATACTGAGACAGCGGTCAGTCTCGGCTGCCATGCGGCCTCGGCAGTTACCGCCATCAGCGTGTGTAATACCGGTGAATTGCTGGGTGTCGCCCCAGTCGACGACAGCCTGCTAATTGAACAAACCCGAGCCGTTTTGGAAGACATGCCGATCGCCGCGATCAAGGTCGGCTACCTGGGCTCTGTGGAGAATGTGCGCGCGCTTCACAGCGTACTCCACGACTACCCGGATATTCCCGTCGTTATCGACCCCGATGCCACACTGGCTGACAAAGATAGCGTACTCGCCCCGCCTCTGTGGGAGGCTATGGTGTCGCTGTTGTTGCCCAAGGCAACCATGGTGTGCCCCAACCGCAGGGAAGCTCGCGCCATGGCTGTGGAGGCCGATGTCCTCGACGCCATGGCCCAGGAAATCCTCGAATCCGGCTGTCGCTACCTGTTGCTGACTGGCGTGCCCCACGAGCAACAATTACAGAACCGGCTCTACGATGAGCGCGGCCTCATGCGAGAGTTCAAGTGGGAGCGCTTGCAGCCAGCGGCCTATGGCGTCTGCGGCACCCTCGCTACTGCCATTGCCTGCCATATCGCCCACGGGCTGACCATTATCGAAGCGGTTACCCGCAGTCAGCAATACGCCTGGAGTGCGATCAAAGACAGCCGGCGCCTGGGCATGGGAAGGCCGATTCCCAACCGGCTGTTCTGGTGCGAACGCTAAACCTGGAGCTGCTGACACAAATTTCGCCCCTGCCCCGATCAGTCTCACCGTCCCCATGACGGTGAGATCTTCTGTCTACACAGTCTGTGACCGGTCGTCGCCAATCTACACATTGTCCTCAGGCGCCACCCCCGCGATAATGCTCCCCAGGCCCTTTATGCAGAACCTGAATATAAGTTTATGAGTAAATCCGAGCAGCTCTTCGCAGAAGCACAGCAGTACATTCCCGGCGGCGTTAACTCTCCGGTACGGGCTTTTCGCGCAGTCGGCGGTACCCCGGTGTTTATCCGCCGTGCCGAGGGCGCCTACCTCTACGATGCAGACGAGAAACGCTACATCGACTACGTACAGTCCTGGGGCCCCATGGTGCTGGGCCACGCACACCCGGAAGTTATTGAAGCCGTGGTGGAACAGGCCCAATCGGGACTGAGCTTCGGTGCGCCAACTGAATTGGAAACCGAACTGGCCGAAGAACTCTGCCGCCTGTGGCCGAATATGGACCTGGTGCGCTTCGTCAATTCCGGTACCGAAGCCACCATGAGCGCGATTCGCCTGGCCCGTGGATTTACCGGGCGCGACAAGATTGTGAAGTTCGAGGGCTGCTACCACGGCCACTCCGACTCCCTGCTGGTTAAGGCCGGCTCCGGGGCCCTGACCATGGGTGTACCCTCCTCTCCCGGCGTTCCCGCCGCCCTGGCAGATCACACCATCACCTTGAGCTACAACGATGCTGATAGTGTGCGCAGCTGCTTCGATGAGCTGGGCGATCAAATCGCCTGTATCATCGTCGAGCCTGTTGCCGGCAATATGAACTGCATTCCGCCGGTACCCGGCTTCCTGGAAACCCTGCGCGAAGTTTGCGACCAGCACGGTGGCCTGTTGATTCTCGATGAGGTGATGACCGGCTTCCGGGTGAGCTTGACCGGGGCCCAGGGCTTCTACGGTATCGAAGCGGATATCACCACCCTCGGCAAAGTCATCGGCGGCGGTATGCCCGTTGGCGCCTTTGGCGGTAAACGCGAGATCATGGAACAAATTGCACCCCTGGGTCCCGTTTACCAGGCGGGCACCCTGTCCGGTAACCCTGTAGCTATGGTCGCGGGCTTGGAAACCCTGCGTTTGGTGGAAGAACCCGCCTTCTACGAGCCTTTAATTGCCAAAACTGACCGTTTGGTGGAGGGCATCCTGGCGGCTGGTAAAGCCGCAGGTATCCCAATCACCGCCAATAAGGCCGGCACCATGTTCGGATTCTTCTTCACCGAAGAACCTAAAGTAACTAACTATCAACAGGTAATGGCCTGCGATAACGAGCGCTTTAACCGTTTCTTCCACGGCATGCTGGAAGAAGGTGTCTACCTGGCACCGGCCTCCTATGAGGCAGGGTTTATGTCCGCAGCTCATACCGATGAGGATATTGAGGCCACAATCACTGCCGCTGAACGCGTCTTCGCCCGCCTCGGCTAATTGCCCGCCTCTCTCCAGCACCCGCAGCCTGCGGGTGCTGCTTCTATACACGTTTTACTTTACCCCCTCCAATAAAGCCCCAGTCGCTTCACCGCAAAGTTATTGCGCTGAAAAAAGCTAACAGCTAAAAATGTATACAAAATATAAAAGGTATACATTTTGAAAAGCTCAACGTTTTCAGATACCAGCTTGTCCGCCATCAGCGCAGGCTTTGTCGCCGTGCTGGTGGGAGTAGCCAGTTCCGCCGCCATAGTCTTTGAAGCCGCGCGTGCAGCTGGCGCAAGTGAAGCAATGATCACCTCCTGGATTGGCGCCCTGGGCCTGGGAATGGGCATTACCTGTATTGCCTTCTCTTGGTATTACCGCGCCCCGGTAATCACTGCCTGGTCGACTCCAGGTGCTGCACTTTTGGCCACCAGTTTAAGTGGCATCCCCATTGCAGAGGCGATTGGTGCTTTTGCGTTTAGCGCCCTGTTAACACTCCTCGTGGGCTTGTCCGGAGCCTTTGAGCGGGTAGCGCGAATGGTGCCGGCACCGATTGCCAGCGCTATGCTCGCAGGCATACTGCTGCAATTTGGTCTCTCAGTATTTACTTCTCTGCAGGCACAACCGCTATTGGTCGGCATCATGTTACTGACCTATCTAGTCGGGCGCCGTTGGGCGCCTCGCTATGCCATTATTTTGGTACTAGTGGCTGGAGTGGTGACTTGCTGGAAGTTGCAACTCATTGCATCGGCCCAGATCGGCTGGCAAGCGGCACACCCTGTTTGGGTAACGCCAGAATTCCGCCTCTCCACTTTAATTGGCATTGGCCTTCCTCTTTTTATCGTCACTATGACCTCTCAGAACCTGCCCGGAGCGGCAACCCTGGCCGCCAGTGGCTACAGTAGAGTGCCTATATCTCCTGTTATTAGTGGCACCGGCCTCACCTCTTTATTGCTGACACCGTTTGGTGGCTTTGCATTTAATCTGGCGGCTATTACCGCTGCTATTTGCACCGGCCCGGAAGCCCATCCCAACCCCGACAAACGCTATACCGCCGGCATTGCCGCCGGTATTTTTTATCTGCTGGTGGGCCTCTGCGGCGCTAGCGTTGTGGCATTATTCAGTGCCTTTCCCCAGGCACTGATTGCTGGCCTCGCCGGCTTGGCACTGATTGGCGTCATTGGTAGCAGCCTGGCTGGAGCAACAGCCGAGGCCGACAGTCGCGAAGCCGGAATTATCACTTTTCTGATCAGTGCTTCCGGTATCAGCCTCTTTGGCATTAGCTCTGCCTTTTGGGGGCTGCTGGGGGGGCTGGTGTGTTACTGGTTTTTCAAGCGCAGGAATTAATAAACATCGATGGGCCTCTACGAAAAAATTAAGTCGGACTTGCAGCATGGGCGCTTCGCCGCCGGCCAGGTGCTAAAGCAAGCCGAACTGGCAGAGCTTTACGCCGTAAGCCGTATTCCGGTTAGGGACGCTCTACAAAGATTGAAAAATGAGGGCTGGTTAACCGGACACGGAAAACGCGGCGTCGCAGTGCCGCAGTTTGACCCTATTGAAGTGGAAGACCTCTACCTGATGCGCATGCGCTTGGAACCGCTGCTGCAATCCCTGGCACTGGAAAGCCTTAATGGAGAGATCCTGGGGCGGGCCAGAGATATTCTGGAATCCATGCAAGCCAAACCTGAACTCTCCGCCGAACAGATCGGAAAAATGAATTGGGAGTTCCATGCCTGTATTTACCGGGCAGCTGCAAGACCCACGCTATTTAGTACCGTCGAGCAACTGCACCGGCAATGTGAACGCTATATCGGTTACCAATCCCACGGTCTGAATTACCAGGACACCAGTCAGGACGAGCACTTTGCAATACTCAATGCACTCCAAGAGGGAAACGGGGACCAAGCCGCCGCACTGCTGGCAAAACATATAGAAGCCGCCGGCAAACTATTGGTAAGGCACTTATATCAGCCCCATTTTTAAACCGCTTTCCCTCAGCAATCGAAAATCACCCACTGCGGCAATTTGATATGATGGCTGCCAATTGCGGCTGCGGGGTTTCTGCGGCCCTATGGATAGCCGGAGTAATTTCCCGATGAGCCAAAGTTTCGGCCGTGGTGCCTACCCCAACACTCGCCTGCGTCGCCTGCGTGCAAAGGATTTTTCCCGTCGACTGGTGCGGGAAACCCAGTTGAGCAGTGACGACTTGATCCTGCCACTGTTTGTTATTGAGGGGCGTAACGAAACCCAAAAAGTCGCCTCAATGCCGGGTGTTGAACGCCTGAGCGTGGACCTGTTGGCCAAGAAAGCGAAGACAGTTCGAGAGTTGGGAATCCCCGCAATAGCCCTGTTTCCGGTAGTCGACCCGTCGGCAAAGTCCGATTGCGCCAGTGCCGCCCACGACGCCGATGGCTTGGCACAAAGGGCTGTTCGCGAGCTGAAAAATGCGGTACCGGAATTGGGAGTTATCACCGACGTAGCCCTGGACCCCTTTACCAGCCACGGCCAGGACGGGCTGATGGACCACAGCGGTTATATCGTCAACGACGAAACCGTTGAGGTATTGGTACAGCAGGCCCTGTCACACGCTGCAGCCGGTGCCGATATGGTGGCCCCCTCGGATATGATGGATGGCCGTATCGGAGCCATTCGCGATGCTCTCGAAGGCGCGGGCCACAGCAATACCCTGATTATGTCCTACGCCGCTAAATATGCCTCCGCTTACTACGGCCCCTTCCGCGATGCAGTGGGCTCTGCCGGGAACTTGAAAGGTGGCAATAAAGCGAGCTACCAAATGGACCCCGCCAATACCGATGAGGCATTGCACGAGTGCGCCCTGGATCTGCAAGAGGGCGCGGATATGGTGATGGTGAAACCCGGTATGCCCTACCTGGATATAGTGCGTCGGGTAAAAGAAGAATTGCGGGTTCCCACTTTCGCCTATCAGGTAAGTGGGGAGTATGCGATGCATTGCGCCGCCTTTGAAAATGGCTGGCTGAAGCGAGAGGCGGTTATTCTGGAGTCCTTACTAGCCTTTAAGCGCGCCGGTGCCGACGGCATCCTCACCTATTTCGCCGAAGAAGCCGCACAGTTGCTGCAAGACTGATAGCCGGCGATAAAGCGCGCGATTCAATCGCGCGCTACCTTCCCTAGGGCCACTGATCTTCCAGGTCAGGCCCCACCGGCTGGGCTTCCTCTACCGGTACGCTGTGAGCCCTCCCGCCAAAAGTATTATCTCTTGGCAGCTCCAGAGGCTCCTCTTCATAACCGGAGCCATACTCGGGATCTACACCAAACTCTTCCGCATCGTCACCTCGAAGTTGCTCCTGCAATTGTTGGCGGCGCTGATCGCGCATCTGCTGCTCACTGGTATCCACCCCCCAACCGGGACTCATCTCCTCTCTGGGAGCCGCTTCGTCGCGACCATTGCCAAATAGATTGCGGAACCAGCGCCAGCGATTCTGCCCCCGACATTCCGGCGCCGGTTGCAGCTGGCTTTCGTAGGAGAAAGGAATCTCATAACCACCGCGACAGTAATCCGGGTCCATTAACTGCCCCCGGGAGTTCACTGACTTAAGCTCCACTCCTCGGGGCATCTCTGCCGGTCCGTGTTGATGGGGCAGCTTGCGCATAATCTCCGTCCAGATCGGCAGTGCGCCGGTAGAGCCAGTTAGGCGCGTGCGCTCATTGTCGTCGCGCCCGAGCCAGACTACGGCGGTTACTTCCGGGGAGAAGCCCGCAAACCAACTATCGCGGTTATTGTTAGTGGTTCCGGTTTTCCCGGCAAAGGCGATGCTACTTGGCAAGCGCTTGGCGGAGCGGCGTCCGGTACCCTCACGCATGGCCTGCTCCAGCCCCCAACGCAACAGGTAAGCTGGAACGGGGTCGACACCGCGATTAGCCTTGCGGCGGAAGTGCTGTACACGGCCGCCCTGGGCATCGGAAACCGCCAGCAGTGTGCGCGGCTGTACCGTCTCACCATTGTTCGCAATGGTCTGATACATACCGGCAACTTCGAACGGGGTCATCTCCACTGCACCAAGCAACATCGCCGGCACTCGGGGGAGCCTGGATTCAACACCCAGGCGGCGAATCGTCTGGCGCACATTCTGCAGGCCGAGATCCAGTCCCAAATGGGCCGTCGCCAGGTTATAGGACTTGGCCAGGGCGATATATAGCGGTATCTGTCCGTGAGCGCGCTTATCGAAGTTCTGCGGCATCCATACATCGCCATCCGCCTCTTCAATTCTCACCGGGGCGTCATCGATCAGGGTGGCCAGGTTGTACTCTTCCGGTCGCTCTAGAGCAGTGAGAAACACAGCCGGCTTAATCAGGGAGCCCACCTGGCGGCGGGCTTCCAGCGCCCGGTTGAAGCCAGGGTAGTCCGGGTTCCGATCTCCCACCATGGCCAGCACATTGCCGTTGCGATTATCCAACAATACTGTCGCGGCCTGGAGTGAATTGGCTTTGATCCCTCGGTCTTTCTCCAGCTGGCTAACGCCCTGACTGATGGACTCCTCCGCCAACTTCTGCACCGAAGGGGCCAAGGTGGTGTAAACCCGTAAACCCGAAGTGCGCAATTCCTCGTATGAGTAGTAGGGACGCAATTCAATCAACAGCCGCTCAGTAAAGGCCGGGTAAGGATTCTGCGCACCGACACCACCCTTGACCACCCCCAGAGGCTTGGCGGAATACTTCTGGAACTCCTCCTGAGTAATCAGCCCCTGCTCCAGCATCAATTCCAGCACGGTATTGCGCCTTTGCAGTGCTCTCTCGGGATTGCGCCAGGGGTTGTAGTAAGACGCACCTTTCGCCAGCCCCACCAACAGTGCTACCTGATGGGGTTCCAAGGTATCCAGGGGCTGCTGGAAATAGAATTCAGAGGCCAATCCAAAGCCATAAATACCTCTGGCACCCTGCTGACCCAACCACACTTCGTTGATGTATTCCTGCAGGATATAGCGCTTGTCGTAGTGCACCTCCATCAGGATGGCCATCAGGGCCTCGTTGAATTTACGTCTCAGGCTGGGCTTATGGTCAAAAAAGATATTTTTGACCAACTGCTGGGTAATTGTGGAGCCACCCTGTACCAATCGTCCGGCTTTTGCGTTGGCCACCATGGCCCGGGCAATACCGCGAGGGGAAACACCAAAGTGATTGAGGAAGTCCTGATCCTCAACAGCAATCAGGGTATTGGCTACCAAGGGAGGAATATCATCGAAACGCACTGGATTGCGGTCATCGCCTCCCCCTAGTAGAGAGCCGATATTAGCTGCGTCCAGGCGGAATTCTGCCAGGCTTCGGCCATTGTCATCACGCAGGCCGCTAATTTGATCATTGCGCAGACGGAAGGAGACCACTGCAGCAGGCTGGCGGCCATTGGCATGGATAAAGTCCCGGCGCCAGACCTTGTAATTCATTCCGTCCTGAACCCAGGAACCAGGCTCACTCAGAGTGCCCTGCTTGCGGTAATTCAAGGCAGCAAATTCGGACTCCAACTCATCCGGATGCATTGCCATACCCTCGCGCAGCACCAGCGGACGAGCGTAGACTCGGGCGGGGAGTTGGTATTGACGGCTATCCAGTCGCTCGCGCAGCTGCACATCCAGGTAAGCCATATACGCTGCCAGCGCCAGGGAGCCCACCAGGGCTAAAAGCACTAGCAGCTTGAGCCAGCGATATCGTCGTTTGGGCTTTGACGCTCTGACGCGCCGGCGTTTCGTTGATGCCATATGAGGATTCAGTCCCGCTGCCAACTCAGTACATCAAGCGACTCATAAGACCTAACCAGCCCCAATCGAAGAGTCGAAGGCAGGGTACCAGCAGGTGGCAGCTCCGCTGGTATCTTGCTGCCAGTGCCTTTCAGCACTGGCGGGCCCACTCAATTAGCGGGCTAAAATCCAGGCTTGGCAGTATCTATTACCTGGCGGTTTACGTGAAGGTGCTATTTACACCTGTGCGAGGATTGACCGCAGCAACCGCCTATAAGTTCACCAAGATGTAACAAGCGCCTATGTGAGGGTTTGCTGTCGCCAGCCCTCCCCAATGCCTTGCACTTGGCAAAATGACGTCCATAATGCGGCGGAAATGTAGACAATAAGCCCGAATAGGAATGATATGCAGCAATACGATCTCTACGGCATAGGTGCCGCCCTACTCGATACAGAAATCGAAGTGTCGGACCAGGATTTGAGCAGCCTTGGCGTGGAAAAGGGAATCATGACCCTGGTAGATGACGCCCGTCAGCAACAGCTGGTAGACGACCTTCAAAACCATATGGTCACTGCCAAATTGGCCTGCGGCGGCTCCGGTGCCAATACGGTCATTGCTGCCAGCTATTTCGGTCTCCGCACCTTCTATTCGTGCAAAGTTGCCGCTGACGAGAATGGTGATTTCTACAGAAACAACCTTAACAGCGCCGGGGTCGACTACCCCGAAACACTGAAGCAAGCTGATGAGGGCACTACCGGCAAATGCCTGGTGCTTATCACCCCGGATGCCGAACGCAGTATGAACACCTATCTGGGAATGAGTGAACAGCTCTCAGTCGCTGAGCTGGATAGCGATGCACTGTCCGCCTCCAAGTGGGCCTATATCGAAGGCTACCTAGTTTCCTCTGAAACGGGCCGTGCCGCAGCGATCAAGCTTCGCGAAGAAGCCGAAGCCCACGGAGTTAAAACCGCTCTCAGCCTGTCTGACCCGGCTATGGTTCAGTTCTTCGGCGAAGGGCTGCGGGAAATGATTGGCGGCGGTGTGGATATGCTGTTCTGCAACCGGGATGAGGCTCTGGGCTTTACCGGTACCGACTCTGTGGAGGGCGCCGTTGAAGCGCTGCGCGATTACTGCCGCAGTTTCGCGATTACCCTGGGCGCCGATGGCGCATTGCTATGGGACGGCAACGACGTTCACCGCATAGAGAGTCCCGAAGTCCGCGCCATCGATACCAACGGCGCAGGCGATATGTTTGCCGGTGCTTTCCTCTACGGTATCAACCGCGAAATGAGTTTTACCGAAGCCGGCGAACTCGCTTGCCGCGCTGCCGCCCAGGTAGTGAGCCAATACGGCCCGCGACTAGAGGCCGAGCAGCACTCCGAATTACTCGCACCGGTTGTTTAATAGCAATTGCCTAATAGCAGTTATCTATAGACACATGATTTCCAGGGGGCCCTAAGGCTTGGGCCCTCTGGAATGGTGGAGCATCCCCGGGTAGCTATCTAGCTCCGGCAGCCCCGTCGCTGCGGAAATACCGAACCCCTGGGCATAGTCCACTCCCATCTGGCTCAACTTTTCCATTAACTCCGGGCTCTCTACATACTCGGCGATAGTGCTGATACCCATTCTCTTCGCCAAGTGATCAATAGTGCTCACCATTGCGCTATCAATTTCATCCTCAAGCATATTCCGCACAAAGCTTCCGTCGATTTTAAGAAAATCTACCGGCAGCTGACGCAGATAAGCCAGGGAGGAAACACCGCGACCAAAGTCATCCAGGGCAAAGCTGCAACCGGCGGCTCTCAGCTTGTGGATAAATATCAGGGCTCGTTCAAGATTATTGATGGCGCTGGTTTCTGTAATTTCAAATTGAACCCGCGAGGGCGTTACACCGGCATCGGACAGAGACTGCAACACAAAATCAGCAAAGGTCTCATCCCCCAGGCTGATGCCGGAAATATTGACCGCATAATTAATTCCGCCCATCCCCAGGCGCTGCTCCTGGGCCATATAGTCAAAGACCCGGCGAATTACCCAACGGTCCACTTCCTCGATCAAGCCGTAGCGCTCTGCGGCTGGCAAAAACAGCCCCGGTGAAATCACTCCACCATCACGGCCGCGCATCCGCACCAGGATTTCATAGTGGTGGACATTGCGGTCCCCCTTTAGTGAAACCACTGGCTGCCGGTACAACATCAGGCGGTCTTCCCGCAAAGCCGCGTGAATTTCCGCAACCCAGGTGGTCTCGCGACGCTTCTCTAATACCTTGCGGGAGTCGCCAAATAGCTTAACGCGATTTCTGCCCTGCTCCCGGGCACTGCAACAGGCATCATTGGCCGACGCCAGTAACTGACTGGCACTGGGGGTAAAGTGATCGACACCAACAACACCAATCGACACCGCGACCCGGTTGTCATTCCCCTCCCAGAAAAAACTGAAGTTCTGTACAGAGTCGCGCAGCCGAGCCACCACACGACCACCCTCTTCCAGGGTGCAGTCGCGCAGTAGTATCGCAAACTCATCACTGCCCACTCGGGCAAATAGATCATCGCTGGAGAGGCAGCGCTTGATTAACTCCACCAACTGAACCAACAACTGGTCCCCGGCAACAAAGCCCAGGGTGTCGTTAATAACTTTGAATTGATAAACATCCAGGTAGAGCAATACATGGTGCTGGCGTTTATCGATACAGAGGCTGAGTTGGCTTTGCAGCTCACTCTCAAAGAATTGTCGGTTGGGCAGTCGGGTTAAGGCGTCGTGGCTGCTCTGCCACATAAGGCGGGTGGAAACCCGGCGCGCGGCAGAGGTATCCCGCAGCACCAAAACATAATTTTTTAGCACCCCCATATCCCAAAGAGCCATTACCTGCACGGTCACTTCAAGCGGGACATGCTCTTCCCCTGGGCGCTCAATACAGGCATTAAACTCTCTGGTTCTAGGTACTTCACCCAGGTCACTGGATGCCGGCAGTATCGGCTCTATCGCATCGCCCCGGTTATTGCACAGGCGCAAACCTTCGCTGAGTGGCTGGCCGGGCAGCAGTCCAACCAGGTCCCCAGTCATTTCGTTGACCAGGGGGTTGGTGTAAACCACCGTGCCGGCAGCATCGGTGACAATGACACCATCGGCAACTTCACCGAGAGCCGCCTCCGCCGCCTGTAAACTGATCTGCTCACAGGGGCGCAGCCCCTCTTCCAACTGGGCGAGGGGGCCGAGGTAACTTGCCGCCTCTGGATTAAACAGCGTCACGGGAAAACTCACTCAAAACACAACAGAGCAAAGCGCAAACCTTTCCCAGTAGCGGGGAGGTGCCTTGCGACAGGCCATAACCGAAAAAGGTTACCGACATCATCGCCCACGATCGCCGATTTTATTCAATTATCCAGCCTCCCAGCCGAGTTTTTTCTACAAATGTATAAATTGCACATTCACAGATTGCTGCGCAAGAAATTTTTTAATTTCTCGTCTTCAAATACTCGTTGTAGAGTTGTGCTGAGCAGTCCATTCACACGGCTTTGGACTTCTTCACGGCTGGGCTTAACCAGGTTCCGATCTTTGCCGGAAGCGCTGTAAGTGCCGAAATAAGTGCGAGGACCAATTTTCACTTCCAGGTGAATTTCAGCAGAGGTGTCAATCTCGGTGGTATAAACCGTATTTGGACTGTTGTAGGTGAGTTTTACCAATTTTGCGATCACCTGAACTTCCGGCGCGCTATCGGTAATTCGGAATGACCAATTTGAAAAACCCTCACGCAATCCCGCCGCAATAGCCTCACCAGCGTCATTGCCAATACTTACCTGAGCAGTATCCGCATAAACACCACCCAATGATCCCAAGCCGCCAGAGGGCAGTTCATTAACTCCCATCACACTCATACTAAAGCCTTCACCTATCGCTTCAGGAGCAACCTGAACCTGAGGCTGCAGCCAAATTTGCAGCGGGCTATGAGCACAAGCGCTGAGTAGCAGCGCACCGGCAAAAACCAATAACTTCTTCATGTTTAATTCCCCCTCACTTCAAAAAAACTGCCAATTCAGCCATGGTGATGGTGGTGGTGCTCCCCCTCATCACTCATCCGGACTATTGGTACAAGAATATCTACACTGCTGCCATCGGCAAAAAGCAGTCGCAACGGCAACTCTTCCCCCGCCTGCAAGCGCAGACCTTTAATCATTAAGTGAACTCCACCGGGAGCCATATCTACACTTGCCCTGGCGGCAATCGTCAGCTGATCCAGCGGGCGCATCCGGTTTATTCCATTCTCCGATATTGTGGTATGCAGGTCTGCCGAAGCCTGTTCAACACCCGGCAACTCCACACCCGTGAGTACCTGACTCGAATCACCAGTGTTGTGCAGCGACACAAAGGCAGCGCTCATCGAAGGTCCCGGAGGAGTTTCCCGGGCATACCCCTCCGCCGTAATTCCTATGGAATAGGCGCCTTTAGACACAAGGAGTGCGGTGATTAAAAAGGCAAATGCCAATACTTTTTTCATGGTGCCCCTCCGCTGGGCTTAATCAGAATCAGTTTCGCCGGATTCCCGACTTTAATATCTCCACGCACCCGATACCCGGGCACAGCCTCGCGCAGTTGCTGATAAACCCAACGGCCCTCAGCATCACTGCGCGCTACGATAATGACGCGCAGCTGCTCGCTGCGAATCCTGCCCGCTACTCGCTGCAACTGCTCCACCAGCCCGGCAGACCTTGCTGCGAGTTCACCGGCTGGCAGACCTATCACCTCCCCTTGCGGTAAATCGAGCTGCGCTCTCCCCCGCTCGCGGACCAACTGTGTACGCACTTCAGCCACCAACGGATTGGCCGGAGCCAGCATCTCGGCCCGTTTCAACAGGGTGTTCACCTCCCCAAAATCCCTGCGACGCAGGGCGTCCCGCGCCCGCTCAACATAGGTGACCACAATGGTTTGAATACCGGTTTCTGCCTTGCTGTTATCCGGTTGCAGTTGCAACACACGCAGGTAATAGTCGTAGGCACTGGCGCCCGCAGGTTGGGTTAGATGCCCTTTGCGTAGCGCCTGTTCCGCACGACTCAAAAAAAAGGAAATATTGTTGCGCCGAACCTGGTCCTGGGATGGCGTCTTTTTAGGGGCGGGAGGAGGGACAACCGTTTTAGGTGCGGGCTTATTGGATGAGCAGGCCCCTAGGCAAAATGCCAGTAGCAGTAAAACCCCAAGGCTGTGAAGGCGTTCAAATGACGGCAAAACAATCCCCTATTGTTGTTTTTTTGTACCACTGGCGTCGCTATACTGCTGCGGCGACTGAACCCCCGTCTGGTGCAGCAGTCTGAACTATGCGCCCGACTATAATGAATTTTTTCATCTATGGCTGTGATGACCAAAAGTTTCCGAAAAAATTTCCTCGTTCTGCTGACAATCCTGCTGGCCACAACCAGCATTGGAGCTACAGCGCAGAATTCCGATAACCCTTTTGCCTCGCTGAGCAGCGCCCAGGAAAACACTTTCCTGCCGGTCGATGAAGCTTATCAGCAGGATCTGCTCTTTGATGCCAACGGCCTCAGTGCACTCTTCCAGATTGCCCCAGAGTACTACCTCTATCGCGAAAAACTGGCGCTGTACAGGGTCGATAATGGTGAAAAAACTCCCATCCCCCTGAACCTGCCAACCGGTGAAGTCATTTGGGACGACTATTTCGAGAAAGAGACTGAGGTCTACCGAGGCCAGCTAGAATTTGCCCTGGATATCCCTGAAACCAATGGTTCTACCCAACTGGAGCTCCACTATCAAGGCTGCGCAGATGCCGGCCTTTGCTATCCGCCTCAGACCCGATACTACAGTGTGGATTTTGCCAGTCAGGACATAGAATCGCAGGACAGCGCCTTAATTACAGGCGCGCCCACTCCGCCGGCGAGTGCTGGCGGTGCCGCAGGCAGTAGCAATGTCACCTTGTCACTGGCGCTGCTTCTCGCATTTGCCGGTGGCCTGATCCTGAACCTGATGCCCTGTGTCTTTCCAGTACTGTCGATTAAATTACTGGCAGTGAGCCAGGCTGCACAAAATGCAAGCCAAAGGCACCACCACGGCTGGGCTTATACACTGGGCGTAGTTCTGAGCTTTGTGGCTATCGCCGCAGTGATGCTCGCCCTTCGCGCCGGCGGAGAGGCTGTCGGCTGGGGCTTCCAGCTTCAATCCCCCTGGTTGGTGGCAGCACTCGCCTACCTGTTTTTTATCATGGGGTTGAGCCTGTCTGGAATGACCGAACTCGGCAGTAACCTAATGGGTATTGGCGGCAACTTGAATAAACGTCAGGGATTGTCGGGCTCTGTGGCATCCGGCGCGCTGGCAACCCTGGTGGCCAGTCCCTGTACTGCACCGCTGATGGGCTCCGCACTGGGGTTTGCTGTTACGCAGCCCGCGCTAATTGCGCTAAGTGTTTTTGCCGCCCTTGGCGCCGGTATGGCGGCCCCCTTCCTGTTGTTGACCTATATCCCCGCTCTGGCGGAAAAGCTGCCCAAACCCGGCCCCTGGATGGATCGCCTAAAGCAGTTGTTGGCATTCCCGATGTATCTCACTGCGGTATGGCTACTGTGGGTTCTGGGCCGACAAGCCGGGGGGGATGGAGTTGCCCTGGTACTGGCTGGTGCTGTAGCCATTGCATTTGCCCTGTGGCTTTGGCCGCGTCCGCAATGGCACTGGCTGCGCGGTTCCCTGGCCCTGGCCTCCCTGGCCTTGGCGGTTTTTCTACTTCCGCAACTGAAAACCATCAATCAGTCTGAACAATTGTCCAGCAGCGATTACTGGGAGCCCTATTCGGCAGAGAGACTGGAGACTGCACGCAGTGAGGGGCGTGCAGTTCTGGCCAATATGACAGCGGCCTGGTGCATCACCTGCCTGATGAATGAGAAAGCTGTGCTGTCGAGCACCGAGGTCAGTGATGCTTTGGAGCGGCTCAACGTGGTCGCGCTGAAAGGAGATTGGACCAACCAGGATCCGCGAATCAGCGAATTATTGGCCAAATACGGGCGTACCAGTGTGCCACTGTATCTTCTCTATCCCGCCGATGGGGGCGACGCAAAAATACTGCCGCAAATACTTTCTCAAGATGATTTACTACAGGAATTGGAGAACGCTGTGGACTCCCCATTGAGCACTGGGGTGACTCAGTAAAGTTTTTGGCGCCTTTGTAGCCAAAAACCCAAGGTAAACAGGCCACAGCCCGGATATTTTGAACTAATTTTTTGCCCAATATCGCCGAACTGCTGCTAACTTCGATAAACTCCGAGTCTGGCATGGACAGGGAGTCACTTTTGCGGCAGACTCGGTTAATGAGTTCGGGCAGCTAGGCCGAAATTTCGAGTTTGCCCGCAAGATAGCCAATTTTAACCCACTTTATATGGGTTTTCGGCAACTTTCTTCAGGGCGAATTATGGCTAAACTTCTTCTCCTTCACGGCCCCAACCTAAATCTTTTAGGCAGTCGCGAACCGCACATCTACGGGTCTACCACCCTGGCGGATATCAATGAAGCCGCCGAGCGCCAGTGTGACGCCGCCGGCCACGAACTGGAAGCCCTGCAGAGCAACAGCGAATCAGTCCTGCTGGAACGAATCCACTTGGCGGCAACCAGCGGAGTCGAATTTATCGTGATCAATCCCGCTGCGTTCACTCATACCAGTATCGCCTTGCGAGATGCCCTGGCAGCCGTTGCTATCCCGTTTATTGAGCTTCACCTGTCCAATCCCCATGCCAGGGAAGCTTTCCGACACCATTCCTATCTTTCAGATCTGGCCTGCGGCGTAATCTGTGGCTTTGGCGCCAACAGCTACACCCTGGCCCTACAGGCAGCCATCCACCAACTGGATGCCACGCCTGCACAACAATGAATCAAACTGCGAGTAAATAACTATGGATATCCGCAAAATTAAAAAATTGATTGAGCTGCTCGAAGAATCGGATATCGGCGAGCTGGAAATCAAAGAAGGTGAAGAGTCCGTGCGCATTAGTCGCGGTGTCAGTAATGCTGCTCAGCCTGTTGCCCCGGTCTACGGCGCGCCCGTTGCACCGGTTGCAGCACCGGCCATTCCCGCCGCTACTGCTCCAGCGGCGGTAAGTCCGGAAAAAGATTCCAAGCCGGCTTTTTCTGGACACGCTGTTAAATCCCCGATGGTAGGCACCTATTACGCTGCCCCCAGCCCCGGCGCCGAGGCCTTCGTGAAGGTGGGTCAGCAGGTCAAAGTTGGCGATGTTGTGTGCATCGTCGAAGCGATGAAAATGATGAACCAGATCGAAGCCGACAAGGCCGGTACCATTGAGTCGATCCTGCTGGAGGACGGCCAACCGGTTGAGTTTGACCAGCCCCTCGTGACCATCGTCTGAGTGGGGTAAGTCACAATGTTCGACAAAATCCTAATCGCCAACCGCGGCGAAATCGCCTTGCGGATTTTGCGTGCCTGTAAAGAAATGGGCATCGCCACTGTGGCGGTGCACTCTTTGGTAGACCGCAATCTCAAGCATGTACGCCTGGCCGACGAATCTGTATGTATCGGCCCCAACCCATCCCCGCAGAGCTACCTAAATGTGCCGGCCCTGATCTCCGCCATGGAAATCACCGACGCAGTAGCCGTGCACCCCGGCTATGGCTTTCTCGCAGAGAACGCGGACTTCGCCGAACAGGTGCAAAAGAGCGGCTTTACCTTTATTGGCCCTGATCCGGATGTAATCCGCCTGATGGGTGACAAGGTGTCTGCAATTGCCGCCATGAAAAAGGCTGGCGTTCCCACCGTTCCAGGCTCTGACGGCCCGCTGCCCGATAATAGCGAGCGCTGCATGGAGATCGGCCGCAGCATCGGTTATCCGGTCATCATTAAAGCTGCCGCCGGTGGCGGTGGTCGCGGCATGCGCGTGGTGGAAAAGGAAGAGGAGCTGGTGAACGCGATTGCCGTGACCAAGTCCGAAGCCCAGGCGGCCTTCGGTGACGGCACCGTCTACATGGAAAAATTCCTGCAGAATCCCCGCCATGTTGAGATCCAGGTAATGGCCGATGGCCAGGGCAACGCCATCCATCTGGGCGATCGCGACTGCTCCCTGCAGCGCCGCCATCAAAAGGTTTTGGAAGAAGCCCCAGCTCCGGGTATTCCCGATGAGGTGCGCGAGCAGGTACATGAGTCCTGTGTACAAGCCTGTATCGATATCGGCTATCGCGGCGCGGGTACTTTTGAATTCCTGTATGAAAATGAGCGCTTCTACTTTATCGAAATGAACACCCGTATCCAGGTGGAGCACCCCGTTACCGAAATGGTAACCGGTGTCGACCTGATCAAGGAGCAGATTCGGGTTTGTGCCGGTGAGAAGCTATCCCTGAAGCAGGAAGATATCGTAATCAAAGGTCACGCCTTTGAGTGCCGTATCAATGCCGAAGACCCACAGACCTTCTTCCCCAGCCCCGGCAAGGTAAACAACTTTCATATGCCTGGCGGCTTGGGTGTGCGGGTCGACTCCCATCTCTACTCCGGATACTCGGTACCCCCCAACTACGATTCCATGATCGCCAAGCTGATCACCCATGCGGAAGATCGTGAAACCGCGTTGGCGCGTATGCGTGTGGCCCTGTCGGAACTGGTAGTGGACGGTATTAAAACCAATATTCCCCTACAGGAAGAGTTGGTACGAGATGAAAACTTTGCCAAGGGTGGGGTCAATATCCACTACCTGGAGAAGAAGTTAGGTCTTTAAGCGCTCGCCAGCCGGGGCAAAGTTAGCGAGAATTGCGGCAAACATAACGACACTGAACCTTGCCAAGGATGGCGTGGCAACCGTCGTTATCTGAGTGCGGCCCGGCCGCAACAATGCCGTAAACATCGCTACAACATTTCCGGAATAATTATGCCCTGGCTACAACTCCGCGTGGACACCGACCGTGATCACGCGGAAAAAATCGAAGACGCACTGCTTTTTGCCGGTGCCGTATCTGTCACCCTGCAAGACAACGCTGACCAACCGATCCTTGAACCCGGGCTCGGAGAAGTGCCCCTATGGGAGCAAACACGGGTTACCGGGTTGTTCGATGCGGAAGTCGACACCTCAGTTACCGAGGCAAAAGCAGCTTCCTTCCTATGCGAAATACTGCCCAATGCCCGCTGGGAGCAACTTGAGGACAAGGATTGGGAGCGGGAGTGGATGACCCACTACAAACCCATCCAGTGCGGCCCCAATTTGTGGATCTGCCCCAGCTGGTGTGAGCCACCACAACCGGACGCCGTGAACCTGCTGCTCGATCCGGGCCTAGCCTTCGGCACTGGCACGCACCCAACTACTTTCCTATGCCTGCAATGGTTGGCGCAGCAGGAGCTCGCAGGTAAGAGTGCCATCGACTTCGGTTGCGGCTCGGGCATTCTGGGGATTAGCGCACTACTACTGGGAGCAGAGCGAGTTCTCGGCACCGATATCGATCCCCAGGCATTGATCGCCAGTCGCGACAATGCCCAGCGCAACGGCATAGACCCCGAGCGCTTCCCGGTCTACCTGCCAGAACAAATGCCGAGCGAAGCCGCCGATGTTATGTTGGCCAATATCCTCGCCGGCCCCCTGGTAGAACTCGCCCCTCAATTGATACAACTCACTCAATTGGGCGGAAAAATCTGCCTGTCCGGCATCCTAAGTTCCCAGGCAGAGCAGGTGAAAAATGCTTACAGCGAATGGATTGAGTTCGATTCTGACGGCGAACACGAGGGATGGGTCAGACTGACAGGCAAGCGGGTGCGCTAAATGCGCTCCCGAGCACTACGCGGGACCCTTTTGGGCTGATAAACTTGGCTGCTAAATAAACTGCGCTCTAGTCGAATGTCTCAACTGGTAACCCGCTGCCCTCATTGCAGCACATCATTTCATATTAATGACCAGCAACTGCGCGCTGCCCGCGGCGCCGTTCGCTGTGGGTCTTGCCTGCAGGTGTTTCGCGCAGACGAAAATATCGTTTTCTCAGAAAGTGATAGCGAGAGCCGCAATGATTTGGAGGCCTTGCTGGAAGATGATGACTTCCTGATCCACGACGATATCGAGTTCGACGAGGACGAACCCGCCACCCCGCCATCTCCACCAGCTGTGGATCAAACTACCAGTCAGGAGAGTGCAACCAGTGAGAGTGCACCTGACAGCGCGCCCAAATCTGAACCAAAAGAATATAGTGCAGCAGCGCAGGAATTAATTGGTGACGCCTTTGGCGACCATGAGTGGCAGGAGCTGGAAGCATCTCACACCGAAGAGGAAGCAGAACCCGAAGAGGACCTGGATAAAATCCTCAAGCCGGACTGGGAAGAACTTCCTGATTTTGATTCTGACCCTTCGCCTGAGTACAACGGCCAACCTGAAGTACCGGAGTTTGAAACCTCTAGCTCCCTCGCTGAAGAACCGCCCTGGGACAACAATGAGCCTGCAGTATCAACCGAGTCTGTAGATACACCTCCCCCCACTGAGGAAAGCCGCCAGGAGCCTTACTTCGGTGGCGAATCTACCACTGCTGAAGAGCCCCAGCGGGAGCAATTGATCTCAGCCATCCAGCCCGCGCCTGTGGAGATGTCGTGGGGAGTCCCCAAAAAGAAACGCACAGCCTCTCCCTGGCTGTGGCGTGCATTGATTCCCCTATCGATCCTCGGCATAGTGATTCAGGTTGCATACTTCCAGTTCGATAGCCTCAGCCGCAAACAGCCCTGGCGCGACTTCTATGCTGCCGCCTGCCCACTATTCGGCTGCACTTTACCCCAACTAAAAGATACCCGGGCGATCCAGGCCACAAACTTAATGGTGCGTACCCACCCGCAGCTGCAGGGCGCCCTGGTAGTGGATGCAGTGCTGCTAAATACCGCCCCCTACGCACAACCCTTCCCCAACCTGTTGCTGAACTTCAGCGACCTGAAGGACAAGGCTGTGGCCAGTCGCCGGTTTACCCCGAACGAGTACCTACAGGGGGAGTTGGCCGGACGCAAACTAATGCCCCAGGACAGCCCCATTCATATCGCGATTGAGGTGGTTGACCCCGGTGCAGAAGCGGTAAACTACGAACTGAACATCACTCACTAAGCGCACACAAGTACCCCGGCCAAGTTTTTAGCAAAGGGGTTTTGGCGCCATAAACAACCAAAGCTGCGCATTCAGCAGGCTAAATGAACAGTGTTCGATCAAATTGCCCGCTTTTTCGCTTTGCCATTAACGGGCCAGCCGCTATCATAGGCGGCTGTTTTGCCGGGGCACAGATTGCCCTTCCTACAGCCCAAATGGAGCTACCGTGTCTACTGCCATTGGCCCCTATATTATCGACAACCCGGTAATTCTGGCGCCCATGGCCGGTGTCACCGACCGCCCCTTCCGCCAGCTGTGCCGAGAACTCGGCGCCGGTTTGGTGGTTTCGGAGATGGTGACCTCGGACACTCGCCTGTGGAACAGCCGCAAGTCCCGCTTGCGCCTGGATCACGGTGGCGAAGCGGCGCCCATATCGGTGCAGATCGCCGGCGGTGATCCTGAGATGATGGCGGAAGCCGCTCGGGAGAATGCTCGTCGCGGCGCGCAAATCATCGATATTAATATGGGTTGCCCGGCAAAAAAGGTGTGTAAGAAAGCAGCGGGCTCCGCCCTGCTGCGGGATGAAAAGCTGGTAGCGGATATTCTTCAAGCCGTGGTCCAGTCTGTTTCCGTCCCGGTGACGCTGAAGATCCGCACCGGCTGGTGCCCGGATTCCCGCAATGGCGTCACTGTAGCCAAAATGGCCGAGGATTCCGGGATCGCTGCACTGGCGGTTCACGGTCGCACTCGCGCCTGTGGCTACCACGGACAGGCTGAATTCGATACCATTGCCGAAATTGTATCCAGGGTAAAAATCCCGGTTTTTGCCAATGGCGACATCTGCAGTGCTGAGAGAGCCCGAGAGGTGCTCGATTACACTGGCGCATCGGCGGTCATGATTGGCCGTGCAGCACAGGGACGACCATGGATTTTTCGGGAAATAGCCCACTATCTCGCCACTGGCGAGCGGCTACCCGAACCGACATTGGATGAAGTCAGGAATATTTTGCTCGCCCATTTGGGCGAGCTACACCGATTCTACGGTGAAGTGATGGGGGTCCGTATCGCTCGCAAACATGTGAGCTGGTACTTGAAGACGCTCGCGGATAGCGAGTCCTTCCGCAAGACCTTTTTCCAAATAGAGAGTGCAGAAGTACAACATGCCAGCGTTCACGAGTGGTTTGAACGCCGAATAACGAGAGGGGCACAAGCGGCATGAACAACGAAGTATTAATTCCGGATACTGGCAATGAAGAAGTATCCTCCAGGGGACAGACTCAACTGGCACAGCCACAGCAGCAGTCCCTGCGCGATGCCGTCGAGCACGCAATGGAGAACTACTTCCGCCACCTGGATGGCCAGATGGTAACCGATGTCTACGACATGGTGCTGTCGGAGATCGAAGCGCCCATGCTCGAAGTGGTGATGAAGTACACCCGCCACAACCAGACCCGCGCCGCGCAATTACTGGGTCTCAACCGTGGCACCTTGCGCAAGAAGCTGAAGCGCTACGGCCTTCTGTAAGCTTCCCACCGAGCGAAATTTTGAAGGGGGATGAGGTAACTCATCCCCCTTCGCTATTTTCCCGGCAGCGTTTTTGTTGCCACAGTGGACAACCGCTAAAACCCTTTAAACATCCTTTTCGAAAACCAGTTGGATCAAGTGCAATGACAGACAAGGTTTCCATCCGCCGCGCTCTAATTAGTGTCTCTGACAAGAGTGGCATTGTAGAGTTCGCTCAACAGCTCTCCGCAATGGGGGTTGAGATTCTTTCCACCGGCGGAACCCACCGCCAGCTCAAGGAAGCGGGTATTCCCGTGGTAGAAGTTTCCGACTACACCGGCTTCCCCGAAATGATGGACGGCCGTGTCAAAACTCTGCACCCGAAAGTACACGGTGGCATTCTGGGGCGCCGTGGTACCGATGATGCCATCATGGGCGAGCACGGTATCACCCCGATCGATATGGTGGTGGTTAACCTCTACCCCTTCGCTCAAACCGTTGCCAAGCCCGACTGTTCCCTCGAAGACGCTATCGAGAACATCGATATCGGCGGCCCTACCATGGTTCGCGCTGCCGCCAAGAACTACAAAGATGTCACTATCGTGGTCAATGCCAGCGATTACGGCAATATCATCGAGGAGATGAAAGCTAACGATGGTGCCCTGAGCCACGCCAGCCGCTTTGATCTGGCGGTAAAAGCCTTCGAACACACTGCGGGCTACGACGGCGCTATTGCCAATTACCTGGGCGCCATTAAAGGCGAAGAAAAGCAGCTGTTCCCGCGCACCTACAACAGCCAATTTATCAAGAAACTGGATCTGCGCTACGGTGAGAACCCGCACCAGAAATCCGCTTTCTATACCGAAGCCAACCCAGCTGAGGCCAGTATTTCCACTGCCACCCAGCTGCAGGGCAAAGAGCTGTCCTACAACAATATCGCCGATACCGATGCCGCACTGGAGTGCGTTAAGTCCTTCGAGCAACCCGCCTGTGTGATCGTTAAACACGCCAACCCCTGTGGTGTGGCGATCGCTGAAGATATTCGCACGGCCTACGACCTGGCTTTCGCTACCGACAGCGAATCCGCCTTTGGCGGTATCATCGCTTTCAACCGGGAACTCGATGGCGCCACTGCCCGCGCTATCGTCGAGCGACAGTTTGTTGAAGTCATCATCGCACCGTCAGTCTCCGAAGAGGCCAAACAAGCCGTTGCCGAGAAGAAGAACCTGCGCCTGCTGGTATGCGGCCAGTGGAACAGCGAGCGTACCCCGGCGCTGGACTACAAGCGCGTTAATGGCGGCCTGCTGGTTCAGGACCGCGACGACGGCCTGATCACCGCTGCCGACCTGAAAGTGGTCTCCAAGCGCCAGCCCACTGAAGAGGAAATCCGCGATCTGCTGTTTACCTGGAAAGTGGCCAAGTTCGTAAAATCCAATGCCATCGTATACGGCAAAGACGGTCGCACTGTGGGCGTAGGCGCAGGCCAGATGAGCCGCGTAAACTCCGCGCGTATCGCCGCGATCAAGGCTGAGCACGCCGGCCTCGCCGTTGCAGGATCCGTTATGGCTTCCGATGCCTTCTTCCCCTTTCGCGACGGCATCGATAATGCTGCCGCTGTGGGAATCCAGGCGGTCATCCAGCCCGGCGGCTCCATGCGCGATGAAGAAGTGATCGCCGCAGCGGACGAGCACAATATGGCCATGGTATTTACCGGTATGCGCCACTTCCGCCACTAAGATTGTACGCCCGCAAATGCTTATTGCTGCGGGCTATGATCAACGGGCTGGGAAGTATCGATACTTCCCAGCCCGCACAAATCATTTGAATCCAGGGGCGAGACTCAGGCCCCAGAATCAATTCCACGTTAAACTAGCACACCTATAACCTGTGCAATGGACCGGATCGGTCGACTTAGGGGGATTTAAGAATGAACGTATTGGTTATCGGATCAGGTGGCCGCGAGCACGCCCTGGCGTGGAAAGCAGCGCAAAACCCAAATGTCGGCACCGTCTACGTTGCCCCGGGCAACGCCGGCACTGCCCGCGAACCCAAGCTGGAAAATATCGCAATCGGTGTGGATAACTTCGCCGCCCTGGCAGATTTCGCTGAGGAAAACGGCGTAGAACTAACTATTGTCGGCCCGGAAGCACCGCTGGTAGAGGGTGTTGTCGATTTCTTTAATGCCCGTGGCCTCGCCATTTTTGGCCCCAGCAAAGGCGCCTCCCAACTGGAGGGCTCCAAAGCCTTTACCAAGGACTTTCTCGAGCGCCACAAAATCCCCACCGCTGCCTACCGCAATTTCACCGAAGTGGAGCCGGCGGTTGCCTACATTCGCGAGCGCGGCGCGCCCATCGTGGTTAAAGCCGACGGCTTGGCTGCGGGCAAGGGTGTAATCGTTGCCGAAACCGAAGAGCAGGCTGAGCTCGCTGTACGCGATATGCTGTCTGGAAACGCCTTTGGTGAAGCCGGCTGCCGCGTGGTTATCGAGGAGTTCCTCCAGGGTGAGGAAGCGAGCTTTATCGTGATGGTGGATGGTGAAAACATCCTGCCGATGGCCACCAGCCAGGATCACAAGCGCGTTGGCGATGGCGATACCGGCCCCAATACAGGCGGTATGGGTGCCTACTCCCCTGCACCAGTAGTGACTGACACCATTTACCAGCGCATTATGCAAGAAGTAATCGAACCCACCGTTAAAGGCCTGACCTCTGAGGGTACGCCCTACACCGGTTTCCTTTACGCCGGCCTGATGATCGACAGCGACGGTACTCCGAAGGTTATCGAGTACAACTGCCGCTTTGGCGATCCGGAAACCCAGCCAATTATGATTCGCCTGAAATCAGACCTGGTCGACCTGTGCATGGCTGCTCTGGACAAGAAACTGGACACTGTCACTGCTGAGTGGGATCCCCGCCCAGCCCTGGGTGTGGTACTTGCCGCGCACGGCTATCCCGGCAGCTACCGCAAGGGCGACGCCATCAGCGGCCTGGACAAAGCAGACGGTGACAACGCCAAGGTCTTCCACGCCGGTACCGCACTGGATGGTGAGCGCGTAGTCACCAATGGTGGCCGGGTGTTGTGCGCCACAGCATTAGGGGATACCGTCGCTGAAGCTCAGGATAATGCCTATGAATCAGCTCGGGCTATCTACTGGGACGGTGTATTCTTCCGGAAAGATATCGGCTACCGCGCTGTCGAAAGAGAAAAGGTTTCTGCAGAGCAGCAGGACTAACAGCTGGCATCGGCGGCCGCTCATCAGCGGTCGCCTTCCACAGGGAGCAGAATACTATGAGTAAACGCAGCCTCAACGGACTCGACCGCCTGTTAATTCAAGCGGATCGGGCTCTGCGCACCCTGAGTCCCGGTGAACCCTGCCACGGCCGGGCATCCCCGGCGAAGGGTGAAGCCGAGACAGACCTCACCGACAGCGAACGCAAACACGCCGCTGGCCTTATGCGGGTCAACCATAGCGGTGAAGTCTGCGCTCAGGCGCTCTACCAGGGCCAGGCCCTGACCGCCAAGCTGCCCGAGGTGCGGGGAGAAATGGAGCGCGCTGCCGATGAGGAGATCGACCATCTGGCCTGGTGTGAACAACGCTTGAAGGAATTGGACAGCCGCCCCAGCCTACTCAACCCGCTGTGGTATGGCATGTCCTTTGGGCTCGGCGCCGCCGCCGGGAAAATCAGCGACCGAATCAGCCTCGGTTTTGTGGCCGCTACGGAAGACCAGGTGTGTAAACATCTTGAGAGCCACCTCGAAAAGCTTCCCGCCGACGACAAGAGAAGCCGTGCGGTAGTGGAACAGATGTTAATTGACGAAGACGAGCACGCCCACGCCGCACTGGCCGCCGGTGGTGCCCGCTTCCCCGCTCCGGTAAAAGGAGTGATGTCTCTGGTATCCAAAGTAATGACTTCAGCCAGTTATAAAATCTGACCGTTACTCTTCACTCACTAAAACGACTTGGATTTTAGGGAGGTTACGCCCAGTATCCTCCCTTTCCTCCCAGCTAATTTCCTTTCAAGCTTCTTCAACGCTGTAGCTGTGCACAATCTCGACGCCCGCATTGCGCAACATGATGGAGCCTGAGCAGTATTTCTCTGCGGAGAGTTCCACTGCACGGGCAACATGGGATTCCTTCAATCCGCGACCGCGCACTACAAACTTCATTTCAATTCGCTCAAACGGCGATGGGGTTGTATCCGGGCGCACACCTTCCAGTTCACAATGACAGGAAATAATGTCTTGTCTCGCCTTCTGTAAAATACTCACCACATCGTAAGCCGCGCAGCCACCGACGCCCAGCAAAATCATTTCCATCGGGCGCACACCATTATTTGTGCGGCCGCCTTCCATCACTACCGAATTACCGCTGCCAGCTTCACCGACGAAGGTTAAATCATTTACCCAGGTTACTTTACCCTGCATCACTCCACTCCCATTAAAACTTCAGCGGCGAAGCTTAGCATATTGGCGAAGTCTATCCCGGCACCTGTATGTTTCCGGTATAGTGTCTGGTACGCCTCCGCGCGAAAGCCGAATGACGCACGATCAAATGCTTTTTCTATGAACGCATCGTGGTTTATGAAGTCCAAGCGACCCAGTGCCATAGTGTCACAGGTCACACTGCGGAACTTTGCCGCGGTCAGCCCCTGTTGGGGATTTTGTTTTCGCGCGATAATTCAATAGTGCTCAGCTGCTAAAGCCGGGATAGAGCACAAGACAAAAAATGAGGAATAAATCCGTGACGGTTGCTATCGAAGACCCCATGACTATCGGCAATATTGAAGACTTTCTGGCCCACTGCCACCGGCGTCGCTACCCGGCCAAGAGCACAATTATCTATGCTGGCGACCGCTGTGAATCCCTTTATTTCATTATGCGCGGTTCCGTTACAGTTCTGATTGAGGACGATGAAGGCCGCGAAATGATCGTTGCCTACCTCAACGACGGAGACTTTTTCGGTGAGATGGGCCTGTTCGATCAGGACACCCGCAGTGCCTGGGTCCGCACCAAAACCGAGTGTGAGGTGGCAGAAATCTCCTACACCAAGTTCCAGGAACTCACTCGCCAGCACCCAGAGTTTCTTTTTGCCCTGGCCACCCAAATGGCAGGCCGCCTGCGCAACACCACGCGCAAAGTTGGCGATCTCGCCTTCCTCGATGTGACCGGACGTGTCGCTCGCACCCTGCTCGATCTCTGCAATGAGCCGGATGCAATGACTCACCCCGAGGGCATGCAAATAAAAATCACCCGCCAGGAAATTGGCCGTATCGTCGGCTGCTCCCGGGAAATGGTGGGCCGCGTATTAAAAACCCTGGAAGAACAGGGCCTGGTTTCCGTTAAAGGTAAAACCATGGTGGTGTACGGTACCCGCTAGTAACCGAATAAATACACCGCATAAAAAAAGGGCGATTTTTACATCGCCCTTTTTTATTTCTGCTACTGGAGTAAGCGGTCAGTTAAACATTTCCATCAGTTTCCTGCCCGGCTCCTCCTCCCGCATAAAGGCCTCTCCCACCAGGAAAGCATTGACGTTATGACCGCGCATCGCCGCAACATCATCTGTGGTATGAATACCACTTTCCGTGACCACAAGACGGTCTTCGGGGATCAAGTCCAGTAACTTAAAGGTATTTTCCAGCTGCACATCGAAAGTGTGCAGATTGCGATTATTGATGCCGATTAAGCGGTTAGGTAATGCCAGGGCCCTCTCCAACTCCTTGTGGTTATGCACTTCCACCAAGACATCCAAACCCAACTCCAAAGCGAGCCCGTTGAGATCCGCCATCTGTGGATCTTCCAGGCAGGCTGCAATCAGCAAAATACAGTCGGCCCCAATCGCGCGAGCTTCATAGATTTGGTAGGGATCAACGGTAAAGTCCTTGCGCAGCACCGGTAGGCGTACGGCATCTCGGGCCTGCTGCAAGTAATTATCTGCGCCCTGAAAAAAGTCGACATCGGTTAGTACTGACAGACAAGCCGCGCCACCTTTTTCATAGCTGGTAGCAATTTCTGCAGGAAGGAAATCCTCGCGAATCACGCCTTTACTGGGAGAGGCTTTTTTAATTTCGGCAATTACTGCAGCCTCACCAGTGGAAATCTTGCGATCCACTGCATCGACAAAGCCTCTCGCCGGTTCCTGATCCCTGGCGCGAAGGCGAACTTCGTTGGTGGAGCACTCAGCCTTGCGCTCAGCAACCTCTTGCCACTTGCGCTCGACAATTGTTTTTAAAATGGTCGGTGTACTCACGATTGAATTTCCTCTGGGCGAAACGCACTGGTAAACGCGGCAAGATCGTTAATTTTCTCTCCGGCGAGACCGCTGTCGATAGCATCTTGTGCCATAGCGACACCTTGCTCTGCAGAGTGCGCAACGCCGCTGACATAAATTGCCAGGCCTGCGTTAAGCGCAATAATATCCGCGGCTTTTTGCCCCGCCTCAGTATTGCGCTTACCCAGCGCATCGCGAATCAGGGCCAGGGAATCCTCGGAACCAGAAACACTAAGATCAGAGAGGTCACGGCGCTGCAAGCCAAAGTCTTCAGGCTTGAGGGTATATTCCTGCAAGGCACCATCCTTTAATTCCACAGCAAAGGTATCCGCAGCAATACTGGCTTCATCGAGCCCGTCTTCACTATGTAAAATCAGCACATGCTCTGAACCGAGCTTTTGCAAAACTTCAGCCAACAGGCGGCAGTAGCGCTTGTCATACACACCGATTACTTTGCGCTTTACTCCCGCCGGATTTGTCATCGGCCCGAGTAAATTGAAGATGGTACGCAGTCCCAGCGCCTTGCGCGATGGGCCAACGTGGCGCATCGCATTGTGAAAGCTGGGCGCAAACATAAAGCCAATACCGATAGTCTCTACGCAACGCGCCATCTGCGAGGGACTCAATTCCAAAAATACGCCGGCGTGCTCAAGCAGGTCCGCAGAACCACTACTGGACGACACGGAGCGATTGCCATGCTTGGCTACCTTAGCTCCGGCAGCAGCGGCCACAAAGCTGCTCGCACTGGACACGTTAAACAGATTGGCGCCATCGCCGCCGGTGCCGACAATATCAACTGTGTTTTCCAGGTCGAGCTCAACCTTTACCGCCAGCTCACGCATGGTTTCCACTGCGCCGACAATTTCATCGACTGTCTCACCGCGTATACGCAGTGCTATAAGGAGTGCGCCTATCTGTGACTCCAGCGCTTCGCCATGCATAATCTGGCCCACGGTTTCGCGCATTTCTTCACGAGTAAGGTGTTCGCCATCCACCAGTTTGGCAATGGCCTGTTGAATATTCATTTTTCCCCCTTTGCCCCACTCTGGTTATTGATTCTGGCGGGACCTGCCCGCCGCGCACTTGTTCTTCCGGCCCTCAAGACTCGATAAAGTTTCTCAACATATCGTGACCGTGCATGGTGAGAATTGACTCAGGATGAAATTGCACCCCTTCTACTGCTAATTCCCGGTGCTTCACGCCCATGATCTCGTCAATTTCACCATCCTCTGTCTCAGTCCAGGCAGTGATCTCCAGGCATTCCGGTAAACTGCTTTTCTCCACTACCAGTGAGTGATAGCGAGTCGCCTCAAATGGGTTGGACAAACCGTGGAACACCCCCAAGTTGTTGTGCACTATAGGGGATGTTTTGCCGTGCATAACCTGCCGGGCACGAACTACCCTGCCACCGAAGACCTGGCCAATACTCTGGTGCCCCAAACAAATACCCAAAATAGGGATACTGCCGGCAAAACGGCGAATGGTATCGAGAGAAATACCCGCCTCATTGGGAGTACAGGGACCCGGCGAAATCACGATTTTCTCTGGCGCCATTGCCTCGACTTCATCTAGGGTAATTTCGTCGTTGCGTTTCACCACCACTTTTGCACCCAGCTCTTCCAGGTACTGCACTACATTCCAGGTAAAGGAGTCGTAGTTATCGATCATTAAAATCATTGCGCGGCCCCCTTAGCCTCTGGTTGATAAGTGGATTCTTCCATTCTTTTTTGCAGGCGTGCGAGAGAGGCCTGGGTCGCGCGGAGTTCGCGCAGGATTTCGGTCTGGCTTGGAGGCAGACACATTTCATCCATACGTCGCAATTTGGCCTCTTCCAGGTTATTCAAGACTACACCGATAAAGAGGTTAATCATTACGAACGCCCCCATGACCACAAAGCTGACGAAGTAAAGCCAGGCCCAAGGCATCGAATCCATCGCGGTATACATAATATCCGTCCAGTCCTCGAAGGTGACAATGCGGAATAAACTCAAAAATGCGATGGGTAAAGTGCGCCAGTGAGTTGGATCAATATCGTGAAATAGGAAATAACCCGCTACACCATAGATATAGAAAATGATGCTCATCAACAAAGCAATGTGCATCATGCTTGGCAAACTGCGCAAAAGCGTGTCCACCAGTGTGCGGAGTTCCGGGAATGCAGACACCAGCCGCAAAACCCTTAATACCCGCACCAAGCGCGCCAGGGTAGCTAGCGGCCCTGTAGCAGGAATCAAACTCAGTGCAATAATAGTAAAATCAAAGCAATTCCAACCACTGGCAAAGTAACGCCAGGGACGGGCCCCATGGGCAAAAATTTTAACCAGCGCCTCAATAACAAATGAGGCGAGAATCAGTTGATTAATAGCGCCCAGCAGCGTACCAAAGCGCTCCGTCACCCAAGTGGAAGTCTCTAACCCAACAGCGACGGCATTGAGCAGAATCATTCCGATAATGATTTGGTTAAATAACGGCGCTGCGACAACTCGCTCGCAGCGTTCAGCCAGGGTCAACTTTTGAGAAATACTAACTTCGCTCATCTTGCTCGATCTTTAAAGGGTCACTACTCTTACTACTCTTGGCCAGCGCCATACCGGCAGCGCGGAAAAGCGCTCGGGCCTTATTCATTGTTTCATTCCACTCTGACTGCGGATCGGAGTCCGCCACCAGGCCAGCTCCCGCCTGCACATATAGTCGGCCATCCTTGATAACTGCTGTACGAATGGCGATAGCGGTATCCATATTGCCATTCCAAGCCAGGTAGCCAACCGCCCCACCGTAAATGCCACGCTTTTCTGGCTCCAGCTCATCGATAATTTCCATAGCGCGAATCTTGGGGGCGCCCGACAGGGTACCAGCCGGCAGTGCCGCGCGCAGAGCGTCCATGGCGGTGAGGCCCGGCTTTAACCGGCCGACAACATTGGAGGTGATATGCATCACGTGGGAATAGCGCTCGACAAACATTTGGTCGGTGACTTTAACACTGCCAGTATCAGCCACCCTGCCGATATCATTGCGCCCCAGGTCAATCAGCATCAGATGTTCGGCGAGTTCTTTGGGATCTGCCAACAGCTCTTCCTCCAGGGCAAGATCCTCCTCCTCAGTGGCTCCCCGATGGCGGGTTCCCGCCAGAGGTCGCACAGTCATTTCTCCCTCTTCTAAATGCACCAAAATTTCTGGGCTGGAGCCCACTACATGGTGGTCACCCAGATCGAGGAAATACATATACGGCGAAGGGTTCAAACTGCGTAAAGCACGGTAAAAATTGAGTGGCGGCGCATCGAAAGGCGCAGACAGGCGCTGGGAGGGCACCACCTGCATCACATCACCGGCAAGCACATACTCTTTAACCCGGTCTACTGCGCGCTTAAAGTTGTCCTCGCCAAAGTGGGATTGGAATTCGCTCTCATCAATGCCGCGCCCATGCAAATCGAGGGGCACAGTATCCGGCAGCGGTTGCGCTAACTGGCCAACCAATTGGTCCAGGCGCTGCTGGGCTTTTTCATAGGCTGCTTCTTCAGCGGTATTTGCGTGGACAATCAGAATTACCGCACCGGCAAGATTGTCAAAAACCACCAATTCATCGCTGACCATCAACAGGATATCCGGGTTACCCAGGGTATCCGGCGGAGTACTGGCGGCCAGACGCGGTTCGATATAGCGCACGCAGTCATAGCCAAAATAGCCCACCAGCCCGCCGTTAAAACGGGGCAGATCCGCTAATTCAGGCACCTGATAGCGCTGCTGAAACTGTTCAACAAACTCCAGAGGGTCGGCGGCGCTGTGGCTCTCTACAACCTCACCATCAGTTTCCACGGTGATGTCAGTGCCCTTAACCCTGAGCAAAGTCCGCGCAGGTAAACCAATAATGGAATAGCGCCCCCATTTCTCCCCGCCCTGAACCGATTCCAGCAAATAGCTGTAACGGCCTCCGGCCAGTTTCAAATAGGTGGACAGTGGCGTTTCAATATCCGCCAGTACGCGCCTTACCAGGGGGATACGGTTATAACCCTCAGACGCAAGTTGAGCGTATTCAGTAGGGGTCATGGAGACTCCGATCAATTTTTCATTCTTTATGATTGGCGCCAGAGTATAAGCAGCGCCCACGGGAAAGGTGCCTCAATCGCCAAACTCGATTGGGCCTCAGCAGGTCAGTGGCGCCATCGCCAACTGTTTGTCAGGGAGAAAGAGTGGTTCACGGAAATTCCCTCAGTGCAGGCGCACAAGTTAACAAATCCCGTCTATGGCGGGCAAGAGATTGCCCGCCAGTTTTGTAAATTAAGCCAAACTCTTACGCATAGCTGCAATCACTTCAGCGTAGTCCGGAGTATTGAATATGGCAGACCCAGCGACAAAGGTATCTGCTCCAGCTGCAGCAATTTCGGCAATATTGTCGCGATTCACACCGCCGTCGATCTCAAGGCGAATATCAAACCCAGACTCATCAATCAACTTGCGGGCTTCTTTTAACTTGGTCAGGGTATTGGGGATAAACTTCTGCCCACCAAAGCCCGGGTTCACCGACATCAGCAGGATCATATCCAGCTTATCCATTACATACTTGGCCGCATCGAGGCCACTGGCTGGATTGAACACCAGCCCGGCTTTACAGCCGAGACTGCGGATCAATTGTAGGGAGCGGTCCGGGTGACGAGAGGCTTCTGGGTGGAACGTAATATAGGTAGCTCCGGCATCGGCGAACATGCGAATCATTTCATCCACCGGCTCCACCATCAGGTGCACATCAATCGGAGCCCCAACACCGTGTTTGCGCAGGGCCTGGCATACCATAGGGCCAATCGTGAGATTTGGCACATAGTGATTGTCCATCACATCAAAATGCACCCAGTCCGCTCCGGCTGCCAAAACATTGTCCACTTCCTCACCCAAACGTGCGAAATCTGCGGAGAGAATAGAGGGGGCGATCTTGTAATCTGACATCAAAATATCCTTTGGTAACTCAACTTTCGCCAGTCAGTCGGCGATCTAAATTTTCCAGGCGCTCGGGGGTTCCCACATCGCACCAGTCCCCCTCATAGAGTTCAGCTTGTAGCTTATCCTCATTAAAGATGAACACTTCCCCAAGCCCGAAGCACTCGCGGCGCTTAGGGTATTCGGTGAGAGTTTCAGCTCTCAGCCAGCTAATACCCGCAAAGGTATAGCGGGGCTTGGCTGTACCCGACAGCAAGCCGCCCTCTATGCCAAAATCTCCATCGGGGTTATGGGGAGGATTAGGGACCATCAAAAGGCGTCCAGGGCAAGACTCCGGCAGCGGCCTCTCGATCCATTGCGACAGGTCATAGTCACACCAGACATCACCATTAACCACTAGAAATGATGAGTCGCCGATCAGTGGCAGCGCCTTGAGAATCCCACCGGCAGTTTCCAGTGGCTCCTCCTCATGCTCAACGGAGTAGTGAATATCTAACCCCCAGCGGGAACCAGAACCGAGCTGCTGACGAATTTTGGGTCCCAAGTAGCCCAGGTTAATCACGACCTTTTGCACACCAATAGCTGCCAAGCGCTCAATTGCATATTCAATCAGGGGCTTACCGGCAATCGGCAACAGAGGCTTTGGAGTTTGGTCCGTCAGTGGGCGCATACGGCGCCCAAAACCTGCTGCCAATACCATGGCGGTCAAAGGGGAATTCTCTTTGGGTTTGCTCATTAATTTAATCTGTACAGTTTTCGTACGGCCTACTTCGGCTGGTCACCGGCACAGCGGTAATCGGTGTACCAGGGCAAAGGCTCTATCTGCGGCAGCAAGGTGCCACTGAACCAATCGGTAAACGGCTTCAGCTCTGGGTAGCGCTCAGCGGTTTCCAAAACATAGCGAATCACCAACGGCAGGTGCTGTAAGTATCCCTGTTTCCCATCACGCAGACTGAGGCGTGGGAACAGACCCAGCACTTTAATATGACGCTGTAACCCCATCCAGTCGAACCAACGAAGATAAAGTTGTGGGTCCACAGGCTGCATAACACCCGCCGCTTCAGCGGTCGCGACGTAAGCCAGCACCCAGCGCTCTACCCGCTCGCGGGGCCAACGGATATAGCAATCTTTGAGCAGAGACACCAGATCGTAGGTGGCGGGCCCCCACACTGCGTCTTGAAAATCGACAATCCCCGGCCTTTCCCCGTCGCGGATCATCAGGTTGCGACTGTGGTAATCCCGGTGAACAATAGTGTGAGGCTGTTCCTCCGCACTGTTAAGCAGCAATTCAAAGGTTTGCTCCAGCAGCTTTTCTTCCCGCTCTGAAAGCTGGTAGCCAAGTAGCTCTCGCACCAGCCACTCAGGCATAACCTGCATTTCCTTAAGAAGTAGTTCCCGACTATAAGCTGGGAATAATTGTTCCTCAAAAGGGATTTGCTGCAGGCATAAAAGTTCACTCATTACCTCTGCGTAGAGTCCCTCAACACTGTCGCTGTTGAGCACGCTATACAATTGGGTATCCCCCAAATCTTCCAGCAGCAGGTACCCCTCTGCGGTGTCTGCAGCAACCACCATCGGCGTATGGATACCGTTGCGGCGTAAGTAATCGGCCAAAGCCACAAAGCGGGCGGGGTTAGTCAATTGGGGGGGAGTATCTACCGCTATCAGTGACGGCTCGGTTAGAGTGCGAAAATAACGGCGAAATCCAGCATCTCCCGCCAGGCTCGATAAATCAGCCGTAGCCTCCATACCCAGGGCAACGCCAACCCACTCACTCAAGGCATTGCGTCTGGGATCGGAGTCGATCTCGCACCCTTGCTCAACTTCACTGCTCGATCTTAGGCTCATCTTATATTCCAACTGTTACTAGCTGCATTTTAACCCCGAGCCTCTCTGCGTCCAGAGACGCCATCACTATTTATTGGAGCCCCTACTTTGCCTCAGCTAAAAACAGAACACGAGTTCCAGGTAATTTGCGTTTCGAAGCTGAGCCTCTAGCTGTAACATTACGACTTCAGTACGGCTATTAACCACATCTACATTCAAGTAGAATCGGGCGATGATTTTGCGCGCCCCGGCTCGAAAGCTGTCGCACGTATCCATCGATAAAGAAACACTAAAAGATAGCTGGAACATATCGTTTGATGCTTGAAGTCTCCCGGTGGCGTCGCCTCGCTCTGGCGATTGCTAATAACTCCCAAGCCCGCTCCATCGCTCTCGGTCTGATCGCTGCTCAGCCCTTGTGGGCGCAAGCCAATCAGGGCGAACCGTATCCTGATCCCGACTACAACCCCTATTTGTACTTGGACTGGTTGCCCCGCTCTGAGCTAACCCCGGAGGAGCTAGCCAATTTACCGGCGGTGTGCTCTGGCGCCTTTGTGGCGCCTCCGCGCAACTATCCCGGTTCTGACCTGCCCCCTGGGGAAGCCCCGCTCAGAGCAACTGCTGAGAAATCCCAGTGGCTGGAAGATGGTTCAGCCGAGCTGAGCGGGAATGTACATATTACCCAGGGTTACCGACAGCTCTTCGCCGACCAGGTCAAACTGAATCGCCCGGAAAATATCGCCACTTTAGATGGTGCGATTGAGCTTCGGGAGCCCGGTTTGCTGATCCGTGGTTCCTCCGCCGAAGTTCACACCGAAAGCGAAGCGGCTTCTGTTGAGGATGCCACCTATGTGGTGCACGATGCTTTTATCCACGGCGGGGCCGAGCTGGTTGCGCGTCAAACCAGTGGTGAATTGACCCTGACCGAAGGGACATATACCCGCTGTGAACCCGGTCGTGAGTTCTGGCAACTCACGGGCCGCGAGATCAATATTGATGAAGTAGAAAGCCAGGGTACTGCACGAGATGTGCGCCTGAAGATTCTGGACGTACCTGTCTTATACCTGCCGTATTTCCGCTTTCCTGTGGGCGATGCACGCATGTCCGGCTTCCTGTTTCCCACACTCAGCAACAGCGACAAGAATGGCTGGGACCTCGCCATTCCCTACTACTGGAATATTGCCCCGCAGATGGACGCCACCATTTCCCCGCGTTACATCCAATACCGCGGAGCCGGGCTGGAGGTAGAGTTCAGGCACCTGGCAGAAATGTTTAGTACGGAAATCCGTCTTGCCGATCTGCCCGACGACAATGGCGGCAATAATGACCTTGCACAGGACCTGATTGATGAAGGCTTCCCTGAGGACCTGGTTCTCCCCTACAAAGGTGAGGACCGCTGGCTGATCAGTTTGGAGCAGCAAGGCGGCTACAGCGGAAGTGTCTGGCGTACCGATATCGACTACACCAAGGTCAGCGACCCAGACTATTTCCGTGATTTAAGCACGGCCAACCTCGATATCAATGCTGAAACCCGAGTTAGCCAGAAAGTACAGGGGCTACTGCGCAGCGAGCACTGGCAGGCAACGCTGCGTACCCAGGACTATCAGGTACTGGAAAATGACGCCTTCGATACATTTGCCCAATACCCTCGTTTGGATATAGACGGGGATTACCGCTGGGATGACTGGCTGCTAACCATGCAGAACGAAGTCACCAGCTGGGAGCACAGTGACACACAAACCATAAGGTTTATCGAAGACACCGATGACCCCGATAGTGTCACTACTCGAACACGGGACTTTATTACCGCAGATCGGCTGCGCCTCGACTATGAATTCTACTGGGATAAAGAGTGGCTCTGGGGATATTTTAAACCGGGAATAGCTGGTCGCTATCTCGCTTACAGTGTGAGCGATCTGTATTTACCTGAGGATGCAGACGATACCCCGGATGCGGCTGCCGCCCAGTTCATTTTGGATACAGGGCTCTACTTTGAGCGCGATAGCCACCTATTTAACCGCGACTTTATCCAGACACTGGAACCACGACTGTTTACCCTGGTTAGCAGCAATGCTGATCAGAGTGATTTCTTTGATATCAGTGATGATGCCGATGATATAGACCCAAATAGTAACAACCTGCTATACGACACGTCACTTTACACTTTCAGTTACGACCAATTGTTCCGCGATAGCCGGTTTACTGGTAATGACCGAATCGACGATGCGGACAGACTTGCCCTTGGCCTGACAACCCGCTTTATTGACCCTGTAAGTGGCCGCGACCTTTTCTCAGCCAGTGTCGGGCAGATCTACTACTCCAGTGACAGGCAAATCGGCCGCACCTCTTACATTGAGGATACCCAACGGTCAGAGCTAGCTGCACGAATCGAGAGTCGCCCTTTCGAATCCCTGCGCCTGGGGACTGAGTTGGTCTATGAAGATAGTGAGCACAATATTAATCGCGGTAATTTCAGCCTGCGCTATCTTGACGACGACTACCGAATCTTTAATTTAAGCTATTACTACGAGCGCCCAGACTCGACGGATGACGATGATGAGGACGAAGATGAAGATGAAACCGTGAGTCAACTAAATGCCTCAACTGTCCTCCCACTTGGTACTCATACCTCACTCATGGCTGGTGCCAGCTATGATCTTACTTTGAATCGGGAACTGGAATACCTGGCAGGTATCGAATATGACGACTGCTGCTACCGTACCCGACTGGTGTGGCGACGCACACTGGACAATGATCTCGCAGGGGTTGTATCTGCTGAGGACCTTGAGTACGACGAGGGTATCTATCTTGAAGTCGAACTCAAAGGATTAGCAGGCTTTGGTTCAACCGTGACAGAAATGCTGACCCAGGGGATTGCCAACTTTGATCAGAGAGAAGAGCTGAAACAGTGATGAGAATAATTAAGAAGTTCGTACCAAAACTAGGCCTGGCACCCGTACTGGCGGCTGGCGCTCTGATCGCCGCTACTGCCACCGCACAAGTCAGAAACCTTGACCGAGTAGTCGCCGTTGTTGACGACGATGTTGTAATGGCCAGTGAATTGACCCAGCGCATGAACACCATCGCCAGCCAAATCCAAGCACAACAGGTACAGGCTCCCCCTATAGATGTTTTGCGCCGTCAGGTCCTCGAACAACTGATTATCGAGCGTTTGCAACTGCAAATGGCCTCTCGCGCAGGTGTCACCGTCTCCGAATCTGAACTAGACCAAGCTATCGCCCGCGTCCAGCAAAATGCCGGAGTCAGCCCCGAAACTTTCCGCCAGCGTCTGCTCGCTGACGGTATGAGCATGAAGAGCTTTCGTCAGCAAATTCGCCAGGAACTGATGATTCGCCGGGTCGAGCAAGGCAGCGTTAACCGCCGGATCCAGATTACCGACCAGGATATCGATAACTTCCTGCGCTCCAAAGAGGGGGAGTTTTGGAAGTCCCCTCAATTTGAGCTGGGCCATATCCTGATACCCGTAAGTTCCAGCGCTCCCAGCAGCGAAGTTAGCCAGGCACGGGAGAAGGCTGAAGACCTAGCTAAACAGGCCAAAGAAGGCGCTGACTTCCGCCGCCTGGCAATCGCTAACTCTGCCGGCCAGAATGCCCTCTCCGGTGGTGACCTGGGTTGGCGCAAGACCGTCGAGCTTCCAACTCTTTTTGCTGATGCCCTCACCGACTTAAAAGCCGGCGATGTTACCGAGCCTTTCCGCAGTGATGCAGGCTTTCACCTGTTAAAGATTCACGCACAGAAAGGTGCTAGTGAGCAGTTGGTAGAACAGACAAAAGTTCGCCATATCCTGCTTAAACCATCCGCTATTCTTACCGACGACCAAGCTTACAATAAGCTGATTGAGCTACGTGAAGAGGCCATGGCCAGCGATAACTTTAGCGAGCTCGCGCGCGAAAACTCAGAGGATATAGGTTCTATGCTATCCGGTGGCGATCTTGGCTGGTCTATGCCCGGGCAGTTTGTACCGGAGTTTACCCAGGCTATGGATGCAACTGAGATTGGCAGCATTAGCCTGCCTTTCCGCAGCCAGTTCGGCTGGCATATCCTGCAGGTTGAAGATCGGCGCAAACAGGATATGACCGACAAATATATCCGCAATCAGGCAGCCAATTTGCTGCGCAACCGCCGCTATGAAGAAGAACTGCAAAACTGGCGACGTGAGATTCGCGACCAGGCATACGTTGAGATTAAATTGCCGGACTCTGAGACCACCGAGGACTCAGGAAACCAATAGTAAGCCGCTTTTTCAGCGGGAAAGACCGGGCCCAGTGCCCGGTTTTTTTTTGTAGCTACAGGAAAGTTATATAGCAATGGCTCCTAAAATTGCCTTCACCCCCGGAGAACCTGCAGGTATTGGCCCTGAGCTCGCTGTGAAGATCGCACAAGAGAGTTCTCCAGCACAGATTGTCGCAATTGCTGATCCCCTGCTACTGACAGAGACCGCTGCGGCATTGGGGTTGCCTCTTCAGCTCCTTCCTCTGTCCACAGCAGGCACAGAGGGGACACCTGCCGGTGCTCTCTACATACTACCGGTCTCCATACCCGAGCCTGCTAAACCCGGCTTACTGAATGCAGTCAATGCACCCTATGTATTGGAAACTCTTACAGTTGCGGCAGAGGGTTGCCTGGCCGGCCAGTTTGATGCCGTGGTTACAGGGCCCGTGCACAAGGGCATTATCAATGATGCCGGCACTCCATTTAGTGGCCATACAGAGTTCTTTGCTGAAAAAGCCGGAGTTGAGCGTGTCGTTATGATGCTAGCAGCAGAGGACCTTCGAGTTGCTCTAGTGACAACTCACCTGCCCCTCAAAGATGTGAGCGCTGCTATCACCCCCCCGCTTCTAGAGCAGATTATTACCATCCTCGACGCCAGTTTGCGGGAACATTTCTGCATCTCCAATCCTCGTATTAGCGTTTGCGGCCTCAACCCCCATGCTGGAGAAGGGGGACACTTAGGCCATGAGGAAATAGAAATAATTGAACCCACACTTGAACACTTGCGCCACCAAGGTATATCACTGAAAGGTCCACTTCCCGCAGACACTCTTTTTACCCCGCCGCATTTGTCGGAATGTGACGCCGTTTTAGCTATGTATCACGATCAGGGGCTTCCAGTGTTAAAATTCAAGGGTTTTGGCCACGCCGTCAATATCACTTTGGGGCTACCTTTTATCCGCACTTCAGTAGACCACGGCACAGCTCTCAATATCGCGGGCACAGGCATTGCAGACTGCGGCAGCCTCAAAGCCGCACTGTCTCAGGCTGTGGCGATAGCTAAAATGCGCAGTTCCTAACCAGTGCCTAAAACTTGTTTGGAGCAAGAGTGAACCATGCCCTCACCACGTGAGCGCAGTGAAAGGCCCTAAAGGGTATCCAACTGAAATGCTCACTAGCACCCCAAGGCTTAACCGCAAAATTAATCATCCAGGTTACAGATATATCAATGGATAACTTCTTTCAACACAAAGCCCGCAAACGCTTTGGACAAAACTTTCTCGTCGATGAAAATATTATCGAGCGCATTGTTCGTGCAGTAGGCCCTAAAGAATCAGATACGCTAGTGGAAATTGGCCCGGGTCAAGGGGCAATTACAGAATTACTACTAAAACGGTGCCCATCTCTAACCGCTGTCGAACTGGATCGCGACCTGATTCCGATGCTGGAATTTAAATTCAGGGAATACCCGGAATTCAGCATCATTGAAAAGGACGCATTAAAATTTGACTTTGGCACCTTTGCTGGAGATAAGCAGCTACGCATCGTCGGTAACCTTCCATATAACATATCCACACCGCTACTGTTCCATCTGCTCAGTTTTCGCGGGCAAGTCCAGGATATGCATTTTATGCTGCAGAAAGAGGTGGTAGACCGGCTCAGCGCAACGCCTTCGACTAAATCTTATGGGCGACTTAGCGTGATGGTTCAATATTACTGTCGCGTACAGGGCCTGTTCCCTGTCCCTCCGCAGTCTTTCCGGCCCGCCCCTAAGGTGGATTCTGCCATCGTGAGATTGGTTCCCTACAGCACTCTGCCATTTACCGCAAAAGATGAAGGATTATTGGAAAGAATCGTCAATATAGCCTTCCAGCAGCGCCGTAAGACCCTGCGCAATGCTTTAAAACCCCTATTCCCGGATCTCGACCCCGAGCTGCTACCCATTGATGCCGGCCGCCGACCAGAAACCTTAAGCGTCGAGGACTTTGTTAAGCTAGCCGACTACTGTACAAACTTGCAACAACAATAATTATTTTTCATATTTTTGGGGGAAATCTTGGCAACTTACGCCATCGGAGATATTCAAGGATGCTTTGCAGCTTTTCAAAGCCTTCTCAAGAAAATCAATTTTAGTGCTGACCGTGACAAACTCTGGCTTGCCGGAGACTTGGTTCACCGGGGTGAGGATAGCCTGAGCACCCTTCGCTATCTCTATGAGCACCGCCAGCAGGTTACAGCAGTGTTGGGCAACCATGATCTCCATTTACTGGCGATCGCCCATGGCGCTAAATCTCTGTCTGAAAAAGAGCACGACCTTGCCAAGGTTTTAAAAGCAAAAGATTCTGATAAGTTACTGGAGTGGCTACAAAGCCTACCCCTTCTAGTACATAAGAAGGGGTACACCATGGTGCATGCGGGTATCCCTCCCATTTGGAGCGTTACTAAAGCGCAAAAGCTCGCCACTGAAGTGCATGAGGCCCTCGCCGACGAAGCTATGGCAAAGGCATTTTTTTATGGCATGTACGGTAATGAGCCACACTGTTGGGATGATCATTTGATCGGCATCGAACGCCTGCGGTCCATTACCAATTACTTCACAAGAATGCGATTTTGTAAGGCTGATGGCACTCTGGATCTAATCAATAAAAAGGGGGTCCAGGCCTCTCACGGTGAATACCAGCCATGGTTTAGCTTTCCCAATCGAAAAACCAGAAATGACAAGGTTATTTTTGGGCATTGGGCTGCCCTGGAAGGCCGCGCAGATACTGAGAATATCTATGCCCTAGACACAGGTTGCGTTTGGGGAGGGTACCTGACTGCAATGCGATTAAGTGATGAAGAATTTTTTTGTACAGACTGCAGCTTATAAAAATCACTTCGCCCTGAAGCCTAAAAGAAGAATTTAAACCGACCGAATCTAAAAAAATAAACTGACAGTTATCACCTGGGAGTGTAACTGTCAGTTTACCTAGCTTGAATAACCTTATAAGCCATAAGTTAATTGATCCAAAGCAACTCCTACACTCGACGGTTTCCCATCAAGTAAAAGCTCAATAGAGTTAACAAGTTCCGCTGCTCCTTCCCTCTGGCTGAGAAGCACCAAGAAAGTATCAGCGCCTTTTTCTCCGCCGCCCTCGACCTCTTGACGAAAACTGCTCCACATTGAAAAAATATTTGACGGATCAGCATTTTCACTTTGCAGAAACAGGTCAATTGCTCGATGTATGAGCAGACCACAGCTATAATACAGATCAAACCTGCCCCGGTTAGCAGCCTCAACCAAAGGAATCTCTTTTACACCTTTTGTGCAACTTTCCTTAAAAGCCTTAATTTTATTAGAGACATATTTTGATGACTCGGGATACAAATCTAATAAAGCCAGCGCTGCCAACCAATCCGCATTCCCTTCATGTAACCACGATTCATTTACATCACCATACAACCCTGTTTCACTACCCTGCTGGTATAAATGTGCGACCTCATGAGCAAAAAACCAAATGGTTTCATTAATAAAGTTAGGGCCGGAAAATTTCCCATCAAGTTCATTCATATTCCAATGCATAAAAATCTGATGTGACAAGGTCCCCCCCTGCCAAGAGTTATCATCGACATTCGCATATGATGCATACAAAGCAGGCTTTGCTCCACTTAGTGCCCCAAGCCTTTGCTCAAAATAACTCATTAACCTGGGAATATCTGATTCTAAAGACAATCTCAATTTTTCCGGCAAACCTTTATCAATAACAGCTACAACACTAACTGTATTTATAGGTTCTTGAGTTCCAACATAGACCATCATTCCATTATCACGATCAATCCAGCTGGCTGTCCGATCATTTATCTTCCCGTTAATAATCATATGCTCACCTGGGGGAACCTGCATAGTTACTCGCCAGGCTTTTGCTTTATAATCACAGTTGTCAATACAAGCAAAAAAGCGGCCCGTATATATCAGGCTTCCACCATCTGAATAGGGGGAGAAAGGTGCATAGTCTTTGGGAAGAGATATATAGCTAGACGTCAAAAAAATTTCAATGTGTTCGAATGAACTTCTATCTTTTCTAACCAGAAACTCTTCACCTTCCATAGAAACTAATTCAAATTCTGGTGACACAGGCTTCCAGCGTTTTATACGAGAGGCATCCGGGTTACGCACAAAGCTAATCCGGCTTGCCGGCCTATCCACTTGATAGGTAAGCTTCCAGAGCTTATCGCCCTGCTTCTCAATCGTGATATCCACCCCAGATATATCTTCAGCTAAAGCTGAAAAACTAGTTAAAACTAACAGTAAAAACTGAATATATTTCAATCTTAACTCCTTTTAGATTGAGAAAAATAAATAAAAATTGAAGTAATAAATGCTTCCATATATTGATAACTATCAATACAGAGTTATACATACAACCAGACAGACAAATAGTTCTTATTCTTCGCTAATCATAAACATTCAAGTCAATCAACAGGATTGTATCTATCGGTAGCTTAATGGCCCCTTAACGCAGGTACTGATGATATAATTTTATTTAGAACATGAAAGAAACTCATTACCTGCAATATCCGCATGGAGCTGCGCAAGCAATGAGCATTATCAGGTTGATAGAAAAACCTAATCCTCTGTGAGGCAAAAAATAGGATCAAATTTCCTTAACTTAATTTTGCCTAATCTGCACTGTACCCTTTAGGATTTTTATACTGCCAACGCCAGGTATCTTTCACCATACGCACTAAATCATACTCAGCTTTCCACCCCAGCTCTGTTTCAGCCAGCTCTGGATCTGCGTAACACTCTGCAATATCTCCGGGTCTCCGAGGAGCAATGTTATAGGGAATTTCCTTCCCGCTGACACTCTCGAAAGCACGAACGACTTGTAAAACAGAACTGCCCTGTCCCGTCCCCAGATTATGGGTATAACAACCCTCAGAAATTTCTTCTTTACATATTAAGTTTAGCGCCGCCAAGTGTCCGCGAGCCAAATCAACTACATGTATATAATCTCGAACTCCAGTACCATCGACGGTATCATAATCACCGCCAAAAACCTGTAGCTGCTCCAATCTACCTACTGCCACTTGGGAAACATAGGGTAGTAAGTTATTGGGGATACCACTGGGATCTTCACCAATAGTCCCACTTTCATGGGCCCCAATCGGATTGAAGTAACGCAACAAGCTCACTTTCCACTGGCTGTTCGGCGCAGCACAAAGATCTCGCAACATGTTTTCCACAATCAACTTACTTGAGCCATAGGGGTTGGTTGCGCCAGTAGGAAAATCTTCTTTAATTGGTACTGTTTCAGGATCACCATAGACCGTTGCCGACGAACTGAAGATCAGGCGGTGAACTCCAAACTCCTCCATCACCTCACATAAAGTTAAGGTCCCAGCTACATTATTCTGGTAATAGCGCAGAGGCTGCGCAACAGATTCACCAACTGCTTTCAACCCCGCGAAGTGAATTACGGCGTCAATCTTATGATCAGAGAATACTTTGCGTAAACCTTCCTTATCACTAATATCCAGATGGTGAAAAGGGATATCTTTGCCAGCAATTAACTCGACCCTCCGTAGGGCTTCCTCACTGCTATTCGATAGGTTATCCGCAACTACAGGCTCTAAGCCGGCAGCAAGCAACTCGATACAGGTATGACTGCCAATATATCCGGCACCTCCAGTCACCAAAATCGCCATTTATGTTCCTCAATATTTCTCTAATACCCAATATGGGCTGTAGTAAAGCGTAAAACAGCCGCTCAATTCAACCTATATAAGTGACATTCCACTGTCTCATTCAAAGGGAAAGCTATGCTGGAAAAGCTGGAGAGCATTCAACACTTACTCCAGCAAAGAACAAGGTTCACAACGGCAATAACGATAGTGCTTCACGCCAAGCGTATCCCAAACACGATCTGGACTTTACAGCTCATACATCGCTCGTCCCATTTGGGCAAGAGAAGCCAAGGGCGTACGACATCCTAACCAAAGCAGGGAACTGAGCTAATTCCAGTAGGCTACAGGGAGGTAGACACCATGACAATTTTCAATCACTACTTGGAAAGATACGAATCTATCCAGGACGAGGAACTCAGTATTCAGGAATACCTGGAGCTGTGTAAGACAGACCGCAGTGCCTATGCGTCACCAGCTGAGAGGATGCTGATGGCCATTGGCGAGGCCGAACTGGTAGACACCTCACGGGACCCGCGCCTGTCACGTATTTTCTGTAATAAGGTTATTAAGCGATACAAGGCCTTCAGTGAATTCTATGGTATGGAGGAAGCCATAGAACAAATTGTCTCTTTCTTCCGACATGCCGCACAGGGTCTGGAAGAGAAGAAGCAAATCCTGTACTTGCTAGGTCCTGTTGGTGGCGGAAAGTCATCCCTTGCAGAGCGGCTAAAAGCCTTGATGGAGCAGGTGCCCATCTATGCAATTAAGGGATCTCCAGTATTTGAATCTCCCTTGAGCCTTTTCTCTCCTACTGAGGACGGCCGCATCCTTGAAGAGGACTACGGAATTGCACGTCGATACGTTAACACTATTATGTCTCCCTGGTCCGTTAAGCGATTGCATGAATTTAAAGGGGACATCAGTAAATTCCGTGTCGTAAAAATTCGTCCTTCTATTCTCGATCAAGTTGCCATCTCAAAAACAGAGCCCGGTGATGAAAATAACCAGGATATTTCATCACTAGTTGGCAAGATCGACATTCGTAAGCTTGAGGATTTCCCCCAGAATGACCCTGATGCCTATAGCTTTTCTGGTAGTTTATGTAGGGCCAACCAGGGACTGATGGAGTTTGTCGAGATGTTCAAAGCCCCTATCAAGGTGCTTCACCCTCTACTAACTGCAACACAAGAAGGAAATTACAACAGTACAGAGGGATTGGGGTCAATTCCGTTCAACGGTACAATCCTCGCTCATTCCAATGAATCAGAATGGCAATCCTTCCGCAATAATCGCAACAATGAGGCTTTCCTGGATCGTATTTATATCGTCAAGGTGCCCTACTGCGTAAGAGTGCAGGAAGAAATACGAATCTATCAGAAACTGCTAGAAAATAGCTCCTTGTCAAAAGCGCCCTGTGCACCAGACACCCTGCGGATGTTGGCGCAATTTTCTGTATTATCGAGAGTTAAAAACCCTGAGAACTCCAGCCTTTATTCAAAGATGCGTATCTATGACGGTGAAAACCTAAAGGATACCGACCCCAAAGCAAAAACCATTCAGGAATACAGAGATAATGCAGGGGTAGATGAAGGCATGAACGGACTATCCACCCGTTTCTCCTTTAAGATCCTCTCAAAAGTTTTTAATTTCGATGCTACTGAGGTGGCGGCAAATCCAGTCCACCTACTCTATGTTCTGGAACAGCAAATAGAGCAGGAGCAATTTCCACCAGAAGTGCAAGAGACTTACCTTGGGTTTATCAAGGAATATTTAGCTCCAAGGTACGTAGAATTTATCGGCAAGGAAATCCAAACAGCTTACCTGGAATCCTACGCTGAATATGGCCAAAACTTGTTTGATCGCTATGTCACTTACGCCGATTTTTGGATACAGGACCAGGAGTATCGCGACCCAGAAACCGGTGAAATACTTGATCGCGGCGCCCTTAATGAAGAGCTTGAAAAGACAGAAAAACCTGCAGGAATTTCCAATCCGAAAGATTTCCGCAATGAAATAGTCAATTTTGTGCTCCGCGCCAGGGCTAACAATCAAGGAAAAAATCCCGACTGGAGATCTTACGAAAAATTACGTGCCGTTATCGAGAAAAAAATGTTCTCCAATACGGAAGATCTTCTGCCAGTTATATCCTTTAATACCAAGGCGTCAGCAGATGATAAACGCAAACATGCAGACTTCGTTGCACGTATGGTTGAACGCGGCTATACCGAGAAGCAGGTTAGACTGTTATCCGAATGGTATCTACGTGTGAGAAAATCTCAGTAATAAGGCTTTCCTCAAGTAAGGTCACAGGAAAAACACGAGGAAGCCAAACCCGGATACTGATTAGATCATTAACTTTTAGTGAGCACTTGAGTGATTTCACAGCATCTCATCGGGACCCTCAATAGCTCGCTATAGTGAAGATACCAATAATTGTGTTTGGTGGGTTCAGCAGGAAATATTCTGAATAGATTTATGGCGATGGATGCCTGTGAGCTTTATTCAGAACAAAGGCAGAAATATGAGCTATATCATCGACCGCCGCTTGAATGGAAAGAAAAAGAGTACCGTTAATCGGCAGCGATTCTTAAGGCGCTATAAGGCTCACATTAAGAAAGCTGTCGGCGACGCCATGAATAGCCGCTCTATTATGGACATGGATAAGGGAGAGCAAATCAGTATCCCTACTCGGGATATCAGCGAACCCTTATTTTCTCACGGTAGCGGTGGGCACGTAGAGCGAGTTTTACCCGGAAACAAGCAATTTACTGCTGGTGATCGTATCCCTCGTCAAGGTCAGCGAGGTGGTGATGGAAATGGTGGTGGTGCCAGTGATAGCGGGGAAGGGGTTGATGAATTTGTCTTCCAGATATCACAAGAAGAGTTTCTGGACTTTATGTTTGAGGGGCTCCAGCTGCCCAATATGATCAAGCAACGCCTGGCCGGCAACGAGTCTTTTCAAATAGTACGTGCCGGAATTAGTAATGAAGGAACTCCAGGTCGTCTCAATGTGATCCGCTCACTCAGGGCTGCCCATGCAAGACGCATCGCCTTGACCAGTAATAAGCGAAGAAACCTGCGCAATTTAGAGGAAAACCTATCCCAAGAAGAAAACAAAGATACTGCTCTGCGAGACCAGCGCAAAATTGAGGCTCTTAAAAACCAAATTGCCGAACTTCGCAGCCGTATCAATCGAGTCCCTTTCCTTGATGATTTCGACCTTAAATATAACCTGCTGATTCGACAACCAAAACCTCGATCTAGGGCGGTGATGTTTTGCCTGATGGATGTATCAGGCTCGATGAATCAAGCCACAAAGGATATGGCAAAACGCTTCTTCTTACTTTTATATTTGTTCCTACAGCGCAGTTATGAATATACAGAAGTTGTTTTTATTCGACACCACACTAGCGCCAAAGAAGTTGATGAAGAGGAGTTTTTCTATTCACGGGAAACTGGCGGCACCATTGTCTCAAGCGCGCTCAAATTAATGCGACGTATTATAAGAGATCGCTACCCCGCCAGCGAATGGAATATCTATGGAGCCCAGGCCTCAGATGGTGATAACTGGAACGACGACTCCAGTACCTGCCACCGAATCCTTATTGACGATATTATGCCCCATGTGCAGTATTACTCTTATGTGGAAATTACTCCCAGAGATCACCAGGCCCTGTGGGAAGAGTATGAAAGTGTCCGCACTTTATTCCCCGATCACTTTGCTATGGAGCAGATTGTCGATGTACAGGATATTTATCCGGTGTTCCGACAACTATTCCGCCAAAAGGTGACTGCCTGATGCTCGACAAATTTGCCAGTGGCGCTGAAGCATCTGAATCTGAGTCGCGTCAGCCCATATCAACAAGCTCAGAATGGACTTTTGAATTAATTCAGGAATATGATCGCGCCATCGGCGCACTGGCAGAAGAGTTTGGGTTAGATACCTACCCAAATCAGATTGAAGTTATCTGCTCAGAGCAGATGATGGATGCCTACTCCTCGGTAGGAATGCCAGTGGGTTACCACCACTGGTCTTTTGGCAAGCAATTTATCAGCGTGGAAAATAATTACCAGCGCGGATTGATGGGGCTGGCTTATGAAATAGTCATTAATTCTAATCCCTGCATCGCTTACCTCATGGAAGAAAATACCATGACAATGCAGGCTTTGGTGATTGCTCACGCCTCCTATGGGCACAATTCTTTCTTTAAAGGGAATTACCTGTTTCGCTCCTGGACAGATGCCAGCAGTATTATTGACTATCTGATCTTTGCCAAAAATTATATTTCCCGCTGTGAAGAGCGCTACGGGCTTGATGAAGTCGAGGCCATTCTCGACTCCTGTCATGCCCTAATGAACTACGGTGTAGATCGCTATAAACGCCCTTACCCAATCTCGGCTATTGAAGAAGAACGCCAACAGCAAGAGCGAGAAGAGTACCGCCAGAGGCAGCTCAATGATTTATGGAGGACCATCCCAAAACTCGGTGACGGTATAGAGGAGACAAAGGAGAAACGTTTCCCCGAAGAGCCTCAGGAGAATATCCTATACTTTGTTGAGAAAAATGCCCCTCTCCTGGAAAACTGGCAACGGGAGTTAGTGCGTATTGTACGTAAGCTGGCCCAATATTTTTATCCACAGCGGCAAACCCAAGTAATGAATGAGGGCTGGGCTACCTTCTGGCATTACACTCTCTTAACCGAGCTGTACAAGCGCGGGCGGGTGACTGAAGGCTTTATGATGGAGTTTCTTCAAAGCCACACCAATGTTATCTACCAACCCTCTTTTGACAGCCCTCACTACAGCGGTATCAATCCCTATACCCTAGGCTTCAGTATTTTTACTGACTTACGGCGTATCTGTGAAAGCCCCACTGAAGAGGATCGCCGCTGGTTCCCAGACATTGCTGGAAGTAATTGGCGTGAAACCCTTCAATTCGCCATGCGCGACTTCAAAGATGAAAGTTTTATTTTACAATTCCTGTCTCCCAAGGTTATGCGAGACATGAAACTATTTTGTATCAGCGACAACGATAAAGAGAACGATATCATTGTCAGCGCAATTCACGATGAGAGCGGTTATCGCCAGTTGAGAGAGAACCTTGCGGGACAGTACAACCTGGGCAATCGGGAACCGAACATCCAGGTATATTCAGTAGATACCCGTGGTGACCGTTCACTGACCCTGCACCACACACAGCACCGCCGTCGCCCTCTTGGTAAAGATACAGCAGAGGTATTAAGGCATCTTCACCGGCTATGGGGCTTCGATGTTCACCTGAACAGTTTGAACGGGGATCAAATAACGGCCAGTTGTCACTGCCCGGAGCAAGGTCGGGACCGACCGGAGGGTGAAGAAGAGTCTATGTTAATACCAAAACCCATTTAGGTTTCAGCGCGGGAACTGTTGAAATACCAGCCCCGCACAGAATGGGGAAATAATACCCACTAGCGAATCGCGCTACTTAGGCATCAGCTTCCAACAAAAGCTTGGCCTTTGCAGAAAGTTCACCGTGCTCAGAACGGTGAGTTAAAAGAGCATCAGCTCCAGCATCCAGCCAACGGGCTTTCTCGCCATCGTCATCAGAAGGCACAACCAGAATGCTCAAATTTGAATACTCACTGCGGGATCTGAGGTAGTCCAGCACCTGAAACCCACTCTCCCCAAGCAACCCAGTGTCAACCACTAACAACGCCGGCTTGGCACTCGCCATCAAGATACCGGCGGAAAAACTATCACTAGCTACTTCAACTTCACACCCCATCTGCTGAAGTGCCTGGCGTCCACCTGAAGTCAGCTCAGGATCAGTCGTTAACAAAAGCACTTTTCGACTGGGAACTGCCAGGTCGTTCGGAACTGGCATTGAGTTGTCCCGCAGGAAGCCCACGAAATCCTCAACACAGATACGGTGGTCACCACGCCCTGGAAGTTTGTATGCCTTGAGCTGGCCACGCTCAATCCAGCGAATCACCGTTCGGAAGTTAACACCGCAGTACCTGGCTGCTTCCCCGGTGGTTAGCACATGTAATTCGCTCATCTTTATTCTCCCCAACAACTGCGATTAAAAAGAAGAACAGTCAACTTCCCGAAAGTATCCTCTGCCCCACAGAGTTACACGTGAAATTATCCTGCCCAGCTGAACCGCCCCTATAAATTATGCTGTTTAATGCTGCAAACCCAGCCCGAAATTCGGTCCATGTAATTTATTAACGAACAGCGGAACAACCCCCTCAAAAAATACTAATAGATATAGTTGACAGGTAAGACAGGTTTCTTAGAATGACACTAGATTCGTGACTTGGGACTTGTCACGGGATCCTTTCCAGTGGTGTGGCCGTTAAGTCAGAGCCCCCACAGTTGGCAAAGAAATGTTTGCTAAGCGAATACCCTAAGACCCTGGGCCCCCTTGTTTTTTCGGGGCCTTTTTTTTATCTTGCCGAAGCTTCTTACACTCCTACCGCTCATCCTCCGTCCAGCAGACAAACCTGGAACAACGCCGGAACAAATGGACTTATGGCAGTACAATCACCTATCAGATCACTGGTCCCTCCAGCTCTGGAGCAAATGCTTTGAAGATCTACCTTGTTGGCGGCGCAGTGCGCGACAGACTTTTGAATCGCCCAGTCACCGAGCGTGACTGGGTAGTGGTTGGAGCAGATGCAGATAGAATGCAGGACCTCGGATACAGCCCAGTCGGCAAAGATTTTCCAGTATTCCTACACCCTGAGACCGATGAAGAATACGCGCTCGCTCGCACCGAAAGAAAGAGCGGCCACGGCTATGGCGGTTTTACCGTTAACGCCGATGCCAATATCACTCTGGAAGAGGATCTCCTGCGGCGAGACCTCACTATTAATGCCATTGCAGAAGACATCGACGGCAAGCTAATAGACCCCTACGGCGGGCAGAAAGATCTGGAGGCACGGCTTTTGCGCCATGTTTCTCCTGCATTTGCCGAAGACCCCCTAAGAATACTGCGAGTAGCCCGCTTTGCCGCCCGCTACCATCACCTTGGCTTTAGCGTTGCCCCTGAGACCATGATACTCATGCGCCAGATGGTAGAAGCGGGTGAAGTGGAATATCTGGTGGCCGAGAGGGTCTGGAAAGAGGTAAGCCGGGCGCTTACCGAGCCAGACCCCGATATATTTATTCGAGTACTGCGAGACTGCGGTGCCCTCTCGGTACTGTTACCAGAATTAGAGAATTTGTTTGGTGTTCCCCAACCGCCCAAACACCACCCCGAAGTGGACACTGGAGAACACGTACTACTAGCCCTGCGCGCCGCACCGGCAGAGCTCCCCTTGCGTTTTGCAGTACTGCTACACGACCTGGGCAAAGGACTGACTCCCGAGGAAATTCTTCCCAGCCACCACGGCCACGAGGCCGCAGGCGTACCTCTTGTAAAGGCCGTCTGTGAGCGCTGGCGTACCCCAAAAGACCTGACTGCACTAGCTATCGGGGTCTGCGAATATCATCTGCATTGCCACAGAGCCTTCGAATTGCGCCCACAGACCATTATGAAAATGATCCGCAGTCTGGATGCCTTGCGACGTCCCGAGCGATTTGAAAACTTTCTTCGCGCCTGTGAGGCAGATGCCCGAGGTCGTGAGGGGCTGGAGAATAGAGATTATCCACAGGTGGACTTTTTACGTGCCGCTCGAGATGGAGCAGCAGCAGTAACTGCCGAGGAGTTGATTAAACAGGGCTACCAGGGTGCGAAACTCGGGCAAGCACTGGACCGGAAGCGCATCAAGGCAATCGCCAAAGTAAAGGATGACTACATTGCGTAATGTGTTGATTACCGGTGCCGCCGCACGCCTGGGCCGTGCTATTGCTGAAGAGCTGCATAGAGATCACAGAGTTGTTATTCACTATCGCAACTCGGCTGATGCTGCCAAGGCCCTGGCAAACGAGCTGAACCAACTTCGCCCCAACTCTGCCATAGCGTTGCACAGTGAATTGAATAGCGCCGAAGCCGGTTCCAATCTGGCCCAGCGCGCACAAGAGGTCTGGGGCGGTATTGATGTTCTGGTCAACAATGCCTCAGCATTTCACCCTACACCTGTGGGAAAGGCGACCGAGGAGGACTGGGATCGGCTGGTAGGCAGCAACCTCAAAGCCCCTTTCTTTCTCACTCAGGCCCTGAAAGAAACACTCAGCCAACAACAGGGTTGCGTTGTTAATATGGCGGATATTCACGCCGAGCGCCCGATGCCCAAGCATACTATTTACTGCGCCGCCAAGGCTGGACTGGTAATGCTGACAAAAAGCCTCGCTCTGGAGTTATCGCCCCAGGTACGGGTCAATGCAGTCGCCCCCGGTGCCATTCTTTGGCCGGAGCAAGAGGCAACTAACGAAGCCAAGAAAGCACAAATCACCCAGCGTATTCCTTTGGCCCGAACCGGTGACCCCAGCGATATCGCCAAAACCGTGCGCTTCCTGGTCTGTGACGCCCCCTATATCAACGGTCAGGTTATTGCCGTTGACGGCGGCCGCAACCTCAATATCTAGAGCAGTCCAACCAATAAACAGTCCAACAACGGGGCTTCACTTCAATTTCACCGGCACTCTGTCAGAATGTTTTGTAACTTCCTCTGCCAAAAGAGATTTGCCGGTGCGCTCACTGAAGATATTGTTGATTGAAGATAACCCCACTATCGCCCGCCAGCTTGCCGAATTCCTACATGCTGAGGGCTGGCAGATAGATTATGCCCACCGGGGTCGCCAGGGCTTACAGCTGGCCCTGGAACAAATCTTCGACCTGATTATTCTCGACCTGGGCCTGCCGGATATGGACGGCTTAGAGGTCTGCGAAAAGATCAAGGCACAAGCGCCAGTTAATATGCCAATTCTGATGTTAACTGCCCGAGATGCTCTCGCAGATAAAGAACGCGGATTTGGTATCGGTGCCGATGACTACTTATGTAAGCCCTTCGAACCAAGGGAACTGATATTGAGATGCCGCGCCCTGGCACGTAGACACCAGCTGCATACCAGTGAAGAAATTAAGGTCGGTGATTTACAGATAAACCAGCGCCAGCAAACGGCCTACCGGGATAAACAACCTCTGCCCCTGACAACTATCGGTTTTCGCATTCTCACTATGCTCGCCCAGGCGTCGCCAGCACCAGTAAGCCGCTCGGCAATAATCCACCATATTTGGGGTGATGAACCCCCAGAAACAGACGCCTTAAAATCCCACATTTATAGTCTTCGCCAAACACTGGATAAGCCTTTCCAGGCCCCTATGTTGAAAACCATCACCAATCTCGGTTATCAGTTGGAAACTCCCAATGCGCGAAACCAGTAATTTACAGAGGAAGGTCTTCGCTATTTTTGGCAGTTTTACCCTGCTGCTATGCTTGGTGTTTTTTGCCATTTGTATGATGGTGGCCTATGTAGTTGAAGACCATTTACTCGATAACTTATTGGCCGGAGAAGTCCGCTACCTCGAACAGCAGGCAAGACTGACTAATGCGACCCCAGAGCCACGCCTACCCTATTTAACGCTATACACTGAAAGCAAAATAATACCGGCCGAACTGCGCACTGCCCTACCAAGCTATGCAGAAAAGGCTGAGTTGTTTACTGATACGGAACATCACTTCCATCTACGCAGAGTACATTTTGCAGATAATAAATCCGCCGTTCTCGTAGCTGAAGTCAGTGAATTGCTCACTGTTACGCGACAATCTTCAAAGCTTCTCTGGCTCTTTGCCAGCGCCTGTATCTTAACCCTACTCTTAGCTCTCTATTGTGCTTATCGTATTTCCCGTAAAACCATCGCGCCTGTAGTAACCCTCGCTAAAGCAGTTCAGCAGCAGAGAAACTGCGATTCTCAAATTTCCCTGCCCTATAACAATGAACAAGATGAAATCGGTTATCTCGCAAGTACATTGCAAGATACACTTAACCAGCTCAAGCTAACATTGCGCAGGGAAACTGAGTTTACCCGGGATACAAGCCATGAGTTGCGCACCGGGCTAACCATTCTGAAAAGCACACTGGCTCTCAGTCAAAATCGGGAAATGACTTTAGCTGAGAAAAATGAGCTATTAGAAACTGTTACCGGTATGGAAAAAACCGTTAAGACACTATTAGCCCTCGCCCGCTCTGAGTCTCTACAGTCGGAAGATATCCCATTGCGCGCTTTACTAGAGGAATGTCTTTTAGCTCAACACCAGTTAATTGTACAAAAGCATTTTAATATTGATTTAAAGTTAGGGCACAAAGTCAGAGTCCTGGCCAATCGACACCTGGTAAGTCTGCTATTCGACAACTTGATCAGCAATGCATTACAGCACGCTACCAGCCCTGAGTTGGTTATTACCTATAAGGGGGACACACTCTTTTTTGAGAACACCACAGACAACCAATTAGATCTAGAAACCTCCCTCTTACCCGGCCAAAAAAGGGAAGGCAGTGACGGTATTGGTCAAGGCCTTTTCCTGGCCAAGAGAATCTGTGAAGCCTTAAATTGGACCATCTCTATCCAGTGTAAAAAAAATATTTATCAGTGCTCTCTATCTTTTACACAGTAGCGTTCTAAGATTCAAATTTTTACCGTATGCGCTCGAGATGCACAGTGAATCAGCATCCATACCTTATACGATCTCGAGTGCAGCTTTTTCTTTCTTCCTAAATAGCAATTGCAATCTCACCTAGATTTCACCTTCCATCCCTTATTCTCCTACGAACTCACTAGAAGACTTTCCGTCTGCTACTGCAATTTTGGAGATTAATATGTTGAAGAAAATTGTTATTTCCCTGGCACTGACTTTGTCCGTCTTTTTTGGTTTTATTATTTGGATTAAGGGCCTAATTCCACCTCAAGAACAGGACTTTTCCACTACGACAGTAAGTGACCTGCCGTATTTACAACAATTACCCAGGGTAAGCCGAGGAAAAATCTTAGCTGTTGTCACCAGTACTGAAACGATGAGAGATAGTGGCAAGGCAACTGGTTATGAATTAACTGAACTGGCACGCCCCTATTACATCTTTTCAGCCAACGGATTTATTGTCGATATTGCTAGTCCCAAAGGCGGCAAACCGCCTGCGGTGATCGATAAAGATGATCTGGGGCCTTTCGACTATGCCTTTCTCAATGACCCGGAGGCACAACAAAAGGTCAATCACAGTATTTCTATCGATCAGGTATCAGCAGAGGATTACCAGGCCGTATTTTTTGTCGGCGGTAAAGGCACCATGTTCGATTTCCCCGACAATCCCCATATCCAGTCCCTGGTGCGGGAAATCTATAACAGCGGCAAAATTATCGGAGCGGTATGCCACGGGCCAGCAGCCCTTGCCAATGTCATCCTCGATAATGGCAAGCCCTTAATCGCCGATCGGCAGATCAGTGCTTTTACTAACGAAGAGGAGCTTTTTCTTATCCCTGACGCCGAGCAACGATTTCCATTCCTGCTTGAGGATCGCTTACGTGAGCAAGGCGCGTTTTTTCAGGCTGGGCCCACTTACCTGGAACAAGTCAGCGTGGATGGCCAGCTTATTACCGGGCAAAACCCCTGGTCCACCTGGCTGGCGGCTGAGAGTATGGTAAGCGCGATGGGCTATACCCCTGTTCCACGCCAAGTCACTCCAGCGGAGCAGACCGTCAAATTACTACTCACTTATGAGCAACACGGCTTTACCGAGGCCACGGAGAAATTGCATAAGCTTCAGGAGGAAGGGGAAATAGACAAGCGCCTACTGGCCATGCATAGCGTTGTCTCTGCAATGCGTTGGGAGCCGGGTAGGGCATTGGACATAATCAGACTGCTGTCCAAGAGCCAGGATTGATAGAGCCCCTCAAAAGCCAGCTAGCCAGCCTGATCCAGGGGCTGGCCATTTTCATCCACAAATAATACATCGCGGATACTGAGTTTCTGTCCCTGGACATTCTGCACAGCCACTTCGGAGATTGGTTCGCCACTGATTTTATCGACCAGATGCATCCCATCTTTATTGCCATTCCAACGCAGGTTCCACTGACGCAGGGCGATTACCACCGTAAACAGGTCACGGCCTTTTTCTGTTAAGCGATACTCGTAGCGAGTGCCGTGTTCGCCCGCATCAAAGCGCACTAACACCTCGTTTTCCACCAAACGGGATAACCGATCCACAAGGATATTCTTGGCGATTCCAAGGTTTCTCTGGAAATCCACAAAACGGCGGGTACCCAGCATCGCCTGCTTAATTATCAGCAGGGACCACCAGTCCCCCACCTCATTCAGAGCGCAAGCCAGGGAGCAATTGAGATCATCAAAACGTTTACGTGACATACCCCCAGTATACCGGTAAAAAGGTTGCAATACGAAACCAAATGTTGAACTCAACTTCAAAATAAGGTCTTATAACGCAACCATTTTAGTTGTGACCTAGTGGGACCAATAAGTCCCAGTGTTGAATCGAGACATTCAGGAGAGAAATATGAGTGGTTCCCTGGACAACCTACTGCGTCCTTTCGAGCATAAATCCCTAAAGCTGCGCAACCGGGTCGCAATGGCCCCCATGACCCGCACTATGTCACCGGGTTATTCAGCCAATGACCAAGTGGCCGGCTATTACCGCCGCCGCGCTGAAGGTGAAGTGGGACTAATTATTACCGAAGGCACCTTCGTTAATCATAAAGCCGCAAACGGCTACGAGAATGTACCGGCAATCTACGGTGAAGCCGCTCTCGCCGGCTGGAAAAAGGTGGTAGACGAAGTACACGCTGCCGGTGGCCAGATTATCCCGCAGTTATGGCACGTAGGCTCCGTGCGCAAAGAGGGCATAGGCCCGGATAAATCAGTGCCCGGCTATTCCCCCTCAGGCTTATTCAAACCCGGCAAGCCCAATGGCCAGGCGATGAGCAAAGAGGACATCCAGAAAGTTGTACAAGCTTTTGCAGACGCGGCGAAAGCAGCCAAGGAAATTGGGTTTGACGGTGTAGAGATTCACGGCGCCCACGGCTACCTGATCGACCAGTTTTTCTGGGAAGGTACCAACCAGCGCGATGACGAGTACGGTGGCTCCATCGAAAATCGCACCCGCTTTGCAGTGGAAATTATCAAAGCGGTACGTGAAGCCGTAGGCGAAGGTTTCGCCATAGTGCTGCGCTACTCCCAATGGAAGCAGCAGGATTACGAAGCCAAGTTGGCACAAAACCCGGAAGAACTGAAATGCTTCCTGACACCGCTGGTTGAAGCCGGTGTTGATATTTTCCACGCCTCGACAAGACGCTTCTGGGTGCCAGAATTTGAAGGTTCTGATCTCAACCTGGCAGGCTGGACCAAGGAATTGACGGGAAAACCGGTAATTTCTGTCGGCAGTGTCGGCCTTGACGATGATTTTATCGGCGGCAATAACCAGGGCATGGGCGGTACTGCCAATCCTACCGATTTAGGCGAACTGACCCGCCGTATGGACAACCAGGAGTTCGACCTGATTGCCGTTGGACGCGCGCTATTACAAGACCCACACTGGTTCGCCAAGGTGCGTGAAGATCGCGCGGAGGAAATCACTCCGTTCACCAAAGAGGCGCTAATGAGCCTAAGTTAATTATTCCCAACAAAAAAGCAGCCTCAAAGGGCTGCTTTTTTATCTGCATTTTTTAAAAAATTATTGGAATCACGGCCAAATAAATTCCACCGGCCACAATTTTTGCGAATCGTGGTCGTACTCGTTCCACAGTTGACGGTAAGTTTTCTGCTCCACCGGATGCAATACTTCTGGAGCAATCTCTGCCAGAGGCTGTAAAACAAAGGCATTTTTTACAATCTCACCTCTAGGCAATTTTACCCCGTCGACAGTTCCGGTCAGGTGATCATAGGTGAGAATATCAATATCCAGGGTTCGTGCACTGAACTTGGGCCCGGAGCGCAAGCGGCCATTGGCATCTTCAATGCCGCGCAGACACAGGGCCAGTTGACCTACCGGCAAGTCAGTTTGCAGCCCCACCACCAGGTTGTAAAAATTATCGCCTTGGAAACCCACCGCTTCACTTTCGAAGACCCGGGACACCTGTAACTCGCCAAACCGCCCTGCCAGGGCATCCAGCGCTGCGCGGATATATTGCGCACGATTGATATTACTGCCGAGGCTGAGATACACCTGAGCCACGTTTACACTCCCGCAGACATCGCTGCTGCACCTTTTGCCGGCCTCTCGCCGCGCTCAATAATGACACCCACATCCCTGGACCCTCTGACCGCACCCGGCTTGGACAACCGCAGTCGCAGCCAGCTTACAGAAAACTCTTCCCTGACAATTGCCGCAGCCTGCTCTGCCATGGTTTCCACCAGCAGGAACTCACTGCTTTCAATAAAAGCGATCAAGCGCTTGGCTACCGCTTTATAGTTAAGTGTGTGCTCGATATTGTCTGTACGCGCCGCCTCACTGATATCGAAAGCCATCTCCAGATCGAGGCTCACCGTCTGGCGCACTTCCCGCTCCCAGTCGTAAATACCAATAATGGTATTCACCTTTAAATCCCGTATATAAACAATATCCATCTATCGGCTCTTTTCTTTTTACTGCCAGGCTAGCCCTGGGATTTTTAAAGTTCGGTCTTGGGCAATTCTGTCATAGGCCAGCGCGGGCGCACATCCACCGCAAGGCTCGTCTGCTCTCCGGCCTTTAAACGCAAACTACCGGCATAGGCGATCATGGCGCCGTTATCAGTACAGAATTCATGGCGGGGATAGTAGACGCTGGCCTTATCCTTTCGCAGGCTCGTTTCCAAACGCTCACGCAATAATTTATTTGCGGAAACTCCACCGGCAATCACCAGGGTTTTATAGCCGGAAGCCTTAATAGCACGACGACATTTAATCACCAGGGTATCCACTACCGCCTCCTGGAAAGCCGCAGCAATATCTGCGCAAGTCTGCTCGTCCGGTAAACCATCCTCCAGGGCGTGCTTGCGCACCGTCGTCAGGGTGAAGGTTTTAAGACCGGAAAAACTGAAATCCAAGCCCGGTCGATCAGTCATAGGACGTGGGAAAGTAAAACGTTTGGGGTCTCCTTTCTCCGCCAGGGCAGCCAAACGCGGGCCACCGGGATAATCCAGGTCGAGCATTTTGGCGGCCTTATCAAAGGCCTCGCCGGCGGCGTCATCCAGGGATTCCCCCATCAATTCGTAATCGCCGAGCCCCCGCACCTCCACCAGCTGGGTGTGTCCGCCGGAAACCAGCAGGGCTACAAAAGGAAAGGCGGGCGGATTATCCTCCAGCATTGGAGCCAGCAGGTGGCCTTCCATATGGTGCACCGCCACCGCCGGGATATCCCAGCCATAGGCCAGTGCACGGGCCGCGCAGGCCCCGACCATCAGCGCCCCCACCAGACCGGGGCCCGCGGTATAGGCGATACCATTGAGGTCTGAAGGGCTGGTATCGGCCTTCTTCATTACCTGTCGAATCAGCGGCAAGAGTTTGCGCACATGATCGCGGCTCGCCAACTCGGGGACTACACCGCCATAATCGGCATGCAGGTCCACTTGACTGAACAGGGCATGGCTGAGCAAACCGGACTCAGAATCGTAAATAGCGACGCCAGTTTCATCGCAGGAAGTTTCTATACCAAGGACGCGCACTTGATTTCATTCTCGTGACTTCTTCGAGGGGCGGTTATCATACTGGAAAATGGGGTTGCGATCCCGTATAGGAGTGTTTAGAATTTGCGCCCTCGCTGTGAACCGGCCACCGGATGCAACTGCGAGAGCATTGCCGGAATGGCCGAGAGAAACGAATTTTAACAGGTATCCTAATGCCCTCTGTACGAATCAAAGACAACGAACCTTTCGATATCGCCCTGCGCCGTTTCAAGCGCTCCTGTGAAAAAGCAGGCGTACTGTCTGAAGTACGTCGTCGCGAGTTCTACGAGAAGCCCACCGCTGTTCGTAAGCGCAAAGCTGCTGCCGCTGTTAAGCGTCACGCTAAAAAGCTTCAGCGCGAAAACCGCAAGTTCCAGCGTCTCTACTAAGAGCCGCAGGCTGCATAAGCCTGTCGCAGCGAGGCGGCCGGACGGGCTTAGCCCGTAGCGGAGCTATAAAGAACGGCGTGCGAGCCATACTCGCGCGCCGTTTTTCGTTTGGGCTAACGCATTTCCCCCGCCCAGCAGACAAGCTATCCTAAGCCCCTGATCCAAAATTCATTGCCAACAATCCCGGAACACTCATTATGAGCACTCTCAAGGAAACCCTGACCCAAGCCACTAAAGACGCAATGAAAGCGCGAGACAAAGAGCGCCTGGCCACCCTGCGCCTGATCAACGCCGAGATCAAACGCGTTGAAGTCGACGAGCGCATCGACCTGGATGACGCCCGCATCCTCGCCCTGCTGGACAAAATGACCAAGCAGCGTCGCGACTCCATTACCCAGTACGAGAAAGCTGGCCGGGCTGAACTGGCAGCAGTAGAGCAGGCTGAAATTGAAGTTATCCAGGAATTCCTGCCGAAGCAGCTGAGCGAAGCTGAGATCACCGATATCGTTGCCTCCGCCGTCAAAGACACCGGTGCCAACAGCATGGCGGATATGGGCAAAGTCATCGCCCAGGTTAAACCCCAGGTGCAGGGCCGTGCAGATATGGGCGCGGTGAGCAAACTGGTGAAGGCCCAACTGGCCTAAGCTGAGCGAATCCCCATGGCCGGCAAGATACCCCAGCACTTTATCGACGACCTGCTCGCAAGGGCAGATATCGTCGAGCTGGTGGACAGCCGGGTCAAGCTGCGTAAAACCGGCAAAAACTATTCTGCCTGCTGCCCCTTCCACGACGAGAAAACCCCATCGTTTACCGTGAGTGCGGACAAGCAGTTTTATTACTGCTTCGGCTGCGGCGCCAATGGCAATGCCATCGGCTTCCTGATGGAGTACGACCGCCTGCCGTTCCCAGAAGCGGTGGAAAAACTCGCAGCCACCCGTGGACTGGAAGTTCCCAGGGAACAACTGGCACCGGGGCAAGAAAAGCGCCAGCGGGAGAGTCAATCTCTCTACCAGCTCACAGAGAAAGCCGCCGACTACTACCGTGAACAACTGCGCAACCACCCCGCCGCAGGCAATGCGGTGGCCTACTTGCGCAATCGCGGCCTCTCCGGTGAGATTGCCCGGGACTTTGGTATCGGCCTAGCGCCCCCGGGCTGGGACAACCTGCTCAATGCGTTAGCCGATACCCCCGAGAAAGCGGATCAATTGGAACTGGCAGGCCTGGCCATTCGCCGCCAGGACAGTGATGGCAATACCAAGCCCAACGCGCGCCACCACTACGACCGCTTCCGCAACCGTATTATTTTCCCGATCCGCGACCAGCGCGGGCGCGCCATCGCCTTTGGCGGGCGGGTACTGGGCGACGACAAACCCAAGTACCTGAACTCCCCGGAAACCCCGATTTTCCACAAGAGCCGCGAACTCTACGGCCTGTGGGAAGCGCGCCAGGCCAACCGCAATTTAGAGCGCCTGATTGTGGTTGAAGGCTATATGGATGTGGTGGCCCTGGCCCAGTTCGATATCCGCTGCGCCGTCGCCACCCTGGGCACCGCTTGTGGCGAAGACCATATTCAACTCGCCTTCCGCCACACCTCGGAACTGCTGTTTTGCTTTGACGGCGACCGCGCCGGCCGCGCTGCCGCCCGCCGTGCTCTGGAGTCGGCCCTGCCGCAGATGCAGGACGGGCGCAGCCTGCGCTTCCTGCTGCTGCCGGAAGGCGAGGACCCGGACACCCTGGTACGCCAACTGGGCGGTGAACGTTTCCAGCAGTTAATTAAGGAGCAATCCCTACCGCTGGAAGATTTTCTCTTCGACCTACTGAGCGAAGATATCAACCTGCAGACCATGGACGGCCGCGCGCGCCTGTCCAAACTTGCCGCTCCCCTGCTGGACCTGCTGCCCGATGGCGTGTACCGCCAGCTGATGTTCCAACAACTGGCCTCGCGCACCGGGCTCGACAAGGAAACCCTGCAAGAGGTTATCCGCACAGAAAAAGCTCGCGCGCCACAACAGCCTCACCCGCAACCTACAGCTGCACAGGGAGATCCAAGCCAAGCACCCTCCCCTCACGAGGAGCTGGAGCACCGCACACCGCCGGAACCCTGGCAGCGCGACAACAACTTCAGTGAAAGTGCAGCACCGAGTTACGACAGTCCGCGCCGCCAGAGCCAATATCTCCTGCCGCCGGAGCGCATGCTGATCGCCCTGCTATTGCACCATCCGGAGCTGGCGGCACAAATCGAAAATCCACAGCAGTTCCCCATCAAGGGCAATGCAGACCTGGCATTGTTTATCCAGCTGGTAGAGCTGTACAAAAGCCGCCCCCAATTAAATTTCTATCAATTGATCGGCCACTGGCGTGCACACCACAGCGCAGAATCTTGCGATACCCTGGCCAAGCTCGCTATTTCTCCACTGGTATCGGTCGCGCGGCAACTCGCCCAGGATGACAGCAACCTGGAATACGATCCGCACACCGAATTTAACGACTGTCTGCTGCGCCTGAAACAAGCTGCAGACAAACAGCGCAACCGCGATTTACTCGATCAACTCAAGAACAGCGCCCAGTTGAGCCCCGAAGAACAACTGGCTCTATTAGCCAATTGGCGAAAAAAGCAGAATTAATAAGGGCCAACCCCTTGAAAACTGCGGGCTCAGCACTATATTCACTCACCCCCGCCGGGCGGGATCGGGAACCCCAGCACCCTAAACATCGCACCTACGCCGTTACTTGACAGCTAGAGTGGTTATTGCTAGTGCAAATACGCTATAATCCCGCGTCTTTGTCCCGTATTTTCATTCCCAGAATTCAGGGTTGTGCATGACCGACAAAACCCAGCAACAGTCCCGCATTAAGGAACTGATCGCCCGCGGTAAAGAGCAGGGCTATCTGACCTATGCCGAGGTAAATGACCACCTACCGGAAGATATTTCCGATCCCGATCAGGTGGAAGACATTATTGGCATGATCAACGACATGGGCATCAAGGTGTTTGAAACCGCACCGGATGCCGAAGAGTTGTTGATGGCTGAAGGCGACAGCTCCGCTGATGAAATCGCCGCAGCCGAAGCTGCCGCTGCCCTGGCAGCCGTAGAGTCCGACGTAGGCCGAACCACCGATCCAGTACGCATGTATATGCGCGAAATGGGCACCGTAGAGCTGCTCACGCGCGAAGGCGAGATCGCCATTGCCAAGCGTATCGAAGAGGGCCTGCGCGAACTAATGGCCGCCCTGGCCTACTGGCCGGGTGCAGTGCAGCAGATCATCGATGAGTACGCTCTGATCGAGAAAGAAGAGCGCCGCATCCCCGATATTATCTCCGGTTGGCTCGACCCCGCCGACGAGGTTCCGCCCGGAGCCCAGGCCGGCCAAGCCGCCGCAGCCAGCACCCCGGAGTCATCAGAGTCCGATGACGACGCCGAAGACGACGACAGCGATGACGACAGCAGCGACGAGGAAGAGGAAGCTACCGGCGGTATCGACCCCGAAGAGCTCGCCGAGCGCATGAACGCGCTGATCGCCGCACAAAAAGCTGCCGACGAAGCCATCGCCGCCCACGGCCGCGATTCCAAAGAAGCTGGCCAGGCCCTCGAAGCCGTTGGCGATGTATTCCGCTTCTTTAAACTGGCTCCCCGCCAGTTTGACCCGCTGTACGGCGAAGTTCGCTACGTACTCGACAGCGTGCGCGAGCAAGAGCGCGTGGTTATGGCCATGTGTATCAAACGCGCCCGCATGCCGCGCAAGACCTTTATCAAGGAATTCCCCGGCAACGAGACCAATGATGATTGGATTCCCGCAATCATCAAGAAAAAGCGCGATTACTCCGATGCTCTGCGCCACGTCGTAGACGAAGTTGTTCGCGCCCAACGCAAACTGGCTCAGTTCCAGGAGCGCGCTAAGCTGGACGTAGGTCAGATCAAAGAGATCAACCGCCGCATGTCCATTGGTGAGGCCCGTTCACGCCGCGCCAAGAAAGAGATGGTCGAAGCCAACCTGCGTCTGGTTATCTCTATCGCCAAGAAGTACACCAACCGCGGCCTGCAATTCCTGGACCTGATCCAGGAGGGCAACATCGGCTTGATGAAGGCTGTGGATAAGTTCGAATACCGCCGCGGTTACAAGTTCTCCACTTATGCCACCTGGTGGATTCGCCAGGCCATTACCCGCTCTATTGCGGACCAGGCCCGCACCATCCGTATCCCAGTACATATGATTGAGACTATTAATAAGCTCAACCGTATCAGCCGCCAGATGCTGCAGGAAATGGGTCGCGAGCCCACTCCGGAAGAACTGGGCGAGCGCATGGAAATGCCGGAAGACAAGGTGCGCAAAGTCCTCAAGATCGCCAAAGAGCCGATCTCCATGGAGACGCCTATCGGCGACGACGAAGACTCCCATCTGGGTGACTTTATCGAGGACCAAAATCAATCCTCGCCGGTGGATACCGCCACTCAAACTGGCCTGCACGACGCTACCCGCTCCGTACTCTCCGGCCTCACCGCCCGTGAAGCCAAGGTACTGCGTATGCGTTTCGGTATTGATATGAATACCGACCACACTCTGGAAGAGGTGGGCAAACAGTTTGACGTAACCCGCGAGCGTATCCGTCAGATCGAAGCGAAAGCATTGCGCAAACTGCGACACCCCTCCAGGTCGGAGCATTTACGCAGCTTCCTCGACGAGTAAGCGCTAGACTAAAGCCCGGTTCAACCGGGCTTTTTTTTGTGACATAAAGATGACCTCCCCGCGCAGGCTTAGGGAAGCAGGAGATAGGCATGCAAGAAGAAATAGCGAATAAGCAGGAAAAACCTGAAGAGCTTGCCAACAAGCCCGGCAAGAAAGGATTTGCTCGCCTCCTGGCTGCCACTAGCTACTCCAGCCAGGGGCTCGCCGCTGCATGGCGCAATGAGGAGGCTTTTCGCCAGGAAGTCATTGGTATATGCCTGCTAGTCCCATTCGCACTCTGGGCAGGGGAGACACCTACAGAGCGCGCCATATTGATTGCAGCCCTGATGTTTGTTCTCCCAATCGAACTTATCAACAGCGCTATTGAGGCAACCGTGGACCGTATCGGCCCCGAGAAACACCCGCTGGCCAAGATTGCCAAAGACACAGGCTCCGCCGCCGTTGCCGTCGCCCTCTTCGCTGCATTCCTAGTTTGGTGCTGTATCCTTATCCCCAAACTGCCGATTTAAATACTTTAGTATGAGATTTTGGCCTCCATTTCTCATAAACAAGACATTCGTACCAATTGAAGCTTCTAGTTAAGACGACCGAACCAATTAAGCTGTTTGGCAGCTCTCTCAAGGTGGGCATCTATTCCATAAAGATCGGTTGTTGGCGAAAGCTTGAGCAACAGGGAAAGAAGATTTCTAGAATTTGCCCATATCGGCTTTGAGTGCTAACAAAGGCATTGATTTACAAGGGAAAATCTTGTACTTTTCTCAACCGCTTGCAACGATCCTCGCAAGCAATGTGTGGGCCCTTAGCTCAGTTGGTTAGAGCATCCGACTCATAATCGGCAGGTCCTGGGTTCGAGTCCCGGAGGGCCCACCACCTTCTTATGTTCACAATACGTTGTGATTTTTGCTTAAGACCTAGTGAAAAAATCAAACCACTGGGTACCAATCCCATTTCGCATCAAAAATACGTGATTTATCGTTGCTCGAGCAACTTTACTCGTTAAAAAATATATATATTTAAAGTTTTGCCGATAAGCTGCGAAAGATCAGCTTCTTTTCTGGTGTAGTAACATCCACTCCTAATCTTGGAAATGAGTGCTCACTTTTTGCACCCCAAAGTTACAGTGAGGTCTTAATATATTTATCTCAAATGAAACTGACTTTTGAACTCATAAACCAAGTTTAAAGGAGGAAATAAGCTTAAAATTTTATGCACGTCTTAAGGAGTATAAGTCCGCCATGTTTCACTCTAATACTTCATTAAATTGTGACAGATTATTTTGCATTGTAGTCAGAAGCTCTCTGCAATGCCCAATCTCCGGAGAAAATGCTTCTTCCAAACTTGTAATTTTCTGGCATAACCAACTGTTCAGCGTCGGCCATTCTTCTTTATTGTGGCCATTTGCTGAAATTTCTGTAAATACCCTGGATCCGATATAACTATCCAGACGGTCCCACACCAAAGTATCACCAAAGCGCGACTCAATTTTATTCTTTTTAGAAAACAAAGAATCAAACAAATATTTATTTTCATCACGCTCTGAACGTCCTATGACAAATTCAGCCCGGATAGAGTCTTGATTCAATACAACTTGATAAGTCACCTTAGTCAAACCAGATCGCCCTCGGAGACTGTTCTGAGTCACGGCATTTGCATTATCAAATAACCTACAGTCACTTTCACGCATAATTTCAATGAACTGCTTCCAGAACTCTCGCCGTGTATGGTGGCGCTGAGCTAGCTCACGAGCATTGGTCTGCTCTTCCTGCTTCTTTTCTGCCAGGCCGATCACATATTCCTCGACCTCTTTCATTGGTAATATCTGCTCTAGACTTAGGAATAATTGATCTCCTTTCGCGTAGGGCACAGCCTTAATACACTGAAGACGCAGGTTATGACGCATCAACCAGTGTGCGGTAGAAGTTACTTCACGACGAAAATGTGCAGCAACAAGAATGATGCGCTGCTCAGCATCAGGGTTCAAAATCAGCTCATCGAAATCCCTATCAGCAAAGAATTCCACTAATCGTTCCCGCGCACTTTGATTCTGCTCGCAACCTCTTTTATCAAGAAAACGCTGATAGATTTCTATGATCTGACTTTTTGTTAGGCTGGCGCAGTAGGACGCGTACTTTAGTGCTTGCCACACTACATCACGTCCAGAATCATCGAGTTTATTTTCAATAATTACTAAATGACCATGTTTATCCAGGGCAAGCAGGTCTAAGCGTTCACGAGTCTCATTAAAACCATCAAATTCTTTTTGAATAATAAGCAATTCCTCACCCAGTACTTCGGGATTAGCTGCTAACCACTCTTGCAGATGTTCGCGTTCACGGAAGCCTAAATCAGAAAACTTTTTCAACTTAAGTGGCTCGAGTCGATTAGTATTCCTGTCAATTTGATACATTGATAGACCTCGGTTTTGGGTATTTAAGAGCTATAAATGTGCTTATTACGCCTGGTAGCTGGTTACCTACGTATATGCCACTACAATTAACCCCAGTCTATCTAAGACTCATGAATCGCGGAAGAGATTGACATAGATAATTGCCATCGCAGGTTAATGACCTCATTCATAGACATCAATTTAGGTCTGTTAAACTCGATGATTAACTTCCATACACTTGGGTATAGGGAACTATCACTCAATACATAGGGAAGAAATAATGAAAGTAATAGCGCTAAAATCACCAGGCGGACTAGAAAACATTTCGGTTAGCAGCATCGCTGACCCGGGAGCGCCCGGCCCAGGCCAAATCCGTGTTGCAATTAAAGCCTCTTCCCTCAACTTCCACGATCTTTTGGTCGCCAATGGCGGTATTCCCACAGAAGACGGCCGTATTCTGATGTCTGATGGCGGCGGTATCGTGGATGCAGTTGGTGAGGATGTTACCGATTTTCAGGTCGGCGACTCTGTTGTGTCGTGCTTTTTCCCACAGTGGCCAGCAGGTACGCCTATGGCTTCCGTGGGTAACTTTGCCAATACGCCTGGTGACGGTATCGATGGGATGGCCGCTGAGTTTGTTGTGCGCGATCAGAGCGCTTTTACCCTTACCCCAAAAGGCTGGAGCCACGCTCAGGCGGCAACCATTACTACCGCAGGCCTTACTGCTTGGCGGGCATTGGTAGTAGACGGCAAGGTAAAGCCTGGCGACACAATATTGACTCTAGGCACTGGCGGAGTATCTATTACGGTAATTCAGATTGCCAAAATACTGGGGGCCAAAGTTATTGTTACTTCTTCTTCCGACGAGAAACTGGAGCGCGCTAAAAAATTAGGCGCCGATCATGGCGTCAACTATCGCACCCATACACAGTGGTCAAAAAAGGTTATGGAGCTGACGGAAGGCAAAGGTGCGGACCATATTATTGAACTCGGTGGCCCCGGTACATTAGAGCAATCGATCCATTCAGTCAGAGTTGGCGGCCATATTTCATTGATTGGTGTTTTAACGGGCCGCTCGGGCGAAGTACCCACAGCACTGTTGATGGCCAAGCAGGCCCGGTTACAGGGCTTGATCGTTGGAAGCCGTAGGGATCAACAGGAATATGTCACCGCATTGGAAGTCAACCAGATACAGCCAGTGATTGATAAGACTTATCCTATGGAGGAACTGGCTAAGGCATTTGAATACCAGGCTAGCGGGTCGCACTTTGGCAAGGTCTGCGTTGAATGGTAGTAGAGTAGCTCTCAATCTCGCCGCACTCTTAAAGCTAAAACACTTGTGAGAGCGCGGCTGACCGATTTAGTGAGGATTTAGCTCTGTCTTGCGATCTCTTCCCTGGATAAAACTTAGCAACTCCAATAGTGTCCCATCCTTACCCTCCCTATAGTCTTCCCAGCTAGTCGTCATAGGTAAATCAGGGTAAAGGGCGTCACTGGGAGCTTGGGTAAAGTCATAGTAACGTTTGGAGATACTGACACCCCGGTTGAAGTTTTTTAGCCTGAAACGGTTTGTTTCAGCGGCAATATTGGGATCTGCGCCAGTGGGACTTCCTACCAAAGTGGCATTTAAAATTTGTTGATACTGTGCCGCATTACTCATTGCCGCCGACTGGGTGCCCGAATCCACTATTACAAAGATACCCTCGCGCCAATCTAGTTGATCCAAGTTCTGGATACAGGCAGAGAGCGCCAATCCGACATAGAAGTCGCCACCCTGATTATCTCTAAAATCTATTACCAGATTCCTTGCGCCACTATCCTGGATTTTATTCCTAATACTTTCACAGTGATTCTGTAGCTGTACGAGCTCAGGATAGCTATCAAAATTGATATAAGCGGTTTTGTATTCATCTAGATATGCCAGATTGATACCAGGCATGTCAAAATCAAAGTATTGGATATCCGGCTCTAACATTACATAATGAGTGCCGAGCTTCGCAAAATTTTGCATTGACACAGAGTTTATTTCAATAGAGATAGGCTTTTCGTCTACTATAAATTTAAATGTTGCTACGTCGAGCTCTTCACTGATACCAGCACCATAAAGAAATTTATTTACTGTGATATGAAAGCTAAGAGAATAGCTAAAACTATAGGGATTTTCGACAAAGTTAACATAAGAAATTAGTTTGTCTTGCAGCTGAGCCAAAGAATATTTATTGATACCTATCAGCTCTGCCCCCAGCAAATAAGTATATTCCTCCACTGCATCCACTACTTTCAACTTCTTACCAAAAAATTTAAATCGAAACGGATAGTGTCTATGTGGTCCGGACATAATATCGTAAGAAGTATGTGCATCTCCGATACTTCGAAATAATCGCATTATTTCAACTTCAACCTGTGATTCATTCAAATCTGGTAAACTTTTAATTAGGCGATTTACTTCAGAGTCAAAGTTGTCTTCCTTAATGTTCAAAAAGGGATCGATATGATGCTCTTTTATTAATGTTTGTAGCCGGGCAATATCCTCTGCCCACAAATCACTTTCCTTCAGATCCAGCGCGTAGATGTTACCCACGCAGAATAGTAAAAATACCCAAAGTAATAATTGGTGTTTCATTATTGATTCCTGCTGAAATAGGAGGGGGACACTCCAAATTGGCCATAAAAAGCCCGACGAAAGCTATCATAGCTCGCAAACCCCACCTGTCGAGCTACCTGAACAAGGCTTGCTGATTCACAGGTGATTAAATCCCGCGCCCGGTTTAAACGGAGTTGGTTTAGATAATGTCCGGGGGTGCTATTAAGATGTTGTTTGAACAAGCGAGTTAACTGGCGATCGCTGACAGAAATACGTTCCGCCATATCGGAAACGCTGATTGATTTCTGGTAATTCTCCGACAGCCACTCCAATAGAGGATTGAGCCTCATACTGTCACTGGATTGCACTTTAAGCAGATCAGAGTACTGGGACTGCCCTCCCCTGCGCTGCAGATAAACCACCAGGTCTTTAGCCACGCTGGCCGCAATAGTATTGCCATAGTCCTGGCGAATCACTTCCAAGGCCAAGTCGACTCCAGATAGAATTCCCGCTGAAGACCACAGTTTTCCACTTTCAATAAACAGGGGGTCCTGCTCAACCTCATAATTGACTGCCTGCTCGGCAAGCTGCCGACAATGCCGCCAGTGAGTAGTAATGCGATGCTTTTGTTCTGGAAATATGTCTATTAGCACGAATGCACCTGTACAGATACTCAAGACACGCTCAGCTCTGTCTGCGATTGCACGCAGCGCATTTACCTGCTTAGGACTTAAGAGCAGCTGCCGCATTCCAGTACCGCCAGCAATAACCAGGTAATCAATTTCCGTACCCTGGTAGATATCAAAGTCCACGGATAAGGCTTGGCCGTGCGCGGTTTTAACTGGTGCGTTGGTTAAACCTATCAAACGACTTGTATAGGCCTCACTTACAAAACTATTGGTCTCCATAAAGGCATCCAAGGGCCCAAAGAGGTCTAACGCCTGGAATCCATCAGCAACAAAAAAACCTATCTTCTTGGTCATAGCATCTCCTCCACACAGGGAATTGTACTCCAATGGGCACGTCTGCTATGACACATTTACGACACAAAACGACATTGATGCTTCACCTGAACTAATTCAACATAGAATTACCTCCATGAAGCTGAACCACCCAATCTCATAAGGCTGCAGAAAATTAGTTAGTCAGTCCAAATCCCACAGCAGTTAAAAGCTCTACCATTCAACCGCTCAACATTTGTAAGGCTATTATTATTCAAATCTTTCGTACCAAATTGTTCACCTCTTATCCTAAGTAGGAAATTTTACTCAATAACAAATAATCATTAATGAAATACTCATGATGCAACTGAACCAACCATGATTCCGGTCAAGTAATAAAAATTAATTTAGAGTTAACCTTCTGTTTTATTCACCAAACAAACTGCAGTTGTATGTTGCACCCACACCAAGTTTCCACTCTATAAAAAAACAACTTATTACTCCAAAAGTACCAATACCTAAAGCACAAGAAATACAGTAAGGATGTATTAAATGGCGTTACAGAAGTCTCCTGGACAAAAAAGAAAATCAATGGTACGTACAGTATGTATTTTAGTTTTCCTTATTCTGACTTACTTTCTGTCAAATTATTACTCCCGTATCAACAATGAATCATTAAGTTGGATTGAAAATCACCAAACTCTAGATGCTGCAGTAGTAGCGTTAAGAGAGGAGGAAGAAGAGTACCGGGGCCGCAAAGGTAAAAAGCGCTATCGTACAAATTACTATATTGACTACCAGTTTAACTATGAAGATGAGGACTTTGAATCCTCCGCAGAGGTTTCAAAAGGGATTTATAGTCAATATGAACAAGGTCAACCTATCGAAGTATGGTTTCCGGAGGGCGACATCTACGGGCATGTATTAGCGCAAAATGCTCAAAGGGATGCCGAAAATAACACACCTGTAGGAAACCTGATTCAAGCAGCACCTATCACTTTAGGTATCTGCCTCGTCTTATATTGGATTTTAAGCTTCTTGTTTGTAAGGGAATCAAAAAAAGCACTACCCGAGGGCTTTTATACTGAGACGTCCTGGCTTGATATCGATGATAACTACCTCGTCGCCTTAGAAGGGCATGAACTCGTCTATTTTGATATCCCGAAAAAGCAGGCTTTAACTGCTCAATCAGCCTATCAAGCGGGGAAATCCCCTGAAGAAATATATCACTTGTGTAAACCTGAGACCGCAGCCCGAATCCCTCTCAATGAAATAAGTTCACTTAGCAGTGACCACAATTCGGATGTAATAACTATCAAGCACGGGGATAAGACCCATTCTGTTGAGTTCTTAAATCAAACAGTAAAAGCGCACGCATTAGAACGTATCGAGAAACAACTACCTGAGACAATGGATTATCAGCATATTCAGCGGTCTCGTTTGCAAGCCACTCTACCGTTACTTGTGATAGCAATACTGTTAATAGGCCTTATCTACTGGCTTGACTCATTTATTTTCCGTGCGATAGTTGGTTTTATTGGGCTAACCTCTGTGGCCCCGAACCTTTTGTCCAAATTAATTAGTCCGACAGAGACACGCCTCTGGGAGAAAGTCGAAGAAACCTCTGTAGAGCACGCATAGTGCAGAAGATGGCCAGCTTCGGCTGGCCGCTTCAATAGAGCTATCTGTTGCTCATAATCAAGCTCAGCTATACTGTCCCCAGAATAAACATAACGTCAGTCTGAAGACCCATTGGGATAGCGGAGATTATGAACTTCTCTTCATTAGCTTTTGCCATGCTCACCACAGCTACTACTCCTAATAGTTGCACAGATGGTATCGCTTTACTCCGTGGAGTAACAGCCATTGCCGCTGAATACCCTTGGCTGAGTGCAGATAAAAAAGATTATATAGTCCGAGACTACCCACGAATGTATCTCGTTCTACCTAAAATACCCGGGGAGCAAACAGTCGGTAGTGAACAGCCTAATGCTGCTGTGGATAAAGAAAGCTGCCAGGTTATTAATGTATTTCTTTCGAGCTAATCTTATTTAATATCTCAAAGCTCCCTACGGCTTAGTTCCGGGAGCTCTCCCCTATCTACTACTACCCTGCTCGGCATAAGTCAGTGTATTGTTATTTTCGTTACACTCATCGACGAGATTGGTAAAGTCAGCAGTTACCTCTAAAACCGCATCCGGATCAAAAACCCAGTAACCCAAAGTAAATACAATACTTACAGTGCCACCTGCTGGAATTGCAGGCGTCGCCTGTACATCATTGGCTAGTGTATCAATATCTAAAAGGCGAGCCTGGCTGATTGGCGCAGCCAGAGCACCTATATTAGTGATATCGACTACGATGATGGATTGCCCGGTTCCAGGATTCCAGATCGGATCATAGATTTGGCTCACTATCAGGTCAGGTTTATTACATACACACAGGCACATATAGTGATCACCTTCTTTGACACCATAAGGAGTTCCGACATAGCAAACCGGTTTATCGTCAAACTGATTACCGTATAGCCAGTGAGATGATGGGTCATTGACAGGCTTCTCGATTATTTCAGGGTCGCGAGTTACCTTACAAACACTGGTAGATTCAAAATCATCTATCAAGTCGGTAGCAGCCTCTGACTCAGGGACTCCTCCAACCCAAATTGCGCAAGTCCGACGACACGTCAGTGGACCCTGCCCCTGCCAATAATTTGGAAACCAACCCGCTTCATAGTTTTGCATACTTAAATCTTGAATTGGATCTGCATAACTGATAACCGTAATAAAACAAGTAGCAACTGCTGTGAGCATACGAAAAACAAATTTAAACATAACGCCCTCCTTTGAATTAAAAAATACATATTTGATTTACCCAAGATAATGTATATGCACACTAAAAATAGAACTTTTGGGCAGGGAGATTGTATGCAGACTTTACTGCAGGTCTACCAAGATGGATAAAATTATGGCGGGAATTTTATTGCGATTTGATCAATTTAATAACAAACAAAATATTACCACCCTATAAATTTCTAAACTCAATTAGAACCGCCAACACAACCTTAGAAAGGTTATTAATACCGAAAGATTGAAGGCAACTTAAAGAATTCTCAAATGGAATATCTAATCACCTATAATTAGATCAGGCTATAAAATACTATTACCAGCTGACCGAATAGAATTAGCAGCAGATAAAACAAGCATAACAAAGCGTATTTAACACTGGCTAATAGCCTGCCATCGCAACAAACAACTTCGCCAGGTTTACAAACCGAATTCACTTTCCAGATAGACACCCTAAAATGAGAACCTCTGGAGCTAATAAAATCGATTCTGAATTGAGTAACGGACACAAAGGTTTGCAATACAATATTCTAAATGTCGGTAGTGCTGAAAATAAATTCTTTAGCTTGGATAGCTTAGAGCCCAAACAATACAACTTTCCCAACACCAACCATTAAACGCTTATGCGTTTAATGGTTGGAATCCTATTAGGATATATCCTTATAACTCTGCCAAACTCCAAAATACAGTAAGAGCCGCACCAACAGATAATAAAACTAGATAGGCTAAACCCAAAAAAGAATACTTAAACAGGGTCATGATCCAACCCTGCTGATATACACGCTTTTGCATCCAAAAAAGATAAATAGGAACCCAAAGAACTAATATTGCCATCAGGCTATTAAGAGATGAGGATATAAATGCGTATCCTTCCAGTTGACTACTAATACTATAAAACAGGTTGCCAATCAGAATACTCAAGCAGATAAAAGCCTGGCTGTGTAACGCTACAATCAGGTGCTCCATATAAAGTCTGCGTTTAAAGACGTAAAGCACCCACAGCATCATGGCAAATATTGGCAGTATGACTATAAGAGTTGACGGAAGAGCTCCCAAGAATGCTTTTTTGAAACGATTTGGATCATCGGTCACCCTTTCTACATTTTTATGGGCGTTCTCTACTTTACGGTTAACCCAATCTTCTAATGGTTTGGGAAGCCAATCAACTTGAAGAAACTCTCTATCTAACTCACTAATAGTCTCATTCAATCCTGAGGCCAGTTCCTCTTTAGAAAGGTTTTCCGATCCATTCTGGCCTCCATCAATCTCACTTAAATCTTCATTGAGTTTATGCAAACCACCGGTAAGCTTCTCTTGTTCGCTAATCAGATTTTTCTCAACATCTTCCAAAACAGCGACAGCATAAATATTGTTAACGTGCTTTTCTTTGCCTTTTCGAATATCTTCGATGGCGTCGTTATAACCTTGGCTCGCTTTTTCAACATCGACTGACTCAACGTCAACATTTCCAAAATTAATAGCCCAATCACTATTTATCTGGGTTACAAAGAAGCTGGTGATACATAGAAAGATAAACAAGCGTACAGGGCTGACATAACGGACCCGTCGACCAGAGAAATACTCAGCGGTTAAAAATCCAGGTCTAAAAAACAGAGGGGGTATTGTTTTCCATGTGCGGGAATCAAATGCAAGCAGGGTATCAAAAAAGTCTCCAATTACTGAGGAGAAATGACGAACCATGCCTTTAACCGGTTGACCACAGGCATAGCAATGGGGCCCCAATAGCTCTGCATGACAATTGGCACAATGGTTTGGATTATAATCCGAATTATTTGTAGAGGTTGCAGTGCTCATTACCGCTCACCGAATCACTGATTATCTTATTTACCTGGCAAAAGCTTCCAGGCCCAAGTATCTGCTAACGAACCAGAACCGAAATACCTCAATTAGCAGAACTCTACTAATATCCCGGATATCAGCTGGAGTACAATTTTTTTAATGACTTATAGGTATTAAGGGAGAAGTAAAAGAAACGCGCCGACTATTAGGCGCGTTTCGAAGGGAATTTGGCATAAATTGCCGGTTGCTAATTATCCAAAAGGAAGCGTGCAATTGTACGCAGGCCGTGCCCTTTAGCACCTGGCGCCCACTGATCATTGCCACTGGGCTGGTAAGAGCCGGAAAGGTCCATATGCACCCAATTGCGCCCTTCATCCCGTACAAAGCGCGCCAGGAAGGAGGCTGCCGTAGATGCACCAGGACTTCCCTCAATACCAACATTGGCGATATCGGCAAAGTTGGACGGGGTTTGCTCAAGGTGGAAACGCTCTAAAGGCAGTCTCCACGCCTTTTCATTTTCCTCAGAAGCTGCAGACAATACCTTTTGGGCTGCTTCATCTTCAAAACTAAAGACAGAGTTGAAATCCCGACCTACAGCCATCTTTGCTGCACCGGTCAGAGTAGCGGCATCCAATAACCAGCGAGGATCTTCTTCCGAAGCTGCAATTAAACCATCGGCCAGCACCAGGCGCCCTTCAGCATCGGTATTCAGTATTTCTACACTCACTCCGTTTTTATATTTAATAATATCGCCCAATTTAAAGGCATGACCGGAGATCAGGTTTTCTGCGCAGCAGAGATAGAGTTTAACCCGCTTGTTGAGACCTCTGGCTATTGCAAGAGCCAAGCCTCCAGTTACCATGGCCGCGCCACCCATATCGGATTTCATTGTGGCCATGTTGTTGGACGGCTTAATGCTGTAGCCGCCGGAGTCAAAAGTAATTCCTTTACCCACCAAACACATATCAACCGGCGCCTGGTCATCACCCGTCGGGTTGAAGTCCACTTGTAACATCACGGGCTCACGTACACTACCACGCCCAACGTTGTGGATACCGACAAACCCTTCACGCAGCAGGTCATCCCCGGCAACTATACGGTAAGTTACCGCACTGGGAGCCAGCTTTTGCAGCATTTCTGCAGCGCTCTCCGCCAATACACGCGGAGACACATCATCAGGAGTACCATTAGTAATTTCACGAACCCAGCGACTGGCATTTTCACGGGCGGCGAGTTCTTTTAACTCGGCGCTGTCATCAGTCCCCCAGTCAATTTTGTTGGATTTACGCGGGTTAAAAAAACCTGCCCAAAATGCCCAGCGGCTTTCAATGCTCCACCCTTCTCCTTTGAGGACAACATCGTTGACCCCCATACCATCGAGCTTTCGGGCAGCTCGCTGCGCTGCAACCAACACAGCGCCTTTCGCAGCGCTAATATGAATATTGGCAGCGCTACCATCAAAGCTCAGCAGTGCTGATTCTCCCCAGGGTTCCGGCGCAAAGCCCTCAACCAAATGAATATGCATAGCCTTTGTCATACAACACCTATTTTGAAACTTGTGTACCAATTTTATCGGTATTTCTCCTGCATTCTAACAGGACATTAAAAATACTTGATGATTGCACCGCCACCGAGTCGACAGATAAACTGTGAACCAAGACAAAATAACTATTAAGTAGAGAAATTCGTTAGGGAAGAATAAATGGCTGATTCCTGCCACTATCACACTAGCAAGACTGCATCCTGGCAGTGCCAGCCCTGCAACCGTCAGTTCTGTGGCGAGTGTATTCCGGGTTCGAGTACCAATTACCATGGGCAGGGTCCCGAATGCCCACTCTGCCGCGATAGCCTGGAATATATCGGAGCCAGTAACAACGCCAAGCCTTTTTGGCAAATGGGGCTATTTTACTTTCTCTATGCTTTTAAGCCTGGCCCTCTAACAATCATGGCTGTTGCAGCAGCGGGCAGTATGGTAATAACGTCAATGGGTCTTCTGACCCTTGTCGCTTTGGTGGCCATTGTAGCTGTTGTATCCCGCTACAATCTCTTGGTCATCGAAAGACTCGCAGGAGGCCAACTGGAAGCCCCTCCACTGGCAGATGCACTTGATGGCAATGGTGCAATGTTATTTCTGAAAGTCATTGGAATGACATTGATCGCCGGTTTTGTTGGCTACAAACTTGTACAATTTACTGGAAGCCTCAATGTCATAATGATTTATGCAGCCGCCCTGTCATTTTTAGCGCCGGCTGCAATGATTGCCTTAGCGCTTACCCATAGTTTGAGGTCCGCAATCAACCCACTCAAATTATTGGAATTTACCTTAATCATTGGCTGGCCCTATTGGTTGCTGTTAATTATTACCAATATCATTTCTTTCGCACCCAATATACTAATGGCCGTGGTCAGCGATAAACTGCCGGCCTGGGCAATTTTCCCGACCACGGCAGCCATTGTCTCTTACTTTTCCATCGTCTCAAGTGCTGTGATGGGATATATCTGCTTAACTCGACAGCAAAAACTGGGAATAGCCTCAATACAAGAAGATGATGAAAATTACTTAGAGGAAAATGAATTCCTGTGTAAGCGCGCTCGGGCTGAAGCGCAAATATTTTTACGCGAAGGGGACTTCAAGGGCGCTCGCCAGGCTTTGGTTGAAGGGTTGCGCCGCTTCCCTAACGACGAAACTCTTAATGAGCGCTACTACCGCCTTTTACTTGCTACCGACGATAAAAAAGCCCTTCAGGAGCTGGGGCCACATCTATTAGAAAAATTTGTACAGATAAATCGCCCACATAAGGCAGCTGAACTGTATATGGCCACAGAGCCCAGCCCGCCTGTGGCTAAGCCCGAGATACGCCATGCACTAGCCAAGGTGCTATACCAACAGCATAAGTACCAATTGGCAGCACAGCTACTCAATAATTTACATAAAGAGGCCTATCCACAACTCGATGCTGCCTATCTGTTATTGGCACAAGTGTATATGGATGGATTGGGTAGAGAGGACTTGGCAAAAAAACTACTGCACTTTGTCCGACAGAAATTTCCAGAGAGTGCTTTGCGTTCTGAAATCGATACCCTGTGGAAAGTACTTAACAGCACTGCCGAAATTCACTAAATAGCAAAATATGGGTAGCCATCTATGGTGGCTTCCCTAAACCTAGCCCGATATTCGCTACCAATGCTTTAGCGCCCGATTCCATAGATACAAACCTCGCGCAAAAACGTTGTAACCTTTATTCAAAAACCACCTAAGGCCGGCTAGCTTCGACACCCTAGCCTTCCATTGCTCCTTGGGAGAGTTCTCCCAAATTGTAATAAAAGCTTCGTAGCCCACTTTCAGATTTCCATCCGCATCCAATACATGCAGTCGCTCACGGACGAACTCTAAATCTGTATTCAGTTCCTTGGCTTTATCTTCATCAATATGAACATCCTCCCAATCCACTTGGCAGGTGACGGACTTTTTCTTTTGTGCTGAAATTCCTGCGTTACAAACTGGACAAGCGGAATTATAAAAGACCCGAATCTTTTCAGGCATATGCTAAAAATCCATTCTTTTTCTACCGGCGAAAACTACTTCGGGTGATCAATATCATCGCGGTTCACCAATTCCCAAGGTAATCCACTATTTCGGTAGATCCGCTGATTTTTTTCTGGGTAGTCGGCAACATCATGTTGCAATCGCTGGCCTACAACTATGCAGCGCAAGGTCGCTTCTCCCACATTGCGCATCACATGAGCTGGGCCGCCAGCGGGGTAGCCAATAAAATCCCCTGCAGAAACCTGGTGGTGATCGTCACCAATACGCACCTCGGCCCTACCCTCCAGGATATAAACACATTCGTCTTCAAAATAGTGACAATGGAATTCTGTGGATTCATAACCTGGCTCGATTTCGATCATATGGAAACCAAAGCCGGATATGCCGGTAAGATCACCCAGGGACTTGTTTTTACGCACCGCATTGGCATTGAGGAAATGTATCTTGCGCTCCCCCTCCATCCCTGCAATTTCGGTCCTAGTCAAAATATAGCGACTCACTCTGCCCCCAATACATTACTTAATTATTTATAAGACATACCGAATTATGTTCTTCAACCTGAGGCAGCCATATCTTGGGTCATCTCTTTCACCTCGCGCGCGCGGCCTTCCTCACCCAGGCGACGATAGTAATTGACCAGCACCATTCCCAGCTTGGGAATCAAGGGGTGATTCACTCGCTGCTGTTTCAAGTGGCGCAGTAATTCCTCTAGCCACGGCCAGTCCTTTTCCTCCGCTGCACGCCGTGCCATCAATAAGTTTGCCTTTCCGGTGAGCGCCTTTGGACTTTTTGTTGCCGCCAAGTAGCGGCGATAGCCACTTGCCAGGGTATGGCCATCGATCTCCAGATTTCCTGCCTGGGCAAATAACGCGAGATTGGCCCGGTGGTAACCTTCACTCTCTGGCGCCACTGAAGTCAGTTCTATATAGCGCTCAATCAGTGTTAAAGCCTGTGGATATTGCCGCACCGCTGAGGCTGCCGCTTCAGTGGCTTCCAGGATTTTTCCCTCTTCCAAAAAACGATCAATCCGCGCCAGGGCTACCCTTTGGGGACACGGGGCCTCCTCTTCCTCCGGCATAGGTTCCACCATCGGGCGCCAATACAACACCGCCAAAGTCAGGGCAAAACCCGCAAGTAAACCACCAGTATGGGCCCAGTAGGCAATGCTGGCATCTCCATACAAGTAACCGAAAATCTCTTTACCCAACCACAGTGGTAACACCAGCAGCGCCGGTGCACTGAATTCGCCAAACATAAAACCAATGGTGTAAAAGAAACGCAACCGGCGCACACCGTAAACCGCGACGAACATGCCCATAATTGCCGAGACCGCACCGGAGGCACCCACCATCGGTACATGGCTGCCGGATTCCACCAGCACATGCAGACCTGCTGCCGCCAATCCTCCCACCAGGTAGAGCCCTATAAACCACAACCCTCCCAGGGCTAGTTCAACAGACAAGCCAAACAACAGCAAAAACACCATATTGCCAATAAGGTGATCCCAGCTTCCGTGTAAAAACATATGGCCAAAGGCCCCAGCAATACTCGGATCTGCCGGTATCAGTCCCAGTGCATTGCTACTAACCTTATCCCGCAGTTGGGCAAACTCCTGCCTCTGTCGTAACCACTCGGTTTCACCCTCTGCTTCGAGCTTCGGCAACAGCCAGTGGTGGAATTCAGGGTTACCGAGGGATTCCCGGTAAAAAAACTCTTCCCCTTCCACACCCATCTGCGCTCTCCACTCTGGGTGCATTTCATTGACATACACAAGAAAGCGTTGCTCTTCGAGGTCCGGTAAGTCACTCTCAAAATAGTAATCTTCAGCTTCCTGCCAGCGTGCTTCATCCCCCCCTTGATAGAAAACAAACATCAGCAAGTTAAGGGCAATCAACGCAAAACACATTAATGGCGGCCGGCGCCAGTCGGGTTTGTTTTGGATGGGGATGATCAGCACGGGCTTCCCTTATTGTGATTTCATCAGCGCCCTGTGAGAAAACGCAGTAACACCGGTAAATGAACTTGCACCGACACAAAGGCCAGTGGGCTGAAAATACTATGAAATCCCGGAGGTGTCATGCCAGCCGGACCCCAGTTACTTCCTGGCAGTACGGCCAATGATCGCCGGAACATCCCAACTGCGCAGATGCAGATCTCTCTGAGGGAAAGGTACCTCAATACCCTTATCGCGAAATTCCCGCAACAACTCCAAGTTGTACAGGGCATAGGAGTCTCCCAGGGAAGTCACCATATTGCTGTTGACCCACACCACCAACTTGAAGTCAAGGGCATTATCTCCGAACCCCATCAGCCACACCTCGGTTTTTCGCTTCCAGTCGGTATGGGTGATATTGACTCGAGCAGCAGCTTCCAGGGCAGCTTCCCGCACCAAATCTGGGTCCGAGGCATAAGACACACCAAAGGGTACATGAATACGGCGCACAGGATCATCCAGTGTGTGGTTAATAACCCGGCCCGCAACAAACTCAGTGTTGGGCACCAAGATATCCACATTGTCCCGCGTGGTAATACGGGTTGAGCGCACGCTGATATCGCGGATGCGGCCAAAAACGCCCGACTCCAGCTCCACCAGATCACCCACTTTGAGAGGGCGCTCAAACAGCAAAATCAAACCGGAGATAAAATTCGAGAAGATCGCCTGAAGCCCAAAGCCAATACCTACCGACAGGGCTCCAGCGACCAGGGCCAACTTGGAGGTATCCAGGCCCAACATGCTGAGCACCACAATCAGGGCCGCGGAAATAAAGATGTAATGCAACACCCGCCCAAGATTGTACATGGAGGATTCACTGGCATGCTCCCTGCGCACAAGCCGGCGCAGGAAGGCCTGGGTGAGTCCAGACAATAGCCAGGCCCCCACCAAGACCACAATCATCTTGGCGATCAACCGCAGGGTTATCGGGTTCTGGGCAACAGTAAATAGCTGATAATCCGCCAACTTACGCCAGCGGTTATAAGCTTGTCTTGCGCCCAGTGCGACTCGTTCGCGCACTGTTGCCCACCAACCCTGGCGCTCCTTGTAAACCTCCAGCTGGGCCTTTTCATAGCGCTGAATATCCTGCTCGAGGTCATTGGCGCGGGCCAGGCCACTGCCAATACGCTCAAAGTAAGACCACCAGCGACTCAGGTCTTCGTTCTCTTCATCTTCGCGCCAGGCCACCACCTGGCGCTGGCGCACCGCCAGCTCCCGCGACGCACTTTCAATCACAGAGTTGGCATTTTCCAATAAATCCCGACTGATAATCAGGGGGCGCTCTTCGCCCTCTTCATTCAGGACCTCATTGATGGATTGCAGCAATTCCTTTTTGCGTTTTTCCAACTGCTCCTCCAACAAGTCCACTTCAAGCTGCATCAGGGTGAGGTCTTTCTGCATATTGATGGTGGGGTCAGTGGAGGGTTCTGTAGTGCTTTGAATACTGGTGCGGGTCGCAGAAATACGTTCGATTTTCTTTTCGTTCGCGGCAATATCCTTATCTATTTCCTCTGCATCTTTACTGGAGTAGACGAGGGTATCCAGAAGTCTCCGCAATTTAATTTCTGCGCTGTTAATCTTTTCCCGCCAGGTTCCCAGGAAAGTATTAACGGTACTCAGCTGCTCAATAATATTTAGGTGATTTATTTGAGCTAAAAGTAGGGCCTGCGCCGCCTCATCCTCCTCTCGTCCACTGGAATCCCGCAGCACAATCACTTGTTTACGCAGTAAAGATAGAGACTGGGACTGGGTTGATTTAAGTTGGCGAGCCTCCAGTTCTACGCCTTTCAACCTACGTCGGCCACGGCTGATGGCAGAATCAGCCTTGGCCCAGTTCAATACCGTTGGGTTTTCTGGAAAATCCACATCCGGCATTAAAGGGACTTTCAGGTACTCCTCTCGTTTTTTCCAGGTAATTGCGATCCCTTGTAAACTTTGGCTAATCTTTTCTGCGCCTTCCTGTAAGGCCTCATCCTCCGGCAAATCCTTTTCCCACTCCTCCCAGCTCTTTGTGACCAAGCTAAGCCATTCTCGTCGCTCTTCGGGAGAAGCACTGGTCCATCCAGTCCACCAATCTGCAGAGGGGTCAGCAAAATCTGGAACCTCCGGCTTAAACTCCTTGGGTTTACTACCGGGAAGCTGGGCGACACTGGAAACAGAGAGACAGGCGACACTAAAGAAAAGGAGAAATGAAAGGGCGAGGTGAAGAAAAGAAAATTCTTTGCCGGCACTACAACGAGGGATAAAAAGGCTGGCACCCGGCATAAAATACTTCTATCCGTGAAAAAATCCGGCACTAATAAAATAGGGGCCTACTGGGCCATATTGTTCAGTGTAGCCCAGGGACTTCCCTGCCCCATGCATTTACCTGAAGCGCCGACTTTGACGCAAACATTTTCTGTATACCTTGCGATATTCACGCATAGCCCGCCTGGTTGTTTTACCAGGCTCACCCGTACTGCGCAGCAAATTTGCCGCCCGGGCTTCACAGTAAATATCCCAATCCTTACGATCGACTCGTTTACCCTCTGAGCGGTGCCGCAAATGGCGGGGCGGATACGCTCGGGGATATATTTTCTTTTTCGGAGCTAGGGGATTGCGATTAACATGCTGCCAATTGGGAGGGGGCGTGACCACCACATATTGATTGTCCCTGGGGTCTAATAAGAAAAAGGTACCATTACCCGCAAGCATATAATGCTTGTTACCCAAGTTAATGGGGGTTCCAAAAGGTACTCGGGAGACCCGAGCTCCCAGAGGCGGCTCAATCCGGGTATAGGCGTCGGGGCCTTTGCGGTAGAAATAACCATTTTTATAAAAAACTGTCTGGTTATTCACTTCGATAGGCTCAGCTCCGGGAGGCAGGTGGTCCGATCGAACCTGAGACTCCGAAACAGAACAGAAGAATACAAGAAATAGGGTAAGCAGGGATCGCATGGCTAATATCATCAGCAAATTGCAATCCGCTAAGGGTATGGTGCGAACAAGTCATCTCCAAGGCTATCCCAAGCGGTAACTAGAGCGCCATTAAATTGCTCCAATTACCACTAGTCTAACCAATAGAATTATACAGCTGTACTCTGCAAGGGAGACCTGCTATCCACCCGACTACTGACTGCCACACGACGTTTACGTAACCAGATTAAAACTCCAGTCACACTCAACATCGCAATCACCACCCCCATAATTGAAATCAGTATGCGACCAGGGAGACCGAGGATCCTACCGGAATGCACTGGGAATTGCGCCTGTACAAATAAGTCTGCTGCCGTCCCTTCCCAGGGGATAAAGTCTCCGAGATATTCGCCGCTGTGGCCATCAAAAAATAGAGCCTTGTGACCAACCCCCCCGGCACCATGCCCTGCGCTGGCATCAAAAAATTCAGCTCGATATATCCCCCACTCCCGGGCATACCACAGGGAATTCAACGGTTGCTGCCAGCCAATCTGCGCAGCTTGGTTTTCTCCAATCGCGGCTATACCCCGAAAAGACAACGCCGGGGTAATTGGATTGCTGTGATCGTTAGGTGTGCGCTCTTCCAAGGGCGACGGAGTCACATCTGATACCAGCGACATCAGGGGAAAAAACACTTCTCGATAGAGATTCAGTGAGAAGGCCGTAAATGCAATTGTCAGCAGCAGCGCCCAGGTCCACAGACTGAACGCACGATGTAAATCAAATGTGAGCCTGGCACGCCCAGCGCCGGCCTTAATCATCCATGCGGGCTTCCAGCGCTGCCACCAAGTCCGAGATGGCTTTCGAGTGGATTTCTTGCGGCGAGGTAAAGTCACCGCTAGCCCCACAAAGCAATCGACTGTCCATACCAGTGCAATAACGCCCAGCAGCCAAATTCCCCAGTGGTCAGTGCCCCAAAATTCAGGAATATGAAAACTGTAATGCAGCTTGTACAAAAACGACATCAGTGTTTCAGTTGTTATCGGCCAGACACGTCCCCATTCGCGCTTACCAACAATTTCCCCACTGGTCGGATCGACAAATACCTGGTTGTAATCCACCGCAAAGAATTGACCGGTAGCGGGGTCAATTCGAGGCTCTACCCAGAAATACTGGGTATGCCCAGGCTCCTGTACTAATTCAAAATAGGATATTTGGACTTGCGGCAAGGACTCTTCAAGCCGTTCTGCCAACTCGATAGAGGCTAAGGGTTCGCCGCTGGAAGTAGTTTTATATAAGTGGGGATTGAGCCACTCATCCAGTTCGTGATCCCAGGAGATAATAGCGCCGGTTAGCCCGGTGACTATCAGGAAGACCGCAGTAGCAAGCCCCAGGTAACGATGTAAAAGAACCAGGGTTTGACGCATAACATTTACCTAAAACTAAAAAACAGAAAACCCGGCACAAGTACCGGGTTAAACTGCAACGGAGTTAACTAGGCGCCTTAGTAGCGCCAGCTCACACTCAACTGTGCCTGACGCGGAGCGCCGTAATAGCCCTGGGTCCAATAGAGGCTGTTGATATATTTCTCGTTGGTCAGGTTATCAATATTGAGGCCAACCGTTAAAGCATCAGAAATATCGTACTTGGCAAAGGCGCTGAGCAACGCATAGCTATCCTGCTCTACACGAACACCCTCGGCAGGCTCAGTGTAAATATCATCCTGCCAATTGATACCGCCGCCGAACTTCAAGCCTTGAACTTGAGGTAAATCGTAAGCCACGGCCACCTTCAGGGTGTTGCGCGGAATATAAGTGCGATCTTCCTCACCGTCTTTATTGACTACTTCACTTAAGTGGGTAAAGCCAAAGCTGATATTGAAATTCTCGGTAATTGAACCGATTAGCTCCAGCTCAACGCCCTTTGTAGTGAAATCACCACTCTCGTAAACATTCTTTCCATCAACCTTATCTAGGTATTCACCGAGATTATTCAGGTTGGATTCAAATAGCCCAACACTAGCCGTTGCTTGTCCACCCGCAAGGGAGTACTTAAACCCCACCTCGGAACTGTCTCCCTCTGCGGCCCCCAGTGGTTTAAATTCAGGGTTAACCCAAGACTGCGGGGTAAAGACTTCAGTATAGCTACCGTAGAATGAGAAACTATCGTTCAAATCAAAAGTGGCCCCTACATAGGGAACAGTTTCATCCGCCGAAGTGTCAGCATCAACACCATAATTGTAGCCGGATTGTTCCACTTCCATTTTGCGTGCGCCGGCCAATAAAGACAGGCTGTCGGTAATATTCAAACGAGTGGCAAAGTACAGGGACTTGTGTTCTTGATCGTCTTCGTGGCCATCTTCATAAGGATCAAAATCAACAAAGTCAGGCCGCGCCGTTGTGCCATTAGCCCAGTCACTGCCAAGAACCGGATAACCGTCGGAGTAGCTGTAGAAAGACTGGCCGGTTAGTTCGATATCTGCATAGTTGGCACCCACCACCAATTCGTGATCGCGGCCGAACAAATTGTAGGTTCCTGACAGGAATACATCCGCAATCTTCTGCTTTTCATCCAACTTGTAGCCAAATGCATATCCATATAAACCCAGTTCGGTCTCTCTGTCTGGAGTACCGTAGACATACATCTCCTCGACATCCATATCGATTTCATTCTGGGTCAGTAATGCAGTGACGGACCAGTTTGCGGAAAGATCCTGCTTCAGTTCAACAAAAGTCTGGGTTCTGTCTACATTGCGGAAAGCCCAGTCTGGTGCCGTACTTGTGGAAACATCGTAATCGGTAGCGCTGCCATTGGTATAGAAAAGTGGCAGGGCACCGGACATACTGCCATCGGCTTCACTGCGATTTTGGCTGTGGCCTAAGGTCAGGGTGGTGGAATCAGTCAAATCTGCTTCCACAATACCGTAGTAGACACTGCCGTCAGTTTCGTAGCGGTCAAGATAAGAATCGGCCTGATCCTCTGCAACCACCAACCGTCCTCGGACGTTATCGCTGATAGAACCTGAGATATCTCCCTGGGTGCGCAAACGTCCCTCTTCACCGGCAACCAGGTCTACACCCGCCTTGAACTCTTCTGTTGGGCGCTTGCGGATAAAGTTAACCGTCGCTGAGGGGTTAGCCAGACCTGTGGTCAGAGCTGCTGCGCCCTTCACCACTTCAACCTGATCAAATATCGCTGTATCTTGATGCCCATGGGATAAACCAGAGGAAAAGGGAACACCGATACCATCGTATTGGAAGTTCACAATATCAAAGCCGCGAGCAGTGTAATAAGTACGATCCGTCTCTACGTTCTCTACGGTTACCCCAGGAGTATATTTCAGCAGCTCATTAATATCCTGTAGGGCAAAGTCCTGGATTTGAGCTTGGGATATAGTTGTTACCGTTTGCGGAGTATCGTAAACAGATAGACTTAGGCGAGAGGCGGTACTGGTCTCCTCCTGCTCTCCGTAGACACTGACTTCTTCCATGGTTTCAGCAGACCAAGCAGAACTTCCCAGCGGGGCGAGCACGGCGGCAGCAATCCAGGCTGACAGCGCTTTTTTCTTCATTAAGCCGTTACTTTTCATCGGCTAAAACCTCATTCCAAATCAGCGAACGGTGCAGGGGCACCATAATCGGAGCGGATGATATTTGAAGAAATACTTGCCAGTCAATGCGAATGATTATTATTTAATTGGTGTACCCACAAATAGTTTAGATGGGGAGAGGACATCATTGCTTGGCGGAAGATTAGGAGGGCCAGGGCGATCACAAGCAGCGAGTCACCCTGTATTTGATCAGAAGGCCTTCAGGGAAAATCAGGAATTAGCCACTGCCCGCCTGTAATGGCTCTTTATCTCGCACCACTTCCGACAGCACTTTAACTTCCTGTCCAGGCTGCAAGCGCTCAGCACCACGCACTATCACACGATCGCCCTTGGTGAGATCACCGCTTACCGACACCCATTCACCATCGCCACTGCCGATACGCACAGATAATCGCTCAGCCTTATCCTCCTCGCCCACTCGATATACGAAGGTATCGCCATTTCTTAAAACCAAGGCATCCCTTGGCACAGACATGGTGGCCTGCGCCTGCGCAATGGGCACAGAGACCTGTACCGGCATACCGACAATCCAGTCCCACTGCTCCGGCGCACTCTGTGGCAAAGTTACCATCAGCTTAACTCGCCGGGAGCGATCGCTGGCCACAGGCACAAATTGACGTACCCGGCCGCTAAATAATTGATCATCCACCCGAGCCTCTCCCGGCCGAGAGACAGAATCACTGCGCAGCGCCACTGTGTCACCAATGCGAATCAGCGGCAGAGCCGTCAGGGGAATATCCGCCTCCACTTCCATCTGTGACATATCCAGGGCTCGCAGTAATTCCGAACCGGTGCGCACATATTCTCCCGCCTGTAATTCGCGGCTCACCACTAAAGTATCAAAGGGTGCATCAATGGCTGTTTTAGATAATTCATAGGCCCGTCGGTCGCGCTCAATTTGAGCCGCAATCAGGTCCTGAGCCATTGCCTCGCGCTCAGCCTGCTGCTCTTCCAATGCGGCTCGGGAGGTACTATTGGTTTCCGCCAACTTACTCAGTCGATTTAACTGAGCATCCATATAGGTCAACCGTGCGCGCAATTGTGCAATGCGGCTGTCACTGTTGCGCAGCTGTAATCGCCAATGAGTACTATCCAGCTCGGCCAGGCGCTCACCCTTTTTAATAAAGCTGCCGGGTTCAGCGACAAATTCCAACACACCATCCAGTTCAGAAGAAACCAGGATATCTCGTCGGCTCACCACCTCACCTGCAGACCACTGGCTCGGAGCAATTTCCCGAACTTGGGCCCGATCCACCAATACCGCAATTGGATCGCCCTGCGCCCAAACGCTATTAGCGCCCAGAGATAAAACGATACCTGCGAGCAATTTCTTCATTGTGAACTCCTCAGGGCAAACCTTTCGCGCATAGCCGTAAATTTGGGTAGCGGCAGGCTGCCGGTTTGCAGTAATGCCGGCAATAAAACCAGGGTAAAGAGCGTGCTCACTGCCATGCCGCCCACAATCACTGCGGCCAGGCCGCGGTAAATAACACTGCCCTCACCGGGAGCAACCAACAGTGGCAACATGCCAAACACGCTGGTCAGGGTACTCATAAAAATAGGGCGCAAACGCAGGCGTAAAGCCTGCTCTACCGCGTCCACCCGAGTGCTACCCGCCATTTCTGCCGCTCGCGTCTGGTGTACCAGCAAAATAGCATTATTCACCACCAGGCCTAGCAATATCACAAAGCCAATCATGGTGAGCAGATCCAGTGGTTGGAAATCGATCAAGTTTAAAATTTGTAGCGCCAACACGCCGCCCACTGTCGCCAGGGGCACGGTGAGCAGTACCAGAGAGGCATCCCGCAAGGAGCGGAACAGTGCACTCATCAGCAGGAATAAAATTAGCAGCGCTAACAGGAAATTCTTGGAAAGCGAAGCCAACGCCTTATCCAGGTCACTGGCATTTCCTCCCACCAAAATACTCCCGTCAGCGGGCAGAGCTTCGCGAATCTTCGGCAATACATCCGTTTCCAGCTGTGCGCGCACCTCTTCTAGGGACACATCTTCCGGCGGTACTATATTCAGTGTAATAGTGCGCCGACCATCAACCCGGCGCAAACTGCCCGGCCCCACAGTCCGCTCCACACTGGCCAACTGACTGAGCGGCACTACTTCTCCACGGGGCGTTACCAACGGCGTATTTTGCAGTTGTTCGGGAGTACTCCAGGGCTGCGCTTTAAAAATAATATCCAGGCGCTTTTCACCGTCAAAATACTCGCCGACATAGAGACCATTGCCCAGCGTTCGAACCAGTCCGCCCATATCCTGGCGATTCCAACCCTGCTCCAGCATTGCGCGATCATTGGGGCGCACTGTCAATTCAGGTTCTGATAAAGATAAGCCTGGGTTGGTCTGCACCGGCGTTCCCGGCATCACCTCTTCAACAACCTCAACCCCAAGGGCAGCCGCACGCATCAATGCTTCGGCATCACGGGATTGCAGATGTAAAGCAATGTTGCGGTCACCACCGAATTGGCCAAACAGATTACCCCGCGCAGCGAATCCCTGGAAATCAGGAATATCCACCAGGATTTCTTCCCGCAGGATTCTCTCCATCTCCTTGGCTTGATCCATATCCTTAACCCGCACTCCCATAGTGCCGCCATTGGGCCAGGTGATCACATAGTAGTTCTTCAGGGCTGGTTCGCGCTCACCACTCATGTAGGGTGCCATGCGCTTATCCAACTCGTTGACGATTTCTGTTTCTAAAGTTTTGGTATTAGTGGATGCGGGGAAGTTCATCCACACATCAACTGCATCTCTTTTTACCGGCGGTAAATAATCCAGGTTTGGTAAGAATAAATAAGTCGCAACCATGGGCATTAATAAAAGCCCCCCGATCACCTGCCAACGGCGGGTCCTGGTACTCGTCAAAGCCATTACCCGCGCAGTTATTTTTTCCCACACTCGGGAGAGACGGTCTTCAGTAGAGATAGAGGGTAGCCACAGACGCGCAGCCAGGGGAACCACAGCCACCGCAACCAACAGGGAAAACACCACAGCCACAGCAATAGTCAGGGCCAGGTCACCGAAGACCTGCCCTTCGACACTGTTAAGAAAAAATACAGGAAGGAATATCGCAACGGTTGTCGCAGTACTGGCCAACAGTGCACCCCATACCTGGCCTGCACCCTGCTCCGCAGCCTCCTCTGCCCCCCGACCTTTTTCTCTCAGGCGCACAATATTTTCCAACACTACTATCGCAGCATCGAGCACCATACCGGTAGCAAAGGCCAGTCCCGCCAGAGAAATTACATTCACGCTGCGGCCTGCGGCCGACAGCACCACAAAGGTCGAAAGTAATGAAATTGGAATCGCTGCGGCAACGATCAAGGTCGCACGCATGCGTCGCATAAACCACCAGAGCACTCCGACAGCTAATACGATACCCAAAATCATATTACCGCCGAGCAAGTTTAAAGCCCGATAAACAAATACCGATGCATCAAATGATTGCACCAGCACAAGCTGCTCAGCTTTCAATTTAGTTTCATTCAGCTCAGCGACTTTTTGCTTAACCCGCTCCAAAGTAGCCAGCATATTGGCATTGTTGGTACGGTTAATACGGAGAGAAACTGCCGGGTTGCCATTCTGCGTGGTGACACCGCGGGATTCAGAAGGCCCCACCTTGACCTCAGCAATATCGCCCAGGCGCACCGGCTGCCCAATGCGCCATTCCAACACTAATTCGGATAAGTCTTTCGGTTCATACTCGCCGACAAAGCGCAGGGTATAGCGACGACGCCCCACGTCGGTAAATCCGCCGGAGACATCCCTGGCCGACGCCAGCTGCCGACTCACTGTAGGCAGCTCTACTCCCAGTTCAGCTGCTTTCCAGGGATCAAAAATAATCTGTAACTCTTCCTGTGCCGCACTCCCAGACTGGGCCTGGACACTGGCAACCCCGGGCACCGACTCCAACTCCGGGCGCAGTACATCTTCGATCAGGCCAGCGTAGTCATCCAGGTTATTCTGGTTATCAGGTAATTTTTGCAGAAAGAAATAGGTCAGTGCTGTGGCATCGCCACCCCAGCCACCCAGCATTACTCGCGGTGGCTCCGCATCCCGGGGCAATGGCGGCAGGCTGCTCATACGACTGATAACATCAATCAGCACCTTGTTCATATCGGTGCCCATGGCAAATTCCAGATTTGCCCAGGCGCCACCGCGACCGGCGTTGACTTGCATCATTTCCAGACCGGTGAGGCCCTGTAATACGGATTCGATCGGCTCGACAATTTCCGCCTCCACCTCTTTCGGTGCGGCCGCTCTCCAGCCCGCCTGGATAGCGATACGAGGATTGTCGATATCGGGGAAAAGTTGAACCGGCAGCTGGCTGGCGAGGAAAGCTCCAAGCAGAACAGCCATAACCACTGCGACCCCCGCAGCAGCGGGATTTTTTAAAGCGGCGCGTGTTAATGCCATTACTTCAGCCCCAGTTTTTTATTGGGACTGAAGGCTAGCGGAATATGAATTCCTTACAAGGCAGTTGCGACTAGTTGCCAGGAAAATTCGATCAGGCCATGAAGAGCCCGTTTATTCACCGGAAAGAAAATAAAAATTCACAAAATGAAATCCATGCCTTAAGAGGCAGCGTTACAGTGGAAAACCCACCTGCTTTGCTGCCTCACCTGAGAGCCATAAAAAATTTATGGATCAGAGGAAGTGCTGGACTTTATTTTTATAGCTGCGGCTCATTTTTAAACACTCGCCGCTATCTAATACCAGATGGTATTCGCCATTAATATGGGCACGTATTTCCCTTACCCGACTTAAATTGACGATTGTTGACCGATGTATGCGCTGGAAAAGTTTCGGGTCCAACTGCTGCTCCAGTTCTTTCATGGTGATACGCATCACATGGGTCTCACCCCGAGCGTGCACACACATATAATCACCGGCAGCATCGATCCAGTCGATTTCACTGGAGGGCACCAAAGTTATTTTGCCCGCATCTTTCACTGCAATTTTGTCCGGATAGGCACTACCGGCAAATTGCCCGCTAACCAGCTTCTGCTCCAACACCTCAGGGGATTCCTTGGTCAAATCGGCAACAGCTTCGAGTAATTGCTCTCGTTGGTTAGCGATATCAGCGTTGGCTCTCTGTTCCCTGACTCGGGTAAGAGCCAACTCCAAGCGCTCTTCTTCGATGGGTTTTAATACGTAGTCCACCGCATTGATTTCAAAAGCCTCTACCGCATACTGGTCGTAGGCCGTGACAAATACCACATGAGGCAGAGAGTCCAACGGAATCAACTGGACCAGTTGCAAACCGTTTACGCCGGGCATCTGGATATCCACAAATGCTACATCGGGCCTCAGCTCCAGTATTTTCTCCAATGCATCGCGACCATTGCCGCTCTCTGCAACCACCTCGATATCAGCCATCCGCTCCAGGCGCAGTCGCAAGCCGCGACGAGCCAGGGGTTCATCATCGACAACGATCGCCCTCAGGATCTCTACTCCACTCATTTCTTTATTCCTGTTCAAAGGGAATACGAATATTTACCGACAAGCCCCCTTCCGGACGGTTGCGGAAACGCACTCTCTGGTCATCGCCATAAAGGGCCTTAAGGCGCTCACAGGTATTGCGAATACCCACTCCGTAGCCTTTGCCAATCAGGCGCAGCTCCTCTTCCGACATACCGGGGCCGTTATCACTGACCTCCAGTAACAGTTCGCCGGCGAAAACCCGCGACTTGATGCCAATCTCACCGCCCCACTCCAGCTGTGCAATCCCGTATTTGATCGCGTTTTCAACCAACGGTTGCAACAACAGGCTCGGCACCAGGGCCTGGGGGGACTCCCCCTGTAAATCCAGATTCACCCCCAAGCGATCGGCGAAGCGCACCTTTTCAATGTCCAGGTACAACATCAGCGCCTCAACTTCCTTCGCCAGAGTGACCTTCTGCATGGGGTCATTATCCAGGGAATGGCGCAGGAATTGAGACAGGCGTGTCACCATATTGTTGGCCGTGCGCCCGTCATTATCGAGGATCAAGGTGGAGATTGCGTTGAGTGTGTTAAACAGGAAGTGAGGATTCAACTGGTAACGCAGCATTTTTAATTGAGCCTGATGCGCCATTGATTCCGCCCGCAACGCCTTCTCCTGCTGCGCCTGAGAGGAGCGGTAATACTTGATGCCGTAATAGAGCGCCGCCCAGGTCATCAGAATCAGAAATGAATAGGTGAACCAATAGATGGCCAGAAGTGCCGGGTGCTCATCACCATCGTGACCATACAGCCACAGAGAGCCGCTAAATTTTATTGCCGCCCAAATCACCGCCGCCATCACTACCAGCAATAAAGAACCTATTAATCGCAGCGCTGGAGGCTTACTCCACAGGCGGTGAAAACCCAAGCGCATGCTCTCGCTGAGAACAACCCCCGCTGTAGTGGCAACTATGATGTAGCCAGAGTGAATCCAGTGGTCATTCACCCAAAAAAAACTACCTACAAAGGTCAACAGCGTATAGCCCCCCCAACCAGAGAGCTGCAGGGCCCAGTATTGTGAACGACGACTGGCCAGCTTCTGTGAAAGCCACTGAAGTGTTTTGCTTCCCATAATCTCCCACTTATTGGGTAAAAATCTATGCGCCGATTTGACACTAATCGGCAGCTTCATACTAAATGGCGCCGAAAGCCGGCGAAACACCACCCGGCGCAGCAAAGAGACAAACTGCCGCATGACGTACTGGTTATTTAAATCTGAGCCCGATGAATACAGCCTTCAGGACCTCGCTGCCGAATCCAGCGGTTGCGGTCGCTGGGATGGTATCCGCAATTACCAGGCACGCAATTTTTTGCGCGATAAGGTGAAGGAAGGAGATGGCGTGCTGTTTTATCACAGTGCCTGTAAGGTGCCGGCAGTTGTGGGCACCGCTGAAGTGGTTCGCTCTGCCTACCCCGATCCGGCCCAGTTCGACCCGGAAAGCAAGTACTTTGACCCCAAGGCCAGCGAGGATAAACCGCGCTGGTACTGCGTCGATATTCGCTGGCGAAGTGAGTTCCAGCGGCCGGTGCCCCTCGCAGAAATCAAGGACATCCCCCAGTTAGCAGAGATGGTGCTGGTAAAACAGGGGCGCCTGTCTATCCAGCCAGTTACCGGTGACGAATGGCAGCTACTCCAGCACTTGGGAAGCTCCACGCCGCGCTAGACGATACCTTTTGTCTGGGCGATGTACAGGCTCAGCAACGATAGCAGCGTCAATAACGCTAACAAGCCGAGTAACAATACCCAGGGACGGAAAGGCTTGCGCTCGACACTGTTGATGCCGGACTGCAGGTATTTATCGACCTTTGCTTGGTCTTCGTCGGAGAGTTTCTTATCGGAGGGATCTAACATGGGCACTTTCGCTCGTTATTTTTGTGCCCTGAGTTTAGGAGAAAGCTTTCTACAGCTCCACAAAAAAGCCCCGCATAGCGGGGCTTTTTAACACTTTCGCAGGGAGCGGTTAGAACAGCTCTTCCTCCAAGTCCATCAAGCTAGCGCTACCTGCATTGACACTGCCGGCCAATGCCTGGGTGCGTGGCAACAGGCGAGCAAAGTAGAAGCGCGCTGTCTTTATCTGGCCGTTGTAGAAGCTATCCGCTTCCGCTTTCGGCAGCGCCGCAGACACAATTTTCGCCCACATAAAGGCGTAAGCGACGTAGCCGAACAGGTGCAGGTACTCTACAGAGGCAGCACCCGGTGCGTGGGGGTCTTGCTGAGTGGCGGCAACCATATTCTCTGTTGCTTCACGCAGGCGTTGCATCTCAGCGATGAGCGGCTGGATAAACTCCGCCATTTCCTCGCGATCAATCTGGGCATCGATAAAGCCCTGTACATCTGCAGCAAACAATTCGAACAGAGCACCGCCAGTGGCTACAGTCTTGCGGCCCACCAGATCCAGAGCCTGGATACCATTGGTTCCTTCATAGATCTGGGTAATACGCACATCGCGCACCAACTGTTCCTGGCCCCATTCGCGGATATAACCGTGGCCACCGAAGACCTGCTGACCGAGGATGGTGCAATCCAATCCCATATCGGTAGTAAAGGCTTTGGCTACCGGGGTCAGCAAGGCAACCATATTCTCCGCGTTCTTTTTCTCTTCACCCTCGCCGAACTTGGAAATATCCAACCACTTGGCCACGTAAGTGGACAGAGCGCGGCCGCCGTTCACCAAGGCTTTTTGGGTGAGCAGCATACGGCGCACATCCGGGTGCACAATGATGGGGTCTGCGGCTTTCTCCGGCTGCTTGGCGCCCGCTGGAGAACGGCTTTGGATACGGTCGCGAGCGTATTCAACAGCATTTTGATAGGAGCGATCTGAGGCGCCGAGGCCCTGGATACCGACACCCAGACGCTCGTAGTTCATCATGGTAAACATGGCCGCGAGTCCTTTGTTCTCCTCGCCGACCAGCCAGCCCTGCGCGCCGTCGAAGTTCATCGCACAGGTAGCGGAGGCCTTGATACCCATTTTGTGCTCGATTGAGCCACAGTTCACATCGTTGTGTTCGCCGATGCTGTTGTCTTCGTTCACCTTGTATTTGGGCACCAAGAACAGCGAAATGCCTCTCGGCCCCTTGGGTGCGTCCGGCAATTTTGCTAATACCAGGTGGATAATATTTTCGGACAGATCCTGGTCACCGCCGGTGATAAAGATCTTGCTGCCGCTGATGCTAAAGCTGCCATCGCCACGGGGCTCGGCCTTGGTGCGGATAATACCCAGGTCTGTACCGGCGTGAGGCTCGGTAAGGCCCATGGCACCAGCCCAGGTTCCCTCATACATCTTGGGCAGGTATTTTTCTTTCAGCGCACCACTGGCGTGGGCATCAATTGCCAGGCAGGCGCCGTTAGTCAGAACCGGGTAGAGTGCAAAAGAGATATTTGAAGCATTGATCATCTCCTCAACCTGAGCGCCCAGCATTTTCGGCATACCCATGCCGCCGTATTCCGGGTTGCCCAGCAGTCCACCCCAACCACCTTCACAGAAGGTGGCATAGGCTTCTTTAAAGCCTTTCGGCGTGGTCACCACACCGTCATTCCACTGGCAACCCTCTTCGTCGCCAGTGCGATTGATCGGATCCAGGGTGTTGGCAGCCAGCTTGGCCATCTCTTCGAGAATCGCATCTGCGGTCTCACGATCTACCGCTCCAGCCAACCCGGGCAATTCCGCCCAGAGTTTTTCCGCAGCAAATACCTCGTGAAGTAGGAAGTTCATCTCCCTTAGTGGCGCCTTATAGTCGGCCATGCTCCCGGTCCTCATTCAAGTGTTTCAAACGCTCGTTTGAATCTAGGGCCGAAGCGCCCTAATGTCAACAGTCTCGGGCTTTGAGGAACCTGACAAGCACTCAGTTCTAAAGAGTGGGAACAATCTGTTGAATGGGTGCTGTACCGCTCACTAGAGCCGGCTGAAAAAACTGCTGCTAGTCTACATTGGCGCTCCTTCGCAGTAGAACGCTGACGAGTTCGGCTAACTTATCCTCAGCTAATAGTGGAATCTCATCACTGGGTACAAATGAATAGGGCTCATCTGCATATCGCGGGATGATTTGCACATGCATGTGATCTTCAGACTGGCCTGCGGACACTCCGGAATTGCAGAATGTATGAATACCATCTGGCTGAAATGCCTCTCGCAGAATATCAACACCCGTTAGGATCAAATTGCTGACATCTGATAAAACTACCGAGTCACAAGCGGTAAAATGATTCGTGTGCAAAGAAGGGATTACTAACAATGCGCCTTTACTGCGCTGCCTCGGATTTACCGCCAGGCAAGCGTGCTTCATCTCCTTTACCAGCGGAACATTCGAATGAATCAGTGTACATAGCGGGCACGGCCTTCGAACTCGAAACGTATAAGGCACAGCAAACTCAATACAAGTTATGATCGTTTTATAATAGGGGCTATTTCGAGCAATTGAGAGCACCGCGTAGACGTGCAGCTTCCTTCGCCCTCTCCGGCGAACTCCATTGCGGACACGAAAAAATATCCGTATAGCGATATTTTCTACCCGCTTTCCTGTCACTCCTGGGGACAATCTCCCAAACTAAGTGAAGATAGGATCGCCCCGTAATTTCCCCCCAATCACACCAGACATTGGTGCCATCCGGATCATAGAGGTTTTCTACTGCAAAAGTAGACTCCCTGACACACTTAAATAGATCGCGGAACTCACTCTGATTGAATGTGGAAAAATCCGTATGATAGACGTGAGGCACCACCACCACATTCCCCCTAATTCTCGGCCGTATCGGTATTAGTGCGGTCGCAACATCATTTTGGCAGACAATAAATTGCGACCTCTCCCCCGGGGTACTCAAGCAATAACCGCATGGGCATCCCTGTTTTGATAAAAGTAAGTTAGACAATTGTGATACGGGCCTCACTACCTTTCATTACACAAACATTAGCCAAAACACCGATTGGCAAAGTCAACATGGGATCTGTGTGCCCAAAGCTTAGATTCGCCACTATTGGAAAGTCGAAATCCGCACAAGCCTCAAGAACCGTATCTTTTAGCGTGACGCCGGCTATATCAGTGCAATATGGCGAGCGTCCAATAAGCATACCTCTAACGTGAGAGAGTATCCCTGATTGACGCAAATGGGTAAGGGCACGACGAACCCTCTCTAGTCGCGCTTCTTCAGCATGGGCCTCCCAGAAAAAAATAATATCTGAGGGGATATTAAGATATGGCGTACCCACAAGCATATTTAGCGTCTCTATATTCCCTCCAAACAATATCCCCTCACCCAGCCCTTCTCGATAAACTATTCGGTGACTGTCTTTTTCCATCAAACGACGACGTTGCGGACTTTCACCCCAGTCCGTAAATTCACGAGTCCATGCAGCAGGATCTCTTAGCTCTGTCAAGGTCTCATTATTACCGATGGCAGAAAAAAGGTTCTCGTCCGTAAAAGCAAAAGGCTGTGGGTATTCGCCAAACTGAGGTAACAGTGTGGGGCCAAAATAAGTAGTCCATCCACTCAAACTATAAATACCTAAAATCAAGGCTGTCGCATCGCTGTTGCCAATTAACACTTTGGGGTGTCGGCAAACAATATCTCGATTCAAGTGTTCTAATATTTCAGCTGAGTTAAATCCTCCAATTGAGCACATGATTCCCGCAATCGAGTGATCGAGTAATAAACTCTCAAGCGCCTGAGCCCGCTCCAATGCAGTCCCTGCCGTAAACCCTCTTGAAAAGCACACCTGCTCCGGCAGTACAACCTTTGTATTCAAGGTTCGCTCCAAGGCTTTAACGCTCCGAATTAATCGGTCAGGATATTTACTTGCTACATTTGAAGAGGGTGAATATATTGCTATCGCCTTTCCCGGTATTAGCTTAGGATAAAACCTGTTATTCATGTTGATAGCGTGAACTTTTCATTTCAAACATTGTTTCTCTGGGCTTATGCCCAGAGCGTCCAAAGTTTACCGACACTGCATCATTATTCAGGCCAGTCAATGGTTAGCCCCTGCCGTCGTAACACATCAATAAGCTGATTATATTTTTGCCCCTCTAGTAACAAATCAGACTTTCCTATTTCATTAACCGCTCGCAGGAAAATTTGATGAAGGCTAGCTTGACTCAAATAAAGATCCTCAGACTTCAAAGTACGAGGGTGAGTGTTATGAAGTTGTTCTACCCAGTCGGTCGGCAATCGCTGCTCTAATCGCCGATCCCCTTGTAATTTAACACCTGTAGCCTGTTGAATAAGTGGAATAATGGCATGTTTACGTGTAAAGGCGAGAGAGTCACAAGCCGCCAAATTTTCACCTCTTTTAATTTTTGCAAATGTATACCAAAGCCAGCCACAGTAGCGCGGGATAATCTCCTGCACTGACATTGATTTCGCACCAGACATGGTGTTTTGGCTGATAGGAATATCTTTACGCAAGACGATGAATGGTTCTGGGATACAGCAAGGTGGATCTGCACAATACAAAAAGCTTATATCTAACTTTACAATCCAGTCATCTTTTCGAGTGTAGAAAACAAGTAAACTTGGAATTCCCGCATGCACAGCAGAGAATGTCACGCAAATATTAAAATGCTGTGTGAACATCTGCTCAAATTCAGCTCTGGCCCTATTGAGTGGATTAGTCGACATATAGACTGCCGTGACATCCAAATCACTAAAAGCATCGGCTTCGCCAGATGCGATGCTTCCACCAATAGTTATAGTCACTGGTGCATCTTGTCCATTTGCCCATGAGTTGATAAATGAAAATATGGGGCGTAAGTGCTGAGGCAATTTATCTTCAGGTAATCCCAATGAGCTTATTCTTACCTGCTTAGAAATATTGTAACTTGAAGGGTCCCTATCGGAAGAGCTCATGGTGACAATTCAAATCCGTTTCTGCGAGGCAATATCTGGAGATCCCGAATGTCATCGTGTTGGAGCACCCACATTAAAAATCGTTCAACACCCATGCCAAACCCAGCAGTTCTCAATGGATAAACCCGCTTCATATTCGTATACCACTTATAGGATTCTGGATTTACCCCATGCACCTTCATAGCTGTGAGAACAGCCAAATCGTCAACATGTCTTTCGCCACAACCGACCACTTCGCCACACCCAAATAAGAGATCACTATTTAATGCGCTATAGCCATTTTTATCCATGGCTTGATAAAAGGGAACAACCCCATGATCCCACTTGGTAACCCAAACAAAGGGGCCAATAGTTCTGATAAGCTCTCGTTCTCCCGCTCTAGTAAGATTTCGCCCGTAATCAGTTTTATCGATAAACTCAGGCTTGTCCTGAAGAAGCTTGGCGGCCTCATCAAAAGTAACAGAATTAAAAGTTAAATCTCCGTTTGCCACTGACTCTAAGTGACTTAGACTGCCGGCTGCTCGTGTAATCGACTCAGCTTGCTCCCTAAGCATCGCTTTGCTGAGCGCGCGGATATACCCTTCAGCCAAAGACATAGCCTCAGCCAAGTCCCCACTAATTTCTACCTCGCTGTGCATAAACTGGCAGAGATGTGTAGCGTCCCAGTCCTCCCCACGAAATGACGGCATTAGATAATAAGCGCCTCGGGGCTTCATTCGACAACACAACTCAAGCTGAAACTGCATGGAGTCGGCTAAATATGTTTCCTGACCATTTAATTGAATACATACAGGAATTGAGTCACTTCCCAGCCCAACTGGACTTGAAATACTGCCAGTCGTAACAGGTAAGTGAACGGTGCCAATCCCCTGGTTCCACCAAAACACAGCTGTCTCTCGAGTAAGTATGTCTTGTAAATCTACCAGTAAGTTAAACCAAGGATTATTTGCGAGTTTCAAATATCTGCTGGGATCTTCAAGAATCGGTGGTTGCCAGCCATTTGTATGCCCATTCGTAGTCAATTTCACAACCCCAATCAGAGAGATATCCCCATAAGAATATATCCATCTACTTTTTACTGCCGGGTGATACAAATTTTTGCTGCGTATTTTAGCTCCCCCTTTAAAAATTCAATAACTGCAATAGCCGAATAAGGAAATAATGAAAAATTAGAGAAAATCACGACAGTTTTATCAGAATAACTACATAGACTATAAATTAAACATTGCCATGAATATTCTTGCAAAAAGTTTCTCAATTAAAGATGAAAAATCAAACTTATATTCTTTTGGTTGATCTCGAATGTACTTGTGATAACGAGCCGCCCCTCCCTCCAGAGGAAGCCGAAACCATAGAGTTGGGTGCGATAGTGGGAAGTTTGACACAAAAAGCTTTTGTTCAATTAGATGAAAGGCAGCTTTACGTAAAACCCACTATTCACAGAGAATTGACACTATTTTGTACGGAATTAACGGGTATTACTCAGGAGCAGGTTGATAAGGCCTCGTTGTTACCCGGGGTACTGGATAAATTCAAAGATTGGCTTTCCAACTATGAATTAGCCGCATGGGGCAGCTGGGGAAATTTTGATGCATGGCAATTGCACATGGAAACAGGCGGAAAGGAAATAGTAAACCCCTTACAATACCTGCCTCACATTAATGTGAAGCAAATATTCGCTGACAATAAAGGATACCGCGTCGACCTAGCCAAGGCTATTCAACTATCGGGGCTTAAATTTAAAGGGCGACAGCATTCCGGTATCGATGACACACGAAATATCGCCCAACTTCTGGAAAATGATATCGCCCTGCGAACTAGTTTTTTAAATCAGATATAATCAGGCCTAGTAATATCACCTTGTAAGAACAGCATTCTGCGTCTTCTCCTAACCCTACCGCCCCATCAGTGATCGGCTTGGGCAATTAACCCATCGATATCCAGGTACTGGGCAGCATTGCGATAGTTCGCGGCGCTATCGAATGGAAGGGAGCCTAGAAGAGGAGCCGGCAGTAGAGCCTTAAGGGTATGCAGATTCTCCTCTGCGCGAGCCATACCCTCACCACGTACAAAGTTGGCTACCCAACCCACTAACGGAAGCCCATCACGGCGGATTGCCTCTACCGTGAGTAATGCATGGTTGATACAGCCAAGTTGCATTCCCACCACGAGTATGACCGGTAGGTTTAGTTCCCGGGGCAACTGGGACAGAAAGCTTCTTGGGCCCAGCGGGGTGCGCCAGCCACCAGCACCTTCAATCAAAACCAGGTCGGCCCCTGCAGACATCACTCCCCGGCAGACGCCAGCCATCCGCGCAACATTTAACTGCTTTCCCACCTCTGCGGCCGCTATATGCGGAGCAATAGCGGGCTCCAGGGCAAAAGGGTTTACTTGCTGGTAAGGCAGCTTCAGAGTCATCGCTTCCTGGAGCAAAAGGGCATCTTCATTGCGCAGGCCATCATCCGTGTGCTCACACCCAGACGCCACAGGCTTCACTGCCGCCGTTTGCAAGCCTGCCTCCGCCGCTGCCGATAACAGTGCGGCGCTCACATATGTCTTGCCGACCTCGGTGTCAGTACCGGCGATAAAATAGGTTTTTGCCAAGGCCTAACTCCCTCCTCCAATAAAAGTTAACTTTTTTCATAACGTGACTTTTCACGCCACTCAGATGGTGATAAATTAACCGGGTAGCGCAAATTTCGAACAAATCAAGCCGTACATCGATAAGAAGGCACGGGGTTGCGCTCACACAATAACCCCCTTTTAAAGGGGACAGACAGCAGGGATGCGGTGTCATTGCGAAATAACCGACAACTACCCGAACTGCTTAAAGACCATGCGATACCTGACCTTTGCCCTGCTCCTGCTGGTGCCAATCTTTGCTTCAGCGAAAGTTGATCCCGTTGACCACGTCGTGGTTTATAAATCCAAGAAACTCATGCAGCTGATACGGGACGGCCGTGTCGTGAAAAGCTATACCGTGTCTTTTGGCGATAACCCTAGGGGACACAAGGTTCGCCAGGGGGACGAGCGAACCCCTGAAGGCCGCTACACACTGGACTGGAAGAATCCCAACAGCCGCTTTTACCGTTCAATCCACGTGTCCTATCCCAACAAGCAGGACCGTGCACGGGCAGCCAAAATGGGGGTCAGTCCCGGCGGTGACATTATGATCCACGGTATCAAGCCCCAGTGGTCCTATATGGAAAGACATCTGCGCCGCACCAACTGGACCGATGGTTGCATCGCGGTGGCCTCCAACCGTGAAATGGACGAAATCTGGGCTCTGGTGAAGACGCCAATCCCTATCGACATCTACCCCTGATCTCTTCAATCTTGCACCCGGCTCCCTGCGTTGCGATAGGCGCAGGTCAGCCGGATTTTTTTGCCCTGCAAGCGGTGAGATTCATATAGATCACCTCGTAAGTTACCGGCAATCCTCGCTCTTCCCGCTTATTTTCATAGGCTACGGACAAGTGCTGCAGTTTGCGACGACCTGTCATACCTTTATCCGCCGCCCGGTTAATATTGTGTGCACCCACTTCCTTAAGCTCCCGCATCAACTGCCGCAGGCTATCAAAGTGCAGTAGGCGCAATTCATCCGTAACCAATCCGCTGAGGTCACTGTGCAGTGCCGCTTCACGCCATTGCTCGGCGGGCAGGAACTGATTGACATGTACACCCCCATCCACTTGAGCCCAACTCTGTTTCAATTCCACCAGGGTTTTAGGGCCAAGGGTGGCAACCAAGCACCGCCCTTCAGGGGCCAGTATTCGCTGCAACTCAGCAAACAATTGCGGCAGGCGGTAGCACCATTGCAGCGCCATACTTGAAAACACCAAATCAATACTACCCGCCGCCAGGGGTAACTGTTCGGCATCGGCCGCAACGTAACCATCAGCTTCTGGTCTTTGCGTCCGGGCAAATTTCAGCATCCCCTCCGCCAGATCCAGGGCAATAATTTGCGCCTTAGGAAAATGCCGTCGTAACAGTTCAGTACCGAATCCGGTGCCACTGCCCAAATCGAGGATCGTACGGGGTGCCCAGCTGTCATCGGCTTGGGCCAACAGTTGCCGGCAGACTGCCCGCTGCAGATGGGCGCAATCATCGTAGCCCTGTGCTGCCCGGGTAAAAGAGCGAGCTACCGCAGCCTTATCAAACGGCTCAGCCGGGGGATTTCCAATAGACTCGAGAAGCTCGAATAGATATTCAGCGACGATGTCAGCTTTGGTGCAATGGGGTAAATGGCCCGTCTCGGGTATGACTTTGACGGTGCCCCCACACGCCTCAATGGACCGAGCAGCTTCAATGGGAACCAGGGCATCCCTGTCACCAAACAGGTGCAGTGCCGGCACGGACAGATGTTCCAAGTATTGGCGATTATCCAGCTCTGCCAAGCAGCACAATGCTCCCCGCCAGGCATCACTATTTATTTGTGGTTTTTGTGCCTTTAGGTCTTTAAGCAAAGAGCGCATGGAGCTATCACCCCGCGCCTGTAGTGAGCAAAAACGCTCCCAGGTACTCTCCGGAGATGATGTAAAAGCATCGAAAAATGCCTTGAAAGTGCTCTCGGCCATGCCTGGCCAGCCGTCTCGTTCCACAAAGCAGGCATTGGCAGCTATGGTCACTAAACCCAGAACTTTGTCCTGCTTCGCTATAGAAGCCAGGCGAACGGCCAGCATACCGCCGAGGGAGTGGCCAACCAGGATACAGCTAGGGGGAAGTTCCTGGTAAAGCTTCTGCAGCAAAGCTTCTAGTGGGGGCCAGTCTTCAGCACCTTGTGTAGCAAATCCAGGTAACTCAATACAGTGGAGTTGCACTTCTGTACGACGCGCCAGGGATTCTATAAGCGGCTGCCAAAGGTCTGCACTCCCGCCCCACCCGTGCAGGAAAACCAAGTGTTCAACCCGTGTCACTTATCCAGTACCCCTGCGCCCTGCAAAATCTGCTGCAGTGCGCCTAGTAGCTCATCGATATCCTCGGCCAGATGAGCCGCGCTCAGGGTAATGCGCAAGCGTGCAGTGCCCAGCGGCACTGTAGGCGGGCGAATGGCACCCACCAGGAATCCACGCTCCTGCAATTCTCTGGCAACCGCCATCACGGTGTTTTCACAGCCCAACACCAGCGGCTGTATCGCACTGGCCGACGCCTGTAGAGGTAAGCCGAGCTGTAGTGCCCTGCGGCGGAAATAAGCGATATTTACCCGCAAGCGCCCTTGTAACTGAGGCTCATCGCGAATCAATTCGATAGCAGCCAAGGCACCGGCAGCCACTGCTGGCGTCATTCCGGTGGTATAGATATAGGGCCGCGCAAACTGGGTGAGGAAATCTATCAGTGCCCGGGAGCCCGCAATAAAGGCACCGGCATTGCCAACCGCTTTACCCAAGGTACCCATCACAACCGGGGCTTGTTCCTGGGTCAGCCCCGCCAGGGCACAGCTGCCCGCCAGCGGGTATGCTTCACTACCCATTACGCCAAAGCCGTGGGCCTCATCAACCATTAACCAGGCGTTGTATTGCTTACACAGAGTGGCAATCTCAGCCAGAGGGGCCAAATCACCATCCATGCTGTAAACGCCATCCACCGCTACTAAAGTAGCGCCACCCCGGCTAGTAGCGCGCTGCAATTGGCGTTCAAGGCCAGCGAGATCGTTATGGGCAAAGCGCAGACTGTTGGCGCCACTCAAGCGGGCACCGTCAATCAGTGAGGCATGATTAAGCCTGTCCGAAACAATATTGTCGGCTCGCCCCAACAGGGCACAAATAGTGCCGATATTCGCCATGTAGCCACTCGAGAATATCAGCGCCGCTTCTCGCCCACTTACTTCGGCGATGCACTGCTGCAAGCGGTGATGAATATCCAGGTGACCATTAACCAGGTGAGAGGCTGTGGCGCCTGCACCACACTCTGCTCCCGCCTTCTGTGCTGCGATGACTTCCTCGCGGCTGGCAAGCCCCAGGTAGTCGTTACTGCTAAATACCAGTAGCTCCCGCCCATCGACCCGGGCTCGCGGCCCGGGTGCGCGATCGAGGGTTTTTAGTTCCCGGTACAGATTCTGCTGGCGGCGCTCGGCGAGGCGCTGTTGCAGGACTTCATTCAGGGTCATTTGGCCGCGTCGTAGAAGAAGGCATCATTTTGCTGTTCGGTGATCTGCGCGTTCAATTCCGCTTCCACCTCAGCCTCATCGGCGTACTGCTGATACTCTTCTGGCTTAATACCCAGGCGACTGAACAACTGCATATCTTCGTTAGCTTCCGGATTCGCAGTCGTCAGCAGTTTTTCACCGTAGAAAATAGAGTTGGCGCCGGCGAGGAAGGCCATTGCCTGCATCTCATCGCTCATCTGCTCGCGACCGGCGGATAGGCGCACATGGGATTTCGGCATCATGATACGGGCCACAGCAATGCAGCGAATAAATTCGAAGGGGTCCAGGTCCTTTTGTTCTTCCAGCGGGGTACCTGCGACTTTTACCAGCATATTGATGGGCACTGATTCGGGGTGCTCCGGCAGGTTCGCCAATTGCATCAATAACCCGGCGCGATCTTTATCGCCTTCACCCATTCCCACAATGCCACCAGCACAGACCTTCATTCCCGCTGAGCGCACTCGCCCCAAGGTTTCCAGGCGATCCTGGTAAGTGCGAGTGGTAATAATCTCACCGTAATATTCCGGCGAAGTATCCAAATTGTGGTTGTAGTAATCGAGGCCTGCATCCGCCAACTCCTGGGCCTGATCATCATTTAACATGCCCAGGGTCATACAGGTTTCCATACCCAACGCCTTTACTTCACGTACCATCTGGGTCACGTAAGGCATGTCTTTTTTCTTGGGGGAGCGCCAGGCGGCCCCCATGCAGAAGCGGGTAGCACCGCCGGCCTTAGCTGCCCTTGCCTCCTGCAACACCTTTTCAACCTTCATCAGTTTTTCCCGCTCCAGCCCGGTGTCATAGCGGGCACTTTGGGGACAGTAGGCACAGTCCTCAGGGCAAGCACCGGTCTTGATAGAGCAAAGGGTACTGACCTGTACCCGATTGGCGTCAAAATAAGCTCTGTGCACTTGCTGCGCGGTAAACATCAAGTCGCTAAACGGCATGGCGAAGAGGTCCAGTACCTGCTGGCGGGTCCAGTCGTGGCGGATCTCTGCGGCGGGCATTTGCTGGGCGGCAGTCACAGGGCGTACTCTCTCTGTTGCTTATTAAAATCGGATACTCACAGCCTGTTAGCAGGCTCTAGTGGAATCGATCAGCGGGCTCTAATTCAGCGTCTGCCGTTCAATCCACCAGACTGGCCAGTTTAGCCACGGCCAAACCGCTGTCAACTCGGAAGAGACGATATGGTTTACAAGCTTTTCAGTAGAAAACTTGCCCAAAGTCTGGCCCGCTGCCTGCTGTGCGGCGGAGCATCGGGAGAGGTTGGAATCTGTTCTGCCTGCACTCAGGAACTACCGGCGCTAGGCCGTGGTTGCCGCTACTGCGCCCTACCCTTGGCGGCGGCAAAAGATAATATTTGCGCGGCCTGTTTACAGAGGCCACCCGCCTTAAAGAAGATCAGTGCTGCCTGGCAATACGCTTACCCAATCAACCACCTAATCCAACATTTCAAATACCACCGGGACCTGGCCGCCGGACACAGCCTTATACAGCTAGCGGCCCGCCAATTGGGGCTTCCAGAGGATATGCCTGACATACTTACCCCGGTTCCTCTGCACTGGCGTCGCTATTGGCAACGCGGTTACAACCAGGCTCAACTTATTGCCAGTGGGCTGGGGCAAAACTGGTGCCTGCCAGTAGATCTGCAACTACTGCGCAAAACAACTTCCACCAAAACCCAGTCTCAACTCAGCCGCAACCAACGGCTGAAAAACCTGTCTGGTAGCTTTGCCGTGCGCGGAGAAATATCGGGTGCCCATATCGGCCTGGTAGACGATGTTGTAACCACGGGAGCGACCCTTGAAATCATCACTCGCCAGCTACTCACAGCCGGGGCAAAACAGGTCAGCGCCTTCGTTTTGGCCAGAACGCCATGACTGTTCGGCGCGACTACAAATAGACCCATAGTCACCCCAACGTCACAATAGCTTACCTTGCCGTTCTGGCGCCTCAGTCCCTCATCTGCCAGCACTGCTAAGGTTCTAACAGCGACTAAATTGCCCGCATTTCTGTTGTCGCGGGCCAGGAATTCAGCGATGAGTGAATACAAGTTGCCACGGGGCATTGTCATCAGCGGCACAGGCCTGTGGACCCCACCGGAATCTATTAGCAATGAAGAGTTGGTAGATGCCTATAACACCCATGCCGAGCAGTACAATCTTGAGCATGCTCAAGAGATTGAGGCCGGTGAGCGCGCAGCAAAACCTTTCTCTTCTGCAGAATTTATCGAGAAGGCCTCAGGCATCAAGAGCCGCTATGTGGTGACCCGCGATGGCATCCTTGATCCGAAGCGCATGCGCCCCCTTATTCCCGAGCGCGCAGATGACGAGCTGAGTGTACAAGCCGAAATGGGCTTAAAGGCCGCCAGACTAGCTCTGGAGAAAGCCGGCAAGCAGGCGTCTGACATTGATTTGGTCATTGTCGGTGCCTCCTATATGCAGCGCGCCTACCCCGCTATTGCTATTGAAATCCAAGGTGCACTGGGTATCGATGGTTTTGCCTTTGATATGGAAGTGGCTTGCTCCTCAGCCACCTTCTCACTTCAGCGTGCGGTGGATGCGATCTGCTCAGGCTCAGCCAAAACTGTACTGGTCATCAATGCTGAGCTGGCCTCACCACAAGTGGATTACACCGACCGAGACAGCCACTTTATCTTTGGCGATGTAGCCGTAGCCAGCATTATCGAGCGCAGAGAAACCTGTACTGTCGAAAGCGCCTGGGAAATTCTCGGCACCAAAGCGAAAACCGTTTTCTCCAACAATATCCGTTCGAACTTTGGCTACACCGCTCGCGCCGCCGATGTGGACCCATTTGGTCCCGGTAAGTTGTTCCGCCAGAATGGCCGAAAGGTATTTAAAGAAGTTTGCCCCATGGCGGCGTCTCATATTGAAGCCCACCTGCAAGAGACGGACACCGATCCTCACAGCGTGCGCCGCTACTGGCTCCATCAGGCCAATATCAATATGAACAACCTGATCGCCAAGAAGCTAATGGGTGACAATGCAAGCGTTGAGCGCGCGCCCATCGTTCTGGACCGCTACGCCAACACGGCAAGTGCCGGCTCAGTTATCGCGTTTAATTTACACAGCGATGACTTGCAGGTCGGTGACCGGGGAATTATCTGTTCCTTTGGCGCGGGCTATTCCATTGGCAGCTTGGTATTGGAAAAAATCTCCATTTAATTTTGAAATATTTTCGGAGTTCGGGAATAAATACTGAACTCCGAAACAACCACCAAAAAGACCGGTGGTTCTCACTACCACTGACACCAGGATTTTATTAACCGGCGACCTGGCCTTCACAAATATCTATTAAAACTATGCGCGATCCAGCCGCAGCGCATAGCAACCATAAGCAGCGAAGCGCAGCAGAGCGAAATCAATCTCATCCTGCATAAAATATTCACTCACTTCTGTTTTTATTTGTTCAGGGCCCACCAATTTCGCAGACACGATGTGCTCTTCAGCGCTATAGGCGCGAAGCACTAGTGGCACACCACTCTTGAAATAATCTTCCGCATTATTATTTAGCGGGGGGAAGCTATTCTGTGCTCTGAAGTCTTGTTCCGGCTGCGGCTGCGCCAGTACAAATACAGGCCCGTATTCCCGGTAAGGACCGGCAAAAGAGAAAGGGCAGTAGCTCGCCAAGAGGATTTTCTCCCCCGGCCGTGCGCGCCGTCGCACATCACGACATGGCTCACCGCCCTGGGCGCTCAGCTGCCGTACCGGCTGCCCTAGATCATCTAGACCTGCTTGACGAACCTTTTCTAAAAAATCTTCGCGGATAGGTGTTACGGTAAAAGTCATGGCTAAGGTCACCCCACTTGCTAAAAGAGCGAGGTTACTGAACACCAAACAGCATCGCTGGCCAGATTCGGGCGCGTCATTCCAAGCGAGTAGCGGTTATTTTTTTACGGACTCTTCAAGCTCACTCAGCAGACCTTCCGCCCAACTGATCCAGGTCTTTTCCGCCTCAATACCCAAAAGCAGGGTTTGATGTGCCAACCAGTAGCGCTCCTGGAGCGCTGTATCACTCTTTAATACCCGCTCATTTTGCTCCTGGTAACTTTCCAGAGAGCTGCGATGTTGGCGCAGTTGGGCCTCCAGAGCATCTCGCATTTCATCCTTGCTCAGGTTGTGGCCGGCGAACATACGCACCAGGAAAGGCTCGCGAATCTTCTGCGGCGCACTGGGCTGAGTGACCCAGTCACGCAGCTCGGCGCGACCTAGATCCGTGAGGCTATAGACCTTCTTGTCCGGCTTGCCTTCTTGGGCTTGCTCCTCACAGTCCAGCAGGCCCTCCTCATGTAACTTGTGCAGCTCGCGATACATCTGCTGATGGCTGGCACTCCAGAAGTGGGAGACGCTGCGCTCAAAGCGCCGCTTAAGGTCATATCCACTGCCGGGCTCAATATCCAGCAAGGTGAGAACGGCAAAGCGCAGAGACATGAAAACTCCAACTCATCTTATGCAAAGAGTTGCATATTAACCGGAGCCAGCCATTTATGACCAGCTGCCGGGTTTTCATAGCAAGATAATTAGATTAATAAAACATTAAAAAATAGGACAAATGTATCGACAGAAACTAACAGTCGAGATGTAAGGCTAGCTTTTATGCAAATTGGAGATATAATCGCCGGCTTGTCGCCAAAGTCGTTTAGGCGGCCACTGTCTACGAGGTTGTTTGCCCAATGTCCGCGCCCGCACTATCCCCATCCAGTCCAGATGCCCCAGATGAAAAGGCTTCTGGTGCGCGCCGCTGGGACTTTATGCTGGACATCTTCGCCATGAATAGCTTCTCTTGGGCTGTAGCGATCCCCATCGAGCTGGTTCTGGCGGGTATGAGTTGGAACGAACACCTGAAAGTTCGCCTGATGGCCCTGGTATTCAATACCCTTATCGCCCGTCCATTCAGTATGTATCGCAACTGGATTGTGAACCGTTTTGGGGGTGGCGGCTTTATCAATGCCTATCTGGTAGACACCTTTGTATTCCTCAGCTTCCAGTTCCCGCTATATATGGCCAATATGCGCCTCGGTGGGGCCAGCTGGGACGAAATTGCCACCGCCAGTATTACTTTTATGCTCATCGCGGGAGCTCTTGGCCGCCCCTACGGAATTTATCTCGACTGGGTGCGCCGAGTGTGGATTAATACGCTTGTCCCCCTGTGGAGCAAACGCGCTGCCTGAGGGGGCACCGATACTCGATTAGGCATTACGAGAGAGGAACATGACTGTGTTGACCGATAACGCCATTGAAAACAGTTCCATGACCGTTGGCGTGGTCGCCGGCACCCCCACAGATACCCGCTTCGGGTTGGACTTCCTCGCCGCGCGCCAACTTCGTGGCGTGGGCCTGTCCCTATCTTCCTCTCCCCAGGCCCAGACTCAATTGCAGGCGCTGGAGCGCGACGCCCTTACCCAACAATTGATCGAAGCCATAGAGCAGCTGTACCAGGCCGGTGCAGAAGCGGCCATGATCTATTGCAACTCACTTTCCGGTGCTGTGGATATGGCGGCGGTAAAAGCTTCCTCCCCCATTGAGGTGGTATCCCCTCTAGAGGTCTACGCTGAGCTTACCCAGCGCTATCGCAACTTTGGACTGCTGGCCGCCAACTGCCAGAGCTGCGCCAATATCGAGCGGGAAATACTCGAGCGCAATACAACCGCCAAAGTCATCGGTATTGGCAACTTGCAAATTGTGGAAGATATCGAGGACGGCCTCGCCGCAGAAATGATTGTTCGCCAACATGCCCTTGATGACTTGGTCGCGGCATTGGTGAAAAGCGGCGTACAGATCCTGATTTTGGGCTGCACCCATTTCGATTATTTTTATCGGGAACTGCTCGCACACTGCGATGGCATTCGCCTTTTCCTTCCCTCAGAGCGTATGTTGCAATTGCTACAAGAGCGCATCCCCCAGGCTGCCTGAATACTATATAGCGCGGCTTGCTGTGCTTCGATCTGGTGCGTAGTAGTGCGGGCCGGAATGTGCCGGTACAGCGTAGCGCACTCTGGCGTGTCCAACCTGCTGGTGTATGGGGTACAACCCACTTAACTTAGCTCCGGGGCCAAGGTAGCGTGCCCCCTGCAGCGTTTACTGTGGCGACTGCGGGCCCTGGACCTACAGAGCCAGGCGGCGGTAGGGGAAAGACCAGGGAGTTTGTAAAAGACCTCTATGAAATTCAGCTGAAAAGCGGTGGTATTAGCGCAGCGGCAGCTGGCGGAGTTATTGGGGGCGGATAAATAAGGTATAAAAAAACGCTTCACAAGGAAGCTATTCACATAAATAAAATAAGCAATAATTGGTACTTATAACAAATAAAATCGGCTTGTATTTTTCTAATCCCATGACATTATTCTTCCTCGTTTTAGGGTTATTAATGGATTAATAATGAATAAGATTTTAGGTATAGGGCTTTTATCTGTAGCCTCTATTTTTTCTTCTAGTGTATTTGCCGCAACCTGTTCGGGCTCTGGGTTTATAGATATAGGTGGGATCCCAAAGGGGCCAGAATATGCCTTAGTTGGTGTAACTAATACCTACTATAGGGATGGAGGCAAGCTCATCAGTTACGATGGCGAAGTTGCTACATTTACCAATTCTGAAGGGTATACCGGTACCGATTCTTATAATTACCAAGATTTTAAATGGAGAGCGAAGAAGGGGATAAAGTTTAATACCAGGGGCCGACATTATGTTCATATTGGCACCAAGGTAATTGCTGGTGACTTTAATGATTATGTGAACTACTGTAATGATATCCGGGTACAAAGTGCGCCCACGTTAACGATGGCTAAAAGTGATACCAATACTAGTGGTGGGTATCATTCTGGTTTCGTAGATTTGCTAGGGACAATGGATAAAAGCTATTCAGTGAATGCGGTTGCTGGCGTGCCTATTAAATATCAAGTTCAGGTAAAAGACATTGCGCGTTGGACTGGAAACTTCTGTGATGTGGTAGAAGAAACTGCAACCTGGGAGAATGCGGGCTTTAGTGATCGTGATAGCTACAGTTACTCCACCAGATGTGATGTTCAATATCGAGCGAGAAGTTTTGATGGACAGTACTACAGCAGCTGGAAGTACATGACCATCCTGGGTGGCAGTACTGGCGGTGGTACTGGTGGCGGCACTGGTGGCGGCACTGGTGGCGGCGGTGGTGGCACCTCTTGCCCAAGATCTCCATGTGATTTTGAGCCCTAATTGGATTAAAAGTTAATCCGATATCGATATCCCCGTCTCATGGGGCTAATAGGTGGCTACCTCAGTAGCCACTTCTTGGCAATCTTTTTAAATAAAAAATCTCCGGCCTTAAGTAAGCCCAAAGTGTTCATACTTAATTGTCTCATTGCTATTCCTGTCATCTCCCCGCAGCCTAGTTAAAAGGCGCAATTTTATCGCGCTACATATATATTGATGGAATATTATTCTGTAATTAATAGATAAAAAGATGTTATAGGTTAACCAAATAGTGCAGAAGAAATCTTACGCAAAGCTGGTAGTGACTAGATTTTCAGATGCGCACAAGACCTTTGACTATTACCGCAATAGGATATAGCTAAAAAAATAGAATAAATAGTGTAAATAAATATAGTTTATAGTATTTTTTTCTAGCTGTTTGGATTATCAAAGCTTTAAAAAATAAGGGAATATGTATGAAGTTGGTACGAAAGAAGTATTTAAGTAATTGTTTAGCTTTAAGTGCAATTTCTTTAGGGATAATGTTTTCCAGTAGTGCATGGTCTGCTGATGTGATCGGATGTGAAGGGTGGAAATCTGATGCTAAACAACTGTATATAAAGCTAGGACCGTCGACTAGCTCTCCTGCTTTAAAAGATGTAAAACATTATTGGAAAGCTAAAGATACAGATGGAATTCAAGCTTGGGGGCATACTACCGAGTGGGAGCTTCTCCAAGGGATAAATCCTGGCACGGTTGTTTCGACTCATAGAGATAAAATGGATATGCAGGGGGATGACACTCAGGGGATGACTCCGAGAGCACGTGGTCATCACGCCGCTGTAGTGAAGTCTAGTGGATATTGCACTAATAGGGTTTTTGTCGTTCAAGACAGGCCGACGGTAAATGGCAATACAACCAGTGATGGATCAGAGGTTGTTCATGATCCGATACCATTTTACGCAACGGGTACGATTGATACTCAATATGCAACGAATGATTCTCTGACGTATAAATGGGACTTTGGTGATGGAACCACATCATCCAACCAGAACCCCGTGCATTCTTTTAAGGACGCAGGTGAATATGATGTGCGTGTTACTTCTAATGATGGTAAGTATGACTCCATAACTGACTTTGTGGATCGAATCTGGGTCCGAGGCCCAGCCCGCCCGCCGGTGATTGATGTTGAGCCTTCTTCTTGTAGTGGCTCCTTTAGATATATGCGTCTTACTTGGCGGCGCACAGGTACTAGCTTTGTGGTTCAGAAAAAAGTCGGAAACAATTGGACAAATATCTATACAGGATCTAATTCTTCCGTTAGAGCTCAATTTTGGGGCGGGGATTATGCACAGATAAGAGCTAAGGCATCGGACCCGGCCTATGGGGCTGATAGCGGTTGGATCCAAACTGGATTTAATGTGGCCCAATGTGGCGGCGGTGGTGGCGATCTTCCCTAACCTTTACGTAAGGTGGCTACCGCGGTAGCCACTTCAAACGTGCGGCACCATTTATGCCTCTGGAATAGCCTCACCCTCACGCACCACAATCACCTGTTTATCCCGCCCAGTGAGTAGGCCGATAATTAGGAAAACAATTCCCAAGAAGAAGCCAACGAAGCCCATAAAGCCGCTTACCAGCCCGCCACCAATGGCCGCACCGGCTGCTTCGGCACTGTTGGCGGTATCAACCACGGCATTGCCGGTAAATATCAGTCCCGAGATTGGCAGCAAGAAACACAAGATGGCGCTTATCAGCAGCAGACGGCGCCAGGCTTTGCCCGTGCGTTTGGCGGTGCAGGCTATCAGCATCGCCAGCGCCCAGGCCACGAAGAACGGCACCAGACTGGGTTCGCTCTGGGCGGTCACATCGATGGCCATAATCCCGTATTGAAAATAACCCAGAAAGGCAACGAACAGCCCCCCAATCAACCCTGCAAAGACTTTCCCAACCATGACAAGATCCCTTTTCTGTCAGTTTATAATTGATCCGGCACTAATTTGGCCGGTAATGCCAGCGTATCGAGATTTGGATTAATGCGCTAGCGGGGGAGGGAGAGGTACGCAAAATTTCTATTTTCGAAAATTCTTGTTCGCAAAGTTTCGGAAATGAAAAACCCCGCATAAGGCGGGGTCTTCTTAACTGGGCTGGATTTATAAACCGCTCTTGGGCGGGTAGCCACTGGGGCTAGAGGTCTGGGTAGCCTTTTGTTTCCGTATCCATAAACTTTGTAATGGCAGGATGCTCTCTCCTCAGTAGCTCCTAATGTGTGCCACGCGACTGTTTCCCAGGGTCAAAATAATAATTTTTGGCGGATGGCCATGCCTTAACTGCATGGCCTTCATATCCACACCGTCCATGGTGGTGATAGTGAGATTATCTTGGTGGGCATATCTCCACACACCCGGATCTTTCCTTCCCAACAATTCGGCATCTTTTGCTGTGACTATTCCGGGATAATTTCTCCTAATCTGGAGGCAAGCTTATGGGAGAGGTTCTCGTCCAGGAGAAGCACTTTTATCTGAATCCTTATTGTTAGTATCTACCGAAAGGTCAAGAGTGGCATTATCTTCCATGCAAAGAATACTTTTGCCTGAATATGAGTGCAGTTGAAAATCAAAAGTCTGATAGCGTGCAGCTACAGAGGCTGTCGCAAGGGGCTCCGAAAAATCGCGCATCAAATAGTTTGCAGCCAACGAAGGGGCCTCGCCTCCCCAAAAGGCTAGTGGCGAATTGGGTTTGCGCGGCCAAGATTTGGGCGTGGTTAAGGTGAGGGAAATCATCAGCAATCTCTTCAATGGACATGCCATTCGCAACCATATCGAGAATATCGTCCACAGCGATACAGGTGCCTTTGATGCACGGTTTGCCTGGGCATCGATTACAATATTGCAGTCTATGTTTTGGCGGGATCTTATATCACCGGGGGCATATTCCATGGCGCATCTCCTCGGGTTCTCCCCAAAAATAACAGGGGATTAAGGGATGTCGCCACTTAGTTTCGATCTCTGCGGTGGAGCTCCACCAAAACCCGCACAGGGGCGCGGGCCACTAGATCCTGGTTTATCTTGCGCTTGTTCTTTTTCGCGTCGGCGTAGAGTTCGCCATAGGAGCACATAAGGATTTCGTCATCGATACCGATATCAATATTACCGCCCATGGTGTCATCGAGATAGCAGAGAATCTCATTGTCACAGTTGCCGGCTAACATGATATCCGTTGAAGTTGGTAGCGCTGGCTCCTCACGACAGCTCCGGCGTAATTTGTTCAGGAACTGTCGCTAAACTACCCATTCAACCTAGTAAATTGCTGCTAGATCCCTCTATGTAATCAGATGCAATCTGTGGATTAATTCCCTGTCAAAAAGCCGGCTACCCGATCCAAGGGTAGGACAGACGGGGCTGGCAGGCTACTTCTCTATTGGTACGTTCACTGAAGCGCCTCTGCTCCCCCCACAGCAGAAGGAAAATTTTTCTTGTACCAAAAGCGGGCTTATTGCAGTATCAAAAATCTCCGGTGTGCCTGGGTATTCATTACAACAAGTCGTATAAACCCTTTTTGGACTGCAGGATTTAGTCCAATTCAAATAACGTTGGTTACAAGGATGATAAAAACCACTTTGTCTGGGGGGATTCCCTCTCGTCACGTATTCTTACGTGCCATATGCCTCGGCCTATTGGTCTCGGGTTCGGTATTTTTATCGAGTACTGCACAGGCCGATGTTATTACCACACTAAAAAGTCAGGTCCCGCTCTTTTGGGTGGGAATACCCGCTGTACTTGTACTGCTAATTTGTGCGTTTGCAATAAATAGGCAAGTTAAATTACGCCAATTAACCCTCGATACCAATGCTCGGCTTAAAAATTTGAGCAAGGAAAATAGCAATCTTTTCCAACAGGTACACAGTCGTAACAGCGAATTTGTCGCACTGGAAAAACAACTTGCTGATGCCCTTAGTGAGCTTGAACAATTGCGCCAGGAAAAATCTGATCTCCTCACCATAACCCGGCACCATTTACAGCATCCCCTGGATACACTTCTCGGCACTTTGAATTTATTAGCTCGCAGCGAAGACAACAATACGCGCGCCCTGGTAGAAATCGGGAAAAGACAATTAAACAGCGCCCTTAAATCCCTGGAGAACTTACATCAGTGCGGTAATGTTGAGACAGTAGAATTAAAACTCCCCACTGAAAGCCATCGTGCGCCCGGCAAACGGCTCTCTGTTTTACTCGTTGAAAACAGTAAGCATGACTCCCTTCAACCCACCCTGGAAACCATGGGCCATAACGTACAGCGGGAGTGCAATGGGATCGATGGGAGCAGCGCTGCACTGCAAAAAAACTTCGATCTTATTTTGGCAGATACCCATCTTCCGTTGATGGATGGCGTTGAAGCAGTGCGGGAAATCCGCAGGGAGAGAGGTGCTGAACTACCTATTTTTGCCCTTTTACAAAATGCCAGCTCTGGCGATAAGGAGCGCTACCAGGCCAGAGGCTTTACCGGGGTATTGACCCACCCGATCGGCGACCGACAGCTGATGCAATTATTGAGCTGGGCTGTTCGCCGAAGCCAGGGCATTGCAGGCCCCCAGGGAGCAAAGCCCACTCGACTCCTTAATACCAATACCCTATTTCGCCTGCGGGATACATTGGACCACCATACGTTTGCCGAATTACTCAGCGAGCGTACCGCCACCCTGCCAAAACAAATAACGTCATTAACCAGCGCTATTACTGGACGCCACTGGCTTGATGCAGAACAGCAGGCACAAAGACTGGCTCACTCAGCTATTGAGGTCGGCCTCGAAACAATAGCTTCTCGCTTACGTACCCTGGCCGCAAACCTCTCTATCGATAGTGAAAGAGAACACTGTCGCCAACAGCGCACAGAGCTGCTACAGCTTATGCGCGAATCTGTGCGCCAACTAAAGGCCTGGCGCGAGCGCAATGTTCACACTGAGTGGGCATTAAAATAAACCACCCTACTGTGGCCCGATTTCGAGTCACAGTACTCTTACTGGGAAACAATGGGGCGGAAGAGGCGTCTGCAGTCCACCGCGCAAATAACACATCCCAGCGCAGCTAAGTTGAAATGCACTATTTGCACCACACTATATTGGAGTGAATAGTAGAGAGAACAAGTTATGTCAGAGCAGTATCCCGAACGCAACCACGAAGCCCGAGAACAAAGCGGGCGCGACCTGGCCATCATGGTTTACCTGATCCAGGCGATCAGCTTATTTACCGCAGTACCATTTTTTATCGGGGTATTAATCAACTACTTTAAGCGCAGCGATGTTCGCGGAACCCTGGCCGAGTCCCATTTCCGCTGGCAGATTCGCACCTTCTGGTTTTGGCTGCTGTGGACCATTGTTGGCTCCCTAACCATTTGGGTACTGGGGCTGGGCTATCTGATTCTGGCAATTAACTGGGTGTGGGTAATCTATCGGGTTATTCGCGGCTGGCTGATGCTGGTAGACAGACGTCCGACCTATTAAAAGTAAGCCTTCAATTTGGGGCCCGAGTGATTGTGGGCCCTTGTAAAATTCTGAGTTATTTAAATAAATTCCCCGCTTCGAATATTTAATCCACTTTCACACTTCAATACTTCGGACAGTTTTAAGAGATGAAATGGGTAGGAATTATGGGCAGGTATTGCCTAACGTCTCATGGACACAACTTTCAACGACTTGGATCTAGGTCTAAGATGCAGAAAAGTTGCCAGTATTTATGAACGGTATAGTGACTACGGGGCTATAGCTGGATAAAGCCTTCCGAAGTGTTACGATTTAAGAATTACAAGATAGTACTGCTGTGGTTCTGTGGGGCTGCTATAACAGTTTTGTCTCATCGATAACCCCAACAACTAAGACTTGAGTATGGCTGATGATGGAGATGACAATGTGGTAAATTATCTGTCAACGAATATCAGCGCGGCTCTGGTTGTTGTCGACATGCAAAACGATTTTTGTTGCGCGGGGGGCTATTACGACCGTAGGCGACAGGGTTCCAGCAATATTGAGCTTGAAACTCCGTCACCAAGTAGAGATTGGAGTCCGCGGATCATCCGCAAAGGTGATGATCTGAAAAAGGTAGTTAATAATATTATTTTATGTATGAGGGTTGCCAAAGAGAGAGAGATTCCTATTCTTCTGTTAAAGACAGTTATTAAGCCAGATCATAAATATCTTAATTCTTTTCTTCGTGGCGAGGAAAATAGAGGTAGGTGTTACTATCCGTGTAAGTTAGGTACTTGGGGTGCGGAAATTATAGAGCCTATTTGGCAGATGGCAGAAGAGGGGGTAATTGTAGTTGAAAAGCATGTTTATAACGGCTTTGTTGGTACCTCCCTGGAAGAGGAATTACTAAGTTTAGGGGTTGATACAGTTTTTATTGTCGGTGTGGAAACACACATATGTGTCCTGGCTACTGCACAAAGTGCTTCATTTCGCTTCAAGACGTATGTTTTTGAAGATGCTGTTTGGAGTGCCAATTGTGAGCTTGCTAAGCATGCACTTTCAATATTTAAAGATGGTTATGGTTATATCGCTGACCACAAGATTTTGTATTTTGTGGGGGTATCACATGGCTCTCCATAAACAATATTTTAGAGTTGGTTTATCTTGAATTTAGTTTTCTGTCTAAACTATTTCGAATAGCTTGCCATATCCTAAAAATTTCGCGCAGTTTTAGGCTGTAAAACAGGCCGGCCCTTGGGTAGACCCTGAGGAAAATAAGGTTCGACCCTTCCGGGTATCTCGCTAAGATAGTAAAACTGTCAAGCGAGGTTAAGTATGAAAACAAAAAGTACACGAAGGAAATTCAAGCTGGAATTCAAGAAAGGGGTCTGAGCTCTAGTCTCTGAGCAAGGATATTCATTTTCTAGGACTGCAGAGGCTGTAGGAACCAATACCTGCGACGTGAGGTAAAGCAGTTGTGTATGGAGAAAGAAATCATAATTTTTTTCATGGGGAGGTTGTCTTCCTGTCGATATTACTAATAAGCCAACTCCCCGATCTCTGAAGACCTTTTGCCCTGCTCGCGCCTCAGTATCCTATGCATTGTCACTACTTCAGTGCCCCCCGGTGAGGATTAACCTTAAACAGGGCGACTTCGGTGTGTAGTCATCTTTTTGTCGTGATAGTTTTTTATTTATCCTTATCAGTGCATTTTAAGACCGGGATTCAATGCTCGATTGGCTTGACTAAGTAAATAGAGCAGTATGGCCTTGGGCCAGCCGTGGATTGCCGCCAAGTGCATTTGGTAAAGGGAGTGGTAGGCCAAACTGGCAATACGGCCCTCAAGAGTAAGGTTTCTTCTTACAAAAGACCCCCTTAAGTTTCCTACAGCAGTGTTTGTACTAAGAGAAACCAGCGAACCACGATCCCGGTAATAGAAGTGCCCCAGGGATTTTTTTTCTATCAGGGCGATCAGGTTGGTGGAACAGAGCTTGGCCATCTGTTGTGCGGCGAGTGCGCGTGATGGTACACGCCGTTTGTTACCGTCGATGCAGCTGGCACAATCCCCTATAGCAAAGACATGGGGGTCATTTTTGCTTTGCAGGGTGGTTTTCACCTCTATCTGGTTGAGTTGATTGGTGAAGAGACCATCCAACTGAGTGAGGAACTCCGGTGCCTTAACCCTGGTGACCCAGGCTCGAATTGCTGCGGGGATCTCTTTGCCGTCATCGGTAGTGAGGCTGTTGGCACTTGCAGTCTTAATATGGCAGTTGGTAAGTATACGAACCCCCATTTTAGATAGTTCTCGCGCGGCGCTGTTGCCTAATCTTGCCGGTAATCCCGGTAGTAACTGAGGCTCGGCCTCGACTAATGTAATGTCAATGGCACCGGTTCGGATACGCCCATATTGACTAACCTGTCTACTAGCAGCCATCAGCTCCGCAGAAAGTTCCACCCCAGTACAGCCACCGCCGATAATGGCAATTTGTAATGTTCTATCGGGGTGTGTTTCTAGGCATAAAAAGTAATCGAGCAGTTGCTTGTGAAATTTGTATGCCTGCTCAATGCTGTCGAGAGGAATGCAGTGCTCGCGCACTCCTTGTGTATTGGAGTCATCGCTTATGCTGCCAACGCAGATCACTAGATAGTCGTACTCTAGCTCGCGCGGAGGTATTAGTTCGCAGCCTTTGTCATTCAGCACCGCCCCTAGGGTCAAAATCTGGCGCTTCCTGTCGAGGGATTGTAGTGAGCCGAGCTGGAATTCATAGCCATTAGAGCTGGCGTGAATTTGGTAGTTAAGAGCATCCATGCTGGTATCTAATGTGCCAGTGGCCACCTGATAGATTAGGGGCTTCCAGATATGGGTGCGATTCTTATCGACTAAAGTGATCTGAGCAGATGGGGCCTTACGCTTAAGCCCAAACATCCGAGTAGAATTGAAATGGCGTCCAAGTCGAGTTGCTAAATGAAGGCCGCTGGCTCCGCCACCGATGATCACAATCTTTTTCATGAAGGTTGGTCATCCTGTTTATTACTTAAAAAGTTGACTCACTAATCTTTTTATAACTCTTGTTGTATATAGGTGCTTGTCGGTGTGAATTTTGACGTCATAAAACTCAGAATTAACGGCGATAAAGTAATTTAGGCTAGTACGGGATTATCACACTTGGCTGTGTTCCGCTTCGTTATCGCGGGTAAGTAACTGCCGTCATTAGCCATTTCTACGCAGGTTTACCTTTGGGTGTGGCTTCTCATTGCTACTGATCACATCAATGATAGAGGCTTGGCTGCAACTCTCTACGGTAGTGCGCACACACAGGGCTCCACTTTGTCTGCCGCCTCTGCAGCGAACAGGCCACCACAGTCCTATGGATCTATGAACAGGGCCCAATGTCGCAGGGATTGCCATTCTTGCAGGTTTTATTCAAAAGCCGCGATACAGATGCGCGCCCAGCAACGGGTTAGTAGCCCACATTTACAACGCTATGGCGTGGGCGTGGGAAATCTATCTCTATTGAGTAGACGCCAACCTTTTGGATAGGGTAGGAAAAAAATGGTGAAAATACAGAGTGAAGAACATGTATATTGAATACACAAGAGATTTCAAAGTTAGAGTGGTAGTTCTCATTAATCAACTGAAAGTAGAGAAGGCAAATTGGTCGAGAGGCCCAGCCGTAGAATAAGTATGACAAAGGCAGCGAAATCTCAATCTCAATCTCAATCTCAATCTCAATCTCAATCTCAATCTCAATCTCAATCTCAAAATGATGATAATGAGATAAAATGTTTAAGAAAATAGGTTAAGAAATTATAGAAGGAGGAAGCTTCCCTAAAAAGTGGGAAGTATTTCTGAAAGATTCGCGTGGGCAGCCCTTAATCCGTAGGGAATTGGTTTCAGGTACCTATGTAGATATTTGAGCGATTCACCCCAGGAGTTTTATAAGTGGCTTCACCGTGATGAGAGTGATCGAGACATAGAAAATTGGCGAACTCTAGAAAGCACTTTCTCTCATGAGAATGCTATAGAAGGAGCGCGCGTAGCTTCCTACTGTGAGTATGAGTCAGTTAAATATACAACTTGGCTTCAGGTAATATAAAGGAATTATTGATTTTCTGAGCTAAGAATAACTAAGCCTCTGTACGCATTCTCGTTTCTATCGTTCCTTTCTTATTAATTTTCCTTAAGATCTCGCATTTGTTTTTGTAGGCTTTCCGAATCTGTATTAATACTTTCTACCGGTTGCCCTGCGATAACAAGAACTTCGGGAAATAAGCGTCGTTTTCTTTTCTTTTTAAACTGCTGCACTGAATTCTCGGCTTGGGAACCGGCTCCATGTAAGGCAATGGGAATAACCGGAACAGACTTGCGCTTTAAAATTTCCTCAAGGTCTTTCAGAAATGGCTGCAACTCGCCATCTTCGCTGATTTTTCCCTCAGGAAAAATACAGAGTAATTCCCCATTTTCAAAACTCTCCACTATGGTTTTGTAAGTGCGTTCACGGCTGTTTGGATCATCGAGATCCAAACCTATGGGAATAGCATCGCTCATATGCAATATACATCGCAGTAAGCGGGATTTATAGATATTAGGGTGTGCGATAAAGCGCACATAACGCTCGATGGTGTCCGCTAATATTACTGGATCTAGAAAACTGATGTGGTTACTGATAATGAGGGCGGGTCCCTCTCTGGGGATTTGATCCAATCCTTTTAGGCTGACCCGATAGAGGATTCGTGCAGGCAGCAATAGCAGCCCGCGCATGATGAACTCTGGTAGCTTGGCGAAAATCAGGGCGACCACAATCAGGTTTAGTAAAGCGATAATGATGAAATATGTGGGGATAGAGATCTTTAGGATATCCAGGAAAGTGATACTCACGAGAGTAGCGGCCACCATAAACAGTGCATTGACCATATTGCTGATCGCGATAATCTGCGAGCGGATCTTTACACTTGAGCGGTCTTGGATCATTGCGTACAAAGGAACAGTAAAAATACCGCCAAAAATACCAAGGAGCGCCATATTGAGAAGGATCCAATAGGAACCATGATGATTAAAAAATTGAGTCAGGTTTGCGTTGGGAAGTGTATGAAAACTATTGGATTGGAGACCCAGCGCCAATCCAGCGCAAGTGATGCCAATAGCACCCAATGGCACTAAACCCGATTCGATACGACCTCGGGATAGCCAGTTGCACAGCAACGACCCCAAGGCAGTGCCCACAGTGAGGCTGCTCAACAACAAAGTGATAACATCTTCATTTCCACCAAGAGTATCGCGGGTAAAGTTGGGAATCTGCGCAAGGAATGCGGTGATTGTCAGCCAGAACCAGGAAATAGCGAAAATGGAGTAAAACACTGGAGGTGTCTGCCATGCCAAGTACATGACACGTACGACGTGTGCCACCGGGTTCCAATTGATGTGCAGTTTCGGAGATGAAGGCGGGGCCTTGGGAATTGCACAACTTGCCAGAAAACCAATGACGGCCATGAATACCAAAATGACCGCGATAAATGTCAATCCGTGTTGGCCGGGATGGGTGAATCCGACCAATATAGTACCGACAATTGTTCCGGTCAGGGTACCAATAAAAGACCCCATTTGGATTAACGCATTGCCAGCGAGTAGCTCACTTCTATTTAATTGCTGGGGTATCAGGGAAAATTTTGCCGCACTGAAAAGTGTAGAGGAAGTGCCATAGCAGAAAAAGACCACCATGCTCAGGGCATAATGCTGGGTAAACATAGCAATAATACCCACGATACCTATGCCTATTTCGGCCAATTTGTAGATTCTGATGAGCTTGCTTTTATCGAACTTATCGGAGATTTGGCCTGCCAAGGAGGAAAAGAGGAAGTAGGGCAGAATCATCAGGCTAAAGGCAATATTGATCAGCGTGTTAGCTTCTTCTTCAGCCATACGGAATGCGAGTAGAACTATTAACCCATTCTTGTACATATTACGACTGAAAACTGCAAGAACCTGGGTTACAAACAGCGGTAGAAAACGCCGCGTACCGAGCAGCTTAAACTGGTTTTGAGCCATTACTTATCGCTCTTGTGGGCAATGCTCCGCATGGTGGCTGTGGCGCTATAGATTGCTGCTTAAAGATCCAATGATGCCTATGCAGCTATGGATCTATCGGCTGAAATCCGAATCTGTACCTGAATATAGCGAATTCAGTAAACTGTCCGAAATGTTGACACTTTAAAACCGCCACAATCTGGCTGGACATTAACGCACCGATATTTCCCGTTATTTTTCCGCCAAAAGTTGCAGCTGCAACATTGCATGCTTCAGCGCAAAGTGTGCGAATATGCCTATCCGATTGACTTTCACCGCGTTGTTAACAGGGAGAAATAGATTCGTGAACCAGGACCAGAATGCCCCCTTGCGGGAAGATGTACGCCTGCTGGGTGACGAGCTCGGCGCAGTATTGCGAAACCAAGTTGGCGAGCCACTATTTGATACCGTTGAGAATATTCGTCAGGCGGCCGTTGAAAGCCGCAGCAAAGGGGCTATGCAGGCCGATCACTTGCGAGAGCTACTCGACCCCCTGGATGATGCGACCCTATTGGAAGTTGCCCGGGCATTCAGCCAGTTTCTAAACCTGGCCAATATTGCCGAACAGCGCCATCGCGAGAGACTGCACCGCCAGCACCAGCGCTTTCCCGGAGATCCCGATACAGACCGCGGCCTGCGACAAGTACTGGCAGAGTTAAGCAAAGCGGGGAAGTCTCCCGAGGAAATCCACGGGACACTAAAAGAGTTATCCGTAGAACTGGTCCTAACCGCTCATCCCACCGAAGTGACACGCCGTACCCTAATTCGCAAATACGATCGAGTTGCAGACCTGCTCAACACACTGGACAGACCCGACCTGACCCCGGAAGAATCCCAGGATTTACGTCGCCACCTACAAGAGCAAATCCTTTCCGCCTGGAGCACTGACGAGATCCGCCGCTCCAGGCCCACCCCGGTTGATGAAGCCAGGTGGGGCTTTGCCACCATCGAGCAATCCCTTTGGCAGGCAGTTCCCAGGAGTATGCGGGAAATAGACAGTGAATTGGCCCTGGCCAAGCTGCCCCCATTACCAGTGGATTGGGTTCCCATTCACTTTGCCTCTTGGATGGGGGGAGACCGGGACGGCAACCCCAATGTCACCGCCAGCGTCACCCGGGAAGTCCTGCACCTAGCCCGCTGGATGGCCGCCGACCTCTATCTGCGCGATGTGGAAAACCTGCTCGCAGATTTGTCCATGCATCGCGCCAGCGAAGAACTTTTACAGCGCACTGGCCCCAGCCACGAGCCCTATCGCCTGGTGCTGCGCCAGGTTCGCGACCGTCTCAAAATAACCCGGGAAAAAATGGAGGCCCGCATTGGTCGACGCGCAGAGCCTTCCGGCCTCGCGTTTACCAGCAGCGAGCAGCTGGCCGACGAGCTGCGACTGATCGACCGCTCCCTGCGCGCTGTGGGCCTCTCAGCCATCGCCGATGGCCAACTTAAAGATACCCTGAGGCGACTCAACTGCTTCGGCATCACTTTATTGCGCTTGGATATACGACAGGAATCCACCCGCCACGCTGACACCCTGGATGCCATTACCCGCTATCTGGGTATGGGCAATTACAGCAGTTGGAGTGAAGAGGAGAAACAGGAGTTCCTGGTGTCCGAGCTAGACAGCCGCCGCCCACTGGTGGACGAAAGCTTTTACCGCAGTGACTTTTGTGACGAAGAGGTAAGCGAGGTCTTACAGACCTGCAAGGTCATTGCCGAACAGGGTCCCGAGGGATTAGGTGCCTACGTTATCTCAATGGCAACCACACCTTCCGATGTTCTCGCAGTAATGCTGCTGCAAAAAATTGCCGGGGTGCAGGTGCCAATGCGAGTGGTTCCCCTGTTTGAAACCCTCGACGATCTCGATGGTGCAGCTACCACTATGAGTACTCTGCTGAATATCCCCCTCTACAAGCAGCGTGTGCTCGATGGCCAGGAAGTGATGATCGGCTACTCGGACTCCGCCAAGGACGCCGGCTTTCTGGGCGCTGCCTGGGCCCAGTACCGCACACAGGAAGCTCTCACCGGAATATTCCGCAACCACGGTATCCCCCTAACTCTGTTTCACGGCCGGGGCGGCTCCATATCCCGGGGCGGCTCTCCTACTCGTATGGCCCTGCTGTCGCAACCACCGGGATCAATAGCCGGGCGTATTCGCGTTACCGAACAGGGAGAAATGATTCGCTTCAAATACGGCCGTCCCTCTGTAGCCGCCTACAACCTGGAGCAGTATGTCGCCGCAACTCTGGAGGCGACACTGATGCCCCCGGCAGAGCCGCGTTCGGAGTGGCGCGCGGAGATGGACCGGCTCACGGAAGTCTCCGTCGGCAACTATCGGGAAGTCGTGCAGGATGATCCGGCCCTGGTGGCTTACTTGCGCACTGTCACCCCGGAAACCGAGCTGAGCCGCCTGGCCCTGGGCAGCCGCCCGGCAAGGCGTAAACCCGGTGGCGGTGTCGAATCACTGCGGGCGATCCCGTGGGTGTTTGCCTGGACCCAGATACGACTGATGTTACCGGCCTGGCTGGGCACTGGCGCCGCCTTGGAGAATGCCCTCAAGCACGCAGATGAAACTGATATCTTGCGGGATATGAGCCGCCAATGGCCCTTTTTCCAGGGCGTTGTGGATATGCTAGAAATGGTACTGGCCAAGGCCGATCCCCGCGTTGCCTCCTGGTACGAGGAGCGACTCACCCAGGATGCAGAACTAATCCAACTGGGTGTCAGTTTGCGAGAGCGACTGGCTCACACCGTAGAGGCCCTAAAACAGCTTACCGGGCGGGAGAGCTTGTTGGATAACAATCCCGTGATGCGTTGGTCCATCCGCGTGCGCGATCCCTACACTGACCCTTTGCACCTATTGCAGGCCGAGCTGATGGCACGTTTGCGCGAACGGGAAAGTGATGCGGTATTGGAAAGTGCGTTGATGGTCACTATCGCGGGGATTGCAGCGGGCATGCGCAATACGGGCTAAAAGACCCCGGCAACTGCGATGATACAGGGATTTGAGGCCTGCTCTTTTCACAATAGCAGGCCCCCAAGCAATCAAAACCTGCCGGTAAGTGCCATCACGAACAGGTCTGCCGGCAACTGCTCTCCATTCACCTCCAACTGGCCACGATTGACCTTGAGGTACATTTGCAGCTCACCCTTGTCTTCGATCAGCAGGCCATAATCTCGCAGAAGCATTGCCTGACCTACCAGGGGGGACTGCAAGAGCGCCTGCTCTGCAGCGCTAACGGTCATACTACCTACCAGCGGTTTGAGCCACTGATCGATCTCACTGGCACCTCGGCGGGAGGATTTGCGCATACCCCGCCAATCGATATCAGCATCTACTAACACCGGGCCATTGCGAGATTGAATCGCCAGCTGTTGCTCCAGGCGCAGCGGGCGACTCATTTCACGGGCCCAATTCCGTTCAGGGGCCGGCAACAATACACGCAGGTAGTGCCCCAGATCCGCAGTCTTAATTCTCGGCAAGGTCATCTGCTGGCGCACAGAGGTAATCGGTGTTGCCGAGTCCACGGTGGGGAGCTTCAGGTCACTGATAATTTTCAGGGTCTGTGCCGCCAATTCTTCCAAGGTCAGGTCCAGGGTAACATCGCGCAATTGAACCGGCCCGGAATCTGATTCTGCCCTCAGCAACGACAATCGCAGCTCCGCATTACCGCCCTCGCCGGGCATATATTCAAACTCGCCTTCAAGGGGCTCGGTAAACAGTACTTCGATACCTTCGCGAATATGGCGCAAGCTTCCCAGCTCCACGACACCGTTCAGCACAGCACCGGTGTAATCCGTAGATACGGCAACCTCCCCACCGTCAAACTCCAGCTCCCCGAGTGGGCCGGTATTTTTGAAAGGGTCTAAGCGCAGGGTATTCAGCACCCGGTTGTCGGCGGTAACCAGGGTTTCCAGAACTACCGGACTCGCCTGTAAAGCGCCATAAATGGACTCCAATTGAGCGCGCAATTCAGGCTGTAGTTGATCCAGCTCCAGCCGGGTCTCGGTATAAACCACACCCAGGCGCGGCCCCTTGGAAGTCAGTAACACCGGCCCATGATGGATCTCGGTATTGAGCTGGGTAGTGCCATCCGGCAATGCCACTTCAGTATTGGTTTCAGCACCAAACCATCCGCGTTCGTAACCCGTGGAATTCCCCCCCTGCAAGCGGCCCAACTGCTGTTTCCAAATTTCCTCTACTTTGGGGCCGATAAAACCCGGCGCAGCCAGCGCAGATATCACCATTAAGGCAAGCACAATAAATAGAAGTGAACGCAGTAGTTTCATAAAAAATCATCTAGCGAAGAGGTTTGCGCCGATGGTATCAGATTATGCAGCTATTAGTGCGACAAGAGCCTCGTTACTTGGTACGAGTGCTGAACATTCATCAACCAAGGCATAAGGACCTACGACCCATTTCTAAAGAGCAGAATCTCGGCTTGTAAATTAGTAAATCTATATTTCAAAAGCTCTGATCAAGCCTAAGAAGAGGGCTTTGTAAGCAGCCATAAATTGAAATTGACCATTATGCTGGAGATCACCTCACAAGTCTCTTGATCTCCTGTGGCACGTCTGAGTAATTTTATGGCTCGATGACAGTTTTAAACAACAATATAATTTTTAAAACCACCCTTTAACTTCCCCTTATTCAGAGCCGTCTAAAAGGTAGGTAACAATCTATTTTTCTTGTATTTCAATCTAACCCAGATCCTTATCTCCACGATTTAGCTTTCTTACAAATACCTCCGTAAAATAAAGGTCCTGATTACTATAAGAAAACCGCTATCTAGGAAATTTTTTTGTTTTTTACCTATTCATGTAAAAAATAATTATTGAATTCATAACCGTTATCTCGATCGGATCTTAAAAGATACCTTTACAACAACCGAAACTTCCATTACCGCACGTTGGGACACTCCCCCAGTTTGAGTAGACTTGTGGCCAAACTAGGAGAAGGAGAAGACGTTATGCGATATCTTGTTTCAATGGTGCTCTTGTGTTCTCTCGCAGGTTTCAGTTATGCAGATGACCGCATGACGCGCCTCCCATCCAACGCTGAACCCGTGCAGATTCTCGGCAAGACTTATTATCAAAGTGGTAATAATTTCTATGCCTTTAACGAGCAGGGCCGCTATTTCTACAGAGTACAGCCCCCCACCCGTATTCGTAGCTATGAGAATCCCCGGGATATGTATATCCGCGGTTCACAACCCCGCCCCCAAACTTGGGGTCTGACTAGAGACCAGGTAGAAGGCTGTATGAATGCCGCTGCAGATATGGCAAATGCTAACCCTGCGGTAGGTGGTAAGATTTATATTCGCGAATATAACCGCTGTATCAGTAACTTGCGCTAGCCATTGTGGCTATATTTACTGCTACAAGGGGCCTTCGGGCCCCTTTCTCAATTTTTGTTTTTTTACAGTTACTCAACTAGTAAGTCTTTCAACACACTTAAGCTTTCAATCCTCTAATTTTAGAGCTGTGAAATATGCTAGCCGCTATTATCAGGTCTTATGGCAATCCCATCGAAATGGCAGAGATGCCTAAACCCTCACCGGATAAAAATAGTATTTTAGTAAAGGTTCAATCGGCCAGTATCAACCCCCTCGATAACTGGGCAATATCAGGGGCTTTACAAAATGTAATGCCTGTAAAAATGCCGCATATTGTCGGGTACGATGTTACTGGGAAAGTAGTAGAAATTGGCAGCGCTGTCAGAAATTTTAAAATTGGCGATCTGATATTTGCACGCCCCGATACAAATCAAGCGGGTACGATTGCCGAATACACTTCAATCAAAGCAATGGACGCAGCTATCCGCCCCAGCAATCTTTCCAACAATGAGTGTGCCGCTTTCCCTCTCGTGGGTTTAACAGCCTGGCAATCTCTCGTTGAAGTGGGAAAGTTACAGAAAGGACAAAAAGTCCTTATTCATGCCGGCTCTGGCGGAGTCGGTACTATCGCTATTCAAATTGCCAAATATATAGGCGCCTTCGTAGCCACAACCACCAGTGATGCCAACTTTACATTAGTCAAACGGCTCGGTGCCGACACTGTTATCAATTATAAAACCGAAAAATTTGAGGAATTACTCGAGGATTATGACCTTGTACTCGACTCTTTAGGCGGAGAAGTATTAGAAAGGTCTGCCAAAGTTCTTAACAAACATGGTCTATTAGTATCAGTCTCCGTCAAAGCTAAAGGGTCATATACCTTAATTGAAAAGATGAGGCAGCGTCTCCAACTAGTCTATTCATGGCCAAGTGGCACTACTCTCGCAGAACTTGCTTCATTACTTGAGAAAGGATTTTTGAAACCGGTTATTGATAGAGTCTACCCCATACATGAAACTCAAGCCGCACTCGACTACCTAAATAAGGGAAGAGCCAAAGGTAAAATAGTTATTGATGTGTTGCAGGGTAAATAAACGATAGTATAGGATTTCAACCTAGACTCAAAAAAACTGGAGCCCTAGTGAAACGGATATTTCTATTTTTGGGTACCCTGATTTCTGCCGCCAGTTATGCACAAAATATAACTTTGGCCGAAGCTGCTCTGGAGCGAACCTATCATAAGGTACGCTACGATCCTGCTTATGTGTCTATCCCCTATCCAAATGGAGATGTGCCGGCTGATACCGGTGTTTGTACCGACGTAGTGATTCGATCATATAGGAAGCTGGGGATCGATTTGCAAAGAGAAGTTCACGAGGATATATCGGGTCATTTTCAAGCCTACCCGTCTAAACGCATTTGGGGACTTTCAAGGCCAGATAAAAATATTGATCATCGGCGAGTACCCAATCTACAGGCTTTTTTTACTCGCAAAGGGCAATCGCTCTCAATAAATGACAAGGCAGAGGATTATCTACCAGGAGACATCGTTACCTGGATGCTTCCCGGTAATTTACCACATATCGGTATTGTGACTGCGAAACGCTCTCAAAAAACCAACCGGTACTTGGTCGCACACAATATCGGGGCTGGACCCGTGCTCGAAGATATGCTGTTTTCCTTTAAAATTACCGGGCATTACCGATACAACGCCGGCCAGGCAACCGAAAAGATTGAGTAGCGAAAAAACTACGCTATTGCCAAGTGATTACAGCCTTTCTTTGACCGGAATATGGAGAAACATTTCCGCTGTCGGGCTGGTAACCTGATATCTGGGTGGGTACAGCTCAAAGTCTGGCCTCTCAATATAGTCGTAATTGGACTTTGGCAACCAGCTTCCCCAAATATACTTCAATGTCTGTTCCAGGGTGGTAATAGATCCGCGGTGAACAAATTTTGCATATAGCTGCTCCGGTAGTTCCCGCGCCACCATTCCCTCGGGTACCTGAGTCAGGTCGGCAACCGGCGCACAGCAGACATACTTAAACTGAATTTCATCACCCGCTTCCTCATAACATTCATAGATACCAAAAGATTCATCGCTGATACGATTGGGGATTTTATCCCTGTAGGGCCGAAATGCAGACCAGAGCTTTGGCAAGCTGAGATTTTCATGGTCGTATTCCTGCGCTACCCCCACCAATTGCATCGCTGGCCGCGAAATAATTTGTGGCTCCATGGACAACTCATTTTGCAAGAAGTGCAGCATATGAGGGCTAAATTGATCCTTATATAACAACCGAAAAGGATCCTGCTGCTTTCGATACTGTGCCGGGGTTACGTTAAATAAAGCTTTAAACGCGCGAGTAAACGCTTCTTGGGAGTCAAATTGGCACTCCATGGCAAGCTCAAGAATACCAATATGTTCACTCAACAACCTCTTTGCGGCGACGGTCAATCGGCGCTTACGCAAATACTCTTTCGGTGAGTCCCCCACTAATGTCTTAAAAATACGGCTGAAGTGGTAGGTGGAGTAATGAGAGGCAGCAGCAATTTCGTGAACAGAAATTTTGTCATATAGATGCTGCTCTACGAAGTTAATACTTTTAAAAAATCGCTGCATGAGAGGCTCCTTTACTGCCAGTCTACGTTGGGACGGTGAAATTTTCGAACAATACCTTCCCGGTTTAGTATGCCTTTAAATTAAATTCGCTCACTAGTGATGAAAAAGCGTAAATGGGCAAATGCTTTGTCCCTCAAAGGAATAATCGCCTGATAGGCTGGATCATTAAAGAATGCATAGATCGCCTCCCGACCCGGAAAAGATACCACAACAAATGCCCTTGGTGACCGACCCCCGTCCAGGGCCTCTTCCACATCATAAGAAGCAATAGGCACCCCCCCATACTGTTGCATTAATTGCGGTGCCAGACCTATATACTGCTGAAGAGCCTGCAATTCCTGTAAGTTTGGTGAAGACTCTATATGTAAAAATACTGGTAACAAAGTAATAACCTCTTAAGTGTAAATAAATTTTAGTTGCTTAACTAAAAGCTTCTAATAACTAACTTTGAGAGGCTACTCGCCTATGCCAAAAAACCAGAAGTGGAACTATCGCAAGCTCAATAATCGCAGGGGGTAAGACCTGATCATCCACCAATCCAAATTCCAGAATATTGCTTAAGCGGCCCAGACCGCCAATAAAGAGGGATAAAGCCACGAAGTAAAACAATGCTTTATGTTTTTCGATATTGCTCAGGAAATACAGTAGAACCAACCCCTGGGCAAAGAAAACACCAAAGGCAAATCGATATTGATTATCCCCAAATCCTCTCAAGGGGCTATCCGGGCCAAAAATCATAGCACCACCACTCAGGGCAGCACTGCCATTCAGCCCTCCAAATGCACTGATACCACCGGGTACAAAACAGATCACCGCTAGTGCTACCACTAACAATTGGAAAATTTTTCTTTCTATAGAACTCGCCTGATTCATAGTGTCACCTTAGTTTGCCGTATTTGGAGTGATGACCTAATCATATTGGCCAGTAAGGCCCTATTTTTGATATTTCTTGCGGTCTTGGTATCCCACTAAGACAGCAAGAAATGTCAAAAGACGAGGCGCTTAACCGCTTATCTTTCTCTCCAACAGCCGGGTATATCCATATCCGGGCACCAGTTCCCAATATCCACAGAGACAGAAAGATGATTAAGAGTGTTTTGATTACCGGAGCGAATGCAGGCTTAGGCAGGGAATGCGCCAAGCAACTGGCGGAATACCAGCAGATTAACAAGATCTATCTCGGCTGCCGCAATCTGCACAAAGCCAAGGAAGCCCAAGCCGATCTGGTGTCGGAAACAGGCAGGAATATCTTCGAAGTATTGCTGATCGATGTCGCGGATCAACAATCCGTGAAAGAGGCAGTTAACAACCTGGACTCCCCGATTGATGCTTTGGTTATGAATGCTGGCGGTACCGGGGGGAAAGAGTTTTACGACAAGACCCCCGAGGGAGTCACACAAATTTTCGCCGTCAACCTGCTCGGGCATGCACTACTGACTAACGAGTTACTGAAAGCCAATAAATTAACCCAGACTGCTATCTACGCCGGCTCCGAAGCCGCTCGCGGTGTAAAAGAGATGGGTATGAAGCGACCAGACCTGAAAAGCGCCTCTGTGGGGGAGTTTATGCAGATCTGCGAAGGAGAGCTCTATGCCAGTACCAAAGACGCTACGGTACCCTATGGTCCGATAAAGTATATGGGCGCCCTATGGATGTCTTCCATGGCGCGGGAATTCCCCCATATCCGCTTCGTAACCATGAGCCCCGGGGCTACTGTAGGCACAGAGGGCTTCAATACACTGTCGTTATTCAAGCAATATATGATGAAGGGCATGATGCGGATTATGCTGCTATTGGGCAAAGTCCACAAAGTAGAAATAGGCGCCAAGCGCTATATCGATGCCCTGCTGGATACAACATCCTTCCGCACAGGTATTTTTTACGGCAGTGAACGTGGATTGACTGGACCTCTTGGTGAACAGCGGAAGCTTTTCCCGGACCTGGACAATCCTACCTATCAAGACAATGCCAAAACGGCGATCAATCGCTTTATCTAATGAAGGGTCCCAACAGGGAAGGGCCCTGTACACTCTTCCCTGCCCCCAAGTTAACGCACCGAAACCGCTTGTTTACCTATACTTGACTGTTAAATACTTACTGCTAAAAACAGCCAATGTTTCGGGTAATCTTTTCCCTGCTGTTGTTAATTCCCCTTGCCCTGACTGCTGCTGAAGATGTAGCTAAAGCAACTCCCCTGCGGCTGCTGGATCCAGCAACTGTGGATAAGTTCGTCAATGAACTGCCAATACCCGTAGAAATCCGCCCTCAGGGCTCAGCCTCGATTAAACTACCCGCCCGCCCCACTGAAGTTTGGATGGGGCTACGGGATAAGGAAGGCAAACGTTTAATGACAAAAGCCTGGGGTTTTGAATATGCAGGTCGCATCCACTCTCCTGGCCCTACTATTCGCGCCCGAGAAGGCCAACCGGTATTTGTACACTGGGCCAATGAGCTACCGGGTCCGCATCTATTTCCTGTGGATCGATCCATTCACCTCGCCGACGTAAAAGATCCAAAAGCTGTACCTATGGTTATCCACCTTCACGGCGGGCATACAGAGTGGAAAAGTGACGGCAACCCCCTCGCTTGGTACACCCGCAATTATCGTGAGACGGGACCATTATTTGAGAAAAAGATTTACGAATACGACAACTCCCAGGATGCCGCCACTATCTGGTATCACGACCACACCCTGGGCATGACGCGCCTTAATGTTTACGCGGGTCTATTCGGTTTTTACCTGGTTGGCGATGACAATGAAGACCGTCTGATACAGGAGAAACTGCTCCCTGCAGAAGAGCGCACTTTTGTAGCCGCTATTACAGACAGCTTGTTTAGCTCCGATGGGCAGCTGTATTTTCCTGGCTGGAGGGACCAGCCTCCATCACCGGTTTCCCATGAGGTGGTTAAGGCCAATTGGCCCAATCCGTCCCATCTCGACGAATTTTTTGGCAATATTATTCTGGTAAACGGCATGACCTGGCCCAAAGTCAGTGTCACTCCACACGTCTATCGATTTCGGTTACTCAACGCATCTGATACCCGCACACTGATACTCAGGATCGACGAAAATACACCCTTTGTACAAGTCGGCGGTGACGGCGGATTTCTCGATTACCCTGTAAAATTGAACGAGTTGATATTGGCACCTGCAGAGCGAGCAGATGTTTTAGTAGATTTCAGTGGTTATGAAGAGCGTGAACTGACACTGCGGAACTTTGGGCCGGATGTCCCTTTTAAAGGATTTGTAGAGGCCAATGATCCAAAGAGTTCAATTCCACTTGTCTATAACCCGGATGGTAAACGCGTATTAAGCGATGGGCGCGGCGGCATCACACCAGCTACCGATCCAAATACTACAGGCCAGATTCTACAATTCCATATTGCTTCAACACCGATAAACACCACTTCTAATAAACAGAAATCAGAGATTAAAAATACCATTGGAGATTTAAAACTCACCCTAAATACTCCCTTGCGCGCCCCACTTAATAGGCTTAACCAAGCCAGTCGCACACGACAACTTGCCACCTACCGGTTAGACGATCCTTACGGCCGTAACTTGCTGATGCTAGGTCCAGTAAAGGAGGGCTCCCTATTTTTTGAAGACCCTACTACAGAAATAATCCAACACAACGCCGTTGAGATCTGGGAGATATACAACCCTACAGTATCGGCCCACCCTATTCATATTCACTTGGTGGAATTTCAGGTGCTGAACCGCCAGCCTTTTAAAGAAAAGCTTATCCCCAAACCACAGAGATTTATGCACACAGGCGAAGTATTTCAGGGAGCACGACTGGAGATAGAATCTCTACAGGGAAAACCTCTTCCACCACAGCCAGAAGAAAGCGGCCCCAAAGATACAGTCATCGCGCTTCCCGGCCAAGTGACCCGGGTAATTGCGCGCTTTGACCGCGAAGGCCTTTATGTATGGCACTGCCATCTACTATCCCATGAGGATTACGATATGATGCGGCCATTTAGGGTAATGGAATCAGAGCCAGTAAATAGCAACTAATCTACCAACCTTAATTCAAGGCCTTAGGCCAGCAAAAAATCAAATAAATCAAAAAATGTCTGACCGCCAGTTAGATCCAAATACGGCTTTAACTATTAAATTATAAATATAACACCAACAATAATCTTAACTCCCTCAACGACATCTACATCTACATTTTCCACCACTTAAAAGCCAATTAAAACAACAGAACTTTTAAAAATAAAATATCGATGAAACGCACCATCACTGGCAATTACAATTCATCAGCCGCACTTGAGAAATCAGCCCTGCAAAGATATTTACAGAAAATAATGAAAAAAAATAAAAATATCAATTATTTGCTAAACAATAAGATATCTCCACCAATAGCGCCACGAAAACTAAACCTTAAGATATTAAAACATCTAGAGCAGTTCAGCATTGAGGGCAATAAAAGACACAACCTCCCTCAAAATCTGGACATACGTTCCACCAAGCAAAATCTCAAAAAGGAGAAAACTATATGCAAAAACATAAAATTATTTTATACTAAAATATAAACCATCAAATCAAAATATAATCATTCTGATTAAAACTAATCAAGAGATCCAGATGAAAAAATTTTTGACTGCAACTATATTACTTGCATTCTCCGCAAATGCTTTCTCTGCTGCTTGGACAGCAAAAATAACAAAGATCCAGGCCGAAGGCATTGGAGAGAACTATAATGTTTTATATCTTGATACCGATATAACTAACTCTATGTGTGAGAACACAAATGCACAAGATAGAATTACCATAGTAAATGAAGCCCAGCATAGCACTGCTCTTGCTGCGTTGATGGCAGGGAAAATTGTACAAGTTATGGAAAGTGGCACAAATTGTAATGAAGCTGGACTAGCCAACATAAATTATATAATGATTTACTCTGATAAATAAGCCGCTGCCGATGACCATTCTATTATTAGAGATAACGTTACTTGCACAAGTAATATCACAGAATAGAAAAACCACTTAATAGTTTCCATCCTATTTACAGAAAACCAAAAAAATATTAGTTTTTATGAAAATGAAAAATTTATTCTCCGGACTACTACTCACGCTACTATCCAGCACCAGTTTTGCATCAAGTACCATTGAGCCTAATAAAACTATCGAAGGAATTACTACCTATAAATACTATGCAGTAATTAAATTCTCACCAAATGCCAGCGGCGACGAATTAGGGGAAGACTGCTCATCTGGGTCAAGTAACCATGTAGTCATAGAGTTCGATCACAATGATGGAACAGACAATAATGACACTAAAGAGCAATTTTCATCACTTATGGCTGCATATTTTGCTAAATCTAATACCGTAGGTTTTGGAGTAGAGGGTTGCAGAGAGGGTAACGGAAATAACCACCCTCTGATTTATCGGGTAGATATCTGATCTTCAAGTTTGTAGTTTCAGGGCGGTGCTCTAACCGCCCCAGAAATTCCTCAGCAAGGCGCCAAAGCCTTAGCCACACGGGAGTTAGTCTCCCGCCCCAGCTGTTCAGATATAAAGTTCCCAGCCTCTGCCAGCAACTGTAAATCCACGCCGGTTTCAATATCCATGCCATTGAGCATATAAAGTACATCCTCACTGGCAACATTACCGGAAGCGCCACGGGCATAGGGGCAGCCGCCCAGGCCGGCTACGGCGGAATCTACTACTGCGACACCCATTTGTAAGGCCGCGTAGATATTGGCCAGTGCCTGGCCGTAGGTATCGTGGAAATGCACCGCAAGTTTTTCCACAGGCACGCGGGTCATTACCTGCTCCAGCATACGCTTGGCGGATTCCGGGGTGCCGACACCGATGGTGTCGCCGAGGGAAATTTCATAGCAACCCATTTCCAATAGAGCGGCACTAACTTCTGCCACTTTGGCCGGATCAATATCGCCTTCATAGGGGCAACCAAGTACGCAGGATACGTATCCGCGCACGGGTATACCGTCTTGCTTCGCTTTTTCCACCAGTGGACGGAAGCGCTCAAGACTCTCAGCAATACTGCAATTAATATTTTTCTGGGTGAAGGCTTCTGAGGCCGCGCCGAATACGGCGACCTCATCCGCTTTGGCTTCCACTGCACGCTCATAGCCTTTTAAGTTTGGCGTGAGCGCGCTGTAGATAACTCCGTCTTTGCGCTGGATACCCGCCAGCACTTCCTCGCTGGCGGCCATTTGCGGTACCCACTTGGGGCTGACAAAACTGCCGGCTTCAATAACCGACAGCCCACTGGCGCTGAGCTTGTCCACCAGAGCGATTCGGGTCTCCACAGAGATAGGCTGCTTTTCATTTTGCAGCCCATCGCGGGGGCCCACTTCAACGATTTTGACCTGTTTGGGCAAAGTCATTATTGCTCCTCCCCGGCAAAATCCACCAGCAGACTACCGCCATCCACTAATTCACCTTCGGCACAGAAGAACTGCTGTACGGTGCCGGCGGCTGGAGCCCGCAGGGTGTGTTCCATTTTCATGGCTTCCATTACCAGTAGCGGCTGGTCTTTTTCCACCGTAGAGCCGGGCTCAACCAGCAGCGAAATTATGGTGCCGTTCATGGGGGCATCGAGGCCGTGGGCCTGGTCATTGCTCTCACCGATATCCGGTGGCAACAGCTTGAATTCCACCTGGGTGCCATCGATAAATACAGCACCGCCATCGCGGGTATCCACGGCGGAGAAACTCATGCGGCGGCCATCCACCAACATCAAGTCACGTCCCGGGAGCAGGCGAATCTCACCGCTGTTTTGTTCCTCAGGCAAGGCATCGCAAGTCCAGCGCAGGCTATCGCCCTCCGCAACAAAGCGAATTTGAGCGTGCTGGCCACGGTAGTCCACCGTCTGGGTGCGACTGCCAGCCAGAGCATTGCGCCAGTTATCACCATTGTGCCAAGGAGAGAAAGGATCCCGCTGAGGTGCGCTATTGCGCAGATCGCGCTCTTCACGCTGCTGCAAATAACCGGCAATAGCAGCACATTTCAGCCGCGTCAGTGTCTGCTCCTGGTGCAGTACTTCCGCCTCGTAGTCCTCGATAAAGTGCGTCGAAATACAACCGCTGGCAAATGCCTGGTGATTGATCACTCGGCGCAGGAATTCGATATTGTGGCGCACACCGGCAATCTGATAATCACGCAGTGCGCGATCCAATTTGGCCAGGGCTTCTTTGCGGGTGCGGCCGTGGCAGATCAATTTGGCGATCATCGGGTCGTAATGCACGCTGATTTCATCGCCAGTCTGCACACCGGTATCCACCCGCACACCCTCGCCTTCCGCCGGGGGCTGGTGGCGCACCAACACGCCGGTTGCCGGCAGGAAATCATTGTCCGGGTCTTCCGCATAGATGCGCACTTCCATGGCGTGGCCGTTGATCTGCAGCTCATCCTGGCTCATTGGCAGGGTATCGCCAGCGGCAACTGACAGCTGCCAGGCCACCAGGTCCTGGTCGGTGATCATTTCCGTCACCGGGTGCTCCACCTGCAGGCGGGTATTCATTTCCATAAAGTAGAAGGCACCGCTGGCATCCAGCAGAAATTCCACCGTGCCGGCCCCCACGTAACCAATCGCGTGGGCCGCGCGCAGGGCCGCTTCACCCATGCGGGCGCGCAGCTCCGGAGTCATACCCGGTGCGGGAGCTTCTTCCACTACTTTTTGGTGGCGGCGCTGCACCGAGCAATCCCGTTCAAACAGGTAGACGCCATTGCCCTGCTGATCACAGAACACCTGGATTTCCACATGGCGGGGACTCACCACATAGCGCTCTAGCAACATAATGTCGTCGCCAAAGGCATTCATGGCCTCACGCTTGGCAGCGGCCAGAGCTTCGTGGAATTCATCGGCACTGTCGACACGGCGCATGCCCTTACCACCGCCGCCGGCAGCAGCTTTCAGCAATACCGGGTAACCGATGCGATTGGCATGGCCTTCCAACAGCTCTTCATTTTGATTGGTGCCATGGTAACCGGGCACCAGGGGCACATTGGCCTCTTCCATAATACGCTTGGCTGCGGACTTGGAGCCCATCGCCTCAATCGCGCCGGTGGGTGGGCCGACAAAAATAATGCCGTTGCTATCGCAGGCGCGGCAAAACTCCGCGTTTTCCGACAGGAAGCCATAACCCGGATGGATGGCATCGGCACCAGTCTGCTTGGCAGCACCCAATACTTTGTCGATATCCAGATACGAATCCCTGGCCGGGGCCAGACCCAGGTGCACCGCTTCGTCCGCCATCTGCACATGCAGAGCGTCGGCATCCGCATCGGAATAAACGGCGACAGTGGCCACCCCCAGGCGGCGCGCGGTCTTGATAATGCGACAGGCAATTTCGCCGCGATTAGCTATTAACAGTTTGCGAATCATAAAAATTACCCTTCGCTACCATTCATCCAACTGGGTGCACGCTTTTCCAAAAACGCACTCAACCCTTCCTGTCCTTCCGGCGACACACGCACGGCAGCGATCAGCGCGCTGGTCTGGCCCTGCAATTCATCGTTGATAACCCGGTTGGACATGGACATAGCCAGTTGCTTGGCCATGGCGACTGCCTTGGGGCCATTGTCGGCAATGGCATTCACTAATTTCTGCACATGCAGGTCCAGATCAGCCTCGGCACAGACTTCGGATACCAAACCGATCTGTTCCGCGCGTTCAGCGGGGAAACGTTCCGCTGTGACAAAGTAACGACGCGCATGGCGAGTGCCGATAGCATTGATGACATAGGGACTGATGGTGGCGGGCAGCAACCCGATTTTGACTTCGGACAAACAGAAGCTGGCGCGCTCAGAGGCCACGGCCATATCGCAGCAGCTCACCAGGCCCACGGCCCCGCCAAAAGCGGCGCCCTGTACTCGCGCAATGGTGGGCGCAGGAAAAGTGTCGAGCTTGTACAGCATGGCGGCGAGCGCAGCTGCGTCGCGGCGGTTTTCCTCTTCTGAATAAGTCGCCATGCGCTTCATCCAGTTGAGGTCGGCTCCGGCAGAAAAGCTCTTGCCATTGGAGGCCAGTACCAACACACGTACAGCGGGGTTTTGCGCCAGGGTGTCAAAGGTGGTGGCCAGCTCGTGGATCAGTTCATCATCAAAAGCGTTGTGGATTTCCGGCCGGTTCAGGGTGACCGTGGCCACGCCCTCGCTATCCACTTCGCACAGCAATTTATCGCTCATTGTAATTCCTCGATTGGGGCGTCTATCAAAAGCGGCACCGGAACATTTCGCTGGCGCCGCAACCACGGTTCCTTACATGCGGAACACGCCGAACTTGGTCTCTTCCGGTTCCTTGTGGCTGGCCGCCGCCAGGCACAGACCGAGCACGCGGCGGGTATCCGCCGGATCGATAACGCCGTCATCCCACAAGCGCGCGGAGGCGTAGTATGGGTGCCCCTGGTGTTCGTAGTTATCCACAATCGGCTGCTTAAACTGGCGCTCTTCCTCTTCGCTCCAGGATTCCCCTCGGGCGGCCATCTGGTCGCGCTTCACCTGGGCCAATACGCCAGCAGCCTGTTCCCCCCCCATAACCGAAATGCGCGCATTGGGCCACATAAACAGGAAGTTGGGATCGTAGGCGCGGCCACACATACCGTAGTTACCGGCGCCGAAAGAGCCGCCGATAAGGATGGTAATTTTGGGCACCTTGGCGGTAGCGACAGCGGTCACCATCTTGGCGCCGTGTTTGGCGATACCGCCCGCCTCGTACTGCTTGCCCACCATGAAACCAGTGATATTTTGCAGGAAAACCAATGGAATCTTGCGCTGCGCGCACAACTCAATAAAGTGCGCGCCCTTCTGCGCACTCTCCGCAAACAGGATGCCGTTGTTGGCAACAATTCCCACCGGGTAGCCCTGGATACGGGCGAAACCGGTTACCAGGGTGGTGCCGTACAACGCTTTAAATTCATCGAACTCAGATCCGTCCACAACCCGCGCGATAATCTCGCGCACGTCAAACGGTTGGCGCGAATCTTTAGGCACCACGCCGTAAATGTCTTCCGGTGGATAAATCGGCTCCACTGGCTTTTGGATATCCAGGCCGGGATTTTTGATGCGGTTCAGGCGCGCTACAGAGCGGCGCGCCAACTGCAACGCATGTACGTCGTTATTGGCGTAGTGATCGGAAACCCCGGAAGTGCGACAGTGCACCTCGGCACCGCCAAGTTCCTCAGCGGAAACTTCTTCACCGGTGGCCGCTTTCACCAGGGGCGGGCCCGCCAGGAAGATGGTGGCCTGCTCTTTCACCATAATGGATTCGTCTGCCATGGCCGGCACATAGGCTCCACCGGCGGTGCAGCTACCCATAACCACCGCGATCTGCGGAATATTCTGTGCAGAGAGATTGGCTTGGTTAAAGAAGATGCGACCGAAGTGCTCACGGTCTGGGAAAACGTCATCTTGGCGCGGCAAATTGGCACCACCGGAATCCACCAGGTAAATGCACGGCAGATTGTTCTGCTCGGCGATGGTCTGCGCGCGCAGGTGTTTTTTTACTGTGAGGGGATAATAGGTTCCACCTTTTACAGTGGCATCGTTAGCCACTATCACACAGGGCTGACCGGAAACGGTGCCGATGCCGGTAATAATACCCGCGGCCGGAACATCCTCACCGTAAACCTCGTGAGCGGCTAGCTGGGAAAATTCCATAAAAGGGCTACCCGGATCGAGCAGCGCATCGATACGGTCCCGTGGCAATAATTTTCCTCGCGCCAGGTGTTTTTCCCTTGCGCGCTCGCCGCCGCCCTGGGCGATGGCTTCCACTTTCTCGCGCAGGTCTGCCACCAGCGCCTGCATCTGCTCGCGGTTTTCGCTAAAGGTGGTATCGCGCGTGTTTATTTTGCTCTGCAACTGATTCATAAAGTCCGATTCACTTTCCCGGAGAAAAGACCTCCACAGGGCGCAGCTTTTTGCCGCAGTGCCCGGCTGGAGACAGCTGCCGCCGGCAGGCGCCGGCGGCGAGAAGAAATGCCCAGCCTTAGCGGGTCTCTTTAAACAGCTCGCGACCAATCAGCATACGGCGCACTTCAGAAGTGCCCGCGCCGATTTCGTAGAGCTTGGCATCGCGCAGCAGACGACCAGTGGCGTACTCGTTGATGTAGCCATTGCCGCCCAGTGTCTGGATAGCCTGCAGGGCCATCTGTGTTGCGCGCTCCGCAGTAAACAGGATTACAGCGGCGGCGTCCTTGCGCGAGTCCTCACCGCGATCACAAGCCCGGGCCACAGCGTACAGGTAAGAGCGGCTGGCATTCAGGTCAGCGTACATATCGGCGATCTTACCCTGCATCAGCTGGAACTCACCGATGGCCTTGCCGAACTGCTTGCGCTCGTGAATATAGGGAACCACCACATCCAGGCAGGCCTGCATAATTCCGACAGGGCCTCCAGAGAGAATCGTGCGCTCGTAGTCGAGACCGCTCATCAATACGCGTACACCGCCGTTCAGTTCACCGAGGATATTTTCTTCCGGCACTTCACAGTCTTCGAACACCAGCTCACAGGTGTTGGAACCGCGCATGCCCAGCTTGTCGAGCTTTTGCGCCTGGGAGAAGCCGGCGAAACCGCGCTCAACGATAAATGCAGTGATACCACCGGAGCTGATACCCGGCTCAGTGCGAGCGTAGATCACGTAGGTATCGGCATCGGGACCGTTGGTGATCCACATTTTATTGCCATTCAAAATAAAGCGATCACCGCGCTTCTCGGCGCGCAGTTGCAGACTTACCACGTCGGAACCGGAGTTGGGTTCACTCATGGCCAAGGCGCCTACATGTTCACCGGAACACAGCTTGGGCAGGTACTTGAGCTTCTGCTCGCGGGTACCATTTTTACGGATCTGGTTTACGCACAGGTTGGAGTGGGCACCGTAGGACAAGCCCACAGAAGCAGAGGCGCGGGAAATCTCTTCCATGGCCACAGCGTGTGCCAGGTAACCCATATTGGAACCGCCGAACTCCTCTTCCACGGTCATGCCCAGCAGACCCAGCTCGCCAAACTTTTTCCACATATCCGCTGGGAACAAGTTGTCTTCATCGATCTGCGCCGCGCGCGGGGCCAGCTCCGCCTGGCAGAACTTGTAAACCATGTCACGGAGCATATCGATGTCTTCACCGAGACCGAAATTCAGGGTTGGGTAGGAGGTGTTCATAACGGCTCCACTGATATTTAAAAATGTCTTTAATTCAAATAACCGCCTTGGCGGCTGTTCAATACCACATGAGGCAACTGCGCCACTCTTGGCGCAGTGCCGAAATCTGTTCAGGAAGCGCTGCTGTCATCGCTTTGCGCCAGGGACTCACGGGCCCTGGATTCAGCTTCATCCAACTCTTCCATCAGGCTTTCGATATCCCGCAGTTGCTGTTGTAACTGCAGACGCTTTTGCGCGATCCGCTCCAATAGACGGTGCAACTGCTCCACATTGCCGTGGGCCGGGTCGTACATATCGATAATTTCGCGGCTCTCATCCAGGGAGAATCCCAGCCGCTTTCCGCGCAGGATCAGCTTCAGGCGCACACGCTCTTCGGGACTATAGACGCGAGTCTGGCCGCGACGCTCCGGATTGAGCAGGCCCTTGTCCTCATAGAAGCGGATGGCGCGAGTAGTGATATCGAACTCCCGCGCCAGCTCGGAAATGCTGTAACTATGGGGCTCAATTTGGCTTGCTTCTGCTTTCATAACGACTTCCTCAAGATGCCATCAAGCCTAGCAAGAGTTTACGTTAACGTAAACGTAAAGCACGCGCCAAAAAAGAACCCTAAGGGACTTCCAGTCACTTAGCCTACGGGGGTCCTGTGGGGAGTAGACTCAGCGCCGAGCAGCTGTTGTAGCTGATTGTTGAGAAGTTTTTGATAGGAAGGGGTTAGGCCGGTCACCTCCAATGCCCAACCGGCACCGTGGTGCTCAATTCGCCCCACCAGGGAACTGTCCTCAAGAAGTTCCGGGTGCAAAAACAAGCCGCGGGACTGGTTGAGTAGCTGATCGGCACAGAAATCCGGACTCTGTGGCTGGGATGGGACTACCGCCAGAGCCAGCTTCAAACCGGTCGCACGGCTAACGCTCTGCATCTCCCGCAGCAATAAACCACAGCAGACTGCGCGGAAGGCCGCATCAGTTCCAGAGAAATCCAGGCCGATCTGTGGCCCGGCGCAACTCAGGGGGGTGGCACCGTATATGCGCTGCAGCAAACGCATACGTCCATCTAGCTCCCGCTGCAAACCCTCCAGGGCGCTGCGACTTAACTGGTTGCCCAACTGCGCCCAGTTGAGGGGGCGAAGATAAAGCCCAACGCAGGGCTCGGTAACTTCAGCTACAGCTTGAGCAGACTCAGTAACTTGTGCGGGCAATTTGCGCTCCCGGGACAAGCTACCGGTAAGAAGGGCCGCAGCTGCACTAAATGGCAGGGCAAAAACGAGGGTCAGCAACAAGCTGGCCCAAGGGAAGGTAACGGAATTACCGGGCTCAAACGCTACGGTAATATTGCCGGCAATACTATCGTGCAAGACCACTGGCTCGGTGATCGTCTCCCCCTCTTTCAGGTCCCCCACTTCGGCCAGGGAATTCGATTCCACATCCTCAATTAAAATGCCGGAAACCATTGGAAGCTCCAGCAGTTGGCGAGCGATCAGCTGTAAGCTGATACGATCCCCGGCCACAATACTCTCCAGGCTCTGCCCCGCGAGAATAGTCGCTGCCGCCTTCGCGGTAACTCTGTCTCGCTCTATCTGGCCGGTGCGCTGCTGACCATAAAAATGCCCCAGTGCCGCCGCACAGAATATTGCCAGTGTTAGCCAGATAACCAATGCCAATAAACGCTGGCGGGCGCGTTTGGACAACTGTGCTAATTGAGCCGGTATTTTGCGAAGAATAGATACAATGGAAACTGACATAAACGGCGGCAGACATCTTGCGTATTGTTTTTTTACTATTGCCCCAGCTGTTTTGGAGCAGCGAGCATTTTAACGATAGGCACCAAAATTGTGCATACCCAATTAATTCCTGAGCGATTGGTAAAGCAGACGGCGAAATAGTTCAATTCAACTCGCACAATTCGAAAAGGAATTTTACTCCCCATTCGAACTGAGCCCATTAAAAACCCTGCTGACCGGCAATCAATGAAATTAAAGCCCGGCAATTTTAGCGAAGAATCTCATAAGAGCTATAATGCGCCGGACATTTAATTCAATCGGGACAGAGCTTATGGGTGATCAAATAAATTCACAGGAATTCCACCTCTCCCTGAAACAGATTTCCCAGGCTTCAGGAAGTGGCACCCTGCGCTACCTGAGCTATCGAGATCAAGTCGCCAAGCTCGGCCTGGAGTATTCCGGTATAGCCCCTTTTCCCGGTGAGGCTACGGACTTTACCCCGCCCCCCGAAGAACCGAGTGCACTTGAAGCCATTTGGTGTATCACCCTGCTGAGCCCCTCTGCCTCCCTATCCCAACTCCAATACCTTCTGCGATTTTTTGATGAACAACAGTGGAGCCTATTCGCCGCTGATACTTTGGCACAAAGACGCGATCGCACCGTTATCCGCTTCCAAATTGATGGCGACCTCGATTTTGACAGCGCGCGCCTGGCCTGCCTTGGAGTGGCCGATGAGTTGGGAGTAGACCTGACAATCCAGGCTTCTGTTACCCAGAGGGTGCCAAAGCTGGCGGGCTTTGATATGGATTCAACCCTCATCGATGCCGAGGTTATCGATGAACTGGCAAAAATTACCGGTATCGGTGATCAGGTCGCCGCCATTACTCAGGCCACAATGGCCGGTGACATGGATTTCTGCGAGAGTTTTAAACGGCGTATGGCCCTGCTAAAAGGGTTTTCAGAGCAGCGTTTGGCAGAAATTGCTCGGGAATTGCCGTTAAAAGAAGGGGCCTATGAATTGCTGGCAGCCTTGCGCGCACTGGGCTGCAAAACGGCACTGCTTTCCGGTGGCTTTACCTACTTCGCGAAATTCCTGCAGCGAGAGCGCCTGCCCCTGGATTATATCCATGCCAATGAACTGACATTTGCCGAAGGGGCCCTCACCGGCGAAGTAGTGGAACCCATTATTGATGGCGATCGCAAACGCAAGTTACTGCAGGAAATTGCCGGAAGCTTAGATTTGGCACTGGAAAGTGTGGTTGCTATGGGTGACGGCGCCAACGATATTCCCATGTTGAATTTAGGGGAGCTGGGTATCGCCATTCACCCCAAGCCCAAGGTGAGGCTACAGGCCCCCCAGGCCATCAATCTGTTTGGCCTGGACGCCGCCCTCTACTTATTTGGTCTCAATGACCAACAAATTGCCAAGCTCGGGGTATAACCCGGCTTAGCTCTTAAAGCATCGCGTGAGGAAAAGGGAAACTCGGCCGCTTGTTGTGATCCGTGCAAGCACTGGGCCCGGGTTTCTGCCCACAACTGGCAAGAAAAAGCCCCAGGACAACTATTAGTAAAGCCCGTTTATACATAGGTGCCTCCCTTCCTGAGTAAAATCTCTGGGCAGCAGAGTACGCAAAGGCAATCCATTTGAACAGCCGTTTAATGATTTTTATGCCAGAAATCTGGCGTATTAATCACGCTATCGTACCAGTTCACTTAGCCATAAAAATAAACTGAAAGAATGCCCATAAAAAATATTTTGTGGAGCAAACTTTAGCATTAGCCAAAGTAGAAAGGAAAAAGAAAGGGTAGAGTTGTCGCAACTCTCATATTGACCTATGGGAATTGCGACAACTGGGAAAAGAGAGCGATTAACTCTCTTTCTTACCGTAAATAACCAGGCTATTTACTTTTACCGTCAGCGGGTGATAACCCACCTTGGCGCGCTCAAAAATGCGCGCAGCCACGTCTTTTTTACCGGTCTCAACCATATTGCGATATAGCGGGCGCAGGAACTTGTTGCGGCCGATACTGGAGAGGAAATTCTCAAGGCGCTCGAAGGCCGGCTCGTAGTCGTTGCGCACTGCGATCATCAGCCAGCTGAAAGCCACTTCGTTATTGCGGGATTCGGTCAGGCCAAAGGCGCCGTCCAATTCCTTCAACTGCGCTTCCGTCAGTTTCTCCGGCATACCATCGAGGAAGTACTTCCACTGGTGGAAAGTCCAACCTTTGGTATCGATATCCTTCGCCGCCAGTTTGCCGTCCAACCACTGTTGACGCACTGGATCCAATTTAGTGAAGGCATCGGATTGCGGATGCGGCGCACCTTCGGGAATACCCGGATCGAAGATCCACTGAAGGATACGATCGCGGTCCAGCTTGTCAGCGTGCTCAACCAACAGGGTCTTGTCGAGATACTTGACGAAGTCCTCGGTGGTGATGCTCTGGAAGGAGAAGTGGTTGAAGTACTCCATCAGGAAGCGGTCAAACGCTTCGCGACCTACTTTCTGCTCCAGCTCATACAGGAATAGGGAGCCTTTCTCGTAGGGAATATTGGAGAAGACTTCATCGGGGTCACGTCCGCGCAGGTCGATCGCCATAATCTCATCGCGGGGCTCTTTATCAGCCAGATCCGCTTGCAGATCGTCATAGCCCAGGGCCATTTCCATCTGGTAGCGCTCATCACCGTAGACGAACTGCATAATGCGGTTAGTCAGGTAGGTGGTGAAACCTTCATTCAGCCAAAGGTCGCGCCAGCTGGCATTGGTCACCAGGTTGCCGGACCAGGAGTGGGCCAGTTCGTGGGCAATCAGGGCTACCAGGCTCTTATCACCGGCGATCACCGTCGGAGTGATAAAGCTAAGCCGCGGGTTTTCCATACCACCGAAGGGGAAGCTGGGTGGCAGAATCAGCAGGTCGTAACGATCCCAGTGGTAGGGGCCATAAGCCTTTTCAGTCACTTCCAGCATGGATTCGGTATCGGCAAACTCCGCCGCTGCAGATTCCAGCATGGAAGGCTCGGCATAGACACCAGTGCGCTCGCCCATGGGCTTGAACTTCAGGTCACCAACCGCCAGGGCAATCAGGTAGGAGGGAATGCGCTGGGGCATCTCAAACTCATAGACGCCATCTTTGGCCGCCTGCGGGTCATTGTTCGCACTCATGACTGCGCGCAGTTCTTTCGGAGTGCGTACAGTGGCGTTGTAAGTGATACGAACTTTCGGGGAGTCCTGCAGTGGAATAAAACTGCGCGCGTGAATCGCCTGGGCCTGGGTAAACAGGAACGGATGCTTTTTACCCGCAGTTTGCTGAGGCTCCAGCCACTGAACGCCGGAGGCGCCCGGCGCTGTACGGTAGCGGATAGTAATGCTGTCGGCATCTTCCGGCAGCTCAATATTCAGCGGAGTGCCCAGGTGACTGTCTTTCTCGCCCATGGAGAATTTTACTGGCGCGCCATTAGCGGATACAGAAACCACTTCCAGTTCGCGGGTATCCAGTACCATCGGCAGGTTCTTGTCGTTGAGACGCTTGAAGTCCAACTTGGCTTCACCTTCAAGAACCTTGCGGGAGAAGTCGACAGTCAGGTCCAGATCCAGGTGCTGAACCTGGTAATCATTGCTGTTGGCAAAAGAGTGGTAATCCACTCCGGACTGGGGCGCTTTTTCAACACCCGGCTTCTTCTCGATCACAGCGGACGCCTTCATCGGCGCGCTCGCACTGTCTAATTCGGCCTTGGAAGGCTCCGACTTGGAACAGCCACCGGCAACGGCAAGGCCGCCAACGATCAGACTGGTACACAGTAAACGGGGCAACATGGGTCTACTCCCTGAGTTCAGCTTTTCAATTTGCGCCACAGGATACCTGACAGAGCGCAGATGAGAAACGATAGGGGACTCTGCACCCGCCGTAAGCGGGCACACCGATCCCCCGCTCGAGCCACAGCTACCGACGGTCATGCCGCGTTTTGCCAATAAACCAGATTAATGTCTCACTTTCGTCGCCTTAGGACGAATTTCATGACTAATAGCAGCGAGGGAAGAAAAATACTGACCGGGAATTAATACATCGTTCACTTTCCAGATTCAGACTGCGGCTCTTTTATAACAAGCACTATAAGGAGAACCCCATGTCTCTGTCCCGGAGGCGGTTTCTACAATTTTCCGGCGCAAGCCTGGCGGCCCTGCCCCTACTGAAAGCCTACGGTTCCGGCCAGGAGCCCTTCCAGCATGGCGTAGCCAGCGGTGACCCCCTGGCAGATCGCGTAATTCTCTGGACCCGTATCACTCCGTCCGCCGATCCAGAATTCCAGTCCATGGTGCCCTACACCTGGCAGGTCGCTCTGGACCCGGAAATGGCCATGGTGGTCAATAGCGGCAGCGGTATTACCGGGCCCGATGTGGACTACACCATCAAAGTGGATGCCAGCGGTCTGCAACCCGGCACCAGTTACTATTACCGCTTCTACTCTAACGGTATCGACTCGCCCATAGGCCGCACCCGCACACTGCCCATCGGCCATGTGGATAAGCTGCGCTTTGCGGTGACCAGCTGCTCCAACTATCCCATGGGTTACTTCAATGTTTACCGGGAAATTGCCCTGCGTGCAGACCTGGATGTGGTACTGCACCTGGGAGATTACATTTACGAGTACGGACCCGGTGGCTACGGTACCGGCACGGGCCTGGGGCGAGAGCCAATCCCCGCCAAGGAAATGGTGGATATCCAGGATTACCGCCTGCGCTACGCCCAGTACCGCTCCGACCCGGATTTACAGGAGGTACACCGCCAACACCCATTTATCTGTGTATGGGACGACCATGAAACCACTAACAACGCATGGGCTGGCGGTGCTGAGAACCACAATGTCCAAGATGGCGAGGGCGACTGGTTTGTACGCCGCTCGGTAGCCAACCAGGCCTACTTCGAGTGGATGCCCATCCGCGATAACGGCATCTTTGATCTATTTGGTGACAGGGCCATCTACCGCAGCTTCCGCTTCGGCAATCTGATGGACCTGATGATGCTGGATACCCGCATCGCCGCGCGCTCCGAGCAGGCCAACTGGTTCGATCAGCAGACCGCCGACGACCCGGAGCGCAGCATCCTCGGTACCCAGCAGGAACAATGGCTGCACAGTAGCCTGACCCAGTCCCAGTCGGATGGCGTACGCTGGCGGGTATTAGGGCAACAAGTAATGATGGCGCAACTCACCCTGGCTCGGGATTTGTCTGTGAATATGGACCAGTGGGATGGTTACACCGCATCCCGCGAGCGCCTGTTCGACCACATTGCCGACAATAATATCGACAATTTTGTCGTCCTCACTGGAGATATCCACAGCTCCTGGGCCTGGGACCTGGTCAGCAATCCTTTCAGTATTTTGAAATACGGGCGCCTGACCGGACGCGGCGCCCTCGGCGGAGAATTTGTCACCCCCGGAGTAACCTCCAGCTTCCTGGACAAATCCCACCTGACGGATGTTGCAGCGATTGCTATGGACGGGTTAATACCACACCTCAAGTGGGTGGAGATCACCCAGCGCGGTTACCTGTTGATGGATGTTTCCCACTCCCGCGCCAAGGCCCACTGGTATCACGTGGATACAGTCACCAGTCAGAATTACAACGCCAGCCTGGCAAGGATCTATAAGCAGGAAGCGGGGCAAAACCATATCCAGCGTGCCTGGAGTGAAAGCACAGCTGATGAGTTGGTACCGGCACCGGCACCGCAGTACGGCGCCCTGGCGCGCAATACCATCGCCGCCCTACGCAGCCGCTACAACGCCTGATTTGCAGACAATAAAAAACCGCACCCCTGTTAAGGCGGTGCGGTTTTTTAAAAAGCTTACAGAGAGAAATTATTCGAGACTGAAATCGAAGTTCATATCCTCCGCCGGCGCCTGCACATAGTACCCCTGAATATAATCAGTACCGGTCTGCCACAAAGTCGGCAGCATACTGGCCTGCTCAATATGGGGCACTATCACCTTGGTATCCGCCTCACCCAAGCGCTGTACCAATCCTGCCAGGGAGTCACTGCTCTCGCCTTCATCCTGGACCTCACGCACGAAGGAAGGATCGATCTTGGCGATATCCACTTTCACATGCTCAAGAGCCTTGAACGGATTGAGTCCGGTGCCGAAATGACAGACCGAAACGCGACAACCCAATTGCTGGACCTGAGTGGTAAAGTCCCGGGCCGCATGCAGGTTGCTGTTGATATCCTCCTGACGCAACTGGAAGATCACCGTTCCCGGCGCCACCTTGGCAGCTTTGAAGGCAACCCCCAACCAGCCGGGTAAGCTGCTGTCCACCAGTGAAGCAGTGGTGATATGCAGCATCAAAGAAATATTCTTGCCCTCAGCCCTGGCGGCTGCGGCGGCCTTGATCGCGGTAATAATTACCCAGCGATCCATTTTCGCCGACAGGCCCGCATCGCCGAGTTCCTGCAGGAAGGCCAGCGGCGCCAGCTCTTCCTTGTCATCGAGCATACGCACCAATACTTCGTACAGTTGCTCGCCAGTTCCCTGCAAACTGAGAATTGGCTGATAAAGCAGCTTCAGGCTGCCGGCCTCCAGGGCCTGAACCACCCGTGCACGATGATAGGTATCGGCGTCGGCACCACCTTCAGTATCCGGCTCGTAGAGCGCAAAATTCCCACCTTTCTTTTCTTCACCCAGAGCCTGCTTGTGAGCAGATAGCGCTTGGTCCAGCACTTGTTGCGCACCGCTGGAGGCCTCACTCATCAGGGAAATACCGATAGAGGCAGTAATTTGCAGGGTTTTGCCATCTGCATCGAAGATGGTGTCGGAAATCTTCTTTAATATATCCTGCGCGCGTTGCTCGATGCTGTCCGGAGTTGTATTCGGGCTGAGCAGGCAAAAGGCATCTTCACTGTACCGGGCCAGGGTATCGCCACTGCGTTGGCAGGACTTGAGTAATTCCCCCATGCCTTTTTGCAGAGCATCGGCACCTGCCACTCCAACAACTTTCAACACTTCATCTTCAAAGCGATCCACTTCTATCAGCATCAGACCGCCAGTATTGTGGGAGTCCGCTGCAGATTTGATGCTGGAATCCAGTACCTGCAGGAAGTGCTGACGGTTGAAAAGCCCGGTCAGCGGATCGCGATTCTTGATATCGCTGAGCTGCGCTTCCAATTGCTCCGTATCACCCCGGCGCGAAGCAATACGCACCTGCAGACAACGCTCATCGTCGTAGGTGGTACTGAGTACTTCTGCGCGTGTGGGCAGGGATTCGCCAGAGGCGGTCTTAGCGGTAAATTTCCACTCTTTCGCCTCCAGCTCATTGTTGTCGATAGCGCAGCTTTTGAGGAATTCACGCCCCTCTTCCTGCTCATTTTCAGCCAGCATATCAATCAGTGGCTGGTATTCGATGTCCTCGCCAGAGTCGTAACCAAAGCGCTCTGCAAGGGAGTCATTGGCGTAGACGATCAAGCCATCAGATATATAAGCGATGGCATCTTTGGAGCTATCGAGTAGCTCCTTGGCACGGTTAAGGGTCGCGTGATAGCGGCGGTCGTGTAGGCGAGCCTGACGGCGATTGGCGAGCGCCCCCAGCTCCCGCTGTATCACAAAGAGAAGGTGTTGGTCTTCATCCACCACTACGACATCGCGGGCTCCGAGCTTCAAACCTTCCACCACGGGTTGGGCACCGGTGCGCTCGGTCAGCATAATTACCGGGACATCTTTTTGCAGCTTGCTGATGGTGCGCAACGCCACTGAGGGGGGCACCTGAGTACTGCTTTCAGCCGCGATCACTAAATCCCAGGTTTTATCCTGGAGCAGGCGGTTAAACACAGCCTCGCTGGCCACATGCTGTGCTCGGTTGGGACGGCCTGCGTTGTGCAGCATACTCACAAGGCGCTGGGCTTCCGACGGGGTATCGTGAATCAGGAGAAGTCGTATTGTGTCGTTGCTACTCATTATTTGCTCTATTTTTTTAATGGCGGCACACAGCTACCGCTGGCGGTAATTTTAGGGGGCGTCAAGGATGGCATACAAGGGTAGATCAAACTGGTACCTGTGATCTAAATCACACAACGCTCCCCTATAAAAGCTTCCGCCTTTCCCATTTGCGAAACCACAGCCGCTAATCAAACTTTCCCAACCTAAGAAGCCCCTGAATACAGCGCTATAAAGCGAAATAGCAGCTGCTGAATAGGTCGACCGGACAACTATATCTGGCACTGGCGTTACGGGGTTAGCCTAGATCAATTTGGCGGTATTTATTCGTCCAACCTATCTCTCTTTATGAAAATCCCTGTCGAATACACAAAGATAACCCATACAGCTATCAGCTGAGGTTTAGCTATGTTCAGCAACTATCGGGGATTTTGATGGGACGCCGGGGATTTCACGCACCAGTTTTGGCACCAGATAACCGGGTAACTGCTGGCGGAGATGTTCGATTAGCTCCAGCGCTTTCGCATCAGAGACTTCAAAATGTGCGGCACCATTTACCCGATCCAGCTGATGCAAATAGTACGGAAGTACTCCTGCTGCAAAGAGGGATTCGCTCAACGCACCCAGCGCCTCGCGACTATCATTGACGCCTTTTAATAGCACCGCCTGGTTGAGCAGGGTGACCCCTGCGCTTCGCAACTTTTGCAGAGACTCCCGCACCTCACTATCAATTTCATTGGCGTGGTTGCAGTGCAACACCAGCACGGGCTTCAAGCGGGAACCGGTAAACCAATCCAACATTTTCTGGTTTACCCGGCTGGGAGTAACTATCGGGAGGCGGCTGTGAATTCGCAGCTTATCCACATGGGGAATCTCGGCCAGCTCATCGGTGAGCCAGGCCAGTTGACGGTCACTCATTACCAAAGGATCACCGCCGCTCAGAATCACTTCGCGCAGCTCAGTGCGCGCGCGAATGTAGTCTAGAGCTGCCAGGCTCTGTCTGCGAGTTAGGTGGTTGTCACCGTAGGGGAATTCACGTCGGAAACAGTAACGACAATTGACCGCACACTGGCCCGCAGTGATCAGCAGTAGGCGCCCGTGGTATTTGTGAACAACTCCAGGCAGAGGGTTAGCTTCTGCCTCTTCAAGAGGGTCTGAACTAAATCCCGGCACTTTCTCCAACTCATCCGCACCGGGTAAAACCTGTAACAACAATGGGTCTTCGGGATCGCCGCAACGCATGCGCCGGACAAAGGGGCGCGGCACGCGCAGGGAAAAGCCAGAAGCTGCTTGCAAGGCCTTCGGGAGCTTACGCGGGTCTAGCTGTAGTAATTGAATCAACTCTGCCGGATCAGTGACCAGATCAGACAACTCATCCTGCCAACAGCGGGATTCCTGTGTGTCGATAAGCTCTATACCGGGGGCCGATGATGACGCCATCATGGAGATACACTACAAAATAAGAGATTGTATCAGATCCCCCACTGCAATCTCCCGCCACCACTGACAGTGATGCCCCACAAAGGGTGCCGTGACCAGGTAGACATGGGAATTCGTACAAACCCATTAGAGAAATGGCATCTGTTTCAGACCCTATCTAGTGAGTTAGTTGAACCCTCAAATCGATTCCCTAGGGAATTACATAAACTGAATTTATTTTTGCAGAAACCCTATAAACATAATCAAAAAATCTTCACCAATCTTCTGTGAAAAAATATCGGATAGTTGGACTGTATCTTTAAGCAACCAGAGCCTTAAGGAGCCTCTGAATAACTCCGTAATGCCTCTGCGGGTCTTGAAGGCTGCAGATGTTAGGCGCAGCTCGCCGCGAATGGCCGTAGCCCTTTGCAAGAGCTGCAACGCAGCAGCTGTGGCCTTCAGGGCTTGCAGAGCGATTCACACTCCGCGTTGCGACTTCTTGAAAGGTCTAGACATTCCTGCGAAGCCGCGCCTTGATTGTGAACCGCTCTGCATGCCAGAGGTATCATGGAGTTATTCAGAGGCTCCTTAACTCTTCTTTACCTGAATTTAGGAGTAGACTCATTATCGGCGAAGCAAGTATTCACTCTACCTACCAATAAAAACCCCTACCCCACAAAACACTCCACTGCAATAAAGAAAATCTACACAGTCGACATTTCCACAGTGAATTCAGGGAGCAAAAAACATTTTCTTTGATAAATCCAACAAGGATAAAGCAAAGCAAAAATTATTTATTAATAAAATTTTTATCACTAGAAAAAACATCTTCCAAAAACCATCAACAAATATCAAAAAATTCATAATTCCCTTATTCACAATAGGGATAATTCGGTGTTAATTTAAACGCCGGCAAAGAAAACCATTTTGTCGACCCCGCCAAAGGCGGGCACTATCAAGAAATAAATAAAACACCTAAAAGGTGTTAAAACAGTAAGTTTAGAATTACAAAAAGGAATTACCCAATGGAAATGCAGCTTGAATTGCTTGAAGCCAATAAAGACCTACTGATTGAGCAAACTCGCGCACATCCTTTCTTGAAGCGTTGCCGTGAAGGCTCCATTACGCTGGACGAATTAAAAATATTTTTGGTTCAACAAGGTATCTACAGTGGATTCTTTGTTAGATATCTCTGTGCAATGATGGCAAACCTCCCGAGTAACCACGAAGTCCTGGAGCTTGCCGAAAATCTAATGGAAGAGCTGGGCCTGGAGCCAGACAGCCCCAAACCCCACGCAGAAATCTATCGCGAAACCCTCGAGCATTTTGGTTTGACCCTGGAAAACGCAGAAGTTTTACCAGGCACTCAGCACCTGATCGATACCATGTTCAAAAACTGTCGGGACCTCAGGGCCAGCGCAGGATTGGGAGCCCTATGCCTGGGAGCCGAAGCCCTGGTACCCGATTTATATACAGATATTGTTGCCGGATTCCGCTCTTGCGGCGTAACCGATGCAGAAATGCAATTTTTCCTGCTGCATATTGAATGTGATGACGGCCATGCAGAAACCATTCGCGATATTATGGTAGATATCGGCTCCAAGGATCCCAGCCAACTGGACATAATGCTCGAAGCCGGGCGCCACCTCGTAGAGGCCCGCTTACAATTCTTCGATTCTATTGAAACCGCCTACCACTCCACTAAACATAAAAAAGCTGAAGCTGTTACAGCTTAATGAGCAAGCACTTATCAACCCACTCACAGGTGTTGTTGGAGAAAGCACGGGCATAGGGAAATGCCACCAACATAAATTCGACAGAGATCGAATCATTTTGAGTTAGGTTTTTAAAAATTATTCTGCGATAAGAAAATAAAAAAGGAAAATTTATTAAATATCGCAGAATTAATATGACTTGCTGTGAGAATTGGAGATAACAATGGCTGAAACACTATCACTGGCAAAAAACGAACTGGTTGAACGAGCCAGTGAAGCAATGAAACAGCACCTCAGCACCCCCGAGTGGTCTCTGAGAGAAAAGCTTGCGCTGACTTGCCGAATTTTATTTAACGATGGCCACGACTCCGGCCTGGCTGGGCAAATTACCGCCCGCGCGGAAAAGCCCGGTACTTATTACACCCAACGCCTGGGCCTCGGCTTCGATGAAATTACCTCATCCAACTTATTGGAGGTCAACGAAGACCTCGAAGTACTGTCCGGAGAGGGCATGGCCAATCCGGCCAATCGCTTTCACTCCTGGATCTACCGGGCGCGCCCCGATGTGAACTGCATCGTGCATACCCACCCCATGCACGTATGTGCGCTTTCCATGCTGGAGCGCCCGCTAAAGATTTCCCATATGGACGCCTGCATGTTGTATGAGGATATTGCCTTCCTCAAAGACTGGCCGGGTGTACCCGTGGGTAACAGCGAGGGCGAGCTGATTTCCGCCGCTATTGGGGACAAGCGCGCAATCCTACTGGGACACCACGGCCTGATTATGGCCTGTCGCTCTGTTGAGGAAGCCTGTGTAATGGCGGTTCAGTGTGAGCGCGCTGCCAAACTGCAAATACTGGCTGAATCCGCCGGCACCATCCAGGATATTGATCCCGAACTGGGCCGCGAAGCCCACGACTGGATCCTCCAGGAAAAACGCACGCAAGCGACTTTTGCTTACTTTGTGCGCCGCATGCAGAGAAAAGGTTATGGCGGCGGGGACGACCCATTAAGTTAAGTGCTTTTGTGCAATGGGCTAAAGCCCATTGCACTGCCGGCTGCCCCAATCATTGCAGCTTGGCTATAACAACCGGAACGCCTCCCCTCCATTTCTCTCTGGTATTCGTTCAAGCTCCCACCCTCCTGTATAATCCCGCTCCATCATGCAGGGCTGGCGGTGAAGTCTCTTTTCCCCAGCCAGACGAGTTACCTGCGGCTACCATTTGTGGCGGAAGCGGAGGGCGTTAGCCCAGCCTTGGCTGGAATCGGCTAGAAACAAAAAACTCGTTAAAAATCATATAGATAAATGACTTAAAGGGCTCTATTTGCTATGGCTAGTTACTCCACTAACGAATTCAAGGGCGGCCTCAAGGTGATGCTGGACGGCGACCCCTGCTCAATCGTGGAAAACGAATTCGTCAAACCTGGTAAGGGCCAGGCTTTCAACCGCGTGAAGCTTCGCAACCTGAAAACCGGTCGCGTATGGGAACGCACCTTCCGCTCCGGTGAAAGCCTGGAAGCGGCGGATGTGATGGATCGCGAAATGGAATACTTGTACAACGATGGCGAGTTTTACCATTTCATGGAGCCCGAGACTTTTGAGCAGCACCAAGCCAGCAGCGATGCTGTGGGCGATGCTTCAAAATGGCTCAAAGAGCAGGATATCTGCACTGTAACCCTGTACAACGGCTCTCCGCTGGCAGTTACTCCGCCCAACCACGTTATCCTGGAAATTACCGATACCGATCCGGGCCTGCGCGGAGACACCGCCCAGGGCGGCACCAAGCCGGCCACTTTGGCTACCGGCGCCGTTGTGAAGGTTCCTCTGTTCCTGGAAATCGGTGAAACCATCAAGGTAGACACCCGCACTGCCGAATACCTGGGCCGTGCCAAGGAAGACTAAGTACCTCCTCCCCTCGAGCGGCCTACGGCCGCTCGTCTCCAGAGCTACCCCCCATGAGCACAGATACCTGGCGCCCCACCGCCACTATTGCAGCCCTGCGCCAACGCGCTGCGCTACTCGCTGAAATACGCACATTTTTTGCTGAACGAAACGTTGTGGAAGCCGAAGTTCCGGTGCTATCCCAGCGCGCCACCAGCGACCCCCATATCGAGTCCATCACCACAGAGTGCCGGGGCGAAAACGCCTACCTGGCCACCAGCCCGGAATTTGGTTTAAAGCGTTTACTCGCCGCAGGACTCGGAGATTGCTACTACTTGGGTAAGGCTTTTCGCCAGGGCGAATCCGGCGGTCGACACAACCCCGAGTTCACCATGCTGGAGTGGTACCGCTGCGGTTGGGACGATCACCAACTGATGGAGGAGGTCGCCAAGCTGCTCTGCGGTATTTTGGCGACGGACCAGGTTCAGTCCCTCAGTTACCGGGAATTGTTTTTAAGGGAGCTGCAACTGGACCCCCACAGTGCCAGCGAAGCCGAGCTGATTTCCTGCGTTAAGCGGGAAATGGAATTGTCTTTTGTACCCCGCGAACGCAGTGAGTGCCTGGACCTGCTGATGAGTCACCACCTGGAACCCACCATGAGTGAGGGCATCACCCTGCTCTACGACTTCCCCGCAGAGCAAGCGGCACTGGCAAAAGTGGTGACGGACGAACAGGGGACGCCCGTAGCCAGGCGCTTCGAAGCCTATGTGGGTGGATTGGAACTGGCCAATGGCTATTGGGAGCTGACAGACAGCGCAGAACAGCAGCGCCGCTTTGAAAAAGATCTGGTATACCGTCGTACTAACCAGCGCCCTGTACACCCCTTTGAAGAGCGTCTGGTTGCGGCCCTGGATCAAGGCATGCCCGAGTGCGCCGGGGTCGCGCTGGGAGTCGACCGATTGCTGATGTTAAAAGACGGTTACCGATCGATAGAGGAAGTTATCGCCTTCCCTTTCAGTCGGGCTTAGCAGCCGCCGGCGCCGGAGTGTATTGATAGCGGGCAACCTCGCCAACTGCAAAAAAGCCACTATCGAGCAGTAGCTGCTGACGATCCGCCGGCACTAAAGCTACAAGATTTTTATGGTGGCTACCCTGGGCAGCGGTTAGCAGATGCTTGAACAGGGCCCGACCAATCCCGCGACCCCGGTAATCCGGAAGTGTCACCAGGTCATAGAGCCCCAGTGCATCCGCTGCCGCAAACAGGCAACCGGCGGCCACCGGCACACCATCCAGCTTAGCGAGGAATAATTTCAGTCGCCCGCGTCGCTGCTCGGGAATCCCCTGCAGTCCCTGATAAAAGTGCGCCAACTGCGCCCCCTCCTGCTCCCCTGCCGCCGCAGCCTGCACCGCGCCGTAATCAGGCAAGGCCTCTTTTTTCACCGCACTAATGGCTAACTGTTCCACTACCGGAACCTCGGCAGCGCTAAGTCGGGGTATCTCGGCGGCCATAGCTACCAGGGACTGGCGCCGCTTTAGCCCAAGCTCATCCAAAGCATCATTGTCCAGGGGTTTGGAGGCACTGTGCCAAAGGGTGAAGGGGCTGTGCCGCTCGGCAAAATAATCCAGCGCAAAACGCTGAATAATGCGCGGCGGCATTACCATATTGGAAATCACCTGATTGAGCCCAATGGAAGGCAGGCCGCTATCACTGCGGACAATACCTGTAATTTCCTTGGTGCAATCCGGAGTTACCAGGCTCGCGCGGTAGTCCGCATAAGCCTCCAAATTTCGGCAGGTAAGATTTTTCGCGCTGAGACTATATTTCATGGGTCAAAGGATAGTGCCAAGAACAGTGCCGTTGCATCATTTCCCCAGTGATCCCAGCCCCGCAGCCGGTGTTCGCTACGGGGCGACAAGCCTTATTTCTGTACTTGCGACAGGGCACACTGATCCATGGATAATGCCGGTTCAGCACAGGTGGCTGCCCCGACAACTTTTGCCGGCACTCCGGCCACTAACACCTTTGCCGGTACCGTTTTAAGAACCACACTTCCGGAAGCAATTTGGGCGCACTCGCCAATTTCAATATTGCCCAGCACCTTGCTGCCCGCACCGATTAAAACCCCGTGGCGGATTTTCGGGTGGCGGTCCCCGCTCTCTTTGCCAGTGCCGCCCAGTGTAACGGACTGCATGATGGAAACATTGTTTTCCACCACAGCGGTCTCGCCTATAACGATACCGGTCGCGTGATCCAGCAATATACCGTCACCCATACGCGCAGCCGGGTGGATATCCACACTGAATACGACAGAGACACGGTGCTGTAAGAACATAGCCAGGGAGCGGCGCTGCTGCTGCCACAGCCAGTGGGCCACACGGTGAACCTGCAAGGCGTGAAAGCCCTTAAAGTACAGGAAGGGCTCGTGCAGGGAGTGGCAGGCGGAATCCCGCAGGTAAATTGCGTTCAAATCCGCTCGCGCCGCATGCCCTATGGAAGGGTCAGCTTGTAGCGCCTCATCGATAACCTCGCGAATTAACAGCGCCGGTGCCACCGCATTGTCCAGCTTGTTGGCCAGGTGAAAGCTGAGCGCCGCCTCCAGGGAATTGTGGTTCAGGATGGTCGCGTGTAGAAAGCTGGCCAGGATCGGCTCCCGCTCTACCTGCTGCGCCACCTCTATACGAATCTTCTCCCAGATCAGATCCGCCTCAGCCTCGGTGCATGTCGCATCCATTATTGCTTTCTCCATGTTACACAGCCCCCAGGGTCAACGGGGGCTCTAGCAGCGCAGACTGCTGCTCGCGCAATGCCAGTATATGCTCTGCCCAGTAACGGGCAGTATTAAACCAGGGAAATGCCTGGGGAAAAGCCGGGTCCTGCCAGCGTCGCGCCAACCAGGCGGCGTGGTGCATCTGCCGCAGGCAGCGCAGAGGCTCCACCAGCTGCAACTGCTGGGGATCAAAACTATAGAAGGTTTCATAGCCTTCCAACACTGCATCCAGGTAAGCGGTTTGCTCTGCGCGATTGCCGGAAATCAACATCCAGATATCCTGGATCGCCGGCCCCATCAGGCAGTCGTCCAAGTCCACAAACCAGGGAGTCTCATCCCGCCACAGGAAGTTGCCACTGTGACAATCACCGTGCAAGCGCAGCATATCCCAGTCCCGCTCAAACAGCGGGGCTATCTGTTCGATAATGTGGCCCGTGACTGAAGCGTAGGCCTCGCGGTTCTCACGTGGCAGGAAATCTCCATTCAGGATAAATTCCCGGCTATCAATTGCGAATCGCTGCAAAGTGAGGGATGGGCGATAGCTGAAAGGTTTGGCGCTGCCGGCCGCATGAATGCGACCCAACATGGTCCCCACCTGCTCCAGGTGATCAAAGTTATCCAGCTCCAACTGGCGACCGCCCCGTCGGGGGAAAAGCGCAAAACGGAATCCAGCGGACTCCATCAGGGTGCGCCCATCAAACTGTATCGGTGCCACCACAGGAATTTCGGCCTCTGCCAGCTCCAGGGTGAACTGGTGCTCCTCTAATATCTGCTCATCACTCCAGCGCCCCGGGCGATAGAACTTGGCAATCAATGGCTCGGCATCCTCAATACCCACCTGATAGACGCGGTTTTCATAACTGTTTAGAGGGAAAATACGCGCATCGGAAATCAGTCCGGTAGTCTCGACACAGTCGATCACCACGTCCGGCGTGAGGGCTTCATAGGGATGATGATTCGAGGTCATAGTGGGTACCAACTGGATTGCAGCTGGCTATGCTAACGCGGTCGCGGGGGCCGGGACAAACTGAGAAATGTGCCGCAAGCTAAAGCGGCCAACTCAAGAGGAGTTCACGCAGGACAGGAGCGGTGACACCACCCAATGCCAACCGCACAAAAAACTGTCTTAGTCGCCATTTGCCCGCTGTTGCTGCAATAGCTGAACCATTTGGTCACGACCAAAAACTTCGGCAAAATCCTCTGCGGAGTGGCCGGCCTTATTCACCTGCTGCGAATCGCAATCCTGCTTTAGCAGGGTTCGTGCAAGGACGAACTCACCGCGAAAAATCGCTGCCATCAGGGCAGTATTGCCACGGCGATCCTGGGCACAGGCATCTGCACCTCTCTGCAACAGGTAATCCACAGCTTCCCCCTTGCCGTTGTAAGTGGCAATCATCAGTGCGGTGTAACCTTTCGGGTTGCGTACATCCAGGGGGAAACCCGCTTGCGAAAATTCACGCAGCACCTCGGTATCACCAATCCTGGCTGCGGCAAAATAATACTGAGAGAGTTCGGTAAAATCAGATTCCGTTTTTTCCGGCTCCCCTGCCTGAACCCCCAGGGTGAGAAAGAGTAGTGCGAATAAAAATAATCTCATAATTTCACCTGTATAAATTTAGCGGGCGACAGAGGTCGCCCGCACCTGGGTAAAAATTACCGGGCCAGTTTTTTCACGCGATCCAGATCGCCACCAGCCGCTTTGGTTAAGCGCTGTCCGTAGTCCTTGTCCGCTTGATAGAAGTGGCTCAGCATAATGTGCTTAGTGTTTTCATCACTCACTTTACCCAGATCACCAGCGAGGTTTTCGATCAGATTCTGGCGCTCTTCAGGACTCAGGCTGCGGTAGAAAGCACCCGCCTGGGCAAAAGGCAGTTTCTTTTCAATGGCCTTTTGCTGGGTGCTGCCATTCAACGCCTTGTTGCTATAAAGACCTTTGGGGTCCTCGGTGCGCGTATCGATACGGCTCGGCTGATAGTTCACATCTGAAGTCTTTTGGCCGTAATTACCCGCCCCATCCTGGTTCCAGTTATTTACGGCAACACGGGGACGGTTGATAGGCAATTGCTGGTGGTTGGCCCCCAGGCGATACATTTGCGTATCGGAGTATGAGAACACGCGGCCCTGTAACAAGCGGTCTTCCGAAGGCTCAATTCCCGGAACAATATTGGCAGGCGCAAACGCGGATTGCTCAGTTTCCTGGAAGAAGTTAGTGGGTACACGGTTGAGTGTCATGGTGCCCACTTTGGTTTCCTTCACGTCCAACCACATTTTGGTGGCGTCCAAGGGGTTGTAATTAAAGCTGTTAAGCTGGGAGGGCTTCAGTACTTTAATAAACAGATCCCACTGGGGGTACTCGCCTTTTTCAATCGCGGCATACATGTCGCGAGTTGCGTGGCTGAAGTCCTTGCTCTGAATTTCCGCCGCCTCTTCCGCAGTCAGATTCTTAATACCCTGGCGGGTTTTCCAGTGGAATTTCACATAGTTCACTTCACCCTTATCATTGATAAATTTATAGGCGTGAACACCCCAGCCATCCATCTGGCGCAGGTTAGCCGGTGTACCGTAATCGGAATAGACCCAGCTCAGCATATGGGTGGATTCCGGCACATGGCTAAAGAAATCAAAGAAACGGTTGGGGTCCTGTTGATTAGTCACCGGGGAGGGCTTTAGGGAGTGAACCATATCCGGGAATTTAATCGCGTCGCGGATGAAAAATACCGGCAGGTTGTTACCCACTAAATCCCAGTTACCTTCTTCCGTATAAAACTTGGTGGCAAATCCACGGGGATCGCGCAGGGTTTCCGGGGAACCTTTTGAGTGGATTACTGTTGAAAAACGCACAAACACTGGCGTTTTGCTACCGCGCTCAAACACCGCTGCGCGGGTTAAATCACTGAGGTCAGCCGTCGCTACAAATTCACCGTGAACACCAGTTCCACGAGCATGAACTACACGCTCGGGAATGCGTTCACGGGCAAAACGCTGCAATTTTTGAATCAGTTGAACATCTTGCAACAAGTTACCGCCATTTTCTCCAGCAGTTTGTGCGTTCTGGTTGTCTCCGACAGGGGCGCCATTATCGCGAGTCAATGTCTCTGCATTGGCACCGCCTATCAGACCGATAGTTAATGCAAATAAGGGTAAGTATTTCATGGGATTATTTATCTCTACTGCCATCTCTATTACAGGAGTAGAGCTTATAGGGGAGAACAATAAGCGGGAAATTAGACCTTGTTATCGCTCTTATAGCAGGGATCAATAACGGTGAGTCAGAAAGAGCAATTCAGATTTTTTAGCAAGTCAAAATAAAGTAAATGCTCAATCAGATTTTTCTTGCTTGGGCATAAGGTACCAAAGTACAGCGGCAATCAAAAAAAGTGCGGGAATATCTCCCATCAAATTGATGCGCTCTGTTTTATCCACCAATGCCTGCACCAACATAATGACGGCGTGTACAAGGCTAGACCATATAGTGAACCAAATTAAACTGGCATTTGCGGCGGGATTTTTTGCAGCGCGTATCAAGAACACCCCCAAGGTAACATAAATACCGATAATCATTTGCTCGTATTCTGGCTGCCGTGGGGTCCAGCCCCACCCTTCCGGCCAAATCCACATCATCATCGGGTAAATCGCCAGAATAAAAAGCACTCCTACAACGACCAGCGCTATTGGCAGGTATTTTGCTCGAGTTACCTCGTTCATAAATTACTCCCAAATCTCGATCGACTTATTCCTGTAAGTCCCCCGGTAAATGACACACCACTTCCAGGTTATGTCCATCGGGATCAAGTACGTAGGCGGCGTAATAATCCGGGTGATATTGTTCGTAGACAGCCGGTGCGCCATTGTCTTTACCCCCGGCCTCCAGGGCCAAGCGATAGAACTCCCTGACCACCTGCCGCTCTTCAGCGCGAAAGGCGATATGCAATTGTGGAGTGGTGCTGGTCCCTCCACGAATCCAGAGTTCCGCTTTATCCGCCCAGCCAAAGCCCGCCCAATCCTCAAACTCCATCACCAACTGGTATCCCAGCGGCATCAGCGCCTGCTGATAGAAGTCCTTACTGCGTTCATAGCTGTGCACATAAAGGCGAATATGATCAAGCATCGTATAAACCCCGGGAGGGAAGCGGATACTTCTGCAAGATAGCCTAGAGAGGCCGGCAGCGCCGACTTTTAAACGTACGAGACAAAGAGGAGGTTGTGGCAGGTGGTTCACTTCATGCAATCATACCCGCCACTGCAAGGTTGGGATTAGGGGGAGATATACCAGTGATAAATACCGTAAGAAGCGACGCCCAGACCAAAGAACAGCTGCCCCACCAACAAAACCCTGAAAGCGAAAGTGTAACGGGCCAAGTCACCTCGACGAATGGCATCGTTGGAAAAAATTCTCGCTTCCTCCGGGAATCCCATTTCCAGGGTTTTCAGTGCCGGAACAGCAAGCTTGAGAAGCTGGCGGCTGCGAATGTCCATCAGCCAAAATACGGTTACCAGTATGACCACAAACCCTCCCAGCAACGCCAGGATTAGAGGGTGGAAGTCTTTCTCCATGGCAGTGAAAATTCCGCCCTCAACAAACATAGTTAACACAACAAAAAAATTAAAAACCTTGAGGCGCTGATCGGCAGCGAAGCGGTAGTGATCGCAGAGGTACTGTCCCTGTTCCAAACGGAATCTCCTTAGCTGTAAATACCCTTAAAACATTATCCGGAGTTAGAGGATTACTAACTGTGCAAAGCAGCAGGCATTTACTTGTCTATTTAGCTGAAAATGGCGCAAAAACCGGGGAGGAATTTAACCTCCAGCTCCAATGAAAAGGCCGGGCTATGCCCGGCCAATAAAGCCTTCACGCGCCAAACCTATGGTCAGCGATTTTCGCGGTGATCAATCAATGCGTCAACCACAGTGGGATCGGCAAGAGTGGAAACGTCTCCCAGATTATCCAGCTCATTGCAGGCAATCTTCCTCAGGATACGCCGCATGATTTTGCCGGAACGGGTTTTTGGCAGTGCAGGCGCCCATTGGATAAAGTCAGGCTTGGCAATTGGCCCTATCTCCTTGCGGCAGAGCTCAATTAATTCAGCCTTCAGCTCATCACTGGGCTTATGGCCAGATTTGAGCATTACAAAGGCATAGATCCCCTGCCCTTTGATATCGTGGGGATAACCTACCACCGCCGCCTCCGCCGTATCATTTTGCAGTACCAGGGCGCTCTCAATCTCCGCTGTTCCCAGGCGGTGTCCAGAGACATTTAACACATCGTCAATGCGCCCAGTAATCCAGTAATAACCGTCACTATCGCGGCGGGCGCCATCACCGGTAAAGTAATAACCGGGGAATGCGGAAAAATAAGTATCCAGCATTCTCTGGCGATTGCCGTACACATCCCGAATCATGGAGGGCCAGCTCTTTTTAATCACCAGAGAGCCTTCACCCTCCCCTTCAATCTCCCGGCCTTCACTATCCAGCAGCGCGGGCTGGACGCCAAAGAAGGGCCGGGTTGCCGACCCGGGTTTCAGAGCCATGGCACCGGGCAGTGGAGTGATCATCTGTGCACCGGTTTCAGTCTGCCACCAGGTGTCCACAATCGGGCAGCGCTCATCGCCTACTACGCTGTAATACCACTCCCAGGCTTCCGGGTTTATGGGCTCACCCACGGTGCCTAAAAGTCGCAGGGAACTGCGCTCGGTGGCTTTTACAAACTCGTCACCAGCGCCCATCAGCGCCCGAATCGCTGTCGGCGCGGTGTAAAAAATATTGACCTGATGCTTATCCACAACCTGCCAGAAGCGTGAGGCATCCGGGAAAGTGGGCACGCCCTCAAACATCAGACTGGTGGCCCCAGCGCACAGGGGTCCATAGACGATATAGCTGTGCCCAGTGATCCAGCCCACATCGGCAGTACACCAGAAAATCTCTCCCTCGCGATAATCAAAGGTATATTTGAAAGTCATGGTGGCCATCAGCAGATAGCCGGCAGTGGTATGCAGGACCCCTTTGGGTTTACCGGTAGAGCCCGAGGTATAAAGGATAAACAGCGGGTCCTCCGCTCCCATTACTTCAGGCGCGCAGTCCGGCTCCATCTCACTTATGGATTCGCCATACCAGATATCCCGCTTACTGTCCCAGTCTACCGGAGTGCCCGTGTGTTTAACCACAATGGCCGTATGCACATTGGGGCAGTCCACCAGCGCTTTATCCACATTGGCTTTAAGCGGTACTCGCTTACCGCCGCGAACCGCTTCATCAGCAGTAATCACCAGGCGACAATCGGAATCGAGAATACGGTCTTTCAGGGATACTGGGGAGAAACCACCAAATACTACCGAGTGCACAGCGCCGATACGGGCACAGGCGAGCATGGCGTAAGCCGCCTCGGGGATCATCGGCATATAAATACACACCCGATCTCCCTTTTTAACCCCCCGAGATTTCAGCAGGTTGGCCAAGCGACACACATTTTCATAAAGGCTCTGATAGCTGATTGCCTTACTGTCAGCGGGATCATCTCCCTCCCACAGAATCGCAGTCTGCTCGCCACGGCTTGCCAGGTGCCGATCGATGCAGTTTACAGTTACGTTCAACTGGCCATCGGAGAACCAGGCGGTATGACCTTTGTGCAGATCCTCCTCAAGAACCTGGGTGAACGGCTTGTCCCACTGCAAAAAGTCCTTGGCCTGCTGTGCCCAAAACGCCTCTGGGCTCTCTACCGACTGGCGGTACATTGTCTCGTAGTCTTCGGCGCTAATCAGCGCGTTAGCGGCAAAACTTGGGGGAACGGGGCGGACATGCACTTCAGACATCATCTTCTCCTTTATTATTAGCGCGGCATGGCTAGCCTAGAGAAATCTGAGTTTATTAGAGCTTTATTCTTGTCACTTTATAACATAGCCGCTGCGAAACAGTCCCCTCATCTCAAAATTTGGCATGGGGCGAAGACAATCCAACGCAGGCCCTGAAAGGTGCAAGTTAATCAGACAAGCAAACAGTAAAAGAAAGTTGATTAACCGCTCAATCACTTAGATCCAGACATCATTTTTCGCAGTTAGATCTCCACCGGCATCGCCCGTATTAACGACCCCTTTAGGCTCAATCAATAGTACTTCACATTCCTGTTCAGCTCTGGGTTTATGCTCCACACCCTTTGGTACTACCGTCATCTCACCAGGTCCAAGGGATATAACACTATCGCGAAACTCGATCTGCATATGCCCGGAAACTACAACAAACACCTCATCGGTATCGGGATGATCATGCCAGGTAAATTCACCCTGGATCTTAACCAATTTAAACTGGTAATCGTTCATCTCGGCAATCACTTTAGGGGACCAGTGCTCCGAGAACAGGTTCAATTTTTCTTTAAAATTGATAACTTTAGAATTCACTTTTATACCTACCTTTAATATGACTATATATCTGGAAAGCTTAGTTATCTCTGGATACTTCCAAAAGTTTCCTAAGCCTGCCCACAATATTCTGGTTAAATACCTGTATACCCTCCCTCCTCAGTAGTGCAGACACAACGCCAGAACCAACTATTTTCGCACCAGAAAAACTACCATCGTAAATATAATCACTACCACATGATGGGCTATTTTCCGTAAGTACTGCGTATTTAATATTGTGCTGCAGACATAGCTGCAATGCCCGTTTAGCTCCCGTATAAATTGCTCAGTTAAGTCTTCTTTATTTATCCCTAAACTTTGGCTGAGCCCGCTAAAACCTCTGCACCTCTACCGCCGCTAATCTCAGCCGGAACCCTGGGAACAGGCAGTCCGGCTGCAACCTCAGAAAACAAATCAACTTAAGTTTGCCTGTACCGGGTTACCAGCCCGGTACATTTAGGAGAGAAAACTAACGAGATTGGAAAATAAGAAAGCGGTTATTACCCGAGTCGTTGATAATCAACTTATCTTCATAAGCGGTAATTCCGTCGGGCCATTTCAACGTAGCAGCACTTGGCAACTCCCCCTCGTCAGCAACCCCATTTTGGTTGCTGTCGTTGAAGGCACTGCGATCAAAATCTCCCTGCCCCAAGACAACATCTGCTGGAGCGAAATTTTCCTGTGGCCACTGGTTCCAGATCAACACTCGGTTATTTTCGCCGTCCACCACAAAAAGCTGAATGCCGTTAGACCAGATACCCCGCTCTAACAAACTCAGGGTTTGTCGACTCGGGGGCTGACTTTCATCACTGACAAAATCTGCTTGCCCCAAAACTATATCCGCCGGAGCAAAGCTACTAGTAGGCATTGAGTTCCACAGAAGTACCCGGTTATTTTCCGAGTCGGTGATAGCTAACTTTTCTCCATCGCTCCACACATCTCCGGGCGTAGCCAATGTGCGAGCACTGGCCTGCATAACCGAGCCATCTTGCTCACGGTCATTAGGGGTGCAGTTTTCCAGTGTGGATTGGCCCAGCAGCCAATCCGGTGCCGTATCTTCCATTGAGGGCAAGTCATCCCACACCACCATTCGAGCTTTAGACCACGAGGCCGCGAATACGCGTCCCTCGGCAATCATTGCACTGGAATATACGGAGCCGTTACCCTGGCAGCTGTCCTGCGGCAGTTTGGCACTAGGCAGTGCCCGACCATCTTCGGGAATAGTATCGTAAACAAAAATACTGTGGCCCCGAGTACCAAACAAGTAATTTATTAAAAGTTTTCCACTATCAAAACTTATGCTTGTGGGCCCGCCACCAAACTCTCCCCCGCTGCTATCGTCAAGACTATCTTTATTAAGCGCCGCATTGGCCGGCGCTCCATTGCTTGTGGGGACCGAATTAAAAATTAACACCCGATTATTTGTATAATCGGGTACGAACAACTTCCCCTCATCAGTAACGGCAGCGGAACCCAGGGGCCCCTCGCCAAGATTTTTTGCATTGATGGCCGTCAAAGTACTGGAAAAATCATCCTGGCCTATCACGACCTGCGCACTGTCAAAATTCTCAAAGTACAATGGCACAGTAAAATTGTGCTGTTCAGCGGGGAGATCCAGGCCAGCGGGGTCTTTGGCTTCAAGGTGCAGGCTGCGATTCTCCCCGGACAGCCAGCGGCTCTTGGGAGCTATCACCAAGGTATCGTCATTAAAGCGCGACTGGGACCAGGTCAAAGTGTATTCATCATTCAGCAACAAACCGCTAATTTGCAGGCTGTCGCGATCCATCGACTCAGAAAACTGTACCGTGATTGCGCCATCCTTCTCCAAACGCTCCTGTGCTGGGGATACACTGACTACGAAAGGGGCAATTTCATCCACGGTATAGTGAGCATCAACCTCTGCCATCTGGTTGCCAGCCGCATCCTGCGCGGCAATTGTCAGGGAGAGTTCTAGTCCCTTTGCCCACTCCGCTATCGGGGTTAAGATCAGGGTGTCCTGATCGACTTGAGAGAGCTCTCCCATTTCCTGCATGGCGCCACTTAAGGACATATCCTCCAATGCCACCGCTTCGCTAAAATCCAGCCGTAGGGTGTCGGTTGCTGCAATAGAGGCCCCGCTGGCGGGAGTCAGTGTCAGGCTCGGCGGAGTGGTATCCACAGGCGCAGGATCTTCACCACCACCGCTGCCACCGCTGCAGCCATAAAACGCGGAACTGATCGCCAGTACCAATGCGGCTTTGATAAACTTGCTATCGGCTTTAAAAAACTTGCCTTCCACCACTGCCTCCTGCAGCCATTTAAATAGCCAACAGGGTATTCAGTCTTACCTGTTTATTGCCACAGCAGTCACTGCCAATCTGGACCCTTAAAATGACAAAACCTAACAGGCTGGGTGCTGCGTCACAAAAGGAGAATTTTCAGGGACACTGCGCTAATCGTACTGACATCTGGGAGCCACCGGCTTCGCCGGTATTAATCAACCTATAGGGCCTAACTGTGACCAATGCCCTTTTTACCGATCTAACTTTATTGATGCTAACAACTTAGTTAGCTCTGGATACACTTATCAATTCTCTAAGTTGCCCAACAGTATGTTGACTAAAAACTATTATTCCCATCCTTTGAAGAAGCGCAGACACAACACCAGAGCCCATTATTTTTGTCCCTGAAAAACTGCCATCGTAAATATAGTTACTTCCGCAAGAGGGACTATTTTCCGTAAGCACTGCATACTGGATATTGTGTTTCCTGCATAATTCCATAGCCAGTTTGGCCCCCAGCATAAATTGCTCAGTTAGATCTGTTCTATCACTACCTATAACCCCGGCAGTTCCATCTAACACCTCTGTTCCATTTGCGCCACAGATCTCAGCCGGCACCCTCGGAATAGGCAATCCCGCCGCCACTTCCGGACACAAGGAAACAATTTCCTGAGTATCCACAAGCCACTCAAAATCATCGCTATTGGCCTCAACACTACTATCGTCATAGCGCACGGCGCAGTTCAAAAGGCAGGAACTAACAAGTATTTTGGCCATATACATCTGAAGCTATAGTGGACACAATAGGAAGCCGAACTCTACCGCAACTGAGCCTAGACTACTGGACAACGCAGGTTTTCTGACCAGTAAATTAAGACAGAAAACCTGAATAGAAGGACAACTAAATCCTAGCCTGGCAAACAGCTCGTAAATAAACTCATTAGAGTAATAAACCATGCAGCGTTCAGTCATATTATTGATAATTTACTTGTTGGCAATCCCAGTCGCTAACGCCAAACAACTGGCAATTACTTTCGATGATGCCCCCCGTAAAGCTGATGGTTATTTTGATGGACCAACCCGGGCCAAAACATTAATTGAAAACATAGAAGAATATAAAGTTGGCAAAGTAGCCTTCTTTTCCAATACTCAATCCTTCGATAAGGAAGGGTTGGAGCGGATGCACCGCTACGATAAGGCTGGACATATTATTGGCAATCACACCCATAGCCATCCCAATTTTCTGGAAACAGGGCTATCCACTTATCAAGCGGATTTTTTGCAGGCCCACCAGCTACTTCAACAATTTGACAACTTTAAAACCTATTTTCGCTTTCCCTATCTGCGCGAGGGCGAAACTGTCGAAAAACGCGATGGTATCCGGAACCTACTACAGAAAAATAACTATCAAAACGCCTATATCACCTTAAATAACTACGACTGGTATATCGAAGAACTTTTCCAAACGGCAGTAAAAGATGGGAAAGCAGTTGATATGGAAAGACTCTCCAACTTTTATGTCGACGTTCTTATGGCGAGCATTAAGTACTACGACGATATGGCAATTAAATATCTCGGGCGCTCCCCAAAGCACGTCATACTGTTGCATGAAATGGATATTTCAGCCCTGTTTATTGGTGATCTGGCTGAAAGACTGAGGAAGGAAGGCTGGGAGATAATTCCTTTAGAGGAGGCCTATCGGGACCCCATCGCCAACTACCAACTCGCCCAACCGATTAAATATAACCCTGGCAGAATCGGCGAAATCGCTCTAGCTAAAGGACAAAAGAAAAATCTCTGGCACTACACCCTGGACGAGTCCTACCTGGAAAAGAGGTTTAATCAGGAAGTGTTATTAATGTCTGGTCAATAAGCAGCGGGGATGCTACAGGGCACAACGCCCTGTAGCGAAAAGAATCAGGCTTCGGCTAGCTGAACCGGAATAGTATTAGTGCTGCGCTCTACCTTGTTGTTCTCATCCAGGTAGACCAGCTTGGGCTTGTGGTTATCGGCTTCGCCCTCTGTCATCTGCGCATAGGAAGCGATAATAATGCGGTCACCCACCTGTACTCTACGTGCAGCGGCGCCGTTCATGGAGATAATACCGGAACCGCGCTCGGCGAGGATCACATAAGTGTGGAAGCGCTCACCATTGCTCACATTGTAAATATCGATCTTCTCGAATTCGCGCAGGCCAGCCAGTTCTACCAGGTCCTCATCAATTGCACAGGAACCGTCATACCAGAGTTCGGCCTGAGTCACTGCGGCCATGTGCAACTTGCACTTCAACATTTCAATTTGCATAGTTGGATGCCCCTCAGAGTTTCAGGGAAACATTGTCGATCAGGCGCGCTGCACTGGTGTACATAGCTCCCAGGATCGTGATTTCTTTATCGTCATCTGCCGCTGGCTGTAAATCCTTGCTGTAACAGATGGAGAAGTAGTCAACTCGAAAGCCACTCTCTTCAATTCGCTTGCGCGCCTCTGTCTCGAGGTCGACGAAATCCCGGCGTCCAGCCACAATTTCATCCTTAGCCCAGTTAAGTAACTGGTTGAGTACAGCAACCTTCGGTCGCTCTTCCGCAGTGATATAACCATTGCGAGAGCTCATTGCCAAGCCATCTTCCTCACGATGCACCGGCGCCGCCACAATTTCCACCGGCATACACAGGTCTTCCACCATACGGCGGATCACTGCTAACTGCTGGAAATCCTTAATCCCGAAAATAGCCTTATCCGGCTGCACAATGTTGAAAAGCTTCGAAACTACGGTGGTGACCCCTTCAAAGTGACCCGGTCGGCTGGCGCCGCACAGGACATCGGTCATCGCCGGACAAACCACGCGGGTCTGCTGGTCCATGCCGTTGGGGTAAATCTCACTCTCATCCGGATGGAACAGGAAGTCACAGTCCGCTTCCCGCAGGCTGGCCATATCCCGCTCCATAGTGCGCGGATACTTATCCCAATCCTCATTCAAACCGAATTGCAGTCGGTTGACGAAGATGGATACCACAACCAGATCGCAGTGTTGCTGGGCGATTTTGACCAGTTCTATATGGGCATCGTGCAGATTGCCCATGGTTGGCACAAAGCCGACGGTCTTGCCGTCTTTGCGGGCCTGGGCCAGCGCCTCGCGCAGACTTGCTACGTGGTGGAAGACTTGCATCTTGCTACCGCTCACTATGAATCAGCGCGGCATCATACTCGCTGAGACCAGGTGTCTCAACATAGCAAAATTGCCGCTCTCAATAAGATTTCGCCGCAGAATCCAGCCTGTGGCCCCGCCAGACAATCTCTGCCCATATCTGAACTATTAGTCACAATCTACGCCGTCGATTGCCGCCGAATTTTACCCCATTCAGTTCAGGAAGTGTTCAGACCCGCCAGGGCAAACTTCACGCCAAGATACACAAAAGACCTGATCTGAAAGAAAAGAGCCCCACGCTCGGGAGAGATGTTATGAAACACCTCACTACTGCCATCGCCACCCTAAGCCTGCTGCTGATCGCAGCACCCGCCCTGTCCGAGTCACATCGCGGGCACCAGCGCGCCATGGACGACCACCACAAATATGGAAGAGCCGAACGCGAGCAGCGCCACTTAAAGAAACAGCACGACAAGCATCACGACCGCCAGCAGGAAAAGAAACGCCGCAGACAAGAGCGCAAGAAAGAAGAGCGCAGACGTGAACGCAGAGAGGAGCGCCAGCACCGCCGCGAAGTTCGCCACGCCTATAAAGAGGGCTACAACAAAGGCTATAACAAAGGGCATAGAAAAGGCCACAAGCAGGGCCACCGCCACGAATATCGCGCGGCACACAGACCGGTTTACCGCCACGGTTATCGCGGCCACCGCCCCCACTACCGTCCCTCGCACTACGGTTATGGCTACCGCTGGCGCCACCTGCCGCGTAATTTCGTCAGTATCAGTATCGGAACAGCAGGCTTCTACTATAGCGATGGAATTTTTTATCGCCCGGCTTCTCACGGCTACGTAGTAGCCCAGGCCCCCCACGGCGCTATCGTGCACAGCCTGCCAGCATCAGCACTGACCGTGGTAGCCGGTGGACACAATTACTACGTGGCCTATGACACCTACTACCTGTGGGACCATAGCCACCGCGGCTACCGGGTTGTCCCCAAGCCGACCTATTACTGATTACCCAATCCCCCCCTCCCTGCGGCCCTCGGGCCGCCTTTTTTACTCAAATTTGCGCAGATCAATCACCTTCTTAAGCCCCCTGTCGCAGAGTGCAAAAGAGCTGGCCATCCACTCGCTCCCCATTTACTTTTCAGTGCGCAAAAATTAGCGTTTTTTTATCTATAGTTATTGCTTTCCGGCCCTGCTGGGCCCAAGATTCGCGCCCGCCAATATCAACAGAAAGGCGCCATGAAAAAGCAACAAGTAAAAGACTGGACTTGCGAAGATTCGGCCGAGCTCTACGGCATCCGCAATTGGGGCGCCGGATATTTCGATTTGAACGAAAATGGTGAAGTTTCACTGCAAGTCGACGGCCCCAACGGGGTAACACACAGTGTTTCGCTGATGGACATTGCCCGAGGCGCCACCGAGCGCGGCCTGGGTATGCCCCTGCTATTGCGTATTGAGAATTTACTCGAAGCGCAGATCGCCCGGATTAACGAATCCTTTGCTCGCGCTATCGACGATTGCGGCTACGGCAATGTTTTTCGCGGCGTGTTCCCCATTAAGGTGAACCAGCAGTGTCAGGTCATTGAAGAAATTGCCAATGCCGGCCGCCGCTTTAACCACGGCCTGGAGGCGGGCAGTAAAGCAGAACTTATCGCTGCCCTGTCCATTCTGGATAACACCGAATCCCTGATCGTCTGCAACGGCTATAAGGACGAGGAATTTATTAACCTCGGACTGCAGGCCCAACGCCTGGGCGTACAGGTTTTCTTCGTCGTGGAAACGCCCTCGGAAGTGGAGACCATTATCCGCTGCGCCGAGCGCGAGCAGGTGCGCCCAAATATCGGCGCACGGGTAAAACTCGCCTCCAAGGTGGGCGGCTACTGGAATGCGACCAGTGGCGACCGCAGTATTTTCGGTCTGGGCAGTAACGACCTGATCGCCATGGTCGATCAACTGCGCAACCACGATATGCTCGACTGTCTCAAGTTGTTGCACTATCACCTGGGCTCGCAGGTACCGAATATCCGCGACATCCGCACCGGAGTTTTGGAAGCCTGCCGCTACTACGCCGATCTGGTGGAAGAAGGCGCACCCATGGGCTACCTGGATCTGGGCGGTGGCCTGGCGGTTGATTACGATGGCAGCAAGACCAATTACACCCACTCAAAGAATTACTCCCTGGACGAGTACTGTGTCGATGTAGTGGAAGCCATTATGGGCACCCTCGATAGCGAGGGAGTCGAACATCCGGTGATTATCACCGAATCCGGCCGCGCCACTGTAGCCTACTCCTCTGTACTGCTATTCGATATTCTCGACACTACCCGTTTCGAGCCGGTGGAACTGGAGCACACCAAGATCAGCGAAGGCGACCACCAGATGCTGCTCAACCTGCAGGACGCAGTGCGCAGTATCACCCCCAAAAACCTGCAAGAGAGTTACAACGACGCACTCTACTACCGCGATGAAGTGCGCTCTCTGTATCTGCACGGCCAGGTGAGCCTGCGCGAACGCGCCAATGCGGAAAACCTGTTCCTGCAGAGCGCCCAGGATATTCGCAAATTACTGGATGAGGCCGAAGAGATTCCGGCAGACCTGCAAGCCCTGCCGGAGGTACTGTCGGATATCTACTACGCCAATGTGAGCGTATTCCAATCGGTACCGGACATCTGGGCTATCGATCAGGTATTCCCACTGCTGCCGATCCACCGCCTGGACGAAGCTCCGACGCGCTCCGCCATCATCGCCGACATCACCTGTGACTGTGATGGTAAGATCGACCGCTTTATTGGCCGGGAAAAAGAGCAGAAAACCCTGCCTTTACACGAGCTAAAGGATGGCGAGGACTATATTCTCGGCACTTTCTTAATTGGCGCCTACCAGGAAACCCTGGGTGACCTGCACAACCTGTTTGGGGACACCAATGTCGTGAGTGTGCGCATCCAGGAAGACGGCAGCATAGACTTCAGCCACGAGATTCACGGTGACAGTATTTCTGACGTGTTAAGCTACGTGGAATACCAGCCCAAGGCGCTGTTTGAGCGCTTCCGCCGCCTGGCAGAACGCGCCGTCAAGCAAGGGTTGATTACCGCTGCCCAACGCAAACAGATTTTGCAAACCTATACCGCCAGCATGAGCGGTTACACCTACTTTGAAAAATAAATTTTAAAAATGAGGCGCCAACGCCTTTGAGAATATAGCGGTAACATTAGCCGCAGATTTAAGGAGATCTTTATGGCCAACGTACTGATCATCGGCGCCGGCGGTGTCGGCCAGGTGGTTGCGCACAAGTGCGCACAGGTTGCTGAGGTATTTGAAAATATCACCCTGGCAAGCCGCACCAAAAGCAAGTGCGACAAGATTGCCGCTATGCTGCCGCGCAAAATCGACACCGCTGAAGTAGATGCGGACAATGTGCCTGAATTGGTAAAGCTGATCGAAAAAGTGAAACCGGACCTGGTCATCAATGTGGCCCTGCCCTACCAGGATCTGCACATTATGGATGCCTGCCTGGAAACCGGCGTGCACTACCTGGATACCGCCAATTACGAGCCGCCGGAAGAGGCCAAGTTCGAGTACAAGTGGCAGTGGGCCTACCAGGAGAAATTTGAGAAAGCCGGCCTGATGGCACTGCTGGGCAGCGGCTTCGATCCCGGCGTCACCAGCGTATTTACCGCCTACGCCAAGAAGCACCACTTCGATCGTATCCACACCCTGGATATTCTCGACTGTAATGCCGGCGACCACGGCCTGCCGTTCGCCACCAACTTCAACCCGGAAATTAATATCCGCGAGATCACCGCCAACGGTCGCTACTGGGAAAATGGCCAGTGGGTTACCACCAAGCCGATGGAAGAGAAGCGCGTATTCAACTTCCCCGAAGGCATTGGCGATAAGGATATCTACCTGCTCTACCACGAAGAGCTGGAATCCCTGTCCAAGCACTTCCCGGAAATTGAGCGCGCGCGTTTCTGGATGACCTTTGGCGAGAGCTACCTGAAACACCTGGAAGTTCTGCAGAACGTCGGAATGACTGGCATTGAGCCGGTGGAATTCCAGGGCCAGGAAATTGTACCTATCCAGTTCCTTAAAGAGCTGCTGCCAGACCCCGCCAGCCTCGGCCCGCTGACCAAGGGCAAGACCTGCATCGGCAACATTATCCGTGGCACCAAAGACGGCGAAGAGAAAATCTACTACGTCTACAACACCTGCGACCACCAGGACTGCTACCAGGAAGTTCAATCCCAGGCGATCTCCTACACCACCGGTGTCCCGGCCATGATCGGTGCCAAGATGATGCTGGAAGGCAAGTGGATGAAGCCCGGCGTTTGGAATATGGAGCAGATGGATCCAGATCCCTTTATGGATGACCTGAACAAGTACGGCCTGCCCTGGCAGGAAACCTGGTTGGATAAGCCCTTCCAGTAAATCGCTTCTTTCCCGACCTAGCGGGGCGGACTCCAGTGCCCGCCCCGCCGCACCAGGATATAACGCACCATGGACCTCACTCCCCCCGTTGACTATTTCGGCAGCTTCGACCCCTACCGCGTTCCCTCTCCCTGTTTTGTGATCGATGAAATTGCCCTGCGCAATAATTTGGCATTGCTCGCCGATGTACAGGAACGCAGCGGTGCCAAGGTACTGGCAGCGCTCAAGGCCTTTTCCATGTTCAGCACCGGGCCCATCGTGGCTGAATATCTATCCGGGACCTGTGCCAGTGGCCTGCACGAAGCCAAACTGGGGTTCGAAGAGTACGGCGGTCGCGACAAAGGCAAGGAAGTTCATGTCTTCAGTGCCGCTTACAAGGATGAGGAACTGCGGGAAATACTGCAATTTGCCCACCATGTAATTTTCAATTCCTTCTCCCAGTGGAAGCGTTTTCGGGAGTTGTGCCTGGATATGCAACAGCAGCGGCCAGAGCTGCGTTTTGGCCTGCGTATCAACCCCGAGCACTCCGAGGGCCACACCGATCTCTACGACCCCTGCGCCCCTTGTTCGCGCCTGGGCATCGTGCGCTCGCTGTTTGAAGGAGAGTCCCTCGAGGGCATCAGCGGCCTGCACTTCCACACGTTATGTGAACAGGATTTCAAACCTCTGCAGCGCACAATCGCTGCCGTGGAGGAGAAGTTTGGCGATCTGATACCACAAATGGAGTGGATTAATTTCGGCGGCGGCCACCATATTACTCGCCGGGATTACCAGGTGGATGAGCTGGTCGAAGCGGTGCGCAGCTTTTCCGACAAGCACAATGTACAGGTCTACCTGGAACCCGGTGAGGCCATCTCCCTGTTCGCAGGAGTCCTTGTGGCTGAGGTAGTGGATATCGCCTGGAATGGTGAAAACCAAGCCATCCTCGACGCCTCTGCCACCTGCCATATGCCCGATGTGCTGGAAATGCCCTACCGACCGGAAATTACCGGTGCCGCTCGCCCCGGTGACTTACCCCACACCTATCGCCTGGGCGGACAGAGTTGCCTGGCCGGCGACAGCATCGGCGAATACAGCTTCAGTCAACCACTGCGGATTGGCGAGCGACTGGTATTCGAGGAAATGGCCTACTACACCATGGTGAAAACCAATACTTTTAACGGTATCCCCCTACCGGCTATCGCCCTGTGGAATTCGGATACCGACGACCTGAAGATGATCAAAACTTTCGGCTACGAAGATTTTAAGGAACGCCTCTCCTAAACAGTGCCGATAGAGATAGATGCGGCAGGCAATGAGTTATAGCCTCCGCCAGAGGACCAGTAGATGTTGTCAGAAAACGAATACCCCATTTTTCTCGGCTCCGAAATCGAGCAGCCGAAGCCGGAAGACGCCCTCTTTCACATTATCCCCATCCCCTATGAGGAGACCGTCTCCTACGGTGGCGGCACCAGCAAGGGTCCGACCTCCATCCTGGAAGCATCCTGGCAACTGGAAACTTTTGACAACTTCTCCAACCCCTGTGACCTAGGCATCTACACCCGCTCGCCCGTCTCGGTTTCCGGCCCTGCAGAGCAGGTGATGGAGAATATCGCCGCAGCCACCAAAGAAGTGTTGGCTCTTGGTAAGATGCCGGTGGGTATCGGCGGTGAGCATTCGGTGACCTGGGGTATTATCAAGGGGCTACTGGACGCCGGTGAAACCGATTTTGGTGTGGTGCAGATCGATGCCCACGCCGATCTTCGCGATCGCTATGAGGGCCACAAACACAGCCACGCCAGCGTGATGCGTCTAGTGGTAGAAGCCGGTGTCCCCCTGTTCCAGCTGGGTATCCGCGCCTATTGCGAAGAGGAAGTTCAAGCCCGCAAGGACCACAACGTGGGCTATCTGGATGCCCACCAACTGGTGCCCAACAATGTGCAGGAATTCCAGTTACCGGAGAATTTCCCCAAGAAAGTCTTCTTTACCCTGGATGTGGACGGTATGGACCCATCGGTCTTCCCTTCCACCGGCACCCCGGTACCCGGCGGTCTCGGCTGGTACCAGACCCTCAACTTATTCGAATCTGTTGCGCGACAAAGAGAGATAATTGGCTTCGATCTGCTGGAATTTGCGCCGATCGAGGGCTTTCACGCCTATGACTTTGCCGCCGCACAGCTGATGTACAAGCTGATGGGAATCATCCAGCGCAACCGCTGACCACTGATCCAGCCTCCGGCACTTTGACAATTCTTAACCAATTAACCTGTCTTTAATGTCAGGATAAGGGTTAGTATGTCAAATGTGAGTAATCACTTCGCTGGAGAGACTGTGAATAAACTGAATGTCGTAATTGGCGCCAGTGCGTTCCTGGCGCTGGCCGCTTTTGCCTTTAGCCCACCGGCCGATGCGCGCGGTTATGAGCGCGGGGGAGATCATCGCCACCACCACCGTGGCGGTGTTTATCGCGGACCACGTGTTTCGATCGGATTTGTTGCGCCCGTACTACCTGTTGGCCATGTGCGTGTCGCAGTTGGCGGACGTCCCTTTTACTACCATGGCGGACATTTCTACCGCCACGGTCCCCGTGGTTACGTCGTTGTCGCCGCCCCCCTGGGCGCCTCGGTAGTCACCCTGCCAACTAGTGCTGTCAGAGTCCATGCAGGCGGAATTACTTATTACCAGTACGCCGATGCCTACTATCAGTGGCACCCGGCTACCCGGACTTATGTCGTAGTAGCGCCACCTGCAGTAGCTGTAGCTCCAGCACCCGTAGCCGTTGTTCCAGCGCCTGCGCCGGCTGTCGCCGTTCCTGTTGCAACGGCAGCAGCCCCCGCTACTGTGCCTGCAACCCCGGACCCTGGCCCGCAGGGCTTTCAGCCCGGACAAGTGGTGGAAACCCTACCCAATGGCTATGCCGCTGAAATCATCAATGGCATCCAGTACTACCGCTATGGCGGCAATTACTTTATGCCGACCCAGCGCGATGGCCAGGAGGTCTACGTAGTCGTCAAGCTGTAAGCGCGGCTTCGCTTTGCAGCCCGTGAAAACGGGCAAACTGCCCCAGAGCCCGGTGGTAGCTCGCCTCCAGCGAGACACCGGGTTTTTTATTCCAGTGCAGGGCCTCTACCCGCAGAACACCCGCATCCCGGTCTGCCTTCAAGTCCACCTGCCCCACGAATTGATCGCCATATAAAATCGGTAGGCAAAAATAGCCATAGCGGCGTTTGGCCGCCGGCACATAGCACTCCAATTGATATTCAAAATCAAACAACCGGCGCAGGCGTTTGCGCTGCAATATCAGCGGGTCAAATGGGGATAACAGACGCACTTTGCGAGATGGTCGTACCGGCTCCCAGTCCAGATGCTCAGTGAGCATCAGCTCTTTTCCCCACTGAGTGAGTTCACCGGTTGCCAGCATACGCTTAATTGCCAGCTGGATAAGGGGTTTGTCTTCCCGGCGCAGATAAGCCATTTCCTCCAGACGGCCAGTCCCCTGGCACCCCAGGAAAGTGCGTACCAGATGGGTGCCGTACTCAATTTCCGAGGCGGCATTGGTCGGGATATTTGCCGGCAGTATCCGCTCCGGGAGATCGAAGACTTTTTGAAAGCCCTCCCGGTGGCTGACCATCAGCTCACCTTCATGAAACAACTGCTCCAGGGCTTTCTTTTCATCGGACCACTCCCACCATCCACTCTTGGTGCGCACAAAATCACTGGCCCGCAGGGCACCCTCCTCTCGCACACGATCGAGAACATAGCGACACAGCTTGGCATTCTTTTCAAACCAGTGGCGCTGACCGGCGCGGATACGATCCATACGCACCCGCGCATAGGGGTAGTGGGCCATTGGCAGGTAGGCAGCGGCGTGGGACCAGTACTCGAAAATTTCGCGGCGCTCTTCAGCTTCAGCCAGGTGTGACTCGCGGTAACCGGGCAGGCGATTGTAGAGCTGGTGGTGGTGGGCCCGGGTAATTCGCTGGATAGCATCCAACTGTAGGGCGCCAAGATGTTGCAACAACTCCGACAATCCTTCAGTCCAGGAGCTGTGGATAAATTGGCGTTGCAGCACCAGTGCGCGGATCTTTTGTTCGGATAACAAGAGGTGGCTCCCCTAGGCTCGGATATTCGACAGCCGCGAACCTAGCAGAAAGGCTTATTCGCCCTGGTAGTATTCCGGCGCCAGATTATCGAAGCGAGTGTATTTGCCTACAAACGCTGCGCGGCAGGTGCCGATCTCACCGTTACGCTGCTTGCCGATAATCAACTCGGCCATCCCTTTATCCGGGCTGTCCTCGTTGTAGTATTCATCGCGGTAGATAAACAGGATCACGTCAGCATCCTGCTCGATCGCCCCGGATTCCCGCAGGTCCGAGTTCATCGGCCGTTTGTTGGGGCGCTGCTCTACTCCCCGGTTGAGCTGCGACAGGGCAATCACCGGGCATTCGTATTCTTTCGCCAGCGCCTTGAGAGAGCGGGAGATTTCGGAGATCTCCTGGGTGCGGCCCTCGGTAGACCCCTTCACCTGCATCAGCTGCAAGTAGTCCACCATAATCATGGCGGGCATACTCTTGGCCTCGGCGTCTTCGCGGCTTAACTTGGGGTTCTCCCGCATCAATTTGTTGATGTGATCCCGCACAGTGCGCTTGGTACGTGCGCGCACCTCGCTGGGACTCAGTGCCGGCGTATCGTCGATATACAGGGACTTGCCTTTCATCTTCTGCACGGCGCTGGACAGCTTGGGCCAATCCTCTTCCTGCAGCTTGCCGTTCCTGATGCGCCCCTGGTCGATACGACCAATAGAGGACAACATCCGCATCACCAGGCTGTCCGAGGGCATCTCCATACTGAAGACCAGCGTCGGACTCTCCTGGCAGAGCATGGCGCTCTCGATAAAATTCAATGCCAGTGCGGTCTTACCCATGGAGGGACGCGCGGCGAGAATAACCAGTTCGCCCGGCTGCCAGCCGGAGGTGCGCTGGTCCAGTTCGGTAAGACCGGTGCTGATACCGGTGATATCACCCTCGGTCTTGAACAGCTCATCGATGCGCTCGACAGTCTTTTTCAGCAGGGTATCCACGCCGACAAAGCCGCCCTCTTTGGCGCGCCCCTCGGCGATTTCCGCCACGCGGCGCTCGGCCATCTGCAGCAGGTCGGCGGAGGCGAGGCCACCGGGATTAAAACTGGTGCGACTGATCTCACCGGCGGCGGCGATCAACTGGCGCAGCATGGAGCGCTCACGCACGATCTTGGCGTAGGCGACGATATTCGCTGCGGAGGGGGTATTTTCGGCCAATTCCGCCAGGTAGGCAGGGCCACCCACTTCACCGAGCAGGTCGCGGCTGGCGAGGCCCTCGGCGAGGGTAACGATATCCAGGGGCTGTTCGCCATTGCTCAGCTCGCCCATAACCGCAAAGATCTTGCGGTGGCTGGCGCTAAAGAAATCTTCTTCACTCAGCTGTTCGGCAACGGCATCAATACGGCCCGGGTCCAGCATCAGGCCGCCAAGCACAGACTGCTCCGCCTCTACCGAATGCGGCAGGGGTGAACTCTCTTCGCTGTGGATCTCTTCTTCAGGGGCGGCGTATTCGTCGATCATGGGACTTTACTGGATAGTAAAAACAAAACAGGCGCTGGACCCGATAGGGTGCAGCGCCCGATTGTAGCGCGGCTGGCGCCCGAAGCACCAACCGTTCGTCAGCAAAACCTTACTCGGCTTCGATAACGACTTTAACTGCAGCAATTACGTCGGAGTGCAGCTGTACGTCTACGTCGTACTCGCCCACTTCGCGCAGCGCGCCTTCCGGCAGCTTAACTTCAGCTTTAGCTACTTCAACGCCACCAGCAGAGATCGCTTCAGCGATGTCGCGAGTGCCGATAGAACCGAACAGCTTGCCTTCGTCGCCAGCGTTAGCAGCGATGGTAACAACCAGATCGGTCAGCTTGGTAGCGCGGCTCTCAGCTTCAGCCAGCTTAGCGGCAGCAGCGGCTTCCAGTTCAGCGCGCTTAGCTTCGAACTCAGCAATGTTAGCGGCGGTAGCAGCAATTGCCTTACCAGTCGGCAGCAGGAAATTGCGGCCAAAACCGGCTTTAACATCAACGCGGTCACCCACGTTGCCCAGTTTGCCTACTTTATCGAGCAGAATAACTTCCATCTCGGTTTCCTCAATTTCTGTATTGTGCGGGCGCGCTTATTTGGAAGAGCGTCCGCGAATATCTATCCAGCTATCTACCAGGGCCAGGCCGCAGAGGAAGCCCGCCAGGGGTATTGCTGCAATCACTAGCATTACATACATCGCCACTAGAGGGCCTAACCCCCAATTGCGATTAGCAACTTGCCAATGAATCAAAGCTATGGCCGCTACTTGCAAGGGGAGGGTAATAACCAACCCCCAGAGAGCGTAGCCTGGCGTAATCAGGCAGAGCAGCCAAAGCAGCATACCCACCACCGCCAACCACCGAGGCAAACGCAGCTGATGAAACTCCTGACGAAAACCGCCGGGGTTGTACAGCAGGGCCTGCCAGTAACGTCCCAACACGAGAGACAAGGTAGTAAAAAGTGCCAATACCCAACTCAAGTTTCCAGCGATTTGGAGTTCAGCCAGTGGCTCCTGCTTCAACTGTTCTTGAGCATCAGGGCCCAATGGAACCCCTGCCGCCTCTAAAGTCTGCTCAAGTCCCTGTAAGAGACCACCGCTGAAATTAGAGGTGAGCAATACTCCCACTACAGAAGCAAATGTCACAGTCATCAGCGTAGTGACCCACGATTGAGTACCACGCAACGCTATAGCACCGCAAAAGGCGGCGACAAAAGCGCAAATAGTAAGACCTGCCATCATCAAGGATGCATGGCCAGTCATATATGCAACGATGACCGGCAACAGAGCCCAGGCCAAAACCATCAGGCCGTCACTGCTACCTCGGCGCAAACTCACCAGAGCGAGAATTGCCGGGCTTATCAGCGGAATCCCCAACATGGTGAGGATTACCGCCCTGACGCGTCCGCGCATAATAAATTCAGCTACGGCGCGCATATCTAGATAGCTTCTCTATTAATGAGTCTAAGCAAACTGCGGCTTAGGCTTCGTGGCTGTCCGTGTACGGCAGCAGGGCCAGGTAGCGAGCGCGCTTGACCGCAGAGGCCAGCTGACGCTGATACTTGGCTTTGGTACCGGTAATACGGCTAGGAACAATTTTGCCAGTCTCGGAGATGTAGGCTTTCAGGGTATCGAGATCTTTGTAGTCGATACGCTTAACACCTTCAGCGGTGAAACGGCAGAACTTGCGACGACGGAAAAAACGTGCCATCTGATAATCCCCTTACTCTTCGCTTTCAGCGTTATCGGAAGAAGCTTCTGCAGCGTCGGAAGAAGCTTTCTCTTCTCCGGCGCGCTCGCGACGCTCGGTGCGCTCTGCACGGGCAGCTTTGCGCTCACGGCTTTCTTTTTCCGCTTTCATGATCGGGCTCTCTTCAGTGATCGCCTCGTCTTCACGAATTACCAGATTACGGATAACCGCATCGTTGTAACGGAAGTTGGTAGTCAGTTCCTCAAGGGCTTCTTCAGAACATTCTACGTTCATCAGAATGTAGTGAGCCTTGTGGATCTTGTTAATCGGGTAAGCCAGACGGCGACGGCCCCAGTCTTCCAGACGGTGAACCTGTCCACCGCTCTCCTTGATGGACGCAGTGTAGCGCTCCACCATGCCAGGTACCTGCTCGCTCTGGTCCGGGTGAACCAGGAATACAATTTCGTAATGACGCATTTTAGCTCCTTACGGGTTAATCAGCCTCTCGGACAGTCCGATGAGGCAAGGAGTACAACGGGCACGGATAAACCGGGCCCATTGCGGGCGGCGTATTCTAGGCAGTTGTGGGGTTGGTTGCAAGTTAACCAATTGCATCAGGCCCAAGCCTTCGCCTGCCCGGTTGCAAGTGGATCAATTACCTCAAGCAAGTGCATTCGCATTCCAAGTTAGAGGTTGATCAAAATGACTACCCTGCCACTCGCCTTGTTTCTGGGATTTGGCGGATTGGGACACAGCACTGCTCGGTCTGGTCATGGGTTTGGCAAGCTGGCTTCGCCTATGATGCCGGACTGTTAAAGGGAGAAGTACCATGCCCCAACAAACCCACCAATTAGAATTTGGCGCCTTCCAGGTACCAGTAACCACAGTACACAACGGCGAAGGCCCCCTGGTATTGGTGCTTCCCGCGATGGGCGTACCGGCCAACCGCTACCGCCTGCTTCTGGAAGAGCTGCAAAAGCTCGGTTACAACACCGCCATCAGCGAATTGCCCGGCACCGGGGAGAGCCTGCCGCGCCCCCACCGAAATGCAGACTACGGTTACAACGATCTGGTGTTTTCATTTATCCCACAGTTAATCCAACTGCTGGAACAGCAATTCCCCCAGGGGCCAGCGCTGATTCTCGGTCACAGTATCGGCGGCCAAACCAGTACGCTGGCGGCCCGCGCCGGCCTCACCGGTAACGCCAAGGTTGTCAGTATCGCCTCCGGCCATGTGGACCACCGCAGCTGGAGTGGCCTGCACAAGTACGCCATCCTGCTCTTCGCCTCAATTGCCAGTATTACCTCAAGCCTGCTGGGTTATTTCCCCGGTGCGCGTATGGGATTCGGCTGGCGCGAAGCCCGCAGGCTGATGAAAGACTGGGCCCGATCTATATTTAGCGGTCGCTTTGCACCGGAGGATCGCTTTGGGCAAATGGAAAAGACAAGCCAGCCCACCCTGCATATTGCACTGGACGGCGACCCCTTCGCCCCTATCCAGGCCGCCCGTAAATTAGCGGCGATCGTCGGCGGTGAAACCCGGGAGATGCAACCCACCTACCCCAAAGGCAATCCACACCTCAGCTGGATCAAGAATCCCGCCCCCGTAGTTGAGGCAGTACAGCAGTGGCTACATAAAGATCCCGCTCTCAACTGATTTTCCTTTTTTCTGTCTTTCCTGCATGGCCAAGAAAGCGATTCACAGCTTTCTTAGCCATGTATTAATAAAAACTGCCTGTTTCACCTCCCTCCCACATCGCAGCCAACAATCTTATTTGTCTTTCCGGTTTTCACGGTTCAGTTCCGTTTGTGGCCAGTGAATCAATCTCTTGAGCGGTAAATTCACCACTCAAACGACATCGCTCAAGTAGGTTATCCCGATGAACAACAGCCCATTCAATACCTTCACCAAGTTGCACCAAACTGACGCCCCACTGATCCTGCCAAATGCCTGGGATGCTGCCAGCGCTTTAATCTGTCAAAACACAGGCGCCCAAGCGGTAGGTACCAGCAGTGCCGCCGTTGCCTGGTCACTGGGTTATGCCGATGGCGGTGCCCTGCCAGTTGAGGAACACCTAAACGCTATCGCGCGGATTGCCCGGGTGACCTCATTACCTCTGAGTGTGGATATTGAAGATGGATATTCTCAAAACCCCGAACAGGTAGCTGAGCTGGCTTGTAAAATGATGGAGCTGGGCGTAGTGGGTATCAATATTGAAGATGGTAACGACACCCCCGAATCTCTCGGCGAAAAAATCAGCGCTATTCTTAAAGCACTGAACGGCCGCCCGCTTTTTATTAATGCCCGTACCGATGTTTATCTCAATGGACTCGCCAGCGGTGAACAAGCGATCAATATGTGTATAGAGAGGTTAGAGCTTTATAAAAGTGCCGGTGCTGACTGCGGCTTTGTGCCTGGGCTCTCTTCAGTTGAGGAGGCAAGGAGTCTAGCAGCGAATATCAATTTGCCAATCAATATTATGCTGCTTCCGGGAATAGCCCCTATATCGGAGTTTTTTGCTGCAGGCATAAAGCGCTTTAGTACCGGACCAGCATTATTCCAGTCTGTCTATGGGCACTTGAGCGAATCATCAAAGCAGCTGACAGTGGTCAACAGTGATAGTGGTTTGTTTAGTAATGTGCTGGACTACGGCGCATTGAACTCTGCATTTGTTGAGAGCATTTAGAGAGAAGCTTATAGCCGGGGTATATCAGTTTATGGCTTTTAGCTATTTACGGGGATTCTTTAGCTAACCTTCTGCACAATACAAGAAGATAAAGTAAGAAAGGATCAAAAGAAAATATTGAAAGGATATAATTCTAATAGCGAACTGGAACAGAAATTCCAATAAAAGATCCATCAGAAAACTGCTGTCACTCAAATAGCTATTACCGGGATACCCCACTAAAAATATGAAGTAATTTTTTGAGCTGCAAATAAAATATTATTTGTACGAGGTATATTTAGCAAAGCAGATGGATGCTAGACGGCTAATGTATTTATCTTGGCAAGCCGACAATCAATAGCTACCTGATTGTCGGCTCAAGGCATACCAGTCTGTAATATCCACCAGATCAACTGGTAGCATTACCACCAGAAGTCAGTAAACCGCTCCCAATTCCAGCAATATAATTTCTATTTAATAGAAATCAACACCGCTGCTATCGGCACCGTAACCCTCCGCCCCCCAGGTTACTACCGACTTGTCATCTTTTAATGCTACAAAGGATGCAGTACTGGTAAAAATATCCAATACTCCACTCTCTAATTGATCACTGACACTGCTAGTATCAGCATAATCATCGAGCCCCCAACTAACTACCGACCCATCAGCCTTTAGTGCGGCAAAACCTAGATATTCACTGGGATAAATCATTTCCACATCTCCAGTTAACTCAGCACTAACTTCACTGCTATCGCCACCCTGATCGCTCCCCCAGGTAACGACCGAACCATCAGATTTTAAAGCGGCATAAGCATATTCAGCAGTAAAGAGAGTTTCAACATCATCCGTAAGCTGATCAATCACCTCACTACTATCACCACCATAGTTAGTACCACCCCAGGTAACCACTGAGCCATCCGATTTAAGGGCAGCTAAAGCTCCGCCAGTTCCAAAGACCTCAACAATACCACTGGAAATTTCGGTGCTCACAGTACTGCTATCTCCACCCCATTCAGATGCACCCCAGGTAACGACCGAACCGTCTGACTTAAGTGCGGCAAAAGCCGTATTCGTTGAAAAGACGGCCTCAACTTCACTAGAGAGCTCTGCACTGACAGCGCTGCTATCGGCACCGCGATCTTCGTCTCCCCAGGTCACAACAGAGCCATCTGACTTAAGTGCGGCAAAAGCATAATCATTTGAAAAAACAGTCACTACATCACTGGAGATTTCCGCACTCACTGCACTGCTATCGCCACCTTCATCTTCAATTCCCCAGGTCACAACAGAGCCATCCGATTTAAGGGCAGCTAAAGCTCCGTCAGTTCCAAAAACCTCAACAACACCACTGGAGATTTCCGTGCTAACGTCACTGCTATCGCCACCGTAGCCGTCAAGTCCCCAGGTCACTACGGAACCATCGGACTTCAGTGCTGCAAACACCCTTTTCCTTGAATAAATAGTAACTACATCACTAGCCAGATATGCACTAACGTCATTGCTATCTGCACCATAGCTAGTATGCCCCCAGGTAACGACCGAGCCATCAGATTTTAATGCCGCGAAAGCATGATCCGTAACAAAAATCTCAATAACATCACTGGTTAAGTTGGCGCTAACCTCACTAAAGCTGACATAGTCATCATCTTCATCAGGCCATGCAGGCCATGACACAACCGAACCATTATTTTTTAATGCAGCATGATTACCATGGGTAGAAAAAATTTCACGCACATAGACAAGGTGTTCAATTTCCATATCCGCCGTTTCACCGCTAAAGGAGGCGGTCAAGGTAGCTGAGCCACTCTCCAGTGCGGTGATAAGGCCAGCCTCTACCGTCGCCAGGCTGGTATCGCTTATCGACCACTCCGCCTCTTCTGTAACATCCTCTGAGGAGTCATCATCATAGTAGGCAGTGAGATAATATTGATCGAAATTAGAGGTATCCCTGTCCAGCTGTACGCTTTCAAGGATAGGGGCCAGCTCAACATCCACCTCAGTATCCACCCCTTCATAGGAGGCATACAGAGTAAATGACCCACTATGTAGCGGGGTGAGCAGCCCGGCATCTACCGTTGCCAGGTCAGTGTCGCTCACGGACCAATCCGCATCACCCGTAACATCAACGGAAGAGTCATCACTGTAGTAAGCCGTTAAAAAATACTGGTATTCATTCGAGCTATCTTGTTCCAGCCCAATACTTTCCAATGTAACGGTTTCTGTGGTGCCATTACCGCCACTACTGCTTCCGCCACCACCACAAGCACTGAGTAGACCAACCGTGAGCGTTAGTATTCCCAGGCGTAAAATGTGCAAAATGTGCAAAATGTGCAAATGCCAAGACTGATATTGGCCTTTAATTCCATTCATATAAACCCCCTCCAATAAAGCCGTTATAATAAAAAGCCAAGTGCCATATAGCAATTAAAATGGCTTTCTAACTACAAATATTTCGACTCACTCCAACTGTATAAGCATCATAAAAATCAGAAATATTAAAGGATAAAGCTCCACCTTTATATTTGAATAAATACGAACAAGGCACACAGATACAGAAGTACCACTTAAGGCGCTCAACCCCAAAACCCAGGAGATTCCTACCTACCATTGCGATTAAAAAACAATTTCTTAACCTGCATTTAGATCTATATTTTTATTGGAAAAATTATTATGCAGTAATTGAGAGACAATTAATTACTGGCACTTGAAATTTAAACTCTACCTTCCCCAAAAGGAGTTTCACAAAAATAATACCACTGTATAAAACTGATAATCCGCCAATTATCATTTCTCAAAAAATATAACCATGGTGAATCTAAAATCGCTCAGGGTATCCGTAAAGCACAGCAACTGCAGCTAACCTATCGTTACGTTAATGAAATCAAGGTATCGGTTATGTAAACGAGCCTCTGAATAATTAGGTGAGGCCTCTGGCTTTCAGAGGCCCCTTGAACTTTCCTTAGTCCGCACAGTTCATACAGGCTACTTAGCCGTTGCGCTGACGCACGGCCTCGAACAGGCAAACACCTGTGGCAACAGAAACATTCAAGCTGCTGACCTCTCCCGCCATGGGGATTTTTATCAGGTGATCGCAATGTTCCCGGGTTAAGCGCCGAAGGCCGCTGCCCTCGGCGCCCATAACCAGCGCCAGGGGGCCGGTTAACTGACTTTGGTATACATCCTGTGTCGCCTCACCGGCTGCACCATATATCCACACTCCCGCTTGCTGCAGCTGCTGTAACGCGCGAGCCAGGTTAGTCACGGTGACAAAGGGCAATACTTCGGCAGCGCCGCAGGCCACTTTGCGGGCTGTTGGTGTCAGCCCGGCGGATTTATCTTTCGGCGCAATCACTGCATGGACTCCGGCAGCCTCTGCCGAGCGCAGGCAGGCACCCAGGTTGTGGGGGTCAGTCACGCCATCCAGCACCAACAAGAAAGGCGCTTCGCCGCGCTGATCCAGTTGTTTTAGCAGGTCGAACAGGAATTTTTCATCGTGTACCTTTGTTTTGCCAGAACAGATGGCAACAACACCCTGGTGGTTAGCGCCATCCTCAACCTTTTCATCCAGCGCTCTCCGGTCAATAAAGCGCACGGCAATATCATTTTTTTCCGCCTGCTGGATTATTTTTTGCAGGCGCTGATCCTTGCGGCCACGCAGTAACAGAAGCTCCGATACATTCTGCGGAGAACCTTTTAGAAGGGCCTGCACTGCGTGCAGACCATAGATAACTTCCTGACTCAATTTATTCCTCGATCACTTTTTCTTTTTACTGCTAGAAGAAATCTTTTTCTTCTTTTTTAACTTACCCGAACGGGTTTTTGTCTTTTCAGCCTTTTGTGCGGCTTTACGAGCCGCCACTGCAGGTCGCTTTCCACCCTTGCGTGTCGGGGTACGTTTTTTAATCTTGCGCTTGGGCTGGGCATCATCACTTTGCCCGCCTTCACCTCTCTTATTGAGCGGCTCTTTTTCCGGTTTTGCTACAGGGGCTTCAACACTGGCCTCTACTGGCACAGCCTCATCTGAGCCCACCTTGCGCTTGCGGAAAGGCGAGGACTTGGCTGTGGTCTCGGTATGCTTGGCCCAGGGGTTAGCACTGGTATTGCTGGGATTTTCTTTTTTATCGCGGCCCCGGCGCTCGCGTTCTAATTGATGTTCTACTGCCATTTCCATAGCGCGGGCACTCACCCGCGTACTCTCTTTCTTTTTCTTCGACTCACGCTTTGCGCGTGGGACCAGTTCATTCAAGGTGAAATCCACCTTGCGCTCTTCGAGATCTACCCGTGCAACCTGCACGGTGACAGAGTCACCCAAATGGTAACGCTTGCCACTGCGCTCCCCGATAAGACGCTGGTGCGCCTGCTCAAAGCGATAGTAGTCTTTGGGCAGGGCGGTGATATGAATCAAGCCCTCCACGTAGAGTTCATCCAGCTCCACAAATAATCCAAAGCCGGTTACCGCACTGATAACACCGGAATAGGTTTCGCCCACATGGTCTTGCAGGTATTCACATTTTAGCCAGCTGAGCACATCCCGGGTCGCATCGTCGGCGCGCCGCTCTGTCAGGGAACACTGTTCCCCAAGTTGCAACATGGCCGGCATGTCATAAGGCAAAATCTGCTCTCGAGCAATCGGTTTGGCGCCGGGCACAGAGTAAACTTTTTTTGCCACCGCAGCTTGGTTGGCGCTGCCATTGCGTATCAACCAGCGCAGCGCCCGGTGCAGGAGCAAATCCGGGTAGCGGCGAATCGGAGAGGTGAAATGGGCATAGGCCGGGTAATCCAAACCGAAGTGTCCGCGATTCTCCGGCTGGTAAACTGCCTGGTTCATCGAGCGCAGCAGCATCACCTGGATAATATGTGCATCTGCACGGCCCTCAATCTGCTCCATCAGGTCCTGGAAATCTTTGGGCTGGGGCTCACCACCACCGGGAAGGCGCAATCCCAATTCACCCAGGTATTCGCGCAAATTACTGAGTTTTTCCTCTTTGGGTGCATCGTGCACCCGGTAAAGTGCGGGCAGTTCCGATAGCTCCATCAGACTCGCCGCGCTGACATTGGCCGCCAGCATACACTCTTCGATCAGCTTGTGAGCATCGTTGCGCACCACCGGAATAATTCGCTCAATTTTTCGTTGGGCGTCAAATATTATCCGGGTCTCAGTCGTCTCAAAATCAATAGCACCCCGGCGCTCCCGCGCTTGGCGCAACGCCAGGTAGAGATCGTGGAGATTGTCCAGGTGTGGGGTAAGGGTCGCAAATTGCTTGCGGGCACCACTGTCGCGGTTATCCCGCTCATCGAGTATTTGCCCTACCTGGGTATAAGTCAGGCGCGCGTGGCTGCGCATAACCGCCTCAAAGAAACGATAATCCTGAATTTCACCGCTTCGGTTGATGTGCATTTCGCACACCATACACAGCCGATCGACATCGGGATTCAGGGAGCAAAGGCCGTTGGACAATTTCTCCGGCAACATGGGTACAACGAAATCCGGAAAATAAACTGAGTTTCCACGGCCGTGCGCTTCCTCATCCAACGCACTACCCGGGCGCACATAGTGAGAAACATCGGCAATGGCTACCAGTAATTTCCAGTTGCCGTCGGGTAAAAGTTCGCAATAGACCGCATCATCAAAATCCCGCGCGTCTTCACCATCAATAGTAACCAGCGGCAGCTGGCGAAGATCCACCCGGGATTTTTTGTGATCCTCAAGCACTTCATCGGCGATTTCATTGACCTCCGCCGTCAGTGCACTGGGCCAGGTGTGGGGAATTCCGTAATTGCGAATAGCAACATCGATCTCCATACCCGGAGCAAGGTGATCACCGAGAATCTCGCTAACCTCACCTTGCGGCACTTTATCCCGGCCCGGTTGGGTAACTATTTTTACTACAACATACTGGCCGTGATCAGCTCCGGCGGTGTCCTCAGAAGCCACCATAATATCCAGGTTAATGCGCGGATTATCCGGGCGCACAAAACAAATGCCGTTTTCCCGGTACAGGCGCCCGGCCAGCTGCTCGGTATTGTGCTTGATCACCCTGACAACAGCGCCCTCGCGCTTACCGCGAAAACCTCCGGGGGTTTCCCGAACTAATACCTCGTCACCATCAAAAACTTTACGCATCTGTCGATGGGATAAAAATAGATCGGTGCCGCCATCACTGGGGATAACAAAACCAAAACCGTCCCGGTGCCCCATAACCCGGCCGCGTATCAGGCTCATTTTATCCAGTACACCAAAATCACCGGCGCGGTTGCTGGCAATCTGCCCATCCCGGGACATGGCGATCAAACGGCGCCTGACTCCTTCACGGCGATCCTCGTTGGCCAATTCGAGTAAATCCGCCACCGTTTCCCAGGGTACAGGCTCGGCTTGTTTTTCCAGAATTTGCAGCAAGTACTCCCGGCTGGGCACAGGCTTTTCGTATTTCTCTGCCTCGCGCTGGGCATGAGGGTCAGCATTGAAAGGGTCTGAGGTATTTTTTTGAGTCAAAACAGCATCCGTTGTTGGGCAGTTGCCTGGGTTTGGCAACCTCCGGAGATTATCCGGCCATAAAGAAAGGCAGCGTTGGTGGTGGATTCCTGGTCAATAATTCGCCGCTATTGCACGCATTATAAGCGATTTCGCCAATTTTCCCGACCTAAGAAAAAAATGTTGAAAAAAGCGCAAGACAGCCGTTGACACAGGGGGGGCAGATCTCTATAGTTCGCGTCCTCAACGGAGCACACGTTGATTTGCCCAGGTGGCGGAATTGGTAGACGCGCTAGCTTCAGGTGCTAGTGACCTTACGGTCGTGGAGGTTCAAGTCCTCTCCTGGGCACCAATTCCAAAAAGGCTGACTCGCAAGAGTCGGCCTTTTTTCGTTTTGGCGATTTAACTTCCCAACCTTCGCTTTCAAATCTTTCCTTCTAAAACTCAGCCAAAAAAAATCCGGACATAAAAAAAGCCGGCCCCTAAAGCCGGCTTTTTTGCAGAAGGGAGTTTACTTTAGTGCCCTGCACTACCTCCATTAAACTCCCCAAGATCTACAGTAATATCGCTGGGCGCATCGCTGGTGCCCAGTTCGAGTTCAGCGTCAAACTTAGGTGCAGCTTCGACCTCCTCAGCAGCTGAAGCTACGGCGGGACTCAATTCCCCGGACCTGAGACGCATCTCAGGGGAGTTCACCGCATCGACACCACTACTGTAAGGCTTCACAGCGCTAAAGATCGCAGGGTCTACATGACTGAAATCCTCTACCGCATTTTGAACTGCTGACTTGAGGCCCTGGGATGCCTGAGCACCGGCAACTGACTGCAGCTCGTCACCAGTGCTGGTAACCGTCGGGATCTGGCCAATAAAGTCAGGCTCATAGTAACTGACGGAATAGATATCCACTGTATTGGTGACATCCATGCGGAGAGGGTTAGTCGCCTCACCAATGATGGTCCACAACTCAGTTTCCGTTCCCAAGGTCACAGCGGATGCTGTGATATGGGTATCTCCATAAGTTTCAGCAGTCAGGGTGCCAAAGCTGGAGCTGGCCAGGGAAACTGTGCCCCGCCCTGCATCGATCTCATCAATCACGAGATCCCCTGCAGCCTGCACACTGATATTGATATCCGCACCCGAGGTGGCAACAGCCAAGGCACTCACATCTGTCTCAATATCTACATCGCCACCAACAACCAGTTCGGCACGATCAGCAGTCAGGCTGCCACCGATAGTATCTGTTGAGCTGCTGGTAACATAAATATCGCCCTCGCCATCGTAGCCCAACCGCATATCGCTGAACTGGAGCCCGGCACCATTTTTATTGAAGCTTTCAGATCTACTTCCACCATCTTCAAAATCAAATGCTCGATCGGTCAAGACGGTAATACTGTCAGAGGTGTTATCCAGGTATTCGAAGCCAGCAAAACTGAAGTTACCTACCTGATTGCCACTGTTATAAAGCTCCCAGGTCGCACCGGACAAGTTGTATTGGAAATCATCAGATCCGCCACCACCAGCAAGCTCTACTTCCTGGCCAATATCAGTTTCTACCGTCAAGAAATCATTGCCGGCACCAAGGGAAATACTGTCAATCACAGTGCCAGAGAAGGTGACGGTATCGCTGCCAGCTCCAGTATCAATCCCTGCGAGTTCACCACCATTTAAATTAAACTCGTCTGCACCTGAACCGGCAGTAATAGACTCGATACCAGTAATCGTGAGTGATGCTCCACCACTGGAAACAGTGTGTTCAGAGTCATTGATATCCCAGACGGCATCAATATCTGCACCATAAACGGTATCTGTGCCAGAACCCGCAGCAACACTATCCAGGTCGGCAAACGTTACTCCGCCAATCGTCATGGTATCCAGAGCGCTAAACTCATACTCACCATCGATATCCTGGCCAATATAACTTCCCGCCCCTTCTACAAGTTCGAGGTTATCAAAATAGACGGTCAAGCCATTTACTTCAGCCTCTACACTGCCTTCGACAAGTGAGTTGCCGGAGCTCGTGGAGGTCCAGGTAGCCCCATCCGCACTAACGGTGTCGCTACCACCTGCACCATCTACCGTTTCCAGCCCACTGAAGTCGATGCCCGCAACACTGATATCGCCATCGGAGCTAAGGGTAAAGTCATCGTCACTATCAGTGGCCACCAGGGTGTCATTACTGCCCGAAGTATTCACTTCTTCAAGGCCGGTAAAACTAATGCCTGCAGTTTCCAGTGCCTGATCCCCCTGCAACTGGAACTCAGCAGAATCGTAGGTGTTTGTCAGGACGGAAGTGACCGCACTGGAAATGTTAAAGAAGGACAGTGAGCCAGCGGCTACCTGGTTGTCAGTTCCGGTTAATGACAGGCCATCACTGTAGGCGCTGGCATCCAGGCTGTCATCACCGCCATTGCCATCCACCGCAGACATGCCGGATACGGTCATGCTGTAAACTTCTACATCCGCATCAGACTGGAGCACAAATGCATCATCATTGGTTGTAGCAACCAAATCTGCATTTACGGCGGTGAGATTATCGATGTTGGTAAAAGTGATGCTGCTGTTAACGGCTTCGTTATCAGTTCCCGTGAGGCTCCAATCTGCACCGTCTGCACCAGTAGCAGTATCATCACCCGTTCGAGCATTAATGGTACTCAATCCGGTAAAGGCGATACCGTAGCTGGTCGCTGCATTGTCGCCATCTATAGTAAAGCTATCCGCGCCAGTAGTGCCTATCAGCGATGAAGTCACAGCACTTTCGATGCTATCAAAAGTCAGGCCAGCCACCGTTACCTGATTATCGGTGCCGGTAAGCCTCAAGCTATCGCTATAGGCGCTAGCGTCCAGGCTGTCATTACCGTTCTGGCCGTAGACAGCAGACATACCGGAAACGGTCATGCTGTAGACTTCGATATCACCAGTCGACTCCAGTTTAAAAGCATCTGCACCGCTGCTTCCCAACAGATCGGCATCGGTTACAACAAGGCTATCGACACCGACGAAGCTAATGCTACTGCTACTTGCTTCATTATCATCCCCCTCCAGGGTCCAGTCAGCACCGCTAGCACCAATAACACTATCGCTGCCAGAGCCTGCATCAACGGTATCCACCTCGGTAAAGTTAATTCCGGCGACCTCTAAGGCATTATCACCGGTGATGGTGAAGCTATCCGCATCACTGGTACCGGTCAGCACTAAGGTCTCTGCATCTGAAATGCCGGAAAACACTAAGGTGCCGGCGCTGACTTTTTTATCCGTGTCGGTGAGGATCAGGCCATCGGTAAAGTTCGTGGCATCCAGGCTGTCACTACCGTCGCCAACCACCTCTGACATGTCGTAAACCGTCATATCATTGACTTCGACATCGCCATCGGAGGTCAGAACAAACGCATCCGCATTGCTGCTACCCTCAAGGTTGGCATTGACGGTAACCAGGGTTTCCACGCCGGTAAAGGTGATACCGTGATTGGTCGCCTCATTAGTATCGCTTCCCAGGACCCAGTTTTGACCGCTGGCCCCGGTGACACTGTCTGTGCCAGCCATGGCGTTAACGCTGTCAATATTGCTGAAGGCAATCTGATTGGCCATCAGGGCTTCATTGCCTGTTACCTCGAAGGTATCGTTCCCCGCCGAACCTTCCAGGTCACCGCCACTGACACTCTCAATATCGCTGAAGGTGATTGAGTTTGTAGTCGCCTCATAGTCATCACCAGTCAGGGTTACGGTGCTAATCGCAGTAACACTGTCACTGCCTGTTCCCTCATCCCCGGCATCGACCGTGTCCACACTGCTAAAGTTGATGCTATTGGCAGTTAGGCTGTTATCACCGGTTACGACAAAGCTATCTGCTGAAGCAGAGCCTTCGAGGCTATCCGCAGTGACGCTTTCAATATTACTAAACGTAATTGAGTTCGTTTCGGCTTCATAGGCTGTGCCCGTCAGGGTGACGGTGCTGATCGCGGTAACGCTGTCACTGCCTGTTCCCTCATCCCCGGCATCGACCGTGTCCACACTGCTAAAGTTGATGCTATTGGCAGTTAGGCTGTTATTACCGGTTACGACGAAGCTATCTGCTGAAGCAGAGCCTTCGAGGCTATCCGCAGTGACGCTTTCAATATTACTAAACGTAATTGAGTTCGTTTCGGCTTCATAGGCTGTGCCGGTCAGGGTGACGGTGCTGATCGCGGTAACGCTGTCACTGCCTGTTCCCTCATCCCCGGCATCGACCGTGTCCACACTGCTAAAGTTGATGCTATTGGCAGTTAGGCTGTTATCACCGGTTACGACAAAGCTATCTGCTGAAGCAGAGCCTTCGAGGCTATCCGCAGTGACGCTTTCAATATTACTAAACGTAATTGAGTTCGTTTCGGCTTCATTGGCTGTGCCGGTCAGGGTGACGGTGCTGATCGCGGTAACACTGTCACTGCCTGTTCCCTCATCCCCGGCATCGACCGTGTCCACACTGCTAAAGTTGATGCTATTGGCAGTTAGGCTGTTATCACCGGTTACGACAAAGCTATCTGCTGAAGCAGAGCCTTCGAGGCTATCCGCAGTGACGCTTTCAATATTACTGAACGTAATTGAGTTCGTTTCGGCTTCATAGGCTGTGCCGGTCAGGGTGACGGTGCTGATCGCGGTAACGCTGTCACTGCCTGTTCCCGCATCCCCGGCATCGACCGTGTCCACACTGCTAAAGTTGATGCTATTGGCAGTTAGGCTGTTATCACCGGTTACGACAAAGCTATCTGCTGAAGCAGAGCCTTCGAGGCTATCCGCAGTGACGCTTTCAATATTACTGAACGTAATTGAGTTCGTTTCGGCTTCATAGGCTGTGCCGGTCAGGGTGACGGTGCTGATCGCGGTAACGCTGTCACTGCCTGTTCCCTCATCCCCGGCATCGACCGTGTCCACACTGCTAAAGTTGATGCTATTGGCAGTTAGGCTGTTATCACCGGTTACGACAAAGCTATCTGCTGAAGCAGAGCCTTCGAGGCTATCCGCAGTGACGCTTTCAATATTACTAAACGTAATTGAGTTCGTTTCGGCTTCATTGGCTGTGCCGGTCAGGGTGACGGTGCTGATCGCGGTAACGCTGTCACTGCCTGTTCCCGCATCCCCCGCATCGACCGTGTCCACACTGCTAAAGTTGATGCTATTGGCAGTTAGGCTGTTATTACCGGTTACGACAAAGCTATCTGCTGAAGCAGAGCCTTCGAGGCTATCCGCAGTGACGCTTTCAATATTACTAAACGTAATTGAGTTCGTTTCGGCTTCATAGGCTGTGCCGGTCAGGGTGACGGTGCTGATCGCGGTAACACTGTCACTGCCTGTTCCCTCATCCCCGGCATCGACCGTGTCCACACTGCTAAAGTTGATGCTATTGGCAGTTAGGCTGTTATCACCGGTTACGACAAAGCTATCTGCTGAAGCAGAGCCTTCGAGGCTATCCGCAGTGACGCTTTCAATATTACTGAACGTAATTGAGTTCGTTTCGGCTTCATAGGCTGTGCCGGTCAGGGTGACGGTGCTGATCGCGGTAACGCTGTCACTGCCTGTTCCCGCATCCCCGGCATCGACCGTGTCCACACTGCTAAAGTTGATGCTATTGGCAGTTAGGCTGTTATCACCGGTTACGACAAAGCTATCTGCTGAAGCAGAGCCTTCGAGGCTATCCGCAGTGACGCTTTCAATATTACTAAACGTAATTGAGTTCGTTTCGGCTTCATAGGCTGTGCCCGTCAGGGTGACGGTGCTGATCGCGGTAACGCTGTCACTGCCTGTTCCCTCATCCCCGGCATTAACCGTCGTCACACTGGTAAAGCTGATATTTGCAGCATCCAGGGCGTTATCACCGGTGATGGTGAAGCTATCCGCATCACTGGTACCGGTCAGCACTAAGGTCTCTGCATCTGAAATGCCGGAAAACACTAAGGTGCCGGCGCTGACTTTTTTATCCGTGTCGGTGAGGGTCAGACCACTGGCAAAGTTCGTGGCATCCAGGCTGTCACTACCATCGCCAACCACCTCTGTCATGTCGTAAACCGTCATATCATTGACTTCGACATCGCCATCGGAGGTCAGAACGAACGCATCCGCATTGCTGCTACCCTCAAGGTTGGCACTCACGGCAACCAGGCTTTCCACACCGCTGAAAGTAATATTGCTATTGGTTGCTTTGTTATCTTCAGTAGTCAGGGCCCAGTTTGCACCACTGGCACCAGTCACACTATCCTCACCGTCTGCGGCATCAATAGTAGTGCCAAATCCTGTCACAGTAATCTCATTGGCTGTGACTTCTGTAGCGCTCACTACGACAAAAGTGTCTTCATTGTCAGAGCCGGCCAGGGTGCCGGCAGCTGTGATACTTTCAATATCGCTAAAGGAAATGGAGCTTGAGGTTGCTTCATTATCATTGCCGGTCAGGGTTACGGTACTGGTCGCAGTAACACTGTCACTGCCTGTTCCCTCATCCCCAGCCTTAACTGTCGTCACGCTGGTAAAGCTGATATTTGCAGCATCCAGGGCGTTATCACCGGTGATGGTGAAGCTATCCGCATCACTGGTACCGGTCAGCACTAAGGTCTCTGCATCTGAAATGCCGGAAAACACTAAGGTGCCGGCGCTGACTTTTTTATCCGTGTCGGTGAGGGTCAGGCCATCGGTAAAGTTCGTGGCATCCAGGCTGTCACTACCGTCGCCAACCACCTCTGACATGTCGTAAACCGTCATATCATTGACTTCGACATCGCCATCGGAGGTCAGAACAAACGCATCCGCATTGCTGCTACCCTCAAGGTTGGCATTGACGGTAACCAGGGTTTCCACGCCGGTAAAGGTGATACCGTGATTGGTCGCCTCATTAGTATCGCTTCCCAGGACCCAGTTTTGACCGCTGGCCCCGGTGACACTGTCTGTGCCAGCCATGGCGTTAACGCTGTCAATATTGCTGAAGGCAATCTGATTGGCCATCAGGGCTTCATTGCCTGTTACCTCGAAGGTATCGTTCCCCGCCGAACCTTCCAGGTCACCGCCACTGACACTCTCAATATCGCTGAAGGTGATTGAGTTTGTAGTCGCCTCATAGTCATCACCAGTCAGGGTTACGGTGCTAATCGCAGTAACACTGTCACTGCCTGTTCCCTCATCCCCGGCATCGACCGTGTCCACACTGCTAAAGTTGATGCTATTGGCAGTTAGGCTGTTATCACCGGTTACGACAAAGCTATCTGCTGAAGCAGAGCCTTCGAGGCTATCCGCAGTGACGCTTTCAATATTACTAAACGTAATTGAGTTCGTTTCGGCTTCATAGGCTGTGCCCGTCAGGGTGACGGTGCTGATCGCGGTAACGCTGTCACTGCCTGTTCCCGCATCCCCCGCATCGACCGTGTCCACACTGCTAAAGTTGATGCTATTGGCAGTTAGGCTGTTATTACCGGTTACGACGAAGCTATCTGCTGAAGCAGAGCCTTCGAGGCTATCCGCAGTGACGCTTTCAATATTACTAAACGTAATTGAGTTCGTTTCGGCTTCATTGGCTGTGCCGGTCAGGGTGACGGTGCTGATCGCGGTAACGCTGTCACTGCCTGTTCCCGCATCCCCGGCATCGACCGTGTCCACACTGCTAAAGTTGATGCTATTGGCAGTTAGGCTGTTATTACCGGTTACGACAAAGCTATCTGCTGAAGCAGAGCCTTCGAGGCTATCCGCAGTGACGCTTTCAATATTACTAAACGTAATTGAGTTCGTTTCGGCTTCATAGGCTGTGCCGGTCAGGGTGACGGTGCTGATCGCGGTAACGCTGTCACTGCCTGTTCCCGCATCCCCCGCATCGACCGTGTCCACACTGCTAAAGTTGATGCTATTGGCAGTTAGGCTGTTATTACCGGTTACGACGAAGCTATCTGCTGAAGCAGAGCCTTCGAGGCTATCCGCAGTGACGCTTTCAATATTACTAAACGTAATTGAGTTCGTTTCGGCTTCATTGGCTGTGCCGGTCAGGGTGACGGTGCTGATCGCGGTAACGCTGTCACTGCCTGTTCCCGCATCCCCCGCATCGACCGTGTCCACACTGCTAAAGTTGATGCTATTGGCAGTTAGGCTGTTATTACCGGTTACGACAAAGCTATCTGCTGAAGCAGAGCCTTCGAGGCTATCCGCAGTGACGCTTTCAATATTACTAAACGTAATTGAGTTCGTTTCGGCTTCATAGGCTGTGCCGGTCAGGGTGACGGTGCTGATCGCGGTAACACTGTCACTGCCTGTTCCCTCATCCCCGGCATCGACCGTGTCCACACTGCTAAAGTTGATGCTATTGGCAGTTAGGCTGTTATCACCGGTTACGACAAAGCTATCTGCTGAAGCAGAGCCTTCGAGGCTATCCGCAGTGACGCTTTCAATATTACTGAACGTAATTGAGTTCGTTTCGGCTTCATAGGCTGTGCCGGTCAGGGTGACGGTGCTGATCGCGGTAACGCTGTCACTGCCTGTTCCCGCATCCCCGGCATCGACCGTGTCCACACTGCTAAAGTTGATGCTATTGGCAGTTAGGCTGTTATCACCGGTTACGACAAAGCTATCTGCTGAAGCAGAGCCTTCGAGGCTATCCGCAGTGACGCTTTCAATATTACTAAACGTAATTGAGTTCGTTTCGGCTTCATAGGCTGTGCCCGTCAGGGTGACGGTGCTGATCGCGGTAACGCTGTCACTGCCTGTTCCCTCATCCCCGGCATTAACCGTCGTCACACTGGTAAAGCTGATATTTGCAGCATCCAGGGCGTTATCACCGGTGATGGTGAAGCTATCCGCATCACTGGTACCGGTCAGCACTAAGGTCTCTGCATCTGAAATGCCGGAAAACACTAAGGTGCCGGCGCTGACTTTTTTATCCGTGTCGGTGAGGGTCAGACCACTGGCAAAGTTCGTGGCATCCAGGCTGTCACTACCATCGCCAACCACCTCTGTCATGTCGTAAACCGTCATATCATTGACTTCGACATCGCCATCGGAGGTCAGAACGAACGCATCCGCATTGCTGCTACCCTCAAGGTTGGCACTCACGGCAACCAGGCTTTCCACACCGCTGAAAGTAATATTGCTATTGGTTGCTTTGTTATCTTCAGTAGTCAGGGCCCAGTTTGCACCACTGGCACCAGTCACACTATCCTCACCGTCTGCGGCATCAATAGTAGTGCCAAATCCTGTCACAGTAATCTCATTGGCTGTGACTTCTGTAGCGCTCACTACGACAAAAGTGTCTTCATTGTCAGAGCCGGCCAGGGTGCCGGCAGCTGTGATACTTTCAATATCGCTAAAGGAAATGGAGCTTGAGGTTGCTTCATTATCATTGCCGGTCAGGGTTACGGTGCTGGTCGCAGTAACACTGTCACTGCCTGTTCCCTCATCCCCAGCCTTAACTGTCGCCACGCTGGTAAAGCTGATATTTGCAGCATCCAGGGCGTTATCACCGGTGATGGTGAAGCTATCCGCATCACTGGTACCGGTCAGCACTAAGGTCTCTGCATCTGAAATGCCGGAAAACACTAAGGTGCCGGCGCTGACTTTTTTATCCGTGTCGGTGAGGGTCAGGCCATCGGTAAAGTTCGTGGCATCCAGGCTGTCACTACCGTCGCCAACCACCTCTGACATGTCGTAAACCGTCATATCATTGACTTCGACATCGCCATCGGAGGTCAGAACAAACGCATCCGCATTGCTGCTACCCTCAAGGTTGGCACTCACGGCAACCAGGCTTTCCACACCGCTGAAAGTAATATTGCTATTGGTTGCTTTGTTATCTTCAGTAGTCAGGGCCCAGTTTGCACCACTGGCACCAGTCACACTATCGGCACCGTCTGCGGCATCAATAGTAGTGCCAAATCCTGTCACACTGATCTCATTGGCTGTGACTTCTGTAGCGCTCACTACGACAAAAGTATCGCTATTGCTAGAGCCGGCCAGGGTGCCGGCAGCCGTAATACTTTCAATATCGCTAAAGGTAATGGAGCTTGAGGTTGCTTCATTATCATTGCCGGTCAGGGTGACGGTGCTGATCGCGGTAACGCTGTCACTGCCTGTTCCCGCATCCCCCGCATCGACCGTGTCCACACTGCTAAAGTTGATGCTATTGGCAGTTAGGCTGTTATTACCGGTTACGACGAAGCTATCTGCTGAAGCAGAGCCTTCGAGGCTATCCGCAGTGACGCTTTCAATATTACTAAACGTAATTGAGTTCGTTTCGGCTTCATTGGCTGTGCCGGTCAGGGTGACGGTGCTGATCGCGGTAACGCTGTCACTGCCTGTTCCCGCATCCCCCGCATCGACCGTGTCCACACTGCTAAAGTTGATGCTATTGGCAGTTAGGCTGTTATTACCGGTTACGACGAAGCTATCTGCTGAAGCAGAGCCTTCGAGGCTATCCGCAGTGACGCTTTCAATATTACTAAACGTAATTGAGTTCGTTTCGGCTTCATTGGCTGTGCCGGTCAGGGTGACGGTGTTGATCGCGGTAACGCTGTCACTGCCTGTTCCCGCATCCCCGGCATCGACCGTGTCCACACTGCTAAAGTTGATGCTATTGGCAGTTAGGCTGTTATCACCGGTTACGACAAAGCTATCTGCTGAAGCAGAGCCTTCGAGGCTATCCGCAGTGACGCTTTCAATATTACTGAACGTAATTGAGTTCGTTTCGGCTTCATAGGCTGTGCCGGTCAGGGTGACGGTGCTGATCGCGGTAACGCTGTCACTGCCTGTTCCCTCATCCCCGGCATCGACCGTGTCCACACTGCTAAAGTTGATGCTATTGGCAGTTAGGCTGTTATCACCGGTTACGACAAAGCTATCTGCTGAAGCAGAGCCTTCGAGGCTATCCGCAGTGACGCTTTCAATATTACTAAACGTAATTGAGTTCGTTTCGGCTTCATAGGCTGTGCCGGTCAGGCTGACGGTGCTGATCGCGGTAACGCTGTCACTGCCTGTTCCCGCATCCCCCGCATCGACCGTGTCCACACTGCTAAAGTTGATGCTATTGGCAGTTAGGCTGTTATTACCGGTTACGACGAAGCTATCTGCTGAAGCAGAGCCTTCGAGGCTATCCGCAGTGACGCTTTCAATATTACTAAACGTAATTGAGTTCGTTTCGGCTTCATTGGCTGTGCCGGTCAGGGTGACGGTGCTGATCGCGGTAACGCTGTCACTGCCTGTTCCCGCATCCCCGGCATCGACCGTGTCCACACTGCTAAAGTTGATGCTATTGGCAGTTAGGCTGTTATTACCGGTTACGACAAAGCTATCTGCTGAAGCAGAGCCTTCGAGGCTATCCGCAGTGACGCTTTCAATATTACTAAACGTAATTGAGTTCGTTTCGGCTTCATAGGCTGTGCCGGTCAGGGTGACGGTGCTGATCGCGGTAACGCTGTCACTGCCTGTTCCCGCATCCCCCGCATCGACCGTGTCCACACTGCTAAAGTTGATGCTATTGGCAGTTAGGCTGTTATTACCGGTTACGACGAAGCTATCTGCTGAAGCAGAGCCTTCGAGGCTATCCGCAGTGACGCTTTCAATATTACTAAACGTAATTGAGTTCGTTTCGGCTTCATAGGCTGTGCCGGTCAGGGTGACGGTGCTGATCGCGGTAACACTGTCACTGCCTGTTCCCTCATCCCCCGCATCGACCGTGTCCACACTGCTAAAGTTGATGCTATTGGCAGTTAGGCTGTTATCACCGGTTACGACAAAGCTATCTGCTGAAGCAGAGCCTTCGAGGCTATCCGCAGTGACGCTTTCAATATTACTAAACGTAATTGAGTTCGTTTCGGCTTCATAGGCTGTGCCCGTCAGGGTGACGGTGCTGATCGCGGTAACGCTGTCACTGCCTGTTCCCTCATCCCCGGCATCGACCGTGTCCACACTGCTAAAGTTGATGCTATTGGCAGTTAGGCTGTTATCACCGGTTACGACAAAGCTATCTGCTGAAGCAGAGCCTTCGAGGCTATCCGCAGTGACGCTTTCAATATTACTAAACGTAATTGAGTTCGTTTCGGCTTCATAGGCTGTGCCCGTCAGGGTGACGGTGCTGATCGCGGTAACGCTGTCACTGCCTGTTCCCTCATCCCCGGCATCGACCGTGTCCACACTGCTAAAGTTGATGCTATTGGCAGTTAGGCTGTTATTACCGGTTACGACAAAGCTATCTGCTGAAGCAGAGCCTTCGAGGCTATCCGCAGTGACGCTTTCAATATTACTAAACGTAATTGAGTTCGTTTCGGCTTCATTGGCTGTGCCGGTCAGGGTGACGGTGCTGATCGCGGTAACGCTGTCACTGCCTGTTCCCGCATCCCCGGCATCGACCGTGTCCACACTGCTAAAGTTGATGCTATTGGCAGTTAGGCTGTTATTACCGGTTACGACGAAGCTATCTGCTGAAGCAGAGCCTTCGAGGCTATCCGCAGTGACGCTTTCAATATTACTAAACGTAATTGAGTTCGTTTCGGCTTCATAGGCTGTGCCGGTCAGGGTGACGGTGCTGATCGCGGTAACGCTGTCACTGCCTGTTCCCTCATCCCCGGCATCGACCGTGTCCACACTGCTAAAGTTGATGCTATTGGCAGTTAGGCTGTTATTACCGGTTACGACAAAGCTATCTGCTGAATCAGAGCCTTCGAGGCTATCCGCAGTGACGCTTTCAATATTACTAAACGTAATTGAGTTCGTTTCGGCTTCATAGGCTGTGCCCGTCAGGGTGACGGTGCTGATCGCGGTAACGCTGTCACTGCCTGTTCCCTCATCCCCGGCATCGACCGTGTCCACACTGCTAAAGTTGATGCTATTGGCAGTTAGGCTGTTATCACCGGTTACGACAAAGCTATCTGCTGAAGCAGAGCCTTCGAGGCTATCCGCAGTGACGCTTTCAATATTACTAAACGTAATTGAGTTCGTTTCGGCTTCATAGGCTGTGCCCGTCAGGGTGACGGTGCTGATCGCGGTAACGCTGTCACTGCCTGTTCCCTCATCCCCGGCATCGACCGTGTCCACACTGCTAAAGTTGATGCTATTGGCAGTTAGGCTGTTATCACCGGTTACGACAAAGCTATCTGCTGAAGCAGAGCCTTCGAGGCTATCCGCAGTGACGCTTTCAATATTACTAAACGTAATTGAGTTCGTTTCGGCTTCATTGGCTGTGCCGGTCAGGGTGACGGTGCTGATCGCGGTAACGCTGTCACTGCCTGTTCCCGCATCCCCGGCATCGACCGTGTCCACACTGCTAAAGTTGATGCTATTGGCAGTTAGGCTGTTATTACCGGTTACGACGAAGCTATCTGCTGAAGCAGAGCCTTCGAGGCTATCCGCAGTGACGCTTTCAATATTACTAAACGTAATTGAGTTCGTTTCGGCTTCATAGGCTGTGCCGGTCAGGGTGACGGTGTTGATCGCGGTAACGCTGTCACTGCCTGTTCCCGCATCCCCGGCATCGACCGTGTCCACACTGCTAAAGTTGATGCTATTGGCAGTTAGGCTGTTATTACCGGTTACGACGAAGCTATCTGCTGAAGCAGAGCCTTCGAGGCTATCCGCAGTCATAGTGTCGATGTTACTAAAAGCAATTAAGTTTGTTTCAGCTTCATTGTCGTTGCCGGTCAGGGTCGCAGTGCTGATTGCTGTGATATTGTTATCACCAGCACCCAAATCAACTTCTTCAATGCCAGAGAAGGAAATGGTATCGAGAGAAAATGCGTTGTCACCAGTAATGGTTATATCATCGTCATCATCTGACAATGTGAATTTATCTGAATCACTGCTGCCTGTAATAGTACCGGAAGTCCTTACAGTAAGGTCACCCAGAGTATTTTCTGTTGCATCAGACCCGGTATTACTAGATGCGTCATAACCTACGGTTAAATTAAAATTATAAACATCGATAGTGCCTGAGTTAGTAAAAGCTCCGCCTGCCTGAATAATTAGGTCACTATTAGCACCAGTGGCCTCAATAGTGAAACCCTCATTGACTGTCACATCACTATAAGAGGTTAGCTTGAGTGTTGTATCTTCACTCCAGCTAATATTTCCATCAACTAGGATGCCGTACTCATTACCATTTCCCGTATCTCCTGTATCTGTAACATTGATTTCATAATTATTATTCTCTAATCCAAGTCCAATTGATCCTGTGGAAATACAATTCGTCTCACCGACATTACAGATATCCTGGATATTCATCCAACCCGGGTCCAACAACCAGGTACCTGTCTCCCCATCCCCATGAGCAAGGGTGGAAACAAACATATTGTCTTCATCCAGATTCAGGTAAATCTTGCCGGAGGTTTCCACCAGACCACCATCACCGCCGTCTTCCCCTGACTCGGCGAGAATCGTACCGCCAAAATCAGTAGTGTCATCGGCCCAGACAATAACGGTGCCGCCATCGGCATCGCCAACACCGCTGGCATCGATATTGGCTTCTGCCGTGACCACGGTGGTTTCGGCATTGCGAACATCTTCGTTATTCCCCTGGTAGTCGCCGCCAATAAGGACTTCACCACCGGAGGAAGTACCACTGGCATCAATATTCCCGCTAACAACAACTTCATCACCCAAAACAGCAACGTAACCGCCACTGCCAGAGTCAGCTGCTACCGAAATATCTCCGCTGTGCTCGGCAAAATCGCCCTCCAGGACAACCTCACCACCGGCACTGCCGGATGCATCCAGAGCTCCACTATTAACGACTCCAGAACCCGATCCAAACAGGCGGATTTTGCCTCCGCTGGTATCAATACCACTAGCGGTAATTGTGCCTTCATTATTTACTGCGGCAGTAAACAGGTCACCGGAAACGCTGGCTTCCATCACAACCTGGGCGCCGTCAATGGAGCCTTCGTTTAATACGGCACTATCGAGACCGAGGTCATTTTCCATAACCTCTTTAGTCACTTTGAGGCCGATCAAGCCATCGGCATCAAAAGTTAATAAAGCTTCATCAGCTGCTGCCAGGGTAACAAGTTCTGCACTGATCAAACCGCTAGAGGCGTTTGTTACCTGCTTACCAACCAGGACTGCGCTGGACGCATTAATTACACCCCGATTAATAACAACCCCTGAGGAACCAGACTCGCCTTTAAAGGCAAAATCGCCGTTCATAAAGTCTTCAGGGCTCATATCGAGCCCGGACGCGGTTATCGCACCGACATTAACTGTGGCTGTTTCAGTAAAGAGAACCCCCCGCGGGTTCACCAGGATAACGTGGCCATTGGCTTCTATCGCACCCTGGATCGTGGTGACATCCTGATCCAGGATTCGATTCAGTACGATAGAGGAGGAGTCCGGCTGCAGGAATTGAACTAGTTCCTCTTCACTTAAATTAAAAGAATCCCAGTCGATTGATAACAGGTCTGTTACCTGGTCGACCGTTGTTGTAGTCCCATCAACATCGATGGTGCCGCTACCGCCGGTTACCACTCCGCCTTCAGGTCCAGCATGAACCATGGGGCTGATCAGACCTGCAAACAGGCCTGCATAGGCAAAACTTGATACCTTGATGGCACTTGCTAATTTTCTTAACTCAAGCTTTTTGTCTTTGGCTTTCATACCAGCACCTTGCGAAGAGGAACCTTGCTACTTTTAAGTTTCGAGGAAACAGTATTTGTTCAGTTATAAAAAACGGAGAAATCAGCGTAGACGGTGGGTTCGTCTTCACCAACTGCAATATTCGTTATCGAGGAACTCGACATAATTGGCCAGGCGACAGAGACTTTACTTGAGAAGCTGTCGCTCCAATTCATCTTAAACAGCATTCCGCCTCCGGAGAATCGAGCCCAGTCATCCTCCACAGTTTCCTCATAGTTATTCACATAGCCATAGCCAACATCGGCAATTAGTGCTACTTGGAAAATGTCATTCAGTCGCTGATTAAACAGGATCGGGTTCATGAATTCCGGGAAGTTGAGGTACCACTCTGCGGTAACCACTGCTCCAATATCTGCAGAGAAATCCCTTGCTGAGAAGGCACGCACACCATTAGCACCACCGAGGGATAGTTGCTCAAACCCTGGCAGGTTACTCTCACTGTATTGAGCTCTTCCTTTAACGATTAACCTTGAACGATCATCTGTAAAAGGCATGGGTAAAAAGAGCAGTGAGCTGGAATTAATTGCCAGTTTATTGAAGTCGTCCCCTCTGCCCTCGTCAACCGTATTTTGGTGCTCACCATATTGCGCGGTAGCACTCAAGACGTTGAGCATTGGAATGAAGCCACTGGAAAGGCTATCCATATAAAAACCGATTTCGCTGCCGTAGACGTGATCATTGGTAAATTCAATGATGCCATCCAGGTCTGATTTCTTTTCTGTCAGGCCGAAAGAGCCTGTGAGATTAAAATCCCTGGAGCGTCGGAATTTATGGTCTAAAGACAATGCATAACTTTTATTAACACCGGAAATTTCCAGCAAGTTAATTACGTTATCTTCATCGGTTTCATCGTAAAGACTAAATTCATTATGATCGGCTGATATTTCCAGGCGGGTACGAGGGCCAAATAGCGGAAAGCTATATCTGAACTGGCCGAGGTCAGAGCCAAAATCATCGTCTGACTCAGGGTTTGATTTTAAATACCCCAGGGTCAATGCATCACCAAACCCAAGGGGATTCAACCAGTCAACAGTTGCGTAAAGTCGCTCGCTTCCGGTATACAGTGAACCGTGGTTATCGGCCCTGAAAGTTGCGCGCCAGGAGTCTGATTCGCGCACTTTTAAATTAAGCTTGGTTTCACCGGGGTTGTCACCCGCACTAAAGTAGCCGGTAACGTTTAAGCCTGGCAGGTCATTAAGTAAATATAAGCCTTCCTCGATATTCTCGTGATTTACCAGATGGCCACGCTGGTCTTCAAAGGGTTCTGCCAGTTTTTCGTCTGTGTACTCTTCGTTATCTTCGGCAACGACCTGCCCAAGAAGCCCCTCTTGTACCGTAAGAGTGACCACTCCATTTTCTACGTCTTGAGCGGGAATTTGCACTTGGGCCAAAAACAGCCCTTGGCGACGATAGAAGCTTGTCAGTTCAGCAGCAATCTCTTCGAGATCGCCATAACTTAAGCCCCTCTCTTTATTTTGTTTTTCAATTACACTTACCAGCTTTTTAAGCTCAGCGGGGCCCAAGCCGCCAGGATTAAATTGAGCATTCATATTGCCCAGCAATATTGCCAGCTCTTCCAAATTGTCTACGGTATAACCGCTAGCGAGGATTTGATCCTCTTTCATGAATTTAGCCCGAAGCTCCTCTGCCATTTCCTCAACAGTCTCTCGGGAAATACCAAATTCGGGATACTCTTCTAAACGATGAAACTTAAATTCTTTTACAGTAATTCGCGGCCCCTGATTTCTCTGGGAGACTTCAGGAATCTCTGTATTTAAGTTGGGGTCTTCGGCTTCATAAGTGCGTTGAAGGAAGTCTTTGGTTACATCCACCTCATTAATAGTAGGCGTATCCTGGTTAAAAGCATCCCGCACTCGACTGCGAAAATTAGATCCATCTTCCTGGGCAAAAGCCGGCACTTGCGATACAAGAAAGCCAGCACCTATAAATAATGCCAACTTACTTTTTCCTAGCCCAAGCATATTTCCCCCAGTTTTAATCTTTAATCTTTAATCTAACCAACTCAACTATCGTATCGATATTCGCTGGTAATTGTTTAATCTAGTTAACATCTCTAACGACACGGAAACCGGTAAACTCATCGGGCTGGCCATTATGAAGCTTCTTGGTTGTTGCCAGACAACGACTCATTGGATCAATGCGGCTACCTCCCAAAGCGAGCAACTCGCCCTCTGTACCCAATCCCCACTCCTGGACATTTCCTACAGCATTGAGTAATCCAAACCCGTTAGAGGAGCCAGCTCGGGCAGGTACTAGCTCAGCACCTTTTTCAATACCGCCATACTTCAAATGACAGTTGCGATCTGCTACTTCGTCTTCCCCTCTGGCACTCGCAGCAGCAAACCACTCCTGCTCAGAGGGCAAGCGGTAGCGGTAACCCGTCTCATCACTGAGCCAACTTAAATAAGCCTCTGCAGTTGCCAGGGATAAGTTATTTGCCGGCAAGTCCGTTGCTTCTGGAGTTTGCTCTCCGCACTGACCGGCAATGCGGCAGAATTGAGCCAACTCAGTGCTGCTAACCTCATATTTACCCACAGCCAGTGGCCTGCCACTCAAACCTTTAATCACCACCATTGCAGGCCCCTTGCTGCCATCCGCAAGACGGTCACGACAAGTGTAGCGATCGCCACGCCGACCGCTGCCCGGAACCAGGTGCCCACAAAAATCCAACTTAAAGTCTTTCAATGGCTGGTATGCGGGCAGTAGAGCCCTGAATTGATCAACCAGGGCTTCCGTCTGTATCGGATCCTTGGCACCGAGATTGGATGCGCAATTTACCAGCTCTTCGCCCACTACTGGACGGATCTTCAAGGCTTTTGCACTATCCAGCTTTGCCAGGCTGGACAACTGTGAACCTATTGCAGTGGCACTCATGGAGAAGCTGCAGGTGAGTGCTACCTCCATATCATCGAGCACAGCATCAATCTGCTGCTGCTTTTGCGCAGCCAGGCGGCGACGCTCCGCCCGTTCTTCCGCCAGGCGGATACGCTCGGCTTCACGCTCTTCGGCGATCCGCTCCGCTTCAAGGCGAGCGCGCAGGTTCTCTCTATCATTCGCCAGCTGAGTTTTGATAGCCTCAGCTTCTTTAGACTCACCATACCAGTTGGCAACCCCCGCCAGCATGACATCAGCCTGATCGAGGTTACCCAGGTTTAACTGACCGGTTGCTGCAGCCAGGAAAAGCTCTGATACCTGACGACGAGACGAATCCAGGAATTCTTTATCCGCAGGGTTCAGCTCGGAGTATTCTTCCAACTCCAGTTGAAGATCTCGCTCCCAGGCTGGAGTCAAAATACTCAAGCCAATCAACCGGGTGATGGCCTCTTTCTTATCAGCAATACGCCTGGCCAAGAGCTCCTGTTCGTGTTTGCGCTCGAGCTCGATTCTGACTCGCTCTTGCTCTACAGCATTTTGCTGCTGCAGGTGGCCATAACCCACTACAGCACCACCCAACACCATGACAAACGCACTGCCTAGTACCCACTTCCAGGCATGGCTAACAAAGAACGCCTGTACAAACTTCTCTACGGTACTAGTGCGGTTTTCGCGCTTTAGTTCGAGTGCTGATTCAAGTGCGCGCCACTGCCTGCGATTAAGCCCTTTGATCCGCTTGGGCCGCAGGCCCTGCTCCATGGCTTTATCAGCGGGGGTCTTGTCATAAGGATGACGCCCGCAGAAGAGCTCATAGGCAACACACCCCAACGCAAACACATCGTCACTCGGTGCCGGTTCAGCTCCCTTGAGCATCTCAAGGCTCGCATATGCCGGAGTCAGGGCTCCAAGAGTGCCCGCGTCAAATACTGTCGTTTCGCCAGCTTTATTTGCGATTCCCCCTTCAGAAACAGCTCGGGCAATACCAAAGTCAAATACTTTTGCACCTTTCTTATTGGTTACAAAGATATTGCCTGGCTTAAAGTCCGAGTGAACAATTTTGTGGGAGTGGGCATATATCAGGGCTTGGGAGATATCCCAAAATACCGAGCGGGCACGCTCGGGCTCCAACCCAACATCGGCATGGTCACGCAACAACTTGTCCAATGGAGCACCCTCAAGGAACTCCATTGTCATAAATACGCGATCACCATCACGGTCAAAATCGTATACCGTTACGATATTAGGGTGTGCAAGCGTTTGTGACTTGCGCGCTTCCCGCTGGAGGGAAATGAAAGCATCGGGATGTTTTTGGAAATCATCATTAAGCAGTTTGATAGCGACATAAGGCTCGCTGTCATTGGCTTCCAATTTGCGGCGGTCCAGAGCTTTGTATACCGCTCCCATCCCCCCGACACCCAAGAGTTTGTCAAGCTCAAATCGACCTTTGATTACAGTTTTAGTCACTGCATTTGAGCCGGAAGCTTCAAAGGGTTCAGGTGGCACTGCCGAATCGGCCGAAACCCCACCCAAAACCTCATTGCCCCCAGCCCCACTTCCCACCCGATTGGGATTAGGGGAAGGCGCAAAGACAGTAGCATCTGAGCTAAAGCTGGCAGCAGCTGAAGGGATTACCGGTTGGGCACCTTTAACCGGGGGGTGATCATTTGCTCCAGTCTTATCCTGCTGTACAACAACGGTGATATCACCATCTTCTGTCAGCCCGCTGGTTGATTGGCCTGAGCCCGGCGGAGTGTCACTCGGCCGAACAATACGCGTCTTATCGTTCAATTCCGCCTCCATGGGAAACCATTACGACACATCCAAATCCGCAAAAACTTTGTTATTGATCTAATGGGCAAGGCAATAAAGTAGGGTGCGAAGTATATCGAACAGCCTATGTAGCAACAATGAATCAATATTCAAATAAATTTGCCTTAACGCGCCATCAAACTATTATTTTGATCCAGCCCCCGAAAACACTGAGTATCACTCCGATATAAGGCTGAATTACATATTATTACAAAGCAAGCTTATCAAAAAAATACCAGTAAATGCTTTCAAATAGATATTTGACTGTCAATCAATATCCATGACTCAAACCACTTATTTATCCCCTTTAAAGATTTGTTAGTTTTTAGCAAAATTAAATTAGTGTCAGAGTCAATTTGAGCAAACATGCATAAATCGTAACGGCATAAAATCGCCTCTCGAAATTAGTGCCAGAGTCGATTAAATAACTCGAAAATTAGTTTGTTTTTACCTTTCTCTTTGTTTAAATCATCACAGTTGCCACCGCGACGACCACCTGAACTACTGCGAATCGCGGTGGTAAGGGATTAACCACCAACATCACACGCCAAATAATGAGGGACATCCCATGGCTATTTACATGAACTTCAACAACAAAGCCATCAAAGGCAATGTTACTGCTTCTGGCTACGAGGACTGGATCGAAATTGACAGCTTCAACTTCGGTGTTGGCCGCGGCATTACCATGGAAGCTGGCGCAATGTCAAACCGTGAAGCTTCTCGTCCGAGCCTGAGCGAAGTAAGCTTCACCAAGCGCATCGACGCTGCTTCCGGCGGTCTGTTCAAATCCTCTGTAACTGGTGACGAAGGTGTTACCGTTGAGATCCACGTAGTACAAACCGGTGCTAACTCTGTAGAGAAGTACGCAGTGTACAAACTGGAAAACACCCTGATTTCCTCCTACAGCATCGGCGCTTCCGCTGGTGGCGCTCCGGCTGAATCTGTATCCCTGAGCTACGCTAAAATCGAAGCGGACCTCAACCACGCAGACAAGACCAACAAGAACCCCAAAAATATGCGTGTTGGATACGACCTGGAAACAGCCAAGCCGCTGTAAGCCAGCAGAATCTGATCTGCATATACAATGGTCTGCAGGAAATTCTGCAGACCATTATTTAGCAGTTATTTAGCTGAGCGCTTATTGAGTTTTCAGCTAAATAACTGAATGTATAATAACTAGTACTATTCTCCAAGGCACCGTAGGGATAGTAGGGGCTGCCCATGACTACATTAAATCAAGATAGAAGACTGATTAAAGTCGACAGCCCGCTCGGCACGGATGCGGTAATCGCTGCCAGCCTGCAAGGCGAAGAACATATATCCAAACTCTTCCGCTATGAGCTTCAGCTCCTATCCGATGACCATGCAATAAGCCAGAAAGATATCGTCGGCAAGGCCGTTACCGTTTCTGTACACCACTCAGAAGCTCCTCGCTATATCAATGGTTACGTTACTCAACTTTCTCTGCGCGATGTTAACGCTGAGGGAGTGCGAAGTTATAGCGCCACAATTCAACCTGGCCTTTGGTTTACCAGCCTCGGGGGCTCCAACAGAATTTTTGAAAAGAAATCTGCCAAACAGATTCTTGAAGAAGTTTTGGGCGAGTACAGCAAAGTTATAAAGCTAAGCGTTAAATTAAATGCTGAATACATAACTCGTGAATATTGCGTGCAGTTTGATGAAAGCGATTTTGAATTCATCAATCGCCTTATGGCTGAAGAAGGTATCTCCTATTACTTCAAGCACTCAAATGGGCAACACGAACTTGTACTTTGTGATGATAGCCAGGATTTCTATGACTGTGAAAGCGAACAGATAGAGTACGATGGGAGCGGCAGTCATCCGACAAAAAATACTGTAAGTAGCTGGCAGCGAAATTTCAATTATCATGGTGGCGGCTTTGAACTGAAAGATTATTGTGAGTTCACCGCAACAAAAGATAATAAACAGCAAGTTAAAACTACCAGCCAACTAAATGATGTCAGCAATTATATGCGCGGTCTTTATGGGCTAAACCATTTTCAGGCTGACGGTGAAAATAAGCACAAATTTACAGATAGCTACCATAAGGCGCTAGCCGAGCGTTCAATGGAAGCGCAAGAAGCTTTATTCGATGTGAGCCATGGGCGCAGTGACTGCCCTTCATTCACAGCTGGCGGCCGTTTTAATTTTGACCACACAATATCGTCAGAGAAAGGGAAGTACCTGATTACTTCCGTACATATCTCTGCTACAGACGGCAATAGTGCGGAAACACATTTCCACAATACTTTCAGTTGCATCCCATCATCAGTAACTCCAAGACCTGAGCCAAATATTTTTGCGAAGAAAGTACACTCTCCGCAAGTCGCACGCGTTCTTGAAGTTAAGGCCACCACTTCTGACAGTTCACAAGACCCCTACACCCAAATCAAAGTCAAGTTCCCATGGAATTCACAGCAGAACAGCTGTTGGGTACGGGTGATGCAGTCATTTGCCGGAAAAAACTGGGGCGCCAACTTTGTCCCCAGAGTCAATCAAGAAGTTATTGTTACTTATATTAATGGTGATCCAGATAGACCACTGATAACTGGAGCCGTATATAACGGCGATAATCCTGGTCCCAACTACACTGCGACTCAAAGCGGCTGGAAAACTGAGTATGACGGTAGCGCCTTTAACGAACTTCGATTTGATGACAAAGGCGGAAGCGAAGAGCTTTATATGGAAGCCGGCAAAGACCATAACTTTGTCGTCCATAATGACCAAACAGGTAAGATAGAGAACAAACAAACCCTTGAGGTTAAGCAAGACCGGACTATTACGGTTACCGATGGCAGTGAAGTTGTCACCATCTCAAAAGGTGATCAGAAACTCAATGTCAGTAAAGGCAATCAAGTTGTAACTATCGGGTCAGGAAATCACACACTCAAGGTCAGTAAAGGTTCTCAAACTACTGATGCAATGGGTGCAATTAAGATTTCCTCCAAAGCATCCATTGAATTAAAAGTCGGCGGTAGCAGTATTAAACTGACTCCAGCTGGTATCACCATCAAAGGAACAATGCTTTCCTGTAAGGGCGACGCTACTGCAGAAGTTAAAGGTGGCGGAATGCTGACCCTGAAAGGCGGCGTAACCATGATTAACTGATGGGGATATACCAATGACAGACCTCATTAAAGTAGAAGCTCTCACCGCAGATGAGCTACTTAAGAATTTTGAAGTTAGTGACGAGGCAGAAGATCATCTGGTACCGGATACAGCGCCAGAAGTCAGTATAAACCGCCTTGTGGAAGCAGGCCTATTTCCAGACGCGATCAAGTTGCTTGCTCATGGCCTACCAAAGCGGGAAGCCGTGTGGTGGGCTTGCCTCGCGGCCCGAGATATCCAAGGCCCTCAAACTGACGATGACAATGTGAATGCGCTTAATGCAGCTGAGACTTGGGCAAAAAAGCCCAGTGAAGAAGCCCGCTTACGCTGCAAACTATTCGGCGATAAAACAAAACATAAAACTCCAGCGAGCTGGGCGGCTACTGCAGCGAGTTGGTGTCATGGGAGCTTAGCAGCCGAAGGTGAGCCGGTAGTAGAGCCGCCAGAACACCTTTATGCTCATGCAGTCGCAGGCAGTGTTACCCTTGCTGCCGTGCTATCTGACCCAGTCGATCCAAACAAAAGGTTCATGCGCTATATGGAACAAGGTCTCGATCTAGCACGAGGCGGAAACGGTAGGGTTGAGGGATAAACTATGGGTAAGCCAGCCTCCCGTATTGGAGATATGCATGTATGCCCAATGGTCACCGGCACAGTACCTCATGTGGGTGGCCCAGTAGTAAGCCCAGGAGCACCCACTGTTATCATCGGTGGGATGCCTTCAGCAACCGTTGGTAGCACCTGTACCTGTGTTGGACCGCCTGATACGGTCGCTATGGGAAGCACTACAGTAATGTTGCAAAAGAAACCCGCAGCAAGGATGGGAGATACCACAGGGCATGGTGGAAAAATAGTCATCGGTTGCCCTACAGTATTGATAGGTGGATAAAATAGGTCCATCCCGCGTGCTAACTAAGTTCGGTGTGCCGGCATAGATAAATTGGAAACTGGTGTTATCCAATTAAGATCACCCCATATCTATGGTTAAGAGTATTCACACAAGCCCACTCTCACCGAGTGGGCATCTCTCTGCCACACCATATCCGCTGAATAAAGATAACGGCTTAAAATATAGGCCCTAGTACACAAGACAATACTTCTGTGTACTAAAAGTGACCTCCTCTTTTATTAGGATATTTAGCCGACCGCAATGGAGAAGCTAGCTATCTAACACAATTACTTTAAACCCAAAAGTCGTTACTCGCATATTAATGCATGTCTTGCACGGACCTAGGAAAACCAACCTAAGAACCGGAAATATTAAACAACTTTATTCAGCTAAAAATAGCACAGAATTACCAATCAAATATAAATAATATGTTTATATAACCTACAGATCACTAATTAAAATATTTCACACAATAAATTTTCATTAACAATATATTTTCGACGAGCCTTTATCAATAAACTTAACTAATACATGGGTAAACCACCGCCTCTGGCGGTGAGACTTGACAAGGCTCTGCCGTTCCGGCGTGCAGAGTAAAAATATGGCCTCCATGAACCGGCAAGTTCTTTAAGGAGGCCATATGCGAGATTGGCAGTGCCAAGCTCACGTGAAACATTATTGCAGGTACCATGTGGTATTTGTGCCCAAATATCGAAAGAAAGCGTTATTTGGGGCATTGAGACGTGAGATTGGAGCAATATTCCGAGACTTGTGTCGTCAAAAAGGCATTGAGTTGGTCGAGGGGTACGCAATGAGGGATCACATTCATATGTTGTTAATGATTCCTCCCAGGTTAAGTGTTTCCAATACGGTTGGGTTTCTGAAAGGGAAATCTGCGATCCGGATATTTCGGAAGTACAAGCATGTACAGAGAAATTTCACAGGAAGACATTTTTGGGCTCGGGGCTACTGCGTGAGTACAGTAGTGCTTGATGAGCAGATGATTCGAGAGTACATCAAGAATCAAGAGGTTGAAGAACGCCGGCAAGAGCAGATGCAATTGGCGGGATTGTAACAAGCCCCCTCTGGGGGCTTTCACCATACCACCCGCTATGCGGGTGATTGCTGATTTAGGGCCGAAATATAAGTAAAGATCACAACCAACCAGAAAATAATCACTTTAGCCAAAATGGCCAGAGGGTTTTTACCATGCAAAAAAAATATAAATTTAAATTATTTTTAATATCTTTTTTATTAATTGCCATATCACCTGGAGGGACTAACGCTATGGCTTCATTCAACCCCTTTAAAGCTTGTACATTTTCAGAAATGAAAATCAAGTTAACCCTAAATGGCGAGCCTGTATCAGGGGCTAAGATCACACGCTCCATACAATGGCAAAAAGAATGGATAGATACATTTACATCCGATGAGGATGGAGTAGCAATTCTTCCATCCAAATTTGCTAACTCTTTAACACAGGTATTGCCAGTTGAGTTTGTGTCTGCCCAGAAAATTACAGTTGAGCATAATGATCATTCCTACAAAATCTGGGTATACGCAAAAAGACACCCGGAAGAAAACTCAGAACTTGATGGAAAGCCCTTTAACTTAACCTGTGAACTTTCAGACGAATTACAACTAGAAGAGGTTTTTGATTCATATTTAAAAACCTCCTGCAAATTTACCTAAACTAAGAAACAAGGATGGCAACACTATGCTCAGCCCAAAATACAGCGCTAAACTTGCTGCTGACACATATCTTGTTAAAGAACCTAATACCCGGGAACTTTTCTTTGATGCCTATAAAGATGATTTTGAAATTGATGAAGAATTGTCAAGCAAATTCAATGGGGAAGCCGGTGCTCTTGTCCTAATAAAAAGTACAGACACAAGAGGCATAGTACTTTCGGGAAAAAAACAATATAAAGGACAAGCTTTTGTAAGCATACTAGGTACTGACAGCCTATATGATGTATTAACAGACTTAAATGCTGGTGTGAAAAGATTTCATACTGGGGGGGCTGTCCATCAAGGTTTTTTTTATACTTTTGAATCTTTTTTACCTAAACTGGAAAACTTTGCTCGAAATCTTCCAAAAGACATTCATACAATCCATTGCGTTGGACATAGTCTTGGTGGTGCATTAGCAACTCTTGCTGCAGACTGGCTTTCATCACATACAGGTAAATCTGTAAAGCTGTATACATTTGGCAGCCCTCGAGTGGGACTTGATCACTTCGCCAGTGGCTGCAAAAGGAAACTGAAGGCTGAGAATATTTATCGCGTTTATCATCGTGCTGATCCTGTTCCTATGGTGCCTACCTGGCCATTTATCCACGTTCCAAATGGTGGGACTGGAGACTTTGAACTGCCAACCCCAAGCCTCAACCCAGGAACAAACCATAGCAGTAAGACTTATATAAAGTCTGTTTCTCCCAACGGAACAGGTTTGGATTGGGATGATGTAAAACTCAGAAAACCTAAAGGTAGCCTAGAAAAAAGTGTTGAAGCATGGTTGAGATCTGATGGTATTCTCTCACTAACTATGAATACGGCATGGATAGCTGGGGAGGCATTGCTTTGGGTGCTCAAGAAGATCACTCATCTTGCAGGAATTTCTTTAATCGTGACCGGTGGGACAACCTTTACACTTCTAGATAGACTTGCAATATTTCTACACAAAGCTTACCAGATTAGTAAGGATATCTCTTTTTGGATTTTACGACTTATCCGTAGGCTGGCACAGCTAATCGGACTTACTATTGTTGAAGGTACTGATATCACGGTTTCCTTTATTCGTATGGTATTTCTACGTATGCACCGCGCTGTTTCTGACTTAGTAATGAGGGCAGGAAGACCAAACCAGTAATTATTTCTTAAGACCAGTTGTATCTATATGGTTATTAGTGGTACCAAGCCCAGCAATGATTTTTCATCAATATCACTGCCGGGCTTATATACAATTCTCTATTCTACTGTGTAACTAAAGTCCCCTTCTTCCGTTGCGGATACTTTAATTGCCTTCACTTCTTCACCACGCGCCATTTTATCCAAACATTCACTAGCCAATTCCGGCAATAATGTTTTGTTCAGAATAACTTCAATATTACGAGCACCTGTATCAGCTTCGTGGCAACGAGCAACAATGTTAATCAAAACATCCTCGTCATAGCTAAAGGAAGCTCCGTAATGCTCGTGAACGCGCTTTTCAATCTTACGCATATTGATTCTGCAAATCTCTACCAGATTCTCATCATCGAGAGGGTAATAAGCAATCACATTTGCTCGACCGAGGAAAGCAGGCTTGAATTTTTGTAGCAGATGTGGGCGGATATTGTCCATCAATACATCTGGCTCGGGCTTTTCTTCTACCTGATTGAAGATAGCTCTAATTGCATCCTCCCCTGCATTGGAGGTCATAATTATTACGGTATTCTTGAAGTCGATATCCCTTCCTTCACCGTCTTTAATGGTCCCCTTGTCAAACAGGTTATAGAAGACATCTTGTACACCTGGGTGAGCTTTTTCCATCTCGTCCAATAAGATTACCGAATAAGGCTTACGGCGTGCAGCTTCGGTAAGAACACCGCCCTCTCCGTAACCTACATAGCCGGGAGGAGAGCCCAACAGCATAGATACTTTATGCTCTTCCTTGAATTCAGCCATATTGATGGTCGTGATATTTTGCTCACCACCAAACAGCTCATCAGCCAAGGCAAGGGCTGTCTCTGTTTTACCTACACCGCTAGTACCACAGAACATAAATACACCCACCGGTTTACGCGGGTCTGTCAAGCCTGCTCGAGAAGTGCGAATTGCCTGAGCGACAGCCTCGATAGCATGGGGCTGACCAATAACACGTTTATTCAGGCGCTCTGCCAAAGTTTTCACAGCAATAATTTCATCGCTAACCATCTTGCCGACAGGAATTCCAGTCCAGTTGGCAACTACTGCGGCAATAGCCTGTTCATCAACAGCTGGCTGCATTAACGGGGTATCCCCCTGGATAACTTCCAAATCCGCAGTTAATGTTTTGAGCTGCTGCTGATAGTCGGTTAATAAGGCCTCGTCGGGTGTATCTTCACCTTCGCCACCTTGGGCCTTCATAAACTCTATATCGATCTGATCGCGGAGTTGCTGAATCTGTCCGATTAGCTCGTTCTCTTTAAGCAGTTGCTGCTCGAGAACTTCCAAACGCTTTTCTTCAGAAGCTTTAAACTCTTTTAGCTCTGCCAGTTGCTCCTCATGCTCACCCATTGCCGCGTTTTCACGCTCAAGTTTAGCCAGGGTAGTATTAGTGCGATCTATATTGATACGAGCATCTTCAATCGCCCCAGGAGTAGCAGACTGACTGAGAGCGACACGCGCGCAGGCCGTATCCAGTAAGCTAACAGACTTATCTGGCAATTGGCGCCCCGGAATATAACGATGAGATAATTTGACCGAAGCTATGATAGCTTCGTCCAGTATGCGTACTTTATGGTGCTCCTCCAACGAGGTTGCAATACCACGCATCATATCAATCGCGTTGCTCTCATCAGGCTCTTCAACTTTTACTACCTGGAATCTACGGGTCAGAGCAGGATCTCGTTCAAAATATTTCTTATATTCCGCCCAGGTTGTGGCGGCTAAAGTACGTAATTCACCGCGTGCCAGTGCAGGCTTCAGGAGGTTAGCAGCATCTCCTTGCCCTTCTTTACCACCCGCGCCAATCATGGTGTGTGCTTCATCAATAAATAGAATAATTGGCGTTGCAGATGCTCGCACTTCTGAAATTACAGACTTCAAGCGGTTTTCAAACTCACCTTTTACACTGGCGCCAGCCTGGAGAAGTCCCAAGTCAAGCGTGCGTACGGCTACACCGCGCAATGGCTCAGGTACATCACCACTAGCTATTCGAAGAGCAAAACCTTCAACGACAGCAGTTTTACCAACACCTGCTTCACCAGTCAGGATTGGATTATTTTGGCGCCGGCGGGTTAGGATATCGATACATTGGCGTATTTCCTCATCACGACCAAGTACAGGGTCAATCTCTCCCTTCTTCGCTCTTTCAGTTAAATTGATTGTATATTTGTCCAGAGCCGGAGCTTTAGAAGCAGCTGCAGCAACTGCAGCTGCGCCATCATCCATATCCGCCGTAGCGCTAATATGGCTAGACTCTCCACTTTGTCCAAACATTGCACGAGCGGTTTCGCGGATTGATTCTGGAGCTATCTCTTTCAGTTCTGGGCAGGATTCTAAAATCTGGCGACGAGAAGTTTCTTCCAGTAAAAGCGCAGCCAAAAAGTGTCCGGAACTGATTGCTCTATGTCCATAATCAATAGAAGCCAGCATCCAAGCATTCTTCGCTGCTTCTACGATAGTTGGGGACAGGGCTGGTGGACGGCTGCTGCCGGCCCGAAATCCAGCAATCGCTGTAGCCAGCTGCTTGGCAAAATTTGCTGGATTACAGTCGTGTTTTTCCAACAGATGGTAAAGGTCAGTATCAGACTGATCCAAAAGTTTCAGTAACCAATGCTCTAATTCAACATTGTACTGGTTCTGTGACAGACAAAGCCCAGCAGCGCCCTCTAGTGAGTCACGCATATGCGGAGTCATGGTATCAACCAATCGCTTCAAATCGATATTGATCACGTTGAATATCCTTTCCTAAATAATAATGTTGTTAATTTTACTTATGCAGCAGGTAAAGCTTCATCAGGTGAAATATTGTCTGCACTTAAGGTTATTTGTACTAACCTTTCACCATCTTGTTCACTAGCCATGTGAGTATTCCATCCCAGTAAAGGTTCATTCTCAGCTTTTCTATTTAGCTGGATAGGTGCCACCTGGCTGGTTGAAAGTGTCACCGACAACTCAAAATCCAGTTCAATACCAGCACTAAAGCGAATAAACTCCTTAAGCGATTCCAACTTTTTCGTACCGGGAGCAATAGTCATAAATTGCTCATAAGGCATTGACTCTATAATTACCTGAAATTTATTCTGGGCTTGGAAGCAGTGCGTCCCCAGAATGGTATTTACTCCCAAGCAATTATTAATACCCTTCGGCACCTGAGCACTGGGCAATCGGCACAAAATATCATCCGGCAACTCATCCCACTGTCCCTGAAATTGCTCGATGCTTACCGTTAAATCAAAATAATGCTTGATCATGCTGGATAAAGCGGTAGCGGAACAGCGTCCACTGGAAAGGTGTCCCCCCATTCCAACAAGGGCTTCATCCGGTATCGGCATTCGATAGCGCATTTCATTTGTACCAAGCCCTGCAAGGGACGCAAGAGCCTGGGTAAACTTGTCTGGCTCTCGAGAATTCTGCAGCCGTTGCCGTTCATAATTCACAGGCAACTGGTATTTATGCCAAGCTTGATAAAAGAGAGAGATACTCCGGTGATTAAACATATCCAGAAAATCACGCAGTGCCGTATTGTTCTCCCTAAGCTCCCTCTGCACTAACTCAGTCAAGTAATACGGCATCACCCCCTGACTACCGATTAACCCTGTAAAACCCACCTCCATATGCCACTGATGAGTTTCATTTTCATCGGGCTCTTCATGTACAACATTTTTTTTCTCTAGACGTAAAACATCCGAGCTAACAAAAGACAAACCAGATTGAGCACTAAACCGAATCAGTTCTTTAGTCGGAGGGGCAGCGCTAGCTATAGGTTCTTTACTAAAACCTGTACCTGCCAGATGTACTGCACGCTCTACCAGCCTTACCGCTTGAAAAAAATCAAAGTTATAAGGCTCTCGGCGTAAACGCTCAATTACAGTAAAGCTTTTTCGCCGGCGCGAGGTGGCCATCGCTTCAACTCCCCATCTCGACCACTCATAGTGGCAATCAGTTTTGTAAATGAATTAATTGAACAGTATAAGCCCAGGAAACGCTCTATGATGCTAGCAAATAACAATGGACTTGTTCCTGTTAACATCATGGAATCAAGTTCAATCTCAACTTCCGTGCCGCGACATAAAACTACACTTTGATCTATTTGAATCGGAGCAGTAACTGGTTTAGTGTTAAGCTTTAACAATGATTCGATTAAATTGCGCGTACTAGCAGAGTCACGGAAGTCATAAAGCCTAAAAATTTCTTTTAACGCATTACATCCCTCTGCACCTGAAAGGGAAAGATGATTTAAGTTAAGGTGGGAAATTAACCTCCAATACCCTCGCTCTCGTCGAGGCGGCCGTATAGTTGCTGTTGGGGAAACCACACAGCTAATTCGGCTAACTGGCAAATCACCATCAACAACCTCTAAATATGGTTGGGCGCTACCACTAGGTAATTTTTTGGCCAGATTTCGATTACAGCAAGTTAACTTAATATCTAATGTCTGATCACTAATTCTATGCGGATTAAAGTCCAGATCGACTAAGCTTATATCAATCTCAGATGCTTGTTCATTCCGATGCTCTCCTTCGATCACATCTCTGCGACGACTAAACCAAAAGGCAGATTGATCAGCATGATGTTGACTGTGTCGAATTCCATAGAAAGGCCGGTAACTGGTTGTCTCTCCATCACCATTAGTTGCCGCTACTTCATCCACTGAGTATATTTCTAAGCCATCACTTCTACGAGCATCAGGGACCACATGGTAACTATACTGCGAGTGATTAAGTGGAATAGGATCTGCACTTTGTTTAAATAAATTAACAACCGGAGCACAACCCAAGGCAAACATGCTTGGAGAAATCTGTTTTTCTAACTCTTCATGAGTTTCGGATAAATAAAAATACAGATTTAAAGTATCGTCAAAGCTCTCGTTTAACGCCTCACCAATATTTAATATATCCAAGAAAAGGAACTTTTCCGGAAAAGCAAAATATTCAGTTAGGAGTCGATATCCTACGAATGCGGTATCAGGATATGGTAATAAACCCTCCTCTGGACTTAGCCCTACTTGACTTATTTCATCAGGAGAGAGAAAAGTTGGCTTTGGATCACTCTCCCCATTGGCAACAACCAACCTTACACACTTACTTAATAGCAAGTCATATAAACTATAGATATGAGATGGTTGGCCACGAAGGAAAAAGCGGAGACTCTCAGGGTTTAACTCAGAAAATTTAATGCTTGGGCTAAAAGTTTTAAGGGACAATTTTAAAACTGCATTAGCGCCCTGAATATCATTACAGCCCGGGGCAATAAATGGCCTTGGCATCAGGGTGGCACTCACCGCCTGAAATGGACAAATTTCTGCCGGGTAACAAGTTGTAAAGCGGCAGGTTTGCCCTTGAAAGCTATCACTTTCGAGTAACGTCTTTCTTTCTACCCTGGTTATCGCATCCAAGTCCTTTTCCGGTTCAAACTGGACAATGGCACAAGAGGGAATAGGACGAAGATAATGAGGATACAGAGTTTCCAGCATTGCATCTGTTAACTCCGGAAAATCATCACTCAGCTTTTGCTGCACCCGAGCGTTCATGTAAGCGAAACCAGACAACAATCGCCCTACTAAAGGATCATCAACTGTGTCTGCATCCAGCTGAAGCCGGGATGCGGCAGCAGGGTGCATCTTTGCAAATTCAGCAGAAGTTTGCTGAATAAATGCGAGCTCTCGCTCGTAGAGATCTATTAATTTTTCACTCATCACATAATCTCAGAGACATCCACCAGTTGGGTAACTGGGTTGAGTGCCGAATCAAATACAATTACTTCCGATGCTGGATTTACATGTAATACAGCTTCAACACGAAAGCGTATACTAGGATCTTCGACATCCACTTTGTCTTGGGTGGTTACTTTTACCGAACGTATTCTGGGCTCAAAATTTAAAATTGTTTTTTCAATATCTCGACAAAATTGTTTTCGGCTAGCGGCAGAGGAAAGATTGACTGTTGATAGGTCTGGCAACCCGTAGTTAATATTCGACTGTTCTAAATTTTCATGAGTTGAAGGTGCGGAAATACATTTAAATCTTGTATTGAACAAGTATTCCAAATCACGACGCACCCCTTCACGCAACTGTCTCAACACTTGATGGGATTGATGTACATCCAATTTACTAGATGATTGTAATAATCGATCCAATACCGGGGCCAATAATCGCTTTTCTCTAACCATAATAATTAGGTAGCTCCGACGCCGATTGTTGCCAATGCGGTTGTAAGTTTTAGCTCAGATACAAGATGGTCAACGGTGTAATGGCTCTTGAGATGAATCACACTTTGATAGCTACCCGCCTTGCCTGGCTCATCCGTTACTTGCACCCGGGACTCCCGTAGAGGGTATCGAGCCTGCATTTCCCAGGAAAGGTCATCCCTTCCCGTTGTGTATTCATCCAGCCAATGTTGCAACTGCCGCTCGCAGTCTGCAGCATTCATATACGCACCCACCTTATCCCGTATCATTACTTTGATATAATGAGCAAAGCGGGATGCGCAAAGTATTTGTTGTAACATGGAGCTAATACGCGCATTAGCCGTGGCTGCTTTAGAAGTGTATTGCTTCGGCCTTTGAAGTGATGGAACACTATTAAAGGCGCTGTAAGGAGTATCGTAACAATGACTCAAGCATACATACCCTAAGTCACTTAAATCCCGCTCAGCAAAATCAGTTACCAAAATTGACGTGGCCATTCGGATCATGCCAGGAGTACTATCTGGCCTATAAGGCACCATTGGTAGCTGGGTTACCAGCCCTCCCCCCAGATGGTCACGTGCAACCCCTCTAATATGTGAAAACCAGCCAACTTCACTAAATTCTCTTAACAGGACGGCACCCAATGCAAAGCAGGCGTTCCCCCACAAATAATTCTGGTTATGGGATGCCCGTACCTGCTCCTGAAACCTTAAACCACGGTAGGATGAAAATTCCTGATTATAAGGTTCTCTCATCAAAACTTGAGGAAGCGTCAAAGCAATAAATCGGCTGTCTTCCAGGTCCCGAAGGCCATTCCATCGAATGTATTCTTTTTGACGGAACACCTCTGAAAAATTGATAGGCTTTGCTAGATCCGAAAAGCTGTCTACACCAAAAAGTTGCGGTGCTGATGCACAAACAAACGGTGCAAAGGCTGCAGCTGCAGTATGTGCGATGCCCTGCAAAGTAAAGACATCATCATAGGGGTGGTCAGGCAGTGGCCGATGGGATACATAATAATCTCCAAGTAACAAACCGAATGGCTCGCCACCTGGAGTACCAAACTCTTCATTGTATATAAGATGAAACAGGCCAGACTGGTCAAAATCCGGGGCCCGCTCTATATCCTTCGCCAGGTCTTTCCAGCTGGCATCTAAGAGTTTGATTTTAATATTTTCAGCGTGGGGTGTATCAAACACCAATAAGGATAGCCCCCGCCAGCTCGCTTCAAGTCTCTGAAACTTCTGGTGATGAATTATACAATTCAACTGGTCACAGATTAGCTCGTCCAACTCGGCGATAATTCGACTCAGATAATGGCGAACGGAATAATTATCCCTATTTGTACAGGGGGATAATTCTGTGAGCCAATATTCAAATGCAAAAAGATCATCCGGTTCCTGCAGAAATTTATGAAGCTCTCTCTGCTGCCCTCTCGCCAATTTCTCCGGTAGAACATCTGATTGATCTTCCGATATTTGGTCATGTGCTGCACGGGGCACCGGTATACTCCAACAAGAATTATTATTTGAATAAATAATGGTAAAACGCAGGCCTTGAACAAGGCCATGTGAAGAGAGAACCCGCCCCTAGAGGCGGGCCCGGAGCCTTATCCCGCAGATGGGATATTTGCCACCATACGCAAGGACGTCGTCAATTCTTCCATCTGTAACCAGGGTCTCAGATAGGCAATCGCACTATAACATCCAGGCTGACCCGGAATCTCTTTTACTTCCACACGGGCCTCAGAAAGCGGGTACTTCGCTTTCATTTCAGGGCTCGCGTCGGGGTTGGAGTTAGTGTACTGGGAGATCCACTTGTTCAACCAGCGCTCACAATCACCAGCTTCCATAAAGGAACCCACTTTATCGCGTGCCATTACCTTGAGGTAATGTGCAATACGAGAGGTCGCCATCAAATAAGGCAAGCGAGCAGAAATAGCTGCGTTAGCAGTGGCGTCAGGGTCATCGTATGCCTTCGCCTTTTGCGCACTTTGAGCACCAAAGAATACCGAGTAATCCGTATTCTTGTAGTGACACAGAGGCAAGAAGCCTTGAGCGCTTAACTCCGCTTCACGGCGATCGGTAATACCAATCTCTGTGGGGCATTTCTGATCGAGATCCCCATCGTCACTCTTGAACACGTGAGATGGCAGTCCTTCTACTTTACCACCACCCTCAGCACCGCGAATTGCAGTACACCAGGAGTTCTCAGCGAATGCTTGAGTCATGGTGGTGCCCATAACATAAGAAGCATTCATCCAGCAGTATTGATCGTGCTCTGCTGGACGGGAAACGCCGTCTTCATCCACTTCAAACTCTTCGAAGTCAAAAGCTTCAATCGGCTTGGTGTTAGCACCATAAGGGGTACGGGCTAGGGTACGCGGCATTACCAAGGTGACAAAACGGGAGTCGTCACTGTCACGGAAACTGCGCCACTTGATGTACTCGGCGGATTCAAAAATACCACCCAGATCTCTCGGCTTGGAAAGTTCCGTGTAGTCATCAAAACCAAACATGCCGGCACCGGCGGCTGCAACAAACGGACAGAAGCCAGCCGCAGCAACATTAGACATCTTGCTCAGAAGCTCGATATCCTCAGGGTGGCTGGTGAACTCGAAATCCCCGATCATTACGCCGTATGGCTCACCACCCGCAGTACCAAACTCTTCTTCATAGATTTTTTTGAAGGTCTGGCTCTGGTCGAACTCAACTGCCTTATCCAGGTCGCGGAAGAGCTCGCGCTTGCTCAGATTGAGCATGCGGATTTTCATGGTAGCGCCAGTTTCCGAGTTCATGACCAGGTGATTCAGACCACGCCATGATCCTTCCAGCTTCTGGAATTTCTCGTCATGCAAAATCGCAGACAGCTGCTGGGACATTGCCTTATCAATCGCGCTAACAGCTTTCTTGATGGTCTGGGTCAGGTTGCGATCCCAGGTGACCGTCCCTTTCATTACTTGCTCTGTCAAATTCGCAAGCAAGTCTTGTGCTTCTTGAGGCTCAGTTTGTTTAGTTGCCGCAATCGCCTGATCTAGGAGACTCGCCGATTGCTCTTCAGCTTCACTTCCTGCAACATTTTCTACTTCAGTGCTCATTCTGAGTCCTCTCCTTTATCCTCATTCAAGCCCAACTGGTCAGAGATAGCGCTGACGTTTTCTGTGCTCTTGAGAATATCCTCAAGTACTTTTTCAAGCTCCTCAGAGCGATCAGCTTTACTCAGCAGATCACGCAGCTTACTACGGGCTTCAAGCAATTGCTTTAGTGGCTCAACCTGCTCAACAATCTGCTCCGGCGAGAAGGCGTCCATGTTGTTGAAGTCGAGATCAACAGCCATCTTGCTACCGTCACCAGTCAGGGTGTTTTCCACCTGCAAGTTCAACTTTGGGTTTACTTTACCCATTACGTCGTTGAAGTTATCGCGGTCAATTTGGATAAACTTACGATCTTTCAGTGCCTTGCGATTCTCGGCATTATCACCAGAGTAATCACCCATAACACCCGCCACAAAAGGAAGCTCCTTTTTGACTTCGGCTCCGTTAGTTTCAACATCGTAAGTGATATGTACACGCGGCTTACGCACGCGCTTAAGTTTGTTGTGGATGCTTTCAGACATCTAAGGTCTCCTTTCCGACTTTAGGGACTGCTGTTCTCAGTTAATTACCAACCAGTGCTGGCTTCTTCTTGCGGTTGCTCACCCCAACCTTCATCAGAGACTGGCGCGGATACACTTTCAGTAGGTGTATCTGCGGCAACCGCAGGAGCTGATGACGTGCCACTTGTAGTCACTGGTGGGGTTATATATTTTTGTGTATCCGTGCCATCGAGACGAACTCCCGTCAATTGGGAGTAAAGCGCCTTCGACTGATCATCAGGTAGCAATTCAGACATCAATTGTGAAACGGTCATTCGTCCCCAGCCTATCAGCCTCTCCAGGCCGGGCGCCAGCGGCGTATGCGGCTCATAGGTACGAAAATACTTTGCCGCCTGCTCAAGCAATTTTAAGGCATCTTCTCTGGACACTACCGGACCGGTAGGGACAGCTACAGCAGAGGCAGCTACAGAAGTAACCGCTGCTGCAGCTGCATTTCCAGCTTGAACTTCCCCAGCAGGCTCTTCTGACGATTCAGGCGCCACATCTTCTTGAGTCTGCTCCATAGACTCCAAGTGCGTCTTATAAATAAAACGGCTTGTCCGCAACACCTCATCCAATAGAGATGAAATATTCGTGGACGGGGGGGCATCATGGCCGCAGCTTTGTCGCAGGCTATCATTTATGGTCTTAAAGTGCCCCAGCGCTGCCTCGATTGTCTGGACGAGGTTTTGAGCCCATTCACCACTCGCACTGTTTACACATTGATCAATCTGCTCAAGGTTGTAACCCAGCGTTTCTATTCGAGCAGCCTTAGCATCGTCATCTGCAATTCTGTCAGCATCCCGAGCCTGTTGGAATTGGAAGAATGAATAGTCCCCATAATCCCCTTCGGGAGTAATACCGGCACTGCGAATAGGCATTAGCAAGGTGCCATCACCACCATCACCATTCAAACCTGTCAGGGGTGCTACTTTTGTTTCAAGGCCGTCTTCGTCTGGTAAGGGATACAGACCTTCCCAATATTGCTCTACTAACGAGTCAATCACCTGCAGGCCATCTCTCAAGCCAATAAAGCCATGTAAGCGAATCAAGGCCTCGGTATACCAGCTGGCAACCTCCAAGTCCTTACTCTTTTTCCCTAGGATATTTTCTGCAGCTTTTGCTACATCCCTCCAAGGTGCGAGTAGGTCTGTATCTGCATCATCGAACATTGCGGAGCGTTCAGCAGCTCTTGCACTGTTGCGAGCATCTTTGATCGAGTAATAATCAGAAGTTGGCGAACGATCTTCTCGGATATCTTCCCCTACGGGATTATCCTCTGAGATTGGAGCAACTAATTCATCGATATTTATCGTGTTTGGGAATGCCATCAAAAAAGGCCCTTATACCGAATCAAATCCTTTAATCAGAATTCTGAGAAGAGTACACGTTGTAGATATCTAATCAAGGCAAATAATGCGCTTGGTACCTATTACTTTAAAAAACATGTTCAGTTGACAATTTTACGCTATTTATTTTTGTTAGATTTTGGCTTCTTATTCCAAGCCATTACATAGGAACTGCTGTTGAATCGCAACTCCCCATACTAGTCACAAGTTTAAATGTGGCAAAAATATGCAAAAACTCAGACCTACTCTTTTCAAAGTTCTCAAGAGATGACCACAAAAACACAGAATAGAAACTATCCGGACTCTGAAAGAAAGTGACCAAATAGCGAACTGGTGTTTTTACAACCTCAGCAGACATCTCATAAATATGGCCATTTTGACTGTTACTTATCAGTGGTTCAGGCCCGGATATAATAACGCCATTTTCCACTCTAGTCAGACACTGATGTATTTGTGCTTTACCGAAATGCTCAATCGACAAATCATGGGGAAGCAGAGATCGATCTTGCTTTAGTACGATCAAATAGCGACTTAGCTCTGAACTTCCGGCCTGAATCACAGCTTCCCTATTCAGATTGTCAAACCCTTGCCAACCGGCTGGAATACCAATAGAAACTGTGCCATCAGTACTTTCCAAAAATTCTAGAGCCGGAGGTAACGGAGGGTCACCACAATTACTAGACTTTTCAGTACAGTGTATTAATTGATCACCCAAGCAGAGCTGAGTATGCCATCCCGCCTCCCAGAACTTTTTCATTAGCTGGCAGGCTTCCCTTCTATCTTCCGTAGCCTTGATTTGAGATTTTGCCCCAGTCAGCAGTCCTTTTATTTGACTAAAGCCCAAACCAAATTCACGCCCCAATGCAGCAATTGCATAGCGCCGCTCTACAGAACCTCTTATCTCTCCAGTAAAAATTATTCTGTAAGACATATCAGTAACCTTAGCTTCCTGCTCTGATACTCACTTTACAACCAGAACCTCTAATACAATTATCTCAATTCAATCAAACTTTATAGGTTTTCTTAAATTAACGTTCTGATCAATAAATCCATAGATGAAAAGTAAAAGTCCACTCTTAATATCAGTGAAGAATTTTCGCATGAAATTTTTTATGCAGCGCACTTAAAGCTGTCGACTTCTGCAAGGAGAAAAGATGTGCATAAATAAAAGGCAAACAGCCTGATTCACGCAATTCCAGGAAAGCTGCAGAATCAAGCTCTCCCAATCTCTTCTCTGAAATACAATAAACACCTGTTAATTTATGCTTAACATCACCTGGCAAATCTATATTTATTTCTTTTTCTACCAGCAAATTATTCCGCTGCAAAATACCGACAAACTTCCAAACCTGCGTCTTTTTAAGATGGATATCCTCTAAGCGGCGCTGCGCTTCCAATAAGTGACCACTTGGATTCCCATTCTCTTCAAACAACCTAACACCTAAAGAACTATTTCCGTCTTCAGATAATAGAGAGGATTCAACGCAAACAAATGCATTGGAAGAGTCACCTTCTTTATATTTTAAATAGAAGGGATAAGAGCGAATAGATGCGGGAATATAATCACCCTGCCATTGTCCCTCTTGCCAAAAAAGGTTTTCTCCAGGTGTTACGCCAAGTAATGCACAGCTCTCAAGCTTTCCCGTCTCTTTTGATCGAGCAAATATAATAGGACAGGCACGCGCCACCGGTATGAATTCAGGCAATAAGATTGGGCAAATATGCGAATTCTTACTGTGGGAAAGATCACTTTTGATTAATTTGCAATTGCGATGCTTCTTCTTATCCAAGATAACCAGCTGTCTCACGCTGTGCCCTCAATCCTAACTTATATTCTTCTGTAACTGCACACCAAGCATTGAGCTATAGAGCTCAGGGCTTGGCAATGATGGGCACAGCAAGGTTGTCGGGGCCAAGTGTTGAGACCCCTCACTCCACCACAGACTATATGCGGAGTAGCTACTTTTGCTCATCTGCCCTAATAGACCTGCAAAACCTCTTTCCAGACTATTCGATTGGCCTGTGGAGACGACAAAGTCTCCCTGTGCTGGAGGCAGAGAGATAATGCCCGCCCTGTCAGGGGGAGCACTAAATGCCTCACATAACTGGTCTGCATGTAGCATATTTTGTAGCGATGTAATTGCTAATTCAGACAAGCTCTGGAACCAGCTCTTAGCATCAGACATAAAAGCAAATGCATCCACTACCGGGGATAGCGGAGCAGCAAATGTCAACGGAAAATAGCGCCCAACACTATCCACACTAGGTACTAAAATTCCGGCCCACGCATTGGCATCAATGATGCCTTTACTGTGGACAAACCTCCAAACAGGACTGGTCAAGTAGTAGTCCAACCACTCTTGACCTACGAGTTCGCGAGAACCGAATACCGCTCGTTGTAACCAGCCATCCCATACAGTGACAAAACTACCCGGCAGCTGTCGCTGAACAAAGTCCCCGTGACCCGGCAACTTACCAAAAATACCAACTGTATTTTGCAAATCATCTACTCCGTCTACAGGGTCTCAGGGCATCGATATCCGCGGAGTAAACTGCGGTCGAATGGATTGTTTACATTAGATGCAATCAATTTAAATTGAGCCTTTCGCCCTTCCTCAGAGAAAGTGACAAAGTGTTCTGCATTACTTCGCCCGGCTTCCAAATCTGAGCTCGCTAACAGTCTGTACCATGCCCAGTCCCCTTCAAAATGCTTGCGATGAACAGTCTCATTCAGATCTTCAAAGATAATGCGAACCCGATTACTTTCACCACCACGCCAAGTCAGCTTTTTAGTGGTTTTAGGGCCATGGGAGTAAGGAACTCGCTGCTCTCCAAGTTCAAGTTCAAACAAACGAACACTGGAATCCAGTTTCGTTGGCTCAATACGGAAAGAGTAAGAAGCTCCTTCGCCGGCACTGAAGAAAGTTTTTCGAATACGTTCAGCTCGACGCAACTGGGAAAGGGCTTCCCTTGAAAGGCTAATACCCTGCCCTTCAACGTATTTGATTTTCCAGTTTCTGGTATCCACAAATGGTTTCAGATACTGATTGACAAATTTCTCCTCAATACCACCTGGTTTGAAGTACTGGTTAAACTCCATCACCGGCACTTCCTGGTCACGGTCGCTGCGCAGTGGGTACCGGTTTGCCAGGCTATTGCTATAGCTTTGATACACCTCTTCACGCCAGACACGGTTTATATGCGCCTTAGTCTTGGCCATTACCAGTCCCCAAGCGCTGTCAGCAATATCTGTCAGCCACTGGTCAAAAGGTGCTGGTGCATTAGCAGCCTTAACCCTTAACTGTTTAATCGCATCGCTACCGCCGGCAAAACGCGCTTTGGCACGTCCAAAAGCCGCTTGATTCGAATCGGGAGCGCTGTCGATCTCAGTGAGGTATTCCTGAATTTTATTAATAGTATCCAGGTATTCTTGGATACGCGCTGGCCGCCCCTTCTCACTCTGAGTGATTCGCTGGACCTCCTCAAACCTAACATCAACAATGTTTGGCTTGTAATGATCCTGCAAGGCACTGGTTGCACTACCCAGTGCGGCTTGTCCCAACTTTCGAGTAGTACTGGATACAGGTAGCGGTACCCCAGAAGCATCGACTGGAACCTCAGGGCGAAGGGTCAGACGAGTGTTATCTGAAGTTATCTCGGTAATCGCAAGCAGGGGTGAGTAAATAGGATCAGACAACTTTGACAACACATCCAATGCCTGTGAAGTGCTACCAAACCTCTGTATTTTGAACCCGCCAAGGAAGCCCTGCCAACGCTGTAAGTACTCCCCAAGATAGATTCGTTTTACTTCCTCACCAAGCTTTTCACGGTCGGCTTCGGTAAAGTCCTCACCACTCAGATCTCCTCCATATATCCAGCGTTCTTCAGCCATATTTGTCATCAGCTGAGAGTCCGCTCCAAAGTCCAGTTCTTTATAGCCCGCCTTTGTATAGAGGAAGGGAATCGTGAAGTTTGGATTATTGGCCCCCATACCAAAAATTTGCTGAGTGTCTCCACCAATTTCCTGGTAGAGATCTACAGGGGTCAATCCGAAGTCACTATTTTGTAGTTGAGCAAATAACCGCTGAGGTACAGGGATACGACGCAGTTGCTGTCGCGCGCGAGCTACCACCCTCTCATTCTCTTCAATTGAATTGGGGAGAGGCTGAATAAATAGTTGATCCAGGTGGTAGCGCAGCTCTTCCTGCCTCCCGGCTTCACCGGGTAACTGACGCTCCCAGCGAGCAGTGTAATAAGCCTCTATGGTTTTCAAATCCATTTTATCTGGATTAAAAAACATCAAATAGGTTTTGAGAGTACTTACCAAAGCGGGATCATTACTTCCGAGACGACTTAAGTCACTCTCTATATCACGAAGTAAAGCGGGAAGATAAATAGTTTCTAATTTATGGCGATAGAGATCATTTGCCGCGGTATCAATTCTGGTGTCATAAAGCCCCAAATTGCCAATCCACGGATGTTCCTCACGATCGTAGACCGCACTAGCCCGCTTCAAAGGCTCTAACAAATTTAAGGCACTGATGGGCGTAATATTTTTACCTTTCAGCTCACTCTCTGCACCTTGGTACGCGCTGAGATTATCGCTAACCTCTCCCATGGATAATTTATTCTGTGCGAGACTGCCACTCCATAAGAAAATAGCTCCGACAAAGCCTCCCGCCAAAGTAGCAAAAACTCCCCGGCGTAACCAAAGGTTAGCTGACTCAATCCGGCGATTAACGCCTACTAATTCAGCCTCGGGGAAAACGACATCCTTCAATAGTCGATGCAAGAAAAAGCTCTTACCAACACCCTGGAATTTTGGCCCGACGCTACGCTCTAGTCCAAAATCAGCGGTTACGGAGGACATCATACGGTCAACAGGACTGCCCTCCTGAGTGCCACTAGTAAAGTAGACCCCTCTGACCATAGGGACGGTTTCGTAACGATTTGGACCGAAAGTCTGCTTTACAAAATCTGTCAAAATATCTGTAAGGCTTTCCATTCGGGCAGGAAAACCTTGCAACAACGCCCGCTTCTCTACATTCCTCTCCTGATGAACACGCCACAATACGCGTTGGTTCAAACGCTCTATCAGCTGCTCAAATTCTGCTTTGAAATTATCGAGAGGGGCCCCTACAGTGGCATTAGCTTCACGGGGAAAACTCATTCCCCAAACTTGCTCACGCTCAGCTTGAGAGAGGTTGTCGAAAAACTCTGTAAAACCTGCAACTAAGTCACATTTTGTGAAAGTGAGATAAATCGGGAAGCGAATACCCAACTCTTGTTGCAGTTCATTTACACGCTGGCGGATAATTTTTGCCTGGTGTTGGCGCTGCTCTTCCGTTTGCACCATTAAATCTTGCAAGCTAATTGCAACCAGAGCACCATTGATCGGGCGGCGGCGGCGGTATCTTTTCAATAAGCTCAGAAAAGCTTTCCAAGCGCTATTATCGTAAACCCGGTGACTGTCCTGAGTCGTATAACGCCCTGCGGTATCAATTAAAACTGCATCATTGGTAAACCACCAATCACAGTTACGGGTGCCCCCTACCCCACCCAGGGCTTCCTTCCCATGACTCTGCGCCAGAGGAAATTCCAACCCGGAGTTCACCAGGGCTGTTGTTTTACCACAACCGGGAGGCCCAATAATGATGTACCATGGAAGCTGATAAAGGGAAACTTGTCCCTTGTCAGATTTAAACCGAGCACTACGTAATACACCCATCGCTTCACGGAAGCGACCAGAAAGAGCATTCAACTCTTCCAGCGAGCGTTCTTCGTCTGGATCTGTAGAATCGGCTTCTTGTGATTCCTCAATGCCTTTTATTAAAGCCTGGTTTTGGCGTCTCTCTACCAACCATTGGCTAATATTCCACACAAGCCAAATAGCAAAAATAAAAACAATAATAGTTAGCCGGACAGAGTGAGAAAGCGTGGCATTATCACTACCAAACTTAATGTAATCAGCCGCAAACCAAATGAGGAGGGAAAGAGCTGAGAGCCCTATGAGCCCCAACACCCACTTATTGGTAAAAAAGTTACGCAAGCGTTTCATGAATTGCTCCGTCTTCCAGGGTATCGACCATACCCAGGATCAATATCAGCCCGAGTGTTACCCTTCTCCTTGCGGAGACTCATCATCACTTTTGGACAAATCTAAAATCTGGTCCGCGACCGGTGTCGTCGTTTCATAGAGCCACCAGCGATAACCACTATAAGTTGCAAGTAACAATCCCAGGACAACACTCATAATCACCCAGAGGGGTATATAGTGAATCAGCCGGGATTTTCGCTCTACGCATCCTTGCCAACGCGGCGAAAGATCTCGGTCCATTGGCTGCTTGTGCTGTTCAATTGTTCTGTAGAGCTCATCACGAATCTGTTCTATTTGTTCGTGTCCACGCTGTACGAGCCGATACTTACCCTGAAAGCCCAAGCTCAAACACAGGTAAAAAAGCTCAAGGAGTTCCAAATGACTTGCGGGAGTTTCCAGCATGCGCTGCAAAATGACAAAACACTTCTCCCCTCCAAAAGTCTCTTTGTGAAATAGGCTAAGTAGAGAGTGCTGGCTCCAACCGCTAGCTGTACCCCAAGGCGTGGTCAAAACAACCTCGTCCACGACGGTACATAGTAAGTAACGGGCTGTTAGCACTGATTCAGGTGTTAAAGCCAGTTGCTTTGCCTCACGCTCGAAGCTTTGGATTTCCGTAGTAAGTCGCTTGTGCAGATCAGGTACGTTGGCGTGATTCATCGTTGTGCGCAATTTGATAATTACGCCTAACAATTTCGAAGCCGCAGACACCAATGGATTAAGACTGTTGCGGACCTGAGCCTCGACCGGGGCATCTTGGCTGGCAAAGAATTGTGGCTGAGCCTGAGCTGCTGCCGGTGCTGCTGCGGCACCGGGTGTCGGTATCAAAACCGTTCTATCCCCAGCATTAGGGGCCCGTGGAGGAGTAAAGCTGTCATTACTCATATTAATTATTCCTTATGGCCCAGAGTTCCATAGTTAATCCAGGGAACTCTGCGCCCAGATGCACTGCAAAACCACCCGAGCGAGTCATGGCCTGCCATAACTCTCCACTGCGCTCCACCTCAAAGTAAGTGAACCCTGCGTGATAGGGGATTTGTCGAGGAGCCACGGGAAGTGGGCGCAGAGTCAAGCCAGGCAACTGCGCAGAGATAAGTTCTCTAATCGCCTCAACTGGGGCAACCTTTGCCTGCGTGGGGAAGCGGCTGCGCAATAGATCGCCAGGCATATCCGCTTTTGCGGCCATAATAAAACTGGCTGATTTTAATAATGAAGGATCGGTAACCGGAGCAACATATATCCCGAATTTGCGCTGCACCAATTCCATTGCAATCGCTGTTTGCTCCAGTACTGTGGAGAGCGACTGCCTAAGTGCTGAAAACAGCCCAGCAAAGCTTACTTGCAGATCCTCATGTGCATACACCGGAATTTCTGGAGGGCGCTTAGACTGAGCAGTAAACGTCGAAAGTTCGCCTGCCAACTGCAATAATTCAAGAAATAAGTTGTGCGGATGTAATCGGGGCTGAGCCGTGATCTGCTTTAATAAGGGTTCAAAGCGGTTAATAACCTGCAGTAACAAATAATCAGCAATTTCTGCAGATCCGCTTCTTCCGCTGTCGCTCAAACGATGACCCAGAGCCGAGCCTCGATGGTCGAGCAATCCTTTTACTTCTTCAATATATGCATTGATAACCGCAGAAGTCTCCGCATTTAACAGCGGTGGGATATAGTCGGAATCAAGCTCTACCGGCTTTTCTGGTTGGCGCTCTTTAATTCGGGCAACTCCAACCGCAGCATAGCCACTCAGATCATCACTACCTAATTTGAGACAAGCTCTTAACTTTCCGACTTGGATACGCGCGGACTCACCAGAAGACGCCGCACTATTACGGGCATCAAAGTTCGAAGCCTGATAACGTGCCTGCGGGAAGTCCTCTTGATCTCGAATCGACTCCTGGCTACCTGGGCGCTTCATCGGCACACATAAGTAGACTATTTCATCACGAGTATTAACCGGAACATCCAGAACATCCGGCAAATGCTCATTTTCAGGGGCAAGTATCGGGGTACCATCGGGAAAAACAGCTTTCACTCTCGATAGAGAAATTTTTCCCATCGATAATGGCTCACTATCGATCGCCAGCTCTACAATCCCCCAGGTATAAGGCCCGAGCGGAGCTGTGCGCGCTTCGACAAGCTGTTCGAGATAGCGATCCTGCTGTTGAAAATGCTGAGGGCGTAAAAACATGCCCTCGCTCCAGATCACTTTATTGTTTGCCGACATAAATGTTCCTTAAAAAGCTCTCGTAATATTTCCAGGGCAGCAATTTTTATTGCCCGGGCAATAATTTCTGCCCTATTGAGACCGCTGCATATCAGGGAGCGTTTTTTTCATTCTTTCATAATCTTCTTTGGAGATTGTTACTGTTTCCCCACTATCATCTTCACTGCCACGAGTAGTCAATTTTGCTCGACGACGCTTGGCAATATCATCTGGTGAACCAATTCGTACATCAGCCAGCGATACTTCATATTCATTTTTTTTGTGGTCTGTAATTGGCAGCACCATTAGTGCCTCTGCATCCTGATACTGTACAAACTCAGCTAGAAGCCCGATATATTTTACGTCCGGCGTTAAAGCCAGTTCTTCTATACGCTGTTCCCCTGGAGCAAACTCTTTAAGGATTACAGTATCAATCAAATCCTTGCCGAGGCGGGATTGAGCATTCTCGTAAAGGTTAAGAAAATCTTCACGGGCAAACTGGCGCTCGTCCGCGAGCATAAACACTCGTATAACAACGGGAGAAGCTCGGCCATCATCATCTGGGTTCACGTCATTCTGTGTCTCTACAACCAACTCGAGACTGGTATCCAGATTTAGAGTCCGCCTCGTTGTTTGGCAACCAACAACTGCAACTGCCAAAACAGCGATTAAACTGACCTGAAATAATTTTTTTATCGACACAAGCAATTCCCTCTTTTCCGTCAACTTATTAATTTTTAATGCTTCGCGCATTTTTTAACTCTGATAATTGATTTTCATAAGTAACTGCAAATTCATCACCAAACAACTTGCGATAGCAATTATCCGGATCACCAACTAGCTCCCTGTAAATTGCAGTAAATCCTTCCCATTTTTTTGCATTTTTGTTTCCAAAAACGCCGGAAGTATTCCCCAGTCTGCGCTCAATATTTTCCGGGCTAAAGAATTTGAGCATGGCGTTGTAACCTGCTCTCATTCCAGCCAAAACCGCAACTTGATGATCCGACAAATCATCAAAACTATCCTTCACTGCCTCAGCGGGATTCATAAAAGCACCGGTACCCGCAAACATGGCTTCCAATGCATCCCGTTCCGTAGCACTAAATTTCAGCGGATTATTAGCTTCCGTTTGAATCATGGTTCGCTGCACACGCAGCTCATTCTTTATGCTGTTTCTTGCGCGCAAAAGGTCAATAAGACGAGCTACTGTTTCCCGGACAATTTCAGCTGCTTGCTGGTCCGCCTGTTGCAACTGGACCGTGTTCATATTCAGGCCGAGAGTAGATGCAAAAACGCTCCCCCCTGAAGAACCTGTGGGCTGAGTTACTGGGGATTGCTGTAAATGCGAAAACTGCTGAGCTTGGGCAGCCAAATCCAGTTGTGGATTTGGTTTTGGCTGTAGTTGCGGTTGCGGTTGCGGTTGCGGTTGCGGTTGCGGTTGCGGTTGCGGTTGCGGTTGCGAGGACGATTGCCCGGAACCAAACCCTGGAGCACCATCAACTTGTTGCCCCTGCATAGCAGCGAAAGAGTCTGCAAAGGGGTTATCTTGAGCAGGCGGAGAAATTGGCTGCTGATTAAACCCTTGGGGCTGCCCTAACGGCTGAGATTGCATTGCCTGTGGCTGTAGCTGTGGCTGTGGCTGTGGCTGTGGCTGTGGCTGTGGCTGTGGCTGTGGCTGTGGCTGTGGCTGTGGCTGTGGCTGCATAGCCTGAGGTTGTGGTATCGGAGTTGCGACAGGTTGCTGTGAAATCCCCTGGAAACCACCCATAGGAACTTGCGGCTGCGGAGATACCACTTGAGATTCAGGCACCGCAACCGTCTCAACGACAGGTTCCGGTACCGGCTGGGGATTTATTTGCATTGAGTGCTGGTCAGCTGGCACATGATCATCGTCACTACCATCTTTCCACCACTCATCATCAGACCATTGATTACTGGATTGCTGCTGACCCGTAGAACCCACTAAGCCACCGACGGGTGACATCTCAGGAGCACCACCAACAAGACCAGACGGGTCAGATTGGCCAAAGGCAGCAAGTGGGTCCAGAGGGCCCGATTCCGAGGTGAGAAGACTATCGCTAGTTGGGGTATTAGCCTGATTACCCAGCCCAATCGAGCCCCACTCCCCAGTTTGAGCCACATCTGACTGCGGGCTGGAACCCGGCTCAAGCCAACTATCCAATTCTTTCGCTTCTGCCTGGCTTTGCATTTTTGCCATGGCATCCGCGCTGAATGTTGTTCGATCCGAGGTATCGAGAAAATCTGCACTTCCCAGACCTTTGGGAAGATCTCCCTCTTCCTTAGGCTGTCGCAGTGAAACTTTCAATTTATATTCCCCGAGAACGATCATGTCGCCCTCTTTTAATGGGACTTGATTTCCCTTTCCTAACGGATTTTCTGAATCATTGTAATAGGTTCCATTAGTACTAGTATCTACCAGAAAAAACTGATTATCGGTAAAGGAAATCTGTGCGTGTTTTGAGGAAACCACTCGATCTGGATCGGGTAAAACCCAATAATTATCGGCAGAGCGACCCAAACTGCCACCAGCTTTCGTGAACAGTTTTGTATGTTTAAGCATATTGGCGCCAGAAGGGTCGGCCAATACTGATAGAATTAGATCCATTTATTCCTGACTCACAATAGTGGTTTATTCATAGTCTTCAGGTAGATTTTTGCCCGCATATTCCTGTAAAGATCCAACCCCTACACTTACGCCCAAGGGCCTTTGAGTGTACCGCCACTCAAAGAACTAAAGCTCGGAAGAATGACTTGATCCCGCCCTTGCACCGAACGCATAGTGCTAATACCAGCCTGCATAAATTTTGCAGCCGCCCTATCTGTCAGGAGCGCTTCTGCACAGGGCGTCAATAATTCGCCATTGGGTAACTTGCGTAAATGAAGGGGTAAGTCTTCATAACTTGCAGACGAAGGGGGCTGTAATTTGCCAGTTTGAGAAAAGCCTTGGCAAACCGCTAACCCCAACAAATAAACACTATTCCCCCAAAGATAATATTCATGACCCTGCTCTGGGGTTAATTCTTCAAAATTAAAATACTCTGTTGTAGAAGTATTTTTCCCAAAGGGGAGTCTGAGCATAAATCTGGGAGCTGCCAACGCAACATGCTCACTAGCAGAGTATTCACGGACCGCCTGCCAACTTTCCGCAAACTGATCGCTCAACGGATAGTACCAATCATCAGGATCTACTGAACCTGACAAGTTTGGACAGCCTGCTAATTTTGGATCCCCACCCAATAAAAGTGCACTTCCCGCAGCTTCTGCAATCGTGGATAAATCTATCAGCAGGTGAAGGTCTCGCTCCTCATCAGTAACAAAGTAATCCCCTATGACTAAGTTATAGGGGATATTTCCAGAAGCTGTTTCACGCTCAACCAGTAACTTAAATGTCTGCGACTTTTCCAAGTCGCTTTCGGCTTCAGCAAAATCAGCTAGAAGCTCTTCTTTACTAACGTCTATTAAGTAAAAATCCAGGTTCCCGTGCTCTTCGACACGTCTCAGCAAAAGTTGCAGACTCAGCCAACTAGCCTCTAACTGACGAAAATCACTGTGATGCATCAGTTTACGCATCGCATCAGACGTAGCTTCAGCCAGGGCATTTAGATATTCACCCTGGCGAGGGTCCTCACTTTTCTGCACGTAAGGAGCGACAATATCTTTGATTAGCTGGTCAACCTGGAAAGTATTTTGACCTTCCTTTGCATTACGCTCTCGACCGGCAGCCAGGATTTCATCCAATATCGACTGCTCGCTATCGCGCTGACCCAAGCCCTGCTGAGTGGCTAACTCTGGTTTCCACTGTTGAATTTCCTCAGCAGCCTGCTGGAACTGACGCGGATCGAGCAGCCTGCGCTCCAGCTCAATAAACTTCTTAAACAATGGCAAACGGCTATAAAGGTAATCTGGGTGCAAATCATCAAAGCATGGTAATCCCAGAGGGCGATCCAGTACGGGCAACTGCAAACTCACGCCTAGATCAGCAAAAACGCCCTCAAAGGTATCGCGGTTCAACAGGTATACCCTTCGACTGGAAATCGTTTCGGGTTCACACTGGCGGCGACTCGCTCTCCCGCTGAAATCACCCAGGATCGCAACTTTCAATCTATCAGTGCCAAAATCCATAACTGGTTTTTCCTTATTGTTATCGCCAAGGATCTGAAATCCCGTTGAAATGCTGGGCCTACTCACAATTTGTCACCTGCTGACAGGGCTTAATTACCCTACTTCTTATGGCCTTTTAACGCCCTCAACCCGACATTAGGTTTTAGCTAGGCAGTTTCTTTTGGTTCTTTTTCGACTTTATTTGCTTTTTTAGGGCGACCACGCTTAAGCGGTCGTACTCTTTGGTTAACAATCTGCTCAATTTTCTCTTTAAACGCATCCCCGCCGAGCACATGACCTAACTTAATCGTTTCAGCGATATAGTCGAGCAACTTTCGATCAAAGCTATACTGAAATAACTTCCTGTAAGATTGCGCTCTCTCCACCACTGTATCCCCAAGAGATAGATACAAGCGGTGATCCTTGATCAAATTATCTTTCTTAATGTTTGCGTGATGGTTAAAACTTGACCACTCGTAATCCTCAAGGGAGTCTGACAATCCCAAATACAGTGGGCGCAACTCTACGTATCTGTAACAGGTCAACAAATACGCATCAGAATCAATCAAGCTGGACTTATAGCGTCCTCGCCATAGTGTTCCGGAGCGCTTGTAACGGTGATTGACAAACTGCACATAGCGACGCCCAAGGGATTGCATCATAGATGATATCCCATCCGGTATCGTGGGCGTAGCTATGATCTGGATCATATTGGGCAATAAAACATATGCGTGAACATCAACGCCATATTGGTCTGACGCGTTACGCAAACTAATCAAATAATATTGATAATCTTCCTCGTCAAAGAAGCAGGGCAGATTGTTGTGGCCTACCTGCACAATATGCTGGGGAACATTTATCAAATTGAGCCTGGGCAAACGGGGCATTTTGCCTATGGGTCCTTTTTTAGCTGGCTTAAAGCCTTTTCTGTAGAGAGGTAAGGCTCTTATTATCGCAAATCAGTGAAAAGTATTTCAAACTTGGTATGCGAGCAAGTTAACATTAGCCTCGGTGATCGGTTGTAATAATATTACGCCGCATTGTATTGCTTTTTATTAAAGGGGAGTTGCACCAGACATGGATCAAATTAGTCTGGCGGTCAACGGGCGCACTGACATTGGTCAGGTTCGTGAGGAAAACGAAGATAGCATTCGCTGGTACGCGTCGGCGGAGCAGCCTTTTGCCTATATTGTGGTAGCCGACGGGATGGGCGGTTACACCGGTGGCGCCACCGCCAGTAAAATTGCAGCTGAGACGGTTCAAGCCCATCTCGATGACCTGCTGAAACACACTTTTTTCTCCTGCACGTCTGAACAGCAACAGCTTATATTGCGCGCCACCCTTATCGACGCAGTCAACAGCGCAAATACAGCTCTAATCAATACCAAAAACCTGAACCCCCAGTTTTCCAATATGGGAACAACTTTGGTTGCCGCGGTCATGTGGCGCGACTTTTTAATCGTTGCACATATTGGCGATTCTCGCGCATACCTGTGGAACAATTATGGATTGCAGCGCCTTACACGAGATCACAGCGTTGTACAGGAGATGATTGATTCAGGTCAATTAACCCCCGAGCAAGCCAAAGAGTCCAATGTCCGCAACCATATTACCCGTGCCTTGGGGGTTTCCAGCAGTGTAGAGGCGGATATAAATAGCTGGAAACTCACGCAAAACGCACTCCTTTTGTTATGTAGCGACGGGCTCACTGAATATCTTGATGATCATGCGATAGAGCGCGTGCTGGCCACTCATCGTCCGGCATTAGAGTGTGTATATCGTTTTATTGACGATGCTAATCGCCTAGGTGGGCGCGACAATATTACTGCAGGAATATTGGAATATTCTTCACAATCATTGCGTCAAATACTCCCCCACGAACAAAGTGTTACCGAACGTCCCAGTTCTCCTGACGTAACAATTAGAAAGTTACACCGCTAATTTGATTTACCGGATACTGTAATATGACACCGGAACGTCTAACCCAGCTAATACCTAACTTACTCAATACGCTTACCCCTCCGACAATTACTCTTTCTCATGAGAGCCCTGCATCGGCTGTACGCTGGCTCTCTCAGGTCGAACATACTTTAAAAAACATATCATCCACTCCAGTGAGTGAGGGCTTTTGGCCAAAGCTGCCAAGTATCACGTCTAATCGCTTTAGTATCGATTCAGCACCAATATTACCCCTCCTGTATGAAGCTGAAGACAACCCCACGCAATTCACCAATACCCCTGGTATTAACCCCGAGAACGAGGTGGTACCAGCTTTAGATCGTTGCCATCGAATTAACGGGCACGTCGTTACCGCAACAGGGGAAGTCGCTTTCGAGCGAACAGACGTACTTATTCCTGGACCGCTACCGTTTGAATGGAAACGATATTTTCGCTCCTCTCTCAATGAGGATACTGGCATTGGTGTTGGCTGGCGGCACTCTCTCAGTGAAAAGCTTGTTGTACACGATAACGTTGTAAAGCTGGTTACTGCCGAAGGGAGGTCTGTAAAATTCAAATTACCCGCCATTGGTCACGGGTGCTATAACCGCTTTGAGCGGTTGATGTTATTCAGGCAAAGCCTGCACAGTTATCGATTGACGACATTCAATCAGCATCACAAAATATTTCGCGCTGATGGTGTAAATAGCGCTCTACCACTTGTAGAAATCAGGGATCAATTTGGTAACGCCATAACAATCGACTATCAGGAGGGCCTGCCTAAGAAAATGGTCAGCTCCTGGGGTCGTGTTGTTGAATTTAACTGCCAGAACGGTCATATCCATAATTTAATAAATAGCCACGCTGCCGAAGGTCAAAGCGACCTCTGCAACTACAATTATCAAGATGGTCAACTACTCGAAAGTTGTAGCGGCCTTAAAAGAGAAAGATACCAATATAACAATACACAGTTGGTACAGTTAAATAATAGCCAATCTGGAATTCATCAATTTACCTACGATACACACGACCGGTGCCAGCTAATACAGTCCAATGAATTAATCACCAGTCTTAACTGGCACGCAAGTCATAATACCTGCACGATCGAGTCAGAGCTGTCCGGTCCCATTTATATACGCTTTAACAAGTTCGGCCAGAGAATTTCTGAACAGCAGCAATCTCGTAGCCTTAGCTGGCTTTTTGATTCCTACGGTAATCTCAGTGAAGAAATTCAGGCCAACGGCCATAGGCTTTTCTTCCGTCACGATGAATTCGGCCGGCTTGTCCGATCCACCTCTCACAATATTAGTAATCGATATCTCTATGACGATCGCGGCTATTTACAAGCGGCAGTTATCAATGGAGAGACCCTATGGCAATACAAGTTTAACGAGAAGGGACGCCCAGAACGTATTGTCGACCCGGCAAAACATGTTTGGCTGTTTCTCTACACAGATAGGGGGCAGATCACACAGATTCAGGACCCAGAGGGAGGCAAAGTGGACTTCAGCTGGGATGGGCAAGGCCAGCTGCAGTCCGTTCGTAGAGACGATAAAGTCCTGAGCTTTGAGTACGACCACTGGCAACGAATCACTTCGCTTAAGATGAATGGCGAAGTATGGCGTGAGTGGAGTTATGGCAATGCGGGTGAATTGCGTGAAGCCCACCTGGGTATTCACCAGTACGGTCTGGACTACTCTGAACGCGGCCTGCCCAATGCCATCCACGGAGACAGTGGACAGAGTATTCTTTGTGATTATGACAACGCGGGCCGCCCGTGCCATATCAATTTCGCTGATGGTAACAACTGGGAATTAATCTACAGCCCTAGGGATGAACTCACCTGCCTGGAGAGCCCCGTAGGGAATTACTACTGGGAATATGATCACTACGGGCAATTAGTCAGCCACAAGGCACCACAGGATCGAACTTGGCGTTGGCATTACAATATAGACGGCAGCCTGCATGAATATTGTGATAATGACTCTCGCTGGTACTTCAATTATAACAACAGCGGTATATTAACCGGTATTCGCAATAACAGTGGCCAAAATAGTGAGTTCCACTACGACCAACACAACAGGCTGGTACAGGCAGATAATGCCCTTTCCTCAGTGCGCTTTAAATACGACAGCCGCGGTCGGGTAACCGCAGAGCATCACGACAGTGCCGATATCCGGGATTTCAGTCTTCAGTATCAATATGACAAACGCGGCTGGTTAAAGAGTGCCAGCTCCGACAATCTCGACTTGTCTTATACATTCGCCCCTTGTGGAGCCCTGTATGGAATCGATGCCAATGGTGAAGCCATTGTTCGCACCGAATCCAAAGGCCAAGATATCCTCCAGGTTCAAGGGGAGGTTCGCAGTAATCACAAATATTTATTTGGGCGCCTGGTAGGTATGGAGTCCGGTCAAGCACTTTCCTGGCACTTTGAGAAATCCCCTCCCCTGCAAATGACCAACCCGCTGCGGGCACAGCAAAGTCCGACCCAACCTCAAACAGAAAGTGACAAGCGCGGCAATATTATTAGTGAAAGCAACATACCAGGCCGCAAGGATTATCAATACCAGTACGACGGCTGGGGCCTGATGAGCCACGCGGAGTGCGGGGAATTTAAAACCTACTTCCGCTACGACCCCTTCGGTCGGCGGTTAAGCAAGACATGTACCCACCGAAAATCAACCCGCCAGCGCCGCGTTGTCACTATTTGGAGCAGCCTGGGTATCTGGGGGGAAATTCACAATATTGACGGCAAGTCCCGAGGTTTAAGCCATTGGATTCACCAACCCCAAACCAATGCCATTCTCTGCCAATGGACTGCCGACAATATTGAGCATTACCTTTCCAACCCCGATGGCAAGCCACTCGCGATTTTTGATACCCAAGGTGCCGCTCAGTGGTCACAAGGTGGGGAGGCTGGAGAGAAAGGAAAAGACCCCCACAATCAAGGGCCAAGTGCCTGGCGGGGAACTAACTTGCTCGCGGATGTAGAGACCGGGCTGTGGTACCACCCCTCCGGCTACTGGAGCCCAGCCCTCGGCATCTGGCTAAATGGGGACCGCTCACATAACCTGACGACTTCTGCCCAATCAATCGGGCAACTGTAGCGAAGTACTCGGGCAGCTACGTCAACAATTGCTGCCCGGGTCAACTCTTATCTGCCTATACACTATGGGTATATCTATTTGCCCGTGAGTGTTATGGAAGAGCGCTCGGATTTTGAGATCGGTGGAGTCCATGTCTCCAGGGGCGAGTCCTGCCATATCGACCTGCCTGTTGTAAGGCTGTACACAAGCACAGAAATGGCAATCCCAGTTTATGTGCAGCGCGGTAAAAAAGATGGCCCCAAGATGTTCGTTTGTGCCGCAATACACGGGGACGAACTCAACGGCATTGAAATAATAAGCCGGCTTATCCAAAGCGGCCGCCTAAAGTCATTGCGCGGAACCCTGGTTGCAGTTCCAATGGTTAATGTTTACGGGGTACTGCAACACACTCGCTACCTACCTGACAGGCGCGACCTAAACCGCTCATTCCCAGGGTCGGCAAAGGGCTCTCTCGCCGCACGTATGGCTCACGTCTTTCTCAAGGAAATTGTCACCAAATGCGACTATGGCATCGATTTACACACAGGGGCCGTACATCGCAGTAACCTCCCCCAAATTCGCGCTAACTTGGACGATGAGAAAACCCGAAAACTCGCCAAGGCCTTTGGTGTTCCCGTGCTACTCAACGCTTCTATTCGCGACGGATCCCTGCGCCAAGCAGCCGCAGATCTCGGGGTGAGAGTATTACTGTATGAAGCTGGTGAAGCCCTGCGCTTTGATGAACTCAGTATCCGCGCCGGTGTTAAAGGTGTGATCAATGTGATGAAGCACTTGGAGATGTTGCCGCAAACCCGAAAGACAAATGTGATAGAGCCATTTGTTGCTCGACGCAGCGGTTGGCTTCGCGCGGGGGATAGCGGCATCGCTAATCATCTTAAGGCACTCGGGGATCAGGTCTACCGGGGCGACCTGCTGGCGACCATTGCAGATCCATACGGACAGGAACTGGACCAGCTGATCTGCAATGAGGATGGAATCATTATTGGGCGACAGAATATCCCTCTGGTCCAGGAAGGCGAGGCGATGTACCACATCGCCTACTTCCGTGAACCCGAGGGTGTTGTCGAGAACCTGGAACTACTCCAGGATACGCTCCTACCAGATGAGAACTTTTAGGGACTCCCTATTGTTTCTTCAACAACTCCAGAACTTCCTTGCTCGGGTAGCCCTGAACTTCAACGCCGGCACTCTTTTCAAATTCACTTACCGCTTTGCGGGTACCCGGACCTGCCTTGCCATCAATTTCTCCGGTGTAAAACCCTTTCTGTTTGAGCAACTTCTGCAACTCTTCCACTTGAACACTATCCAGTGGAGTAAATGGACGCTTCCAATCATTTACCAAAGGCGCACCGCCGCCAATCCGGTCTGCCAGCAGGCCTATAGCTATCGCATAGCGATCTGAATTGTTGTAACGCTTGAGGACAAAGAAGTTCTTGAACACTAAAAATGCCGGGCCATTGCGGCCGTCTGGTAACTTTAATTCGGCAATGGCTTTCTTGCTGGGAAAGGGCTCACCATTAGCCCGTTTGACACCAAGCTTTTCCCATTCGGCTACCGACATCTTTCCCGCAGGCATTTTACGAGCGGGAATATTGACCTCATAACCCCAGGGTTTTCCTCGCTGCCAACCGTTACTGGATAGCAGGTTGGCGGCAGTCGCGAGCGCATCCGGAATGGAGTTCCAGATATCCCGTTTACCATCACCATCGATATCCACCGCATAGGCTTGATAACTGGTGGGAATAAATTGGGTATGCCCCATAGCTCCAGCCCATGAGCCCAACAAGTGCTCACCCTCGATATCTCCTGCCTGTAATATTTTTAGCGCGGCCAGCAGTTGCTGACGGCCAAACTTTTTACGCTGGGGATCCGCGTAGGCGAGTGTTGCCAGTGAGCGAATGACACTGCGCATTACCTTGTCATTACCGAGGATGCCGCCAAAACTGGATTCCACAGACCAGATCGCAAGCAGGATATTGGGGTCCACCCCAAAGCGCTTCTGGATCTTGTCCAACCAGGGCTTCATTTTTTCTTTTTCCCGCTTGCCTCGTTCAATCGCTCTCTTTTGCACCCGATTATCAAAGTACTGCCACACCGGTGCTTTGAATTCGGGCTGATAGGCTGCGCGATCCAGAACCCATTGGTCTGGAGAAGTGATTCCTTTAAAGGCTTGGTCGTAAACCTCCGCAGAGATTCCACTCTTGATCGCGGTTTTACGGAACTCCTTTACCCACTGTTCGAAGGCCGGATCGGCCTTCTCTTGTGCATGGGTACTGGAAACCAGGAGAACCGCGCTTATCGCGAGGATGGCAGACAGATATTGAAACCATTGCAATTTGGGCATGGAGTTACCTTCGACACAACTTTTGCTCGCTCAAGGGTAGAACGAGCCACTCTTATCCGAAAGGTGGATTGGCCGGTAACCGTTGAACTTCCCACCTGCTATTAAACTGGACAGTCACATGAGAGGGAAGTTCGTGCTGCTCACCTTTAGGGTGAGCTCTGCCGCAAAACGGGAAGATTAGGGAATGACGTAAAACAGCACCGCAAAGAAGTGCAATATACCGCCCGCCAGCACAAAGAGATGCCAAATTGCATGGTGGAAGCGCAGGCTGCGCCAGAGGTAAAAAGCGATTCCGCCGGTGTAGCAGAGACCACCGAGAACTAACAGCCACAAACCGCCAGTTTCCAAACTGTCCGACAGCGGCTTGATAGCAGCCACCACGACCCATCCCATCAAGGCACTGAGAGTGATAGACAGAGCTCGAATCTTCTTCAGCGGAGTGAACTGAATAATCAATCCGATCAGCGCGAGCCCCCAAATAATACCGAACAGCCACCAACCCCAAGGGCCCCTCAGGGTAACCAGGGTGAAGGGAGTATAGGTTCCAGCAATCAATAGAAAGATTGACGAGTGGTCCAGGGTCCGCAGTATCGCTTTGGCGCCGATATGGCTGACTGCGTGGTACAGCGTGGAGGCTAGGAAACAGAGTATCAGGGTGGAGGCATAGACGCTGGAGCTGACAATATGCCAGGCGTCCCCGCGCAGGGCAGCAAATCCGGTCAATACACCCAGACCGGCAATCGCCAGAAGCGCTCCAACACCATGTGTCACACTATTGGCGATCTCTTCAGCAAAACTGTAACGACTGGCAACGGAAACGGAAGATGACATAAATTAGCCCGGTTAAATTCAGGTCATAAGCCTGCGTGTAGTGCACGACCAATAACTTGGAACAGGTCTAATGATCAGAGGCCTCACTTAAAATAGCAAGGCCATCACCAGACTGCACATTCACAACCGGGCGGTCAGGGCTTAAACGCTAGCGTTGTGAATACCCATTTCGCACAAAGCGGAAGATTCGCGAACAATGGTTTCGTTGCGATCGGGGCCTGTAGAAACAATGTCTACCGGAGCGCCCACCAGCTCTTCGATTCGAGCGATATAGGCGCGTGCATTGGCCGGCAAATCCGCTTCACGACGCACACCGAAAGTATTCTCTGTCCAACCGGGCATAGACTCATAAACCGGCTCGACACCTTCCCAACCTGCGGCATCAAAAGGTACTGGTACTTCTTCACCAGCGCTGTTGCGGTAGCCCACACAAACCTTTACCTCTTTGAGGCCATCGAGAACATCCAGTTTGGTCAGGCACAGGCCAGAAATACTGTTGATTCGGATCGCATGGCGCACAGCGACAGCGTCAAACCAACCGGTGCGGCGCTGACGGCCAGTGGTAGCGCCAAACTCGTGACCCTTTTCACCCAGGTGACGACCAACTTCGCAGTCCAGCTCAGTTGGGAAAGGACCACCGCCAACGCGAGTGGTATAGGCCTTGGTAATGCCCAATACATAATCCAGGTACAGAGGACCAAAACCAGAACCAGTAGCGGTACCGCCAGCAGTGGTATTAGAGGAAGTTACGAACGGGTAGGTACCGTGGTCAATATCCAGCAGGGAACCCTGGGCGCCTTCGAACAGGATATGCTCTCCGTTCTCGCGCGCTTTGTGCAGGTGATCGGCAACGTCGGTGATCATCGGCACCAGTTGCTCGCGCCAGATTTTGGCCTGCTCAACGGTGTCCTCATAACTGACCGGATCAACTTTATAGTATTCGGTCAGAGCGAAGTTGTGGTAATCAATCAGCTCTTTCAGCTGGTGGCAGAAGTTATCCCAGTTGCACAGATCACCCAGGCGAAGACCGCGACGAGCAACTTTATCTTCGTAAGCGGGACCAATACCGCGACCTGTAGTACCGATCGCTTTGGCGCCGCGTGCTTTTTCACGGGCCTGATCGAGGGCAACATGTACTGGCAAGATCAGCGGACACGCCGGGGAAAGACGCAGGCGCTCGCGAACAGGAACTTCACGCTCTTCCAGCTCAGCCATCTCTTTCAGCAGCGCCTCCGGGGAGAGCACCACACCATTGCCGATCAAGCAGGTTACGCTGGGGCGCAGGATACCGGAGGGAATCAGGTGCAGTACGGTTTTTTCGCCATCGATAACCAGGGTGTGGCCCGCATTGTGACCACCCTGGAAACGCACTACCAGCGAGACCTTCTCGGTTAGCAAATCGACAATCTTGCCCTTGCCCTCATCGCCCCACTGGGTACCCAGTACTACTACGTTCTTGCCCATCTGTATAAATCTCTAAACTCAGGTTTTTCTCTGCGGGAGCCGGGGCCCCACATAAATGGATGTCTGCGGGTAGGCCCGCGCGATAATAGGCACATCCACTGCGCCCGAAAAATCAGTCTCGTGGTTTTACTACCCACGAACCACCCTCAGCAACCAACTCTCGGTCACAGCGGGAATCCAGTTCACTATCGGCACCACCAGCGAGGGCCGTGATGACCACTTCACCTTGAGCCCGCAGCTCGTGAATCGCCTTCCACAGTTCAGCGCCCTGGGAGCCTCTGACATCTGGCGCCAATATCGCAGCGCCCTCTTCAACGGCAGCGCTGCCCAGATTACTCAATGCCACCAGGTCACTACTGAAGCCTGTTGCTGGGCGATCGCGCCCAAACACGGCCCCGATACCGTTGTAGCGTCCACCATTGGCCAATGCCTGGCCGTGGCCCGGTGTGTAGGCGGCGAATACCAGACCTGTTTCATAGTCGTAGCCGCGTACTTCACTCAAATCGAAGAACAGTGTCACCTCTGGATAGCGCTCATTCAGAGCCTCAGCTACCTGCCTCAAATCGGAGACTGCCGCCAGCAAATTTTGCGGGGCTCCAGAAAAGAGTTCGCGGGCCTTATCCAGGCATTCCCGTCCCCCAACCAGCCCCGGGAGTGCCTTCAGCCACTCGGCAGCCTTCTGGTCGCCAACATTCTCCTCGACCCACTCGCACAGATCAGCAGTCGCCTTGCTCTGCAACATGGCCAACAGGGCGCTGCGCTGCTCGTCATTGAGGCCCGCCGCTTCAACCAGACTCTGGTAAATCGCGACGTGGCCCAGGTCCAGGTGCACTTGGCTGACACCCGCTACCTGAAGGCTTTGCAGCATCAGCGAGATCACCTCGAGATCTGCACCGAGGTTGTCCACACCAAACAGTTCGGCACCAACCTGTATCGGCGCTCGCGAACCCATCGGGGTTCGCGGCTTGGTGTACACCACCTGACCGGCGTAGCAGAGGCGGTTGGCGCCTCTGCGGGGAAAGCTGTGGGCATCAATCCGGGCAGTCTGCGGAGTCATATCCGCGCGTATACCTAAAGTGCGTCCAGATATCTGGTCGGTAACCTTAAAGGTGCTCAGATCTACATCATGGCCCATCCCGATCAGGAGGGACTCGGTGAATTCCAACATCGGCGGTATCACCAACTCGTACCCCCAGCAGTGATAGAGGTCCAGTAGTTGGCGGCGCAGAGTCTCCAATTGCACGGCATCCGCAGGCAGAATTTCTGCAATGCCATCCGGTAACATCCAGCGATCGGCTTGAGTCATGATGAAATGAATTCGTCAGCGAAGAAATTGCGGTGCCGCAGCGCTTGCCACAAACGAGCCGCAGCACTTCCCACAAAAAAACCGGGCTGGGCCCGGTTTGCGTGATTTTAGCATCAAGTGCTAACAGGAAGGTAGGGTTATCGAATCTAACCCGGCGCCTATAGCACCAGTTGCCCAGTGCTACACAGCATTTTCAGCCCTACTCTCCTTTCGGGTCTTTCAGGTAGCGGAAGAATTCGCTATCTGGATCGACCAGCAGCATATCTGACTTGCTCCGGAAGGACTCCTTGTAAGCCTGCAGACTGCGGGTAAAGCGGTAAAACTCCGGATTCTTGCTGTAGGCGGCAGCGTAAATGGCTGCCGCCTCTGCATCACCCGCACCGCGTAACTCTTCCGCCTGGCGGTAGGCCTCAGACTCAATCACCACTCTTTGGCGATTGGCATTAGCCTTGATACGCTCACTGGCCTCCTGACCCTTGGCGCGATGATCCCGCGCCTCCAGCTCACGACCAGCGCGCATACGCTGGAACACAGACTCGGAGACTTCCGGTGGCAGGTCAATCCGCTTGACGCGCACATCAATCACATGCACTCCCAGGTCATCCTGAGCCACCTTATTCAGGTTCTTGGTGATCTCCGCCATCAACTCATCGCGCTCGCCACTGACTACCTCATGCAGATCGCGCACACCAAACTCGTTCCGGAGCTGATCATTGATCCGCTCCGACAGCAGGCGCACCGCATTGCGATCGTCACCACGAGTGGCGATATAAAACTTATCCACATCAGAGATTCGATATTTGGCATACGAATCAACCATCATGAATTTGTTTTCACTGTTGAGCATACGAACGGGACTGGAATCCACCGTCTGAATACGCGCATCAAACTTGCGCAACCTTTCCGCAAAAGGGATTTTGAAGTAGAGACCCGGCTCTGTGTAGGTGCGCACCAGCTCACCAAAACGCAGTAGCACGGCTTTTTCAGTCTCTTTCACTACAAAGGCGCTGGAAGAAAGTACCAATACTCCAACCAGGATGACAACAATGATACCCAGTGTTTTGTTATTCATATCATCCCCTCCTAGCGAATAGTCTGACTGCGACGGGTGCTGGCGTCATCCCGACGAAGGCGCTCAATAACACGCTGATAGACTTCCTCAATCATTACAGGCGAGGTGTCCTGGCTTTGGGCTGCTCGCGCTGCTCCAGCGCCGCCTTGCGCCAACTTATCTAGCGGCAGGTACATCATGTTATTGCCACCCTCGACATCCACCATCACCTTGGAGGTGTTGGCCATCACATCCTGTACCGCATCCAGGTAGAGACGCTCGCGGGTAACTTCCGGGGCACGCTCATATTCAGCCAGCAGTTTCTCAAAGCGCACAGCTTCACCTCGGGCACTCTCGATGACGCGGGCTTTGTATGCCTCGGCCTCTTCAATAATGCGCTGAGCCTGACCACGGGCAACCGGGATTATCTGGTTAGCATCAGCCTGAGCTTCATTTTGCAGACGCACCTCGTCCTCACGGGCTTTGGTCACATCGTCAAACGCATCCTGCACTTCGCGCGGTGCCTTAGCATCAGTCAGGTTAACCACATCAATGCGTATACCGGTCTGGTACAGGTCCAGGTATTCTTGTAATCGTTCCTGCGTATCGGCAGATACTTGGGTCCGGTTCTGGGAAATCACACCGTTTAAAGTGAGAGAGCCCACCACGTGACGAAGGGCGCTGTCGGTGGCTTCCTGCAAGCTCTTCACCGGATCGCGAACACGCAGCACAAAAGACTCAGCATCCCCAACCTGCCACTGCACAGTGAGTACCACTTCTACGATATTGGCGTCCTCAGTCAGCATCTGACCGGTAGTGCGCTCGGTACGCACCTCAGTCATATTGACCTTGGTGACGTTATCGATAAGCGGCGGATTCCAGTGCAGGCCGGCAGATTCCGTGGAGTGGTATTTGCCCAGGCGCAAAACAACCGCCTGTTCGTTGGCGTTGACCTGGTAAATCCCCAGGCCGCCATAAATCAATACGGCGAGACCAATAACCAGTACCCAGGGAAATTTGACAGAGTCGCCACTTGGGCTGCCGCTGCCACCACCACCAAACAGGCCACCTAGTTTCTGCTGAATTTTTCGCAGTAGTTCATCGAGATCGGGCGGGCCTCCGTTATTGCGGTTACCGCCACCACCCCAGGGGTCTTTATTGTTACCACCCGGCTCATTCCAGGCCATTTAACTTACTCCAACTATGATCACTTAATCTTTTACTTCGGCGGATTCTAGCATCCATTGCCGACAAAATATTGCCGACAGGCCCTAGCCTGAGGCAAGTGGGCAGTCTGCGGAGACCAACCCCGAGCAAATTCGACTAAAGGTCGCAATATGACCTGAATTTTAAAATCAATGTTTATACGACAACTACTCGGCAATGGGTTCTTCCAAAACCCATTCCGGCGCGTCATTGCCAGCAATATGTGGCGCCAGCAGACGCTGGAAATCACTACGCGGCAATAATATTTGCAATTCGCAGTCACCATTGTCGCGGTAGACTTCCGACTGCACCGCATTAATTTCAAATAGCTGCGCTCGCAGCCTGGACTGATGAGGCTTCACTACCAGTTGCCCGCGCACCATTTGCTCGCCCAGGCGCTCGGCAATAGCCTCAATCAAAAGTTCACAACCCGCACCTGTTACCGCAGAGAGCCAAACTGCCCGGGGTACACCCTGATCATCCCGGTCTATACGCGGTTCAAAATCTGCCAGCAGATCAATTTTGTTATAAACCACCAGTTGCGGCAGTTCCGAAGCATCAATTTCCTCCAGAACCGTTTGCACCTCTTCCATCAGGTGTAATCGGTCATCTGCCGCAGCGTCCACCACATGTAGAAGCAACGTCGCACTGGCGGCCTCTTCCAGGGTTGCCCGGAATGCCTCTACCAGTTTATGCGGCAAGTGAGAGACAAATCCCACCGTATCAGCCAATACCATGGCGCCAACATTGGGTAATTCAACCCTGCGCATGGTCGGGTCGAGGGTGGCAAACAATTGGTCCCTGACATAGACATCTGCATCGGTCAGGCGATTAAACAGGGTCGACTTGCCCGCGTTGGTGTAGCCAACCAGAGATACTGTGGCCATTTCTGCCCGGGAGCGCGCGCGGCGCCCCTGCTCCCGCTGGCGGCGTACCTTTTCCAGCCGCTTCTCGATGGAGTCTATGCGCGCGCGCAGCAGTCGCCGGTCTGTCTCCAACTGGGTTTCACCGGGCCCACGTAGGCCGATACCACCCTTTTGCCTCTCCAGATGGGTCCAGCCTCGCACCAGCCGCGTTGCCATATGGCGTAGCTGGGCCAATTCCACCTGAAGCTTACCCTCGTGAGTTCGCGCACGCTGGGCAAAAATATCCAGAATAAGCCCTGTGCGATCCAGCACCCGGCACTTTAATTCGCGCTCAATATTGCGCTCCTGACTCGGAGACAGGATGTGATCAAAGATAACCAGGGCGGCTTCCTGATCTTTCACCACCTGGCGAATCTCCTCCAATTTACCTCGGCCAACAAAGGTCTTCGGGTCTGGAGTGGCGCGCTGGCCGAAAATAAAACTGACAGGATCTGCTCCGGCAGATAGGGCCAACTCCTCAAATTCACGAGGGTCGTCGGGACTGTCGATGGCGGAGAGTTCTAGGTGTACCAGTACTGCGAGCTCACCGGATTCCGGTCGATCGAAAAACAATGGGAATTCTCTATTGCGAAAAGGGCGCGATAAGCCCTGACTGAGGTGACAACCGGCAAGCCCTGCAAGGGGCTCACCGAGCTGCTGGCGCCCCGGCAAAACGGGGTGCAGGTGAAATTGATACGGATCTTTTAGCTAAAGGATTCGCGCTCACCGCCTTCACCATTACCCTCGCCGCCGTGCTGGGCTGCGGGATTCAATAGCGGTACGCGCACTGCACGCGACGGAACAACCGTAGAAATGGCGTGCTTATACACCATTTGGCTCACAGTATTTTTGAGTAACACCACGAACTGGTCGAAGGATTCAATTTGCCCTTGGAGCTTGATGCCGTTTACCAGATAGATAGAAACCGGAATACGCTCTTTGCGCAATACGTTGAGGTAAGGGTCTTGTAAGCTGTGCCCTTTTGACATCTTTTTTCTCCTTGTCAAAAAGCTGAATGCGGTATGCAGGCCGCAATCGCACCCGCGAAGAGCGCGGATCAAAAAACGACTGAGGTTGAATACGCGTATAAGTAGTGTAGTAGCGAGCCGGAAAAGGCCGGACTCTGTGAAAACTGACTGAACGGGCTTGTCGTTTAATAGCCCAACCACGTTATGGATGCTTAAGCGAGAAATTTCAAGGCTTCAGCCAATATTTCGTCATTCTCACGCACCCCACCTTGCTCATCCTGAGTGTACAAAGTTAGCAGGTCTGGCCAGCGCCGCAGCCAGGTTAACTGGCGCTTGGCAAGCTGCCTCGTCGCCGCAATTCCAGCGGCCACCATATCATCGTAATCGGTTTGGCCTTGCAAGTGTTGCCAAACTTGTCGATATCCCACCGCGCGAATTGCCGGTAAGTCCTCGTGCAGGTCTCCTCGGTCCAGCAGACCCTGGACTTCATCAATAAAGCCCGCTGTGAGCATCTTGCGAAAACGCAGTTCAATTCGCTGGTGAAGCAGGGAGCGATCGCGGGGCATAATGGCCATCTGGCACACCTGGTACTGCTCCTGTATTCCCCCAGCTTCCTGCTCGCGACGCAACTGCGAAAGCGGAACACCGGTGAGGCGGTAAACTTCCAGTCCCCTTTCGATACGCACCGAATGGTTGGGATGTAGCTCTGCCGCCAACTGCGGGTCCACCTGGGCCAGCTCCGCATGCAATGCAGGCCACCCTTCACGCTCTGCGCGAGCTTCAATTTCTGTTCTCACCGCTGCGTCCGCTTCAGGCAATTTTGCCATGCCTTCCAACAGAGCACGGAAATACAACATAGTTCCGCCAACCAGTAATGGCACTTTACCAGCAGCGGTAATTTCTGCCATAGCTTCCAGAGCATCTTTACGGAAACGACCTGCCGAATAAGACTCAGACGGGTCACAGACATCGATCAAACGGTGAGGGTATGCAGCTAGCTCTTCTACTGAGGGCTTGGCCGAACCGATATCAAGGCCTCGATATACGAGAGCAGAATCAACACTAATTAATTCCACGGGCAAACGATCGGCGAGCGCCATGGCCAGATCCGTTTTGCCGGAGGCCGTTGGACCCATCAAGAAAATTACACGGGGCTTATCACCCGGCAAGCTGTTATTCAAACTACCACCCACTTCTGCCGCGTACCTATTGGCCGCGCATAAACCACTTATCCATATCTGCCAGTTTAACCTGGGTCCAGGTCGGGCGACCGTGGTTGCACTGGCCACTGCGCTCCGTGCGTTCCATGTCCCGCAACAGAGCATTCATTTCCGGGATTGTCAGACGTCGGTTTGCGCGAACAGAACCGTGACAAGCCATTGTCCCCAGCACTTCGTTGATGCGCTCACCAATACGGGCGCTGTCGCCTTCGCCGAGCAGGTCCGAGAGTACATCGCGCACAAGCTGTTCCACTTCCGCGCCGTGCAGCATTGTGGGTACCTGGCGCACCAGTAAGGTCTCCGGACCGGCCCGCTGCAATACGAAACCAAGCGCGGTAAACACCTCGCTGCGCTCCTCGAAGCAGTCCGCTTCCCGCTGGCTGACAGCCAGACTCACTGGAACCAGGAGGGGCTGAGCCTGAATTCCACCGGCCGCATAAGCCACTTTCATCTGCTCATAGACAATGCGCTCATGGGCAGCGTGCATATCGACAACAACCATCCCGTGCTCGTTTTCCGCGAGAATATAGATTCCATGCAACTGCGCCAGGGCAAAGCCCAGCGGCGGCACTTCTGATTCGCCTTCAATGCCCGCACTGGCCCCTATGGTCGTCCCGGAAGATGCTTGGGGCACGGGCACTGGCCGGCTGCTAGGGGCGCCCCGCGGCTGTTGTGTCGCCGGGGATGAGTCCTGATACGGTTGGTGCAGAGCGCCATAAGCGTTCATCTGCTCGCGCAGATTTGAGGGCGAGGGGCGATTGCTGAGTGGCATTTTATGCTGCCCGGCAAATTCACCGGCCTGTAAACCCGTGACCTGTTCCTGGCGCTCCTGCTCCGGCTCGCTTTCTGTTTCCTCTTTCTGCCCCGGACGCACATCCGCCAGGGCCCGGTGCAAACTGCCAAACAGGAAGTCATGCACCAGGCGACTATCGCGAAAACGCACTTCGTGTTTGGTCGGGTGCACATTCACATCGACGGAAGCCGGGTCCAGCTCCAGATAAAGTACAAATGCCGGATGGCGACCATGGTACAAAACATCGGCGAACGCCCGGCGCACCGCGTGGCTGACCACCTTGTCGCGAATAGCCCGGCCATTGACATAAAAGAATTGTAAGTCGGCCTGGGAGCGCGAGAATGCGGGTTCCGCAACCCACCCCCACAGGCGCAGGCCGCTGCGCTCCACATCGATATGCAGCGCATTCTGCATAAACGCCGGCCCACACACCTGGGCGACACGGCGCTCCATTTCCACCCGCCCGGTGCCCGCACGCAGATTATGCACACCCTTGCCGTTGTGGCGCAGGCTGATAGAGACATCAAATCGGGACAGCGCCAAGCGCTTAATCGTCTCGTCAATGCGATTGAATTCTGTTTTTTCTGTGCGCAGGAATTTCCGCCGAGCGGGCGTATTGAAGAACAGATCGCGCACATCCACAGTGGTGCCACGGGGGTGAGCCGAGGGCGCGAGCTGCGCCTGCATGTCGCGGCCCTCCGCACTTACCTGCCAACCCTTGCCACTTTCATCGCGGCTGCTGGTCAATGCCAGGCGCGCCACCGAGGAAATACTGGCGAGGGCCTCACCGCGAAAGCCCAGGGTGGCCACCGCCTCCAGATCTTCCAATGCATGAATCTTGGAAGTCGCGTGGCGGGCCAGGGCCATTGGCAGGTCTTCCCGCTCTATGCCCTTGCCGTTATCGCGCACTTTCATGCGCTTGCTACCACCGCCGTCCACATCGACCTCTAGCCGTGTAGCGCCCGCATCCAGGCTGTTTTCCAGCAACTCCTTGATTACTGATGCCGGGCGCTCAACTACCTCACCAGCTGCAATCTGGTTGGCGAGGCGGGGAGAGAGTTGCTGGATTTTATCGTGCATGAATCTGGCCTGTTAATGCTGCAAGGACCGCTCGACACTGAGGTCTCAGCCGGAAGGAATACTCAGGGTCTGCCCCACTCGAATCACGGAGTTCTTGATGCCATTCGCTCTCATCAGGGCGGCGACGGAGATATTATATCGCGCCGCGATACCCGAAAGGGTCTCCCCGCGAGCGATAACGTGGTTGCGAGACTTATCGCTCTGGTTGGCGGCGAGCCAGGTATCCGCCGGGGGGCGGCTCTTAAAGTGCGCCACTATACCGTCACTGAGCTTTTGCGCCAGCTTGCGCTGGAAACTGGGATCGCGCAGGCGTTTCGCTTCCTGGGGATTGGTAATAAAACCCGTCTCCACCAAAATTGAAGGCACATCCGGCGAACGCAGCACCGAGAAATTGGCCTGCTCCACCTGTTTTTTGTGCAGGTGAGTGACGGTGCCAATCTGTGACAGCACACTGGCGCCGATATCCAGGCTGGCATTCATGGTGGCAGTCATGGAGAGGTCGAGCAATACGCCGGCAAGGGTGTCATCCTTATCGCCTAGGCTCAAACTGCCGGCACCACCGATAAGATCGGACTCGTTTTCCCTCGCGGCCAAAAAGCGGGCGGTTTCACTGGTTGCGCCCCGGGAGGAGACCGCATAAACCCCGGCGCCACGGGCATCTTTACGGGTAAAGGCATCGGCGTGGATCGACACAAAAAGGTCCGCACGCATATTGCGCCCAATTTTTACCCGTTCCCGCAAAGGAATATAGTAATCCCCTGTACGCACCAGTTTGGCGGTAAAGCCCTTCTCACCGTTTATCTTTTTGTGCAGCTGTTTGGCAATCGCCAGCACCACATCCTTTTCCCGCAAGCGACCGGGACCGGAAGCCCCGGGGTCTTCCCCGCCGTGCCCTGCATCAATAGCGACAATGATATTGCGTTCACTACTGACCTGCTCCAGCGTCTTCTCGCTGCCTTTAACCTCGTCATAAAGGTCGATCACCAATCGATCCGGCAGGTTTTCATGGCGCCGCAAAGCAAAGCTGCGCGGATTGGCCTGCTGCTTTAGGTCCAATACAACCCGTAGATCTTTTTTATTCTGACGGGCATGGCGCACCCGGGCGATCGGCGTCTTGTCCAGATCCAACTTGTCCAGCTCAGCCTTCAACTCGGTATCAGAGAGGTCGACAACCACCCGGTGGGGGTCCTTGAGGGTAAATAACTTGTGCTCTGCCGGGTCGCTTAAATCAAAAACCAGACGCGTATGGTCGGGTGCTCTCCAGACGCGCACACCTTCCACTTGCGTCGCAGAAGCCGGCAGGAAAACTGCCAACCACAGCGCGACAACTAACAGAGACCGCCACATAAAACTCATTACTTCCCAGCCCCTTTGCTTATTGGTATCAGTATTTCCCTGTGTTCAGGCGTTTTCAGGATGCTCGCAGCAGCTTTTGCAGCAGGTCTATTACGCGCTCACCCTCGGGCGAGTGCGCAATTAACCTGAGCTGGCGACCACTTTCCGGTACTTCCAACTCAACTTCCAAGTCTGGATCGGGCAATATGCCCTCGCCCCGCTCGGGCCACTCTACAAGACTCAAACTCTGCGCAGAGAAATAATCCCGCACCCCCATAAACTCCAACTCTTCCGGGTCACCCAGACGATAGAGGTCGAAGTGGTAAACCCGGTGAGCCTCGAGTTCGTAGGGTTCCACCAGGGTGTAAGTGGGGCTCTTTACCGCACCCTCGTGCCCAAAGGCCCTCAGTACCCCCCGACAGAAAGTTGTCTTTCCCGCACCCAGCTGGCCATTTAAATACAGCGTCAGCCCCTGTTGCAGGCCCGCCGCGAGACAGGCCTGCCCGAGCAAGTTGCCGCCGGATACGGTGGCTGCTTCATCAGCCAAATGTAATTTCAATTCACTCGCCATCAATCTACCAAACGTCTAATCCAGGGCAATAAGTCCGTAGCGAGTAATCCCCGCATACCCTCTTCGGCAGCGCGATTACCCGCCTCTCCGTGTAACCACACCGCCAGTCGGGCAGCCTCCACCAGCGGCAAGTGCTGGCCAATCAATGCTGCAACAATACCGGTGAGGAGGTCTCCCATACCACCGGAAGCCATGCCCGGGTTACCGCTGTTGATCAGGTCAACACCACCATCATGTGCAATCAGGGTACCGGCGCCTTTTAATATCACCACGCCACTGAATTTTTGCTGAACTGCAATAGCAGCGGCGCGCGGATCGGCGAGCACCTCGGCGGTATCACAACCCAGGAGGCGGGCGGCCTCCCCCACATGTGGGGTCAACACCCAGTCATCCCGCCGGACCCCGGCCAGAACCCGGCCCTCGGCGAGAATATTCAATGCATCGGCATCTACGACCAAGGGCGCCTCAGCTCGGCCGGCTCGCGCCAGCAGCTGCTCACTCCAGGGGGAGCGTCCCAAACCGGGGCCCACTGCAATTACGCTGGGGCCTTCGAGCAGCGGTTCCAGCTCCTGCCCGGAAATCACCGGATGGGCCATCACTTCTGGACTGCGAGTTAACGCTGCGGACAAATGCTCAGGGCGGGTCGCCAGGGAAATCAGCCCGGCTCCACAGCGCGCTGAGGATTGCGCAGCCATCAATGCAGCACCGCCAAATCCGGTATCACCGCCGACAACCAAAATATGGCCAAACTGGTTTTTAAAGCTATCGGCGGCACGCGCTGGCAGGCGACGGATAGCATCAGCCTCGTAACGCATAGCCAAAGGCTCAACTGCTCGGTAGGCAGCCTCAGGTGCCCCCAAGCCTTCGAAAATTACCTCTCCGCAGAGCGCCGGGCCGCGACCGCAGTAGAGTCCCATTTTGCGGCCGATAAAAGTCACCGTTATATCGGCACTGACCGCCTCGCCGGCACTGCCGGTATCGGCACTCAGACCGGAGGGGATATCCACAGCCAACACCGGGCCAGGGCTTTTGCGGATTCGCTCAACCGCATGCGCCACGCCGGAGCGCAGCTCACCGCTAAAGCCCGTTCCCAGCAATGCATCCACAATCAGTGTATTGGCATCCGCCGTATCCAGTTCTGCGAGAGAGTTCACCACCTGGACACCTTCCCTGCAGGCGTACTCATAGGCCTCCCGGGCATCGCCACTCAGGTGCTGAGGATCGGTACACGCATAAACGGTGACCGGGATTTTCTTTTGCGCGGCGAGGGCGGCAATCACATAGCCATCCCCACCGTTGTTCCCACCACCGCAGAAAACCTGGAGGCGGCCAATCTCCGGCCAGTGCCTGCGTAGATGTGAAAAAGCCGCGCGACCGGCGCGCTTCATCAGTTGAATGGAGGGGATTTCCAGTGCAGCAATCGTCTGTCGATCCAGCTCACGTACCGACTCGGCACTGTATAGAGGTTGAGGCGTGTCCATGCAGCTCCCGCGATGTGGTCAAGAATTCATCTGTGGCAAAATAGGCAATTACATCGCCATCGTTTGCGCCAACCGCAAAGTATACCGCCCCGGCCAGGCATTGTGCTTGCAGGGAATATCGAGCCGCTTTATCTATGACCGAATCACTGCTCGCCGACTTAGCCCAACAGATCAAAATTTGGGGCAGAGAACTGGGCTTCCAACAAGTGGGTATTACCGATTGCCAGCTGGAGGAGGAAGGGGAACGCCTGCGCGCCTGGATTGATGCGGGCTATCACGCTGATATGGACTGGATGGGCGCTCACGGTGAGAAACGCTGGCGCCCCGAATTATTGGAGCCGGGAACACTGCGGGTAATCAGCGTGCGTCTGGACTACCTGCCGCCGGACACCCAGCCTATTAAAGTGTTGAAGGATTCGAGTAAGGCCTATGTATCCCGCTATGCGAATGGCCGCGATTACCATAAGTTGATCCGCAAACGCCTGGCCAATCTATCAAAGCAAATTGATACCTATTGCGCCGAGCGGGGCATTGAATCGAAAGGTCGGGCTTTTACCGACAGCGCCCCGGTAATGGAGAAGGCCCTGGCAGCCAAGGCCGGCCTGGGCTGGATTGGTAAAAATACGCTGGTACTGAATTCGACCGCCGGCTCTTACTTTTTCCTCGGCGAAATCTACACCAACCTGCCACTCCCCATAGATATCAGCGAGGAGCATGATCAGTGTGGCGACTGTGTCGCCTGCCTCAGGGTTTGCCCCACCGATGCCTTTATCGATGATCGCACCCTGGATGCGCGGCGCTGCATCTCCTACCTCACTATTGAAAACAAAGGCCCAATCCCTGAGGAATTTCGCGAGCCCATCGGCAACCGGATATACGGCTGCGACGACTGCCAAATAGTGTGCCCTTGGAATAAGTTCGCCAAGCCCACCAAGGAAAAAGATTTTCATCCCCGACACGGACTGGACAATGGTGAGCTACTGAAGTTGTTTACCTGGAGCGAAGAGGAATTCCTGCGCAAGACTGAGGGTTCGGCGATTCGCCGAATCGGCCACGAGCGCTGGCTGCGCAACCTGGCTGTTGCCTTAGGCAATGGCGAGGCCACGCCCGAAGTCATCAACACCCTGGAGAGTGCGCGCGCCGACGCCACGCCCCTGGTGCTGGAGCATATCGATTGGGCGCTGGAGCGGTTGCGCAGCGGGCGCAGGCGCAAGCGTAAAATCAAACGCAAGCCCGCTGGCTAATCGGGAGTGGGGGTCAGAGGCGGAAAAAAGTCTCGCGGTAGTGGCGCAATTCCTCAATAGAATCGCGGATATCGTCGAGCGCCAAATGGCTGCTGTGTTTTTTAACTCCATCCAAAACCTCTGGGCGCCAGCGACGAGCCAATTCCTTCACCGAGCTGACATCCAGGTTGCGATAGTGGAAATAGGATTCCAACTCCGGCATATATTTCACCAGGAAGCGGCGATCCTGGCCGATAGAGTTGCCACACATGGGAGATGCTCCCTCAGGGACCCACTGTCGCAAGAACTCCAGGGTCTCCCTCTCCGCGCCCCTTTCGGAAATACTGGATTCTTTGACCCGAGCTACCAGCCCGGAACCACCGTGCTGTTCGGTATTCCATTCATCCATTGCATCTAGCAAGGCATCGCTCTGGTGGATGACCATTGAGGGACCCTCGGCGAGAATCTCCAGGCGTGAATCCGTCACGACTGTGGCAATTTCAATAATGCGCTCTTTGTCCGGATTCAGGCCTGTCATCTCCAGGTCAATCCAGATCAGGTTGTTCTGATCCACAACGGGTCTCCTCAAACTTTCCGCGCAAGTTACCGCAACTACCCTGCAATAGCTATAATCCGCCGCTAGTCTCCAGGTGCTAGTGCATGAGTAAACGCAAATTAAATCGCCGCCAACAGTGGCGTATCAACAAAATCCAGCAGGAACGTGAAGCCCGCGCCCGCAAGCGTGAGCAATCTGCCGAAGAGGCCCTGGAAGAGGGGCAACTGGAGCAGGAACAGATCGGCCTGGTTATCGCCAACTATGGCACACAGGTTTTAGTGGAGAGCGAGAGTGATCCGAGCCTGCGCCAGCGCTGCCATTTGCGCGCCAATATCGAAACCCTGGTGACCGGCGATCGCGTTGCCTGGCACCCTGCCAGCGAAGACAGCGATGGGGGCATTGGTGTTATCGGCGCGCGCCTGCCGCGCAATTCCGAGCTGCAAAGACCCGATCGCTACGGCGACCTGAAAACTGTTGCAGCCAATATCGATCGCATATTGATCGTTATCGCCCCTTACCCCGAACCTTTTGCCAATGCCATAGACCGCTACCTGGTAGCCGCAGAGACCACCGGCATAGCACCCATGCTGCTGCTCAACAAAACCGACCTGATCGATGAACGCAATCGCGATTCACTGGAGGAGCTACTCGCCCCCTACCCGGAGCTCGGCTACCCGGTTTTACGGTTATCTACCAAAACTGGCGAGGGCCTGCCGGAGCTGCTGGAAACCCTTGCGCAGGGATGTAGCGTTTTTGTAGGGCAGTCCGGGGTGGGCAAGTCATCCCTGGTCAACGCACTGCTTCCCAGTGCCGGCGCCCGCACCGGTGCTCTATCAGAGGCAACCCAAAAGGGGACTCACACCACCACTGCCGCGGAACTGTTTCACCTGCCCAGTGGGGGTGATCTGATAGACTCCCCCGGGATTCGCGAGTTTGGACTCTGGCATATGGAGGAGGCCGCCCTACTGGAAGGGTTTGTGGAATTCCGACCATTTATAGGACACTGCCGCTTTCGCGACTGCCGCCACCAGGGCGAACCCGGTTGCGCTATCCAGGAGGCTCTGACCGATGGAAAAATTAGCGAGCGTCGCATGAATAGTTTTCTGCATTTGCGCAACAGCCTGGAATCGGAGAACAAGTTTTGAAACTGATCATCGAAGCGGATGAGCTCGCGACTCAGCTTGAGCGCGAAGAACTGCTGATTGTAGACCTCAGCTCACCCCACAATTACCTCAACGGCCATATCCCAGGGGCCGTTCACCTGCCGTTCCAGGCGCTGATGGCTGGCACCGCGCCCGCACCGGGCAAACTGCCCGGCATCGAACAGCTGACCCAGGTGTTTCAAGCTATCGGCTTAAAGCCGGAACAACATGTGGTCGCCTGTGACGACGAAGGCGGCGGTTGGGCTGGGCGCTTTTTGTGGACCTTGGAAATGATAGGCCACCGCAATTACAGCTACTTGAATGGTGGCATGTTGGCCTGGCGAGGCGCCGGCCTTCCTCTCACTACCGAGGCACCAGATATCGAGCCGAGTGATATTCAAATCACCGTCAACAGCACAGCTGCGATGGACGCCCAGCAAATCCAGGATCAACTGGGCAATGATGAATTCCTTGTTTGGGATGCTCGCTCACCCCAGGAATATCGCGGTGAGCGGGTCCTGGCAATGAAGGGCGGTCATATCCCGGGAGCAATCAATTGCGAGTGGACCCAATTGATGGACCCGCAAAAAGACTTGCGTATTCGTGCGGATGCCCGCGAATTCCTCGCTGCACTGGGAATTGATAGCTCACACAAAATTGTCACCCACTGCCAGAGCCATCACCGCTCCGCTTTTACCTGGTTAGTGGGCAAGTCCCTGGGATTGGATATTCGCGCTTATCCAGGCTCCTGGAGTGAGTGGGGCAATTTGCCCAATACGCCGGTACAGCAGTAGATACATTGAGAAAAGACGTAGATTTATGAACCCTAAACTTTTTGCCGCCCTGCAATACCTAACGCCGCAACACGCACTCTCCCGCGCTGCCGGCTGGTTGGCGAATACAGAACTCAAGTGGATCAAAGATCCTTTCACCCGCTGGTTTGTGGATAAGTACGGTGTAGATATGCAGGAGGCCAAAGAGAGCGACTGCACTGCCTACCGCACCTTCAATGAATTCTTTACCCGCGAACTGGTGGACGGAGCCCGCCCCATTGTCGAAGGGCAACACACCCTCGCCAGCCCTGCCGACGGCGCCATAAGCCAGCTGGGCCAGATCCATAACGGCCGTATTTTCCAGGCTAAAGGTCACGACTACAGCCTGGTTGAACTGGTGGGCGGTGATCCCAAGGTAGCGGCGCAATTTAATGACGGACACTTCGCCACTGTGTATCTGTCACCGAAGGATTATCACCGGGTGCATATGCCCATGGCCGGCACCCTGCGCAGCATGACCTATGTGCCCGGGCAGCTTTTCTCTGTAAATACGGTAACGGCAGAAAACGTTCCGCGCCTGTTCGCGCGCAATGAGCGTCTGGTCTGTGTATTCGATACTGAAGCCGGACCCATGGCAATGATCCTGGTGGGTGCAATGATTGTCGCCGGTATCGAAACCGTATGGGCCGGACAAGTCGCTCCTATCCAGCGCAAAGTCATCAATACGGATTATCTGGATAAGGCACCCATCCACTTGGAGAAAGGTGAGGAGATGGGACGCTTTAAGCTGGGCTCTACCGTCATTATGCTATTTGGCGCAGACCAGGTGAGCTGGCTCGACCAGCTGGAAGCCGAGTCGCCTGTGCGCATGGGTGAGCATTTCGGTAATTTACTATCCGGCAAGGACTGATATTAATAAGGAGAGGCGGCAGTTTTAACAGCCGTCTCTGAAAAAGGGGGCTTATTTTGTCAGGCGCGTCAGCAGCTGCCCCAGTCGACCACCGCGGAATAAATAATTGTCGCGAATATTCGCCGCATCCACCTGAGGGTAAGCTCCGGGTTCTATATCCCTGAGGATACTGATCTTTTCCTCGACACTCATCTTGCCACGCTCGATAAGCTTCTGTTCTCGATCCTCAACTTCAGCCAAGTCACACAGGCGAGGCTTGCTGAGCGTCTGTTTTTGCCCATCGAGAACGATCATTACCTTTGGTCGCAAGCGCCGGTCGTAGGTCTGTTCCACCACCACGCCAACCTCTCCAGTGGACAGCTCTACCTGGGTACCAGTGGGGTAGAGACCAATAGCCTGGATAAACTCCACCACCAGCTGTTCTTGATAGGCGATACCCCGCAGGTCATATAACTTGGCAACCGCCCGGGATGGCGCTACCGGCTCACTGGAACCTCTTGGGTTAGTGGCTTCATCATAAAAAGTCACTATTCCGCACATGCGCGCCAACACTGAAATCCTGTCACCGCGCAAGCCCTCAGGGTAACCACTACCATCGTGGCGCTCGCAGTGGGCACTAATGACTTCGATAACCTTCGGATCTATTTCTGGGTCTGCCGACAGCATCTTGACGCTGTGCTGCACAAACTTTCGATACTCCAATTCACTGCGCGGGTCGCGCTGCTTCATCTGCAGCACTTCCCCGTCGATAGCCAGCTTGCCTACATCCTTCAGCAGAGTAGCCACCCCGAGCTTTAGTAAATCACTGCGTGAAAGACCGATATGGCGGCCGAATAGCACCGCCCAAATACTGGCACGCACCGAGTGACTGTAGGTGTGCTCATCCTTATCTCGCACACGAGCCAGCCAGGCAAACGCATCGGGACTGCGCAACACACTTTCTACTAAATCCTCAACGACTTGGTTGACCTGCTGCACCGGTATGGGCCTGTTGTTGGAGACAAGCCCCATTACCTCATTCATACCATAGAGGATCTGGCCGTGAAGCTTGCGCGCATTACTGGCTTCTCGCTGCGCCGGCTGCGGAGGGGGGTATTTTTTATGGAAAACAGTGACAGGTTTGCAGGGGATAGTGACCGCTGTGCGGCCGGAAGCACGGCCCTTTGCGGAAGTGTCGCTGCCCCCGAGTAATCGGCGCAGGGTAACTCCGGCACTGCCGACAGTTTTGTGTATATCGACATAAACAAACCGGCAGTATTTCTGTAGCTGGCGGATTTCTTCCAAATCGCGGATATAAAAACCCTGCAGCGCAAATGGGGTTCGTGTCCAAGGCCTGTCGAGCTTGGAGACAAACATGCCGCGCTGTAAATCACCGACAGAAATTTTTGCTTGTTCGATTGCCACTGGGGAAGGTGCCGACAACTGTAGTTAACGCTAAAAAGCTGCCCTGAAAGACCCCGTGGCGTAAAATCCTCGGTCCTCTGGGCAAGCTCACCTTTATATCATGGAGAGATATTAAGGTTCACCCGCCCAAAGTGAGACTGCATTCACAGACTCAGAGATCAGTGACCCGTTTAAGCGTGATATTGGGCTGACAGCTCTACCACAGCTTCAATCATGGCTCCAGCATGTTTCGGATCTACCTTGGGGGTAATTCCGTGACCTAAATTGAAAACGTGGCCACTACCCTGACCAAAAGACTTCAAAACAGCCGCCACTTCTGTGCGAATTCGTTCGGGACTCGCATAGAGAACAGCTGGATCCAAGTTGCCTTGCAGGGCCACCTTGTCTCCCACTCGGGCGCGGGCACTGCCAATATCTGTCGTCCAATCCAAGCCCAGGGCGTCAGCGCCAGTATCAGCCATTGCTTCCAACCACTGACCACCTCCCTTAGTGAACAGGATGGCCGGCACTCGACGACCGTCGACTTCTTTAATCAGCCCCTGGAGAATTCTCTGCATATATTTCAGGGAGAATTCACGGTAAGCACTGTGGCTGAGTGCCCCACCCCAGGTATCAAAGATCTGTACGGCCTGGGCTCCAGCGCGAATCTGGGCGTTCAGGTAATCGGTAACAGAGTCGGCCAGCACCGTGAGTAACTGGTGCATCAGCTCAGGGCGGTTGTAGAGCATTTCCTTACAGCGGGCAAAATCCTTGCTGGAGCCACCTTCAACCATATAAGTCGCCAGCGTCCAGGGACTGCCGGAGAAGCCGATAAGCGGCACGCGACCATTCAACTCGCGGCGGATGGTGGACACGGCATTCATCACATAGTCCAAATCCTTTTCGCTGTTCACCACTTCCAGGGCTTCGATATCAGCCGCCGTGCGCAGGGGCTTGTGGAACTTCGGGCCCTCTCCTTCAGAGAAATAGAGGCCCAGGCCCATGGCATCGGGAATAGTCAGGATATCGGAAAACAGAATGGCGGCGTCCAGCGGGTAGCGCTCCAGAGGTTGCAGCGTTACCTCACAGGCCAGCTCAGTATTGCGGCACAGATCCATAAAGCTGCCAGCTTCGGCGCGGCTGGCTCGATATTCCGGCAGGTAGCGCCCCGCCTGTCGCATCATCCACACGGGCGTTCGATCCACTGGCTGGCGCAGAAGGGCGCGAAGAAAGCGGTCGTTTTTCAATTCGGACGGTTTGGTATCAGACATAGGCACACCGAGCGGGCTAAAAAAACGGGCATTGTACAGGGGCTTGGCCGCTATACACAGGGTGGCAAAGATATTGCGAGGTGCCTATTGGGACTGGCACAAATGTGCACGGAATAATTGGGCAGTGAGGGACCCTGCCCCCACTGCAAATCAGAAACGATTAAATATCCAGGTAATCGAGAATACCTTCACCGGCCTGGCGCCCTTCCCAGATAGCGGTCACTACCAGGTCGGAGCCGCGCACCATATCGCCGCCGGCAAACACCTTCTCATTGGAGGTCTGGAATTTGTATTTTTGTTTTTCTGGAGCGACGACGCCACCCCAGTCGGCAACTTCAATATTGTGCTGCGGAAACCACTCCGCCGGGCTGGGACGGAATCCAAAGGCCACCAGAACGATATCCGCCGGGATAATTTCTTCAGAACCGGGCACCACCTGAGGGCGACGGCGGCCGTTTTCATCGGGCTCACCGAGCTCCGTAGTAACCACTTTAACCCCGGCCACCTTGCCATCTCCAACGATCTCAACCGGCTGGCGATTGAACAGGAACTGTACGCCCTCTTCCTTGGCATTGGCCACTTCCCGACGTGAGCCGGGCATATTTTCCTCATCGCGGCGGTAGGCACAGGTTACGCTCTTAGCACCCAATCGAATCGAGCTGCGGTTACAGTCCATGGCGGTATCACCACCACCGAGAACCACCACGCGCTTGCCCTCAACCGAAACAAATTCGGAAGCATCGCGCTCCCAGCCCATATTGCGATTTACGTTGGCAATCAGGAATGGCAAAGCATCGTGAACACCGGGCAGATCTTCACCGGGGAAGCCGCCCCTCATGTAGTTGTAAGTGCCCATCCCCATAAAAACAGCATCGTAGTCATTGAGCAGCTGCTCAAAACTGATGTCCTTACCCACCTCAGTATTGAGACAGAACTCAACGCCCATCTCAGTAAACACTTCCCGGCGCTGCTGCATTACCGACTTCTCCAGCTTGAACTCGGGAATACCAAAGGTAATCAGGCCACCAATTTCCGGGTGCTTGTCGAACACCACCGGCTGCACGCCATTGCGTACCAAAATATCAGCGCAGCCCAGCCCAGCCGGGCCGGCACCAATCACCGCTACTCGTTTACCCGTTTTCTCAACATGGCTTAAGTCCGGGCGCCATCCCAGGGCGAAGGCTGTATCAGTAATGTACTTTTCCGCATTGCCGATGGTGACCGCACCAAAGCCATCATTGAGGGTACATGCGCCCTCACAGAGGCGGTCCTGGGGACACACCCGGCCACAGACTTCCGGCAGAGTATTGGTTTCGTGGCAGAGTTCAGCTGCCTCAATAACATTGCCCTCGCTGATCAGCTTCAACCAGTTGGGAATGTAGTTGTGTACCGGGCACTTCCATTCGCAATAGGGGTTGCCACAATCCAGGCAGCGGTGCGCCTGGCTGGCCACCTGTCGCTCGCTGAAAGGCTCATAAATTTCAACAAACTCGCCGGTGCGGGTGATGATGTCCTTCTTCGGCGGATCGATGCGACTTACGTCGATAAACTGGAAGTCGTTGTTCAGTCTGTCTTTCATACTGTTTCTCCACCCCGCCTTTATTCGCCGCGCTTGCGCACGTCGGAAAGAAGATCTGCAAGGCTCGCCGCCTTTGGTTTAACCAGCCAGAAACGGCTCAAGTAATCATCGAAGTTATCCAATAACTCGGCGCCCCAGGCGCTCTGGGTCTCCGCCGCATACTCTTCGATAACTTCGCGCAGGTGACTCTGGTGTGGCTCGAGAATTTCGCTGCTGATTCGGCGCAGCTCGATCAACTCATGGTTGCAGCGATCGAAGAAATCCCGCTCCATATCCAGGACATAGGCGAAACCACCGGTCATACCGGCGCCGAAGTTAAATCCGGTGCGCCCGAGAACCGCGACCATACCCCCGGTCATATATTCACAGCAGTGATCTCCAGCCCCTTCGACTACCGCAAAGGCACCGGAGTTACGCACGGCGAAGCGCTCACCGGCACAACCCGCCGCAAATAACTTGCCGCCAGTGGCGCCGTAGAGACAGGTATTGCCGACAATACTGGTTTCCTGGGAGGCGAATGAGCTACCTTGCGGCGGTCGTATAACCAGCTTGCCGCCGGCCATGCCCTTACCCACATAGTCGTTGGCATCGCCATCCAAATACATATCCAAACCACCGGCATTCCACACACCGAATGACTGGCCGGCGACCCCTTTGAGGCGCAGTTTCACCGGAGCTTCAACCATGCCCTGGTTACCGTAGCGCTTGGCGATCTCACCAGACAGGCGCGCCCCCAGGGATCGGTCACAGTTGGTCACGTCGTAGCTGAACTCGCCACCTTTAAAGCCTTCGATGGTAGGCAGGATATCCGCCACCATCCGCTCCGCCAGTTCACCCTTATCCCAGGGATCATTCGTCGCGGACTGACAGGTTTGCGGCTTGCTGTCCAACAGCTCATCCGTATGTAATAGAGGCGCGAGATCCAGCTTTTTCTGCTTGTCAGTTTCGCCATCCAGTACGCGCAGCAAGTCCACACGCCCCACCAACTCTTCCAGGCTGCGCACCCCGAGCTTGGCCATCCACTCGCGGGTCTCCTCGGCGACAAAACGGAAGAAGTTCATCGCCATTTCTGCGGTGCCGATATAGTGCTCGTCACGCAGGTCCTTCTTCTGGGTGGCGATACCGGTGGCACAGTTATTCAGATGACAGATGCGCAGATACTTACAGCCGATCGCCACCATGGGTGCCGTTCCAAAGCCGAAGCTCTCTGCACCGAGAATTGCCGCCTTAATCACATCGAGGCCGGTTTTCAGCCCCCCATCGGTTTGTACCCGAACCTTGCCGCGCAGATCATTGGCGCGCAGGGTCTGGTGGGTTTCCGCCAATCCCAGCTCCCAGGGCGACCCGGCATAGCGAATCGAGGTAATTGGGCTGGCTGCTGTGCCGCCGTCGTAGCCGGAGATGGTGATCAAATCCGCATAGGCTTTGGCAACACCCGCAGCAATGGTGCCAACCCCAGGCCGCGATACCAGTTTTACCGAGACCAAGGCATCGGGATTGACCTGTTTTAGGTCGTAGATCAACTGCGCCAAATCCTCGATGGAATAGATATCGTGATGCGGCGGCGGGGAAATCAGGGTCACGCCGGGCACCGAATAACGCAGCCGCGCGATCAATTCGTTGACCTTGCCGCCGGGCAGCTGGCCGCCTTCACCGGGCTTGGCGCCCTGGGCTACCTTAATCTGTAATACCTCCGCATTTACCAGGTAGTGCGGTGTTACGCCAAAACGACCGGAGGCAATTTGCTTAATCTTGGAAACTTTATCAGTGCCAAAACGGGCTGGGTCTTCACCGCCCTCGCCACTGTTTGAACGCCCACCCAGGCGATTCATCGCTTGGGCCAGGGATTCATGGGCTTCGGGGGACAGGGCCCCCAGTGACATGGCCGCCGTATCAAAGCGACGCAAAATCTGCTCTGCCGGCTCCACGTCTTCCAGAGCTACCGGTTCGATGTTCTCCTTGAAGTCCAGCATATCCCGCAATGTCGCCACCGGGCGCTGGTTAACCAGCTCCGCGTAGTCCCGCCACGCGGCATAGTCACCGGTGCTGGCAGCGCGCCGCAGGGTAGTCACCACATCCGGGTTAAATGCGTGATACTCCTGGCCGTAGACAAACTTGTGCAGGCCGCCGGGGGAAACAGGTTTGCGGGCTTTCCAGGCAATTTCAGAGCGGGCCGCCATATCGGCTTGCAGCTCGGGGAAGCCGGCACCTTCAATGCGAGTGGGCGCTCCGGGGAAACACAGGTCCACCACATCCTTGGAAATACCCACCAGCTCGAACAGCAGTGCGCCGCGATAAGAGGCAACGGTGGAAATGCCCATCTTGGACAGGATCTTTAACAGGCCCTTGATAATGCCGTTGCGGTAATTTTTCTGCGCCTCAGCGGCATCCAGCAGTAATTCACCGGTATCGATCAGGTGATTGATAATGCTGTAGGAGAAATACGGGTGTACTGCGGTGGCACCGACACCAACCAAACAGGCCAACTGATGTGCATCGCGGGCGCTGGCGGTATCCACCACAACATTGGAGTCACAGCGCAAGCCCGCATGTACCAGGTGGTGGTGCACCGCGCCCGTCGCCAGCAGTGCATCGATTGGCAAGTGCCCCTCGCGAATATCGCGATCGGACAGTACTACAATCACAGCACCCGCCCGCACTGAGACCTCAACTTTGGCGCAGAGCTGTTCAATCGCCGACTTGAGGTCCTGTTCAGCGGGGTCGTAGTTCAGGTCGAAGATCTCCGCTTCGAAGCCCGGGCGATCAAGGGATAAGAGTGCCGTGTACTTCATATGGGAAAGTACTGGCGAAGACAGGATCACCCGATCTGCGTGCTCGGGGGTTTCCTCAAATACGGATTTCTCTCGACCCAGGCAGGTCTCCAGAGACATCACCACGGTTTCCCGCAGGGGGTCAATTGGCGGGTTGGTTACCTGGGCAAACTGCTGGCGGAAGTAGTCGTAGAGCGAGCGGTTGTAGCGGGACAAAACCGCCATCGGCGTATCATCGCCCATTGAACCGACCGCTTCCTGGCCCGCTTCAGCCATGGGCCGGACGACTTTATCGCGCTCTTCCAGGGAGGAGCTGAACAACTTTTGGTAGACCTTGAATTGCTGGTGGGAGAAGTTGTTGTCCACCGGCGCGGTAACTAAAGTAGAGCGGATACGGCGTGCTTTATCCTTGAGCCAACGCTTATAGGGCTGCGCCCGCTTGAGCATATTATCGATGTCAGCGGTGTGGTAGAGCTTGCCCTCTTGGGTGTCTACCGACAGCATCTGCCCCGGTCCAAGGCGGCCCTTAGCTACAACATCTTCAGGGGCATAGTCGTACACGCCCACCTCGGAGGCCACAGTGATCAGGTCATCCTTGGTAATCACCCAGCGCGAGGGGCGCAAGCCGTTGCGGTCCAGGGTACACACGGCATAGCGGCCATCCGTCATCACCAATCCAGCCGGCCCATCCCAGGGCTCCATATGCATGGAGATATATTCGTAAAAAGCGCGGAGGTCCGCATCCATTCCTTCAACATTTTGCCAGGCCGGCGGCACTAGCATGCGCACGGCCCGGTGCAGCTCCATGCCGCCCGCCAACAGCATCTCCAGCATGTTGTCCAGGCTGGAGGAGTCGGAACCCTCACGGTTAACCAGGGGCACCAGCTCATTCAGCTCTGGAATCAGGTCAGTGGCAAATTTACTGGTGCGGGCAACAGACCAGTTGCGATTGCCGGTAATAGTGTTGATCTCGCCATTGTGTGCCAGCAAGCGGAATGGCTGAGCCAGGGGCCAGCGGGGCATGGTATTGGTAGAAAAGCGCTGGTGGAAAACACAGATCGCGGTTTCCAGGCGCGGGTCGGCCAGTTCTGGGAAAAACTTGGGCAGATCAGCCGGAATCATCAGGCCTTTGTAGGAGAGGACACTGGTTGAAAGGCTGGCGATATAGACTTCGCTACTTAAGCGCAACTCGGCTTTGCGACGGGCCACATACAGACGGGCATTGAATTTCGCCTCGCCGAGGGGCTCGTCCGCATCGTTGATCAGCAGTTGCTCAAAGTGCGGAAGGCAATCCCGGGCAATGGGGCCCAGGCATTCCGGGTTGGTCGGTACGGTGCGCCAGCCGACAGTCTTTAAGCCCTGAGCTTCCAGCTCAGTTTCGAGAATTTGTCGGGCTTTATCGGCCTCGGCATGATCCAGTGGGAGCATGATCGATCCCACTGCGTAGGTTGCTGTCAGCTCAGCACCAAACAGGGTCTTGGCTTCTGCGCGGAGGAAAGCATCCGGCTTTTGCAGCAAAAGACCGCAACCATCACCGGTTTTACCATCGGCGGCAATACCACCCCGGTGGGTCATGCAAGTGAGGGATTCAATGGCCGTCTGCACTAACTTGTGACTTGCCACACCGTGCAAATGAGCGATCAGACCAAAACCGCAGTTGTCCTTAAACTCATCCAACTGATACAGACTGCTACCCATAGAATTCCTCGTCGCTATCGATTGGGGGACCACTGGCGCTTAAAAAAAAGAAGTGCCTGTTATGGGCGAATGTCACTTTAAGCTTCGCGCTACGCTCTCCTGCGGTCCCTTGGAAAAAGATCCCGAGATAAAAAAAGCCCTCTGCTGGGGCTTTTTTTGTTGTTATTGGCGGTTTTTTGCCCCGCCTTTCCTTTCGGGGGGGCGCAATATTACTTGCCCAACACTACATTTTCAACTTTTAGCAGTGTATTAGTCTGTCAAACCGAACAAAACCAAACTTATCTTCTAGCAGCTAACCTTTCTGGTACTCAGTCCTATTATTTTGACAATAAGAGCAGGGTTATCACTCAGCACCACAGTTTTTCAGTGCATTTATAATCATTTTTCTAGGGGTATCATCGACAATAATTGCTTCTCCCAGCGCCTTTAGCAGTACCAAACGCAATTTTCCGTCCAGCACCTTCTTATCCACCTGCATTACTTGGAGGAATTCATCGGTTGTCATACCTTCCGGTGCCTGCTGCGGCAAATCAGCCGCCTCTAGCATCACTCGCAATCGCTCCACCAGCTCTGCATCGATATCTCCGCGCAATCTGGATAATTCCAGCGCCATAACCATGCCGGCGGCAACGGCCTCACCGTGTAACCAACTGCCATACCCCTGCACTGCCTCAATAGCGTGGCCGAAGGTGTGGCCAAGATTCAGTATCGCCCTACGACCACTCTCGCGCTCATCACTGGCAACAACATTCGCCTTGTCGGCGCAGCAGCGCTCAATAGCGTAAGCCAGTGCTGCGGGCTCCCTCGTTAATAACTTTTGTAAATTCTCCTCGATCCATTCGAAGAATGGGCTGTCACAGATCAATCCGTATTTAATGACCTCAGCGAGGCCTGCGGAAAATTCACGTGCAGGCAATGTGGCAAGGGAATCGGTATCCGCGAGGACAAGGCGGGGCTGGTGGAAGGCGCCAATCATATTTTTACCAAGGGGATGGTTAACGCCGGTCTTTCCCCCAACAGAGGAGTCAACCAAAGACAGCAGGGTAGTCGGTACCTGAATAAAGTTAACCCCGCGCTGATAACAGGCTGCAGCAAAACCGCACATATCTCCAACAACACCCCCGCCCAACGCGATTAGTGTCGTAGTGCGGTTGTGACGCTTTTCCAGCAGCACATCAAAAATTCGATTTACTGTGTCGAGTGATTTAAAAGCTTCACCATCGGGAAGCTCGACAACATCCACTTTATCGAGCCCTTTTAGCCCTTCCAATAATGTCGCCAAATAAAGAGGAGCAATAGTTTCATTGGTAACAATGCAAACTTGCCGGCCTTTAATGTAAGGGAGGACATATTGCGGGTCACCGAGCAAACCTGAACCAATAATTATCGGATAACTACGCTCGCCGAGTTCTACGTTAAGGCTTTGCATACTGCTCTCAATCCCCTAGTGCTTATCTCAACAGAAGTGAGACGCACTTTAGCACAGACGCTTGGGACTAATCGGACAGCAGGCTGCCTAAGTGTTCTGCGACCAGAAGGGATGCTTGTTTGGGGGAGAGGTCATTGGTGTCGCAAATAATATCTGCAACCTCACGATACAGAGGCTCACGTTCCTGCAAAATTTCCGCAATACGCTGACGGGGGTTGGGTACACGAAGCAACGGGCGATTGGTATTCTTGGAAGTGCGCTCCAGAAGCTGATCGATATTGGCCTGCAAATAAACTACATGGCCATATTTTTGTAGCTGGCGTCGATTCTCCTCGAGCAAAACTATTCCGCCACCGGTACCGATAACCTGGCACTCACCCTGGCAGAGCTCTTCCAATATTTCACTCTCACGACGGCGAAATCCGGCTTCGCCTTCCACATCAAAAATCCAGGGAATATCCGCACCAGTGCGCTCTTCCAGCACTTTGTCGGTATCGGCAAAAGGCAGCTGTAATTGAGCTGCCAACAACCTGCCGATAGTAGACTTGCCGGCCCCCATGGGGCCGACCAGGAAAATAGAGCGGGTGATCACTTAGAGTAAAAAGCCTCATCTTCAAGAATACGCGGTGTGATAAACATCAGGATCTCACGTTTATCGTCCGTGCGTATAGTCTGCTTGAACAAGTTACCGATATAAGGAATATCGCCCAGCAAGGGAACCTTGGTTTCACTCTCTACAGCGGTACCTTCAAAAATACCACCTAGAACAATTGTTTCACCATTGCGTACCAATACTTTGGTCGCCAAGGTGTTGATATTAATAGAGGGGACTTGGCCATCACCCACACTTACATACTCACCCACACTATTCTGCTCAATATTTAGAGACATAATAATGTTATTGTCTGGTGTAATTTGAGGGGTCACATTCAATTCCAGTACAGCCTCTCGGAAGGTGATAGAAGCAGCCCCAGAAGAAGTGGTTTCCTGATAGGGGATCTCAACACCAGACTGTATAGTGGCTTCCTGTTTATCACCGGTCACAACTTTTGGCTGAGAAACAACCTCTGCCAGTCCACTATCCTCTAAGGCTGACAATTCCAGGCCAAGGAAGAAATTATCCTTCAAAATATGATAGGCAAGACTACCAGCTGGATTGGTGACTCCAAGATCAACCAACATTGGGTCAAATTGAGTACTTAGCTCTGCCAAAGAAGTGTCTTCTTCCAACCAATTACTCGCTGAGGTTAGGCCATAAGTACCGTCACCAATTTCGGTAAGATCAGCATAATCCCACTGAACACCTAACTCTTTCTGGAAGTCACTACTAGCAGTTACGATTCGTGCCTCAATCATCACTTGGCGAATCGGGATATCAATAGCCTCGATTAACGCCCTAAACTGGGCAATCTTATCCTCAGTATCCGTCAAGATAATAGTATTAGTGCGCTCATCCACAATTGCACTACCGCGGGCAGAAAGCATTGTTGGGGTGTTTGAGTTTCCACTACTGCCACCTCCCGCAAATCCACCTTGGCCAGATCCACCGTTCTGCCCTCCAGAGAAGAGTTCAAACAACTCCCCTGCATCAGCATAGCGAACACTAATATATTCCGTTCGCAGCGGAGCCAATTCTTCTAATTGCTTTCGAGTTTCAAGCTCCTGGCGCTCTCGTTCAGCGATCTCAGCCGCTGGCGCAACCATAATGACAGTGCCCTCCTGGCGCTTATCCAACCCTTTTGCTTTCAAAATAAGTGCCAGTGCTTGATCCCAAGGGACACCATCCAGGCGCAGCGTAATACGGCCTTGAACTGTATCACTGGCTACCAAATTTAAGTCGGTAAAATCAGCAATCACCTGAAGCACTGAGCGAACTTCAATATCCTGAAAGTTGAGTGAAAGCTTCTTACCATCGAACTGAAACTCTTTCTCTTTTTCACGAATCTCTTGAGCTGTAAGTGGCTTAACACTTAATACATATTCGGTGTCCGCCTGATACGCCAAGTAATCGTACTCAACATCGCTTGGATCAACTGAAATAACAGTGTTACGTCCGTCATAATCTACGGTAATTGAACTAACAGGAGTCGCGAAATCTGTAACATCCAGTCTCTGGCGTAAAGACTCGGGCAGTTCAGCCCCCAGGAAAGTCAAATAGATTTTTCCGTTTGTACGTTCAACATCAATATTAACCGCAGGGTCTGTGAGACTAACTATTACCTTGCCTTCACCCTCTTCACCACGGCGAAAATCAACATTATTTACAGCCACACTCCCTGAGGCTCGGAACTGCTTGTCACCCCCCAAGCTCATGCCAGCATCATGTTGCGGAACAGCAGCGACACTAGCTTCACTCTCAGAAGAGTCTGCTCCTATCTCCATTAGCAGCTGATTACCCTGGCGCTCACTGGAGTATACCGGTAACTCATCCAGGTTAACGATAAGTCGAGTGCGATCCTCGCTGGACACAATGACTGCACTCCGTGCGGCTCCGATGCCTAGAGAGTATTTTTTTTGCGGAAGCACACTTTCTACTCCGGCAAAATCTAAAACTATTCGCGCGGGTTGCTCTATTGTGTAACCCGTTGGTTCTGGGGGCTTATCACTGAAGGTAAGACGAAGCTGGACCCGGCTACCAGGCAGCTCAGAAAATTGAATGTCATTGAGCTGGTTTACCTGAGCATTGGACGCTATTGGGAATAACAACAATCCCAGCAGCAATAACTGGAATCGAGTCATTAAAAAGGCGAACTGTTTATTGTTCATTATCCGTTGTCCCTCTCTTCCAACGCCAGAGCCCGCGGCCGTTCAATCCAGCCTCCGGTGCCATCCGGTATAATTTCTAAAATATCGAGCTGTGCATTAGTGGCATTCACTACTCGGCCATGATTTTTTCCGAGATAATTACCAACAGTTATGCGATGAATTCCACCAGAGCCATCGTCTATCAGAGCCCAGATCTGCCCATCACGTGACAAACTACCAACCATCGACAGCGCATCAATATTAACCCCTTCTAGTAGCTCTCGCTGACGAGTTAAATCTGGAGCAACATCTAACCTGCGCCCCACTATACGCTGTTCGGACTCAAGAACAGGCCTGGTAAAGGGGCTTCGCTGAGCAGCCGCTACATAAACATAGGGGCTATAAGGGGTAAATGTCGGTATAGGCTCAATTTGACCTTTAGGCCTCCGTTCCACTTCAGCCATTCGCTTACGCAACTCACTGTGATCAGAGTTTAAGTCACACCCGACAATTGATAGCAGAGCAACTGCAATCGAGAGGTATTTAATCATCCCTCTTCACCTTGATCTTTATAGCGATAGGTCTTGGCGTTGATTGTCATTCTGAGCAAACCGCCTTCTTTATCATTTACTATTTTAAAATCATGCAAAGTCACTATTCGGGGCATACCAGCAATACCACTCACAAAAGCACCAAATTCATGATATCCACCTTTAACGAATATCTGGATCGGTAACTCTACGTAAAATTCACCGACCCGCTCCTTCTGCAAGTCAATATCACTTATCGTTAGGCCACTTCCCCGCCCATACTCATCGATATCTTCAAGTAAACCAGGAACTTCGGTGTCTTTGGGTAGCTGTTTGAGCAATGCACCAAAAGTCTGATTCATTTCCTCTAATTGAAGTCTATAGGCGTCTAGGTTGTGAGCCTGTTCCTGCTTCTTTTCAAACTGCTTAAACAGCTGCCGCTCTTTACTCTCAGCCAATTCAAGCCGCTGATATCGATCGCTAATTAAAAAATGATAACCGAGTCCAACAATGACTGCTGATATAATAATCAGCAGGGCTATCCGCCCCGGTAAGGGCCAAATGCCCATACGAGAAAAATCGATATCATTGAGATCAAGCTCATTTATCTGCTTTAGCGTATCTGCCAGTGCCATGGTGCGGTCCCTTATTTTTTCGCAGCGCCTTGGTCATCTTCCTGCTTTCTACCTGTGACATTGACCGTCAACTCGAAAGCACTCGCTTGCTCGCCATGCCGCGGACTAGCAGTAACCCCTGCTAAAGCTGGAGCCTCATACCAATCAGATTGATCCAGGTTCCGCATAAAAGAAGAAACCCGATTATTAGACTCCGCCACACCTGACAGGGACAGCTTATTACCCACTCGCTCCATAGAGCTAAGCCATACACCTTCTGGCGTAGCCTGAACAAGCTCATCAAAGTAACGCACTGCAAGTGGCCTGTTACCCTGTAACTCCTGAATTACACGCATACGATCAATCAATTCCTGCCGGCGTTTTTTCAGGTCTTTAATTTCTTTTACCTGAATGTCCAATTCACTTATCCTGTTTTTCAGGATTTGATTGCCTTCATTTTGATAGATTATTTGCTTATCAACAGTTTTCATCCAGCCAAACATAGCGGCAGCCACAGCAAAAACAACGACTACCATTATTTGCTGAAATTCTTTTTGCTTTTGAGCGCGATATTCCTGGCGCCAAGGCAGAAGGTTAATCTTTGCCATATCAGTAGTCCTTCTCCCTCATCGCCAGCCCTGTGGCAATCATTAGTGAGGGGGCTTCATTTGCCAAAGCCTGACGATTAACCCGTGAAGACACACTCATTTTGTGAAATGGATTAGCAACCATTGTCGGTCGCCCCAGCTTCTCGCTAATAAGCTCACCAATTCCTTCCATCGCCGCAACTCCCCCCCCCAGAAGGATATGGTCCACATCACTATATGAGGTTGAGGAATAAAAGAATTGCAAAGAACGAGTTACCTGTTGAACTACCGCGTCTCTAAAGGGCTCCAACACTTCAGCAAAATAGTCATCTGGTAAGCCACTACCCCCCTGGCGCTTCGCCAGAGTCGCTTCCTCTACTGAGAGACCATAGCGCCGCTGAATTTCATCGGTGAGCTGACGCCCCCCAAAGAGTTGTTCACGGGTATACACTGTTTTACCATCCACAAGGACGGACAGGGCACTCATCGTCGCTCCAATATCTATAACGGCTACGACTAGCTGTTCTTGAGGGGGGAGTTGATCTTCCAACAGTGTGTAAGTTCGCTCTATGGCGTAAGCTTCAACATCTACCACACCGGGTTCCAGCTCGGCCTCATCCAGCGCAGAGATCCTCTGTTCAATATTTTCTGTGCGGCAAGCTGCGAGTAAGACCTCCATCTGGCCTTCCCCCTTTTCAGAGGGCCCCTGCACCTCAAAGTCCAGGCTGACTTCTTCAAGCGGATAGGGAATATACTGGTCAGCCTCGATTGCAATCTGGGCTTCCAATGCCTCGTCAGTAAGGTCCGCTGGCATTTCGAGCGTCTTGGTGATCACCGCTGACCCAGAGACGGCAACGGCAGCTTCCCGCAGGCGGGTCTTGGAGCGTCGCACAACTTTGCGAATAGCCTCAGCCGTCGCCCTCACATCATTGATATTCTTATCAACTACGGCATTGGGTGGGAGAGGTTCCACGGCGTAACTTTCGACCCGATATTTGTCGCCGTTGCGACTTAGCTCCAGCAACTTGACCGCAGTAGAGCTAATATCGAGTCCCAACATGGCCTTAGGGCCTTTGCTCAGAAAAGGGAAAATTCCCATTTTTTCTTATCTTTTCCGTGGGTTATGAGGGTTTGATGTTATAGCACTTTAAATTAACGCTTCAACCTGCATTTGCATAGGTAATAGCGCACAATATTCGTATAATTATTCACCTAATCACTTTGATGAAGTACACAGAAGCAGTTTCATGACCGTAAAAGCCCGCAATCGTCTGCTCGCACTGCTTTGGCTCGGCCTTGCCGGTGTGGCCGCTACAGCAATGGCCCTAGCCAGTATCTACCTCTACCTCAAACCGGGGCTGCCCTCAGTGGAGAGCCTCCGCGATATCCGCTTACAGACCCCTCTGAGGGTCTACTCACGGGATATGAAACTGATCGGTGAGTTCGGTGAAAAGCGGCGCAACCCTATCACGATCGAGCAAACGCCAGAACCCTTTATCAAAGCGATCCTCGCCGCTGAGGATGCAAGCTTTTACTCCCACAATGGTGTTTCCATCAAAGGTTTGATGCGGGCCGCCTCGCAGCTGATTAAGACCGGCTCTATCCAGTCTGGTGGTAGTACACTGACAATGCAGGTGGCGCGCAACTTCTTTCTCAGCCGAGAGCAGCGTTTTGTGCGCAAGTTCAATGAAATTTTGCTATCGCTGCAAATCGAACAGGAGCTGACCAAGGACGAGATCCTCGCCCTTTACATCAATAAGATCTTCCTTGGAAACCGCGCCTATGGTTTCCAAGCTGCAGCTCAGGTGTATTACGGCAAAGATATCAAGGATCTGAATCTGGCCCAGTGGGCTATGATGGCGGGACTTCCCAAAGCACCATCGACCTTCAACCCTCTCGCCAACCCCTCCCGAGCCCTGGTACGCCGCAACTGGATCCTGATGCGGATGCTCGACCTTGGCTATATCAACCAGGATCAATATAACCAATCTATTACTGCGCCAGTAACAGCCAGCTATCACAGCCGGGACCTCGACCTGGATGCACCCTATATCGCCGAGATGGCACGGAAGGAGGCAGTAGACCTCTTTGGCGACAACGCTTATACCGACGGCTTCCAGGTCATAACAACGATAGACAGTCGCCTGCAGGAGTCGGCTCGCAATGCGCTTCAGCACGGTCTGGAAACCTATGATGCGCGCCACGGCTATCGCGGCCCAGAACAGCGCCTTGCACCGGAATTGCTACAAGATAGCGACCAACTTATCGATTTACTCAACGAGATTCCCATTCTCGGCGGTCTGGAACCCGGCGTTGTCACTGCGGTAGAACCCAAGAAACTTCAAGTTCAACTGAGAGATCGGCGCGTAATTGAATTGCCTTGGAGCAATGGGCTCAGTTCTATCAGGCCCTATATTTCTGAGAGCGCCCGGGGAGCACGCCTTCAATCCGCTGAAAAAATGTTTGCTCCCGGGGATGTTATTCGGCTGCGCAAGGTCGTTAAGGAAAAGAAAGAGAGCAACTCCAGTAGCGAGATGATCGCCACCGCTGTAGATGAGCCTCTTCAAGCCGATCCATTTGCGGATCCCGAGGGCGGTGATATCGAGCCTGCTGAACCCCAGGTGACTGAAGAGTGGGTTCTAGCCCAGGTCCCGGAAGCACAGGGCGCCCTGGTATCTATTGAGCCCGAAGATGGGGCTATCCGCGCCCTTGTCGGTGGTTACGACTTCCGCCAGAGCCATTTCAATCGGGCCACTCAGGCCGCCCGGCAACCCGGCTCCAGTTTCAAGCCCTTTATTTACGCCTCTGCGATCGAGCGCGGATATACAGCGGCGAGCATTATCAATGATGCCCCGATTATCTTTGAGGAAACCAACCTGCAAGATGTATGGCGGCCAGAAAATGACGGAGGGACCTTCCTCGGCCCAACCCGCCTGCGTATGGCTTTGTACAAGTCCCGCAATATGGTCTCAATCCGGTTGCTGCAATCCCTAGGACTGGACTACGCCCTGGGCTTTGTCGAAGGCTTTGGGTTTGAGCGCAGCAAGCTCGCCCGCAACCTGACCATCGCCCTGGGTAGCTCCGCTCTCACGCCCCTGGAGATGGTGCGAGGCTATGCCGCCTTCGCCAATGGTGGCTACCGAGTGGAACCCTACCTGGTTGACCGGGTATTGGATGTTAATGGCGAAGTCCTGTATCAAGCACTGCCTCTCACGGTCTGCGATAACTGTCCCGAGCCGGGCACAGGCTCTGAAACCCTGTCCGCTGAACCCGTCGATCTCGCGGAATTACAGCTGGAAGGACAAGGGGTCGATCAAGGTGAAGAGCCAGCGGAACTACACGTACTGCCCGTTGGCCCCCTCGACCCGAGCAAGAGCCAAGCGCGTCCTCGCGCTCCGCGAGCCATGTCCGCAGAGACGGCATACATAATGGATTCGATGCTTAAAGATGTTATCAAAAAGGGTACCGGGCGCCGCGCTCTGGCGATGAAACGCGGTGATATTGCCGGAAAGACCGGTACCACCAATGGTCCACGGGATGCGTGGTTCTCAGGTTACAGCCCCTACCTGGCTACCAGTGCCTGGGTTGGCTTCGATTCCTATGGCGAACTGGGTAAAAATGAATACGGTGGCTCGGCCGCTCTACCTATCTGGATCGATTTTATGAGCAGTGCCCTCGAAGGTCTTCCCGAGCGCCACCTGGCTCAACCAGATGGCATAGTTACGGTACGCATCAACCCTCAAAATGGCTTGCGTACCTCTTACGGGGGCATGTTTGAGATATTCAGGACCAACCGGGTGCCCGGCCGCGAAGTGTATAACCCATATCGCAATCGCTACACCGATGAAGATATGGATATGCCCAGCCAGGATGGCCGGGAGGATTCTTTACCGGAAGAGCTGTTCTAAGCGAACAGCTCAATCAAAAAAGGGGCCTCAGGCCCCTTTTTTGGTGATACATCGCAAAACAACTCAGTCACTGCGATAGCGCAAGCAGGCCCGCTCTAATCCCTGCAGGTCGGGAATAACCGCCTCCTCACCAGAAAGCGCCACATGCATTAACTCTCCAGGGCTTAGCGGCTGCTCTCGCAGTGCCAACTCCTCAGGGGTAACCCGTACCAGGCGCGGAGTGCCGCGCAAGAGCAATGCAAAATACGGCAGCTCACCATCGGGATTTCCCGTACTCAGCACCGCAATACGCCCCTCTTCTGCAACTGCTCCCAAGGCACCACCACACATCACTTCAAAAGATACCACCGGCAGGCGCTGTTCCCGCCAGATCAGATCTCCCAAATACCACTCGGGTACATCTTGAACTGCCATCGGCGTCTGCATTGCAACAACCTCTGAGAGGCTGTCCACCGGCACCAGCAGCTGCCCCTGCTCAAGGGGCAATAACAGGCTGCTCACTTCCTGGGGGACATCTACCGGCAGCGCTTCAACTTCACTCATTGCCTATCTCTATATTATTCCTGATGTTTGCCGTCTCAGCTTCCGACAGCTTCGGCATCCGCATACTCACGAATAGCCGCCAGCAGTACATCTTCCTGGTAAGGTTTACCCAGGTAGTGGTTAACTCCCAGGGACATAGCGTGATCGCGGTGCTTATTACCGGTACGCGAAGTAATCATTACGATAGGAATATCGCGCAGGCGGCTGCTGGAGCGAATATGGCGGGCAACCTCGAAGCCATCCATACGCGGCATCTCAATATCCAGCAAGATCAGATCCGGGATCTTATCCTGCAGCTGGATAACCGCATCCTGACCATCCTTTGCAGTGCTAACCAGATAGCCCTCTCGCTCCAGGAAGCGCGTGGTTACCTTGCGCACTGTAACCGAGTCGTCCACAACCATAACGGTCTGCTGGCGCGCCTCCTGCTCGGACTGCACTTCAGGCTCTTCCTGAATTTGAAGCTGCGGCACTTCCGGCCTTGCCAGCTGAGTGGCCTGGCGACGCAGCAGGGCGTGAGCATCGAGAATCACCACGACGCTACCATCACCAGTTACCGTTGCACCTGATACCCCTTGAACCCCGGAGAACTGCGGGCCGAGGCTTTTCACTACAATCTCGCGGCTGCCCTTAATGGCATCCACCTGTAATGCCATAGCGTGCCCTTCAGAGCGCACCAACAAAACGGGCAGTTGCATATCATCGACACTGAGTTTGGGTTGAGCACCAGACTTCAGCAGAGTACCGAAATAGCTAACCTGATAGAGTTCTCCGGCGTATTCGAAACGCGCATCATCTGAGCGATAGTAGTGCTCCAGCTCAAATGGACTGAGGCGCACAATACCTTCGATGGTATTCAGCGGCAGTGCAAACAGGTCATCGCCAATTCGCACCATCAAAGCGCGGTTAACCGAAACTGTGAACGGAAGCCGAACGACAAATTCTGTTCCTGCGCCTGCCTCTGAGTTGATATGGACGCTGCCACCGATCTGCTTCAGCTCGGCGGATACAACGTCCATTCCCACACCCCGGCCAGAGATCTGGGTAACTTTTTCTGCAGTGGTAAAACCGGCCTGCAGAATGAACTGAAGAATCTCATTATTCGAGAGCTCAGCATCCGGCCTCATCAGGCCATTTTCCACCGCCTTTTCACGCACCCGGATCAAATTGACACCGGCACCATCATCGCGGATGGTGAGGACAACTTCACTGCCCTCCCTTTTCAGCGCCACATCGATACGCCCACGCTCAGACTTGCCGGCAGCCAAACGCTCCTCTGGCATTTCAATGCCGTGGTCCACAGCGTTGCGCAGCATATGCTCCAGTGGCGCAACCATACGCTCCAACATGGACCGGTCCAGCTCGCCTTCAACGTTGGAGAATCCCAACTCGACCTGCTTGCCCAGCTCAGCACTTACTTGGCGCACGATGCGACGCAGGCGCGGTACCAGACGGGAGAAAGGTACCATGCGGCTGCGCATCAGACCTTCCTGCAATTCGGTATTTACTCGGGACTGCTGGAGCAACAGGGTCTCTGTATCCCGCGCCTTGTTATTCAGAGTGGAGCGCAGCTCCATCAAGTCAGATGTGGACTCCAGCAGGGAACGGGATAACTGCTGAATAGACGAGTAACGGTCCATTTCCAGCGGATCGAAGTCGCCGTCCTGCTCTGCCAACTGCTCCTGGCGGAACAGGATCTGAGCCTCGGTCTCGCGGTCCAGGCGGCGCAGCTGTTCGTTGAGACGCACCAGCGTCACATCCATCTCGTCCAGGGCGAGACCGAACTCACTCATCTGCTCTTCAAGACGACCACGGGAAATTGCAGTCTCACCGGCGAGGTTTACCAACTCCTCCAGAAGTTCAGCAGCTACACGCACCATCTCCTGGGGCTGGTTCCGGGTCGGTGCCGCTACCTCCTGCTCTGCATTACCGGCCTTGCGGATAAACGGCAAAACGTTATCGCTTTCCTGACCTACAGCGATCTCGGGCAGCTGCGTAGCAACTACATCAGCATCCGGCTGAGTACTCTCGGCCGCAATGACTTCATCACCTTGTTCCGCATCCGCTACGAGAACAGTTTCTTGAGGTTGTTCGTCTGAAACTTCAGATTCAATAACTGCTTCTGCAGCTGCCGAGTTAGCCGGCTTCTGATCCGCCCAATCGGTGCTGACCAGCTGTACAAAAGCATCAAGCTGTTCACCAGCCATCCAGGCGCGAACTGTCTCTACTCCATCGGCGAGACGATCGTGGATACCATGGGCATTGGCGAAGAAATCTGCGGAGGGCCGATCGTTGTCGCGCATGCCTTCGATCACCGTTTCAAAACGGTGAGCTACTTCACCCAACCCCATTAGGCCAGCCATGCGTGCACCACCTTTAAAGGTGTGCAATACACGCTTCAGGGCTTCACTTTGCTCACGGCTTTCTGGCTCCTCTTCCCAACTCTGGATCAGTTCCTCCAGCTCATCGGTAAGATCTCCAGCCTCCTCCATAAAGACGTCGACAACATCCGGGTCAATGTCTGCCAGCAGCTTCTGTAAATCGACAGACTGAGCGGAATCCTGTGATGACACCTCGCTACCCGGTTGCTCGATAGCCAGGTCGCCAGCAGGTTCAACTTCAGGTGCAGAGAAGGGTTCTTCAAATTGAGAAACGTCCTCAACGGCGGCCTCAACTTCTATGGCCTGCAATTGAGGAATTTCCGAATCCTCAGCCTCGCCATCGAGAGATTCCCCATCGTGCGACACCTGTAATACAGGTGGCTCAATCCACTCATCAGGGGATGCTTCTGAAACCAGAAGCTCGGTTACTTCCGTGGGCTCCGGCGCCTGCTCTTCAGGCTCGGCAATAGCCAGTGCTTCGCTATCGATTCCCAGTTCATCGAGGTCGTAGTCATCTTCTGCTGATGAACTGGTTTCCTCACCCTGAGCCAGGTAGCGAAGCGCCTCTTCCACAGCTTCGCTGACTTCAGGGAGGTCTTGTGCTGCTGCTACTGCATCGATTAAATCGAGCAACTCGTTGTGTCCCTGCTCAAGAGAGGCCCATAGTGCGGGCTCCTGCTCAAGGTCACCAGCAAGGACTTTGCGATAAACATTCAGCAACAGCTCAGCGAGCTCGGCCAGGATCGGCAACTGCGCCCGGCTGGCCGCCTCCTGCAGAACATTGAGTTCGTCAGCGACCAATACAACACGACTTTTATCTGCCGGGTCGGCGCGCCACTCAGTCAGCATTTGGTCTGCATCAAGCAGCACCCGCATGCCATCAGCCATCAAGACTTCGAGAAGCTGGGGATCGACCGCGCGAGGTTCATTCGCCTCACGCTCGCGAATCAAGTGACCTACAGAGCGCTCCTGCAATTCAGCAACGCGAGCAAGAAACTGTTCCGATTTCTCTATTGCGAGAGGCTCTGAAGAGCGAATCTGTTCCAGCACTTCACGCACATAGGTGGCGCTATCATTGATCAGATCAAAAATATCTGCATCGATAGGCACCTGATAAATACGCAGCTCTTTAGCGAAGCGCTCCAGTGGCGCCATAATTTCGGCAACCACTTTGACTTCCGCCATATGTGCGGAGCCTTTTAGTGTGTGGAGTGCCCGGTGCATTGGATCGCTGGGAACACCATACAAAGGCGCGGCAGCCTGCATATCCTGCAGATACTCATCTACGACATTGAGGTGCGTCTCTGCCTCCTGGGCAAAAATTTCCCAGAGTTGAGCCAGGTCTTCTCCGGTGTCCTCAACAGCGTCAACTGCCGCGACACCGCCTGCACTTTGGGCTTCCAGATCAGCGGGCATCTCTCCCGCACTCAGCTGCTCAGCCCAGGCTTGTAACTGCAGGGTAAGCTGCTGATCGGGGTCGCTCTGTCCGTGTTTAAACGCCTCAATCATTGAGGGGAACTTCTGATACACCTGCTCAATCAGGTATACATGGGCAGGCCCGGGTTTCACACTGCCATCGATAACCCGGTTGAGCATATTCTCCACAGACCAGGCCAGTTCACCAATATCCAGGGCCTCGACCATACGGCCCGACCCCTTCAGGGTATGGAAGCCCCGACGAAACTCTACCAGGGCATCCTGATTGGCAAAATTGGCAGCCCACTCCGGGAAGTAACAACTGATATGCGCAAGAACTTCCCCGGCTTCTTCCAGGAAGATCTCGATAATTTCATCGTCAATCAGGCTCTCAGTGTCATCACCGAGTTCCTCCGTCGTATCCGCGACCTCTGCAACTGCAGCAACCGGCTCAACCTCAGCAGACTCTACCATCGGTGCAGCTTCAATGAAGTCAGCAATCTCAGCAGGCGCTTCCTCAGCTTCAGGAGCCTCTATCCCAGTTTCAACTTCAAGTACCGAAGCAGCTTCAACCTGAGGAGCCCCATCAGAGAACCAAGACTCCTCCGGAGCAGACTCTCCATCGATTTCCAGCTCGGACTCCACAACAGAATCTGCTTCATCGACAGGCAGCTGCAAAGTTATGGCAGATGACTCTTCCGCATTTATTTCAGCTTGAGAGTCCAGAGATTCGTCAGAAACCGCAGTGGCTTCGTCATCGGGGATTAAATCGTAATCAATAAGATCTGGCAGTTCGGGTTCTGATATCGGGGACGCTTCCAGACTGACGTCGGCCTCACTCTCATCGACGATCTTCAGCGAAACGCCCAAAGCCTCTACGCTATCTTCAGCCAGTGCCAAAAGCATTTCTGCATCAGCCAGACCTTCCGCACGACGCTCCAGGTAGTATTCAACACTGGTAATGGCATCTGCCAGAGTATCCAGCATTGTCCATTCGGGCTGTTCTCCAGCCTCAATCAGGGAGCTGCCAATATAGCGGTTGCAAGCGGAGATGATTTCACCCGCTCGCTGGTAACCCACCATTTCGAGACCACCACAGACTTCTTGTAAACGCTGTGGCACACGACTCAGGTAACTGATATCCCAATGGCTGGCCACATACTCCATGACCGCTTCTTTTACCGCTTCCAGACCGAGTCTGGCCTCGCGTAATACAGAGTCAGTGGCGTCGCCCATAATGGGCTGCTCATCGTCGACTTTTTTATTGCGATCGACGGTGGCGGCAAGCGCTGAATCGAGCTGAACCAATTCCCCGGCGGCACGCATCAGGTACTCTTCAACGTCAGTACCACGGGAGGCGTCGCGAAGGTCTTCGTAGACACTGCGAGCGCGAACCCGCTGCGCTTCCAATCCCAAAATACCGAGTGTATCCGCGAGGCGCTTGGCCACAGCGGCCGTATCTGACAGCGAGGGTTGTTCTGTATCGGTTGTACTGGGCTCCAGTGCTTCACGCACCAATTGCAGTTCATCGCGCACTGCAGCAATTGCACTGCCCAGGGCTTCTGGCCCCATCGCCAATACATCTTCAGTATCCGGGCGAGGCGTACCGGGAACCGCCTTATCTAGTGCGAAGCGCTGGTAGAGTTTCTCGCAGTGCGGCCCATTCGGACCGGCGAGGTAGACATAAAAAAGTAGGTTTCGCAGAAAGTCCTGATCCAGGCGCGCGTCCAATACCTTTGCGCCACGCCCCTGCAACAACCTGAATTCAATATCCACCTTGCGCAGTAAATGGCGCAGTGCGGGCTGCACATTAATACGGTGTTCGCCGAGCGCCTCCAAAATACCGAACAGTACTTCCCACAGGGATTGGCGGCAGCTGCCACTGTAAAGCAGCTGCATTTTTTCAATAATCTTGGTGAGGTAAGCCAGGCTTTCGCCGCTGTTTACATCCCGGATCAGACCCGCAGCCGCTACGTGATACATCTTGCGCAACTTGGTGACCAAGTCATTTAAGCGGGCGCTATCGGCGACGAGGGGCTGGCGCTTTCCAATCACCGTTGCCAATGAAGACAGTTCTGGTGAGAAAAGCGCTCCTTCACTGATCAATCGCTCGCGGCGCACTGCGCGCAAGTCATTCATCAGGGGAAGTAAGAGAACGGCATTGTCACGACGCTGAAAAGAAACCTTTTCGAGGTAAAGGGGCAACTCCAGCAATGCGCGCATCAAAAATTCGCGCGTCTCGTCGGTATTTTCAACCGCACCAGTGGCGAGGGCCTGGATAAGTTGCTCCATCTCTTCTGCTAACATCGCGGCACCACTGAGCTGTGCCATATGCAAGCTACCGTGCACCTGGTGCACCAGCGACAAGCTGTTTTGCAGAAGAGAGGCACCCGCATCGGGTTCTACAGCGAACGTCTCAAGAAATTGGCGCGCTTGCGCCAAAGTCTCGTTAATTTCACCGATCAGCCAATCCAAGGCCATAAAGTTCGGGTTGTCGTGACTCACGCCAAGTCCCCAATAATTTATTCAGTACTCAAGCGCTACAGTTTTCAGCGAGAAAAACCCGCGGATTTATCGGAAGCAATTCCGTGCGCCCCTTTTGCACCCGGCCAACTTTCATAATGGCCGGGTATTATTGTGTGGGTTAGGCCAGGGCCCGGTCTTCGCGGGACTCCAATGAATGAGTATCTTCACCTTCAATAGCGAAAGTATCTGTATCCATTTCCGGCAACTCCACGTCATACAGCTCGCTGTTGCTTTCAACACTTTCCTCTTGCGGAAGTTTGAAGCCGGCAACGGATTCTCGCAGTGCACTCGCGGTCTGCGCCAGGTTACCAATGGACTGGGCGGTAGCTTGGGTACCCGCAGAGGTCTGCGAGGTAATTTCCTGAATCACGTTCATCGTGTTGGAAATGTGGCCTGCAGACGAAGCCTGCTGACGTGCAGCGTTAGAAATGTTCTGAATCAACGATGCCAGGTTGTTGGATACACTTTCAATTTCTTCCAGTGCAACACCCGCATCCTGGGCCAGACGAGCTCCACGTACCACCTCACTGGTGGTTTGTTCCATGGAGATTACCGCCTCGTTGGTATCGGACTGAATCGCTTTTACCAGGCCTTCGATCTGCTTGGTTGCAGCTGCAGAGCGCTCCGCAAGTCGCTGTACCTCATCCGCAACCACCGCGAAGCCTCGACCGGCATCACCGGCCATGCTCGCCTGGATCGCGGCATTCAATGCAAGAATGTTGGTCTGGTCGGCAATGTCGTTAATCAAACTTACGATATCGCCAATTTCCTGGGAGGATTCACCCAGGCGCTTAATTCGCTTGGAAGTATCCTGAATCTGCTCGCGGATGTTATCCATGCCTTTGATGGTGTTCTGTACCACCTTGGCGCCATTACTTGCGATATGTACCGAGCGCTCGGCTACCTGGGCAGATTCAGAGGCGTTGGCAGATACCTGGTCAATGGTGACCGCCATTTCGTTAACCGCGGCGGAAGCTCCGGCAATTTCCTGCGCCTGGTGCTCAGAGGCCTCGGCGAGGTGCAGGGCAGTCTGCTGGGTTTCCTGGGACAAGCCAGATACTTCCTGTGCAGCACCATTAATCCGCGATACCAGCACACGCAGCTGGTCAATAGTAAAGTTAATGGAGTCGGCAATCGCACCAGTAAAGGCTTCGGTTACCGTTGCAGAGGTGGTCAAGTCACCGTCGGCGAGGTCGGCCAGCTCGTCCAGCAGCTGCATAATCGCGTGCTGGTTACGCTCGTTGGTATCTTCCTCTTTTTTCAGGTTTCGGCGGGTACCGGAGAATGCCATCGCCATCATACCGAAGATCAACAAAACGAAGACCAAAGCCAGTGCAGCAATGGTCAGGTTGTTGGGCTGGCGATCATCTGAAAGGTTTACGATTCGGTCATTCAGCGTACTCAATGCTTCGATCAGCTGGGGAGATGACGCGATAATGCCGTCAGAGGCCTGGCGGGTAGCAAACAGGGCCGGAGTTGCTTCGAAAATATCCCGCACGGAGGTGCTTACGAAGCCGAACAGCTCAGTAATTTCATCCAATGAGTGGCGAGCCTCTTCATCGGTAATACGGGAAATCCCCATCACCACATCGCCGCTCTTCATACCGTCAACCACCTTACCGAAAAGACTGGCATCGGTATTAAACTGGTCAGCGGCGGCTTCGGCATCATCGCCACCTTGGAGCATTTTATCGATATTTCGACCAATACGCTCCGCACGCCATACCTGCAACTGGGCCTGCTCCACCTGATTTGCCGGAGCGTTGTTAGCCAGCAGAATTTCTACAATATTGTTGTGCTCCGCCTGTAATTCCGGAAGCGAGTCACTCAGCGTTGAAGCGATATCGTTAAGAAATACGATGGTTTCCTGGTTGCCGATGATCGTGTCGACCTGCTCGCGCAAGCTGCGCCAAACCTGATCGTAAGCAGACAGCTGAGCACCCAGGGCGCGGCGACTGCTGTCATCCATTCGCTGAAGCTGGTTCCAGGCATTAGCCATTTCTTCGGTAACATTTTCCAGCTCGGTAAAGGCCTCACTATCGCCTGCGGTTGCCGCCGGCGCATAGGAAACTACCTGATAGGAAAGGGCCCGCAACTCGGCGACTTGCTGCAGGTACTCTTTATCCTGCTCGTCTCGAGTCTGTACCAAATAAATACTGACAATAAGCCCCGCCAGCGTGGCGAGTACCAGTAGACCTAATACCAGCGCGGCAGGGTTACTGCGCAGCGCGGAAAAGGAACTCTGGGAGCCTGGTTTCATAATTTACTCCTAGCGGGCCATTGCATTAGGCCGGTTTAATACCACTTTAGTTTTAACGCTTTAATGACAAGACCCCTCAGTCAGTGCTGTACATCCCTGCACTAATTGCGGGCCATCCGGTCGACCACCCTCGGCTACCGGAAAGAAAGAACTGGATTAGTCAGCGTAAAGCTGCATCCATAAAACGCGCATCCTTGATCAGTGCCCGCATATCGAGAACGAGCCAACGATGCTGCTGTAAAACAAACTGGCCGTGCACCATTGGCGCAAATGGTTCACTCAAATCTGTCGGTGCCTCACGGGCATACTCAAACGCCAAGTGCTGCATCCCAAACAATTTATCCACGATAAGCCCCACGTAGGTCTTATCCCTCTCGAGCACCAAAACACGACGTTGCTGGCGCGGACCTGAGAGGTAGCCACCATAAAAAGCTGCGAGATCAATAAGGGGAAGCAGGCGACCACGAACATTAGAGACGCCTTTAACCCAAGGCTGAACGCCCGGAATAAAGGTGTGCTGTGGCACTTCGAGCAATTCCACAACGTCATCCATGGAGGCGACAAAGTGGTTATCCAGAAGAGAGAAACCGATACCGGTCCAATAGGGTTTGATTTCCCGGCGGCCAGGCAGGCCAGTGGCCTGCGCTTTGGCGCGCCGTGCAATATCAACCAGAGTTAAATAAGGTGTTTGTGACTGCACTTTTCGCAGCTGGCTATTAGGCCAACACCTCCCCGATCGCATCCAGCAATTTGCTCTCATCGACAGGTTTGGTCAGGTAAGCCCTAGCTCCCTGGCGCATACCCCAGACACGGTCTGTATCCTGATCTTTGGTAGTTACCATAATGATCGGAATTTCACCGGTATTGCTGTCTTTGCTTAATTGACGGGTGGCCTGGAAACCGTTGAGACCCGGCATCACAATATCCATCAGGATCAGATCGGGGCGTTCGGCGCGGGCTACTTCAACTCCGCTTTCACCGTTGGGAGCGGTGATTACTGCGTGGCCATTTTTTTCAAGAATGGTTGTCAGCTTATGTGTTTCTGTAGGAGAGTCATCAACTATTAGTACTCTTGCCATCATTTCCCCCATGACATCTTTTCGGCAACAACTACTGCGCTCGGCGGTTTTTGTTGTGATTATCCTCGCTAGCATGTGCCGAGATGCACTATGACTACCGATAGTGTGGGTACAAAAATCAACCGGTCTGTAACTACCGGAAAATCTGTACTCTAATTAAATTTTGGTACCGAGCTTGTGGGCACAATGCCCACAATGGAGTCCGTTATCTATATTTTCTTTTTCTGTAGGCCACTTATGCGGCATGGTGCGGCTTGGCATGAGCGGAAATAGCACCCAGCAGCTCGCTCTTACTAAAAGGTTTGGTCAGATATTGATCGCAACCAACAACACGCCCTTTTGCCTTATCGAACAAACCGTCCTTACTCGACAACATTACAACAGGGGTGGAGCGGAATTCGCTGTTATTTTTTATTAACGCACATGTTTGATAGCCATCCAGGCGCGGCATCATAATATCGACAAAAATGACATCCGGACGGGAGTCCGCGATTTTTGCTAACGCATCAAAACCGTCTGTCGCGGTGACCACGGTACAGCCCGCCTTTTGCAGCAACGTCTCCGCAGTGCGGCGAATTGTCTTACTGTCGTCGATCACCATGACAGTCAGACTTTCCCAGTTAAGCTCCATAGTCTTTTTTGAATCCCCTGTTTACTTATTTTCGGGCACGCGAAAACTTTAGTTGCGCCCTTTTTTCAAACCGCTTGCGGGGTCCGGGCGCCTAGCCTGGCGAAGGTCGCACGCTGAGACGAACTTTTATCACAGAACCCCAGGCGAATCTAGCTGAGTCGACACACTGCAGGCGACGCAGTTCAAATTATCGCCACTTATACATTCATTGGAGGTATTGCGTTAAGAAGGTTGCACCTTCGCAAAGCTGCTCTTACCTTATCTATCCAACAACGCTGGTAGCGGCCACAAATTTGGGAGCAAAACCAGTGATAACTGGGATAGAAATACCCAACGATTTGGAAACCCGTATGAATTATTCCCTCGGTGTGGTGATGGACCCCATCGCCCAGATCAATTTTAAAAAAGATACGACGCTTGCACTGTTACAAGCCGCACAAGATTGTGGTTTCCAACTGTTTTATTTCGAGCAGAGCCATCTTTACCTGGAGAATGGACGCGCAACTGGGCGCGGCTGCCCTATGCAGGTTTTTGACGATGCAAATCGTTGGTTTTCTCTGGAAGAGTCCAGAGAAATGCCACTCGGGGACCTGGATGTAATCCTGATGCGCGTCGATCCCCCCTTTGATAATGAATATATTTATTCCACTTATATTCTCGAAGCGGCAGAGCGCGAAGGTGCGACGGTAGTCAACAAGCCTCAGGCGCTACGCGACTGCAATGAGAAAATTTTTGCGACAAGTTTCCCCCAGTGCTGCCCACCGGTTCTAGTCAGCCGCGATATGGCGAAGCTGCGGGAATTTCATCGAACTCATCAAGATGTCATTTTTAAACCTCTAGACGGTATGGGCGGTGCAGGCATCTTTCATTGCAAACCAGATGGCGCCAACCTTGGAGCAATTCTGGAAATGCTTACCGAGCACGGCCGCCAGCAGATTATGGCGCAGCGTTACATCCCCGAAATCAAAGACGGTGACAAGCGTATCCTGGTCGTTAACGGTGAAGCGATTCCCTATTGCTTGGCGCGAATTCCGGAAGCGGGCGAGACTCGCGGCAATCTTGCAGCCGGCGGGCGCGGCGAAGCACGCCCCCTGACCGATAGGGATCGTTGGATCGTTGAGCAAGTCGCTCCCACTTTGAAAGAAAAAGGTCTGTTATTTGTCGGGCTGGACGTTATTGGTGACTACCTAACAGAAATTAACGTTACCAGTCCCACTTGTGTACGGGAAATTGATGCCGCTTACAATACGGACATAGGCGCGCGACTAATGAGCGGCATCACACACCTGCTGGCACAAAAAAGGTAAACTGGGCGTTTGATAACTCTCAGGGCGGTTTACCACTGAGAACAAGGCTGTGTGAAATGCACGCCCGAATAAGTAGTAGTTGATAATAGATAATGAATTCCTCTGCCAACGCGACTCAATTTCATGCAATGCAGCGTGATCGCTTTGTATTCTCATTGTTTCTTGCGGTCGCCTTGCACGTGTTAATTATCTTTAGGCTAACTTTTGAGTTTCCCGAAGGTGCACAGGCGCCACCGACACTTGAAGTCACACTTTCTTTGCAAAATTCCGCTCAGGCCCCAGAGGATGCTGACTACTTGGCACAGCATAACCAATTAGCCAGTGGTACGGCAGACTCTCGGAAAGAGTTATCCACTAAGCGCCGTGCCGAGTTTGCCGATACGCAAATTCATCGTGTGACGCCCTTGCCACAACAACAATCTGCGCGGCCAGCAGAGCAGCGCCGCCTGTTAATTACCACTGTTGGTGAGAGCCCGATTCAGGCTCCCGAACTTTCAGCGGAAGATAAATTATCCGAGCAAAAGCGTGGCGACGCACCCAATGACCTGCCATTGAGCAACCCTAAAATAGCTAGCTTAGAGGCGCGTCTCGATAAAATTCGCCAAACTATTGCCGAGCGCCCCCGAGTACGCAGATTGACATCTGTAGCTACCAGAGCCTCAGCCGATGCCGCTTATTTACATGAATGGCGCCAGAAAATCGAAGCTGTTGGCAGTGATAACTTTCCCGAAGAGGCCTTGGAAAAACAAATTAGTGGTGAGTTACGCATGATGGTGCGGTTACTTCCCACCGGAGCCGTCGAGAAGGTTGTTATTCTTCAATCCTCCGGCGAGCGCATTCTCGATGATGCGGCCCAACAAATTGTGCGTCTGGCTGCTCCCTTCGCTCCCTTCCCAGTAGAGATCAAGAACGAAGTTGATCGACTGGAAATTATCCGTACCTGGCAATTCGAAAGAACCGGGGGACTTACTACTTCTGCGGGGGATCTGCCCATCCGAGGCTAAAATAGGCTTTCAACTGGCGGTTTATTACTGATCTATGCCTAATTCGAATATCGATAGCGACCTGACTCACGGAAACCTGCGCGGCCAGTTCCTTCTCGCTATGCCCGGTATGGAGGACCCGCGCTTCAAACACGCTATCGCACTGATTGTTGAGCACAATAGCGACGGTGCCATGGGCATAGTGATCAATATGCCCAGTAAAGTGCACTGGCACGAGGTATTCGAGCAGCTGTCTCTGGAGGATCTCAGCTTGCGCGGTGACGAGCCAGTCCTTCTCGGTGGCCCAATGTCGCCAGAGCAGGGATTTGTACTGCACGGCACCGGCATGCACTTCGACTCTACCACCGAAATCAATTCAGATATCAGCCTGACTGCCTCCAAGGACATCCTCGAATCCCTCGCCGCAGGGCGCGGCCCTGACGATGTACTACTCGCCCTCGGCTACGCAGGCTGGGGGCCCGGTCAGTTGGAGCAGGAGCTGACAGAAAACGCCTGGCTGACACTGCCAGCAGAGCCCGAAACCCTATTCGCAACACCGGTCGAAAAACGCTGGCAAAGCGCCGCCGCCCGCCACGGCATCGATCTTTCCGGCCTCGGCTCCCAAGCTGGCCACGCCTAACAGAAAAATTACTGACCCCTATGAATAAACCCGTCACAGCGCTAGCTTTTGACTTTGGAACCCGCTCTATTGGCGTAGCTTACGGCCAGAGCCTTACCGGTGGAGCACGGGAACTGGCCCCACTGCCCGCCAAAGATGGCAAGCCCAATTGGGACTCCGTCGAAGGCCTGATCAAAGAGTGGCAGCCCCACCTTTTACTGGTTGGCCTCCCCCTCAATATGGATGGCAGTGAAAGTGAATTTGGCGTGCGTGCGCGAAAATTCAGCCAGCGCCTGCACGGTCGCTATGGACTACCGGTAGAGCTCATTGACGAGCGTTTAAGCACCCGAGCCGCCAAGGAAGAGGCCAACGAACGCGGACATCGTGGCAACTACGCACAAGACCCAGTGGACTCAATAGCCGCACGGATAATTCTCGAAGACTGGCTGCGCACCAGGGGCTAGCCCCTCGGCTACAGAGAACCTCACGGCATTGCGACTCTGTTAGAATGGCCGCTTCAACCAATAAGTGATTGAGCCGCATGTCTATAGATCGTATTCGCATTGCCACCCGACAGAGTGCTTTGGCTCTGTGGCAGGCCAACTATGTCAAAGACCGCCTGCAACAGGCGCATCCCAAACTTCTTATCGAGTTACTGCCCCTCACCAGCCGGGGTGACCAGGTTTTGGACATCCCACTAACCAAAGTGGGCGGTAAAGGCCTGTTCGTTAAAGAACTGGAAGTGGCGATGCTCGAAGGCCGTGCGGACATCGCAGTTCACTCGATGAAAGATGTCCCCATGGAATTCCCCGAAGGACTTCACCTGCCGATTATTTGTGAGCGTGAAGATCCCCGCGATGCCTTTGTCAGTAATCTTTATGACAGCCTTGATGACCTGCCCCAGGGAGCAGTAGTCGGCACTTCCAGCTTGCGCCGACAATGCCAATTACTTGCCCGTCGCCCGGACCTCAAAGTCACCTTTTTACGGGGCAATGTGAATACTCGACTGGCCAAGCTGGATGCCGGCGATTACGACGCAATCATCCTCGCTGCGGCCGGACTGCTGCGACTTGAAATGCCGGAACGTATCCGCAGCTTCCTGGCAACAGACATCCTGCTCCCCGCTGGTGGACAGGGCGCAGTGGGTATCGAGTCGCGCCGCGATAGTGAACTGGAAGCCTTGATCCAACCGCTCCACTGTCCGGAAACCGCAGCCCGACTCAGTGCGGAGCGCGCCCTGGTTAAGCGCCTCAACGGCGGCTGCCAAGTGCCTATCGGCTGCTACGCCGAGCTGGATGGTGACACCCTGTGGCTGCGCGGACTCGTTGGCAGTCCCGATGGCAAAACCATGATACATGCCGACAATCGTGGCCCTGCCGCTGAGGGAGAGCGACTGGGTACTGAACTCGCGGAACAGTTACTGGCCGATGGTGCCGATAAAATCCTCGCCGGTATCTGATATGGGCGATTTCATCCCCGACCTGCTGCAGGGCAAACGTATTCTCAGTACGCGGCCAACGCAGCAGGCTGATAACTGGTGTGCGCTACTGCGCGGCCTGGGGGCCCAGGTAGATAACATCCCCATGCTCGGCATAGAGCCAATTGAGGATCAAGCTGCCATACAGGCCATAAAAAACTCAATCCTCGATTTTGATCAAACGGATGTCGCAATCTTTGTTTCCCAGAACGCCGTGCGCTACGGCGTAGACTGGCTTGAAGACTACTGGCCACAACTCCCCCAAGTACCTCGCTTTTTGGCGATCGGTGCAGCAACGGCCAGCGCTTTGGAGAAGCGAGGTATACCCTGCGAGCAAAGCGGCAATACGATGAACTCCGAGGAGTTGCTGCGCCTACCCTGGTTACAGCAGTTGGACGGAAAAAGAGTTCTTATTTTTCGCGGCTCCGGTGGCCGCCCTCTTATCGGCGACACCTTGAGTGATAGGGGTGCGCGAGTAACTTATTGCGAACTCTATCGGAGAGTGCTGCCACCGGAGGCTGCAACCTCCCTGGCTGAGTATGAATTCCAACCCGATATTATCAGTGTGCACAGTGGTGAAACACTCGATAACCTGGTTACCTGTATCCGCCAGATAAACCGCAATACACTCTTTGAAATCGCTCTTATCTGCCCGAGTATACGAGTTGCCACTCGGGCAAATGAGCTTGGTTTTGCCCGTTGCTATAGCGCGCTAAATGCCGGCGATAACGCTATGCTGGAAACACTGCGTAAAGCCCTCGGCTGATTTGCTATCGAATTCTCGACCGCTTTGCGCTAAAAATCTTAAAACGGCGTTTAGCCCGCTATTAAGGCTCGCGCCACTCGTTATAATCTGACGACATTTTCCACCTGCGCCGCCATACCCATGACCGATAAAAAAGATCAAAATATAGCCGCGACCAATGAGCCCCCGGAAAACACAAAGCCTGTAAAAGGCAAAAGTAATTTCGCCAAAGCCTCAGAGGAAAAAGCCTCTACGGGTAAAGCCAGCGGCGGTGCTGCGGCCAGTAGATCCTATGGGCTGTGGTGGTGGCTACTGGTCATCCTCATTTTGATTGCTGTGGCCTCACTGGCCTGGTTTAACTCTCCTCAGCTGCGCGAACACCTTGGCGCTTACCTCAACTATCTACCCGGAAAAACGGCAGCCCCGGAGAGCACCACCACTATTACCCCTGCAACGGAAGTGCCGGCTGCCGCTGAAAACACCACCCAAGCGCCGACCTCCAATACCACTTCGGAAACCCCTGCTGCTACCCCAGCCCCAACTGAACCCCAAACCCCCGATTATTCCGGGGAGTTCAGTCAGCTGGAGCAGGCCGATGCCAATTTACGCAATCAACTGGAGCGACAAAATCGTACTATCGCCCAACTGCAGCAGCAACTGGCTTCCATGCAGCGCAGTGTCACCGCACAGGGAAACCGTTTGGGCCAGCTGGGAAATGTAAGCCGCGACGATTGGCAATTGGCTGAGGCAGATTACCTGTTGCGTCTAGCCAACCAACGCCTGCTTCTCGAAGACGATAGTCGCGCTGCGCTGGGGCTTGTCGAGCGCGTGGACGAGATATTGCGCGATGTGGACTTACCAGATCTATACGGAGTACGCCAACAACTTGCCCGCGATATCACCTCACTGAAACTGGTCCAAAACATCGATCGCCAGGGTTTATACCTCCGTCTCAGCGCCTTGGAAGAACAGCTAGTCCGCACAAATATTCAACCGCGATTCGATATGGCTTCGGCAGAACAACAACCCAGTGAAGAGCAGCCCAGCATTGAGGAGAGTGCCCCCCTGTGGAAGCGGGAGTGGCACAACTTCACCCGCTTTATGCGCGAATCGGTACGCCCCATTGATGGAGACATCAACCCGGTAATGCTCTCCCCTCAGAGTGAAGCTCGCTTTCGCCAGACTCTGCGCCTTTATATGGAGCAGGCCCAACTGGCATTGCTTCGCGGCGATACCACGGTTTACAGGGACGCTCTGGATAGTGCGCGGTCGCTACTACTCAGTTATGGCACTGCCAGTCCGCAGCGCGATGCGCTGGCCCAACAATTAGCGGAACTTAGCAAACAGCGTATCCAGGTCGAAATGCCTGACCTCAGCGCCTCCCAGCTTGCCCTGCGCAATTATATTGAGCGCTTACACAAAACATCCGGCACCGCCACACCAACTGCCTCGCAACAGGAGGAGAACCAGTGAAAAAACTGTTCTTCACCGCTCTGGTACTACTGCTGCTCGGCGCTTTTCTACCGGAGGCTATTAACAATTATCCCGGCTACCTGGTAATCGGTATTGGCGGTGAACTGAATAAAGGCTACGAGATGAACCTCTGGTTCGCAATTTTCTCGCTGGCAGCAGCTCTAATTATCCTCTTCTTTGCCATTTGGCTGGCTCGCAGTATCTTTCGCGGATTCCGAGGTAGTGTCGACCGGCTGAGATTTGGTCGCCAGCGTGTAGCGCGCCGACGCCTGACCAGCGGCTTGGTGGAATTTATGGAGGGCAACTGGTCCCGGGCGCGCCGTCAGCTGCTGAAGAGCGCCCCTCGATCTGAAGCCCCGCTGATCAATTATTTGGCGGCAGCACGCAGCGCCTTTGAGCTGGGCTTTCGTGAGGAGGCCAATGAGTTACTCGCCAAAGCGGAGGCCTGTGGTGAAGATACCCGCCTGGCTGTGGCCCTAAGCCAAGCTCGTATGCAGCTCCTGGATAAACATTACGAGCAGTGTATCGCCAGCCTGGAGCGCGCCAAGCAGCTCGAGCCGAAACATCCTGCCCTGTTACAACTTCTCAAGCAGGCTTATTACCTTCTGGGTGACTGGAGCCGTCTTCGCGCATTACTGCCCGAATTGGAGAAACATGCGAACATGCCCAAAGCTGAGCTGCACCAGCTTGAACTCGAGGTGTATCAACATCAACTGACTGAGGCTGCTAATCGCAAAGATATCGATAAATTACACGATACCTGGCAAAGCCTGAGTGGCCGCTGGCAACGCAACGAAGCCCTGCGCAGTCTCTACGCTCAGCAACTGCATCGGATCGGCGAAGATACCGAGGCAGAGAAGCATTTGCGCTGGCTACTCAATCGAGCCTGGGACCCCAAGCTTGCCGAACTCTACGGCTGCCTGGTGGGGGCCGCCCCTGCGGCACAAATATCAGCTGCTGAAGCCTGGCTGAAAGAGTATGGGGAGAGTGCCGCACTGCTAACCTGTCTCGGACGCCTCTCAATGCGCAATGAACTTTGGGGCAAAGCTCAGCAATATTTTGAGAAAAGCCTGTTGTTGCGCCAAGATCCCGCTACCTCCGCTGAACTGGCTCGCCTATTTCAATCCCTTGGGGAAAAAGATAAAGCAGCAAAACTCTATGAGGAAGGCTTGCTACAAGCAGTCAAGGACTTGCCCCAGTTGCCTATGCCCAGTCAAGGCACTCCCCTACTAGGCGCTCACGCCTGAGTCATCTCCCCTGAAAGGCCGACGGGCCTTTCAGCCACTCCCCAATTGCGCCTATAGTGAACTCCCGTTTACCAATAAGGACACGGCTGTGACCCTCTTTGTGCGCTACATAGTTGCCTTACTTTTTACCGCCAGTGTGTTTTTTACTGGCCATGCATCCGCTGAATATTCAGTAACTCCTCAAGATAAAGCCTTAACTGATTACGAATATCCCTATCCAGTTCATCACTTTCATTTCGAACAACAGGGGCAACCACTGGCAATGGCCTTTATGGATGTACCTCCTGCAGAGGGTAGAGATGCAAGAGGCACGGTACTCCTGTTACACGGTAAGAATTTTTCGGCGGCTTATTGGAAGGAGACTATCTCCCAACTCAGTCAGCTAGGGTACCGGGTTATAGCGCCGGACCAGATCGGTTTCGGAAAATCCAGTAAACCGTTAACCCAATACACTTTTCAGGGACTTAGCAACAATACCAAGGTTTTATTGGATAAATTGAAAATAAAAGAGGTTATGGTAGTTGGGCACTCTATGGGAGGCATGCTGGCTACCCGGTTTACCCTGATGTACCCGGAGCGAGTCAAAAAGCTAGCACTTGTAAACCCTATAGGCCTTGAAGACTGGAAGCGATGGGTTCCCTATGAACCTTTGGACCAAGCGATTGCTCGCGAAAAAAAACAAACTCCAGAATCTATCAAACGCTACATGAGTAAAGCCTACTTTTTTGAGCAGTGGCGCGAAGAATATAACCCGCTACTGGATATTCAAGCTGGCTGGACCCTGGGACCCGATGCGGCTCATATGGCAACCGTGGATGCCCTAACTTCCGAAATGGTATTCACTCAACCGGTACTTTATGAGTTTGCCAATATCAAGGTGCCTACCCTACTGATTATAGGTACCCGAGATCGAACAGCTATTGGCCGCGCCCGCGCGCCTGAAGCGGTACAAGAAAAATTAGGCCGGTACGATCAATTAGGCAAGCGTACAGCAGCAGAAATCCCCAAAGCCGAATTAGTCGAAATGGAAGGGGTTGGACATTTACCCCAATTCGAAGCTTTTCCAACTTATATTGATGTTTTAAGTAAGTTTCTTGCGGCTCCTATTGGAAAGTAGGACCTACAGCCTGCCCAGTAGAAACCCAATCCAGGAAACACATCATTGGCACGGAGGCTGATGTGTAGAGCATCCATTTGCAGAAAGTTATAGCTTGCACGCAAGGAAACTATTAGTAATCAATGATAGTGCAAATGGCGATTTAACATTCAATAAGTCGCCGCTTGCAGACTTTCTACGAGAATTTATTTCGTTTTTAAACAGCCCAAGGCAAGCCCACAAAAAGTAACATGGCAAAATAAGTAATTACCCCTTGTAAAAGGGCAATTAGAATAGCCTTTAAAAAACCCGTACCAAGTACCAGCATATAGGCTATAGCAGCCAGGGGAATTGTCATTAAAATCCCAGCGCTATCCGTCACACCCGGCAACATGCCGCCAACAATTCTTTGAATAATTAGGGCCAACAGCAAAGCGAAAAGACAATAAAATACACCCGTATTTTTCGCCCCCAACATGGCAGCTGCCAACTTCAGAGGCAGAACAAGAACTGCCACCATAATAATTACAAAAATAATTAATTCCATTTGTTACCTCTCCATTTAATTTTAGTTATTTACTCACTTCCAACTTCAACCGTTTCCCAACCCCAGGAATTAGATATCTACTTGTTTTCAATGCAGCATGTCGCCATACGCAAAAACACAACCCAGACATAGCCTGCACTGTCACCCCATGCCAATATACTGGCAGCAGCATGTAAATTCTGTCGCGAATCATACTTATATAAACCAAAACCACAATAAAGTTCACAAATAAAAAAGCTGGCGCGAATTTCGCTCCAGCTTTGAGAAATAATACATCTAAACTATCAGTTAATAACGATTTGGCAGCTTATTTACGTACCAGGGTCAGGGATGAGGGTAACTGCTCCCCGTTCTTCAAGTAAGTCTCTTCCCGCTGTAACTTGCCGTTACCTAACCAGGTAAAAGAAAGGCTATCCAGACGACTCTTACCGTCCAAAGTAAAATTAGTTACATCCTTGAAAGAAAATGCCAAAGTATCTTCAACACTATTTTTTTGCCAACTTAACCTGGGCTGATTACCCTGGGGACAATAGTGCGTCACTATTAAATTATCATTATCCAAGTGGTAGACCGTCAGGGAATGTTGGCGCCCGTTATAGAGCCAACTTTCCAGTACTACACTTCCTCCAGCTGTATCGGAAAAACTAATAACAAAATCGTCATTTTTTGCCCCTTCCTCTCTCCATTCTCCAGCTAGCCCTTTGATCTTCTCAAAAATTGCCTCTGCACCATTATCCTGGCTGGCAATTACAGGCTGAAATATTACTATCCCCAAAAATAGAATTACTAGTTTTGATAAATTCCCTATCATACTCTCATCCAACCTTAGAAAAATACACAACAAGAAAGGCCCTCCTTAAAATAAAAATTTCAGGAGTGGTCATCCTACAGTTGTTTTTATATTTTCATGAGGCGAATAGCAATACGTTTCATCGCATTGGCCGATTTAATATCCATATCTCTGTTCATCAAGCTAATAAACCATATTTAACGTCCAATTCAAAAATAAATGGCGACAAATACCTCGGATTATCCCCCACACTTTTATTCTGGCAATAGCTATTCAAGGTATGGCTGCCTACCAAGTAACTACATATATAAATTCTTCGATACTATAATTTCAAGCATTTTATTCCTGCTCATTTGGTACTAATACCAAAATACGAAAATGACTATCCCTATCAGGCCCACTACATAAATTTTCCTTATTAAAGCAATCCTTATAGTTAATTCAGGGCCACGATCTAGCCCGTACCTGACTGCGACGCCAACAGTAAAAGCTATAGATGCAAAGAAGGAAGAAAAAACAAAGAGTGACCGCTATGCGGTCACTGTACTGAGCTCCACCAAGGGCGCTTATTCGGACGGGAGTACTGAAAATATATCGCTGTGCTTATTCGAGGCCCAATTTAGACCATATTTCATCAACCTTTTTAACCACATTCGGGTCGCGCTCAATAGGTACACCCCACTCCCGACTAGTTTCACCTTCCCATTTATTAGTCGCATCAAAACCTATTTTTGAGCCTAAACCGGAGACCGGCGAAGCAAAATCCAAATAATCAATCGGAGTATTTTCTACCATCACCGTATCCCGCGCCGGGTCCATACGCGTGGTCATCGCCCAGATTACATCTTTCCAATCCCTGGCATTGACGTCTTCGTCAGCGACAATAACAAACTTGGTGTACATAAACTGACGCAGGAAAGACCAGACACCCATCATTACCCGCTTGGCGTGACCCGCATACTGCTTCTTCATGGTGACCACGGCGAGACGGTAAGAACATCCCTCCGGCGGCAAATAGAAATCGACAATTTCAGGAAATTGCTTTTGCAGGATTGGCACAAAAACCTCGTTTAAAGCCTCGCCTAAAATCGCAGGTTCATCCGGTGGGCGCCCGGTATAGGTGCTGTGGTAAATGGGATTTTTACGGTGCGTAACCTTCTCTACCGTAAACACAGGGAAGCTGTCCACTTCGTTGTAGTAACCGGTGTGGTCCCCATAGGGCCCCTCATCAGCCATATCATCGGGATAGATAAATCCCTCCAGAACATATTCGGCACTGGCAGGCACCTGAAGATCACTGAGTAAGGCATCAGTCACTTCTGTCTTATCCCCCCGCAGCAGGCCGGCAAAGGCATACTCAGACAAAGTATCCGGCACCGGGGTAACGGCCCCCAGAATTGTGGCGGGATCGGCACCCAGGGCAACAGCTACCGGATAGGGTTCACCGGGATGCTTCTTACACCAGTCCCGATAATCCAGCGCACCCCCGCGATGACTGAGCCAGCGCATTATCAGGCGGTTCTTTCCGATTAATTGCATCCTGTATATGCCCAGGTTTTGCCGTTTCTTCTCAGGCCCTCGGGTAATTACTAAGGGCCAAGTGACCAGCGGAGCGGCATCTCCCGGCCAGCAGGTTTGGATTGGCAGCTGATGAAGATCAACCTGATCCTTCTCAAGGACCACCTGTTGGCAAGCGGCACCCTTTACGACTTTTGGCCCCATATTCAGGACCTGCTTAAAGACCGGCAACTTCTCCCAGGCATCGCGGAGATTTTCCGGTGGCTGCGGCTCCTTGAGAAAAGCCAGCAGTTCTCCCACTTCACGCAGTTCGGCAACACTCTCTCTTCCCATCCCCAGGGCGACTCGCTCTGGTGTTCCGAAAAGATTGGCAAGAACTGGGGTCTCAAAGCCTACCGGGTTCTCAAACAACAATGCAGGCCCCTCAGCTCGCAATACGCGATCGGAAATTTCTGTCATTTCCAAAATGGGGTCAACAGGGTGCTTGATTCGTTTTAGTAGGCCGCGCTTTTCCAGCAACTTAATAAAGTCGCGTAGATCTTTATATTTCATGGGCTAACAAGGCGTGACTATAAACCAGAGCGCAGTGTAAAACAGAAGGCGCAGGATGGGTAACAACACACCAATTGGAATGAAGAGAGAGGAGGGAGGGAGTCGCGGCTCGCAAGCCTGGGCTGCGAGCCGCGGAAATAATAAGCTTTTTACAGCTTAGAAGCGGGGGCGACGCGGACGATCTTCGCGAGGCTTAGCTTCGTTAACGCGGATGTTACGGCCAGACAGCGGTTGGTCGTTCATCTCTTCGATAGCTTTGCGCGCTTCATCGTCGTTAGGCATTTCTACGAAACCGAAGCCTTTAGAGCGGCCAGTCTCACGGTCGGTGATAACAGTAGCCCGAGAGATCTCTCCGAATGCACCAAAAGCTTCGTGCAGGTCGTCAGAGGTTACCGCGTAGGCCAGATTTCCAATATAGATATTCACAAAAGGTTCTCACTAGGTGTGTGGGCTGTCGTGCAGTCACAAATGGATAACCAGCTCCACCAGATTAACCATTTGAGATTGGCCCTTTGCGGAGAAATAAACCCCTGGGCCAATTCAGTAAGGCGCGTTGCCTAAAATCCATATCAAGCGCCACAATGTGGAACTTTATATGCCTATTGGCTCGCCTTTTCAACAGTAATAGACGCAATTAATCGTCTTATTCTGCTCCTAATAAATAAAGAGCGCCTTTTTAGGCGCTACTTTATATACAAAAATTATTTCCGTTTCATGGATAGGAAGAATTCGTCATTTGTCTTGAAATCTTTCAATTTATCCACTAGGAATTCAGTCGATGCCACATCTTCCATATCGTGTAACAGCTTACGCAAAATCCACACTCGCTGCAGCTCGCCCTCAGGCATTAACAGCTCTTCCCGGCGAGTGCCGGATCTGCGCACATTAATGGCCGGATATACGCGTTTTTCAGCAATTTTGCGATCCAGCTGCAATTCCATATTACCGGTACCTTTAAATTCCTCGAAAATCACTTCGTCCATTTTCGAGCCGGTATCGATAAGTGCAGTAGCAATAATAGACAGACTTCCGCCTTCTTCAATATTTCGCGCTGCCCCAAAGAAGCGCTTCGGGCGCTCTAAGGCGTGAGCATCAACACCACCGGTTAATACTTTACCGGAGCTAGGAACTGTTGTGTTGTAAGCGCGAGCCAGGCGGGTGATAGAGTCGAGCAAGATAACCACATCTTTCTTGTGCTCAACCAGGCGCTTGGCTTTTTCAATTACCATTTCCGCAACTTGTACGTGACGTGCCGGCGGCTCATCAAAAGTAGAGGCAACAACTTCACCGCGCACGGAGCGCTGCATTTCTGTCACTTCCTCAGGACGCTCGTCAATCAGAAGTACGATCAAGTGGCACTCTGGATTATTGCGCGTAATGGCCTGTGCCATATTTTGCAACATAATCGTTTTACCGGCCTTCGGCGGCGCAACAATCAAGCCGCGCTGGCCTTTCCCGATTGGAGCTACAAGATCAATAATACGACCAATCAGGTCTTCGGAGGAGCCGTTTCCGCACTCGAGGGTGAGGCGATCGTTGGGGAATAGAGGAGTGAGGTTTTCGAAAAGAATTTTGTTACGTGCGTTTTCCGGTTTGTCAAAATTAATTTCGTTAACTTTTAATAAGGCAAAATATCTTTCACCTTCTTTCGGTGGGCGAATCTTTCCGGAAATTGAGTCACCCGTACGTAAATTAAATCGGCGAATCTGACTTGGAGATACATATATATCATCCGGTCCCGCAAGATAAGAGGAGTCAGCAGAACGCAAAAATCCAAAACCATCTTGAAGGATTTCTAATACGCCGTCGCCATAAATATCTTCACCGCTTTTGGCGTGGCGCTTGAGGATATTGAAAATAATATCCTGCTTGCGCGAACGGGCCAGGTTTTCAAGGCCCATGCCTTTGGCTATTTCAATCAACTCTTCAATGGGTTTGGTTTTTAATTCGGAGAGATTCATACCAATTGCTTATTAATGTTTCTGTTGTCATATGGCGCGGACACGCCTGAAATTTTGAGGAGGGGTTTGATATTAGAGATTAGCTCGTTTATTTACCCGATACACCTAGGTACCTTTTCCTACCAAGACCACAGTACTCAGTAAACTTTTGCTCTCCATAATCAATTTATGGAGCATTATCAGAACAAGTTCAACTCGAGGAGTATACGCGCCGGGGATGGTCAGGGACCCTGTGGAGGGGCGTTTTGTCAGCTCGTCTCATTTAATTCAAGACCGCTGAACTATTTCAGAATTACAGCCAGTATAACGGGTGTTTCCAATCCTGCAAAGAAATTTACCCCCTTTGCAGGATGGAAACGACAGTCTTACAGCTGACCGTCGATAAACTCAGTCAGCTGCGCGCGGGACAGTGCGCCGACTTTAGTACCTTCGACATTGCCGCCTTTGAACAGCAGCAGCGTGGGGATACCGCGGACATTGTATTTGGCCGGGCTCTCTTTATTCGCATCAACGTCTACTTTTACGATCTTCAACTTATCGCCGTAGTGGCCGGCCAGGTCTTCCAGCACTGGAGCGATCATCTTGCACGGACCGCACCACTGTGCCCAAAAATCTACCAACACCGGGCCTTCAGCTTTGAGAACTTCTGCTTCGAATTCAGCGTCAGATACGTTGACGATTGAGTGCTCGCTCATATTGCATTCCTGTTCTTTAGTTACTCGATGCGTGGGCACCGCCAACGCATCTTCTCACGGTCACAGCGGTGGTTATACAGCTGCGATGCACCATTGCCCTCAAAATTGGGGCGCAAAATGGGATTTCAAGTCTTTCCTGCCACAGACTTACGCCTGCTCCAGGAAGCGCTGCAAAATCTCATCGATATAGTCAAAGCCAAAAGCCGTGGCAGCAATCCGCTTATCCAAACACTCTACAAGCTCCATTGCCATCAAGGTAGGCCATTGTTTTTGCAGCTCGGACATCGGCAATCCGGTGTAGCGGGTGAAAGTATCACTGGGAACACCATCCGCCAGGCGAAGGGCATTCATAAGAAACTCCAGTGGCAAATCCTCATTCTCAACCCTGTCAGTATGGGGTTCAGACAAGGCACTATGCAGCAGCTCGGGATCTTGCCTGGCGATAGACAAGTAGTCCCTCGGAGTGCGTGTGCGACGACTGCGCAGAATTTGCCCAGTTTCAGCTAGGGTTACCTTGCCATGAGCACCGGCACCAATCCCCAGATAATCTCCGAATGACCAATAATTAATATTATGGCGGGATTCAAGTTCGGGTTTGCTATAAGCCGACACCTCGTAACGACGATAGCCCTCGGACGCCAGTAGTTCGCGTCCGCTGCCCTGCATACTGGCGATCAGCTGGGAGCCGGGGGTGACTGGTGGCGCACTGTAGAATGCAGTATTTGGCTCAATCGTTAATTGGTACCAGGAAATATGCTCTGGAGCCAAGGAAATTGCACGGCGCAAATCGCCAAGGGCTTCCACCTCGGTCTGATTGGGCAATCCGTGCATCAGGTCGAGGTTAATATTGTCAAAGCCCGCACGACGCGCCATTGCCAGGGCACCTTCGGCCTCTTCTCCGCTGTGAATACGTCCCAATTGTTGTAGCTGATTGGAATCGAAGCTTTGCACTCCAATAGAAAGACGATTAACTCCAGCAGATCGATAGCCAGTGAACTTGGCTTGTTCAAAAGTGCCGGGGTTGGCCTCCAGGGTTATCTCGACCCCCTCAGCAAAACCCACCACCTGCTCAGCAGCCTCCAGGATCTGCCCAATTGCTTGGGGGGAGAACAGGCTCGGCGTGCCGCCACCAAAAAAGATGGACTGCAATTTTCGCCCCTGCACCCAGGGCAACTGGCTGATCAGATCCAGACGCAACTGCGCCACATACTCGGATTCCGGTAGGGCGTAGTCCGAATTAGCCCGGTCTCTATCAGCCTGGTGGGAGTTGAAATCACAGTAGGGACATTTGCGCACACACCAGGGGATATGGATATACAGGCTCAGCGGTGGCAGCTGTAATTCAGCAATCTGATCAGGCAAGGTCAGCACCCTGCATATTTTGCTGCCATAAAAGCTCAAATTGAGACATAGCCTGGGCCCTGTGGCTCAGTCGATTCTTCAAGTCTCTCGGCAGTTCAGCGGAAGTCATTCCCTCAGATTCAACAAAGAACAGCGGGTCATAACCAAATCCCTGCTCTCCCGCCGGCTCCCGCAGAATCGTCCCGCTCCACTTTGCACTAGATACCAAAGGCACCGGGTCATCCCATTGCCGCACAAAAGCCAGCGCGCAGTGGAAACTGGCAGTGCGATGCTTAGATTCAACATCAACCATGACCTCCAATAACTTCGCATTGTTTTTTTCATCAGTCGCCCCGGCACCTGAGTAGCGTGCAGAGTAAATTCCCGGCGCACCACTCAATGCATCTACCGACAGCCCGGAGTCATCGGCTAATGCCGGCAGGCCACTGATACGGCTGGCGTGGCGGGCCTTAATCAAAGCATTCTCAATAAAGCTCAATCCGGTCTCATCAGCGTCACTTACCCCAAATTCAGATTGAGGAAGAACCTGTATATCCCATGAGGCGAACAGCTGTGAAAACTCGCGAAGTTTGCCGGCATTACCGCTGGCAAGAACAATTTTATTTACCATATTGCTTCAAACAAAAAGCGGGCCTCGGCCCGCGGTGAATCTTAAAGAAGGGATTTCGACCAGCTCTCAGCCAGTAGAACCTTGGCAGATATCTATCGGTTCAGTCTGCGACGGAAAGTGATCGTCTCACTTTTACCATTGGGCAGCTTGATATCTACGTTAAAAGTAAGGGTTTCCTCATCCTCAAAACGCAGGGGCGCAAGATAGTAAACAGCATCCCCTTCCCGAATTTCTTTGAACTTAAGTGGTCTTGACTGCTGGATCAGGTTGGTAGCTGTACCAGACATCTCAGCGCTAAGGCCATGAGTTCCGCCCTCTTTCTTGACGACAGAGACATTTACATAGGCCCGATCTTTTGCTCGAGCCAACTGGTACTGACGGGCGATATCCGGCTGAATAAAATCGCTATTGAACACTGAATAGACTACTCGATAGTCGCCAAAATCAGCGTAGTTCTTAATCGTACGCGCTTCTTGCGCGGCAGCGCCGACAGATAAAAATAGCAAGGCCACAGAAGCAGCCAGGGTAAGGATGCGTTTCACGCTCCACCTCCAGTTGTTATAGGCGCCACCTCTCCCGGCAGGTTTGGTGGTCAATTCCAGTCAGGCCCCCTCAGGAGTGCCTCTCTCGATCTATTTATCGCGCCAAAGTCCTCCACAAAAGAGCTGGCGCAAATCTTAGTTTAGCGAGTTAGGTGATAGATGGCTGTCTCACCAAACAAATTTGGTAAAAAGTCTTTGAATGCCCGCCCAACCATGGACTCAGAAACCACTTGCCGATGCAGAATCGCCCAGCCATTTTCTCGGCATAACACCTCAAAGTCTGTAAAAGTACAAAAGTGAATATTGGGAGTGTCATACCATTCGTATGGCAATAAGTCGGATACTGGCATGCGCCCGGAGAATGCGAGGTGCCAGCGGGCCTTCCACTGCCCAAAATTGGGAAACGTAATAATGCAATCCCGCCCAACCCGGAGCATTTCCTCTACCACTAAATGAGGCTGACTCAAGGTTTGCAGTGCCTGGGTCATCACCACAGCATCAAAGCTACCATCAGCAAAATTTCCCAGCCCTGTATTCAGATTTTGCTCGACAACATTGACCCCACGGGCCACACATCGCTCTATTTGCTCGGGATCAATCTCCAGGCCATAGCCTTTCACATTTTTATTTCTCCCCAGCTGATCGAGCAGTGCACCATCGCCACAGCCGAGGTCGAGAACCCGGCTGTTGGGAGCGATCCATTCCTGGATCACATCCAAATCTATCCGCATCAGTACACCTCCTCAGCAATTTCTGCCGCAACTCTCTGCATATAGGCACGAAATACACCTTCATAACGACCATTGGGCAGCAGGAAGGCATCGTGTCCCATTACTGACTCTACTTCGGCATAGCTGACTGGAATATCCGCGTGCATCAGGGCATCGGCGATTTCCCTCGAGCGCTCCGGCGCAAAGCGCCAATCAGAAGTAAATGACACCAATAAAAACCGGCACTTGGCATGGGAGAAGGCCTCTACCGGGTCATCCCCGTATTCCCGAGCTAAGTCGAAGAAATCCAGCGCTCGAGTCATCAGAATGTAAGTATTGGGATCGAAGGTGGTGGAAAAACTGGCCCCCTGGTAGCGCAGATAACTTTGTATCTGAAACTCCACCTCTTCATCCGACCCCTGCTGAAAGCTGCCACTGCGCAATTCTCGACCAAACTTGCGCCCCAACCCATCGTCAGACAGATAAGTGATATGCCCGATCATACGCGCAACGGCCAGGCCTCTACGGGGTAACTTATCCTGTTGGAGGTAGTGCCCATCACAAAAGTCTGGATCGGATGTTATCGCTTGGCGTGCGGTCTCATTAAACGCGATATTCTGTGCAGATAACTTCATGGCAGAGGCAATCACCACACAATTACGCAGGCGCTCAGGGTATTCCAGTGACCAGCGCATCGCCTGCATCCCACCGAGACTGCCGCCAACAACCGCCGCCCATTGTCGAATACCTAGCATATCCGCCAGACGCGCTTGGCTGTGGACCCAGTCGCGGACACGCAGTGATGGAAAATCCGGCCCCCAGGTAGTGCCGGTATCCGGGTTGATGGATACGGGGCCGGTAGATCCGTGGCAACCTCCGAGATTATTAACGGACACCACAAAGAAATGATTAGTATCTATCGGCTTACCCGGTCCGATATAGTGGTCCCACCACCCCGGACGCTTATCATCGATACTGTGTCGCCCCGCAGCGTGATGATGCCCAGACAGAGCATGACAGATCAGAACTGCGTTAGTCTTTTCCCTATTGAGTTCACCGTAAGTCTCATAAACCAGAGTGTAATTTTTCAGCGCTCGGCCACAGGCCAACTCCAGCGGTTCACTAAAGTAATGACTTTTAGGCTCAACAAGGCCCACGGAGCCTGGGTCACCGGTAGTTGCGGTTTGGGCTTCCGCAGAAGCGATAGGATTTTCCGTTGACAAGGCACTGTATCTGTCAGGTTGATAGGTGCTGCCTGGCAAATTGCCGAAGCAGTCAGTGAATAAGATCACTGCAACTTATAACAAATGCCAGTCAGAACCAATATCAATTAGCACCCAATTCAGGTGGTATGGGAGGCCTTCAAGGGGGTTACATTGTGCGCGCGCGGCGCCGGCGCAACCGGCTGTGGTGCAGTGCTGTTGTGCCGCAGTAAATCCTCTAACGCCACCAGCGCCTTATCATTGCGCTGAACCTCATCCTCGAGAGTTCGAAGATCCGTGCGGCGGCTGCGCGTTTTCTGTTTCAACTCGGTGAGTTTAATCAAATGGCGATTGAGTAATTGTTTCTGATACTGCGCATGCTGTTTGAGAGGCTCAAGAGCCTGCTCTAACCAATTTTCCGCTTTGTTACCCATATCGTTGTACAGCCGACCCACTTCACTGGCAAGCGTGGTAATAAAGCGCTCGCTGAGACGGCTGCGGCGCGCCAATAACAACTGCGGGGATCGCCTCAGCTGAGCGGCCTGGCGATGCAGTCCACGCAACGCGAAACGAAATTTGCGGATAGTAAAATACTGCTCGGCATCATCTACTTTCTTCAAGCTGGAGCGCTCAAATACAGCGTCGAGCAAGCGATTAGCCTGATCCACTTCCCGCTCGAGGTTAGACATCTGATGGTCTACCCCTTCCATAAAAGTATCGATAGCCCTGGCCATGCCCATGGGCGTCCAACGGCGATTGAGAGTAGCCAGGGTATCGTCAATCAGCGCCTGCAACTGCTGTCTGGATATCGGCGCCAACAAAGAAGTGCTTTGTCGTGTAAGCATTCTCTGGCTGGATTTGAGCGTCAGCAATTCCTGATGACAAATCTTATGCTGCTCGCGCACGGTCGTCTGCAACTGTTCCAACTCTGCCAATTGCTCTGAGGTGTTGCCACTATTGCGCTGCAGGTGAGCCAGCGCTGCCCGGCCACTATTCAAACGACGCTTGAGTAGATCGCGGGTATCAGCCATCAGGGTGAGAGCTTGATGCAGTGAGCGGTGCTCGGCCATTTTATGCCGGTGCTCCAGCAGGCGCTGAACCAGCATCCTTTCAAACTCACCGAAGCGGCTGCTTCGCACCAAATCAGCATCCCGCTGCTGGCGCCCCAACAGAGCCATTTTTGCAGAGACACCGGCAACACTTTCCTGAGGCAGAGACAAGAGGCCGGCCACTTCAGCGCGCATGCGTCGCAACAGCAGCTCAGCATCCTCCTCCGGATCATCCCAAAGCACATCCATCTTGTTGAGCAGGGCCATCACGGATGTTCCGCGATGCTCTTGCAGTGGCGCCAGGTGAGTTTCCCACATGCTCATATCGGTACCACTTACCCCAGCATCGGCAGCCAGCAGAAAGGCAACCGCCTGGGCCCCGGGCAGTGTACTCAATGTGAGCTCCGGCTCATTGCCTAGGGCGTTCAGTCCCGGGGTATCAATAATACGCAACCCCTGATCCAACAATGGGTGCGGCAGACAAATCAAAGCAAAACGCCAGGCGGGGATCTCGACTAGGTTCCCCTTGCCATCCAAGTGGCGCCGATCAAAGCCATAGCGGGCGGCCTCTTCCGGCATTACTGACTTGGTCGAGGCAACCTTCAATAAAGTCTCTCGGGTTGCCTCGGGATCATTGGCATCAAACTCGTGAGTTACCCATTTTTGCGGAATTCGGCGGAAGCTCTCCAGGCTGGTATTCGTCGCCAGGGTCTCAATCGGAAGCAGCCGCAGACTGGCGCGCTCACCGCCATCACTGAAAATTTCCGTGGGGCACATAGTGGTGCGCCCCGGTCTTGAGGGCAGTAGACGCTGGCCGTAAGTTTGCGACAACAGGGCATTGAGCAGTTCAGTTTTCCCCCGTGAAAACTCCCCAACTAAAACCAGGGTGAACTGGTCATCTGCAAGTAGGGCGCGGGCCTGCTGTACAACCTGGCAGGCACCAGCAGAATTAGAGAAGTGCTGTTCAAGCCATTGGCTGAAGTGGGCAAACTGGCGATCGAGATTCTTTTTCCAACGGTCGTAGTCAGAAATATGCTGGCGTAAAAGTGCGTCTTCCATTTCACGGTGTTCTTGTTATTGAGACCCGGGACTACCGGCCCCTACTAAGACAAGAGAAAGGGCCGTCAATCGATAGTATAAGAGTCTAACACCGCGCCAAATACGATCTAGTACGCACAGGTGAAGAAATGTTCAGCCGGTCACAATTTAAGAAACCTTCGAACAACTGCACAAGCCCCAGAGGGCGGGGCTTGAAAGATGCAGGGGATATTTTGGGGTGATCAGAGTCCGGTTAAAAGCCGGGGATATGCCAAAACAGGCTGTACACGAAAGCCGGCATGTTGGCCATTTGGGCAAAACCAATAAGCAGCCTGTTAATCACAGTGAGCAGGATAAAGACAAATATCGGGCTGATATCAATCACCCCCAACGGCGGGATCAAGCGTCGCACAGGTCCGCAAAATGGCTCCAGGAGTTGGTGCAGTAAAATTAGAATTGGATGGCCGCTATTCGGCGCAATCCAACTGGCAACGATGGAGACCAATAAGCCGACAAACACCATCGCTATCACAGTGGAGACACAGCCGATCAACGACCACAGCAGGGCACTGAGGGGGTTAACCAGGCCGTAACCTGCAATCATGGCGCAAGCCATAATCATCGCCCAACCGACTATCAACGCCAGTACTACTGAGGCCATATCGACGCCAAAAAGTCCTGGCACCACTTTGCGCAGCGGCAGCAGCAAAGGGTTGGTAACCTTCACAACTCCCTGAGATATGGGGTTGTAAAAATCCGCACGGCCCAACTGCAATAGGAAACGCAATAACACGGCGAAAAGGAACAAAATGCCCAGTATGCCCACGACATAAACGCCGATATCGCTGAAGGTATTGACCATGGATAAACCCTAAACAAAAAGATTCTCAGCAGCCACCGCTGCACCTACCCAACTGGACCGGAACCTGTTACCGATCCAATTCCTTTGCCATTTCCGTCGCCCGCTCCTCGCAATCGCGCATGGCATCGGCCACTAACTGCGGCAACCCACCCTTCTCGAAACGTTGAACAGCGCGCTCAGTGGTTCCACCTGGTGACATCACATTGCGCTTCAACTGGGCGACATCAACATCGCTGGCGACCGCCAGTTTGGCGGCGCCCAGGGCAGTTTGCAACACAAGGCGCTCCGCATCCGCACGGGCAAGGCCACCGGCGGAAGCCGCATCAATCATGGCCTCCATAAACTGGAAAAAGTAAGCCGGTGCCGATCCCGCTACCGCAATCACCTGATCGATGCCGCGCTCTTCCTCAACCCAATATGAGATACCTACCGCATCGACGATGCGCTCGGCAAGTTCCTTCTGTTCATCCGTAACCTTGCTATCGGCATAAAGACCGGTAACTCCGGTTTGCACCAGGGCCGGGGTATTAGGCATAGCCCTGACAATAGGGAGGTGCATTCCCATCCAACGGTGATAAGCCGCGAGCGGAATTCCCGCAGCAAAAGTGATAATCAAGGGCGAGCGATCCACCAAATGGGGTTTCAGCCCCTCACAAAGTTCTCGCATAACCTGCGGTTTCACCGACAGCACAATTACATCGGCATCGATAATAGAGGCAACATTATCGTCACTAATAGCTACCCCATGGCTCTCGGCAAAAGCATTGAGTTTGTCCCGATCACGGCCTGTAGCAGTGATCCGGTCCGCCGGATAACCGGAGGCCACCAAACCACCGATCACTGCCCCCGCCATATTGCCGGCGCCACCAATAAAAACCATCTTAGGGTTCGCTGTACTCACTCATATCACCTTGGGCGGTTACAAAAATTTTGTTGCTTTTCCCCGTTCGGGGCATTCCGCTAATATGTGGCCGCCAGATTCAAATAACAAGAGAGCCATACCAAGTGGCTCCTAACGGAGGACAGTATGCAAAAAGGATGGCGTTCACTGCTTATAGCGACACTGATCACTGCGACCAGTGCCGCTGGTGCAGTAGAAACTCGTACGCTAAACAACGGCCAATTGGTACTCGAAGATGTGCCAAACATTCCCCAAACTATCATCAATGAGCTCAATCGTTATCAGAACGTACGCTCAGCTAGCTTCCGGGGCTGGGACCTTGAAGGTAACGGTATCTATGTCAGTACCCGCTTCGGCGAAGTTTCTCAATTACACAAGGTAGAGAATGCAGGTGGCGCTCGCCGACAGCTAACCTTTTTCGAAGAACCGATAGGCGGCATCTCTACCCGCCCGGAGCACCGCCAACTGGCATTCACCATGGATGCCGGCGGCAATGAATACGCCCAGATTTTCCTGTTTGATACAGAAAATGGCACTAGCGAGATGATTACTGATGGTGAGTCTCGCAATGGCAGTATTCTCTGGAATAAGCAGGGCTCAGCTATCGCTTACCAAAGTACTCGCCGAGATGGCAGGGCCAATGATATATGGCTAACCACTTTCGACAGTGACAAAAAAGAAGACCGCTTGATCCTTAAGTCTGAGGATGGCAGTTGGTGGGGTCCCAGTGATTTCTCACAATCCGGCAGCCAAATTTTGGTCATGCAATATATCTCCTCCACTCGATCTAATGTCCATTTGCTGGATCTCGACAGCGGCGAAGTCTCACTACTCGCCGGTACGAGCGATGAAGAGGCTGATTCCCGCAATTTCCCAGCGGGTTTCAGTTATGACAATCGCTCGGTTTATATCATCTCTGACAAAGGGCGCGAATTTACCCAACTGATCCGCAAAGACCTGGAGAGTGGCGATGAAAAGATAATTACCTCCGATATCCCCTGGGATATCAGCAGCTTTATCCTCAGTAAAGACGGTCGCCGCGGCGCTTTTGTCGCCAACGAAAATGGTATGTCCACCCTCTATCTATACGATCCACGCAATGACCGCTACCGCAAGGTCGACTCTCTGCCGATCGGTCTTATCGGCGGAATAGAATTTAACCCCGAAGGTGATAAGCTGGCCCTAACCCTAAACACGCCTAAAACTCCCTCCGATTCCTTTGTAATGGACCTTGGCCGCCGCCCGCTATCCAGTGGTGACCTTACCCGATGGACATTTAGTGAAGTCGGTGGTCTCGACAGCGAAAGCTTTGTCGAACCCGAACTGGTGCACTATCCCACTTTCGACGAGGTGGATGGAAAGCCGCGTGAAATTCCCGCATTCGTCTATAAGCCGCGCAATGCCAAAGGCCCTGTACCTGTGGTTATTTCAATCCACGGTGGCCCTGAAGGACAGTACCGCCCCATGTTTTCCAGCACATACCAGCTGTGGCTAGAAAAACTTGGCGTTGCTGTAATTGCTCCAAATGTACGCGGGTCCGCTGGTTATGGTAAGAGCTACCTAGCCATGGATAACGGCTACAAGCGCGAGGACTCAGTCAGGGATATCGGTGCTCTTCTGGATTGGATTGCTACCCAGCCTGATCTGGATCCGGAACGCGTTGCTGTGTTTGGCGGCAGCTACGGTGGTTACATGGTGCTGGCCAGTAGTGTTTACTACTCCGATCGTTTAAAAGCAGCAGTGGATATCGTCGGCATCTCTAACTTTGTCACCTTCCTCACCAATACCAAGAGCTATCGTCGCGACCTTCGTCGAGTCGAATACGGTGATGAGCGGGATCCGCAGATGCGCGCTTTCCTGGAAAAAATCAGCCCCAACAACAATGTGGACAAGATCCAGGTGCCAATGTTCGTAGTGCAGGGACAAAATGACCCTCGGGTACCTGTCACCGAAGCTGAGCAAATCGTGGCTGCACTTCGCGAGAATGGCAATCAAGTCTGGTATATGAACGCACTCAATGAAGGGCACGGTTACCGCAAGAAAGAGAACAGTGATGCCTTTACCCAGGCAACAGCGCTCTTTTTTGCCCAACACCTGCTGAGTGAAGATCAAAAAAAGCAGCTCAGCTTGAATGAACAATAATTATTTGTTCCCAGAGAAAGAAAACGGCCTTTAGGGCCGTTTTCTTTTTAGAACTTAACTATGTAAGGAGCCCCTGATTAACTAAACAAAAAAGGAAATGTTTCCACAATCGCGATCAAGTTCAGAACAATCGCCAGTATCCAAAGCCAATAGCGGCTCTTATCTCCGAATATCCCAATAACTGCCGAATTCAAAAAACCGGTAACCAATGAGATTTTGGGAGAAACAAATGCAATCAGGCAGATTAAAGCCAACCACTCAAGCGCCACCCAAGTCACCAGTACACTATTCGTTACAGACAGAGATAGCACCGCGCTCACTGATAAAAGCAGCAGCAATACATCTACAGTCCCAGATTTTGTCATCCCGTATCCCAAAAAAATCTACTTGCGTACTAATTCTGTCATGCAGAATAGTTTCGTGCCCCAAAAATATCTGTGCCGATACGCACAATAGTGGCGCCGCAGGCAATAGCAGCCTCCATATCTTTAGACATCCCCATGGATAGAGTATCGAAGGTCTGCTCAGGAAATTCTTCACGAAGACTTTGCAGCAACCCTGCCAACTGGATAAATGGTTTTTCCTGCTCAAATACATTGTCACGAGCAGCGGGAATCGCCATCAAGCCACGCAGGCACAGCCCCGGCAATATCATCACTTCACGCGCCAGAGCCACCAAATCCTGTGGAGCTATGCCAGACTTGCTCTGCTCGCCATCGATATTCACCTGCAAGCAGATATTGAGTGGTGTCATATTACTGGGGCGCTGTGCCGACAAACGCTGGGCAATTTTTAAGCGATCCACCGTGTGCATCCATTGGAATCGCTCTGCCACAGCGCGGCTTTTGTTCGATTGAAGCGGCCCAATAAAATGCCAGTGAATATCCAGGTCGGACAGGGCATCCTGTTTTTGCAGGGCTTCCTGTAAATAATTTTCGCCAAAGTGATGCTGGCCAGCAGCAAAAGCAATCCGCAGGTCTTCCGCCGGTCGTGTTTTGGAAACCGCCAACAAGGTAATTTCTGCGGGGTTGCGATCGCAGTTGTTGCAGCATGTCACAATCCGCTCACCTACTGCATTCAGGTTTTCGACGATTGTCTCTTTGCGCATATACTGATGCCCTTACCGATTTGAGCGGCGATTTTACCTGAGCCCAAACAAGAACCATAAGGTAGCAGTATGGATATCACTGAACTCCTCGCCTTTAGCGCCAAGCAAAACGCCTCGGACTTACACCTCTCGGCGGGCCTGCCGCCGATGATCCGTGTCGACGGCGACGTGCGCCGTATCAACCTGCCCTCAATGGAGCACAAGCAGGTACACGGCCTAATCTACGAGATCATGAACGATAAGCAGCGCAAGGATTACGAAGAACTACTGGAAACAGACTTTTCTTTTGAAGTCCCCGGTGTCGCCCGCTTTCGTGTAAACGCCTTTAACCACAACCGAGGTGCCGGCGCCGTATTCCGGACCATTCCCTCCAAAGTTCTCACTATGGAAGACTTGGGAATGGGTCAGGTATTCAAGCAGATTTCGGATACTCCCCGTGGCTTGGTGCTGGTGACCGGGCCCACGGGTTCCGGTAAGTCCACCACCCTGGCGGCGATGATGGACTACATCAACGACAACAAATACGAGCATATCCTCACCATCGAGGACCCGATCGAATTTGTGCACGAATCCAAGAAGTGCCTGGTGAACCAGCGTGAGGTACACCGTGATACCCACGGCTTTGCCGAAGCACTGCGCTCTGCACTGCGTGAAGACCCGGATATCATTCTCGTAGGTGAGATGCGGGACCTGGAAACCATTCGCCTGGCTCTGACTGCGGCAGAGACCGGTCACTTGGTATTCGGCACCCTGCACACCACTTCCGCCGCCAAAACCATTGACCGTGTGGTGGATGTATTCCCGGCGCAGGAGAAAGCCATGGTGCGTTCAATGCTGTCGGAATCCCTTCAGGCCGTTATCTCCCAGACGCTAATGAAGAAAAACGGCGGTGGCCGGGTCGCTGCCCACGAAATTATGCGCGGTACCCCAGCCATCCGTAACCTGATCCGCGAAGACAAAATCGCGCAGATGTACTCGGCCATCCAGACCGGAGCCAGCGTCGGCATGCAGACCATGGACCAATGTCTGGAAGACCTGGTGGCACGCCGCATTATCAGTCGCGAAGTGGCTCGCGAAAAAGCCAAGATGCCGGAGAACTTCTAAACGGCCAAAACCCGCCCCCAATCTGGGGAAGAAAAGTCGAGATAAAACGCGGTAAACACCATGGATATTGAAAGACTTCTACAACTGGTTGTAGAGAAGGGCGCTTCGGATTTATTTATCACGGCGGGCGTCCCGCCCTCCATAAAACTGCACGGCCGAGTGGTGCCCTGCAGCAGCACCGCGCTCACGCCAGAGAAAGCGCGCGAGCTGGTGGTGGGAACCATGAACGAGAAACAGCGGCGCGAGTTTGCCGAGCAAAAGGAATTGAACTTCGCGATTGCAGTGCGCAACGTGGGGCGTTTCCGGGTATCGGCCTTCTTTCAGCGCAATCTGGTGGGTATGGTGCTGCGTCGCATCGAAACCAAAATCCCCACTATCGATGGACTCGGACTACCCGACGTACTCAAAGACCTGGCCATGACCAAACGCGGGCTGATCATTTTTGTGGGCGCCACCGGTACCGGTAAGTCCACATCCCTCGCCTCCATGATCGGCCACCGCAATGAGAACACCAAGGGCCATATCATCACCATTGAGGACCCGATCGAATTTATCCACCAGCATCGCGGCTGTATTGTGACCCAGCGCGAAGTGGGCCTGGATACCGAGTCTTTCGATGTAGCCCTGAAAAACACTCTGCGTCAGGCGCCAGATGTTATTCTGATCGGTGAGGTGCGCTCCCGCGAAACCATGGACCACGCCATCGCTTTCGCCGAGACTGGCCATTTGTGTCTGTGCACCCTCCACGCCAACAATGCTAACCAGGCCCTAGATCGGATCATTCACTTCTTCCCGGCAGACCGCCACAAACAGTTGTTTATGGACCTGTCCCTCAACCTGAAGGCGATGGTGGCCCAGCAGCTGGTACCGACCCCCGATGGCGATGGCCGCCGTGCCTGCCTTGAAATCATGATCAATACCCCGCTGATGTCGGACCTGATCCGCAAGGGCGAAGTGGATAAGATCAAGGAGTTGATGAAGCGCTCTGGTGAGCAGGGAATGCAGACCTTCGACCAGGCACTCTACGAGCTCTACGATGGGGGAGAAATTACCTATGAGGATGCCCTCTCCCACGCCGACTCCGCCAACGATTTGCGCCTGATGATTAAGCTCAAATCCGAATCCGATGCCGAGTACTTAAATAGTGCCGCTGGCGAGTTGAGTCTACAAAATGATTCAGAGTACGGAGACGGTGGTCCTCAGCTCTACTAGCCCCCGATCCAGCCAGATCAAAACCGTTTACAGACATATCAAAGGTCCCCAGCCTGTAAACGGTTTTCACCCGGTATAATCCGCTGCGGATACTTCCGCAATGCAAAAGCTGATCCCGCCCGATATTGAATAATATCGCAGGCTCTTTTCTGCAGCATTTTTATTGGAAGAAAATAGCCTTTCAATAAGTCTCTATTTTCCTGCGCAATATCCCGTTTAAAGAGTGACCAATCAATATGAATAAAAAAGTTGCCTTGATCACTGGCGGCAACCGGGGCATTGGTGCCGCGACAACCAAATTACTTGCCCACAGGGGGTATCAGATTGCCATTAGCTACCGGCAGCGCAAGCAGCAAGCGGAAGAACTGATCGCCGGGCTTCGATCTTTTGGTGTTTTAGCAATAGCCGTTCGCGCCGATATCTCCTCGGAGAAAGATATTGTTCAGCTATTCAATATGGTCGACGAGCAACTAGGCCCAATTAGCTGCCTGGTTAACAACGCGGCAATCATTAAACCGCAAATGCGCGTCGAAACGATGGACGCTGAGCGCATCAATGAAATCCTGAGTACCAACATCACCGGCACCCTGCTCTGCTGCCGGGAAGCAATCAAAAGAATGTCTATCAAAAATGGGGGCACTGGAGGAACCATCGTGAATATTTCCTCTGCTGCCAGCCGTTCGGGATCACCTAACGAGTACATCGACTATGCAGCGAGTAAGGGCGCTGTCGATACGCTGACCATCGGGCTCAGCCAGGAAGTTGCCGATGAAGGGATTCGCGTAAATGGTGTTAGGCCTGGCTTTATTTATACAGAAATGCACGCTGATGGTGGCGAAGCAGACAGAATTGAGCGAGTAAAGTCTGCGATTCCACTCAAGCGTGGGGGACGAGCAGAGGAAGTGGCTAAAGCTGTGGCTTGGCTACTCGGTGATGAATCCACCTTTACTACCGGTTCATTTATTGACGTTGCAGGCGGGAAGTAGGACCAAAAAATATGTTAGAAGCACTCTTTTCACTAATTGCAGCAACCGCTCTATTGCTCGGCTCCCCTGGTCCAGCACCACTTGCCCTGGCCGCATCGGGAGCGACATTTGGAGTGAGAAAAAGCGGCGGTTTCCTTATCGGCATCCTGCTTGGCCTGAGTGTCGCCATTGTCGGGGCAACCGCCGGCATCGCCGCACTACTGGCAGCCTGGCCAGAAGCGCGCTTGGCGGTTCAGCTTTGCGGTGCCTTATATATTGGCTATATCGCGATCAAAATTGCCACGGCCCCGGTACTGGAGCAGGGCGAATCGTCGACGGCTCAGCCTCCGTCGCTGCTGGATGGGTTTATTTTTAACTTATTGAATCCCAAGGCCTATGCTGCTTTTCTCGCCATATTCTCCCAATTCTTACTACCGATTGAAGAGAGTGGCCTGAGCTATTTAGCCACAGGCTTGGTCTGTTTACTGGTAGCCGCTGCGGTGGATTTTATCTGGTTGTGCTTAGGAGGAAGCCTGAGGCCGGTTTTTCATAAACCCAGGCAGGCGCGAATAATCAGGGTATGTTTTGCGGTATTAATGGTTGCAGCCGTACTCGCTGTTTTTATCCGCGGAAGCATTTAAGCTCTAACACATCTCTGCGATCAATCCTTTTACCGAAGGCAGCATGCGCCGGCTCACCAGCGGCGCTGCTGTTACGCCATCCAGCTCTACCCGGTAATTTGTACCGTCCCTGCGCAACCCAACAATATATTGCACAGCCACCAGTGCGCTGCGGTGAATACGCACGAAACGCTGTCCAAACTCACTTTCAAGCTCTTTTAGAGACTCATCCAGAATGGTCTCTCCAGCGGAGTGATGGGCTACAACATACTTGCTGTCCGCAACCAGACAGCGGATAGAATCTACATCCAGCAGCTCCACCCCCAGGCGGCTTATCGCCTTAATGCGGCTGCGGCCACTGGGCTCCTCCAGATCCTGCTTGGTTAACAACTGCTGCTGCAGCTTACTCAGACGCTGCGCTTTGGAAACTGCCTCGCGCAGCTGTTCGACATTCACAGGTTTTAATAGATAACCAATCGCTGAGGTGGCAAAAGCGGGCAAAGCAAACTCATCGTGGGCAGTGCAGAAAATTATTGCCGGCGGATACACAAAGCTGGATAACTGCTGAGCCAATTCCAGGCCACTACCACCGGGCATTTCAATATCCAGTAGCACAAGGTCCGGGTCGAGTTCGCGGATCTGTGATAGTCCGGCTTCAATATCTGCCGCTTCTCCTACAGCAATACAATTATCGATCCTCTCCAACTGCCGGTGCAGACGGGCACGAGCCAAAGGCTCGTCATCAACAATCAGTACGCGCAATTGGGTCACTCCATCACCTCGATAGTCTTCTTGGAATTTGTGGTGGACTCTATTTCCCGCCGGTCCACTTCCCGGGGAGATAAGGGTAGCTGTAGTATGACCCGGTACCGGCCCTCCTCCCGACGGGCGGTAAATTTGAAGCGATCGCCGTAGTATGCAGTGAGACGCTGGCGAATATTCTCTGTCGCCATGCCATTACCAGTCTTCGCAGGAACTGCACTGTCCTGTGGCAACGGGTTTTCAATAACAACTTTGAACATGCCCCCCTCTTGCGAGAGTTGTACTCTGATCTCTCCGCCTGCCCGCAACTGTGCCACACCGTGCAACACCGCATTCTCCAATAGGGGTTGTAGCAACATACTGGGCAGCTGAACCTTATCCAGGCCCTCGTCTAGCTGCCAACTCTGGCGTAAACGCTCCCCCAGACGCAGGGCTTCAATCTCCAAATAGCGTTGGGCTAGAGTAATCTCTTGCGCTAAAGGCACCAGCTTTGGATCGGCGAGGCTTGCACGAAATAATGCACATAAATCCTCTACCAATCGCTCCGCGCGATCAGGATCAACAGCGATCAAACTAGCCAGGCTGTTCATACTGTTAAAGAGGAAATGGGGGCGAATCCGCGATTGAAGTGCCTCAATTCGGGCACCGAGCTCCGCCTGCTGCTGGTTGTAGAGTTGCTGCTGAAGATAGGCGTAGCGCAATACCACCCCCGCACAAATAGCCCCAAGCAGGCAGTCGCCCGCAAACCCCCAACTGTCAAAGCTGGTCTGTAACAGCACCGCGCGCAGGGAGCGCTGCACTGCCATCACCAATATGAGCACCGACAGCACTGCAATAAAACTCAAGCCGCCAGCGAGTTTGTGGGGCATTTTCGCCAGGCTCGGCCGAAGTCGGCAAAGTAGCGCGGCCGAGGGCAATATCACCCATTGGATCACCAGAGAGATCAGCCCCAGGCGCTGCCAACTGAATTCCGGTAAACCATCCAGGGCCAGGACCAGTACCAATGCCAGCAATTCCCCCATCAATACCAGTACCGCCAGAGAGGTGACACTACAGAGGTCTGGCAGAAACGGAAGCTGCCCAGATAGCGCAGAATCCTTATTTTCCGTGCGATATTTTCGAATTTTCTGCGTTATAATGCCCGACGGCCAGGGGAATGACATGCAGTTGTTATTCTTGATTGTCCCAAAGTTCCAAGCGCAAGATATCACCAAGCTCCCCAGCCTTTCATCTCACTGCAGCCAGGAAAACCATGAGTAACGAAAAATCCCCCTCCGAGTCCGCCAACAATCCTGCCGCCAAACTCTGGGGCGGCCGCTTTAGTGAAGCCACCGATGCCTTTGTCGAGCGATTTACCGCCTCGGTGACTTTTGACCAGCGCATGGCCATGGAAGACATCCAGGGATCACTTGCCCACGCGCAGATGTTGTCAGAAGTGGGGGTATTAAGTGCTGATGAATATCACAAGATAGCCGACGGCCTGAAGGGCATCGCCGAAGAGATAAAAGCGGGAGAATTTCCCTGGTCTGTGCAGCTCGAAGATGTCCATATGAATATCGAAGCGCGCCTGACCCAACGCATTGGTGCCACTGGCAAGAAACTGCATACCGGCCGCTCGCGCAACGATCAGGTGGCAACCGACATCCGCCTGTGGCTGCGTGGGCGCATCGATCTGATTGCTGCCGAACTGACCCGCCTGCAAAATGGCTTGGTCGATTTGGCGGAGCGCGAAGCCGATACCATTATGCCCGGTTTTACTCACTTACAGAGCGCGCAACCGGTGACCTTTGGCCACCACTTACTGGCCTGGAATGCCATGCTGAGCCGGGATTTCGAGCGCCTGATGGATTGCCGCAAACGGGTTAACCGCTCACCGTTGGGAGCCGCAGCACTGGCCGGCACCAGCTATCCGATCAATCGCGCACGCACAGCGGAGCTGCTGGGCTTCGATGCCCCCACAGAAAACTCCCTCGACTCAGTCAGCGACCGGGACTTCGCTATCGAGTTCTGTGCTTTCGCCGCACTGCTGCTCACCCATCTGTCTAGGGCCAGTGAAGAGCTGGTGCTGTGGACCTCCAGCCAGTTCGACTTTATTGACCTGCCCGATCGCTTCTGCACCGGCTCCTCAATTATGCCGCAGAAGAAAAACCCCGATGTTCCGGAGCTGGTGCGCGGAAAAACCGGCCGGGTTAACGGCCACCTGATTGCGCTGCTCACACTGATGAAGAGCCAACCGCTGGCCTACAACAAGGACAACCAGGAAGATAAAGAGCCGCTATTCGATGCCGCCGATACCGCTCTGGATTGCCTGCGCGCGTTTGCCGATATGGTGCCGGCACTGAAGGCAAAAAAAGAAAATATGCTGGAAGCTGCGGCCAAGGGCTTCTCCACCGCGACGGACCTGGCTGATTACCTGGTACGCAAAGGGGTGGCCTTCCGCGATGCTCACGAAATTGTCGGGCAGTCCGTATCCTTTGCTATTGAACAGGATAAAGACTTATCCGAACTCAGCCTGGCCCAACTACAACAGTTCTCAACAGAAATTGGCGAAGATGTATTTGAGGTGCTGACTTTAGAGGGCTCGGTTGCGGCTCGCGATCATATTGGCGGTACCGCACCGAACCAGGTGCGCGCGGCCTGTAAGCGCGCACGGGAAGAGATTTCGCAGCGCGTTTAAGCGGATAATCCGAGGGAAACCTGTTCGCCTTGCTGCTCGCTCAATACGCGGTCGAGCAAAGTCGGCAGGTCCTCACCGGTCGTGGTGCACTTCCAACCGGGGTTTTCAAAAGAAAGATGGTAGCCGCCGGATTTAGCGGCGACCCACAACTCCCGGTTGGCGGACTGGCGCGAGAGAATTACCTGGCTGCCATTGTCTTCCAGGGTCAGGGTCAGCACCGCATCACTGCGTTCGTAGTCAATATCCCAATCGCAGTGATCGAGTGCATCCTCAATACCGATTAGAGTCTGCTCCACAGCCGCATCATATTCCGCTTGGCTCATCTTTGGTTACTTCTGTTACCGTGTAATGTGTTGAATCAGGTGGGCCGCTATACTATCAGGCTTTTGCCGGTTGCCGCTGCGAATCTCCGACTCTCCGACTCTCAGGATGTTATCGATGCTCAAAAAACGACTCTCTCTATTAACCATCACCATCGGTGCCACCGCACTGTTACTGGGCTGTGGCCAAAAAGGTCCTCTCTATCTTCCACAGGACCCCGCCATGCCCGCCTCCAATATTCCAGGTGGCCCGCCGGAGACAGTACCCACCAGCGGTGCGGCACAACCGGGCGAGCCCGGCTCTGCAGCAGAGCAAGCGGTGGAAACCGTTGATGAAATTGAATCTGAAGACGGCTATGGGCCCGACTTCGATATCGATGACACCATTGAGACCGGCCCGACTATCGAAGTCGACGACGAATCGGGCACAGCGGATGACTCCAATGTCGAGGAAGATTTAGAAGAGTAAGAACCGGTCATATGAGAGAGTTTAGTTATCGCGACGGTAGCCTGTGGGCTGAGCAGGTTTCACTGGAACAAATAGCTGAGAATTTCGGCACCCCCACTTATGTCTACAGCCGCGCGCACTTTGAACGGCAATATCGGGATTACGCCGAGGCCCTCGGCAATCGTCCCGGCCTAATCTGCTACGCAGTGAAAGCCAACAGTAACCTGGGCATTCTGTCAGTGCTGGCACAGCTGGGGGCGGGCTTTGATATTGTTTCCGGCGGGGAACTTGAGCGAGTGCTGCTCGCCGGTGGCGACCCATCGCGAATCGTATTTTCCGGAGTGGGTAAAACCTCAGAGGAAATGCGGCGTGCTCTGGAGGTTGGAGTGCACTGCTTCAATATTGAATCAGAAGCGGAAATTGACCGCCTTGAGCGCGTGGCCGCAGAGTGTGGCAAGACCGCCCCAATTTCCATCAGGGTCAATCCCGATGTGGATGCACAAACCCACCCCTATATTTCTACTGGTCTCAAAGAAAATAAATTTGGCATCGCCATAGACAAGGCGATCGAGGTTTATCAGCACGCAGCGGATTCTGAGCATCTGAAAATTACCGGTGTGGATTGCCATATCGGTTCCCAGCTCACCGAAGTCGCCCCCTTCCTGGATGCACTCGATCGCCTGCTGGTCCTTATCGATCAGCTCGCCGAGCTGGGAATTACTCTGGAACACCTGGATCTGGGCGGAGGCCTCGGAGTGCGCTATCGGGGTGAGGAACCACCCCCTGTCGGGGATTACCTGGCGGAGGTCCACAAGCGTATCGGCGAACGCAATTTATCCCTGATTCTCGAACCCGGCCGCTCCATTGCCGCCAACGGCGGCGCCCTGCTGACCCGGGTCGAATACCTGAAGCGTACCGAAGAGCACAACTTCGCTATCGTCGATGCCGCCATGAATGACAACCTGCGTCCGGCCCTTTACCAGGCGTGGCAGGATATTGTGCCAGTGACACCGGACGAGAGTGAAAGTACCCTGTGGGATATTGTCGGTCCGGTATGCGAAACGGGCGACTTCCTGGGTAAAAACCGCTCCCAATCTCTGCGAGAGGGGCAACTGTTAGCCATGTTGTCGACCGGTGCTTACGGTTTCACCATGAGTTCCAATTACAACAGCCGCTGTCGCGCTGCTGAAGTACTTGTGGATGGCGACAAAACTTACCTGGTGCGTGAGCGGGAGACTTTTGCCGACTTGGTTCGCGGTGAGACCACTGTCCCCAAAAAAGCCTGATCAGCTACTTGCATCGCAGTGGGGTCCATTTTTCAGCCCGGGCCCCAAACCGCAGCTAACGCCGCGGAAAATCAGTACGAACAGAGAAATGGAATGCGCGTTAAATTCAGCAAGATGCATGGGCTCGGCAACGATTTCGTGATGCTCGACGGCGTCAGCCAAAAAATTAAACTGACCCCGGAAAAAACTCGTCGCCTGGCAGACCGCTGCCTCGGCGTGGGCTGCGACCAGGTACTGCTGGTGGAGCCGCCCCGCACACCCGAGGCGGATTTTCGCTATCGCATATTTAACGCCGATGGCAGCGAAGTGGAAAATTGCGGCAATGGCGCCCGCTGCTTTGCCCGCTTTGTACGTGAACGCCGCCTTACCGGTAAGAAAAATATCCAAGTAGAAACTGCCGCCGGTTTACTGCACCTTAGAGTGCTGGACGGGGATCAGGTTAGTGTCGATATGGGAGCACCAGTCCTTGAGCCCCAAAAAGTACCTTTTTCCGCCGATCGCCGTGCAGAGTCCTATCCCCTGGAAGTGGACGGGGAGACCTTCACCATTGGTGCTGTATCCATGGGAAACCCCCACGCGGTTCTGCTGGTGGAAGATATCGCTTCCGCACCGGTAGAAAGACTCGGGCCCCTAATTGAACGCCACCCGCGGTTCCCACAAAAGGTCAACGCTGGCTTTCTGCAAGTGGATACACGCACCGAAGCCCGGCTCAGGGTATTTGAGCGCGGCGTTGGCGAAACTCGTGCCTGTGGCACCGGCGCCTGTGCTGCCATGGTATACGCTCGCCTGCGAAACCTGGTGGATGACAAAGTCCAAATTCAGCTCCCCGGCGGCACACTGACAATTCACTGGAGCGGACCCGGCCAGCCAGTTACTATGACCGGGCCCGCAACCACGGTTTTTCACGGGCAGATTATTCTCTAAACAATTGTCCGGGTATTTGGCAGTAGACCCGCCACAAGCGGGTACGGGATAACTCAGAGAGCAGAACGCTTCGCCACATCAGTTGTCCGATGCCCCATCCCCGTGCCAGAAAAAGCAAACACAATGGAACACACAGACGCCAATCAGCCCCCCGAAGAGATTGCCGGCGACACTCACAAGGAAACCCAGCGTGACGATAAACTGCTGGCACGGCAGGTAGCCCGCTACCTGATTCAAAACCCGGAGTTCTTTGAAGAGCGCATGGAACTTCTGGAAACCATCAAGTTGCCGCGGGAAAATGGCAAGACCGTGTCGCTGATGACCCACCAAACGAATTTGCTGCGTGAGCGCAATATCGAAATGCGCCAGCGCCTCGACCAGCTCTTGCACAACGCCCGGGACAACGACCAGTTATTTTTCAATAGCCGCCGACTTATCCTGGCACTGCTGGAAGCTGAAAATATCGGTGAAGTCACAGAAGCTCTCTATGCCAGTTTCGCCGCTGACTTCAATGTTGAGTTCACCAGCCTGACTCTGTTCGAGCCATTATCTGCTCCCCGCCAAAGCCTGGGACAAGTTCAGACCAGCACATTTTCCGATGCCGAGACGGCAATTGGCGGAATAATTCGTAACGGCCGCCCCATCTGTGGTGTTTTGCGCCAGCGGGAAAAAGAATTCCTATTTGCGGAAAAAGCGCAATATATCGCTTCAGCTGCCGTAGTTCCTTTGGGCAATCAACTTGGCACTCTAGCGGTAGGCTCTGCTGATCCCCAGTACTACCGGTCTAGCTTGGGCACTTTATTCCTATCCTATATCGGCGAAGTCCTGGAGCGCCTGCTACCGAAACTGCTCAATCGGTAAAAGCTCTGAGAGGCTGAGAGGGGTTTGGCCAACTGTCACTCCTCCTGCTGGAGGAGCAACAGCGACCAGAGAGATTAGATAGGGCGGCTGCCGTATTTTGGCTGCGGTTTGCGCGGGGGGTCGGCGGTAACTTCTGGATCAACTTCACTAATCGCGCCGCCACCGGCGAGAAACTCCTCTACATCGGAACTTAACTGGCTTCTGGCGCGCTGGCGAGAGGTGATACTGCGTTCTTCTGCAAATTCCTCGGAGTCCTTGCTGCGAGAGTTCTTACCCTGATCTTCATAACCATCTTTCATAGCTAAAACCCTGTAACCTTTACTCCTGTTACAGAGGGAGTACCTCTGTGCCGCCCCTTTCCCGCGGCATCTACAAAACTGACAACCACTTTTCAGTGGCGATCCCCTACCGCGTCAATAGCGGCGATTAATTTATAGGCAGTTCCCCACCCCCGTGCCAGTAACACAAGGAGGAGGCTGTAGAGTTTTTTGTTGGGAAATGAAATGGGAATATTTCAGTTAGTTATGCAGATTTTTGCGCCTGCACCGGTAGCAGGTATTTCAAGCTAAATAGATAACAAAGATCGAAGGCTAGATAGCGGGACTTATCAGAAGTGCGTATAAAGCCCCTTGCGGGGCTTATGATACTCAATCGCTACGTTATGAAAGAGTTATCAAACAGGTTACACAGCTTCGCTACCGGTTTCACCGGTACGGATACGAATGACTTCTTCGAGAGCCGTGATAAAGATTTTGCCGTCACCGATTTTGCCGGTTTGCGCCGCCTTGGTGATTGCCTCAACAGCGGAGTCCACCATCTCATCATCAACAGCGAGTTCCAATTTTACTTTCGGTAGGAAGTCCACCACATATTCGGCGCCACGATAAAGTTCTGTATGGCCTTTTTGACGCCCAAAACCTTTTACCTCGGTGACGGTCATTCCTTGCACGCCTACTTCAGACAGGGCAGTGCGTACATCATCCAATTTGAAGGGCTTTACTACAGCCGTAATCAATTTCATCTTGAGTATTTCCCCTGATTCGTCCTCGTCGAGAGAACCTTACCCAGGCCACTGCCCCGCCTATGGGGCAGCACCGACACTGTTAACTTACTTGTTCATAAATTCCGGGTAAGCTTCCATTCCGCATTCGGTCAAGTCAACACCCTCTTGCTCCTCATCTTCGCTCACACGGATACCAGTGACGAGCTTGAGCAGGTACCACACTGCAAATGAACTGACGAATACCCAGCCAAAGATGGTCAGTGCGCCAATCAATTGCCCGCTGAAACTGGAATCATTGTTAGTCACAGGTACCAATAGCAAACCGAGCAAGCCGACAACGCCGTGTACGGAGATAGCGCCCACCGGATCATCGATTTTCAACTTATCCAGGGTGATGATAGAGAAGACCACCAACACACCAGCGATCATACCGAAGAGGGTTGCCTGCAATGCAGTCGGGGTCGATGGCTCCGCAGTAATTGCTACCAGACCGGCCAGCGCGCCATTGAGCAACATGGTCAGGTCAGCTTTACCGAACAGGATACGGGCGGTGATCAGTGCAGCAATAGCACCACCGGCAGCAGCGGTATTGGTATTCACAAAGACCATGGCGACGGAGTGCGCACTGGCAGCATCGCCCAGCTTCAGTACGGAGCCGCCATTGAAGCCAAACCAGCCCATCCACAGGATAAAGGTACCCAGGGTTGCCAACGGCAAGTTAGCACCGGGAATGGCATACACTTGGCCGTTGGGGCCGTATTTGCCTTTGCGCGCGCCCAGTAGCAGAACACCAGCAAGCGCAGCCGCTGCACCCGCCATATGCACGATACCGGAACCGGCAAAATCAGAGAAACCAAGATCGCCCAAGTTGTACAGGCCGAAAACCTCTTTGCCGCCCCAAGTCCAGGCACCTTCCAGTGGATAGATGAAACCGGTCAAAACTACTGCAAAGGCCAGGAAGCTCCACAGCTTCATACGCTCGGCAACCGCACCGGACACAATGGACATAGCGGTAGCGACAAAGACCACCTGGAAGAAAAAGTCTGAAGCTCCGGAATAAACGGAGTCACCCTCAAAACCATTTTCTGCAGAATCGCTGAGGACGCCTTCCAGACTAAACGCCTCAATACCGGACAATGCCCAGCCACCATCGTACATAATGGCGTAGCCAGTCAGCAGATACATAATGCAGGCAATCGCAAACAGGGCCACATTCTTGGTGAGAATTTCCGTGGTGTTTTTGGAGCGCACCAAGCCAGCTTCCAGCATAGAAAAGCCGGCGGCCATCCACATTACCAAGGCGCCGCACATCAGAAAGTAAAAAGTATCAATTGCATACTGCAATTGAAAAATTTGGTTCTCCATATTCCTCTCCGTTCAAATCTGGATATTTATTAAAATTATGTTTTCGGTTTTTAATTAAATTGCTGCATTACCGGTTTCTCCGGTACGTATGCGCACGACCTGCTCAAGCTCTGCGACAAATATTTTTCCGTCACCGATCTTGCCACTCTGCGCGCTGGAACCAATTGCTTCGATAACCGCATCCAGTTGCGAATCTGCCACCGCTATTTGCAGCATGGTTTTCGGAAGAAAATCCACCACATACTCTGCGCCGCGATACAACTCCGTATGCCCTTTTTGGCGACCAAAGCCCTTCACTTCAGTGACCGTTACACCATTAACCCCCGACTCCCGCAGGGCATCTCTCACAGCATCCAGCTTGAAGGGTTTAATGATTGCAGTGATTAATTTCATGGTATTCCCCTAAAGAAAAACGAGCCCTCGCATTAACGAAGGCCCTTTTGTATTACCAGGTATAAGTCGCGCCGGCGAGCAATGTAGGTTCGCACCAATCGGTCTCGTAGCACTCTTTATCGCTAACATCGGTGCCCACGAAAGAAGCGCTCAGGCTCAAGCCGCCAAATTCTTTACTGAGGGAAACGGAGTAATCGATATAGGAATCAGATTCATCGAGAAAACCTTCTTCTTCAAAAAGGTTTAATCCCAGATGTAGATCGAGAGAAAAATCTGAGGGAAGAGCGAAACTATATTCCGCATAAGGGTAATAAAACTCACCGGTATCCGCCCAATAATCATTGGAATAGGCAAACCCCAACGTTAAATCTGAAAAACTCAGGCTGCCGTATATTTCCTGATAATCTTCATCTTCACTTCCTCCGTGGTAGGCGTAATAAATGTAGCCAACATCAAAGCTAACGCTGTCATTGATATCCGCACTATAACCGCCGTAAAAATCCTGTTCGTAGTCGGTTTGATCAGTCTCATAATCAAAATCCACTTGGGACGCCCAGGTGCCAATATAAATGCCATTTCCAAAATCGATATCGACACCACCTTGTACTGCGGGGCTTCCATCAGTCTGGCTAATTCCACGGAATCTATAGTCAGAAACAAGACCCACATTGGCACTAACGCTGGGACCGCCCTCGGCAGCCATCGATAAATTTGCAGCGCCCAGTGCAAGAACGGCACCGGTGACGAGAGTGGCAACTTTATACATTTTATTTTCCACTTTGATCCTCCAAGGCTTTTGAAGCTGTTTTTTCGAGTGCTTTTATGGCGCCGCCTGCAATCAGTCCTTCACTGTCGGGTGTGACAGAGGGTCGCTTGCGTCTCGTGAACTGCTACTTTCCCAGACTCCCAATGATCGTTAATGGGACACCTGCACAGATTGTTTGCAGACTTGATGCCAACACTGCAACCGCAAGTAAAATCAATAAGTTAGGAGTAATTGAATTAGTAAAATTCGTACGAATAGAAACTCGAAGGCAAAGTGTTGCACCAACATGGAACTACCTTTCTTCCTTTGCACTGAAGTGGGGAGGTAAAGATTAAGGTGCGCTCAGAACGGTGCGCTGTTAGGCTGCTTTTTCCAAAAAATGCACTGGGTTACAATCCCGTGCTATTCATATCCATCTTATTTAGCGAGGAAATGCCCGTGGCAGCAGATAAACTGCAACAGCTGCTGAAAGAGCTACAACAACAGGGCGCCGTGGTGACCAGTGACCTGCGCAGTGCTCTGGAGGTATCACTGGATAAATTGCCATTGGTCTCCCAGCGAGAGTTCGACACTCAGGTGGAGATACTGCGCCGGACCCGGGAAAAGCTGGCACGACTCGAAGACAAGGTCGAAATGCTGGAGCAAGCCCTGGCGCAGAGAGACAGCGCCGCCAAGGACTAAGCCCAGGGAGCCACTTCAAGGATGAAATCGTGAGCCTCTCAGTCACCTACTCCCGAGCTCAGCTCGGGGTCTCTGCACCTCTGGTTACCGTAGAAACCCACCTGGCAAATGGCCTCCCTGCTTTTCATATTGTGGGTTTACCGGAAGCGGCGGTGCGGGAGAGCCGCGACCGTGTGCGCAGCGCCCTAATCAACAGCCATTTCGACTTCCCCCAGCGCCGTATTACCGTCAACCTCGCCCCCGCCGACTTACCCAAGGAAGGTGGCCGCTACGATCTGGCCATCGCCATCGGCATTCTCAGCGCCTCGGGACAGGTTCCCACCGAAACTCTGGAACGTTATGAATTTATTGGCGAGCTAGCACTCACTGGCGCCTTGCGGGAAGTAAGTGGTAGCTTACCGGCAGCCGTAGCCTGCACCAATGAAGACCGTAAACTCATTGTGCCTACCGAGAACGGTGCGGAAGCCGCGCTGGCTACCGGCGAAGTCAGCATTGCCAACTCCCTGCTGGAAGTTTGCGCCGAACTTCATGGGCGTGAATCTATGCCCAAAGCTGTTGCAGAGCCTATTGCCGAAGAGCACCTTTGCGCAGACTTAGCCGATGTGCGCGGCCAACTAAAGGCCCGCCGCGCTCTCGAAGTGGCAGCAGCCGGGAGCCACAATCTGCTTTTTTACGGTCCGCCCGGCACCGGCAAAACCATGCTGGCCAGCCGCCTGCCAGGAATATTGCCCCCGCTGACAACTGAAGAGTCATTAGAGGTAGCGAGCGTTTACTCCAGCGCAGGCCTCCCTCACCAGAGCCTGCGCCCTTTCAGGGCCCCGCACCACAGCGCCTCACCAACAGCGCTGGTCGGTGGTGGCAGCACCCCAAGGCCCGGTGAGATATCCCTTGCGCACCGGGGAGTCCTGTTCCTCGATGAAATGCCCGAATTTCCCAGGCACGCTCTGGAGATACTGCGAGAACCCCTGGAGAATGGTGAAGTGCGAATCTCCCGCGCCCGAGCCCAAGTCACCTACCCCGCCCACTTTCAGCTGGTTGGGGCTATGAACCCCTGCCCTTGTGGCTATTTAGGCGAGCCCCGCTGTCGCTGTACCCCAGACCAAATAGATCGATATCGCAACAAACTCTCTGGCCCCCTGCTGGATCGTATCGATATGCAGGTGGAGGTGGGCACTATGAATGCTGTGCAATTACAGGATTCAGCTCCCGGAGAAACTTCCGATGCCGTGAGAGAGAGAGTTTGTGCCGCACGCCAGCAACAAATACAGCGGCAAGGTAAGACAAATAACCTGTTAAAAGGCGCAGAGCTGGAAAAGCACTGTGCCTTGGGGGAAAAGGAAAAGCACCTCTTACGACAGTCGGTGGAAAAACTGGGGCTATCCGCGCGTAGCTACCACCGTATTCTTAAAGTAGCTCGAACCCTGGCAGACCTCACTAATTTTGAACATATAAGTACTACTCAAATTGCTGAGGCACTAGCCTATAGAAATCTCGACCGAAGAAATGTAATTGCTTTATCAAACTAGTCAAAAACCTGAGTTATAAAGTAGATAGTTATTAACCCTTTCCAATCCCTATCAATATTTAGGATTAAAATCAGTATCTAAATACTGTTATTATTTTCTATATAAAATTAGCTCTAATTAATACGTAAGTACGTACTCATAAAGGACGAGTCGATGATAAAAATAAAAATTAACCCCATTTTATCATTATTTATCACTATATTTATTAGTATTTTTTTAACTGGCTGTGGTGGTGGTGGTGGTGGTGGTGGTGAGAAGTCTGACTCATCGTTGAGCCAACAAAATTTGACATTCGCCTATACTGGTTCAATTGATTTATATCTTGGCGACAGTTTACAAAATACTGCAACTGGGCAAGGCTCAGGCTTAATCGCTTATAGTTCTAATAATCCAGAAATAGTCACTGTTGATTCAGAAGGCTTAATCACTGCTATAGCCGCAGGCTCAGCTACCATAACGGCAAATATAGATCAGGACAATCAATACTTTTCCGCTTCATCTAGCTATCAAGTTAACTCTGAAATAAAAACAATCAGTATGACTGCGTGGGTAGGCAAATCTGATACTAAAATTCAGTTTTCTGAGTCAGATGACAATATCTTATTTTATCGTAGCGCTGAGAATGAGTGTAATCTAGAAAGCTATAATACTTGTAAAAATGGGCAGTTAAGTACTATCAACGGTCAAATAGTTACCGATACAGCTGCCACTCTCTCCCAGCCAGCTTTCTACAATCTTGTTTCTGATACTTCAAAAGCCTCTGTCACAGTAACCACATCAGAATTTTCTGGGAGAGAGGGACACCAGGTAATAGCTTTTAAAGAAAAACTTTGGCTCATCGGTGGTTATGATGGTTTGGAGTACCAAAATGATATCTGGTCCAGTAGTGATGGAATTATTTGGGAACTACAAACCAAAAATGCACCTTTTCCTCTAGCCTGGTCCCCTAAAGCCGCCGTATACAATAATAAATTATGGGTTGTTCTAAGTCCTATTAGTAACCCTGAAAATAATGAAATTTGGTCATCAGATGACGGCATTACCTGGGAACTGGTTACGGATAATCCCAATTTTCCGAGTCGCATTACACAGAGGTTTATTACTCACGATGATAAATTATGGATCATTGGTGGTGCGTATAGAGATTCAACAGGGGACAATTTTCACAATGATGTATGGTCGTCTACTAATGGAGTCACATGGACTCTTGTTACAGAAGACCCCTCATTCTTAATCGGATGGGCAGCAGAAACAATTAGTTTCAACAATAAACTATGGATGATCGGCGCCCTGGGATTTGATTTCACAAAGAGTGAAATTTGGTCATCAGAGGATGGAGAACATTGGAAACAGGTATCAGAAGAGACCCCATTTATGGCGAGAGAAGACCACCAACTAGTATCCCATGACAATAAGCTTTGGGTAATTGGTGGCAGTGAAGGTGGCAGCCCAAATAATATAAACGATATTTGGTCATCAACAGACGGAGTTAGATGGCAGCAAGAAACCGAAAGTACTCCTTTTTCATCCCGTGAAAACCATCAAGCTATTAGTTTTACCGGAAAAATATGGTTAATTGGCGGTCGGTCAGGTGGTATGTTTAGTGGGTTAAGAAATGACATCTGGTCATCTATAGATGGTGTGAATTGGCAACAACACACAAAAACTGATGAGATACCACCAAGAACACAACATCAAGCTATTTATTATAAAAATAAATATTGGATTATTGGTGGTTCTGGAAGTTCAAAGAATGATATCTGGTCATCTAGTAACGGGGCAGATTGGACACTAGCGACAGACAGTCCAAATTTCCCTTTCAGTTATCGACATCAAGTCGCGATCCACAATGAAAAAATGTGGTTAATTGGAGGTAATGACGGAGCATGTTGCGAGCAATCTCACGGATTAAAGAATGACGTTTGGTCATCTATTGATGGAATAGATTGGAAGTTAGAGTCAGAGACTCCTGGATTCTCAGCCCGATTCGGCCATCAACTCATAAGTTACGATGAGCGGCTATGGCTTATTGGAGGTACCGAAGATTATGGCGATACAGGAAAAAAAGATATCTGGTCATCAATAGATGGTATTAACTGGACACTTGTCACAGATAACCCTCCATTTATATCTCGCCACTTTCATCAGGCACTCAGTTTCAATAATAAAATTTGGGTTTTTGGAGGAAAAGGGGACTTAGGTTCAGATGATGTCATGTGGTCATCTACCGATGGTATCAATTGGTCAAAAGAAACGCTTAACCCAATCTTTAATACTCGTTACGATCACCAATTTGTAGCCTTTAAGAATAAGCTATGGCTAATTGGGGGATGGGACACAGAAATGGCGGAATATACCAATGATATATGGTCTTCTATGGATGGGGTTAACTGGACTCTGGAAACCTCTTCCGCCCCCTTCTCAGCCAGAGGCTCTCACGAAATAGTGAGCAATGGTGACCATCTATTACTTATTGGGGGTCAGGGTGAGGGAATAAATAATGACATATGGAAATCAGAAGACGGTATCCAGTGGCGTAAGCTTTACAAGCGCCAAGTTTATTTTGCCACTCCAAGGTAGCTCATTACTAGTTTCGTGCAATCATCATTTCTGTGGCTCCTAGTTGAGCCACTGCTATCTCTACAATGTTAAGTAAACCGACTGTTCTCCTCCACTCCTTACATTAAACTGACCCACAAGTAGTTTGACAATCCACCCCATTTGATTATCATGATAACTAGATTCCATAGAGAGTGACGTTTATGGCTATAAATTTATTCATTATTGCCAAGATTTCTCCCAAGACAGAGTTCTTTGACCAAGCCAAGCAGGCCATCCTGTCCATAGTGGCTAATACATTGGAGGAAGAGGGCTGCCTGAAGTTTGCAGTACACGAGGACGGGGAAAACTTGTTTTTATACGAGGAGTGGCGCAGTCAGGAAGATCTCGATAAGCATTACATTATGCCCTACATCACCCCAATTTTCGAAGCCTATCAAGAGTGGCTAAAAGAGCCTGTGGAGATCAATAAGCTGGAGAGGTTAGCTTAAAACCCTTATGTTTTTTCTCAAAGAACTTCCCTCACAACAGATGGTTGAGGGATATTCCAAACGATTTTCTGTAAAAGATCCTGCTGCCGTTCAGGGCGCCCTTACCATGATGCGGGATGCGAGCCTCCTATTGCGGGAGCTGGAGGGCTATTTTTCTGAACACGGAACCTCCCAGCTGCGCTTCCTGGTAATGATCGTTATCGACCGGGAGCCTCAAAGAGACAGTTTGCTGGCTTCAGAAATCGCAGAGCGCATCGATGTTTCTCGCCCGGTAATGACACGAACCCTGAAAAGCATGGTGGAAGATGAGCTCATCGTAATGGAAGCAGACTCCAGCGATGGCAGGTCAAAATGTGTAGCACTTACTGAGAATGGAAAACAATTTCTACAAAAAATCTTGCCCGGATATTTTAAGACAATTTCTAAATTTATGGAGGAATTGAACAAATGAAGAAACCGATACTACACGCCCTGTGCATCTGGGCATTGGTTTACCCTATTGTTACTCTATTACTTCTAGGGATGCAGGCACTGGAATTGCAAATTGCAATTGGTTTAAAAGCGCTAATAATGACCGCTATTCTGGTCCCACTAATGTATTTCTATCTTGTGCCAAAGGTGCATCAATTTTTGGCCCGGCATTAATATGCCGAGCCATGTTTTGTAGCGCAAATATCTAGTCAGCTGGATCTTTCTCAGCTTCCAGCTTTTCACTTAATTTTTCTTCCGCTTTCTCTGCATATTGATGACAGCTTACTGATTTTTTCTGTATAGCTTTGTTTTTAAACTCCCAACCGCTGGCAGGTGCATGAGGGGTAAGTAGTAAATCACAAGGTAAATCCCGCACACGGGCAAAGCTTGTGCGGAAGTCCTCTAAGATATTGGGATAGCGGCGGTTATCAATCAGTTGGTAACCGGGCGCTGTAAGGCTATCCACATAAGCTATATCTTTAGTTTTACCATCAACTTTGTCTTCCCAGGTCCAGGCCATACTGCCTGGTGTATGGCCTGGGATAAAATGTACGCGTAGACGCAAATCCCCTAGAACCACTTGCTCGCCATCGTGCAGGATACGATCCGCCTTTATTGGCGGATATAAAAGTTCGTCGGCAAAATGAATATCATTGGCACCACCGCGAGCCATTAACACCGCTGACTCGGCATTGGTTACTACCTGTGCACCAGTTACGCGTTTTAGCTCGGCTAAGGAACCTACATGGTCTGCATGGGCCTGACTGTGCAAGATTAACTTGAGATCCGAGGGGGCGACTCCCAATCTGCGCATATTCTCCAATAAATGCTCAGCCGTTTGTTCCATGCCACCGTCAATTAGAATTGATCCCTCTTTGCCTTTTAACAACAGTGAGGTAATTCCCTCGGTACCTATTTGCCACGTGTTACCTGCAATCTTTAGAGGCGCTACTGGCTGACGCCAGGATTCTGGTACTTTGTAGGTTTCCAGTTGTGGTAAGACAGCATAGTTTTCCGCTGCCGAAAAACTGGAATAAGCTGCCATTACTATTGCGGCTAATTGGATTCTTATATTCATTGATCAGTCTCAACTTTTACCGGCACCAGAGATACACCCGGGAGCTCCATTTAGTGCAGTCTTTTTGATCCATCCAGAAATTCTTTCAAAGACTTCTCCCCGGTGATTTACGCCATCCCTATCTGTCATATAGTGATCGTAACCGGAGTACTCCCAATAAGTCAGCTCACAACGTCCGGCTGATACATAGGCATCTCGTGCTGCTCGGCCGGAACTGACCGGGGCAGATTTATCTTCTGTGCCCTGGATCAATAATATGGGGGCATGGCTGTTCAATAAATCGTTGACCGGTACCCGATCGACGACATCGGCCCACCAACGCATAGAGTTTCCACCCCAGACTTCCGCGCTTTCTGGGTTAGCTCGGGCATAGGCGAGTTTGGCATCTACCTCTTTAGCTACGTGGGGCGGAACCAAGCTCTTTAGCACTTGAGCAAAGGATTCCCCCAATCCACTTGAAAAGACCACTGCCGCATCGGGATTTAGCCTCGGCGCCAGTCGTGCAACAAGATCACCACCTTCGGAACCGCCGAACAAGACCAGCTTGCCATTCCACCAATCAGCCCCGCGCAGTTCGTCGACAATCTGCTCTACATCTACCGCACGCTGCTCAACGGTATGGTTAGCTACATACTCTTTTGAACAATCTTTAAATTGCTCTTCCGGGCTGTCAGAGTGAGTTACACCATATTTTTCTACCACTAAAACAACATATCCTGCCGCTAACTCTTTAGCCTGCTGGATAGTAGTATTTTTAACAGCAGGTAGGCAGCCAGATCCCTGGGCTATCAGGAACAAGCCATATTTCCCTTTAGCCGATGGTTGCTCTAAAGACCAGTAAAGCGTTGATCCATCAGGGCGTTTACTGACTTTAAGTAGAGGTTCGGCGGACACGCCGATATGCAAAGTCGCTAGCAGAAAACCAGTTGCCGTTATAAAGGCCGATTTAAGAAAACCCATAGCGAGAACTCCCTGCCCTCACCTGAAATTAATGGTGGGGCTATATTTGCTTGGTTATTGTTGAAGAGGGGGTGAACCTCATATTCACCCCCTCTCCGAACCCAAGAAAAAGTAATGGTTCCCGAGCTAACTGAAGCTAATCACATCAAGATTTTTTCCAATCATCAGCACTTAAGCGATAAAGGCAGTGCCGCTGCAGATGGCTTTCGCTGGGGACCAGTGGATGTTCAAAGACGAGAGAATCTCGCCGCATACCCAGCCGCTCCATCACCCGCTGGGAACGAAGGTTTTGTAGTGCAGTAAAGGAAACGACTTCGCTGAGATTCAGGGTATTAAAAGCTACATCCAAAGATGCTTGTGCAGCTTCACTGGCATAGCCTTTTCCCCAGTGGGGAAAGGCCAAGCGCCAGCCAATCTCTACCGCTGGAGTGAAGGGCAAATCTTCGGTCACATTTTTCATACCGACAAATCCGAGAAACTCGTTGGTGTCTCTCAGTTCCAAGGCCCAAAAGCCCCAGCCGTATTTCTCAATATACGCAATACTGCGATCCACACCGGCATCACTCTGCTGTCGCGTCAGCAATGAGGGGAAAAACTCCATCACCCTTGGGTCCGCATTCATTTCGGCAAATACAGGCTTATCTTCCTCTCGCCACTGACGCAGCTGCAAGCGTTCGGTCGTGGGTTGTATTAATTCAGGCATGAAATATTCGCGCTATTCAATATTTTGTTTCTGCTGAAAATCTACAGACGGTGCGACCATAAAATCGCACTGATCCAGCCATTTTCGCTGACCTGGATAAGCCGCTTCCTCAAAACCCAATTTCTGGTAGAGAGTCCGTGCCGCTAGATTAGTACGCAGGACAAATAAAGAGCACTCGATTGCATCCAGGGCTCTGGCTCCTGTTTGTGCAAGCTGTACTACCAGCGCACGCCCTAATCCGGCTCCGCGATGATTGGGGGAGACAATTAAGCGACTTAGGTGGCAGCGGCCCAGGTGTTGGTAATACTGCCCAAAAGCCAGCACATCACCGCTGCTGTCCTGAAGTGCGTAGCTGGGCAACTCCGGCCAACGACAATCCTCCAAGAAGGACTTCCCCTCGAACGGAAACCTGAAATCAGGCCCCCCCCACTGTTGGCACTGCTCCCTATCAGGTAGCCAGGGCATCAATGTTGGGAATTGCCACTCTTCCATTGGCTTCAGTCTCAAATTATCCACGGCAATTCTCCTTAAAGTTACTTGCGACTATTTGCCAGCCATCTATCTAACTGATCGGCAAAAGCTTTGCGGTCCGCCTGGCTAAGGGCCGGTGGTCCGCCGGTATGCACGCCGCTGGAGCGCAGGGTATCCATAAAGTCCCGCATATTCAGACGCGCGCGGATATTGGCTTTGGTATAGCGCTCCCCACGGGGATTAAGGGCTTCAGCACCCTTGTCGATCACCTCTGCTGCCAGGGGGATATCGCTGGTAATGATCAGATCCCCCGCCTCGCAGCGCTGCACTATCTCGTTATCCGCCACATCAAAACCCGCTGTCACTTGCACGGAGCGAATATAGCGCGACGGCGGCACCCGCACCGCTTGGTTGGCCACCAAAGTCAGTTCTGTGGCTGTGCGCTCAGCGGCGCGAAACAGGATTTCCTTGATGGCGACCGGGCAGGCGTCGGCATCGACCCAGAGTTTTGTCATGGCTATACAACCTTTTCGAGCGTATCGGGCGGTGCGCCCTCATCGCATTTCTTGCAATTGAGCTGGAAACCCAGCATAGACTCGCGCCCTTGTTCAGTGATCACCCAGGGCCGGTTGGTCCAGGGAGGATTGTGGCGTACATGTTGGAAGTGGCCACAGGCGAGCTCCGCCACCCAGTGATTCTCTTCATCCAGGTGGTAGCCGGCGATGGGTTGTTGCATGGGGTTACACAAGCAGGGAATAAGGCGCAGTTATAGCCAATCCCAAGGGCAAAGTATACGTGTGGCCGGTGGTTCGCACTGGTACTGGGATGATTCGAGCCAAGACTGCTAGAATCTCCCGCTTTTCCGCGACGCGAAGATGCAGCCCCATCTATGACCCAGCTCAATCCCCGCCAATCCGAAGCCGTGAAGTATGTCGATGGCCCCTGCCTGGTGCTGGCCGGTGCCGGCTCCGGCAAGACCAGCGTAATCACCCGCAAGATCGCCTACCTGATCGAGCAGTGTGGCTACGCCGCGCGCAATATCGCCGCCCTCACCTTCACCAACAAGGCGGCACGGGAGATGAAAGAGCGGGTCAGCAAACTGCTGGCAGGCCCGGATGGCAAGCGGTCCAAGGCGAGTCACGGTCTCACCGTATCCACCTTTCACAACCTTGGGCTTAATATCCTGCGTAAGGAATACCGCGCCGCCGGCTTTAAGCCGGGCTTCTCTATCTTCGATGCCGAAGACGCCCGCGCCCTGATCAAGGAGCTGATGCTCAGGGATGGCGACCTGGATACAGACCTGTTGGATCGGGTACAGAACCAGATCTCCAACTGGAAGAACGATATGCTCACCCCGCGCCGTGCCCTGGAGCAGGCACAGAGCCCCGGCGAGCAGGCCATCGCCATTGCCTACGATCGCTACTGTGAAGCCCTCAAGGCCTACAATGCCGTCGACTTCGACGACCTGATCCTGTTGCCGGTACAGCTGTTCGACAAAGACCCGGAGTTGCTGCAACGCTGGCGCAAGAAGATTCGCTACCTGCTGGTGGACGAATATCAGGACACCAACAACTCCCAGTACCTGCTGGTAAAGCTGCTGGTGGGCGGGCGCGGCGGCCTCACAGTGGTGGGAGACGATGATCAGTCTATCTACGCCTGGCGCGGCGCGCGCCCGGAGAACATGAGTGCGCTGAAGACCGACTTCCCTAACCTTCGCCTGATCAAACTGGAGCAGAACTATCGCTCCACCAGCCGCATCCTCAAAGTGGCCAACCACCTGATCGCCCACAATCCTCACGAATTCGACAAAGCATTATGGTCCGATCGCGGCCTGGGTGAGGAGATCCGCGTTCTCAAGGTGGCTAATGAAAATGAGGAAGCGGAGCGGGTCGCCAACGAGATATTTCTGCAGAAGAGCCGTCGCGGCTGCAAGTTTATGGATTTTGCCGTGCTCTATCGCGGCAACCACCAGGCGCGTCTCCTTGAGATGAAACTGCAGGAACACCAGGTTCCCTACCAGATGTCCGGCGGTACTTCCTTCTTCGCCCGCGCTGAAATCAAGGACGTGATGGCCTACCTGCGCCTGTTGGTGAATCCGGATGATGACAACGCATTCCTGCGCATCATCAATACCCCGCGTCGCCAAATAGGTACCAGCAGCCTGGAAGCCCTGGGCAACTACGCCAAGGGTCGCGAGATTTCTATGTTCAAAGCCTGCTCGGAATTGGGCTTTAAGGAGCATATCAACGAGCAGGGCTACGAACGCCTGAACCGCTTTGCCCTGTGGCTCGAAGGGGTACAGCGCAACTGTCGCGATACCACCGCCAATGGCGCCTTGCGTGAAATGCTGGAAGATATCGACTACGCCGGTTGGCTCTCGCAAAACGCCAGCAGCGAGAAGGTGGCCGAGAAGCGCATGGAGAATGTGTATTGGCTGCTGGAGAGCCTCAACAAGATTATGGAGGGCACCGACGATGAGCTGGAGCAGGATATTCGCCTGGAACAGGCCATCTCCAAACTGATCCTGCGGGATATGCTGGAGCGCCAGGAAGAAGAGGAAGCCACCGATAAGGTCAGCCTTATGACCCTGCACGCCGCCAAGGGCCTGGAATTCCCCCACGTGTTTATGATCGGTATGGAAGAGAATTTACTTCCCCACCGCAACAGTATTGAAGACGACAACATCGAAGAGGAGCGCCGCCTCACCTACGTGGGTATCACTCGTGCCCAGCGCACCTTAACCATGACTTTGGCAGGCAAGCGCAAACAGTTCGGCGAAACCCAGGACACCACGCCCAGCCGCTTTATTGACGAATTGCCAGAAGAAGATGTGTTGTTGGAAGGGTTTGGTAAGGCGACGCCGGAGCAGAATCAGGCGAAGGGAGAGGAAACTTTGGGGTCGTTGTTGAGTATGTTTGATTGAAGTTTATACACCCACCCATCAGCTCCAAAAACAATAAAGGCCGCTTGAAAAGCGGCCTTTTTAGTATGTATCAATCAGTTACTGGATTGCTGACAAGGTCCAGCGATCGATATAGCCCCAGGCTTCTTTACATGAATCACTACCACTTATCTTACAGAAGTCTTGTTCCTGATAAACACGGAGATAGTAGTAAGTACCATCAAAAAAGAGGGGCTCTACTTCTCGATATCGCCATTCTACACAATCAACATTGTCTGCAGGACAAGAACTAAAAGTTTCACCGGTAGTAGGATCTACAAAATAGCGATGTTCACGCATAATATTTGTATCTGACCAGCTGAAAAGGTTAAATCCAGACTCTGTAATTCCTTCACTCCCCTCATAAACTTGTGTACCACTTCCATCGGCAAAGTACCGTAATCCGAATTGTTCCTGATAGCTTGGGAATTCCGAATCCAATAAATCGAAGATACCACCGTAATTGAATATGTCGGAAGGAGCAGGCATAACAGTACCGCGCACGACCGGTGTGGCAAAGTGGCCTCCAACCGAAACTAAAGAACCATCCGCTCTGCGCAAAACACCCAAAGTCCGAATAGCAGCTCCGTAAGTACCAAAAGTATAGTATTCTACTTTTACCCCACGATTACTTTCTATAACCAGGTTTCCGGCATCATTAAAAGAAAGTACACCACCATCTTCATAACCAGAAAGAAGGTCAAACCTTTGATCAATCGTTCCATTTGCATTTGGAGTAATGATCGAAGGTTGCCAAGCATCTGCGTATGAAAAATTGCTATCCCCAGATCGATCTCTAAAGCCAGCAATAGAAAATTCAGCTGAAGATATCTCCTTCAAATCTCCCACTCTCTGGATATTTACTTGGGCAAACTGTTTTCCCGCTTGGAAATTAACTGCGTTTACCTCATTTAAATCTGGTGATTCGCACGAATAGGCATAATCAATTTTATACGCTGAATAAAATGCAGCATCGTAATATTTTGTTAATTGGATACTATTGAGTTTAGCCGAAAAATTTCCATCCGCCGTACACTCTTCTGGAAAATAGCCGCCTCGATCCCAGCCTGATACATCTAAAATTGTTTTATTGTCGGAAATTACATAAGTTAACGGGTCAATTGTTTCAACATCATAGTGGTCATCTATAAACTGCCCTGAACCCGATTCCTCTCCAGATAAATTCATCACAAATCCACGAATACGCTCTATCTGTGGATCTGCTGTAACAAGTATTACATCCTCTCCAGAATAACCTTCAACAGGTGTAATTTGCTCACTATCACTCAAAAGCTGGGCTAGAAGCTCTTGATAATTTTCAGCACTTACAGAAGACGTATTTTTCAACTGTAGTGCTACCTTTGCTGCTACCGGATAATCTTGAATAAACTCATAAGTATTATCATGAGAAAAAAGTGGCGATTCACCACCACTAATAACATAACGAAGCCCAACAGCACTTTCTAACAGCATTTCTTGTGGCAAAACCTGAGATGCATTCAACAACTCACTAGATAAAGTAATTTCGCCTCCATTAACTTTTTCTAAAAAAGCAGCTGCAGCGGTAGACATCGCATTTACATAAAGTGTCGGCAGCTCATCAACAGAAACCAAGCCGTCATTTTCCCGCGCCTCTACCAGTGAAACATCTCCTACATAAGACTTGAGGATAATTTCTTTACGATTTTCATTGGCCGGATAACTAACCACTATGCTGACTAAGTCATCAACTTCTAAATCTTTTATTTCTGCAGAAAATACTTTTCCATCAACAGCTGCATCGTAATCAGTGTCACCCACTTTGACTCTCACAGTGGCAACATCATCAATACTTTCTCCGATTCGACCTTGAATCGTGAACTGTACTGATTGCGAACCACCCCCACCAGAAGTATCAGGTAATTCTCCATTATCGCTATCACTTCCACCACTACCTCCGCCGCCGCTACAAGCAGCTAATAAAAACGATAGAGTAGTGAAATAAAGCAACTTCCCTAGCTTCATAAATAAATTCCCTGTGTTGTTATATACATCTTTTTAAGAAGCAGGTGCGGATAATACAGATTCTGCTGGGTTGGAGGGAAATGGCGCCTAATTACGGCTTATTACATTTATATTTTAAAATTTTTCCAATAGTCATATATGACAACTCACAAATCTATTCTTTAATATTTGACTTAATAAAATAATTAAAAAATCAAATATGTGGCTGAAAGCAGGTTTTCCTTAGGCTAGATACAAAAAAGGCCGCTCAATGAGCGGCCTTTTTCCAATAGTGAAACAGCTTACTTGCTGTTATCCACCATGTAATTCACAGCAGCTTTGATCTCGTCATCGCTACAGTCCATACACAGGCCTTTGGCCGGCATGGCATTGATACCGTTAATGGCATTGTTGTAAAGAGTGTCCATGCCCTTGGCAATACGGGGCGCCCAAGCTGCGGCATCACCGAATTTTGGCGCACCTGCAACTCCCATTGCGTGACAGGTCTGGCAGCTTGCGTTGTAGATATCCTGGCCACTGCGAGCAGCGCCGCCGCTAGCACCTTCAGGTGCTGCCGCTACTGCCGCTGCACACTCTTCACCTTTCATGCAGGTTTCACCTGCCGGAGCAATTCGCTCTGCGATTTCTTCATCAACAGACTGCTGGGCCACTGCCGTAGCCGCACTGACGGCCAATGCCGCCACAATACCCAAAATACGCTTCATCATATTCCCCCAAAAGGACCGAAGTGAGTTGGCCCACAAACGTTCAAAATATCGTCGCAAACTCCTACGCCGCGCATTATAAGCACTGCATCGCCACCTGCCAAAGACTATATAAGCCAACAGAATGTCCTTTAACCCGCCCCCCAGCTTCTGTATAATCCGCCTCCCATTGGCACAGATAGCCAATTAAACCGCCCGTAGCTCAGCTGGATAGAGCGTCGCCCTCCGGAGGCGAAGGTCAGAGGTTCGAATCCTCTCGGGCGGGCCATATACAAAAAAGCCCGCTTATGCGGGCTATTTTGTATATGGCTAACTCCCAGGGTTTTGTTCGAACTCAGGTTCGACTCGGAGGCAGCAAAGCTGCCGTAGAGCAGCGAGCCCAAAGGGCGAAGCTAATCCTCACGCACACCACCCGCTTATGCGGGCTTTCTTGTATATGGCTAACTCCCAGGCTTCGCTCAAACTCAGGTTCGACTCGGAGGCAGCAAAGCTGCCGCAGAGCAGCGAGCCCAACGGGCGAAGCTAATCCTCATCGCCCTTACCCATTTCAATCAAATTAATTTGGATATAGCTTATACGAGCCCATACTCAATACGAAAGCAGCTATAAAAAACCCTACCCCAACGGCACCCTCAAAGGCTCAATCACCACCTGCTCCCCAGCCTCTACACTGCCACTCTCTCGCGCCAAAACGATAAAGCAGTTAGCAGCAGCCAGACCGGAAAGAATATGGCTCCCCTGGGTACCAACCGGTTCTACTACCAATATCCCGTTTTCATCACTGCGATATACACCCCGCTGGAAATCGGTACGGCCCGGCTTTTTCTTCAGCGGTTTTAACAGTTTTGCCTGTAAGGTCTGCGGGCCAGTCCACTGATCGCCTTTCATCACACTCAGGGCGGGAACGGCCAGTTGGTAGAAAGTTACCAGGGCGGAAACTGGGTTGCCGGGTAGGCCGAAGAAGGGCGTTCCCTGTAGGAAACCAAATGCAAAAGGTTTGCCGGGCTTCATCGCCACTTTCCAGAAGCCGATCTCTCCCAGCTCTTCCAACACTTCACGGGTGTAATCCGCTTCGCCAACGGAAACTCCACCGGAGGTGATAATAGCATCGGCCTCTTCGGAAGCACGCTGCAAGGCATTGGTAATAGCCTGTTTGTTATCGGGCAATATACCCAAATCCAAAATATCCAGGTCCAGCTGGTCCAGGGCTGATAACAGGGCAATGCGGTTGCTATCGTAAATATCGCCCTTACCCAGGGCGTCGCCGGACTGACGCAATTCATCGCCGGTGGAGAAAAGTGCGATTACCGGTTTGCGCACTACAGTCACTGTGCCCACACCGGCAGCGGCGAGCAGGGCAATATGTGGAACGCTGATGCGCTCTCCGGCCTTAAGCAAGCTAGCTCCTTCAGCCACGTCTTCACCGCAGCGGCGAACATGGTCGCCAGCGCGAACTTCACAATTTATTCGTATCGACTCCCCCTGGGCATCGACATTTTCCTGCATCACTACCGTATCTGCACCGGCCGGTACTGCGGCTCCCGTCATAATGCGCACGCAAGTGCCGGGGTTCACCACACCGTCAAAAGGTGCACCGGCAAAAGATTTGCCGATCAGTTCCAGCGGCAAGCCACTGGCCAGGTCTTCAAAGCGCAGGGCGTAACCGTCCATTGCGGAGTTGTCGCAGGGCGGTAGGTTTACTGTGGAGATAACATCCTCAGCCAATACTCGACCGGCGGCTTGTGCCAGGGGCAAAGTCTCAGTGCCACTGGTTGGGCTCAGTGCCTCGAGAAGTTTTTCGCGGGCGCTTTCGATGGGCATCAGGCCCGGTTGGCTACAGCAGTCGATAGTGGGCATGGACAATATCTCTTACTTCATTCCTTTGCGGTTGGGACAAACTAGTGGCTGCGGTTTTGGGATTCCGGTCGCTTCTGATTAACCATCCACACAGCAGCTTCCACCCGGGAGCGCATGCCCAACTTTTTCAATAAGTGTTTAACGTGAACCTTTACAGTGGCATCACTGATATCCAATTCACGGGCGATTAACTTGTTACTGAGGCCATCGGCGATCAATTGCAAGATCTGGTATTCGCGACTGGTGAGCGTCGACAGGGTATCCGCACCGGAATTGTCCGGCTTGCGAAGAGCGGAGGCGAGGATCTCGGTAAGGCGCTGGCTGATAGCGAGCTTGCCGTGTGTGGCCTGGATAACCTGATCGAGAATATCTTCCGGCTCCATATCCTTGAGCAGGTAACCATCGGCACCGGCACGAATACAGGAAACTACGTCCGCGTTGTTATCGGAAACGGTGAGTATCACGATACGTGAGGCTACATCAGCTGCACGCATTGCCCGCAGGGTATCCAGCCCGTCCATACCGCGCATATTCAGGTCCAATAGAATAAGGTCCGGCTCGTGCTGTTTGGCCAGCTCCAGCGCTTCCTCCCCGCTACTGGCCTCGGCTACCAACTCCAGGCTGGGCTCCATAGCAAACAATTGCTTGAGACCTTTACGAAACAGAGGATGGTCATCAACCATCATTACCGTGGCAGAAGAAGTCATGGGGTGTCCTGCTTCATTGCTGTAAGTTGTACTAATTCTGAACAGTGACTTTAACACAGGGCTCAGTGCCTGCGCTTACCCCCAAATGGGTAGCTATTACGCGCGGGGGCAAAGGGGTTACTTACTGTTGGTAATTGAGCAGGGATAAGCCCCGGCCCATAGTGGCCGGACGAATCATTTCGAGGAGGAGTGGCCGCCGTGTCTGACATCTACGAGTGGGCCCCAGAGGACAGCAAGTTCTGGCAGTCCAAGGGCAAAAAAATCGCAAACCGGAATTTGTGGATATCCATTCCCAGTTTGCTGTGCGGCTTCGCCGTGTGGCTCTACTGGGGCATTATTACCGTTCAAATGCTCAACCTTGGCTTCCCCATTGCCAAAGCCGATCTGTTTACCCTGATGGCAATTGCCGGTCTCACCGGCGCTACCCTTCGAATACCCAGTAGTTTCTTTATTCGATTATTCGGTGGGCGCAACACCATTGTCTTTACCACGGCCCTATTGATGGTCCCTGCCCTAGGCACGGGTATCGCCTTGCAAAATCCTGAGACCCCATTGTGGGTATTCCAGTTGCTGGCTCTGCTGTCAGGTATTGGCGGTGGTAACTTCGCCTCTTCCATGTCCAATATCAGCTTCTTTTTCCCCAAGGAAAAACAAGGGTTGGCGCTTGGCCTGAATGCGGGCTTGGGTAACTTCGGTGTTACCACCATGCAGATCCTGGTACCGCTGTTTATGACCTTCGGTGCCTTCGGGGCCGCTGGCGGCGATCCCATGACCCTGGTGAGCAGCTCTGGCTCCCTGATTGGTAAAGTACCAGCCGGTTCTGAAGCGTGGATTCAAAATGCCGGTTTTGTATGGCTGCTGTTCCTGGTTCCACTGGCCTTTGTCGGCTGGTTCGGTATGAACAACCTGCGCACCGACGAAGTCACCCCGGATGTGGGCAGTTCTATCGGCGCGATGTTGAAGATGACCATGATGTTGGGAATCGGCCTCTTCACCGCAATCACAGGTCTGTGGCTGTTGCTTCCCGAAGCGGCCAACGGTTCAGGCTGGGGTGTGCCCAAGGAAATCGTTCTGGTGCTGGTAATCGCCGCTACCGTGTTCGGCTTGAAGCTGCTGCCCGGTGAGATTAAAACCAGCTTGCAGCGTCAGTACCGTATCTTCAACAACAAGCACACCTGGGTGATGAGTGTCATTTACACCATGACCTTCGGCAGCTTTATCGGTTTCGCAGCGGCCTTCCCCCTGGCTATAAAGGTGATCTTCGGATACAGCCACGTGATGGTGGACGGGGTTATGACTCACGATACCATCAACAACAATGGCCCCAGCGCCCTGATGTACGCTTGGATGGGTCCGTTTATCGGCGCTCTGATTCGCCCGGTAGGTGGTTGGATCTCCGACCGTATCGGCGGAGCCCTGGTTACCCAAATCTGTGCAGCAATCATGGTGGGTAGTGCCCTGGGTGTGGCTTACTACATGAAGGCCGCCTACGGCTCAGCCACTCCGGAAGAGTTCTTCCTGCCCTTCTTCCTACTGTTCCTGGTGCTGTTCGCCGCTACCGGTATCGGCAATGGCTCTACCTTCCGCACCATCGCCATGGTGTTCCCGAAAGAGCAGGCAGGCCCGGTATTGGGATGGACCTCAGCAGTTGCCGCCTACGGTGCCTTCTATATTCCCAAGGTCTTCGGCGAGCAGATCAAAGCCACCACCCCGGAATACGCTCTGGCAGGCATTGCCATTTTCTACGCGGTTTGCCTGGTAGTTAACTACTGGTTCTACCTGCGCAAAAACGGTGAATTCTACAATCCATAATTTGGTCTCACGGGCGGGGAACCGCTGTTGCGGGGAGGTTTAACCTCCCCTTTTTTATTTCACCTGAACCAATATCGGCGTTATATCCGAACCTTCAAGCAGGCTGGAAATCAGCTGTCTATCGGTATCCCTGCGATAGTAGATCGTCACTTCATCCAAGTCTTCAACGGTCGGCATCGTCGGGCATAGATGCCTGGCAATAGCCATACACATCTGCTCATAAAAATCTAAATCGTGCAGCTTATCCAAATAGATATGGCACCCTGCGATATCCTCAGCACTAATCGTATAGTTGTAACCTATGGGCGGCTGAAAATAGTAGGCCTGCACAGTAATAGACCCATCTGCATTTTCAGTGACTTCGTATTGGACAGGTCTGCCGCAGATACTCTGTTGGTACCCAACAAGATCCTCCGCAACTGAGGCAAGACTGTCATCCGTCTCAATGGTGCTCTCAATTTCACTGTAGGCTTGATGGATAGCTTCAAAGCAGCTCAAGCAAGACATAACACCCGCTTCTTGCAGCTCTGGCAGCAGTTCTGTCGCCATATCTTCTAGCAATTGCACCAGCTTTTCTGTCGAGATAGCGTCGCGAAAATAGTAAGAGCCTTCTCTCTCAGTCGCCGATTGGAAGATTTTTAGCTTGCGCTCCGGGCAATAGAAATCGAGGTGGTAGAGAGGCTGTTCTGGATCGGAAGTGTAGTTATTCAGCTCTACCTTGCCCAAATACGGGATAAAGAAGGTAAAAGACCAGTACTCCGGACAGTGAATAAATCGCCGGCAGTGCTCTTCGATATAACCGGGCAGATATTGAAGGTCGAAGAGATTAGCCAGATGATAGTTACCACCACCCTGGTATTCCGCTATGGAGTCATAGTTATAAAACGGGTGCTCGCCGTTGAAATCTATCTTAACTCTCTGCCCACTGGCTGCGCGGCAAGCCAGATGAAAGTACAAGGCATCGTCTTTGTAAGTAGAGTGGATAACGATAGCGTCGCCCTTTCGGCGAAGCTGATAGCGGAAAGCATCGATCCGGTAGGGCTCACAATCCTCAAGTAGCTCGGCAATTTCCAGCTCACCCGATTCCAGGCGGCTTACTCGATAGTTGTGCCCGCCTTCTTCTATGCAACGAATAAGTACTGGGTGTAGATCCTCAATGGTCACAGCTTTCGCTACGGGTAAGCCCTCGACCTGTGCTTTTTCCCGGTAAAACTTATCGCCCTCGTTAAAGAGGGAAATTCCCAACACAACGCCCATAGGAGCACCACTCAGTTAGCTGGTGTTCAAACTTAGCAAAAAAATTGCTGTGGTTTTAGGGATCGAAGAAATGCACTTTCAGAAATTGCCCTGAAACTACTTACAAACCGGCAAGACTACCGGCCTTAAACTGGGCAAAGTAGGTAGTGCCCTCACGCAGTTCTAGGCGCTCGCAGGAGAGACGGGAAATATCTGCGTAGAACACCTGATCAGCAGCGGCTAACTGTAAACGAATGCGGCCATCGGTAAGGTTCTGCTTAGCAACTAAAGTTACCGGCAGGCAATTAAGGATACTGGACAGGCCCGGCTTCTCTACACTAAGGCTGATATCTCCAGCTTCCAGCAGAAAAGCAGCGGTATCGCCTTTTCGATAATGGCCTGTCACCCTATCTGCAAAGATGGAAATCCCCCCTAGATCCAAAGTGAGCAGACCATCGTTTAGGGATTCCACTCGCGCTTCAATCCGGCTGCGACAACTATCCCCTACGCCGTGGCTATCCAGACGCTGGGCAATTTCAGGTAAGGGAAGTGGTGCGGACAAATTGGCAGAATCCATCCACAAACAGCGCTGGGCCAGCAGCTGGATTTCATCAAAGTCGTGACTGGTCCAGATTACCAGCGCCGGATATCGGGCCCAGAAATCCCGTAGGGTCGGCAATAGGCGCCGCAGTACCTGGGCGCGGTCAACCGCTGAAAGCGGCTCATCAAATAATTGCAGCGGCGCGTTGTTAAAAAGCTGGCGTAATACAGCCACACGCTGGGCCTCTCCACCAGACAATAGCTCTACCGGCTGATGTAGCAGCGGTTCAATACCAAAAGCCTTTAGCAGCCGATCATGCTCTTCCTCTGGCAGTGGCCTGCGGCTGTAACGGCGGGCCACTGCCAGGTTATCTGCCACCGACTGGCCGGCAAACAAGCGGCTATCCTGAAAGCCCAAAGAAAGCGTTCTTTTGTGGGTAGCCAGGGCGCGGCGTCCGCGCTGCCAAACCGTATTGGCAAAAGTGATATTGCCACGGCAATGGCGCTGACCAGCCAGGGCCGCCAGTAATGTGCTCTTGCCGCTGCCGGAGGGACCGGTAAGGCCAAAAACTCCAGAGGCTGGCAGCTCTAATTGCCAGGGAGTCGCAGCGTTAAGCGGAGTCACCAGCCCTGTAACACTCAATCCGCTGGAATCAGAAGTGGTAGACGCAGTACCGAATAGGGGTAAGGTGATTTCCATTAGCCCAGCACCCCCATTACCGGTTTAGCCTGCTCGTTGTTTGATCCGCGCGGGGCCAAACTATGTCCCAGCCAACGGGCAGCGAGTAGCAGTACCGTAGTAATTCCCATCAACATCAAAGCCAGCCGGTGCGCCGCACCGTATTCCATCGCCTCCACATGTTGATAAAGAGCAATAGAAACCACCTGGGTCTCACCGGGAATAGAGCCACCAATCATCAGCACTACCCCGAACTCACCCAGGGTATGGGCAAACGTTAAAGCGCAGGCACTCACAATAGCGGCGCGACTCGCCGGCAAAAGAACTTTTAATAGTGCCGCCCAGGGCGGTATACCCAGTGCTGCGGCAGCCTGGGTCAGGCGCTGACCATTGGCATTAAACGCGGCCAACAGCGGCTGGACCATAAACGGCAGGGAATAAATCACTGACGCAAATACAAGGCCGGTAAAAGAAAACACCAAAGGGCCATCAAAAATGTGTGACAGCCACTGCCCGGGCGCATAGTTGGGAGAAAATAAAAGCAGTAAATAAAAACCCAACACCGTGGGTGGCAGTACCAGCGGCAGGGTAATTAATACCTCGATACCGTGGCGCCAGCGGCTCTGCCATTGGCTCAATTTCCAGGCCAGGGGCACGCCGATAATAAACAAGAGCAAGGTAGTTAAGCCGGCCAATTTTAACGTTAGCCACAGGGCCTGCCAGTCGGCAGCAGCGATACTCATTAGCCACTCCCTCCATCTCTACTTCGATATTGAGTTGGCAAAACACCGTAACCCAAGTGCTGTAGTTGCACCTGCACTTCCGCTGAACGCAAATAGTCAGCGAGGGACTGCGCCTCTTTAGGCCGACGGCTCTGGGTGGGAATCAGCAACTGCTGTTCAATGGGTTTGTACAAACGCTGCGGCAGCAGCCAGTAGTTATCGCGGCCGGCTGCTTGCATCTGGCTGGCGGCGACAAAGCCCAGCTGCGCATTGCCGGAATCCAGCATTAAATAGGCTTGGCCAGCATTGTGGGCCCGGGCTAATTGAGTTTGTTTTTTCTTCCACAAGTCCAGGCTTTGCATCGCCTGCCGGGCGGCACTGCCAAAGGGCGCTACTTTGGGATCGGCTAGTACAATTTTATCAGGCCAGGTTTGCAGTAACTGCTCGATATTCGATTCCGATTTTGGGTGCCAGAGAGCCAGTAAACCCAGGGCGTAAGTCTTACGACTGTTGGCCAGTGCCCCACCCTGCTTTTCCAACAGTTCGGGTCGCTCGCGATCGGCAGACAGGAATAAATCGAAGGGCGCGCGGTGCGCTATTTGTTGGTAGAGCACCCCGGAGCTGCCACTACTGATTTGCACCACACAGGCATGGCGACGCTCAAATTCTGGCAGTACCTCTTCCAGTGCCGGGCGGAAACTGGCCGCTACCGCCACCCGCAAGGTGCAGTTATCCGCATTTACCGGTAGCGCGATGGCCACCAGTAAAGCGGATAGCAGCAAGCTCAGCCGGCGGACCACTTTTCCATCTCCGCAGCATCACTGGCCCGAGCTTCGACCCAGCGCTCTGAAGGCTTACCGGACTCATCCGCAACCGCTTCGCGCTTCCAGAAAGGCGCCTCAGTTTTGAGGCGATCCATAATGTATTGGCAGGCGGCAAAGGCAGCTTGACGGTGGGGGCTGGTAACACCGACAAAAACAATCTCATCGTTGATCTGCATGGGGCCAACACGGTGGACGATAGTCACACGACCCAGGGACCAGCGATCGCGGGCATCATTAATAATCCGTTGCAGGCTTTTTTCCGTCATGCCCGGATAGTGTTCCAGGGCCAGGCCGCAGACATCACTGCCCGCATTGAAGTCCCGCACCGAACCCACAAACAGGGCGCAGGCACCATCACCACTGTTGCCCTGCAGCGCAGTATATTCAGCCGCTACGTCGAGGGGCGCTTCACAGACTTCAATACGATCAACGGCTTTCATATTGGCACCACTAACCGCCGGTAACCGGCGGGAAAAATGCAACTTCATCCCCAGCCTTCACCTGGGCTCCGGTTTCTGCCAGCTCCTGGTTCAGGGCCATACGAATATCATCCCTTTGCAGGTGCGGGCTCCAATCCGGGTGCTGTTCACATAGGGTATTGCGCAACTCGCTGAGACTGCCGGAAAAGTCCTCCAGGGTAGTCTCGCCCATGCCCAATTGCTGGCGCAGACGCGCGAAAAACAGAACCTTTACCATCGCTTTACACCTCTGAAATTTTTACGCCTTGTCCGCAGCATCGCCGCGCCAGTGGCCGCGCTTACCGCCGGTTTTTTGCAGCAGACGGGTCGGGCCGATTTCCATCGCCGGGTCCACAGCTTTACACATATCGTAAATAGTCAGCGCCGCTACCGAAGCTGCGGTTAACGCTTCCATCTCTACTCCGGTGCGCCCGGCCAAGCGGCAGAAAGCAGTGATATGCACATTATGCTTTTCCTGCTGTAATTCGAAATCCACCGCTACTTTGGTCAATGCCAGTGGATGGCACAGGGGAATTAAATCCGATGTTTTCTTGGCGGCCTGGATGCCGGCGATACGAGCTACAGAGAGCACGTCGCCTTTTTTGTGCGCCCCTTGGCTCAGCAGTGCAAAAGCCTCTGCACTCATACAGATGCTGCTCTCGGCCAGGGCACTGCGGTCAGTGATGTCCTTCTCGGTAACATCCACCATGCTGGCTTCGCCGCGCTGGTTTAAGTGGGTTAACTGGCTCACAAATTACCCCCGGCTCTCGCAGGGTGCGCTGGCAAAGCGCACATGGGGGATAAAGTTGCAGGGCTTGTGGCGGGCATCCAACTGCTCCAGCAATATGCCTTCCCAAGCTGTGCGGCAGGCTCCGGTGGAACCGGGCATACAGCATATCAGTGTGCGGTTAGCGAGGCCGGCGAGCGCGCGGGATTGCACGGTGGAGCTACCGATATCCCCCAGGGAAATATGGCGGAACAGCTCGCCGAAGCCGTCGACGGTTTTGTCGAACAGCGGGCTCAGGGCCTCCGGCGTGGAGTCGCGATCGGTAAAACCGGTACCACCGGTCACCAATACCACCTGTACTTTCGGATCTGCAATCCAGGCGGAGACCACCGCGCGCATCTGGTAAACATCGTCCGGGGTAATGCGCTTATCTGCGAGCTGATGGCCGGCAGTTTTGAGGGCTTCCACCAAGTACTGGCCAGAGGTATCAGTCTGCTCGTTGCGGGTATCGGATACGGTAAGTACCGCGATATTGAGCGGTACAAATTCTTTGCTAGCGTGTGCGGACATAATCAGTGGTCTCTCAAAAAACTGTTTTCTGGAGTTTTATCCGGCGTACTCAAGCCGAGATAATCTGCCGGCGTATTGATATTGCGATGCCAATCGCCAGCACTTTTTATGGGTATGGATTTGGCCCCCAGGTGACGCAGCAGCGCGCCGACAGAATTGCGCGCACTGCCCTCAACGGCACGGCGCAAATAATCCAGGCAGTCGCCATTTAAAGGCAGCCACAGGGGAAAAAAGAAGTTTTCAAAATAACAGGGCCGGCCACTTGTCTGCCCCTCAGCCAATAACTCTGCGAGGTGCTTCCGCCCGAGCAGAGGCATATCTACCGGGATCACCAGGGCCGCATCAGCACCGGTTGCCAGGGCTACCGAATATAGGCCGCCCAGTGGACCCCGCTCCGGCACCAGGTCTTCAATCGCTCCGGGGCGGGCGCCGCTGGTGACGACTTTTGCCAGCGGAAGCTCACTCAACAATGCCTCGGCATGCTGCAAAAAATTGCCCTGTTGGGGGTGGGCCAGCAGGGCCTTGTCGCGGCCCATCCGGCTGGAGCGGCCGCCGGCCAGCACCACGCCGATTGTTGATTTACTAACAATAGCCCTGGCCATAACCCTAGCCCCCCAGCATCGCCAGGTTGCGGGTAGCGCCGGTAAAACCTTCGTGCAGCTGGTGGCCTGCGGTCTTATCCACAATCAACTCGCGGATATGAGCTGCCAGCGCCTCGCTATCGCCATCGGCGATGATTTCGCGCATATCAAAGCCCTGGTCGGCGAACAGGCACAGGTGCAACTTGCCCTGAGCCGATACCCGCAGGCGATTGCAGCTTGCACAGAAGTCTTTGCCGTAAGGGGTAATAAGGCCGATACGACCGGCGTAATCCGGGTGGAAATACTCCCGCGCCGGACCGGCATCGCGGGTGCGGATCACCTGCTCCCAACCTTCCCGCAGCAACAGGGTTTCTATATCGCCACCGGAGACATGGTTGCTGGCGAAGAACTCGCGGTTATCGCCGGTGCGCATCAATTCAATAAAGCGCAGGGTCACCGGAGTCTCGCGAACCCAGGCGAGGAAATTATCCAGCTCGGCCAGGTTGTACTGGCGCATCAGCACTGCGTTGACCTTGGTATCGATACCCAAGGCCAGGGCGCGATCCAGGCCTGCTAAGGCTTTATCCAGGCGATTGTGGCCGGTGATATGGTGGAATTGAGCCGGGTCGAGGCTGTCGATACTGACATTCACCTGATCCAAACCCGCGCGGTGCCAGTCGTCTATCTGACTGGGCAGGCGGTAACCATTGGTAGTGATGGCTAAGCGGCGAATCTTATCGCTAGCGCGCACGGCTTCGAGCAGCGGCACCAGGTCTTTGCGCAGGGAGGGCTCTCCGCCAGTAAGGCGTACCTTTTCCGTACCCAGTGAAGCGAAAGCGCGCACTAATGTGCCCACCTCAGCGACTGAGAGAGGATTTTCCCCTTCCAGGGAACGTCCGCAACCGATGCCCTCGGGCAGGCAGTAGTTGCAGCGGTAGTTGCAGATGTCCGTCACGGACAGGCGCAGGTAGTAAAACCTACGGCCAAAATTGTCTTGTAACATTAAACGCCTTTCCAATTTCGGGAGGCCGCGCAGTTTCCCGCTAGACCCTGGTGGCCGGTACGGCCACGGTCCCGGCACCTTGCAACGTCAATAAAAAACGACGCGGTTTAGGTAGCGGGACTCGGTGTTTAAACTGATGTCAGTGTATCAAGCTGGTTAATTTATGCTTGGGGCAAAGGTGGTACTCCCTTGGTGCTCGAACTGATGCTCCTCGGGGAGACATCAAAACGTGGAGCTTCAGTCGATTAAAATTTATAAATTATAAAAACAGGTTCAAGGTGCGGGGAAAACCCCGGCCGAAGCCGGGGGCCTCGCTAAGGAGTTCTTTCAGCCGCTTAGAAATTAGCGGTTACCATGATCCAAAGCTTGTCGGTGTCAGTGCTGTACTCATCAGCACGATAAGTTGCGTACTTAACGAGTGCAGAAATGTCGTCGGTGATTTTGTGCCCGTAGCTCAGGTTCCACTCATCACCGTAACTAACGGAGCCCTCGGCCGCTTCAAAGTTGTGATAGGTCAAGCCCAGCTTGCCACCGGCCACTTTCATAGAACCGCCAACATACAGATCTTCGACACCGTCAGCGGGGGTTCCCAGGAATTTATCAGTGAAACCCTGGAACTTGTGCAAGGTTGCCAGCGGGGTTTTAAAACCAACGTCATTGTCGGAACCCAAAACTTCATAACCGAGTTTTGCCGCAACAGGACCCAGATCAGCGCCAAGTTCTGCCAGGTAATAATTAGCACTATAGTCATACTGGTTGTCACCAATATCTGACTGGTGCGCATAACTCAGGTTGGCTTTTACCGGACCAAATTTACCTTTGTAATCTACCCCATAAGTGCGACTTGCATTATCGGTGAAATCTTCCAGATCCAGATTGTAAACAAAAGCGCTGATTTTATGGTTTTCAGCTACTGGATAAATTGCGTGTAGCAGTTGGATATCGCCGCCCATATCGGAACCAGCACTGTCTTCACCGAAAATACGGTTAACGTTGTAGACGTAGCTATAATCCAACTGGAAGCTATCGGCACTGCCGTACTGATAACGAACACCATCGTAGGTCTGCTCGTTTTGTCTCCAGCCAACACCGCCGACAAATCGCTGCCCGTCCAGGTTAATGCGCTGGCGACCGGCGGTAATTATGGAATTTCCACCGCTGTAGCGAATGTAGGCCTGGTTAATTTCAGTTCCTTCCGGATCAGCCACTACCGGGTATTCGCCTTCACCATTAACGGTGGAGTTGTAGCTGTCATTGCCAACTGCCGTAACATCATCCATTTCCAGGAAGCTGGTAAAGCCACGGTAGCTGCCACTGCGCCAGTTGAGGCGAGTTCTTAAAGTGGATGCAACTGCTTCATCATCAATATCATCCTGATCAACAGTCTCTACGCGGTAACGCAGATTCAATCCGACTTCACCGGATTTCAACGCATCCACCAGAGTGGCATTTTCACTTTCCTGCGCAGCGGCCTGCAATGCAACAGTGCTGCATGCCCCCAACAGTAAGGCACCGAGAATTTTTGGGAATTTGGAAACGGTCATGACGCTTTTCCTTTGCAACAACGGAGTGAACAGTGACAAATTACAATTTTTCAGACTCGACTGAAACCATAGATTTTTTCCTGCTTAATTAATCTTTACTCCCTAGCCTTTACTCAGGCGTAATCCCTTATTGGTAGTGGGCACTACCTATCCGGCAAAGCCTCGGTTTCGCTGGTTTCCTCAAGCAGGAAATTATTTTGCTGTGCGTACTGTAAACGCTGCATATAATTTTCTCTTTGAATCGCCAAATACATAACCAACATACAAATAGCGAGCACACCGTAGAGCAGCATAAAGGCCGCACTGTGGATACCTACTAAGTCCTGAGCGATACCAAAAAGAACAGGCAGGGTAAAACCACCGAGGGCACCAATAGTGGCTACGGTACCGCCAACACTCCCCATATGCGCGGGGAAATTATCGTGCAGCGCTTTGTAAACAGACGCGCGGCCAAATCCCTGGGCGATACCGATAACCAGTAGCAGTAAAGTGAACAGCTCAATACCCACTTCAATATTTAAATGCACATCCCGTTCCACCCCGTGAATAGTCATACTGGTGGGCGGGTAACTGAGGAAGAAAAGACAGACCAGGCAAGTCCAGAAAACACTCCAATTGACGGTGCGCGCACCGTAGCGATCGGCAAACCAGCCCCCCAAAGCGCGCAGTGAACTGGAAAGGGCCACAAACAACAGGGTGAGTGCCATTGCAACCGGTGTACTGACTTGGTACACCGACAGATAGTAATTCGGCAACCACAGTAAAAGCGCGAGAAAACTGCCAAAAACAAAGTAATAGTAGAGGCCATAACGCCAAACCCGGATTTGCGTTAACGGCTTTAAATGACTGCGCAGATCCGGTTTTCCCCGGCTGCGCATATAGCGGGTTTCCTCTGGTGCAAAAAATTCGAATAAAACCATCATCAGGATAATCCCGGCTCCATAAACCGGCCCTATCCACTCGCGCCCAAACCAATTTTGAATGGCAGGAGCCAATGCCAAGGTAATTGCAGCTCCGGCATTTCCTGCACCAAAAATGCCCATCGCAGTACCCTGCCGCCCTCTTTCGAACCACGGGCTGATATAGCGAATCCCCAAAACAAAAGACACCCCGGAAATACCCAGCCACAGCCCCGCCAGCAAGTGAGCCCCGTAGCTATCGATAAAGGGCAACAAAAAGAGCACAGGCAGCAACAACAGCATCTGCAATAAAATCAGCTTTTTCGCAGAAAAATATTCCACCAGTAATCCCACCGGAAAACGCAACAGCGCCCCACTCAAAATCGGCGCAGCCAGTAGAACCCCGTATTCAGTTGCAGACAGATCCAGTTGCCCGCGAATCTCTACCCCCAATACCGCATAAAGCGTCCAAACAGAGAAGTTAGCGGCGAACATGGCCGAGGCAAATATCAGCGCGCGCCCGGCGAGTTGCTGTGTATATTGCACGGCAGGCATCTCCAAAATATTGGCTGTCGAAAATTAATTGCCACCCCGGTTATTCACCGCATTGGGCCCCCGCCCCAGATAAGTGATCACAGAATTACAGCGGGGGCGAGAAATCTACAGAGGCAAGCTATTGGCAAGATGCACAAAAAATCGGCTAGCGACAATTACTCCCAAAAACCCTTTTTAATCATTATCAATTTCCGCCAACTACCCCCACAGGGGTAGAAACGCACTAAAAACCGCCCCTACCCACTCCGAGCTACTAACCCCAAGGGGTTACTCCCTTCCATATACAAATCGATTTCCCTTCCAGTTACCCCTTTTGCGCGCTTTCCCTCTGGCGCTGCTCAAATACTATCGGTCATGATCCTATCCACCTCTAAAAATTTCTGAGAAGCCGGAGAAAATAGTCATGAGTCAATCCAGCGGCCTCAATTTATTTAATTGGGGCGATCCCAAAATAAAGACGCTGCACGTTACTTGGTTTGCGTTTTTCCTGACTTTCGTGGTGTGGTTCTCCCACGCTCCGCTGATGGTCTTTATCAAGGAAGCGTTCGACCTCACCAGCCAGCAAGTAAAAGCCCTGTTAATCCTCAACGTGGCACTCACCATCCCCGCCCGTATCATTATCGGTATGCTGGTGGATAAATTGGGGCCGCGCCTGGTGTACAGCGGGCTGCTGATGACCTCATCTTTAATCTGTTTGGGCTTCGCCACTGCAGACAGTTATGAATCCCTGGCCCTGTTCCGCTTCCTGCTGGGATTTGTGGGTGCCGGCTTTGTAATTGGTATCCGCATGGTGGGTGAATGGTTCCCAGCCAAACAAGTTGGCCTGGCAGAAGGTGTTTACGGCGGCTGGGGGAATTTCGGTTCTGCTGCCGGTGCCATGACCCTACCCACCATCGCCCTGCTGTTCGGCGGTGAAGACGGCTGGCGCTATGCCCTGGGCCTCACCGGCATCATCGCCGGCCTCTACGGCATCATCTACTACCGCGTTGCCCGCAACACTCCGAAAGGTTCCACTTACTTCAAACCGAAAAAGAGCGGCGGCCTGGAAGTGACCAGCAAGCGGGATTTCTACTTCTACCTGCTGATGAATGTGCCCATGTACCTGGCACTCGCAGCGCTGGCTTACAAACTGTCTCCCAGTGGCGTAGCCCTGCTGAGCCAAAATGCCACCTACGTGATGTGGGGACTGCTGGTAGCACTGTTTGCCTTCCAGACCCGCATGATCTGGAATGTAAACAAAGACCACCTGCGCGAAGGTGTGCCCGAGCTGGAGAAATACAACTTCAAGCAGGTAGCCATCCTCGACCTGGCCTACTTCGTCACCTTCGGCTCAGAGCTGGCCGTGGTTTCTATGCTGCCCCTGTTCTTCCTGGAAACCTTTGAAGGATTGAGCCCGGTGAAGGCCGGCCTGCTCGCCTCTGGCTTCGCCTTTATGAACCTGGTGGCTCGCCCAACTGGTGGATACTTCTCTGACAAACTGGGACGCCGCCGCAGCCTGATGTTCCTGATCGGCGGCCTGGCAGTGGGTTACTTTGTACTGAGCCAGATCAACGGCGGCTGGTGGATTCCCGCTGCGGTAGTGGCCACCATGTGCTGCTCTTTCTTCGTGCAGGCCGGTGAGGGTGCCGTATTCGCCGTCGTACCCCTGGTGAAGCGCCGCATGACCGGGCAGATCGCCGGTATGGCCGGAGCCTACGGCAACGTGGGTGCGGTTACTTTCCTTACCGCCCTGTCTTATGTCAGCTACAGCCAGTTCTTCCTGATTATCTGCGGCGCAGCAGCGGTGATCTTCTTCGCCTGCCTGTTCCTGGAAGAGCCCAAAGGCAATATCGCCGAAGTGCTACCGGATGGCACAGTGCAGCTGATCAGCGTGGAGTGATCGGAAAGCAGTTATCCAGCAACAAACGCAAAGTAGGGCCAATGGCCCTTCTTTGTTTTTCGCCGTTGGTCTGAGGGGACGAAAAGAGATAGGAGAAAGCTGTGAGCGAAACCAATTCCGGGGTGCAAACAGAAACCGAGGCAAACCCCGAAGCCCAGACACCGCGATTGAGCCACGGCCTCTGCACTAGTGCCGGCATCAAACCGCAGAACGAAGACGCGGCAATCTATCACTGGCCAGCCAGCCCGCACTTACAGGAATACCTGGGTGCAGTCGCCGCGCTGGCAGATGGTGTCAGCTCCGCCGAAGCCGGTGCCCAAGCCAGCCACACCGCCACCGAGCAGTTTGTGCGGGACTATTACAAGGTGCCGGATACCTGGTCTGTCGCCCACGCCGGACAGAAAATCCTCGCCTCCATTAACAGCAAGCTATACCGCAAGAGCCACGACTTTCCCCAACAGGAAAAGGGCTTCCTCTGCACCTTCTCTGCCCTGATTTTTAAATCCCGCACCGCCCACTATTTCCATATCGGCGACAGCCGCATCTATCACCTGCGCGGCGACAACCTTAAATGCCTCACCCGGGACCACAACATCACCCTGGCCCACCGCCAGCAGATGCTGTCCCGCGCGCTGGGAATGGATACCGGCCTGCAAGTGGATTACGGCCAGCTCAGCCTGGCTAAGGACGATGTACTGCTGATTACCAGCGACGGGGTGCACGACTTTATTAAACAGGATTTACTGCGCGAGCTGCTGGCAGATACCCAACTAAGCGAACAGGAAACAGCGGAAACCCTGGTGCGCCTTGCCGAGGAAAACGGCAGTGACGATAACCTCTCCGCATTAGTGGTAAAGGTAAAGGCATTGCCACAAACCACTCTGGACGACTACAGCCGCCAGCTTACCCGCCTGCCCTTCCCCCCGGAGTTGGAACCGGGCATGGTATTGGATGGTTACCAGGTGGAACGGGAGCTGTTCTCCTCCCAGCGCAGCCAGCTGTACCTGGTGCGTGACAGTGCCACCGGGGAAATCCTGGTAATGAAAACTCCCTCGATAAATTACGAGGACGATATCCACTATATCGACCGCTTTATTCAGGAAGAGTGGATAGGCCTGCGTATTCGCAGCCCCCAGGTAGTGCGCCTGCACCGGCAGACCCGCCCGCGCACCGCGCTCTATTACCTGATGGAGTATGTGCAGGGCAGCACCCTGGAGCAGTGGATCACCAATAACCGCTTTCCCAAACCGGCGGAAGCGTTTCGCATCCTTAAGGAAATTGCCACCGGGCTACAGGCCTTCCACGATCAGGAAACCATTCACCAGGATTTGCGCCCGGCCAATATCATGATCGACGGCGACGGGCGGGTAAAAATTATCGACTTCGGCTCAGTCTATGTAGCCGGCAGTGCCGAGATTTTCCGCCCCCTGGAGCACCCGGAAGCGCTGGGCACCGCCAGCTACTCCGACCCCCACTATATCCTCGGGCACAACAGCGGTATTCGCGGCGATATCTATGCCCTCGCCACTATTGCCTACGAAATATTTACAGGCGAACTGCCCTACGGCGAAGAAATTGAAAACTGCCGCTCCCACGCCGACTTCGAACGCCTGCGCTACCGCACCGCCAGCCAGTTTAATCCGGTAGTCCCCATCTGGTTCGACCGCGCCCTGGAACGGGGATGTAGTATCGACCTGGAACAGCGCTACTCCACCTTAACGGAATTTATGCGCGATCTGGCCAATCCGAACCCGGATTACCTAAGAGAAGATCCTACTGAGAAAGGGGATGCTTCGCTTTTTTGGAAGATTCTTTGTGGGATTTGGGTGGCTACTTTATTGGCGGTGGCGGCGTTGTTTTCTTCTAGTGCGTGAAAATCGTATTTTCGGAACGATAGTTCTAGTTAGCAAATAATCTGACTTAGAATATCCATTCAAGATACTCAACTTAAGCTAATAATCCCCCATTACGAAATATTTTGACTGTTTTCATATACCCTATACCATTGGTTAATCACATAAAAATTTAAAAAAAATATCAAACACTATTTCCTAGACCTATAAATATTACTCCTAATCCCATTGGTTATTATTGACAAGCCTTTAGCCCAAAATAAGACATCTATTACAGATGTCAAAATATTAACAACACGACCATATGCCATAAATGACTAATATACTTATTATTCATGCTCAACAGACTGCCCCCCATTACTGGGTCATGTTGAGAAGTGATATTATGAAGACCATACTATTAAATGGGCTTTAACAATCTAAAATTCAGGCCAATTAGAAATTATTCAGAGAAATTAATAAGGAAATTACACAGTGTCAACATTAAGAGAACAGGATTTAAAGTTTGGCAAAATTAAAGAAGTTGATGGAAGTGAGATAATACTTCATGCCGAAGCTCTGGAACGTGAATTTGAAAACATCAAACACTGTGCCGAAGTTGGCGCTTATGTGAACTGTGGCGGGGCTCATGGCGATACTATTTGCACAATTAGTAAGGTGCAAATAACTGAGATTGAAAAAACCCAAAGGACAGATCATGGCTTTGATATAGTTAGAGAAGAGAGAAAGGTCGTAACGCTTTCAATATTGGGTTGTGCAGTAGAAGAAAAATTCAAGAGAGGCACTAAACGTTTTCCTACAATTAATTGCGATACATACTTTCTGAGTAGTGATCAAGTAAATCAATTAATAGGTATAGATCAGAGAGAAGATAAGGAACATTTTTGTGTTACTGATGAAAGTGATGATAACCAGACATACTTAAATCTGGATAAACTCATGGGTAGACACACTGCAATATTAGGTACAACCGGAAGTGGAAAAAGTTGTACGGTAGCATCGATAGTCCAATCTATATTATCTAGCTATGAGCACCCCCGCATATTGTTTTTTGACATCCACAATGAGTATCCATCGGCATTTGGTTATGGAAGAGATACACAAAATGAAATCTTTAGAAAAAAGACAAGTGCCATCCCCTGGCCAAACTTTTCACTTCCATATTGGTTCTTAGATTTAGAAGAGTTTTTTGGGGTTTACAATCTTGAACCAGGCTCAAATCAAAAAGCAATAATAAAAAGGCTCATAACAAAACTAAAGGAGGATGAAGTCAAAAAAAGAAATATTGATGAAGTGGTAGTCTCTGCAGATACACCAATCTTTTTCAATATTGATGCTCTTTTAGATGACTTAATAAATGAAAAAGAAACTCAAACAAGTGCTACTGCCAAGAAACCATATGAAAGTATCATCCTAAAACTCGAAGCAGTTCGGAGTGATACAAGATATTCATTTCTGCACAACAAGATTAATAATGAAACGTCAATAGCTGAATATTTCGAATTTTTGTTAGGCTTGACTGAAAATCAGAGCTATCTAAACATACTTGATTTAAGCGGATTACCCGCTGAAGTAAGAGCTGTATGTGTGGGAGTTATTTCAAGACTATGTTTTGATTTTAAGTATTGGGATTTAGATCCTGAAAACATCCCTCTTAATCTAGTTTTAGAGGAGGCTCATACCTACATTCCTGAGGATAGTAGCTCAAAGTTCAACATTTCAAAAGAACGTGTTGAACGAATTGCTAAAGAAGGTAGAAAATATGGTATTGGTTTGACGGTTGTCACTCAACGTCCATCAAATGTTTCTACGACCGTATTATCACAATGTGGAACATATATAGCTCTTAGGCTTACCAATGATCTGGACCAAAACAAAATTAAAAGATTATTACCTGACACATTAGCTGGTCAAGTTGATGTCTTACCTAGTCTTCGAGACGGTGAAGCATTTGTTTCCGGTGACTCTATTTCTTTACCAAGGAAAGTTCAATTTAGGGAGCCTAACCCAATGCCTAAAAGTAATGATGTTAGGTACCATCAATCTTGGCAATTAGGAAAACCTGAAGACTACTCACTTAAAAATCTGATGAACTCCTGGCATAAGCAGGATAAATTAAAATGAAAATTGACTCTATAAAACTTTGTGGCTGGCGCTCATATGATTTAGATGGAGTCGATATAAAAGATCTAAAGTCGATAAATCTATTAATTGGGCCAAATAATTCAGGAAAATCGAATTTATCTAAATATTTTAATTATTTGAAAAGTATAGCCCATGAAAATCTTCTTACTGGAAAACCGATTACAGTTGCCACTGAACTTGATGAAAGCCAAACCTGGAATTGGGGCAAAGATAAAATAGAATGCGAAATTATCCTTTCAAAGGATAATAACTTTACCGAGAATGATAAGGTTTCTTATAGAACGAATGAGAGTAAAGTTTCTCTAGATTGCTGTCACAACGTTAGCTCCAACACCTCAGTCTTAAATATAAAAATAAATGATAAACCAATCTTCAATGACCGCGGTCAAATTTGTTCAAATTTAAAGGCAGATATATGGGTAGATCCCACTGATGATGTGGCCGGCTTTAATGATAACGAATTCTATTGGAGTCGCTTCTTAACTTCCTTAGTATTTGTCGATCCTATCCGACATCATTCGCGTAATTCAAACAATGAAAAAAACTACTATTTTGATGGCGCAAAAATAATTAAGGAATTAGATAAATTAAGACTCAATAGGGCAACCCCATCAAAATGGGCCGGATATAAAAGACAAATTAAAAAATGGCTAACCGATATTCTAGCTGAAGAAATAGTCAATATCGATATTGTGGATACAGATTTGAGTATTGAATTCAGATCGGGATTATCTTTTTCATTAGATCAGTTAGGTACAGGTGTTTCTCAAATAGTGATGCTACTTTCACATCTTTGGATTAATAAAGATAAAAATTTAAACGTATTTCTGGAGGAACCAGAAGCTAACTTACATCCAGAAGCTGTCGTTAAACTAGTGAACATATTTGAGAATGAACTACATAGCCACAGATTCTTTATTACTACTCATTCCCCATCCCTGATTGACTGTCTTAATGAAAACTGGGCCATTTATAGAACTTTGAAATCAGATAATGGTGCTAGCCTGATTACCCCAAATGATAATGTAATCAAGCACTACGAAACATTAGACTCCCTGGGTGTTAAAGCTTCTCAAATTCTGCAGGCCAACACTGTTATTTGGGTTGAAGGACCCAGTGATAGAGTTTATCTGAAAAAATGGATTGATATATTTTCTGATGAAAAACTTAAAGAGGGCAAGGACTATTCTTTCTTATACTTTGGCGGAACAAACCTTGCATCTTTTACAGCGCTAGATGATATCGATCAGAACATGATAAACATTTTAAGTACCAGCAGAAAAGCGTACTTGATAGCTGACTCTGATTGTTCCTCTCAAGAAGAACGGGATAATGATGCCTTTAAAGCTTATTTAAATTCCATGTTAGATAGGCTTAAAGAAGCCAATATTGATAATATTGGCCTAGATTCATCTGTTGAAGATTATATCAAAGTTTGGATTACAGACGGCCGTGAAATTGAAAACTATATTGATAAAAATTTATTATTTGAAGTTCTAACGCAGAAAGGTTTCAAACGTGAATCCATTGGCAAGGGGGATAATCATAAGAAATTAGAATTAAAGGGAACACAACCCTCCGATTTTATTTTTGAAAAATTTTCCTCATTCGACATGGCTATTTCCAATTGCTATCAATACCAAGATAAAACCAAAATAGATAACACCTCAATTAACAATATCGCATTGAGTTATGCAAATAAGAAAGTCTCAATTGCTAAATCTGTCGTTAAAATATTAGATAAAAACCACTGTTCAGTTCTTGACTTGAAAAAAAAGATGGAGGTGTTAGTTGATTTTATTAGAAGATGATTTAGTTGATAATAGTCTTTTTTAGAGATTTAGATAAGTGGCAAATTACTCCAATTTCGACACTGTAATTTGCCACAGCTTCGATCACACTATAATCGTGATAAGTTTCTTAGAAAATCCCTTTTCTCGTGGCCCATTCCTTTTTAATGCGCACATATATTTCTTCACGATGTACGGGTAGAGATTTGGGAGCACGTATCCCTATCTTCACCTGATTACCCTTAACTTCCAAGACTGTACCTGAGACATTGGCTCCAATCCTTAAGTTTTCACCTGTCCGGCGCTTTAAGATCAACATATTGTTTTCCTACTGATACTCAAACCATGGCTAGACCTTCTCTGATGGAAGGCTGAGAAACTGACTTTTTGAGGAAATAGGGGTGGTGCGCGGGAACGGTAGGCAAAGAAGAAGAAAAGGCAGGCACAACGCTTCCAGAGCTTGGGGAGTCGCTCCAAGCCGCTGAATGTACTCCACTTTATTGAAGACGAGCGGGTTTCTAGCGTATGATCCATATAGCCATTTTGATAGTCATGTTATCAATTTGGTCAGCTGGCCCCTGGTGTTGCTGCACCTTGGGTCAGCGCCTTTTACTTACTGTTACGTCACGCTACCGTTCTCCTGTGAGAAGATGGTTCTTTAGAAAACTCTTAGATGTCTTGATTCTCTCGAATCCCTTTGGTCCTTGGTCATCGGCCCACAAAAGGCCACCCAATTCCGGCCAAAATACCAATAAATATCAATCGATTTTACGCAGCTTTGACACTAAAACAAACTGAATAAAATCCAATAAGATCATTTTAGTGCCTATATTTTTATGCTCCTTAGCTTAGATAATTTGCGTTATCCATAAGAGTGATGGTTTAGGTGGTTACTCCTTACTCGCTCTCACGTGGGAAATAAAAGCAATTAATCATAAAACCACCACTCCGTATGTCATTCTTGTGTCGATAGAAAATATCCCAATAGCCTAGGTATCGCAGTGAGACACGAAGGATTGTCTCTTTTTAGCCGCGATGCCGTTTTCATAAAGCACTTAAAATCCTACTTAATCGGCACACTTGTTCCTATCTCTGCATAGGTGTTTTTCGCCTGTACTGGATAACTTACCGATTGATATATCGGCTCTAAGTATAGTTATTTGCCATTTTGGCATTGATCGACAAGTGATATGATGCAGCTTCAGTTGAGCACACTATTTAAGCTCTTTGGCAGGAAAGCATGAACTATAGAAATCTACTATTAAAAAGAGGGTTTGGTTTCCATTAGCAATTCATAGCTAATGGAGATCCATATGGGGTATTTTCGACACCCTAAAACCAAGAACGAGATGAAGCAATACTATGCTTCGTTGGAAAATGAACTAGAGATCCCAATAAAGATTAGAAACCGTCGTCAACCAAAATGTTTACCAACCGCTTGGGACGACTATTTTCCAAGTAATATCTCTAATCGTAATTGGAAGCTGTTTCGAAGGAACCAGTGGAAAGGGTAGTTATCCACTTTAACAGGACGCTCCTGCTGAAAATCATAAGTTCCGGCTTTGACTCTACTTATGTTTTCAGCAGAGCTTAGTGCTGTATACAACTATGGTTCAAATTACGACAACAGCCACCTTGGGCACCATGAACTGTCCGAGTAAATCTAGAAACTGGATCAAACTTTGCGGCATCTTACCAACTAAGAAAATAGCTCTTCTAATATAGTGAAAATATTTTGAATTAAGTATAGGAAATACTATGGAAGATTTAACTTTTCACAATTACCCTTCTGTTATTGGATACTACCAAGCGCTCAGAGAAGAGGTTTGGTCTATTACACAGGAATCATGGCCTCAGTCATCAATAAAGGGTATTAGTTTGAAGACAGCAAGACTGGCTGACTCTTGGAAAGAGATGAGAGGAGCAAATCTAAGATCTTCGAGAGCCAGTTGGGACTGGGAGCCAGAATTTAATGCATATCAGAAGAAGCCAAAAAGATATGAAATGTCAGTTTGGTATGAAAATCAACTTTGCGGGCTTTGTTATGGCTTTGCATCCAAGCATGGCACAAAGGTAAGAATGAACCTTATAGAATCCACACCGGTAAGACCAAATCCTTTGGGCGAAGGTGTCTTTCCAATATTATCTTTTGGAGCTACTGTTTATGCCAACTTGATTAGTGCTGATGAGGTTTGGGTTTTAGACCCCGTAAAAGGTGCAATAGATTATTACGAAAGCCAAGGATTTTCAGCACCTGAGATCTATCACGGGAAAAGAGTTGGAATGAAAAAATTATGAGCGACTACAAGTTTTCACAAAAAGATAAAGACCGAATCAATGAGATTCGTTCAAAAATGAAGAAACATGCTGAAGAAGTAAAAAAGAAATCAAAAGGCACAACAATAGAAGAACCATCAGGAAAACAAACAAATCCAACTGAAATCGACCGCATGAGAGACCGGAAAAATGACGACTAAAGATAAACAACTAAGCAAATCAGATATTAGAAATTTTGTTGAAAAAAACAAATCTAAAATACTGAAGGAAGCTAAAGAGATTGAAACGGCTATAAAGTCAAATAAATTGAAGGATCAGCAGAAACTATAACTTTTATATATAGTAACCCTGAATAACACAAGATAGTAATCTTGGATATACATAGATTTAGAGCTCAAAAAAATCTATTGTTGATTTATACATAAATAACTCGCAAGTACATAAATCAAAAGATATTAAATGCCATTTAGCTACAAAGACCTTACCTATATTAGAGCTTCAATTCAGGCCTATGAAGGCATTCTAAATCAAACAACTGAAGGAGAGTGTGAAGAAGAAGGGTTCTCAGAAATACAAGATGATATTATATATTTGGGACGCTTACTAGCTCTAGTAAATCGAGAAATTGAAGAGGCTGAGTCTTCGGGGCCATCTCTAAACAAAGTAAACTCAATGGATTGAGGAAGCCGAAGTTTGGCACGAAAAAAATGAGCTCCATTTCAGAAAATGCTTGAATTCTTCACTATGAATACAAACTGTAAAACGAAGTCGATAAACAATAGGCACAACCAATAAGGGGAGATCACATACAACCCCGACTTGTACAGATATTAAATACCCATAGATCCTCAAGCCAATAGGATTTATTGGTAATGATGAACCTCAGGTCAATAAAAATTCTACTACTATAATTGCTGATGCCATGAAGAAGATAGTGATCTTATTTTTAATGATCTTAAGTTTGTATACGTTAGGCTTCTTTACTCAAACCTTAGCTTACTCTCAACTGGGTATTAATCTTAACAAGTATCTATATGCTCCATGGATCAAACATTTAGAAATGGACAACCCTATAAAAGTAACTTATAACAAAAGCGTAGAGTTCTTGTGTAGAAGGGTGCAGTTATCAGAACCCTAATCTTTGATTGGCCACAGCAATCGAATCAATTTATTAATTAGATGTTATTAGTAAGTAGGAATATCCCCCAATGAAATGGAGCAAGCTTAAATCTCTAGTTGAAGAAAAATTTTCTCCATCCCTGGATGGCCGTATCTCTATCAATAGTACCAGTTATGGAAACTGTTCGTGTGGACATGCCTGGTTGACTCTTGATAAAGAGGTCATAGCAAACTTCTGTACAAGGGCCTTTTGGAATAGAGCGAGTGGCGATTACTATCGAAAGGATAATCGCTGGGTTACTGATTCCGAAGTGCCTAAGCATGTAAGTGAAAAGCAGAAAATATCCTATGGTGAGATGGAATATGGAGAGTTATCTCGGCAAGATGCCTATCAAGCCTGCTGGGAATTCGTTCATACCCTCAAAATTGATGAAGCTCTAAACTCCGAGAACCCATTAATTCAGTCCCTAGCCACACTGGATAAGCGTTTAGGTAAGCGCAGACTCAAGGAGATTGATACAGAAAGTTTACATCCATTAGCAAAGAAATTATTGAGCATAAGATTGGAGTCTGAAGGTATTAAATCCCCAGCAATCACAGAACAAACCTCTTCAACGCAACATCCATAGATTATTTAATTATCTAAGTATCCAGCAAGCCATCAAGATAATATTACAAGGTTTAGATAGTAGGGATGTTTACTCCAACACTTAATAACAGGCATACCCGGTACGATAGTCCACTTTTCAGAAATGAAACTCCAAATATGGATAACGCGCTCTGATTTAACAGAAAACTTTGGGCGAGGATTATCTATCACACCCCATTTTTTATTTCTGATACTCGGTGTAATGCTTTGTTATTTCTTGCGTTAGCAGCATCAAGATTCAAAGGTTCCAGGTGTATACCTACTATTCACCGTACTAACTTTCTGATTCTTAATGATTTATGTCGGTGATTGATAAATATCAAAAATAGAATATGTGAAGTAGCTCCGTTTTTAGAGCGATTTTATCAGCCTAAAATACACTATAACAAACTCAGCAGTACAGGATCTCTGTTTTCACTTCCTTGACCCTAATTGGCTATTGTCATCTAATCAAATCGTTCTCGATAAGGAAATTCCACAACAATAACAACTGGGAAGTTAGGTATGACAAAGACATTTTCACAGCATGCTGTAGACAAGATTAATTCCATTATGAATGATCACAGCAATCATGTTGGTAGCCAGCTTAAAATAGGTAACCCCACAAAATATAAAAATCATATTTCTAGCGATTGTATAACAATGGCAATTTGGGTTCTTAAATATAGCTTTGAGAAACTTGGAAATCTTAATTCCAGCAAGCGAGTGGGTGGACTTGGAGAAAAAGGTACCGAGTTAGCAAAATACTTGATTAATACTCATAACTGGAAAGGAGTATATTATAATCCTGATATTAACCACCCAAGCGATGGTCTGGGTGAACATATTGCAAGCTACTACAACCAGGTAAAGAAAAGCTGTACTTATAGTGTCAGTCGTGTGCCTATAAGCAATACTCTTATTAACTATAATCCGAGTAAAAATAAAGTAACTACCTACTTGAATCTAACAAAGAAAAAAGACGCAGATTACAACACGTTTGCAAATATTCCATTTGGACTGGGAATGTCAAGTGGCGGTAGGCACGTATGGCTTTATTCAAAAGAGTTTGTGTACGAATCACACTGGGAAAAAGAAGCTGGCGATGGATTATACACTAAGACACAATTAAAAATGTTTCCCTGGCTCTCAGGAATTATTGTTGTACCGCCAGACACGCACAACCTTTTAACTATTACTTCCACCAACTGTAAGTAATTATATTTATGCTAAAACCTATAAAAATCCTACTACTATTTTTAATGACATTGTCATCCTTCACCTGTGCTAGCACGGAAACGGATGATGTTAAACTGGACAAAGCTCAAGTTAATGTTGTTTTACGAGAGTGGAACAAAAAAGGATTCGGCGATAAGATCGAAACAACTACATTAACGATAATAACAGCTCCAGATTACAAGGGTGATATCGTTATTTTACGTGAAAATGAGCCAAAACGTGGTTTCACTGCGGAAGTTTACAAACCAAAGCCAAATGCACTGAACCCTGAGCTATGGGAGTTTGTATCTGGTGATATTGAAAAATCCATAGTGAAACAACCTAACGGTAAATTCCATTTATCCGAGATGGTTGATAAAGGGGTAAGAATCGAAGTTATCGACCTAAGTGATGAAAATAAATAGCTATGTAATTTAGAGTAGCAACCCAGAGCCACATAGATTTGTCATTTGCATTACTACTTCTATAGAATCTGGATAGCTACTCTATTCATCAGAGCAAGACTATATTCATCCGGTTTAAGATCAGCGCCATTACAAGTTCCTAATATAAACCTATTAGGAACTTAATAAGGTTGGCATTTAAGTAAACTTAAATATCAGGATTCTGATTATAGTTTTGCCTGCCTCCAAAAGGTTTTGCAAATTGACTTCCAAAGTTTGCCGACTAGATCCTGATTGGAACGAGAGGCAGATTCTACAATTGCTCTATGTAGCTCCTTTTCAGATTCAGTAAATTCGCTTCTATATTTTTCTTCAATCTGTGCATAGGTCAGCCCTTTTGCCTTCATAAACCAAGATAAGAGCTGCCCTAAGTAAGATATTTTTTCTCTTGTTTTTTTCAGCTCATGATTTCTCTGAAGTACAGCGCCCTCACCTAACATCTTCCAAATACCAGCTTCAATCTGTTGAGCTTGCTCTGCAGTAAGCTGCTTATCTTTAGTTGCTTCTTCAAACATTTCATCTGCAAGTGCCTGTACATTATCTGGCATAGTTGAAAGTGGAACGGAATATTCTCGCTCTCTGATTTTATAATCTTGAATAGTTGCCTGTAATATATAAATTACCGCAGCAATTAATGTGGTGATAAATTTCATTGTTATGCCTCTGTTGATTGAAGATTTTATATAAGTACTTTGAACTCAAGCTGATCCTCTAAGAGCTAAGAAATATCGGTATAAGTTCCCCCTAAAAAGACTGGATTAGGACCCTACTGATGGATCAAGAACGGAAGACATGCACCAGATCAGAGCATAAAAATCACATACCTGAAAAATGCTATAAATTTAATAGATAGAATTTTTACAGAAATTTATTTGATGAGTGGTGTATCAAGTTCTATAGAATATATATCTAAACTCACCAAATAGAATGACATGCTTTTAATAGAATAAGCTTACCTGGAAAAATATCTGCCAGAGGAAAAACAAACGCCAGAATTTAAATTAAAAATTTTTAAATATTAGAGCGTTATGATTTTTTTGATATTTTCTACCTACTTTAGACAAGGCCATTCTCACTACTAGCATACTTATCTAGTAAGACTTAGGTTTATCAAATAGTAACCACATTTAATTTCTATGCTTCTTTAATGGATAATAAGCTGAATCAAACTAGACATTAACTGTATGATATCTATTAGAAACTCTTTCTTTCATATGTTATACAATTCTGTTCTACGTCAACATTCTGTGAGGACTTACATTATATCTACAATGTAAATATGAGTTTCTAAAGGGAATTATTTGTTGAAAAATTTCTATTTAATATAGATACCACCAACCATTCAGGCACGGTTTTCAACGTTCAGATTTCAATTGTGCCCAATTCTTGTGCGTTACTTAATAAAAGTAAAATTTTTAAACTTTTAACCTATTTTTAATCCCCCCTAATATCATTTTTTTACGTCTTCAATCTAGTTGGGCCCCAAGGAAGGCAGTTTTGGCCTTGAAAAAAAATAATAGTGAGCATAAGAGAGAGAAACTCAGTATGATGATGCGCCTTCATAAACAAAAAAATTTGATTGCTCAAGCAATCCCCGCCGCAAACCCTAGCGACTATTCAATCCCCTGGTACAGTGTGGCGATTGCCTGTTTGGTAATAAATACTGCATCTGTGGCAGCATTTGCCCAGGAGGGGCAAGGGGACAAGCCCAGTAACTATTCTGGTTCGGCTATTGAAGAAGTTACGGTTACCGCACAGAAAATTGAGGAAAGCATTCAGGATGTGCCTATTGCAGTCTCTGCGCTATCTGGGGATAACATGGATGCTTTAAAGATTGAAGGGGGCAATGAACTGCTGCGAGCCGTTCCCAATGTTAACTTCTCCAAAACAAACTTTAGCTCATACAATTTCTCTATTCGAGGAGTAGGAACTCAGTCAATTTCTGCCAGTAGTGATCCTGCCGTTGCAGTAAGTTTTAATAATGCTTCTTTAATCAGGAATCGTCTGTTTGAGCAGGAATTTTTTGATGTACAGCGGGTAGAAGTTCTGCGTGGCCCTCAGGGCACATTATATGGTCGTAACGCCACTGCTGGTGTGGTTAATATGTTACCAATCATGCCGGAAGATGAATTCGCCTCAGAGATTGAGGTTGAAGTGGGCAATTATAATAGTAAGCGTACCAAGGGTATGTTGAATATACCGCTGGGTGAAACTATGGCTTTCCGCTTTTCTGGAGCCATGACCAAGCGGGATGGCTTTGATTACAATACTTATACCAAAAATGATGTTAACGACCGGGATCTCTACTCCACGCGTGCCATTTTTGAATGGACTCCCAGTGATAAGTTTAATGCTAATTTGATTTGGCAACACTTTGATGAAGATGACAAGCGATCCCGCACCGGTAAGCAGCTTTGTACTACTGACCCCGGTGATGCAATGGTCGGTGATACGGAAACAACACAGTTTACTCAAGCAATGACAAGTCAGGGCTGTTTGCCTAGCTCGCTATATAGTAGTGATGCTTTTAGTGCACCCAATGGGGCTGGCCTTGCTTATATAGTTGCACCGACAATGCTTATCCACCCAAATCTTTTTCAAGATGGTAGTCTCACAAACCTCCCAAATCCCTACAGTGGGGTTGATCAATCACGTGATTTACGTGAAATATCCACTAGTTTTGACCCGGTATTTCGTGCAGAAAATGATTTAGTACAACTGAATTTTGAATGGGCTTTATCTGATACTCTGACATTTTATTCTCAGTCTACCTATGCTAAGGACGATTACTACTCATCTCAGGACTATAATCGTTTTACAACCGGCGCGGTCTTTACTGACTCAGCAGAACTTGGTGATAGTTGGGCATTAGGCCCTACACCTGGAGGAATTTATACCGACCCACAACTCGGTGCCTCTGATGGTATTTTGGCAGTAGATATAAGCCGCTCTGATAATGAACAGTGGAGTCAGGAGTTCCGTTTGCAAACAGCTTTTGATGGCCCCTGGAATTTCTCCGTTGGTGCAAACTACCTCAATTTTGAAACCCAGGATGATTACTTTGTTTTTAATAACATGTTCACCATGATTTCTGAATATGTTTACAGTCGGGGATACGATGAAGATGGCAATATCATTCCGATAAATTGCATTGACCCCGCCACAGATTTATCTGGGGATGACTGTATATATGTAGACCCTAATTCGTTAAACAATGTAGATGAAATGGGTCATAATTATTTTCTTAGCCGTAATTTGGTAGAAACTAGTTCCTGGGCTGTATTTGGTGAGGCATATTGGCAAATTACTGACGATGTAAAACTTACCACTGGTCTACGTTATACCAATGATGAAAAGACCACAAATCCTGTACCTAGCCAGTTATTACTTGGTAATTATTATGAAGATGGTGATACTTATTCAGGTCGCAGCTCAGGTGGTTATTCCAATATGGGATATCCTGAGGGTGAGGAGTTTTCTCAGGATTGGCAAGAGTATACCGGGCGGGCAGTGCTAGACTGGCGAGCAGATACTCCCTTTACCGATGATACTATGTTCTACGTTTCTTTTGCCCACGGTTATAAAGGAGGCGGTTCTAACCCACCACGTGCGGTGATTGATCCAGCGCGGGTTCAATACCAAGATTTACCTAATACTTTTGAACCTGAATTTGTAAATTCCCTTGAGTTTGGTACCAAGAATGTTTTGCTTGATGGCCGTTTAAACTTAAATGCAACAGCTTTCTATTACGACTATACCGATTACCAGGTTTCCCAGATTGTTGATCGTATCGCATTAAATGAAAACTTTGATGCAGAAAGTATGGGATTGGAGTTAGAGCTGGCATGGCAAATGACAGAGAGCACCAGGATGAATATGAATGTGGGTTACTTGAGAACCCGCATAGCAGAAGGGGAGGAATCTATAGATGTTATGGACCGCACCCAGGGAAATGAAGACTGGACAGTTCTGCGGCCTAGCTTACAGGTACCCTCCAACTGTATTGCTCCGGTAGAATATGTAGAAGCTGCTATGACTGCCTTGGAAGGATTTTTTGGTGTAGTCCCCCTTTGGGCATTATGTGCGGGCTCACAGCAATGGGGCGTTTACTCTGATTCTATTGAAAATCCAAATTTCCGATGGGATCAAATGCTGGCTCTTTTCGGTTACGATCTGGGCGAATATAATCCACTTACTGATGCCCCCAATGGCGGGCGCGGTTTTTCTGCTGATCTAAGTGGCAATGAACTACCAAATGCTCCTAAGTTAACGTTTAACTTAGCAGTGGAGCATGTCATTCCCCTTTCAGATTGGGAATTAGCTTTACGTGCCGATTACTATCGACAGTCTGAGAGTTATGCGCGGGTTTATAATACCGAGTATGACCGCTTAAAAGCCTGGGATAACTTCAATGCATCAGCAACCCTAACCCATCCGGAATCAGAATTGCAAATGCAGTTATATGTGAAAAATATCTTTGATGATACGCCTATCACAAGCGCCTTTACCAATAGTGATGACTCCGGCCTTACTACCAATGTATTCACCCTGGATCCGCGTATTATAGGCTTTAGTCTAAATAAGCGTTTCTGATTTTTATATTGCCGGTAAGACACTAATAGTTCTATGGTGTCTTACTGGTGTTTCAGACTGGCTATACCTGAAAACACCTCCATTTCTAACCTTCTTTTCACTCATATAAATCATCGACCAATCGTATAGCGGGCGGTTGATGATTGTTTGCTAGGACTAGCCACACACCTCCCAATTGTACTTTATTTTGGGAATACCCTAGTCTCCCTGCCTTGTCTTCTTATTAAGGCCTAAAGTAACTTTGAGCTAAAAATGCAAGTTTATACAATCTAAAAACAAATAGTTGGGTAAAAACTATATAGCTCTACATTTGGTACATTATTAACGTGCCGAGTTAATAAAGCGAGCGGGTCAACTAATGACAGGCATATTAAAAAAAGAGGATAAGAATTTTTTGCAGAAAATGATTGATTTTTAGAAACAGATATATTGTTTTTTTATGAATATACAGACGGGGAAAAAGTAGAGCAGCCAGTACTTTCTGACTACTCTACTTTAGATATTGACCTATTAAAGGTTACTTATGGCACGAAAGATGCCTGGGGATTTGTGGAGATAGTACCGGTTATTTTGCAATCGCTACCAATACCAACGCTTGGGAGTACCGCGGCATTGAAAGTAATTTCTCCAGTAGATTGGTTAAAACTACCGGTAATATCACCAAAACAATTGCCGGTAATAGCTGCAACAGTTACATCTTTTAGGGTTACGGTATTCCCTGCATTACCTACCAATGTATAGGGCAGATTGGTAAAGCTTACTGCTCCACAAAGAAAACCAGTATTCAGTGACAAGCTGCCCACAGAGGCGTTACCTGATGAATTTGTAGTAGAACTACCGGATAGACCACAAGTAAGGTTTATACCCTTAGATACTTTTATATCACCAACATTGGCCAGGCCAATGGTACCTTGGGGAGACCAGGTGTCAGCGGCTGCACCAGTGCTAACAATTGCCAGGGCGAGCGCGGTAAGGATCTTTTTCATGTTCATTATTTCCTATTTTTAGTAATTAGAATAGGTAGAAGCATGAATACGCTGAGTATTCATCCCTTACGGGTAATGCATCTACATTAATCATCGCTGGAGAAGAAAAAAATTGGGCCCACTTAAACTGCAGTAATATTCAACTTCCAAGTCCTCTTATCTCCACTCCTATAAGACGCTTTTCTTCGTCAGTTCGGAGGGATACAAACTTTGATAAACATGGTATTTGATGCCAGTTTTAGTTATATTTTTTTCATGAGGATAAATATCGGGAGTGTTTATTAATCTTATGAATTTATAAATTACTTAATGATTTTCATTTATTCGTGAATATATTTATTTATAATAAGTAAGCCACAATCTGGGGGCGTAAAACTCTTTATCTTTGTCTACTTATCCTTAATTTCTTGTTGCTAAATTTGAATAATTTTTAAATATCGAGCTTTCAGTAATCGAAGGTTTTAAGATAAATATTTTTGTCTCCTATCGATGTTCGAAAATCAGATAGAACTCACGCGATAAAGTGGCATAGAAAGTAGCGTTTTAGGAAAAGCAGAGTGCTACGAGGAGCGGCAAGAGCAGAGTAGATGAAAGAGAGATTTTAGCGTATGACTCATATATCCAAATTGATGTTCAAATGATCAATTTGGTTTTGTACTTCTAAAAGTTGTTCAGCTCGTTCTAGGGTTTAGCCTTCTTTTTTTTGCCAACAGATTATCTCCTCACCAAAATCTATTTCTAGCTCTTATTACGCCAGTATCCCGCGATCTTGAGTGCATTGGCTTTATTTCGCAGCTTGGGTAGTTCTGCTATTTGAGGGCCCTGTCAGTAATAAACCGCTCTTTATTTATCATATTAGGGAATTAGTCGCTGTGCCTTGCACTCAGTGCAGTATTGGGAGTTAGAAGAAATAGAGATAAGCATGAGTCGAACCTGTGATTGAGGATAACGGTATTTATGGTTACCCTCTTTGCAGTTTGGAAAGATACGGCGGTATCGCTCCGCCCCAGCTGATGCTGATAGCCGTCGGCTTTAGCAGAAGCGAAGTGGAATCAAACGCTGCATTTCTAAAAATATTTAAACGCAACTGCGCTATTTATACTTATGGTCTCGAAGGGGATAAAGCAGTTATAAACTCACCCCTCCTCCTGCACCTCACCATAAACATGGTAAATCTCCGGCACCTGGCCGCGATCATCCATCCGCATTCCCAGATCTCTAATCAGGCCGTCGCGAATATCGTAGATCCAGCCGTGCAGGCTGAGGCGTTGGCCTCGGTCCCAGGCATGCTGGACTATTTTGGTCATGGCCAGGTTTTGTACCTGTGCCATCACATTTAATTCACAAAGGCGCGCTGAGCGGGATTCTTTATCGAGAGATTCCAGCTCTTGCCGGTGGCGGGCGTAGACATCCTTGATGTGGCGTAGCCAATTATCCACCAGGCCACATTCGCTGTGGCCCATGGCGGCCTGTACGCCACCGCAACCATAGTGGCCACACACCACCACGTGTTCCACCTTGAGTACTTCCACGGCGTATTGCAGTACCGAGAGGCAATTAAAGTCTGTGTGTACTACCACGTTGGCGATATTACGGTGTACGAATAACTCCCCCGGTGCCATGCCCACAATCTCGTTGGCGGGCACGCGGGAATCGGAGCAGCCGATCCATAAATACTTGGGTACTTGCAGGCGGCTCAGGCGTTGGAAAAACTCCGGGTCCTGTGCCGTCCTATCCTCCGCCCAGGCGCGATTGCGCGCGAACAATTGGCGAATCTCTGCCACCTCAGTGGGCCTCCCCCGATAAATCCAGGCCAGAGATTTGCGCGGCTTTCACCATTTTTTGCAGGTAGTCGCTGGTCATCTGGCGGCGGCGTTTTTCGGTCAGGTATTCCTCGATGCGCTCCGAGACATATTCGTATTCCAGTGGGCGGCCCGGCTCGCATTGCTCCACATAAATCAGGTGCACACCGTAGGGGGTCTCCACGGGTTCCGCTACCAAACCGGTGCCCTGCTCGAACACTGCGCGTTCGAAGGAGGCAACGGTATCACCGCGCCCTACTTGGCCGAGGCTGCCACCGGCTTCGGAGGAGGAGCAGGCTGAGTGGGATTGGGCTAAACGAGCGAAAGATTGCAGTGGATTGGAGTCGGCGCGAATCTGTTCCAGCATATTCTCGGCTGCGATGCGTGCCTTGGCGCAGGCCTCGGAGTCATCCGGTGCAGCCGGGATCAGGATATGGCGTACTTCTGCGAGGGGATCGGAGCGGAACTTATATGGGTGGGCTTCGAAGTAAGCGCGGCACTCGGCGTCGGTTGCCGGGTTCACCTGTAGCTCGCCTTTTAATAGATCTGAGACTGCGCGATCGAAAACCTCACTGTGCAAGTCTTCGTCGGCAGCGCAGAGACCCTGCCCTGCAGCTCGATCTCGTAGCAGCCAGCCGATAACCAGAGCGCGTGCGGCGCAGTAGATCGCCTGACGCGGAGAATCTGCAGGCTGGTACTGCATCTCTTGGTAGATCAGGTCAGCGGGGATTTCAGTTCCGTTAACGGCCACTACCTCGGCCATCTCAAATTCGCCGCCGGCAGCATCAGTGGCCAGTAATGTATTCATGACTCAACTCCACACTGGGCCCGCTCATGGCGGGCCATTTAATAGTTGCAGGGATTAGCGCGCAGCTTTGGCGCGGACTACCTGGTAATTGCGGCGGAAGTACTGCACCGGAACACTCCATACGTGTACCAAGCGGCTGAAGGGGAACAGCAGGAACAGTGTCATGCCGAGGAAAATATGCAGCTTGTAAATGATGTTCACTCCGCTGATTGCAGCAGCTGCACCGGCACCATCCAGCGTGACAATGGACTGAGCCCAAGCCATCAATTTGAGCATTTCAGCACCGTCCATATGGCCGGCAGATACCACAATACTGATCAGGCCGAGGATCAATTGCGCGTAGAGCATCAGCAGTATGGCCAAGTCCATTTTGGAAGTGGTTGCGCGTACGCGCTTGTTGGTGAGGCGGCGCTTCACCAGAATGGTGAGACCGATAAAGCAGATCACCCCGAAGAAACCACCGATCCCCATTGCCATCACCTGCTTGGTGGAAGCTTCAATGCCTAGGAAGTGCCACACCGCTTTGGGTGTGAGTAGGCCGACAAAGTGGCCCGCGAGAATAGCGATCACGCCGATATGGAACAGGTAACTGCCGATGCGCAATTGTTTGCGCTCCAACAACTGACTGGAGCCGGTGCGCCAGGTGTACTGGTCCCGGTCGTAGCGGATCAGGCTACCCACCAGAAATACCGTGAGGGCGACAAAGGGGTAGATGGCGAAGAGCAGCGTATTCAGATAGTTCATCTTGTTACTCCTGTGGTGCGGGCTGGGCAGAATTCTGCGCGGCGTTGGCCCAGTTAAGGGGCTGGCCGTCGCGCAGCTGCGCATTGCTGGGCCGCGTTATTGACTGGTCGCAATTGTTGGCGCCGCTAAAGCTAACGGCCTCTTCCTCCCAGATCTTGTCCAGCGCCTCGGGGGTATCGTCACGTTCTTCGTTGGCGACTTCTTCCTTGAGTGCTGTGAGATCGACATATACCCCTGCCATCTGCAAGAGCGCATCCATCAACAGGTGGTAGGGACTCTCACGCTTGGACAGGCGCGCGCTCAACAGGGCTATGACATGGGTAATATCGTGAACCCAGCCGTAGGCTGCTTCCCCCTGGGTGGCACAGAACTCTAAGTAGGTGGGCAGGTAATCCGGCAGTTCGCGCTCATTCAGCTCAAGGCCGGCGCTGCGATAGCGCGCGGTCAGGTCTACCATGGCTTGGCCGCGATCACGGGATTCGCCGTGGATATGCTCGAAGATATGCAGGGATACAGCGCGGCCGCGCTCGAACAGACCATCGTATTCGCTCTGCCAATCGAGCGCATCCATACGCTCGTAATGGGAGATAAATGCCAGCAGCTTGTCGCGCAACGGAGCATCCAGATCCTCGGATTCAGCCAACCAGCTGGTCAGCTCATCCAGGTGCGCCACCAGCTCATCGGACGGGTAATCCAGCAGGCGGGCGATCAGGTTTAGTACTTTCATCGGTATTCTCCGCTCGACCTTAGTCGACTACTTTGGCGGGTATTACTTCGCGCACCGCTTGTTGCTTGCCACCGAAAATATTGGTGCTGTCGTTGCCGGTGCTACAGCCGTTGCCGAAGCTGAAACCACAAGAGGACTTCATGTCGTAGGCGTTTTCCGCGTAGGCCTTATGGCTTGAGGGCACCACGAAGCGATCCTCGTAATTGGCCAATGCCATGTAGCGATACATCTCTTCTACCTGGGCTACGGTCAGGCCAGCCTCTTCCAGCAATTCGCGCTCCTGAATGCCGTCCACATGGATGCCACGCATATAGGCGCGCATCACAATCATGCGCTCCAGGGCACGGGCCACTGGCTTCTCGTCGCCGGCGGTGAGCAGGTTGGCCAGGTATTGCAGCGGGATACGCAGGGTGGAGAGATCGGGGATCTCGGCGCCGCGACCCACGGTAACGGTTTCCACTTGGCCGGCCTGTACTGCGTTCTGGATCGGAGACAGGGGTGGCACGTACCAAACCATGGGCAGGGTGCGGTATTCCGGGTGCAGCGGCAGGGCGATCTGCCAGTCGATGGCCATCTTGTACACCGGAGATTTCTGCGCAGCTTCGAGCCAGGCTTCGGGGATACCTTCAGCGCGGGCAGCTTCCTGGACCTTGGGATCGCTGGGGTCGAGGAAGATATCGCACTGGGCCTGGTAGAGCGCTTTTTCGTCTTCTACAGAAGCGGCTTCCTCGATGCGGTCTGCGTCATAGAGCAGCACGCCCAGGTAGCGAATACGGCCCACACAGGTCTCGGAGCAGATGGTTGGCTGACCCGCCTCGATACGTGGGTAACAGAAGATACACTTCTCAGATTTACCGGTTTTCCAGTTGTAGTAGATCTTCTTATAGGGGCAGGCGGATACGCACATGCGCCAGCCGCGACATTTGTCCTGATCGATCAGAACAATGCCGTCTTCTTCGCGCTTGTAGATGGCACCGCTGGGGCACGCAGAAACACAGGCCGGGTTGAGGCAATGTTCGCACAGGCGCGGCAGGTACATCATAAAGGTGTTTTCAAATTCACCGTAAATGTCGGCCTGCACCTGCTCGAAGTTTTTGTCCTTTTTACGCTTCTCGAATTCGGTGCCGAGAATCTCTTCCCAGTTGGGGCCCCATTCGATCTTTTCCATACGCTCGCCAGTAATCAGCGAGCGCGGGCGGGCTACCGGTTGGTGTTTCTGCTCCGGTGCCTTGTGCAGGTTCTGGTAGTCGAAGTCGAACGGCTCGTAGTAGTCGTCGATCTCCGGCATATCCGGGTTGCCAAACAGGTTGGCTAGTACGCGGTGCTTGCCACCGATCTTCGGCTGCAATTTACCGTTCTTCTTGCGGGTCCAGCCGCCGTTCCATTTGTCCTGGTTCTCCCACTCTTTGGGGTAGCCAACACCGGGTTTGGTTTCGACGTTATTGAACCAGGCGTATTCAACCCCCTCGCGGGAGGTCCACACATTTTTACAGGTCACCGAGCAGGTGTGACAGCCGATACATTTATCGAGGTTCAGCACCATGCCTATCTGGGCTCTAACTTTCATTGCTACACCTCCTCTCGCGTCGGCTCTTTGACGTCTTCGCCATCCAGCCAATCGACCTTGTTCATTTTCCTGACCACCACAAATTCATCCCGGTTACAGCCCACAGTGCCGTAGTAGTTGAAGCCGTAGGACTGCTGGGCGTAGCCACCGATCATATGGGTGGGTTTCATCACCGCGCGGGTTACGGAGTTGTGGATACCGCCCCGGGTGCCGGTAGTTTCCGCTCCCGGTGTGTTCACGATGCGCTCCTGGGCGTGATACATCATGGCCATACCGTCGGGCACTCGTTGAGATACCACTGCGCGGGCAGCAATGGCGCCGTTGACGTTGAAGATTTCGATCCAGTCGTTGTCTTCAATACCTGCCAACTTGGCGTCGTACTCACTCATCCACACGATGGGTCCACCGCGAGACAGGGTGAGCATCAGCAGGTTGTCGGAGTAGGTGCTGTGGATGCCCCACTTTTGGTGCGGGGTGATCCAGTTCAGCAGGATCTCCTTGTTACCGTTGGGCTTCTGGTTCAACACCGGTTGCACGGTTTTCAGGTTGATCGGCGGCTTGTACACACACATGTTCTCGCCGAAGTCACGCATCCACTCGTGATCCTGGTAGAACTGCTGGCGGCCGGTGATGGTGCGCCAGGGGATCAACTCGTGCACATTGGTGTAGCCGGCGTTGTAGCTCACATGCTCATCTTCCAGGCCAGACCAGGTGGGCGAGGAGATAATCTTGCGAGGCTGCGCCACGATATCGGCGAAGCGAATTTTTTCGTCTTCCTTGGGCTTGGCCAAATGGGTGTGATCGCGACCGGTAATCTCACCGAGGGCTTCCCAGGCCTTCACGGCTACCTGGCCGTTGGTTTCAGGGGCCAGTGACAGGATCATCTCCGCAGCATCTACCGCACTGTCGATACGGGCGCGGCCATCGCGGGCAGTCTCATCTTTCCAAGTGCGATTGAGCTTTTTGAGGAAGTCCACCTCGTCATCAGTATTCCAGCTGATGCCCTTACCACCGTTGCCGAGTTTTTCCAGCAATGGGCCGATAGAGGTAAAGCGGTTGTAGGTGTTGGGGTAGTCGCGTTCCACCTCAATCATGCTCGGCGCGGTAACGCCGGGGATCAGGTCGCACTCGCCTTTCCACCAAGCCTGTACACCGAACGGCTGGGCGATTTCTCCGGGGGTATCGTGGTGGATCGGCAGAGTCACCAGATCCTTTTCCACCCCCAGGTGGCCATCGGTCAGTTTGGAGAATTCCTTCGCTATGCCTTTGAAAATTTCCCAGTCACTTCGCGCTTCCCAGGCCGGGTCCACCGCCTTGGTGAGCGGGTGAATAAAGGGGTGCATGTCTGAGGTATTGAGGTCGTCCTTCTCATACCAGGTGGCCGTCGGCAATACGATGTCGGAGTAGAGACAGGTGGTGGACATACGGAAGTCCAGTGTCACCAGCAGATCCACTTTGCCCTCGCTGGGGGCGTCATGCCAGGCCACGTCTTCTGGTTTTTTGCCGCCCTCTTCACCCAGGTCTTTGCCCATCAAACCGTGCTTGGTACCGAGCAGGTGGCGCAGCATGTACTCGTGGCCCTTACCAGAGGAGCCGAGCAGGTTGGAGCGCCAGATAAACATATTGCGCGGGAAGTTCTGCGGGTTATCCGGGTCCTGGTTGGCGAATTTGAGCGCACCGCGCTTGAGCTGCTGCACCGTGTAGTCTTTGGCAGACATACCGGCGGCGGCGGCATCTTTAGTCAGTTGCAGGGGGTTGATCCCCAGCTGCGGCGCGGAGGGCAACCAGCCCATGCGCTCGGCGCGGCTGTTGTAGTCGATGATGGAAGCCTGCCACTTGCTCTTGTCGGCCAGCGGCGAAACCACTTCATCCATCTCCAGCTTCTCATAGCGCCATTGGCTGGCGTGGTTATAGAAGAAGGAGGTACCGTTCATATGGCGCGGTGGACGCTGCCAGTCGAGACCGAACGCGAGTGGGGTCCAGCCGGTCTGCGGACGCAGTTTTTCCTGTCCCACATAGTGGGCCCAACCACCGCCGCTCTGGCCGATACAACCACACATCATCAGCATATTGATGATCCCGCGGTAGTTCATATCCATGTGGTACCAGTGGTTGAGACCCGCCCCCAGAATTACCATGGAGCGTCCACGGGTCTTGTCGGCGGTGTTGGCAAACTCACGGGCAACCTGGATGACATTCTCACGACGACAACCGGTCACCTTTTCCTGCCAGGCGGGGGTATAGGGCTTGTCTTCGTCGTAGCTCTGAGCACAGTTGGGGTCGTCGAGACCGTGCTCGACACCGTAGTTCGCCAGGGTCAGGTCATAGACGCTGGCTACTTTTAAAATCTCGCCATCTTTGTTTTGAACAAGCTTCACCGGCACCTTGTAGTCGATCACTTCATCGTGTTCGGTATGCTGGAAGTAGTTGTGCTCGTGGGTCTGGCCGCCGAAATAGGGGAAGGCGACCTGGGCGATTTCATCGGCGCAGTCTTTGAGGCTGAGTTTCAGCTCCAACTCTTCGCCACTGCGACCATCGCGCTGTTCAATATTCCACTTGCCACGGCCTTCTTTCGCTGAGGGCTCTCCCCAGCGATAACCCATGGAGCCCTGAGGGGAAACCAGCTGGCCATCGTGATTAACACCGATGGTTTTCCATTCCGGGTTGTTATCCTGGCCGAGGTTGTCCGCCAGGTCAGAAGCGCGCAGGAATCGGCCCTGTACCAGCTTGCCGTCGCGCTCTTCCAGGGTCACCAACATCGGCATATCGGTGGTGGTGCGCACATACTCGGTGAAGTAGGCGCTGGGCTTGTCGACGTGGAATTCTTTCAGGATCACATGGCCGAAGGCCATCGCCAGAGCCGCATCGGTACCCTGGCGCGGTGCCAGCCAGGTGTCGCCAAACTTGGAGCACTCTGAGTAGTCAGGGGTGACCACACAGGTTTTGGCGCCCTTGTAACGTACTTCACTGAGGAAATGCGCGTCCGGGGTACGGGTTTGAGGCACATTGGAGCCCCATACGATCAGGTAGTTGGAGTTGTACCAGTCGGCGGACTCGGGTACGTCGGTTTGCTCACCCCAGACCTGCGGTGAGGCGGGCGGCAGGTCACAATACCAGTCGTAGAAACTCAGGCAGTTGCCGCCGATCAGAGACAGATAGCGGGCACCAGCGGCGTAGGAGACCATGGACATGGCGGGAATCGGCGAGAAGCCCGTCACCCGGTCGGGACCGTATTTCTTGGTGGTGTAGACGTTGGAAGCGGCAATCAGCTCGTTAACTTCATCCCACTTGATCCTCACAAAGCCGCCCATACCGCGGCGCTCTTTGTAGGACTGCGCCTTGGCCGGGTCTTCGACAATACTGGCCCAGGCCTCCACCGGATCGCTGTGTCTCAACTTGGCTTCGCGCCAGAGTTTTACCAGACGTTTGCGGATCTTCGGGTACTTGAGGCGGTTGGCCGAGTACATATACCAGGAGTAGCTGGCACCACGGGGGCAGCCACGCGGCTCGTGGTTGGGCAGGTCCGGGCGGGTGCGCGGGTAGTCGGTCTGCTGGGTTTCCCATGTGACCAGGCCGTCTTTGACGTAGATCTTCCAGCTGCAAGAGCCGGTACAGTTCACCCCGTGGGTGGAGCGCACAATCTTGTCGAACTGCCAGCGACGACGGTAGCCATCTTCCCAGCTGCGGTCGTCATTCGTCTTTTCCCCGTGTCCTCCGGAAAAGGGCTCTTTTTGTTTCTTCAGATATTTCAGTCGGTCCAGGAAATGGCTCATGCGGTACTCCCAGGGCATCGGCATGCGGTTAAAGCATCGGTTTACCGGGAATATAAAAGGGAGGGACGGCGGGATCACCTGACCAAAAAGGGGTAGAAAAGCGGCGAACTACCCCCGAATAGGTAGGGAAACGACTCCAGGGGGTCGTTATGGTGGAGTCCTATCCCAGCAATAACAGGGCCTCTGTGTAAAAAACAGGCGCCAGGTTAAATTATGTGCAAAACTGGCGATCTTTAGTGGTACCCACAACTTTGTGCGCCAATGGACGGCACAATAGAGATCAGCCATCCACAACCGCCCCAGGGCGAAGTGAATCCGATATGCTGAACCGAATTCGACAGTCCATCGTCTACCGCATCGGCACCCTGATGCTACTCACTGTGCTGGTAGCACTGAGCTCTATGGTGGCGTCCTATATTATCTCCGATGCCGCCGAAAACGATGCCGCCGCCGTCAATCTGGCCGGCTCATTGCGGGCTATGAACTACCGACTTGCGGCCACTGCACCCTCTGGGGATGTCGAAACCACAGCTGAGTTGGCAGACGAGGTGACCGCACGCCTGACCCGGGTCCTCAGCATTTCCGACTTCACTGCCAGCGATAACCTGCCCGCAGCGCGCAATTACCGCAAGGTAATCGAAAGCTGGGAGGGAGAAATCCGCCCACTGCTGGAGTCCATTGCCGCCGGGCGCACTTCTATGGACTCCTTGCAGTTAGCCAACCGCCTGGAGCCCTTTATCGGTGATGTGGATACACTGGTGTTCGATTATCAGACCATCGCCGAGGAAAAAATAAGCCTGCTGCGTTTGGTGCAGGTGGGCTCACTGTTTGCCATTGTGACCCTGGTGTATCTCTCCCTGTGCATACTGCACCGCTCTGTGGAGCAGCCTCTCAAGCAACTGACCAATCGCTCCCTGAGCATCGCCCAGGGAGACTTCAACCAAAACCGCCTGGAGATTAACAGCGAGGACGAACTGGGGGTTTTAGCGCGCACCATCAATTACATGAGCGATGAAATTCACGCGACCCACCGGGATCTTGCCCACCGCGTGGAGTTGAAAACCTCCCAGTTACAGAAGAGCCATAAAGCCCTGGACTTCCAATACCGCTTGGCACGACGGATCAGCGAGGGCCCGCTCACAGGGGCGGAGTTGGGCCAGTGGCTGGGAGAGTTCGCCAATGTCGCCAGCCTGGATAACCTGGATCTGTGCCTGATGACCCCGGAGGGCGAGGCGCCCTATGAACACTTGGTTCAGGGGCTTGGCAACACCCAGTGCACAGGCAGTGAATGCCATATCTGCGTAAACACCTGCGGCCCCTCCGATGAAGACCAACAGCGCGTGTACCGATTCCCACTGGAAGTGGACAAACGCAATTACGGCGTACTCACCTGTACCCTGCCCCGAGGCGAGAATCTCGATGAAGAACAGCAGCAGCGCCTGGCTACCTTTGCCGACAGTGTCACTGCGGCCATCGCCATTAATGAGCGGGAGGCTCAGGAGCGCCGTGTTGCCCTACTGGACGAGCGCGCGATCATCGCCCGGGAGCTACACGATTCCCTGGCCCAATCCCTGTCCTATCTGAAAATTCAGGTTACCCGACTCAACCGCGCCAATCGCAGTGAGCAGGTGGACAAGTCCAAGGTGGAAGAGATTATTACCGAACTGAAAGAAGGCCTGGATTCCTCTTACCGTCAGCTGCGCGAACTGCTCACCACCTTCCGACTGCAAATAGGACCCGGCGGCCTGCGCAGTATCCTGGAGCAATCTATCCTCGCCTACCGCGAGCAGCACCCGCAAATGAATGTCCTGCTGGATTACCATCTGGACGAAGTGCCGCTAACTCCCCACGAGGAAATTCACCTGTTACAACTGGTGCGCGAAGCCTCGCAAAACGCTGTGTACCACTCCCAGGGCGATATGGTGCAGATCAGCCTGACCCAGGCCGACAACCACTCCCTCAATGTACGCATCCTCGACAATGGCATCGGTATCAGCAACGCGCCGGAGAAACGCAATCACTTCGGTATGTCGATCATGCAAGAGCGCGCCAGCAACCTGAATGGCAATCTGAATATCCGCCGCCGCGACGAAGGGGGCACCGAAGTGCGTTTCAATTTTATTCCCCTCTACGCCCGCGAGCGGGAATTGGTGTGGAAAGACGTGGGGTGATATCTCTCTACCTTTATCGAAGGTCACTTGGGGCGAGCAAATAATTGCCGCCCCTATCTTTCGAAATCCGCCAGTATCTTTATTACTAAAAAGGGAGAAGGAGAGAATACACCGCGCTCGGGACCCTATGAGGCATGGATGCCGATTAGGAGCTTACAGGGATGTATTCACTGCGTGTCTCGAGTGCGGTGTATTCTTTCCTTCCACCCCGGTAGTAACTATCTTCAACGACCTTATTACCTATCCAAACGCTCTTCCATCCTGAAGCTCCTCCAACACCCAAGTAGCTATCGTCAAAAATACTGACTCTTAAATTGACCCCCAAGGGCCAACCGCGAGCCCATATGCTACAAGTACTTATCGCTAGCCTATCCCGTGATTCACACCGATGACATTGGTGAATATCAGCCTCCTCGATGGCCTGGCATCCAACCATTCCATCAAGCAATGACTATATCGATTTAATAGAGAGGAGAGGTTTATGAAACTGAGTTCATTGCCCAGAGCCACTTTCTTAATGTTGGCAGTATTTCTGCTGGCTTATTCTGCATTCACGGTTTCCGATAGCCATAACAAAAAAGAGAAAGATCCATCAGCTGCCAAGCATGGGGCTGGTGGTGAGAAAGCCTGGTCCAAAGCGGGCAATGACAAGATGTTCACCATCTTTAAATCTGACTTAACCACCGCTAATGAGAATATGCTCGGCAAGAAGGTGAATCCGCAAACCCCCAAAGATGCCGATGGCTTCTTTATTGGCGCCTACGACAAACAGTCACATATGCTGCACTTTATGGTGGGTTACAGCGATCTATCAAAGGGCGGGGTGGCAATGTCGCACTTCCATATGCAATGTGCAGGCGATGGCAAAGAGCCCCCTATTTGCAAGCCGGGTAAACCCAGTGGCCCAATTATTCAAACTATCTGCGGAATGCCCAATCACCCGGGTATGGTTCCCGACTGGCCAGAGACTAAAACTGACAAGGGCAAGCACGGCCTGACAAAAAAATGTGCTGAAGGCACCAGTGGATATATCATGGGCAAGTGGATGGTGGAGGAGCCCTATCGCAAGGCGCTAATGGATGGGAAGGTCTTTGTTAACTTGCATACCCAGCTGGACCCCAAAGGTGAGGTTTCCGGCCTGCTAACAATGGATAAGTAGATTACAAATTTACTGCTGAGACAAGAAAAAGCTGGGCTTCGTTATATACAAGCCCAGCTTTTTTATATCTACCTAAAAATTGTTAATTAACAAAAATCAGAATTTTGCTGTAAGCATCAACCAGAGCTTATCGGTATCTTCACTGTAATCTTCTGCATTGTAAGCTGCGTATTTTACCAACGCTGAGAAATATTCATTAAACTCGTGACCGTAACTGATATTCCACTCAGTCCCGTAATCTGCTGAACCTTCATTGGCCTCAAAACTGTGGTAAGTAATTCCCAAATCTCCCCCGGCAAGCGCCAGGCTGGCACCGAGATATAAATCTTCAACACCATCCGCTGGAGTTTCAATGAACTTATCTGTGTAGCCCTGGAATTTGTGTAGTGTCGCCAGTGGTGTGCTAAAACCCACACCGTCGTCAGAACCCAGAACTTCATAACCCAACTTGCCTTTTACCGGCCCCAATGGTGCGGCAACTTCAGCAAGATAATAATCGGCTGCAAAATTACTGGGATTATTGCCGATATCCTCCTGGCGGGCATAACTCAGCTGAGTTTCGAACAGGCCAAAATCTCCCCGGTAAGCGGCACCGAAAGTACGGGATGAGAAGTTCTCAGCATTATCCAGGTCCAGGTTGTAGAAGAAGGCAGTTAACTTATGCGCTTCTACCAGTGGATAGCTGGCATGAAATAGTTGAATATCCCCATCCAGGTCCGATAAGTCACTGTCTTCACCAAAAATACGGTTTACGTTGTAGATATAGCTGTAATCCAGCTGTAACTCCCCTTCCCCGCCAAATTGGTAACGCAGGCCGTCATACGTCTGTTCATTCTGGCGCCAACCCACGCCACCGATAAAGCGCTGATCATCCAGGTTAATGCGCTGTCGACCTGCAATCACCATGGAGTTGAAACCACTGTACTTTAAATAGGCTTGATTAACCTCAGTGCCCTGGGGGTCGGCAACGACGGGGTGCTCGGTATTGCCATTCACTGTGGAATTGTAATTGTCATTGCCAATTTCACTAATGTTATCCACTTCAAAAAACGCATCAAAACCACGATAACTGCCACTGGTCCAATTCAGGCGGGTTCTCAAGGTTGAGGCAATAGCAACATCGTCCATATTGTCCTGATCAACATTTTCTATCCGGTAGCGAAGATTTACCCCCGCCTGCCCTGAAGTCAGTGCATCAGTGAGTGTGGCGCTTTCATTCTCTGCTGCAATTCCCTGAGAGCCGGAAATGCCAAGGATGATGACCGCGATTACGGTGGACAATTTCTGTTGTTTCATTCGCCGTTCCTTTGCAAAAATATTTTGGGTGGAAGGCAACTGCACAAATATGATCGAAACTATTACCGATCACAGCAGTTATCCCAGTGCGAGTGAATTATGCAGGCGTAGTACCCAGCGATTTATTGATGTATATCAGATTGATGCCTCGCTTTTAGAAAGATTTACCGGAGGTTTATGAATAAAAATTTCTTACAGGAAAGAATATTGATTAAGCGCAGTTGAAAATACAAAGCTGGCGGCTACTAACAAAAAACGAAATAGTTTTCATATTTACCAGAAAAATTAATGGGCTTAAAAACTTGTAAAAGTAATGCCAGCTGCTAAAAGTTATATTCAAATTCGCTCCAGCAATGAAAACAAAAGGGAAAGACAATCATGCCTGACTACACCACCTCTTTCTTAAGCCCTGTCACTCAGGAAGAAGCTTACCGGGCAGTTGCTGAAAAGATGTCCCAATGGTGGACGCCAACTAGCGGCCCTTTCCTGGCAGTGGGTGATACCGCCAAGACCGGATTTGGTGGCGAGTCCTACTGGGTATTTCGCGCCAAAGCTTTGGTACCGCAGAAGTTAATCGAACTTGAGTGTATAGAGTCTAATATGGTTTCTGAGCAGGTTGATGATCCCCAAGAATGGCAAGGCAGTACTCTTCGCTTTGAATTTGCTAACGAACCCGGTGGTACCCGCCTCACCTTTACCCATATCGGTCTCTCACCGGAGATGAAATGCTGGAAGATGTGCAAAAGCGGATGGGATTACTATTTGCCAGGGAGCCTTCAGGATTACCTCAAAGATGGGACAGGCAAACCAAATAGCTATTAGTGAGATAGGAGGACCCCGCAGATGAGGGGAACAAGAGGTGTGAAAGCAGGGCTTTTAATCGCCTTCCGGTTTACCGCTGCATCTACAGAGAACACTAAAACTCTAACTTATTGTTTTTAAACAATTTTTCGACGCCTTTGGCAATATCTCAGGGCTGGGGCAACCCAGCCCCTTGTACCTAACATCGGGCTTTCTTTTCTCTTAGCAGTTCTCAACCACTACTCGCCACTGATCCTCTCCCACTTGGTTCAAACCGATGGTCACTCCTGTTATCTGACGCACAACTTCGATATTGGTCAAGAGGTGGAGGCTCGGCTTCAGGCTAGTGAAGCTTCCACCGGCCCCCAGCACCAATGGGAGTATTAGCTGGTCGGCCAGATGTTCGCCCACTGGCACGCCGGCGTGCATATAGCGCTGCATCTGCCGAATCGCGCGATCGGCAACGCGCTCAGCGCTAACACCCTGCTCCCCCATAGCCTCAAACACCTCAGTCACTTGCTGGGATTGCAGACGCAGGGAAAGTACATTGCCAGGCCCTTGGGACTTCACCTGCCTTTGATGCAGACGCTCCGATCGCCATTCGCACTTCTTACGTACCTGCGCCAACTCCCGCTGGGCCACATGAGCAGGAATATGGGCCGAGGTCGCCACAGCTTCAGCATCCAGAAGTTCACCCCGTTCTGTCAGCTCCAGTTTTGACCACTGCGATAGCGGCTGGATACGTGTGCGCCATGAGCCACCCCCAGCAGGGTAGAAACCATAATCATCCAGGACCACTTCCACACCGGCGCCCATACGAGCCAATAGGGGCAAATATGCCTGGGCTATAAAATCAAAGCTGGGAGCCTTTTTATTGTGAGTGCCGCCTTCAAGACACAGCTCACTGACACCATCGGACAATAACAGCGGTAGCAAGACGGTTTGAAACACCAAACTGGTACTACCGGCCGAGCCAATAGGAAAGTGGTATTTACCGGGACGCACTTTTCCCGGTGCAAAAGTTATTTCCGAAGCACCCAATTGTTCGCCGCTAACTTCGGCATGGCTAATTGCTTTGGCTGCTCGCAAACAGGCTAGGTGCTGGCGCAACAAACCGGGGTTTTTACGACCCGCTCGAATATTCTTAATTCGGACCGGTACTCCCAAACAAACAGACAAAGTGAGGGAAGTCCGCAAAATCTGTCCGCCGCCCTCCCCCTGGGCGCCGTCTATCTCAATCACTGTTTAATTCCTTAAAATTTACATCTTTTTTTGGTGAATGGCGCCTTTAAGCCGTAGGGCGTAACTTCACCAACTCATTCATCACCCCATCGAGACCACCATATACGGAAATTTTATCGATGCGGGTACTGACCCGTTCCAAAGCTTCCAGTTCTTTCAAGCGCAACAGTACCGGGTTGTTATCCATCAGCTTGGCGGTATTGTGCAGAGATCTCATTGCTTGGGTTTCTTCTCTGCGCTTAATCAGATTTGCCTCAGATTCCTTCTGTGCTTCTACAACCTGATTAAGGATCATTTTCATATCGCCGGGCAAAATAATATCCTTGACCCCGACACTGGTAAGCTCGATACCATATTTCGCCAGCTTGTCGCGGATGCCAGTCGCAATCACTATATTCAACCTGTCCTTATCAGCCAGAAGGCTATCCAGGGTTTGGGTACCCACGGCCTCGCGCAAGTGCAGCTGCAATTCGCGATAAATAAAGCCTGTACTATCGCTGAGCTTTAGCGCCACCTTTTTTGCATCAGTAATTTTGTAAGCGCCGGTTAAATTGACACGCAGGCTGACCCTATCCTTGGTCAGAATTTCCTGGCCGCTAACTTCGATGGTTTTCAACCGCAAGTCCAGTACCTTGACCTCGATAGAGCGGTTGTATTTCCAGTAGCCATAACAGCCGGGCTGTAACACCTTTTCTAACTTACCGTTGACCATTAACAGGCCCACGTGCTCATCGGGAATCTCGTTGTAGTTTACGGCCTGAAGGGCGGTGCGCATTTGTCCAGCACGTACACCTCGCCCCAGTAAGCCCAGGACTTTTTTATCGATGGCGTATTCCTCAGAGATATCCACGATTTCCACCCGCACGGATTCACCACCCTTCCACACAGCGCGAAAAGTACCCGGTGGCAAAATATCGACCAAGTGATTATCCCGGTAAAACAATCCCACCTGATGGTCTGACAATTCATAGGATTGCAGGTATTCACCAAGGATCTCACCATAGGTGTTTAACAAAAATTTGGCTTTGATTTCACCGAATACCACATCGGTAATATCGTAAGTTTCTGCCCGTACATCACCGGACAATAGGGATATACGATGGCTGCCAGGTGGCAGCACCCCTTCAAAACGGTTGCGGCGAAATAGCAACACTCGCTCGCTATCCGCAACATCCACGTTCTTCCATATTTTGAACAGAGATATCATGGTTCTTATCTTTTATTCCATTTCCATACTGCGCTACCCCATTGGGCCGCAAGGGTGGGGCCCGTCCAGCGACAGGTGGTAAACCGTTTGTGCCGAGCGGGGCCCAGCGGCAGAGGAATTACGATTTTCCCCACTTGGCTCCCCCTGAGCCTGCAGCCAAAATCCTTGGCCTGGAGACACAATCATAAATCTTGCCGCTGGATCGCACAGGGCAGACCCACGATTAACGACACAGTTGCCAGAATGCCTCCGCAGTAAATCGCTAAATCCTATTTACCGTATTGGGAGGCTATCGGACCCCAGGTAGATTTTTAATGGGGAGTCGAACCCCAGGCTCTCGCCTCTTTCCAGGTCGTTTGGATAACGATGGGACTTTGGCAGGAATCGAACCTGCTACCAATCGATAAGTTATCGACTGCTCTACCAAATGAGCTACAAAGTAGGCGTTTGAACTTCTATCCCGTGGGTACACCTGCCGCCATAGGCGGTGGTGCCGGGCCGGAATTCAGAACCGGCTCCGCTGACGGGCTAAAGGCCTCAAACTCGGTTGCGGCAACCCGGCAAATTCGCCCGGCAACCTGCATGCTTTAGCAATTGCTTTAGTTCGGCCGATCCCTGGCCTAAAACGCGTCAACCTTTGACGCAAACCACTTGCTTGAGGGTGTAGACGATTTCCACCAGGTCTTTCTGTGCTGCCATAACCTTTTCAATAGGTTTGTAGGCCGATGGGGTTTCATCGATCACGCCCTCGTCTTTTCGGCATTCCACATCGGCGGTGGCCGCGCGATGCTCTTCCAGGGAGACCAGCTTTTTGGCCTTGGTACGGGACATCACTCGCCCGGCCCCATGGCTACAGCTACAGAAGCTTTCTTCGTTACCCAGCCCCCGCACAATAAATGACTTGGCCCCCATACTACCGGGAATAATACCCATTTCGCCGGCACGCGCTCTTACAGCGCCTTTCCGGGTCACCAACACATCTTTGCCGTAATGATGCTCGCGGGAAACGTAATTGTGGTGACAATTCACCGCTTCCATCCGTGCCTCAAAATCCATCCCCAGGGCCTGCTTCACCGCGCTAATAGTTCGCACCATCATTACTTCGCGATTGATACGGGCAAACTCCTGCGCCCACTCCACCGCCTGCACATAGTCATCAAAGTGCTCGGTACCTTCCGGGAAATAGGCCAGGTCACTGTCCGGTAAGTGGATATGCCAGCGCTCCATATCCCGCTTGGCTTTCTCAATAAAGTAAGTACCTATTCGATTTCCCACTCCCCGAGAACCACTATGCAACATCAACCACACGCTACCCTGTTCATCCAGGCACATCTCGATAAAGTGATTGCCTGTGCCAAGCGTTCCCAAGTGGTTGATATTATTAGTATTTTTTAATACCGGATGCCTCTCTTTGAGCAGTTCAAACTGGGCGGCTAGAGGCGCCCAACCGGCAAGTGCATCGTCCGGTGGATTCTCCCAGGCCCCCTTGTCCCGCCCTCTTCCCCGGTGTCGGCCAGTGCGGCCGTGGGGCACGGCGCGTTCGATGGCGCTGCGCACTCCAGCCAGGTTGTCCGGCAGTTGCGCCGCCGTCAGGCTGGTGCGAACCGCCATCATGCCGCAACCAATATCCACCCCTACGGCAGCGGGAATTACTGCCCCCAGAGTTGGGACCACACTGCCAATAGTGGCGCCTTTGCCCAGATGTACATCAGGCATCGCCGAGACCCATTTATGGACGAATGGCATCTGCGAGATATTTTTGAGCTGCGCTTTGGCCTCATCTTCAAAAGGCACACCCAGGGTCCAGGACTTAATCGGTACCCCACCTGCCTGCATTACTTCATATGGCATTGGTTTCATCTTCCACTCCTTTTGAAACCGCGCTTGGTATTCATACGTTTCGTTTAGTTATTGATATAGCGAATTGAGTGCCAACTTTTGCGGACAGTTGAAAAATACTTGTAAATTATTGTTTTTAAACGATTTATTTTTTTCTCAGGAATTTTTAGGAGATTTTTTGAGATAAGGAATTCATAAATTTCTATCTTTTCTGATAGTTAAATCATATTTTAGATAGCATGAAGACAATCGCTATCAGTATTCTCGGTACCAGCAAGGACCGGCGCGGCAAAGGCGACAAGCGCTGGGATAAGTGGCGCCCAAACATTTCCATGTGCCAGCACGATGATCTATTGATCGATCGGCTGGAGCTCCTTTTCGACAACCACTCAAAAAACCTGGCTGACCAGGTCACAGAAGATATTGCGCGGGTGTCTCCAGAGACCGAGGTGGTCCACCACCGGGTGAACTTCAATGACCCCTGGGATTTCGAGAGCGTGTATAGCAATCTGCTGGATTTCGCCCGCGCCTATAGCTTCAAGCCGGATGACGAGCAGTACCTGGTGCATATCACCACCGGTACTCATGTAGCGCAGATCTGCTTGTACCTGCTAACAGAGGCGGGGTATTTCCCCGGACGTCTGCTGCAAACTTCCCCGGCGAGAAAGAACAGTAGCTTGCCGGGCGAATACCAAATCATCGATTTGGATCTGTCCAAATACGACCAGATTGCCTCGCGCTTCCAGAGGGAACACCAGGAGGGCACCACCTATCTGAAGGGGGGAATCGAGACCAACAATCTCGCTTTTAACCAGATGATCGAGCAGCTGGAGCAGGTATCGATTCGCTCCGACGCCCCCATACTAATTACCGGTCCCACAGGGGCAGGTAAATCCCAGCTGGCCCAGCGTGTCTTTGAACTACGCAAGCAGCGGGGCAAGCTGGAGGGTGGCCTGGTAGCCGTTAACTGCGCCACCCTGCGCGGCGAAAATGCCATGTCCGCCCTGTTCGGCCATCGTAAAGGCGCCTATACCGGTGCCACCACCCACCGTCCAGGCTTGCTAATGGAAGCAGATAAGGGCCTACTGTTTCTCGATGAAATCGGTGAGTTGGGATTGGATGAGCAGGCCATGTTATTGCGTGCGATTGAGCACAAACGCTTTATGCCTTTCGGCTCTGATAAGGAAGTAAGCAGTCACTTCCAGCTGATCGCCGGTACCAACCGGGATCTGGTACAGCTCTGCCAAGAAGGTAAATTTCGCGCGGACCTGCTCGCCCGTATCGATCTGTGGACCTACCGACTGCCCTCTCTACGAGAGCGTATTGAAGACCTGGAACCCAATATAGATTTTGAGCTGGAGGCTTTCTCCAGGAAATCCGGGCATCTTGTCAGCTTTAATAGAGCAGCACGGGAAAAGTACCTGAGTTTTGGGCGCTCCCGCGAGGCCAGCTGGTCGGCGAACTTTCGCGACCTTAACGCCAGTATCCTGCGTATGGGTACCCTCGCCGACGGTGGGCGTATCACGACTCAGGTAGTGGAAGAGGAAATCCATAGGTTGCGAATTAAATGGCAAAACCCACTAACAGATTCATCGCTACCCCTTGCCCGTATCGAAACACTGTTGGGGCGTGACCACATCGAGCAGATGGATTACTACGAGCAAATCAAACTAGCTGGGCTAATTCAGGTTTGTGCAGAGTCCAATTCGATGGCAGAGGCCGGACGCAAATTATTTCAAGTGAGCCGCACCTCAAAAAAATCCAACAACGACTCACACCGGGTACGCCAACTTTTAGATAAATACGGTCTTAAATTCGACCAGTTGAATAAAACATAGAGGCCCTCTGGCATCTTTTTTTGTTAGTCTGATTCCAAAAGCCGGGCGCTGGATCATGGAATGAGATACATCTATTTAACTCCGTTTATTTTCTTACTCAGCGCCTGTGAGCCAACCCAGTTCGCAGGTGGTACCGCCTTGCCAGATGGCTCTGTTTACAAAGGCGAGATGCTTAACGGTCTGTTTCATGGGCAGGGTCAGCTCGAATGGCCCAATGGCAGCCATTATCGTGGCGACTTTCGAGAAGGTCGTATGACAGGTGAAGGTGTGTTAACTGGAAGTGATGGCTGTAGCTACGAAGGGGAGTTCCTAAACGGAGAATTCCATGGCAAAGGCCGCTACAACTGTGATGAAACTGAGTGGGCGGGAGAATTCCGTGAAGGGGAGCTGCAAAGCGGTACTTTAAATTGGGATGAAGATGGGAGCTATCATGGTGAATTTTTAGACTTTGATCCCCACGGCGAAGGCAAACTCACTGCGGAAGATGGCAGCCTTTATCAGGGTGCCTTTGAATACGGATACTTAATACAGGGCAGCTACTCAGATAGCGATGGCTATCTCTATACCGGCAGCTTCGAGTACGGCTCCTATTCCGGCGAAGGTGAACTCACACAGCCCGACGGTACGATCATCCGTGCTACTTTCCGCTATGGAGAAGCAGAAGGAGAAGGCGTACGAATAAGTACGGATGCTGAAGGAAACACTGTCGAGGAGTCTGCCTATTTCTCCGGGGGTACCTATTACCCCAGCGAAGACGCCTGGCGCGCACAGACGGATATTCCCGGTGCCCAAGCAGAAGCCAGGCTCTACAGTGAGAGTGAGCGCTTACAAAGCGCCATAGCCGCCCTCCCCTCACAGCGGCCCGGCGTACGCGATATTTACACCCTACTGATAGGTGGTGACGGTACCTCTCCAGTATTTGCCAGGGAGCTGAACTGGGTGGCAGAGCGCCTCGATGAAGCCTTTAGCATTGACCAACGTATGCTGCTCCTCAGTAACGGCGGCGGATACGGTTTCCCCCTGGCTACCCGCACCAGTATCCAGGAAAGCCTCAATGCTATTGATCAATTAATGGACCCCAAAGAAGATTTACTTCTCATACACCTGGTCAGCCATGGTGCTCGAAATGGAGATTTCAAAATTGCCGAGGGGGAGATTCCCCTAAATGATTTCTCACTGAAAGATGGGCAACGATTGCTGGACAATATTAACGCCCAGTACCAGTGGATCGTTGTTTCAGCCTGCTTTTCCGGTCAATGGGTAGAAGCCCTACATAGCCCCAATCGGGTCATCTTTACTTCGGCCGCTGCGGATCGCAGCTCCTTTGGATGTAGCGATGATTCCGAGCGCACCTGGTTTAGTTCCGCGCTTTACGGTGAAGCCCTCAATCAGGGAGTGAATAATCCTGAGGCATGGTTTGAAGCCGCCAAGTTAAAAGTAACCGAGATGGAACAGGAACAGGGGATTAAAAGAAGCCGCCACTCCCTGCCCCAATATTCAGTGGGAGAGAATTTCCTAATGTGGTGGCATGGAAAAAAATCGATTTATTAATTTTGGAATTCCGGTGCAAACCGACTAAAAAATTATTTTTGGTACTATTCACTATCTACCATAATACCAAGCGAAAGGAGATACCTTCTTGGAGTTCGCTAGCCTCTCTGTAGAGTTATTGTTTATATTGTTTTTCGTCGCTGTTATTGCGGGCCTACTTGATACACTAGCAGGTGGGGGCGGCCTGATAACTGTACCGGCCCTTATTCTTAGTGGCGTCCCGCCACTAGCTGCCTTGGGCACCAATAAATTACAAGGCAGTATTGGTACTGCAACTGCTACCTACATGATGCTTAAAAACAACAAGATCAGTTGGGATGGAATTAAAAATCTAATGCTATTTGCCTTTATTGGCGCAGCCATGGGCACAATAGCAGTACAGTTCATTAATACTGATGTTTTGTCATTTATTATCCCTGCTGTTCTTTTATTTATCGCTATTTATTTTATAGTTTCTCCATCCCTTACTCATAGTAGTACTAAACCCAAGATCTCAAGAAAGAAATACCAATATGGCGTAATCCCATTTATTGGTTACTATGATGGTATGTTTGGCCCCGGAACTGGATCATTTTTTGCCTTATCAGGCGTTGCCTGTAGAGGACAGAATTTACTAACCTCCACGGCCAATGCAAAACCTCTCAATTTTTCCACTAATATCGCATCTTTAATCGTATTCTTATTTGCCGGTCAAATTTTATGGGTTGCGGGAATCTTAATGATGATTGGACAAGTTATAGGTGCCTGGCTGGGATCTCATTTTCTATTTAAAATTAACCCTGGTTATTTACGGGGAATGGTAGTTCTTATGTGTGGTGGAATGTTAATAAAATATATCCACTCTATGGGATGGATAGATTATATCTTCTGAAGGGTATGGAGGTGGCTGGAACTCAGAAAGATCAGATTAAACATTGAGACTTTGGATTGTTTTATGGAGCATCTAAAAAGATCTTTAATGAACTTCTTTTTTAAGCTCCATCAACTCCTTCTTGATCTCGGTGATTTGATTCGATAGCTTGCTCTCAAAATCCTCATTGATTATCGACATATACTGCTCAAACCGGCTCTGTTTTATTAGATATTCTAATCTCTCTAGCAATTCATCATTGGAAACTCTTCTCCTGGCTCGTTTCCTGGTAAAGTTTATCAGTGACTTTACCCAGTCAGGCAGTCGATAATAAGTATTTTGAAAACCTCTGCTCATGGAGTATCTAAAACCATTTTGTCGTATATAGCTAGATAGCTTTGATGGTAGCAACCTATAAAATAGATTTAAATATTTATCCATCTTATTGCAGTCAGAATACCACTCTTTCACCAAACTCTGCTTATCTCTGTCCAACTTCAGATTGCCCAAAGCTTCATTAAATTCTCTTTCTGTATATTTTTCGACTAATTTTGATTTGGTTAATAGAGAAATTACTTTTTTATCACCATAAAGCGGTCGTAATTCTATCAAATACAGCAACCAACATCCCAGAAGATCATTCTTATAATCCGCATCTCTAGCATTTTTTGTTAAGTAGTCAAATACAAAGTGGTATTGATTCACCAATCGCTGAACCATTAGATCACTTTTCTTTTCATCTATGTTGACTAAACTATACGACCCAATATCTGGCAAAACTAATATTGATTTAGCCTTGACGGTTGTTATCCAATGTAGAGAGTGACCATTAACGCAGGAACCCAAAATAAATTCGGATAGTTTATTTCCACAAACAAAGTCCCTGCGATAAAACCTCCTGACATTTATAGAATTTATTTTTAAAACAAACCTGGATTTATCACCAATGGATTCTGAGAATTTTTGTAGGGGTTTATTATGGCTAAAAAATACTACATCTGGATTCTCACTATTGACTATATCCTGTAATTTAGGAATCAATGTAGGGTACCAACAATCTCCCTCATCGATAAATCCAACATACTCTCCTAAAGTATTTTCTACTCCAAATTCAAAAATTAGCTGGTCATCAATCTGTGAAGTACTCGGAATATGAATACTTCGAATTCTGGGCATTGAACCTGTAAAGCTATTAATCCGGCTTCGCTCATCATTTTCGCAAAAATGAAGAACAAGTATCTCTATGTCCTTGTACTGCTGTCGAATAATACTCTGCAGACAGGTATTGAGATAGACACCGCTAGACTTTGAAATAACGACAATCGAAATCATGCGCATACCACTGAAGTTCGGTAATCTAATACAGAATTAGCAGTATCTGGATCTTTGTCAAAGAGCATTCTCAAATCCGCATTACTCAATGATAGAAAAGATCTTGTAAACTGAGATTGAAAGCTCCCCCTATACTCTTCGTCAAGATTACGCCAGCACCAGTTAAACAATGCTAACTTGCTTTTGACATACAAGTGGTAAAATCTATCTCTAAGATTAATATTCTTATTAAAGAAGTCTTCAACCTCATCAAAAACCTGTAATACAGATGTACGCCGTGCATCTGAAATATTTGACAGCCTATTTCCTGTGGAATCTACATTATGAATACAAAAAGGGGATTCAAATAATGCAATATATTTAGCATTTGTGAGCAAATTCCAATGTGCTAACACATCATTATGTACAGGCGTTTGTGAAAATCTAAGGGAAACCCTTTTTGCATAACTGGTTTTAATCAATCTATTCCAAGGAAAGGGTGTTAAACATAGAATGCTATCATGATCAAAAGTGGAAAAAGTCCTGTTACCAAAGGTTCTAAGCGCTCTGTAGAAAATAAAATTGTCATCACCTGCCATACCGAGATTAATAGTGCTTCCCGGAAATCTACACTGATAGGCCATCAACAAAACATCACTGTTAACTTTTGTAGCAATTGAAACAGCTCGATCCAACATATTTGGGAGGATTAGATCATCGGCATCAAAAAATAAAGTCAGCGGTTCAGCTATTTGATCGAGAGCACTATTCCTACAATAGCCTGCCCCATTGTTACCATCGTTTAAAATAATTTTATATGGGATTCTATTTTTCTGAAGAAAATCAGCGGCCAACCCGACCGTGGTATCTGAGGAATTATCGTCAGATAAGTAAATTTTTACATCAGTCGTATTATTATGAACAATAGAGTTCAACGTATTAACAATATTATTGTTTTCATTGTATGTTGGTATCACCACCCCAACTTTACTGTTAGGCATACAAATTCTCTTTATAATTCTCTCAAAGCAGCAGAATTAAATGTAAACACAATAAGTAAATTAATTTGAATATAATCAAGTCTGATAAAGGCTGTACCACTTAAAGTAGACAGCTATACACCTTTTTTCAAACTTATTAATCGATAATTTGCTTAAGCTAGATGCTTTCGGGAAGATCAGGGTATGTAACAAGAGAATTAGACGCCTACTCAAGGCGCCTAGAATTTCCAGAACCAACTCTTAGAGTTTTGATTAGGTGCTATATGGCAAGAATAATATCTTCAATCGGTTTATCGAACTTTATTAAATCTTTATTTTCCTCATCTTTATAAAGCTTGATATAAGCTTTAAACATAGCTGAAGGTGATTCCTGTAAAAGTGAAATCAGGTAATCCCTGCCCTTTAACTCTTCGACTCTATTGCCGATATAGAAACCTACAAAATACAGCGGGCTATCCCATACTGCAGAAAAACCCAAATGATAGATTTTGTCAAAGTCTAAACTTGAGTCAATGCATGCACGAAAAAGCATTGTTTCAAATAAAACAAAGTTACTATCTATTCGCTGTAAATTTCTTTTAAATTTTTTCTTAAACCATTCTGTGTACTCTTTTCCGTCTGTAACATTTAATGGAGAACCCACAATAGAGGCTATACCCTCCAGACGGGTTTGATTTAAGATTTTCTCACAATTAGAGTCTGGATTTTTTCCCTTTCCATAAAAATTGGACTGAGCAACATGATATAACTCATGCGTTGAAAGTGTCAGTAAACCTTCATAATCTCCTTTAAAATACTGCAGCGCAATATAAAAGTTATCATCTTGGGCCCAACCGTCAGAAGTTCCCCCGACTACCATAAAAATATTGGTATCAAAGGAAATATCTTTAGGAGAATAATCACCAATTCCCCTCTTTACACTATTTAAATATTGCTGAGGATTGCGCTTTATTATCTTGAGAATATCTTCGACTTCGGACAATCGTTCATTTAACTGTTGAAATCTAAAGGGATCATTTTTAACTGGATTACCTTCAACAACATCGATCAAACTAGACCGAAATGACTCAGCACTGGCCTTATTGTCAAATCTTGAGGTTTGATGGATCGTTGCTTGTATACCCTGTAAACTCATCAGCTTATCTAATTGATTATCAGATACTTTGTCTCCAGATAAAATATCAACTAATCTATCAGCACTCTCAAAATCAATTGTTATTTTATCTGTTACTTTCGCTGAGGAAAAAGCCATAACGCTTATCAGAGACAAGCCTAAAAAAATCACCCACTTAAAGATATTCATTTTACCTCTCATAAAAATGTAAAAGGAAAGAATAACCAGGTATTCAATCTTAAAAAATACATATTGTGTGATTATTAGACCTTTATTGCCTACACAACCTCCACTCCAAATATGAGACAAAAATATTGCAGTTTGTGCCACTAAAGGAGCTTGTATTTTCAGCTATCTAAAAGAAAGTTTTGCTTACGACAGAGGACATATTGAAAAGGTTGAATCCCACCCACAGGTAGTGAATGGGATTCAGGGTAGGCTTAGGCAGACTTCTGTTCTTCAATAAAGCGCTGCATCTGTTCTTCCAGCATCGAAAGAGGCAAAGCACCATTACTTAGCAGTGCATCGTGAAACGATCGCAAATCAAATTTATCGCCAAGCTCTTTTTCCGCAATAGCTCGCAGCTGTCGAATTTTAATTTCCCCCATCTTGTAAGATAGCGCCTGCCCCGGCCAGGATATATAGCGATCTACTTCTGCACGTACATTAGCCGGAGAGAGGGATGTATTATTGGAAAGAAAGTTTAATGCCTGCTGTCGTGACCACCCCTGAGAATGAATACCAGTATCAATCACAAGGCGTGCGGCACGCCACATTTCATAGCTGAGGCGTCCAAAGTGCTCGTAGGGAGTGGTGTACAGTCCCATCTCTTTACCCAGCCTCTCAGAATAAAGGGCCCAACCTTCTCCATAAGCGCTCAGGTAAAGGTTGCGACGAAAGTCCGGTACATTCTCAAGCTCCTGCGAGAGAGCATTTTGTAAATGATGGCCCGGTACAGCTTCATGCAAGGTAAGAGCAGGTAGCTCATACAAGGGACGCTGGTCCAGCCCGTGAGTATTCAACCAGTAGGCACCACCGCGAGTACCGCCAATGGCGGCTGGATTATAGGAGGCCGTAGTGTAGTTAGGTGCTATTTCACTGGGAACTGGTACCACGCCATAGGGAGTACGCGGCAGTAAGTTAAAGAACTCCGGCAATACATAGTCAATACGCTTGGATATATAGGCCGTTTCCTTGAGCAGCTGTTCCGGTGTTTTGGCATAAAACTGCGGGTCTGTGCGCAGGAATTGGGTGAATTCTGTAAAGCCGCCCTTAAAGCCTGACGCCTTGATCAGGGCTTTCATTTCCGCACGGATTCTCTTCACTTCAGCAAGGCCCGTGCGATGAATCTCCGCAGGGTCCAGATCCAGGGTCACGTAGTAGCGGATGTTGTGGCGATAGTAGTCGCTACCACCAGGCATCTGTTCAGCACCCAAAGTCTTTGTGGCCGCCTTTAGGTAGTCGCCCTCAAGGAAATCCGCTACCCGTCCAAATGCGGGAATAGCTACTTGCTTAATCACAGCTAAGCCCTGCTCTCGCAGACGCTTCTGCTCATCGGGCGCGATGGTTTTCGGCATCTCAGCAAAAGGCTTATACAAGCTGCTTTTACTGGGATCTTTATATACTTGAGCGCGAACAGTTGGCGCTATACCTTCTACAACGATTTTGGGCAACACAAAGCCAGAGCGAATACCTTCGCGCATATTGGCAATGTTCTCATCGAAGTAGCGACCAAATTCACCGATACGGGCAATATAGTCCTCGTAGTCGGCGGTATCCCTCATCGCCAAACCACTATTTGCCTCAAGTGCACTTGCGTAAAAACTTGAGAAGGTGTTTAGAGGAATTCGGTCGAGAAACAGTTCCTCTTCCTCAACTGAGCTGGCAAGAACCCAAGAGAGAAGCTCACTATTGACGCGGTCTGAAGCACTTAACTTACTCTGGTCGATAGCCTCAAGGCGCCGGATAAAGGCCTGCTCAGCCTCTATACGACGTTGACGATCCTCTGCAGTTACCCCGGGCAGTTCTCGATTGTAATCGGAAACGCCAACTCGCCCGGCAGTAATCGGGTCTTCTCTCAGCGTGTATTGCCAGTGATCCTTAAGAACACTTTGAAGCTCTTCTGTAGCAGTTGCTGCCCAGGCTGAGGGCATCAATAGGCTAGTGGCAATAAGCGGTCCTGTTAAGGACTTGAGGTAGTAGGTAAGTGATCTCTTGAATTTCACCCTTGGCTCCGTAGTGCTGTTGGTATCTAAAAAGAACAACAGAGCTTGCTCTTTTAGTTACCCTACAGAGTAGGCGTGGCAAGCTTGTACCAGCACTATACACGAAGGATGGATAATAGTGACTCAGCGGAATAGACATACCGCCACAAGCGGGGTGGAGGAGTATAATTTCCTCCACCAAGCGGTCAATCAGTTGGCTGGCAACTTAGGTGGCATGTGCATAACAGCGCACGTCATAGCTCCCACTCAGACCAATGGCATACATAGATGTATTCCAGAAAGAGTTTACAAACCAGTTGCGGAATGCGTTCTTGGTTGGGAACCAAAATTCTCCAAAATTTGGGTCGAAAAACAACACATCTTCCGCAACCCAGGCTGCCATGGCGTGGGCACCCACCTTACCTGAAATACCGATTTTCTTGTAAGAGCCAGCGCTTCTCGTCGGCTCCCTAATAATTTCATCGGCAAGCGCTGCAGAGTTGCGCATAGTAGTTTGCCCACGATCTAAACGAGGGCCTGTGACCACGTGAATTTGGCGCTGACCATTTGGCCCAGCGATACCCACACCGCCATTATTCTGAAGAGGCAGAATATTGTGAGATTGCAGCCACGTCTCTGAGACCTGATCCTGGTTTGGTGCATTTCCACCAATCTGGTGCAAGGTCATCACATGAAAAAGATGTTGCTCACTCAATGTATTATTGGGGAATAGCCAATTCCAAAGGCTTCCATCCTCTGCGTGAAATTTAATCCAGTGGGCACTCAGGGATTCACAGACTCCGCCAGCAGTATCCTGGTGTATGGTGATCTGTGCCTTCACCGGATCCAAACATTGACTGAAATTATATTGAAGTGTGCCACCGTGCTGGGCCACAGATCGCTGAACAGGACCAACCCTTGTCCCGGTAAGTGCAAGTACTGTTTTATCAAACCAAATCGGCATGTCCATCTCCCCTGTATTCACAATGTAGAAACACTTATTCAGCGATTAGTTAACTGCTTCTGAGAAGTGCTTTCCGGTATATGCATTAGATTGAAACAGAAAAATTACAGAGCAGATAGGTGTCCGTTTTTTTTTAAAATCGACTCTGGCACTCTTTTCTCAGGCCATAGATAGCAGTTCGAAATAGATTGAGGCGAAAATATTTATTTGACTCTGGCACTATTTTTTATGAGTAAGAATATCATGGCTATTTACGATTAATTCCATGTTAGAACAGACCCAGCTACGCTTGCCAGTCAGATTACACAGGTCCTTTAATTCGACTCTGGTACTATTTTGGGTGCAAAAAAATTGACCTATGACATGGAAACTATCTAAATGGAAATATTTTTTTGTAGTTGGCGACAATTGGTTTTATCTTTCTAGAGATAGAGCTTATTACCTCCAGATAATTACGACTTGAAAATGAGTCAATGATAAGAAGTGAAATAGGTAGAAGTGATAAAAATTAAAAAAGGCAGCCGGGTGAACCCGGCTGCCGAGCGCCCATGGGGGAAGGGCTAAGAGGAAAAAATTGGTAGTGGATTGCTAACCACTAAAAATAGCTACTGCCAATTTATGTGCGGCGAGCGTAAGAGCGAACTTCATAGCCACCGCTTAGCCCTACTGAATACATAGAGTTATGCCAAAATGATTGGGTAAACCAATTAAAGAATGAATTTCTGGATTCGAACCAGAATTCACCAAAGTTGGGGTCAAAAAAAGTAATGTCCTGCGCAACCCAGGCAGCCATTGCATGACCTGCAAAAGTGCCATCAAGGCCTATCTTCTTATAGCATCCAGCACCACCCGTATGATCCAAAATAATCTCCCTGGCCAAAGCATTGGGAGAGAAAACGCCACTCTGGCCTTGCGCTCTACGGGGATTGTGAATACCCCGGATAGTATTTCCTCCCCGGCCATTCGGAAAAGCTCCACCAAATACATTTTGACTGGTAGGGAAGATATTTTGTGTGCTCAGCCAGGCTTCTGTAGTTCTGTCCTGGTTATTCTGTGTGCCCGCCTGTTGCAGGGTCATTACGTGAAATAAGTGTTGCTCATCCAGTACACCCGCTGGCATTAACCAATCCCACAAGCTCCCTCCATCAGAGTGATGCTTGATCCAAAAGGCGGAAAGCGCTTCACAAACACCGCCAGAAGTATCTTCGTGAATAGTGATTTGTGCTTTTACCGGATCCTTACACTGGCTGAAGTTGTATGTCAGTTGACCCCGATGATTGGCTACAGATTGTTGTACGGGGTTTACGCGTGTTCCAGTTACAGCGAGAACGGTTTTATCGACCCAAATAGGCATATTCGATCCCTCATTTTATGAGATAAAAACGCTGCACAAATCCTTTTTTAAAAACTGAAAATTTGTAGCGCCTGTGAATTGGGCGGGCATTGAACCAGAAAAGTTCCAGGGCCAACAGAGTATAAAAGCGCTTTTTAAATCGACTCTGGCACTATTTTTTTATCTAGCGTTAACCTTGCATGAATCCTACTTTGTTGAAATCTACTAGCCAAAAATAATCTGGCAACAAGCAATATTTAGCCGTTTCTAACTGCGAAGACAAAATAGAGATAAGAAGTTATTTTTACTTATAAATATTTATCATTCTTAATCTCAAATAGGACGCATAGCAATTTATAGAAAGTATACTTTTACAAAACTCATCAGTTTAAAAAAGTGGCTTGTAACAACAAACTGCTAGAGTAGGTGTGCAAGTAAAAAGCTATGCATTAAATTGCATAGAAAACTAAACAACAACGCCTGTGCCAGTCTCTTTGCCAGCACACTTTTAGCCACTCAATACAGCACTACTAAGTTGGTTGTGAAAAATTTAGGCAGGAATGATTCAACAGCAAAGTGGTAGGTAAGATGCCTCGACCAAAATCTGTCCCTAGGTCGCTAACTCCAGGGGATAAAATTCGGTCGAGGTTTGGCTAAGCGGTGTTAAACCTGCTCTACAGTCTGCTCAATACGTCCAAAGATAGATTGCCCTTGATCATCGAGCATCTCGATGGAAATGGTATTTCCAAAGTCCATAAATGGCGTGCTTGCAGAGCCATTCTGGATGGTCTCAATCATGCGAATCTCGGCAATACAGCTGTAACCAACACCGCCTTCTGCTACAGGCTTACCGGGGCCGCCATCCAACTTATTGGACACCGTTCCAGAGCCAATAATGGTGCCTGCGCAAAGTGGACGAGTTCTGGCCGCGTGGGCGACCAGTTGCCCGAAGTGGAAGGTCATATCCACACCGGCATTGGGCTCGCCAAACTTCTCACCATTCAGATGGGAAACCAGTGGCAGATGCAATTTACCCTCGCTCCAGTTTTCACCCAGCTGTTCAGGGGTTACGCAAACAGGGGAGAAAGCACTAGAGGGTTTGGACTGGTAGAAACCAAATCCTTTGGCCAGTTCCGCAGGTATCAATCCGCGCAGGGATACATCATTGACCAACATTACCAACTTGATATGTGACAGCGCATCCTCAGCGGACACCCCCATAGGAACATCGTCGGTGATCACGGCAATTTCTGCCTCGAAGTCGATGCCAAAGCCATTGCTTTGCGGCATCTTTACCGGCTCGCGTGGATCCAGGAATGTATCGGAACCACCTTGATACATGAGCGGATCGCTGTAGAAGCTCTCCGGCACCTCGGCACCGCGGGCTTTGCGCACCAGCTCAACATGATTCACGTAAGCACTACCGTCGGCCCAGTGATATGCGCGCGGTAAAGGCGAAGCACACAGAGTTTGGTCAAAGGTTTCCCCTTGAATCTCGCCACTTTGCAGGCGTTCGTGTAGCTTCTCCAACTCGCTGCTGACTGATGCCCAATTGTCCAACGCACTCTGCATGGTGGGGGCAATATCGCCAGCTTGCACCATACGGGTAAGATCGTCGCTAACAACAACCAATTGGCCATCGCGGCCGGATTTAAGGCTGGCTAACTTCACTGTGCCTCCCCTTCAGTTTTTTCCACAAATTCTTCTTCCCCATGCATCCAGGCGGCGTGCCTTGGGGCTTTTTTAGTACGCGACCACTCTTCCAACATATCCTCAGCAACCCGCTTCAGCTCTTTGTGCATACCGGGCTTGGCGGTATTGGCGGCCAGCTCGATACGATGGCCGTTGGGGTCGAAGAAGTAGATCGACTGGAAGATAGTGTGATTGGTAGGGCCGAGTACGTCGACCCCGGCCGCTTCCAGTCGTGCTTTGGTCTCAAGCATTTCTTCCATGGACTCCACTTCGAAAGCGATATGCTGCACCCATTTGGGTGTGTTCTCATCGCGCCCCATCTCCGGGGAGTTGGGGATTTCGAAGAAGGCAAGCACATTCCCCATACCCGCATCCATAAAGACGTGCATGTAAGGGTCCGGCTCACCGGTTGAGGGTACCTCGTTTTCGGCAATGGCCAGCTGGAAGTCCATGCCGAGAAGATCGCGGTAGAATTCCACTGTCTCCTTGGCGTCCCTACAGCGATACGCCACGTGGTGAATGCGCTTAATGCCCATTGAAGCCTCCGTTATTATTCCTTTTCTTTAATGACGCCACGCTTGAGCTGGTCGCGCTCAATGGATTCGAACAGGGCCTTAAAGTTACCCTCACCAAACCCTTCATCTTCCTTGCGCTGGATAAACTCAAAGAATACCGGGCCGAGCATATTAGCGGAGAAAATCTGTAGCAGCAGGCGTGGTTGGCCGCCCTCAGTGGTGCCATCCAGCAGGATGCCACGGCTCTGGAATTCTTCAGTAGGTTCACCGTGCCCAGGCAGGCGCTCTTCCAGCATTTCGTAGTAGGTGTCCGGCGGCGGAGTCATAAACTCCATGCCGCGCTCTTTCAGGCGATCCCAACAGGCAATTAAGTCATCACAAGCAAAAGCGATATGCTGGATACCTTCGCCGTTGTACTTCATCAGGAACTCTTCGATCTGGCCGCCACCACCAGCTGCTTCTTCGTTCAGCGGAATACGGATCTTGCCATCCGGTGCAGTCATCGCCTTGGACAGCAGGCCGGTGTATTCGCCTTTGATATCGAAGTAACGAATCTCGCGGAAGTTGAACAGGTCTTCGTAATACTTGGCCCAGTAATCCATACGGCCGCGATACACGTTGTGGGTAAGGTGATCCAGAGTGTGGAAACCACAACCTTCAGGGCGACGCTCTACGCCTTCTTCCCAGATAAAGTCGATATCGTAGATGGACTCACCATCTTCGTAGCGATCAATCATGTATAGGGTCGCACCGCCAATACCTTTGATTGCCGGCAGGTGCAGTTCCATCGGGCCGGTATTCACATGAACAGGCTGTGCACCTTTACGCAGGGCCTCTTCGTAGGCGAACTTGGCATCTTTTACGCGGAAGGCAAGGCCACAAGCGGAGGGACCGTGCTCCTGGGCGTAGTAATAGGCGTGGCTGTCGGGCTCGTAGTTAGTGATGAAGTTGATATCACCTTGGCGCCACAACTCCACTGCTTTGGAGCGGTGACGGGCGATTTTCTCAAAGCCCATGGCGGTAAAAACGGTTTCAAGGATGCCTTTTTCCGGCGCTGTAAACTCTACGAATTCGAAGCCGTTAAGTCCCATCGGGTTTTCAAATAAGTCGGCCATGCGGTCCTCCATTTCTTATCATCGCAGCACTTCAAAGCGGGGCTGCGGATTGTGGATTTAAAGCGCAAACGAAGTTAGTTGCAGATGTAACTAATGTCAAGGAACTCTGGATCAGCTAAAAAATGAGTACTAGAAGAGTGCTTTTAGTCACCAGCCTCCAAAGCTGGCGCCTGGGAGAATAACCAGCTGGCAACGGGTCCTTGGACAGGATCGGGAGAGTAATCGGGAGCCGGGTGCGACACAGTGGTTGCGCCACACCCGTGCACAGCCGACCTTATTTACGCGTGCATTTACCGGTATCGGTACGACACATATGATCCTTGTGAAACTTGCCGGTCATCTGGTCGCACTGGGATTTGCTCACATCTCCAGCACAGGCATTTTCGGCATGCTGGCAGCAACCGGTTTCAGCGGTGCCCATTCCTTTATTGCCGTCCATCCCTTCATCTTTCTTGCGCTGTTCGCAGGCAGACAGGGTCAAAACCATCGCCGCGGCCAGTATCCCAATTGAAGCTTTGAGTCTCATAAAGGCCTCCTAAATACCCGGCTTAGCGGCCGGTGACATGGATATCGCGGAATCTGCCGCGCATTGCTTTGTGCGACCCGCGTAGATTTACCCGACATCTCCACCAGCTCAGGGATTTTGCGATTAGGCGCGCCATCCCATTATCACCCTGCAGATTTACCGGGCCATGCATTGACTGTAGCCCACACTGGCAGCGAAACCATCTGACTGACGGGACATTTACGTTAATTTGCTCCTGACAGCCCATCCAAATAACTGAATACCTTTTTGTATTTGTCAGAGCCGGTACAATCGGCCCCCGTTTGTCGGGTAAAAACCCCGCCTGAATGTATTTATTGAGGACCCCCTATGCTTCTCGCCGCTGCTGCCATCATTGCTGGCTTTATTGTGCTGGTCTGGAGTGCCGATCGTTTTGTGGATGGAGCTGCCGCCACTGCTAAACATTGCGGCATGCCCACACTGTTAATAGGCATGGTGATTGTCGGCTTCGGTACTTCCGCTCCGGAGATGGTGGTCTCAGCCATTGCCGCCTTGAATGGCAACCCCGGCCTCGCCCTGGGTAATGCCTACGGTTCCAATATTGCCAATACCGGTTTGATTCTCGGTTTCAGTGCCCTGCTGATCCCACTATCGGTACACTCAAAGATTGTGCGTAAAGAGCTGCCACTGCTGCTGGCAATCACCCTGCTCAGTGGTGCCTTCCTGTGGAATGACCGCTTGGAGCGCTGGGAGGGTATTGTTCTGTTATTCGGTTTCTTCGCCTTGATCGGCTGGAGTATCTTTTCTGCCATGCGCAATAAAGGTGACCAGCTTGAGGGAGAAGTAGAAACTGAGCTGGAAGACAACCCTATGCCACTCGGAACTGCCATATTTTGGTTGGTAGCGGGGCTGGTACTATTGATTGTCAGCTCCCGAATCCTCGTATGGGGAGCAGTAACCATTGCCGAATCTTTGGGGGTCAGTGATCTGGTGATAGGCCTGACTATTGTTGCCCTGGGAACCTCACTGCCGGAACTGGCCGCAACTTTAGTGGCCGCACGAAAAGGTGAGCACGATATCGCCATCGGTAACGTTGTCGGCTCCAATATGTTCAACCTGCTGGCGGTGGTTGGCATTGCCGGCACCATTGCTCCCATGAACAACGTACCCCACGAGGTGCTGTCCCGAGACTGGCCGATGGTTCTGGGCCTCACAATTGCCCTGTTTATTTTTGCCTACGGCTTCAAAGGCCAGGGCCGAATCAATCGCTGGGAAGGCTCCGCGCTGCTAATGGCTTACCTCGTATATACCGGCTACCTGGTAGGAACCATCACCAAAGCCGCACTCTGATAATATTCGGGGTGGTGCCTCACCACCCTATAGTTACTGCCTGAATTCACCATAATTCGCCACCTCTGCGCCCATTTCTCTTCCCAAAAACTGACTAATATCTGCAACACCTACCAAGGAAAAGTGCAGAGCAGCTTGATGAAGAGAAGCACCATTGGCAAAACCGTAGCGCTAACAGCCCTATTTGGACTCGGTGCAATTTACCTACTCAATGCCTCTTGGCTGGCGACAGCCCAGCAAGGGGAACCGATCCTGATTGCCCATCGCGGCGTCTACCAAACTTACAACCGGGATAATTTGACCCGTGACGAATGCACCGCAGTCCGTATCTATACCCCGGAACACCGCTATCTGGAAAACACTATTCCCTCTATGGAAGCTGCCTTTTCTCATGGCGCGGACATTATCGAAATCGATGTCCATCCCACCACTGATGGCGACTTCGCGGTATTTCACGACTGGACCATAGACTGCCGCACGGATGGAACAGGTGTCACCCGGGAACAGTCCATAAAGGACTTAAAGAAGCTGGATATTGGTTACGGCTATACCTTTGATGGCGGCAAGACATTTCCCTTTCGTGGCCAGGGGGTGGGTTTACTTCCCACTTTAAAAGAGGTCTTGCTGTACTTTCCCGGCAAGCAGTTTCTGATCAATATTAAGAGTAATGATCTAACAGAAGCAGAACGATTGGATAACTATCTTCGGCAACACCAATTGCCTATTAATTCCCGGCTCATGGTCTACGGTGGCGATCGCCCAATTAAAAGGATACGGCAGTTGCGGCCAAATGCATTGGCCTTCAGCAAGACAAGCGCCAAACAATGTGCTTTGCAATATGCACTGTTCGGTTGGAGTGGCTACTTTCCCGAGTCTTGCCGGAACAGTATTGTTGTTGCACCCAATACTTGGCGATGGGCTTTGTGGGGCTGGCCCAATCGCTACTCTGAACGAGTGGCCAAAGCCAATAGCTTGGTGATGGCAGTGGACCATAAAAATGGCAAGCGGGGCTTGCCCGGTATTTACACACTGGAAGAGCTCAGTTTTCTACCCGAAGGATATAGCGGAGCTATTTGGATTGAGAAGATCGAGCTGATTGGCCCATATCTAAAATCAAGACAATAGATAACCTTAGCGTTTTCGACCTTTCTCCAGCCGTGCCAGATGCGCCTGAAGACGCTCTATTTCTTCCAGCAGCTCTATCGCTAATGCAGCGCCGGCAAGATTTACCCCCAGATCTCGCTCCAGGCTGTAAACCCGGCGCACACGGCGCACACAAATTCCGCTAAAGCGCCACTGCACTTCCCTGCTACGCGGCTCAATAATTCCCTCCTCAACCAAGGCAATAATGCGCTCCGCCGGTACACCACAAGCCCGACACAGTTCACTCAAAGTTAACTCACTCTCTTCATCCAGGAGAACACCGCTAAGCTGCTCAACCTTTTTAGGCATCACAATTATCCTCCCATGGACTGGCGGGGATTGAAGTTGAATGCGTCGCCAAACTGACGGTATGCCTCGCGTTCATTATCAGTAGTGGCTGGCGGCGTAACAGTTTGCATCACTATATACATATCCCCCGGCTGCTTTGCCGGGATACCGCGGCCCTTGAGGCGCAGTTTTTTACCATTGGTGCTGTTTGCTGGAATGGTCACTTTAATGGGACCATCGGGAGTGGGTACCTGAACCTTGGCTCCAAGCGTTATCTCCCAGGGAGCCAAAGGCAAATCCAGGTAAACCGTTTTACCTTCTGTATGGAAAAGGGTATGAGAGTTGAAAGCAATTTCCAGGTAGAGATCACCAGGCTTACCTTCTCCAATGCCAGGCTCACCCTGTCCAGCCAAGCGAATCTGTTGCCCTTCAGTGATCCCCTTGGGAATTTTTATATTAAGAGTGCGCTCACGCAGTTGCGGTCGCCCATCTGCACCCAATACCGAGTGCTTTAAGGTTACTTGGCGTGTACCGCCACGATAACTATCTTCGAGATCTACTGTGATGCGGGCATAGGTATTTTCACCCTGGGCACTGTAAGAGCGGCGCTGCCCTTGCCCATAAGCCTGACGAAACCCGCCGCGGCCAAACAAGCTTTCAAAGAAGTCACTAAAAGCTTCAGGATCAGCTTCGGTATATCCACCACCGTGAAACTCAAAACCCTGGTCCCAATTGGGGGGTGGTCGGAAATCCTGGCCAGACTGAAAACCACTGCCGAGCTGATCGTAAGCAGCTCGCTTCTCTGGGTCCTTCAATACTTCATAGGCCTCATTTACTTCCTTAAAGTGTTCTTCGGCGCCCTCCTCTTTGCTGACATCCGGATGATATTTACGTGCTAATTTTCGATAGGCACGCTTAATCTGTGCCTGATCCGCACTCCGATCCAGGCCGAGTATTTTGTAATAGTCCTTGTATTCCATGGCTTTAATAAAAGCCAAAGATGGTCCATTTTGCCATGCATAATTTAATTAACTAGCAGAAGAATATGTCAGTGATGAGTAAATCTGCCAACCTAATTTAAGAGTCATTAGGATGCGGAACAAACAGCATTAGGGTGAAGACACTGAGGATAATTATTAAACTTCAATATGGCGCATTTATACTTTAAGTCCAGCAGGCATACCGCAATACATATATTATATTTGACGCCGAATTAAATTCGGCGCCAAATACCACAGGTTAATGACCTGTTTCATACCACATATCAGCACTCACATACTCAATACTGCCATCAACATAGTGAATATATGCTTGGCCTTGATTTGTTGAATAGGCTCTTACTGTCACACTGCATGAGAGGCCTGAACTACAACCTTTTATCCAATTTATTCGATCAATAGACTTGGTTATATTCGTAATAGTCCATTTACCAGAGGTGGAATTTCCAAAACTAAAGTCTATCCCCGTGCAGCTAGAGGTGCCATTGCCAAAAACTTGACCTCCAGACTTTACATTGAGCTGACACACAAGATTAGCAGATAGCGCAGGCAACGAAATAGATGCACCCACTAATAGTAAACTTGCCAGTAATAATTTTTTGATATCCATATACCTAACCTTAAATTTAAATGTCTCTATTATTTTTTTAAGTAAACAACGAAATTGAGGTTATCATTGAACAGTTGCGCTTCCTATACGACTCCAAAAATACGCCATAAAAATAAGCTAACCAGTTATCAAATCAAGACAATTAAATTCCATTAATTCAAAAAAACAATGTAACCAAATTAAATCTGTAATTTTTCCGGATATGATCGATTGAAAATAAATCTGTTTTTACATGAGAGTACAATGGAGCTAATATTTCAGGGAAGCCACGTTAGTCAGCCTCCCTGGAACAGGACATATTGATTAGGCGTTAACGTTCAGCAGAGTAAGGATCTTCCGCATTTAAATAGGCCAAAACATCTGCTTTCTGTTCGGTTGAATTAAGCCACTTGCGAACTTCTTTAGCTTTATCATATAAGTCATCGCCAAATTTACTCCGATACATTTCAGAAAAAGTCTCTTGGGCCTTGTTCTCCCTGATCTTTTTCTGCCATTCATGAGTAACTAAAAAGTTAAGTGAGCCAGCAAGTCCTTCAGCTTTTAGTAAATCCCACTCGCCTTTATCTAACCAAACTCCACCGACAACAGTGCTGTAATCAATACGGTGCTCACTACTAGCAATAATTTTTATCTTTTGCATTATGGAGCCAGACACCGGGCACAAGATAGCTCGTTTAGTATCTTCGGCGACCACATCATTCAGATTACTAATATCTTCTGGAAATTTGTATTCAGGATTTTGTCTTTTCCAGCTTAAGTAATCTTCAATAAGAATCCAGTTACCCTCACAGGAAGAACAAGTATATCCACGAAATAACTCTTCGATAAATCCTGGTTTAAGAACGCCATCTTTACAGCTGGTACAGCGCTTCATATTTTTTACCTTAATAAAAAATAACCCGGATCTACCTATTTAGATCCGGGCTATAAGAATTATTTATTTCCAAAATAATAGTGAGTTTTGTACTATATAATTTAAAAAATGTACGTTGCTCTAACTATCAATCTCAGTGGTCTTATTCAGGTCACCAACTCCAGCTTCTTTTAAGAGCGAATCTACCAGCGGCGCCATAGCCCGATGTTTTAGAGCGCTACCCACCAGGGCCTCAGGCAAGCTTTGGCCCTTGGATTCAGTGTCGCCATCTAAAATGCCGCTGCTTGCCCGGCCATCAACACCATTTAGACCTTCAACCGAGATAATTTTCATACCCTCAATACTCTCCATTGGCTTAACGCTTTCTCGGATAATATTGGGCAGATTTTCGTGCAAGCTGAGCACCTTCTTAAGTGCGATCTGGGCTTCATTGAGGCTGTTATAGGCTTCATTCATCAGACGCTGACCTTCGGCATCCACCGCATATTTCTCACGATCAGCCTCAACCTTAATGCGAATTGCTTCAGCTTCCGCAGCAGCTTGTAAACGTAATGCTTCAGCCTTATCTTCTGCTGCTGACTTCTCTGCATCCGCCATTACTTTAATGCCCGTCGCCTGGCGCTCTGCTACTTTTTGCGCCTCAATAATTTCAATGCGCTTATCACGCTCGGCAACTTCAACATCCTTGGCAGTACGGACTTGTTCTTCGGCTTTTACGGCTTCAGCCCGGGCCACGTTTGCCTGTTGGTCAGCAAGGGATTGCTCTTTGGATTTCTCCGCAACGGCAATGGCGCGTTCCTGTTCAGCAATTTCTACCGACTTCTCTTTGGAAATACGCTGTTCATCAAGGATCCGATCTCCCTCGATTTCCTGCTCTTTCAAACGGCGCTCTTTTTCAATCTCCAGCAACTTGGTCGCCTGTTCAGCAGCGATCTGGGATTGGCTCACTTCGCGCTGGGCTTCAATTTCAGCCTTGCGTGCGGCGCGCTCCTGCTCAGCCTGCTCGCGAGCCATATCCGCTTTCTGTGCAGCTTCGCGATTTTCCAGCTCTCGCTGCTGCTCCAGATATGCGTAGCGTTTCTCTTTATCGATCTCCAATTTCTGGCGTTCAGCTTCGAGATTTTTCTTCTCGATCTGCACCATAGTTTCCTGCTCAACGTCATTGACCTCTTTACGACGCGCTTCAATAGAGCGGGTCATACTGGCAAGGCCCTCAGCATCAAACACATTATCCTGATTGAAGAACTCTTTATGAGTTTGATCCAAACCAGTCAGGGATACAGCCTCAAGTTCCAATCCATTTTTCAATAGATCCTCGGAAACTACTTGCTGAACTTTCTGCACAAACTGGCTGCGCTGCTCATGCAATTCAGCCATTTCCATTTCAGCTGCCACCGAACGCAACGCATCAACAAACTTACCTTCGATCATTTCTTTTAAAGCTTCGGGGTCTAAAGTGCGCAGCCCCAAAGTCTGTGCGGCATTGGCTATCGCATCTACATCCGGCTTTACCCGCAGATAAAACTCAGCAAGTACATCAACACGCATACGATCCTTAGTGATCAGCGCTTGTTGCTCTTTACGGGAAACCGCCAGGCGCAAAGTATTCATGTTTACAGGAATAATTTCATGTAGAACTGGTAATACCAATGCGCCTCCATTCATTATGACTTTTTGACCACCCATACCGGTACGCACAAATGAGCGCTCTTTTGAGGCTCTCGTATACAGGCGCGCAAAAATAGTTCCAATAACAATTAAGGCCACTAGTACAGCCCCGGCAATAAATACCATAACCGGTAGGTTTCCTATCACTTCTAGACTCTCCATTTAGTTATTCTCCATAAGATGTATACTGCTGGGGCGAGTTACTCGAAAATGTGCTCCCAGCTCTTCAACCAGTAACACCTTATCCCCCTGATTAAATGTTTCACTTTCATCCGGTTCCACCATCACATAATGTGTAGTTCCGTATTCATCACTAAAACGCGCTTCTGCTGGTGAACCGATTTCTGCTTTACCGATCGTAATAATCGCTACGCGGCCAATAAAGGAATTTCTCTCAACGGCCTCGGATTCATCACCCACAGCAAAGCGCCGCATAATGTTGCCAACAAAACGTACTTGAGGTAGCGCAAGAAAAAAGACTGCCACAGCAAGTAAACCACCCGGCAATAAATATCCAACAAGAGACTCTATGAGCATTTGGGCTACTAGGCCGGTCACTCCAAAGCTAACCAGAAAAGTTACTAACAGTATAAGTGCAGGAACTTCACCGAAACGCAACCACCCAAGCAGCTTAGTCATCCCCCCAGACAACCCTGTATCTGGCACGTCAACATCAAAATCTGGTAATAAATTATCCAGTAAATCTGAAATACCAACACCAATCAATGTCATGACGCCTTCAAGAAGCGCTATCATAAACATTAAAATCAGCGCACCGGTAAAGATCAGGTTTTGGTCTTGCAATAAAAATATCATCAGCCCCCCGATTTAATCTTGGCTAAACGTTCTTTCACACGATTATTTCGCGCGAACTCCTCAAGTTCTGCTAATTTGCTGGAATCTATCCCAGAGTTAAATGTCGATATAGCTGTATTACCTACTGCTCGATTAAATACATCGGTAGCTTGTTCTACCTGGGCTTTTGGCTTTCTATCCCTGCCATATTCATCCGCAGTAACTCTACTATCTACCTTTTTATTGATTGCAATAAATTCTTGTAATTGTTCACGCATTTCACGTTTCTTACCTTGCAGGGCAAGAATATAGGAACCTAGTTCCTTTATTTCTATCTCATTTTCATTGATCGCTTTTTCTAAGATTGGACGTTGCGCCTCAATATCCATTTGTTTGGCAATGGCGACTTCAGCCAAATCATCACGACCTTCATTTATAGCAATATCAATTTGTTCAGCTAAACGCTTATGACGAGCATTTTCATCGCTTAACGCTCTACTATTTAGATACTTGGATGCCTCAACTTTCCCTAGCTGATCTCGCACATCTGCAATTGCATCATCCACCTCCCGAATTGCCTGCTCCATCACTGACTCTGGTGCAGTGGCTTCAACCGAGTCCACGACGGCATTGGCGGACACAGAGATTAAACGTGATATGCGCTTTATAAACCCTTCACTCATAACTTATCTCCTGCTCCCAAATACAAGAATCCACCTTATCATTAGCTACAAATTTCAAGTGATGTCGAAACAGTATCCAATCTCTCACCATGGATACTGTTTATGTTTTCCTGCTGTGACGACAAGACAATTTTTCTGCAAAGTATTACGAATCTGCAGCAGAGTTTTTATAAGTAGCTCAATAGGATTGGAATCAATACTAAATTATATCAATGCCGTATTCTCTACGAGCAATTCCAATATCATTCAAATTAGTAAACTGCGATGACTTTTTCCCAAACGACAAGTCATTAATGGAAGGAACGCTTCTACATAGGAAAGTTATGACCGGGCAGATTTTTTTTGCTCTGTCGAACCTCTCTCTACAGCAACCAATTTACGCATTTTTTACTTTGTGTGACAGCGCTACTGTGATCGATCGACACCATGGTAGGCATAGTCATCCGCCGGTAAACACGCCGAAATTTACTGGAGTCCATTGAGCATGACGTTCCTTTGCCTCACATGCATATAAATGTACACATACCAATAGAGTAGGTCAATCAATAGGAGATAAAATGAGTGGATGACAAGTTTTTAAACGTGGGTCGCTTGCTTTTATGCTTTGCTAAAGTAGCAGCTATTAGCGCTGTAAAACTGAACATTGTGGTTGGCATATAATTCAAAAATCAATTACACGCTATAACAGCAGGCAAATAGTGACATAAAATCGACGCCAACTTATGGTTTTGAAAATATGAACGCGCCCGGCTCTAATTCATCCTTTGAGTGCTTGGGAAATCCTATTCTCAATGTCGATAGCTATAAAACTAGTCATTATCTGCAGTACCCCCCAGGAACATCACATATTAGTAGTTATGTAGAGTGTCGTGGCGGTGAATTTGCGTCGACGGTATTCTTTGGCTTGCAGGCGTTTATCAAGCAATACCTGAGCACCCCCATCAGTTTTCATCAAATTGATGAAGCTGAAAATATTTTAAAACCCCATGGACTGCCATTTAACCGTGATGGATGGAATCATATTTTAAACGACCACAATGGTTTAATGCCCTTTGAAATTACAGCGATAGAAGAAGGACAAGTAATTCCAGTAACCAATGTTTTAGCTCAGATTGTTAATACCTGCCCCTCCTGCTTTTGGCTCACCACTTATATTGAGACCGCACTTTTACGGAGCATCTGGTATCCATCAACCGTAGCTACCCAGAGCCGCGAAATAAAGAAAATTATCTCACAATATTTATTTGAAACAGCGGAAAATCTGGATACGCTGGAATATCGTTTACATGATTTCGGGGCTCGGGGAGCCAGCAGTCTCGAAACAGCGATGCTGGGAGGTATGGCTCACTTAGTTAATTTTAAGGGGACTGATACGATATCCGGAATATTAGCCGCAAAAAAATTTTACAACGCCGCTGTACCTGGAGCTTCCATTCCCGCCGCTGAACACAGCACTATTATCGCTTGGGGACAACAGCATGAGGAAGATGCTTACCATAATATACTTGAGCAATTTTCTGGGGAAGGAAAAACTGTGGCTGTTGTCAGCGATAGCTACGATTTGTGGAATGCTATAGAGAATATCTGGGGAAAAAAATTAAAGGATAAAGTTACTCACAGTGGCGGCACATTAGTAATAAGGCCTGACTCCGGCGACCCAGAGGAAGTCGTGATAGAAGCAATAGAAAGATTGATGCGGATATTTGGCTCGCAGAAGAATAAAAAAGGGTATCGATTACTACCCCCCTTTATTCGCGTTATACAAGGAGACGGTATCACCCGCTTTGTAATCCCGAAAATTCTCCAAGCAATGAAAGAAAACAACCAAAGCACAGAAAATCTGACCTTTGGTATGGGTGGAGGATTACTACAAAAAGTTGACCGCGATATGATGGGATTTGCAATGAAAGCAAGCGCTATCTGTATCAATGGCAGTTGGTACGATATTTTTAAGAATCCGAGAACCGGACCCGAGAAAAGGTCCAAGGGGGGCCGCCTTGCCTTGATTCGCGGCGATGATGGTGCACTTCGAACTATTGTGCAGAGCGACCTAAAATCAGAGGCTAACCTGCTGAGGCCCGTTTACCGCAACGGTATCCTGCTTAAGGATATTACTTTCGACAAAGTTCGAAGAAATGCTGCCCTTTGAATCCCTTTCCACCCTCACAACGTCTTACCCCTACGAAACTTCACTTTACCGAGCGAGTACTTTACAACTTTAGGTTGGTCCTGTTAGTTGTGCGTATCCAAAGTCTGACCTCCGTGCACATAAGGCCTCCAGCGTCAGTCGTAATAACAATAAGTACCCGCAGAGAGTGCTCGTGCTCTCGTGGGGTAAAGGTAGCCAATGGAAAGAAGAAAATTCCTCAAGATCGCCGGCGTCGGCTCCAGTGGTATTTTGTTGCCTCTACAGGGCATTCATGTCAGCGCGGAGCAGCTGCTCAATGAGGGCATGCACAGCTCCCATAAAAGACACCTGGCTGATGTAGTCCTGAATACCGCGCGCAAGGCCGGGGCCAGTTATACCGATGTGCGTATCGGCCGCTATCTGAACCAGTATGTTATGACCCGCGAAACCAACGTGGAGAATATCGTCAACACAGAATCCCTTGGCGCTGGTATTCGTGTGATCGCCAATGGTACCTGGGGATTCGCCGCCACCAACGACCTTACAGCGGATGGCGTCGCCCTTGCCGCGCGCCAAGCAGTTGCCGTAGCTAAGGCCAATGCCAAGTACCAAACTGAGCCCGTGCGTTTGGCACCGGTAAAAGGGGTGGGCGAGGTCTCCTGGCAGACACCTATCGAACAAAATGCCCTGCAGGTCCCCATCAGTGAAAAAGTCGATTTCCTGATGGATGTTAACAATGGGGCACTCAAAGCTGGGGCAAGCTATATCCGTTCTTCCCTGTATCTGGTCAATGAGCAGAAGTACTTTGCTTCTAGCGACGGCTCCTATATTGACCAGGATGTCCATCGCCTCTGGGCACCTATGCAGGTGACCGCTGTTGATAAGCAGAGCGGTGCTTTCAAGACTCGCAACGGTCTCAGTGACCCAGTGGGGAGAGGCTATGAATACCTGGCCGGTCACGACAAAGACAAGATTCGCGGGCAGACCACGCTCTACAAAGCTTCCTATGATATGGCCGAGGATGCAGTGCTTGCAGCCGAGCAAGCCCAAGCCAAGCTATCAGCCAAGTCCATCGATCCGGGCAAGTACGATTTGGTACTGGAACCCTCGCATCTGTGCCTGACCATCCATGAATCTGTGGGTCACCCATTAGAGCTGGACCGCGTGCTGGGTTACGAGGCCAACTATGCGGGAACTTCCTTCGCCACCCTGGATAAGTGGCGCAGCGGTAAATTCCAGTACGGCAGCGATAAGGTCACCCTGTTTGCCGACAAGGTGCAACCGGGCTCCCTCGGCGCCGTCGCCTATGACGACGAGGGGGTAAAAACCAAGCGTTGGGATTTGGTAAAAGACGGCATCCTGGTGAACTACCAGGCTACCCGCGATCAGGTGCATATGATCGACCAAAAGGAATCCCACGGTTGTAGCTATGGCGATAGCTGGTCCAGTGTGCAGTTCCAGCGCATGCCCAATGTCTCCCTGGCTCCGGGCGAGAAGAAGTACTCAGCCAAAGACATGATCCGCGATGTGGAAAAAGGCATTTACATCGTCGGACGCGGCTCTTATTCCATCGACCAGCAGCGCTACAACTTCCAATTCGGCGGGCAGCTGTTCTATGAGATCAAAAACGGTGAGATCGTCGGCCAGGTTGAAGACGTCGCCTACCAGTCCAACACCCAGGAATTCTGGAATTCCTGCTCGGCGATTTGCGACAGCAGTGATTACCGCTTGGGCGGAACCTTCTTCGATGGCAAGGGCCAGCCGAGCCAGGTGAGCGCAGTCTCCCACGGCTGTTCCACCACCCGTTTTGACCAAATTAATGTAATCAATACCAAGCGCAAGATTTCCTGAGCGGCGCACAAGAATAAGTAATTGGAGAAAAGGCAATGGCCATTCTGAGTAGAAGTGAAGCGAAGCGTATTCTCGACAAGGTTTTAAAATACAGCCGCGCCGATGAAGCCAGCGCGCAGCTGGCCGGCAGCGAAACCGGCAATATTCGCTACGCGCGCAACAGCGTTTCCACCAGTGGTATCGTCAATGATATCGAGCTGGCCGTAGAGGCCCGTTTCGGCAAGAAATCCGGTGTGGCCACTATCAATGAATTCAGTGATGCCTCCCTGGAAAAAGTGATGCGTCGCGCCGAAGAGTTGGCCAAGCTATCTCCGGAAAACCCGGAAGCCATGCCGATGCTGGGACCGCAGAAATATGTCAGCGTAGACGGCTTCGCCAAGTCCACTGCAGATATCACTCCAGACCAGCGCGCCAAGGCTGCGGCAGATTCCATTATTGCAGCCAAGGAAAAGAAAGTGGTTGCCGCAGGTTACCTGGAAGACCAGCGTTCTTTTGCGGCAGTCGCCACCAGTAAAGGCTTGTTCGGCTACCACGCTTCTACCTCTGCCAATTTCACTGTAACTATGCGCACCGAGAATGGCCTGGGTTCTGGTTGGGCCGAAAGTGACGTTACCGATTTCGGTGCAATGAATACCGGCAGCACCTCCTCTGTCGCCATCGACAAAGCGGTCCTGTCCCAGGAAGCCCGTGCCCTGGAACCGGGCAAGTACACCGTGATCCTTGAGCCCAATGCGGTGTCCGGCCTGGTGGGTTACATGATGAGCGGCTTCGATGCGCGCAGTGCCGACGAAGGCCGCAGCTTTATGAGCAAAAAGGGCGGCGGCAACCGGACCGGCGAGAAGATGTTCGACAAGCGCGTAAATTTCTACTCCGACCCCACCAGTCTCGATGTGCCGGCTCAACCCTGGACCGACGGTGATTTTATGCAGCTGGGACGCACCGAATGGGTGAAAGACGGCGTAGTGAAAAACCTGGCGCGCAGCCGCTACTGGGCCGAGCAAAGCAAAGGCGAAGTGGTCCCCGAACCCAACAACCTGATTATGATCGGCGGCGATAAAACCACCGAAGAACTGATCAAAAATACCCGCCGCGGTATTTTGGTATCCCGCACCTGGTATATCCGTATGGTCGATCCACAGTCCATGCTGCTCACCGGCCTCACCCGCGACGGCACCTTCTATATCGAAAACGGCAAGATCAAATACCCGGTGAAGAACTTCCGCTTCAACGAGAGCCCGGTAATCATGCTCAACAATATCGAAGATATGGGCGTCCCCCAGCGAGTGGGTATGTGGGGCATGTCCGCCATGATTCCCGCGTTGAAAGTGCGCGACTTCACCTTCAGCAGCCTTTCCGACGCCGTATAACAGCCAGCACCCATCGAGGATAACGAAATGGAAAGAAGAAAATTTCTCCAGCTCAGCGGTGCCGGCCTGGGTGTTTCCATGTTGCCGCTGTCCGGCAATCTGGTCGCCGAGAGCAAACTGACGCAAAGCGGTATTGATCTCTCGGTAAAAAAAGAATTTGCCGATGTCGCCCTGAATACCGCCACTAAACTCGGCGCCACTTATGCCGATGTGCGTATTGGTCGCTACCTGAACCAATACGTGATCACCCGCGAGATGAAAGTGCAGGACGTGGTGAACACCGAATCTATCGGCATGGGGATTCGGGTTATTGCCAACGGCACCTGGGGCTTTGCTGCCACCAATGACCTGACAGCCGATGGCGTCGCTCGCGCCACCCACCAGGCAGTAGCTACCGCCAAGGCCAACTCCAAGTACCAGCAGGAGCCCGTACAGTTGGCTCCGGTAAAAGGCCACGGCGAGGTGAGCTGGCAGACACCCATCCAGAAAAACGCTATGCAGATCCCCCTGGCCGACAAGGTGGACCTGTTAATGGACGTGAACAAGTCCGCTATGGATGCCGGCGCCAGCTATATCAACTCCATGTTGTACCTGGTGAATGAACAAAAGTATTTTGCCTCTACCGACGGCTCCTATATCGACCAGGATGTTCACCGTTTGTGGGCGCCCTTCTCGGTCACCGCAGTGGACAAGAAAACTGGCGGTTTCCGTACCCGCCAGGGCCTCAGCCAGCCGGTAGGACGCGGCTTTGAATACCTGGATGGCCGCGCCGAAGACAAGATCCAAGCACAGACAGTGCTCTACCGCGACTCCTACGATATGGCCGAAGACGCACGCCTGGCGGCGCAACAAGCCAAGGAAAAGCTTACGGCTAAATCGGTCAAACCGGGCAAGTACGACCTGGTGCTGGACCCAAGCCACCTCTGGCTCACCATCCACGAATCCGTCGGCCACCCACTGGAGCTGGACCGCGTGCTCGGCTACGAGGCCAATTTTGCCGGTACCTCTTTCGCCACTATCGATAAATGGCGCAGCGGCAAATTCCAATACGGCAGCGACAAAGTCAACCTATTTGCCGATAAGGTACAGCCCGGCTCTCTCGGCGCCGTCGGCTACGACGATGAAGGCGTGAAGACCCGCAACTGGGATCTGGTAAAAGACGGTGTGCTGGTGAACTATCAGGCCACCCGCGACCAGGTACATATGCTGGGGCAAAAGGAATCCCACGGCTGCTGCTACGCCGACAGCTGGTCCAGCGTGCAATTCCAGCGCATGTCCAACGTTTCGCTGTTGCCTGGCAAGGAGGAGCTGAGCGTCGACGATATGATCAAGGATGTGGAGAAAGGCATTTATATTGTGGGTGCCGGTTCCTTCTCCATCGATCAGCAGCGCTACAACTTCCAGTTTGGTGGACAACTGTTCTACGAGATTGAAGACGGCAAGATTACCGGCATGGTGGAGGATGTCGCCTACCAGTCCAACACCCAGGAATTCTGGAATGCCTGTTCGCAGGTCTGCGACAAAGATGATTACCGCCTGGGTGGTTCCTTCTTTGACGGTAAGGGACAGCCGATGCAAACCAGTGCGGTATCCCACGGTAGTTCCACTGCACGCTTCGACGGTATCAATGTAATCAACACCAAGCGCAAGCTGGGCTAGCCGTTGATCCAGGCGGGAGCTGACCAGCAAACCAGTCAGTTCCCAGCATTGAAAATAAATGGGTAGAAGGAAAGAAGGTGCTCCGTTCGAGACCGTATGAGGCATGGATGCCGATTACGAGCGTACAGGGATGTATTTACAGCGTGTCTCGAACGGAGCACCTTCTTTCCTTTGCTCTCAACAATAAAAACCAACGCAGTAACAGAGTTATCCCGTGTCCCTCACCCGCAAGGCTTTTCTCCAGCGCCTGATCCTGGGTAGCTGCGCCGCAGCGCTGCCGCTGGGCACACGCGCACAAAATACCGCACCGGGTAGTGCGCAGGAGCACTACGATTTTTATTTCACCCGCTTGATGTACGAGTCCGGTGACTGGGATGTGGATCAGCGCATGCCTTCCAACCTGCTCAATTCACTGGTGGAATACACCAATCTCAGGGTTGATCCCAAAGAGCACATAGTGCCGCTGGCCGATAAGAAAATGCTGCTGGCGCCTTTCTGCTACCTGGCCGGACACAAGCTGGTGCAATTCACCACGGAAGAGGCAAAGAATTTTCGCGATTACGTCAATCGCGGTGGCTTTGTATTTGTCGACGACTGCAACCACGATATCGACGGTCTCTTTGCCAAATCTTTCGAAGCGCAAATGGCCGAGCTGTTTGGCGAAGACTGCCTGCAAAAGCTCCCGGACGATCACGACCTCTACCGCTGTTTCTTTCAATTCGATGAATTGCCGGTAACCAGCTTTGAATTAAATGGCTGGGGTGATGATCTGGTACACGACTACCTGAAAGCCATTGTTGTTAACGGCCGTATCGCCGTGCTCTACAGCAACAAGGATTTCGGCTGCGAATGGGACTACGACTACCGCAACAAACGCTGGCTCGCCATCGATAACACAAAATTTGCGGTGAACATTGTTATTTACGCACTGACGAGCTGATTATGCTGACCACCCTGGAAAATAGTATCGAAGAACAACTGCACAGCCTCGACAATCTGCAACAGGAAATTGCGCGGGTGATTGTCGGCCAAAAACCCGTAGTGGAACAGATGCTGATCTGCCTGTTGGCCGGCGGCCACGCCCTACTCGAAGGGGTGCCGGGGCTGGGTAAAACCCTGCTGGTAAAAACCCTCGCCGATGCCAGTGCGCTGGATTTTAAGCGGGTGCAGTTCACCCCGGATTTAATGCCCGGAGATATTCTCGGCAGTGAGATCCTCGAAGAGGATCACAGCACTGGCAAGCGCTTTTTTAAATTCCAGCAGGGCCCGGTTTTCACCAATATCCTGCTCGCCGATGAAATTAACCGCACACCGCCGAAAACCCAGGCAGCCCTACTGGAGTCCATGCAGGAAGGCTCGGTAACCGTGGGCGGTAAAACACTGAAATTGCCCGATCCTTATTTCGTACTGGCCACACAAAATCCCATCGAACAGGCTGGTACCTATCCACTGCCGGAAGCTCAGCTGGACCGCTTTCTGTTAAATATTCATATCGACTATCCCGATGAGCGGGATGAAGTTGAAATCCTGCGCTCCACCACCGGTGCCAGCAGGGTCAAACCCAGTCCCAGCCTGGATGCGGAGCAACTGCGGGAAATGCAGCAACTGGTGCGGGAAATTCATGTAAGCGACGATTTGTACCGCTACGTGGCGGCACTAGTGCGCGCTACCCGTATGGAAAGCAGCGGCAGCGATACCCTGCAACAGTGGATCAAGTGGGGCGCCGGCCCCCGCGCGGGGCAGGCTCTGATTCTCGCCGCCAAGGCCCGCGCCCTGCTGCAGCGACGCCTCGCCGTCACCCGCGAGGATATCCGCAGCCTGTTATTGCCGGTACTGCGCCACCGGGTGCTGCTCAGCTTCCAGGCCCAGGCCGATGGCGTGCAGATGCCACAGCTGATTGATGAATTACTGACAGCGGTGCCGGAACCGGGCCGGGACTGATCAGCGTGGAATACCTGTCCCCCAAAACCCTGGCCAGTTGTCGCGATCTGGTGTGGCTGTCGCGGCATATTGCCGAGGGCGTGATGCTCGGTGTGCAACACAGCCAGCGCCGTGGCACCGGCCTGGAATTTCACCAATACCGAGGCTATCAAGCGGGTGATTCCATCCGCCATATCGACTGGAAACTGTTCGCCCGCAGCGATCGCTACTATGTGCGCGAGACCGAGCAGGAGAGCCGTATGCACGTGTGCTTTGTGCTCGATAGCAGCGCCTCCCTGGGCCAGGCAAGCTTTGTCGAGCCCAGCCTGAATAAACTGCATTACGCCAAGTGTTGGATTGCCAGCCTGTGCTGGCTGCTCAACGCCCAGGGAGACAGCTTTTCCCTATTGGCGTTTAACAGCAGCCGGACGGTTTATGTGCCTGAAGGCCAGGGCGAGAGCCACCAGCGTCAAATCGCCCTTCAGCTACAACAACTCGACGCCAGCGACCACTGGCCAGATCACACTCAACTGGCGCCGCTGTGGCAATACTTTGAACGCCCCTGTCAGGTGGTGTTGCTGAGTGATTTTTTTCAACAGGGCAATGAGATCGGCGATTTTGCCGCACGCTTGCATGCCGCCGGCCGCCCCTGCCTGCCACTGCAATTGTTAGTTGAGGCAGAACAGACTTTTCCTTTTGACGGAGAGCTAAAGCTGCTCAATCCAGAAGTAAGCGCCAGTACTCCCGCAACTTTAGAAGTGGACGCCGAGCGGCAACGCCAGTCTTACCTGGATGCTTTTGCTCAAGCACAGAGCGAGTTAAAAGCACGCTTTGCCACACAGGAGTGCTCACTGCAGACCGACCTTATCGAGCAGCCTGTGGAAAAGTCATTGCAGCAATTTATTCAACTGCACGGCAGGTTGTGCTGAGATGTTGTGGATAAATAACTTATTTCAATCCCCACAGTGGCTATGGCTATTCACAGCCCTGATTATCCCTATCGCCATTCATTTGCTGCGCCGAAGTAATCCACAGCAGATCTCCTTTGCTGCGCTGCAATGGATACAAAGATATTCACAGAGTCGCGCGCGCCGCCCTATTGTGGATAACAAGTGGTTGCTGCTATTGCGCCTGCTAATCGTCGCCCTGCTAGTAAGTTTGTTGGCACAGCCGCTGATTAAACGGGAAATTTATCCCCAAGAGGGCGTGATACTGGTAGACCCCAGAATTGGGGCGGGCGAAGCGAATACATTTATCCACAATTCACTGCCACAGCTTGTCGGGGAAGGTTATAAAGTGCTGTGGTTATCCCCAGAAACACCCTCAGTAACCTCACCCCCACCACAAAATGTGGACCTGTGGAAAACTCTATCGGTACTATCACGCCGGGCGGATTTGCGCAGGGCTCATATCCTGTTGATAAACAACGGAGTTCCAGCATCCCACCAGGCACTAAGAGTCAGTCCCCATTGGCAGTGGCACGGCCTCGACAAAACATCCACAGCTACGAGCCCGGTATTACCAGGTATCGCTTTAATGGGCAAACCGCCCAGCTGGTGGGCGCCTGTGCTGGAAGACTGGCAAGGCAATATGCCGGGACTATCGGTGCATATTCAGGAACAAGAAGAGACCCCCAATGCCGAGCAGGCAGATTGGTTGATCTACACGGGCCCCGCTCCCCTGCCACAAGCCGTGCTGGAATTTGTTTCAGATGGCAGCCTGTTAATCACCGACAACAGCATCCCCCCTGCCGATAATCTCAACTTCGTTGCTGTGGATAACAGCCAGTCAGCTCAAGCGGCCTCAGTGGGACGGGGAAGTTGGCTGCGCTACGAAAGTGACTGGTACAGCGAGGCCTTTTATCGCCGCGCAGATTTACCTGAACGTTTATGGCAGCACTGGTCTGGGCAAGACTGGGCTCTGCAACACCAAAATCGTGGCCACTGGTCTGCCAATAAAGTAGTGGCAGGCCTTCCTGTAGAAGACAGCGAGGTAGAAAACCGCCGTATTGAACAACTGCAACCCTGGTTAATAGCCGCCCTACTGTTACTTCTGGCTTTTGAACGCCTAATTGTCCTATCGCGACCCGCAGTCATCATGGCAACCGATAGTAACGGGGAGGCCGACCATGGATAAGCGGGAGTCCACCCTTAACGCTGTGCGCAGGCGCTGGCAACTGACAGCCCTGCGGCCCTATCTCTGGCTTGCCACTGGCCTCAGCCTTCTGGCTGGCTTGGGCATTTTTGTATTCGGCTGGCCACAGTGGCTATTGCTCGCCTGGCTCGGAATTACTGTTGTAGCAATTCTATTGGATCGCAGCTGGCGCCCTAGCCCTGAAAGCCTATGTCGACAGTTGGATGGACAATATCCACAGCTGCAAGACAGCAGCCAGTTGCTTAGCCAACAGAAAACCAACCTAAGTCCATTGCAGCAATTACAGCGCACGCGTATCGAAACAGAGCTGCAACAACTGCTGGAAAGTGGCGACCGGTCGTCTTTCGGTCCAAAAAAACTCCGCAGTACCCTGACAAATGCCTTCGGTGCCTGCCTGGGACTGTTGTTATTTGTGCTGAGCAATTCTCACTTCACTGGGGATAAAACCGAGACCACGCAACAAAATACAGCTATTCCCGTTGCCGAAAAGCTCGCCATAACACGCGCGGCAACCCATATCCAGCCGCCCGCCTACACTGGGCTCACAGCCAACAACCAATCCCTACAAGTCGATGTGCCGGAGCAGTCTGCGGTCGAGTGGCTACTTGAATTGAATCAACCGGTGCAAGGGCTGGAAATGCTGGCCGAAACTGAGTGCTTCGCCTTTTCTCCACTAGGTGATCTACCCAGTAAAAAATGGCAATTACAACGCACAATCGCTAAAGCAGACTTTTACCAGCTCTCAGTGCAACTCGCGGAGAGCCAAATGCTATTGCCGGAAATTCATAATATTCGGGTGCAAAAAGACAATGCTCCGGAGTTTACCTTTGAGGCACCCAGCCTGCGCGTCGATACCATTCAAGGAAGCACCCAGGGTATTCCCGTAAAAGTAATCATTAATGATGATTACCAGGTGAGCTCTGCAGATTTATTGGTCACCCTCGCCAGCGGCACCGGGGAAAATTTACGTTTTCGCGAAGAGCGTATTGCACTCACCAGTTTGCAATCCACTGCTTTATCAACAAACTCCTCGGAAGATAAGAAAGCAGCTCGCTACGATTTCCTCCTGCCCATCCACCAGTTTTCCATGGAAGCGGGAGATGAACTCTACTGGTATCTGGAGGCCAGGGATAACCGCGAGCCCAGCGCCAACGTTGCCAAAAGCCAACACTTTATCTTGCGCTGGCCGCAAGAAGAGATTTTCGGGCTGAGTGACAGCGAGGGGATGGCGATTAAGATATTACCGGAGTACTTCCGCAGCCAACGCCAGCTGATTATTGACACCGAGGCCTTGCTAGCCGAGCGAGAGCAGCTGCATCCACAGGAGTTTCGCAAGCGCTCCGAGGGTTTAGCCTATGAACAGAATTTGCTGCGCATGCGCTACGGCCGCTTTCTCGGCGAAGAGGATTCGGAAGCGGAGCATTCTGGCGCAGATAGCGAGAAGCACGATGATAAAGAAGAAGCCGAACACGGCCATGGCCACGATCATACAGAACAAGGTGAGCACCAGGCACATGGCGAAGAAAATACCACTCCCTTTGCACAGCGAGACTCCCATTTCCAACAGGCAGAGCGCATAGCTGCTTCTGCCGGGCATCAGCATGACAGCTCAGAGCATGCCACCCTGTTTGATCCCCAAACCAAGGAGCTACTGCGCAATGCACTGAATGCCATGTGGAGTTCCTGGCGCGACCTGTCGGTTATAGAGCCCCAAGCCTCCCTGCCCCATCAGCACCGGGCTCTGCGCTTTATCAAAGAAGTACAGCAGGCTTCGCGTATTTACTTACAGAGAGTCGGCTTCGAGGCGCCGCCCATAGACGAAAGCCGTCGGCTTAGCGGTGAACGGGAAGACGTAGCGCCAGAAACTGTCGACAGTGCCTTTGAACAAAAACAAAGAGCACAGGTGCTCGCCCTAATGGCCCAAGTAGACTCTGGCGCCGAACTCGATACCGATCTGCTAGTGCAGATAAATGAGCTAGCCACAGAGCAATCATTAGATCTTGGCCTGGAGCTCGCCAAACAGCTGCGTTTATACCAGCAGCGCCACCAACAACCGAACTGTGTTGATTGCACTGACTCCCTGAGCCAGCTGCTCTATCAGCTACTACCAGTACCTGAGTCTGCGCCTTCACTGCCTTTGCAAGCTGAGGCCGACGGCCATTTCAATCGTTGGCTACATCAGCAAGGGGAGAAGTCATTGTGATTGATTTCTTGATACCCGGCCTGTGCCTGTTGGCCTGCTTAGCATCACTCGTACTATTGCACCGCCGAGGTGCCAAGCCGTTCGACTATGGCCTGCAACTGGCGATTTGGTTGAGTGCCTGGATGCTCTGGCAGCCGCCGGCAATCTTTCCCACCGAGCGCAATATCTCTATCGACAGCAAACAGCTGGCGAGCTCACATCCAATAAATCTCAATGGTGTGGAAAATATCTCCCTCAATGGGGAGCCACTCGGCCGCGACAAACTGCGAGACCTGGCACCAGTGCGCCTGGAGTTATCGAAGATCCAGGAATCTGATGGCCGCTGGGAATTGGACTGGCAGCGGCGAATTACCCTGGGTGATCCTTTAAAGTTAAAGGTTCACAACAACCAGTCACTGAATGAAAACGTAAAAATTAGTTTGCTCAATCCCTACGGCCATATTGAAGACAGTCTTGAGCTGAAAGTGGGAGAAGCAATTCAGGCACAACTCACTGCCACTCCAAAACTCGCAGGCCCCCAGCTATACCGAGTACGGACGGAAAGCGAAGCCGGCGAAACCCATACAGATCCTTTACCCATCCTGGTGCGTGAACCGCTCCAACCCAAATTGTTACTGTGGCTGGCACGCCCCTCTTTTGAGACGGCCGCCCTCTCTCGCTGGCTGCGCCAATCCGGTGTAACAGCACAAGTGATGACCCAGTTGGCACCTGAAATTAGTAGAAAAGAAACTCTCAACGGCCTTCCACTTACCGAGTCTGCGGATTTATTCACGAATGAAAGTCCCTTCGATTTAGTGATACTCGACAGCAGTTTGTGGCCACAATTTTCTGCTCTGCAAAAGCGTCAGCTCAACGAACTGGCCACTACAAAGTCACTGTTGTGGTTAGTCAGTGACGATAGCTCTGAAGAGTTTCTCCAATACGCTGCTGCCCAATCCATGCCTCTACAAAAGGAAGAAGCCACCCACTTACATTCCGGCTTTGGCTACCAAAAAGCGGACAATCCGGAGATTCCCCCACTGCGTAATCTTGGCTTCAAAGTCACACAGCCCGGCTCCTACGACTTTTTACTGGGCAATGGAGAGCCCCCACTTTTCTGGGGGCGTTCGACTGAGACACAACACCTGGGGTTTATCCTATTTAGTGACAGCCATCGCTGGCTAACCAGTGGCTTTACTACTGAATTCGCCAGCCTGTGGAAGTCCATTATTGATTACCAACTCAAGCATTTGGGTAGTCAGCAGCCAGTAATCCTCTCCAATGAGTTACCGCGTACACAAGAACGCATCACCCTATGCAGCCCACTTTTTTCTGATCAGAGTCCATTCTTATCAGAGTTTCAAGATAGCTCCCGCTCTACCAAAGGAATCGCCGCAAGCAGAAGTTCCCAGGGTCAGTGCTACAGCTTCTGGCCCCAAAATTCAGGTTGGCACCAGCTTTGGACTGAATTGGAAGGGGAGTCGGTACTAGACTTCTATATCTTTGCCAAAGAGGACTGGCCTCTATGGCAGCAGTCCCTGAATGCCAGGGAGACCCAACTAATGGCTGCCGCACGTTTGGGGCCAGAAGCAAATAATCACGCAAATAGGGTTTTGTTGGGGCGCCAATGGCCGGCCCTTATATTGCTGTTACTAGTGTGTATAAGCTGGTGGCGGGAACGCAGGCTTTTGAATAGATCACGACCCTGAGGGCTTTGCCGTAGGTTTATTTCCCGGCTTAGCCTCTTGCTTGGGAAATATCATCTGGTCGACGGGATACCCCAAAGCTTTGGCCTTCTGTAAAAACTGCTCCAACACATCCTTGGGCATGGTTGGGGTGCGGGACAATATCCACAGATAGGATTTATCGTAGCCAGATACCATCGCGTATTGGTAGTCATCCGATAGAGCAATCACGATATAGGATGAGTAAAAGGGGCCAAGAAAAGAGACTTTCAAATGGCCCACATTTTTCGGGCCGACAAACTCGGCCCTCCCCTCCGCCATTTGCCAGGCATCACGCGCTTTTGAATAGCCGGTATTGATCACCGCGACGGAACCATCATGGTTGAGACTGTAGTCGGCAGTTACTTGGGTCAGGCCGCGCTCGAATGAGTGGTCCAATCGAGCAATCTCATACCAGTGGCCTAAATATCGCTGTAGCTGGAAGTTCTGGACAGGCTCAACTCCCTCCGGCACCCGTGTACAGGCACCCAGCCAGAGAAAGGAAAACAGTAATACACCCAGTGAAAACAGCTTCATCTAGCCACTCCCAGCAAGCTCCCCATCAAGTCAGAATAGAAGGCAGGGGTTTCACAAGGTCAGGATAGTTTCGGGAATCTGTATTTCACCCATAAAAAAACCACCCGAGGGTGGTTTTTTTTTCGCTGGACTGGCCAACTTATTTTTCGACGAAAGCGCGCTCAATCACATACTCGTGAGGCACACCTGCTCGGGTCTCCTTGAATCCCCAGTCATCAAGGATATTAGTGAGATCCTTCAGCATTGCCGGGCTGCCGCACAGCATAAAGCGATCTTCCTCAACATTCGGCTTGGGCACACCCAGATCGGTGAAAAGCTTTCCGGACAGCATGAGATCAGTCAGGCGGCCGGTATTGCGATAGGGCTCACGGGTCACGGTTGGGTAGTAAAGCAGTTGCTCGCGCACCATCTCACCAAAGTACTCGTGCTCCGGCAATTCGTTCTCGATCTGCTCCTGGTAAGCCAGCTCAGAAACATAGCGAACACCGTGAGTAAGGATTACCTGGTCAAAACGCTCGTAGACCGTGGGATCTTTGATGATGCTCATGAAAGGTGCCAAGCCAGTACCCGTAGACAGCAACCACAGGCGTTTGCCCGGCAGCAGGTGGTCCGCCACCAGAGTACCGGTGGGTTTTTGGCTCACGTAGATCTCATCGCCCGGCTTAATCTTCTGCAGGCGGGAGGTCAGGGGGCCATCGGGAACCTTGATACTGAAGAACTCCAACTCATCTTCGTAGTTGGCACTGGCAATAGAGTAGGCGCGCAGCAGCGGACGGCCATTGTCCTGCTGCAATCCGATCATTGTGAAATGTCCGTTCTCAAAGCGAAAACCCGAATCCCGGGTGGTCTTGAAGCTAAACAGTGTGTCGTTCCAGTGATGGACTTCCAACACCTTCTCTATATTCAATTTGGACATAAACTTAAAACCGGTTATTCCACGAGTCTCTTGATAGTTGAATTTTAGCCCTAGAAGATCTATTGGCAAAGTGGGATATTTCGATATTCCTTATCTATTTTAACGATCAACTGGAGATATCCCTTTGCGCTACACGCTCCGCCAGTTAGAGGTGTTCCTTGCCTGTGCCCATCACGAGAATGTCAGTCGTGCTGCGGAGAGCCTGAGTATGTCCCAGTCCGCAGCCTCCACAGCGCTGAAAGAGTTTGAACAGCAGTTTGAGTTGCGCCTGTTCGAGCGCACCGGTAAGCGATTGCGTCTCAATGAACTGGGACGGCAATTGTGGCCAAGGGCGGAAGAACTCCTGGAGCGAGCCCAGGAACTTGAGCAGACACTGGCCACTCACCGGGAACTGGGAAGCCTGAAGATCGGAGCCACCCTAACTATTGGCAACTACCTGACAGCCAGCGTGATGGCTCGTTATATGGAAGAGCAGCCCGGTACTCAAGTACAACTGGAAGTTGCCAATACCGCAGCGATTGCCGAGAGGGTGCTCAATTTTGAATTGGACCTGGGATTAATTGAAGGAGAGATCAATCACCCGGATCTGGAAATCATTCCCTGGCGCCATGATGAGCTGGTTGTTTTCTGTGCACCCAACCACCCTCTGGCAAGCCGCAAGCGCCTCGCCGATAAAGACCTGATCGGTGCGACCTGGATCACCCGGGAGTCGGGCTCTGGAACGCGACAGACTTTTGAGAGAGCCATGGCAGGGCTATTGCCACAACTACATATCCTATTGGAATTACAACATACAGAAGCGATCAAGCGAGCCGTAGAAGCGGGGCTGGGAATCAGTTGCCTTTCCCGTGTTTCATTAACTGATGCTTTAAAGCGCGGATCGCTTATTGAGCTACCCGTACCACATAGAGACTTTCATCGAGAGTTCTATTTTGTCCTGCATCGACAAAAATACAGAAGCGCCGGAATTAAACGATGGATGGAATTATGTGACTCAGCAGGATAAAAAAAGATTAATTATTTGAGAAAATTTGCATTTAAATCATAGGGTTATCTAGTTTGCTTGAAATCAGTAAAGTTACATCATTTCAGTCTTTAAGCCGTATGGGCTAACCCTGCTTTTTGCGTATGATGAATTCTTATCCACCTCTACCATCAATCCAGGATCTACTACCTATCTACTTATTTTGGTAAATTACGCAACCTAAGACGACCTCCCCAACTTATAGTTTTATCTATTTTTATTTAAGTGGTCTGCTCCTTACTTACAAAGAGATTATATGAAGATTAAAGGAATTTTATTGTTTGGTGCTGTTTTCAGCCTCTCACTATCCGCTTATGGAGATGGCCTGATTTCCATCAATAAAAAAGCCGAATATCACGATGAAGGATTAATTGCATCCAATATAGTTAATGAGTGTAACAACCTTGGTTATCAATTTGCTAGCTCAACCAAGAAATTTCTTGGTAAGCATGGATTTGCCAGTTCACTAGACCCAGAGTTGGATATTCAATCAGAGGGATACAGTCTTAAATTAACAATTCTCAATGCATATAGCGGAAGATATATTTCAGGTAGCCATCAAAAATCAGTCTCAATTGAGGCTGAACTCTACAAAAACGGCGACTTGATAGATACTCTCAAGACCACCAGAAATTCAAGTGGAGGTTTATTTTATAAATTCAAAAGCTCCTGCAGTGTTCTCGAACGTTGTGTTCACACCCTTGGTAATGACGTAGCCAAGTGGATCTCTAGAAACCATAAAATTTAGCTTCACCCCAATAAGGAAATTTCATGAATTATATTATTAAATCTATATCTATTGCAGCCTTTGCATTAATAGTATCTGGCTGTACAAGTAATCCGGTTATGAATATTGAAAGTAGACTAATTCCCGATCGTCTTGACGGGTCAGCTCAAACTCAAGATTCAATTAAAACATCAATTATTGCAGGGTGTATCGCGAGAAACTGGACTTGTCAACAAGTTGCTCCTGGGAAAATATTAGCCACCATTAACGTTCGCAAGCATCATGCTGAAGCAGATATTATATATAGCCTTAGTAGTTATAGTATCACCTATAAAGACAGCGATATGCTTGACTATAGTGAAAAATATTACACCATTCACAGAAACTACAATCGCTGGGTTAGAAATTTGAATGACGCAATTATAAAAGAACTGTCCATTTGATAGCTTTTATATCCCCAGTAGCTGTGACTACTGGGGAGCTATCTTAACTGGAAATCAGATTTTCATGCCCAAATTAATAACAAACGGAACATCTATTCCATCATTGTCACTGAACAGGTTGGCGTTGGAGAAGTGTTTCCAGGAAACCATTAGCACCAGATCTTCTTTCCCTCTCCAGTTAATTCGCGCAGCATATCCAACCTGTGCCTGGAAAGAAAAGTTATTATCCTGACGACGGTTTCCCAATTGGTTGCTGGAAATATAGCTAGGACCCAACGCTCTAACAAAGAAATAAGGTTGCCCCCAACTTCTTTGCCTGGGATATAAATTTAATTGAGGATAGATGGAAAACGCTCTTATACGTTTATTTTCATCGGCATCAGTAGTTAGCTCTGTATAGCTAACACCTATATCAATATGCTGACGGTAACTCTTTTCAAAAGTTTTAAAGGAGTAATCTATCCCGTAGGTTTTATTATTCTGACCTGATTCAGGCTGCGGGCCACCGCCAAAACTCACTAGGAGTTCATCAGCAGTAACTGGCTGAGCCAAAAGAATTGTCGAAACTACAGCCAGTACCCACTTCATATGCTATCCCTAGATTAAAGCTCTCTAAGAGGAAAATTAAATACGTCTTTTAAATATTAAAGATGTATTGATTCCGCCAAAGGCAAAATTATTACTCATCACATACTCAGTATCGATGTGCTTTCCACTGCCCTGGATATAATCCAATTCCGCACAGTCAGAATCAATCTCAGCCAAATTAATCGTGGGATGGAACCAACCATTACGCATCATCTGAATGCTTGCCCAAGCCTCCAGTGCGCCACAAGCACCCAACGTATGACCGGTATAGCTCTTAAGAGAACTTATGGGTACTGCACGCCCAAATGCATTACGGGTTGCGTGGCTTTCCGCAATATCGCCTCGGTCCGTAGCTGTGCCATGCGCACTGACATAACCTATTTCGCTAGTCTCTACCCCAGCCTGTGCTATTGCCTGCTGCAATGCCACCTGCATAGTTGCCGATTGAGGTTGGGTAACGTGGCTGCCATCAGAGTTGGTTCCAAACCCTACGACCTCTGCATAAATCCTGGCTCCACGGGCAATCGCGTGCTCATACTCTTCCAAGATAAGTGTACCGGCGCCCTCGCCGATAACTAATCCATCCCGGTTGCGGTCGAAGGGACGAGGAGACAATTCAGGGGTGTCGTTCTTTGTTGAAGTCGCATATAAGGTGTCAAAGACCGCAGCCTCAGTTGCACACAACTCCTCTGCACCACCGGCCACCATAATGGTTTGGCTACCATTGCGAATTGCCTCATAGGCATACCCAATCCCCTGGCTTCCAGAGGTACAAGCGGAGCTTGTGGTATAAACCCGTCCACACAAGCCGAAAAATACCCCAATATTGACCGCCGCCGTATGGGACATCATTTTTATATAACTGGTCGCATTGAGGCCGTCGGTTCGGTGATTTATCAACATATTGCCGAAATCAGCCACTGCTGACGGAGTACCTGCTGACGAGCCATAGGAGACTCCGACAGCACCACTTTTGAGAATGGGGTCATCCAACAATCCCGCATCCTCAAGCGCAATCTCACTGGCGCGAACCGCCATTAATGAAACGCGCCCCATGCTGCGCACACGTTTACGGTTGTAGTGAGCCGGTTTTTCGAAGTCCTTTACCGGCGCGCCCAGTCGGGTTTCAAGCCCCTCATACTTATCCCAGTCTTCCATGTAGGAAATGCCTGAAAGACCGCTCTGTAAAGCCTGACTAACCGAGTCCCAACCTTGGCCGATAGGGGATATTCCGGCCATTCCTGTAACAACCACGCGCTTCATTAGCAGAGACCACCATTTACTGAGATAACTTGACGGGTAATGTAAGCAGCACGTTCATGCATCAGGAACGCTACAGTTGCCGCCACTTCTTCTGGTTTACCCATTCTGCGGGCAGGCACCATTTTTAAAATTTCTTCAACGGGCAAGTCTTCATCCAACATATCGGTGTCAATGAGGCCCGGAGCAACACAATTTACGGTAATCTTTCGCTTGGCTAACTCTAACGCCAATGCCTTACTCGCACCGATCAAACCCGCTTTGGATGCGGAGTAATTTACCTGGCCGCGATTTCCAGCAATACCGGATACAGAAGTCATCACGACAATACGGCCGGGCGCACGGCGCCTGACCATTGGCATGGTTAAGGGGTGTAAAACATTGTAGAAACCATCCAGATTGGTGTGTACAACAGAATCCCAATCTTCAGCAGGCATCGCAGGGAAAGCATTGTCAGCAGTAACACCAGCATTGCACACAATGCCGTAGTAGCAGCCATTACTCTCGACATCTTCCAATAAGACATCCCGTGCTTGCTCCCGGTCGGCAATATCAAACTGCAAAATTCTGCTTTTTCGCCCTAACTTAGCAATCTCTTCTGCTGTTTCCTCTGCTTGATCACGGCGGCTGCGGCAATGTAAAACAATATCGTAGCCATCTTCAGCTAACTGAAGTGCAATCGCCCGGCCAATACCACGACTGGAACCGGTAACTAAAACCCACTCTGACATTTAGTTTCTTTCCTTCAAATACTGTTCTACGTTATCCGGCTGATAAACATTAAGCCGCGCGCTCTGCTCGATAGATGAGCCGGTTATCACACACTCAAATGTCGCCATGCCATTTTCAGCCTGGAGAATGCGCTGGACATCAATTGTTAATTCTTCCCCGCAGCGATAACTCTCGATATTTGACAGGAACTTGCGAGTACCCAGTAAAAAACCCAGGCGAACGTCTTTACCCTGTTCTTTTGCATGATATCCGGAGAAAGCTGCGATGGATTGGGCCATATATTCAATGCCCACGTAAGCGGGAACACGACCGTTGCGGGAAAATATTCCATCATCACGAACTCGCAACTTTGCCTGTAGCTGCTCCTCACCTACAGAGATCACTTCATCGAGGAGTGACATATTTCCACTGTGTGGAACCAGTTCTTCAGCAGTATATTTGTGCATCTATTTTACCTCTGACTGCCCAAGATTACCGAGCAATTACTCCCACCAAAGGCAAAAGAGTTACTCATTACATAGCGCAATTTTCCAGGAGCCTCGTGGCCTTGATACAGGTTCAGTCGCACTATCTCCGGATCATAGTGGCCATCATACTGATGGCGGGGAAGTTGATCATATTGTAAGGCAAGCCAACAAAAAGCCGCTTCAAGAGCGCCTGCAGCACCCAGCGTGTGCCCGGTGAGAGGTTTTGTGGAAGAACACGGTAGCTGGCTTCCAAACACTCTTTCAACGGCTAGAGCCTCCATAGAGTCGTTATGTGGCGTTCCCGTACCATGAAGATTCAGGTAATCAATGTCGGCGGTATCCAAGCCAGCATTCTCCAGAGCCCCGCGCATACAGGCTTCCGCACCACGTCCTTCTGGGTCTGGGGCCGACATATGGTGGGCATCAGACGTGGCAGCAACACCGGATAGAACCACAGGACCAGGCTCTTTGCTCAGCACAAACATTGCTCCAGCTTCCCCGAGGTTAATACCATCCCGATTAACGCTGAAAGGATTGGTCTGGCCAGCACTAAGTGCCCCCAGGCTATGAAAACCCCGGACTGTCATGCCACAGAGGGAGTCCACACCGCCAACAACAACGGCATCACAAGTACCAGTTGAGATAAGGCGCCGGGCACTGGCAAAAGCATTGGCACTGGACGAGCAAGCTGTGGAGACAGTGAGCTGAACGCCTTGGATTCTCAGGTACTTCGCAACAAAGGTACTCAAACCAGCCATTTGCTGTTGAAGCCGATAATTATATCCGGTCTCTTTCTCACCACTTAAGTAGGCCTCACCTGAGTCTATTCCCGAGGTTGAGGTTCCCATCACAGCGCCAATTCGGCCCGCACCATGTTTTTCTATTAGTTCAGCGACTGCACTTTCAATTTGAGTCAGCACAGCCATAGCCAACTGGTTATTGCGGCAGTGGTAATCTTGCAATGAACTCGGTAAATCAGGCAGCTTCCCCTGCACAATACCCAGATTCCCTCTGTATTGTGGCAAATAGGTTTCATCGACCTGCATATGAGAACTCTCATCACCGAACAAGGAATTAGCTACTGCCTCGGCAGTATTTCCCAGGGTGCAGATGATCCCCATATGATTAAGATAGAAATTTTTCATACTTAGAAATTCCTAATGCTTAACCTATAACCCAGTAGTTTGTGCTCCAGCTCAATTTGGGCCTTCCAAATATCTTTACTGCTATAGCGAGCCACTGAATTCACTTCACCATTGCGTGAGAGTTTTCGCGTGTAAATTCCCTCGACAATAGCCTCGTCCAAATTCCAGCCTACGGGCAATACTTCACGAAGCTGGGCAATTGGCCAGTATACAAACTGGATATCTGCCAGCAATTTCTCTGGTGGCACTCTCTCTGCTCTACTCATGTGGTAATGGGTGCTGACCTCATTACCATCGTATGTAACATCCAGCAGGCTTATCCCTTCAGGGCTGAGAAGAGATATCTTTAAACTCTCCATAGTGTGGAAAGTAGCCACCATCAATTCATACTCATCGCCTTGATAGACAATGCGTAAATGTTGATTGAGCTGGCGCGGTCCCTCGCTCAATAGAGGGGCCAAAGGCCAACTTTGCAGATATTCTTTCCTCCCCCCTGTGGACATACATCCCACCAGAGTAAGAAAGCTCAAAAACAGTATTACTTGGCGGAACATATTTCTACCAGTGTATTCAATCGACGCTCAGCAGCGGCAACAAACGGATTTTTTTTATCCCATGCATAACCAGCCAAGATTGAGCAAATCATGCCTTTTATTTCTTTTTGGTCGGTTTGATAAAAAATTACATCCTGGAAACGACCGTCATACCAAGCTTTGACATAGGTTTTAAAAACTTCCACACCATGCTTCAGGGGTTCAACAAACTCTTCATCCCAATCAACCGCTTCCCCTGAGAGCTGGCGATGCAGGCACTCAACTGCTAATTCTGAGGATTTCATTGCAATGGTAACACCGGATGAAAATACCGGGTCTAGAAACTCTCCGGCATTCCCCAAAAGCGCAAAACCTGGGCCGGCCAGTTTGGTCACATCACTGGAATATCCGCGAATACGTTGTATTTCCGTATCGAATTTTGCATTGCGCAGAGTTTTTGCCAACTCGGGGGCGGAGGCAATAGCCCCTTTCAATATCTGTTCCGGATCCTGCCCCCAGGTCGAAATCTTTTCTTTCTCACCTACAACCCCAATAGAAGCTCTTCCATCTGCAAAGGGAATCAACCAGTACCAAATATCCCGCTCACTGGGATGCACAGTGATTAAGATTTTATCCCGGTCAAAATGGCTATCATCAATATTGTCTTCAACATGTGTAAATACGGATTCTCGAACAGGAAACTCTGACGGACGATCGAGATCAAGTAATCGCGGTAAAACTCTGCCAAAGCCACTGGCATCCAATACAAAGCGTGCCTGGAAAACCAGGTTTTCGCCGTCATTCTCGGCAATTAACTTTGCGTTATTCTCAGCAATATCAACTGACACTACAGAATGGCGATAATAGACCTTAACACCCTGGCGCTCTGCTTCATCAGCCAGGATTTTATCAAACTTAGCTCGCTGTACCTGGAAGGTGGTGCCATGCCCAGGGGAGAACTTCTCCCGGAAATCAAATGATGTACGAGCACCATCCCACTCAAAAGCAGCACCATTTTTATATTGAAAGCCCGCTGATTTCACAGCTTCTAACATATCTGCTTTTTCAAGATACTCGATACATTGAGCCAGTAGGCTTTCACCAATAGAAAAGCGAGGAAATTCTTCCCGCTCAACTATCGAAACTTGCCAACCTTTTTTAGCCAATAACGCACCTGCGATAGCTCCGGCAGGACCGGCACCAATAATAACAACGTCAGACTTAATTTCTTTCATTGGCTAATATCCCTTACCCCGTGTACAAAAAAATAAAAATGCCAACAACAAAGTTAATACTGTGCCCACAGCCAGGACTAACCCAAAATTTGCTATCGCCGGTGTGCCAGACAATGCTAACAAACCAAACCCTAAAAAAGTTGTTAACCCAGCCATAGCTATCGCCAGCAGGGTATAATGCTGCTCAGCCTTCCTGCTTGTATGGCTAAATATTGCGTAATCTATACCAATACCAAAGACAAGTAATAAAGCCGCAACATGAAATAAATTAATTGCTGATCCCTGTAAAATCACTATCGCCAGGGTGCCTAGTACTGCGCTGGATGGAAGTGCAACTATACTTAAGGCTTGTTTTATTCCTGTTTTAGTTGCAGTTACCAGAAATACAACAATGAATATTAATGGCAGTAATTGCAGCAACAGATCACGCTGTTGTGACATAACATTAGAGATACTTCTGGTAGTATCAACATAGGTTACTCCAGGCAGTAACTCTAAAGATGACAAATCTTCTTTTAAGCCATAAATACGTACCACAGAATAACAGTGATTATTTTCACAACCCAACCATAGTCCTTTATATTGCCGACCTGCAACTGGCAACCATTCAGAGAAATTAAAGGTATTGAATGGCTGTATTTTAGAACTTAACTGCTGGTTAATATCTTGTTCAGAATAACCCAATTGCTGATAAAAAGACCTGACAGCATCCCCACTGTAAAACTTCGACAATAACTTCCAGTCAGCTTCTTGAACCTCTTTTGGAGGTATCCGGTTAGTTACCCCCTGAAAACCACTAATAATTTCCTTTTCTACTAAATAGCCTAGTTGATTTCTAAGTTCCCATTCTCGTGTTAATACTTGTTGTTCATCTTCACCAAAAACCAAAAAATAACGGGAGTCTGGCCGGGATTTAATCAGAGAATTTAGCTCTATTTCATCTTGTGTAAGAAATTCTGGAGGCTGGTAAAATAGTTTTAGGTCATCATTAAATTGAATTTTCTGAAGTGCCGCAGATCCAAACATCAACAGCCCAGCCAATGGAAACAGGTAGTACCTAATATTGAGTTTAGGAAACTGACTGGAAAACGATAAAGGCCTATGCTTAATATTAATCCAGCGTGGGAATAGCAGGATTACAGTCAACCAAGCCCCTATTAAACCACAGCCGACAAAAACCCCTATTTGTTGTAAAAGCGGAAAAGGTGTTAATGCAAGAGAGAAAAATGCCAAGCAGCTTGATATCAAGCCCAGCAATAGCCCAGGTAATATATCCTTATCTTTTGGCTTGCCCAGCCTCAATCTATTACAAATAAAGTGAAATGCGTAGTCAATCGCCAATCCAGAAACCGTTGTACCAAATACAAAAGCCAGTATATGAATTTGGCCCAAAATAATAATAACACCAGATATACCACTGGCCACGCCACATAGAATTGCGAATGTACAGGCTAGTAGAGGTTTTAATGAGCGAAAGACAACAATACATAAACAGCAAATAGCAAGGATCGAAAGGGAGCCAATCAGGCGTATTTCATCCTGCGCCATAGCAGCAGCATACTCTGTATGCAGGGGGGCTCCAGCTACCAGCAGCGAATAACCATTTTTTTGAGCCCATTGCTTTAATTCTGACTGTAAAGAAAGAAGTGATATATCGCTCTCTCCAGTCAAATCAACTGGTGCGGCCAGCGTATAAAGCAGGGTAAAAACTTTATGCCCTTCTGTATGTACCGGAATTCCATTAAAGACTTGTGGAGTAACTCCAATATCAGCGGTAAAGTAATTGCGAAAAGTTGAGAAAGTATCTTTCTCCAAATCAATTCCAGCGCCGTCAGGCCCGTATAATTTACTCAATTGACGCTGTATAAGTTCCTCTGGCGTAGCGTCTAATAACGCCCTATCTTCAGGGCTGAGTAGCTGTTGGCGCAGAGGAAAGAGCAGCTCCCACTCCTCTTTATAGCTTTCAGAGTCGGCCCAACGATATTCAACAGACTCTAAAGATTTTGCGGCCTTTAGTTTCTGCGCCAACTCTTGGGTATGCCTGGCCAGACGATGTGATTCTTTTCCTTCAGAAACTAAAACCCAAATTAAACTTCCCTGTAATTGCTGACTGACTTTTTTCTGGATGTCAGCACTACTTACCGAGTCGGAGTTATTATCAGCTAATAACAAAATATCTGTTTGTAGCCAGCTGGATTGATAGCGTAATACAGTTATCCCAATAATTACACTAACAAAGGAAAGCCAAATAACAACTCGACGTGACATGAGATTATTTCTGGTTATCTTCTGAGAATTCACTCAGTAGTTGACTGTTATTAGCTTCAACTGAATGTAAATTCAAAATATCTATTTCAGTAATTGCCATGTTGGCTTCAGCTAGTACTATTTTCCGAATCTTTTTGTCTCCCACGACTTCTATCGATTCAATTACCTTTCTAAAAGCCTCTTGCTTGGGAATTAAGTTAATTCTCCATTGCTCTTCTGCGATCTGTGGTCCCACAGTAAAAGTCTGATCCAGTTCGCTAAAATCACCACTGATAATCTTTAATAGAGGATCAGCCACATGATTTCCTACAATATTGCTACTGACCCGATTCCCAGAATCAGCATCATCTAGCTTAAATATTCGATGGGATTCTATTGGATTCTCTATTCGCCAGCTTAATCCTAACTCTTCAGAAATAGCCAGGATGCCTGAAGAAACCAGAGGCCTGGGCAACTGGGGCAGCCTCTTTGTCTGGGAAAAAGTGCCAAGCATCTGTGGAGATGACACAATATTTTTCTCTATCTCCCGCAAAACCGCCTGCTGCTCTGAAGTCAAAGCAGAAGTTACTGTGGAAAATAGAAAGCAAATAAAAAATAAAACCAAACGCTTGGCAGTCATCACTAATTTACCCCCAATTTTTCCAGCAAAATTGGAGGCGATGCAAACAGCATTTCGGCACTGCTTATTTCGACAGCTACCTGTACGGTATGTCCTTTTGTTAAGCGTACACCGGTATCTCTATCTGTTATCGTATAATTGATCTTAAATCGATTTTCATATTCAGAAACCTCAGCGCGAATAACAATCCACTGCTGAAATCGTAAAGGCTTTGCATATCGTACGCGCAAATCTATGACCGGCCAGGCAAAACCTGATTCCTTCATTTGTTGGAAGTTATATTCCAACTGATCAAACAATGCACATCGGGCTATTTCAAAGTACTTTGCATAATGCCCATGCCAAGCTATCTCCATCATATCCACATCGTGGAAAGGAATTTGTAGTTCAACTTGTGCCGTCCATTTTTCAGGGCGCATAGGTTTATTAGTTTTCATATAAGCGCCAATGTCTTTGCTGAATTAACGAAACGAATTTTCTCAATGGCTGTTCAAGCTCTCTATCTTCCTCCAGAAAAGAAAATTCATCTCCTATCTGCCTGATTGTGGTATTAAGAGCGGTAGATAATTTTTCCAAATCCACTCCTCCACTACAAACTCGAAGCTGAATGCCCTGCCAAGCAACCATCAGTGCCGCTGCGGTTGTTTGCTCCGTTAACTGTAATACCCTGATACAGTCCCTGGCAGCAATGGTGCCCATACTGACCTTATCCTGGTTATGACACTCCGTTGATCTGGAAAAAACACTTGCGGGCATGGTCTGCTTTAGTGCTTCAGCAGTCCAGGCACTCGCACCAATTTGAACAGCCTTAAAGCCATGGTTAATCGATCTTCGAGGCCCGGTTACACCTGATAGGTTTGCCGGGAGTCCATTATTGAACTTAACATCTACCAGTTGGGCTATTTGTCGATCCAGTAAATCAGAGAGGTTTGCTACCGCATTCTTCAGGCTATCCATGGCGAAGGCTATATGCCCACCATAGAAGTGCCCACCATGAAGCACCCTCTCGTTTTCACCATCAATGATCGGGTTATCATTGGCACTGTTTAGTTCGTTATGAATAAACTGCTGGAGCCAGGGCAGAGAGTCCTGTAACACACCCACTACATGGGGAGCGCACCGAAGTGAATAGCGATCCTGCAATCGGCTATTTTGTCTTGGAGCAGCACCAACATTGAGATCGTCATGAATCCACTTTGCAATCTGGTTTTGACCGGGGTGAGGCTTCACTGCAAAAAGCGCGCTATCGAAATGATAGGCATTGCCATCCAACGCAACGCTCATCATGGAGGTAATACGAGCACTCAGCTGTGCTAGATACTCTGCCCGTTTGTAGGCTAAGCACGCCAAGCCAGTCATTGCGGCGGTGCCATTCATTATCGCCAAACCCTCTTTTGGGTATAGCTTTAATGGCTCAATCTGCAATTCATCGAATACCTCAGCAGTATCTCTCTGGTGGCCTCGGTACCAAACTTTGCGCTCCCCGCACAAAACCGCAGCAACATAAGACAGTGGGGTCAAGTCGCCACTGGCTCCCACAGAACCCTCTTGGGGAATTACCGGAATAATGTCTTTCTGAAGTAACAAAACCAATTGCTGCAACAGCCGATATCGGATCCCTGAACTGCCCTTTGCAAGGCTGGCAATCCGGGCAGCAACAATCGCTCTACTCTGCTCAAGAGTAAAGACTTCCCCCATTCCACAACCATGGAAGGTAAATAATCGATGAGGTAACTCTTCCACCAGGTCTGCTGGAATACTTTCGGTACAGGAATCACCATATCCAGTGGTTACTCCGTAGATCACACCTTCCTTCTGCCAAAGGCTATCCAGGAACTCGGCACCGCGATTTATCCTTGCGACAAAGCCCTCTTCATCAGATAGAGAGATATCGCCACGGCCAGCTGCAATGGTGTTTACCTGATCAATAGATAGATCTGTGCCATCAAAGACTACTTGGGTTCGTTGTAATACTGCTGAATTCATTTTTGCTGATCCCAGAACGGGTAAAAGTTATACCATTGCAAAGGTGCTATATGACAATAGCGTTCCAACCGTCGCGCAAACTCCTCGACAAGAGAGCGAATATGCCCCTCTCTGTCACCGCGTTTCATCACAACGCGATCGCAGAGTTTTTCCATATAAATATCGTATCCGGAAGTACTGCGCAGACAGAAAAGTGTGTACACCGGGCACTTGAGCAGCGCAGCAAGAATATAAGGCCCCTGGGGAAAAGGCGCTTTTCGCCCTAGGAATTCTGCCTCGCAGGTGCGCCCCATAGAGTTAATAGGTGTTCTATCACCGACAATAACAACCAGCTCCCCAGCCTCAACAGCCTCGGAGAGTCGCATCGCTAAAGCGGGAGTTACTTCTGTCACCTGAATAAGCCGTACTTGACTCAGGGGGTTGAGCATCTTCATCATGCGATTAAATTTCACCGCATGCTTTGTATGCACCAACACATTTACCCGTACCTTTGTCAGGCTGCCAAGCGCTCTGCAAACCTCCAGGTTCCCGAGATGAGAGCCAATTATTAATCCACCCTGGCCACTAGCCGCCAACTGGTGAAGACCCGCTCTTTTCGGGAAATTTACCTGACTATCCGGGATACCCACAAACCAGGCTTCAAGCTTTTCTCTAGCACTGTTAGCAAAATTAAGAAAAATTCTAAATCCGGTTTTCCAATTCGGTTCTATACCGCTAGATGGGTAGCGTTTAGCGAATAATTCCAAGTACTCACGGATCGAATTGCGGCCACTCTGATTTTTTAGGTAATAGCATAAAACTACCGGGTATACCGCAACTTTAAAGGCAATCGGACCCAACCAGTGATGCAACCAGAATAAGAACTTGATACCCAGGAAAAAACCTTGTTCCCGATATTTTGACCAGTGTAAATTACTCACGCTTTTCGTCCTACTGTCGAAACACGCAGAGTTCTGGCCAACATGCCAAAAAATAGACGGGTGTGCATTGCCGATATAAGGAAGTTATCCTCAAATCCCCGGAAATGGGAAACGCCATCTATTGGGTAGCTCACATTAACAGGTACCTGGCAGAGACCGCCTTTGCTCCAATACCACCGTACCAAGATCTCTGGATCAAAATCCATTCGATCACCGGTATACTCGTTATCTAACAAATCTACAGTTCGAGATAAGGGATAACAACGCAGCCCACACATGGAATCCTTAATCTCCAGAGAAAGAGTATTAATCCAGATCCATACATGAGTTAGATAGCGTCCCCACAAACGAACTTTAGGTACTGATTTATCGTATTGCGGATAGCCACAAATCAGTGAATCAGGGCACTTTCTGCTTTTCTCTAGGAATTGAGGTATATCAGCGGGGCTGTGTTGACCATCGGCATCGACTTGAATTCCATGACTATATCCAAGCTCTTTCGCAGCTCGCAGACCACTTTTTACCGCAGCACCTTTTCCACCATTAGCCTGGCGAACAACCAAGTGAACCCGGGGACCATAGCTCTGCTCTAAGCGTTGTAGTTCAATTCTACAGGGTTTATCACAGCCATCATCTACCAGAATGTAAGGCAGGTTAAAGCCATCCAGAGATGCCAGCGTCTGTGCGATCGCCCCCTCATGATTATAAACGGGTATTACAAAACAAAAGTTAGACATGGCTGAAGCACAACCTACCACTGCTATATTCTATATTGCCATCTTGAGTGTTTCGAAAAGAATAATTTAATTTGTTCTTTTCCTGGCTGAACTCCAAAGATAAAGTGACAGCATCACCGGGCATCATTAACTGCTTAAATTTAATCACTTCCATTTGGGTAAACGTACTGCCGGCTTTTACAAGTGGGCGGCCAAAATGCATAGCCCAATCCAGCTGTACCACTCCCGGCACTACCGGTGAGCCTTCAAAATGACCATCCAAGCAAGGCAAATCGTCATTAACCGTAAAATTAACTTGACGAGTATTATCTAATATTTCGCTGCTAATAATCTGTGGCACCATTGCTGCCGGAATTTCATCAAAAAGTTGCATTAGCAGGTCTCTCGTTATTTTTCCCTGTAAGTTAGTGGGAATTTCATCAACAAAACGCCAAGAACGTGGCACAGCCACGCCATCAAGATCCTTGGCCAGGGTTTCTCTAAGTTTACGAACAAGAGAAGCCTTTCCTTTCTTTTGCAATAGTTCTTTCCCGGATTCCGTAAGTGTGGCAACAGCGGCAACTACTTTTCTTTTACGCTCCAGGACAAGTGCATTGGCTTTTACAATATATGAGCTACCAACTAGTAGGGACTCAACCTGTGTAAGAGAAATTCTTTTCTCTTCAATCTTAATAATGCGATCAGCCCGCCCCTTAAGTTCGAACATACCGTCTGTACTTATTAGTACTTTGTCCTGACAAATAAACTCCTTGGGTAACCACGGAGAAGAGACTTTGAGTAACCCATCGCTATTTTTTGCAATGTTCACTCCTTTTAGTGGACTCCAACTTTTCTGACGCAATTGATTACGCCAGGCAATCCCCCCGGTTTCAGTGCTTCCATAGACCTCTATGGGCTGGATTCCACACAACTGATCAATCGCCTTTGCATCTCCTTCCAGTAAAGGCCCCCCAGAAGAAAAGATATCCACTAAGGACTTTCCTAACTCCCATGGCCAGGAAGAAATACGGCGGCTTAACTGTGCAGGGCTTGCAACCCACACGGCAGGCCCCCATTTCTGGGCGTCTTGGAGTAATCCCACAATATCCACATAAGTCTTACTAACAAATCGACGCCCGCTGGCTAGCGGCCACAGTAATTTAAACAGTAAGCCATATATATGCTGGTGGCTTACTGTTGCCAAAGTAGTTGTATTAACCACCCGGGATGACCACTTCAGATTATGGGCCTTAACCTCATTGAGCAATTGATATAAGGTTTTATCAACGGTTTGTGGTTCACCACTGGTTCCTGATGTGAATAATTGAATACCAGCATCAAAATAACTGGGAACAGATAGCTCTTCGCTATATTGATCCGGAATATTTATAGTAAATGCCGAGCTGTCTTCCCAGCTGCCCAGTAATAGGGTTTGCTCACCCAGTTTTTGCTGAGTAAATCGCTTGTTATTTGCCGGAATAACAACAACTTCACAACAAGACATAGCGGCAAAAAAAAGTAAACTAAACTCGTAACTATCTTCACAGAAAATGGCAGCTTTTTTGATCCCAGCTTCGTTTAGGGATTTTTTTAGCTTTCGCTCAACAAATGCCAATTCACGCTTAAATTGTGCGAATGAAATTTCCCCACGACTTGAATAGCTAACTACTGCTTGGTCATTCGAGTAACCAAACACCTGTTCAAACTGTACTTTGTCCACGACCTTAACTCACACCTTATTTTGGACGCGACGACGCAGTAGCCATTCACCACCCATCATAATTCCCATTAGCACATATGAAACAAGGCCATTGTAAAGAGTCCAGACTTTCATATCGCCGTTTAAAACAGTTGCCAGTGCGAGGCTTCCATTAATTAAAAAGAATAGACACCATGCCTTGGTAACCTTTCGTGTATATAGGACACCTTCAGCTGGTAAATCTGGAGTCGTAAGGCGAGCAAGCCGTTCTACTAATGTTTGCGGTTGACTCAAACTGTAAAAAAACAGTGAAAATAGAATCAGATTACAAAGTACTGGATACCAAAGAAGTCCGTTTGAGTCGCCCCTTAACCAGGAAACCCCAACAACAAAAGCCAAGGCCACAGCCATTAACTTGGTGCCAATCGCCTTATTCGCGCCGCCAAACAATACCCTTAAAACCGCAACTATCAACAGCAGTAACAGAATACTACTTAAAGACAAGTATTCTATGCCAAAGTAAATTGCCATAGGGTACAGTGTCAGAATAATGACCAATATTAGCTGCGCGAATCGACTCACTTCTCTGCCATTACCTTTTCAATTGCACCAACTACATCTCCAACAGTTCTTACACTTTTGAACTCTTCAGGTGCAATTTTCTTTCCTGTTACTTCTTTCAAGCGAACAATTAGGTCCACAGCATCAATACTATCTATATCAAGATCATCAGAGAGGTGGGCTTCTTCTTTTACATCTGCCTCATCGACCTCAAACATCTCAACCAGAATTTCGGTCAATTTTGGTAAAATTTCTTCTCTGCTATTCAACATAAATACCTCTATTATGCGCGGCGGCTGCTGACAAAATTTGCCAGGCTATTCACATTAGCAAAATGCGATTTTGTATCTTCGCTTTCTGCATCTATTGATATGTTGTATTTTTTTTGCAGAGCAAGACCTAACTCTAGTGCATCAATAGAATCCAGCCCCAAGCCCTCTCCAAAAAGGGGCTCATCTGCTACGATTTCTTCTGGAGTAATATCTTCCAGATTTAATACATCAATAATCAGAACTTTAAGCTCTTCAACTAACTCTTTCACGCAGCACACTCCTCGGTAAAAAATGCTTTTAATTCTTGAGTAACCTCTCGGGCTACTTGTGGTGTTTCATCTTTTTCTTTTACTTGAATAAAACTCTCTGATTCATTCACATCGAATTGAAAATGTGGTCGACTCAGAGGAATACTGTACCAAGGAATATTTTTCATCAGCATCGGTGGATTACACCGTATTGTTACCAGAGTTGGGGTCACCCCGGAGCGTAACGCCATGTAGGCTGCCCCACGCTGAAACCTAAACGGTTGTCCTGGTACAGAGCGAGTTCCCTCTGGAAAGAGAACTACTGATTCCCCTTTTTGTAGTGATTTCGAAGCCAGTTCGATAATCTGTTCCGGGTCATCATTAGGTATATAGCCTGCAGTCATTACTGCGCCGCGCATAAACGGGTTTCTAAATAAACTGGCTTTTACAATACAGTTGGCATTCGGTATTCGGGATATTAGAAATACCACATCAATAAGCGATGGATGATTTGCCAATATCAATTGGCCTGGTTTAGCTAACTTTTGTTCATCACGAAATTGATAGGTGTAGATTCCCGTGATATGCATAAAGCCAATAAACAATCGAAAAGCGTTGTGGATACACAAACGAGCCTTGCATTTTCGAACTTCTGCGTCCCGATAGATCACCTTTAATGGTGGGAACAGAACAAACCGCAGTATCAATCCACCGATACCGAACAGGCTAAATGCTATCGCCGTAGCGACCAACCTTAGCCAATACTTGTCTTTTTTCTTTGCCGGCAATAAGTTAACTGGCATTGATCTGTAGCTCCCATCTCTCTGAAACAGGTATACGCCCCTCGCGATCAATCAAAGATCTAATCAACGGAAGCTGGTAATCAGGCTCTGCAAATACTGACTCAGCTCCCGCACATTCACTGGCAGTTAACGATAGTTTTATATCTGTATCACTAGATTTATGTTTCGCCAAGCGCATAGCCGTTGCGCAAATATATGTTGAGCTCTCAGCGCTGGGATAGTAAATCTCAGGTAGTGTTTCTTCACAGAACACTAAAAGCAATTCCTCATCACCCTCTTGGAGTAGACCAGCAGCCTCTATAAAACCCGACTGCATAGGAAAATCCCCCCCAGCTAAAGCAAGTGCTGGAGACCTGGTTTTACAGGCAATAGAGAACTGTCCTGCAATTGCGTTGTGTACAGAAAGTCCAAATGCAGTTGGCGATAGGTCTTCACTTGCTGCAACGCCTTGTAACAAGGAATAAGTCCTCATTGCTTCGCCATGCACTGAGCAAAGCAGTAAAGGAATATCTTCCTGCTCTAATAGCGGAAAAGCGGTATTAAAAACGGCTTTAGCCAGCGGACTCAACCGACGGCGCTGCATTGCAGGAAGAAAAGACACATCCGCCTGGCTATTTCCACCAAGCTGCTTTTCTCCTCTACGCCAACCCTGCCAATCCGATTGATCTGATATTCCCGAGCACCATGCTCGCCAATTACTGACAACAAATTCCATAACCAAACATTAACTCTGGAGCAGAGCTCCATCCCCCAAAATCAAAAAGCTGAAGCTGGCCTTTCCCACCATTATTTTTAGTTGGCTAATAGGTATTGCGCGACCAGAGACAGGGCGGGAATGGTACACAAAATGACCAATAGCCGCCAGTAAAAGCGCTGAATTATAGGTCGATGCGCGGCCTTAGATTACAGTGAAATACACGGGCTTTTCCGGCCACTTATTCTCTCGTACTATGGTACACATTTGCCATGGGAAACTTGTATTGCACAGCCCCCCAGCCGTTAAAGTGAAGGTTTTTTAAGTCGACCAGATTCCATCGCTTCCAAAGGGAACAAATTCTTAGGGGTTATCAAATGCCTTACTTTACCTGCTCTTCCTTCAATAGCTGGTCAGGAAACTGGCAGGGAGATTCCATTCACCTGCTGGGAAGCACTGAGCTCTCACGGCTGGAGAAAATACACAGTATTAAACGCCGAGCCCAGTTCCTGGCCGGGCGAATATTACTGCGCACTTTAATTGCGGAGCAATACGAGTATTCACCTTGGGAAATTACAGTTGAGGCTGAAGCACCGACCATTGCTATGGTTAGAGGAAAACCCCTTTGTCATATTTCCATAAGCCATTCCGATGACTTTGTTGCCGTAGCAATAGCGGAAACTCCAGTAGGTATTGATTGCGAAAATGAGTCCCACCAAAGGAATTGGTTGGCCATGGCTAAGCAATACTTCCACAAGGCGGAGATAACCGAACTAAACTCGCTCCCAACATCGCAAGTAGCTGCTTGTTTCCTCACTAAATGGACCGCCAAAGAAGCATTAGCTAAATGTTCTGGTGTCGATTTGGGGCAGCTGCTGGCCTCAGCTCCTGTAATTAACCGACCTCAGCAATTGAACCATCCGTACAAGAATTACCTATTGTGGACAGGACAGCCGAAGCCTGGAGCCTACCTAAGCCTTGCGGTTAAACACAATCAAGCCACCTCTGTCGTAAACCCAATAGGCACATTTAGAGCTAGCCACTGCGGGAGAACAAGCGATAGTACTATCCTGAAGCCAATCAATGGTTTCAGTTAGGGTTGCTCCCAGGGTGTTCAAACCGCTCAATCCCTAGAAAATAAATCCCCAAAGAAATCACCTTCGTACCAATATGGTTGACTGTCGGCATCGGCAACTTGCCGGGCAATCAGGTAATTTACCTGGGTAAATTGCTCAGCCGCCTCATAATTAATCTGCTCGTCCGCAGCATCCCCTGGCTTGTGGTAGCGCTCGCGGAAGAAAGCCATCTGTGCAGCAGTACCATCCACACTGGGGTCTTTTGCCTCCCTTCCGGTAATCAAGTAGATTGAGGGCACTCCGCGACGGACAAAATTGTAGTGGTCACTGCGCACGAAGATAACTTCCTCCGGCATAGGATCGGGACTGAGTTTAAGCCCGGAACGGTTTGCAGCCTCCTCCGCAACTCGCCCCAAAGATGAATGTTCAGCACCGAAAGCAATAATATCGCGGAATGGATAGAGCAGCATGGGCATATCAAGGTTGATATTGGCTACGATCGATTCCAGTGGCACCGTGGGGTACTCAGCAAAATAATCCGATCCCAGCAAACCTTTTTCCTCTGCGGTAACAGCAACGAACAGCAGTGATCTTCGAGGATTTTGCCCAGATTCAACAAAAAGACGTGCGGTTTCCAACATCACCGCGATACCGGCAGCGTTATCCTGGGCTCCGTAGTAAATCTCGCCGTCCTCTTTCTTTCCAACATGATCCAGGTGTGCGGAAAAAACAACATATTCAGCTTTCAGGAGTGGATCACTTCCCGGTAAAACGGCCACTACATTCGGGCTGGTTACGCGCTTGTGGTTAGAGCTGCTGCTCATTTTTGCACGGTAACTAAGGGGGAAGCCTTCTGGAGTTTTTCCCTGCTCGATATCGGCAAAAATACTTTCAAGACTGCGCTCAGCGCCATCAAACAGCTTGCCGCCTGCAGTGATGCTCAACATAACTCCCGGGTGCATCCCCGGGATTGCACTACCGGGCATACCAGTCTTTTTCACCCAGTCAAAAGTGTCGTCAAAACGGTGCTTCGCATAGTAGTCAAATGGGCGGCGTTTCTCCCGCTCAGGCGTATACAGGCGAACAAAACCCACAGCGCCATGTTTTGCGGCAACCTGGCGTTTGGTGCGAGGAGAGGAGTGGTGAGCCCCCACTTCACTGGGCAAGCTCTGCGGCCGGCCTGCTAACACAACGACAATCTTTCCCTGTACATCCAGGCCGTGATAGTCATTAATGCCAAAATCCGGAGCCTCAATACCGTAACCGACAAATACCAACTCGGCATTGATCTGCGAGCGCTCACTCAGTGCGGAGGGCGATGCTAGAAAGTCCTCGCCAAATTGCATGGCGATTTCATCGTTCTGGCCCTCTAAGACAAATTCAGGATCACTCCCATCCCAACTGGCACTGCGAAAAGGCACTTCCTGGAAGTAACCTTGCTCCCCTGCTGGAATCAGCCCCATCTTTTTAAATTGGCCAGCCACATACTGTGCCGCTTGGCGATAACCCTCGCTACCGGTATCGCGACCCTCTAGTTCCGCTGATGCAAGGAAATTGATATCTCTACGGATGTAATCACTATCTGCAATGGGGCCAGTGCTGTTAATGCTGGAGGTGGTACAAGCCACCAATAGTGCCATAGCCAGGGCACCCAATAGATTTTTAACTCTCATGGGGAGTGCTACTTCTCAGGAATACAAAGCGTGATTGTTGATACGGACAGGTCATTTGAAATCGCACCACTACAGGTGCTTGTGGACCGTCGAGCAATTGCCCATCTTACCACGATTTAGGGCAATCTAAGCTGAGGCCCAGTGAGCTGCGCCCTGACTGTGCTCGCTAAACTCATCTATGCAGCCTTCCCCAAACCGGGGAACGCTTGTCCAACCGCATAAGCTACTTTCTCGTAGGCATTATCCGCACAAAAATCTCCATGAGCCGCAAGAAAGTGCAAAAACGGCTGCCTTAGGATTTGTTCGAAGTCGTACTTCAACCACAGCCTGGGATTTTTATCACTTGGTGTCACCCTTGCTCTCCAGGAGGGAGCAATCTGCATACCTCGGCGGATACCAGAAAACCTCAGCAGGTTTTTCCCAAACCAGGTACATCCATTCCATGACTGCCAGTACTGCAGGGCATCACAACTGACCAGTAGTCCGCCACTAAACGGGAGCCACAATACGGCCTCTGGAAACTGACTTTGGGAAAAGACAATAAAGCGCCCCCCCGGTATTGGACAAACATCCTCCTGTCGCAACACCTTATCTGCTTTTGGCGGATAAAAATCGGAGCCGCGCTGTGTCCAAAAGGTAAGATCAAAGTGGTCTCTGTAGTAGAGATCATCACGCCCATGGTGATAGCCGAGCCGTATCGCGTGACTCACACGCCCGAGATCTTTTAACTTTTCCTCCTGCTGTGGACGCAATCTGATGGGATTAATCAAGGTAAGGTGATCCTGCCAGCGAGCGATTCCCATATTGCGATTGATAGTGACCCCCGGCGCTAGTTTGATAGTTCCGGGAACATAAAAAAAATTAGGCAACAGTTGGCGAATCTCGCCGTGGGGCTCTGTGGGGGGATAGTTGATACGCACTGGCAGGCTACATATCAGCTATATTGAACTCGATTTCGAATACCGCGCAGAATTTTTACTGCAAATTCCGCGCGCTCATCAGGGACAAAAATGTGGTCACGGTGTAGTGTGGATACCACGCTGGTATCTATTCCAGCCTCCATTAATTCCTGGGCGACCACAGGAATAACCCGCACCGCATCAAGACCAGCCAGGATCTGCAAAGTGATTTGGCGAAAGGGGGCGCTTGCGGCAATATCTAATTGCCGAGCCGAACGTTGAGGCAGTATCACACTCATTCCCTCACCTTCTCGGAAGAAACACAAACTCTCTGACAAAATATCTGTAAACCGACTATCTGAAACCTGACAAAACACATAGATTTCATCGTGCAGCTTGGGATACAAAGTTCTCAATGCTCTCACTACGGATAGATCAGCTTTCATGCTTTCTTTGCCGTCTGGAAGTTTTCTCCAACCTGATTAATACGACCGGTTTCTACACGGTCGCACTGCTTTTGGATCAATCTTTCTGATTAATACCTGTCTTCAGGTGAAAATAATCCAACTCTAAAACTACTTTTCGTGGGCTCTCTATTACCCGGCAGCATATTTTAATTTGGAAAAGGTAAGATCACGCATTTTTTTAGAATTATTTTCCTAACAGAGCTGGCAGTTTAATAACTAAATCTTTTTAAGATTTTTCCTGAAGCTTAGAGAAGTCGGATTTTAGCTGGTGGAAAGTTAAAAATATATTGATGGGATTATTTCTTATTGAGAGAAGTAGACCCAATGACTGTGAGAAGTTACGGATTTCTCAGCTCTTCACCATCAAATTCCGGTTCATTGGGTGCCGGAGTTGTATCCACTTCCGACGAATCCTGTTCAACCTCCCAGCTCTTCAGCACCGCGTCAATATCCTTTTCCAGGCGTACACGGGGAAATTTGGGGCAGGGTGAATCTCTATCTGGATCATGCCATGCGGACAGGGGAGCTACAAAAACTACATAGGATTTATGCAGGCGATTTCGCCCAATACTCACTTCTGTCCATGTTGTTTGCCAGGCAAACTTTCCCCTTACCGCATAGTCGCTTTCGTAGGATTTTAGAGTGAGAAAATAGGGATAAATCTTCCCTCGCTTGCAAATAATTCTGCGTCCGGTCTTTATATTGGCCATTTGAGTAAATGGATCAAAATACCAATTAATATCGTATCCAAATACGAATTGCATCTCTCCATTTTGCCTTAAAAAAGCGTAGGATCTCCCAGTGCCATCGGGCTTGAGACTCCACACATGCCGCGCTTCACCATCGCGGGAAATCAGCCAGGCCCCAACCCATTGACTGGCATCGTAGCGTGATTTTGCATGCCAGCCTTCATTGAGTGTTTTTCGTTTCTCTTCACTGGCATTTGCACTTACGACAAAAATTAGCAGTGGCAGGAAGAGATAGAATTTTATCCATTCCCACCCACTACTCATCTTTTCCACGCACGGATTAAATAGCGTTCGCACGGAAGTAAGCTGCTAGCGACTGACAATATCCGGGCAACTTGCACCGGCCTTGGGGGTTCGCCAATCAGCCAACCGACGCTGAAAGCTCAGAAGTCCACCGCCCGCCTGCAGCCAATGACGGCCATCAATCACTGCAAATAGGAGGGTGGCACGGCTCCAATCTCGAAATGCGACAGATACAACCCCGCCCTTACAGCGCACCGAGGTTCCCGTTTTAACTCGCACCCGGTCACCATCCAATTGCCAGTTAATGGCAAAACCATGGGTCAATAGACCTTTGGCATTAAATCCATAGGCATATCCGGAGCCATCGGCATGCAGTTGCCACACTAATTGATCATCGCCTTCACTCACAACCAGCCAATTTCCCGCCCACTTTTGCTGGGCGGACTCCGCCGAGGCCCACATTGGTATCGCTAGGAAAATTGCTGTGACAAATGGAACAACCGGCTTGATAAAATGCCGCTTTGGTAAAAGACGCAAAAACTTCATGCGCTGCCCTACGGTATCGGCCCCAGTGCATTACAGGGGGCGGGTTATTCAAAAGACGACTGGGGAAGTCGCCAATTTTCCTTTCCGATTACGGGGCTAAAGCCTCACTTATCGGCGTGAAAAAACGCTCAGGCACTATTTTTCACATCCCTCGAAAAGTAAGGCTAGACGCAATTTACAACGGTGGCAGGTTAAACCTTAAAAATATTCAAATTTACGACAAATTCACAAAAAGAATGGCAAGTCACTTTTACCGGTAGTCCAACTATCTGGATTTTGCTTCGGAAAAATTCTTGTCTGCTCTCCACACCCGATACTTTAACTGCACGCCCTGAGGCAGATATATAACCATTGGCAACTTACTGCTATAAGGCAGCATCAAGCCATCACCGCGCACGGTGATAAATCGCCGGGATTCACTGCCTTGGGCACAGACCTTTTGCGTATCTGTGGTCGGGGTCAGGTCGGACAGGACATAGAAGGGGTAACCCCAGCCTGGGAGTATGTCCTTGCGCAATGGGGCGCTAAAGCTTTGCAAGTTGCATTCCGCGACTTGGCTTTTTCCCGGTATCAACTCAACCCTAAAGCGACTTTCATCGACAACCTTGGGCAGCTTGATAACGTGACGTAACTTGCCATCAACCTCCTCTGGAAATGCATCCAGAGGCTCAGAACTGTGGCAATCCAGGGCCAGTAACATCATGAAGGCAGTGGCAACTAATTTTGACATGGTATGGCCTCACTACTGCGCCGGGAAATGGCGGACAAAACTTTTTAAAGTCTAGTTCGCTTTTGTCTTCGCAGTCCCCACCAGAGCAGCGCCCCCAAACCGATTGCCAAAGCAAACAGAGCGGCAGTCCATAGGTATCGCCCCTCCCCCATCGCTGGTGGCTCCAACTTGGAGTGGGCCAGATTGAGATCCGCCCGCAGATTTTGAAACGCGGCAATAACTTCTGTAGAACTGGCATCACCAATCAAGTCACCCCGCAATTGCTGCCATTGGACCTGAAGCTGCTCCACCAGTACCTTGTCACGAATCAGCAGCTCCTGTCGTAACGGCCTATACCCATCACGATAAGCCAGCATTAACTTACCGTATGCCGCTGTTATATCTCCTCCTCGATAGTCCGTCTCCGCCAGCTGCAGCAAGCCAATTGCGCTGATAAGAGGGGGGATCAGAGTGCGTACAAGATGGGGGTTTCCGCGCCACCACATCAATGCTTGTTGCAGAGTTGGATCAAGTTCCGCCGGTTTAGTGGTCGCCATTCCCGGCAGTCCCAGTAAGCCGGGGTAACGGGTCGCCAAGTCGGAAGAGGGTGGCAACTGATTTGCCACTGGAAAAGCAGCGACAGTCACCGCTAATGCCCAGCGCTGTAGGCCGGTCAAGTCTCCATCAATGTCGACTGTGTGAATAGAGTCAGTTTCTGGGTCCAGGGTGTTATAAAGATCATAGAGACTGAACCCCGCCATTCTCTCAAGATCATTGAGGGCTGGGCCTTCATTACTACCCTCACCGTCGACACCGTGGCAGATGGCACACCGCTGCTGATAAACAGGCATCATAAAACCCGGCGAGGGCAAAGAGTAACTGGGTGACCGCTGCAGCTGATACAAAGCAGCAAGGCGATCGGCGATTGCATTGGCTCGACGGCGCACCTCTGCGCTGGAATCCTTATCCTCAATCGCCTTACGCAAGTCCGAGAGGCTTTTCTGCAAACCCTGCCGACCAGGCCGATCGGGGAGTTGAGTGACCAGACGCAGTACTTCTTCTACCTGTTGCTTCTGTAGTTCATACAGAGGAGTGTCCAGTCGCTGCCCGTTCTCTACAGCGTCGCCGTAGTCTACCGCTATATAGGAGAGAAGATTGCTGGCCTGAGCGGCCACAGTATTGCTGCTTGACGTGTTCTGGGCTGAAACAGGTGCGATTAAGCCAGCTAGGAGGGTAAACAGTAAAATCCATTTGAATCCCATTAGTGGCTTCCGGATCGGGCAAGGTTGATCGATGTTAGGAGCCTCTCGACAGATTGCGGGGCACCTTTCTTAGGGTAGAAATAAAAAACCCCGCTCGAGGCGGGGTTTCTTCAATCGGAAAGCTTAGCCGCGATCCGCTCGCTCTTTGGCAATCAGGTAATCCGCCACTTGCAGCATCAGCTCCTGGCCATTGCTCTTACCTTTATATCCGGGGAAAGAGGAACTGATGCGGTATTTACCCGCAACAACAACTTCCGGGGTACCAGTCATTTTGTAAGCGCGCTGATTGGCCATACCTTGCTTAACTTTGCTGTTGATAGCGAAGGAATTCATCAGCTTCGCAGCTTTGGCACCATCTTCACCATGCTTGTTAAACAGAGCCTCGATAGCCTTTAAGTCAGGCACCCAGTTGCGACCTTCGCGGACAGCCAGCATCTGGCGCTGAGTGTAGATGGTGTTAAAGATAGGCGTGTGCATCTTTTCCAGAACACCCATGGAATCTGCTACGTAGTAAAGACGAGCGTGTACATCCATAACCGGCTGCCAAATTGCTGGCAATTTCAGCAGCGCAACATCGCTGGGCATCTTTTCTTTCCAGCGCTCCAGAGTTGGCTCAAAAGTGAAGCAGTGGGCACAGCCGTACCAGAACATCTCAGTCACTTCGATCTTGTCGTTGCTCTTTTGTGGTACAGCCTGCGGCAATACTTCATAGTGCTGGCCCGCTTTGAACTCGCCACTTTCCTGGGCGCAGGCAACGAGGCTGAACATTACAGCAAAAACCATCGTGATCGGGGCGAGAAATGCTCTCATAAGTCTTCTCCAACTTTTATTTAGTGGTGCGAACGCCATCTAGCGGCGGGCTGTCGAGCCACTGAGGACACAATAGACAACGCAGATTATTTAAGTTCCCGGACCCTCGTGCAAGGAAACACTGCAAAAACTGCCTAGTACGTCTATGGAAAGCGGCTTTATGCTCAGGCGACAGGCACAAAAAAGGCCGGTTACAGACCGGCCTCAGTGTACTCAAACCCTGTGACTATTAGTCAGTCAGGCCTGCGATATAGTTGGCCAGCGCCTTGATCTCTGCATCGGAGAGTTGCTTGGCCACGGTGCGCATAGTGCGAACTTCACCGTCATTGTTGCGGGTACCCGCACGGAATGCTTTCAGCTGGGCTTCGATGTACTCTGGATACTGACCGCCCAGACGAGGGTAACCGGCCGGTGCATTGCCCAGTCCAGCAGGTGAGTGGCATCCCATACATGCGGGAACACCAGTCTCCATATTGCCACCACGGTAGATTTTACGTCCAAGCATCAGGCCGTCGACGTTCTCACCGTTGTTTAGCATCACGGAAATAGCCTCAGATCCGGTCAGCTGCATTGGCTGCGAGGCAAAGTAAGCGGCGATATCCTGCAGGTCCTGATCGTTGAAGTTGTCCAACTGACCGATCATTTGCGGCACATCGCGGGTTTTGCTTTGGATATCCTGTAACTGCTTAAACAGGTATTTTTCACCGAGTCCGGCAATCTTTGGAAAAGCCGGAGCAATACTGTTACCGTCTGCACCGTGGCAGGCTGCACATTGAGCGGCCTTTGCCTTGCCCGCAGCAGCGTCACCCGCAGCCAGCGCCAAGGGCACGGCGCCCAAGCCGAAAACTAAACCGAGTGCCAGAGCAGTGTTCTTGATAATGCTGTTCATACGTCGTCCCGTTGCGCGCTGAGAGATGGCGTTTCGCACCGCCCCCGATAGTCCTGCGACGCGAAAACGGCGGCATTATATACTTGCGCGCCAAGCGAGTGTACCGAATAAACAGACTTATACGATGTCAAATTCAGAATTTAAAGCCCAACCACCAAAACTGAACTACCGTTCCATACAATTTCTCACCAGTGCCCCCACCCTGACTGAGTGTCCGGAGGACTTTGGTGCCGAGGTGGCCTTTGCCGGTCGCTCCAATGCGGGGAAGTCCAGTGCCATCAATGCGCTCACGGAAAACAACAAGTTGGCGCGTACCTCTAAAACACCGGGACGCACCCAGTTGATCAACTTCTTTCGCCTCTCCGACCAGCAGCGCTTGGTGGATCTGCCCGGCTATGGCTTTGCCAAGGTCGCCCGAAGTATGAAAGATGAGTGGCAGCGCCATCTGGCCACCTACCTTGAGAAGCGAGAGTGCCTGCGTGGACTCGTATTACTAATGGACATTCGCCAACCCCTCAAGGAGTTCGATCTGCATATGCTCACCTGGGCAGTAGAGGCCGAGCTCCCAGTGCACATCCTACTAACCAAGGCCGACAAGTTGAAGAATGGTCCAGCCAACAACACTCGCTTTGCAGTAGAGAAGACCCTCAAGGAGCAGGGACTCAATCACGGGGTCACTCTGCAGATCTTCTCATCGACCAAAAAAACAGGCCTGGACAAACTCGAGCGCAAGCTCAATGAGTGGCTGGAAATCCCAGAGGAAGCCGCCCCCACTGAAGATTGAACGAGCCGAGAACCCGGGGGCAGCGCCCCCCGAGCAATACAAGCACTTCAATTTATCTCTCACCGGAGAAAATTCCTAAAAGCGAACTCCGGGCACACCAGTTGCCGCTGCTTTGCGCTTCTGTTCGGGGATCAGGGAGCGAAGCAGTACCCGGTGCAGCCGTCGGCGTGCCCCCGGAGTTAAACAATGCAATTCCTCTGCATGTAAGTACCTCTGCGCGAGAAGAGCGGCAAGGGTTTCTTCGTGTATGGCAATCGTCAGCAGACGGGAATTGCCATTGGCATTCATCTTTTCATTCCCCTCAGTGCACTCTGTTTCCACCATTGATACAGGCGGATATTCTGGCTGTGGAGAACTCGCGTACCTGCTGCTGTGTCTCTCCGGGGTAGAGTGAGCTGATGCAATCCGCCGCAACCCTTTGCTTATGGCTATCGCCCAACTCGCGGGCGAGTACTGAGCTGGCGCCGGCAAGTATGTAGTTTCGAAGTTTTTCATCACCCAGCTCCCGGTAGGCAGCCATTAACCAGATAGCGCTTTCACTAAAACGCGTTGCCGAAATGGCATAAGTTGGCCACTGCTTTTCCAGAAGAAAGCTGGCCAGATCGAAGGCGCATCCCAAATAAGGTATTGCTTCGGCGTAATTGCACTCTTCAAGCAAAAGCTTGCCGCGCTCAATCCAATCGAGCCACGCCTTTTCCGCACGATCCGTGTCAGCGATCAACCATTGGCGATGGTTGGCACACAAGTAACGTAAATTCACCGATAACCCCCCATATTTGATTTAACTTAAAGATAATGCGAACCATTATCATTTGCAAGCGCATTCACAAGCAACTTTTGCTTTCTGCTGTGATGGCATCATTTACTGAAATAAAAAAAGCCGGCAGATGGGGGCTGCCGGCTAGGGGACAGTGCCCTTGGGGTGGGGCACTTGTCAGACGCACCCAGGGGGACGGGTACGCCTGAGGGTTCTTTTCATCCCAAAATTTCTTTACCTGCATCGATATTAGGCTGAACTTTCATTCTTCCCAAGCGCATGTTTGAGCCTTTGGGTTAGCCCTACGCCATGCCCCCAAAATCGATTATGCCGGAAGTGGATAACAGGCAATGTAGTCGTGGGACCTAGAGGTAACTGTGAAAAACCTCTGCGGGAGTCTCGGGGAGAGCCAATCTAAGGGCCTGCTCGCCGTATACGAAAACTTAAAGTAGCTGAGCGGCTCATAAAACGATTTAAGGTCTTAACTCAAAAAGGAAAGGACAGGTATCCCGATGGATGAAACTGCAGAACTCTATGAAAGACATAAAAAAACCCCGGAGTTGGGGACCATCCGGGGTAGAAAAAGCTAAACGCTTTGGGGTTAGGGAGCAACAATGAACTGATTACTTGGATAGGCTCTTAAGCCCGATGGTTCCCGCCCCTTTGGTAAATAAGTGTAAACAAAATACGTGTTTTGGCGCCTCATACGTTCTTCTATGTAAAGGCGGTCGATTTTTATCAAATTGTTAACTCAGCCACTGGCCCATTGCTGTGGAGGCGGCGAATACAATCTGCAATCAACGGCGCACAATCTACCCACTCACAGTTTCCTCGCAGCTGCGACTGAGGAAGAGAATTAGTCACCACAATTGATTCCACCGGCAAGCGCGCCATTGCTGTATGGGCATCGCGACTAAATTGTCCGTGAACACAAAACACCAAAATCCGCCTCGCTCCCGCTTTTATCACCGCGTCCACTGCCCGTGTAACTGTGTGGCCAGTAGCAAGTAAGTCATCGACGATAATGACCGTGGCATTCTTAACTTCCCCAATCAAAGTTCCCCCACTCAACAGAGCACCGCTGCGATACTTCTCCACAAATGCGCTAGCCACCGGTACCCCCAACTGATCCCCAAGGGCCAAACGGAATTTTTCCGCACGCTTTATCCCTCCTTCATCTGGAGACAAAACAACCAGGGGACCGGGGTCTCCGGACAGACGCATTCGCGCCACTTCAATCAACAGGGGGTTGGAAACCAGGTGAACGGTGCGACAGCGGAATGCGTTCTCAAAGGCCGCCAGGGAGTGAACATCCATAGTCACGACTACATCCACTCCGGCGGCTTCCAGAAAACTGGCCAGATAGCGACTCGGCAGGGGGTCGCGCAATTTGGTTCGCCGCTCTTTTCGTGCATAGCAAAGGTAGGGGATGACCGCAGTCACTCTCGCGGCACCGGCATCGCGAAGCGCCCCAATGAAAAACAGGCAGCGCATAAGTTTCTGGTCAACACAGCTGCTGGTATCGGTGTAAAGGGATTGGACCAGAAAAACATCCGCCCCTTCCACATCATCCAGTGGCCGAACTTTGTGTTCGCCATCATCGAATTGACGCTCTTCATGGCGAGATACCGGTTCACCGAGACTCGCGGCGACACGTCCTGCGAAGTCTGCTCCCACATCGAGACTGAATAACTTAATGCGGCTCATAAGCTCAGTACCCTGCCTGGCGCCTCACACTCGCTAAGCGCCTTGCCCACGTTTTAATAGAAGTATGGACAGTGGAATTTAGGATCTGGAGTACTGCGGGTGTTGCAGTTGTTGCGGCTTGGGTAGATAGGGAGGGTCAGGGCTGAAAGACAGGCAAAAAAATGCCCCGGACTTGGGGGAGTACCGGGGCAAACATCTGACTTCCTTGGGGGATGATGACGCATTCCAACGATCTTGCCTTTTTAGAGGGGCTGTCGCCGGAACAGTTCCACGGAATTTCAAAAAGATTGTAAAAACGCCTAACAAAACACAAAAATTGGCATTTTATTCATCCGTACCAACAAGAGCGCGCCAAATCATTCCGAGCAGCGCGCCCTACCCTCAATTCTTAGATGGTTTCTTCAGTCAAATTAGTGCGCCTGATCCCAATCTCGGCCCTGGCCCAGATCCACAATCAGGGGAACGTGGAGTTCTGCCGCGCCTTGCATCAATTCAACAATGCCATCGGCCACAATTTCGACCTCATCCTTGGGTACTTCAAGAACCAATTCATCGTGTACTTGCATAATCATCCGGGTCGCCAGCTTCTTCTCCCTGAGCCAGCTGTCTACAGCGATCATGGCCCGCTTGATAATATCGGCGGCAGTACCCTGCATTGGCGCATTAATTGCGGTCCGCTCTGCTGCTTGGCGCTGCATGCCATTGCGTGAGTTAATTTCCGGCAGATAGAGACGGCGTCCAAACAGGGTTTCCACATAGCCCTTTTCTGCGGCCTGTGCACGGGTATCCTCCATATAGCGCAATACACCCGGGTAGCGCTCAAAGTAACGGTCGATATAAGTTTGGGCGTCAGCCCGGGGGATATCCAACTGCTTGGCCAGGCCAAAAGCCGACATGCCGTAAATCAAACCAAAGTTGATCGCTTTGGCCCGCCGGCGCTGCTCATCAGTCACCTTATCCTGAGCTACTTCAAAGACTTCTGCCGCCGTCGCGCGGTGAATATCTGCGCCTTGAGCAAATGCATCCACCAAACCTTTGTCCCCAGACAGGTGAGCCATAATACGCAGCTCAATTTGGGAGTAGTCCGCAGCGATGATCTCACTGCCACCATTGATTCTTGGGTCAACGGTGAAGGCCCGACGAATACGGCGCCCCTCCTCTGTACGAATAGGAATATTCTGCAAGTTAGGGTCACTGGAGGATAGGCGCCCGGTAGCAGCTACTGCCTGGTGATAAGAGGTATGTACACGACCGCTACCCGGGTCGATCATTTTTGGCAGTTTATCGGTGTAGGTATTCTTCAGTTTGGCCAGGCCGCGATACTGCATTATCAGTGCGGGCAGCTCGTGGTTGTGGGCCAATTCCTGCAATACAGCTTCGGCGGTAGAGGGCGCACCTTTGGGGGTCTTCTTGATCACTGGAATCTGCAGCTTTTCAAACAGGATCCCCCCCAGCTGCTTGGTGGAGCCCAGATTGAACTCTTCGCCGGCTACTTCGTAAGCCTGCTGTTCCAGCTCTCGCATTCGCTGCTCAAGTTCAGCACTCTGCTCCGCCAACATCTTGGCATCGATATAAGCACCGTTACGCTCCATACGTGCCAGAACTGGTAGCAGGGGCATCTCAATTTCATCGAGTACCTTTACCAGAGTTGGCTCTCGCTCCAGACGCGCACTCAACTCATTGTGGAGACGCAGGGTGATATCTGCATCTTCAGCCGCATAGGGGCCCGCTTTGTCCAGCTCGATCTGGTTAAACGTCAGCTGTTTGGCGCCTTTACCGGCAATATCCTCGAAGTGAACCGTGTTCTCCCCCAGGTACTTGAGTGCGAGACTGTCCATATCGTGACGGCTGCCAGTGCTGTCCAGAACATAGGACTCCAACATGGTATCCCGTGCGATGCCGCGCAATTCAATATCGTAGTTGGCCAGGATATGACTGTCGTACTTCAGGTTCTGCCCCACCTTCTTCTGCTGTGGATCTTCCAGCAGGGGTTTGAGTTTGGCCAGTACTTCGTCAAACGGCAGTTGCTCTGGTGCACCCATATAGTCGTGGGCCAGGGGAACATAGGCTGCACGATAGGGCTCCACCGCGAAGGACACCCCCACTAATTTTGCCTGCATATAATTGAGGCTGGTGGTTTCCGTGTCGAAGGCAAAGATGTCTGAACCCTTCAGTTGTTCCAGCCAGGCATCGAACTCCGACATTTCTGTGACGATGACATAATCGCGCTCAACGGCTTCCGCCATGGCTTCTTCAGCCTCTTCACTGGTTAGCTCTTCTAACCAGCCGCGAAATTCATTCTGCGTGAATAGCTCAACCAGTGCCTCTGTATTGGGCTCTGAATTGTGCAGTTCCTGGGGGTGATAAGGCATCTCCACATCGGTTTTGATAGTGGCGAGCTTATAGGAGAGTTCTGCCGCCTCGCGGTGCTCCGCCATCTTTTTGCCGAGGGTTTTTGAGCCACGGAACCCCAGCGGTGCAATGGCATCCAGGTCGGAATAAATGGTCTCCAAGCCTCCCAGATTCTGTAACAGTGCCAGAGCGGTTTTCTCGCCCACACCAGGAACTCCGGGGATATTGTCTGATTTATCTCCCATCAGGGCGAGAAAATCGATAATCAGTTCTGGACCTACACCAAATTTCTTAGTCACGCCCTCGCTGTCCATTTCGGTATTGGACATGGTGTTAACCAAGGTAACGCCCGGACGCACCAGCTGCGCCATGTCTTTGTCGCCGGTGGAGATTATGACTTGCTGCCCCTGACTCTGGGCCTCCAGCGCCAGGGTGCCGATCACATCATCAGCTTCAACACCATCGACCACCAAGCGCGGCAATCCCATAGCGTCGATGATGTCGTGAATGGGCTGAATCTGCTCACGCAAGTCATCTGGCATAGGAGGGCGGTGGGATTTGTATTCGGCAAACATCTCATCGCGAAAAGTCTTGCCCTTGGCATCAAAAACAACCACTACAGGACTGCCTGGATGCTCCTTGAGGTGGCGGCGCAGCATACTAATCACACCGCGCACCGCACCAGTAGGCTTACCCTGGCTGGTGGTCAATGGCGGCAGCGCGTGAAAAGCGCGATAAAGGTAGGAGGAACCATCCACCAAAATCAACGGGGCGGCTGAGGTGTTTTGTTTACTCATAGACGATGAATTCTTGCTTGCTTAGTTTGGCGTTCATGACGCGCGGCAGGCCGATAGGATAACGCCCTTCGCTCTGTTTTTCCGCTTACTGATTCTTTCCCGCCAGACACCGTAGGCAACCTCTGCACAAAAGCCCACTCGACTTACCCCGCCGATTAAAACTATCGGCGCATCGATCTCACCAAATCTCCAGGCTTGGCTAGTCTTGCCGGTAGCGACCTTATGCGTTCGCTACTCCCCGGAAATCAAATTGTCACAGGCTGCCCCCAGGCAGTCAGGGATCTTTTATTTCCAAAAAACTGTGCCACCCGATGTTGAAGGAAGGATTCGAAAGATGAGAGGAGTGATGCGTGCCACCCTGTTGTTTGCCGCAAGTATCTTTGCCATTTCGGCAAGTGCCGGCTCGGATTGCAGTGGAGAGCATACCGCTGAAGCCGAGACGACTGATGAAATACACTCACAGCAGGCTGAGGTAGAAGGCCATGAGTTAATACTCAGGCAGGCTATCCGCGAGAGAGAAAATGATTTACTGGAGAGACAAAAACAGCAGCTGGAGAAACTGCAAAAACAAGCGGAAAGAGATGCTGCCCGGGTAGAGAAACTACAGCAAATAACCAATCGTTCCTAGAAGCCACCCTACCAGATCCCGCCCCCTACCTGGGCAGGCGGGATACTGGGTACGCTCAAGGAGCCTCTGATTTATCCTTGTTGCGGTCGGGAACCTGACTCAAGCAAGTGCGGGCTTGAGACAAAAGGGACTCTATCAATTCCCTGTAATCAGCATTTTCACTCAATTTATCTCCCAGCAGATCCAAAGCGGCGTAACGCAGCCCCAAGTTTTCTGCCAACTGTTGATCTCGTTCATTAGCCGGCATATCTCCAAATAGACAGCCGTCACCAATCTGTGACAAATCCAGCATTGCCTTGGCACCATAGCCCCCGCCACTGCCATCGCCCAGGGCGTGGGTTTTCACTCCTGCGGAACCAAAAAAGTGGCCATAGGCATCGTGTGTAACAACGATGGGAACTTCACGATACCCGTACAAGGCCCGATCGAGTACTTTCTGCAAGTTGGCCATCGAACTGGAAAACTGCCGTGCACGCCCCATAAACAATTCCGCCTGCTGCGGCTGTAATTGTGCCAGGCGCTCAGCGATCTGCGCCGCAGCTATTGCCGCATTGCGGGGACGCAACCAGAGGTGGGGGTCGGTAACACTGGCACCCTCATATTCAAGGGTCTCTATATCCAGCAGCTGCATTTGCCGGCCCGCTGGTAACAGCGCTGCCTGTTTTGCCAACACCCCCTCCATTTGCGGCCCCAGCCACACCAATAGTAGGGCGCGCTCAAGTGCAGCCCGATCGGAAACCGAAGGGGCATAATGGTGAGGATCTGCTCCCTCAACTAGCACCCGAACAGGAATATCCTCACCGGTTATTTCCCGGGCGATCAGGGCTAAAGGGCGCACGCTGACGACCAGCTCTCCACCACTATCGGATTCCGGTTTGCTACAAGCCGGGAGAAAGAGCCCGAATAGAAGCACCGTGGAGATTGTAAAAAGACGTTTGAAGGGATACATCAGAGACATTAGGCGGCGAAAAATTGCGATATAATCACAACCAGCGCCAAGCTGCCAGCCTGGTTGTCCATATCCGGTAAAGAAGGTATGGAAGCAAACATCTTAAAGACTTCCCTGCGGAGATTGAATTCTGAATCCACCCCAGCCGCTTATCACAGCTGACAATATCGCCCTTCAGGTGGGCGGCAGACAGTTACTTAAAGATATTACAGTCGAATTGTCCCAGGGGGAGATTGTCACCTTAATAGGCCCTAATGGAGCCGGCAAAACCACTCTCCTTCGCCTTCTGTTGGGGCTCAGCCAGCCGACCCAGGGCCGCGTGTGGCGACAAGCTGGGTTGCGTATTGGCTATATGCCCCAGCGGCTTCATATCGATAGCTCAATGCCCATGTCAGTTGAACGCTTCTTGCAACTTGGCCAATCGACCATGAAGCCCGAGCAAGCGCAGTCGGCATTGGACAGGGTGGGCGCAGGGCAGCTTAGAGGCGCCTCTCTGGCAAATCTATCCGGTGGAGAAATGCAGCGGGTCTTACTCGCTCGTGCCGCATCGCGCAAACCTCAGCTGCTTGTCCTGGATGAACCCACGCAGGGAGTCGATATCGGTGGTCAAAGTGAGTTGTACCAGTTAATTGCCACTCTGCGCGACGAGCTCGGCTGCGGTGTGTTACTGGTTTCCCACGACCTTCATTTAGTTATGGCTGCAACCGACCGGGTCCTTTGTTTGAACCAGCATATCTGTTGTCACGGACACCCGGAGCAAGTAAGCCGCCACCCTGCCTATCTGGAATTATTTGGGGACAAGGTCGCCCCCTATACCCACCAACATAACCACCAACATAAATTAAGTGGAGATATTGCGCCCGCAAGCAGCTGCAATCATCAACACACTCACACAAATACTAAAAACAAAGAGCAAAAATAAGTGGTCGATTTCGGCGAATTACTGCACAGCCAATTTCTCTGGTACGCCCTCGCCGCCGGCCTTATGGTCGCTGTTGTCAGCGGCCCTTTGGGCTGCTTCGCCGTGTGGCGACGCATGGCCTATTTCGGCGACACCCTGGCTCACTCAGCCCTTCTTGGAGTGACGCTGGGTTTTGTACTTCAGATTATGCCAACGGTGGCTGTCGGTATTACTTGCTGTGTACTGGCACTGCTGCTGATGTATTTACAGCAGCGCCAAAAGCTCGCTGTAGATACCCTGCTGGGCATATTGTCCCACTCCATGCTGGCACTGGGGATTGTCACCGTCAGTTTCTTTAAGATTAAGGTGGATCTCTTATCTCTGTTGCTGGGAGATTTACTCGCGGTCAGTGGCCAAGATCTGGTACTAATGGCCATTGCCGCCGCCACAATCCTGGGACTGCTTTATTTCCTGTGGGAACAGTTACTGGCTTTCACCCTGCACGAGGAATTGGCTTCAGTGGAAGGTGTCCCTATCGAGCGATTGCGAATCGCTCTGATGTTGATGCTGGCAATACTGATCGCGATCGCAATGAAAGTTGTCGGGGTTCTGTTAATTACCGCCCTGCTGATTATTCCCGCAGCTACCGCGCGAAAACTGTCGCACACTCCGGAGCGTATGGCGGTGCTGGCCTCATTGCTGGGATGCTTAGCGGTAGTACTCGGTCTTCTTGCCTCTATCCTGTGGAATACACCGGCGGGCCCCTCCATTGTTCTGGCCGCAGCACTGTTCTTCCTCACTTCACAACTGCGAGCCAGCTGAAGGTAGCCGCAGGTTAATCTCATCCTAATTTCTTATTTTATTTCGTTATTTGTCGCAAATTGTCGCTTAAATCTACCTATTGGTGAGATGCCCGTCACCGTTTATCGCAATAAGCTGATGGTTAGCCGCTAGCTAATTGTGTCAATTTTCCGTCGTTGCTAGTGTTGCCCGACGACCAGCCGTATTAGGCCGGTCACCAATAATGACAAAAAAATGGACGCACAACGATATGGAAAAGTTCTCTCTTCGTCGCAAGGTATTAACTACAGCCATAGTGGCGGCAACCGCTGCCACTAGCCCACAAACACTCTTTGCCGCCGAGGATCAGGCGATGGAAGAAGTAGCCGTTGTGGGTTCCCGTATTAGTCGCAACGCTGAATTTGAAACAGCTACCCCGATCCAGGTAATGGATCGCGATGCCATCGAAAAGTCCGGCTACACGAACTTGCAGCAGCTTTTTGAGAAAAACCCCGCTGCAGGTAATGGCACCTTCTCAACCCGGGGTAACAACCAGGACTCTACCGCTAACGGGGCTGCCGCTGTGAGCCTGCGCGGTATGGGTGCCGACGCCACTTTAGTACTGGTAAATGGCCGCCGGGTGGCTATCAGCGCATTTGCCGAGAGCATCACTACCAACTTTGTGGATATCAACAGTGTGCCCCTTGCCGCGATTGAGCGGGTCGAAGTCCTAAAGGATGGCGCCTCCGCAATTTACGGTTCCGATGCCGTTGCCGGTGTGGTCAATCTGGTGTTACGTAGGGACTTTGAAGGTACTGAGGTATCCGTAGATTACGGTGGTGCCGATGGCTATGACGAGCAATCCATGTCCGCCGTCTGGGGCATCAATGGGGATGACTCAAACCTGACTGTTATTTTTGACCACCATAAAAACAGCCGCCTATCCAGCACCGAACGCAGTGGTTTGGATACCGCTAACCAATCCGGCCGTGGCGGTATGGACTTCCGCTCCTCCAGGGGCTATCCCGGTAGCTTCAATGTGGGCGGTACCTTTGTTTCCGACCCCAGCTGTCCCGAAGAGCGCGATACCGGTGAAGTCTGCGTCTATGACTACGGCCCCTGGACCCTGATCACACCCGAAGCTGAGCGCACAGGTCTATTAATGCTGGGCCATACCCAGTTGGCCGAAGGCGTGGAGTTCTTTAGCGAGGTCGCTGTTCAGCACAATACCTCCGTAGCCCAGGGTGCACCTACTCCCCTCGATGGCGACGCGGGTCTCTATGTACTGGCAGATCATCCCAATAACCCATTCGGCGAAGATGTGGATATTTACCGCTATCGTACCGTGGATGCAGGCGCCCGCCAGTGGGATATCGAAACCGATAACTTGCGCGGTGTCTTCGGCCTGCGCGGCTCTGTCGCCGACTGGGACTGGGAGGCTTCTGTGCAGCGCTCCCGCAGTGAAACCACCCAGACCGGTGACCGCTCCCAGGGCTGGGTGCGTACGGACCTGTTACAGGAGCAGATTAATGCCGGTAACTACAATCCGTTTGGCGGGGTTCAGAACCCGGACTCGGTCATTGATGCCATCACCACCAGCCTGGTCCGCCAAGGTAAGTCCGACCTCACCAGCTATAACTTCTCAGTCAATGGAGATTTAGTCGATACCGCCAGTGGCACCATCGCTATGGCCGCAGGCCTGGAATACCGGGAGGAAAAGGCTTCCGATATCCCTGATGACCAGTTCCAGCGCGGTTTGATCTTCGGTACCGAATCCGTATCCGCCAGTGCCAGCCGGGATATCTCCTCAGCTTATGTGGAAGTTGCTATCCCCCTTCCTGCCAGGTTCGATCTGACTGTGGCCGCCCGTTACGATGATTACAGCGACTTTGGCAGCACCACCAATCCAATGGCAAATCTGCTGTGGACAGTAACCGACCAGCTATCCTTCCGAACCTCTTGGGGTACCGGTTTCCGCGCGCCTTCCCTGGCGCAGGTCGGCTTAGGCCCGTCACAAGAGTCCTTATTCTTCGCTGATACCTATGGCTGTGAAGTTAACGATGCCTACTGTGCAAAGACCGACTACACCATTGTCTTCTCCGGCAACCCGGATCTGGATGCAGAGGAGTCAGAATCCTTCAACATCGGCGCTGTTTACGAGCCCATAGAAGACCTGCGACTATCTCTGGATTATTGGAATATCACCCAGGAAGGTAAGATTGACGAGGTCCCCTTCGGCTATATCTACAGTCTCTATTGCTGGGATCAAGACAGCACCGTGTGCCGCCGCGATACCCCGATTGATGGTGAAACCCTTGGCGCCCTGCAATCTATCGACAGCAGCTTCACCAATATTGGTGAACAGGACGTATCGGGCGTCGACCTAAGTATTGTCTACAGCGGATTTGAGCTAGTGGGCGGAGAGCTTGGCCTGCGCCTGGATTACTCTTACCTGGCAGAATTTGAGCGTGTTGAACTGAATTCCAGCGGCGACGCATTTATCACCCGCGATCTGGCCGGTGAATACGAGTATCCACAACACCGTTGGAACGCTACCGCTGACTGGACCTTTGACACCTTCGGATTTAGTGCCGGGCTCAGCTACATTGGTGAGTTCGAGGATACTCCGGATATCGATTTCGACGGGACACTCGACTATGACAGCAATAACTCCCGCACCGTAGACTCTTTCCTGACCATGAATATGCAGGCCCGTTATACCGGCTTCGAGAATATGGTGTTGAGCCTGGGTGCGGATAATGTCTTCGATGAAGAACCGCCCTTCGCTATCGGGGATGGCGACGGAGACCTCTATGGTTATGTTCAGTCACAACACGATCCCCGTGGTCGCTTTATCTACGGCAAGATGACTTATAGCTTCTAAGTTTTTAGTAAACCATAAAAATTACAAAGGGGAAGCATCAGGCTTCCCCTTTGTATTTCCTAACTAAGAGCAGTTAAGGACGACAATCATTTTTCTACGCCATTCTTCCGCACTCTTATTGCTGCCGACTCCAAAGAAATACGCTGTTTAGTCAATTCTTGCCCTGCCTTTCGAAACTCACGAATGCCCAGTAGAATTCCTATTAACTCAAAAAGCGAAACCGCCACTCCAATCAATAACAGATAAATTTCAGGCACAACTATCTCCTGCGAGCTAGCAAAGCCGTCACTTTGAAATAGATGCCCAGTGTCAGAATAGTGGGAACCCAAAGTGCGGTAAAAATTCCTTGCTCCTTATAACCGCTAAACCACAAACTCGCGGATAATATCAAAGAGATTAAAACTGCCAGTAAGATAAAGAAATCTGATACTTTGAGCACGCACCATATCCTCTAATCTTCATCAAATTCCCAGAATCCAATTGCCGCCATCAGCAAACCAAAAACTGTAATACCAGCTGGAATCCGCATCCACAATACGCCAAAAACGTCCAGCATTGAGGGAATAAATGAAAGAAATCCTAAAATTCCCCATAAAAAGAAAATACCGGCAATCGACAGTCCAGTCCAACCCACTATCAATCGTACTTTCTTAGATCGAAAATAACCGGCCAAAAGTATTTTCTGCATTAATAATACAAAACAAACGGGCTTTGCCCGTTTGAACATTATTGACAGAATAGTGCAGCCTCAGATGGTTAGAGGAGTGTGAGTCTCATCCTTTATTGCGCTTGGCGTAATCTTCATTAGCTTGCCAAACTCTAACTAAATTTCCGCCTAGAATTTTTTTAATATCCTGCTTGCTATACCCACGCTTCAGCAGGCCTTCAACCAAATTAGGATATTGAGAGACGTCTTTTAAGCCGACGGGCAAGCTATCTCCGACACCGTCAAAATCCGATCCAATGCCTATATGATCCACTCCCACTAAATCACGAATATGGTCGAAATGATCAAGAACATCTTCCAAATCTGCAAAAATGAACTTCTCAGTTGAAAGCTTATCGGAGTACTCCTCAACTTCCTTACTATCTTTAGGTAAATCCTTTTCTTTAACAAATTTCTCAACCTGATCAGTTATTTCACGATATGAATTCAGTGAATCACCACTAATAAAAGTAGAGCCAAAATTCACCATGATGATACCGCCGTTGTCAGCCAACGCCTTTATCATTTCATCATTCATATTTCGTTCAAATCCCGGCGTAAAATGCCTTGCCGAAGAGTGTGAAGCGATAACAGGAACAGCGGATAAATCAACAACTTGCCAAAAAGCTGCATCTGATACGTGGGAAATATCGATCATTACTCCCATCCGATTCATCTCTCGTACCAAGCGCTTTCCGAATGCACTCAAGCCTTCCCAGGGCCTGTTTTTATCATACGAGGAATCAGAGATATGATTGCTCTTTGAGTGGGCTAAGGTAATATACCTCACCCCTCTATCAGAGAAATACTTTAAATTGGCAAGATCCCCCTCAATAGGAGCCCCGTTCTCTATACCCAAAGGTAATGAAATTAAGCCGGCATCGACTTGCTTTTGTAGATCATTTATTGACTTAGGTATTGCAAACTTATCCGGGTGCTGTTTGACCATTGCCTCCACTTTATCAATCAAAGTATCTGCATACGATTTGGCAATACCTTCATCCTCCTTTTCTGCTGGGACATAAATAGACATAAAGGGGGCATTTAGTCCACCTGCTTTAGCTCGAGGGTAATCAAAGTCTCCCTTATCCGTGCTAAGTCCAACATCTTCTTCAGCTTGTTCGAGACGATAGGGAACATCTACATGTCCATCAACAATCAAATACTCTTGAACCAGCTCTTGAGCCAGATCTTTACCTTCACCTGCAAATACAGGATTGCAAGTTAGTGCACATAATGTTCCAACTAAAAAATAATTTTTCAAATGACAATCTCCCTATTTGTATGAATATATCTAGAAAATTTACCGTAGATGGTGCTCATCTAGAACCACATTTCTTAAATACATTACTTTGATTTGTTAATCTACAAAGATTAAATCGTTGTCTTTCTTATAACTGCAGATTGGCTGAATCTTAGGGGTAACAATAAAACAATGATCCAAAGCAGATGATATATGGCCTAGCCGGGTAACGGGTAAGGCAACAAGAGCATATGCAAAAGATTTACCCCCCAATGCGTCATTACGCATATCCAAAAATTCTGCCGCAATGTCCAAATCAATGCATAACAGATTGAGGCGACTATCAATAATAGAACTGCGGAGATATCTGCTGACCAACCTCCATGGAGAAGCACAAACACCGTAGCTACAACTGGTACGGATAACCAGCGCCAGCGCCCTAATAGTTCTTCGGTACCCCGCTGTAATATCCACCGGAAGAACCCCTCTTCAGAAATGCAAACAATTACTAAGTTTATCATTACCGCAACGGCGATAGTGCCAGTAAATTTTATCGAAGGCGTATACAGGAGTAGACCCAATGCAACGGGAGTAAATATAGCCAATAAAAGATAGGGTAAGTCTGTAAAACGGAAGGTCTGCTTCATGCGCAACATAAAAGCCAATAAGGCAATAGCAATAACTGCTTTACCGCTGTTTATACTGGCATAGATAATATTACCACTTGCATCTGTATAGGGTGGCAATACCTGGATATGTTCACTGCCAGGAAGCAAATTTAACCCCGATATTAGCATTAAAAGAGCTACAGAAAGAAAAGACAGCGCTCTCAGCCAACCGCTAGTAGACTCTATTGCTCGCAGGAAAATCCAGATTAAGGGGGCTATAAGCCCACTCCAGCCAAAAGGAATTATACAAAGTGATAGCAAGATAGGTGCAGCCCAAGGACTCACCATACCAGATGGTGTCTGATCTCCTCTTCTCCTTAAAGCAGCAACTTCATTTTGCATTGATTGGCCCAGAATTAATATCTTATTTGATAACAATAGCTCATGCGATTCCTTCACTATCCATTAAAGGTCGCTCGTATTGAACGATAGGTCAACTTCATTTTCGCAGGATCTAGAGGTGCCTTAAAAAAGGCGTGATAATGTCCTCTAGGATTAATTAATACAACTTGAGATCCATGATCGATAGTATAACCGCCCTCAACAAGAGAAACTTTATTAAAAGGTACATTTAGCTGAGTGGCAAATTTCTTCAGCTTAAAAAAATCACCGGTAATACCACGAAATTCAGAATTAAAATAACGGACATATTGCCCCAACTGCTCCGGCTTGTCCCTACTTGGGTCAACCGATACGAGTACTACTTCCGTAGATGCTCTGGTACTTTCGTCTAAAGTTTTATAAAAATTATTAAGTATAGATAGAGTTGTTGGACAGATATCTGGACAGTGAGTAAACCCAAAAAATACCAGAGTCCACTTACCTTGGAAGTCTTTAGTATAGAAATCTCTACTGTCATCAGACAATAATTGTATATCTTCTATGATTCTTGGTCTCTGCAGTTTTACAGTGCCATTAATTCTAAGTTCCTCATCAGTAATAATACGAGGCTGTCCGAGCTTATGTATAAATCCAGCAAGCACAGCAAGAATCAATACTAGAAGAGCAATAACGGTAATTCTAATTCCACGTTTCTGTTTATCAATGGCAGAATATTGATTTTCCACTTTTCCCTCACACTTCAATTAAATAATGATCTAATAGCATGATAAAAAATAGTGCCATTAAATAAATTATTGAATATTTGAAAGTCTCCATACCAGCATTGGGTTTTTTTCCAATGAGCATTACAAAGCTCCAATAAACAAAACCAAACCCAAGTACGACAGCTCCCAGTAAATATAACCACCCAAACATCGCGGTGGCAAAGGGCAATAGGCTAACGGCCAGTAAAATAAAGGTATACAAAACTATATTTAGGTTTGTATAGGGTATCCCATGTGTAACCGGCAACATGGGAACATCAGCTTTTGCGTACTCTTCTTTTCTATGTACTGCAAGGGCCCAAAAGTGTGGAGGAGTCCAAGCAAAAATAATCAATACTAACAACAATGCATGCCCATGCACTTCCCCAGTAACCGCAGTCCATCCCAGTAAGGGCGGAGCGGCTCCTGCAAGCCCACCTATAACAATGTTTTGTGGTGTGGCGCGTTTCAGAAACATGGTGTAAATCACCGCATATCCGAGAAGAGATATTAAGGTTAGCCAAGCGGTAAGGGCATTGACAAAAAACAACAGGATAAACATTCCTGTCACACCCAAGATAAGAGCAAAAGCAACCGCTTTAACTGGCTCAACCCGTCCTTTCGCAATCGGGCGATTACTAGTACGAGCCATTTTTGTATCAATATGACGATCAACTAAATGATTCACTGCCGCAGCACTACCCGCACAAAATGCAATTCCCAAATTACCAAATACTAAAATATCTAGCGGGACCATTCCTGGAACAGCTAAAAACATTCCAATAACAGAAGTTAACAGCATAAGCATAACTACTCGAGGCTTAGTAAGCTCATAGTAGTCCCGCCATTGAATTTGATGTATTCCCGCGGAGTTTATGGCCATATTCGCACCTATTTTTATATTTATATTCGCTTTGTATCTAATTAAGATTGGGTTCGGTAGTTAAACCATCTCCCCGCTCTATTACTTCCACATCGACTACCTCTTGTTTATTTATAATGACGACATTCATTGTGTATATTCGATAACAAAAAGTTAGCAAACTAAGAAGTAGAAGAGCTGCACCAGCATTGTGTGCCACAGCAATCCCTAATGGTAGAGACATAACAACATTTACTATTCCCAAGCTGACCTGAAGAAGTAGTACCCCGGTAAGCCATGATGACCAACCCCTCAATTCAGATCTCCAAGCCAAAACTGAAAGAATCAGTACAATTGCTGTTGTAATCAGTGCTCCTATACGATGGGCAAGATGTATGGCTGTACGTGCATCATTCTCTAATGCACCACCTAAATAATTTGGGCCAATTTGTTGAAAGATATTAAAGCCTTCCGCAAAGTTTGCCTGTGGCCACCATTGGTTATGACAAGTTGGAAAATCTGGACAGGCTAAAGCTGCGTAATTAGAGCTGGTCCAACCGCCGAGTCCAATCTGTAGAATTACTATTGCAACTGCAGTCAGTGCAAGTAGCCGTAATCGCCTTATTCCCGGTAAATGCCTACCATGTAATTGTCTAGGTTTATCAGCCAACCTTTCACAGAGAATCCACAACATAGATAACGTTGCCATTCCACCTAATAGATGAGCAGTGACTACCTGCGGCCAAAGCTTCAAGGTTACCGTCCACATCCCAAAAGCAGCTTGCAGTATAATAATAATTAAAAGAATATGTGTATGCTTAAAGGTTGGAGCTTGCCGATCTCTCCAAGCAAGATAAGTGAGCAATACAACGAATAAAAGTAAAGTTCCTGCAAAGTATCGATGGACCATTTCCGGCCAAGTTTTACTAACATCTACCGGGGAGTCCGGAAAAATCATATTGGCCGTCTTAATTTCTTTTATATCATTCGGCCAGGTGAGATGACCATAACAACCAGGCCAGTCTGGACAGCCCAAACCGGCATCCACCAGTCTAGTAAATGCACCTAGAACAACAACTACGACAGCTAGTATACAGGCCGCCCAGGTAATGATATGTCGCCAATTCTTAGGGGTTTCTTGTTTAGACATTACTGAAAATCTCCAAATTCTAATCTTATTGCTCGTAGGAGTACTTCAATAATCTTTTTATATCTTTAAGCAATTGGTTTCCGCTATGCTGCCGATCATAGGCCATCATTGCATAACCCTCCTGATCAACCAGCAACGCCTTGGTTGAAGTCACACCGTCATGATCAGTTTTCTGTACCAACTGCTTAAAGTTTTCATCATCCAAATTCACTATTTTTAGTTTCGGATGCTCAATTTGTATTTGTTCTTGTCGTTTTTCATCCAAACTATCACCAACCACGAGTAGCCTCTCAACCCTATGAGCTTTTTCCCCCAGCCGAATATGAACCTGCCTACTTATATACAAAAGATCTTCACAATCTTTGCCACAATCACTGTCACTTAATATTAGATAGCGCCATTTTGATTCTCCCTCTTGTGCCAGGGATTGCTGCTGTCCTTGAAAGGTGATTTTTATTTCAGTGATATCAAATGGGGGCTGCAATAATTCACCTTGATTAATCGTCTCTTTAGGCATGCCTAAGCCCGTATAGTAAACGACACAGGCAGCTGTAATTGGGAGTACGACGGATGCTAGCACTGAGAGTCCTTGAATGATTTTATTCGCTGGCTTCCTTTTGCTCAGATTTCTTTCAGGTGAAACTGGCTGACTATTTGATTTCATTTTGAAACTCCTTTTTCAAACTTCTACTCAATCTACGACGTAATCTAAAAATAATATTTGTGGCTGAATAAGCCCATAAAAGCCAGATAGCTATTGCCATCGTGAACCACTGGAAAGCATACGCTTGATGTTTTTCAGGGCCACTATTGAAAAAATTCCAATCAGTAATTAAAGCTGCACCTGAATCCGCAAACAAACGGATCGACCATCTATTGTTGACTAAACCGATAGCCTCAATGAAATTTGAATTTATTTGTTGAATTCTATTTTTGAAAACCGGGTCTATACTAACATTCGAGTAGGATTCAGTATCGATAGGGTATAAGTAGCCCTGAAGTGATTTCACATCAAGTAAAGCTGTTACTTCAGGTAAGCTATCTCGGTCGCCAGCAGAGGGAATCCAACCTCTATTGACAAGCCAATCAGTATTTTCTGTTGAAAATACTTGTAGTACTTCATAGCCCACACGACCGTTTCTGGTCCGGTTATCCAGAAAATATATTTCCTTCTGGAAAACTCCCGCTAAAGTTACAGACGCATACTCTTGATAAGAACTTAGATTTGAAATTTCCTGCGGTTGCAGAGAGAGCCTACTCTCTACCTTTTGTATAAGTTCGACTTTCTGCTTTGCCCTATCAAGCTGCCACAATCCTAAAAAGATAAAAAGGATGAATGCACCCAGAGAAAATATCGTGATGGGCCAATTGCGAATCAGTGGTAAACTGATATCTTTCGCAGAAGCTGATGGAATATCTACTATCATGCGCAACTACATAAATAATGGAAAATAATAAAATGTGGCTAAAGATTGTTATTGTTGTCCTATTCCTTTCCGTACTTGCAAGTCTTTCAAGTGCACTTTTTTTTCTACTTAGAGATATGGGAACACCTCAATCCAAGCGCACACTCTACGCATTAGGTATTAGAATACTCCTAGCGTCACTCTTACTTCTTGCCATTTGGTACGGCTTTGAAAGTGGCATTTTGGCAAAAACGGCACCTTGGGCTGATAAATATTAAGAAAACAAAGGCTTTCTATTTATACGATAGAAAGCCTTGCCCACATTAAGCACCTAGAACATATACAAATATAAACAGCCCGACCCAAACTACATCGACAAAATGCCAATACCAACTTGCTGCTTCAAAGCCGAAGTGATCATCAGGTCTAAAATGATTGGCTATCACAGACCTTAACAACATGATCAACAACATAATTGTACCGAGTGTGACATGGGCACCATGAAATCCGGTCAGCATAAAGAATGTTGTACCATAGATTCCTGACTCAAGTGTTAACCCCAAGTGTTGATAGGCTTCGTAGTATTCTTTACCTTGTAGAAAAATAAACGCCCCACCCAATGCCACAGTGATTGCCAGTAATATATTGAAATTTTTTCTTTGATTCTTTTTCAGGAAAACATGTGCGAAGTGTACAGTTACACTGGAGGTGAGAAGTATGATGGTGTTCCATAGTGGCAAGTGCCATGGGTCTATCACATCTTTAGGCCCCATAAATTTTGCCGTTTCTCCGTTTGCTGCGGCGTCAGGAGTCACATATAGGGGCCAGCTACTTTCGAATCCCTCCCAAAGCATATTGGAAATTCCACGATCACCTTCACCACCTAGCCAGGGAACTGTAAAATTGCGTATGTAATAAAGTGCTCCAAAGAACGCAGCAAAAAACATCACCTCAGAAAATATAAACCAGCCCATCCCCCAAACATATGATCTCTTTAACTGTTCACTGTTGAGCCCTGCCATATTCTCTTTGATTACGGCAGCAAACCAAAACCACAAAACTGCGGCCATCGCTAACGCACCGGTGAAGAAAATATAAGAGCTTCCTCCATTAATCCAATTTGCTGCGCCAAACGCTATTAGGAATAGACCTATCGTCGCAAAAATTGGCAGCCTGGATTGTTCGGGCACGTAATAACTGCTTTCACTAGCCATAATTTTTATCCCTCTCGCTCGGGGTCGATATCATTCTTATCGGTTTTATTGGCAAACCTTTCCGTTACATCAAACAACGTATAGGAAAGCGTTACAGTATTAACACTTGCGGGAAGATCTGGATCCACAATAAAACGTAGTGGTAATTCTGCAGTCTCTCCCGCTTTTAATTCTTGCTGGTTGAAGCAAAAACACTCTGTTTTATGAAAGTACTCAGCAGCTTTGAAAGGAACCATACTGGGAATTGCCTGACCAACCATATCCCTAGATGTCTTATTTTCTGCAATAAAAACAGTATCTTTAATTTCTCCAGGGTGTACTTTCAAAGACATCACACTCGGGCGAAATTCCCATGGCATATTTTCATTATTGTTTGCCACAAATTGCACTGTGACCAGCCTATTTTTATCAATCGCAGCTGGCACAGCTTCATAACGACCACCGGTTTTACCATTGAGCCCTGTGATTTCACAGAAGACATCGTAAATAGGCGGCATAATGAAAATTGCAAATACCAGCATGCTGGTCGCCACGGCCAGCAGCTTGATAGTTACCTTTGCATTTGCTCCAACTTTCATAGGTCAACGTACAACCGGTGGCGTACTAAACGTGTGATATGGGGCCGGGGAAGCAACCGTCCATTCCAGTCCTTCAGGATCATCCCAAACCTGATCAGATGCTTTTTTCCCGCCCATTACAGTTCGAACCACATTAAACAAAAATACTATTTGTGCAGCGCCAAATAGGAAGGCACCGATACTGGATATTTGATTGAAATCCGCAAATTGCAGTGCGTAATCAGGTATCCGACGTGGCATACCGGCCAGGCCAACAAAGTGCATTGGGAAGAAAGTTACATTGAGACCAATAAATGCCAGCCAGAAATGTACCTTGCCCATAACTTCGCTATACATATGGCCAGTCCATTTAGGCAACCAATAGTAAACACCAGCAGTAATTGAGAAGATTGCACCAGGAACCAGCACATAGTGGAAATGGGCAACCACAAAGTACGTATCGTGATATTGGAAGTCTGCAGGCGCAATCGCTAGCATCAGACCAGAGAATCCACCGATGGCGAAAAGGATGATGAATGCAATTGCAAAAAGCATCGGGGTTTCAAACGTCATGGATCCCCGGAACATGGTAGAAACCCAGTTAAAGATTTTCACTCCTGTAGGTACAGCGATCAGCATTGTGGCATACATAAAGAACAGCTCACCAGCAATCGGCATTCCCACAGTAAACATATGGTGCGCCCATACGATAAAGCTCAGGAATGCAATTGCTGCGGTGGCATATACCATGGAGCTGTATCCAAAAAGAGGCTTACGAGCGAAGGTGGGAATAATTGCAGAGATAATGCCAAAGGCCGGCAAAATCATGATGTAGACTTCCGGGTGTCCAAAGAACCAGAACACATGCTGGAATAAAACCGGATCACCGCCACCGGCTGCACTGAAGAAACTTGTGCCAAAATGAATGTCCATCAACATCATGGTCACTACTCCGGCTAACACCGGCATTACCGCAATCAAAAGGTAAGCAGTGATCAGCCAGGTCCATACAAACAACGGCATTTTCATCAAGGTCATACCAGGAGCACGCATATTCAAAATGGTAGCGATAATGTTGATCGCACCCATGATGGACGAGGCACCCATAATATGAATGGCAAAAATGAAGAAAGTTACGCTGGGTGGCGCATATTCCGTTGAAAGTGGCGCATAAAATGTCCAACCGAAATTAGGCGCACCCCCTTCCATAAATAAGGTCGATGCCAACATTGCGAAAGCAAAGGGCAAAATCCAAAAACTCCAGTTATTCATTCTTGGCAGTGCCATATCTGGCGCACCAATCATCATTGGTATCATCCAGTTAGCCAACCCCACAAAAGCCGGCATAACTGCACCAAATACCATGATCAGACCATGCATTGTGGTCATTTGATTGAAAAATTCCGGCTGTACAATTTGCAAACCGGGCTCGAATAATTCAGCGCGTATAACCAATGCCATACATCCGCCGAGTAGGAACATCGCAAAACTAAACCACAAATACATAGAGCCTATATCTTTGTGGTTGGTCGTATAGAGCCAACGCTTTATACCGGGTTGAGGACCATGTGCCATTCTTAAATTCCTCCGGGCGTTTACTGCTTATTCTTAAAGTTGAGGATATCTACGGGTTGGACCGTATCACCCATCTCGTTGCCGAAAGCGTTTCGCTGGTAAGTAATTACCGCAGCCAGGTCCACTTCTGATAGCTGTTCACCAAAAGCCTGCATTGCGGGGTTTACCGCGGAACCGTCGATAACGATGTCTAAGTGGCCATTGAGGGGACCGGTAGCAATTTTTGATCCAGCAATCGGCGGGAATACTCCGGGTACTCCCTGCCCGTTCGGCTGGTGGCAGGCGGCACATGTGCGTGTATAGACTTTTTCACCCTGAGCAAAAAGCTCTTCGAAGGTAAATGTCTTCGCTGTAAGTTCACGCATTTTTATGGCTTCTGCTGCACGAGAACTCAGCCAGGCATCGTATTCCGCCTGTGGCACTGCCTTCACAACAATAGGCATAAAGCCATGGTCTTTTCCGCACAATTCAGCACACTGTCCGCGATATATTCCCGGCTCCTCAATACGCGTCCAGGCATCATTGATAAAACCGGGGATAGCATCTTTTTTAACAGCTAGATCTGGGACCCACCACGCATGTATCACATCATTGGCAGTAATCAGGAAGCGTATTTTTTTCTTGATAGGAACAACCAGGGGCTCATCGACTTCTAGGAGGTAGTTAGCACCCTTAGGCTGAAGGTTATCAATTTGAGCTTTGGGAGTGGACAAGCTGGAAAAGAATGAAACATCAGTGCCCCGATATTCATATTTCCACTTCCATTGATAACCGGTGATTACGATATTGAGATCTTCTTCCTCAGTATCGTAAATATCATAGAGCGTTTTGGTGGCCGGAATCGCCATCAGAATCAGGATGACGGTGGGAATAATAGTCCACACCAACTCCACAACCGTGCTCTCATGAAATTGGGCCGCTTGGTATCCCTTACTTTTGCGGTGCCGCCACATGCTGTAGAACATGATGCTGAACACCAATGCCCCTATAGCCACACAAATCCAAAAGATCAGCATGTGTAGCTCGTAGGTGGTCTGGGCGACTTCTGTCACCCCCTGGGGCATATTAACCCCCCAGCGCTCAACGTCCTGCTCATTCGCTAACACCGCTTGTGCAGATAGCGAAGTAGCCAGCAAGGCGAACAGCCGATCAAAGCCTTTCAACATCGCCTACAGATCTCCGTGGTTGCGGGTCTCTCAGGGAAACCCGTAATTTTTATTTTGGCCACTGGCCTTCACGGATAAGCGAATTTTACCTGTATCAACTGCCTAACAGGATTAATTCCACACAAAATTTGTGGACATACTGTAGTAACACAAGACTACATACACTGGGCGAGGAGACCACCTCGCGTTACTGCCGTCAGTGCAACTTGTTATTCTTAGTAAAAGATTTTTTACTCCAGATGCCGTCGTCCGGAAAGGTACAACCAACAACCAGTTTCTTTATTTGTCGCAACTACTGCAGGTACAAAAGGAACACATCGACAAGAAAAAGTCAATCGGGATCATTTTTGAATAACGTTGTCGCTTTGTGAAAAAATTCGGTGATTAACAAATAAATTTAACCACTTTGATAGGATACTTTTCCACAAGTAGAAAAAAAGTCGCTCCAAATAGAGACATGGCAATTTATTTGGTGAAAGATGACAACTAATCAAGCATTAATAATGCTGCCAAGAGAAGTATAAATCCTCGGGTTCAAGTGCCCCTGATTACTTTTACACAGATTGGCAACGATTTTTAATCTCTAATACTAAATTCTGACTGCTTCACACAACCAAGGCAGATTAGTTTCGATAAGCTTGAGGATTATCAGGCAGATCAATACAGAATCCTGTACTATCTACACTCAATCAAAATGATTTTTCCGCCAAATATTTCGTTTCGATTTTGTAAGCGTTACGAAATGAATTGCTAATAGCAGTATTGGGAGACCGATTTAGGAAAAGGATCTTATCAGCTCTGTACTGTTACCATTGGTAGAATCCGCCTGCACAGCTTTTCTTTTTCCGATTTCGGCTAGAAGCCAATCTATCCGCTAGTTGTTATGACTTATGCCTTCTTCTACAAAACTTGAATCCCAACCTATGTCTCGCGTCTGGAATCTGGCTTGGCCAATGATACTGAGTAATATTTCAGTGCCATTACTCGGGATAGTAGATACCGCAATTCTTGGTCACCTCCCATCTGCAGAGTACCTATCCGGTGTAGCTATCGGGGCTAGCGTAATGTCGATGCTTCTATGGGCATTTGGGTTTCTGCGCATGGGTACTACCGGACTGGTGGCTCGGAGTACAGATCTTGGGATTCAATGGTTAGTACGTGCACTAGTATTTGCCATGGGGTTGGGAATCACTCTGTTTATTGTTGCCTCTCCTTTAATCTACTATATCGTTGAGTGGATGAATGCCAGTCAGGAAGCACAACCCCACGCACTGGCCTACCTACAAATACGTCTGTTATCTGCCCCCCTGGCTCTGGCAAACTTTGCCATTCTGGGTTTTTTTATTGGTCGACAAGATAGCCGTGCGCCTCTATATATACTTTTCGCTGCCAATCTTCTGAACATAGCCCTCGATTTCCTATTTATCCTTGGCCTGGGCCTAGGGGCAAAAGGTGCAGCAGCGGCAACCGTACTCGCTGATATTTTTGCATTTCTACTGGGTCTATATCTTCTTACCAGGGTTCATGTTGATATCTGGTCTTATATACACAAAGAAATTGGGCAGAAGAAACTTCTCCCCTGGATCGATTCATCCCCATGGATCAATCTTTTAAAGATAAATACAGACTTATTTATAAGAACCTGTTTGCTCTTGCTAACACTCACTTTTTTTACTGCACAAGGGGCAGCCCAAGGTGATAATGTACTTGCTGCAAATGCTATTCTTATACAGTTATTAATGATGACTTCCTATGCCCTGGATGGTTTTGCTCATGCTACCGAGGCCTTGGTTGGGGAATCCATGGCAAAGAGATCAACGGCTCTATTCAGAAATACCGTTCGCAGTGCAGGTTTGTGGGCCCTGGGAAGCGCTGTCCTGATTACGCTGGTACTAGTTTCAGGGAAACCCTTGATTCTATCCTTATTTACAGATATCAAACCAGTAATCCACCAAGCGGAACAGGTATATTGGTGGCTCTGTGCACTACCTTTATTAGCGGTTTGGAGCTATCAGCTCGATGGTGTTTTTATTGGTGCTGGGAAAAGTCGCGATATGCGTAATACTATGTTTATAGCCTCAGTACTGGTTTTCTTTCCCGCCTGGTGGTTTACAAGGAATTGGGGGAATACAGGCATATGGTTCAGCTTGTTTTTGTGGATCGGAGCACGATCTTTAGGACTCGTAGTATATTTTCAATACTACACTGTAACCAATTCCTGGATACGTAAATTACAGTAAAACTGTGGCAGGATATTTAGAGTTATTTTTTAATGTATAAATAACAGAATATGACAAATTTTGCGATTGAGAAATTAACTATTTCAGTCAGGATTACTCACTATCAAAATAGTAAATCTCTTATGATGCTACAAACACATTTAAAGCTATAATCTCAGGTTGGTAAATAATGAGCGGGCAAAGCAACAAATAATAAAACCCGCTCATATTTTTAATAGCTTGAAGACTGTACCTGTTTTTGCACTAGAATTTGCTTAAAATTTCCATAAAACACTCCCTCTCCCTGTATAACAGCGCCATATAGGTCTTCAACCTTCTGCTTTAATTCTTGGCTATAAAAATATAGGCTGCCGTTTCGGACACTGTAGGACTTTGGATTCTCAGCCATGGTTTTGTAAAAAAGGGATACTCTTTCCAGATAGGTATCTGCCTGCTTTTTGGAAAAATTACCTTGTTGGTAATTATCTAAAACCTGCGAACTGATTTTTTGAAGAGTTAATTCGCGCTCTTTATCTGAAAAACGAAAGGCTTTTAATTGCGTGTTGATATCTCGCTTTAGGTCTTTCATATAGCGAGCTGCAGCTTCTGCTGATTCATACAGTGCGTGAATAGTCTTTTCCCGCTTCCGCAGAGCACCGCGATCTTTCAAGGTATATATATTGGAGATCTCCTTTTCGGAGAAATCGCCCAGGGGGCGAAAAATAGTGACATGTTGCAAATTGCTATTCCTTGTGAGCTTGTCACAAATCTTTATTGCATGTCTCCACTTTTCAAAAGATTCTCCTTTAAGGATTTGATCGGGTAAAGCTTTTACAGCCACTCCCAACCTATTTTCCTCTTCAATGTAAAAATCTGGATGGGCTTTCCAGTCATTAGCTTGTAAACGGAATAACGTAAGTATCCCCTGATTCACGCAGCTCGCCAATAGGTAGGCAACTTGTTCTCTCTGCTGCTCTGTATTTTTTCGATGGCGATCAAGGCCATAGAGACCTATGATCGCAACCGCAATAAAAACCACCAGTATAAAAAATATTTTTTTCACTTTTTACGGCTACTTGTGGGTTGGATAAGTTTCACTGGCTCCTCGTGAATATCTTTCTCTGTATCTTGGTTAACACGAGTAGACAGTTCTGTTGGCGCTGACTGCAATCGAATTTCATCCTTAAACCCACAGGCAACACATTCCCTATAATTTTTCCCATCCTTGTGATAGTTAATAATTTTATCCATTTCGCTACAGCGGGGGCACACAGCCCCTGCAATAAAGCGTTTTTTAACGATCTTACCAGACTCAGCCGAATCTTCTTTCTTCATCATGACTACTACTCAATATTTCATGATTGACTTATCCGTTACACAGGACTGATATTCAGCTCTTGCTGCTCGATACCAGAGTGACGCAATAGGGCATCAATTTGCGGCTCTCGTCCACGGAATTGAACAAACAGCTCCAACGCATCACGGCTACCACCCTGTTCCAAAATACTGTGCAGAAATTTATTTCCCGTCTCTCTATTAAAGATACCATCTTCCTCAAATAGAGAAAAAGCATCTGCTGAAAGCACTTCTGCCCATTTATAGCTGTAATATCCTGCGGCATAACCACCAGCAAAAATATGGCTAAAAGCATTTTGGAAGCGGTTTTCTGCGGCGATAGGCACAACAGCAACCTCTGCTCGTACCTGATCCAGTAAAACCTGAACTTTATCGGCGGTCAATGCCTCTTCGCTGGCATGGAGGCGAAAATCAAAAAGTGCAAACTCCAACTGGCGTACTGTAAACATGGCAGACTGGAAATTTTTCGCTGCCAGCATTTTATTCAGTAAAGCTTCGGGAAGGGCCTCTCCAGTTTCGAAATGTGCAGAAATTATGGAAATAGCCTGGGGTTGCCAACACCAATTTTCCAGAAATTGGCTGGGCATTTCCACCGCATCCCAAGCGACACCATTAATACCAGAAACTGCTGCCACATCAATCTGTGTCAGCATATGGTGGAGGCCATGGCCGAATTCATGGAATAAAGTGGTTACTTCCGAGTGGGTTAAAAGTGAGGGGATATCACCTGCAGCCGGACTGAAATTACACACCAGATAAGCTATAGGCAACTGGAGTCCGTTGAGCGTGTGGCGACGACTACTTACTGTATCCATCCAGGCCCCGCCACGCTTTTTCTCACGCGCGAACGCATCCAAATAGAAACCAGCTATCTTTTCGCCATCTCTCAGCAGCCAAAAGAACTGCACGTCGGCATGCCAAGTAGCAACGCTGGTATCTTCTTCAACTGTGATTCCGAATAATTTGTCCACTACAGTAAAGAGGCCGTCAACGACTTTGGCGTAAGGGAAATAGGGCCTCAATTCCTCTTGGCTGATGGCGTATCGCTGCTGTTTGAGCTTTTCTGCGGCCCAGGCCACATCCCATGGTTGCAACTCTTCAATACTGAGTTGGTCTGCAGCAAACGCTTTCAGCTCAGCCATTTCTCGTTGGGCAGCTGGCCTGGCTCGTTCTGCCAGATCCTGTAGAAATTCCAAAACCCGCTCTGTATTTGGAGCCATTTTGCTGGCCAATGACAACTCCGCATAGCTGCTCATTCCCAGTAAACTGGCCTGTTCAGCGCGCAATGCGAGAATTGCCTCCATCACTTCGGAGTTATCGTATTCACCTGCCTGGGGACCAACTTCGGATGCGCGACTAACAAAAGCCAAATGGACATCCCGACGCAGAGATCTATTTTCAGCGTGGGTCATAACAGCGAGAAAGCTGGGCCCCTCTAAGGTAATCAGCCACCCATCCAGGCCTTTTGCCTCAGCTGCATTCCGTGCAGCGGCAAGAGCAGTTTGAGGAAGCCCCTGAAGCTGAGCTTCATCATTTGTATGCCAGGTCCAGGCATTGGTTGCATCGAGGACATTGTTGGCAAATTGGCTGGATAACTCCGCCAAACGCTGACTGTTAACGGCAAACTTTTCACGGGCCTCTCCTTCAAGGCCTACACCACCGAGTTCAAAGTCTCTGACTCCCAGCTCCAAAGACTTCTTGCGTGCCTGTGGCCAGTTTACAAACTCGGGCGACTGCATTAATTGGAGGTACAGGTCGTAAAGTTCACGATTTTGCCCCTGCTTTGTCCAGTAAGCCGTCACTTTGGCTAAAGCGGCCTCATAGGGCGCCCGCCAGGGGCCACTTAGAACGCTATTCAGGTGACTGACTGGGGAGAAGGCTCGATTTAGCTGGTCTTCCGCCTGCTCCAGAGGCACCAGCGTATTATCCCAGCTGGGGGTCTCCAATCCCTGTTGAAGGGTTTGCTCACACGTTTTAATCAGTTCGGCGATGGCGGGTTCCACCTGCTCGGGCTCGAGATTATCAAAAGGCGGCAGCAGCGGGATATTCAACAGTGGATTGGACATATAAGACTCTGTGCTCGAATTAGGATAAAGCTATGATAGAGGATTCATTGTACAGGAGCTTATTTATGTCCCCACTGCGCAGCCACGATGATTCCCACGGCGAGAAGTTTCCAGAACTTGGCGACAGCGTATATATCGATCCGCAATCCGCAGTCATTGGTGACGTTACCCTGGGGGATGATTGCTCCGTATGGCCCATGGCCGTTGTGCGCGGTGATATGCATAAGATCCGAATCGGCGCGCGAACCAGTGTACAGGATGGGGCTGTTCTCCATATCACCCATGCGGGACCATTCAACGCCGACGGTTGGCCGCTGACTATTGGCGAAGATGTCACTATCGGTCATAAAGCCTGCCTGCACGGTTGTACCATCGGCAACCGGATCTTAATTGGTATCGGATCTATTGTTCTCGACGCAGCCATTATTGAGGACGATGTCGTACTGGCAGCCGGAGCACTGGTTCCGCCCGGTAAAACCCTGGAGAGTGGTTATCTCTATGTAGGCGCCCCCTGCAAAAAGGCGCGCCCCCTGTCTGACAAGGAAAAGGCTTTCTTTAAGTATTCCGCTGAAAACTACGTGAAACTGAAAGATCAGTATCTCCTTAAACAGCAACCATAGTGACTGCCGGCTCCCCGCTATGCTTAACCTGAATATGGACCAGCTGCATATTTTTGTGCGCTCCTGTGAAGTCGGATCTTTTTCGGCGGTTGCTCGCGAAGTGGGCCGGGCTCAGTCTTCTGTAAGCAGCTTGATTCAAAATCTTGAGCTCGATTTGGGGCTGACTCTATTTAACCGCGAAGGGAAATATCCCCAACCCACCGCCGCCGCTTTGGCATTACTGCCATTAGCACGTCAATCGTTGGGGCAGTTGCAGCGCTTCCAACAGGCGGCAAATTCCTTCCAGCGGGGAGAGGAGCCCCAGCTCAATATATTATTTGAAGAGCTGGTAATGCCGGATCGACTCAACGATATGCTGGTAACTTTCAGCGAGCGCTTCCCGCATACTGAGCTTCAGCTCGGCAGTGTTACTGGGGAGGAAGCGGTCCAGCAGGTGACACATGGTGAAGCCGATTTTGCCTTTGTCACCTCAAGGGATTCCTATCCCAGCTCGCTGGATACCAGTAACCTGGGACAACAGCGGGTACTTAGCCTGGCCTGTCCGGAACATCCCCTGGCCCAGAAAAAACAATCCTCATTGAATGAAGCGGCCCAGCACCGACAGATCACCACAGCACCAGAATCCCAAAGGTACCGTTGGCAGCTCTCTGCGCAGACTTGGCGAAGTGATTCTCTGCTACAGGCCCTGGATCTGGCATGTAAGGGGGTTGGGTGGGTCAATGCGCCCTACGAACTGGCCCGCCCCTTTTTAAAAAGCGGCAGGTTGGTTGAGCTCAACTTAACCGGTTCTCTCAATACCTGGAGCCTCGGTGTGGATCTGCTCTGGTCCAAGCAGACGCCACAAGGCTTAGCTGCGCAATGGTTCGCCCGAGAGGCCCGGCGACTCTACGGTAACTTTTACAGCCCACCTATCGAAATATCCGATAGAAACTAATTTTTACCTATCAGGCTTTTACATAAGACTTGGCGTTGTAGGCCGATGGTCTGTGACTCAATCCGACTTGATTAGGAGCCAAACTATGTCCAAACAGCAATATCTCCAAGAAATGGAGGCCTTCTCCCAAAAGTACCGCTATGACATGGACTACTTGCGCGAGTTTCTTCAGGGCTCTCCTGAAGGCTTTGAAAAATTTAGAAATTTTCAGCCCCTATCCATGCACAGGGAGTTTTTACCTATTGATGTTTTTTGGGTGAGTAAAATAGCGGCAATGCAAGTAGCTGATTGCGGCATGTGCCTGCAACTGAATGTGCGTATGGCCCTAGAGGCTGGTGTTGAACCCCACTTGGTGAAAGCTTGTATCCAAGGCGGCAGCGGCCTGTCTGAGAACTTGCAGGACATTTTTGATTTTGCAACAGCCGTGGCCAGCTACAAAACAATCGACCCTGTTCTCAACGAACGGATAGGTGCACAACTGGATAACCGGCAGAGAATCGAGCTGGGGGTCAGCGTCGCTACCGCGTCAGTCTTCCCCACGATCAAGCGGGCTATGGGATATACCCAAAGCTGCAGCTTGGTTGAGATCGAATTTAAACAGTGATGTGGTAGGCCTTGGCAACCAAGGCCTCCTCACTATTTACCCTGTAGACGCAGCAGTGCCGATGCACCTATGCCGCCAATGGCACAAGCCAAAACGATAACCAGGGGCGTCATTTGTCCCAGTACCAGAGCACCGTAGTCATAACCTCTCTGCGGCAGAAGATACAACAACATCAACCCTGCCGGCACCAGGGATAAGAGGAAGCCCCGTATTAACCAGGCGTTGCGCAAAGGCAACAAAAACAGCAACCCGAAAACTCCACCCCAAACTACGCGCTGGTACAGGTAGGCATTGCTCAGGGATGGCGCCAAATCTACCCCTAGAAACTGGGTGAAGCCATACCGCCCCATGGCCCATAGCCCCACGGCATAGCAGAGCCCACCGAAACACCCCACAGCAAAACAAATCGACAGGTTTCGCACAATATCACGCACAACGCTTTCTCTCTTTTAATTTTCGGTTGTCTGATTGAGGTCCCGGCGCAACTTGGCCATGATCGGCGCTGTTTCAGGACGTACACCGCGCCACAGTAAAAATGACTCAGCGGCCTGCTCTACCAACATCCCAAGGCCATCAGTACTCTCTGCGCCCTGTCCACGCGCCCATTGTAAAAAAGGCGTTGGCTCGGCGGCGTACATCATGTCGTAAGCTTTACCATGACTGGCGACACAGCCTTCAGGAAGCGGCGGCAGCACACCGCCAAGGCTTGCGGAACTCGCATTGATAATCAGGTCGTAGCAGCCTCTCAATTCCTCCAGGCCGCCACCACTTAATTCGCCCAACTGGGAAAATTCTGCCGCAAGCTGTACCGCTTTTTCTGCGGTGCGGTTGGCAATATGTAAATGTGCTGGTTTTTCCGCAAGGATTGGCAGCAGTGCTCCCCGGGCGGCTCCGCCGGCTCCCAGCAAGAGAACTTTCCGATCCTTGATTTCCCAGCCCAAGTTGGTGCAAATATCAAATACCAGGCCGGTCCCGTCGGTGTTGTCGCCTAGAATCTTTCCACCTTCGGCCAGTGCCAAGGTATTCACCGCTCCCACTGACGCAGCCCGCTCGGTCAGGTTATCCGCCATCTCAAATGCTTGCAGCTTGAAGGGCACCGTCACATTGAGGCCACAACCACCCTCAGCAAAAAAAGTTCGCGCGTAATTAACAAAGCCATCCAGGGGGGCAAGCAGCTTACTGTAGTCGATATCCTCGCCTGTTTGCGTGACAAAGGCTCGGTGTATCTCCGGTGAGAGGGAGTGCTCTATAGGGTTACCCACTACCGCATAGCGGTCACTCATGATTCCGCCCTTTTGCGCTCTCTCGCTGCCTCACGAATCTTGGCACTTTCATCGACAATTATTAAACCGTCAATTTTGAGGCCGTCGGCAGCTTCGGTGACTAAATAGCGGGTTTGTGAGCTGTACAGCTCTACCGCTTTTTCTTCCCCCTGCGGGTGTAGCAAGGTCCAGCGCAAGCTCGCAAGGGTGCTGTAATTATTCAGCTCTATCACCTCGGTAACAGTGCCGAGAATCTGACAGACACCAAGGCGTCGATAAGCATTGAGGAGCTTAACCACCTGCTGGATAAACTCATCCCGTTCTACGGTGAGCTTTACGCCATCTTCCCGGTAGTAGTGCAGTGGGAAACGATAAAAGTCGGCAATCTGCTCAACATCTCCCGTTTCAAAATGCCGCCTGTAATCGAGAAACAGGGAGTTGATTCCTTCCAATCGCGATGGGTGCACAACAAACCTCCATTGTGACAAATTGCTTGGCTATACCCAGTCTCTGTGTGGCAGAAAATCAGTGTATAGCTTCTCTTCCGCAGATCCCGGCTCTGGTTGCCAGTCATACTTCCAGCTCACCAGTGACGGCAAGGACATCAGAATGGATTCTGTACGTCCACCACTTTGCAATCCGAAAAGAGTGCCACGATCAAAGACCAGGTTGAATTCCACATAGCGCCCACGGCGGTAGAGTTGGAATTCACGCTCGCGCTCACCGTAAGCAGCCTCTTTGCGCTTCTGTACAATGGGTAGATAAGCCTCCAAGTAACTATCGCCAACAGCGCGCATAAGCGCAAAAGCATTGTCGTAGCCACCTTCGTTAAAATCATCGAAAAAGAGTCCGCCGACTCCCCGAGCTTCATCCCGATGCTTCAGGTAGAAATATTTGTCACACCACTGCTTAAAGCGAGGGTATACCTCGCTGCCAAAAGGGTCACAGGCCTGCTTGGCCGTTTGGTGCCAATGTACGACATCCTCGTGATAGCCGTAATACGGGGTCAAATCATAGCCACCACCAAACCACCAGATGGGCTCAGCTCCTGGCTTTTTCGCCACAAATAGACGCACGTTTGCATGGCTAGTGGGCACGTAAGGGTTGCGCGGGTGAATGACCAGGGAGACGCCCATTGCTTCAAAAGAACAACCGGCCAGTTCGGGGCGATTAGCCGTGGCCGAAGGCGGGAGTCCATCCCCATAAACATGGGAAAAGTTCACTCCGCCTTTTTCGATCAGATTCCCCTCTTCCAGCACTCGAGTTCGACCACCGCCACCACCGGGCCTGTCCCAGTTGTCCTCACGAAATGACTGACCGTCTTCTTCGCTCAGGGCATTGCAAATACGGTCTTGTAGGCCGAGTAGATAGGCCTTTACTTCCTTGGTATCGATATCACTCATAGGCGAAAACTACGTCTCTGTTTGAGGTTAGGCACCCGCCCTCAGCACACGGCCGCTTTGCAGATCGCGAATTTCACTGGGGGCGCTGCGGCCGCCGGTCGAGCCGCCGCCGACAAAGTCGAGGTCGCGGCCGAAATAGCGCAGTACCTGGTACTTATTACGGGCGGGCTGAGACCCGGCCGGGTTTGCTGAAGTGGATACGATAGCACCGCCAAAGGCGCGTGTTAACGCAGCAGTAAACGGATGATCGGTGCAGCGCAGGGCCACAGATTTATGTACTCCACAGACCCAGGCGGGAATTAAGCCCCGATGGGGTACGAGCCATGTCACCGGTCCCGGCCAGCTGCAATCCAGCTGTTCCTCTTGCTGATCACTAAGGTTTCTAAGGAGCGGATCAAAATGTCTTCTGTCACCGGAGACCAGGATCAAACCCTTCTCAAGTGGGCGATGCTTGAGTTGTAGCAAGCGCCTGACAGCCAGCAGGTTATTGGGGTCGCAAGCCAATCCCCATACAGATTCAGTGGGATGGGCAATAACACCACCCGCTGCCAGGGCGCGGGCAGCCTGTTTTACGGAAAGCGGTGAGTACTTCATTTTAACGCTAGTCTTACTTCCCTTTATGCAGTTGCAAATCTTGTTGATAGGGAATGTCGAATGTCTCCAGAACAACTTCCACTACAGGCAGATGGGAGTCCGAATCCATTGAAGTCGCAACACAAGGCTCACTCAATTCAACTCTCTTTACTATCGAAGCGGAAGGACGCTGGCAATCTAGCGGATTGCATTGATTGACACAAGATATTGCTTTATGGCCTAGCCCAGTTGCTCAAAAAACATCCATCCGCTTTTTTCCAAGCTTAAGTACTTCATGGTTCTCGCTGGCATATTGGCGCCTAACCTTCAATTCAGCCACCACCAGCTTCCCAGCACTATCAGTCGCCGACGCTCCCGAAATCTAGTCCTCTCCAGCTCGGGGATACCTAACGATTTTAGCTTCCTCCTATACTGATCTTGATCTCGACTATTCTCAGACAGCGCCAAAGCCTTCTTAAAACTACGCTGATAACCCTTGGCTCCGGACTTTAGACGCGCCATTCCCAGTAGAAAATGAAAACGATGGTCTTCCTTCTTTATCGAAATTGCATCTTCAGCCTTATTGGCCGCCAATTCATACAACTCATCTTCGTAAGCTGTAAGCGCTTGACCGTACCAATAGTAGGGGTCCTCCTGCCTATAATCATGTAGTTTTGCTGACAGAACATTTGCCATTTGAAGGTCACCCTGAGCTCGGAGAACCTTCTCCAGATTGCTCAACGAAACCAAGTTTGCTCCATCAATCTTCAACGATATAGCGTAAGAACTAATTGCTTGTTTGACCAAACCCGCTGAACGATATATAGCCCCCAAATTATTCCAAAGATCTGCTTCCTCTGGCGCCAGTAACATTGACTTTCGAATATAAAGAAAGGCGTTTTTAAAATCTCGATCCGCAAGAAACTCCATAGCCAGGTTACTATAGAATTTTGCAAAAGCTGCCTTATCTTCCAGCTCTTTTTGATTATATTCTGGATTGTAATCCGTAAAGTTAAAATCCAATATGCGTTGTCTACTACCAGTATCAGCTACAACATTAATGTGCTGGTAAATAAAGGTCTGTTGGCTCTCCAAATATCTCACTTCTGGAACAAAAACCTCATTGAATTTAGCATCCATCCCAAGTTCACGAATCATTGCAACTAAAAAGGCACTAAAAGCCATGCAATTTCCTCTCTGCTGATCAAAAACTTGTGCAGCATTGAGCGTGGCATCTGCATCGTAGAGAATTGAAAAATATTGGCTCTGCAATTTATTTATCAGAGCATCCAACCTATCACTTTTTTTTCTGGTACTTATCGATTTTAAAAACAACCTCATATCATTATTCAATGCCAGGATATCAATATCAGGCAAATCAGAGTTAGTTATAGGGGAACTCCAAAAATATATACCACTAAGTAACTGTTCATCTGAAAATTCTTGAGAAATAGATATATCTGTTTTTTTTATTTGTGTAGAGCAGCCTCCCAAAACTAGAAAAATAAGGGATAAAGCTACTTTGATCTTGTTCATAAGCATGCCTTTAATACAGTATTAAATACCAATCCAGCAGGATATATTTTTAACACAAAAGGCAAGCAAATGAATTACGTATCAAAACACCAGATTCAGTTGCTGACCATCGCTAACTTGACGCCCGCGGCATAGTCCGGATGCACCTTGGAAAAGTGTGCCAATTGTCGCTGAATTATTTCATCCGGTACACCCGCCATCGCTTCTGCAATATTGTTATATAAGCGCTGTTTTTGTTCATCGTCGAACAAATCAAAGAGCGCTCGAACCTGACTGTAATCGTCATTACCTTTGCGGTGGTCATATCTATCTGCCGCACCGGATATTGGTAACGGGGGTTCTTTCGCTTTTGGGTCCTCCTCTGGCCCAGAAAAACTATTCGGCTCATAAAAGGCATCCGGATTGCCACTGCGGATACCCGTACTATTCATTTCACCATCCCGATAATAATTATGGACAGGACAACGCGGTGCATTCACTGGAAGACTCTCATAGTGAGTTCCCAAGCGGTGACGATGTGCATCGGCATAAGAGAATATACGCGCCTGCAGCATCTTATCCGGCGAGAAACTGATACCCGGTACGATATTGGATGGAGAGAAAGCTGCCTGCTCGATTTCTGCAAAATAGTCTTGCGGGTTGCGATTCAACTCCATGGTTCCCACCTCGATAGGTGGGTAATCACCGTGGGGCCAAACCTTGGTGAGGTCAAAGGGGTTGTAGCTTGTTTTGCCAAGGTCTGCCTCGGGCATGACCTGAATTTGGAATGTCCACTTCGGACATTCCCCATTTTCTATCGCACTGTACATCGCCTCCTGGTAACTCTCCCTCGAGCGTCCAATCACTGCTCCCGCCTCCTTATTGGTGAAGTACCTATGTCCCTGCTGAGTCTTAAAATGAAATTTGACCCAGAAGCGTTCTCCACTGTGATTCCACAGGGAGAAGGTATGGGAGCCATAACCGTTCATATGCAATGGAGATATGGGTAAACCACGATCGGAGAATAGTATGGTCACCTGGTGAAGGCTTTCAGGGCTCAACGACCAGAAATCCCACATGGCCGTGGGGGAGCGCAAGTGAGTGCGTGGATGCCGTTTTTGTGTGTGAATAAAGTCCGGAAATTTGTAGGGGTCTCGTACAAAAAAGACCGGCGTATTGTTGCCGACCAAATCCCAATTGCCCTCCTCCGTATAAAACTTCAGTGCAAAACCACGAACATCCCGTTCCGCATCAGCTGCACCCAATTCACCGGCCACGGTTGAAAAACGGGCCAACAGTGGGGTCTCTGCCCCCGGCTGTAAAACCCGGGCACAGGTGTGGTTAGAAATATCAGCGGTTACCCTCAAAACCCCATAGGCGCCCCAACCTTTGGCATGTACCGCCCGCTCGGGTATACGCTCACGATTTTGATGGGCCAGTTTTTCGATAAGCTGATAATCTTGAATCAATAGCGGGCCATCTGGCCCCGCTGTAAGGCTGTTTTGATTATCGGGAACCGGAGCGCCGGCATCAGTGGTGAGTTTGGGTTTATCCGCCATAATTAGACTCCACTTTTGGAATCCACTGAGTATTAACGCTGCTCCAGAGCAGCGCGAATTGATCGGCGGCTACACCATCAACAAGGAGTTTCTGGTTAACTCTCTTCGTAACTTCCCAGTAAGACCTTTAGAGACTCACTGACTCCTCACAGGTTTTAGCCAGTTTTTTCCCATCCATATAACGGCTGCCCTTCATTGTTAACTGGTAAGACCCTGTGAGTTGCTCCACCAGGCCCTGTAACTCCAATTCCATCAATACAGCCATCAATTCACCCGCCTCAATCCCGGTATCACGAGACAATAGCTCGATACTCCGAGGCCCTCCGGCAAGCGCCCTGATGATATGTTGCTGAAGCTCGGGCAGTGGTTTACCGGGGGGGAGTTCAGTGGGTGTGGGCTCTGCCAGTAAACCGCCGAGCTGACCGGCTACATCTGCGCTGGTTTCAACCAGTGTCGCACCTTCTTTAATCAGGTGGTGGCAACCCCTGGCCATTGGATTGTGGATAGAACCTGGAATCGCAAAAACCTCTCGATTCTGCTCCAGCGCCAAACGTGCCGTAATCAGAGAACCTGAGCGCATTGCTGCTTCTACCAGTAATACCCCCATTGAAAGGCCACTGATAATCCGGTTCCTCCGAGGAAAATTCTTCGCTTCAGCATTGCTGCCAAGAGGCAATTCGCTTATTAGAGCACCGCCTGCAGAGAGAATATCCTCCGCCAGGGGGCGGTTGTGTTTTGGATAAATACGGTCAACTCCACTACCCAAAACTGCGATCGTGGAGCCCGCTCCCTGCAGCGCCCCTCGGTGAGCTGCGGCATCTACGCCCAGAGCCAGCCCGGAAGTGATAGCAAATCCGGAACCGGCTAATTCCGCGGCGAAGGCCCGGGCATTATCCAGACCCGCCACAGTCGCCCGACGGGCACCCACCATCGCTACCTGCGGTAGATTTAGAGCGCTTTTTTCACCACGGATATATAGCACAGGCGGGGGGCGCGAGGTCTCCGATAAAAGGGCGGGATAGTCGGGATCGCTGTGACAAATCAGCTGCACGCCCAGGTCTGCGCAGCGGGCTCGCTCACGCTCAACCCAATCAGCGAGTTCACTGGCGGCAGATCGGCTGGAAAATTCCCGCCACTGGATTTGAGCCCGCGGTGATAATTTTTGCAGAAGAGGTTGAGGAAACTGCTGGAGAGCCTCTTCGGCAGTGGCAAAGTGCTCCAGTAATTGCCAGTAGCGAGCCGGGCCAATTCCCTCGAGACGCAGCAACGCCATAGTAGCGGTCAATGCATCCATGCAACTTACCATTTTCTGTTTTGATAGTTGTGCGACAGGGCAAACAGCAACACCTGCCGCGAGATTTTCTGGGATCGCTTAGGGGTTGCGCACCATATCCATCACTGCCAGCGGGCGACGAGCGTCCAGTACCAGGGCTAGGCTCATTTTTTCAAAGGTGCGGAACACCATCAACTCACCAGCGCGGGTATCCGGAAGCTTCACTACGTCACCAGCAATACGGTCACGCACTGTTGAACCCGCTTTGTATATCGCCAGGACATTACCCGGCAGCAGTCCATCCCGATCACCGACATTGAGAATTACGACATCAAATTTACCAATTTGAGTAACCCCTTCATCGACTCCTAGAATCAGGCTATCGATAGCGATAGTGGGCGCGCTGGGGTGGAACAGGGCTTCAATTGAGCGCTCCTCCACCGGCATCAACCGATCATCGAGGCGAACCTCACGGGCAGTACTGCGCACGCCCATAGTCGCAACGGAAAAGTTCGGGTTGTTGTCTGGGTCCAACTGCAGCAAGTCGACAGAACCTACACCGAGGGCTTGTCGACCGAGGACTTCACCGGATACAGGGTCTGTATAGACCGGGCCGGGGCGATAAATGCCATAAGACGGCAGTGGAGCACCAAAATTACCGCGCGCATAGATGGTGTCACCCGCTCCCATCAGAATGTGGTCATCGGAGCCGGAAACAATGTAAGGAGTACCTTCAAAAGCACCGGGCTCCACAATACGGGTACGGGATAAGAAAGCATTAATCGCATCCAGCGGAATCGCCGAGATCGCGTCTTCTACCGCCTCGCGACGGATCGAGGGCGACAACCGATTACCATCAATCCCCGGGGATAGTTGATACGCCCGGGGGCCGCGCTGCAGTTGTAATTGTGGCTGGCCATCGATGTAAACAAGGCGCAGGCTATCTCCTGGATAAATCAGGTGGGGGTTTTCCACCTGTGGGTTCACTTGCCAAATCTCCGGCCAGTACCAGGGTTGCACCAGAAACTGACTGGAAATATCCCAGAGCGTATCGCCCTTTTGCACCACATAAGCGTCGGGGTGACTGGGGTTCAGGCGAACCTGATCCTGTGCTTCGACACCAAGGGCAACCGCTAACATCGAGATCGCGGCCAGGATAATTTTTTTCATGGAAGCATTCCTATGCTCTTTATCGCTATAATTCTCAGCGCCGGGCCACTCCCGTGAAGGGAGCGAGACCGGACCCGGGCGCATAGCGCCAGCAAAAACAGGGGTCCACTCGGTAAATTTTGAGCGCGATCATAATGTTATCAGCGCACGTTCAACGAATACTAGAAGTTTGTCACAGGTGTTATGGCTAAACTCGAGATACTGGAATTTCCCGACCCGCGCCTGCGCGAAGTCGCTAAACCCGTCGCTGAAGTGACCGACGCCCACCGCCAATTGCTCGACGACATGTTTGAAACCATGTACGCCGCGCCCGGCATCGGCCTCGCCGCCATCCAAGTCAATGTGCAGGAGCGCATTGTAGTGGTGGATATCTCTGAAGACGGCAATGAACCACTCGGGTTTATCAACCCCGAGATCGAAGTGCTGGACCCGGAGATCCACCAGTACGACGAGGGCTGCCTGTCAGTTCCCGGTTTCTACGAAACGGTGGAGCGCCCGCGCAAAGTGCGTGTTAAAGCCCTGGACCGCAATGGCGAACCTTTTGCCCTTGAGGCCGAGGGATTGTTGGCGGTCTGTATCCAACATGAAGTCGATCATTTGGACGGCAAGCTGTTCGTGGATTATGTCTCGCCACTGAAGCGCAACCGCATCCGCTCCAAGCTGGAAAAATCCCAGCGCCGCCGCGCCTGATCTGCGCCAGCCGCAGGAGCCTGGAGCTGCCGCCTTACGGCAGCTCTCCCACCCCCATTACCTGAGAGCAAGTCAGTGAATATTATTTTTGCCGGCACACCGGACTTTGCCGCCGTGCACCTGCAAGCGCTGCTCGACAGCGAGCACAATGTCATTGCCGTTTACACCCAACCGGACAGGCCGGCTGGGCGCGGTAAGAAATTGCTCGCCAGCCCGGTGAAACAGCTGGCACTCTCCCACAATATCCCGGTGTACCAACCCCTGAGCCTGCGCGACGAGACGGCCCAGGCGGAGCTCACTGCCCTTGGAGCGGATATTATGGTGGTGGTGGCCTACGGCCTGATACTACCGCAGGTGGTGCTGGATACCCCGCGTCTGGGCTGTATCAATGTGCACGCCTCTTTGTTGCCGCGCTGGCGCGGTGCGGCACCGATCCAACGCGCGGTGGAAGCGGGTGACAGCGAGAGCGGTGTCGCCATTATGCAAATGGAGGCGGGCCTGGATACCGGCCCAGTTTTGGTGGAAAGCCGCTGCGCGATTACTGAGTCCGATACCGGTGGCAGTTTGCACGACAAGCTGGCGGAACTCGGCGGCCCATCCCTCCTCCAGGCCTTGGCTCTACTGGAAAGTGGCAGTGCCAACCCTCAGGTACAAGACGATACCCAGGCTAACTACGCCAACAAAATTACCAAGGAAGAGGCGCAGATCGACTGGCAGCGTCCCGCTGCTGAACTGCATCGATTGATACGCGCTTTTAACCCCTTCCCAGTGTGCTGGAGTACTTATCGGGACAAGAAGGGCGAGCAGCGCCTGCGTATCTATAGCGCCGCCATCGAACAGGGCTGCCACAGTGATCAGCCCGGTACCATTCTCTCCAGTGACGACGAAGGTATTTTAGTGGCCTGCGGCCGGGAGGCCCTGCGCCTCCAATTAATACAGCTACCGGGTAAAAAAGCGCTTCCCGCAGCAGAAATTTTGAAAGGCTACCGGGAGCAGTTCGCCCCGGGTACCAAACTGGGATAATTATGAGCAGAGATGTACGCGCCGAGGCCGCCCGAGTTATCGCCTCACTGCTGGAAGAACGTGGCTCGTTGGCAAGACTTCTGCCTGCCGCCGAGGACAAAGTCGAGGAGCGCGACCGCCCTCTGTTGCGGGAGCTCTGTTACGGCAGTGCCCGCACGGCACCGCGCCTGCAATTGATCGCCGCCAAGTTACTGCGTAAAAAAGTCTCGGATATCGAGATCAATGCACTGATCCTGCTGGGCATTTACCAACTCGAGTACACTCGCATACCCGATCACGCCGCCATATCTGCAACCGTCAATGCCGCGCGCAGCCTCGGTCTGGACAGAGCGACCGGGCTGATCAACGGGGTGCTGCGCAACGCCCTGCGCAACAGTGAGCAGCTTCAGCGCAAGCTGTCCGGCAATCCACAGTTCAGCTCTATGCACCCGGCCTGGTTACAGCAGCAGATTAAAGCCGCCTGGCCTGAGAAGGCGTCAGACATCTTCCGCGCCAACAATGCCAACCCACCCATGACCTTGCGGGTAAATACTGCCAAGATCTCGCGCGAGGACTATTTACAACAGCTCGATGAAACCGGCCTCTCCGCCGAGCCCTGTACTATTTCCCCGGTCGGTATCACCCTGGTTGAGCCGGTTTCAGTCACAGTGCTACCGGGCTTTGCCGAGGGCTTGGTCAGTGTTCAGGATGAGTCCGCACAATTAGCGGCGCTGCTGTTACAGCCGCAGGAAAATGCCCGGGTGTTGGACGCGTGTGCGGCACCTGGAGGCAAGAGTTGCCACTTATTGGAGCAGGAATCCAGCATTCAGCTGAGCGCGTTGGATATTGAGGAGGACCGCCTTGTGCGGGTCGAGGAAAACCTCGAGCGCAACGGGCAGAGTGCCGAGCTTATTTGTGCCGATGCCACGTCTCCGAATGAGTGGTGGGACGGGCAGCAATACGACCAGATACTACTGGACGCACCCTGTTCGGCAACCGGGGTAATTCGCCGCAACCCGGATATCAAACTATTGCGCCGGGAAGAAGACATTGCCGAGTTAGTGGCTTTGCAGGGCAAGATCCTGCGCGCTCTGTGGCCCCTGGTTAAACCGGGTGGGCAGTTGCTTTACGCCACCTGTTCCAGCCTACCGACGGAAAACAGCGAAGTCGTCGCAGCGTTCATTGCGGAGACAGAGGATGCGAGCGACAATACCCCTGAACTGCTAAACGATAAGCCCTGGGGCGAGAAACAAGTTGCCGGTATGCAGCTTCTACCCCAAACCGGCGGCGGTGACGGTTTCTACTACGCTCTGCTGAGCAAAGCTGAATAACGACGTCGCTAGTCGCGAGTCTCATCCGATATGAAAATTGTCATTCTCGGCGCCGGCCAGGTGGGCGGCTCTCTAGCGGAGGCCCTGGCCTCCGAGCGCAATGATATTGTCCTGGTGGACAGCGACGAGAAAACCCTGCGCGAACTGCGCGACCGCATCGATATCGGCGTGGTACTGGGCCACGCCTCTCACCCGGATATTCTGATGGAAGCCGGGATTGAGGATGCGGATATCCTGGTTGCAGTCACCAATAACGATGAGACCAATATGGCGGCCTGCCAGATTGCGCACTCTCTGTTTCGCGTCCCCACCAAAATCGCCCGGGTACGGGCCTCCTCCTACCTGCAATACCCGGAATTATTCGATACCCAGGCCATCCCTATCGATGTACTGATCAGCCCGGAGCAACTGGTTTCAGAGTATATCTCCCGCCTGATGGAACATCCCGGAGCCTTGCAGGTATTGGATTTTGCCGGTGGTCGCGTACAGCTGGTAACTGTTTTAGCCGTTCAGGGCGGGCCTCTGGTTGGGCACCAACTGCGCTATTTGCGCGAGCATATGCCCAAGGTAGATACCCGGGTTGCTGCGATTTATCGCCGCAACCGGCCAATTATTCCCCAGGGTGATACAGTGATTGAAGCCGGCGATGAGGTGTTCTTTATTGCCGCGCGAGCAGATATTCGCGCGGTAATGAGCGAACTGCGTCGATTGGAACACGGTTATAAACGAGTGGTGATCGCCGGCGGCGGCAATATTGGTTTGCGCTTGGCCACCCGGCTGGAGAATCGCTATTCGGTAAAAATTATTGAGCAGAGCCACGAGCGCTGTGTATTTTTATCCGAGGAGCTGTCCCACACCATTATCCTGCACGGCAGCGCCTCCGATCAGGAGTTGCTGCTGGAAGAGAGCATCGAAGATACCGATGTTTTTCTTGCCCTGACCAATGACGACGAGGCTAATATCATGTCGTCACTATTGGCCAAGCGTCTGGGCGCACGCAAAGTGATGACGCTGATCAATAACCGCGCTTATGTGGACCTGGTACAGGGCGGTGAAATCGATATTGCCATCTCACCGCAGCAAAATACGATCGGCAGCCTGCTCACCCATGTGCGCCGAGGGGATATGGTCAACGTCCACTCCCTGCGTCGAGGTGCAGCTGAAGCCATTGAGGTTATCGCCCACGGTGACGAGCGCACATCCAAGGTGGTGGGGCGCAAGATCGAAGATATCGACTTACCCGAGGGCGCCTCGATTGGCGCCATAGTACGGGAAACGGAAAATGGCAGCGAAGTTTTGATGGCACACGATGATGTCATTGTGCAAAGCGATGACCACGTGATTGTCTTCCTTATCGACCGCCGCCAGACCCGCCATGTAGAACAGCTGTTCCAAGTTGGTTTTGGCTTTTTCTGAGCAAATAATATTTTCGTTTTCCGGCGATAACGGTCTCCGCCGTCCAGATAACATTGCAACAAATAACGATAGGCTGATAGGCGCCAATGCGAATTGCGGTAATTGCGCGAGTTTTTGGAATTCTCTTGACGGTGTTCAGCCTGACTCTGCTGCCGCCGATTGGCGTATCCCTATGGTATGAAGATGGTACTCACAGCGCATTTGTCGCAGCCTTTGTCATCACTCTGATCACCGGCCTGTTCATGTGGCTGCCAGTGCACGATTTGCGCGAAGACCTGCGCACCCGGGACGGGTTCGTAGTGACATCTTTGTTCTGGCTGGTACTGGGCAGCTTCGGTGCCCTGCCCTTTATTATCAGCCCACAGCCTGACTTGAGTATCACCGACTCTATTTTTGAATCCATCTCGGGGCTAACAACCACCGGCGCCACAGTGATTACCGGGTTGGACTCACTGCCTCCTGCCATTCTCTACTACCGCCAGCAGTTGCAGTGGTTTGGCGGTATCGGCGTAATTGTTATCGCCCTGGCCATCCTGCCGATGCTGGGTATCGGTGGTATGCAGCTGTATAAGGCAGAAATTCCCGGCCCGGTAAAAGATACCAAATTGACTCCACGTATTGCCGAGACAGCACGGGCACTAATTGTTATTTATGTGATTCTTACAATCCTCTGCGGCATCGGCTACTGGTGGGCCGGCATGACGGTATTCGACGCCGTTGGCCATGCGTTTTCCACTGTGGCCAATGGAGGCTTCTCCACCCACGATGCCAGTATGGGATTCTACGCCCACAACCGCGCGATCATGATTATTTGTATCGTGTTTATGTTTACTGCTGCCATTAACTTTGGTCTGCATTTCTTCGCTTTTCGCAACAGGACCCTCAGCCACTATTGGCGCGACTCAGAATTCCGCTTCTACGTTATGCTGATTCTCGGTGCCGGCCTGCTGATCAGCTGTTACCTGTGGATATTGAATATCTTCTCCCCCGGCAACAGCCTGCTACACGGTTTCTTCCAGGTGGTCTCGATCAGCACCACTGCCGGCTTCGCCTCGGAAAATTTCTCAGCCTGGCCAGTATTCTTACCCTACGTCCTCTTGCTGTTAGGTATTCTCGGTGCCTGCGCCGGCTCAACCTCGGGGGGCATTAAGGCGGTGCGCGGTATGCTGATTATGAAGTCCGGTATGCGCGAGCTGAATCGCTTGGTACACCCGAATGCGGTTATCCCTATCAAGATCAACCGCAAAATTGTCCCCGATCGAGTTACCGACGCTGTGTGGGGCTTCTTTGCGGTCTATGTTTCATCCTTTTTTATCCTCGCCATTATCGTCATCGCCACCGGTGAGGACTTTGTCACCTCCGTTACGACAGTAGCCTCCTGCCTGAGTAATATCGGCCCCGCCCTCGGCGAAGCCGCTGCCCACTATGGTGCGGTTAATGAAGTCGCCAAATGGTTTCTTATCCTGGCGATGCTGATGGGACGCCTGGAAATTTTTACTCTGCTAGTACTACTTACCCCGGCTTTTTGGCGCCACTAACGACACAAGATGTCATGGCCACGCTAACGCGTGGCAATATTTTTTAATTTCTGCCACAGTTGCTGTTTACAGGAAGTAACTAATAAAAACAGGCTGTATGAGCAGAGATACTAGTGCGCTGCTCGGTCAACTCAAAATTGATCGGGAAACAGCGCCCGAACCCAGTTCCCCATCACGCAAAGTTATATTGGCGGCATCTGTCGGCCTAGTTACTGGCATAGTTATAGGCCTTGCCGGCGCTTCTCTATTTGCAGAAGACAGTACACCAGTGCTCCCCCAAAGTAGCGAACCTCAAGCCAAGACTCTCAGCTTGATTCCCAGGGAGGAAAAATTTCACGAGACCATTCTCAATGCTTCCGGCTATATCACACCGAGGCGCATGGCTACGGTCTCTGCTGAAGTAATGGGCCTGATCAGTAGTGTGGATGTCGAAGAGGGAATGCAGGTCGAGGAGGGGCAGGTTCTGGCCCGCTTGGATGATGCCAAAGCGCGGGTCGCGCTGGATTTTGCCCAGGCACAAATTCAAGTGCTTCAAGCCAAGGAAGCGAGTATTCACGCGAAGTTAAAAGAGGCTGAACGCCAATATCGGCGTTTTGCCGGACTTCGGGACAAAAATTATTCCAGCAAAGCGCAGCTCACCCAAAGTGAATCCTCGGTAGAGGGGTTACGAGCAGACTTAAAAAGTGCCCGCGCCAATATTCAAGTCGCCATTCTTGAAGCTGAGAGGCAGCGCGAACGCCTGGCAGATCATATTATCCGCGCGCCTTTTGCCGGCGTAGTCACGACAAAAAATGCACAACCTGGCGAGATAGTTGCCCCCAGCTCTGCTGGCGGAGGTTTTACCCGCACTGGAATCTGTACCATCGTGGATATGAATTCACTCGAAATCGAAGTGGATGTGAACGAGGCCTTTATCGGCCGGGTTGCCAAGGGACAGAAAGTTAACGCCAACCTGGATGCCTATCCGAACTGGGACATCCCAGCTACCGTTATCGCCATCATTCCAACGGCCGATCGAGCCAAGGCGACTGTCCGGGTACGAATCGCTATCGATGACAAAGATGCCCGAATCCTGCCGGATATGGGCGTTAAAGTGGGCTTCCTCGCAGGCGAGGCCGCAGCTCCCTAGCAAACACCAATAAAAACACAACAGTATTTATAAGAGGGAATTTGAGATGTCAGAGGAAGTGTTGTTTCAGCTGAAGGATGTCAGCAAAAGTTTTACCAAGGGCAAAGAGACCATTTCCATTTTTGAATCCCTGAATATGGAAATTGATCGCGGTGATTTCGTTGCCATTATGGGGCCTTCGGGCTCCGGTAAAACAACGCTGTTAAATATGTTGGGCGGCGTCGATCAACCCAGCGGTGGAGAGATATGGTTTGACAGCGAGCGCATTGACTCCCTCAATGAAGGCGCCCTAACCCGCTGGCGAGCGAGAAATATTGGTTTCATTTTCCAATTTTACAATTTAATGCCGATGCTCAATGCCCAGCGCAATGTAGAGCTGCCGCTACTGCTGACAAATCTCTCCAAATCACAACGCCGCCACAATGTGGAAACCGCACTGGCCCTGGTGGGATTAAGTGATCGGGCAAAACATATGCCCAGTGAAATGTCCGGCGGGCAACAACAGCGTGTTGCCATCGCTCGCGCGATCGTTTCCGATCCAAAACTGATTCTGTGTGATGAGCCCACTGGCGACCTGGATCGGGCCACAGCAGATGAAATACTGGAAATGCTGCAATTGTTAAACCGCGATCACGGCAAAACCATCGTGATGGTTACCCATGATCCCGCGGCTGCAAGATACGCCAAGCGCACCCTGCATCTGGATAAAGGACAATTTGTGCAGAGGGAAATAGTGGCATGAGTGATTTTTATTTGGTTTTTAAAAATATGACAAGGAAGCCCTTGCGGCTATTCCTTACCTGCTTTGCTATTTTTATCGCCTTCTTGATTTTCGGTGCGGTTACCAGCCTCAAGTCCGCATTAAATTCCAGCGTGGAATTATCCGCTGATAATCGTCTGGTGGTATTCAATAGAATTAACTTTACCCAGTCACTACCCATTGCCTATGTGCAAAAGGTTGCAGCCGTCGAGGGAGTGAAACATGTAACTCATCTCAACTGGTTTGGCGGTTATTTTCAGGAACCCAGCCGGCAGGTCGTTTCAATGGCTGTAGATCCAGAATCCTATTTAAAAGTCTATGAAGAAATTGTTATTCCCGAGGAACAAAAGCAGGCTTGGTTTAACAATCGGCAAGGGGCTTTGGTTGGGGAAAAACTCGCGCAGATTTACGGCTGGAAAGTGGGCGATAGGATTCCTTTATCCTCCAATATTTTTTCGCACAAAGATGGTGGCTACACCTGGGAATTTGTGATTTCCGGGATTTTTAAAGGGGATACGGAACAGTACGATACACGCCAATTATTGTTTCATTATAAATATTTTATGGAGACACAGACTTTCGGTGGCGACTGGATTGGCTGGATGGCACTAACAACCGATGATCCCGCTATCAATGAAAACGTCGCAAAAACTATCGATGATAATTTTGCCAACTCGCAGAATGAAACCGATACCAGTACCGAGAAAGCATTTAATAAAGCCTTTATTGAACAAATCGGAAATATTGGCTTAATTATTTTTTCTGTGGTGTTTACTGCCTTTTTCACCATATTGGTAGTGGTTGGCAACACTATGGCGCTGGCTATTCGCGAGCGTACCGGGGAAATCGCCGTATTAAAAACCCTGGGTTTTTCCAGCACCCGTATTTTCCGAATGGTGCTGTCGGAGTCCCTGTTAATTGCCTTTGTCGGCGGCCTTTCCGGCCTGGCCGCAGCCTGGCTGCTGGTCGAAGGGGTAAAAACCTTCCTTGCCCGCTTTTTGCCTAACTTGATTTTGGATGGTGATATCGCCCTGCAAGCCATTCTATTTATGTTGTTGTTGGGTCTGATTACCGGGCTGATGCCAGCCTTTCAGGCTCTGCGACTCAACATAGTAACTGCATTTAACCGACAACAATAAACTGGTGCCCCACTGAAACTACACAATAGTTTTCACTGGGGAAGCCTTAAAGGAGAAGAAATTATGGGTTCTCTTATTGCACAAATTGTTTCGGTAACCCTGATGAATCTGGGCAGCCTGCGTCGACGCCTGTGGATGTCACTGGCCATGGTATTTGCCTCGGCAGTTGTCGTCGCAATCCTGCTGGCGTTTCTCGCTATGGCCAAGGGATTTGAGGCGACCATGAGTGGGGCCGGCTCCAGCCAGATCGCTATCCTGATGCGAGAGGGGTCTGCCAGTGAAATCAACTCTGTAATCCTGCAGGACCAGGTCAACCTGATTGCGGAATCGGCCGGTGTTGCCAGGGATACGAACAGCCCGCTGGTATCACCGGAGCTCTACGTTATTGTCGATGGCCTGAAGAAATCCACCGGCACCGAAGCCAATATCCCCCTGCGCGGTCTCAATGAAACCGGCATGGCCATGCGCAATAACATGCGTATGGTGGAGGGGCGAATGTTTACTCCCGGCACTAACGAAATGATTGTTGGTGAAGGGGTATTGCGTGAATTTAATGGTTTCGAAATCGGTAAAGAAGTGCGCTTTGGCAAAAACCTGTGGACAGTTGTTGGGGTCTTTTCCACAGGGGGTAATATATTTGAGAGCGAGCTGTGGGCAGATATCAAAATTATCCAAAGTCACTACAACCGCGGCAACAGCTATCAGTCAATCCGTTTGCAATTGGAGAATGACGGCGATCTCAAGCCCATTCAGGAAACCATCAAACGCGAGCCCCGCCTAAACCTGGAAGCGCAAACCGAACAGGAGTACTTCGCCAGCCAGGGTAAACAGCTGCAATATATCGCTACTTTTGGCTGGATTATCAGCTCTGTGATGGCGCTAGGCGCACTGGCCGGAGCTCTCAACACCATGTATACCTCGGTAGCGGACCGGGCTCGTGAAATCGCCACGCTGCGCGCGTTGGGATTCAGCAACTTCTCCGCGTTCTGCGGCACTATTGCTGAGGCAATGGTTTTAGCCGTTGCCGGCGGGCTTTTGGGTTCCCTGGCTGCTTACCTGTTTTTCGACGGTCTCAACACCTCAACTCTGGGAGGCAGTTTTACCCAGGTGGTGTTCAGTTTTGAGATGTCCCCAGACCTGTTTGTGCAGGGCGCCGTATTGGCGCTGGTGATCGGTTTTATCAGCGGCTTCTTCCCAGCCTGGCGCGCGGCACGCATGCCGGTTGTGGTCGCTTTCCGGCACGCGACTTAAATAATTTTATGGGGGGGCTTCTATGAAGAGCCCCTACTTTTTCTTGCGGTAAATTTTACTCTTGCCTTCCGGCTGTTTCCTGAAGCGCTTGTATTCCCACTGATATTGCTCTGGTGCCTGGGCAATACAGGCCTCCACTCCCCGATTCATCGCCGCCAGGGAAACTTTCTGCTCATCGCTATAAATGGCCTTTTCCGCAGGGACAAATACCAGCTCAAAACCACCTTCAACGCGCTTGCCGAAACCAAACACCACATGGCAGTTGGTGCGCTGAATCAAGTTGTGGGCGAGGGTCATCGTCAGGGCCGGGCGGCCAAAGAAAGGAGCAAAATCACCGCCCATATCCGGCTCCTGATCGGGAAGTATCAGGGCAAAATTACCGGCTTTGAGAGCCTTAAGTAGCGAGCGAACCCCATGTACGTTGGTGGGAACCATCTTGCCACCGGTCACTTCCCGCCCATTGCGAATAACCGGGTCCAAGGCTTCAATTTTGGGAGGCTGGTATAGCACTGTGCAGGGAGCCAGGGTGCCTACATGCAAGCCAAAAATTTCCCAATTGCCCGTATGCGGCATCAGTACAATTGTGCCGGTCCTGCCTTCTTCACTCCCGTCGAGCAAGTGCTGGTTGCGCACTCCCACAATCGCATTCTTACTTTTGGCCCAGGGGGTGTTCCATAGGGCCGCCATCTCAAAGCCGGTCATTGCAGTACTGATCACGCTCTCTCTGGCGAGCCGTTCGCGCTGCTTTGGGTCCATGGCCGGATAGCACAACTCCAGGTTTATACGGCTCAGACGCAGCCCCTCGGAGCGCGTCCACACAGCAATTTTGCCAACGAGTAAACCGAGGCGTCGCGACCAAGACAACGGCAGTTTGCCAATGATTTTCAGTGCCCCTACTGCAAGGCGCCCTTTAATATCCACTGAATTACTTCCTATCCACAAAAGCCATTTTGAGACGGCTATCTAGTTCGAGAATGAACATTGACACCTCCGAAGCGGCTATAGCGCTTTAAGCACAGGAGCCGCTGCCGCTATAATTGCGTCCCTTTGCCCACAGCAGATACTGATCCGGAGATAGCGGTGTCCAAGCAATACGATCTCAGTACCTTTCAGGGACTCATTTTTGCCCTGCAGGATTATTGGGCGCGCCAAGGGTGCGTCATTCTACAGCCTCTGGATATGGAAGTGGGCGCCGGCACCTTTCATCCAGCGACCTTCCTCCGTGCCATAGGCCCGGAAAACTGGAATGCGGCCTATGTACAGCCCTGCCGCCGCCCCACCGATGGCCGCTACGGCGAGAACCCCAACCGCCTTCAGCACTACTACCAATACCAGGTAGTAATGAAACCATCCCCGGACAATATCCAGGAATTGTACCTCGATAGCCTTCGCGCCATGGGCGTAGATCCCGCTGTCCACGATATTCGCTTTGTTGAGGACAACTGGGAATCCCCAACCCTGGGCGCCTGGGGCCTCGGCTGGGAAGTTTGGCTGAATGGTATGGAAGTTACCCAGTTCACCTACTTCCAACAGGTTGGCGGCCTCGAGTGCTACCCAGTTACCGGCGAGATCACCTACGGTCTTGAGCGTATCGCCATGTACCTGCAAGGTGTCGAGTCTATCTACGATTTAGTGTGGACCCGCAACCCGGATGGCAGCCCCGTCACCTACGGCGACGTTTTCCATCAGAATGAAGTGGAAATGTCCCACTACAACTTTGAACACGCCGATGTGGAGTTCCTGTTCGCGACCTTCGATCACTGCGAGCGCGAGAGCACACGCCTGATTGAGCTGGGCTTGCCGCTCCCCGCTTACGAGCAAGTTATGAAGGCCTCCCACGCCTTCAACCTTCTGGATGCGCGCCACGCCATCTCAGTGACTGAGCGCCAGCGCTATATCCTGCGCGTACGAACCCTGGCCCGCGCCGTGGCACAGGCTTACTACGATGCGCGCCGCGCCTTAGGCTTCCCCATGGCAGATGAAGCACTGCGGGCAGATATTTTGGCGGAAGACATCGAGCAAGAGGAGAAGCAGTAATGGCTCAGGATTTTCTGGTAGAGCTGGGCACCGAGGAGCTGCCGCCCAAGGCGTTACACAAATTAATGAGCGCTTTCGCCGATGGTATTACCCAGGGCCTCAAAGGCGCCGAGTTGTCTTTTGGCGAAGTTAAAGCCTACGCAGCCCCCCGTCGCCTGGCGGTAGCGGTATTCGGTTTGGCGGATAAGCAGCAAGACAAACAAATTGAGAAGCTGGGCCCGGCTGTCAAAGCCGCTTTCGATAAAGAGGGTAAGCCCAGTAAAGCCGCTGAGGGGTTCGCCCGCAGCAACGGCGTAACTGTTGAAGAGCTGGGACGCAAAGAGACCGACAGAGGCGAGCGCCTGGCCTTTATCAGCGAGCAAAAAGGCGCTGAAACCGAATCCCTGTTAGCGGGCATTGTCGAGAAGGCATTGGCGCAACTGCCTATTCCCAAGCGTATGCGCTGGGGTGCGCGCCGCGAGGAGTTCGTGCGCCCGGTGCACTGGCTCGTCATGCTGTTTGGCAACAAGGTAGTCAACGGTGAAGTACTCGGCTTAAAAGCCGGTAACACCAGCCGCGGCCACCGCTTCCACTGCAATCGCGAGCTGGAGATCCACTCCGCCCACGACTATGCACAGGTTTTGCGCGAACCCGGCTACGTAATGGCTGACTTCGCCGAGCGCCGCGAAGCCATTCGCGCCCAGGTGATTGCCGAAGCCAACAACGTCAATGGTGAAGCGGTCATCGATGACGATCTGCTCGACGAAGTGACTGCATTGGTGGAGTGGCCTGTTGCCCTCACCGGCCGCTTCGAAGAGCGCTTCCTGGAAGTACCCGCTGAAGCCCTGATCTCCTCCATGAAGGAGCACCAGAAATATTTCCATGTAGTAGATGAAGATGGCCAGTTGCTGCCTTTCTTTATCACCGTGTCCAATATCGAGAGCCAGGATGCCGCCCAGGTTATCCACGGCAATGAGCGCGTAATCCGTCCGCGCCTGGCGGATGCCGCCTTCTTCTTTGAGACAGACAAGAAGACCAGCCTGGAATCACGACGCGAGAAACTGCGCAAAATCGTGTTCCAGCAGCACCTGGGTAGCGTCTACGACAAGACTGAACGGGTAGCCGCCCTCGCCCGCACCATAGCTGAGAAAACCGGAAGCAACGGCGACTGGGCCGAGCGCGCCGGCCGCCTGTGCAAGTCGGACCTTGTTACCGAGATGGTGTTCGAGTTTGCCGATATGCAGGGCATCGCCGGCTACTACTACGCCGAAAATGACGGCGAGCCGTTGGATGTGGCCAAGGCCATGTACGAGCAGTATATGCCCAAGTTTGCCGGTGACGAGCTGCCCGCCAGCGACACCGGCACTGTAATCGCCCTGGCGGATCGCCTGGATACTTTGGTCGGCATCTTCGGCATAGGCCAACCCCCCAGCGGCTCCCGCGACCCCTTCGCCCTGCGCCGCGCCAGCCTGGGGATCATCCGTATTCTCGTAGAGAAGCGCCTCGACCTGGACCTGCGCGAATTGCTGGAATTGGCCCGCGACAACTACCCGCGCACCGCCCTGGGTGAATATGACAAGGTGGTGGAGCAAACTCTGCAGTATGTACTGGAGCGCTTCCGCGCCCGTTACGAAGATCAGGGTATCGCCACCGAAGTATTTATGTCCGTTGCCGCGCGCAAGCTGTCGCGCCCGCTGGATATCGACAACCGCGTGCACGCGGTCAACGCGTTTAGCCAGCTGCCGGAGTCCGGTGCTTTGGCCGCCGCCAACAAGCGCGTTTCCAATATCCTCGCCAAATTAGACAGTGCTGTACCCAGCAGTGTTGATGAAGCTCTGTTGCAGGAAGAGGCGGAAAAGGCTCTCTTCGCCGCAGTACAGGTTGCCCGCACAGAAGTCGAGCCTCTGTATAGCGATGCGCTCTTCGCCGAGGGCCTCGCCGGTCTGGCTGGCCTGCGTGAAACCGTAGACAGCTTCTTCGACCACGTGATGGTAATGAGTGACGACGAGCAACTGCGCAACAACCGCCTGGCCCTATTGGCCCAGCTGCGCGCACTGTTCCTCGAAGTTGCCGATATTTCCCTACTGGTTCCTGCCAAGTAATGACTTGCAGAGGCGGGGAATTAAACCCCCGCCTCGCAAATCAGGGAGATACTAATATGGCAATTATCATTCTCGGCCGCGACGGGGTGATCAACGAAAATCCCGATAAATTCGTCAAATCCGCCGACGAATGGCAGCCCCTGCCCGGCAGTATTGAAGCACTGGCAGCGCTCAGTCAGGCCGGCCATCAACTGGTGATAGCCACCAACCAGAGTGGCCTGGCGCTGGGCCAATTTGATCTGGATGACCTGGAAGAAATGCACGCTAAAATGCGTGCTCAGGTGGAAGATGCCGGTGGCGAAATCGCCGCTATTTTCTACTGTCCCCACGGCCCTGAAGATAATTGCCGCTGCCGCAAACCCCTGGCGGGTCTGCTGGATGCCATCGAGGCGGAATTTGATACCAGCCTGCACGACTGTTATTTGGTCGGAGACAAGCTGGCAGATCTTTATCTGGCGTTGGAGAAGGGGTGTAAACCCGTTCTGGTAAAAACCGGTGCAGGTGATCAGACCTTACAGCACCTAATCGAGCAGCCCGACCCCCGCCTGGCTAATACTTCAGTATTTGTTGATCTTTCACATTTTTCTCAGTTTTTATTATCCCCCTAAACCGCTCCCTCTCTCTTTTCGCTAGATGATTCGAGCGTCCAATATTTAACCTGGCGCACTATTTTTGCGATCAGTTGTTCACCCAGGCGCCAACTTATTGAGCTGTATGGCGCATTCCTTTAAAAGCAACTAGCGGGAGGGCGAGCCCATTGTTGTATCAGCGATTCGTGCCAAGCCAGGGATGGGTGAGGCTTGAATGACGCTCTGAACATTCCTGTCGGGGAAAAGGAGTAATGCCCCAGCGACGAGCTCTTTTAAGCCTTTTGTTGCCGCCTGCACAAAACAATAAAAGGGATACTCCAATGAAAAGACAAATTCTTACTGCCCTGACAGCCGGTATGTTGTTTTCCAACAGCCTATTTGCTGAGTCAGCCACAAGTAAGTTTGCCCCCAATCCGGAAAAACCAAAAAAAGTTTATATTGTTCAACTGGACAGCGAGCCTCTGTCTTCCTATAGCGGTACCATCCCCGGCTTATCGGCCACCAAACCGACTAAGCGTGGCAAAATCAACCCCCAAAGCAGTAGCTACCAACACTATTCCAATTTCCTCCGGTCGCAGCGGGAACAGGTTCTATCCACCATTCCCAGCGCACGTACTGTTCATGAATACGACACCGCTTTTAATGGCTTCGCGGCCGTAATGAGCGAAAAAGAGGCGGCTGCTCTGCGCGGTCGCGCCGACGTTAAAGGTGTTTGGGAAGATGAATTACTGAAGCCCCATACCGATTCCACAGCGAACTTCCTCGGCATCACAGATATGCCCAGCCCTTGGCTCTGGGGAATTACCGGTGAGGATATAGTGGTGGGCATTATCGACTCGGGAATCCATCCAGAGCACCAGAGTGTCGCCGACATAGCTACACCTTTTCAGGGCAACCTGGGACCCCATGTGCCCTACGGCTCTATTCCAGAATCCTTTACCGGCAACGGCTGTGAATTCGGCAACAGCGACCACAACCCCAACGACGCTGCGTTTACCTGTAACAATAAGCTGATTAAGGCCAAGTCATTTTCCGATGCCTTCCTGACCAACAACGAATTGGCAGATTACGAATTCCTGTCAGCCAGGGATGCAGACGGGCACGGTACCCACACCGCGACTACTGCCGCCGGTAACTATGGCGTTACCACCCCGGATGGAAAAACCCTTACCGGCATGGCGCCACGAGCCCGCATCGCGGTGTATAAAGTGTGCTGGGATGCTCCAGACCCCGATGATAGTGGTTGCTCGTCCGCCGACTCCATGGCGGCTATTGATGAAGCCGTGGCCGATGGAGTGGATGTTATTAACTTCTCGATAGGTGGCGCCAGTACCACCTTTAGTGGTGCCGATGACATCGCATTTTTATTTGCCGCCGATGCCGGCATTTTCGTCGCCACATCTGCCGGTAATAACGGACCAGGCCCAGAGACCATGGGAACCCCTTCAGGGGTTCCTTGGATAACCGCAGTCGGCGCCTCTGAAGATGACCAGAGCTTCGGCTTAGCCCTACAAGTATCCTCACCAGAGTCGGTTTCCGGCACTTACGAAGGACGCGAGGGTAACGGCACAGTAAGTCTGGAAGAGGTTGGAGCAGTCTCTGCTGAGGTTGTTCTCAGCGAGCCGTTAGAAGCTTGTAGCGAAGTCACTAACAGCGAGTCTTTGGAGGGCAGTATTGCTCTGGTAAGACGTGGGGGTTGCTCCTTTACCGATAAATATAATAATGCTGCCGATGCCGGAGCCTTGGCTATCGTCGTTTACAACGATGGTACTGCAGACGATCGCATCAACCCGATTTCCATGTCAGCCCCTGATACCCGTATCCCCGGAATGATGATCTCGTACTACGAGGGCGAAACTCTCGCAGCCAGTAGCGAAGTTTCTGGGGTTATCGATCCATCTCAATTGATCCCCAGGGAAGACCGCGTCGCAAACTTTTCATCTCGCGGCCAGAACGGCGGAGCTCCGGATATTATCAAGCCGGATATCAGTGCCCCGGGGGTTGGCATTATCGCGGGGATTTCTCCAGTGTTAAGCGGAGGAGAACTATTCGGAGCCCTCAGTGGAACTTCTATGGCCAGTCCCCATGTCGCCGGTGTAATGGCCATGCTGAAACAGGCCAACCCCCACTGGAGCCCGGCAATGGCCAAGTCCGCATTGATGACGAGTGCACGCAATGACCTGCGCAAGTCTTACGGACCAGCGGATGCAACACCATTTGATATTGGTGCCGGTGCCATAGTGCCCCGTGACGCCTTTAAACCGGGTCTGGTTTACGATGCGGGCTTCAATGATTATCTCGCCTTCCTATGTGGCGCTGAACTCCAGCCCGAGATGGTCGATAGCACAACCTGTGATGCTTTGACGTCCCTGGGATACTCTAGCGATTCCAGCGACCTGAACCTCGCTTCTATGGGGGTCGCCGACCTCCTCGGCAGCCAGACCGTCAAACGCCGGGTCACTAGCGTCGCCCCCGGCCAGCGTTGGTATTGGGCATCCGTCAACGCGCCACTCGGTATCGATGTAGATATCAACCCGAAAGTGCTGCGCCTCAGGGAGGGAGAGAGTGCTGAGTTTGAGGTGACCTTCACCGCCACAGAGTCCGCCGAAATGAATACTTGGGTCTTTGGTGACCTCACCTGGCAATCCGTAGGCTCCCAGATCAGTGTGCGCAGCCCAATTGCTATTCGGCCTGTTCCTCTAGCTGCACCACAGCAATTAACTGGCAGCGGCACCGATGGCAACCTCGAACTCAATGTGGGCTTCGGCTACAACGGTGATTTCCAGGTGAATGTCACTGGCCTGGCAGAGGGTGAGGCCACTACAACCACTGTTGAAGATGGCGATGTTCAAGTAATTTTCTTTGATATACCTGAAGGAACAGAGCTTGCGCATATCGCTATGTATGATGCCGATGTGGGCGACGGTAGCGGAAGTGACGACCTGGACCTGGAAGTTTATGGCCCAGCGCCAAACTATCCCGAAGTCGGTACCAGCGGCAGCGCCACTTCCGCAGAGTCAGTTTCCCTGGCTAACCCCTCTCCCGGTCAATATGCAGCCGTTGTTGTCGATTATGCGACATCCGCCGGCCCCACCAATTTCAGCTTATTCAATTTTAATCTGAACGGGGACAATGGAAATACCGCAGTGGATGCGCCGGCTCAAGCGCAGATTGGCGGAACTGGGGTAGTTTCTTTGGAGTGGATGAACATTACTCCCAATACCCGCCATCTTGGTATTTTGGCTCATGGTGACGGAGAAAAAGAATTTTCCGAAACTCAGGTCATGATTAATACTCAATAGGCCTCACACGCTAATAATTGATGGTAAGAAGTGAAAGTCAAAACCGGCCGGAGTTTGGCCGGTTTTTTATTCGCAATTGAGTGTATTCTGCTGATGAATAAAAGCGCTCGCTATATCTAGGGATACTCGACCAAAGTCCCAAAAATCTTTTGTCTTTCGATTGATATTCACAGCAACAGAAAGCTGATATTCCGGTAATATCATTAACCAACTCTGACTGCCACGACTAACTCCGCCGTGATTGGCCACTTTTGTTAATCCTACCTCAGGGATTTCTACTTCAGTCACCCGCCAACCCAAGGCATAGTTTTGTTCATTCACTTCACCATTGGCCAATTTTTGTGGCGCCCAAAATATCTCACGGACTCCTGGGGACAAGTAGTCTGCTTTCAGGAACTGAGCCCCCAGTCTCACCAAGTCACTGGGTGTGGAAATAAAGCCTCCCCCCGGCAGGCGATGACTTAAATCCACTGGACGCCATTCCCGCAGGCGAAGGGCACTGCCAGACAAGCCATTACTTTTGTAGAAACGAGCAATATTACGTTCTATATCACCATTCAGTGGCGATACCTCTGTGCTGTTCATTCCGCTAAGCGTAAATACCTCATCATGCATCACTTCCAGGTAAGGTTTGTCCTCAGCACCAGCCAAAACGGCTCCCAGAAGAACTGTGCCCAAAGTACTGTAATAAAAATCGGTACCCGGTTCGAAAAGTAATTCACTAGCATCAAAAATTCCAAGAGCCCGATACATATCCTCATAGTGAACATCCAGTGCCAGAGTTTGATACAACCCCAGCCAATCGGAGTTCTTTTTATAATGTGGCAAGCCAGACATATGGGAAGCCAATTGGCGCGGGGTCATTGACGCCCAATCGGGGTTTGGTAAGGGTTCCAAATAATTTGAGATAGATTTATCCAGATCAATAGCCCCCCTCTGTACCAAACGCGCCAATGCGGTTCCTGTTAAAGCCTTAGAGGTGCTACCAATACGAAAGCGAGTCTCTGTAGAAACAGGTACTCGCTCTTCTAAATCGGCCCAGCCGACGGCCCCTGCCCAAACTACTGCACCACAAGCAGATACTGCCGCAGAAATTGCCGGAGCACCGATTTTCTCACGATGATCTTCAATTGCTTTAAGCGATTGCCCTGCGGCAAGCTGCAATCCAATATCGGAAAGTTCTTGCGTGGACGGCGCTTTTGTAGGTAGAGCCTGCCACCCCAATGGACTTAACGGCACTGCATTTAGTGACCAGGCATAGAATTGATAAACTGGCCACAACATATAAGTAAAACCACACAGAAGTGTGGCCACGCTCATCAATATGAGCTTACGTCTCATACCCCCTCCGAATTAAGCTTTAGGTCTGTTGCCCGATTTAAAAGCAAGCTTGACACAATTAAAAGTGTCGCAGGAGACACATTTACGACCAATTCCGACACGATTTTAGGTCGGCCCTAGGTCTCAAATTTTATTCTATTCCCATGCTTCCTAAGCGGTGAACAATATCGAAATTTATTTTTAGATTTTTCCATAAAGAAGTATTTCATTGGCAAACTAATAAACTCTAGCGCCATTAGGGTATTCATAGGTTTACCTCCAACTCAGTAAATTTTCTCTAAAGTTGAAAACTAACCTTCAATAAACAATTATTAAAAATTCCGTTTGGGAGAGATTTAAAGAATCATTTACTTTTTAACTAGGCTAAATATAAATCTCCCAAATTAAATATTAACAATTGGCTGCAAGTAATTAATAATTATATTTTTAGTGAAAACGCTTTCGATATTCACTCGGCAAAATACCCTTATGCTTTTTAAAGGCTCTTCTCAATTGCTCTTGGGATTGAAACCCACAGAGTTTTGCCACTTTATCCTGTGACTGATTTTGTTCGGAAAATAATTGGCAAGCTCGTTCCACTCTTATTTGCTCTAGAAATCGAGCAGGCGTTACACCAAGTTCTCGCACAAAGCTCCGGGCAAAATTCCGTGGGCTCATAGCCGCTTCCTGAGCCAGCCTCTCCACCGTTATAGGTTTCTTAATATTCTGGTACATCCATTCAATCAAAGTTGCAAAACGATCGCTGTTTATCTGATTTTCCAATCGCACACTAAATTGCTGCTGTCCTCCATCTCTCTTTAAGTAGAGAACAAGAATTCGAGCCAGGTTGAGTGCCAAGCCCCTCCCATGGTCCTCCTCTATCATCGATAGAGCCAAATCAATTCCAGCAGTAATTCCGGCCGACGTATAAACATTACCGTCGCGGACAAAGATGGCATCCGGATCCACTTCTATCTGGGAGAATCCCTGCAACTCAGGAACATCCGCCCAATGCGTCGTAGCACGCCGCCCATTGAGAATGCCTGCGTTGGCGAGCATCAAGGCCCCACTACAGATTGAACCAATACGAGCAACTTTTTTCTGCTGCTCAGCCAGCCACTCCAGAACAGAACTATTGGCACATGCGCGCTGACAGGAGTCCGGTGGCATGCCGCTCACCAACAGGGTGTGAATCCCCTCAGCTTCATGGAACGGGAGGTCTATAAAAACCTTAACCCCTGTCGAAGTCGTAACCGGACCAGACTCAAGCCCCACCAACTGAATATCATAGAAATCCTGGTTGGAACGCCCTTGTTTGCGCAACTGGTCATTTGCCAAGGCAAAAACCTCTAGGGGACCTGTGATATCCAGGCTGGTAGCACCCGGGCAGACCACCATGGCGACTTTCCTAGCTCCATTTTGTGTTTGTTGGTGCTTATTCATCTCGGCAGTTTTCCACAATGGCTGGGGATAAGAATGTCTTACAGGCGCCAGATTCTGCCAGTTATAGCCAGCTTAGACACCCTGTTACCCCAAATTGATAGTCATTTTCTCCGGTACTGACGTATAAACTTTGACGGATATGAGTAACCCTCGGGTGACTATTGGTTCTCAAAGCTCCGAACGAGCCATACATCAGCTTCCAGGCTTGACCTTCACTTAGCTGTCCGCACAATTGGCCCTTAATTTGTACACATCAACGGAGATCCCCTTTTGGTGGAGTTAATACTGAATCGAGGCGCAGAGCGCCGACTCAAGCGTGGCCACCTATGGATTTACAGCAATGAGGTGGACACTAAGCGCTCTCCATTAAAGGGAATTGATGCGGGTAGTCAGTGCCAAGTTCACGATAGCCAGGGCAAGCTGCTCGGCACAGCCTTTGTGAATCCGAGCCAACTTATTTGTGGACGAGTAGTCAGCCGCAATTCTGACTTTTCCACAGATACTGTTTGTGAGCGCATACAAACTGCATTTGAACAGCGCCAACGGTACTTTTCCCACCCCAGCTACCGGATGGTATACGGTGACTCTGACTGGCTTCCGGGCTTGGTAGTGGATAGGTTTGGGGATTATTTAGTAGTCCAGGTCAGTAATTGGGGAATGGAGCGCTACCAACAAACGATTGTGGATAAGTTGGTGGAGATGGTTAACCCCAAAGGCATCCTGCTGCGCAATGATCATCAGGGGCGCGCAGTTGAAGATATGCCGCTGGTACACACCGTAGCCTTTGGAGATGTACCCGAGATGGTCCCGTTCGAGGAGAACGGCGTTCCACTTCTGGCCCCGGTACACCAGGGGCAGAAAACCGGTTGGTTTTACGATCACCGGGAAAACCGCAGGCTATTGAATCGCTGGGTCAACGGCAAAAAAGTATTAGATCTGTTTTCCTACGCGGGCGGTTGGGGTATTCAGGCACTGGCCAATGGTGCGGCAGAGGTAGTGTGCGTAGACGCCTCACAGCAGGCTTTGGACTGGTGTTTGCTCAATGCGGATCACAATGGATTCGCCGACAAGCTCAAAACCATCCAGGGTAAAGCACTGGATGTCCTCAAAGGGTTGGTTGCAGAGGGGGAGAGGTTTGATGCGATTGTGCTCGACCCACCCGCTTTTATTAAGCGGAGGAAAGATCATAAAGCCGGCTTGGCGGCCTATCGCCATATCAATGAACTCGCAATGCGTTTGTTGGCAAAGGATGGGCTGTTAGTAAGCGCTTCCTGCTCTATGCATCTGCAATCTGATGAGCTTCTCGACTGTATCCGTGGCGCCGCTCACCGCTTGGGGCGCCCAGCCTCAATTCTGGCCAGTGGTGGTCAAGGGGCCGATCACCCTGTGCATCCAGCAATTCCGGAAACCAACTACCTAAAAGCTCACTTTGTACATCTCGGGGGAAACACCAATAAGTAGGTGCTCATGAACCCCACAAGGCCCCGGTAATGACCGGGGCCTTGTTCTCAGATCGATGAGCCTACTTCAGGTCAAAAGACATACTTCATGCCTAAAGTGGCAGTGCGGGGTCGATTTGCACGGGCGCCATCTGGACTGCGACTAATAATAACCTGCTCATCCAACAGATTATCCACTTTCAGGTAACCGGTCAGGTCAACCATGAAATCATAATGCGCAGCAGCATCTACAACCCAAAGTGACTCGGTATAATCAAATTGGTCGGTATCTCCCCGGTTGCATTGGGTATTAACACACATCTCGTCCTGATAGGCTGCAGTCAGGTTCAAACGCCAAGCAGCGCCGCTATCCAGACCCGCAGATATCGCAAAGACATTTTCTGGGAGGTATTCGAGGTTGTCGCCGGCAAGCAGGTCATTACCGTCACTATCTTCACTGATTTCTGCATCAGTAAAGGTATAGGTTGCCCGCACCGGTAGTATCCAACCGTTTGTGAGCACCCACTCACTTCCAAGCGTAGCTTCCAGCCCTTTGATTTCTGCTTCACCCAACTGGTAGGTACCACTCTCGGCACCATTGGGACATTTCACCGCCACCGAGCAGTTTTGCACAGCATTTTCATAGTCACTGTAGAAGGCGATCAATTCAGCATTCAGGCTTCCTTTATCGAAGCGAGCACCCCATTCATAGTTTGTGGATAACTCCGGCCCCTGGCCATCGGCTGCACCTGCGCCGGGAGGGGCGAAGCCACGGTGCACACCTGCCAGCAGGCTCCACTGTTCGCTTGCCTGGTAAACAAGTCCCAAGCCTGGCAGCCATTCATCCACCTGATTGGAGCGATAGCTGCCCTTCTCGGTACGCTCAGCGTCGTTATAACGCTGCTGCTCGGTCTCTATATCCTCGTAGCGAAGAACAGCAGTGAGAGTCAGCTTATCGTTCAGCTGGATATCGTCGTAGATAAAGAACGAAGTTGCATCCGCTTCTTCAACACGGTTATTGCTGCTTTCTTCAGCGGTATCGGGAATATCTGTGCTCAGATACACCAATTTGCCATCAACCTGCTCATAGTTTTCAACAGGCTGGAATCTATCCACCTCATCTCGATGCTGGCGCACTCCAAAGGACAGCTCATGACTAACGGAAGCAGTATTAAAGCGCCAATCGGCACTGATCTGCAGGCCCTTGGCCTCGTACTCACGATTGTTGTGCTTAACACCGAAGGTGTAATCTTCAGTGCCATCCAAAACCGCTTGAGGGTCTAAAACTCCATCAACACTGCCGCCGGTATTAACAGCATCTATCAAGTCACCCTCGCTGACCTTAAACCAGTCGCGTTTAAACTTGTTGTAGTAAGCCTGGGTATGCAGGGCAAAACTGTCACTCAGTTCGATACTGTGGTTCAGCTGGATAGTGCTGTGGCGATTCTGCATTTCATCCAGGGCGCTGATACCGTATCGACGGTTCGGATCTTTCTTAAAGTCGGCATCCGTTAGGCCCAGATAACTCATGCCAGACTCCTCTTCGGAGTACTGAAGCTTGATATCCAACTGCTGGCGATAAGTTGCGTCTCTATCGGAACTGATACGACCCTTTAACAGATAGTCTTCTTTAGCAATATCTGCGCTGCCGGCACTATCGATTTCTCTGAATCCATCTGCATACTGCTGCTGTGTTTCCAACAACCAGCCAGTATTTTCTGTACTGGCACCATAATGAGCATGCAAACGGGTCTCACCGAATTCTCCGGCCTCTAGTTGCACCATACCTTCACTGGCAGTGGGAATAGGTGTGCTCAACATATTGACTGCACCACCCACGGTGAATGGGCCATATTGCAGAGATCCGGGGCCTTTCAACACCTCAATTGCATTCATGCGGCCCGCACTGGGGAAATAATAAGCTTCTGGTGCAGAGTAAGGAGCCGGAGCCACTAACACCCCATCTTCCATCAAGGAAATTTTGGCAGAGCGTCCCCCTTGGGCACCGCGAATCCCGATATTCGGACGCAATCCGTAGCCATCTTCTTCAAGAATGTAGACCCCAGGAACTGAGCGCATCATGCGATTGATATCTACAAACTCGAACTCAGCTAACTCGTCGGCATCAACCAAGTGTGCAGAGCCAGGCAATTTGGAAATAGATGAGGAGTCGCCAATTACTGTTACGCTCTCCAACTGTTGCTCGGCTAAGGTCGGCGCAGCAATAGTAGTGGCTATCGTAAAGGCCAGGGGTGTAAATGGAATGTGCTTCATGAACCCTCCAAGGATTATCTGTAACCTTGAATCATTGTTTTTATAAATACGAATGATTGTATTTTAACATTCCCATTACACTTTATTTACACTCTTCTTTTTGCTGTTTAGCGTCACGAACTTCGCTGGTGTGCCTGCAACTTTAAGGTTTTGCTTATAAGCAGATGTTTTCTAGGATCTACTCTTCGATCTGACTAGCATTGGGCTCACGTATCCGCTTCGGGTGTGCCCATGATTAGAAAGGCAAAACTCAAAGAGCTGGACAGGTTGGAGCAACTTTGGCTACATGCATCAGCGAACTCCCACCCCTCCATACCCCGCCAGTTTTGGGTGGACCGTATAGCTCAATTTCGTAAAGACTGCCGTGATGCCACTCAATGCCTGGTTTATACCGATCGCAACAATGCTGTCGCGGAAGCCTTTATCACGCTGCTTGGTGACGGTACCGTCACCCACCTCTGTGTCAGTCCTTTATTTAGCGGTTGTGGAATCGGCACTAACCTCATTTCTTCAATTCGTGACCGGCGTTACCCACTAAAGGCTGAAGTACTTCGTGAGAATCTTCGCACTCGATACTTTCTACAAAAGCATGGTTTTGTGGAGGTGGAGCGCAGCTATAACGTGGAGTATGGCCAGCATTCAATCTCCATGCAGTGCCCCAGGGCATCTGCAAGATAAAATTTGAAGCATTATGCCCATTGAATAGACTTTCCCTTATAACTGAAGCTTATTGAATCACTTCTTTTTATTGTTTCTACGCGACTCTTGAACCGGGTAGCATGCCTCCCATCATAATTTTCCTGAGCGCTGAATTTTTATGGGACGCAACGCTTCCAGCCAAACTTTACAGCCTATTCCAGAACGCACCTTTCATCACGATGCGGATCTGGGGTCCATGAACCTTCGTTTCGCTGGCGCCAAGCCAAGCGAAATTATGCAGTTCACCATGGAACACGCTCAGAACCCGGTGGTTTTTACTAATTTCCGCCCATTGGCAATAGCCTTTCTTCACTTGGTTACGCGCGCCAAACCGGATATCCCGGTAATTTGGGTGGACCACGGCTATAACACCCCGGAAACCTATCGCCATATCGAAAACGTGGTCAAATCTCTCGATTTGAACCTGCGCACCTATTCACCGAAGATGTCCGCGGCCCACTACAACGCTGTGTACGGGGGAATCCCGCAACTGGATACCCCTGAGCATGACTTCTTCTCCAGGACCGTTAAATTGGAGCCGTTTAACCGCGCTATGCAGGAATTGCAGCCGGATGTATGGCTAAACGGTATCCGCCACGATCAGAATTCGCACCGCAAAAACCTGGATATTTTCACCCAGGGCAACCACGGTACTATTCGAGTGGCACCGATGTTCCACCTGAAGGAAATCGATGTGGAAGAGTATGTTTACGAGAATGATCTTCCCGATAACGATATTTACTTTGATCCAACTAAAGGTGAGGAGCACCGGGAGTGCGGATTGCTGTTGGAAAAATAGAATGGACTACTCGGCGAGGACTAGCGTACTTCGCCTATCTCTTTAACAAGGCCCTCTATCCCAGCCGTTTATAAAGTAAATACTTTTTACGTATTTACCGAATAATAAAATCTATTACAAATAGGCGAGTCCCGACTCGCTGTATTTTTTTCAAAAAGGAGACTCTTCTATTTACTTCCGCGTAAATCCAGAAGAGTCCTTAAATTACTTATCATGCGATAGGCTAGGCGACTGCCCCTTTTGCAAGATGACCTCCTTTTTCCATATAAATTTTCAGGTCCTTCAGCATTTGCTCAAATTGAGAGCCAGTCATCTTCTTCACCACAGGGCTCAACACGCCTCCTAAAGCATTTAACTCCATATTTGCAGTGAAATTCACTGTTGTGCCTCCACCAACAGAGGGGCTTAATTTAAATTGAGATAAACTCTTTTTAACGGGGAATCCCGGTGGCGTATTTTTGGTTTCAACCGAGACATCCAGTTCATAGTTTTTCTCATCAAACCTTGTAATAGTTTCATCTGCGACAAGACCCGACGGTCCCTTATTTGTCAGCACACAAACCCGGCCTTCTACACTCGCATTTTCAACGGGTTTTCCATCCTTAGCGAAGGAGTGAGGGATTAACGTCATCCACTCGTAAGCTGTATCAAAATCAACGGCGAGGACCTTCCAGACCTCATCAATTGGGCGGTTAATTGCGATTTCTCGGTTTACTTGTGCTTCTTTCATCTCTGATCTCCTGGGTTTCTCTACGGGAGTGCTATTGACGGGAGACAGATTAACTGGACACTGTATGCAACGGAAGATAGCAAAATAGGACAGTGTGTTGCATAAAGAGTCCATCGATTGGGGAGATATCCAGTTCTTTATCGCGGTAGCCAGGAGTAAGAGCGCTCGCAGCGTTGCTGACGACTTTAAAGTCAGCCATTCCACAGTTTCTCGCCGTATTGATGCCCTGGAGGAAAAGCTCCAGGCCAAGCTGTTTTATCGCAGCTCCAAAGGCTATCAGCTGACGGAGGATGGCAAAGCGATGCTCGACTACGCCCAATCGGCAGAGCAGTATCTAAATGCCGCGCAGAAGCATTTACAGGGGGGGAGTAACCAGCTCTCCGGGGAAGTTCGTATCACTATGCCGGATGTAGTCGCATCGCACTTAATTATCCCCTACCTAAATGACTTCTCACGAGCGTATCCAGAGATCAACGTACAGCTACTGGTTACTAGCCACGTTCTCGATTTGGAAAGTCACCAGGCCGACATAGCACTTCGTATTCTCCCCAAAGGCGACATCGATGTTTCGGATCGACTTGTTGCTCGCAAGCTCGCCGACCTACCCAGTTGCTGTTACGGTTCTCCGGGGTATATCGAGAAATCTGTACCTGACGATGGCCACTGGCTCGGCTGGAGTGGCGATGACGCCACATTGAATTGGGCCAAAGACACGCCCTATCCACAGATGCCTTATCAGCACCAGATTAATCACGGCTTGATACAGCTAGAGGCAGTTAAGAGTGGACTGGGGCTGGCCAGGCTGCCCTGCTTTCTTGCAGATGGTGCTGAAGGAGTCGTTCGGGTCCCTGGGGCAGCCCCATCCAGCCTGCATGAACTGTGGCTAGTCTCCAACCCAGAGCACCGCAATGTCATGCGTTTTAAGGTTTTTAGGGAGTTTATCGTGGAGTTGTTTATGAACCTGGAAGATAAACTGGTAGGAAAGCTTTAGTTGAGGCAATTGGTATATTTCCGGATTTAGTAAGCCTCCCTAACCGACTGACGCTATTGAGCTGATTGATTTTTTAACTATTTATTGTGATCGAAATTTGTCTGAGAGGGCAGCTGTTTAGCTTTCACATGGCTTTTGATAAGGAGAAAATTATAAATATCCAATTTATCGGAAGTCGTTTTTCAGGTGAAAACAATACTCCACAGTAATTCCTTATGTTGGTCACGTAAGAAATTACTGTGGGCTTATCGACTTCTATTAAACGTCGAGGTTTTCTACCGCCAAAGCATTGGTCTCGATAAAGTCACGGCGAGGCTCTACCTGATCGCCCATCAAGGTGGTAAAGATCTGGTCTGCTGCGATAGCATCTTCAACTGTTACCTGCAGCATACGGCGGCTCTCCGGGTCCATGGTGGTTTCCCAAAGCTGCTCCGGGTTCATTTCTCCCAGACCTTTATAGCGCTGGATACCGTAGCCTCTGCGGCTCTCGCCCATCAGCCAGTCCATCACTTCAGGGAAGCTGCCAACAGGGTGCTGCTTCTCGCCGCGCTGGATAAAGGCACCCTCTTCCAACAGACCCACCATCTTCTCACCCAGAGCGCAGATAGACGCGTACTCAGCGGAATCGAAAAACTCGTGGTTAATCAGGTAGTCACTGCCAACACCGTGAGCCACGATATGGATATGGGGCAGGAATAGGCCGCGCTCGGTGTTCTCCTGAACCGTCACTTCGTGACGACGGGTTCCACCACTTTCTTCGTCACCGAGTTTCTCCTGGAGCTTCTCACTCCAAGCTGCAACTTTCTCCTGGGACTGCAGGTCTTCCTGAGACAAGCTGGGCAGGTAGATCATGCTGCGCAGCACTTCCTCGGGGTACAGACGCGACAGGCGGTCGATTGTCGCCAGTACGCTGCGGTATTCGCCTACCAGGCTCTCCAGGGAGGCACCAGAAAGCCCTGGGGCGTCCGGGTTCACAAACAGCGTGGCGCCTTCCAGGGCGGCGTTGGTGAGGAACTGGGTTAGAGCGCCCTCATCCTTCAGGTACTGTTCCTGTTTGCCCTTGGAGATCTTGTACAGCGGCGGCTGGGCGATGTAGATGTGACCCCGCTCGATCAGCTCAGGCATCTGACGGAAGAAGAAGGTGAGCAACAGGGTGCGAATATGGGCTCCATCTACGTCAGCATCGGTCATGATGATGATACTGTGGTAACGCAGCTTGTCCGGGTTAAACTCGCTCTTGCCGATGCCACAGCCCAGTGCGGTAATCAGGGTACCCACTTCGGCACTTGAGAGCATCTTGTCGAAGCGCGCTTTTTCCACATTGAGGATCTTACCCTTCAGCGGCAGGATCGCCTGGGTGCGGCGATCGCGGCCCTGCTTGGCAGAACCACCGGCGGAGTCACCCTCCACCAGGTAAATTTCAGATAGTGCCGGGTCTTTTTGCTGGCAATCTGCCAGTTTTCCGGGCAGGCCGGCAATATCCAGCGCTCCCTTGCGGCGAGTCATTTCGCGGGCCTTGCGGGCCGCCTCACGGGCTTTGGCCGCATCGATCATCTTGGTGACGACAGATTTGGCTTCCTGTGGGTTCTCCATCAGGTAGTCTGTGAAGTGGTGGCCCATCTCCTGCTCTACTGCGGGTTTCACTTCGGATGAAACCAGCTTGTCCTTGGTCTGGGAGGAGAATTTCGGGTCCGGGACCTTCACAGAGATAATCGCGGTGAGACCTTCCCTGGCGTCATCGCCAGTGGTGTTCACCTTGTCTTTCTTTCCCAGGCCTTCCCGCTCGATATAGCTGTTCAGGCCACGGGTCAGGGCTGCACGAAAGCCCGCCAGGTGGGTACCGCCGTCGCGTTGGGGAATATTGTTGGTGTAGCAGAAGATGCTTTCCTGGAAGCTATCGTTCCACTGTAATGCCACCTCTACTGCAATGCCGTCTTCACGCTGGCTCTGGAAGTGCAGAACCTTGTTAATCGGGGTTTTGTTCTGGTTGAGGAACTCCACAAAGGCACTCAAACCACCTTCGTATTCATAGACCTCTTCTTTACCACTGCGCTCGTCCTTCAAGACAATACGCACACCGGAGTTCAAGAAGGACAGCTCGCGCAGGCGCTTGGCCAGCACGTCGAAATGGAATTCGATATTGCTGAAGGTGTCCTCTGAGGGTTTGAAGTGTACCGTGGTGCCGGTGGTATCGCTGTCACCCACGACTTCCAGGGGTGCCTGGGGCACACCGTGGTGGTAGATCTGCTCGTGGATCTTGCCACCGCGACGGATAATCAGCTTCAGCTCCTTGGACAGAGCATTTACCACCGATACCCCTACCCCGTGCAGACCGCCGGAGACCTTGTAGGTGTTGTCATCAAATTTACCACCCGCGTGAAGGACGGTCATAATCACTTCTGCTGCAGAGACCCCCTCTTCCGGGTGAATCTCTGTTGGGATACCACGGCCATTGTCCGAGACGGAAATGGACTCATCCGGGTGGATGGTTACACGGATCTCATCACAGTGGCCGGCCAGCGCTTCATCGATGGAGTTGTCGACCACCTCGAATACCATGTGGTGCAGACCGGTGCCATCGTCGGTATCACCAATATACATTCCGGGGCGCTTGCGCACCGCATCCAGGCCTTTTAATACCTTGATACTGCTTGAGTCATAGCTTTGCTGCTCTGACATTTATTCGCTCCATTAAACTTATTGTGCGGCCGAAGCTTCGGCACTGATCTTCCCATGTTCCACGTGGAACACTTTCGGGCAATTCCAAGGGGCATCTAGTTGCCGCCAGGGGCGACTTGTAGTGCCCTCCTCAATTCCGGTTACAAGCACCTGGCTGGCACAACGCCCAACCCAATGCGCAAAAATCTGTTGGTTACTGTCATCCAGCTCTGCCGGCAAGTCATCTACCAGGAATACTGGCATATCCCCCAGCCTACAGACTACCTCCGCCATGGCAGTGCGCATTGCACACACCAACATCTTCTGTTGGCCGCGAGATAGGATATTGTGAGCCGACTCACCGGCTACGCTAAAACGAATATCCGCCCTATGGGGACCAATACGCGTATGCCCCTGTGAAACATCTGATTCCCGTGATTCAGATAGAGCGCCACGCAGGTCAACTTCTTTACGCCAACCGCGACGGTAACTCATATCGACACGGCTCAATAGGCTCTTTGGTAACTCACCAAGCAGTTGTGAAACGGCAGACTGCAATTGAGAAAACTGAGCTAATCGCAGATCGTTTACACGCTCGCCACTAATGGCCAACTGCTCTTCCCATACGCCGATGCTGGCCTCATCGATTTTACCACGACGCAGGAGAGCATTTCGCTGCCGCAATGCGATTTGATAATTTTTCCACTCCTGGGCAAATAAATGTTCCACGTGGAACACTGTCCAATCCAGCAACCGGCGTCGAACGCCGGGGCCACCATCAAGTGCGGAAAAACTTTCACTGTTTATCAATTGAAGTGGCAGGCAACTAGCAAGCTGTGAGCTGGATTCAGCAGGAGCCTGGTTAACCTTGATTCTGCCCGAGCCATCGGCGAGGCGCTCTACCCCCAAGTTAAAACCTGTATCGAGCTGGGCAAAAACTGTAAGCCCACCAGTATCATGCTGAATAACTGACTTATGCTGACGAGAGCGAAAGGAACGACCGGTTGCCAGCATATGTACCGCCTCTAGCAGTGAAGTCTTACCACTGCCATTCGCACCACAAAACACATTAACGCCAGGACCCAGTTTGAGATCGGCAGAGCAGATATTTCGAAAATTAGACAAGAGAAGACGGGTCAGCGCCACAGACACCTCCCCCAGAGTGAAGAGCGCGATGCACAGGCATCGGTTTGTTTATCGGCTACCCCACCGAGCGGGGAGGTAGCCTCAATCCATTCAAAAAAGAGCAATGGGTGGGCTGCCTTACAGGCGCATAGGCATAATCACGTACAGAGCATCACCTTCTTCAGGTTGCTGCAGCAGAGCACTGCTGTTGGCATCCGCCAGACTGATACGGATCTGGTCACTGTGAATAGCACCAGTGACGTCCAGCAGATAGGAAACGTTAAAGCCAATCTCCATTGGCTCACCTACGTAATCCACCATCATCTGCTCTTCCGCCTCTTCCTGCTCCGGGTTATTGGCAACAATTTGCAGCAGCCCCTCAGAAACCTGAAGACGCACCCCACGGTATTTCTCGTTGGAGAGAATCGCCGCTCGGGAGAAGGCTTGACGCAACCCTTGGCGATCCGCATAGACCACATTGCCCGCGCCTCGCGGCAACACACGCTCGTAGTCAGGGAATTTGCCGTCTACCAATTTAGAGGTGAAAGTAAACTGACCACTAACCACTCGAATATGGTTATTACCCAGCACTACCTGTGCCTGTGCATCGCTGTCTTCAAGCAAACGACCCAGCTCAAGTACGCCTTTGCGCGGCACAATAGCCTGGATAGGCGTGGAGACATCCAGGCCTGGGGCATCGCGATCGCAGAGTGCTAAGCGGTGGCCATCAGTAGCAACCGCGCGCAGCTGCTGCGGGCGGCATTCAAGCAGTAAACCATTCAGGTAATAGCGCACATCCTGCTGAGCCATAGCAAAACTAGTGGCTTCTATCAGGCGGCGGATCTCGCGCTGGGAGATATCGAAACGAGTCTGTGCACTGGCCTCTTCCTGGTTCGGGAAGTCCGCTGCGGGCAGAGTCGACAGCTGAAAACGGCTGCGGCCACTGCGCAGTATCAGGCGCTCGCCATCGCGCTCAAACTTTAGTTCAGCACCATCGGGCAGAGAGCGACAGATATCCAGCAGCTTGCGTGCGGGAACGGTCACCTCACCTTCCATTTCTACACCGTCTACACCGAGACGGCCGACAATTTCCACTTCCAGGTCAGTACCGGTCAGGGAGAGTTCCTGGCCCTGTAACTGCATCAACACATTGGCCAGGACTGGCAGTGTTTGGCGTTTCTCAACAACACCGGCCACCAGTTGTAACGGCTTCAGAAGGGCGTCCCGGCTCACATTGAATTTCATCGGTAGTTTCGCCTTGTTTTGTCAGTTATTCGATTAAGTGGTCAGCGACCGTGTCAGCAACTTAACGTCCTCGCGAATATCCGCGTCGGACTCCTGCAACTCACGTATTTTGCGGCAGGCATGCAGTACTGTTGTGTGGTCGCGACCACCAAAGGCATCGCCAATCTCCGGCAAGCTGTGATTGGTCAGCTCCTTGGCCAGGGACATAGCGACTTGGCGGGGGCGGGCCACCGAGCGACTGCGCCGCTTGGAGAGCAAATCCGCCACCTTGATTTTGTAGTATTCAGCGACAACCCGCTGGATATTATCCACACTGACCAGTCGATCCTGTAGGGCCAACAGGTCTTTTAGTGCTTCGCGCACAAGGACATCGTCAATAGCGCGACCGGTAAATTGCGAATTGGCAATTACGCGACGCAGGGCACCCTCGAGCTCCCGCACATTGGAGCGAATACGCTGCGCAATAAAGAAAGCGGAGTCGTGAGGTAAATCCACACCCACCTGCTCGGCCTTCTTCATCAAAATAGCGACTCGGGTCTCGAGCTCCGGAGGCTCTACAGCCACAGTTAATCCCCAGCCAAAGCGGGATTTCAAGCGCTCTTCCAATCCGTCGATCTCTTTCGGATAGCGATCACAGGTTAGGATAATCTGTTGACCACCCTCCAGCAGGGCATTGAAGGTATGGAAAAACTCCTCCTGAGAGCGCTCCTTACCGGCAAAAAACTGGATATCATCAATCAAAAGGGCGTCAACAGACCGGTAATAGCGCTTAAAGTCGCTGATGGCATTCAGCTGTAGCGCTTTCACCATATCTGCAACAAAGCGCTCGGAGTGCAAATACACCACCTTAGCATTGGGGTTGCGTTCCAGCAGTGCGTTGCCAACCGCGTGCATCAAGTGAGTTTTCCCCAGACCCACGCCCCCATATATAAAGAGGGGATTGTAGGCGCCGCCCGGATTGTCAGAAATCTGTTGTGCCGCAGCGAGGCCCAGCTGGTTGGACTTACCTTCAACAAAGGATTTGAAAGTAAAGTTGCGATTGAGTGAGCTACCGTGCTTGATGGCCCCCTCCACCTCAACCTGCCTGGCCGGCTGCTCCGGTACGGGGCGAGCCATACCATTCATAGCCGGTGGTCGCAGATCTGTCAGGGCCAGTTCGCCTGTCGTCATTTGCTCTGCAGTAACCTCCTCAGCCATCGCGGGATGAGGCACCGGCCTGCTGGCACCAAACCCAGACCCCAGCGGTGAAGTCACCGGAGGTGGCGCAGTGGCAACAGGTGGTACAGATACCTGTGGCGGTACTACTGCCGGCTGGACTGGAGGTGGTGGCGGAGTTGGCGCCGATGGCGCGGGTGTCGGTACCGGTGTCGGAGGGGCATTATTTGTTACATGGCCGCGCTGGAAGCGAGCCGGCCGGCGAGCGGTAATCTCAAGCGCCACTTGCAGAGGGCGCCCCGGTGCAAACTGTTGCACCAACTCGCGAATGCGGTTCAGGAATTTATTGCCAACCCAGTCCAACACAAAGCGGTTCGGTGCGATCAGGCGCAACTCGCCCTCCGCACTAACGGGATTGACGCGCAACGGCCTGATCCAGGTATTGAACTGCTGAGATGGCAGCTCGTCCTGTAAACAGCTCGCGCACTGCTTCCATACGGATTCAGTCAAGAAACCCCCCAAAAAACCCCAAAATGGTAAGACCAAGGAGAGACGGCAAGGCCGGATTAGAAATCACCCGGGGCCGTCAAATAAGATCGGCGCAGTATACCTTTCCACCTTTAGGTTATCCACAAGAAAGACTGCTTCTGTTGAAAAAACTGCGCAAAAAGATCCACACAATCAAGGATTTGCACAACAATTAGACAATTGAGTTGGAAACCCCTCGAAAGTTATCCACAGAAAACTGTGGGTATCTTGGGGTCAATCAGTGGGCATTCAGAGATACCCTTGATGACTCAACGACTTGTTTAGTTGGCGTAAAAAATTACAGTGAACTCGCACACCAACAAAAAGAATTTCCCTGATTAGCGCGTTGCTTTCACTGCTGGGTTTCTATACAATCCGCGGCCTTCGCAGCGCGTAGCTCCGTCTGCACCGGCTTTGTGCCGGACCGGAGTCCAGGCCGCGGCCGGGAAAGGTCCCGAGAAATTTTGAACACAAAGTCTCAGGTAGCAAGACTATGAAACGCACATTTCAACCAAGCAACTTGAAGCGCAAGCGCACTCACGGTTTCCGCGCTCGCATGGCAACCAAAAACGGCCGTAAGATTCTGGCCCGCCGTCGCGCTAAAGGCCGCAAAGTACTGTCTGCATAAGATCTCTTCCCTTTTAGAGATATCTCTTTATGCAGCAGGTGCGCAGCAGCTTCGGATTTGCCAAGACGCTGCGCCTGCTCAATGCGGCGCAGTATCGCTTGGTATTCAATGAAAACCAGGTGCGCGCCGCACACCCTCATCTGTTGATCCTCGCCCGTCCAAACTCCTTGGAACACCCGCGTCTCGGTCTCGTTATTGCTAAAAAGCATGTACGCAACGCCTCCGACCGCAACCAAATCAAGCGTATAACCCGGGAAACCTTCCGTCTGCAGCAATATGATTTGCCGCCGCTGGATGCCGTGGTGCTCGCGCGCCCTGGGGTCGCAGATCTGGATAAGGCCGAGTTGGCGAAACTACTGAATAAACTCTGGCGTAAACTGGCCAAGCGGGCTCGACAGCCGCAACCCCGACCATGAAGTGGATACTGATCAAGCTGATCCATGTATACCGCTACCTGGCCAGCCCCTGGGTAGGCAACCAATGTCGCTTCTACCCCACCTGCTCCCGGTACTCTGAAGAGGCCATTGAAACTCATGGAGCGATAAAAGGGGGTTATTTAACTCTGCGCCGCCTTATAAAATGCCACCCCTGGCACCCTGGTGGATTGGACCCGGTTCCCCCCACCAGACACAAGAACACGCTCTAGGTAACAAGATGGATTGGCAACGCTATACGCTGCTCGGCGGAATTCTCGCGGTTCTCCTGGCACTTATCTTCCAGTGGAACGCATTTCAAGAGCAACACACTCCTGAACTCGACCGCGAAACCGTTGTGCAGACTGGCGGCGAGACTGTCAGCCAAATACCCGCCGAAACACCCGCGAGCACCGGCGACAGTGATGTTCCCCAACTTCGCTCCCAGGTGCCCGCATCCGATGAAGGCAGCAGTACTGAGAGCAAGCTGATCAGTGTCACCACCGACGTTTTTGATCTGCTCATCAATCCTCGTGGCGGCGATATCGTCAAAGTGGCGCTGCGCAAACAACAAGAGAAGTTGGATACCCCGGACCAACCCCTGATCCTGTTGAACCAGACCCGCAACCATACCTATATTGCCCAAAGTGGCCTTATCGGTAAAAACGGGACCGACAGCGCCGCTGGCCGCCCGGTTTTCAAGGTGGCAAAAACCGAATATGCGATGGTTGAGGGCGACGATACCCTGATAGTAGACCTGACTCTGCAACAGGAAGGCGCCAATATCACCAAGCGCTTCACCTTCAAGCGTGGAGACTACCTGATCCAAGTGGCCTACCTGGTGGATAACACCAGTGACAAACCCTGGTCCGCGGCCATGTTTGGTCAGATTAAGCGCGATGCCAGTGAACCCGCAACCGACACCGGTTTCGGTATGTCGCCTTTCCTCGGCGCTGCCATCCGCACCAACGAAAAGAACTACTTCAAGCAGGACTTCGAGGAGATTGCTGAAAGCCCCACCCGCGAAACCATCGAAGGTGGTTGGGTAGCTATGGTTCAGCACTACTTTATCAGTGCCTGGATTCCCCCCCAGGACGAGCGCAATACTTTTGAATTGAAGGAGCTATCCAACGGCCTCTTCCGCATGGGCTTTACCGCACCTCAAGTGCAAATTCCCGCTGCCACCCAAGGCGAGCTGAGCGCTTCTTTCTACGCTGGCCCTAAAGATGTCTACCGTCTGGAAGAAATCTCTCCCGGCCTCGACCTGACCGTCGATTACGGCTGGCTCTGGTGGATCGCCAAACCGCTGTTCGGTGTTCTGCACTTTATCCAGGAACATATTGTCAGCAACTGGGGCTGGGCGATCATCCTGCTCACCGTATTTATCAAGACGCTGCTTCTGCCTCTGTCCGCCGCTGGCACCAAATCCATGGCGCGTATGCGCAAGTTTGCGCCGCAGATGAAAAAGCTGCAGGAACAGTACAAGGATAACCGGCAAAAGCTGGCGGAAGAGACCATGAAGCTCTACCGCCGCGAGAAGATCAATCCGATGGGTGGCTGCCTGCCGATCCTGTTGCAGATGCCGGTATTTATCGCGCTCTACTGGATGCTCACCGAAACCGTTGAGCTGCGTCACGCGCCCTGGATTTTCTGGATTCACGATCTGTCGGCGAAGGACCCCTACTTTATCCTGCCGGTACTGATGGGCCTGTCTATGTGGTTTATGCAAAAGCTGAACCCGGCTCCCACCGATCCAACCCAAGCCCGCATCATGCAGCTGATGCCGGTTATGATGACTGTATTCTTCCTGTGGTTCCCAGCGGGTCTGGTTCTGTACTGGATCGCCAACAACCTGATTACCATTGCGCAAACCTGGTATATCAATAAACAGGTGGATGCCGGTAAGTACTAACCAGTACCGATCTGCAGCAACACAATAAACAAGGGCCGCTAATGCGGCCCTTTTCCGTTCTGTCGAGTAAACTCAGCCGATGACACAAGAAAGCCTCAATCGCGACACTATTGCCGCTGTTGCCACCGCGCCCGGGCGCGGCGGTATCGGCGTTATCCGACTGTCGGGCACAAGAGCCCTGCAAATTGCCCAACAAATCTGCGGGGAAAAAACCCTCCAGCCCCGCTCTGCCCACTACCGGAACTTTACCCACAAAGAGCAGTTAATCGACCAGGGATTGGCGCTCTTTTTCCCCGGTCCCAACTCCTTTACCGGGGAGGATGTGGTGGAGCTCCAGGGACACGGCGGTCCGGTAATTCTCGATCAGTTACTTCAAGCCGCTATCGAGTTGGGCGCTCGACAAGCCCGCCCCGGAGAATTTTCCGAGCGGGCTTTCCTCAACGACAAAATGGATTTAACTCAGGCCGAAGCGATCGCCGATTTAATCGACGCCGGCAGTGCCCAGGCAGCGCGCAATGCCATGCGTTCACTGCAAGGCGCGTTTTCCGAGAAAATCGAAGACCTGGTGGAAAACCTTACCCACCTGCGTATCTACGTGGAGGCCGCCATTGATTTCCCCGAAGAGGAAATCGACTTCCTCGCCGATGGCAAAGTGGCAGCTGATATAGAAACCCTACTGGCACAAATGGTGGGTGTGGAAACCCAGGCGCGTCAGGGCGCGATAATGCGCGAGGGAATGCGAGTTGCTATCGCAGGACGCCCCAATGCAGGGAAATCCAGCCTGCTCAACACACTGGCCGGACACGACGCCGCTATTGTCACCGATATCCCCGGTACCACTCGGGATATCCTGCGTGAACATATTCATATCGACGGTATGCCCCTCCAGTTTGCCGATACTGCGGGATTAAGGGATGCCCCGGATAGAGTCGAGCAAATTGGTATCGAACGCGCCTGGGAGGAAATCCACGGCGCAGATAGGGTACTTCTTGTCATGGATGCAGAGCAGCTCCACTCCCTGGACCCCACACAAGTTTGGCCAGAATTTACCAGTCAGCTAAAAGATCTCAACAAACTGACATTAGTACTGAATAAGATTGACCTCACCGACTACAACGCTGGCCTTCAGGCACACACTGAAGGCGTGCCAGTGATTGCCATCAGTGCAAAAACAGGTGCCGGGCTCGATGCGTTAAAAGAACATTTAAAACAGAGTATTGGTTTCAGCGGCGCTGGAGAGGGAACATTCAGTGCCAGGCGCCGACACCTGGACGCACTGGGCCAGGCACAAGCTTTTATACATCAGGGCCAGCGGCAACTTCACACTAGCGGTGCAGGCGAACTGCTCGCCGAAGACTTACGCCAAGCCCAGCAGGCTCTGGGAGAAATTACTGGCACCGTCAGTGCCGATGAATTACTCGGCAAGATCTTCGGCAGTTTTTGTATCGGTAAGTAAACGCCCCATCCCAACTTCCAAGTTATCCCAAGGGGGAGGCTACTTTATCCTCCCCCGCTTCTCTACTTCCAGCTTCCCAACATATTTCTCACTTCTTTTACACAGGCTTAACCCCGACTTTCAGGGCGGGTAAATTAAATCCCCAATTTTTCCCGATCTTATTAAATAGATTCGCGAAAAAATCTGGCAAAAAACTCTGCAAAATAAGATATGGCGCCGATCGAGTTATACATGTCCACGGGGATTTCCCGTGGATATCTTTTCACTTGCTTCAATCACCTATAAATCACATAGATACAGCAACAAAACTCACAGACTTATACAATATTCACTCTTACGCACAATTAACCCCCAAGTCTTATCACCCTCTACGCACAAGCTAAAACCTGAAATTGCCAGGTGTGAGTAAAAAAGGGGATAAACACCTGCGTAAGCAACGAATGCTATGATGATAACTTTCCCGCCAGCACGAGGCGCGCAAAGTTGTCCCGGCTTTCCACAATCGTCTACCGGGGTTGCCCCCCCTTCAGCCAAGGGGTTATTGCCCATGTTTTCATCAGTGTAACCTGTTGATTTATAAGACTTTTTTTTGCTTATACATGATTTGCCGGACACTAATAAAAACAACTAAATCAAAAACCTCTCTCTAAGAAATACATTTATTCATTTATATAAACTTAAGAGAGCCAAAAAATAATTTGCTCTAAAGCTAGCTCTAGAAAGTTTCCTTGGAGAGAGAGCCCCAATAGCATGGAACTGGATAGTCTCAGTTTTTACAGCTTTACAAGCGTCTACCAACTAGAGTGCAGGAATATGCTTGTAGCCAATTGCTGACTCACACCTACTGCCTATAAAATGTGCGCCCCCAGTTGTAACCAGTAGCAGCCACTATGGAATTCCCTAAGACCTATGATGTGATCGTGATCGGCGGAGGCCACGCAGGTACCGAAGCCTCACTGGCAGCGGCACGTATGGGAGCTTCCACTCTGCTGCTGACCCACAATATCGAGACCCTTGGACAAATGTCCTGCAACCCGGCGATCGGCGGTATCGGCAAGAGTCATCTCGTGAAGGAAGTCGATGCCCTCGGTGGCGCTATGGCAACTGCAACAGACCTGGGCGGAATTCAGTTCCGGGTCCTCAATGCCCGCAAAGGCCCCGCAGTAAGGGCAACTCGTGCCCAGGCCGATAGAGCCCTGTATCGCGCCGCTATCCGTTCAATCCTGGAAGCACAGGAAAACTTGGAGATCTTCCAACAAGCGGCGGATGACCTGATTGTCGAAGGTGAACGGGTTGTGGGCGTTGTCACCAATGCCGGAGTGCGCTTTCGCGCCAAGACAGTGGTACTGACCGCCGGGACTTTCCTCGGTGGACGTATACACATCGGCTTGGATAACCATGCCGGTGGCCGCGCTGGAGATCCGCCCTCGATTGCCCTGGCGGATCGCCTGCGCGAGTTGCCTTTCCGTGTCGATCGCCTCAAAACCGGTACCCCTCCCCGTATTGATGCCCGCTCAGTAGATTTCAGCGAGCTGGAGGAACAGTGGGGAGATAGCCCCACACCGGTGATGTCTTATTTGGGCAGCCGCGATCAACACCCGCGCCAGGTCTGCTGCTGGATTACCCACACCAATGCCCGCACCCACGAAATTATCCAGGGCGGACTCGACCGCTCGCCCATGTACTCCGGCGTGATTGAGGGAATTGGTCCGCGCTACTGTCCCTCCATCGAGGACAAAGTGCACCGCTTTGCGGACAAAGATAGTCACCAGGTGTTTATCGAGCCGGAAGGGTTGACCACCAACGAGCTGTACCCCAACGGTATTTCCACCAGTTTGCCCTTCGACGTACAGATTGATCTGGTGCATTCCATCAAGGGCTTTGAAAATGCGCATATCACCCGCCCGGGCTATGCGATTGAGTACGATTTCTTCGACCCGCGCGACCTTTTGCCGTCCCTGCAAACCAAATTTATCCAGGGGCTCTACTTTGCCGGCCAGATCAATGGCACCACCGGCTACGAAGAAGCGGCCGCCCAGGGACTCCTAGCTGGCGCCAACGCCGCACTACAGGCCCAGGAGCGCGAAGCCTGGTCCCCGCGTCGGGATGAAGCCTACCTGGGCGTGCTTGTGGATGATTTGATCACCAGCGGCACTAAAGAGCCCTACCGCATGTTTACCAGCCGCGCGGAATATCGCTTGCTGCTCCGTGAGGACAATGCTGACCTGCGCCTGACCGAAAAAGGTCGCGAATTGGGCCTGGTCGACGATACCCGCTGGGCAGCGTTCAGTGAAAAGCGCGAGGCGATCGCCCGGGAGACCCAGCGACTGCAAGATACCTGGGTGCACCCAAAGACGCCCCAGGCCGCCTCTGTAGAAACCAAACTGCCGCAGCCATTGGCGCGGGAATACAGCCTGATGGACCTGCTGCGCCGTCCGGAACTGGGCTATCAGGATGTGGCGGGCCTCAAAGGGGAAGCGGTAACCGACGAGCAGGTTGCCGAACAGGTGGAAATTTCGGCCAAGTACGCCGGTTATATCGATCGCCAGCGCGAGGAAATTGAGCGTTTGCAGGCCTACGAAGATACCCCGATCCCGGCGGACTTCGACTACAGCGATATTTCTGGTCTGTCCAATGAGGTTAAGCAAAAGCTGGGAGAGACCCGCCCAGATACCCTGGCGCGGGCCTCGCGAATACCGGGCGTGACGCCCGCATCCATATCCCTGCTGTTGATCCAGTTGAAAAAGCGCGGGCTGCTAAAGCGCAAAAAAGCGGTATAAATCGGTTTTCCACAGGGTATCCCGCGAGGCCCTGCGGGGTTTGAATTTCGCGGGACTACTGGGGGATAGACCCATTTCTCACTCAATGGAACAGTTTCGTCCGCGCCTGTTAGAGGCGGCGGCACAGATGTCGGTGGTACTCAGTGACCGGCAGCAGGATCAGCTACTGGAATACCTGGCGCTTTTTGCCCGCTGGAACAGTGCCTACAACCTGTCCGCCATACGCGACCCGGAGCAGATGCTGGAGCGCCATATTATCGACAGCCTCAGTGTGGTAAATCTCTGTGGCGAAGGCTCTTTGATCGATGTGGGTAGCGGTGGCGGCCTGCCGGGAATCCCCCTGGCAATTGTGCATCCGGAGCGCGCCGTTACCCTGCTCGACAGCAACGGCAAGAAGACCCGCTTCCTGTTCCAAGTCGCCAGCACCCTGCCCCTGCCCAATATCACGGTAGTCAATGAGCGGGTAGAAGCCTTTGTGCCAGAACAGCCTTTTGCCGGTGTGGTGTCCCGCGCCTTTGCCTCCATCGAAGATATGGTCAATGGCAGTGAGCACATGTTGGCACCTAGGGGTCGTTTTTATGCCATGAAGGGCAAGCTGCCTGAGGATGAGTTGAGCGCTCTGCCAAAAGGCATTAAGGTCGAGCAAGTGCACCGGTTGTCGGTGCCCGGCTGCGACGGTGAGCGACATATGATTCAGCTCTGTCGCACAGAATAAGATGATAGTTTGGCGGGTTTGTCGCCCGCCCAATCCTGCTCCCCTATCGTGGGGCACAACAGCCGCCGCCCGAAGCCGAGCCGGCGTCGGGGCAAACGCACCCGGAAACAACAAAGGACAAGAATCTTGAGCAAGATATTTGCTGTGGCCAACCAGAAAGGCGGGGTTGGCAAGACCACTACCTGCGTCAACCTGGCCGCATCTTTGGTTGCCAACAAGCGGCGCGTATTGCTGATCGACCTGGACCCCCAGGGTAATGCCACCATGGGCAGTGGTGTGGATAAAAGTGACCTGGAAGTTTCCGGTTACGATGTGCTGGCCGCTGAATTACCCGTTGAGCAGGCCATTGTATCCACAGAGAGCGGTTTTGATTTGATCCCGGGCAACGGTGACCTGTCTGCGGCAGAGGTGGAGTTGCTGAATCTGGAGGGGCGCGAATCCCGCCTGTGCCGCGCCCTGGCTGCGGTGAGTAATCGTTACGACTACGTGATTATCGACTGTCCGCCGTCGCTGAATATGCTGACGGTAAACGCCCTCTGTGCAGCTCACGGCGTATTGATTCCCATGCAGTGTGAATACTATGCCCTGGAGGGGTTGTCAGCACTGGTGGACACCATCACCCAGATCCAGCAGGCCGCCAATCCGGACCTGAAAATCGAGGGTATCTTGCGCACCATGTACGATCCGCGCAACAGCCTCACCAGCGAAGTGTCGGCGCAGTTGCAGGAGTTTTTCGGCGATCGCCTGTATCGAACCTGTATTCCGCGCAATGTCCGTTTGGCAGAGGCTCCCAGCTTCGGCAAGCCGGCGCTGGATTACGACCGCCATTCGAAAGGGGCTATTGCCTACTTGGCACTGGCTTGCGAAATCAATCGCCGCCATCCCGCCAATCAATCTTCCAATAAGAAAAGCCGCCCTGTGGCGGAAGCCGTATAAGGGGTAATTACTATGGCCGCCAAACGCAAAGGACTGGGCCGGGGTTTATCCCACCTGATCAGCAATAAAAACAGCACCGCGATCGCCGAGGCTACCGGTGAAGCTGAAACCGAAACCGCCGTGGTCGACGGTGAGCTGAAGGAGTTGCCGATAGAGTTTTTGCAGCGCGGCCGCTACCAGCCACGCCGGGATTTTCCACAGGAATCCTTGCAAGAGCTGGCGGACTCGATACGCGCCCAGGGCATTATGCAGCCGATCGTCGTGCGCGGTATCGGTGAGCAGAGCTATGAAATCATCGCCGGTGAACGGCGCTGGCGCGCGGCCCAATTGGCGGGACTGGAGAAAGTGCCGACACTGGTGCGCAGCGTTTCCGATGAAGCGGCCATTGCTATGGCGCTGATTGAAAATATCCAGCGCGAAGACCTGAACCCGGTAGAGGAAGCTGTAGCCCTCAAGCGCTTACAGGATGAGTTCAAGCTGACCCAGCAGGAAGTGGCCGATGCGGTGGGCAAATCCCGTACCGCAGTAACCAACCTGTTGCGACTGTTAAGCCTCAGTGAAGAAGTGCGGACTTTCCTGGAGCGTGGCGATCTGGAGTTGGGGCACGCCAAAGCCCTGCTCGGTCTATCCGGTGCCACCCAGCGCTCTGCTGCGCGCCAGGTGGTCGAGCGCAGCCTTACCGTGCGCCAGACAGAGGCGCTGGTACGCCGTTTACAACAGCCGGCTGCCCCGGCACCGGAAAAACCGAAGCCCGACCCCAATATCCGTCGCCTAACTGAGCGCCTGGCAGAAAAAGTCGGAGTGCCCGTATCTATCGATCACAACGATAAAGGCAACGGCCGCCTGGTACTCAAATACACCACTCTGGAAGAGCTGGATGGAATCCTGGCCCACCTGGGTTACGCCGAGGACTGAGGCCACAGGGAAATGCGCGTCCTAGTGGCGCGCGCAATAACTGTTGGCAAATACTCACTGCGGCGAGTAATTCCGTGCAAAACCTCCTGAAAATCAAATAAGTTGACGACATTTGCCGGTTGAATCGGCGATGCTGTTGCCGCATAATTCGCACGCCCAAATTTTGGGCGGACAGCGCAAAAAAAGTCGGCTTATCCCGTCTATGACAAAACCCCCGGTATTACGAATAGCCGCAGTACAGCTTCTGCTGATATCGGTGGCCAGTGCGGCACTGCACTTGAGCGGTAAACCGGTGACTGCGCTCTCCGTATTTATCGGCGGTGCCCTGTGTGCACTGCCCGGAGCATATTTTGGCAGGCGCGCCTTTCGCGATAGCGGTGCGCGCGCGGCCCATCGCGTGGTAGGCAATTTCTACCGCGCGGAAACCGGCAAATTTATATTGACCATGGCAGGTTTTGCAGCGGTGTTTGCCACCGTCAAACCACTGAATGCTGCGGCGCTTTTTATCAGCTACGTCCTCTGTGTAATCGTGCAGTGGATTTTGGTAGCGCGCATGGTCCGCTAGCCGGTGGATAAGAAAAAAGAATTCTTACTTTTACGATTGTTGAGGAACTATGGCAGGCGAAGCTCAAACCGCGACGGGGTATATCCAACACCACCTGCAAAACATGACTTACGGCAAGCTGCCGGCCGGGTATACCCGCGCCGACGGTACTGTGCTGAATGAGTCTACTTGGACTATGGCGCATTCCTCCCAGGAAGCTGCGGATATGGGCTTTTGGGCCCTGCACGTAGATACACTGGGCTGGTCTATCGGCCTCGGTCTGATTTTTTGCTTCCTGTTTGCCCGCGCAGCCAAGAAGGCCAGTGTGGACAAGCCCACAGGCTTCCAGAGCTTTGTGGAGCTGGTTACCGACTTTATCGACAAGCTGGTTAAGGAAACCTTCCCCCACCGCAACACTATGGTTGCCCCGATGGCTCTGACCATCTTTGTGTGGGTGTTCCTGATGAACCTGATGGACCTGGTACCGGTAGACTGGCTGCCGATGGCTGCCGCCAAGATCTCCGGCAACGATCACCTCTTCTTTAAAGTGGTCCCGACTACCGACCCGAACGCCACCCTGGGTATGGCCCTGGCGGTGTTTGCGCTGATGATTTTCTTCAGTATTCGCGAAAAAGGTGCCATCGGCTTCCTTAAAGAGCTGACTCTGCACCCTTTCCATACTGGCAAGTTGTTCTTTGACATCCTGCTGATCCCGGTGAACTTCCTGCTGGAAGCAGTATCCCTGATCGCCAAGCCGATCTCCCTGGGCCTGCGTCTGTTCGGAAACCTCTACGCCGGTGAAATGATCTTTATCCTGATCGCGATTGTGTTTGGCGTTGGCGTTCTCGGCTTTATTGGTGCGGGCCTCCTGCACATGGGCTGGGCGATCTTCCACGTACTGGTAATCGTGCTGCAGGCGTTCGTATTTATGGTATTGAGCACCGTGTACATGGCGATGGCACACCATCGCGATGATGAGCACGAGCACGATCAATAAGTTTTTAACCCTTTTTTCGACCTTTACAACAACTCTTTAACTTTGATTTGGAGAACACAATGGAAGCATTAGGTCTGGTTTACATCGCAAGTGCACTGCTGATCGGTCTGGGCGCCCTGGGCACCGCTATCGGTTTCGGTACTCTGGGTGGCAAGCTGCTGGAAGGTTCCGCTCGTCAGCCTGAACAGGCTCCGGCTCTGCAGGGCAAGATGTTCCTGATGGCTGGTCTGCTTGACGCGGTTCCGATGATCGGTGTTGGTATCGCTATGTACCTGATCTTCGCCGTAGCTCCTGGTCTGGTTTAATTACGCCGTTCCAATTGCCCTTAACCCTATTTAAAGAGCAAGAGGTGTCGGAGTGAATATCAACCTGACTCTAATCGGCCAGTCGATTACTTTCCTGTTTTTCGTCTGGTTTTGCTGGAAGTTTGTTTGGCCGCCACTTTTGGGCGTGATGAAAGAGCGTGAACAGAAGATCGCAGATGGTCTCGCTGACGCCGAACACGCACAGAAAGATCTGGAACTGGCCAAGCGCAAAGCTGCCGAGCAGTTGAAGGAAGCCAAAGATCAGGCTAACGAGATCATTGATGGTGCCAACAAGCGCGCCAACCAGATTCTCGATGAAGCCAAGCAAGCGGCTCAGTCTGAAGGCGATCGCCTGAAAACTGCGGCCAAAGCTGAGATCGACCAGGAAGTGAATCGCGCTAAAGAGCAACTGCGCAGCCGTGTGGCAGACCTGTCTGTCCTGGGTGCGGAGAAGATTCTCGCGGTCAATATCGACGCTAAGGCGCACGACGACCTGATCGATAAACTGGCAGCCGAGCTGTAAGCGAGGAACCCAATGGCGGAACTCAGCACACTGGCCCGGCCCTACGCTAAAGCTGCATTCTCTTATGCGCAGGAAGCCTCCCACTTAGGTGGTTGGAGCACTGCGCTGAGCACTGCGGCAGCGGTCAGCCAGAACGAAAAAGTGCGTGAGCTGCTGGATAATCCCCAGCTCACCAGTGAAGAGCGCGCAGATAAATTCCTGTCGATCTGTTCAGACGAACTCGGCGAGCACGGAAGGAACTTCATCCGGTTGCTGGCGGAAAACAACCGCCTGCAGCTGCTGCCGGAAATTTCCGAACTGTTCGAAGAGCTGAAAGCGCAAGCGGAAGCCACCCTCGAGGTGGAAGTTGTTTCCGCGCACGCCTTGAGCGATGCACAGGCGCAAGCACTGGGCCAAAAGCTCAGCGCGAAGTTTGAACGCGAAATACATCTGCACAGCTCGGTGGACGAGAGCCTGCTGGGCGGCGCGATCATCCGCGCCGGTGATACAGTCATCGACGGTACCGTACGCGGCCGTCTGGCCAAGCTCGCCGAGGCGATGAACTCCTAAATTACTCTCCCCGTTGGCGTTAGCCGGCGGGGACTTGAGGAACAGAGCATGCAGCAACTGAATCCCTCTGAGATCAGTGAAATCATCAAGAGCCGCATCGAAAATCTCGATGTGAGCACTGAAGCCCAAAATGAGGGCACCATTGTTTCCGTATCCGACGGCATCATCCGCATCCACGGCCTGGCCGATGTGATGTACGGCGAGATGATCGAGTTCGAAGGCGGCGTTTACGGTATGGCGCTGAACCTGGAGCGCGACTCCGTTGGTGCTGTAATCCTGGGCGACTACAAGGCGCTGGCTGAAGGCCAGAAGTGCCGTTGTACCGGCCGTATCCTGGAAACCCCTGTTGGCCCGGAATTGCTCGGCCGCGTTGTAGACGCGCTGGGTAACCCGATCGACGGCAAAGGCCCACTGAACAACAAGCTGACCGACGCGGTAGAAAAAGTAGCGCCTGGCGTTATTGCCCGTCAGTCCGTTGACCAGCCTGTACAAACCGGTTTGAAAGCGGTTGATACCATGATCCCGATTGGCCGTGGCCAGCGTGAGCTGATCATCGGTGACCGTCAGATCGGTAAGACTGCTGTGGCGATCGACGCCATCATCAACCAGAAAGGCACCGGCGTTAAGTGTGTCTACGTTGCCGTGGGCCAGAAGCAGTCCTCTATTGCCAACGTAGTGCGCAAGCTCGAAGAGCACGGCGCTATGGATCACACCATCGTAGTAGCCGCTGGCGCCGCCGATCCGGCCGCGATGCAGTTCCTGGCTCCCTACGTCGGTTGTACCATGGGTGAGTACTTCCGCGACCGCGGTGAAGACGCCCTGATCGTATACGATGACCTGACCAAGCAGGCTTGGGCCTACCGTCAGATCTCCCTGCTGCTGAAGCGTCCGCCTGGACGTGAAGCCTACCCCGGTGACGTTTTCTACTTGCACTCCCGTCTGCTGGAGCGCGCCGCGCGTGTAAACGCCGACTACGTAGAGAAGTTCACCAACGGTGAAGTGAAAGGCAAGACCGGCTCTCTGACCGCCCTGCCGATCATCGAAACCCAGGCCGGTGACGTATCTGCGTTCGTACCGACCAACGTGATTTCCATTACCGACGGCCAGATCTTCCTCGAGACCGATCTGTTCAACTCCGGTATCCGCCCAGCGATCAACCCGGGTATCTCTGTATCCCGTGTAGGTGGTGCAGCGCAGACCAAGGTGATCAAGAAGCTGTCCGGTGGTATCCGTACCGCTCTGGCTCAGTACCGCGAACTGGCGGCATTCTCCCAGTTTGCCTCTGACCTGGACGAAGCTACCAAAGCCCAGCTGGATCACGGTGAGCGCGTAACCGAGCTGATGAAGCAGAAACAATACTCTCCGCTGTCTATCGCGGACATGGCTGTTTCCGTTTACGCCGCCGACAAGGGTTACCTGAAAGAAGTAGAAGTTGCCAAGGTTCTCGATTTCGAAGCCGCCCTGCTCGCTTATATGAACAGCGAACACGCAGAGCTGATGGAGAAAGTGAACAGCACTGGTAACTACAACGACGAAATCGACGCAGCTTTCAAAGCCGCTATCGAGAAGTTCGTCGCTACTAGCAGCTGGTAAGAACTCCCTGGAGAGCGCGAGAGAGCGGCGTGTCCGCTCTTTCGGAATCTAACTTCCAGCGAACAAGGTAAATCACTATGGCAGGCGGAAAAGAAGTACGCACAAAAATTGCCAGCATCAAGAGCACGCAGAAAATTACTGCCGCAATGGAAATGGTTGCAGCCAGTAAGATGCGCAGGGCTCAGGATCGCATGGCACTGGGGCGTCCCTACGCCCAGCGCATACGCGCAGTGATCGGCCACGTCGCCAACGCTTCGGCCGAGTACCAGCATATTTACCTGCAAGAGCGCGAGGCCAAGCGGGTCGGTTTTATCCTGGTATCCACTGACCGCGGACTCTGTGGTGGCTTGAACGTCAATATGTTCAAAGCCGCTATTCGCGAGATGCAGGCGTGGTCCGAAAAGGGTGTCGACGTCGAAGTCTGCGCGGTAGGTAACAAGGCGGCCAGTTTCTTTAATGCCATCGGCAGCAAGGTTGTCGCAGCGGTACGCGATCTGGGCGATGCGCCCCAGGCCAACCAGCTGATTGGCTCAGTTAAAGTAATGCTGGACCGTTACGCAGAAGGCGATATCGATCGCCTGTTCCTGGTATCCAATGAGTTTATCAACACCATGTCCCAGAAGCCGCAGGTTGAGCAATTGCTGCCGCTGCCGAAGGACGAAGATGAAAAACTCATGCACGAGTGGGACTACCTCTACGAGCCGGATCCGGTTGAATTGCTGGATGGATTGCTGGCTCGCTACATCGAGTCCCAGGTATACCAGGCAGTAGTTGAAAACAAAGCCTGTGAACAGGCAGCGCGTATGATCGCGATGAAGAGCGCCACCGATAACGCCGGTGAGCTGATCGATCAGTTGCAGCTTGTCTACAACAAGGCGCGCCAGGCGGCCATTACCCAGGAACTGTCCGAAATTGTCGGCGGTGCGGCGGCGGTTTAATCCGCTGCCAGTAATGGTCAGCCTAGAAAGAATTTAAAGCTGAGGATCCGGAAATGAGTAACGGGCAAATTGTGCAAGTGATCGGAGCGGTCATCGACGTGGAATTCCCACGCGATTCTGTTCCGAATGTATACGACGCACTGGTGGTTGAGGACAAGAACCTCACCATGGAAGTGCAGCAGCAGTTGGGTGACGGCGTGGTACGCGCTATTGCCATGGGTTCATCCGAAGGTGTCAGCCGCGGTCTGTCCGTGCGCAATACCGGCGCTCCGGTTTCTGTACCGGTTGGCCTGGAAACCCTCGGTCGCATCATGGACGTGCTCGGCAACCCGATTGACGAGTGTGGCCCTATCGGTGAGAAAGAGCGCTCCTCTATCCACCGCGCTGCGCCGACCTACGAAGAGCAGTCCAGCTCTACCGAACTGCTGGAAACCGGCATCAAGGTAATCGACCTGGTTTGCCCGTTCGCCAAGGGTGGTAAGGTTGGTCTGTTCGGTGGTGCCGGTGTAGGTAAAACCGTAAACATGATGGAACTGATCAACAACATCGCTACCGAGCACTCCGGTCTGTCCGTGTTCGCAGGTGTTGGTGAGCGTACCCGTGAAGGTAACGACTTCTACTACGAGATGGCTGAATCCGGCGTTGTTGACCTGGAAAACAAAGCCAACTCCAAAGTGGCGATGGTTTACGGTCAGATGAATGAGCCGCCCGGCAACCGTCTGCGCGTAGCCCTGACCGGCCTGACCATGGCGGAGAAATTCCGTGATGAAGGCAAAGACGTACTGTTGTTCGTCGACAACATCTATCGCTACACCCTGGCCGGTACCGAAGTATCCGCACTGCTGGGCCGTATGCCTTCTGCGGTAGGTTACCAGCCAACCCTGGCGGAAGAGATGGGCGTTCTGCAGGAGCGTATTACCTCCACCAAGACTGGCTCTATCACCTCTATCCAGGCGGTATACGTACCGGCGGATGACTTGACTGACCCATCTCCGGCGACCACCTTCGCGCACTTGGACTCCACTGTAGTACTGAGCCGTGATATCGCCGCTAAAGGTATCTACCCGGCTGTTGACCCGCTGGACTCCACCTCTCGTCAGCTGGACCCACAGGTAATTGGTCAGGAGCACTACGAAGTGGCTCGCGGCGTACAGTCTGTACTGCAGCGCTACAAAGAGCTGAAGGACATCATCGCGATCCTGGGTATGGACGAGCTGTCTGAAGAAGACAAGCAGACCGTAGCCCGCGCCCGTAAGATCGAACGCTTCCTGTCCCAGCCGTTCCACGTTGCGGAAATCTTCACCGGTGCACCAGGTAAATACGTTTCCCTGAAAGAAACCATTCGTGGCTTCCAGGGCATCCTGAATGGTGAATATGACCACATGCCGGAACAGGCCTTCTACATGGTGGGAACCATCGACGAAGCTGTGGAAAAAGCCAACAAAGCCAAGGGCTAATCGAGAGAGGCATATACTATGGCCATGACAGTACATTGTGACATTGTCAGCGCCGAGCAGTCTCTCTTCTCCGGGCTGGTAGAGATGGTGATTGTGAGCGGTATCGAGGGTGAGCTGGGTCTCTCCTACGGTCACGCCCAGTTGCTCACCGCTCTGAAAGCCGGTCCGGTGCGCATCATCAAGCCCGGTGGTGAAGAGGAAGTACTGTTCGTCAGCGGTGGCTACGCCGAGGTACAACCTAATATGGTGACTATCCTCGCCGATGTAGCCGAGCGTGAGATCGATGAAGACGCCGCGCAGAAGGCCCGCGAAGAAGCGGAACACGCCCTGCACAAGGCGCCGTCTGAGGTCGACTACGCGCGCATCTCAGCCCAGCTGGCCGAAGCCGAAGCGCGTCTGCGTACCCTGCAGGCAATTCGCAAGGCGGCCGGTAAGTAAACAGTTCTTACCTTCTCGTAAGGCCTGTTTCCAGGCGACAAAAAAGCAGCTTCGGCTGCTTTTTTTATTTTTCTGGAAAACTCCAAAAGTCTCTTACTACCCCCTACCCTGCTCACACCTTCTAACGACTATAGTTACAAGCGATGGTTGTATGTTTATGGATTGAAGAAGCTATCAACTATGAAATGGATGTTAGTTGTCACGTATTTACTTTTCATGTCAGCACCTTTGACTGCTAACTCTAACGCAGTGACTGCAGGCTATATTAAAACAAGCAACAAACCTACTACAGCTGAAAATCTAAAGTCCCCTAAAGCGTTGCTACTTCATGGAAATATCACTTCGCCTATATATGTAAACCCCGGAAACACTGTGCCTGAACACTTAGTGGAATTTGGATTCTTTCATTCCGGGTGGACTTTAGATGAAATTGCTGAGGTGTCGCAATTTACAACTTTTGTTGACGTTTATTACAATGAAATAGATATCATGAAGGCCGCAAGGAGTCATGGACTAAAAGTATGGGTACAAATAGCTCCGATATTCTTTGATGGTTATCCGACCTATAGGAAACGAGCGGATTATTTAGAACGGTGGGAACTAGCAAAGGAACGACTAGAGCCATTTAGTGATATTATTATAGCGTTCGATCCACTAGATGAACCCTTCCATCGCTCAAAATTAAATAATCAAACACTAAAGCTATATCTAGAAGAAATTGCTCAATTAGTAAAAGAAAGCTTTCCTAAAGCAAAAAGAGCAATTACATTTATGAATGAAACAGTTAGGAAGTCAAATTTCAAAAAAATAGTTCCTAAAAAATATAATTTATTTGCTGTAAATTACTATGTAGGAGAGAGTTTTCAACAACAACTAGTAGAAAAACTAATGGTTAAAACATCACATTTAGATGTTAAATATTATTTAATACCAAGGGCATTTAAAACCTCGAATAGAGGTTTTGGTAGTATTTCTGAATCACAATTAATCAGTCAGGCAAAGCAAGCTTATAATTTTGCGATAGCAAACCCCAAGGTTATCGCCATTTATCCGTTTGTTTGGGAGAGTATTTTTGGTAAGGACGACTACTACCTTGGGGTTGACAATCTAGAGCGAGTGCAAGAGGAGTATAGAAAAATAGGTCATGCGATATCAAACTCCAGATAAACTATTTTTTATTACCCATTATATAAGTGCTGTGTATAGCTCTATCATCACCAAGAACTTGAAGGGCAAATAGTTTTTCTTCAAGTGTCTTTACAGATTTCATTCTAAACTTCATTAAATCAGTTGATTCTAAATCAATGACAATAAAATCTGCCTCCTTTCCTTTTTCAAAGTTCCCAACTTTGTCGTCGATATCCAGTGCTTGTGCTGATCCTAAGGTTGCAAGGTAGAAAGCTTTAAGTGGAGAGAGTGTCGTTATACCATTGTTATTTCCAATCGACTTCTGTAGCTGAACTACCTTATAGGCCTCATCCATAGTCTCTAACATCGAGAAACTGGTGCCGGCTCCTACATCGGTTCCAAGGCCCACACTAACATTGATTTCTTCAGCTCTATTAAGCGGGAATAATCCGCTCCCTAGAAACAGATTAGACGTTGGGCAAAAAGCTATAGCGCTACCTACTGAAGCCATACTTTCCATCTCTTGGTCATCCAGGTAAATACCATGAGCAAACACTGAGTGGTCGCGATTTAATCCATATATGTTATAAACATCAAGATAACTATTTGCTTCTGGGAACAATGATTTTACCCAATTAATTTCATCTTTATTTTCAGAAACATGGGTATGCATATACACATCGGGATATTCATCTAGTAACTTAGCTGCCCGCTTAAGCTGCTCAGGAGTACTTGTAGGGGCAAATCTTGGAGTAATGGCATAGCCCAATCGATCCTTATTATGCCAACGTTCGATCAGCTTCTTGCTATCGGAATAGGCACTTTCGGGTGTATCTTGCAGGTATTCTGGGGCATTGCGGTCCATCAGTACCTTACCTGCAATTAGTCGCATTTTCTCCCGTTGAGCAACTTCAAAGAGAGCATCTACAGACTCTGGGTGAACGGTACCAAATACAAGTGCTGATGTTGTGCCATTCTTTAGTAACTGACTAATAAAGAACTCTGCAACCTCTTTTGCATGTTCTTTATCGGAAAATTTACGTTCAGTTGGAAAGGTGTATTCTTTAAGCCACTCTAATAATTGCTCGCCATGAGCCGCAATCATCCCTGTCTGTGGGTAGTGAATATGAGAATCGATAAAGCCGGGAAGTATTAACTTGCCGCGATAATCTACAATCTCTGCTTCTTTTTGTTTTTCCGAAATTTGTTGTTCAGAAATTATCCCTGCAATTATTCCATCTTTGACAATTAATCCGCCATCCTCAATATACTCATAAGCTTTATTGGTCTTCGCCGGGTCGGCTGTAAAATGAAGTATGTCACCTTGAAATATAGTTGTCTCTGCATAAACAAAGTTGCTAGAAGCTGAGAGTAATAAAAATAATTTAGCTATATTGGACTTTATACTTCTGCTTAGGGATAAAGTTTCGACCACCAGTTCACTCCGTTAAAACAATAAGCAAACCTATATATTTAGCATTTGAAAGATAATGTGACAAATTTATTTCGATTGTCTCTAGAAGAGCTGGAATACAAAACAACAAATTAACTTATATATTGAGTAATAATCTACTTAAAAATACAGAAATTTGATTTGTATATTTTGTATTTGGAAAAAACTTAATAAATTCCATCTAAACTTGTACTTAAATCTAGATTGAAGGCTCTCAATCCATGTTTAAACATCCTGATCACGTAACAGTAGTTGTTACGAAATTAGAGGAAAGTGTCAGTTTTTTTGAATTGCTGGGTTTTGAGCTTCTACTCAAAAATTTTCTAACTGGCGAGAAAGCGTCACGGTATCTCCAGGTGGATAATGTAGAAGCAGATCACTTTACGATGGTACTAAAGCAGTCATCTCCGAAATTTGAGATACAGCTACTTCACTACCGAAATCCAGTGGTTAAAACTAATCCATCACTAATTGACTTGGCAAGGCCCGGTTATAACCATCTGTGTTTAAAGGTAGATAATTTGAATGAAGCTTTAGAGTATTTATCGAAGCAAGGAATTAGTACAAGAAGCGGAATATTGGAGTATCAAGATAAAAAATTAGCTTTTCTCTTGGGGCCAGAGAATATAACTGTTGAATTAGCCGAGTGAATTATCCAAGTACATAGATAGTACTTTTACTTAATAACTTGACATGTAAATCTCTCGAAGAAATCATACTTGCCTAACTAAAATTTATGTCTCCACATAAATTCGAGATATTGACATGGCAAATGAAATCATCTTTTATACGAATCCTCAGTCGAGAGGCTGTATTGTTCGATGGATGTTAGAGGAGATATCAGTACCCTATCAAACCAAAGTACTTGAATATGGCGAAGACATGAAATCGCCAGAGTATCTTGCTTTGAATCCCATGGGGAAAGTTCCAACACTAGTGCACGACAACAAAATAATAACTGAAGTAGCAGCAATATGTGTCTACTTGGCTGATGTGTTTTCCGATTCAGGTTTGTCTCCGATAAATAACGAAGAGCGTGCCAATTATTACCGGTGGATGTTTTATTCGGCTGGACCTCTAGAGTCCGCCATTGTGAATAAATATATCTTTGATGAAGATGTGGCTAAAGATAAACAGCAAATGTTGGGTTACGGTAATTATAAACTTGCACTAGATACGCTATCTGGTGCAATAAAATCAAACCCGTATATTGTTGGAGAACGTTTTACAGCAGCAGATGTATATATTGGTGCACAGCTGGGGTGGGGGTTACAGTTTGGAACTATAGATGGACGTGAAGAGTATCAGGAGTATGTAAATCGTTTATCTCAACGTAAAGCATTTCAACGAGCTCAAGAACTTGATGCAGCTTTGGAAAAAGACATGAATATAAGCCCAGCTTAAATTTAAATATATTTTGTTTGAACTAAAAGGTCAGAAACTATATTCCTGACCTTTTTGATTTATCCCAAATACTAGTTTTCAACTAAAAATTCCGCTTTTTATTTGCCGGACAGCTCTGTTGAATCGAAAACGATCATTTCTGTCTATAGAAGTATTTTCATCCATCATATGCTCATAATCACTTTCAACTACTTTGAGATAATCTAGTGCTTCATCTTTATCCCCTTTCATTGCAATAAGGTATGAGCGAGACAAGCACATTCTTAATTTATGAGCATCTGTTAGATGTTCTTTAGGATGATTATCGTGGAGCTTCAAGCATTCCTCTAGGCTAGCTTCGGTGAATGGGTCGTATTCAGCTACTTCCTTAGGAATTGGTTTTTTACACTTATAGATTGAGCTTGAAAATACTTGCCCATACCAGTCGAAATAATCTTCAAGATATCCCATGGTTACTTTAATCCATGGTAAACGATCAAAGAAAAAATCCTGATTAATGAAAAATGATTCGCGCTCAATAAGCTTTGGCATAAACTCTGCTGAAACATGTTTATTTAGGTCCTGAGTTTTACATACATCAATAAAACAAATTTCAATTGGATTATCAGGCCAGGAAAACTCATTAAAATCACCGATATTTAGTTCAATCAATGACTGAAATGGAGAAATACTATTTTCTAATATTGGAACAAAAGATTCACCAAACTTATAGGTCAGTGAGTCACACTCCCAAACACGATCCGAACCATTTGCAGGTTTAGGTAGAAAACCCAATTCATAACTACTAATAGGCTTACTATTCAATATATTTGAATTTACGTTGTTTGAAAAATTTGAATTACTCATCAATCCATGCGCGAGAGAAACTACAGAAGCTCCCATAAAGCTTCCTGCATCAACAATATATCCTTTTTGCTGGAAATTTTTTGACGCCAATGAATAGAGTAATTTGCGTTCCGCAATCGAAACCATTCCTGGCGTCTCAAATACGCTCTGGGGGACTTCAGTTTTAGAGAATGATATTTCTGGGTGTACATAACAACCCCTTGCAATTTCCGCATCTTCAATTTCGTACATTATTTTGCTCCGGAAAGAAAATTAATTACTTAGCGTAAGCTACACAAAAAACAACATTTGTCTTCATTTCATCCAGTGTAATATCAGGAATTTCTTCTCTTACTCTGGTCTCTATTTCCGGAGTTAAACGTTCTAAAACATTACTATGTGAAGGCTGTAGTTCCCAGGTATCGATATTAAAATACTTACGTGTTAATGCGCGTAATTCATCGATTCGAATGCGATTTAGATGTGTGTGTAAATAGTGGTCGTGTGGCAAATGGCGAACAATATTAATATGGTTCCAATCACAAAACTTAAGATGATCTGGATTCCCTTCATCCAAGACTGATGGATTATGAGGAGGCATATGGTGCCCACTCCAGCCATAAAAGTTGTGATGCAGAAATATAATTTTCCCTCCTTTGGTTAACAACCCCGCAATATCTTCAAACACACCTTCTATTTCCAATAGGTGCTCAGTGACATTGTGTAGGCAAACCGTATCAAAGGTTTTTATACCGACGAGATCGCGGGTAGAGCACTGGCGTAGATCAATATCCGGGATCAAATCCATGATGTCCTGGCCGGACATTGGAGCGTTAACCCACTTTCTTATCCTTTTATTGCGAACTCTCCTGGAGTCTAAAGACATTGCAGGGTCTACACCGGTATAACTATTTGCCCCAGCACAGAGGTAGCCCATGGCATAGCCGCCAAAACCACAACCGACATCTAAAACATTGCACCCTTGTACATATTTATGTAATTTTCTTGGCCATGAGCAGTAGCCGAGTTCAACGGCACTAGTGATGAGATCCGAATCAAAATTCTTTAGTGCGTGGCGTATATTAGTGCAGTTGTGGAAAAATGCGATTTTAGCCTGTAATTCATGATTGTCCCAATCTTCTAAAGGTTCTATTTTCTTCAGTTGTTTTGCTGCCTTTGAGCGGGAAAGTTTTGAAAATGCAGGGTGAGAACGGGAAGTGTCTAAAATTTCAATCGCTTCCCTGGCATTATTTTCGATTCGTATCAGTTTGACTTGGTCAAAGACTTTCAGAGCTCGTTTATGTTCTGGGTTACACTTGATTGCTATTTTTATATCTTTTTCAGCTTGATCTATGTCTCCTTTAGCTATATTTAGCATAGCGGAGATTATTCTCATGCCTACATGGTGTGGATGTCTTGAGATGAAGGTCAGCGCATACTTATCACAATTTAGAATCGAACCATTTTTTGATTCGGCATAGCACAGAAAATAAGTAGCCGGATGAAAAGGGTTGAGATCGGCAATTGGACGCAATAACTCTCTCGCCAGGTCTATTTCTCCAGCTAATGCAGCTTGCTTCCCTTGTTCAAAGTTATCCAGCTGATTGATTTCTAAAGTAGACATTTAATTTTCCAAGTAATGGTAACCAGGTTTTTTGGCGTGGATATTGACTTGCATGCTGCAAATAGGTGCAGTTGCGCTCGATTTAAATCAAATATAATAAGATTGCTTATTATTGAGTACATGCTCGCAGCTAGCACTGATTTTCTTAAGCTATGAAAATATTCATAAATGTGAAAGTTGGAGCTGTCAAATAATAAATTTATTTTCTCTGAGAAAACTATTCAAGGTGCAATCTACAAAAGTTGGCGCGGATGCTAACTCGTATAATCGGTAAAGCCGGAAAGCCTGTGTTATAAATTGGATTTTGTAAGGTTCACGTTATCCAATTAAGCAGCAGACGATAACACCTCAATCCTGAATAAATTGATCTGCCAACGGTCTGGTTGGCAAAACTTGCGGAGGTGGCTCTTTGAAACTGATAATAGTCGGTGGCGATGGCTTTTGTGGATGGCCAACCTCATTACATCTGAGTAATTTAGGTCATGAAGTTATTATTATTGACAATTTTTCTAGAAGAAAAATTGATAGTGAGCTCAATGTAGAATCATTAACACCGATTCGAGAACTGAGAGAACGTATTGATACTTGGTTTGAGTTAACGGGAAAGGTTATTCGCTTTGTCGAGTTGGATGTTTCCCAGAAATTTAACGATCTTGTAAATTTCCTAGAGGAGGAAAAGCCAGATAGTATAGTTCATTTTGGTGAGCAGCGCGCTGCCCCCTATTCGATGAAAAGCAGCGCTACTAAAAATTATACGATCGCTAATAATATTTGTGGTACTCATAATATTCTCAATGCGATTGTAGAAACGCAGCTTGATATCCACTTGGTTCACCTAGGTACAATGGGAGTGTATGGTTACGGCCATGAGGAGCCCATACCAATACCTGAAGGTTACTTGGATGTAAAAATAGAGACAGTTGATAATCGTCAAATTTCAGACTCTATCGTTTATCCGCCTAATCCCGGCTCCATTTACCATATGACTAAGACGATGGATTCGCAGATGTTTCAGTATTATGCGAAAAATGACAGGCTTCGTATTACTGACCTTCACCAGGGGATTGTTTGGGGAACGCAGACTGAACTCTCTAGTTTGGATGAGCGTCTGATAAATCGTTTTGATTATGACGGGGACTACGGCACAGTCCTAAATAGATTTCTAATGCAAGCGACTGTCGGTTTCCCACTGACTGTTCATGGCACAGGTGGTCAAACTCGCGCATTTATCCATATCACTGATACTTGCAAATGTATTGAGCAGGCACTTTTACATCCACCGGAGCTCGGTGAACGGCCACTGATTCTCAATCAGATGGCGGAAACGCAAACACTTTCCGATCTTGCACAATTAGTTCAATCACTGACAGACTGTGAAATAAGTTATCTGCCAAACCCGAGGAAGGAGGCAGAGAGAAATGATCTCAATGTAAAAAATGATTTACTTCGTTCATTTGGATGGCAGCCGATTCGTATTAAAGATAGTCTTCTGCAAGAAATTACAGATATAACAATGCAATATCAAGATCGGGCTGATCATACAAAAATACCTTGCGTTTCTTATTGGACAAAAGGTAATAAACTTGCCGATATTTCCTATCGGGAAAAAACTAGTGAAGTTACTGAAACCATTTCCTAGTGGGTAGCTTTAGCTATGTCTACGCGAATCCTTATTACTGGTGGATGTGGATTTATAGGTTCAAATTTAGTCAAATATCTCAGTACTTTGAGTTTATATGACGAAATTTTAGTTTTAGATAATGAGGTCACTGGCACTACCGCAGCATTAGCCGGAATACCTCACCAATTTATTAGAGGAGATGTTAGAAACCAACGGGATGTAGATGAAGCTGTAAAGCAAGCTGATGCTGTTATACATTTAGCTGCAGATACACGTGTTATTAATTCAATAAATAACCCTGTCTATAATTTTGAAGTAAATGTACAGGGAACTGTCAATCTTCTGGAAGCAATGCGAAGGTATGAGGTTAGACATCTTATTAATGCTTCTACAGGTGGGGCGATCATTGGAGAAGCTGATCCACCAGTACATGAATTAATGCCAATGAATCCCGCATCGGCTTATGGTGCGTCTAAGGCTGCAGCAGAGGCCTACTGTTCTGCATATTCTCAAAGTTATGGATTATCAATAACTTCTTTACGATTCTCTAATGTTTATGGTCCGCTTTCCTTTCACAAAGGAAGTGTGATAGCAGCCTTTATTAAAAATATTCTGAAAGGACAGGTCTGTGATGTCTACGGAGATGGCTATCAGACTAGAGACTTTATTTTTGTAGGCGATCTCTGCCAGGGAATAATTAGGGCTCTGAAAAAGAGAGAAAATGGGGTATTTCAGCTGGGTAGCGGCCAGCCGACGTCAATTAACGAAGTAATTAGTTTACTTAGGGACGTCTCAGGCTGCCATGAAGATCTTGAAATAGCTAACCACCCTTTCAGGGCAGGTGAAGTGCGCCATAACTATACGGATATTACTAAAGCAAAACAGTACTTGGGCTTTAGGCCGGAGGTATCATTAAGGGATGGTATTCAAATTACATGGGATTACTTTGTCAATAAGGAGGATGTTCTGAAGCCTAGCCTCTCGCAGAGGGCCCTACAGAATGCAGATTGACAAATTTTCAGTAGAATCATTCCCTGATTTAAATACTTATGCAGGTTTTGAGTCGGACCAGAAGCTCAGAGTTTGTATAGCCACAGAAGAAATCCTAGGTCCGGTGAGAAATGGAGGGATTGCTTCAACCTACTATCACCTAGCGAAAGGACTGGCAGCACATGGGCATGAAGTACATGTGCTCTACTTAAAAGGTGAAACAGTTGAGAATGAAACACCTGAGTATTGGGTTGAGGAATATTCCAATTTTGGTGTTTCACTGCACTACTTGGTGCACACGGATGAAACAATAATCGGCCCCTCACAGAGTTGGCAGCGACGATATAGTGCGGCATACCGCTGGTTAATTGAACAGAGACGTTTTGATGTTATCCACACTTCCGAATGGCGAGGTGGATTAATTTATGCGTTGATGGTTAAGAAATTGGGTTTGGCGTTTAAAGATACTTTATTTATTGTAAAGACATCGTCCCCGCACCTCTGGAATCGTCATTATCAAATGCAGCCATTGGTAAAAAGGGAGCTGTTACCAGCGAGTTTTGCTGAGCAGAAATGTGTTGAATTTGCCGATATGGTAATTGGTGGTAGCGCACACCTACTTTGCTTTATGCGCTATGTCGGCTATAAGCTGCCAACATCAACTTATGTTCAGCCAAATATTCTCGATTTTTCTGAAGTTCCTGTTGATGATAAACGCATTAATCGAAAGCCTGGTGATATAGTTCGCACTAACGAATTGACCTTCTTTGGTCGTTTGGAAATGCGGAAGGGACTGGAGCTCTTTTGTACGGCTCTGGATTTACTTGAGCGGACGGGGAATTGTCCTACCAGAGTTAATTTCCTAGGTAAATATGGTGAAGCCTTACCTAATCAAAACAATGAGAAGGTTGCGGACTATATTGAGCGAAAAGCATCTACTTGGAGTTTTGAAGTCAATTGCATCACAGATTATAACCAGCCGGAAGCTCTCTCGTTTTTATGTTCCAGGGATATGATAGCGGTAATGCCCTCCCTGATTGAAAACTCCACCATGGCAGTATATGAAACACTGGAGAATAATATTCCTTTTATTGCAACGCGAGTAGGGGGAACTCCAGAGCTTATCGCAAAAGAAGACCATGAAAGTTGTCTTATCGCACCCTACGCATTTGAGCTTGCGAAAAGGCTAGAAGAGGTACTGAAGAGTGGGCATAGGATTGCGCATTCCAGTTTTGATAACAATTATAACCTTCAAGTTTGGTATGGTTTTCATGCCTACTTAGCAGATCTTTTTAAGCAGTATGGTGGCGCTGAAGCGATCACTAAGATTACAGGCTCTCCCACCTTAACAGTTTCTAATGAGATGGAGCTACCGACCCTAGAAGTAGTTGTTCTATTGCGGGATACTGAGAGTGTTATGGAATTTTCTGAGGCACTTTTAGTTGATAGACCCGACTCCATCAAATTTTTATTAATTGATCCCTATCTTGAAAATATTGCTGAGAGAGCTTCTAACTTTCTATTGGAAGCCGGTCTCAATTGTAGTTTGGTGGATTTCATTGGATTTCCAGCAGGGATTGCACTGGCAAAAAGTCTTTCTGAAAGTACTCTAGATGCTTGCATTCTCTGTGATGGTACATCCTCTCGATTAGGTGGAAAATTTTGTGGTGAGTTACGCAAAGCTCTTCAAATAAATCATGAATTCATAATCACTAGCTTTTTATCTCTACCTGAAAACAAGGTGGTAATGCCGATAGGTGGAGATATCGTGTCTGAGATCAGCTTTGGAAATGCAATAGGCACAAATATTATTTGTATCCCAAAACTGGTATCAAGCAAGGTGGGGTCAATACTCCCTTATGATATTCGCTACGGTTTGGTACAAGAATATATTTTAAGGGCGAACAAAGAATTTGGGTTTGAATTGATGGTTATTCCTGAGTGCCATCTTCGGAGTGATTACTATTTAGAGGAATTGGAAGAATCTCGAAATAACGCTAACTCAGTCTACCTTCGCTCAATGTCGTTGATTGAAAATGATAATATTGCCTATCGTAAACTAGCCCTTCTTCCTTCAGCTCAGCCTATTGGAGCTAAATTAAGACCAGCACTTTATCGGGATAAGAATCGTTTGGATGAGGAACCTGTGTGGCTTTTACATGCCGACCGGCCTCGTAAAATGAAAAACCGTAATCCGAGGGTGGTTGTTGGTTTGGACGAGAGAAATTCCCATTTGCTCTGTGTAGCCAAAGGTCCGGGAAATAGGCAATTAATCGTTAATGGCGAGCCCCAGTCAATTTCTTTGGAGCTACAAGATAATGAACTTACTTTACATAGATTCCCAATTCCAGATAAATGGGAAGAAGGTGAAAAATTTAATATTAAGTTTCTTTTAGAAGATCAAGAAATGACTTACACCCGTTTTATACGGGTTATAAAACTTTCTAAAAATGTATTTGCAGCTATCTCTGGAAGCCCAATACTTAATGAGGTAGCTGTTGAGGAGATATTTAACCAAAAATATACCTGGAGTTTCTTCTCTAAATCAGAAAATAACACACCTGAAAACATTCAAGGGGTAGATACTGAAGATACCACTTTATATGGGCAAGATCACGCAGAGGTAGGAGAGTTTGTAGACAAGGATTATACAGTAGAAGGTAAGGATGAGCCTGAACATGATATTGCAAAAATTATCCATGAGCAGGGAAAAATCAATGAAACTGAATTTAAACCCAAGTTTAGTTTTCAGGCTGTGATTCAAAAATCAGGTACTACCTTGCAACGTATATTTAAGGGATATACTGGCTCACCTATTAAGGGGTCAATTCCACCACGAGAGCTTTTTGCACTCGATCCACGGGTTCTTGAGGGATGGGCATGGGATAGAAGCAATATAGCTAAAAATTTAGTGATTGTCTTAGAGGTGAATGGAAACATTGTAGCTGAAGCCACGGCGAATCGTTATGTGGAACGTTTCGGTACTCGAAACCCGAAACTAGCTTGGTATGGATTCCGGTTCTCATTAACCCCTGAAATAAAGCAGGAAAACTCAGAGATTACCGTACGTGTTAAGGAAAATGGACTTGTCTTACGAAATGGCCGATTGCGTTATCTTAAACAAATGCTAGTTGCGATCTAAGGTGACTTGAATAATGAAAGAGCTTCACGAGGATTTACGCCTTGAAGCTGTTCAGAAGCCTAAACGTATATGCATCCTAACGGAGGATATGTTTGGTCCAATAAAAAATGGTGGCATTGGAACGGCTTACTTTCATTTGGCTGTTTTTCTACAGAGATCTGGTCACAAAGTCACCATCTGTTTCGTTAATGGTTTAGCAAAAAATCCTGTGAAAATGAAAATCACAAAAAATTTTTTTGCAAAACTTAATGTTGAATTTCATGGTGTTGCACCGCAGGCACTATCTAAAACGACAATGGCTCGCACTATGGCAATGCCCTATGCAGCCTATGAGTGGCTCAAGCGAAATGATCGCTTTGATATTGTCCATGTTTCAGAATGGCGTGGAATGGGTTATATAGCATTACTTGCCAAGAGTCTTGGTATTGCATTCCAAGATATACATTTTGCTGTTAAAGGTTCTTCCCCAACACTCTGGTCTGCCGAAGGTAATCAACAATTCCTTAAAGAGGAACGGCAATTGGGGTGGGTATTTATGGAGCGTAGAAGTGCCGAGATGGCAGATACTCTGATCTGTGGGAGTCAGCATTTAGTCTGCTGGATGAAAAATAATAAATACCGCCTGCCTGAGCGCAGTTACTATTGGCCAAATGTATTTTTGGACGATCTATTACCTGATAATGAAGCCATAAAAAATAGTAACTTAGAGACAAAAGAATGGGTGTTTTTCGGGCGTCTTGAGCCTCGTAAGGGGATTATTCTTTTTGTGAATGCATTAAACACTCTTGCTAAAAGAAGAGTTAGATTACCATCGATTACTTTTTTGGGAGGGTACTCTTATCGATTTGATGCTCGAAAATTCATAGAGGAAAACCAGAAGCATTGGAGTACAGATGTCTCCTTTATAAGTGATTGTAATGCTATACAGGCTGTAGAGTATTTGAGTGGAGAAGGACGTTTGGCTGTGATCCCAGCTTTGTTAGAGAATTCTCCGATTTCTGTCTACGAATGCCTTGCAACTAAAGTACCATTTATTGCTGCTGATACTGGTGGTACTCGAGAATTACTTGATGACGAAAATGGAAAAAAAATCCTCTTCAAGCCAAATCATATTGCTTTAGCGAGAAAGTTAGAATTACATGCAAAGAAACTGCCCGCGCCGGGTATAAAACACCAGAGGCTTAAGAAGTCGTTAGATGTATGGAATAAATGGCATGGCCAAGAGCATTCAATTATTAAAAACGCCCGATCTTCCAATAGACATGATCCCTTAGTTTCTATATGCGTAACTCATTTTGAGCGTCCAGACTTTCTCTATCAAGCATTAAAAAGCATTGAAGATCAGACCTATAAGAACATAGAAGTTATTGTGGTTGATGATGGTAGCCATTCACAAGAAGCGCTACACGCGCTGGAAATTATAGAAAGTCACTATCAGAAGAATGGATGGCAGTTTGTATACCAGGAAAACCGATATGTAGGGGCTGCTAGAAATACTGCAGCACAAAATGCAAGTGGAGATTATCTACTTTTTTTTGACGATGACAATGTCATGATGCCGGAAATGGTAGACAAGTTGGTTAGCGCTGCAACTTTTGCAGATATTGATTGCCTGACTTGTAGCTCTATCCGATTCAGCGGCAAGGGGGCACCTAATACTCCAGAAGGTAAGCTCGGAACTCAAATTCGTTTTATGGGGCCAGCTAGAGCTTGGGCAACGAAAGTAAATATAGTCGGTGATGCGACGTGTCTGATAAAAGCTACTAAGTTTAGAGATCACGGAGGTTATACAGAGAGATATAGAACAGGTAAGGATGATATTGAATTCTATAGCAAGCTAATTTTAGCAAAGGAAAATGTATCCTATTATCCTGATCCTTTATATTACTATCGCACCGGTGACAATTCTATGAAATCCAGAAATCACCTTCAAGAAGAAGGAGATTTCAGGCAAATAAGTCCTTACCTTGAAGGGCTCGACTCGGAAGAGAAAAGTCTCCTACTACTAAGAAAACAGCAAAAAGAAGCGAAAAAAAATAAAGGGGGAAAATATAAGCCAGGGTTTTTAAAGCGAACGATTCGAAGGCTGCGTAAATTCGCTAGGGTGAAAGTTTGAAAGTAGTTAAGTACATTGAAAGTGCTAGTGAAACACGCTTCCCTCTTATTTGTATCTTCCGAGATGAATTGGATATTCTCCCAGCTTTTCTTGACCATTACCGGTCTTTAGGTGTGACATGTTTCCATTTGGTGGATACGGGAAGTAGCGATAACTCGGTAAGCTATCTACTGAAGCAGAATGATGTCCAGCTATACGAAGTTGATTGTGGCTACCCCCAGGCAAACGCAGGTGTAGATTGGGTTAACCGAATTGCCCGGAACTATTGCCAGGGAAAATGGACTCTTGTGGTTGATGCTGATGAGTTTCTCTGGTTACCTGAAGTTTCAGGTAAAACTTCCCTGAAAGTTATGACTCAGCTTATGCAGGGTGAATTAGCTTTTGCTCTATATACTCCACTAATAGATTTCTTTAGCGACAACCTTCAAGGGAATACATATGATATAAGAAATCTTTCCGAGTTAATGGAATCAACGCCTAACTATGTATCTTATAAAAGCTTTAAGAAAAAAAGCATATTAGCTTTTCCTTTTTTTGAAATTCGCTCCAAAGCCAGAGCGCAAATATCTGGTATTTCTGATTACTTTGTTAAATCCTATAAAATTCCGCTGGTTTATTGGCGGACGGGTTTTCAATATTTACGTTCAACCCACTCATGTACGCCGGTTCCTCTCAGTAAAAATTGCGCTCATCTTCTCCATTTCAAATTTCGGTCAGGCTTTCAGCAAAGGCTGATTCGGGAATTGCAGAACCCTGACCGGATGAATGCTGATGTATATCGTATTTCCAAGGCCATCATTAAAAATCAGATAACTATCCCTCAATACACATCGGATCTGCGCAAGATAGATGGATTCGGGGAAAGCGATTGGCTAACAAAGATGGATTTTGATACTGATTGGCAGAACGAAAATAAGTCCAAAAGCCACTATTTCGAACTGCTCACACAGCAAAAGATAGCCTCTGAGAGCTTTCTCGCCGATAACTTAAACCGTATAACCAAGTCTTTTAGTTGGCGACTGAGCCGGCCTTTACGCAGATTTCTGTTTCATCGAGGCATATTACGACACGATCACTATCCAGAAAGGCTCGACCAGGATCATCCATTAGTGGATCAGACGATTGCCATCTATGAGTCATTTTGGTGGCTGATTACGGGAATCTTTAGACTGCCTGTCGCAATCTATCGTGCCATTCTCTGGCATAAGCTGGGAGGACGTCGCCGGACCAGGTAGGGCTTTAAAATAAAAAAGGCCGGGGAGGTTTGTCCCCGGCCTTTTGTTTACATCTCAGTTTGTGCCTGAGGTTAGTGTACCCAGTGGTGGCGTTCCATCTTCTCCTGTACCGCTTCTGCCGTAGGAGCGGGCATAGCGCTGATAGGCAGGCGTTCGTGGAAGAATGCCAAGCGTTCGCCAGCCCCTACTTCATTCATGGTCTCCGCCTCAAACACCCGGCCATTAATTACCGTGTAGGTAATGTTCTCTGACAGGCGGAGGTTATCCAAGGGGTTGCCGTCAACCACGATCAGGTCAGCCAGCTTACCAGCTTCAATACTGCCGATATCACCGTCCATACCCAAGTAGCGGGCACCATCGATAGTACCGGCACGGAAGGCTTCCCAAGGAGTAAAACCGCCCTGCTCCATCATCCACATCTCCCAGTGGGCTCCAAGTCCTTCGCGCTGGCCGTGGGCGCCGATATGTACGGTGACACCTTCGTCGCGCAGCTGCTTGGCCTGACGGGCCACATTAAAGTGGTTGTAGTGGGCATCCGGCGCAGTGGGGCGACGGATAGAGCGGGGGTTAACGATAAAATCGGGGGTAAAGCGGGTCAGGCGCTCGTTCTTCCATACCTCGGTGCGGTCATACCAGTACTCCTCACCCCAGAGACCGCCGTAGGCCACGACGAAGGTCGGTGTATAACCCACTTGGGTTTGGCTCCACAGCTGCTCCACATCGCCGTAGACATTGGCGATCGGCAGTGAGTGCTCAATACCGGTGTGCCCGTCCACAATCATGTTCATATTGTGCTGGTACTTACCGCCGCCCTCGGGCACTACCATAATGCCGGCTTCGCGGGCTGCCTGCAGTACTTGCTGGCGCTGGTTGCGGCGGGGCTGGTTGTAGCTCTTCACTGAGATGGCGCCCATTTCCTTGAGGCGGTTCACGTGGAACTGAGCGTCCTCCAGGGAGTTGATCTTGGCTTTGTAGCCTGGACCTTTGGCGCCATAGAGGATGGTGCCGGTGGAGAAAATACGCGGCCCAGTAATCAGGCCGGCCTTTTGCATTTCAGCGGCGGAGAAGATCTCGCTGCTGTCATTGGAGGGGTCGTGAATAGTAGTCACTCCAAATGCCAGGCTGGAGAACAGGTTCCAGTTCTGCTGCGGGATAATCTCTTCGCGACCCTGAGCACCGTGGGCATGAGCGTCAATAAGCCCCGGTAAAACGGTTTTGCCGGTGATATCGATACGCTTCGCTTCGGTGGGAATCTCCACTTCCGCTGCGGGTCCCACGGCGACAATACGGTTGCCCCGGAACAGAACCACACCATTGTCGATAATTTCACGGGTGTTTTCCGCATCGCGCATAGTGACAACCTTGCCGCCTGTGAGGGCAACGAGACCTGCGCGATTGTCGAAGGACTGTTCAAAGCTCAGGTCGATGCCTTCAGAAACTGGCTCTGGCAGTTCCTCCGGAGCGCCGGCGACAAATTCGAAGGCGTCCTTCAGTTCTCGCTCGAACAGTTTGGGGCCGTGTGCCCAGCCCAAAGTGTCGCTATCGGCAGACCAATGCAGGTTTTCACCGGCGCGCTTGGATACCTGGGTGACTTTGACTGCTTTGCTATCGGGGCCGATAACCTCGGATTTGCCAGTATGCATAAAGGGCGCGACAAAGGCTTTGAAGTCCTGGGTGAAGGCAACCCACTTGCCGTCTGGAGACAGGCGGAAGGAAGTAATCTCAGCGCCGTGCAGGTGCTCGCGCTCATCCTTGCCTTCCAGGTTGGTGCTCTTCAGCACGCGCTTGCCGCCGTCAGCGTTTTGGTACTCGGAGAAGTAGATACGATCTTCGCTGGCGCCGAAATGAGGCTCATAGCCAGACTTCACGACCCGGCGCTGCCAGTCGCCGTCGGCGTCTGCCAGGTAAATGCCCGGTTCCAGGGAGTACTCGGGGCTGAGCAGATAGCCGCCGGTAAAGCGACGGTAGGCCACTGCGTCACCACTTGGAGAAAAGCTTGGTTCAACGTATAGGCCCGGCTGCTTGGTGATGTTTTTACCGCGACCGTTACGAGCGGAAACTACCCTCACATGGCCCAGGTTTTGGTCGTCCCAAGAGACATAGGTGATCTCGCGACCATCGCGGGACCAGCTGGGATAGAACTCAAAGTGGTCGTCCTGGCGGGTCAGACGACGACGCTCACCACTGGCGACATCCTGAATATAAATCTTGCCCAATGCCTGGAAAGCGACCTGCTTGCCGTTGGGGGATTTCTGCGCCCAGCGAATCATCTTCACATCGAAGGTTTCCGGCGCTACGTCTACCGGGAAGCGCACCGCATCCGCTACCTGTTTCTCAACTTTCACATGGGCCGCAATCGGTGCGACGCTGTCGCCGTTGATGGAGATGCGCAGGAATTTACCGCCAGTCCAAACGACCAATGATTCACCATCGGGCATCCAGTCATATTGAACGTAGTTGCCATGGGGGCCAAAGATTTCCTGCAGGTCGCGTTCGAGGCCGGAGTAAACCGGTGTTTCCAGTCCTGTATCCAAATCTTTCAGGAACAGGGAGGTCTGGTTGTCCTGGCGGCGAATGAAGGCCAGTTTACTGCCATCCGGGGATGGTACAGGTGCCACTGCGCCACCGGGACCGGAGACAAAGGTCTCCTCTTCACCGTCCTGGAGGTCATAGCGGTTGATGGCAAAAATTTCCTGGGTGGAGTTTTTGTTGTACTTCCACACGGTGCCGGGGGTGGTATCGATGGAGTAATAGACATAGCGTCCATCTGGAGAGAAAGCTGGATCGGCAATATTTTTCTGGGCGATATCGCCACCGATGCGCTCTTTCAGTTGGCGACCTTCACCCCCACCGTAGTGGTACATCCAGATTTCACCGGCGGGGATACTGCGGCCAGACATAAAGCCTTTACGCGCTACCAGGTACTGGCCATCGGGGCTCCAGTTAGGTGAGTGCAGCAAGTTTTCCTTCTCTGTCGTGAGCTGGCGAAGGTTGTCGCCATTGCGATCCATCAACCAGATGTTGTCGGCGCCGTCACGGTCGCTGATAAATACGATGGTCTTGCCATCCGGGCTGAAGCGCGGCTGCATATTCCAGGCGATTTCATTGGTCAGGGCTACCGCCTCGCCGCCTGCTACCGGCACTGTGTAGATATCGCCGAGCATATCGAACAGGATGGTTTTGCCATCTGGGCTGATATCCAGGTTGCTCCAGGTGGTCTCGCGGGTGTCTAACTGGATCGGTTTGAATTCGTAGGGTGGCTTGTTGATATCCCAGGATTGGGCTTCCGCCTTTTCTACTTCCTTTTCTTTGGTAGCTTCGAGAGCGCTTTCGGCTTCTGCCACAGCACCCATCGGCAGGGTCAGTGCCAGGACAGCCAGAGCCAACAAATGGTGGCGCGGCTTGTTCTGCTTGGTGGTGTTCATTGAAATATCCCTCCGCCCGATTCTGTGTTTGGCGGCTATATTTGTTTTGTTGGGTTGAGTAACCGGTTGATTTCACAGGGGGTAAATTACCGGGATCAAAGCGGCGCAGCAATCTTAATGCGTTGAATACCAGGGCCCCGGGGCGAACTGTTGTTCGCTTGAGTAAACCGGGTCTAGTGGCCACAATGCACTCAAATTTTGTAGACGATTGGAATATCGACCCGTTATGACTATCGATGTTGTGATTTTGGCCGCTGGAAAAGGCACCCGCATGCACTCTGACCTGCCTAAAGTGCTGCATCCTATTGGCGGTATTCCCATGCTTGAGCGGGTAATTGATACCGCCATGTTGTTGGGAGAGGTACAGATTACCGTGGTAATCGGGCATGGCGCAGACCTGATACGTGACCGCTTTGCTGATCGTGGTGTCAGGTTTGTGGAGCAGGAACAGCAATTGGGTACCGGGCATGCCGTGGCCCAGGCGGTGCCCTATTTCCGCGAAGGAGCCACCGTTTTGGTGCTCTATGGTGATGTGCCTCTGGTCAGGGCCGGCAGTTTGCAATCACTGCTATCGGCAGCGGATCACGGACCTGCCCTGCTGTCAGTTGAAATGGCAAATCCCGCCGGTTACGGGCGCATCGTGAGGGATAACAGCGGCTGTGTGCAGTCGATCGTTGAGGAAAAGGATGCCGATGCGGATACCCTGGCTATCCGTGAGGTTAATACCGGCATTTTGGCGACTCCTGGAGCACTGTTGGCTCGCTGGTTGCCGGAGTTGTCCTGTGACAATGCTCAAGGTGAGTACTACCTGACCGATATTATCGGTCGTTCGGTCAGTGAGGGTATTCCTGTAACGGGCGTAATTGCCAGTGATCCACTGGAAGTGGCGGGAGTAAATAGCCGTGCGCAGCAGGCACAGATGGAGCGCGCTTTGCAGCATAACCATGCGACCGGTCTTATGAATGCGGGGGTGACTTTATTGGACCCCATGCGTATAGATGTTCGCGGCAGCCTGGAGTGCGATACCGATGTCTCTATTGATATCAATTGCATTTTCGAAGGGACAGTTTCACTGGGTAAGGGGGTACAAATTGGACCTAATTGCCTGCTAAAAAACTGTCGTCTGGCAGATGGCACCAAAGTAGAGGCCAATTCCATTATCGAAGGCGCTGAGATTGGTGAGGCTTGCACTATTGGTCCCTTTGCACGTTTGCGTCCGGGCACAGAGCTGGCCACTGGTGCCAAGGTGGGTAACTTTGTCGAAACCAAAAAAGCCAAAATTGGTGAGGGCAGTAAGGTTAATCATCTCTCTTATGTCGGTGATGCCCTGGTGGGCGAAGCGGTCAATATCGGTGCTGGCACCATTACCTGTAATTACGACGGTGTGAACAAGTCCCTGACCGAGATCGGCGACAATGCCTTTATAGGTTCTAACACCGCTCTGGTAGCCCCAGTAACTGTGGGCGCCGGAGCCACAGTGGGTGCTGGCTCCACCATTACCCAGGCTGTGGGGAGCAAAGAGTTGGCGGTAGCGCGTAGCAAGCAGCGCAATATTAACGGCTGGCAGCGTCCGACCAAGAAAAGCTAAATAACCCTTACCGTAATTGGATTGCCCCTCGGAAACTATAATTCCGGCGGGCCTTCCCTCTCCACGCCTGTTGATAGCCACCCTATCCATTAAACTTGCGCTTCGGGAACAAAAGGAATGGCCCGATGCACAAGCCCAGATTACAGCTGCTTGCCAGTTTTGATATTGCCTCGCTGCAATATTTGGATGAACAGGGACAGACGACCCAAGCCCTACCGGAATTTGCCACCCCGGATACCCTGATTGCTTACTACCGCCAGATGACGCTGGCTCGTATGGTGGATGATCGCGCGGTAAAAATGCAGCGTACCGGTCAACTTGGCACCTATCCCTCCAGCCTCGGCCAGGAAGCTATTGGTGTTGGTCTCGCAGCCGCCATGGCCAAAGAGGATATCTACTGCCCCAATTACCGGGAGACAGGCGCTCTTCTGGAGCGGGGCGTCACTATCGAGGAGATCTACGCGATCTGGGGGGGCGATGAACGGGGGCAGAACTTTCGCCATAGCCGCGAAGATTTGCCCTTGAGTGTGCCTATAGCCACCCAGATGTTGCACGGTGCCGGTGTAGCCTTTGCCCTGAAATATAAACATGAGCATTTCGGTGAACCCATGCGCGTCGCTGTTTCGACCGGGGGCGATGGATCTACTTCGCGGGGAGACTTTTACGAGGCGATAAACCTGGCTGGGGATTGGCACCTGCCTTTAGTGATCGTTATCAACAACAATCAATGGGCTATTTCCCTACCGCGAGATGAGCAAACTGCCTGTAAGACTCTGGCACAGAAGGCTATTGCCGCCGGAATACCCGGCTTGCAGGTAGACGGCAACGATGTGATTGCCGTTCGTGAGGCGGTGGGTGATGCCGTGGAGCGGGCGCGCAGTGGTGCTGGCCCAGCTCTGATCGAGGCGATCAGCTATCGCCTGTGTGACCACACCACCGCCGATGATGCCAGTCGCTACCAGCCCAAAAAAGATGTCAGTGAAGCATGGTCCCGAGAGCCTTTGCGGCGCCTGCGATCCTACCTGGAAAACTGTGGTGCCTGGGATGATGCGCAGGAAGAAGAGATGCAACGGGAGCTGACGCAGAAGCTGGAGAGAGCGGTCCACATCTACCGGGAAACCCCCAGAGATGCCGCTACAGCAATATTCGACCACCTCTATGCAAAGTTGCCGGAGCCTTTTCTGGAGCAGTATCAACAGTTGCAGGGAGATAGCTAATGGCTGAGATAACTTTGGTCGAGGCTGTCACCCAGGCTCTGGATTACGAGATGCAAGCAGACCCGATGGTGGTTCTATTTGGTGAAGATGTTGGTCTGAACGGTGGCGTATTTCGCTCTACCGAGGGGTTGCAGGCCAGGTTTGGCCGGGACCGGGTGATGGATACCCCCTTAGCCGAGACCATGATTGCCGGAATGGCTGTCGGTATGGCGGTGCAGGGCCTGCGACCGGTGGCCGAATTCCAGTTTATGGGTTTTATTTATCCCGGTCTCGATCAGATCCTCAGCCACGCCTCGCGCTATCGCAATCGCACTCGCGGCCGCCTCTCCTGTCCGATTGTCTATCGGGCCCCCTATGGAGGTGGAATCCATGCACCGGAGCATCACTCTGAGAGCACCGAGGCCCTGTTCGCCCATATTCCAGGTCTGCGCCTTGTGGTGCCCTCCTCTCCTGCACGGGCTTACGGTTTACTATTGGCGGCAATTAGAGACCCGGACCCGGTAATTTTCCTGGAACCCAAACGTATTTACCGAGCCGTTCGCCAGGAAGTGCCCGACACTGGCGAGGCTCTGCCACTGGATCGCGCCTTTGTGTTGCGGGAAGGCCGCGATATTACGCTTATCGCCTGGGGCGCTTCCCTCAAAGAGACCCTGCAAGCCGCAGAGCAGCTCGCAGAGGAAGGGGTAGAGGCTGAGGTTATCGACCCGGCCACCCTAAAACCCCTGGATATCCACACGGTAATAGACTCCCTGGAGAAAACCGGGTGCTGTGTCGTTGTGCACGAGGCGGCCAGGTTTTGTGGCCTGGGTGCCGAGGTGATCGCACAGATTAATGAGTATGCCTTCGATCTTTTAAAGGCACCGGTACAGCGGGTGACCGGTTTCGATACGGTGATGCCCTACTATCAACTGGAGGATGAGTATCTACCCGGAATGCCGCGTATTTTGTCGGCCGTAAAGGAAGTGCTGGACTACGCCAACGGAGGGCCACAATGAAGACTTTTACCCTTCCGGATCTCGGCGAAGGTCTGCCCGATGCGGTAGTGCGGGAGTGGCATGTCAAAGAGGGAGACACCATAGCCGCCCATGAAATTCTGGTGACAGTGGAAACCGCTAAGGCCTTGGTGGAAGTGCCGGCTCCTTGGGGCGGCACTATTGAGAAGCTATTTGCGGCAGTGGATGAGACTGTGAATGTTGGCGATCCCCTGGTGGGATTTATGGCCGAGGGAGAAGTCGCAGTTGAAAGCCCGCCCACTCAAGCTGAAGAATCGGAACAAGAGATTAGTCCTCGGGCCGACAGCGGCACGGTGGTGGGAAAAATAGAGCAAGGGCAAGGTGTGTTGGGGGCTGAGCGGGGGCCGGAGATGGGCTTGAAGCGACTGGCCACCCCGAGAGTACGGGCCCTGGCCAGGCGTTTGGGGGTAAATTTACAGTCAATATCACCAGCGGGTGCACTGGTAACGGAAGCTCAGGTACGCACTGCGGCGGGGCCGGGAGCTGTGGCGAAGGGGCAGCATCCATCACCTGCCCGCGCTTCTGCTGAACGAACTACAGCCGTTGCACCCCAATTCGATTCTGAGTCTGAAGTCATGACGCCTGCACGTCGCGCAATGGGTTTGTCCATGAGCCGAGCGCGGGATGAGGTAAAGCAGATAACGCTGTGTGACGATGCGGATATTTCCAACTGGTGGGGTAGTGCTCCGGCGCTGCTGCGATTGATTCGTGCAGTACAGGAAGCTTGTGAGGCGGAACCTACCCTCAATGCCCTGTATCAGGATGAGAAGCTGGTGCCACAGGGCAGTATCAATATTGGCTTGGCAGTGGACTCTCCACGAGGGCTCTATGTGCCGGTACTAAGGGATGTCGCCCAGCGTACTGATGAAGATCTGCTCCAGCAGGTGGCGGACTTTAAACACCAGGCCCGCGAGACGGGGATCGCCCAGCGAGACCTTCAGGGGGCAAGCATACTTCTCTCCAACTTCGGCTCCATAGCCGGTCGTTATGCCACTCCGGTAGTCATGCCGCCCACTGTTGCCATTGTCGGTGCCGGGCGGGTGTGCCAGGGAGTTGTGGTGGTCAATCGATGGCCGGCACTTCGCCCCCTACTCCCTCTCTCTATCAGTGCCGATCACCGGGCCGTTACCGGTGGAGAGTTGGCGCGCTTTCTTCAGACAATGTTGGAAACTTTGTCCCTCTAACAGCCTGGTGAGTCCTATACCGGTATCTAATCAGTTGAGTAATGGTTTTTGATAAAAATTGTGGGAACTTTAGTTTCGTTTTGCTATCTTTAAGTTTCGAAACGAAACTTGTATGCCTATGTCCAAACGCAACACCCAACAGCGCCGCCACGGCATTCTCCACATGCTAAATGAAGTAGGAGAGACCAGTGTCGAGCAATTGGCGCGGCAGTTCGGAACTTCGGAAGTTACGATTCGAAAGGATCTGACGGCAATGGAAAATCACGGCTTGTTGCTGCGCCGCCACGGTGGTGCTATCCCAGTGCCGAGGGAGTTGGTCAATGAAGAAGGGCCCTCAGGGAGCAAGCGGGCCATTGGTCGAGCCGCTGCTGAACTGATACCGGATCACCATCGAATTGTGATCGATTACGGTCGCACCACGGCGGCAATGATTCCTGAGCTTGAAATCAAGCGCGGCCTTGTGGTGATGACTAACTCGCTGCATGTGGCCAATGCACTGCGCGAACTTGAAAACGAACCGACGCTGTTGATGACCGGAGGCACCTGGGACCCACACTTTGAGGCCTTCCAAGGGCAGGTTGCAGAACAGGTACTAAGAGGATACGACTTCGATCGCGCTTTTATTGGTGCCGATGGAATCGATTTGCAACGCGGTACCTGTACATTTAATGAACAAATCGGCCTCTCCCGCGTAATGGCGGAAGTTGCGCGGGAAGTGGTTGTATTGGCGGAGTCCAGTAAAGTGGGGAAGCGGATTCCCAATCTGGAATTGTCCTGGGAGCAGGTCGATATCCTGGTAACTGATGATGGCCTGGCGGATGCCGTGAGCCAAAAACTGGAGCAGCTGGGTATCCAGCTCATTTGTGCCGCTGAAGACAGGAGCAGAGGCGCTCAGCCTGAAATGTTAATGGGCGGCAAGACTCCCGGGTTAATGAGGAAATAATTATGTGCGGAATCGTAGGTGCGCTGGCACAGCGCAATGTGACGGGGATTCTTCTGGAAGGGCTGCGCCGCTTGGAGTATCGCGGTTACGACTCAGCCGGAGTCTGCTTAAGCAGTGGAGATGGCCAGCTGCAATTGCGCAAAAGCCTGGGCAAGGTCGCAGATTTGGAAGCCAAATTGAGTGAGGAGAGCGCCGAGGGTCATATTGGCATTGCCCATACCCGTTGGGCTACCCACGGTGTTCCCTCCGATGAAAATGCCCATCCCCATCTGTCTGGCCATATCGCTCTGGTTCACAACGGCATTATCGAAAACCATCAGGAATTGCGTTCAGAGCTTCAGGGAAAAGGTTATGAGTTTGAGTCTGAAACCGATACTGAAGTTGTGGTTCACCTTATTCACTCATTAAGTTCTGAGGGCCGCAGCCTGGTCGACTCTGTGACTGAAGCCACGCATATACTGGAAGGTGCCTACGCCCTCGCGGTTGTTAGTCATGAAGAGCCAGAAGTTTTGGCCTGTGCCCGCTCTGGTAGTCCGCTGGTCCTGGGGGTGGGCATTGAAGAGAACTTTATTGCATCTGATCCCATGGCCCTGCGACAGGTGACTGATCGCTTTATATTCCTCGAAGAGGGCGATGTGGCGGAAGTACGTCGCGGTGGCATCGCAGTTCGAGACAAGTTGGGAGAGGAAGTCAGTCGCCCGGTGCACAAATTGACCGGCGGTCATGAAGCTACCGATAAAGGGCGCTATCGCCACTTTATGCAGAAAGAGATTTTCGAGCAGCCCCAGGTGGTCGCAGCCACTCTGGCGGGCCGTATCGGTGAGCGCTCAGTGTTGGCCCAGGCCCTTGGTGCCCGCGCCCAAGAGATTTTGCCCAAGGTGCAGCAGGTACAAATAGTAGCCTGTGGCACCAGTTACCATGCGGGCATGGTAGCCCGCTATTGGCTGGAGGACTGGGCCGGTATTCCCTGCTCGGTGGAAGTGGCCAGTGAACTGCGCTATCGCAAGAAAGTGGTGCGTCCGGGAACGCTGTTTGTGAGTATTTCCCAATCCGGGGAAACGGCCGATACCCTCGCCGCCCTGCGCCAGGGCAAGGACCTGGGCTACCTGGCCTCCATGACCATCTGCAATGTGCCCAATAGCTCATTGGTGCGAGAATCTGAGCTATCGCTAATGACTGAGGCGGGCCCTGAGATTGGTGTGGCCTCAACCAAGGCCTTTACGACCCAATTGGTAGCCTTACAACTGTTCTGTATCGCCCTCGCCAAGGTCAACGGCCTGTCGGCGGAGCGTGAAGCTGAACTGGTCAGCGCCTTGCACCAGTTACCTGAGCTTATGGAGAGTTTTACCGGTCTGGATAAGGTGGTTAAAAACACCAGCAAGGCCTTTGCAGAGAAGAATCACGCGCTTTTCTTGGGGCGTGGTGTCGAATTCCCCATTGCTCTGGAAGGCGCTCTAAAACTGAAGGAAATTTCCTATATCCATGCAGAGGCCTATCCCGCCGGTGAATTGAAGCACGGCCCCCTGGCACTGGTGGACGGCGATATGCCCGTGGTTGTCGTTGCCCCCAATGATGAGCTGCTGGAAAAACTCAAATCCAATTTACAGGAAGTCCGTGCGCGGGGTGGGCAACTGTTTGTTTTCGCCAGCCCCAAGGCCGGATTTACCAGTGAAGAAGGTGTTACCGTGGTGGAAGTTCCAGATTCCCCAGAGAGTCTGGCGCCGATTCTCTACACCGTGCCGCTGCAGCTATTGAGTTACCATGTGGCGTTGCTAAAAGGTACGGATGTGGATCAACCCAGAAACCTGGCTAAATCAGTCACGGTTGAATAACCGTTCACCTGCCGCAAAAGGTTTATGCACAAGCGAGTAAAGCTGTGTGAATTTACTACCTCTGATAGCGTCACCCTGCGCTATCTAGAGGCCGGCAGCGGCCCCATATTATTGATGCTACACGGCTGGTCCCAGGGGGCGGTGTTGTATAAACATCAGCTCGCAGGGCTCAGCGATCAGTTTCGTGTGATCGCGCTGGATATGCGTGGTCATGGTCAGTCTGACAAGCCCAATCATGGCTATCGAATTTCCCGCCTCGCCAAGGACTTGCAAGAGCTGATCTCAAGTCTGCAACAGGAACCCCTTCATTTACTCGGCCACTCCGCCGGCTGCTCGGTGATATGGAGCTACCTGGAAATGTTTGGTGGGGATAGGGTCAGTGCACTAGTGCTAATCGATGAACCCCCCTGTCTACTGGCAGATCCCGCCTGGAGTGAAGCGGAGCGATTGGCAGCTGGAGGCATACTGACCCCGGAGAGCCTCTTCCAGTTTGTGGATAACTTGGTTGGAAAAAAAGGTGCTGAGGCCACCCGCCAAATTCTTATGTCTATGGTCACGCCTTTAATGGGGAAAACCCAACGGGATGAGCTGGTTGCGGTTAACCTGCAGTGTCCCCGTCGCTGGGCTGCAAAGCTTTTTGTGGATAACGTAACAAAGGACTGGCGGGATTTTATCCCCAGGATTGATAAGCCGACGCTAGTGGCTTTCGGTCGTGCCAGTCCACACCCAATAGAGTGCCAGCAGTGGATTCACCAGCAAGTTGCGGGTTCCAGGCTTGAGATCTTTGACGTGGCGGAAGGAGGAAGCCATTTCCTATTTCTGGAAGCAGCACAAAGATTTAATGCCTTGGTGAGTAAATTTCTTCTCAAGTTTTCCACAGATAGCCATTTCCCCTTGCCCTAGCTCAGTTTTGTGGATAACTGTGGATAGAGTTATCCATAGTTACTGGAATTTAAAAAAATAGTTGAAACAGCTTCTGCGAGAAGGCAGTTTTTCCTGTGGATATTCCTTTTTAAGATACCTTCACACCCGTTACCCCATTGGAAAAGGATAAAACTGATGATGAAGGCCGTCGGTTATCAACAGTCTCTGCCAAGCAGTGATAAAGAAGCGCTACAGGATATAAGCCTCCCCATACCGCAAGTCTCCGGCCGGGATCTGCTGGTAGAAGTACAGGCCGTTTCGGTTAACCCGGTAGATACTAAAGTGAGGCAGCGGGCCAGCCCGGATACCGGTCAGTGGAAGGTACTTGGCTGGGATGCTGTGGGCATAGTGAAAGCGGTAGGCCCGGAAGCGGGACTCTTTAAGGTTGGCGATCGGGTTTGGTATGCGGGCGATATCTCCCGTTCCGGCAGCAATGCCCAGTACCAGCTGGTGGATGAGAGAATCGTTGGTACTGCCCCCAAGACGGTTGGCTGTGCCGAGGCGGCGGCGCTGCCTCTCACTGCGATTACCGCTTGGGAAATGCTATTTGACCGCCTGCAAGTTGCGGTGGGTAAAGGGGCAAACAACAAGTCACTGCTGATCATTGGTGCCGCTGGTGGCGTGGGTTCGATTATGGTCCAGTTGGCCCGTCGTCTGACCAATTTGACTGTGATAGGTACCGCCTCCCGCCCCGAAACCAAAAGCTGGCTTGAAGAGCTTGGAAGCCACCATGTGATCAATCATCGGCAGTCTCTTAGCGAACAGTTAAGTCGCGAGGGTATCGATGGCGTCGACTATGTTGTTAGCCTCACTAATACCGAAGAGCACTTGGCGGAAATTATCAAAAGTATCAGACCTCAAGGGAAGTTTGGTTTGATTGATGACCCCGTCTCCTTGGATGTTATGGCACTGAAGCAGAAGAGTGTGTCTCTTCACTGGGAGTTTATGTTTACTCGCGCGCTGTTTTCTACCGAGGATATGGTTGCCCAGCATGTTCTATTGAATGAGCTTGCGGAATTAATTGACCAGGGATTAATTAAAACCACTATGGGGCAGAATTTTGGGAAAATAAACGCAAATAATCTTTTAAAAGCGCATCAGCTCATCGAATCCCAGGCTGCAAAAGGAAAGATAGTCCTAGAAGGTTTTTGATAAAGTAAACTCTCTCCTACCCAGAGTCATATCTATGACATCTGGGTAGGAATTTACTTTGAGTAAGCAGTACTAATTATTCGATAAAAGAAACTAAGTACAAGATACCTATTTTTCATTATTTGGCAGTAAATTTTTTCTTATATTTCTACCGGGCGAAAATAAACTGATAGAAAAGACATCAAAGTCACTTTTATATTTTTCCGCATTAAGCAGTCACCATTTTATTAAGTTATTAATCCTCGCATAAAAAATAAAAGTCATGCTATAACCATGCCTCGGCATTTTCCAAAGATGAGAGGGCCGCTAGGTGGCTACGACAGAAAAAAATAAAACAAAAACCGGTATTGATGCTGCTGTTATGAATGGCGACATCAATATGTTGCTTGGCGAGCCAACCCAGCCGCCAGAACAAGTTCGTGAAGAGCGTAAGAGGAAGCTGACGGCGGCTTTTCGGCTGTTTGGAAAATTTGGTTTTGATGAAGGCGTAGCCGGTCATATCACTGTCCGTGACCCGGAATATGACGATCATTTTTGGGTCAACCCTATGGGGGTTTCCTTTAAACAGATGACGGTGTCACAACTGTTGCTGGTCAATCATCAAGGAGAGGTGGTTGAGGGGGAGGGTTACCTTAATGGCGCAGCCTTTACTATTCATTCTCACATTCATAAAACCCGCCCGGATGTGGTAGCCGCTGCGCACGCCCATTCCCTTTATGGGAAAAGTTGGTCTACTCTCGGGCGCCTTCTAGATCCCATTACCCAGGATGCTTGTGCCTTTTATCGGGATCACGGTTTGCTGGATACTTTTTCCGGCGTGGTATTGGAAATGGGAGAAGGCGCAGCCCTTGCTAAAGCCTTGGGTAACCACAAAGCACTGATATTGCAGAATCACGGCTTACTGACGGTGGGTAAATCCGTCGATGAAGCTGCCTGGTGGTATATCACTATGGAAAAAAGCTGCCAGGCTCAGTTACTGGCGGAAGCAGCTGGGCAGCCTATTTTGATCGATCCAGAAGTGGCAATACGAACCCGGGCGGTTGTGGGAACTGAACTGGCGGGATTATTTAGCTTTCAGCCTCTTTACAATGTAATTGCAAAAGAACAGCCGGACATGTTTGAGTAAAGAAACTCCAAAAACTCTGCCAAATTTGTAGAGTAATTTTTTGGAGCGCCGCAAAGTGCCGGTACTTTTTCTCAGAATTTATTCCCTGTTTTCTATTCTCGCATAAACTTCCTGATATTGAGTGAGCAGCAATAGTTGCTCGATAGAGATCTATTTCAATAAGGCGTCACAGGGAACTGTAGCGAGTAATGCACTATCTGGTTATTGCGCTGGTGCTGTTGTTAGTTGTGGCCATTACCCTGGTTATTGCACGCCTGTTGCCTTTACCTATTCCACTGCCTCTATTGCAAATTGCTGCGGGAGCAATACTGGGTAGCTTTTTGGGAATCGAAATACCCCTCGAGCCAGAAATTTTTTTCCTGCTGTTTGTTCCGCCCTTATTGTTTATTGCCGGTTGGCGGATACCGAAAGGCGCCCTGTTTCGAGATATCGGTGCCATTGTTACCTTGGCTATTGGATTGGTGCTTTTTACCGTTGTGGGTATGGGATATTTTATTTCCTGGCTGGTGCCGGTCATGCCAATGGCGGTGGCTTTTGCAGTAGCGGCAATTTTGGCACCGACCGATCCCGTGGCGGTATCGGTGGTACACGGTGGAACTTCTATGCCACCACGGCTGGAGCATATCCTCGCCGGAGAGTCCCTGTTTAATGATGCCTCGGGATTGGATATTTTCCGTTTTGCAGTGATTGCTGCCCTCACTGGGACCTTTTCATTTCCCCACGCACTGGCTGGTTTTTTCTGGGTCGCTATCGGCGGTGTGGTTATTGGTGCTGGAGCGGCATTTGCTTGTGGATATATTTTGCGCCTGCTGGTCAGAATTGGCGGTGAGGACACTACTGTACAAGTTCTAGTGAGCTTATTAGTGCCCTTTGCGGCATATATCGCCGCCCATACTTTACAGGTATCGGGTATTTTGGCGGCTGCCAGTGCTGGAATTGCGACTCACTATACCACCTTACACGGCGCGGAAATGTCGACTACACGGATGGACCGCCGTGCAGTATGGAAAACAGTACAAGCAGTTCTTGACGGTATTATTTTTGTTTTGTTGGGAGAGCAATTGGTTCGAATTACCGGAGCCGATTTCTCCGGCGCGCGCCACACCGGTGACTTAACAATTATTTTTTATGTCCTGGCAATATTTGTTGTACTACTTCTCCTGAGATTTGTGTGGGTATGGGTCTCACTATATCTCTCACGTTTTGGGCAGAAAGTAGAATCTTTTGGTACCCATTTTTTATTGGTTAGCGTGTTGACTATCGCTGGGGTAAGAGGGGCGATTACATTGGCGGGAGCCTTTTCCCTTCCCCTCGCTATGACAGATGGAAAGCCGTTGCCCGGCCGTGATTTAGCCCTGATTATTGCAATGGGCGTTATCTTGCTTTCCTTATTGCTGGCAAGTTTTTTATTGCCTGTTCTACTGCGCCGTTTACCCGAAGCCCCCAATTTTGCCGCTATCGGTGATGAAAAAGGTGCGCGAATATCTGCTGCCACAGCAGCAGTGAATCAACTAATGAATATGCGTCATGATATTGATCGAGGCGAAAAAGATCGCGATCTCGATTTTGAGGCGGTGGATCACCTTTTGGCTATTTATCGGCGACGCATAACCCTAGGAGAAGATGAAAGCGAGGATATTATCTGGATGCGTTCCAGGGTTGAGCGTCATTACCACCTTGCCGCACTTTCTGCTGAGCGCGAACAACTGTTGGAATTGCGTGTCTCCAGGAAGATTGATGATGAACTCCACCGCAAATTGGTTTTGGAGGTCGATCTGGTAGAGGCGAGCTTAATTAACAAAGAATAAATTTTCTCTTGTAATAGACACGCTTAAATTGGTGAAAACTTGATATGGAGTTTGTAGAGCTGTGTTCAGTTAATGGGGTGTCCCGTTTTCAGAAAAGAAAAATAGACAGTCCCCAGCGCGAGCCCCTGGGTAATTACTCAATCCCCTATCCCGCCAAGCAGGTGCAGTTCCGGGAGTTTAGTGAGGGGCAGCGTTTTGATTGGCACTGTGCCCCGCAGGCGCAGTTTATTCTTTATCTTGAAGGCAGGGTGAAGCTCACAACCAGCTCCGGTGAACAATATATCTTTGCTCCCGGAGATATCTTATTAGCCAATGATTTACACGGAGAGGGGCATATCAGCGAGAGTCTGAGTCCGGGCAGGGCTGCCATTGTCGTGCTTAATGACAGCCCCTAGGGCCAATAACTGGCCTATTGTTTTTCCATCTCGGGCTTGGCTTCTTCCCAATAGTGATCCAAGTGCAGGTCCTTGTCGCGGCGGTCTTGTTGTAACGCCTGTAGCAGCTGCTCGCGATAGATTCGGCTTTGCGCAATATGCTGGGACTCATCGCGCCAGTAGGGGAAAAGTGCCTCCAGCATACGCTGGTCGTGCTGCTTGAATTTCAAGGCGGCGCGGCGCGCCTGTATGGGACTGAGTCCCAATAGTTCCAGCGCCTTTTCGCCGATGGTCAGGGCCGAGTCCACGGTCTCGCGGAAGATATAGCGGACCCCGGCTTCCATCAAAGCATATTGATGCATACGGTTGCGGGCCCGGGCGAGGATGGTCACATTGGGGAAGTGTTTTTGCAGCTGGGCCACAATTTCCAAACAGGCGGCCTGGTCGCTCAAGGTCAGGATAACCAGCTTTGCATTTTGGGCTCCGGCGGCGCGCAGCAGATCCTCTCGCGAGGCATCCCCGTAGTAAGCCTTGATACCATAGCGGCGCACCAGGTCCAGTTGTTCTGCATTGCGCTCGAGCAAAGTGGTATTGAAACCGCAGGCATTTAGAAGTCGCCCGGCGATTTGCCCGAAGCGCCCATAGCCGATAATGATTACCGGTGAGCCGGAATCCACAGGCGGTGATGTATCTATGTTGGCGGGAACCTCTGGGCCGGTGACAAACCGCGGCTGGATAAACTGCTCGTAGATCAGCAGCAGCACTGGTGTCAGGGCCATGGTCAGAGCAATTTGAGCTACTAACAGATTGCCGATGTTCGCACTCAGGACCTGAAGCTGGGTAGAGAATGCCACCAGTACAAAACCGAATTCACCGGCTTGCGCCAATGACAGAGCGAACAACCAATCCTCGCCCTTTGACATTCGCAAGGTGCGCGCCAGGGCAAACAGCACGGTAAATTTAACCAGCACCAATGCCAGTGCCAATCCGATTAGCACTAGCGGGTTGTCCGCGATCAGGGAGAAATTCAGGCTGGCACCCACGGCGATAAAGAAGAGACCCAACAGCAGGCCCTTAAAAGGCTGTATATCCGCTTCCAGCTCATGGCGGAACTCGCTCTCGGCCAGCAGTACCCCGGCGAGGAAAGTACCCAGTGCCGGCGATAGGTCCAGCCAGGTCATTACCGCAGCTGCGGCAAATACGATGAGTAGCGCGCTCACGGTAAACAGTTCGCGAACTTGGCTGCCTGCCATTAGACGCAGTAAGGGACCGAGCAGGTAACGTCCGGCGAAAATAAAAGCCAGCATGGTGCCGATAACTGCCGATGCGTAATACCAACCACTCAAGCCGCTTTCATGGGGGCTGGCAGCGGTACCTGCCAGCAGTGGCAATAGCGCAAGGATGGGAATAACCGCGATATCCTGGAACAGTAGTACCGCAAATGCAGCGCGCCCCCCCTGGCTTTTTAGCAGGCCCTTTTCACTGAGGGACTGCAATACGATCGCAGTTGAGGACAGTGCCAGGATCAGCCCGATAGCCACCGAAGAGCGCCAGTCCATTTCGGAAAAGGCGAGAACCAATCCAGCGATGGCCGCAGCGGAAAACAGTAGTTGGGCACTGCCGGTGCCGAGGATAGCACCGCGCATTTTCCACAATTTCTTCGGCTGCAGTTCCAAGCCGATCAGGAACAGCATGAGTGCAACACCAAACTCGGCAACGTGCATTTCATCGCTGGCATCGCCGACTAAGCCTAGGGCACTTGGGCCTATGGCCACACCGGCGAGTAAGTAACCGAGGACTGAGCCCAGGCCCAGGCGGGTGGCAATGGGTACCGCAATCACTGCGGCAGCCATGAAAATTACTGCCTCAATAAGGAAGCCGGAGTGTTCCATTTAATCGTTATCGCTATTTGGCTGTCGGTTGTTGGGGCTCGTCGCGTTCGGGCTCAGAAAACTCCCGGCTGCGACGAATCAATGGCGCTATGGTAGAGCCCTGTACGACGATAGAAAAGAGCACCACGCCATAGGTCATGACCACCCACAGGTAGCGAAGGTCCTGCCCTTGGACGAAGGCACTGCCGGCGGGAATAGACATCGCCAGCGCTAATGCCAGACCACCTTTCAGCCCTCCCCAGATCAAAATCCGGTTGGTATAGGGGTGGTACTTGCGGCGACTTTTTAAATACAGGAAGGGTATGCCGACAGCGAAAACCCGGGCGGTAAGAACAATGACAATGCCCACTGCCATCAGCAGGTAGTCGGAGGGGCGCAGGTCGATAGTAATCAGGAACAGGCCCACCAACAGGAAGAGCAAACCGTTGAGGAAGTCCTCGGTGATACTCCAGAAATTATCCAACTCGTGTTGGCTCACCCGGGAAAAGCCGCGCTCGCGGGTAAAGTTGCCAATAATAATGCCACTCACCACCATTGCCAGGGCGCCGGAGACTCCGAGTACATTGGCCAGGGAAAAACCGGCGGTGGGAATAACCATGGTCAGCATCAATTCCAGGCTGTGATCATTGGTACAACAAATGGCCCAGTGGAAAACTCCACCAATAATCAGTCCCAGTAATATGCCCCCAAGTGCTTCGATAGCGAATAGCTCTGCCACTGCCGGTACCGTGGGTTGGCCGCCTTCAAAAGCGAGTGCGTAAATCACCGCGAAGATCACGATACCGAAGCCATCGTTGAACAGGGACTCACCTTCCACCTGAATGGAAACCTGCTCCGGGGCCTTCAGGTTTTTCATAATTGCCAGTACGGCGATAGGGTCGGTGGGAGAGATCAATGCACCAAATAACAGGCAGTAAACAAAAGCCACCGGCATATTGATCAGCATCAGGAACCAGTAAAGAAGGGCCCCGACCACAAAGGTGGAAATGAGGGTACCGACAATGGCGAGAAGACCGATCTCCAGTTTCTGGTTGCGCAGCTCCAACAGATCGATATGCAAACTGCCGGCAAAAAGCAGAAACCCGAGCATTCCCTTGAGCAGAATATCCTCAAGGTTGAGCAGCGGCAGAAGCTGATCTGCCCAGGTGCGCAACTCTACCACCCCCAACTTGCCCAGGGCGGTGACCAATAGTGATAGTGCCAGGGCACCGGCGGTAATAGCGATTGTGTTTTGGGCGCGCAATACGTATTGGTTCAAGAAGCCCAGAAAAACTGATACGGCGGCAAGAAAACAAAAGGTGTAATAAACTTCCATGCCGTGTGTGGACTCCAGCGCTGAAATATTCTCGGATGGTTTAATGCCATTTTGGGGAGCGCCCCGGCGGCAATTTATATGATGGTGAGTGTGCCGTTATTGTAGTCGTGCAGAGGCTGCTCGATTTCCCTTGGAGTGGATCTAGGGCAACAGGATTACACCGGGGCGGGCCGCGCAGGCACAAGCGGCCAACTCCCTTTTATATGGGCGCGCAATTGTAGCGGCTCTAGGGCGCCACACAACTGCATTTTTCAGTTTTGCGCTCAAACGGATCGACTTCCCTTACCCACTAAAATTCATTAATGCCTTAGCTTTTTAAACATTACTTCACTACTTTCTAACTGCCAATTAGTAGATTCCTACTGACTATTGAAAATAAAAAGGATGATTGTCACGCCAATCTAGTGGTTTTTATCCCTCCTGAGTAAAGGCAGCTACCGACTATCTCATGAATTTTCACGACAGTGTCTACACTGGTTGATAGTCCATACCCATAAATGCGCAATTGAGGAAGTAGTAGTGAAGCATTCGATGTTGTGCGACACCTCAAAGCTGATCGGTCGGGTGCTGATGTCGCTGATCTTTATATTTGCCGGCTGGAATAAAATTGGCGGCTACGAAATGACAGAGGCCTTTATGGTTTCCATGGGGATACCCGGCTTCATTTTGCCCCTGGTCATCGTTATAGAGTTGGTGGGAGGACTCGCGGTGTTACTGGGGATATTCACTCGAATTTCTGCTTTTGTCCTTTTCCTGTTCTGTCTCGCTTCGGCCTTCCTGGTACACCTGTCCCCTGGTGATGCAACAGAAATGACCAGCTTTATGAAAAATATCACGATTGCCGGTGGTTTCCTGATTCTTACCTGTGCCGGTGCCGGTCGCTTTAGCCTGGACCATTGGATACGTGGTAAGTAGATTTCAGCAACAGTTGTATAGAGGAATTCAAGCCAGTTTCAATCGAGCTTCAGTGGGGAGAAATAAGCCGGGCCTATACTGCTGGGATATAGGTAATGACTCTACAGGATTACCATGAAGCTTTTTTATGCACCGGGTGTTTGCTCTCTATCGCCTCATATTGTTGCTTGTGAAGCAGGGATCAATCTGGGCCTGCAAAAGGTCAATCTAAAAACCCACGAGCTGGAAAACGGCGACGACTTTACAAGGATTAGTCCTAAAGGGTACGTGCCGGCACTGCAACTGGAAGGCGGAGAAGTACTGACAGAAGGTCCGGCAATCGTCCAGTTTTTGGCGGAGCAAAAGCCCGACGCGCAACTGGCGCCACCAGTGGGCACCCTGGCCCATTACCGGCTTCTCGAATGGCTCAACTTCCTCAGTGCTGAAGTCCACAAGCTATTTAAACCACTGTTCTGGCATGGTACAGAAGAAGAGCAGGAGGATTCCCGAGTTAGGCTTATCCGTTGGTTTGACTATATCGAAGGGCAGCTTGATAAGGACTACTTAATGGGAGACGGTTTCACGGTTGCCGATGCTTATCTGTATGTTCTCTCTCGCTGGCTGAAACATCAGCAGTTTGATATGCCCCGGTGGCCCCGGCTTCAAGCATTCCAAAAGAGAATGGAAGAAAGGCCTGCAGTGCAGCGGGCGCTTCAGGAGGAAAGTTTAGAGCCGGTGTAAAGAGCTGCCATTAACGCGGGGTAAAGCGCCGGGTTGCAGGGATATCGGACTCGATCGGTTGGCGAACCTTCGCGACAAAGAGTGCAGAGAGTAGTGCCACAAAAGCACAGCCCGCCATAGATCCTGCAATAGGTGTCAGGGTCCCGGTGTGCAGGCTGCTCGCCAGTCCACCCAGTATCCCCCCGGTAATAAAAAGAGCGGCGCCGTATAGCGCGTTGGCACTACCGCTGATTTTGGGGAAGAACTCCAAATAACAGGCGGCGGCATTGGGACCGGTAATACCGATACAACTCATCACCAGTACCAGGGGAATCATCCACAGGGTCAGTTCTTTGACACCTGTCATAGTTCCCAGCAGCAGCAGGCCGCAGCCCAATAGTTGCAACACAATACCCGCCAGCAGGATATTGCGCGGCTCAAAAAAGTTCAGTAGGCGGATATTCACCTGAACCATGCAAATTAGCCCGAGTACGCAGATACCAAAAAAAAGTGGGAACTGATTCGCGCTAACACCGAAGTAATCCATAAACACAAAGGGCGCGGTAGTGATGTAGATAAACATCGAACCGCTGACACAGGCTTGTGCGATTAGGAATCCAATAGCGCGGGGATTGCGCAAAACCTGGCCGTAGCTGCCCACGAGAGACTTTAGCGGCATCATCTGGCGGCGCGCGCGGGTAAAGCGGGAGACAGTCTCCGGTAGCAGCAGCTGTACTAGTACGAGCATTGCCAGAGCGTACAGTAACAAAAAGACGAAGATACTCTGCCAGCCACCGACGGCCAGCAGTGCAGAGCCGATCACCGGGGCGATCAGCGGTGCAATCAGCATGATAGTGCTGATCAGGGAAATAATTTTTGCCGCCTCGCGGCCACTGTGTAGGTCGCGCACTATGGCAGCACAGATTACTGTGGCAAAACCGCCGCCAACTGCCTGGCAGAAGCGCAGGATAATCAGTTGGTCTACATGATCGGTAAACAGGACCAACAGGGAGCTGGCTATATAGATACTGAGGCCGATAGTTCCTACAAGGCGCCGTCCCCAGCGATCCGATAACGGCCCGCCAAACAGTTGCCCGAGGGCAAAGCCCAGCAGAAAACTGGACACTGAGTACTGCATCCGCTCGACTTCTGTATCCAGGGCCGCCGCCATCGCCGGAATGGCCGGCAGGTAGCTGTCGATGGAAAAAGGTGTCAGGGAAACGAGTGCGGCCAGCCACACCACTAGCCAGCGCGGGGCTTTCTCGTCCGGGTTAGAAGCGATGGATGTCATTATGTTGCTCAGGTACAGCCTGGAAGGATCTTCCCGGCAAAGCCCAGTTGGCGGGAAATGGCTTTGGTAGAAACGGGCGGGCACATTGTCCCTTGCCCGCTTTGGATATCAGGGAGTTTAGTGCTTGTCTTCCCGCAATGTGTACAGTCCCTGTTTCAGTTTCAACAGGTGCTCCTGTAGCTGAGGACCTTTGCGCTGGGCTACGCCGATAGCGAGGACATCGATTACCACCAGGTGGGCGATGCGCGAGGACAGCGGCGTATAGATCTCAATATCCTCTTCCACATCCACTTCCAGTGGGATGCTGGCTTGCTGTGCTACCGGCGAGCCGCTGGGTGCCAGACCAACCACCAGAGCGCCCTGCTCTTTTGCCATGCTCATGGAGCGAAGTAACGCCTTGGTGCGACCGCTCTGGGAGATAGCTACTACTACATCCCCCGCTTGCATGGACATGGCCGACATATTCTGGATGTGGTGGTCCGAGTGGGCAGCGGTGGCCAACTGTAGGCGGAAGAACTTGTGCTGGGCATCGGCGGCGACGGCACCGGAGGCGCCAAAACCGAAGAATTCCACCCGCTTGGAAGCGGCCATCGCAGTGACAGCGGCCTCGAGGGCACGGTCGTCAATTCTATCGCGGACTTTCAGCAGGGTATCCACCGTGGAGTCGAAAACCTTGCGCTTGTATTCGGCAATGGTATCCGTTTCCGTAACCGCAATCTGGCCGAAGCTGGGGCTGGAAGCCAGCTGCTGCGCCAGGTTCAGCTTGAACTCCTGGAATCCGGAGCAGCCCACGGCGCGGCAAAAGCGCACCACGGTCGGTTCACTCACCTGGGCTTCAGTAGCCAGGTCGACGATGCGCATATGAATGATTTCATCGGGGTTGGCGAGAATATACTCCGCCACCTTGCGCTCTGATTTGCGCATGGATGACAGTTGTTCACTGATTCGTTGCGTTACTTCCGCCGGTTTCACAGGACTTCCTTCTCTATGCCAGATGGCGCAGTTTAGCCGCTGTGCCCTCCGCTGGCGAGCGACATTACATTGTCAGGCAGGGCAAAATCCTGTTTATTTACACAGGTCTTGTGCATCAGCTCTGGTACAATCTTCGCCCATGGACGTATCTCAGATTTTAGACCCCCTCAACGACGCCCAGCGCGAAGCAGTAGCTGCCGCGCCCGGCAATCAATTGGTTCTGGCCGGTGCCGGCTCGGGCAAGACCCGGGTGCTGGTACACCGCATCGCCTGGCTGATGCAGGTGGAGGGCGCCTCGCCCTACTCCATTATGGCGGTAACCTTTACCAACAAGGCGGCCCGCGAGATGCGCGCCCGTATCGAAGAGCTGCTGGGGGTGAATACCTTTGGCATGTGGGTGGGCACCTTCCACGGCCTGGCCCATCGCCTGCTCAAGGCTCACTGGCAAGAAGCCAAGTTGCCGCAGAACTTCCAGATCCTGGATTCCGACGACCAACTTCGCCTGATCAAGCGGGTACAGGCAGATCTGGGGCTGGATGATAAAAAGTGGTCACCGCGTGAAACCCAGTGGTGGATTGGCGCGCAGAAAGATGAAGGTCTGCGTCCGCAATATATCAATGCCGGCGCCGATCCCTGGTTGCAGACCATGGTGCGAATCTATTTCGCCTATGAAGAGGCCTGTCAGCGCGGCGGATTGGTGGATTTCGGCGAGCTGCTGCTGCGCGCTCACGAGCTTTGGCTGAATAACGACGCTATTCTGGCCCACTACCGTCGGCGCTTCCCCCATATCCTGGTGGATGAGTTCCAGGATACCAACACGATTCAATATGCCTGGCTGCGCTTACTCGCCGGTGAGCAGTGCCATATCACCGCCGTGGGTGACGATGACCAGTCTATCTACGGTTGGCGCGGTGCCAAGATCGAGAATATCCAGCACTTTTCCACAGACTTACGAGAAGTGCAGACGGTGCGACTGGAGCAGAACTACAGATCCACCTCCACCATTCTGAACGCGGCAAATGCGGTGATCGCCAATAACAGTGGTCGCCTAGGCAAGGAGTTGTGGACCAAGGGTGAAGAGGGTGAGCCCATCGCCGTCTACGCGGCCTACAACGAACAGGATGAATCGCGCTTTATTGTCGAGCGTATCAATGACTGGGTGCGCGACGGTAATCGCCGCGATAGCATCGCCATCCTCTACCGCTCCAATGCCCAATCCCGGGTACTTGAAGAGGGGCTTTTGCGCGAGCAGGTTCCCTACCGTATCTATGGCGGCCAGCGCTTCTACGAACGCCTGGAAATCAAGAATGCCCTGTCTTATTTACGCCTGATTACCAACCGAGATGATGATACTGCGTTTGAACGGGTGGTGAATACGCCCACCCGTGGCATCGGCGCGCGCACTGTAGAGATGGTTCGCTCTTATGCTCGGGAGCAGGGCTGCTCCCTGTGGCAGGCGGCCAAGCTGATGTTGCAGCAGCGGGTATTGGCTGCTCGCGCCGGCAATGCCCTGCAGAGCTTCCTGGACCTGATTAACCAGCTGGCAGCGAATGCAGAAGATAAAGAGTTGGATGCTATTGCTGAGGATGTGATCGAAAACAGCGGTTTGTTGGAGTTTCACGGCAAAGAGAAAGGCGAGAAAGGTCAAACACGGGTGGAGAACTTGCAGGAACTGGTCACTGCCTGTCGCGGCTTTACCGGTGCAGGTCTGCCCGAGGGAGAGGAAGATGAGGAGGAAATCCCGCTTCTTAACCAGTTCCTCGATAGCGCTGCCCTCGATGCCGGTGAAGGTCAGGCGGATGAGTTTGAGGATGCCGTCCAGCTGATGACCCTGCACTCCGCCAAAGGCTTGGAGTTTCCCCTGGTATTTATGGCGGGTGTGGAGGAAAACCTGTTCCCCCACAAGATGTCGGCGCAGGAGCCCGGCCGCATGGAGGAGGAGAGACGCCTCTGCTACGTGGGTATCACCCGCGCCATGCGCAAGCTATACATTACCTACGCGGAAAACCGGCGTCTGTTTGGCAGTGAAACCTATAACAGCCCTTCCCGCTTTATCGGCGAAATTCCACCTAATTTGGTGCAAGAAGTGCGCCTGAAGACCGAAATTTCCCGTCCTCTCTATCAGGCGGACTACGGCAAGGTAGGCCAGTTTTCCGACCCGGCGCCAGACTTCGATGATTTGCCCCCGCTGGTCCTGGGCGGGCGAGTGGACCATGCCAAGTTTGGTGAAGGAACTGTCATTGAGTTTGAGGGAACGGGTCCTCGAATGCGGGTGCTGGTTAATTTTGACGATGTTGGCGACAAGAGGCTGATACTTTCAATGGCCAAGTTGCAGCCGCTTTAAGTGATGGCTTGAGCTGGCACTAAGCATTAAATACTGAGTGCCGGAGCATGTCGGTACTGAGAGGCATGCAGAATTGAAAGTTAGATAGCGGGAATCCATCCAAAATACCAGGGTCAGATCACAGAGGACTTCCCCTGAAGACCTAAGTTGGCGACCAAAGCGTCTGCCGATAATTTGTACAATACAAAAATAACGATAAATTAGTAGCAATGAAAAAACTCAATTGGTACCCGGCCATCATTCTCGGGCTCTTAGCCCTGCTCGCCATTACCTTCGCCGCCCTGGTAGCTTCCCGTGCAGCGATGGGCCCTGCCCAGCACTTTTCCGCAGAGGGCAATAAAGAGCTGTTCGAGTGGAAATTAGTTACTACCTGGCCCAAGAATTTCCCTGGCCTCGGCAGTGCGCCGGAGCGTTTTGCCAAGAAAGTCGAGGCGATGTCAGCCGGGCGTCTCAGGATCAAAGTGTACGGTGCCGGTGAGTTGGTACCTGCCCTGGGCGTATTTGGTGCTGTATCGGAAGGCGCGGCGCAAATGGGACACGGCGCGGCCTATTACTGGAAAGGCAAGGTGCCCGCAGCCCAGTTTTTTACCGCAGTGCCATTCGGATTGAACGCCCAGGAAATGAATGGTTGGTTGCACCACGGCGGTGGTCTCGAACTCTGGGAGGAGATCTACGAGCCCTTTAACCTGATCCCACTTGCGGGGGGCTCCACCGGTGTACAGATGGCGGGCTGGTTTAACAAACCGATTGAGTCGGTGAAGGATTTAAAGGGCCTAAAGATGCGTATTCCCGGCCTGGGTGGTGAGGTTTTAAACCGCGCAGGCGGCACTGCGGTGACCATTCCCGGTGGAGAACTCTACACCGCCCTCCAGACTGGAGTGATCGATGCTACCGAATGGGTGGGGCCCTACAACGATCTCGCTTTTGGTTTCCACCAGGTCGCTGAGTATTACTACTACCCCGGGTGGCATGAGCCGGGCTCTATCCTGGAATTTATCGTTAATAAAAAGGCGTTCGAAAAACTGCCTGCTGATTTGCAGGAAATAGTGCGAGTCGCCGCCCGTGAAGCTAACCAGGATATGCTGGACGAATATACGGCACGCAATAACCGGGCCCTCAAGGAGCTGGTAGAAGAGCACGGGGTAAAAGTGGAGCGCTTGCCGGAGGATGTTCTGTCTCACCTGAAGAAGATCAACAACGAAATTATGCAGGAGACGGCGCAGCGGGACCCGGAGTTTGCCCGTGTTTACAAAGCCTTTAAGGAATTTGAACGGGATGTGAAGCCCTACCACGAGATCAGTGAAGAGGCTTACTACCAGGCGAGAGAGTTAAAGGAAGATTAGCGCCCAACCACTGGGCCGATGATATTGCCGGCTGTGTTGCTCTACAGCCGGCGAACTCGAAATCTACAATCAGGGCAGCGGCCTGGTGCGGCCGGCATCGTCGATCGCGACAAATACAAACTCACCCTCGGTAACCTTGACCTGCTCACCGGAATCCACCCGTGTCAGCCAAACTTCAACCATGGTACGAATTGAGGAGCGCCCTTCTTCAATGGCTTCCGCATAGCAGCTGACTGTTGAGCCAACCGGAACCGGGCGCAGGAAAACCATGCTGCCCACCGCAACAGTTGTGACACGGCCGCGCGCCATGGTTTGCGCGAGAATGGCGCCAGCGAGGTCCATCTGCGACATCAGCCAACCGGCAAAAACATCCCCCTGCGGATTGGTATCGCGGGGCATAGCCAGGGTTTGCAGGGTTAGCGTGCCAGTGGGTTGCGGATCTTCATCGAGAGCTGACAGTGCGGACATCGGGTACTCACAGATTGTTAGAGTTATTGGTTTCCACTACTGGAATGGTGGCGCATTCTAGCACAATTTGGCCAGTAATTGACCAGAATAAATTTCGGCCTTTAGTCGACCGCAGACGCGTTTTTGGCCGTTGGTGCTGCCTCTCAGTCTATGGACGGCTCTCCACATGTCGCAGATCACTGTTGTTGAACTACTCCCGGCAGCCAAGTGGCCAGGGCCGGCCAAATCGCCAGCAGGCACAGCAGTAAAAGTTGGATGGCAATAAAAGGCGCGACCCCGCGATAGATGGCCGATGTGGCCACAGAACTGGGGGCCACCCCGCGCAGGTAAAAGAGAGCAAACCCAAATGGAGGCGTTAGGAAAGAGGTTTGCAAATTGATGGCAATCATAATGCCGAGCCACACCGGATCGACGCCCATTGCCAGCAGTACCGGGCCCACAATTGGTACCACTACAAAAGTGATTTCGATAAAGTCGAGGATAAAGCCCAGCAGGAAGATTACCAGCATCACCAACAGGGTCGCGCCGATTACCCCTCCGGGCAAGCTGTGGAAAAATCCTGTCACCAACTCTTCACCGTTGTAACCGCGAAATACCAGAGAAAATAATGAAGCGCCAATCAATATGGCGAAAACCATTGCCGAGACCTGAAGTGTACTGCGGCCGATTTCCCCGGCGCGCTTAAAGCTTAGTGCTCCGCGACTGGATGCCAGTAACGCCGCCCCCAGTGCGCCGACGGCGGCCGCTTCTGTAGGGGTGGCAGCACCAACGATGATTGATCCGAGCACAATCAGCATTAAGGCAATCGGGGGCAAAAGACTGCGAAGCAGCTGGGCCTTATCCACTTCTGGAGGCTCGCTGCTCTCCACGGGTTTGGGGCGACGAGCAATAAATAATAGATAAATGATATAGGCGGCCACCAGCAGTAAGCCGGGAATAATTGCCCCTACAAACAGATCCCCTACGCTGACTGGCTTGGGATTGAAAATGCCTGCAGACAATTGTGCCTGTTGATAGGCATTGGAGAGGGTATCACCCAGTAGAACCAGGGCAATAGAGGGTGGAATGATTTGCCCGAGGGTACCAGTGGCGCAGATAGTGCCGGTGGCCAGTTTGGGGGAGTAGCCATTTTTTAACATGGTGGGCAGTGACATCAGTCCCATGGTGACTACAGTTGCACCGACGATGCCAGTACTGGCGGCGAGCAGCGCGCCCACTACCACCACAGAAATAGCGAGTCCCGAGGGAGCCCCCATAAAGGCTTTGCTCAGATTAACCAACAAATCCTCGGCAATCTTGGCTCGCTCCAGTATTACCCCCATCAGCACAAATAGCGGAACGGCAACCAGAGTGCCGTTTTGCATAATGCCGTAGAGGCGATCGGGGAAGGCGCGCAGCAACTCAGCATCAAATACACCATACACAATACCCAGGCCCGCTGATAGCAGGGCGGTACCCGCGAGGGTAAAAGCTACTGGGTAGCCGAACATAAGCAGAGCGCAGACGGCTGCAAACATCAGAAAGGGGATTAGCTCAATCACACTTCGGCCCCTTCTACCTGCTTCAGTACTGCTTTTGACGACGACATTGGAATGGACTGTTGTTGGGGCAGCATCAATTGCACCAGCGCGCGAATAAACTGGGCCAGCCCCGCCAGAGCCAGGGTGACGGCGGACAGAGGAATCAGGCTCTTCAGTAAAAATACCCCGGGCAGGCCGCCGGCGTTCGCACTGTCTTCAAAAACTGACCAGCTATTCAGTACAAAGTGCCAGCTGCTTATAAATAGAAAGACGCAAAGCGGTAAGAGGAATATCAGATAGCCAATTGCATTGATCCAGGCTTTGGCCCTGGCGCTCATCCTGCGGTAGAAGACATCCACCCGCACATGGGCATCGGTCTGCAACGCATAGGCCAGCCCCAGCATAAAGGCGGCACCGTGCAGGTAAATCACGGATTCCTGTAGGGCGATAGAACCGGTATTGAAGCCGTGGCGCATCACCACAACACAGCTTTGTAACAGGACCATGGCCCAGGTGAACCAGGACAGCAGTTGCCCGGTATGACTGGTCAGGCGCTCGAGTGCCTGCGCGCTGCACAGCAGAAAACGCATGGGGGCTTCTCTCTTTACATCTTATTGTTATTTATGTTGCTCGAAGGTTAACCCTTTGCCCGCTCTCATGCCAGCAGGGTAAAAATACAGCTGTAACCTTTTTGTAATCTTTTATTCATAGAATCGTCACCCGTTGTTCCTAGCATCGCCGCGTGAAATAAAAACACTCATCGGAGTTACACAATGAACAAGCAAATTCTGGCGACTTCTCTGGCAGCCCTGACCCTGGCAACTTCACAGGTTGCTATGGCGGCGCGCGACTACATTAGTGTTGTAGGTTCCTCTACTGTTTACCCGTTTACTACGACTGTGGCGGAGCGTTTTAGCCGCGCAACCCAGTTTAAAACTCCAGTCGTTGAGTCCACTGGTACTGGTGGTGGCATGAAGTTGTTCTGCCAGGGTGTTGGAGAAAGTACTGCGGATATCACCGGTGCCTCCCGTCGCATCAAGCAATCCGAATTGGAAATGTGTAACAGCAACGGTGTTGATGTTGTTGAAGTGCAAATCGGTTACGACGGCATCGTTCTTGCGAATGCTAAGAAAGCAGCTCCCTTTAAGCTGACTCGCAAGGACATCTTCCTGGCCCTGGCTAAGGAAGTTCCTAACCCAGACGGTTCTGAAACTCTGGTAGCCAACCCCTACAAGACCTGGAAGGACGTAAACCCAGCTCTGCCCAACACCAAAATCGAAGTTTTGGGTCCGCCCCCCACTTCCGGTACTCGCGATGCTTTTGCCGAGCTGGCAATGGAAGGTGGCTGTAAGAAGTTTGGCTGGATCAAAGCCATGAAGAAAACAGACAAGAGCGCTTATAAAGCGATCTGTCACAACGTTCGCGAAGACGGCGCTTATGTTGAGGCCGGTGAGAACGACAACCTGATCGTGAACAAGCTGGTTGCCAACCCGAACGCCCTGGGTATCTTCGGCTTTAGTTTCCTCGACCAGAATGCTGACAAGGTACAGGGCTCCCTGATCGAAGATCAGGCCCCCACTTTCGACTCCATCGCTGACCAGAGCTACCCAGTTTCCCGTCCGCTGTTTATCTACGTTAAGAAGCAGCACGCTGACGTGGTTCCCGGTGTTAAGCAATTCCTGGCTGAATTCACCAATGAGCGAGCTTGGGGTGAAGATGGCTACCTGGCTGACAAAGGCATGATTCCTCTGCCCACCGAGAAGCGTCAAAAGATTGCTACTGATGTGCGCAAGCTGAACGCACTGAGTAATCTCGCAGCCAAGTAAAAAAATTCTGGAGTTGTACTGTCAAAGGGAATTGACGGCCAAGCTCGAAAGGGCTTGGCCGTTCTTTATAAGAAGACTCACAAATTGTCGCCCCCCTGTGATGGAACGCGGGGATAAAGTCTGGATAATGCCAGCGACGATATTTTTAGTACGGTAATTCAATGCAAACCCCCACACTGTTCGCACTTTTGCTGCTCCTGATATTAGTGGCCTACGGCACTGGCTTTCGCCGTGCAGTGAACGCTGCTCGCAGTCTTGGCGGCGTTCGCAATCTGGCCGCCCTGCCCAGTTACTACGGATTACTCACCGCCCTTTGGTGTGGTTTACCAGCACTGATATTACTCTGTGGCTGGTTGGTGTTTGACGATTCGATCATCCGTGCGATGGTCATGAATAGTATTGCCGATAAGCCGGAGAGCATCTCCGGGCAGAACCTTCTCTACGCGCAGATCCAGAATCTCGCGGCGGGCCACCTGATAGGTGAAAAGTCCCCGCAATTGCAGAGTGCTGCGGACTACCTCAGTCAGTTGCGTTCCAGCTCCAATAATTTACAGGCCTTCCTGAGTTTGGTGTTGGCCAGCGGCCTTGCCGCTTTTGCACTGCTGCGCTTTTCTCCCAAGCTGCGCGCTCGCGAAAAAGTTGAAAAAGTGCTGCGCACGGTGCTGATTGCCTGTGCCAGCGCCGCGATTCTAACCACTGTCGGTATTTTGTTATCGGTATTGTTTGAATCCCTGCGCTTCTTCCAGTCCGTGCCGGTGAGTGAATTCCTGTTTGGTTTGCACTGGAGCCCACAGATGGCCCTGCGCGCAGACCAGGTGGGATCGAGCGGTGCTTTTGGTGCTGTCCCGCTGTTTACCGGAACCCTGATGGTGTCCGCGATCGCCATGTTTGTGGCAGTACCTGTGGGATTGATGGCGGCTATTTATCTGGCCGAGTACGCCAGTAAGCGCGTGCGTTCTCTGGCCAAGCCGGTACTCGAAATTCTCGCCGGTGTACCTACCGTGGTATACGGATTTTTTGCTGCCTTAACCGTTGCTCCATTTATTCGCGAGTTGGCCACCTCTATGGGCCTACAGGCCTCCAGTGAAAGTGCGCTGGCCGCTGGCCTGGTGATGGGAATTATGATCATTCCCTTTGTTTCCTCTCTGTCCGATGACGTGATCAACGCGGTGCCCCAGTCCCTGCGCGATGGCGCCCTGGGCTTGGGTTCCACCCAGTCTGAGACGGTGCGCAAGGTTGTGATTCCTGCGGCACTGCCCGGTATCGTCGGCGGTGTATTGCTGGCGGTTTCCCGCGCAATTGGTGAAACCATGATTGTGGTGATGGCCGCCGGGCTCGCGGCGAACCTCACCGCCAACCCGCTCGAATCGGTCACGACTGTGACGGTGCAGATTGTAACTCTGTTGGTTGGCGACCAGGAATTTGACAGTCCCAAGACCCTCGCCGCTTTTGCTTTGGGCCTGATGTTGTTTATCTCCACTTTGGTGCTGAACTTTATTGCCTTGCACGTAGTGAAAAAATACCGGGAGCAGTATGACTGATCTTACTCAGGCGCAGGTTCGCGAGCGCATAGAAAAAAGCCTCGCCAGCCGTCACCGCAAAGAAAAGCTGTTTCGTGGGTTGGGTATCGGCAGTATTGCCTTTGGTGTACTCGCTGTACTGATTTTGTTCACAGACATTATCAGCAAAGGCAGTGGTGCCTTTGTGCAGACAGCTATCCAACTGGAGGTGCACTACGACGAACAGGTTCTGGGCATCGATAAGGTCGATGATGAAAGTCTGACTTGGGCAAACTTCACCGGTGTTATTCGCCAGTCCCTGCGCGAACGCTTTCCCACTGTGACTGGTCGCAGTGACAAGCGCGAGCTCTACAGCCTGGTTTCCTCGGGAGCACCTTTTACCTTGCGCGATCGTTTGGCGGCGAATCCGGAACTGTTGGGTAAATCCGAGAAAGTCTGGCTGTCAGTCGATGACGATGTGGATACTTTCGTCAAAAGCCTGAAGGACTCCAAAGAGGGATTCCGTGGTCGTACCTCGGACCAGAAGGCTGGTTGGATTGAGCAGCTGTTGGACAGCGGTGAACTGAAGAAGCGGTTCAATACCATCTTCTTTACCAATGGCGACTCCCGTGAACCTGAGCAGGCGGGCATCCGCGCAGCCTTGATGGGCTCCCTGTTTACCCTGTTGGTAACTCTGGCACTGTCATTTCCTATCGGTGTGGCGGCGGCGATTTACTTGGAAGAGTATGCACCTAAAAACCGTTGGACCGATTTAATTGAGGTGAATATCAATAACCTCGCGGCAGTGCCTTCTATTGTTTTCGGCCTTCTGGGCCTGGCGATATTTATTAATTTCTTTGAGTTGCCGCGTTCGGCGCCTCTGGTAGGGGGATTGGTACTGACACTGATGACCTTGCCCACGATTATTATTTCCAGCCGCGCGGCTTTGAAGGCGGTGCCACCCTCAATTCGCGAGGCGGCAATGGGTATGGGAGCTTCACGTATGCAGGTGGTTTTCCACCATGTGCTGCCCCTGGCGATGCCGGGTATGTTGACCGGCGCGATTATCGGTATGGCCCAGGCCCTCGGTGAGACGGCGCCCCTATTGATGATTGGTATGGTCGCTTTTATTGTCGACGTACCTGCTGGGGTAACCGACCCGGCCACCGTGCTGCCTGTGCAGATTTTCCTGTGGGCAGACAGCCCGGAGCGCGCCTTTGTCGAGCGCACCTCCGCAGCCATTATGGTGTTGCTGAGTGTGCTGATTGTGATGAATACCAGCGCGGTATTGCTGCGCAAGAAACTTGAGCGCCGCTGGTAACAGAGCGCGGATTATCAGAAAGCGGGATATTATATGAGTACCATGACCCTGGATGCCGCCAGCCAAACTGATGCGGCGCAATCCGATGTTGCGGGTAGGCAAATGATGAATGATCGGGCTGATGTTAGAGAAACAGTTGGCCAACCCTTCTGTGACACCGCCAAGTTGCGTATGCGCAATGTGAATGTTTTCTATGGTGAAACCCAGGCGATCCACTCGGTCGGTCTGGATATTGGAAAAAATGAAGTGGTTGCCATGATCGGTCCCTCCGGCTGTGGTAAGTCGACGTTTTTGCGTTGCCTCAACCGTATGAATGACACCATTGAAGGTTGTCGTGTTGAGGGCGAGTTAAGTCTGGATGGCGACCCCATCTACGGCCCCAAAGTGGACGTGGTACCCCTGCGCGCCCGCGTCGGTATGGTATTCCAGAAACCAAACCCTTTTCCCAAGTCCATTTACGAGAATGTGGCCTACGGCCCAAAAATTCACGGCATTGCCAGCCGCCGCGCCGATCTGGATGAGATCGTAGAAAATAGCCTGCGCCGCGCCGGTCTGTGGAATGAGGTTAAAGATCGTTTGGACAAGCCGGGTACGGGTCTGTCCGGTGGTCAGCAGCAGCGCCTGTGCATTGCCCGCGCTATTGCGGTGAGCCCGGAAGTGATCCTGATGGATGAGCCCTGCTCTGCCCTGGACCCGATTGCGACGGCGCGAATCGAAGAGCTGATCGATGAGCTGCGCCAGAACTACACTATCGCAATCGTTACTCACTCGATGCAGCAGGCTGCGCGGGTGAGTCAGCGTACGGCTTACTTCCATTTGGGGCATTTGGTGGAAGTTAACGATACTGAAACGGTGTTCACCAACCCCGAGCACGAACTCACTGAAGCCTATATCACCGGCCGCTTCGGCTAAGGTTCCTGCTCGGAGGGAAAACTATGGAAATGCATTTCGATCAACATATCTCACGCCAATTTAATGAAGACCTGGAAAGCTTAAAGACAGAGATGCTGGAAATGGGCGGTATGGTCGCCCGCCAGGTTGCCGATGCAGTTGATGCCCTGGCTAATGCTGACAGTGAGTTGGCCGAGGAAGTTCTGCGTATTGAAGAAGTCATCGATAAGAGTGAGATGGCCCTGGATGAGCACGCCACGCTAATTATTGCCAAACGCCAACCTGCGGCATCTGACCTCCGTATGGTGCTGTCTGTCATTCGAATTGCCCGCGACCTGGAGCGAATTGGAGATGAGGCGAGCAAGATAGCCAAGATGGCCATAGCGCTGACAGATGAAGGTACGTCGCCGCGCGGGTATACCGAAATCCGTCATATTGCCAATGCTGTGCGCAAAATGCTCAATGACGCCCTGGATGCCTATACTCGTTTCGATGTGCAGTCGGCTCTGCAAACTCTTGCTGAGGACCAGCAGGTTGATATGGATTACCGTACGGCCGTACGTGAACTGGTAACTTACATGATGGAAGACCCGCGCAGTATTTCCCGGGTTATTAATGTGTTGTGGACCCTGCGCTCACTGGAGCGGATCGGTGACCATGCGAAGAATATTTGTGAGCAGGTTGTTTACTTGGTGGAAGGTGCTGATATTCGGCATGGGCACCAGGAAAATCTGCGCAAGTCCTAAAGGGCTTTGCTAATTCAAAAAGGTCGCCTAGTGCGGCCTTTTTTTTTACGGAAAACTATTTGTTAGTCGTTAGGTAATACAGAGCATGAAATTTATCTTCGAAGTTCATCTACAAAATGGGGTTAAAGCTGAGGATTATGCCGATGCCTGGATACGCGCTTCTGAGATTATCCAGCGCTCTCCGGGAGCGATGGGCACAGAGCTTCATCGAAAAATTGATGACCCCAATGTGTTGATAGCCATTGCTAGCTGGCGATGTAAAAAAGATCGGGATGCTATGCAAACTGAGCACAGTAAAGAAATTGATGAAATCATTGCCAGTGTGGCCCCTTTTGTAAAAATTAATCTAATAGGGGAGTTTTATGACCCGCAATGGGTTGTAAATATTAATAGCGATTGATGTTAATCAATTGAACCTGAACACAGCCTGAATAAATATGTGTTCGAATAACAAAATAAAACTTTTTATTTTATTATTTTTAGCTGGAATTTATTTGTTTGGTGCATTACAGCCAATTACAGCGTTTGTTTTTTCTGGTTGATATGTTTTTTTATCGAAAAAAAATATTCGCTTTACCGCAAATTTGGCTCTAATTGCTTATCGTGTAATTTGCTGTTGTTGCGCGCCAAAAAACTTTTGTTACAATCCGCAGCCCAATTTGGATCGCTACGTTAACGAAGGATTTATCAAATGAGATTCAAGCTTGCTGCTCTTCCCTTGATGCTTGTCGCCGCAACTGCAGGCGCTGAAGAATATAATTCTTTTACTAATTCCACATACTATAATTACGAACATACATACTCTAACACTGGTAGTGCTGGGGTTGCTAAGCGTGAAAGCTTTGATGCAGATTATTTTAACCTTGGAACTACTTACTTTTTTGGAGGTAAGGAAACTCTTGGTCCTTTAAAAGAGTTTGAATATATCAACAAGGTGAGCAATGTTTCTGCCGGTTTCTCTCATTCTAATTTCGGTAGTGAAGATATAGACTCTTTCACTGTGGGTGGTGAATATTTTGCTTCCAATGGGATTATTGTTGGTGCCGGTATATACGATCTTTGGGAGTCAAATGTAGATTATCAATCTATCGGATATCTCTTTTCTCCAGATTTTCTGGTTAAATTGAATCATGTTGATAACGATAGTGATAATGAATTTTCGGTGGAAGCTCGTTACAACCATCAGCTGAATTCAACTGATTATGTTGGTTTCAACCTTTCTGTGGATGAGGAATCTGATAATCGCATCCTGTCTTCTAAGTACTTCGTTCACCTGAGTGGAGAGCAGTACCTGACTGCAGAGCTAACTTACAATAGCATCAAGGAATTCGATGATTTCTGGGCGCTGAGTACTGAGTTTTTCTTCAGTCAGCGCACTTCTGTTGAGTTTGACTATAACGAACAGGAAGATTATAAGCTGGGTATGACCCACTTCTTTAACCGCAATATTGCTGTTGAAGCCGCTTATCTTTCTAATAATGATGTTAAGGGTGACCTTGATATCTATCAGTTGGGCTTAACTGTTCAATTGTAAGCTAGATTAAATAAAGGGCTATCATTGATAGCCCTTTATTTTGTATGTATAGCTTGGGTAAGCTCAAAGCAACTTAGTTATACTGCTTCAATCCTGTTTGGCACATTGGTGCCAGATTTCTTCTGTATCCAGCTGTTTTTATGTAATGGTTGGAGTACTTTACTGATTTTCCTTTTTATTTACGACCTCTAAATAAATCTGGAATCTCTTTAGATCTCTTGCTATCGAGAGATAATCCTTTCGAAATTTAGCTTAATTCTTATGCGAGCTTACTAAATGAAAGCTTGTCGATTCGAATTTTTCGTAAAAATCAGTGGGTGAAAAACTTTCATCGATAGGTATCTACAGGCGAAAGATTGCTTGTCAGTTCAGTAGAGCTATATGAGCAGTGGAAGCATAAAGAATCTTTTGTGTGAATTGAATTATCAAGGTTTGGTGACAATGGTGAATTTATTGCATAATTCTTTTATATGTGAGCTCTGATTCTATCTCATACAAATAGTGTTTGTTGCGCAGTAAAAAATTCTTGCTAGAATTCGCACCCCAATTTAGATCATTATGTTAACGAAAGGTTTTGGAAATGAGATTCAGTCTCGCTATTCTTCCCCTGTTACTTCTATCTGTAACAGCTGACGCTGAGAAATATAATTCAATTACTACAGCTGGCTATTCTAGCTTGGATTATGATCTAGATATTTTGGGTGGTGAGTTCGATTTAGATGGTAATCAGTTTTTGGCTGAAACTACTTATTACTTTTCTGGAAAAGAAACTCTAGGCCCCCTAAAAGAGTTTGAATATATTAACAAAGTAAGCAATGTATCGGCTGCCTTTTTCCACAATGAGGTAGATAGTAATAATGCCGATAATTACGCTGTGACCGGAGAGTATTTCGCTAAAAATGGTTTGATTTTCGGTGTTGATTTGACCGAAGTTAATGATCGCAATATTGATACGGTTGCTCTTGGCTATTTATTCACCTCGAACTTTTTATTAGAATTTTCCCATACTGATTTTGAGTCTGATGAAGAGACTTATGTTGAGTTTCGATACAATCATCCGTTGAGCGGTGCTGATTATATTGGTTTTGATTTTGTCAGTGACGATGGATTCGATGTGGCTGTCTTTTCCTCCAAATATTTCACAAACCTGGGAGGTGGGAGGTATTTGACCACTGAACTTTCCTATGCCGACTATGAAGGTGATGACGATTATTGGCAGATCGGTGCAGAATATTTCTTTACCCAACGCAGTTCGTTTGGTATGAAACTGGACGAGAAAGACGATATGAAGCTGGCTTTCACCCACTTCTTTAGTCGGAATATTGCCTTAGAGGCTGCTTATAGCACTATGGAGGCAGATGATAATATTAATATTCGCAGCTTTGGTAGTGATACCTATCGTGCAGGATCTACCTCAACGCTTGATGTTATACCGGATCTTGAAAATGATACCGTGCTTAGCCTTCTGACTCCCTTTATTGAACTTGATGTTGAAAAGTTTGAACTTAGCCTAACAGTTCAGTTATAAGCAAGTTTAAAAGGGCTATCTCAGATAGCCCTTTTTATTTTAATCGGATTTATTTACCCCTTGTTGGCGATGGCTTTTATTCGGTTTTGTGCCATGGTGCCAATTTCCCCTCCAGCCCCGGCAGCTTCCTGATAGTGCTTGTAAGCACTTTGCTTATTTCCCTGTCTCTCATAGGTCTGGCCGAGGTAGTAGTGTGCGTAAGCGGTATCCAGATAGCGTAGTGATCTGGTTAGGTCGCCCTCTGCAGAGCTATAATTTTTTAATTGGATATTAGTGATTCCCCGCTTTAGCCAATGCGAAAATAGCGCCGGATTCTTTTGAATGGCACTGTCGTATGCCTTTCGGGCATTTTTATATTGTTTCTTTTGGCTGAGTAAATCGCCTTCTAGCGCAAAAAAGGCAGCTTCTTTGGGTTGCTGATTTTGAGCTTTTCTTACCAGCGTTAGTGCAGAATTGAATTTTTTATTATTGGCTGCGGCAACCGCATCGTCGTAATTCTTGTAAGCATCGGCATCGCGCTTTAATTGCGCTATGGCTTTTTGGTAAGAGGCCCGGTTGGTGATTCCCCCTTTGGGTAGAGATTGACTGTGCTTGATATTAGCGCTGACACGAGACTGGGAAGGGGGATGGCTGGCAAAGAGCGCTTCCAGTCCACCAGTTTGCCGCCCCTCCGACAGTTCAACAAATTTTCTTTGCAGGCGTACGGCCCCCTGGGGGTCATATCCCGCAGCGGCCATATATTTCATGCCGTACTGATCTGACTCTAACTCATTGCCGCGACTGTAGCGGGCAATATAGGCGGAGCCCCCCAGTTGAGTCCCGGTGGCAATCAAGTCAGAGTAGCCAGAGTCCTGGGTGGCAGCTCCCACGATTGCCAGGCCTGCGCCCAGTAATTGTTGTTGGGACATTGCAGTTGCGGAATGTCGCGCAGCAGCGTGAACTATCTCATGGCTCAGTACGGCAGCGAGCTCAGCTTCGTCATCGAGTAACACCAGCAGGCCTCGATTGATAGCGATTTTGCCGCCGGGCAGGGCCCAGGCGTTGGGAACCGAGTTGTTCAGAACCACAAACTCGTAAGGTAGCTGGGGACGGTCTGAGACCCGCGCCAGCTTTTGGCCAACCTGGCTGACGTAGTTTTGCAGGGCCGGATCAATGGTGTATTGGCCGCCCTGCTGTTGTTGGTTAGCAGCGTAGTGCTGTTGCCCCAGTTGAACCTCCTGCTGCGGAGATATCAGCGAAACCTGTTTCTCACCGGTGACTGGATTGACAACACACCCGCCGAGAATGGATGTTGTCAGAAATGCGACACATGCCGTAAGCGCCTGGGTACGCGAGATCATTGCCTTCCTCCCTGTATAATGTTGAGTCATTAGAATGGTTACTCATTGTACACAGTACGGGAACTGAGGTTTATGACGGCACTTCAAGTCATTGAGTTATTTGCGGGCAACAACCCCGAAGGTGAGCCCGTGGTGGAACGGCTACAGGTTCGTGTGAGCGAGGATGATAGCTGCCAGCTGGTGCGATCCCCTGTCTTTATTAAAGGAATCGCCAGTGGGGATTACATTAAGGTCGATAAAGACACCCAGCAATTTGAGTTGGTAAAGCGCTCGGGCAATTTGGCGGTGCGTATTTTTTGTCGCGGTGATAGTACGGAACTGTCTGATAAGTTGACCCCACAGCTGGAAAAACTCGGGGGTGAGTTGGATCTCGAGGCGCCGCGAGTATTGGTCTACAGCATTCATGTCAGCTGTGGATTCGATAAGATTGAGGAGATCCTCAACACTGCCTGCGATGGGGCTAACAGCGTTTGGTATTACGGCAATGTTTATGACCCTAAAGACGGGCAAACACCACTCAATTGGTGGCAGGACGTCCTAAAGCCGGAGTAAACATCCGCGATATATTTGGGCCAGCCACAATAGCTTGGTAGTGTGTGGTTGAGGCGATAGCGAAGTGAGAAGGCACCCGATGTTAATAGTTATTTCACCGGCGAAAACCCTGGACTATGAAAGTGATATTCCCTCACTGGAAACCACCCAGCCGGACTTTTTGAAAGAATCAGCAGTCCTGATTAAAGAGTTGCGCGAACTGAGCCCGCAGCAGGTTTCCAGCTTGATGAAGATTTCAGATAAGTTGGGAGTCTTAAATTACGATCGCTTCCACACTTGGAAGCGCCCGTTTACCGATAACAACGCCCGCCCCGCCCTGCTCGCCTTTAAAGGTGATGTTTATACCGGATTGGAGGCGGAGACTATGGGTAAGCGGGACTTTGCCTATGCGCAAAAGCACTTACGTATGCTCTCTGGCCTTTATGGTTTGCTGCGCCCGTTGGACTTGATGCAACCCTATCGCCTCGAGATGGGCACTAAATTTGAAAATGCCAAGGGTAAGAATCTCTATGAATTTTGGGGAGATAAGATTACCGAAGCATTGAATACGCAGTTGCAGGGCGTGAAGAGTCGCGAGTTGGTAAACCTGGCTTCCAATGAATATTTCAAGTCAGTCAAAACCAAGCAGCTCGATGCTCAGGTGATCACCCCGCATTTTAAGGACCTGAAAAATGGTCAGTATAAGATGATTAGCTTCTTCGCTAAGAAAGCTAGAGGCATGATGAGTCGCTGGGCGATTGATCAGAGGGTAAAGAAGGCGGAAGAACTGAAAGGTTTTGATGTGGCTGGTTATGGTTATAACCCAGGTTTGTCCACTGAGTGGGATTGGGTATTTACCCGGGATGAACCGCAGTGAGTAGTACTGAATTGCCGAATGCGCCCTCCTGCGGGCGCAATCGCGAACCAATTCTCCAACAACTGACTCGCCTGTTGGCTTCAAGTCGTAAAGTGCTTGAGGTTGGCAGTGGTACTGGTCAGCACGCAGTATATTTTGCTCCGCAATTACCGCACCTTGAGTGGCAAACTTCAGAGCGATCGCAACAGCTGGAGGCAGTAAAGTCCTGGCTGGCGGAGGTACCCAGTAGCAACCTGCCGCAACCGCTGGCGCTCGATGTTGGTGATTCTTGGCCCGAGATTTCGGCTGATGCTATTTTCACTGCAAACACCTTGCATATTATGTCGGCTGAGCTGGTGCAAAAGTTCTTTCTGCACAGTGCCGATGTTCTGGAGCCGGAAGGTTTATTGATCGTTTATGGTCCGGTGAAAATTGCAGGAGAGTTTATTGGCACTACTAATGCAGATTTTGACATCCAGTTGAAGGAGCGTGATCCCAAGCGGGGAATTCGCGATCTAGAATGGCTCGATCAGCTGGCGGAGAGTGCGGGGTTCAGTCGCGCAGAACTAAATTACCTGCCAGCCAATAACCAATTAATGGTCTGGCGCAAAAGTGATAATAAGGAGTAACCATGCCCGAGTGGTTGGAAATAGTGGTAATTGTGGCTTTTGCCATTGGAGCGGTATTCTTTTTTGCCAAATACCGAGAGACAGCGGCGGCACTGCATGAGAGTGAGCGCATGAAAGCCCGTTTGTCGAATGACTTGAATCGCTATCGCGATGTGCCCAAGCTGCGCGCTCTGAGAGATGCCCTCATTGGTGTTAAGGCCCTGCCTACCGATGATGAGGGCAATGAGCACCTACTGCTGCGCGATGGGGATTTGCAGTTGCACCATTTGGTTTTGCGCCGGGAAGCAAACGCTCTGGGTAAAGAGGGCACGGCCAGCTATGTCAAAGACGGTAAAGAATTAGAACTGAAGGAACTGGAGTAATCGAAAGCCGCTTTAATTAGCGGCTTCAGAACTCAACCTGGATGCTGGCTTTTGAGCCAGCTTTGCTGGCGGAAAGTGAAGTGTGAAGAGACTGCCCTGCCCGGGCGTACTTTCTACACTCATTTCTCCATTGTGTCGCAGCAACACATGCTTAACGATTGCCAGTCCGAGACCTGTGCCGCCACTATCCCGTGAGCGGCCTGGATCAACTCGATAGAAGCGCTCAGTCAGGCGGGGAATATGGATCGAATCGATACCGATACCGTTGTCCTCTACGGAAAAGTGCCCGCCTTTGTCATCCTGCCACCAGCGCAATTGAATCTCGCCTTCTTTGGGAGTGTATTTCACGGCATTTAAAACTAAGTTGGCAAAAGCACTGTGTAATTCGCCGGGGTCTCCATTGAGGTAGCAATCCCCTTCGCAATCAACTTCGATATGATGCCGATCGCCACTGAAGCTGCGCGCTTCCTGGGCCACCCTCTCAATCAGTTCTGGTAAGGCTACAGCCATATCCCCGCTTTTGCGCTCTGAGGTCTCCAAGCGAGCCAATAGCAGCAGGTCATTGACCAGCGTACTCATGCGGCCAGTCTGCTCCTCCATTTGAGCCAGGGGTTTCCTCCAAGGAGGTGGTGCCATATCACTGCTTTGCAGTGTTTCCAGGTAGCCGGCAATTACCGTGAGGGGGGTGCGCAGCTCATGGGAAACATTGGCGACAAAATCCCGGCGCATCTGCTCGAGATTGTGTAAACGGGTAATGTCGCGAACAATGACCAAAGCCTCATCTTTACCGTAGCGGGTGACTTCCAGCTGTAACATGCGCGCCTCATTGCCAGGTGCGGGCAGAGTGAGGGGTTCTCCGCTGTTATCACCGTGCATATAGCTGACAAAGCCAGGGTCGCGGACAAAGTTGACTAATGACTGGCCGGAATCACTGGCCTGCAACCCAAGGAGTTCACCCGCTGCAGGGTTCCACCAAGCCAGGTTATCGCCGTCTTCCAGGGCTACAATGCCTTCGCGCAGGGCGCTGGTACTGTCTTGCACTCGGCGCAACATCACGTGCAATTTCTGCTTCTCGCGGCGGTGGCGCCGCTGCATACGGTAAAAGTCGTCGTATATTTCGCCCCAAATGCCAAAGGCGGTTGGGGCTGGGCCGCGTCTGCCATTTGCCAGCCAGCGGTTGAAACGTTGCTGTTGCCACAGCACTGAGATCAGGTAGCTGGCCAATCCCGCAATCAGGGCGAGAGACCAGCTGCCGGAGGTGACACCGAGAATGGTGCACCCCAGGGCGATAATTACGAAACGCGAGAACTCGCCAATACTGCGATCCAACATAGAGTTGCCGTGTTGCCTGATAGATGGCGGCAGTGGCACAGCCTCTTCCGCCCGCATTCAATACCTCATGGAACCAGGCCCGCACCCGTTAAGTACGGAGGTTTGATTCTGCAGGGATCGGTACCGATCCAGAGAGGATTGTCACACTTTTTCTGCGGTTTGCACAGAAAACCGATACCCGGTGCCGCGAACTGTCTGGATATAGCGGTCGTGGCCATCAATGGCCAGGGCTTTGCGCAGACGGCGGATATGGACATCCACGGTGCGCTCCTCTACATAGACATTCCCACCCCATACATGATCGAGGAGTTGGGTGCGTGTATAGGCGCGCTCCTGGTGGGAGAGGAAGAAGGTGAGCAGGCGAAACTCTGTTGGCCCCATATCCACCGGCTGCCCTTTGATAGTGACTCGGTGACTCAGTGGGTCCAATATCAGTGCGCCGGCACTGAGCGGTTCTTCCGGGGTTGCCGGGCCAGCGCGGCGCAGTACGGCTTTTAAGCGTGCAACCAGCTCCCGGGGGGAGAAAGGCTTGGTGATGTAATCGTCGGCCCCGGTCTCTAACCCTTTGATTTTATTGTCTTCTTCACCTTTTGCCGTGAGCATGATGATCGGCAATGAGGTGGTAAGTTCATCGCGCTTGAGGCGCCTTGCCAGCTCTACCCCGGAAACATCCGGCAGCATCCAGTCGAGCAACACTAAGTCTGGCTTCTCGTCGATAATCAGGGCGTGAGCTTCCTGGGCGTTTTCCGCCTCAAGGCAGCGGTAATCCGCCATTTCCAGTGCGACCCGCAGCATATCGCGCACTGCGGATTCGTCATCGACAATCAGGATCGTTTTACTGTGCATTTGCCTGCCATACCCGCTCTGTTGTCAGGGTTTCCCCAGTTATGGCCGAGGATTAAACGGGATTTATATGACAAATATATGACGCTCCACTTCTGGGGCCCACTCATCTTTCAATTCAGCAGAAAATGCAGCGATATGCCGGCGAAAATGGCAAAACCTACCCAATTATTGTTGATAAAAGCCTGAAAACAGCCCTCTCGCCCTCGATCCCGAATTAGCCACTGCTGATAAACGAATAAACTGCAAACCGGCAATAGCGCCAAGTAGTAAAAAATACCGAGTGAGAACCTTGATCCAATAAGCAGCAGGGCTATTAGAACTAAAAGTTGTAAGGTTCCGGTGATGACCTTGTCCATCTCCCCAAACAAAATGGCGGTGGACTTAACGCCGATCTGAAGATCGTCATCGCGGTCCACCATCGCATAGAAAGTGTCATAGCACAGGGTCCAAACCAGATTGGCGGTATAGAGCAACCAGGCCTCTGCTGGTACTTCTCCTGTAAACGCTGCGAAAGACATGGGGATTCCCATACTAAAGGCGGCGCCCAGGACCATCTGAGGTAGGTGTGTGTGGCGCTTCGCAAAGGGATAGCCGAATGCCAGAGCCAGAGCTAAAAACGAGAGGAGAATCGTGAGTGTGTTGGTGGTGAGTACCAGTAGGAAGGCGGCAGCGCTGAGCCCGGCGAAAAGCGCCAATGCAGACTTTGGCGTCAGTGCGCCGGTGGCCAGGGGGCGCTCTGCGGTGCGTTTTACATGGGCGTCAATTTTGCGATCGGCGAAGTCATTGACTGCACAGCCAGCCGCTCGCATCAGGATCACCCCAAGTGTAAATACGATAAACAAGTGAAAGCCCGGCCATCCCTCAGCGGCTAGCCATAGTGCGCACCAAGTGGGCCAGAGTAACAGCAGTGAACCTATGGGCTTGTCCATCCTCGCCAATTGCCAGTAGGGCAGCGCGGTGGGCCAGTGTTGTGCGATCTGTTGGCTGATCACAGTGAATCCTCAGTTGAGATAGTTTTGGCAGTTTCTTGCGCTATGGGGTCACCTGTCGGTGTGAAGTTGGGAAGAAAAGCCTCTGACACCAGTAAAGGCTTGTCCCGCAGCCAGAATACCGAGCGGCGACCCCAGACTTCAGAATCCTTTTCCCCAAGTTCACGATCGGCGCAGCCAGGGGATTTCTGCAGCAAATTTAGGGCGATCTCCCCCCTGCGAATGCCCGGCTCACTAAACAGCAACTCCCCCAGCGGGCGAGTATCCAGGCTGCGCAGATTGCGAGATTTTCCTTGCAGGCTGCGCTCGGGTAAAACGCTGCGGGCATACACCCAGGGCTGTCCGCAACCGTAGAGCAAAACTTCCCGAATCAGGGCCCGGTTACTATTGTGCAATCCCAGTACAAGGCATTCTTCAGGGCGAGGTGTCTGCCAACCCTGATACAGCACGGAAACATAAAAGTCCCCGTCACTTTGCTGCTTGAGAGCGGCGGTGAGTGATCCGGAATAGGTCAGCCAGGGCACCAGATTTTTGGGTGGTTGCTGCTGGGTTTCAAGGGGCAAACTCTGCCAATCGCCAGAGGGCACAAATGGTGATTGGTGCAACGATAACTCCGCAGTCTGGATAAAGGCCCCATTGTATCCCGGCCGGTGGCAACAGGTCTCTCCCTGTTGCATTTTTGCTCCCCAGCACGGCAATGGATATAGTGCTCACTGCAATGAAAACAACGATTCATAAAGAGAAGCTTGTTATGGGGCTTACTACCAAAATCTTAGTGGGAATGCTTGCGGGCATTGCCGTGGGGTGTTTATTTAATTATTTGAATATGAGCCAGCTGTTCGGTGCTGGTGTGAACAGTGCTATTAATCTCTATCTGACTGAAGGCCTGTTCGATGTTATCGGCCGTATCTTTATCGCGTCGCTGAAGTTGATGGTGGTGCCTTTGGTGCTAGTTTCTCTGATCAGCGGAGCCTGTGCCCTGTCGGAAGGCAGCCGAATTGGGCCGCTGGCGGGTAAAACTGTCCTTCTCTATATGGTGACAACGGCCATCGCCATTACTCTGGCATTGTGTCTGGCATTGATCTTTCAGCCCGGAGTTGGTGTTAATGAGACTGCAGCTGAAGCTGCTTCAACATTTGTGCCGAAGGAGTCCCCACCGCTTTCCGAGGTGCTGGTCAATATATTCCCGACCAATCCTGTAGCCGCTATGGCTGAGGGAAATATGCTGCAGATTATCGTATTTGCCCTGTTGATGGGCTATGCGATTTCCCGCTGTGGCGAATCGGGTCAACGTATTGCCGCTTTCTTTAATGACCTCAATACCGTTGTTTTGCGCATGGTTGGTGTATTGATGGTATTTGCCCCCTATGGCGTTTTTGCGCTGTTGGCGAAAACCTTTGCCGACCTTGGGTTTGGAGGTTTGGTACAACTCGGAAAGTATTTCCTGGTCGTGCTCTGTGCCCTGCTTCTGCATGCATTGGGGACTTACTCGGTGATTCTGAAGCTGCTGAGTGGGCTCAACCCCTTAGAGCTACTGAAGAAAATGTGGTCGACCATGGTTTTCGCCTTCAGTACCGCTTCCTCTGCTGCCACTATCCCGGTGACTTTGTCGACGGTAGAGAAGCGCCTGGGTGTGGATAATAAAATTGCTGCATTCACAGTTCCCTTAGGCGCGACTATCAATATGGATGGCACCGCGATTATGCAGGGTGTGGCTACGGTCTTTATTGCCCAGTTCTTTGGAATTGAGATCGGCCTGACTGGCTTTCTGACAGTGATCCTGACTGCGACCCTGGCGTCTATCGGTACTGCTGGGGTGCCCGGCGTCGGCCTGATTATGTTGGGTATGGTATTGCAGCAGGTGGGTCTGCCGCTCGAGGGGATTGCCATTGTGATCGGCGTAGACCGCCTGCTGGATATGGTACGCACGGCGGTCAATATTACCGGTGATGCGGTAGTAAGTAGTGTGGTGGCGAAGAGTGAAGGTGCCTTGGACGAAGAGACTTACTACGATGCCAATTACAAGAGTGTCAGCATTAACGACAACAGCACAGTAGGCGCCCACTAGGGCGCTTTCCTCAAGCCTCGGCAAATCGGGGCTTATTCTGTAACCAGCGTTTAATCAACTGTTGTCGCATGCCCTCTGTCAATTGAGGGGAAATAGCAATTTTTTGCACTTGCGGCAGCAGCTCAGCATCCCTCTGCAAGTCTGCGATACGGTGCTGGATCTCCCCTGTCTGGCGGGTGCCGAGGATTTCCCCGGGACCTCGCAGACGCAGGTCTTCCTCTGCAATAGCAAAACCATCGCTGTGTTGACGCAGCGCTTGCAGGCGGGCGCGGCCATTCTGCGATAGCGGTGTGCCGTACAGCAGCACGCAGTGGCTGGCAATAGAGCCGCGCCCGACTCTGCCGCGCAACTGGTGCAATTGGGCCAGGCCCAGACGTTCGGGGTTTTCGATAATCATCAGGCTGGCATTGGGCACGTCGACGCCCACTTCAATGACCGTGGTGGCCACCAGCAAATCCACTTCCCCGGCCTTGAAGGCGCTCATCACCTGCTCTTTTTGCTCTGGCTTCAGGCGGCCGTGTACCAAGGCTACGCGAACGCCTTCGAGCATTTCGGCGAGCTCTTCGGCGGTCGATTCTGCCGCCTGGGCCTGCAGGCTTTCCGACTCCTCGATAAGGGTGCAAACCCAGTAGGCCTGGCGGCCCTCGGCGATGGCGCTTTGCACCCGCTCCATAACCTGATCCCGTCGATCATTGGCAATCGCGACGGTATTGATAGGTTGGCGCCCCGGCGGCAGCTCATCAATGATTGAGCAATCCAGGTCAGCGAAGGCGGACATCGCCAAGGTGCGGGGAATTGGTGTAGCGGTCATAATCAGCTGGTGGGGTTGCAGCCTGACGGTAGCTCCACTTGCCGCCCCTTTCTCACGCAGCTCCAGACGTTGCTGTACGCCAAAGCGGTGTTGCTCGTCGATAATCACTAACACCAGGTTGTGGAAAGCCACCTCTTCCTGAAAAAGTGCGTGGGTGCCCACCACTAACTGGGCATCGCCACTGGCTATCTTGCCCAGCTGCTTACGCCGCTCGGCAGCCTTTAAGCTGCCCGTTAGCTGAGCAACTTCAATACCTAAAGGTTCCAGCCAATTACAAAAGTTGATTCGGTGCTGCTCTGCCAGGATTTCTGTCGGTGCCATGACTGCTACTTGAGCGCCGGCCCCGATGCCCTTGAGGGCAGCCATAGCGGCGACCAGGGTCTTTCCCGCGCCCACATCTCCCTGCAATAGGCGCATCATCGGGGTTTGCTGAGCCAGATCCTCAGCGATTTCCTCGCAAACTCTCTGCTGTGCGCCGGTGAGGGAAAATGGCAGGCGCGATAAAAAGTCTCGCTCCAGGGATCGGTTAACGGACAGAGGTGGTGCCGCTACCCTAGCGCTATTGCGCCTCAACTCCAGCAGACTCAGATGGTGTGCCAGTAACTCTTCCAGGGCCAGACGCTGCTGGGCGGGGTGAGTACCTGCTGCCAGTTGATCTAGCTGGGTGCCGGCCGGAGGGGCGTGCAAATAAAGCAAGGCGTCTCTGAGGGGGTAGCGCAGAGATTTGGGTAACAGCTCTGCCGGCAAGAACTCGGTAACAGCGCCGTTTTTCAGTAGAACCAGTGCCTGTTCCACCAATCCTCGCATACGGGCCTGGCTCACACCTTCTGTTAGCGGGTAAACCGGCGTAAGGGTATCTGCGGTCTCCGCGTTTTCGATACCGACGATTTCCGTTTCCGGGTGGTAGAGCTCCAGGCCGTTGGCACCGCGACGGGCCTCCCCAAAGCAGCGTATTCGGGTTCCTCGGGCAAAGCGGCTTTTCTGTGCGGCGGAAAAATGAAAAAAGCGCAGGGTTAAGGTGCCGCTGCCATCCTGTAATCTGACCACCAGGCTGCGACGGCGGCCGAATACTACATCGACGGCACTGACCTCCCCTTCGATTACCACATCCATACCAGCGGTGAGGCCGGCAATAGGCACCACCCGGGTGCGGTCCTGGTAGCGTAGGGGCAAGTGGAAAGCCAAATCCTGTAGGGAGTTGATATGGAGTTTGGCCAACACCTGGGCAAATTTATCCCCCACGCCTTTGAGGGTGGTAACGGGCAGCTCGGCCAGGTTGTTATCTATCCCACGGTCAGGTGACACTGGCTGATGGCCTCTCGCAGTATGTCGATTGCGCGGTGTCGGGGGAAGCTTGCCCGCCAGGCCAGTGCTACGGTGCGGCGTGGGCCCGGTGCGGTAAAGGGGCGGGTCTCCAGCAGGCCACTGGCGTACTGTGATGCGGTGGCGGCTGAGAGTGGCAATACGGTAATTCCAAGCCCTGAGGCCACCATATGGCGGAGTGTTTCCAGTGAGCTGCCATCTGCGGCTGTGCGTATGCTGCCGCCGCCCGCTTCTTTTTCCATGGTTAGTTGCAGGTGCGGACAAGCTTCCAGTACCTGATCACGGAAGCAGTGACCCTCACCCAGCAGAAGCACATTGTCTTCAGTGAGTTGATCCGGGGAGATAACCTCCTGCTTTGTAAGTGGGTGCCCCGCGGGCATCAATACAACAAATGGCTCGTCGTACAGGGGTTGGGTGACAACGTCGGGCTCGGTAAAGGGGAGCGCGATAATGATGGCATCCAGTTCGCCCTTGCGTAGCCTCTGTCTCAGCGTGGCGGTATATCCCTCCTCAACATAGAGTGGCATTTCTGGTGCCAAATGCTGTAGTTGGGGAATAAAGTGTGGGAACAGGTAGGGCCCAATAGTAAAGATGGCGCCAACTGACAGGGGGCTCGCCAGCTGGTCCTTGCCGGCGCTGGCGATGTCTTTGATGGCTGCTGATTGTTCCAGAACCAGCTGGGCCTGGGCGACAATTCTCTCGCCCAATGGTGTGGCCTGCACTCGAGTTTTTGAGCGCTCAAACAGGGCGACACCGAGCTCTTTCTCCAGTTTCTTTACTGCGATAGAGAGTGTCGGTTGGCTGACGTAACAGCGCTCGGCGGCACGGCCAAAATGCTGTTCCTGGGCGAGAGTTACGATATAGCGCAGTTCATTGAGAGTCATGGTCGAGGCAATTAGATGGCCATTAGTAATAGTAATTATTCATAAATAATCGCCGCTGGCCAATACCCTGTCTCAATCTGTAAGCTGAGAGCGAATATTGGGAAAATTTACTAGTTTTGGGAATTCAGGTGGGATTGAGGCGCAAAATTTTGCTATATCTGTAAGGGGCACACCGAACGGAGATACGTCATGGGAGTTCTGTCCTGGGTCATTCTCGGGTTGATCGCCGGTGCTTTGGCAAAGTGGATTATGCCCGGGAGAGATCCTGGTGGTTGGATAGTCACTATGGTCATCGGCATTGTCGGTGCCTTCATTGGAGGCTGGCTCGGTGCCCTGATTGGGTTCGGTGGCCCAGTGACGGGTTTCGGAATAGGCGACATAATAACGGCTACGATTGGTGCGATAATTTTTCTTGCGATCTATCGCATGTTCAAAAGGCGTGGCAACTAGTCCGCCTTTGGGGGAGAGCCTCGGCGGCAAACTATAAGCATTCCGAATTTGATATTTGCCCAAATGACCCCAGCACCTTAGGACTGAATAGCACTGAATCAAGGGAATAAGGTGAGCAGCAAAGATTGTTCACCGGGAACTATATGACACAACAAGAAAAGCTTTGGATCCTTGGGTGTGGTGACCTCGGGGCGAGACTGGCACTGCATATAGACCGAAAGCAATACGCGGTTTATGGAATGCGGCGCAATCCCCTGGTAGCTCTGGCGAGTAAGCGCCGGGCAGATGTGGTGAATTGGCGCCGGGGGGATGCCACTAAGAAAGAGGATATTGAACGCTTGTTGTCTACGGGGGCGGATGTCATTCTCGCGACATTTACCCCCACTGAGCACACGCCAACCGGCTATCACCGCGCCTATGTGGAAACGGCAAAGGCAGTCGCTGAAGTTGTTCCGCACCTTCCATCCCCACCGCGCTTGGTTATTTGGGTTTCATCTACTCGTGTTTATGGCCAAAGCGGTGATGACTTTATCGATGAGCAAACCTTACCCCTGCCCAGTGGTTTTCAGGGAGATAGTTTGCTGGCAGCCGAAGAGATCATTCGCAACGCAATTCCCAACAGTTGCATTGTGCGCTTTGCGGGAATTTATGGGCCTGGTCGAGATCGCTTGTTGTCGCAGGTTCGCGCTGGTCGCTGCGCTCCTCCCCAGCCACCGCAATACAGCAATCGCATCCATGTCGATGATTGTATTGGTTTTTTATTGCACCTTATTGAAAGGCACAAACAGGGGTGGATCCCAGAGCCCCTTTACATAGGCGCTGATAGCCAGCCTGTGCCGATGTACGAGCTGCAACAGTGGTTGGTAAAAGCGATGGGATATACCAGTGCCCACCTGCGTGAGATTGTGCAAACGAGCGAGCGCCGCTCGAAAAAGCTCAGCAATCAGTTGATGCTGTCCAGTGGTTACGAATTGAAGTATCCAGATTACAAGGTGGGCTACAGCGCTCTGTTGGAATCGGAGGGCTGAGCTGCCCTCCTCAATTATTGCCACAGCATCGGCGAGAACTTCTTGCCTCAGGTCACCATAATTGCTTCGGCTTCAAAAAGGGCTCCCCGCGGCAACTCCTTGACGACGACGGTTGCCCTGGCGGGATAAGGCTCTTCGAAAAACTCTGCCATTATCTCATTTACAGCGGCAAAGTTGCTGCTGTCGGTAATGTAGAGATTGAGTTTCACAATATGCTGAAGCGATCCGTCAGAGGCCTCACAGACTGCGCTGAGGTTGCGAAAGACCTGGTGGACTTCATCGCTAAAACCTCCGCTAATCATCTGTTGTGTCTCTGGGTCTAGAGCGATTTGTCCCGACAGGTAAACAGTATTATCCACTTTTACTGCCTGGGAATAGGTACCAGCTGCGGCGGGTGCCCGGTCGGTTTTAATAACGGCTCGATTGGGCATGGGGTACTCCATTACTTATCAATATTGTTGAAAAGGAAGACCTATACGGAACTTCCGAATAATCCCTTACTTATTTGCGGGGCTTTCAGAAGTCGGTTAAATATATCGCGCTTTGAAGCTTAATGGCAGTTCCCAATGGAATTCCCTTGTGTTCCTCAAGGGCGGGCGATGCGTATGACAGAAGGGAGGTTGCGCAGGCGCTTCATAACCCGCGCCAAATGTACACGGCCACTGACTTCCAGGGTCAGGGAGATCACGCTGTTGTGAGCATCCTTTTCATCCACATTGATCTGCTCGATGCTGGCGCCCTCTTCCGTAATACGAGTAGCCAGTCGGGCAATAATCCCTCTCTCTGACTCGACTTCTACCCGCACATCACCGAGGAACTCTCCTGTCACATCTGGTGACCAGTTCACCAGCATGATGTTTTCCGGATGCTCGCGAAAATCACCGGTATTGCGGCAGGTGTCGCGGTGTACTACTACGCCTTTGCCCGAGCTGATATGGCCGATAATGGCATCCCCGGGAATAGGACGGCAACAGCGGGCAAAACTGATCATCATGCCCTCTTGGGCATCGATCGTTAAGGGTGAAGAGATATTGCTGGCTTCAGTCTCTTCACTGGTGACGGGCGCGAGTAATTTAGCGGCAGAGAAGGCCACTTTACTGCCCATACCTATCTCTTCCAGCAGTTTGTCCAAAGTTGCGCATTTCGCTTCTTTGAGGCCCGCTTCTAATTGCTCTGGTGATAGCGCGTCTAGGCTCGTGTCGAACTTACTGAGTGCTTTTTCCAGCAGGCGCCGTCCCAGGGTAATGGAATCGTGGTGACGCTGGTGCTTAAGGAAGTGACGGATAGCACTGCGCGCTTTGGCGGTTACTACAAAATTGAGCCAGTTAGGGTTTGGCTGTGCAGTTTTGCGCGTGAGAATCTCGACTTTTTGCCCGCTCTCCAGAGGTTGGGACAAAGGGGCCAGGCGCTGATTGATACGCACGGCAACACAGGAGTTGCCGATATCCGTGTGTACGGAATAGGCGAAGTCCACGGCAGTGGCTCCTGCGGGGAGGTCGACGATCTGCCCTTTAGGGGTAAAGACGTAAACTTCATCCGGGAACAGGTCAATTTTTACGTTTTCAATAAACTCTAACGAGTCGCCGGCGCGCTGCTGCATCTCTAGCAGTCCCTGGACCCAGCGCCGTGCGCGCACTTGGCTGGTGCCACCGGTATTGATCACCTCATCGCCGGAGGCTTTGTACAGCCAGTGGGCGGCAATGCCACTGTTGGCCATTTCATCCATTTCCTTGGTGCGGACCTGAACTTCAATGGGCACCCCGTGCATACCCAGCAGCACTGTGTGCAGTGACTGGTAGCCATTGGATTTGGGGATAGCGACGTAATCTTTAAACTCGGAGATTACCGGTTTGTACAGGCTGTGCATAACACCTAGAACCCGGTAACAGGTATCCACACTGTCCACAATGATGCGGAAAGCGTAGACATCCATTATCTCCTTGAAGGACTTCTTCTTGGCGCGCATCTTTTGGTAGATGCTAAATAGGTGCTTTTCCCGGCCAATCACCAGAGAGCTGATGCCCTCCCGCTGCAAGCGCAGTTCTATAGCATTCTGAATTTGTTCCAGCAGCTCTTTGCGATTGCCGCGGGCGGCGACCAGGGCGGCGCGCAAGCGGCTGGCACGCAGTGGGTAGATGGCAAAAAAAGCGCGATCCTCGAACTCGATACGAACGTCGTTCATACCCAGTCGGTGGGCGATGGGTGCGTAGATCTCCAGCGTCTCGCGGGCAATACGGGCACGCTTCTGCGGTTTCAGCGCGCCGAGAGTGCGCATGTTGTGCAGGCGGTCGGCCAGTTTGACCAGAATCACGCGGATATCGCGGGCCATGGCCAGGGCCATCTTCTGGAAGTTTTCCGCCTGCTTTTCTGCAGGGCTGTCGGTCTCGAACTGGGTTAGTTTGGAGACCCCATCGACCAGGTCGGCAACCTCTCCACCAAACTGCTCAGCCAGAGCTGCCTTGGGGATACCCGTATCCTCGATCACATCGTGCAACATGGCTGCCGCCAGGCTCTCGTGATCCATATGCATGCCCGCGAGAATAGTGGCAACTGCCAGCGGGTGGGTGACATAGGGCTCGCCGGAACGGCGCTGCTGACCATCGTGAGCCTGCTCCGCGTAAAAATAGGCGCGGCGGACGATTTGGATCTGGTCGGGGGGAAGGTATGAGGAGAGGCGGTGGGCCAAACTATCTATGGTGTGCAATGCCGCGCGCGCCTCTCATAAAACTCAAAAAGTACCCAGTAAGAGACCTGATCAGACTTGCTGATCTGTTAGGTAGTTGGGGGCAACGATAGGAGCAGGTGCCTCTTCGCGTTCCGGCTCGTCGAGGATGGCGGCATCCACCAGGCCCTCTTCGATTTCGCGCAGGGCAATTACCGTGGGCTTATCGTTTTCTTCGGGAACCAATGGATCCCTGCCGCCTGTAGCGATCTGACGGGCGCGTTTGCTGCCGACGATAACGAGCTCGAAGCGGTTGTCCACATGCTCAAGGCAATCTTCAACGGTAATACGTGCCATAAACTTTCGTTTCCATTTGCTGTGCCCGAAGGCAAATTCTGTACAGGGGACCGGCTATTTTACCGGACCGGGAAATGTATGCAATTCGATCAATTGGTTCAGTGGCGCAACAGTGCCTGAAGTAGATCGCCGTGGCGCAGTTGCTGCAGCTCTAAGCGCTGTCGCTGGGCAACGATAATGGCACGCAGCTCTGTTAACGCTTGGTCGAAGTTGTCGTTGATTACCAGGTAATCTGCGGCGACATAATGGGTCATTTCGTCGATGGCCTGGTCCATACGGCGATCAATGACCGCTTGATCGTCCTGACCGCGTCCGGTGAGGCGCTCGCGCAGGGCTTCCTGGGACGGAGGCAAAATAAAAATACCCACTGCATCAGGGCGCAGGCGACGAACCTGTTCGGCCCCCTGCCAATCGATTTCCAGGATAACATCGCGACCACTGGCAAGAGTCTCTTCGATCTCAGCTTTGGCGGTGCCGTAATAATTATCGCCATAAACTTGGGCGTGCTCAAAAAAAGCATCGCGCTCCAACATTGCCAAAAATTCTTCTCGCTCGACAAAGTGATAGTCAACGCCGTGAGTTTCGCCTGGGCGCATGGCACGAGTGGTATGGGAAACCGATACGGTAACCTGGCTGTCGCTGTCTACCAGCGCTTTGACCAAGCTGGTTTTTCCTGCACCGGAGGGAGCGGAGACGGTGTAGAGGGTTCCTGTTTGCACAACTGATCCTGTTCGCGAGCAAAGAGCCCATTATAACCGAAGCTTGCGTCTGGAGATGAAAGAGTGTCATGAAGGGACAAGGCTAGCCCCCGACCGGAGTGGGGGTATCTGTTGGGAGATTCAGGGCGCGTTACCACCTGCGCGCCTGGGCCCGGCCGGGATAGCCTCGCGGGAGTTTCTCAATCACCGCCAACCACCTGTGATTAAGGGGACCTCCCTGTTGTTAATCGCTAACGAAAGTGACTCTATCCTCTTTGCGCCGGGTTGCCAACCACCACCATACCAAAGAGCTTGCGAGCAAGTAGGATATGAAGAGTGGTACATATGTATTGTTTAGTAGCGGAATAGCGCAGATGAGTGCTGCGAGTCTCAAAGTTTCGAGGCGCCCTGAAATAGGATGACCATCCAGTATCCTTCCATTAATTGCCAGGCAAATAATCAAGGCAATAACTGCGCCCATAAGTTGCCAGAAACTAAATACGCTGGTGAACCAGAGGAGAGATAAGGTTGTGGCGGTGTAACAGAGGTGTTGTGCGAATGCGTAGTTGCGCAAACCAGGGCTAATTTCAGGGTTGAAACGTTTAAAGTTTGTCAGATCGGTAGAGGCTACTGGCATGGATTTTTCTACATCTGTGGGCCTGTAGCCGGTGGGGCGGAACCAAAGAGTGAACTTGTCCCACCAGCTTTTCGTGTGCCAGGCATCAATTGCCATGCGCTTTAAGTGTTGTAAATTGGCTGCTACAGGATCAAAGGTATTCAGGGGCTTACGCACACCGTAAAGACAGGGCTCAGTTTCGAGTTCCTGCTGGTAGGTGCCAAATAAGCGATCCCAAAGTATTAATATTCCGCCGTAGTTTTTATCTACGTAGACAGCGTTCTGGGCGTGGTGTACCCGGTGATTCGAGGGGGTAATGACAAACCACTCCAACCAGCGGATCTTGGGTATTTTTTGTGTGTGAACCCAAAACTGGTAAATAAGATCAATTGCGCCGGCGACAATAACAATTTCTGCCGGCAAACCAATCAATAGAAGCGGTAGATAAAATATCCAATCCAGCTGTAACCCCCCCGAAGACTGGCGCAATGCTGTGCTCAGGTTGTAGTCCTCACTCTGGTGGTGCACCAGGTGTTCTGCCCAAAAGATATTTACTTCGTGACAGATACGGTGCTTCCAGTAGTAGCAGAAGTCGTATGCGAGAACTGCCAGGGCCAAGTGCCAGACATTGTCGATAGACCAGTTGAAACCAACCCATTGATAGTAGGGTTGTAGCAACGTAAACAGCGGGATATAGATAACGAGGAATAAGCTTTTATAGGTAAGCCCGATAATACGATTGAGAATCCCCGTGCTGAGATTGCCAATAGTGTCATTCAGCCGGTAGAGCCCCCAGCCTTTCCAGCGATCCAGGGCGAACTCCATAAGCATGGCGGTCAGAAAAAATGGAATGGAGAAAGTAAGCAGGTCCACAGAAACCCCATATTTTTATTATTAGATAGCGTATCTATCGAACTCTGCCACACGGCTACTGGGCCGCATATGCCAGTGAAGCATGGATTCTGAAATCAGTCAGTATTCGCTGAAGGGGTTTTGACGTAATTAACTTTCAGGTTTACAAAAGTGGTGCCTGATTGGCACTAATCAAAAGATTGGCAAGAGCATGCGATACGTCGAATTGGTACCACGGCTAGGTGCGACTTTTGATGTTTAGGCATGGTTTTCTTCGTGAAAGGATTTTCTTTGGAGTTTATAAATAGAAAGACCGGCAAATGCCGGTCTTTTTTTACTCTGAACGGGTCGCTATTTACTCGCTAGCTTCCGCTTCCAAAGTCACACCGCTGTAGGATTCATACCCATAGACACTGATGTACCAGGTGCCGGAATCCGGGTTACTAATGGTGCAGCTCTCCTCGTTACCCCAGAGGTATGGACGACAGTCATATCGACGCAGGGTAGGATAGTTACCGTGGCGCACGTAGAGATCAACTTCGCCGGAGCCACCGGACATCTCTATAGTAAGGGTGGAAGTCCCCGACTCAACATCAATGGTGAAGTCATTCCAGCTGCCCTGGCTGCCAGAAAGGTTAGTTTCTGTCCAACCTGAACCATTGCTGCCACTGTCGTCATCGTCGTCGCCATTACCACTATCGTCGCCGCTCGCCATAGCTACAGCTGCTGCCGCGTCCACAATACCGGAGCCGCAGTTGTTGCAAGAAGAGGGGAAGCTGCGAGCGGTGCTGGTGAGGATCGACTCAACTTCATCCGGAGTAACGTCGGGGTTAACCGAATAAATCAGCGCTGCTGCGCCGGCGACATGGGGGGCTGCCATACTGGTGCCCTGGCTGTAATAGTAGCTATCGCTGCCCGCATCGGTAGAGCCGTTGTTGTAGGTGGAAAGGATACCGTCGGAATCGTTTGCGAAGCTCTGTGCGCCACCGGGTGCAGCGACATCAACCACATTGCCATAGTTGGAGTAATAAGAGCGGCCGCCGGTACGGTCAGTTGCCGCAACGGTAATAACCCCATCACAGCTGGCAGGCGAGTATTGGCTTGCGTTGGCACCACTGTTACCAGCGGCGACAACCACGGTAGCGCCGAGGCTGCGCGCAGTGTCGATAGCGCTTTGCGTGGTAGTGTCACAGCTACCGCCACCGCCGAGGCTCAGGTTCAATACTTGGGCTGGGTTTTGGTTGCTTGGCAATCCGCTGACAGAACCACCGGCACCCCAGATGATGCCGTCGGCAATATCAGAGGTATAGCCACCACAGCGTCCAAGCACACGAACGGGCACTATCTTCGCATCATAGGCAACACCGGCGATACCCATGTTGTTGTTAGTAACCCCGGCAATGGTGCCGGCTACATGGGTGCCGTGCCAGCTGCTGTCGCTCTCGGAGGGGATGCTCGGGTCGTCACCGCAGGCTTTATCTGTATACCAATCCCCTGGGTCAGTGGGATCGTCATCACGTCCATCTCCATCTACGGAGACGAAAGTGTCAGAAATCATATCGTAGCCTGGCAGGATATTGTCTACCAGATCGGCGTGGGGGAGATAACCGGTATCGAGTACGGCAACCACTACGCCATCGCCCTGGGTAACGTCCCAAGCTGAGGGCAGGTTCAAGCCGCCGGTGGACTCGTAGTAATGCCACTGGCTGAGATAGCTCGGGTCATTGGGCTCGGCCATCGCTTTCATAATCAGGTCCGGCTCTGCGTATTCCACATCCGGATCCTGTTTCAGGCGATCGATGATCGCGTTTACTTCAGCTCTACTTTTACGGCCTTCCAGGCGCATTACCTGGGCGCCGGTGGCCATACGGCGGAGGTGGCGCATCTTGTGGCCGGCGCGACGGGAAGCTTTTTCGACCGTCTCTGTGGCCATGGTGGCCGCCTTCCCAACTTTAGCGCTCTCCTTGTACTTTACGATGATGCGGTCGGTTAGCAGTGTTTTTTCCGCGTCCGCTGCGTGAGTAGCGAAAGGGGTAGCACACAGTAACGAAAACGCACTCGCCAGAGTCGTCTTTTGCAAAAGACTTTTCAATGATGATTTCATTATTGTTATATCTCCGAGATATTTTAAATCCGGCTATCAGTATCCCGATAGGCCGGAGACTCCTGAAAAACTCCGCACTAACAAAATAAATTTGCTTAACGGATAGGCCTAGAAACTGTCTTTCTCACAGTCGGTAAGTCAGTTTGACCAAAATTGGTACCAAAGTTTCAAAATGGTACTTCTTTATAACGTTCGTGAAATTATTATCCTCAGCTTAAGCCTTTAAATTTGTGTGGCTTTTGGCGACAAATTTATAAGTTTTGGGAAAAAAATCTGATAGTGAGAATTTATCTACGGGAGAGATGTGGAGGGGTTCACAGGGGGGAAATTGGATAATAAACGAATATTTTCAGATAAAAGAATTATCGTGCGTAGAAAAGGTGAATCGCTATACGCTTCTTAGTGACGTGCACGTAGCATTTACGTAGCTTGGCTTTGGGGCCTGTTTCCTGAGGGTACCCCAGTAATGAAAACCTTTGCTGGCTACTACTGGGGCTTGAGGTTGAAAGGTTGGTGTTAGGACTTGTGTTTATCTGGCCTTGCTATAACTGGGAACTTTGGCCCACAGCTTTGCAGCCAGCAACCCAAAGATAAATCCAAATAGGTGGGACTCCCAGGAGATAAAACCACCCCGTGGCAAGACACCGAAAATAAGCCCTCCATAAAGAACGGCTACCCCAATAGATATTAATAAACGGCTAAATTTCCTGCTGATAAATCCCGCAAGAAGCAAAAAGCCAAAGTAGCCGTAGATTACTGAGCTAGCCCCTAAGTGATTACTACCCCTGCCTCCAAAAAGCCAAACGGCCAGTCCGGTGGTGATCACAACGAACAGGGTCACTTTCAGGTAAGTTTTTACCCCGTACTGCAGCACTAAGAAACTGAAGATGCATAGGGTGAATATATTCGAGAAGAAGTGCCAGCTATTTCCATGCAGTAATGGTGCAGAAAAGATATGCGGGAGGTGGTTGATTGAGAGGGGAACAATACCAAAGTAATTAAGCGATCGGCCGCTCAGAATATTAATAATCTCAATTGCAGCAAGCACTAAAAAAATAGCGCCGACCCACTTCAGGTTTTGTTGCATAAATACTCCTTAAAGGGTGAGCTATCATAAATCCCCCTGTCTGGTGGCAGAGGGGCATCCGCAGTCTCGGTGAGAATGCCCCAGAGGGTTATTCGATGTTTTGTACTTGCTCGCGCATCTGCTCGATCAATACTTTGAGCTCTACCGCAGCCTGGGTTGTGTCGGTAACCACAGACTTTGAGGAGAGGGTGTTGGCTTCGCGATTAAACTCCTGCATCAGGAAATCCAGCCGCCGGCCGATTGATCCACCGCCGGCTAAAACCCGACGTGTTTCAGAAGTGTGCGCACTGAGGCGGTCGAGCTCTTCATCCACATCAGCCTTCTGGGCCAACAGGACGATCTCCTGCTCGAGCCGGTCCTTGTCCAGCTCCACTTGCAACTCTTCCAGGCGGCTGCGCAGCTTGTCTCGCTGTGCCTCAAGGATTTGGGGAAGCAGTTCTCGAACTTTGGCCACCTGCTCTTCGATTCCCTTGAGTCGGGCCTCAATAAACTTGGCTAGCTCAGCGCCTTCGCGTTCACGGTTTGCGCGCAGCTGTCCCAGTGCCTCGCGAAAAGCCACCAATATCGTTGCCGACTGTTGATCGGTATCCGCTTCCGGTTCACTGATAACACCGGGCCACTGGAGAATTTGCAAGGGATTGAGTGGTTGAATATCCTCGCCATCCGCTACCTGTTTTGCCGCATGAATCAGCGCCTGGGCGAGGGGTTGGTTGATTTCCAGCCCAGTGTCTTCGGCGCTATTGGTCTTCAGGCTCAAGGTTAATTCAACTTTGCCGCGGGACAGCGTCTTACGCAGCGTATCGCGCAGTTGTGTTTCCAGGGAGCGAGCCGCTTCGGGTAAACGGAAATGTGGTTCCAGGTAGCGATGGTTGACCGAGCGCAGTTCCCAGATAGCAGTGCCGCTTGCGTAATTGGCCTCGGCGCGTCCAAAGGCTGTCATGCTGCGCACTTTGTTCTGTTCCCGTTGACTGGCCATAGCTGATCCCCTACAGGCGTATTAATCGGCCCGGCATAATAACACAGCGTTTGGATCGCCATGCTGGGGTATATAATGCGGGGCTTTCATTCAATATTTGAGGTGGACTATGCAGCGTCCCAGTGGCCGCGCCCCTGCGCAATTGCGCCCGGTAAAAATTACCCGCAACTATACCCGTCATGCGGAGGGGTCTGTGTTGGTGGAGTTTGGTGATACCAAGGTTTTGTGTAATGCCTCTCTCTCCAGTGAAGTCCCAAGGTTTTTACGCGGCCAGGGCAGCGGTTGGATTACTGCAGAGTACGGCATGCTGCCACGCTCCACAGGCTCCCGTATGCCCAGGGAAGCGGCCAAGGGCAAGCAGAGTGGCCGCACCGTGGAAATTCAGCGCTTGATCGGGCGCTCACTGCGAGCGGCGGTAGACCTGGAGAAGCTAGGTGAGAATCAAATCACCGTCGATTGCGATGTTATCCAGGCCGATGGCGGTACCCGAACCGCAGCAATCACAGGTGCCTGTGTGGCACTGGTTGACGCCCTGCGTCATATGCAGAGGGAAAAAATCATTGCCGAAGATCCGCTTAAGAATATGGTAGCGGCGGTATCGGTGGGAATTTATGAGGGGGAGCCGTTACTGGACCTGGATTACCCGGAAGACAGTTCAGCGGATACCGATATGAATTTGGTGATGGCCGAAGATGGCGGCATGATCGAGGTTCAAGGCACTGCAGAGGGTGAGCCATTTACCGAAAAGCAGTTCGCTCAGATGCTGGGGTTGGGCAAGGCGGGTATTGATGAGTTGATCGCACTGCAAAAGCGGGCGCTGGACGAGTAAAGCTGCCGCCCCTTGGTTTGTATCCGGCCCTCTCCCAAAAGGGAAGGGGCCGGAACTCCGTGCGATTCAGACTTCGATTTCGTAGTCCATGATGACCGGTAAGTGGCTGGAGAATTTCACATTCTTATTGATTGCACCGTACTCAATGCGATTTTTCAGACCGTGAGAAACGATCTGCATATCAGTACGCCAGCCATCTCCTTCTCCGACAGTACCGCTGGGCCACCAGCTAAATTCGTCGGTATCTTTTACTACACGGCGAAAAGCATCGACATAACCAACATCATTAAACAGTTGGTCCAGCCAGCGCTGTTCGTGACGCATAAAGCCGGGAGAATCCTGGTGATCCTGCCAATTCTGTACGTCTGCACGACGGTGAGCCATGCCCCAGTTACCACAGAAAATAAAGTCGCGGCGTTTGCGGCTTATTTTTAGCAAGTGCGCCTGCATGTCCTCAAAGAATTGGACTTTTTTCTCTAACGACGTCTCATCTGAGGCGACTGGCGCGAGCAGGGAGCCAACACTCAGTCGCTCGAAATCCGCCTGTAGATAGCGGCCGTACATATCCTCACCATTGGCGAAGCCCATGCCGAATATGATGGCTTTGGGCTGGCTTCGGGTGTAGATAGCCACACCATTTTCGTGGGGGGTTCCCGAGTCGAAAAAGTAACTGTAATAACCGTCGGGGTGAAATATTGGGTGGTCCAATTCAGGCTCGAGAGAGCGCAGATCCTGAAGGCAGATAATATCTGCGTCCTGCTCCGCCAACCAATCGTAGAGACCGCGTTGGGCGGCCTGATGAACGCCGTCTACCGACAAGCTTACTATTCGCATTATTAGCCCCTTACCAGCGGACTGTGTATCATTAGAAACATTATATGCATGCCTACCCCCGGGAATGCTACGGGGAGGTCTCCCTTCACCTTAGCCAATAGTTAACAATTTTCCATGCAGCAATATCAGCGCGATTTTATCCAACTTGCCCTGGATCATCAGGTTTTGTGTTTCGGCGACTTCACATTGAAGTCGGGCCGTCAAAGCCCCTACTTTTTCAATGCCGGCCGTTTCCACACCGGTGCTGCACTGGCAGCGCTGGGACAGGCCTATGCCGAGGCGATAATCGCTTCGGGAGTGGAGTTCGATGTCATTTTTGGGCCGGCCTACAAAGGTATCCCGCTGGGAGCGGTGACTGCTGTGGCTCTAGCCCAAAAGGGGATCGATAAGCCTTTCTGTTACAACCGAAAAGAAGCCAAGGATCACGGTGAAGGCGGAACCTTAGTGGGTGCGCCACTTAATGGCAAGGTTTTGATTATCGATGATGTTATTACCGCGGGCACAGCCGTGCGCGAAGTGATGCAAATTATCGAATCTCATGGCGCAGAGGCGGCGGGAGTTGTGATTGGTCTCAACCGCCAGGAAAAGGCTAGCGAAGATTGTGAATTCTCCGCTATTCAGCAAGTTGAGAGACAGTACAATATTCCTGTGGTCGGCATCGTGCAGTTAGACGATGTGATTAGCTTTCTCGAGCAGGAGTCGAATGATAGCGATACTCTGCAGAAAATTGTGGACTACCGGCAGCGCTACGGTGTCGCGGGTCAATAAATTTTGTCCCCCCTAGCCGTGGGCCGGTTAATTTAGAGAGAAGAGCGATGCGAGTCGCCCCTTTAGTACCTCTATTGGTCAGCACCCTTTTGATGTTGGCTGTAGAGGCTTATGGCAACAATAGCCGGGTTTTGTATCGATACACTGATCACCAGGGAGTCCTGGTGATCAACGATGCTATTCCACCGGAATTTGTTCCAAATGGATATGAGATTCTCACTCTTACCGGTCGTGTAGTTGAAGTAGTTGCACCGCAGCTCAGTCCCGAAGAGTACCAAGCCGAACTTCAGCTAGAGGCCCAGCGGGAAGCGGATCGTAAGTTGCTCAAGCGCTATAACAGTATTGCGGATATTGAGAGTGCTCGGTCGCGCAAGTTGGCTGTCGTAGAGCAGGATATGGCTATCATGCGCTCAAATATCAGCAGTCTACGCCGGCAAATTGCCCAGGAAGAAGCCTCTGCTGCGCGCACGCAGCGGGGCGGCCGTGAGGTGGCTCCCGAATTGTTGCAGAGAATTGCTGATCTACAAAAAGAAATGGAAGTGCTTGAGGAGCGCCTCAGCCGGCGTGCGGCTGAAGCGGATACCATAGGGGTTGATTTCGATAAGGCGGTAGCCCGCTATACCGAACTTAATGCTGAGAGCTAGCTAATTTCTCAATGCCTGAATAATTTCGGAGGGCTACCGCTAAACAGCCCTCATGAGGAAATGGTTATCTGGCTGCAGCCACTGTCTCACGGAAGAAACCAGCCGTTAATACGGGCCACTGTTCTGCCCAGTACTCTGTAGGCTTACGCTTAAAACCGCTGCGCACGTATTGGACGATGCGCCCCTCCGCGCTCGCCAAAAGCAGGTTGGCAGCACCACCGAGAGGAAGAGTCGGGCGCAGGTGTTCGCGCAATTCGGCTTCGCGCAAGATCTGTCTAATTTGGGTTTCCAGTCGATCAAACAACTGCAGGATTCGTCCATGCAGCCTCTCAGTTTCACCGGTAAGCGCGTCGCCTGTAAGCAGGCGAGTGATTCCTGGATTGCGTTCACAGAACGCCAGAAGAAGCTGCAGAATTTTCTGGCAGCGATTGAGAGCCGAGGGCTCCTCCTGCAGGATCATTGCGATACGGCTGAAAATGGTCTCCTCAATAAATTCGATCAGCCCTTCAAACATCTTGGATTTACTGGGGAAGTGACGATATAGCGCGGCTTCAGAGAAACCAACTTCCTTGGCCAGTGCTGCTGTTGTAATACGTGCGCCGGGACTGACTTCCAGCATATGTGCTAGAGCTTCCAGGATTTGTTGACGCCGATTGATTTTTTCGCTGCTCATTGACTGCCTTTGGTCCGCTTGGGGGGCGGAATTTAGTTTTGCTCTTGTCGTCTTATTTTGACGGCGGCGGAATCCTACCGATTCGCCGGGCTGTCTTCAATTGCCAAGGGCCTAGTGGTCCACAGTTTGCGCTTCGATGTTGGTAATCAGGGTACCCACGCCTCGATCTGTAAATATTTCGAGCAATATGGCGTGGGGCACACGGCCGTCGATGATGTGAGCGGAATTTACCCCATCCTGTACAGCGTCCAGAGCGCAGCTGATTTTTGGCAGCATGCCGCCATAGATGGTGCCATCCTGAATTAAGCCCTCTACTTCATTGGTAGTCAGTCCAGTGAGAACCTCCCCCTCCTTATCCTGCAGACCGGCGACGTTGGTGAGTAACATCAGCTTTTCTGCTTTCAATTCCTCAGCGATTTTTCCAGCGACGAGATCGGCATTAATATTGTATGAAACCCCATTGCCGTCGACTCCGATGGGCGCAATAACCGGGATAAAGTCGCTGTGAACCAGCATATTGATCACATCAATATTAACTTTTTCGACTTCTCCTACCTGGCCGATATCAATGATTTCAGAGGCATGTAGCCCCGCACTCTCATTTTTTCGGGTCAACTTTCGCGCTTTAACCAGCAATCCGTCTTTACCGGTGATACCTACCGCGCGGCCCCCATTTTTGTTAATCAAATTGACGATCTGTTTGTTGACGGTGCCCCCTAACACCATCTCCACAACATCCATGGTTTCGCTATCGGTGACTCTCATTCCGTCTACGAAGCGGGACTCAATACTGAGCTTGTTTAGCAGCTGCCCGATTTGAGGTCCGCCACCGTGCACTACCACTGGGTTCATACCTACCAGCTTCATCAGGATAATGTCTCGCGCGAAACTGTTTTGTAGTTGCTCATCCACCATGGCGTTGCCACCGAACTTGACCACAATAGTTTTACCCGTAAAGCGCTGGATATAGGGCAGTGCTTCATTGAGGACCTGGGCACTTTTCAGCGCAGAGTTTAGATCTAGGGACATGGGCAGTTCCTTACACAGGGCGAAAGGGAATCAGGTTTGGGGTCCTGAATTGAGTCGCCAACGATTTAAAGCAAATGTGGTGGATTGTTTTCTAAGCAATAGGGGCAGTGGCCCGATGGCGGCGCAGTCTATTCCGCCGTTTTATCTTAATCGAGCAGCTGCCAGTCGGGTACAGTAATTGCGGGAGCAATCTTTCTGAGCTGTCCCATCACCTCAGTACGGATGCGCTCCAGGGCCTGTTCATTTTCAGCCTCAAAGCGCAGGGTTAGTGCGCTAGTGGTATTGGAGGCACGTACAAGCCCCCAGCCATCGGGAAACTCTATGCGCAGGCCGTCGATAGTATTGATATCGGCATTGCCAAAATTCCCCTTATCGCGCAGCTGGTCTATCAGTGAAAACTTCTCAGTTTCCTCTACTGGTAGCAGGATCTCAGGGGTGCTGTGCATTTTCGGCAAGGTGTCGAGGAGTTCATCAAGACTTTGTTCGCGCAGTGCCATAATTTCTAGTACCCGCGCAGCAGCGTAGATACCATCGTCGAAACCAAACCAGCGGTCCTTAATAAAGATATGTCCGGAAAGCTCGCCGCCCAAAATGGCTTTGGTCTCCAACATCTTGGCTTTCATCGGAGAGTGTCCGGTCTTCCACATAATGGGGCGGCCCCCATACTGGCTGATTAGCTGGGATAAACTGCGACTGCTCTTAACGTCGAAGACAATATTTTCTCCCGGATTGCGCGCAAGGATATCCCTTGCCAGCAACATAACCAGTTGATCTGCCCAAGCGATACGGCCGCTGCTTGAAATCAGGGTAACACGATCACCATCACCATCCAGGGCCACGCCCAGATCTGCTCCTGTAGCCAGCACTTTTTCAGTTAAGGCTCCGAGGTTTTCCGGTCTGGATGGGTCCGGTGCGTGATTGGGGAAGTTGCCATCCACCTCACAATAGATCGGTGTTACTGCACAGCCGAGCTGCTCAAAGAGGCGGGGAGCCAGGTTGGAGGTGGCGCCATTGCCAGCATCGACAACCAAGTGCGGTTGCCCGGCGAGGGCGACATTATTGAAAACTTCATCGATATATTTATCGGTGATTTCTTGCTCCCGATTGGCGCCTTCCCCACTTTTGAATGGGCCTTTTTTCATCAACTGGTAGAGCCCCTGCAGTTTGTCTTCCGCCAGGGCGCGACCTTTCAGTACGATCTTAAAGCCGTTGTATTCCGCAGGGTTGTGGCTTGCGGTAACAATGACCCCACTACTGGTATTTTTTCCTTTCGCACAAGCGTAATAGAGAAGTGGTGATGGAATCAGGCCGAGATTAATAGAGTTGCAGCCACTATCTAGAATTCCCTCAATCAGGCACTGGCTAAGTGTCTCACTGCTATTGCGTCCATCTCGGCCAACTAGTAAGAGATGTTCTCCAGCGTGCTGTGCCAGGGTGCCGAGCGCTCTACCTAGTTGATAGGCAAAAGGTTCGTTGATTTCCTGCCCGGCGATTCCACGGATATCGTAGGCGCGGAAAACATGCTGGGGATACTCAGAGGTCAGAGGCAGCTCGGGCTTGTCATCGTCACTTTCTGGCAAGTCCTTTGAACTATTTTCTTTTTCTTCGCTTTCTGAGTTCTCCGAATCAGAGTCCGAGATACTGGGTGCTGAGGCCAAGCTCTGCGGCAGAAAATCTGTATTGGGAGCCTGTGTAGTTCCTCCATCAGAGGCTTGTGGGTGCGCCTTATTAAGCTCGCTGCCACTAGCATCCTTACTTCTTTCCCATGGGGCTCTCGAATCGCGAGGTAGGAATTTCAGTAGGGCAAATAGGCTCACCAATATTCCAATACCGGCTCCGATGTAAATCCAGGACGTGGGCAGACTGTGCTGTTCGACAAAGGTTTGAGAGGGACTGAAGTGGAGGCTTAAATAGCTGTCCTCAAGTTGCTCTACAGTGTTGTAGCCTTTTCCTATGCCTGCGCGCCACAGTGTTTGTCGGTGGGCATCGGGAAACTTCTGCATTAACTGAACTTGTCCATGACTACCGCCCAGACTTTTTAAAATGTTTTCCAGCACGGAAAAGGGTTGGGTAGCCAGTAGTTGTTCATTTTCCAGGGTGATAACACTATGAAGTTGCCAGCTATTTTCCACACCTGTACGCAGTACTTCCATCGGTTGCTCAGGTGTTTCCTGACTGCGCTTTAACAGATCGACCAAGGCAAAGTTCAGGGAGGGATTTTGCCCTGAGCCCACTCGAACCTGTTCGGAAGAAAAGGCCTGGAGGGATACCTGCTCAGGTAGTTTGGTAGATTCAATCAGTGTTGCTGCAGGGAGCTTCCTTGATCTAAGGGCCTGCAGGCGCTTCGAATAGTCTGCGACGTAAGACTGCACGACTTCAGCTAGTTCGGCAGTTTTTTGCTTGGCGGCTAGCTCAATCTGCGAATGATTGTGGGGTATTACAAGATACTGGATTAACAGATAGGCACCGCCCAGCCAAGCGACAACTACTAATAATAACGGTAAAAATAACCCTTTCTGCATGGTACCGCCTGGTTTCTTTTTGTTGTTGGAGCCCACAGATATCCCTGATTTGAGCGTAAATGTTGTCACTGAGCCTTGGAGGCGATGAGTTCAATGAGCTGTCGGGCTAGGTCGGTCTTTAATGCGGGAGCCAGTCGGCTCTGACCATCCGCATCTATCACAGTGACAGCGTTGTGATCGCTGTTAAATCCCGAATCCGATTGGCTCACATCGTTGGCAATGATCATATCGAGGTTTTTTCGCTGCAGCTTGCTCTGGGCGTGGGCGAGAACCTGTTCTGTCTCTGCGGCGAACCCGATAGTGAAAGGCCGTAGCTCAGTACGCGTGGCTATGGCTGCAACAATATCGGGATTTTTGATGAGGGCAATTGCATCATCATCTTGCCCGTCTTTCTTTTTGATTTTCTGCTCAGCGACTTGGGCCGGGCGGAAATCAGCAACGGCTGCTGCACTGATAAAGATATCGCAGTGATCGGCGGCACTTTTGGCGGCCTCATACATATCCTGGGCGCTGATAACATCGATACGATTGACCTTTGGCGGCGTGTCCAAATTTACGGGGCCGGCAATCAATGTCACTTCGGCACCGGCACTCTGCGCCGCCGCGGCCAGGGCGAAGCCCATTTTTCCAGAGCTGTGGTTGCTGAGGAATCTCACTGGGTCAATGGCTTCCCTGGTAGGGCCGGCAGTGATTACTACTTTACGGCCCTGCAGTGAGTGGCTTGTATGAAACAGGGATTCAGTGTGTTCCGCCAGGTTTTCTGGTTCCAACATACGGCCGGGGCCCACGTCGCCACAGGCCTGGCTACCCGCGCCTGGGCCCCAGAATATGACTCCGCGCTCTTTTAGGGTCTGAGCATTGGCTGAGGTAGCTGCGTGGCGCCACATGGCTTGGTTCATGGCTGGTGCCAGGGCCAGGGGGGCTTCGCTGGCCAAACAAAGGGTGGTTAAGAGGTCATCAGCCATACCGGCAGCCAACTTTGCCATTACCTGGGCACTGGCTGGAGCAATCAGGATAAGATCAGCCCATTTCGCCAGTTCGATATGACCCATAGCGGCTTCTGCCGAGGGATCCAACAAGTCTGTATGCACCGGGTTAGCGGATAGCGCCTGAAAGGTCAGTGGCTGTACAAACTTCTGTGCTCCGGCGCTCATTACCACTCGGACATCGGCACCGCGCTCTTTGAGCCGGCGAACCAGGTCGGCACTCTTATAGGCGGCAATTCCACCGCTGATACCTAAAAGTATGCGTTTGTCGGCCAGAGAGGACATAAATGCTGTTTCCGATTTGGTGCGAGCCGGTAAGATTAGCATTTCTGTGTCGTTTCTTATAAGACTGCAGTAGTGCTTCAAAGGCGCAGCATGGAAGAGGTGTTCAGTAGATGTGCGATAGATAAGACACTGACTAACTGGGCTACAAATGAAAATAAAGGACTGGCCGGCAGGTGAGAGGCCCCGGGAAAAGCTGTTGGAGAGAGGGGCTGAGGCTCTGTCGGATGCAGAGCTGTTGGCAATTTTTCTGCGCGTGGGGCTACCCGGCCTCTCAGCAGTGGATCTGGCCAGGGGACTACTCAATGATTTTGGTGGCTTGCGCCCCCTATTAGAGGCCGAGCGGGATGACTTTTGTCGCGCGCGAGGGCTCGGTGACGCCAAGTTTGCGCAGTTGCAAGCGGCGCTGGAAATGGCCAAGCGGCACTTGGCGGAGACGATACAGCACGGCAGCGCACTGTGCAGTCCCGGAGCGGTCAGGGATTACCTGGCAATCCAGCTCAGGCACCGGCGCAGGGAAGTGTTCTGCTGCCTCTACCTGGATAATCAACATCGGGTGATCGCTTTTGAGGAGTTGTTCGAGGGGACTCTGAATGCAGCGAATGTCTACCCGCGCGAAGTAGTACAGCAAGCGCTGTTGAAGGGAGCTGCGGCGGTTATTTTGGCGCATAACCACCCGTCTGGTGTCAGTGAGCCCAGCCAGGCAGATATCTGGATTACCGAGCGTTTGACCCAGGCACTAGAGCTGGTGGATATTAAGGTTCTGGACCATTTGATCGTCGGTGAGGGCAAGGCGCTATCCTTTGCAGAGCAGGGATTGATGTAAAGGTGTCGTTCCCGGCGTTGAAATGTTGTACAAAACTTGCTCCCTACGGGCTCTTTTGGTATAAAACGCCGCTCTTTGCGGCCGGGCCAGATTCTGCACAGGTTCCGCCGCCATCCAGGAACCGGATTAGAATCCCGATTTTTATGTTCCCGCACTACCTTTTCCTCTTCAGGATTGGCGCCATGCGGGCACAAGCGTTTTGAAGAGGCCAACAGATGTCCAAGGTATGTCAGGTAACCGGTAAGCGTCCGGTCACCGGAAACAATGTATCCCACGCTAAGAACCGCACCAAGCGTCGCTTCGTGCCGAACCTGCACAGCCACCGTTTCTGGGTTGAATCCGAGAAGCGTTTTGTGAAGCTGCGTGTTTCCGCGAAAGGCATGCGCGTTATCGATAAGAAAGGTATCGACGCTGTCTTGACTGAGCTGCGCGCCCGCGGCGAAAAAGTGTAACGGCTGTAGCCCAGCTAATAGATTGGAGATAGAGCAATGCGTGAGAAGATTCGTCTGAATTCCAGCGCCGGTACTGGCCACTTCTACACCACTACCAAAAACAAGCGCAACATGCCTGAGAAAATGGAGATCAAAAAGTACGATCCCGTTGTACGCAAGCATGTAATGTACAAGGAAGGCAAAATTAAATAATTGCCTACCGCTACTGTACAGAAAGCCCGGTTCTAACCGGGCTTTTTTGTGCGTATTGGAAATTGAGCAGCCAGTTTACACAGGGTAACTCCAGACGATGCCAGAGCTCCCAGAAGTAGAAACCACTCTCAGAGGCCTGCAACCTCACCTGGAGGGGCACAAAATTCGCTCCGCAAAAGTGCGTCAGCACCAGTTGCGCTGGCCCGTGGAAGCAGACTTTGAGCGACGTATCCGCAATGCCCGGATACTGAAGCTGGAGCGCCGGGCCAAATACTTACTGGTGCATACTGACAAGGGCTGCGCTATCTGGCACCTGGGGATGTCTGGCAGCTTGCGTATGGTTGAGGCTGCACTGGCACCGGAAAAGCATGATCATATCGACTGGCGCCTGGATAGTGGTCTCACACTGCGTTACCGCGACCCGCGCCGTTTTGGTGCCCTACTGTGGACGGTAGCGGACCCTCTGACCCACGACTTACTCAGCCACCTGGGCCCAGAGCCTCTCTCGGAAGAATTTAGTGGTGACTATCTGTTCGAGACTTCGCGCAAGCGCAAGCAATCGGTCAAAACCTTTATCATGGATGGCCGTATCGTTGTGGGGGTGGGCAATATTTACGCCAGTGAATCTCTTTTCCTGGCGGGCATTCGCCCAGATCGACAGGCCGGTTCTATTTCCAAAGTCCGATACCAGCGCTTGGCTGAGTCCATAAAGCAGGTTCTCAGTCAGGCGATCGCCCAAGGTGGGACTACCTTGCGGGACTTTATCGGCGGCGATGGAAAACCAGGTTATTTCGCCCAACAACTAAATGTTTATGGCCGTGCGGGTGAGCCCTGTCCCTCTTGTGGCCGAGCAGTTAAAGATATGGTTTTAGGGCAGAGAAATACCTTTTTCTGCTCTAGCTGCCAACGTTAAATCGCATCCTTCTGGCAGCTTTAGGCAATACTTATATCATCGTATTGCCGATAAGGAGCTGCTTAGTGGTCATGATATTGCCTTTTCTAACGGTCACCCTGTCGATTTGGGCCGTTTGGAATGGTCGCCGCCGCTCCGCAATGGGCTGGTGGTTGTTGACCTTGCTGATCTTCATTATGTGGTGTGGATATCATATGACGCGAGCACTGTCGCTGTCTTTCTAGGGACCGTGCCCATGATGGTGTTTATGGTCAGAAGGCTGGATAGCCTGGCGCTGTTAGCGGTAAGCATAATCCTATGGATTGCCTTGATCATGGAGTTGGTATCTCACCAACACCCCTGCCCTCTCTGTCTCTTACAACGTGTCGCCTTTGCCATGATTGGCATGGGATTGATGTTGAACCTGCGCTTTAGTATTCGTGCAGAGCATTACGGCGTTGTTATTCTTTCGTGTCTGGCCGGTCTGGCTGCTGCTGTCAGGCAGGTATTGCTGCATATCAGCCCTGGCGATCCAGGGTTTGGCAGCCCAGTATTTGGCTTACATTTATACACTTGGTCTGCGCTGATTTTCTTTGTCTTACTGATCTACTGTGGCGTTGCATTAATGTTTGGCTTTAAGCGGCGAAGTTTTGCCACGAGAGAGTTTACTTTGATTGAAAAGTGCATTGCCATCTCGTTCTTCACTGTCGTGTTGGCCAATTTAGTCGCGGTTCTCCTCGAGTGCGGCCTGGGTCCCTGTACCAGTGGGTCATTTGGGTATCACTGGTTGTGGTCTCGAGGTTAGGCACACAAATGTGTCCGAGCTTTCTACACTTTTCCTGATAAGACCCGAGTATCGGGAATTGCAGAAAACTGTGAGGAGTTCCTATGCGCCTGGCCTGCCTGCTCATTTCACTATTGTTAATTGCTTGTGAAAGGGCTGAATCCCCCTCGCCGGCCGCCAGTGTAGAACCCGCCCAGCACGTTTTAAGGAATGCGTATATCTATACCGTCGACCCGGCCCGCAGTATTGCCTCGGCAATGGCTATCCGTGATGGGCGCATTGTTTATGTGGGTACAGATCGGGGGGCAGAAGCCCTTGTAGGAGAGGGAACGAAGGTTACTGATCTCAGTGGAAAAATGGTATTGCCCGGTTTTATTCAGCAAATACCTGATGTTGGTATCAGTGACAGTTTGGATTTATCCACATATAAAACTGTAGAGGGGTATGAGAATAGTGTTCGTAAATTTATTCAGGCCAACCCCGAGAAGCAGCTTGTCGTCGGCAGCGGCTGGCGTCATGTCATTTTTGCACCACACAGACCACATAAAGCAATATTGGATCAAATAAATGATTTGATCCCCATTATTCTTTTCTCAGAAGATGGCGCCAGTGTATGGACTAACTCTGAAGGTATTGCCGCAGCTGGGATTGATATGGAGTCTAATTTTTCTGAGGGCGGTAGAATCGAAAAAGGTGAAGATGGTCTTCCCATCGGTATTTTTCATGGTCGTGAAGCGGTGGAGGTTTTTTCCCGTCTGATACCCGTAAATAATGAGGGTGAAAAACCAACTCGAAGTTTTTCAGAGATTAAGAATATTGCGGCCAAGAGAGGCGTAACTACTTTTTTTCAGGCTGTAATGCCGCTCAATGATTTAAATAAATATCTCAGCGCTTTCGATCGCCCACTATCGTCAGAGAAATTAAGTTTGCGTATCCGAGCATCCTTTGAAATAGCGATGGATGTCACTGGTAAAAAACTTAGAGAATTGCAGAAGGTTGCAGAAAAATATTCCGACGATGATTTCAAGATCAATTCGGTCAGTTTGAAAGCTGACAAGGTAGGTTTAGGTGATCAACGTGATTCAGGCCTGTCGAGTGAACTTATTTCCAAGATAATTGCTCGTGCTAATTCACATAATTTCCAGTTTTACCTGGATGCTAAGAGTAATAAAGAGTTGGCAGCTCTACAAAAACTTATACAGATATCCCTGGATGGTGGCAGGGAGTTGGGATTGCGTAACACCCTGCTTAATATCAGTTCGGATAATGCTGGGAGTGTATTGTCAGCTGATAAGGAAAAACCGATTTTATTGCTGTCAGTAGCAGCGCGCTCAAAAGTTTCTCCAGATGATAAAAGTTACTTAACTGAAAGTCGAAAATCTAATACAGAGCCTCGTCATATAGCCGTGGTTATGGACTCGGGATATGTTGCCGGGAGAGAGGTGTCACCAATCCAGAACATCCATGCTGGAGTCAGTAACCAGATATCATTGGAGACAATGATTGAAATGTTCACTTTTACCGGTGCTGTTACGAATCACCTGGAGCAGGATACCGGTAGTTTGGAGGTGGGAAAGTGGGCGGACTTTATTGTTTTGGACAAAAACCTGTTTTTAATTTCGCAGCGAGATATTGGTAGTGTCCGGGTGATACAGACTTATTACAAAGGTCAGAAAGTCTATGACCGCAGGCGCTAAGGAGAGGAAGAAACCGAGGGGCAGTGCGCCCCTCGGTTGATCAATGTTAACGCCCTTGGGCGCTGCCCTCGCGGCGGGGGTCGGCTCCCCCGTACAGCTTGTTATTTTGCAAAGCGATTGCATGGATACCACTGTTGAGGCCCCTTTCGACAACCTCGTGCCCACGGGCTTCGAGTTTCTCGATAGTATCGGGGCTGAAAAAGCCGGGCTCCAATTCGACTCTCTTACCGATTGCACCGATATTTCCCGCAGAAATCGCTTCGGCAATCGGCATATTCAAGCCCAGGTGGTAGAGAATGGTGCGCGCGGTGTAGTCAATAATTCGTGAGCCGCCGGGGGAACCCACCAGAAGGCGCATGCTGCCATCTTTGTTGAAAACGATGGTGGGGGACATGGAAGAGCGTGGTCTCTTGCGCGCTTGAATGCGGTTGGCCACCCGCTCCCCACTACTGTTTTTTGGAGTGAAGGAAAAATCGGTGAGCTGGTTGTTGAGCAGGAAGCCCTTCACCATCAGGCGCGACCCGAAGCCGGTTTCAATACTGGTCGTCATACTGACACCATTACCGTAGCGGTCGACAATCACTAAATGACTGGTGTTGGGCAACTCTGGCGACTGGGCCATCACCCGCTTCACCCCGAGTTCGGCTGGGGTACCCGGAGTCGCAGCTGTGGCGGAGTCCGGGTCGATTAACTGCGCGCGGCGAGCCAAATAATCCCTGGACACCAGTGATTTACTGGGTACTTGGACAAAGTCGGAATCACCGGAGTAGGTGTTGCGATCGGCAAATGCCAGTTCCGAAGCTTCGATAAATAAGTGGGTGAGCAGATCACTGCCAGGCTCGAAGCGCTCCAGTGGGAATTGTTGCAGCATGCCCAGAATGCCGCCTACTGTGGTACCTCCGGACGATGGGGCATCCGCACCGCACACACGATATTCGAGAAACTCCGAACACAGGGGCTGGCGCTCCTTGGCCCGGTAGCTAACCATATCTTCGAGGCTCAGGAGCCCAGGGTTGGCACTGTCATAGCGCACAGCTTTGACGATAGCCTTGGCAATGTCGCCGTGATAGAAGGCATCCGCACCGCCCTGGGCAATTGCCTCCAGAGTTTCCGCGTAAGCTGGATTTTTCAAGTTGTGACCCACCGGCAGGGGCTTGCCATCACTGTTGAAGAAGTAGCTGGCAATTTCCGGTCGAGCAGCCACCTTCGGCATGCGCAGTAACAGCTGGTGAAGGCGCGGTGATATCTGAAAGCCGGATTTGGCCAGGTGTATGGCCGGCTGAAATAACTGCTCCCAGGGTAACTTGCCATCGCGCTCGTGAGCCATTTCCAGCATTCGCACAACACCGGGAACGCCGACCGAGTAGCCGCCGATTACAGACTCAAAAAATGAACGCGGCTTGTTGTCGCGGATAAAGTAATTTTCATCTACCTGAGAGGGGGCTGTCTCGCGCCCGTCGTAGTACTTGAGCTTCTTTGCCGCAGCGTCATAGCTGAGCATAAATGCCCCGCCACCAATCCCGGAGGATTGTGGTTCTACCAATCCCAATACCATTTGAGCGGCAATGGCGGCGTCCACAGCGCTGCCGCCCCGGGCGAGAATCTGCTCGGCAGCCCGGCTGGCATGGGGGTTGGCAGTGACTGCCATATAGAAGTTGGCCGTTGAGGACTTAACGGCAGTGCGACCGGTATCAAACTCCGGTTGTGGTTCATCGGCAAAAGCGAAAGCGGGACTCAGAACCAGTGCAAAGGCGGCGAGAAAGTTGCGCACGTAACACTCCGCGGATTGTGGATAAATCCGCTCGAGTGTATCAGAAATAGCCAGATTCCGGCTTAACGAAATTTCTCTTCCAGCGCGCTTTGTACAGCAGCCGGAACAAACTTGGTGACATCGCCGCCCAGGGAGGCAATTTCACGCACTAAAGAGGATGAAATGTAGGATAAATGTTCTGCCGGTGTCAGAAACAGACTTTCCATATTGGGCGCTAACTGACGGTTCATATTGGCCAGCTGGAACTCGTATTCAAAGTCGGACACCGCGCGCAGACCGCGCAGTACGCCATACGCATCTACCTGGCGCACCAGGTCGGCGAGCAGGATATCGAACCCAATGACTTCGACATTGGGCAGGTGGCCGAGAACTTTTTGTGAAAGTTCTACCCGCTCCTCTAAGGTGAACAGGGGGTTTTTGCGGTTGCTGGCAGCCACAGCCACGATAACGTGGTCAAACAAGCGGCATGCGCGCTCCACCAAGTCCAAGTGACCATTGGTGATGGGATCGAAGGTTCCGGGATAGACGACTTTTTTCATACGCCAGGGCTTAAATGCGGGCCGAATGGGATGCGAATGGTAAACAATTTACGGCTAAGGTCAAAACCGAATCTTTTTATTCTTCCCTAAACCGATGGGCCGGCGCGGCGAAACAAGCGCATACACACCTGTCCTGCACGTTTTTCTTTTTCCTGTTCCCAGCCAGGTACTGATGCAACCACTGTGTCTCGCGGTGTTTCCACATAGATTAATGCATCCTGCGAAAGATGGCCGGACAGGGCGCCTAGAGTTGCCTGCCAAAGATTGTCAGCAAAAGGGGGATCGATAAATACGAGGTCGTATTTACTTCCATTACTTCCGAGGAACTCTTCTGCACTACAGTTATGGACTTTGGCTTCCCGGGCGTTTAACTGTTTTAACTGTTCCGCCAGGGTTCGCGCAGCGCGAGTATTCAGCTCGACAAAATCTACCGAGCCAGCGCCTCGGGATAGCGCCTCCAGACCCAGGGCTCCTGAACCGGCAAAGAGGTCCAGGCAGCGGGCGTCGGGCAGGTAGAACTGTAGCCAGTTAAACAGAACCTCCCGCAGTCGGTCGCCGGTAGGTCTCAAGCCCTCAACTGGGGCAAACTGTAATTTTCGCCCGCGCCACTGTCCGCCAATGATGCGTAACTGTGAAAGGTTTTGCGGGCTTTGCTTTCGGGATGAACTTCTGGCCAAGGTAACTCTCTACTGGGGGCTTAGCGATGCTAAGATTAGCGTCTTTCTGCAAGCGGTACATCCGGACATACGAATGATTTTTGACTTCCTGCGCAAAAAGAAGAAGCGCAAGCCCGAACAAAGTGAGCCCCAGCAATCCCAGGCGGAGGTCACTGCTGCGTCTGAAGAGGAATCATCGGCGCAGAGCCCAGAGCCCTCAGGCATAGAGGAAAAGTCGCCAGCCCAGGGAGAAGCTCCCGCTCTGGAGGAGACAAAGGCCCCTATCGGTGAACCCACAGCTCCAGCTTCTGAATCCCAAGAGGAGAGTGCCGGCTGGGCGCAGCATACCGATGCGGCGGGCGAGCCCGAGGCCGTTGTCGAAGCCCCCCAGGTGGCTGTTGCAGCAGAGCCTGTAATAGAAGAGGCCGAGAAGACAGCCCCGATTCAGCCCGAGCCAGCTGCAAAACCCAGAGCCAAAGAGCAGCCGCAACCGGAAGCCAAAAAGAAAGAGGGCTTCTTTGCGCGTGTTCGTCGCGGCCTCAGCCGTACCAGCAACCAGTTTGTCGAGGGGATGGGAAACCTATTCCTCGGGGCCAAGGAGATTGATGAAGATCTGCTTGAAGAACTTGAAACACAGCTGTTAATGGCAGATGTGGGGGTTGAAGCTACCAGCGAGATCGTCGAACGCCTGACCGAACGTGTATCCCGTCGGGAACTGGCCGATGGCGATGCACTTTACAAGGCATTGCAGCAGGAGCTGGCGGACTTACTCGATAGTGTTGATGCTCCCCTGGAAATCGATATCAGCAAAAAGCCTTACGTCATCCTGGTAGTGGGCGTAAACGGTGTGGGTAAAACCACAACAATCGGCAAGCTGGCCCACCGCTTCCTCGGTGAAGGCAAGTTGGTGATGTTGGCTGCCGGTGATACATTCCGCGCCGCAGCAGTTGAGCAGCTACAGGTTTGGGGGCAGCGCCACGATGTACCGGTTGTTGCGCAGCATACCGGTGCCGATAGTGCGTCAGTGATTTTCGATGCGGTTCAGTCTGCCCAGGCGCGCGGCGTCGATGTGGTAATTGCCGATACCGCCGGGCGTCTCCACACTAAGTCCAATTTGATGGAGGAGCTGACCAAGGTGCGCCGGGTGATGGGCAAACTGGATCCCAGCGCGCCCCACGAAGTGCTGTTGGTACTGGATGCAGGCACTGGCCAAAATGCGATTAACCAGGCCTCTCAGTTCCGTGAGGCGGCCGGCGTTACTGGCTTGGTGCTGACCAAATTGGATGGTACTGCCAAAGGCGGCGTTATCTTTGCCCTGGCTCGTCGTTTCGGCATCCCGGTGCGTTTTATCGGTGTGGGTGAGCAGGCGGAAGATCTACAGCCATTCCGCGCTCGTGAGTTCGTATCCGCCCTGTTTGGCCGCGATAAGGCCTGATAATTCGCCTAGGAAATAACAAGAACAACAGAAGCCGTGATCACTTTCGATAATGTGAACAAGCGTTACGCATCGGGGCAGGATGCCCTGGTGCGAGTCAGCCTGGAAATCCCCCGTGGCGATATGGTGTTTCTCACCGGTCACTCCGGTGCGGGTAAAAGTACTTTACTGAGACTCCTGACCGCGATTGAGCGCCCTACTAAGGGCAGTATTCTTGTCGCCGGACAGAATCTCAACCGCCTGCGCAATGGCCAGATCCCCTACTACCGCCGCAATCTGGGTATTGTCTTCCAGAATCACCAGCTGCTATTTGACCGCAGCGTTTTTGACAATATTGCCCTGCCCTTGTCTGTTGCTGGTTGCAATAAGCGCGAGGTGGGGCGTCGGGTTCGCGCAGCCCTGGATAAGGTCGGCTTGCTGCACAAGGAAAAGCAAAATCCCATTATGTTGTCTGGTGGTGAGCAGCAGCGGGTTGGGATTGCCCGCGCAGTCGTTAACAAGCCCGCGATATTGGTTGCCGATGAGCCCACCGGCAACCTGGACCCAACACTCTCGCAGGAAATCATGCAGTTATTCGCCGACTTTAACGCAGTGGGAGTTACGGTGCTGGTGGCGAGCCACGACTTGGAACTGATTGCACGGATGCGCCGACGGGTATTGACCCTACAGGCTGGCCAACTGATATACGACGGAGTTCCGAGCCGTGAAGTACACCCAAGCTAAAGCGCAACGGCAGGCCAACCCTGCCGCAGACAAACGTGTGCGCAGCACCGGCGCTGTTGTTGCACAAACAGGGTTGGGCGATCGATGGAATAGCTGGTTGGGGCATCACCGTGAGATGGCCGCCGACTCTGTCAGTCGATTTTTTAGCGCACCCATGGCCAGTGCAATGACGGCGTTGGTGATTGCTATTGCCCTGGCCCTGCCGGCGGCATTGCAATTGGGCCTGTTGAATTTCCAGCGCGCGGTGGCTGGTTGGGATGGGCAGCCACAAATTTCTGTTTTTCTACACAAAGATGCGAGACAGGCTGCGGTTAATTCCCTGGCCGACAAATTGCGCAGTGACCCCGCTATCGCGGAGGTAACTTATGTCTCCCCGGAAGATGCCCTGGCAGAGTTTGAACAGGCCTCGGGGCTTGGGGATGTATTGGTTGGCCTGGATGCCAACCCCCTGCCGGCAGTGCTGTTGCTGCGGCCAAGGGATGCGAAGGACGGCGATAAACTACAGGCTTTGGTGGAGAATCTGAGAGCCCAGGCACTGACGGATTCAGTGGTCTTGGATCTTGCCTGGGTCCAGCGCCTCGCCCAGATCACCGAACTGGGACAGCGTCTCTCCGCAGGTCTAGCCCTGTTATTGGCGCTGGGAGTGGTATTGGTGGTGATCAATACCATACGACTGCATATCGAAAGTCGTCGGGAGGAGATCCTGGTAGTAAAGCTCGTTGGCGGCACTAATGCGTTTGTGCGACGGCCGTTCCTTTACAGTGGCATTTGTTATGGGCTATTTGGCGGGTTGTTGGCGTGGCTGTTGCTTACAGGTGGTGTGGCTATGTTGTCTGGGCCAGTTGAGAGTCTGTCATCAAGTTATGGCAGCAGCTTCGAACTGAGAGGGCCGGGCGCCAGTTACTTCTTTCAATTAACTTTGGGGGCCTCCTCGCTGGGCCTATTAGGGGCTTGGCTTGCGGTAGCGCGACACACTCGCAAGATAGAACCCCGCTGACCGAACAGTCCGATCAAGAAGGGTAAAGTGTTCTGGCAAAGGGAACCTGAGGCGTAAAAAGCCCCTCTAATTCCGCGAAATACAACAGAATACGGTAGTTGTTGGCGGGCTTTCTTATCTGCCCGTGCAAGTGCTACACTGAGTCCAGCTTGTCGCCGGATACAGTATCCGCCGGCAGCGGCCGGTAATATCGGCCGACTAATAATGACAGGAGAGACCTGAATGGGAACCAGCCTACAGCCAGTGCATACGCTGTCTCCGGGCGCCAACCTGGGAGCTTATATCCAGACCGTCAGTGGTTTTGACGTACTGACCGCTGAACAGGAAAAGCACCTGGCAGAAGACCTCTATTACCGCGAAAATCTCGATGCTGCACGCCAGCTGGTCATGTCACACCTGCGCTTTGTAGTGCATATCGCCAAATCTTATTCCGGCTACGGGCTCAATGAAGCCGACCTGATTCAGGAAGGTAATGTCGGTTTGATGAAGGCCGTCAAACGCTTCAATCCCGAAAAGGGAGTGCGCCTGGTATCCTTTGCGGTACATTGGATTAAAGCTGAAATCCACGAATTTATTCTGCGCAACTGGCGTATTGTTAAAATTGCCACCACCAAGGCGCAGCGCAAATTATTCTTCAACCTGCGCGGTCAGAAGAAAAAACTCGCCTGGTTGACCAATGCAGAAGCTAAGGCCGTCGCCAAAGACCTGAATGTGGATGTCACCCAGGTCCATGAAATGGAAGGCCGCCTGGCTGCACACGATGCGGCTTTTGATGCGGGTGTCGATGACGATGACGATACCGCCTGGCAGGCACCGGCTCACTATCTGGAAGACCGCAGTTTTGATCCGGCCGCCCAGCTTGAGCGGGATAACTGGCAGGAAACCAACTTGACCAGCCTCGCCAGTGCTATGGCACAACTGGATGATCGCAGCCGCGATATTATTCAGGCCCGCTGGCTCAGTGAGGAGAAATCCACATTGCATGAGTTGGCTGATAAGTATGGTGTTTCCGCTGAGCGAATTCGCCAGCTGGAAAAAAATGCCATGAAGAAAGTGCGTGCTGCTATGGAAGCCTAAATCGGCGTTCTGGTACACGGGTAGAAAACCGCGCAGTAGCGCGGTTTTTTTTGTCCCGCCTGTTACAGGCATACCTGTCACCACTGGGTAAAACAAAAAGGGAAGGTAATGGCCAAACTCTATCTGCTGCTGTGCGCACTCTTTGGCGCTAGTGGTGTGGCTCTGGGGGCGTTTGGGGCTCACGGCCTGCGCGGTAAAGTGGCAGAGAACCTGCTAGAGGCCTATAAAACCGGAGTCCAGTACCAGATGATCCACGCCTTGGTGCTGTTTGGTGTGGTGCTACTAATGCAAAACTGGGGAAACCGTTTATCGCTGACCCTGAGCGGCGCTCTTTTTGCTTTCGGTATTATCTTCTTCTCCGGCAGTCTCTATGCCCTGGCACTGGGAGGCCCCCGATGGCTAGGTCCAATCACCCCTCTCGGCGGGCTGATGATGATAGCAGGCTGGGTAGTCCTGTTTTTTGCCGCATTTAATTTCTCTAAGTAGCCAGCTTTACTGGGCTTACACTCAGATACCGAGCCCGAACAGAGCATCAAGATATAAACCGTTTCGCATAAGAGGTCGCGAACAATGCAAGACGAATCTGCGGAAGATTTTCCCTACCGCACAGAATTTAAGAAGAAATCTATCCGCAGCTATGTGATTCGCGCGGGGCGAATGACAGAGGGGCAGCGCAATGCCTTTGACAATTATTGGGGGCAGTATGGACTCTCCCTATTTGATGGACCTCTGGATCGCCAACAGGTCTTTGGCCGCGAGGCGCCACTGGCGTTAGAGATCGGTTTCGGTATGGGGGATTCCCTGCTGGCCATGGCTGAAGCCGAGCCAGATAAGGATTTTATTGGTATTGAAGTACACCCGCCGGGCGTTGGCCGGTTGATCAATAATGCCGGCAAGGCAGGTATCAAAAACCTGCGTGTTTACATGGCCGATGCGGTCGATGTCCTAAACGATTGTATTGCCGATGGGAGCCTGGATCGTTTCCAGCTGTACTTCCCTGACCCCTGGCACAAGAAGAAGCACCACAAGCGCCGGATAGTGCAGCCGGAATTTGTTCGCCTGATTTGCAGCAAGTTAAAAACTGGCGGTCTTATGCATATGGCGACAGACTGGGAGAATTATGCCGAGCATATGCTGGAAGTATTGCAGGGTGAAAACCTGCTAGAAAATACCGCCAGTGAGGGTGATTATGTTGCCCGGCCAGAATGGCGCCCAGAGACCAAGTTTGAGCGTCGAGGGCAGAGACTGGGGCACGGTGTTTGGGATCTGGTATACCGCAGGTTACCTGGTGAAGCGCTGCCGCTAACTACCACTGACGTAGATGCGTCAACTGTTGAAGAGTCCAAAGGCGAATAATTCGCACTGACGATCGATGTTTGCCACCGGTGCTAACATGGCACCAGTGGCATGCAACAGCCCACCTCTATTGTTAGAAAAACTCATTCCAGTTTTTCTTGGCGGCTTCCCATCGGCGCTTGTCTTCTACAACATTCAGGTTGCGGATGGTGTTACTGTCATAGGACATCCAGTCCGACAGTTCAATATTATTTTGGGTGCCCGCAAAATAACGCATGCGAAAGCGGCGAATAAATTGGTTGGGAATAGCCATAAAGGCAACTTCACGTCCCTGGGTGACAGTGGAAACCTCTACGCATTGGTGGTTTCTTTTATCGAGCTCATAGATAAAACCGGTAGTGGCTAAGTCACCCTCATTTGTTCCATGCACAAAATAATACCTTTTTGGGCAATAAGTTTTGTTGTGCCAGGCAAAGCGCGCAACAATATTTGCATTGGTAGTGGTTGAGATGACTTGGTTAGATGCTCCGGTACCCAGGTGCGGATCAAAGCGGCCATTTTGATTCATCCAGGGAAAGAATCCCCCGGCTTGCCACAGCTTCTGTGGTGGGCGGGTATCGCCACGGTATAACAGCGTTGTCACTGTGTGCAGATTAAAACCACTGCGGCTAAATCGGTAATTAAATAGTGAGAAAGGGACGTCCAAATGGGCTTCGATGTTGGATATTGCTCTCCTCTCAGAGCTGAAAGCTTCACTGGCTTGTCGATACCAGCAGTAGGCTCCACCGAGTAAAGCTAAAACGGCATCTTTACGGCGTGTTATTCCATCGCTATCGAGTAGCTTGGTGGGTGTGGAGGGATCAAATCCAGTAAGCCAGGTATATAGGGTTTCCACTAGTACTTTGGCGACACGGGTAATCCTTCCGTAATCATTTGTTTGAATTTGTACTGCCTGGCTTACTAATTGGTCGATCCGGGTTAGTCCATCACTACTGCGTTTGTGATACCACTTACTGTTGCTATTGGAATTATTTTGGAAGTCCTGTGCGTACTCACGGATACTTTTGGGGACATAGCAGGTGGTTTGTATGTTTTGTGGGTGAACCAAGTTCCTAACATAGTTATCGATATTGGGTGCCAGCAAGGGTTAACTCTCCTGTCTTTATTACTGTTTTTCGCCACTAGCCGTCTATGCTTCTAGTGGTGCTGTGATTATCGAATTTTATTTCCAATAAGAACCGGATTCAGGAAGCATCGCGAAAACAAAACCGAATTATTTTTATTAATAGATATTGATGTTAATAATAATTTGGGGGGTTGATCAAGGAAGGAATCTTGGTGTTTCTAATGAGAAGGCGTGACCCTCTGCTTTCATTTCTCTATAGCCTGCCGTTTATCTTACTCTTTACAGTTTCTGAAGTCCGCGCTGATTTTGTTGGAACTTTAAACCTCTATGTTAATGGGGGTAAGCATTGGTTTGATGGTGACCGCCTACAAGGCACGCCATTTCGCGGTTTTGAAATGCGAGATACCTCAGGTGTCGGTGCCGGTTTTGGCTTTAACATGACAAATCATTGGGCGATGGAAGGGGTTGTCGACTATTTCGTCGTGAGTGTTGCGGATACGCCCGAGAAAGTAGATGTGTATAACTACCGCATAGATCTCCTATATCAATTTGGAGGGCAGTTCTGCGGTAATTTTTGTTGGCAGCCTTATGTCGCGTTTGGCCTGGGTGAAATGCGTATTAATTACGATCGGCGCTACCGTAAAAAACACTGGCATCCAGATGACCCAAAGTATGTCTATGATCCGGATCATCCCTACGACCCATACTATCCCTATCCTTGGGATTGTCGTAAGAAATTCTATGTCCCTGAGGATCGGCCAGACGGCCATCATTATCCCTACCCGCCTTACCATTGTGACTGGCATGACCGGCAAAATATGGTGAATGTGGGAATGGGAATTAAATATCACCTGGGGCCCCGCTGGCAGGCCCGCGCAGATATACGGCTTTTCCAGGGGGTTGAAGAAGGTGGTGTCGATGGTTTTGCCAGCTTGGCGGTCGGCTATCAATGGCTTGAATATCCGGATTTTTGGTATGACGAAGATGCCGATGGTGTTATTGATGCCACTGATCAATGTCCGCAGACCCCAGTGGGAATCGATGTGCAATTAGATGGCTGCCCGCTGGATACAGATTTTGATGGTGTACCCAGCTATATCGATCAATGCCCAAATACACCGATTGGTATTGCAGTGGATGAATACGGTTGTATTCGTTAAGGACAACTAAAATAGACTTCTTCAGCGGGCGGCAGAAAGGTTCTGAAGCCCGCTGAAGATATTGTTTAAAATGATCTTCTATAAAATTACTCGCCGCGAATTTCTTCGAGCTTCTCAGAAATTTCCAGCCATTCCATTTCCAGCTCTTCCATTAATTCCTGCTGCTCCGACTGCTCTTTATTAAGTCGAGCTATTTCCTCCTGCTGGCCGCCGCTATATAGGGCTTCATCGGCAAGTTTTTCCTGTACTGCGGCCAATGCTTTTTCTGCCGTAGCCATCTGTCGCTCAATATTCTTGAGTTTGTTGGTCAGGGGTTTCAGTTGTTCGCGTAGAGCGGCGGCGGCGCGCCTTTGGGCCTTCTTATCCTCAGGGGCTTTTTCCTCTGTGCTTGTAACAGTGGAGGCGCTCTCTTCTTTGCGTTTCTTTTCCCGGTTAAAGCCGAGCAGCCACTGTTTGTAGTCATCAAGGTCACCGCTATAGGGTTCGGCGCGGCCATTGGCCACCAGAATAAATTCGTCGGCAGTATTGGCCAGTAGATGACGATCGTGGGAAACCAATATGACGGCACCGGGAAACTCCGCCAGCGCCAGGGTCAGGGCGTGGCGCATTTCCAAATCAAGGTGGTTTGTCGGTTCATCGAGAAGCAACAGGTTAGGTTTTTGCCAGGCCAGTAGTGCCAGGGCTAAACGGGCTTTTTCACCGCCGGAAAAGCCCCCTACCGTTTCGAAAACCCGGTCGCCGATAAAACCGTAGCCGCCGAGAAAATCCCGCAGCGATTGCTCCGAGGCATCGGGGCTCAGCCTTTGCAGGTGCAGCAGTGGGGAACCGTTGCTATCCAGTGCTTCCAGCTGATGCTGGGCGAAGTAGCCGATGGCCAAGTGTTCGCCACATTGGCGCTCGCCGCTGAGGGGGGCGAGTGTGCCAGCCAGGGTTTTGATTAGAGAGGACTTGCCCGCACCATTGGGGCCGAGCAGGCCGATACGGCGTCCCGGTTGAATGCCCAGCTGAACGTTCTTCACCACTATTTTTTCGGCATAGCCGATATCCGCCTCGCGCAGGTCGATTAACGGATTAGAGGTTTTCTCTGAGGATGGCAAGGTGAAATGAAAAGGGGAATCCACATGGGCCGGGGCAATCAGAGCCATCCGGTCCAGGGCTTTCAGGCGGCTTTGTGCCTGCTTGGCCTTGCTCGCCTTGGCGCGAAAGCGCCGCACAAAGTCCTCCATATGTGCGCGTTCGGCCTGCTGTTTTTCAAACTGTATTTGCTGCTGGGCCAGACGCTCAGCGCGAGCGCGCTCGAAGGCACTGTAATTGCCGCTGTACAAGACCAGTTTTTGCTGTTCAAAACTGACAATGCCGTCGACCACTGCATCGAGAAAGTCGCGGTCGTGGGAAATAATCAGCAGGGTACCGGGGAAGCGTTGCAGCCACTGTTCCAGCCAAAGGGTGGCATCCAGGTCCAAGTGGTTGGTGGGCTCGTCCAACAGCATAAGATCTGCGGGGCACATCAGGGCGCGGCCCAAGTTGAGGCGAATACGCCAGCCACCTGAGAAGCTGCGAATGGGGCGCTGTTGCTCTTCGTGGGAAAAGCCGAGCCCGTCGAGGAGTTGCGCGGCGCGCGCCGGGCCACTGTAGCCGTCAATACTGGCCATGCGCTCGTGCAGTTCTGCCAGTTTGTGACCGTCGGTATCGCCGCTTGCTTCGGCCTCTGCCAGTTGCTTTTGCAATAGCCGCAACTCGCTATCGCCGTCTAAAACGTAATCCAGTGCTGACTGCTCACTAGCTTCTACCTCTTGAGCCATATGGGAGATACGCCAGGTGCTGGGGAGGTCTACCCGCCCTGCATCGGTTTCCAGTTGTCCAAGCAGCAGTTTGAACAGAGTTGACTTGCCACAGCCGTTGGCACCGATAATTCCCACTTTGTGGCCGGGGAATATTCTGCAATCTGCGCTGTCAAGCAAGTCGCGCTCACCTCGGTGCAGAGAAACCCCTTGTAAATTGATCACTGGAAAAACCTCATATGAATAGGCCGATGAATGCTAGGCTATTGAACAGACCCGGACTCCACAGAGACTGGGGCACTATGCCGATCAGCAAAGGGTCGGGATTCTAACGTGACAAATACTTCACCTCCATCTTCCCCCAAGGAAAACCCCCTCTGGCAGTTCAGCTTGGACTTTTATGCCTACCAGGATGTTGAGAAGTTCCTACTCGACTGCCAGGACAGAAATGGCGCTGACGTGTGTCTTCTGCTGTGGGCGAGCTATACAGCCGTTTGTGGCAAGGAAATCAGTGAAGAGGGATGGAGAGTCGCAGATCGAGGCGTTGCGCCTCGCAGGCGAATGATTCGCAGTGTGCGACACCTGCGTCGTTGGTTGGGGAGTTTGCGCCCCCATACCCAGCGGGCCTACGCACTGTGTAAACGCTATGAATTGAAGCTGGAGCAGTTGCAGTTGGCTGCGCTGTGGAAAATTTATGCTGAGGACTGGCCGGGGGATCGTTCTGCACTGGAGCTAGCATCCCAGCAATATGGTTTGCAGCAAAAAGATCAGGCCCGCTGGGCGGGCCTGATCGAAAGCTACTTGGCTCACAGGGGGGCAGCGGGTTAAGCCACTGTTACACCCCTCTGGGTACTGTACTTTTCTGGGGTCGCCGGTAATACAGTCGTGAAAAGTACAGAGCTCAATTAAGCAACACGGTATCTGGCTGCGAGGAGTCCCGAGACTACTCGCCGCTGGGTTGCTCCGAAGAAAACAGGCTGTTTGCCGGGGTGCTAGGAGTAATCGTTGCTGCTGGGCGCGGAGTATCCACCGGTTTCTGCTGCTCAGCTGGAGCCATGGTTTTTGAATCGTCTTTGGGCTTCTCTACGGTTTCTGGCTTGCTGGCAGTCTTCACCTTCGGAGTTTCTGCGCTTGGCTTGACTGTTGCAGGCTTGGCTTCCGTAGAGGGTTTGCTCGCCGCTGGTTTTTTGGCAGCAGTAGTTTTAGCTGGAGCTTTCTTCGCTGGAGTTTTTTTCTCGGCAGTAGAAGCTTTCTTGGCTGGCGCTTTTTTCGCAGCTGTGGAGGCTTTCTTTGCGGGAGTTTTCTTTACAGCTTTAGTGGCAGCGGCGGTTTTTGCCGGCGCTTTCTTGGCACTAGTTTTCTTTTCTGTGGCTTTTTTTGCCACTGTCTTTTTCGCTGCTTTGGTGGTGCTGGTAGTGCTTGCTTTAGTGCGGCTCTTTGCTGCGGTTGCTTTAGGAGCGGCTACTTTTTTTGAGGTGGTAGCTTTACGGGCTTTTGGCTTGGATTTGTTCAGCAGTTTTTCTGCTTTTACACCGGCCTTACGTACAGCTTCGGCAGCTTTCAGCTCGGCTTTTGCCTGGGACTCAGTACCCTTTGCTTCGGCGTGTGATGCCTTTGCTTGCTGGAGTACTTCGTTATGCTTTTCTACATTGGCCTTGGCGGTTTCTATACGCTTTTGAGTGGCAGCTGTCTTTCGTGTCTTGGCTGCAGTTCTAGCGTCTACTAGTTTGGTTTTCGCTTTAGCTAATTTTTCTTTTGCGGAAGTCAGTGCTTTTCCGGCTTTTAAAACACTTTTGCCGGCATCGGTAACTTTCTTGTTGCGGGCTTTGTCCAGCTTGACGGTTAGCTTGGAAATTTGTGCTTCCAGTTCTGCGACTGAATTGACAGCTCTTTGTTTGGCAGCCATGAGTAAATGTCCTGACGTTTATTATCAATTGGAACATCCGGACAGTGTACGGATCAGATCTATATGTAATAGACATATTTAAATCTGGGATCTGAACACTGTAAATTGTTCTGAAACTGAAAAGCACCTCAAACAGTCCGGAACAATAACCGGCGACTGGTCGATAATAGCGCTGTTTTTAAAAAAAATGTATGCCGTAAGCAGCGAAAATAGTGCTGTAAATGTATTTTTTTCTCGCTGGTCCCTGGAACCTTAAGGTGGAATGTGGTGTCCTGCACAGTGTGCGCGTCATCGGTATGCACTTGCAGTCGCCTTGGGTTAGACTTGAGCGGACTGGCGGAAAAGGTGCGCCTGGAGGCTAAGGGCCGAATCAGGATTACTTGATAAGCCGCCGCAGGCATTGACCCAGGGTCAAGCGCGAATCATTCAACGCAATACGGACAAAGAGACAACACCCATGAATAAATACCCTTTGGCTGCAGCAATTGCCCTTGGCCTGGCGCTGACCGGCTGTAACGAACAGGGATCCAAGCAGGAAAAAGAAGTTACCCTGGACACCCAGGAGAAGAAGGTCAGCTACATCATTGCCGAAGATATGGCGAAGCGCCTTGAAGCTCAGGATGTGAAATTAGATCCCCAAGTGGTGATGATGGCTCTTAAGGATGTTTCCAGCGGCAATGAATCCCGTTTGACTGAAGAAGAAAAGCAGCAAACGATCGCTGCCTTCCAAGAGCAAATGCAGAAGAAGCAGCAGGAAATGCTTGCCCAGCAAGAGAAAGAGTTCAAAGAGTCTGCTGATAAAAACCTGCAGGAAGGAAAAGCCTTCCTCGAAGAGAATGCCAAGAAAGATGGTGTTGTTACCACTGATTCCGGCCTGCAGTACAAAGTGATTACTGAGGGTTCCGGTGGTCAGCCCAGCGAGAACAGCACTGTTGAAGTGGACTACAAGGGAACGCTGATTAACGGTGAAGAGTTTGATAGTTCCTACGCCCGTGGTGAGCCGGTCCAGTTCCCAGTTAATGGTGTTATCAAGGGTTGGACCGAAGCGTTGCAACTGATGAAAGAGGGTTCCAAGTGGGAGCTTTACATCCCCTCCGAGCTGGCATACGGCCCGGGTGGTGCAGGCGGTAAGATCGGCCCTAATGCAACGCTGATTTTTGAAGTGGAGCTGCACAAAGCCAATGTTGGCAAGGAAGATGGCGCCGAGAAAAAAGAAGAGAAAAAAGAAGAGCCCAAAAGCGAGTAATTAAATTTACTACTTTGGATTCAATAAAGGCGCCCAATGGGCGCCTTTATTTTTTACCCTGAAAAATCAACAGCAAAAATATTCGATTAAAGGCGCCGGCTTCCCATCGCCTTTACAGTGATGAATTCAGTTTTTTAGACCAGCTGGTTTTTATGGGCTGTGTGCAAAAGTGCGATCATTCGATCCTCGGAACTAAAGCGGGTTTCCAGTGCTTCCCCCAGCTGTGACAAATCTGGGTTCAGGCTGGATAGATCGTCGGTTTCCTGGTACTTATCATTGAAATCGACAGCGACATCAGTGGTCACATCAATATCCCGATAGAGTTCCCGCGCTTGTTGCAGCCCCTGTTTATCATCAAAAGCCTGGCCTTCCAGTATGAGCTGTTCGTATACCTCAAAGTGTCCCGCAGAGACGTAGTCCACCAGCAACTGGCAAAGATGGCGAACACCGTTCTCGGTCTCCGAATCCCCATCGTTAAACGCTTTCTTCTCAGATAGATGGTAGTAACTTACCAGCAGGATTTGTCGGGACTGTAGCCAGCGGTCAATGATTTCACTGACGCCACCCCAGCGCTCGCGCGCAGATTTACAATTTTCCAGCATCTCCAAGAATCCTTTGGTTACTGTTGCCGTGATAGCCAGCTTTATTGCTGATCCCGAAGGCCCTAAGAAGATAGGAGATTCCCCCGCCGACGGCAAGGTGCAGAGTGTGATCTACGCCAGAATACAACGATGCCTGCGGCGATCTTCGGTGGAGCAAATCTAGGGTGTTTTAACCACTGATAATGAGCGGCAAAATCAGCGCTGTGAGCGCACCGCAGGAACCCATCGCCAATGCTGCACAGGCGCCGCACAGGGCGCTGATTTCTAATGCTCGTGCGGTCCCAACCGCGTGGGCATTGATGCCGAGTACGATACCAATAATACGCTCATCGTGAATATTGAGCCTACTCATTAGAGCTGGGCCAGCGATAGCACCGACCACCCCGGTCAAGACCACAATAGCTGCAGTGAGGCTGAGAGAAGCGTGGATTGTTTCCGCCAGGGCCAATGCGATGGGTGTGGTAATAGATTTGCCGCTCAACGCCAATAGCACTGACTTGCCCGCGCCAAATACCAAGGCGATTAATACTGCTATAACCGGGGCCAAAATCGCACCCACAAAAATAGTGACAAGTAGCGGCCAGCCGGCTTTGCGGATAATCACTAGGTTTTGTTTGAGAGGGACAGCCAGGGCAACAACTGCTGGCCCTAGCAAGCTGTACAGTAATGCACTGGAGCCCTGGTAACTCTCATAGGGGATATGGAGAACACTCAATGTTATTGCGGTCAAAATGCTAGCGCTGATAATAGGGTGCAGCAGAACAGTCTTGTAGCGCCGGTAAAGGGTAACGCCGATAAGAAAAGCTATGACATTCAAGGGCAATACAAAGACTGGGTTCGCCAGAAATTCATTCACTTTCCATTACCCCCAGAGCGAATCAGCAGTTTTTTTAGTAGCTGTGCGCAAATAGCGATACTGATCAGTGTGCCAATCACAATAGCGGCGATAAGGGCTAGCCAGTCGGATAGAGTCAGGCCCTGGAAAAAAAATACCCCGACAGCCGCCGGTAGCAATAACAGCGGCAATAGGTAAAGCAGTTGTGAGCTGACTTTGGCAAGGCCTGCGGGAGCCCCACCATTGAACACGAGAATCACCAGTAGCATCAGCATCCCTATGACAGATCCCGGAATGGGTAGTGACAGGCTTGAGCTGGTGAAATTGCCCAGCCAGGTACAGGCAACCAGAATGGCAGCTCCCCCCAGCCAGCCGAGTATGTTGTGCAGCGTGGATTTTGACATGTAGGAGATGGCGGCCGGTAAAGCCTCCGGAGATTGTTAAGCTCTGCGGAATGCTTGCCAGCCACCGAACAGGATCAGACCGGCAAAACCGATAGCGGCCCAACCGGGGATGCTCAGGCCCATCATGGTCCACTGTACTTCAGCACAATTGCCATCGCCGCTCAGCAGCGCCTTGAGCACATCGGCCATCGGGAAAACTTCAATCATATAGCTGACGCTTGGACCACAGGCCGGTACCTGGTCTTCCGGCAGGCTTTGCAGCCACAGCTGGCGACCGGCAAAGTAGAGACCGCCCATTGCCCACAGGGATACCAGCAGGCCGTAGACGCGACGGCCAATGGTGGCAGGGTTGTGCAGGAATGCGATCAACGAAACTATACCAACACCCAATAGCATTACCCGCTGGGTAATACACAATTTGCAAGGCTCCAGCCCCTGCACGTACTCGAGATAAAAGGCGGAGCCGAGTAAAAAGGCCACCATTAGGAAGACCAAAAGAAAAGTGATGCGCGGGTTGGGTAAGGTCATGGTAATTCGGGTCCTGAATAGTGCTGTCGAAAGCGGTTCGCTTCGAGATTCAAGTCGGTTAATAGTTTATTGAAATTGCTTTCCAGTTTGTTCCGCCCGGCGATAAGTTCAGGCAGTAGCTCCTGCAGTGCTACCGGGCGACGTAACCGCTGCCCAACCCGCTCCAGGGTCAGCTCGATTACCCGCTCCTCGCGGTAACTTTGCAGCAGTTTAATTTGCTCGGCGCGCTCAATAAATGCCATTGCGCGTGGCGGAATATACCGGCTGTCGAAATGAAAGTCTCTCCAACAGCGCCGGCAAAACTCATCCAGCGCTTCAGGGTGCCACTGCTGCCAGTTTTCTGCCAACAGGTGATCAAACCATATATCCAGTGCGATACCGGCATAGCGACGCCAGCGCGGGTCCAGTTGTGCCAGGGCATCCCGGTAGGCCGGGTGAGCATCGGTGATGGCATCGATGCGACGGTGCAGGCGAATACCATGCTCAATATCCGTTGGCCAACTGTCATCCAGGGGACCTTTAACAAAGTCCCCCAGGAGCCCGCCCAGTCGCCAGCGCGGTTTGGGCCCGGACAGTAACAGGTGTGCCAGATAGTTCATAAGCCTCGCTCAGGCTGCGGCACTGTATCAGCCGCTAGTCCTGGCAACAGTTGTATTGGGCATAGTAACGGCTCAGGAATGTTTCAAAAGTACCGCTATCCTGCGCTTCAATTTCTTTTTGCTTGAGCAGTGAGGTTTCTGCCTGCTGTAAGAAGTCTTGCAGATAGTTGCTGTCCAGGGGGCGCTCTAGGAAGTAGCGGCGGTGCTGTTCGGCTTTATCCATAGCCCACTGGGAAAAGGTAATGTTTTGTTCGCGCATCTCTGCCAGTATCTGCTGTGCCGGTGTGAGGATATCCCCTTTCACCTTGGCCTTCTGCACGCCCACTGAGCCGCGGTATTGCGAGCCGCCCCAGGCGTTATCCAGCAGTTCTGCCACTGAGTCGACCTCTTCCAATAACTGGGTGGCCCAGTCGCTCAGTTTGCGCTCGCCACCGTTATCCAACAGCGTTAGTTCCGGTTCGTGACCCCGGTAGACGATACGCTGTTGGTTCTCCTGGGTACTGCGGTAATCGGCATCACTGGTTTTGGGGCTGTCGGTGAGAAGGCAGTGCAATAGGAAGCTATCGAGAAAGCGCATCTGCTGGGCATCAATTCCCAGGGGGGCGAAGGGGTTCAGGTCGAGACAGCGCACCTCAACATATTCGACACCGCGATTATCCAGGGCAGACAGCGCTGTTTCGCCCCGTTTGGCGGGGTTCTTGGGGCGGATCGGTGAGTAAAACTCATTCTCGATTTGCAGTATGCCTGTGGACAATTGCTGGTAGTCGCCGCCTTCATTTTTAACCCCCATTTCCTGGTAGGGGCCGTAGGAACTGCTGATCGCTGAACAGAGCGTCGATAAATAGCTGCGCAGGTCGTTGTAGCAAACCACCAGTGACTGCTGCACGTTGCTGTTGTAGCCCAGGTCGCCCATACGCAGGGACGTAGCGTGGGGCACGTGCAGAGTGTGGTCATCCCCATTGAAGGGCTCAAGATTGTGCTCGCGGCCATCGACAAAAGAAGCGCATACCGCAGGTGCGGCGCCAAATAGGTAAATCAGCAACCAGTAATTGCGGCGGAAATTGCGAATTAGATCGAAGTAGCGACGGGTTTTAAAACTCTTTAAATCCTCACTGCTGCCTTCGATTTCATGCAGCCACAGCCAGAACTCTTCAGGAAGCGAAAAGTTGTAGTGGATACCGGCAATGGTCTGCATGGCTCGGCCGTAGCGCAGCCCCAGGCCCAGCCGGTAAATAGTTTTCATTGTGCCGCTGTGAGAGCTGCCGTAGCGGGCAACGGGAATATCTTTATCTTCGCCAATCGCACAGGGCATGCTGTTAACCCACAGGCGCTCGTCACCGATCTGGTTGTAGGTGTAGCGGTGGATACGGTCCAATACCTGTAACGCTTCCTCTGGGGTCGCTACTGGCGGCGTAATAAATTCCAGTAGGGCCTCGGAGAAGTCGGTAGTAATACTTTCATGGGTAAGTGCGGAGCCCAGTGCTGTGGTATGCGGCGTTTGCGCAAGGGCACCATCGGGAGCGACACGCAGGCTCTCTTTCTCGACACCGCGGAGGATGCCTTTGAGCAGTTGGGCTGGTTTGGCTTGCGATAGCGCGGCCAGGTGGGAAATGGGCACTCGAATCTCCTTGGTACTACCGGAACGCTTCTTTATCGCTGCCATCTCGGGCGACTCTCTGTGCCGGTGCTGAATGTTCTGGCGCTCAGGCGGCGGATTCAGATTTGTGTTCGTCAGGCTGTGCGGGCGTTTCAGCGGGCGCTGGTTCCGGGGCAACCTCAGGCGCTTCTTCCGGTGCGACTTCAGGCGCAGGCTGGGGTTCTATCTCCGGGTTGGCCTGCTCTGGCAGTTCCTCAGGTATTGAGGGGGTGATTTCAGGGTCACCCTGACTCTCATCACTTGATACCGGTGCTAGAGCTTCCTCGGGGATCTGGGGGTGCCCCTTAATGCTGAGTTCGCACAGCAGCAATTCAATGCGTAGGCTCACATTGCGAGTATTGGCCTCGAACATCTGGTTGATAGCGACATCTTTATGCTCGCTGCGAAACAGTTTGTTCGGCTCGCGGCCATCGGTCCATTCGCCGCTTTTACTCAGGAACTGCTGGTGCTGATTGGTCAGCACGTACACATGACTCATTATGTTGGGCAACTTTGATGCTGTGACAGAAAGGCAGTTTAGCGACGGGGGCTTTATGGCTCAAGAACTCCGTTAGAGCGAAAGCGGTAAATGCCTGCTCTAACGGGTTAAGTGAGGAAATCTGTGATCTTTACAGGGTTTCCAGGGGATAGTTGTCCGGGTAGGGCAGGCGCGCACAGCCACTGTCTACGGCGGCTCGTGCTACGGCCGAAGCCACTTCAGGTAGTAAACGCGGGTCGGTTGGCTTGGGCAGGATATAGTTGGGCCCGAAGCTGAGTTCGATGCCGCCATAACCTTCGCGCACTGAATCCGGCACCGGCAGGTGGGCAATTTTGCGGATCGCCTCGATCGCTGCCAGTTTCATCTCTTCATTAATGCGCGCAGCGCGAACATCCAGGGCACCCCGGAAAATAAACGGGAAGCAGAGGACGTTGTTAACCTGGTTCGGGTAGTCGGAGCGGCCTGTGGCCATAATCAGGTCGTCGCGCACACTGTGAGCCAGCTCGGGTTTAATCTCCGGGTTGGGGTTGGAGCAGGCGAAGACCACCGGTTTTGGGGCCATGCGCTGTAGCTGCTCGGCGGAGAGTAGGTCTGGGCCGGATACCCCGAGGAATACATCCGCACCGGCGATGGCATCGTCGAGGGTGCGCATATCGGTATCCCGCGCCCACTCACCTTTATAGGCGTTGATATCCGTTCGACCCGAGTGGATAACCCCGCGGCTGTCGAGCATGGTGATCTGCTCTTTGCGCGCTCCGGCAGCCAGCAGCAGTTTGCAGCAGGCGGTCGCAGCGGCACCTGCGCCCAGGCAGACCATATGCACTTCACTAATTTTCTTACCCTGAATCTCCAGAGCATTGAGCATACCGGCAACGGTCACAATGGCGGTGCCGTGCTGATCGTCGTGAAAAACCGGTACCGGGCAGCGCTCGATCAGGGTCTCTTCAATATGGAAGCACTCGGGCGCCTTAATATCTTCGAGGTTGATACCGCCGAAGGTGTTGGCAATTGAGGCCACGGTCTGAATAAATTGTTCCGGGCTGCTGGCATCAACTTCGATATCTACTGAATTGATATCGGCAAAGCGTTTAAACAGCAGTGACTTGCCTTCCATCACGGGTTTTGAGGCCAGCGGGCCCAGATTGCCGAGACCGAGAATGGCACTGCCATTGGAAATAACTGCTACCAGATTACCTTTGCCGGTGTATCGATAGGCTGCTTCTGGGTCCTTGGCAATTTCTCGCACCGGTTCGGCGACGCCGGGGCTGTAAGCCAGGGACAGGTCTTCCTGGGTTTCGGCAGGGGTCGTCAGTTCTACTGAAAGTTTGCCGGGACTGGGGAGCGCGTGGTAATCGAGCGCTGCCTGGCGCAATGAATCCGTCATTTGGGGGCTTTTCTCTCGAATACTGTGGACAACACTTAAGTGTTATCCCGGTTACTGCGGGGGCCAGAGAATAACCGAGGGAAGCTTGGCGCTACAAGCGTGAAAATCTGCAATATGTGGTACGGACTTCTATTTTTATCGTGCTTATCGACGATTTTCGGGATAAATAGCCGCAATATTTTGATTTATAAGGATAAAATGGTCGCCAATAGCGGTAAGGTTAAGCGATTCAAGTCGATTTTGATTTTGTACACAGACGCTTACGGCTGCTGGATATGATGGGGAATGAATAGATACAAAAAAGGCACCATCACAGTGCGAGGTGCCTTTTTGGAATGGACCCTGCCGCAAGCGGCGGACCCACTCGAGCGAAGAGCCCGGATTATTTGCCGATACGGCTGCCGAAACGCTTCTTGAAACGGTCAACACGACCACCAGTGGTAGCCTGCTTCTGCTTGCCAGTGTAGAAAGGGTGGCACTGGGAGCAAACGTCGATTTGCAGGTCTTTGCCCAGAGTGGAACGGGTTTTTACAACATTGCCGCAGGAACAGGTAGCGGAGATGTCGGTGTAGTTAGGATGGATATCTGCTTTCATGATTGCCTCTTTTCGAAACCGCCACTCGATCTTTTGCCGAGCACGGCATCGTCATTGGTGCAGGAACCAGTATGGTTCCAGGCTGTTTAAAAAGTCGGCGCATACTATCAGATTAATGTCGCGGTTCAAGCACAATTGGGTGGCGAAATAACTGAGGATGGCCACTTGTTAGCATTGCACAACAGCTTTGATAACAATTGGTCCCACTAATTCCTCTGTGACGCGTAAGTCGCCAATTCGGCCTTACGGAGTTATTCAGAGGCTCCTTAACAGTCATTATCCCCGACGAAGCCCTGCAACTTGCCACATCTGCCATTACACTAGCGCCTTTTGCTTGAGTGAGTGGGGGCCAGGTGCAGGAGTCAGTCCAACAGAGAGTCATTTTAAGGCTGGCAGTGCCCGTGCCCCTGAGGCGCTTGTTTGACTATTTGCCGCCAGAGGGACTGTCGCCGGAGTCACTGCGGCCCGGCCAGCGTCTCTGGGTGCCCTTTGCCGGGCGCAAGTTGGTGGCAGTATTGTTGGATATAGTGCAGGAGTCGCCGCACAGCAGTTTGAAGCCTGCGCTGGAACTGGTGGATTCGGAGGTTCTGTTTGGTGATGGCAGCCGCAAGCTGCTGTCCTGGATTGCCGACTATTACCAGGCGCCCCTCGGCGAGGTCTACGCCGCTGCCCTGCCCGTGGCACTGCGCAAAGGCAAGCCGTCTGATCATTGGGCGGAGCAGTGGCTTCAGCTCACGACAGAGGGAAAGGGCTTACCGGAAACTGCACTGGCGCGCGCTCCCAAGCAGCAGGTTCTGTTCCAGTTGCTGTTGAGTGATGGCAAGCAGAGCCGAACCCACCTTAAGACCCTCGGCCACAATACCCCCGTGATCCGCGCCCTACAGGATCGCGGCCTGGTGGAGTGGATTCCAGGCCCTACCGTACCGGCGCCGCTACCCGCAGCAGAGAGTACACCGGCTCCGGAGCTGAACAGCGAACAGCAACAGGTGCTCGACAGTATCGATTGCAGCGGCTTCTCTGCCTCACTACTGGAGGGCACTACCGGCAGCGGCAAGACCGAAGTTTATCTGCGCCTGATGCAGCGGGTCCTGGATAGTGGCCGCCAAGCATTGTTACTGGTGCCGGAAATTGGACTTACGCCGCAAACGCTGAGGCGTATTGCCGCACGATTTCCCAAGCACAGTATCGCAGCGCTGCACTCTGGCTTGGCCGACGGCGAGCGCGCTCAATCCTGGTTGGCGGCAGCGGGTGGGCAGGCAGATATTGTGATCGGCACCCGCTCAGCCATTATGACGCCCCTGCCCAGGCTCGGCGTTGTGATTGTCGATGAAGAACACGATGCCTCTTTTAAACAGCAGGACGGTGTGCGCTATTCGGCCCGGGACTTGGCCGTGGTTTTGGGGCGCAATAATAATGTGCCGGTGGTTTTGGGTTCGGCCACGCCTTCTCTGGAAACCTTGCACAACGCTCTGAATGGGCGCTATCAACACCTGCGTATGCGCTATCGAGCCGGTGATGCCAAGCCGCCGCAAATTCACGTAGTACCGACACTGCGGGAGCCTTTGGAAGAGGGATTTTCTCCCCAGGTGCTGCGCCATATCGGCGATACACTTGCGCGGGGTGAGCAGGCCCTGGTGTTTATCAATCGGCGCGGCTTTGCCCCTGCGCTGACTTGTGATGATTGCGGCTGGCTGGCGGACTGCCCGCACTGCTCGAGCAAGCTGACTATGCACCGGCGGCAACGCCAGTTGCGCTGCCACCACTGCGACTACCGCCGCCCGTTGGTTGATAGCTGTCCACAATGTCACAGCCGTTCGATCTCGGCCCTGGGTGCCGGCACGGAACGCAGCGAGGAATTACTGGCCCGTCGCTTTGCCGACTACCCGGTGATACGTGTGGACCGGGATACCACGGCGAGCAAACAGGCGCTGGATAAACTGTTAGCACCGGCGCGAGAGGGCGAGCCCTGCCTGTTGTTAGGAACACAGATGCTGGCCAAGGGGCACCATTTGCCCAAGGTCACTTTGGTAGTGATTCAGGATGCCGATGGCGGTTTGTTCAGTGCAGATTTCCGCGCGCCAGAGCGTACCGGTCAGTTACTGGAACAGGTGGCGGGCCGTGCGGGGCGCGGCAGTCTCAGTGGGCGGGTATTGGTTCAGAGCCGCTTTCCCGAGCACCCGCTTTTACAATTGCTGCTGGAAAAAGGCTATGGCGCTTTTGCGCGCCAGTTACTGAGGGATCGCACGGTTGCACAGTTACCTCCCGCGAGTGCTATGGCACTGGTGAGAGCGGAGTGTGAAGAGCCTGGTTGGGCTGAAGAGTTTCTACAAAATGCGCGACTCTTTATGCAGTCCCTGGCACCCCCATCGCCACAGATCCAATATCTGGGGCCGGTGCCGGCACTACTGGAACGCAAATCCGGGCGCTTCCGATTTTATATTCAGGTCACCGCACAAAACCGAGCCCACTTACAGCCACTGCTGGCGCGAGTGTGTGCCTGGGCGGAGGGCAATAAAAATCGCCGCCTGCGCTGGGCTGTGGATATGGATGCGCAGGAATTATCGTGAATATGCGCTGGGTTACGCGCCTGGCACTAAATTGGCGGTACAATTCACAAACCGCTAAAACCTTGCAGGGAAGAAATTTTCGATGAGCCGTCGCACCAGTAATCGCCGCAGTAAAAAAGCCGCAGGCAAACCCGCATGGGTTTGGTTTGTCCTGGGGAATTTTGTCGGTGGCTTTGCGGTGGCCGTACTGTTTCTTCAGGGCATGGACAAGGACAGCCAAGGAATAAGCAGCATTAAGCCAAAGGCGGTGCAGCAGCGAGAGGAAACATCGCCTCAACCGCGTTTTGATTTTTATACAAAATTAAAAGAAAACGAAGTCACGGTACCCCCGCCCAAAGTGGCACAACCGGCGCGCCGCAGTGACTCCACCAACAGTTCCCAGAACAGTAGCTCATCGGAACCCGATCGCAGTACCCCGGCACAGGTATATATCCTGCAGGCGGCGTCGTTTCGCGATGCCTCTGAAGCGGAGCGCCTGCGCGTTGAGCTGACCCTGGCCAATCTGGATGTCAAAGTGGAATCGGCCACCGATAACCGGGGTACCTGGCACCGGGTATTGGTGGGCCCTTACAGCAACCGCTCCCGGATGGCCAAAGCGCGCCAGACACTGGCTGAGCATCGCCTGATGCCGCTGGTGCTAAAACGCTCGGCGACCCAGTGACCATCAATTCCGTTTATTAAGGTGTGTTGCCCCACTCAGTAATTGTGACCTCTCTTATTGAAATCGGCGCGAACCGTCCTCACTTACCTAGTCTGAAGACAATTCCCCGGCGCGGGCGCCTCGATGCCCGCTGCCAGAGTACACGCGCAATCCGAGAGGTCTCCATTGGAACAGTATCGCGGAACTACTATTTTATCCTGTCGCCGCAACGGCAAAGTTGTGATTGGCGGCGACGGCCAGGTGTCCATGGGCAACACCGTTATGAAAGGCAATGCGCGCAAGGTGCGCCGCCTGTACAAAGATAAGGTTATTGCCGGTTTTGCCGGTGGTACTGCTGACGCTTTCACCCTGTTCGAACGTTTTGAAGCCAAGCTTGAGGCCCACGGTGGCCAGCTGACCCGCGCCGCTGTGGAGTTGGCCAAAGATTGGCGTACCGACCGCGCCCTGCGCCGCTTGGAGGCCCTGCTGGCGGTAGCTGATTCCACTGCCAGTTTGATTGTGACCGGTAATGGCGACGTGATTCAGCCGGAAGACGACCTGATTGCTATCGGTTCCGGTGGCCCCTTCGCCCAGTCGGCAGCCCGCGCGCTGCTGGACAATACCGATATGGATGCCCGCTCTATTGTGGAGCAGGGGCTGAAGATCGCCGGCGATATCTGTGTTTACACCAACCAGAACCACACCATCGAAGAACTGGCTTATTGATTACCGGGTACACCCTAGAGTGACCGGCTGGCGGGCTGTTTAGGCCCCCGCAAGAATTTTTGCAGGAATTTGTATGTCCCAAATGACACCCAGAGAAATTGTCCACGAACTCGACCGCCATATTGTCGGCCAGCAGGAGGCCAAGCGTGCGGTAGCCATTGCGCTGCGCAACCGCTGGCGCCGTATGCAGGTTAGTGAGGACCTGCGCGCCGAGATCACGCCGAAAAATATTTTGATGATCGGCCCTACCGGCGTGGGCAAGACGGAAATTGCCCGCCGCCTGGCCAAACTGGCGAACGCGCCCTTTATCAAGGTAGAGGCGACTAAATTTACCGAAGTGGGTTATGTCGGTCGGGATGTGGAGTCGATTGTCCGCGATCTTGTCGAGATGGCAGTGAAGCAGGAACGCGAGCAGGCTATGGCTGGTGTTGAGCAGCGCGCCATGGACGCCGCAGAAGAGCGCATCCTCGATGCCCTGCTGCCGCCGGCGCGCTCCACCGAGCCCACCGATAAGGATTCCAGCACTCGCCAGCTGTTCCGCAAGAAGTTGCGCGAAGGTGATCTCGATGACAAAGAGGTTGAGGTGGATCTGGCCGCTGCGCCCATGGGCGTAGAAATTATGGCCCCTCCCGGTATGGAGGAGATGACCAACCAGCTCCAGGGCATGTTCTCCAATATGTCCCAGGGCAAGACTCGCAAGAGCAAGCTGCCGGTCAAGCAGGCCCTCAAGCAGCTCACCGACGAGGAAGCGGCCAAGCTGGTCAACGACGAAGATGTTAAGACCCGTGCGATCCGCGCTGCCGAACAGAATGGCATCGTGTTTATCGACGAAATCGATAAGGTTGCCAAGCGTCAGGAGAGCGGCGGTGCCGATGTTTCCCGCGAAGGGGTACAGCGCGACCTGCTGCCACTGATTGAAGGCAGCACGGTTAACACCAAGTACGGCATGATCAAAACCGATCACATCCTGTTTATTGCCTCCGGCGCCTTCCACCTATCCAAGCCCTCGGACCTGATTCCCGAGTTGCAGGGTCGCCTGCCCATTCGCGTGGAATTGAATTCGCTGAGCTCCGCAGATTTCGAGCGTATCCTCACCGAGCCGTCCGCTTCCCTTACCGAGCAGCAAAAAGCATTGCTGGCCACTGAGGGGCTGGAACTGCAATTTAGTGAAGACGGTATTCGCCGCATCGCGGAAGTGGCTTTCGAGGTGAATGAGCGCACCGAGAATATCGGTGCACGCCGTTTGCATACGGTATTGGAGCGCTTGCTGGAGGAAATTTCCTTTGATGCGGGCGATGGCAATACTTCGCTGAACATTGATGCCGCCTATGTGGACAGCCATCTGGGCGAGTTGAGCCAGAACGAAGACCTGTCGCGTTTTATTTTGTAAATCAATGAAACCGCAAAAAATCCGATTAAATCGCGCAGAGAAAAGCCTGCATCTGGTATTTGGCGATGCTGAATTTACCTTGCCGGCAGAGTATCTGCGCGTCTACTCCCCCAGCGCCGAGGTGCGTGGCCACGGTGCCAGTGAACCGGTGCTGGTCAGTGGCAAAATGCATGTGGGTATTGATACGGTGGAGGCGGCTGGCCGCTATGCGCTAAAAATCGATTTCGACGATGGCCACGACACCGGTATTTTTACCTGGGAGTATTTGCACGAACTAGCTGAAAACTATTCGTCCAACTGGGAGGCTTACCTTCAGCGTCTGCGCGATGCCGGCCAGGGCCGCGACCCGGATGAGAGTGTGGTGAAGTTTATCGGCTAGTGGCAAATTGATCGGTAATGACAACCGCTCCCCAGGGGGCGGTTCCACCTTTCTCTCTCTTAATATCTCCCCACTCTTCTCAATAATTTATTACCGAAATAATTAACTTTTGGTACGGCTGCACCAAATATTGTCGCTTCTAGGTAGTTCTTTGATATTCATTGATTTTCAGAGCAAAGATATTAACAACGTAACCGGCGCGTAATTCTTTTGTCACATTTTGGAACTCTAATGCTCGCCAAATTAACGAGTTCCGGAGGCCCCCATGGCAAAAACAATTGTCCGCGCACTGAGCGCCTTTTGTCTGATTCCTCTCGCTTCCGCTGTTTCAGCGGCAACCCTGCCCGACTACCAAATCAATAGTGCCTGGTACACGGAAAGTGCTGACCGATTGGAAGAGCGCGCTTCGCTTTCCCGCGAGGCAAAAACTGCGAAGAATGTAATTCTGTTCGTCGGCGATGGAATGGGCATTTCCACACTAACCGCCGCCCGTATCCTTGAAGGCCAGCTTGTCGGTGAGAGCGGCGAAGAAAATGCGCTCTCCTTCGAAGAGTTTCCGCATACCGCACTGATCAAAACCTATAACACCAATCAGCAGACCCCGGACTCTGCCGGTACCATGACCGCGATGATGACCGGAGTAAAAACCCGCGCCGGTGTAATTAATATCGACGGCGATGCACTGCGTGCTGACTGCGCCAGCACTGAGGGTAAGGAATTAAATACCTTCCTGGAGATGGTGGAGAGCCGTGGCAAGGCCACCGGAATTGTTTCCACCGCGCGCCTGACTCATGCCACGCCTGCAGCCACTTACTCGCGCAGCCCGGAGCGCAACTGGGAGTATTCCGCCGAGGGTGATTGTTCCGATATCGCCTCGCAGATGGTTGAGGTGTCTGCCGGCGACGGTATCGATGTCATGCTCGGCGGTGGCCGCCGCAACTTTGTTACCACCGACAACGACGGTAGACGTGAAGACGGCCGCGACCTGACCAGTGAATGGCTGGAGCGCTATGACGGCGAGCAGACCGCTGTGTACGTAGAGAGTGGCTCCGAGCTGGAGGGCGTCGATATTGTCTCCACCGATAAGTTATTGGGGCTCTTCACCAGCAGCCACATGAGTTACGATGCGGACCGCATTGCCAAGGACAGCGATGAGCCGAGCATTGCCGAGATGACTGATACCGCCATCGAGCTGTTGGAAAAAGACAGCGATGGCTACTTCCTGATGGTAGAGTCCGGGCGTATCGACCACGGCCACCACGCCGGTAATGCCTATAACGCCTTGCACGATGCCATCGCCTTTGCGGATGCGGTACAGGTTGCTTTGGATAAAGTGGATCTTGAAGACACCTTGATCTTGGTGACCGCCGACCACAGCCATGTGATGACTATCGCCGGCTATCCGACTCGCGGTAACCCGATACTCGGTAAAGTGGTTGAGAATGACAGCAGCGGTGCCGCAGAAGCGGAAGAAGGTCTTGCTGCGGACGGTAAACCTTACACCACCCTGAGCTATGCCAATGGCCTGGGTTATGCCGATTTAGGTGAAAATACCGACGCGGATGAGCGCTACGATATCGCCGCCGATACTGGACGCAAGGATCTCTCCGGCGTGGATACCGAAGCGCCGGGCTTCCACCAGGAAGCAATGGTGCACCTGGAGTCTGAGAGCCATGCGGGCGAGGATATCAGCTTGCACGCTATCGGCGCCGGCGCCGAGCGGGTACAAGGTAGCCTGGAGCAGAGTGCAGTCTTCCACGTGATGACTGCTGCGACCGACCTGTCGCTGACAGAAGAATAACTGGGGGTAATTCACCATGAGACATTTTAAGAAAACAGTACTGGCTTTCTCTGTCGCCCTACTGGCCACCGCCTGTAGCGACGACAACTCAAACTCTGACGACGTAGTGGAATTACCCGAAGAGGAGCATGTCGGTGTTTCCTCTGCGCAGAGCAACAGCAGCTGGTTCCAGGAAGCCCAGCAGGCGATCGAAGAGGCGAGCGCTGTAGAAATCAACAACACCCCCGGTGCCGCCAAGAACATTATCCTGTTCGTTGGTGATGGCATGGGTATCTCCACAGTGACCGCCGCCCGTATCCTGGCGGGTCAGCAGCAGGGCCTCGATGGTGAGGAATACCAGCTGAGTTTTGAGAAGATGCCGTTTGCCGGTCTGGTCAAAACCTACAACACCAACCAGCAAACCCCGGATTCTGCCGGCACTATGACCGCACTGGTAACCGGGGTTAAAACCAAGGCCGGTGTATTGAGCGTTGCCGAAAATGTTGCGCGCGGCGATTGTGCTGCCAGTCTTGAGTACCCGCTGACGACGGCAATTGAGCTGGCTGAAGACCTGGGCAAGAGCACTGGTATTATTAGCACCGCGCGTATCACCCACGCCACCCCGGCGGCTACTTATGCCAAGGTGCCTGAGCGCGGCTGGGAGGAAGCAGCCCCGGATGGCTGCACCGATATCGCCGCTCAACTGATAGAGTTTGAAGCCGGTGATGGTATCGATGTGGTGATGGGCGGTGGCCGTCGCAACTTCCTGCCCAGTGATATTACCGATATCGAAGGTGAAGCGGGGCGCCGTGAAGATGGGCGCAACCTAGTGGATGAGTGGAAGGCCCGTTACGACGACGGTATAAATAATATTGCCTACGTTGAAGACACTACCGCTTTTGAAGCCGTAGACGCTTCTGCAACTGACAAGTTGTTCGGCCTGTTTAATTCCTCACATATGGAATTCGAGGCTGTTCGCGAGGACGACAAAGCCGGCGAGCCCTCCCTGTCAGAGATGACCGCTAAAGGTCTCGAGATGCTGCAGAAAAATGAGGACGGCTACTTCCTGATGGTGGAATCCGGTCGTATCGACCACGGTCACCACGCCGGCAACGCCTATCGCGCGCTGACCGATGCGGTGGAATTTGCCGAAGCGATTCAGTACGCCATGGATAATACCAGTGCAGAAGACACCCTGATAGTTGTTACTGCGGACCACAGCCACGTGATGACTATCGCCGGCTACCCCACTCGCGGTAACCCGATTCTCGGAAAAGTGATTGGCAATGACGGCAGTGGCGAAGCGGAAACCTCCCATGCCCTGGCGGAAGATGGCCTGCCCTACACGACTCTGAGCTATGCCAATGGCCCGGGCTACAGTGCCGGTGATAGCGGAGCGCGTCCGAGCCTGGTGAGCACAGATACTGCTGCCCTGGATTACCAGCAGGATGCCCTGATTCCCATGAGCAGTGAATCCCACGCGGGTGAGGATGTGGGTGTTTGGGCGCGCGGACCGGGTGCGCACCTGGTGAGCGGCACCAACGAACAAAACTTCCTGTTTCACGTAATGGCGCGCGCTGGCGGATTATTGGAACAGTAATTCCATCAGCTGTCGGTGTGGATGGCATGTTTATCCACATCGACACTTCCCCCGGTCAGATCTTGAATTGAGGCTTGGAGAAAAGCGCCCCACAGAGTGCTTCGGTCTTTTTCATTAGTAGGCTTTGTCGGTGCCGGATAATTTTTAGCACCGTACCAAACTCACTTTGCAGCTTGCCTCCCTGAGTGATTACCAGCCGTGCCAGCAAATGGAGATCACGCCAGTCACCCAGAACTTCTCCCAACTCCTTTAGTGACTTGCAGTGCTCGCCCACAGTGAGCGGATAACGCTTCCTCAATAAGCGGCTCTGGTACCAGTGATCCTTGGCTCTTTTACGCAATAGATGCAGGCGGTTTGCATTTTTGTGCCTGCGTACTTTACGCCATGCACTTGCGGCTTTTCGGTAGCCGCGCAGGTAACCGGCTTCCGCATCATGCCAGCCGAGCTGTTCAAGCGGCCACGATGGAATTCTCATTTGACCTCTATCGAGGAGTTTCAATGCCTCTTGAACTGCTGAGTGGTTTTGCTCTGCCTGGATCAGTTCGTCGAGGAGATGGTGTAACCGGTGAAAGTGATGTGGTGGTGCCAATCCCAGTAAAGCGATGCGCAGTGCTGTGAGGTCGCGGGTGTGGGCCAGAGTGTTTGCCAATTTTCTGTAGTGGGTATTTTCACGCTGAAAAGTGCTAATGATTTGTGGGCGGACCAGGCGCAGTAGCGCGCGAATTTTCTTGCAGCGTTTGCGCAGTTCGTGGACGGCAGTTTCCCCTCCGTTGTGGCGCAAGTATCCGTTTGCCGCCGTTACTTCTGCCTGGGCGATAGATTTGATTTGCTCGGGAAAAGGAGAGTCACATTGGAATTGGTAGCTCATAGAACAGTCCCGGGTGATCCCACTAAATTTTAGTGGTTTCTGCTCTGCTTGATTTCAAGCGGTGCCCCACTGGCCCCGGCAATGTACAATGGCCTTTTAAAGTTTTCGCTCAGCAGGCATAGCATGAAGGATCGCAAGACCACCCACTTCGGCTACCAGGAAGTGCCGGTGGAAGAAAAGGCCGGTCGTGTGGCAGAAGTGTTCCACTCTGTAGCAGCCCGTTACGATGTAATGAACGACTTGATGTCTGGAGGTGTTCACCGCCTCTGGAAGCGCTTCACCATCGAATTATCCGGGGCCCGACGGGGCCAAAGTATTCTCGATATCGCCGGGGGTACCGGTGACCTCACCGCGCGCTTCTCCCGTATTGTGGGTGCCAGCGGCCAGGTAGTATTGGCGGACATCAATGAATCGATGTTGCGAGTGGGTCGCGATCGCCTGCTCGACCGGGGAATCGCCGGCAACGTGGTGCCGGTGCAGGCGGATGCCCAGTACCTGCCATTCCCGGACAATACCTTTGATTGCATCACGATCGCTTTCGGCCTGCGCAATGTCACCGATAAGGACCTGGCACTGCGCTCCATGTTGCGCGTGTTGAAACCCGGTGGCCGATTGTTAGTGCTGGAGTTTTCCAAGCCCCAGTCGAAGCTGTTGGAGAAAGTCTACGATCAGTACTCTTTCCGCCTGTTGCCATTTATGGGCAAACTGGTTGCCAATGATGCGGACAGCTATCGCTACCTGGCGGAGAGTATCCGCATGCATCCAGATCAGGAAACCCTCAAGGGGATGATGGCGGATGCCGGTTTTGTCGATTGTGAATTCCACAATATGACCGGCGGAATTGTCGCTTTGCATCGGGGCATCAAGCCCTAAGAAACTGCATAAGCCCATTTTTTCTCTGAGCGCAGGCACGAGGCCATAAACCGCCATGAGCGACCCCACTTTTCGCGCGGGCTTTGATGCCGCGCTGGAAACCACAATTAATGCTGCTCTCCAGTATGACCCGGCGACACGCGAGCGCCTTTCCGCACTGGATGGGAAAACCATGGCGCTGGATTTAACCGCCCCGCAACTACAGTTTTGCCTGTGTATCGAGGGTGACCAGGTGCGGGTGCGCCAGCACTGGGAGGGGGAAGTTACCACCCAGTTGAGCGGCTCAGCGCTGTCTTTTGTACGCCTGATCAAAGACCCGGATGCAACTCCTGCCGGACTGGGGGTGTCAGTGAGCGGCTCCAGTGCCCTGCTGGCAGAACTGCAATGGATCATGAGTGACCTGGATATCGATTGGGAAGCGCCGTTGGCGCAAGTGGTTGGCGATATTCCCGCCCACTCAATTGGCAATGTCCTGCGCGATGCTGCCCGCTGGTTGGGAGGCAACCTGAATCGAGCGCCTGAAGTGGCGGCAGAGGCTATCAGTGAGGAGTGGCAGCTGACTCCACCCCAGGCCCAGTTCGAAGCATTTGTCGAAGACCTGGCTGAGGCCTCTCTAGCTGCTGAACGGCTCGAGGCGCGCGTACGCTTGCTGGAAGAACAATTTTCCCGCAGGGAGGCCGAGTAGTTTTGCCAGTTCGTCGAAGTCTCACAATTGCGCGGGTTTTTCTGCGCTATCGTCTCGATCAATTATTGCCAGCCGAGGAGCGCCCACTGTGGTTGCGGGGATTGCTGCTTCCGGTGAAGTTGCTGCCGCAGTCCAAGATGCCACGGGGCGAAAGGCTGCGCCGAGCCTTGGAAGAGCTGGGGCCCATTTTCGTTAAATTCGGCCAACTTCTCTCCACTCGTCCCGACCTGCTACCGCCAGATATTGTCGAGCAATTAGATTATTTACAGGACAAGGTGCCGCCCTTCCCCAGTGACCAGTGCACGGCTCTGATCGAAGAAGCCCTTGGTGCCAAGGTGGATGAGGTCTTCGCCAAATTTGATCAGCAGCCACTGGCAGCGGCTTCAGTTGCACAGGTGCATGCGGCTGAATTAAAGAGCGGCGAATCAGTGGTCGTCAAAGTACTGCGCCCGGGCATTGATGAGGTAATCCAGGAAGATTTGAAACTCCTGGGGGTGATCGCCCGTGGAATTGAACGCTTTGTGCCCGAAGGGCGCCGCATGCGCCCGGTGGAGGTGGTTGAGGACTATCGGCACACGATTGAAGGTGAATTGGACCTAACTCGTGAAGCGGCCAACGGCACCCAGCTCCGCCGCAACTTTACCAACTCCCCGCTGTTGTATATCCCCGAAGTGCACTGGGATTACACCCGCGAAAATGTCCTGGTGTTGGAGCGTATCGACGGTATCCCGGTCACCGACCTGGCCCAGCTTCGCGCCCAGGACACCAATATGCAGCTGCTGGCTGAGCGCGGTGTTGAGATCTTCTTTAAGCAGGTATTCGAGTACAACTTCTTCCATGCGGATATGCACCCGGGCAACATTTTCGTTTCCAGGGAGCACCCGCAACGCCCGCAATATATTGCGATTGATACCGCAATCGTCGGCAGCCTGACACGGGAAGATCAGTACTATTTGGCGCGCAATCTCCTGGCGATGTTCCGCCGCGATTACCGTATGGTGGCGGAGCTGCACGTGCAAAGTGGTTGGGTTCGCTCCGACACGCCGATCAATGCCTTTGAGTCCGCTATTCGCTCGGTCTGTGAGCCCATTTTTGAAAAACCCCTGGGAGAGATTTCCTTCGCTCGGGTGTTGATCAGTCTGTTCCAAACTGCGCGCCGATTCGATATGGCGGTGCAGCCACAGCTGGTACTGTTACAAAAGACTCTGTTGAATATCGAAGGTTTGGGTCGACAGCTTTATCCGCAGCTGGATCTGTGGAAGACTGCTCATCCATTTTTAGAGCGCTGGATGCGCGATCGAATCCACCCCAAAACAATTGTGGGTGAGATAAAGCGCTACGGTCCGGAGTGGCTTGAGAAATTCCCGCAGATGCCACAGCTGGTGTACTCAGCTCTGGAGCAGTCGCGGGAACTGGCGCCCCAGTTAGAGGTAATTGGCGAGCAGTTGGCGGGCTCGCAACGCCGAGGCTTGCGCCAATATATTCGGCGGGTCGCCGGAGTTGTGTTGGGCGTTGGCGCCATCGCTGTCAGTAAGCCGGAATGGCTGGCTCAGTTGCCGCCGACGGGTTGGGTACTGGGCGTTGCTGCACTAGTGCTACTGCTGTGGCCCTAGGGCGCTTCGGCCTACACTGGAACTTCTAAGGATTGTTAGACATTGACTCAAATTCAAGCAAAGGCCGGTTTTCTCGATAAAGTCAGCTGGAACAGTGATGGCCTGGTTCCTGCGATTGCGCAGGATTTCAAAACCGGGCGGGTGTTGATGATGGCCTGGATGAACCGGGAATCGCTGGCGCTCACTGCCAGTGAGGGTTACGCAGTCTACTGGTCCCGGTCCCGCAAGGGCCTGTGGCGCAAGGGCGAAACCTCTGGTTTCCTGCAGAAGGTGCGTGAATTGCGTCTGGATTGTGATGGTGACACCGTATTAATGTTGGTCGAGCAGGAAGGTGGAATCGCCTGTCATACCGGACGCAGTAGTTGTTTCTATCACCTCCTTCAAGATGAAGAGTGGCAGGTGAATCAGCCGGTGATTCAGGACCCGAAGTCCATTTATAAGTGAAACAATTATGAAAGATGTGCTGCAACAGCTCGATGCGGTATTGGAAAGCCGTAAAAATAGCAGTGATGCTTCTGAATCCTATGTGGCCAGTCTACATAGCAAAGGCCTGAACAAGATTTTGGAAAAAGTCGGTGAAGAAGCCACTGAAGCTATTCTTGCAGCAAAAGACGCACAGAGTAGTGGCGATAATCGAGACCTGGTTGCCGAGACAGCGGACCTATGGTTTCACTCGCTGGTCATGCTATCTCACTTGGGCGCTGATTCTCAGGACGTGGTTCGAGAGCTTGGGCGCCGATTTGGTCTTTCTGGCCTGGAAGAGAAAGCTGCGCGAACTAAGTAAAATTTGAATCACTTGTGGCACCACCCCTGATGGCGGGAGTGCCCGGTAAGAAACTCAAGCCATCCTATTGAATGTAATGGAGACAATTATGGGATTCGGTGGAATTAGTATCTGGCAGTTGTTGATTGTCCTGGTCATAGTCTTGCTACTGTTCGGAACCAAGCGTTTGAAAAACCTCGGAGGCGATCTGGGTGGCGCAATTAAGGGTTTCCGCAAAGCGGTTAAGGATGAAGACAAATCCAAGGATGCTGATGAAGACAAAGATGTCGAGCGTCTCAAGCACGATGAGGAAGAGAAGCCAGGCCAAGACAGTACTGTCAAAAATAAAGATAAACAGTCCCAGGACAAATAATCGGCAACGACTAAGGCGAGTGTCACTCTGTGTTTGATATCGGCTTTTTAGAACTATTGGTAGTTGCTGCCGTGGCCCTGTTGGTGGTTGGCCCTGAGCGACTGCCCGATGCGGTGCGTACCACTTCCCGCTGGTGGTCCGGTTTGAAGCGGACCTTGCACAGTGCTCGTGAAGAATTGGAGCGAGAGGTTGGAGCCGATGATATACGGCGTGAACTTCACAATGAGCGCATTATGCGTGAGATTGAGGAGAGTCGTCGTGAGATGGAGCAAACCTTTAGCGAAGCCAATAAGGAAGTTCACGACGCGCTTAATCAGCCTGAAAAACCACAAGTTGCAGGGACACCAGTAGAAAAACAGGCAGCTGGAGTAAATCATCCTGAGGCACCAAAGCCTGAAAAGGCGATAGAAGAACCTGCTCATCCTCGTGCGGAGCAGGAGGATTATTTGCCAGAACAGGATGAAACTGCCGAGGAGTTACAGGATCCGGAATACCCAGAGCATTGGCATGATTTTGGGGACCCGGATTTAAACCCGGACCATCCTGAAAACATCGATGAAGATGAAGATGAAGAAGAAAAACAAGGCGAGAAGAAAACATCGCAACAGGAAAAAGATAGCCAGTCATGAGCGATCAGTCCCAAGATAAACATCAGCCTTTTATCGACCACCTGATCGAACTGCGTGATCGCCTATTGCGAATCCTCTTAGTCGTATTGGTCTTATTTGTCTGCTTGATGCCATTTGCGTCTGAAATTTATAATTTTATTGCCCACCCTCTACAGGAGCGTTTGGCGGGTGATGTTGGAATGATCGCTACAGAGGTGACTTCCACGTTCCTTACTCCGTTCAAAACGACCTTTATAGTTTCTTTTTTTATTGCAATCCCTTTTGTGCTTTACCAAGTTTGGTCATTTATTGCCCCGGGGTTATATAAAAATGAAAAACGTATTGCTATTCCATTATTAATTAGTAGCGTCGCACTTTTTTATATCGGCATTGCATTTGCGTATTTTGTGGTCTTTCCCCTTCTGTTTGATTTCTTTGTTGGAACTGCTCCAGAAGATATTAAGGTAATGCCAGATATGCGCAGTTATCTGGATCTGGTGCTGAAGCTTTTCTTTGCTTTTGGTTTTGCTTTTGAAATCCCTATCGCGACAGTCCTACTGATCTGGAGTGGGGTAGTGGATGCCAAGACCCTGGCAAGTAAGCGTCCTTATGTGATTGTGGGATGCTTTTTAATTGGGATGCTACTGACACCGCCAGATATAATTTCCCAATCCTTATTGGCCTTCCCCATGTGGCTATTGTTTGAGATTGGCATTTTATTTGGGCGTTGGATGAAGTCTTCACCCAAAGATAAGCCTGCTACCTGAGGTATAAAAAAGTCACCACTGGGCTTTCAGCGGTTAGCTTCACAAGCAGTGCTTGAGGTATTGCAGCTGCGCTCTCGATAGGATTACTCACCTGAGAGCGCTAGCGATACGGGTACAACGCCGCACTCTCTTCTCAGTAGCATCAACTCCATCTCTTCCATGACAAGAAGCTTGATGACACGGTTACTTCCCAGCTGCAGGGAGGTTGACCACCCTACCGGCTGTAGAAAGCCCGCTATTAGATACCAGATCGAGAGATAAACGCTAAACTACCTTGTGCTTGGTTGCTTACAGCAACGATGGAAGCCTAGCTATTTATTGGAACCGGTTGCTTGTGCTGCGATGCGTTCCTGCTCGGCAACAGCTTTTTCAACATTGTTGCGAACCAAGCGAACGAAAAACGCTGCCATCAGGAATATAAAGGCAATAACGGCCAAGCTGAGAAGGCCAGAAAAGCTGGTAAACAGGTCAATTAAAGCATCCATTTTTCTCTCCAAATAGGCTAATGCTTCACCTATGCAGTCTAGGGAGCTGTAATGGAAATCTCTTGACCTAAATCAAGCTGGATCGACTTATCGTAAGAACGACGGGTTGGTCAAAGCAGGGCCAGGGCTGCAAGTAGGCAGAGTAAGGACACGCCACATAAAGAATAAAGATCACTATTTTCTCGCCTTTCAGGCAGAAGCAGTAAAAGCGCCAAAGGTGGCATAAATAGTGCTATCAGCCCCGACAAGGGGTCGCGACTAAAACCAATAAATAGCAGTCGCAACCAGGCAACAGCACCTAAAACCAGCGCAAATACTGTTAAGACGGCTGCCACTGGTGACATGGAATAACCTTTTGCACATGGAATCGTTTGACTGGTGGGTTTCTCTAAGAAAAATACTAATAGGAAAAAGAGTGTATATCAGTATTTCTGATCTTAGGTTTTTAGCGCGCCCCAGAGTTTGGCTGCTCGCATTAGTATTGTTAGGGCTCTACGGGTGCGAGACTGCGGGCTATTACTTCCAGGCTGCAAGCGGTCAATTGCGGATACTCTCCGCCCGGCAGCCGATTGAAGAGCTGGTTCAAGATGGCAATGCTAATGATCAGCTTCAGAAGCAATTGCAACTCGTTCAGGAAATCCGTGCCTATGCAGCACAGGAGTTAAAGCTACCAGTGGGGCAAGCCTATAGTTCCTATGTCCAGCTTGATGATGAATACCCCATATGGAATGTCTTGGCTGCACCAGAGTTTTCCCTGAGCCCCAAACGATGGTGTTACCCCATAGCCGGTTGCGCTAGCTATAGGGGCTACTTCCGCAAATCAGCGGCTATTGCCAAAGCAAATAGCCTGCGTAACCAGGGTTACGATGTCTACCTTGGAGCCGTTCCGGCCTACAGCACCCTGGGTTGGTTTAACGATCCTGTGTTATCAAGCTTTGTGAATTGGACACCGGAGAGACTGGCCGGACTCTTATTTCATGAGTTGGCCCACAGAAGAGTTTATGTGCCGGGTGATACCCGTTTTAATGAGAGCTTTGCTACAGCAGTTTCCGAAATTGCTTTACCTGATTGGCTTCGTAGCCAAGGTCTCTCGAGTTCTGCTGAGGAGACTAAGGCTCAGGCACTGGCGGTACGACAGTTAATGACAGCGACGCGTAAAGAGCTTCAACCAGTTTACCAATCCAACTTGCCGGATGAGGACAAGCGCCAAGAAAAGGAGGAAATTCTGAGTCGATTGAGACGTTGCTATTGGCGTATGGCAGCAGAGTGGTCTTACCCAGCGCGCTACCAGGCTTATATAGAGAAAACCAATAATGCTACTTTGGCTTTGGCTGCAGAATATGAATCTTTAGTTCCAGCTTTTCGTCAGCTTTATATTGATAGTAATGGTTGGGAGGATTTTTATAATGCAGCTGAAAGATTGGGTGAGCTTGACAAGGAAGGTAGAGAGCAGAGTTTGTTGCAGTTGGCTACTGAATATAGGCAGAAAAATACTAAGCAAAAAAAAGTAATTGCTTTTGATGCTGAGGCTTGCATATATGACGACGCTTAAATTTTAAACCGTTTTTAAAGAAAATGACTTTTAATATGCCTTGATTTCAGATAGTAAGTACGGGGAGCTCGGCTGGTAGAGTCAGCACCTCTCTTGACTTGGAAAAAGGTACTGATTAGCTACTACCAGCTGAATGAGAACGAATGATACTAGATTTATAGCCTAAGAAAATCCGGACACCCCCAGAAAACAATAGCAAAATTGATAGTGAGGCATCACTCGACGTTCAGCCGGGAGCTGCGATGCAGTATAGGCTTACGAGGATACCACTCAGGGCAAATATACAAGCTTGCGGAGCTAAGGTGCAAGGCATAGAAAGTGACTGATGACGAGAGGCAACAAATAGCCGCCCTAACTTGGAAAGAATTAAGCTCTCAGCAGACTGCAAGCTGTTATTGGCCGGGTGAATCGGATAGCTGACTGAGAAAATGATCCTGTTATAGGCAAGGTGTGATGGAGCATTGCTGGCTATGGTTGAAGACGCGGTAAGTCGTATGGTTAGCTTTCAAGATAAGTACCATTTGACAATGGCCTAGATCTGTTTGGTCGTGAAAGGATTTTAGAGAGCTTAAAAAACGATATTTATTTTCCCACCCATTTTTATCCTGAGAGATAAGGGTAAAACAAAATAATGCTCCCATTCGACAGTATTTCTTAAAGAATTTTGAATTTTAATAATGTAACATGCGTGCCTCTTCAATTTGTAATGGGTGGCCTGAATAGTAGGTCAGCTAAGTTGAGTGAAGGTTGCCACAGTGATTTTTTGTGGTGCTGAGAGATGATCATGCTTGTAGTGTGAGGGAGTTTAAATTATTACTTTAAACCAAGGTTGATTAAGATGATTTGAGAAATTATTTTTTCAAAAATAAGCTTCGAGATCAAATAAATTGCATGTATGCTGCCAGCAGTTTTTGCTCTATTTGTTCGTCCAAGTTGTCAAGCCGGAGGTTTGATATGCACCTACCTAGAGTGGATAGGCGCAATATTTTATATTGGATAAATTATTTAGATATTATCAGTGCTTGTGAGGTTTCGTAATCATAAACCCTTACTTCTCCAAGCCAGGATGAAATATAGGTTAATCCTGTTTCGGGATCTATAATAGCTCTGTTATCGGTACTGGCATTACTTGAGTACCTGTATTCACGATTTCCTGTTTCAACATCTACATAAATCATTGGTTGATAACCAGAGACTTCATAACTTTCGACAATTAGTTTATTTCTGGTAGAGTCAAATCGTATTTGAGTTGGTCCGGCTAAAGATGGGCCTTCGCCTACATCGTCACTTGAAAATATTTCCCTATGTCCTGTTGTGAGATTTACAAGGTAAATCGAATTCGAGGACTGTTCAGTAACATAAGCAAAGTTCTTGTTTGAGCTCAGTGCCATGTATGTTGGCAGTGTCCAATCGATGCCACTACCAATCCCTCCAGCTTGGCTGATAATAGTTCGGTTTCCAGTTGAAATATCGACACTTAATAAGGCATCAGTATAATGATCAAGAACGTAGAGTAATTCTTTTTCTTCATCTATTTCGAGAGTTAATAGATTATTAAATTCAGGGCCGCTGCCGTACCCAGATCCAGAAATTATAGTTCTGTTACCTGTAGCTTTATCCACTTCTACAATGTAATCAAAAGTTTCAAAGCTGTCAGGGTCATACCAGGAGGAGGCGATGAAAATGCGTCCAGTTTTGTTACCCAGGGCAAAATCGTAATAGTTTCCCACTGAGATTCCAGACCCTATAATATCACTAACAATTATTTTTCTATCGCCAGTTATGGGATCAATTTCCATTATCTCTGGCATATAAGTTTGGGTGGTTTTGTTAATGATTAGTATTTTATTATTGATGCTATCAAATCGTGCAGATGAAGCATTTCTTATAGGAGGTCCATCACCTCTTTTAGATTTTGTTATCTGTTTTCGGACACCTGATTCAATATCAATAGATATTAATTGATGTGATGAACAATTTAAATAAACTGATTCCGTAGTGCGGTCAACAGCTAAGTGGAAGTTTTGCTCAAAAACTAAGTTGTCCTTAAGATAAGTCTCTCTTTCAGAGACCAGCCTCCTTTCGCCTGTAGTAATATTCACTTCTATTAACTCATCATAAAAGTCACCAATATATGCGAATTCTGCAATGTCATCGACTGTAAAGCCCATGCTCAAGTTTAGAGGATAGCCAGACCCATAAGTACCACCGCTAATTATGGATCGGTCACCGGTATTTAGGTCAACTTCTATAAAATAATCTACGTTTGGGTGAATACTTCTATTTCTGGTAATGGCAAAAAGTTTTCCATTCCTGGCTTCTATACCCAATATGTGCTGTAAATCTGCTCCGCTACCTGTCGATTGGTCAGCAATAATCCGTCTGGTTCCACTGACTAAATCTACGCTAGCTATATACCAATTAGAAGCGTAATCTGTATCAGATATGTAGAGCATATTATTGCTGCTATCTATCGTGATTTCTCCAGTTGTTAAACTAACTTCATTTGTATTTTGTTCAGAAATAGTAATTGGTATGAGGTTAGATAAATCAAGTAGTACTATGTTGCCATCATAGTCCATTCCATATAGTTGTTTTGTTAGAGTGTTGTAACTGGATCTCCAAATATCAAAATCAAATGGAGTGTATGTTTGATTGCCTGTGTTTAAGTCAGTTTCTACAATGTCAGGATAGCTACCGATTACCCTGTGGTTTTCTTGATCGTAGGATATTTCCCCACAAGCATTATATTTATGAGGTATATAAACACTAACTATTCTAGTTGCCGCAGCTTGTGAGATATTTCCATTAATATCTTCTACTTTTACGGTCAGCGTATTTTCTCCAAAGCTATCTAGAGGTACTTCCACTTGCCAGCTACTAAAATTAACGTCAGAAGTTGAATCTGCGGGCACCCCATTTACTGATACACTTTCTACAGCCTCATTATCACTTGCAGAGCCTCTTATTATAATATTACCTTGCCTTGTAACTAACCCATCAATATGTGGGAAATCAATTGTTGCAGTTGGAAAAGTGCTGTCGTTTGAGCTTCCAGTACTACTGTTAGTTTCATTGCTGTCATTAGAGCCGCCACCACCACCTCCTCCACAACCATGAAGAATTGCTGTTATAAGGATGAAGCCTGATAACTTATTTAAACTAGAGAAAATAAACACAACAAATCCTTGTACACTTTTCAAGAAAAAGTAATTTAATAAATAAATTGATTATTCTAAATAAATATTTAGTGTAAGTATATGGAATGAAAAATATTATTTTGGTTCGAATGTCTTAAGTCTTAATGTTGTATCAGTAATTTTCAATAGGGTGGAGTATGGATGCTTTTTAGATTATCTTTACTAAATCCAGCATCCGATTCGCAAATCCCCATTCATTATCAAACCAAATCAAAATCTTGGCTAATCGATTACCGGCTACACGAGTTTGGCTTGCATCGATGATACCGGATCGGGGATCGTGATTAAAATCACAGGATGCGAGAGGTTCTTGGGTAAAACCTAACACACCATTAAATTCAGATTTAGAAACTGATTTTAATAGGGCATTAATATCTTCCCGGCTGACTTCTCTTTGCAGTGAAACGGATAAATCAATCGCGGAAACGTTGACTGTGGGCACTCGCAGGGCTTGTGCCTCAAACTTGCCGACCAAGTTAGGTAATATTCTCTCAATACCCCGGGCCAAAGCCGTATCAACAGGAATAACCGAGCTTACTGCTGAACGTGTCTTTCTCAGATCAGTATGGTGATAGGCATCACTTACTGGTTGATCATTCATTGCAGAATGGATGGTAGTAATGACTCCAGCTTCTATACCGAAGGCCTTATCCAGAGCAGCAATCACTGGCACGCTGCAATTAGTTGTGCAGGAGGCTGCCGAAATTATTTGCTCTTTGCCATTTAAAATATGGTCGTTTACCCCGTAAACAATCGTGGCATCGACATCCCGGCTGGCGGGTTGGGAAAATAGTACTTTCTTGGCTCCTGCGGCAAGGTGCAGCTCTGCGCTCCGTCGCTGCTTAAAGCTGCCAGTACATTCCAGTACGATATCTACCTGATCCCGCAACCAATCCAGATCTTCTAATCGCTCGCAATGAGTAACGGCAATAGAATCTCCATTAACCTCAAGGACATCTTCATGCACGGAAACTTCGCCTGAGAAGCGACCGTGGACAGAGTCGTACTTTGTCAGGTGTGCAATGGTGTCGCAGTCAGCCAGTTCATTGATGGCAACTATTTGTAAGCTGTCACGGGCGCCAGACTCATAGAGTGCGCGTAAAACGGAGCGGCCGATACGGCCGTAGCCATTGATGGCAATTCTAGTGGTCATAGCACAACTTTAGGCAGGAGAAAAAATGTCAGCTAAGCGTCCCCGCGCGGCGCTGAGCCAGTGCCGCGCGGGGTTGATACCTAAATGATATTCAGTGGAGAGAACAGTATTACTTCAGCAGTTTTTCTACCGCTTCAGCCACATTGTCCACAGTGAAACCAAAGTAGCGCATCAAGTCGCCGGCAGGGGCAGATTCGCCAAAGGTTTCCATACCGATAATAGCGCCATCGAAACCGACAAACTTATACCAGTAGTCTTTGTGGCTCGCTTCTACAGCTACTCGTGCACGTACAGAAGAAGGCAGTACGGACTCACGATAAGCCTCTTCCTGCTCCATAAACAACTCGGCACAGGGCATGGAAACAACGCGAACTTTCTTGCCAACCAGTTTTTCCTGGGCCGCCATCGCCAGCTCTACCTCGGAGCCAGTGGCAATAATAATGGCTTCAGGAGCACCTTCGCAGTCGGACAGTACGTATCCACCGCGCTCAATCTGAGCCAGCTGTGCGCTGTCGCGATCTTGAGGAGCCAGGCCCTGACGGCTAAAGACCATGGTGCTGGGGCCTTCTTTGCGCGCGATAGCCATCTTCCAGCTCACTGCGGATTCAGTGGCGTCACAGGGGCGCCAAGTGTGCAGGTTCGGAGTGGCGCGCAAGGCGCTGAGCTGTTCTACCGGCTGGTGAGTCGGGCCGTCTTCTCCCAGGCCAATAGAGTCGTGGGTGTAGACAAAGACCACACGCTGCTTCATCAGTGCGGCCATGCGCACAGCATTGCGGGCGTATTCCATAAACATCAGGAAGGTAGCGCCGTAGGGCACGAAACCACCGTGCAGAGCGATACCATTCATAATGGCGCTCATGCCGAATTCGCGCACACCGTAATAGATGTAGTTGCCTGAGGCATCCTCGGCGCTGACGCCTTTGGAGCCTGACCAGATAGTGAGGTTGGAGCCAGCCAGGTCGGCGGAGCCGCCGAGGAATTCGGGCAGCAGCGGGCCGTAGGCGTTCAAAGCGTTTTGGCTGGCTTTACGAGAGGCGATCTTCTCTGCATTTTCCTGGCAGGCTTTGATGTACTCATCTGCTTTGCTGAGGAAATCTGCGGGCAGTTCACCGCTCATGCGGCGCTCAAATTCGGCTGCCAGCTCCGGGAATTCTTCGCGGTAATCGGCCAGGATATCTTTCCACTCGTCTTCCTGGGCTTCACCTTTGGCTTTGGCATCCCAGCCAGCGTAGATATCTTCGGGGATTTCAAATGGGCCGTGGGCCCAACCAAGGGTTTCGCGAACCAGGGCGATCTCTTCGTCACCCAGCGGTGCACCGTGACACTCTTCGCGCCCCTGTTTGTTCGGGGAGCCGAAACCGATCACGGTTTTGCAGCAAATAATGGTGGGCTTATCGGTAACAGAGCGAGCTTCTTCAATAGCGGCTTTGATAGCGGCGGAATCGTGGCCATCCACATTGGGGATTACGTGCCAGCCGTAGGATTCAAAGCGCTTGGGCGTGTCGTCGGTGAACCAGCCTTCCACTTCACCATCAATGGAGATGCCGTTGTCGTCATAGAAGGCGACCAGCTTGCCCAGGCCCAGAGTCCCGGCCAGGGAGCAGGCTTCGTGGGAGATGCCTTCCATCAGGCAGCCATCGCCGAGGAATACATAGGTGTGATGGTCTACCAGCTCGTAGCCGGGGCGATTGAACTGGGCACCCATGATCTTTTCTGCCATTGCCATACCAACAGCGTTGGTGATGCCTTGGCCCAGTGGGCCGGTGGTGGTTTCTACACCAGGGGCATAACCGTATTCGGGGTGGCCCGGAGTTTTGGAATGCAGTTGGCGGAAGTTCTGCAGCTCTTCAATCGGCAGGTCATAGCCGGACAGGTGCAGCAGGGAATAAAGCAGCATGGAGCCGTGACCATTGGACAGTACAAAGCGGTCGCGATCGGCCCAGCTGGGGTTGGCCGGGTTGTGCTTTAAGTAGTCATTCCACAGCACCTCGGCGATATCCGCCATACCCATGGGCGCACCGGGGTGGCCGCTTTTGGCTTTTTGGACCGCGTCCATGGACAGGGCGCGAATGGCGTTGGCCTTTTCAGCGCGAGAGGGAGTAGAAGACATAAGAAGAGCTCTCTGGTTTCTTAGCTAGGGTGCGGCGCTGCTCTGCCGGCAGATTCCCGCAACAACAAAATGGTGGCGTATTTTCCCGTAAAGGGCGGCCCCGCGCAAAGCTTTGGTTGGGGATTTGTTGTTGAGTGCAGCAACAAACTTCTAATTCTATGCATTAGGCGGCGCCATTAACATCTATATCAAAAATATTTAATAAAGCTATATCAAAACATTTTGATATAGGTGTGCTCCCCTGCTAGACTTCGCCCCATGTCTGAAAATGAGCCAGCACCCGAACTGAGTCCAGCCGAGGCAATTCCTCAGCTGGCCTTGACCCTGAAAGCCGCCGGAGATCCCCTGCGGCTCGAAATATTGCGCCTGCTTAGCCAGGATTCTTACAGTGTTTTAGAGCTGTGCCGAATCTTTGATTTGCGCCAACCGGCCCTGAGTCATCACTTGAAAGTGCTCGCCCAGGCAGGTCTGGTAAACAAGCACCGCGAAGGTAATAACCTTTTCTACCGGCGCACTGCAGCTACTCCACTGCTGGCACAGCTATTTACAAACCTGGATCATTTGCCTCTGGCCGATGTGCGGGTGCAGGCGGTATCCCGGATTTCTGAAGAGAGAGCGGAAGCATCGCGACGTTTCTTTGCCGATTACGGCAACCGCTTTCGCGAGCAGCAGGAATTGATTGCCAGCTATGACGTATACGGACCACAGGTGGCTCAGCTGCTCAAACCTGGTCGTCATGCCTTGGAAGTTGGGCCTGGAGAAGGTGAATTTCTACAGGAGTTGGCTCAGCGTTTCGCGACAGTGACAGCACTGGATCTGTCTTCTGCAATGTTGGAGCGGGCCCAATCTTTTGCCGATGAACAGGGTATTAAAAATATCGAGTTTGTCTGTAGCGATACTCGCGCTGCTGCGGCACGGCCGGCCAGTGCCGACACCATCGTGGTGAACATGGTGCTCCACCACACTCCTGACCCGGCACAAATTTTTCATGATTTGCACGGCGCCCTAAAAAAGGGCGGGCAGCTTTTAATTGCAGAATTGCAGGAACACAGCCAGGACTGGGCCAGAGAGGCCTGCGGAGATTTATGGCTGGGTTTTGCTCCAGAGCAGTTGAGTGACTGGGCCGCGACTGCCGGCTTGCAAGATGGGCGCAGTATTTACAGCGCCCTGCGCAATGGCTTTCAGATCCAGATAAGAGAGTTTATTAAGCCCTGACGGGGGTTTGTCAGGCATAGCCTGAAGTTAAAAGATATTCAACCGCTGCGGCGGGACAATGGAGACCTCAAAATGAGTGAATACAGACTGTTTACCTCAGAATCCGTATCTGAGGGGCACCCGGATAAAATTGCCGACCAGATTTCCGATGCTGTATTGGATGCTCTACTGGCCCGTGACAAGCAGGCGCGGGTAGCCTGTGAAACCCTGGTGAAAACCGGTATTGCAGTTATTGCCGGCGAGATCTCCACCTCTGCCTGGGTAGACCTGGAAGAGCTGGTGCGTAAAGTTATCACCGATATCGGCTACACCTCTTCTGACGTGGGTTATGACGGTGAGACCTGTGGTGTTATCAATGTGATCGGTAAACAATCTGTGGATATCGCACAGGGTGTAGACCGCGCTAAGCCGGAAGACCAGGGTGCTGGGGACCAGGGGTTAATGTTTGGTTATGCGACCAACGAAACCCCCACCTTTATGCCTGCACCGATCTACTATTCCCACCGTCTGGTTGAGCGTCAGGCTGAAGTGCGTAAATCCGGTCTGCTTCCCTGGTTGCGTCCCGATGCAAAAAGCCAGCTGACCTTCCGTTACGACGAACAGGGTCGCCCCTGTGCGATCGATGCGGTTGTTCTTTCAACTCAGCACAACCCGGATGTCAGCCAAAAAGATCTGCGCGATGCAGTGATGGAGTTGATTGTTCACAACACCTTGCCGCTGGAATGGCTGCATAAAGACACCAAGTTCCATATCAACCCGACGGGCAACTTTGTTATTGGCGGGCCAGTTGGGGACTGCGGTCTCACCGGGCGCAAGATTATCGTCGATACTTACGGTGGCTCCGCTCGCCATGGCGGCGGTGCGTTTTCCGGTAAGGACCCCTCTAAGGTTGACCGCTCTGCCGCTTACGCAGGTCGCTATGTGGCTAAGAACATTGTCGCTGCAGGCTTGGCCAAGCGCTGTGAGATTCAGGTTTCCTACGCCATCGGTGTCGCCGAGCCGACTTCCGTAGCAATTAATACTTTTGGAACCGGTTTGGTACCAGAGGATAAGCTGGTAGAGCTGGTGCGCGAAAACTTTGACCTGCGCCCTTACGCCATCTCCAAATCCCTCGACCTGTTGCACCCGATGTATCAGTTGACCGCAGCTTATGGTCACTTTGGTCGCGATCCGTTTACCCACACTTACAATTGGATCGACAGCAATGGCCAGGAACGCAGTGAGAGCTTTACTGCTTTCCCATGGGAAAAAACCGACAAGGCGGATGCGCTTCGCTCCCAAGCCGGCCTCTAAGTTTCAGAAATAAATATTCATGCCTGCGCCAAAAGCGCGGGCACACAAAATATGCTGGGTACCACTCGGCAAGCAGATAATTTTTGGACTCAAAAACGATGAATCAAATGAGCACTGAATTTAAAGATTACAAAATCGCGGACATTTCCCTGGCCGAGTGGGGGCGCCGTGAAATTGAAATTGCAGAAGGTGAAATGCCGGCACTGATGACCCTGCGTGAGAAATACCGCGCAGAGCAGCCGCTGGCGGGTGCCCGTATCATGGGCTGTATCCACATGACAATCCAGACTGCAGTGCTGATCGAAACTCTGGTCGCGCTGGGCGCTGAAGTTCGCTGGTCCTCCTGTAATATTTTCTCCACCCAGGATCACGCTGCTGCTGCCATTGCTGCGCGCGGAATCCCCGTATTTGCCTGGAAAGGTGAAACTGAAGAAGAATACGAGTGGTGCCTTGAGCGCACTATTGGTGCCGATGTTGCCGGCTGGCAACCCAATATTATTTTGGATGACGGTGGCGACCTCACTGAGTTGCTGCACCGCGAATACCCGCAACTTCTCGATGCTTGCCACGGTGTGAGTGAAGAGACCACCACCGGCGTACACCGCCTGCAGGATATGCTGCGCGAAGGCACCCTGAAGATTCCTGCGATCAACGTCAATGACGCTGTGACCAAGAGCAAGAACGACAATAAATACGGCTGTCGCCACAGCCTCAACGACGCCATCAAGCGCGCCACTGACCACCTGCTCTCTGGTAAGCGAGCGCTGGTTATTGGTTACGGCGACGTAGGTAAAGGTTCCGCAGCATCCCTGCGCCAGGAAGGCATGATCGTACGGGTTTCTGAAGTGGACCCGATCTGTGCGATGCAAGCTTGTATGGACGGCTTTGAGCTGGTTTCCCCCTACATCGACGGCGTTAATACCGGTACCGCTGAGGGTATTAACAAGCAGCTGCTGGCCAATACAGACCTGATTGTTACTACAACTGGCAACGTAAACGTTTGCGATGCCCACATGCTTTCCGCCCTGAAGAGTGGTGCGGTGGTTTGTAATATTGGTCACTTCGATAATGAAATCGACACCGCCTTTATGCGTGAAAACTGGGAGTGGCAGGAAGTTAAGCCGCAGGTACATAAGGTAGTTCGCAATAGCGAAACCAATGATCACTTGCTGCTGCTGTCTGAAGGCCGCCTGGTAAACCTTGGCAACGCTACTGGCCATCCGAGTCGCATCATGGATGGCTCTTTTGCCAACCAGGTTCTCGCCCAGATCCATTTGTTCAAAGAAAAGTTTGCCGACTTACCGGCAGATCAAAAAACTTCAGCGCTGTATGTAAAAGTACTGCCCAAGCACCTGGATGAAGAAGTTGCACGCTATATGGTTGAGGGTTTTAGTGGTGTTATTACCCGTATGACCGAGCAACAAGCTAACTATATCGGTGTTTCAGTTGAAGGTCCGTTCAAACCTGAAAGTTATAAGTACTAATCACCCCTAACTAAAAGGTGCCGGTATCGCCGGCACCTGAATTGTGCGGGGTTGGAGAAATATAATGAAAGACTCCATTCGCATAAGTTTCGAATTTTTCCCTCCTAAAACGCCAGAGGGCCGCGAGAAGCTATACAAAACTCGCGAAGCGCTCCAGGCATTTAATCCTGAATTCTTTTCTGTTACCTATGGTGCCGGTGGTACCACGAGAGAGACAACGTCGAGTATTGTGACCAATATGCGACGAGATGGTATTTCAATTGCCCCACATTTGTCGTTTGGTGGTGATAATGAAGAGACAATACTGGGTTTGTTAAATGAATATAAAGAGGCGGGAATTAATCGAATAGTTGCACTGCGTGGTGATATGCCGTCGGGCATGGGGGCGGTGGCGCAACTGGTTTATGCGAATGAATTAGTCGCCTTTATTCGCCGACATACCGGCGATCAATTTCATCTTGAGGTAGCTGCTTATCCAGAGATTCACCCGGAGTCGAACAGCTATGATGATGATATACGTTATCTTAAAGGCAAGTTCGAGGCGGGGGCCAATAGTGCCCTTACCCAGTATTTCTATAATCCAGATTCTTATTTTTACTTCATTGATCAGTGTGAAAAAGCTGGTATCGATGCCCCTATTTATCCTGGCATTATGCCGATAGTTAACTTTGCTAACCTAGTACGTTTCTCTCGAAATTGTGGTGCAGAGATTCCAAGATGGCTGATTAAACGTATGGAAAGTTATAGCAATCCTGAGGACATTCGAAAGCTAGGTTTAGAGGTGGTCACTGATCTCTGTGAGACTTTATTGGAAGGTGGTGCGCCGGGCTTGCATTTTTATACGATGAATCAAGTCAATGCTTCAACGGAAATTCTTGGGCAGTTAAATATTGGTAATAAATGACCTTTTCGTTAAGTATTTTTAAAGCTATTCGTATTAGATATGTTTGCAAACCTAGCTAAACGCAGATATTGTCCCCCCGATCACATATTTCCTTCAATAGTATATGAAGATACCCACTTGGTCGTAGTTGATAAACCAAGTGGGCTTTTGAGTGTTCCTGGAAAGGAAATTACACATAAAGACAGTTTAGCTGTTCGAGTCCAGAAATATTACCCTGAGAGCTTAATAGTCCACCGCCTTGATATGGATACTTCGGGCCTTATGGTTATGGCTAGAGGCCCGGAAATCCATAAAGCATTGAGCTTACTATTCCAAAATCGAAAAGTTAAAAAGACTTATTACGCATGGGTATGGGGAAATCCGGAGGAGGATTCAGGGGAAGTCAATTTTCCATTGATTTGTGATTGGCCAAATCGACCACGTCAAAAAGTAGACTTTGAACTAGGTAAGCCTTCGTCGACACACTGGAAGGTCATATCTCGGACCAGTAATTGTAGTTTACTACAGTTACAACCGATTACTGGGCGGTCCCATCAGTTGCGGGTGCATATGCAGGCAATGGGGCATCCAATTTTAGGTGACCCTTTTTATGCACATCAGGCTGCGTTAAATGCATCTAGCCGATTGCTGTTACACGCGACAGAAATTGAGCTGGCCCACCCTAAAAGTAGTGAAGGTTGTTGTTGGGTAAGCCCGCTGCCCAGTGAATTTTATAGGAAAACTAAAAGCTCTATTGAGGAGGAAGTATATTTCATTCAATGTCACTGAAATAATGATTGAATCTCACAGGTGGTATATAAGCATGGATGCATGTCATATTTTTATATACTACTAATGGAAATTATCATTGTTTAAATATCTTTCTTATTTAAGGGGGATATTCATAAATTTATTGTGAAACCAAAGTAAAGTTGGTACTTTTGTTTATATTATGTCATTTATGACAATTGCTTATCTCCCTCATTTTAATTAAATTGATTATCGCCGATAATGTTAATTATCATATGGCGACCATTTCTGTTATAAAGTATATTAAAGAGAAGTTAATTATTAACGATAGTGCCACTTTTTTAGGACGGTTGTATCAAGTTTTCTATTGTTTTGTTTTGTTTCTTTTGATTTTTTCTAAATTTTAGATGGGGATATGTTAAGTAAACTGCGAGGGTATTTAACTATCAGTTAATCAGCCAATATTCGTTATTATAAAACTTTGGAATATGCAGGTTTGGTTTGGCAGATTTTGGCAGCCGATAATATTTTAATGGGTTTGTTTTTGATCTCGGAGAGTAAGGGATGAGTTTCCGTAGTATATTTTTTATTTTTTTGTTGGGGATTTCCTGTAATGTTTGGGCTTTGACGCAAAAGGAAACTCCAATAGAGGCCTTTGCGCACCTGCCCAAATATGGGAATTTACAAATTTCTCCAGATGGTAAACATTACGCTGCGGTATTGCGGACTGATAATGGCGAGAGTGTACTCGCTGTTATCGATGCAGACAACTTAAAAATAATTAATAGGTTAAATATTTCTGGAGTCCATGCAGTAGGTAGTATTTATTGGGCGAATAGCGATCGAATTATTGCAAGTTTAATAAGAAATTATGGCTTCTTGGATATGCCTATTCCAACGGGAGAGTGGATAGGGTTAAGTGTAAAGGGAAAAAATAAAGGATTTATTTTTGGTCAAGGGAAAGGCTCTGGTAGTGCAACTCTACAGGCAGATAGTGGTTTCGCTGTCCTTAGCTCCCTTTTACCCAAAGAGCCAAATAAGGTATTGATGACTGTTCGTAATGGAAAACGCGCACGCTTAATTAAATTAGATGTCTATAGTGGAAGAAGCAAGCGTGTTTCAAGGCTGCCAGGAGAAAATTCTCAGGTTGTAGTCGATATTGATGGAAATCCAATATACGCTAAAGCCAGTCGATCAGACGATAAGGAAAACTATTTTGATATCTACAAGAAAAGTGATGGAGCAGCATGGGAGAGAGTTGACTCATTTATAGATGACTCTAAAGGGACAGTAGAGCCAATTTCATTTGCGGGAAAAAACTCTTTTTATGTTTTGGATACCAGGTTAAATGATACTAGTAGTTTGGTTAAATGGGATCTGGAATCAGAAGAGCCGAAGTTACTCTATAACCACCCTGAAGTTGATATAAATTCTTTTAATTTTGATCGAAATGGAAGTCTCTATTCGATTGAAATTATGCCTAATTACCCTCAGTCAATAATTGTTGACCCAAACTCTCATTATTCAAAGTGGCATCAGGATCTAAGCACAGCTTTTAAGGGTGCGTTGGTCAATATCACTAGTGCTAGTGATGATGGGACAAAAGTAGTTGCCTCAATTGAAACAGATAAATTTTCCCCCGCATTTTATCTATATGAACCTAAAAAAAATTCTGTTAAGAAAATACTTGATCCATTTCCATTGCTGAAAGATGTTGAGCTGTCTCCAGTAGATGCCGTTACTATTGAAGCTAGAGATGGTGTAAAATTACAGGGCTATTTGACAACTCCGAAAAAAGATAGGGCAAATGGACACCCAATGATTGTCATCGCTCATGGTGGTCCTCATGGGGTGAGAGATGAGTGGGGTTTTGACCACGAGGCACAGTTACTGGCTGATCGAGGTTATGCAGTGCTTCAAATCAACTACCGTGGCTCCGGCGGTTACGGTCGAAAGTTCTTGTATAGCGGATATGGTAAGTGGGGAGCAGAAATGCAAGATGACCTCACTGATGCCACTAATTGGGCGATTAATGCGGGGATTGCCAACAAAGACAAGATCTGCATCTACGGTGCATCATATGGTGGGTATGCAGCCCTTATGGGAGGGATAAGAGAGCCCGATCTTTATAAGTGTGTTGTTGGTTACGTGGGGGTATATGATTTGGACATGATGTTCGAAGTGGGGGATATATCTCAGCGGCAGTCAGGAATTAATTATCTGCGTGATGCACTTGGTACTGATAAGAAATCTTTGCTGGAGAGATCCCCAGTATATAACGTAGACAAACTCAAAGCCCCTCTGATGATTGTCCATGGTGAAAAGGATATTAGGGCTCACTTTAAGCATGCTTTAGTATTGCGAAAAGCTCTTGACGAAATTGATTATGAGTATGAGTGGCTGACCAAGAAGAAGGAGGCACACGGCTTTATAAAAAATAAAAATAGGGAAGAGTTATATAATAAATTATTACAATTCTTTGATGAGCATATTGGAGATGCCTAGCTAGTTATAGGCGGATTTAAAAGCAACTAAAATTAAGCCTTTTGTAAAATAGGGGACAATGATGATAAATATGCAAAAGAAAATACTTAGCGTAGCTGTACTTTCAGCTATTTCTGGGGGGGTCTTTGCACAAGATACCGCTAGTGAGAGTATAGAAGAGAAAGTTACGGAGGAAGTCGTTGTAACTGGATCTTTGATTCCCAGAACTAATTACGACGGTCCTAGCCCGATAACCGTTATCGATAGTGCTGCCATTCAAGAGCGTGGCTTTACCAACCTGTCAGATGTTTTGCGCTCAATTTCCCAGTCCACGGGAGGCGTTGGTGGTGAGCAATATGCAAGCTCATTTACTCCAAATGCGCAACAAGTGAATTTACGTGGTATGGGATCAGGGCGTACCTTGGTTCTGTTAAATGGTCGCCGTTTACCTGACAACCCGACGCCAAATAATGGACAAAGTAACTTCTTCAACTTTGCAACTATACCTCTTGCTGCGGTTGAGCATGTTGAAGTGATGACAGATGGTGCATCTGCGATTTACGGCTCTGATGCTATCGCAGGTGTAGTGAACATTATCACCAAGAAAGATCTTGATGAGACCGTTGTTTCCCTGCAAGCAGGTACAACCACCGAAGGTGGTGGTGACTCAACAAAGCTGCAGGCTGTTACAGGGTTTACCTTTGATCGTGGAGCTGTAACTCTTACCGCTGAGTATCAAGAGCAGAAGCCTATTTTCGGTAAAGACCGTGATTTCATGGATTCATACATGGATCGACCGGAAGAGTTTAGGTACGCTGATCGTGCCATTCTTGCTTTAGATCGATTCGAGACTCTCTATATTGATCCAACAGAAGAAGTTTGTGACGCGTCCAATACTGGCTATACCTACTCATACCGCCCTGAGCGTGGCTACTATTGTGGACACGATGGAGACGGTGAGGAAAGCCTGAGAAACTACAGAGAGCGTTGGAGCCTGTTTGCAGATGGGCGCTATCAAGTTACTGATAGCATTGAGTTCTTTGCAAATACTATGTATTGGAATTCCAGTGCCACGAATCAAAACTTTCGACTCTGGTGGGGGGATGACACTTTAGATGAAGATTTTAATTACACTTATCTTCAGAAAATTTTCACTCCGGCAGAAACGGGATCCCAAGATTCCGAATATGATGAAAGCACCTGGAATATTACAGCTGGATTTAATGGCGACCTGACAATAGCTGAAAAAGATTTCCGTTGGGAAGTTGCCTACACCTATGGTTCCTACGACTACGAAGACTCTCAAATGCGCTTTAAAGAAGAAGCAATTAATGAGTGGTTCTTAGGGACAACCGATTTATGGGGTTATGGGATTCTATCCGGTAATTCAGATAATTCCATTTATAACTTGATGTCTCGTGAAGATGCGCAAGCACTCATGGGCCTTAAAAAGCTTGAAGCGAATTCCGAAAGTCAGCAGTTTACGGCCAATATCGTAGGTGACTTGTTTGAGATGCCGACTTCGGGCATGCCGGCAGCGATCGCAGTTCAATTTGAATTTGCCGATCAAAGCTATGAAATGATTCAGGATGATAGAACCCTTAATCAGGATGGTATGGGCTGGTGGGGACTTACTGGCACCGAAGGTGGTGGCGATAGAGCCCGCACAGCATTAGGTGTTGAGTTTTCTTTGCCAATCTTGAGCAACTGGGAAGTATCTTTAGCAAGTCGTTACGATCACTACAATGATGACTCCGACGTAGGTGGAAGGGTTTCCTCTCAAGTTAAGACCCGCTATGACATTACTGATACGGTAGCAGTGCGTGGTGGCTGGTCTCAGAGTTTCCGAGCTCCCGATATGCACTACCTATATGCCGGAGAATCAGGCTATTTCACGACGGTCGAAGATTTTTATAAGTGTACAGTCGATGAGGGAATTGATCCTGCAGATTGGGGTACTTGCGATGCAGAGCAAGTTGCTGGTAGTCGTTCAGGCAGCCTAGAACTGCAAGAAGAAACTGGTGAGAACCTTAACTTCGGATTTGTTTTCTCTCCTGTGGATAACCTTCAGGTAGCGATTGACTGGTATCGGATTGAACTGGATAACATCGTGCTTGATCAGGATGAGCGCGAGTTAATGCGTGACGAGGCAGAGTGTCGCCTTGGTCTAGTGGATAGTGACAGTGACTACTGCCAATCGCTTTATACAAAAATTGAGCGTGTAACAAATGATGCTCTTGATCAGGACCTTGAGCTTGAAAGGATTAATACCACACCAATCAACCAGTCAAAACTTCTGCAGGAAGGTATTGATACTTCTTTTGAATATACTTACCTAACAGAATCTTTTGGTGAGTTTGAACTCGAAATGACTTATACGATCCTCACAAAATACGAGGAAACTGTATTCGCGGGTGATGATCCCAAAGATCTGCTCGATGCACTTGATAATTATGATCCAAGATCTAAGTTTGGCGGTGCTTTAACTTGGCGTTATGGTGATTTTGGTACCACCCTGTTTGCTTCGCGTATTGGCAGTCTGCCCAATTATGCTGAAACTGGACGTATTTCTAGTTGGACTACTTATAACTTAAATATGAGTTATAGCGTTTCTGATAATTTGGGATTAGCGCTAAGTGTTAGCAACTTAACAAATAAGCGTCCTCCTAATGATCCGACTTATGATACGTGGCCATACTTCTACCGCGGTCAATATAATGCGATCGGAAGAGAAGTATTTGCTGATGTTGTGTACCGGTTCTAAACTGCTCTAGTAAAAGGCCCCGGTTATCACCGGGGCCTTTTCATTGATGAAGAATAATAAAGTTTTATTTTTTATTCTTCATCGCAGCCATCAAAATATCACCCATGCTGCCACGGCCATTACCTTGGCCCCCTTTCTGGGAGCGGTTGCCCTGCTGCTTGTTGTAGCGCTGGGCTTGGCGGTTTTCGCGCTGATCACCCTTTTTGATACCGCCACTGCCCTGCTCACCGGGCTCGTCAGATAAACGCATGGAAAGGCCGATACGCTTGCGGGCAACGTCCACTTCCATCACTTTAACTTTGACAATATCACCGGCTTTTACGATTTCGTGAGGGTCTTTAACGAACTTCTCTGAGAGTGCAGAGATATGTACCAGGCCATCCTGGTGAACACCGATATCCACGAAGGCACCGAAGTTGGTAACGTTGGTGACTGTCCCCTCGAGTACCATTGCCGGGCGTAGATCTTTAATTTCCTCTACGCCCTCTTCAAATTTGGCCGTGCGGAATTCCGGGCGCGGGTCACGGCCAGGTTTTTCCAGTTCGGCGATAATATCGGTAACGGTAGGTACACCGAATTTTTCGTCGGTATAGTCTGCCGGATTCAGTCGGCGCAGGAAGCCGGAGTCGCCGATAAGGCTGTTAATTTCACGGCTATTTTTTTCGGCAATGCGTTTAACCACGATATAGGACTCGGGGTGCACACCGGATTTATCCAGCGGATTTTCACCGTTATTAATACGCAGGAAGCCGGCGGCCTGTTCAAATGCCTTGGGCCCTAAACGCGGAACTTCCATCAGTTGCTTACGATTTTTGAAAGCGCCGTTCTGGTCGCGGTAGCTGACGATATTGTTGGCAATAGATGCAGTCAGGCCGGAAACCCGAGCCAGCAGCGGTGCAGAGGCGGAGTTCAGCTCAGCGCCGACACCGTTTACACAGTCCTCAACCACTGCGTCCAATGAGCGGGCCAGTTGAGTCTGGGAAACGTCGTGCTGATACTGGCCAACACCAATGGATTTGGGTTCGATTTTCACCAATTCTGCCAGCGGGTCCTGCAGGCGACGGGCGATGGAGATGGCTCCACGGATAGTCACGTCAAGATCCGGGAATTCCCGCGCAGCATATTCAGAGGCGGAGTAAACGGAAGCACCGGCTTCGTTAACCACAACTTTTTGAGCTGTCAGCTTATATTGCTTAATGGTTTCCCCGACGAATTTGTCGGTTTCGCGGCTGGCGGTGCCGTTGCCAATGGCGATCAGGCCCACATTGTATTTATTACACAGGGCAGCAATAACCGCTGCAGACTCCTGGTGACGATTCTGTGGCGGGTTGGGGAAGATAGCGGTGTGATCGAGTATCTTGCCGGTGGCATCGACCACGGCGACTTTGACCCCGGTGCGCAGGCCCGGGTCGAGGCCGATAGTGGCCTTTTGCCCGGCCGGAGCTGCCAGCAGCAGGTCTTTCAAGTTGCGGGAGAATACCTTGATGGCCTCCTCCTCTGCTTTCTCACGCAGCTCACCCATCAGATCAGTTTCCAGTGCGGTCAGCAGCTTGATTCGCCAGGTCCAGCGCACCACTTCGCCGAGCCATTTGTCTGCAGGTCGTCCCTCGTCGGTGATATCCACATGGCGGGCAATCATGGCTTCGCAGGGATGGCTGGCGGTTGGGGAGGCCCCTTCTTCTTCAGCGAGGCCCACACTGATGGCGAGCACGCCCTCGTTGCGGCCGCGGAAAATAGCCAGGGCGCGGTGGGAGGGCACCTTGGACCAATCTTCGGCGTATTCAAAATAGTCGCGGAACTTGGCCCCTTCCTCTTCTTTGCCTTCGAGCAGTTTGGATTTCACCTGTCCGTCGCGCTTGAGGAATTCACGCAGCTTGCCCAGCAGCTCGGCGTCTTCGGCAAAGCGTTCCATCAGGATAAATTTGGCTCCATCCAGAGCGGCTTTGATGTCTTTGACGTGAAGGGAGGCGTCTTCGTTGTCGGTGTTGAGGTATTGCTCTGCTTCGGCTGCGGGGTCGAGGGAGGGGTTGTTGATCAGTGCATCGGCCAGCGGTTCCAGACCAGCCTCAATGGCGATTTGCCCTTTGGTGCGGCGCTTGGGTTTGTAGGGGAGGTAGAGGTCTTCGAGGCGATTCTTGGTGTCGGCACTGTTAATTTGTTGTGACAACTCTGGAGTCAGCTTGCCCTGCTCATCGATGCTTTTCAGGATGGCAGCGCGGCGCTCTTCCAGTTCGCGCAGATAGCGCAGTCGGTCTTCCAGGGTGCGCAGCTGGGTGTCGTCCAGGGCCCCTGTCACTTCTTTCCGGTAGCGCGCAATAAATGGGACTGTGGCTCCTTCATCGAGCAGGGATACTGCGGCGGTAACCTGTTGTGGTCTGACATTGAGTTCTTCGGCGATGCGAACGTTGATATCCAGCATTTGATGTTTACATCCGTTTTCCGGGAAATTTCGTACCGTTAAGGGCGATGTTGGACCAGTAAGTAGCCTTTCAGTTTCCGTGGTATTTGGCGGGTAAACGAGAGGGCCCTTACAGGAGTAATTTGGGGTCGGCATTATGCGTTACCCGAGCGCAGCGAGGAAGGTTTGCGGCAGGACACAAACTTGTGCGGCAGTCTGCATCCAAATTGCCTCTTATGTGCGTCGAACTCCAGTAGAATGCGTACTAACTAAAATTTGACCAATTCAGGTCAGGGAACGGGGTAGAGGGTACCTGTGAAAGTCTCGAGTAAAAACAAGCTGTTATTCATTGTATTGTTAGTCGGGGTGGCTGTTATTGCTGCGGTGGTTGTATTGAAACCGAAGCCGGAGGAAAAACCGCCAGAGGTGGTGGTACCGCCAATGGCCGATGTTCTCTATATAGAACCCCGTCGCCAGACACTATTGGTACCCAGCCAGGGAACCGTTCATGCCCGCCATGAAATCGATGTGATCGCGCGAGTCGGCGGTGTGATCGAAAGCGTGGATGAGGCATTTGTTCCCGGTGGCTTCTTCAATAAAGACGCCCGTTTATTACAGCTTGAGCAAGCAGACTATCGCTACCAGGTCACTCGCGCGGAATCGCAACTGGCAAATGCCAAGTCCACCCTGGCTCAGGAGCAGGGCCATGCCAAGCAAGCTAAGCGCGAGTGGCGTGACCTGGGATCTGAAGCGGCCAATGCCCTGTTCCTGCGCAAACCCCATCTCGAAGCTGCCCAGGCTGCAGTGGAAGCCGCGAGAGCTGACCGCGACCAGGCAAAGCTGGATTTGGAGCGCACATCACTCAAAGCCCCCTTTGCAGGTCGTGTAGTTGAGACTTTTGTCGACCTGGGACAGTACATTACCCCCGGCACCCCTCTGGCAAAAATTCACAGCACCGGTATCGCTGAAGTCCGCCTCCCTCTGACCGACCAGCAACTGGCGTTGCTCGATCTTCCCCTGGGTAAAACTATTGAGAATGGCCCCGCTGTGCGTCTGAAAGCTGTTGTGGCTGGACGTGAACACGAGTGGCGTGCGCAATTGGTGCGAACCGAAGCGAGTATCGATCCCAACAGCCGCTTTATTTTTGCTGTTGCCCAGGTACAGAAACCCTATGAAGGGGATGTACCGCTGATGAATGGCCTGTTTGTTGAGGCAGATATTGCCGGTAGAACCTTTGATGATGTTGTGGAGCTGCCCCGTCAGGCACTACATGAAGGAGATCACCTGTTGGTTCTGAATGACGAAAGTCAGCTGATCTACAAAACTGTTGAGCTGTTGCAAACCATCGGTGACAGAATCTGGCTCCGCGGGGATATTGCTATGGGTGACCGAGTGATTGTTTCAAGCTTGGGCTACTCCCGTGAGGGTATGGTACTTACCGCTAACCCCCTCAATGAGCGGCCAGCGGGCCTGGGGAGTCTTCCTGAGGATTCAGCAGATCCCTCTACAGTATCCGCTGCTGGTGATGCCGGTGGTGTTAGCAATGCTTCCCAGGGAGGCAAGTAATGAGCGGAATCATCCCGTGGTTTGCGCGCAATAGCAAAGCCGCAAACCTGCTGATGATTATGATAATCATCGGCGGAATTTTTGGCCTTATGAGTATCGACCGGGAGGTGTTTCCCACGCTGCAGCTGGGAATTGTAGAGGTTAACATCTCTTACCCCGGCGCCGGTCCGGCAGAGGTGGAGCAGCAGGTAACCGTTCGGGTTGAGGAGGCTATCTCTGAAGTAAAGGGTATTAAGGAGGTAAATTCTGCTTCCCGACGGGGTAGTGCCTCTATTGAAATCCAGGCGATGGATGGCTACGACGAGCTGCGATTGCTCAACGATATTAAGGTTCAGGTGGATAGTATCAACACCTTTCCCGACGGTATTGAGCGTCCCGTTATTCGCTTGATTGAAGCCAACGCCGAGTTAATGATGATCGCCATTGGTGGGCCAGTTTCTGAGCGTCAGCTCAAGGAAACCACCCTGGATTTGCGTGATAAGCTCAACCTGATTTCCGGTGTACGCAGAGTTGATGTTTGGGGTGATCGACCAGACGAGTTATCCATTGAAGTTTCCGAGCTGGATTTACGCCGTTACAACCTGAGCTTTAACCAGGTTGCCGACGCAGTGCGCCGCTCCTCCCTGGATTTGCCTGCCGGCATGGTGCGCTCGGACCGCGGTGATATTCAGGTGCAAACTCGTGGCCAGGCCTATACCGCTGAAGACTTCGAGCGTATCCCCGTAGTTAGCCGTGCCGATGGCTCTGTATTGTTGCTGCGCGATGTAGCGACAGTGCGTGATGGCTTTGAGGAATACAACAACGTCATCCGCTTTAATGGCAATCCAGCCATGAACCTTCGCATTATTCAGGGCGAGCCCCTGGATGTGGTGAAAACCGCTGAGCGAATCAAAGCGTTCTTGGAGGAGACTCGCGAGCAATTGCCACCGGGCATGGAACTGGATGTCTGGTTCGACTTCTCCAAGGCATTTGAAGGCCGCATGAATCTGCTGACTACCAATGCCCTGAGCGGTTTTGCCATGGTGTTTATCATGCTGATGCTGTTCCTGCGCCCGGCACTGGCCATGTGGGTAACCGTGGGCATTGTTGTCGCTTTCCTGGGTGCTTTCTGGCTGTTGCCGGTGACCGGCGTCAGCCTAAATATGCTGTCACTGTTCGCCTTCCTGTTAATACTCGGGATTGTGGTGGACGATGCCATCATTGTGGGGGAGGCAGTGCATGCTGCCCACGATAGAGGTGAATCTGGCTTAGCTGCAGCTGAGCAAGGGGTGAAGCAGGTAGCTTCCCCGGTAATTTTCGCCGTGACCTCCACCATGGTGTTCTTTATCCCTATGCTGTTTCTACCCGGCATTACCGCACAGATGATGCTGGCCCTGCCGGTGGTGGTACTGTTGTGTCTGGTCTTCTCCCTGGTGGAATCCCTGTTGATCCTGCCGGCTCACTTGGTGGGCATGAAGCCAGAGAAACCTGCCAAATCGACTTTGGGAATTAAATTACAAAACGTACGTAGAAGTTTTGCCGGTGCGATGAAGACGGCTGGAGATAAGTACTACCTACCTTTGCTGGAAAAGTCCCTTAGCAATAGCCGCACCACAGTGATGAGCTTTATGTTGGCACTGGGTTTGTCGATCGCTGTTTTCCAGAGTGGTTATGTGGGCTCTTCATTCTCACCCCAGGTCCCCTCCGATTTATTGCAATTGCGAATTTCTATGGCCTCAGGTGAACCCTTCAGTGAAGCTGAACGGGTAATGGAGCAGGTACTCACTGCCGCTGATAAGTTGGAAACCGATGAGGGAATGCTGGAGCAGAACAAGGGTGAGTCTTTCTTGCAAAACTCCCTGGTTTTCAATTGGCGTGGCAATATTTATGTAACCTTGCAGCTTACCGATGGAGAGATGCGCGATGTCACCTCCGAGTCTTTAGCGTTGCGCTGGCGCGAATTGATTGGCGAGTTGCCGGCTAGCGTCGAGGACATGAATATTGATGCGAGCATCAACAATAGCAGTAATGGTATGAGCCTGAACCTGAGCACTGCCTCAGGGGATATGGGTGAACTGCGCGCTGCTGCTGATTTGGTTAAGGAAAAACTGGATAGTTATGTCGGTGTTTATGATGTGCGGGATAACCTGACCAGTGCCCGTCGCGATATTGAGATCCAGCTGAAACCCTACGCCACTACGATGGGTATTAACCTGTCAGATGTGGCCAGGCAGGTTCGTCAGGGTTTCTACGGTGAGGAGGTTCAACGTATCCCACGTGGTCGTGAAGATGTTCGCGTAATGGTTCGCTACCCCATGGAGGAGCGCGCCAGCGAAGAGCAGATGGACCGCATCCGTATTCGTACCAACGATGGGGAGGTACCCTTCTCAGCGGTGGCCGAGGCAGTTTACGTGCCGGGCTATACCACGATTCGCCGCAACGATCGCGAGCGCACCGTGCGGGTATTTGCCGAAATAACGCCAAATACTTCCAGCGCGCAGGATATCCTTAAGGATATGCGCGAGACCCTGGTACCTGAGCTGGAGCGCCAGTTCCCCGGTTTCTCCCTGAGAACCGCTGGGGAAATGCAGGAAGAGGAAGAGTTTAACGGTGCTATCCTGGCCTTCTTCGTATTGTCCCTGTTCGGCATTTATGCGCTGCTGGCGATTGCTTTCCGCTCCTACTCTCAGCCGCTGCTGATCCTTACTGCTGTGCCGTTTGGGTTCTTCGGTGCTTTAGTTGGCCACCTGTTGATGGGACACAACATCAGCATTATGTCGATGCTCGGCTTCCTCGCAGCGGCGGGCGTGGTTGTGAACGACAATCTGGTATTGATGGATCGTATTAATCAGCTGCGCGCTCAGGGTATGGCGGTGATGGATGCGGTAGTACACGCGGGCCGGGATCGTTTCCGCCCGATTATCCTGACTTCGATTACTACCTTTATCGGTCTGGTACCGATTATGTTCGAGCGTTCAATCCAGGCCCAGTTCCTGATCCCGATGGTGATCAGCCTGGCATTCGGCGTTCTGTTTGCAACGGCAGTGACTTTGATCTTGGTCCCCAACCTGTACAAAGTTATTGAGAAGTTACGCCCGAAGCACAAAGTTGCAGTCGAAGACGATACCCCGGTCTCATTGGAGACTGTGTAGCGCGGGTATCCAGGCACAATGGTGGATCGCCTTCACCATTGCGCCTTTGGGGTATAAATGCCTAAACTAACTGCCAGCAAAATGCCGACATTCCTGTCGGCTTTTTTATGGTGTTTGAATAGGATTCTCCCATGCGCATCCCGCGTATTTTTTCCAAGCAGCCTCTGGCTTCCGATCAAGAAGTAGACCTGGATGAGCTGGCTTCCCGTCACCTGGTAAAAGTACTTCGCTTGAATGCGGGCCACCCTTTAGTTCTTTTTGACGGCAATGGCGGTGAGTACACGGCGGAGTTGATCGAGATCGGCAAACGGGCGCGCGCGCGCACGGGAGAGTACTGTGCAGAGGATCGCCAGTCACCGTTGGCACTGACCCTGGCGATCGGTATTTCCCGTGGCGATCGCTTCGATTGGGTGATTCAGAAAGCCACTGAGCTGGGAGTGGCGGCGATACAGCCGCTGTTTACCGAACGTTGTGAAGTGAAGCTGTCCGGGGACCGCTTACAGAAAAAACTGGGTCACTGGCGCCAGATTGCTATCAGTGCCTGTGAGCAGTGTGAGCGCAACCGGGTGCCGGAGATTGCCGAACCGATAAAGCTGGCGCAGTATTTACAGAGTGAATCTGCTGAAGCTGACCCCCAAGCCAAGTTAGTACTGCATCACCGCACCGAGCTGGATCTGCGCCAATGGCAGGCGGAGCGCGGTACACCGGAATCCGCCCTGCTACTGGTAGGTCCAGAAGGCGGGCTATCGCAAGTGGAAATCGATGCGGCACTGGCGCAGGATTTTATGCCTCTGCGTTTGGGACCAAGGGTGATGCGCACTGAGACAGCGCCGATAGCGGCATTGTCGGTATTGCAATTTCAATGGGGTGATTTGTAAGTCACTGAAGGATTGGACTCGAGAGTATTCAGGGAGAGAAGAGCATGATAAAAGCATTTATCTGGTTGTTGGGCATTGTCATCGTTGTGTTATCACTGGCGATTATTGCCAAGCCGAAGCTGGCACAAAGCCTCAGCGAACGGCTTAACGAAACTGGCTATGCCCTCTCCGCCTGGGCGCGAATTATTATTGGCCTGATCCTTTTACTAATTGCAGACACTCGCCACTGGTATATTTTGTTCAATGCCCTCGGCGTACTGGTGCTATTGAGTGGTGCCTATATGCTGCAAATTGGTTTTGAACGGGGCAAAGAATTAGCGGTTAAAATTTCCCGTGGCAATGAAAATTTCCTGCGTATTAGCGGCGTCATCGGTGTCATCCTCGGCCTGATGCTGCTCTCTGCGCGTTAACGATGTAGGTTCCCATGTCTTCTACCGATTTAATTATTTTTGACTGTGATGGTGTGCTGGTAGACAGCGAGAGCATCGTCTGTCGCATATTGGCAGAAGAAATGAATCGCCTGGGCTTGCAGACCACCGCCGAGGAGCTGGACGAGCAATTCAGCGGTCGCCCGGCCAGGGACTGCTTGGTGGAAATCGAGAAGCGCTTTGGCGGACCACTACCGGATAATTATTTTGGCAATACGGAGCGGCGTATCCGCGAGGCGTTCCAGCAGGAATTGCAGCCGGTTGTGGGTATCGAAGGCCTGCTCGATCAACTTCAACAGCTGGGTCTGCGCAGCTGCGTGGCCTCCTCGGGCTCTCACCAGAAAATGCAGCTGACACTGAATAAGACCGGCTTGTACGATTATTTCGACGGGCGGATTTTCAGTGCCGACGATGTATCCCGGGGCAAGCCCTGGCCAGAGCTATTCCTGCACGCGGCAGATGCCATGGGGGTGGCGCCGGAGCGCTGTCTGGTAGTGGAGGACTCCATTGCCGGTGTCTCTGCGGCCGTCTCTGCAGGTATGCGCGTGGTTGGCTACAGTGCCCATCCAGTAAGGGGTCCCCAGCTTGAACAGCAGGGTGCCCGGGTAGTCACAGACATGATGGCAGTTCTCAACTTTATTTAATGGCCACAGTGGCCGAGACTTCCGGTTGATCAGCGCTTTCGCTGTTCTACACTGAATTTGACGTCGAGAAACCGGAAGCTGTACCTATGGCGGGTAAATTCTTGTCTGCCAGTTGCCTATTCTTATTGGCCTTTACTCTGGTGGGCTGTGACCAGTCCGAATCCCCAAAGAAATATACGCTCGAACCTGTCGATGGAATACAGTCAGGTGACAGTGAGAAGACTGCCCGAGCAGCGGCCCCCTTTGCCGATGAGCTGGTGAGGTTTTTACGGGGAAATAACCGGTCCATCGGGGACACATTCCGCCTGCGCCTGGAGTTCGATCCCGGCGGTTTTGCCCCCCGCATAGAAACCATTGCCGATCTGGAAGCCTTGCTGGTGATCATGCGCGATTTTTCAGAGATGCGAATCTCCATTGAGGGGCATACAGACAGTGGCGGCGATGCGAAAGAGAATCTCAGCCTGTCCCAGCGCAGAGCGGATTGGGTAAAGCATTTCCTGATAGAGCGAGGCGTCTCCGCTGACCGTATGGAAGCCCAGGGCTACGGCGATACTGATCCGATTGCGGATAATGAGACAGAGAAAGGCAAGCGGGAGAACCGCCGCCTGATGATCCGGGTACTAAATTTTGATCGTGTTCCCAGCAAACTGCCGAGGCGCTAACCCCGAACAGCTTGCAGGTGAAGAGCTAGCTTAGGATAGTGTCTCAGCTAGAGGCATTACCCAGTTCCTCACTGGAATTTACCGGCGTCTTTGGGGCTTGGTTGGAAAATATTTTCTTCATTAATTTTCCAGTTTGACGCAATCCAATAATACTCTGCGCTGTGAGCATACCGGAGATCATTGCACCGGCTACGCCGCAGCTCATCACATCCTGCCCTGTAAGGTAGAGCCCTTTGACCCGGCTTTTGGGTCTCAGCCAGGATTGCTCAAAGCGGTTGGGATCGTGATCCAGTCCGTAGATCTCTCCCCGTGGATAGAAGCAGAAATAATCCGTGGATAACGGGGTTGAAAGCTCGTAGTAATCGATTTCCCCACGCAACTGCGGCATGTGCTTATACAAATGCTCCAGCAGGCGCTGGCTAAATGCCTCCTTCAGGTCCTCGTAATCATCTCCTCGCTTGCCCCAAGGCTTGTCGTGCCACTGGGCAAACCAATCGTAGTTGGCCGGTGCCACAATTTCGATAGTGGCGCGGCCCGGGTAGCGCTGGGTAAAGGTGGGGTCTTTCGCAGACGGGAACGAAATATAGACTAGCGGTATTTCCTTATCCTGATCGTCGATAAAGGCCTGCATATCCTCTTCGTACTGATCGCTGGAATAGATCCAGTAATTGGTCTTGGGCAGGTTTAATTCTTCCGCAGTTTTCTCCAAGCCAATATACAGACATAGGTGAGACATGGAGCGGTTGACGGTGTCCAGGTCGCGGATATATCCCATGCGCTCACTGGTGCTGCGCGGTAACAGCTTCTCGAAGGTATTAAATACCCCTGCGCCGGAGACAACTAATGGCGCTTCGATTTCATGTCCGTCGGACATTCTTACACCGCGAACCTGATCCCCATTCATCAGGATGGTTTCCACCTTGGCATAGGTAAATACATCTCCACCACTGGCCTGGATTTGGGGAATAATCGTTTCGGAGATTTTGCTGGCGCCACCGACAGGATAGTAACCGCCATAGAGATAATGTTTGGCGATCAGGGCGTGAATAATAAAGCTGCCCTCGGATGGGGTCATGCCATTATCACCCCACTGCCCTGTCAGCACAGAGATCAGCTTTTCATTGCTGGTGATTCCACTGAGAACTTCGCGGGTGGTTTTATTGAGCCAGGCGGGTTCGCGCAGTTTTCTCCACAGACGAATAAAAGGTCCACACCAGGAGGGCAGCATTTTTTCCATTGCCAGTCGCTGCATGGCTTTGGCAACCACATTCAGCCGTTGCAGGTACTCCTCGATATTCGCGCGCTCATCGGGGAAGTGGCTGACCAACTCATCGATAAATTGCTGGCGGCCGGCTTTCAGGTCGTATTGTTTATCGCCAATACAGATGCGGTCATAGGTGCTGTCCATTGGCGCCCAGTGCAACTGGTTATTGGAAATAAAGTCGAAGATCTTGCGGGTCATGGTGGGGTGTTCACCCACATCGCCGATATAGTGGACGCCGACATCCCACTCATAACCATTGCGGTCATAGGCGTGGGTGTATCCCCCGGCAGTGTAGTGTTGCTCAAGGACAAGGGCTTTCTTGCCCATGGCACTGAGCATCGCAGCACAAGTCAGGCCGCCAATGCCTGAGCCAATGATAATGGCGTCGTAATTGCCCTCCAGGCGGCTCGGGCGATAGCGCCGACCAATACGCAGCCGGCTTGGTTTTGGGGCACTGCGCTTCTTCTCAGGGGTCTCTGTCATGATGGCCTCGCCACTATTGTTTTTATTCCTCAACCATAGCGCCCCCTATCGAGCTATGCAATAAGTTGCATATTAATATTCTGTATATCTATTGTGCGCCTTTATATATAGCGTATACAATTTGTATATTAAACATATCAAGGTAATAGTTATGGGCATCGTCAAGATTTCCGATGAGCTACACGATGAGATTCGCAAGGCCAGCACGGTGATGGCCCGTTCAATTAATTCCCAGGCGGAGTACTGGATCAAGATTGGGATGCTGGCGGAGCTGAACCCGGAATTAAGCTACAGCGACTTGTGTAAGAAGTTGCTGCGCAATCAGGCATTAACCCTGGAAGAGCTGACACGTGAGTGAAATAAAAATAAAGACTCCTGATGAGCAGGAGTTAATGCGCCAATCGGGTCAATTGTTGAGCCGTGTATTTGCCATGCTGGACTCCTTTATTGAACCGGGGGTCTCGACAATGCAAATTAATGAGCGGGTAGAAGAATTTATTGTCAATGAACTCAATGCCCGCCCCGCCAGCAAGGGGCAATATGATTATCCCTACGCCCTGAACACCTCAGTCAATGAAGTAGTCTGTCACGGCATGCCGAGCGATAAGCAGCTACTGCGGGAGGGAGATATCATCAATGTGGATATTACCCTGGAGAAATCTGGCTATATTGCGGATTCCAGCAAAATGTATAGCATCGGTACCGTGACCCCTATTGCCAGAAAACTGGTAACCACCTGCTATGAAGCTATGTGGGCCGGTATTGCCACGGTAAAGCCGGGAGTTACTTTTGGTGATATCGGCAATGCAATCCAGCGCCATACCGAGCGCAACGGATTCAGTGTCGTACGGGAATATTGTGGTCATGGTATTGGCCGGGAAATGCACGAGGCCCCGCAGGTTCTTCACTTTGGGCGGCCTGGTTCCGGTGAAGTTTTGCAGGAGGGAATGACATTTACCATTGAGCCCATGATCAATCAGGGAAATCGTAAAACTAAACTTAAGAAAGATGGCTGGACTGTAGTAACTAAGGATAAAAAGCTATCGGCTCAATGGGAGCATACGATTTTGGTAACCGGTGACGGCTATGAAGTGTTAACGCTTAGGGATGAAGAGAGATCTTCTAAGATTAAATAGCGGCCAATTAGTGATCGTTAGGTAGATAGCAATGGGTAGCGAGACACTTTACATTTTCGCTACCCACTGTTTTCAATAGATATTTTAATCCAGGCATGCAGGTTCTGCTGCGGTAAACGTGTTAAAGACCCAAGTATTGGTGCCGCTGCAATCGCCCGGATCGGTATCATCTTCCAAATCGTAAGGTGAGTTATTGAGAGAGGTATTTCGAACAATCTTGTTAAATTCACTACCCTCAACAAAGATACCGATACCTCCTTCGCCATTACTCTCTACGGTATTTTGAGTTACTAGAGTATTTGAGGAAAGCCTAATCGGAATACCTAAACCAGAATTTCCTGAGACGTTATTTAGTGAGATGGTAGAAAAATCAGCATTGTCAGATTCATCTCCTTCCCCTACGGCAATACCATCATTTAATCCGTTGGTCACTATATTAGAGAAGACATTGGTAAATTGCCCATTTACTTCGATTCCCTGATTGCCACTTCCACTTATCTCATTAAAACTAATATTGTTAAAGGATCCTCTTAATTCAATGCCCGAGTTATCAATACCCGTTATGGTATTTCGAGTTACGGTATTAGTGTTACCATTTAATTCTATGCCATCGCCGCGATCGCTGTTGGTGATAATATTATCCCTGGCAATACAGTTATTGGATTCTATGTAGATGGCATCGAATATCGTATCAATGATTTCCATAGAATAAATACTGTGTGAGCCTTCCCCTTCCGCATTGACCCCGTCTCGACAGGCCGCAATGATCCCACCATATACCTGGGCTCCAATACCAGTTAACAGTATTCCGGCCTGCCCCGTTGCCTCTTCATCATCACAGGTAAGCTGAAAGCCGTCCATATTCAGGCTTCCACTAGGACCCTCTATGGTTAAAGCGACTTCATTTTGTTCCGTTATCACACAGAGCAAATCCCTATCCAGAGTGGTTGGTGTTGTAATAATATCTCCACAGTCAATAGCCCAAACAGAAAATGGACTCAATAATCCTGAAAATAAAACTGTTGCGTAAATGTTACGTATTTTCATTATGTGTACCTTTTAAGTGGAGAGTATTCCTATGACATTCTTTATGTTCCAATTGCGAATTTATAGGAATTAATTTCAATTTTGTAATATATAATTGGAATCTATTTTCTGTTTTATATCATAATTTTAGATTTATTTATTTTTTTGTTTGGTGGCTGGCGCGCCAATTATTTATGTCGAATTCCTAAGGAAAGTATTGCGTTCGTGTAATGGTGACAGTGACGTCAGTCTTCTGTTTCCTTGACAGGTTCACGTCAAATGAAGATATACTGTATTTTTGTACAGTGTCGTAGGTGTTTAATTATGCGCCCCAGAGTTATAGTTTTTGATAGTGAACCGATTCGTATCTGCCGCTATAGGTCCAGTTATGACAATCGCCCTATGTACGCGATTAGTATTTTGAACTATGAAAAGTACGTACGTCGGTTTTCTGTTGCTGTGGGAGTGGATTTGCGCAAGGAATTGGAGTTAACCTTGTGCCAGATGAGAGGGATCGAGAGTAATTTAAGGTGGCTGTCCGAATATACTGAAAAAACCAGTTCAGCGGGATAAGTGGGAGGCTCTGGGTGTGTAGTGTCTTTGATGTCAGTGATCATGCGGGTATGGAGCGTTTTCTCGATACCTATGGCATTCGGGGCGCCGGACATATGATTTACGGTAGACGCCGGAGGCCCACCCAGCAGGTGTCTATTGTAACTACTCGGAAGGGTTCTGCTGAAATAGAAAATGCCATTTGGCATCTCTATCTTGAAAGGCATGGTGATACTTGGCGGCCCCATAAAAAATACTGGTCCATCAACAGTAATTGGAAGAAACTGGACTCCAGACCGGAATATCGCAAGTCCCGTTGCTTAATACCCGCTACCGCCTGGGTGGAAAGCCAAGGTGGCAAGTACCCGGTAGAATTCAGTTATGGTGAACCTTTTTTCTTTTGTGGTTTGTATAAAATCTGGGGAAATTTACTCAGTTGCTCAATCATTACTTTGGACTCCCACCCAGCCACTAAGCGCTACCATGAAAAGTCACTTCCCATGATTGCGCCCAATCGCCCAGATTTTGTAGCATCCTGGTTAAATTGTGCGGCGGCGACAGAAGATTTTAGCCCTTTCTTAAAACCATCCATTGAGTACTCGGGGAAAATACTGACAGCCCACCCTTTGCTGCGGGCAACTTCGACTGAGTATATCGATGATCCTATCCCCGTAATTGGATAATTATTTACTTTTTGATACAGAGCAATCTAAATTATATTTCCTGCGCGGCGTATCAATTAGCTTCTGCCTTGAACTTATACTTCTTTCGTGAGGTGCAAAATATGCGCCGGTTTCATCTAGAAGATCTACAAAGCGATTAAGCCGATGTATTTGTTTTTGGTTTAAATTATCTTGAGCAAGAAGTGCATTGATTTCTGTGCTAGCCAGCTCCTTTGCTGCTATATCTTCTGGCAGACCACTGCGAGTACATAATCCATAAGTCCCCTCAATAAAGTGTTGCCATTCCTCTTCGATATATTGAGAAATTTCGGATGAAAATTTTGGGTTGCTGGATTCGTATCCTAAATTTCGCAATTGAGCTATTTTATCCATGTATCGATCACCAAAGCACTGATAAATAGAGTTAAAGTCTTGCTTAGCCTCTATGACATCGATCCAGCTGGTATAGCCTTTTGCAAAGTACTCAACTGCCTGTTTTTCGGAGTGGGCTCCAAAAAAGGATTCACAGTCCCATTGAATATTGAGCTTATAGGAGGGCTTTGGCATAACACCCTCATCCTGGTAGCGCTGCAATTGTAGTTCGCTGATTTGAGTAGCCTGAATAAGCTGTTCTTTGGTTAGGAAGTGTTTATCCAAATAATTAAGCAATTCCACTGAATGTGCTCCAAGGTAGAAATCGAATGGAATTCTAGCGCCTGGAGCACTTAATACTTCGATGTGAGCCGAAGCATCTTTTCACTCTTGATAAGTCTTGGAGAATTTATTCCTGCAGGAAGAGAATATCCGTTCTAATAATATATTTGATTCCTCGGGTGATTGGAGTAGAGCTGTGAATTCTGTGTAAGGGGTGCATCCCATGGGGGAAGCACAGTACGGCTCCGGCAGGTGTGCGGACATCGATGTCTAATAAAGAGTCCCGACTGGGTTGTTTTAGCGGGTCATCTGCATTCACCCTGAATCGGGTTGCACCACCTTCAAAATCTTCACTCAGCAGTACTAAAAACGTCATTTCACTATAGCGATCGGGGTAGCCATTGGTGATCAACTGGTTGTTGTCAATCCGGCTACCGGGCCAGGCGCCATCGGTGTGGTACTGGAAGAAATCTCCCTCACCATAGCGATAAAAGCGGAAACGCTGATTGATGCCGACAGCCTCTCTTCCACCAAAGTAACCATTTAAGTCCTGCGCCAGGTCTCGGCATCGCTGCCAGATCTGTCGCTCTGTAACCTCGTCAACCACCCAGGTCAGGTTGTCGTTGTGGCGGACCTCCCGGGGCAGGGAGACGGCTGCATCCGGTAAATAACCCACCGCTTCAGTGATATCAATGAGCCGTTGGCACTCGTCTTTTGAAAAGACATTGAGCAATTGGAAGGCTCCGGGTACCTCGGCGATATCTCGTCGTGAAACCGGCAGTGGCGCTTGCTCGGCCAGGGCCGCCGGGTTTTTACTGCGAGTAGCCCAGGTGGGTAGAGCCGGGTGCTCTGCTCCGGGTTCACGGGCGATAACAAAGAAGTCATTCAAGTGGGTGACAGTATCAATACTTTCAGTCGTGGACATCTGCTGTACTTCTATAGAAAAACTTTTAAAAGACTTAGCGGTTTAAAACGGTAATTTGTGCAAACTGCCGGTGCCCTTCAGCTCCACCGTGGAAGCCAAAGCCACTTTGCTTGGCGCCCACCCAAGGTGACCCGCCGGCGCCCTGGTTGATGCCAATCATTCCCGCTTGCAGCTGGCTGGCGACTTGCTCGGCCTGTTTGCTTTCACCAAACACAACCGCACCGAGACCGTAAACAGAGTTATTGGCCCGCTCGACCACATCGTCTACTGAGCTAAAGCGGTCGATGGCTACGATAGGCCCAAAAGTCTCATCATCTTCCACCAGCATGCCCGGTCGAATACCGCTGATAACTGTGGGCGGAATAAACGGCACCTGTGGATCGCGCTCCCCTAGAAGAAGCTTTGCGCCTTTATTCAGGGCATCGTGGATATGCTCCACTACCTTTTGATGTTGGCGGTGATTAACCAAGGGGCCGATATCCACCTGTGGCTCCTGCCACCCGCCGACACGATATTGCTTCGCCAATGCCACCACGGCATTTTCGAATTTATCGGCAATTTTTTCGTCCACATAAATACGCTCTGTGGAGGTGCACATCTGGCCAGAATTCTCAAAACTGGAGCCAACGGCAAATTGTGCAGCCTGGGGAATATTGGCGCTCTGCAACACGATCATCGGGTCATTGCCACCCAATTCCATAACCAGGCGTTTCAATGCCGGAGCGGCATTGGCCATAATTTTTTGGCCCGTTGTTCGCGATCCGGTAAAGGCGACCATATTGATGGGGGATTTCACCAGGGCTTCACCGGTGGCGCCATCGCCGTGAGCAATTTGTAAAATGTCCTGAGGCAGGGTTTGATTGAGTGTTTTCACCAATAAGTCAGCGACCAATGGCGACTCTTCTGAAGGTTTTAAAATCACAGCGTTGCCGGCGACCAGCGCGGGAACAATCAGGTTATTGGCCATGGCCAGTGGATAGTTCCAGGGGGAGATAACCGCAACAACGCCCAGTGGCCGATATTGAATTTCGCTACCGCCACTGCGTTTTGTCCGCAGGGACTCTCCGGCATCCCCCGCTAACCAGGCACCGCCTTGAACTACGCCGCCGGCTTCATACTGTGCTCGCCGGGCATCTTTGCCCATTTCACGGCTGATAAGTTGTGCCAGCTCTCCCTCTTCCGCATTCAGTTTTGTGTAAGCCTGCTGAAGTAGTTGTACTCGCTCCTGAAGAGATTTACTCGACCACACTAGCTGCGCTTTGTGGGCTTTCTCCACCATGTCCTGAATATCTTGGGGCTTGCTGACAGGTAGCGATCCGATGGCCTCTCCGGTTAGTGGATCAATCGATCGAAGTATATTTTCCATAATGAGGTCTCACTCAATCCGGCCACTTTATTGAGTGGCCGGGTGTTTTTTTAAAAGCGTTGGTGTTATTGGTCAAACAGGACAATAGTGCGAATTTCCAAGCTGGTTCTGCGGGGTGCCCTTGCACTTCCCGGCAGGTCGAAAGCGCAGTGGGGAACACCGGTTACATCGCCTCGGTGCTGGCTATCGAAGACCCGCAGTAAAATGCCTTCGCCGGGCTGCATATCGCTAAACCAAATCCAGCGGTGAACCGGGTTGAAACTCAACACCGAAATCTGCCCTTTTCGCTCCGGGTAAATTAATCGCATATTGTGGAAATCACTGGCGGCGACAGTGCGCAGGTCCACCATTGCCAACGGTGACTCCTGCACCGGGCGCAATAGGGGCAGCCAGAGATTAATAAACTGGTAGCGCGGATAATCTGATGGCTTGTACCCCCGGGCCTCCAGGGTTTCCTTTAGCTGGCGCTCTGCGGACCAGGGCGTGTAATCGTTGTGCACCAGTTTCACCGGGGATCGGCGACTGCGGCTCAGCTCCGGTGTCGCATCAGTCGATGGCTGGGCTCGCAATGTGTGGTCAAAGGTCAGTACCTTTGCTGCACCCAGGTGAGCGCCTATCCAGGATTCAATAGCTGGATACCATTGGGTGCGAATCAACTGGTCGCGCTCCTCAGGGCTGGGGCCACTCCCTGAGGGTTGGTCCAGCGCGTGTAGCGCATCATCCAGCTGGCGCAGGTTAATGCCGAGCATAGGGCGTACCAGCTCAAATCCCTGGGTATCGATACGAAAACGCTCCCCGGCGGTTTTCAGGGCGCGACCATCGTAGATGTGAACCTGCTGGGAAATAACATTCTCGACCAGATTGGCGGGCCCTGGGCCCTCTGAACGCTTGTCGTACACCAGATCGCTACTGGGATCAGCGTAGTGAATAATTGCTGTAACTAATTGATCCTGAAAGGAGGATCGGGCTGCGGTTTGCATAGTGAACTCTCCCCCCACCGAAGTGGATGCCATACGGGCCAATCTACTCACAATGCTAGGGTTACGTGGATACAATGAAAACCAAGTAACAGTTGTGAGTGATACAGGTTTGAGCAGAAATCATCGGGCGAACCCACTGGAGAGGCTGGAGTTACGTCAACTTCGCTTAATGAACGCTATCTTGCGGGAACTGAACTTATCCCGGGTGGCTGACCAGCTGGGTGTGAGCCAGCAAACAGTCAGTGAACAATTGAAACGCCTGCGGGAAATCTTTGATGACCGGCTTTTTATTCGCACCAGCAACGGTGTTATTCCCACCCCCCTGGCCGAGCGCCTGGCTCCCAAATTGGATGAGATCCTGAATAATGTCGCGGCGCTGCTGCGTACGGATGAATTTGATCCGGCACAGCATCGGGGCATCTTTACCATCAGTGCAACGGACTTTGAGCAGCGGGTGGTACTGCCGGTTCTCCTCAAGCAGCTGCGTCAGCAGGCTCCAGATATAAAAGTCGTGGTGCTTAAGTTGGAGATTGATCGCATGGCCCAGCAACTGCAAACCGGTGAAGTGGATCTCGTGTTTAGCACGCCGGGATTTGTGCCGGATAACAGCCCCAGCATGTTGTTGTATCGAGAGCACTACGTCTGTGTATGTTGTCAGCACACCGATATGCTGCACAGCGCCAATCAGCCTTTGGAAATGGAAGAGTTGGCGGCTTTGCCACAGCTGGTGGTATCACCTTCCAGGGGAGATCTGCGGGGCATGGCGGATAGTTGGTTTGAGCAGTTTGGTTTGGAGCGCAATGTGGTGCTGTCTGTCCCCTCTTTTGCTGCCGCAGCCGAGTGCATTGCCTCTACCAATACCGTTGCCTTTTTGCCCTCGCGACTGTTGCCTGATCCCCGACTAAAAACACTGCCTATTGTCGAACAGCCCCCGGGGTTTGATGTGATTGCCGCCTGGCATACCCGCAGCAGTCAGGACCCTTTGCACAAGTGGATTCGCACCCTGTTAGCACAACAATTTCCCACTAATTAGTGAGGGAGGCAGCGCTGCTAAACTTGAGCATTCCAAGGATTCAAGTGGTGATCGTCATGCGTGCAGCATTTTTTCTGCTGATATTTTTAAGCGCTTCTGTTTACGCTCATACCGATTTTACCGAGCAAATGGGTATCCCCCACTTATTTGCCAAAGACGCACTGGTTGAGGAAATTAAAAAAGTGGATTGCACCCTCTCTGAGGGGCGCAAGACCCAATGCTGGATGATTGTGGTAAAGGCTGAACCCAAACATAAAATGGGGCCCTGGTGCCCACACAATGTTGTCGACCCAATTACGTCTGGCGGCATGATGTTTATCAAGCAGCAGATAGTGCCGATTGATGGACCTTTCGTTAAAAATGCCGCGACCTTTTTCTCTGATCCAAAATGGAGCCTATATGATCCCAAAACCGGGGCGATAAAGGTTACCGATTCGAAGCAGGCCTGCGAGATGGCCGCGCGGCCTGATGTGGCACCGCAATACAACAATTACTGCGTGGAGTGCCTGGCCAGCTATATGGGCCCGGATTTTCATACCCGCTACCTGATCCCCGTACAGCCTGAGAAGGCCAAGTCAAAGCAGAATCCCGATGGTTTTTCCGGTTATGGAGTCGCTTTTAATGGGGTTAAATTTGATATCGCCGCGCCTATCGGCGCAATTTTAGGTGCACACACCTTAGCGCCAGTGGATGCCTGTGGTGGTCATGTAAACCCCCATGTGGGCTATCACTACCATGCTGCCCTGGGTTGCAGCCAAGCCTACCCGTCTGCCGCAAGCCATGCAGCGATTGTCGGTGTCGCCATAGATGGCTACCTGATCTATGCGCGGGAGAATGCCGATGGCCGCGAGCCCGATGACCTGGACGAATGTCGTGGCCATGAGTTTGCAGACCTGGGCTACCACTACCACGCCAACCTCGCTGCAGAAAACGATATCTTGCATTGCCTAAAAGGGGAGAGAGGTTGTGCCCTGACCGGCAATCAAAGCCAGTGCGATTTCTCCCACCGGGGACCTCCCGGACCACCCAGGCGTTAACTCAGGCCCAATTGTTGCTTTAAATAGTGAAAGATGAAGAGAGCCTCAGCGCTCTCTTTGGTATTGATATCAATAAATGGCGTCGAATAACTGTCTTATAAGCCCAGGACTTGATCTGACCGTCAGGTTTCCTTAATGGCCCTGGGAGATAATGCCTCTAACTATTTCAGGTAATCCGGAATACCAACAATGAGCAATGGTACAAATTTCTATCTGATCCGAATGGTGGAATCCCTCGGTGTGCTGGTGCGCACTCGCCTGTGGATGCAGATAGTGGTCGCCATGATCCTGGGGCTAGCTGTCGGCCTGCTGCTATCTCCTGAAGGGGCCGCGCTGGTGAGCCAGGATCTCAGTGCGGCATTGGCCAGCTGGTTTAAGCTGCCGGGCTCCATCTTTCTGAATATGATCCAAATGGTGGTGATACCGCTGATTATGTCTTCAATCATCCTGGGGCTCAGTGGCAGCGGGAATGTCAGTCAGCTTAAACGGGTCGGGCTGCGCATCGCTCCCTACTTTGTCGGCACTACCACTGTTGCGGTGATTATCGGCATTATCCTGGTCCAGTTGATCCAACCCGGCGACTATATCGATGAGTCCCTGCTCAGCGCCGCCACTGAGTTACAGGTTGCGAGCGCCCCCCAGGTGATGGAGACCAAACCGCTTCCCGAGCGTATTGCTGAATTGATTCCCGCCAACCTCAATGAAAGTATCGCCATGCGCAATATGTTGCAGCTGGTGGTCTACGCGATTTTTATTGGTGTTGCAGTGATGCTGTTGCCGCAAAAGCAGCGGGAAACCGCAGTATACGCTTTTGGCATTATTCAGGAGGTGGCACTTAAGGTGGTTGGTTGGGCCATGCTGTTTGCACCCCTGGCCGTATTTGGCCTTCTGGCAGATATCGCCATTCGCGTTGGTCTCACTGCAATTCTGGGAATGTCTGTGTATGTGGGCACCGTAATTCTGGGGTTACTTATTCTTCTCAGTTTTTACCTGATCATTGTTTCCCTGGTGACCTCCGTCGGCCCGATCACATTTTTGCAGAGAATTAGCGGAGTGCAGCTACTGGCATTCTCCACATCCAGCTCTGCTGCGGTAATGCCGCTGTCAATGAAAGTTGCAGAAAGTCCCCTGGGAGTAAAACCATCCATCGCCAAATTTATTGTGCCCCTGGGCGCTACTGTGAATATGGATGGCACGGCGCTCTATCAGGTAATCGCTGCGGTATTTTTAACTCAGGTATATGGTATTGACTTAACCACTGCACAGTTGGTGGGTCTCACCGTGACTACCGTTGGCGCTTCAATTGGTTCTCCCAGTACGCCGGGCGTCGGTATCGTAATCCTGGCGACAATTCTGGCCGGTATTGGTGTCCCGCCGGAAGGTATTGCGCTGATTCTGGGGGTGGATCGGATTCTCGATATGTGCCGTACCGCCGTGAACGTCACTGGTGACCTGACTGCCTGTTTGGTAATGGACAAGTTGCTGGGTAGCGATAGGTTGGAGGAAGGGACTACCCAAACCGCTTAACTTGGGTACGAACTAATGTTGAACAGGAACCTTCAGTATCTCGAAAGTACGAAGGTCCTTCTGTCCTTCATAGTATTTTTCCAGCACCTCTTCAAATAGCTTGTCTTTGGGATCGGCGATAGAAAATAGCGTCATGGATGACTTAAGTTTTACATCATCCGGTGAGCCGAATATCTGGTAGGCGGAGTAATTATTCAGTTGCAATAACTCCTTGCAGCACTCTTTGAGCCTGGGGCCGAGCACAGGGTGCTCCAGGTAAGCCCGGGCTTCATCCAGGTTTTTAATTGCAAAATGTTCGGATGTTGCGCTGTGCCCCAGGCCGGATATCTGGGGGAATATATACCACATCCAGTGGGAGCGCTTATGGCCGCTATGCAACTCACTCAGGGCACTTTCATAAGAGCTTTCTTGCGCCGTCACAAAACGCTCAAGGTGAAATGGTTGGGCCATGCTTTGATTCCCTTTATTCTTATTCCTTTGCAGGCCCAAGGTTAGCAGTAATAAGGATGAATGCTAGAGGATGAACTGCCTGACGGCAGACCTTTCACTAGTTAATCAATATTCATCATAATTACGGCAAGTACAGGCTGCTTGGCTCAGAGTCCCCCACCAATTTTCCTATGTTCTGGCCGCTTTTTCTTACGCCTATTTAAGAGGCGTTGCCCAAGAGGCTGCCATAAGCCTTTTCAGGTTCCACTTTGCCGTAGACCCCCGGTTCACCCGGGTGATAGACCTAAGCACTCCAGCTATGGCTCAAGGTCTCCGCCTGCTTTAAGCACAGTTGCACCGCCTCATCTGCCCCATCCGGTGGGTACTTCCATTTGCGCAGTGCGCGGCGCACCAGGTTGCGCAGTTTGGCGCGCACGCTGTCGCGCACCTGCCAGTCCACGGTGGTGGATTTGCGCAGCTGCTGGGTAACGTATTTGGCGAGTTCGCGCAGATTGTTATCCCCCAGCTCTTTTACCGCCGACTGGTTTTGGATCAAAGCGCGGTAGAAGGCGATTTCGTCGGTATTGAGGCCGGAGTTTTCCGCCATCTGCGCATCGTCGGCCATGTCCTTGGCCATCTGGATCAGCTCTTCAATCACCTGGGCGGTTTCGATGGCGCGATTGTGGTATTTACGCAGGGCTTCCATAATGCGGTCGGAGTATTTTTTCTCCGACACCACATCAGTTTTCATTCGCGCTTTTACTTCGTCGCGCAGTAGCCGTTCGAGCAGCTCAACGGCCAGGTTTTTTTCCTTAAGGTTGGCGACGTCTTCCATAAATTCAGGAGACAGCAAGCCGATATTCGGGCGGTCCAGGCCCACCATGCTGAAGATATCATCCACACCGTCGGCGACAATGGCATTGTCGATAATCTGCTTGAGTGCGGAGTTCTTTTCCTCATCGGTGCGGCGCTTGTCGATGGTGGTGAACTTGGTGATGGCGTTTTTCACCGCACCCCAGAAGGCGATCTCTTTCTTGTAGGGCGTGGCGTCCTCCAGGGTGCTGCACAGGGTGTAAGCCTTGCTGAGCGCGGCCATCACATCGAGAAAGCGCCGTTTACCATCCAGCTCGCCGCTGCCGGGGTTTTTCAGGCTGAGGATATGGTTCATGGCGCCTGGCAACAGTTGCAGGGCCTGGGTCTCGTACTGACTGTAATCAAAGCCGTGCATCATATCGTGCAGTACGCCGAGCTTTTCCAGCAGAATGGCGTAGGCTTCATGGGCGTCGTGGGTGGGTTTGCCCTTACCGTTAGAACCGGTATAGGTCTTGAGTGCCTGCTTCAGCTCATTGGCAATGCCGATGTAGTCCACCACCAAGCCGCCGGGCTTGTCTTTAAACACCCGGTTAACCCGCGCAATGGCCTGCATCAGGTTGTGGCCCTTCATGGGTTTGTCGATATACATGGTGTGGCAGATGGGGGCATCGAAGCCGGTCAGCCACATATCCCGCACAATCACCAGCTGTAACGGGTCGTTCACATCCTTAAAGCGCTTTTCAAATGCTTTCTTGGTTTCTTTGTTGTAGATATGCGGCTGCAACTTGGCTTTGTCCGACGCCGAACCGGTCATCACGATCTTGATCGCGCCTTTGTCGGTATCTGGGTGGTGCCACTCGGGCTTGATGGCGACGATGGCATCGTAGAGGTCGACACAGATCTCGCGGCTCATAGCCACGATCATGGCCTTGCCGGGCATGGAGGCGGTGCGGCTGTCGAAATGCCGGATTAAGTCTTTGGCCACCTGCTCCACCCGGGGCTTGCTGCCGACGAGTTTTTCCAGCGTGGCCCAGTGGGATTTGGTTTTCTCCCGCTCGGCCACATCTTCTTCGTCCTCAATAACCTCCTCGACATTCTCATTCAGCGCCTCGATATCGGCCGCGTGGATATCCAGCTTGGCCAGGCGCGATTCATAGTAGATCGGCACCGTGGCGCCATCGTCTACGGCATCCTGAATATCGTAGATGGAGACATACTCACCAAATACCGCGCGGGTATCTTTATCGGCCGAGTCGACCGGGGTACCGGTAAAGCCGATAAATGAGGCCGCCGGCAAGGCATCGCGCATATGCTTGGAATAGCCGAAGGTGTAAGTGCCCTTTTTGGTGTTGAACTTGGCCTTGTCGCCATACTGGCTGCGGTGGGCTTCGTCGCTGACCACGACGATATTGTGGCGGCGGCTCAACTCCGGGTGGCTGGTTTCCTCGCCGAGTAGGGCAAATTTTTGCACCGTGGTAAACACGATACCGCCGGACTGGCGCGCGGCGAGTATCTGGCGCAGCTCGTCTCTGTCGCCGGCCTGTACCGGGGTCTGCTTGAGGGCATCGGCGGCCATACAGAAGGTGTTGTACAGCTGGCCATCCAGATCGTTGCGGTCGGTGACCACCACGATGGTGGGATTATTCATGGCGGGCTGTGCCAGCAACTTGCCGGCGTAACACACCATGGAGATGGACTTGCCGGAGCCCTGGGTGTGCCAAACCACCCCGGCCTTGCCGGAACCGGGTATTACTTTATCGGCATAGTTCGCTCGGGGCTGGGCCACCATGTTTGATCGCTCGGCGGCAATCACGGTCGCTTTCACCGCCTGGCGCACCGCGTGGAACTGGTGATAGCCGGCGATCTTTTTAACGATTTGATCGCCGTCCTGCTCAAACAGCACAAAGTGGCGTATATAGTCCAACAACAGTTCGGGCTTAAAGAAGCCTTTTACCAGGGTTTCTAAGAAATACTCAAAGTGCGGTTTGTCGTGCTCGTTATTGACCACCCGCCAGGGCAAAAAGCGCTCTTTGCTGGCGGTGAGGGAGCCGACGCGGGCGTTGAGGCCATCGCTGATGACCAGCGCCTGGTTAAAGATAAACAGGTCGGGGATTTCTTCTTTGTAGGTTTGCAGCTGCTGGTAGGCGGACCAGATATCGGCGCTGCTATCGGCGGGATTTTTTAACTCAATCACCGCCAGCGGCAAGCCATTGATAAATACGATAAGGTCCGGGCGGCGGCTCCCCTTGGTACCCATAATGGTGTACTGGTTGACCACCAGGAATTCGTTGCGCTCGGTGTTTGCGAAGTCCACTAGCCTCACATAGTCGGTTACTACTTCGCCGTTGTTATCCTTAAACTCGACCTTGACCCCTTCCTGTAACCACTGGTGAAACTGTTTGTTGTTTTTGATCAGGATGGGTGTTTCGGGTGTGGCGATCTGCTGGGTGACTCGCTCAAGGGTGGATAGCGGTACCTGGGGGTTGATAACTTCCAACTGGCTCAGCAGGCGTTCGTACAGGATAATCTGGCGGTAGTCGTTGCGCTCCGGGGTATCGCTATCGGGGGCGATATCGTAGCCGCAGGCATAGTTGTAGCCTAGGGCGTTAAACCATTCTAAGCAGAGTTGTTCTAGTTGGTCTTCCGTGATCATGAAAACACCTCCCTAATCATTTTCTTGATCGTAAAATTCTCTAGTTTTGATATTAGAGGGGTTTCATAATCACGATACGGGTTCCAGTGCAAATTGTCGTTGTATATTAATCCTAATAGATAATGAGTTTCAGGAATGGAAACTCCTATGCTTTCACAGTAATCTAGTTTATTAGAAGTTCCGTGTTGACCATCTAGAAATTCATCTTTTTGAGCTTGGCCAGCTAATCTTGCGAAAGCAAGCTCTTCAATTTTTATTCTAATCGCGAACAGTACAGCGATCGCGTCGAAAGCGGCACCTTTTAAATATTTCTCGGCTTCCTTATAAACAACACTATAAAAAGAATGGGATTTTCCCCAAGCTTTACGCATCGAAAGCCTAGTAAAATCTGTTTCCAGGTCTTTGTCAGTCGGGTGATAATGAAAGTGATGTTTACTTAAATCATCTTCTATAGAAGGATCAGTTCTGTTTTTTACAAGCTTTAAAAATACTGATTCCGATGAGGATGTATTGCGATTTAGGTGTTTAGTTTGTAAACGGTGTTTGTTGAAACAAAAGTGCTTGAAGCATGCGGGATCAAGGTGAGTTAACAGTAATGGAAATATACTCCGTCCTTGTTTCTTGAATCCATCTATTACTTGCGTCACATAGTATTGAAAGGCAACAAGGTTGGCATCATCCAAGTAATCAAATATTTCATCGATGATCAGAATGCAATTTTGTTTTTTTAACTTTTTAAGTGAGCGTTGAATTTGTGCAATAAACGACAGGATATCCCTTTGTCCATTTGAGATTTCATCTGCATCGGGAAAATTCACAACAAGTCTTTTCTTGGTGCCGGTTGCCTTCTCTTCTTTTGTTTTAATCTTGTGTCTAGTTGTGTCAGCTGATGACAATAGGTCATCAAAGAATTTCTTTTCTCCAATATAAAGTTGATATTGCATGGCTGACTTGAAACTTGCTGTATTTGATATAAAAGCTATCTGCCAAGCAATCAAAAAAGCCTCTACTTCTGTGTGTCCATTTGATTTTTGAACAAGGCTTGCAAGAGCTTTTAGAGGTCCTATAGCCCTCAACTGGCTTATCAAATTGGCATTAATATAGTCCCGTATTTGAGCTGAGGTTCCTTTGTATGAATTTATAGTATTAACTAAAGGCTCTATTAGTCTTATATATGTCCTTTTTTTAGTGTATTCAGTGAAGTTGATTTCTCTATCTATAAGGCGAAGAAAGTCAGTGTCTGAGAGCAAGTGTGTCGCATTCGGTAAAGCTTTTCCCCCACTTCCAAAGCTTGATTTTATGTTGGTATATTTATACGAAAACGCAACGTTAGCAGGAATGTTATCTATCAAAACAACAGAGGTAACTTTAAGGGATGTGCTTACTGTGGTGAAGTTACCAATTCTCTTTTTTTTTGCGTCCGGTACTACATGATTGTTTATAACTGAAATATCGAAAATGCTAGAAATTTCATTTGATGAGTTTGTGGCGATATATTTGGTACCATCATACGTGATCGCTATTGAAGGACTTTTTGTCGTGTCCTTGTTAAAGTGATTGCTGTCGGCTAGATCAACCCTGGCATTATTCATTGATTTGAAAGCGCAAGCTATAGAGCTTTTTCCAAATCCATTAGGTGCTACTAATATAGAGGGTTTATTTGGAAATAATTGCAAGTCGAACAGCTTATATGAGATGCCTTTTATATTTGTTATTTCTATTTTTTCTAGCTTAGCCATAACTTGTTGCGCCATCCCTGGTAACATATTACGAGTAATATCTACTTCCCGGATAAAAGTTTAGGAAGTAACTTATCGCGGAGGTTCTCTAAAATACCGTTTTCAAAGAGATTGGTTTTTATTTTTTCAAAGCTATCAGCCACTACTTTTTCAAAAGCTGCTTTAATTTCTTCATGGGAGTCAACAATAAATACAGTGTCAAAAGTAACTCGTGTGATAGTATCAAACACAGCTCCATGCGTATTCTGCTGAAGAGTTGATACCGCTTGTTTCAAGTTGAAATAGTTTAAGTAAGGTCCAAAACCTTCCGTTCCTTTAACACCATAACAAGATTGATTCATTGCTGTCGGTGTGCCCACCAAGGCTAAACGTCCAACTGTGCCTCTAGCCGATATAATTGTTACACCTTCTGGCAATAATTTTGTAGAACTCTTTTTTAATCCAAGCTCGGTAATTTTTAACTCTGTATCTATAACGAATACGTCAGCATTTGCAGGTGCATCTTTGACAGAGAACCATGGGATATTGCCATTCCAATAGCTAGCCTCTGATTTTTTTGGGGTGCCTCCACCTATCAATTCGATCACTTTTGATAGAGGTTTTACTTCCCAGTTCTTTGGTATATCACCCAGCTCAGAGTCCACCAGCGTATCCGGAAACAAAGCAGCGGTGGTTTGAAGTTGGTTTTGTTGCGCTTCGCTTAGGGTATCGAAGGTTTGGCCCCCGTTAAGGGCGGCGATGGCGGCTTGTTCGGGGTTGCCTTGGGCGATGATGGCGGCCTGGGCGCTGCTCCAGCGCGGGTCTTGCTGGATTTTGTTTACAATCTCGCTGTCGCTTTGGCCTTGCTGGCGCAGCTGGGCGGCCTGATTCGCCGCGATTTTGGCGCGGGTGGGTTCGAAATCGACAAACCAGCTTTTAAATAGGGCCTGGGCGATCTGTTCCAGGGTTTGGTTGGTTTGGCGGTTCAGTTCGATTTTTTTGTCTAAATCTTTAATCTTTTTTGCAATATCTTTCTGGATATTTAAAGGAGGTAGGGGGATCTCGAATGCCTTTAATATACCAAGATTTATATGAGGGACTCCGCCTATGATCGCGCGGTTTTCTATTTCCGCTTTAGCTTTTTGAGTTCTGAAAAAAGAATAGACGTAGTAGGGATCGGCTAAAGAATCATCGACCTTGAGTTTCATTTGACTTTGAGATACGACGTAACGTTCATGTTTCACGTTTCTAGGGATGATCGCTACTTGCCCGAGTGTTCCACGCTGAGTGAATACAATTTCACCTGGGTATGCCATATTTCTATGGAGCTGGTCACCCTTTTCTTCGCTAACATAGACAAAACCTTCGTCTATGAATTTGTCTCCATTCAAGTTTGTCCCACGAATTACAGGTACAGCTTCCTCTTCAACGTAATGCTTTCTTGAAAGCGATGATCCAAAGGGGCCACCGACACAACTATACTTGTCTTTTGAAGTTATCTCTTCGATGGTAACAACTGGCCAATCAGACATCGAAACCTAACCCCGCCAAGTTCTTTTTAATCTCCGCTTCTAAACGATCCGATTCTGCAAACTGCGTTTTCAGCTGGCCGGTTAAACGCGCCATCTTTTCGGCAAAGGGCTCACCATCATCTTCTTCCGCAGCGGCGCCCACATAGCGGCCTGGAGTCAGCACAAAATCGTGCTTTTGCAGCTCTTCCAACTTAGCGGCTTTTACAAAGCCCGGTACGTCTTCGTAGTTTTCGCCGGTCTGCCAGTTGTGGTAGGTCTCGGTAACTTGGTTTAAATCTTCCTGGGTGAAATCCCGCAGTACGCGATCTTTCATATAACCCAGGTTGCGGGCGTCGATAAACAGCACTTCGCCTTGGCGGTCGCGCAGTTTTCTACCGGCGGCGGAGGTGCGCGCCCCTTTGTTTTTGCTCAGAAACCAGATACAAGCGGGGATCTGGGTATTGGTAAACAGCTGGCCGGGCAGGGCCACCATACATTCCACCAGGTCGGCCTCGATCAGGCGCTTGCGGATTTCCCCTTCGTTATTGGTGTTGGAACTCATGGAGCCGTTGGCCAACAGCAGGCCCATACTGCCGTTGGGGGCCAGGTGGTAGAGCATATGTTGCAGCCAGGCGAAGTTGGCATTGCCCGACGGCGGCCTGCCGTATTGCCAGCGCTTGTCATCCTCGGCCACGCCGGTATCCCACTCCTTCATATTGAACGGCGGGTTGGCCATAACGAAGTCGGCGCGCAGGTCCGGGTGCTGGTCGTTGGTGTAGGTGTTGGCCGGCTCTTTACCAAAGTTAAAGTCGATACCGCGAATGGCCATATTCATCGCAGCCAACTGCCAGGTGGTGTGGTTGTATTCCTGGCCGTAGATAGAGACTTCGCCAATCTTACCCCGATGCTCGGTAATAAAGTGCTCGGACTGCACAAAGAAACCGCCGGAACCCATGGCCGGGTCGTATACACGGCCCTTGAAGGGTTCGAGCATTTGCACGATCAGGCTGACGATAGACTTGGGCGTATAGAACTGGCCACCCTTCTTGCCTTCGGCCAAGGCAAACTGGCCGAGCATATATTCGTAGACGTGGCCGAGAATATCTTTGCTGTTCAGGCTGGCGTGGTTGAACGGCACCGTGGCGATCAGGTCGATCAGCTCGCCCAGTTTGGATTGGTCGATTTGCAGCTGGGTGTAGCGCTTGTCGAGTACCCCTTTGAGCTTGGGGTTGTCGGCTTCGATGGCCTCCAGAGCGTTATCAATCAGGTGGCCGACGGAGCTGATTTTGAGGGTTTTGTCCTGGCCTTTCTCGTCCTGAAAGCTGAGTTCGGCACCGCCGATTACGGCCTTGTTGTTGTCTTGCAGAAACTGCCAGCGGGCCTGATGCGGCACCCAGAAGGTATTGGTTTCCAGGTAGTAGTCGCGCACTTCCAGTTCGATATCGATTTCTGCTGCGTATTCTTCACTGTCGGCACCGCCAAAGTCCTCTGGGTCGAGGAAGTAGTCGTGGTCTGCGTCGGTGAGCTGCTGCTTGAGTTCATCGCGGCGGATATCGAAGGCATCGGAGACATATTTGAGGAAGATCAGGCCCAGTACGGTGTGTTTGTATTGGGCGGCATCCAGGGTGGAGCGCAGCTTGTCGGCGGCATTCCAGAGCTTTTTCTCGAGGTCGTTGAGAAACTGTTGTTCTTCGCTGTTGGTCATGGAGTTACGGCTATTGGTTAAATCTTGTGGTTGTTCGGTGTGTTCGCCAGTACTTGCATCGATTGTTGGGGCTTGCTTGAGCCCGTATTAATCGTCTTCACTAAAGTAATCGGAGTCTATGGCTTGTAGGGTCAGGGTTTCTTTGACGCTAGTACCTAGTCCATAGGTGATCATTAGGTCGGCGAGTTTGTCACCGTCGATCAGGATAATTTTCTTTTCAATCATGCCCACAAAGGCTTGGGCTTCCTGGCTAAAGCGGCTGGTGGTTATAAATACCCCTTTCTTTGCGCGGCACATATCCAGTGCGCCGCAGAATTTTTGTATCTCTGGGCGGCCAATGGTGTTTTCGGTGTAGCGCTTGGCTTGCAGGTAGATACTGTCTAGTCCCAGCGGATCTTGCTTAATAATGCCATCAATACCGCCATCGGCGCTGTATTGGGTGGCAAGGCCCGCGTCTTCGGCGGTTCCCCCGTAGCCCATAGCGAGCATCAGGTCGACGACTAAACGCTCAAAGAACTGCGGGCTGCACTGCTTGATATGGGTAAGCAACTGGTCTGCCAGGGTGTCTTTGAGCTCGGCGTGGGCGCTGCGTAGCCGTTCTTCTGGGGTTAGGTCGTTGTCGGTGGTGGTTGCCTGGGATCTATCAGCGGTTTCACGGGAGCCGCGGGTGAATTCTAGAAACTCCGGATATTGGCGCAGGTAGGCGTTGCTAATGGCATTAGGGCAGTCGACCAATGCTTGCCGGCCACGGTCGGTAATTTTGCAGCTACCGCGTGCGGGGATTTCGATAAGTCCTGCTTTGCCTAGATAAGTGCGGGCCCAGCCGAGGCGGTTGCGGAAATAGGTTTGGCGGCCGCTGGGGAGACGCCTCTGGATTTCTTCCTGGGTTAGCTCAAAAAATGTACTTAGGCGCTCGTGCAGGTCGGCCATTTGGTGAGCACGGCCATCTTCTATGGCTGCTAAGAGCGGGCGGAAGAGTTGTTGATAACTTGGAATAGGCATTTTGATTTTGTGACGCCGTTTTAAGCGATAGAAAATACCATAAATTTTTGGGGAAGGTTGGGGTATTTGGAGACGTGGATTACTGCGTGCTGCGGCAGTGGCTTGTTGCTCCTGAGCGACGGGTTAGGGTGGAGCCATTACAGCAAAGCCCACTTAGCTAGAGTGAGGGCCTGCGTAAGCTTTACATTGCTGGTGGAGCCCGCTTGATGAATGAGAGTGCAAACGGCTTTCAAGTTACGGCGCCTACAGAGTAAGAAATAATGGTGCTTGCAGAATAAATTGCCAGGTCTAAATGGCAGTATTTTTCTCGTAGTCAAATATTTTGGATGTTTGAGTGGAGAAAATTGAGCGCTATTCAATATAGTGGGGTGGAGTATTGAAGGAACGGTATTGTCTCCTCATATTAGCAAAGACATCAGTTTATGCTGTTATTTTTGCACTGTGCTAAATAGCCCAAGATTTTCATTTTTCTTCATATTTTTAAATCTTCTTTAGATGGTGTGAGTGCTTCAGGAGCTGTTTTGGTGACCCTCCCTATCCATTTTCAATAATTTTTTCAGGCACTTATAATCAGTTAAGTCTTTAAATTTTTCTGGAATGTATTTTTAAATACCCATAAATAAACCTATTAACCACGTATTGAATTATAAATTGTACGTTTTTTTCCATTTACCTTCCGTGCGGGGGTGAGTCCATAGCTTTCCCTGATTGCGGAGAATTGTATTCTTGAACTGAAAATAAAAGTGATAAACACACTTAGATGGTACGTACGTTGCGTATAAGTAATTAGCCTATTAATTATTGTATGTATACTTGGATGAGGTCTGGTTCTCAAGGTGGTCATAAAACTATTTTTTAAATTTCTTTATGATTCTAGCTCCTCATACTCCTGGATAAACTTGTAAGTCTTATCCCTGCAAGAAGCACCATGGGTTAATTATATAAAGGAGAGTATGCGTGTATCCACGTCGCCATGATCACAATGTAAAGGAGCAGAAATATAATGCTATCCGGGAAATTGTATTTGAAGAAATTCGAAATGATTTTGGTGTTAACGCAAAAGGAGTGACATTGCGAGATTGCCAGCTTGCAAATAATTGGGAGAACCTTCAGGGCAAAGGATATAGAAGAGATAGGGGTGGTTGGGATTGGGTTGAGCTATTTAAATCTTATCAGAATAAGCCAAATCGGTTTGAAATTGCTCTTACTTCAGCTGGGACATTGGGTGCGCTGGCATATGGCCAAACTTCTAGAGCCGGCTCAAAAGTACGCTTGGATTTTATTGAATCAACACCGGTAAGGCCTAGTCCTTTGGGGATGAGATCTCTTCCGGTAATCTCTGCTGCCGCGACCCTGTTCGCTGATATTGTCGGTGCAGATGAAATATGGGTAATTGAGCCTTTTGCCCATTTAGAAGAGGCTCACTACTCGGGTGGAAGGAAAGAATACACCGCACTCGAGACACGCTGTGAATACATCCCTGTAAGCTCCTAATCGGCATCCATGCCTCATAGGGTCCCAAGCGCGGTGTATTCTTTCCTTCTCCCTTTTTAGTATAAGTCAGTAGGTTTTGGTCCTCGCACCTACTACCATCAAAAGATGCCCGGACAGATGAAAAAGAGAAGGTTGTTATGAAACATGATCCAACAACAAAAGAAGGGCGAGAAGAGATAAAAAGATCTCTTAAAAAACTACGTCCAGAGATAGAAGAGCTGAAAGAGCTTGCAAAAAAAGATGTCGATAATGAGCCGAGAGGCAAGCTTACAAACCCTATTGAGATACATGTAAAAAGGATTTTAAAGCGAAATGAAGATAGATGAGATTAGAGATATTCAGTCACAATTAAAAAGTAGAAAATCTGTGCTGAAGGATAAAGCTAAGAAGGTAGAGCTTGGATTGAAGTTGATGAAGGATCAAAATCGCTTTGCTAGTGACAGTCTTGCCCTTAGTTTCAGTTAAAGTGCCAGTTTGTGCTGGCACTTTTGCATTGGATAAAAAAGCTTAGTAGCTCTACATTGAGTTTAAATCATCAATATATGCTTGCTCGAATCTAGGCCAGTCATAAAGTGCTTCTGGATTAAAATCTTGACCTTCAGGCCATTCAAGATTGCCACCGTCATTAAGTTTAACTTTCTTGAAATACGCCTGATCTTTAAGGCTGGTCATCCATCCCTTACCTATAACTGGCTCAAAATTAATTGTTTGCTTTTTTCCATCGGCAAAATGTAATTCAATTGTATAGTCGCCTATAATATTAAAGCTCTTAATAACCCATTTTTCTAAATCAGACATATTTTACCTTTACTTCAGTGGTTCTATCTTAAAGAAGCTTGGAGTGCCAGTAGGCACATTAAGTTTATTCCAGTTTGTATGCAGTTCGGTTTTTCTAAGCTCAATCCAGGCTTCGACTAATTTCTTTTCCCTGCGAGGGAAGTTGCCTTCCATTAATTCAGCTGTAGCTATATTAAAAACTGCTTTTCTCCCTGAGTAATCTACATGTACATGTGGGAAATGATGCTTTCCCCCTATTTCCCTGTACATATAAATTACGATTCCCATAAATCTACATATCTCTGGCATTTTTCCCTCATGCTTTGACTGTCATTAAAATTTCAAAGACCTATTGCCTAACTGTAAGCATTGTTTATAGTGATAAAGCTCTTAATCTCGCTTCTTACCTATAACAACCGCGCCTCTTGTGATAGAGAAGCCAACATCACCGAGATAGGTTGACTCTGAAAAAACTTCTTTAGTATGCCCTATTGATTGCTCAGATTGCCCCTGCTGAATTGGAACAACATTAATTACGTCGTAACCATCAGCATCAAAGTCTTCATACATTTTTCTTAAGGTGTTTGAGAACTCATCTATATCTACAATTCTTTGATTGTACTGTTTTTCGACTTTCTTTCTAATCATTCCCTTTACTACATTGTCATGCGCTAAAGAAGAAATAAACCAGCTGGATATAAATTTGTTGCTCATACTTGCTCCGTGTAATTTGAACGCCTGCTTAAAAGGAAGTTTTAATTTCTTCAGTTTATACAGCCTTTTAATCCCGCTTGTAAATTACTTTGAAGTGGTGCATATCTTAATAAATTATATTTAATTATTTCCTACTTTCTTCCTTTACATCAAAGTTTAACTAATCCGTAAATGTATAGCGCCAGTCGATACCAATCTGTCTGAATCTATTGCTATGGAGCGGACTAACTTTTCTTTTTTTTAATCAGTTATTTTTTTATGTACGGGGGTGCTAACTCAGTATTCTTAATGGAGAACCCTATTAAAAATAGTTGTTGGCGCCCCCAGCTAATCCTTGCTGGTTGTTATTTGTATAGAAAAATTAGTGCCGGTCACTCCTCCCCACGCCTGCCGATTTTTGGCACTCTTTTAGTTGATGAAATGAGACTAGCGGCCCTGGCCTGAGCTGGTGCGGGGTTAAGAGCTAACCAGGATTTCACAGAATGAATACTTTTGAAGCCGTAGTTCACTAAAGCTGAAGAGGGGCAATTGTGGCCACTGGAGGGGGGAACGGCGCTGGACCAAAAAATTTCTATGTGGACACTTTAGTGGTTTTTGGCGTTTATTGGCACATGACAGGGATAATAAAAAACCCGCGAAAGCGTGTGCTTGCGCGGGTTTAAAAATGGTGCCCGGAGGCGGAATCGAACCACCGACACGGGGATTTTCAATCCCCTGCTCTACCGACTGAGCTATCCGGGCTTTGCGATCTTGCTGGGCTTCCCCTGCGTCGCGAGGCGCGTATTAAAGCCCTTCCCCGGGTCAGAGTCAACCCCTTGATTATAAAAAAGTTTTTTTTCTTTGCCGGGGAAGCTTCGGGGCCTTGTGTTACTGCTGTTCCGGCGGAACGTAACCGTCGGCTGCGTCGTATTCCTCGCCGCTTAAGAACTTCATCATCTGCTCGCTCAAGTAGGCGCGGCTTGAGGGTTCCATCATGTTCAGGTGCTTTTCGTTAATCAGCATGGTCTGGTGGGACATCCACTCCAGCCAGGCTTTTTTGGAAACGTTCTCGAAGATATCCATGCCTTTGGGGCCGGGAAAGGGCGGTGCATCCAGACCTTCCAATTCCTCTTGGTACTTGCGGCAGAATACGGTTCTGGACATGGACTCCTCCTGGTTTTAGTCGGCAGTGGTCGGCGTGAGCAGGGGAGCCTGCAGCGCCAGTAGTTGTTTTGCCAGCTTGACGATAGGGGCGGGTAGCCCCAGTTCCTGGGCCGCACGAGGGCGGTTTAAACGCCGCAGTTTATACCAGCCAGCGCCGCTCTCCGCCACCTGTGCTGGGACTTTGCTCAGTTGTACCCACACCGGGGAAATATCCAGGTGAAAGTGAGTGAAGGTGTGTCGCAGGGTCGGCAGGGTTTGGACGTCACTGGCACGCCAGCGCTTTGCCTTGAGCCAGTCGCTGCTATTGTCGGCTTCAGGCGGGCTCCAGAGTCCGCCCCAGATGCCGCTGGGCGGGCGCTGTTCCAGGTAGATCTCACCTTTGTGTTCAAGCAAGAGCAGGGTGGCGCTGCGCACCGGCTTTTCCTTGCGCGGTTTCTTGCCGGGGAAATCCTGTGGATTGCCCTGGGCGTGAGCCACACAGGATTTTTTCACCGGGCACTCCTCGCAGCGTGGTTTCGAGCGGGTGCACAGGGTGGCACCCAGGTCCATCATCACCTGGGTGTAGTCGTTAACGCGTTGGTTTGGGGTGTAGGTCTCGGCCAGTTGCCACAGTTGATTGGCAACCGCTGTCTGTCCGGGCCAGCCCTCCACGGCGTGAAAACGGGCCAGCACCCGTTTGACGTTGCCATCGAGGATCGGTGCCCTGAGTCCCATACTGATACTGGCAATAGCGCCAGCGGTGGAGCGGCCTATGCCGCTCAATTCGGTCAGTTCCTCTACGTCCTGGGGAAACTCCCCGCCGTATTCCTCCAGCACCGTCTGGGCACACTTGTGCAGGTTGCGGGCGCGGGCGTAGTAGCCGAGGCCGCTCCAGTGAGCCAGGACTTTGTCCTGGGGCGCGCGGGCGAGGCTTTCCAGGGTGGGGAAGCTCTGCATAAAGCGCTCAAAGTAGGGAATCACCGTGGTGACCTGGGTCTGTTGCAGCATGATCTCGGACACCCAAACCCGATAGGGGTTGATGTCCTGCTGCCAGGGCAGGTCTTTGCGCCCGTGTTTGTCGAACCATTTCAGGACGGCATTTTGGAACTGCTTTGGGGTCATGGGGATACTGCGGGCTGGAATCTGTGGTTGAACGCTGGAGTTGTGCACCGGGTGGACCCCGGTGCACTTTAGCGGGGCCTTAGCGGCCGAAGAGATTTTTCAATTTTTCTTTCAGTTCGTCGACCTTTTCTTCAACTTTATCGCCATATTTCTTTTCGGCTTTGTGCTTCAGTTCTTCCCGCAGCAAGTCGTCGAGGCGGCGGCTGTCGGGTTTACAGGTGCTGATGTTCACATCGTCGAAGTCGCCCTTGCAGCGCAGCGGCAGCGGGCGATTGCGCCAGCGCTTGTTGCGCACGGTACAGCCGTCGGCGGAGGTGCTCTCGCCCACCAGGGCCAGGCCGAGCTTGAAGTCGAAGTCCTGTTTCTTCAGGTCCACCTCTCCGTCACCGGTCAGGGCGATATTTTCGATACCGGCGAGAATTTCGCTCACATCTACCTGGTCGCCCTTCACCGCGATGGTGGCGCGAAGGTCCTGCAGTCCGGTGCTGTTGGGCCAGTCCCGGGTGGGCATTTCGGTATTTTCCGCATAGCTAAACAGCTGGCACATGTTTTTCTCCAGATTGAATGGAGAAATCGACATTTCCTTACTGGAAACCTCAACGGAGGCGCGCAGGTTTTTCTCTAAGGCTGTGGATGTTTTACCTTTGGTGCTGGCACTCCAGTTAACGCTGGCTTCCCCAGCCAGCTGGACGTCTTCACTGGGGAAGAGGGCAGCTTGGACCTTGCCGATATCCACATTGGTGAGACCGCCGCGCATCTGCGCCTCGGCGGACTGGGCGCGAGCGTTGAGCTGGCCATTCGTGTTCAGCTGGCCACCATAGATATCGGCGCTCAATTTTTGCAGTCGGTAGAGGCCGTTATCTACAGTGAGTTGGATTTCCGGGCTGTCCATTTGCAGGTCAGCGGCTTGCAGTTGGTCCAGTGCCAGGCTGATATTGGCGTTGAAGCCGCGCAGGTCGCTCAGAGGCAGGGGTTCTGTCGCGGGCGGCTTGGCAGCTACTGTTCTCTTTGGTTTTTCTGCGGTTTCAGTTTGATCGCTCTGTGCCGCCTGCTCTCCCTGCTTTTTGCCTTCAGCGGCGGGAGCCTGCGCACTCTGTGCTTCCACTCCCTCGGTTTGTTCCGCCGAAGCGGCTCCAGCCTCATCTTCGTTCGAAGGGGGCAGATAGTTATCCAGGTTAAAGGCGCCGCCGCGCAGGTTCAGGTCCAGCCCGGGCATTTCTGCGTTGCGCAACTGGGCGTTGCCGCTAAAGGTGACGTCGTCCAGTTTCAGTTGCAGCGGTGTCAGGTCGAGTTTTTGCTCTGTGCCTTCCACACTCGCTTCGATACTCAGCTTTTGCAGTGCCGCTTTATCGCGGGTATCGATTTCGCTGCCCGTCAGTTCAAACCAGGGGCGCAGAGGGTCGGCATTGGCGTTGACGTTTAGTTGTATACGCCAGGGCTGGGTGTTGCTGTCCCTGCGCAGGTAGCCGCGCATATGCAGGCTGGCCTTGGCGCTGTTCTCAGAGGTGAGGTCTACTTGTAGCGGTTGCAGGCGCAGCCCATTGAGGCCCTCATCCAGGGCGAGGGTGCTATCAATTTTTAGCTTCAGCGGGTGTTTGAGGTCGCTACCGGTAAGATTTGCTGCTGCAGTGAGTTTGCCCGGCTCGCCACCCGGCACCAGGTTAATAACGCTTACCTGCAGGTCTTGGACTTTGTACTCTTTGTTAGTCTGGGCATCGCTGTAGAGCACCATGCCCTTCTCGATACGCAGCTTTTGCAGGCTCAGGTCGACCTGTTGTTGTGAAGGTTCTTCCTGTTCCTTGGGGATGGAGAGTTTGGGAGGTTGCTTGCTCTGCGCTTCCAGGGCCTCGCTGATCAGCTCCCAGTTGCCGCGCCCTTCTTTGTCGACAGTGAGCTCAATTTGTGGAGCTACCAGGACTATCTCCTCAGCCTCTACTTTGCGTTGCAGTAGTGGCTTGAGGGCTACGCCAATGGCAATTTTTTCTGCTTTCACCAGAGTTTGTTTTGGTAGCTTTAATGGTGCCAGCTGTACATCTTCAAGTTGCAGGCCGAGCTTGGGCCACAGCTGCCAGCCGATATCACCTTCCAGTTGCAGGGAGATGCCCTGTTTGGCAGCGAGTTTTTCTAACTGGGGTTTGTATTGGTTGATGTCGAGTCCTGCTAACAGCCAGGCGACGGCGCCAGCGAGTAGCAGGAAAACGATTAAAAGTGCGATAAAAGTGCGCTTTATCCAGGCCATGGAGAGCATTGTCCCTGTGTATTTGTCGTGTGGTGTCACGCATATGACGCCGCAGCGCGGCTCGATGTTCCCGCGCACTTCTACAAATAGGTTATGCCGGAATTGTAGGAGATGCAGCCCCGCGAGGCTGGGAAAGCGCTGCGGGGCCATTGAAGCAGGTGTTTATTAGAAAATAAACCGCACACCGGCTTCGACGCTGCGACCACCTTCAGGAGCGTAGTCGCGCAGTAGTGAGGTGGAGTTGCGAATTTCTTCGTCGAGCAGGTTGCGGGCGCTGGCGAAGATCACCGCGTCGCTGCTGCCGATGTTGAAGTTGTAGTGGGCACTCAGGTCCATGCGGGTATAGCCGTCGGTTTCCTCTTCGTAGGCGCCGGCGCGATCCTGGTCCGCAGCTTCGACTGTGCGCCATTCCCAACCCCACTGGTCGTACTCTGCTCCCAGGGCGAGACCCAGGCGCAGGGGAGGCATGCGCGGCACATCGGAACTCTCACCGGCGATATCTTCGTCGAAGCTCGCGCGCACAACATCGCCAAACAGAGTTAGGTAGAAGTTGCTGCGCAGGGGAAATTTCACCGAGGCTTCAGCACCGTAGAAGGTGGCATCGCGATTGGCATAGGCGTAGATGGGCAGCTCTTCTTCGTACTCAAGACCGGTATTCTGCGAATAGATGTAGTCGCCGATGTGGTTGTAGAAGACGCTGGCTTCAATCTGCGCTGCATGCCAGCCGCTGGCTGCTTCGTTGTGGTGGTGATAGCCCAGTTCCAGGTTTAAAGAGCGTTCTTTGTCCAGGTCGCTGTTACCGATCAGGTAGCGCGACTCGGCCAGGTGCTCACCGTCGGCGAACAGCTCTTCGGCTACCGGGGCGCGCTCGGAGTGGGTGGCGCCGACGCTGATGTGTTGGTGCTCTTGCAGGAAGTACTGCAGAGTGGCACTGGTGCTGAACAGATTGAAGTCACGATCCTCTGCGGTCTCCGGATCGATATCGACAAGCTCAATACGCGCGCCCAGGTCCAGGTGCCAGTTGCCCCACTCGCGTTCCTTCATGGTGAAGAGGCCGGCGCTGCGGGTGCGGGAGGGCTGGATAAAGGCTTCGTCGCCCACTGCAGCAAAGTCTTTGTCGGACAATTGCAGGCCGTAGGCACCACGCCACTCACTATCGTTGTCGTGGGTGATCTCCAAGCGACTTTCCCAGGCTTCATTGGTAAAGCGGGTACCGGGTTCACCTTCTTCCAGCTCTACGTGCTCATAGTCGTTATAGCCGATACGCAGGCGCAGCTTGTCCCAATAGTTGCTGTTGAAGCGGTGCTCGCCTTTGAGGTCGTAGCGAGTCTGCGCCATATCGATACGCACAGCTTCGACTTCGCTCTCCTCCTCATGCTCTTCGTGTTCCTCGTGATCGTCCTCGTCGTGCTCCTCCTCTTCATGGTGGTGCTCGTGAGTGCCGAGGGGAATGCCGTAGTCGTTCTCAAGCTTGTTTACTGACAGACCGATATAGCCACTTTCAGTAATCCAGGAAACTCCACCGCTGTAGCTGTGGGCGCGGGCGTTGGTGTTGCCGACGTAGCCGTCGGTGTTGAATTCTTCCTCGTGCTCGCCTTCGTCCTCGTCGTGCTCTTCGTGTTCCTCGTGCTCGACAATAGCGAGGCCGGGGATTTCGGTATCGTCATTTTCGCGATAGACACCGTCGAAGTACCAGGCCAGCTGCCCGGCACCGCCGGTAAAGCGGAATACCGAGGCATCCTGGCTGTTGGCAGTGTCGTGGCGCATCTCAACCGCGCCTTCAACTTCCTCGGGTACCTCAGTGGGGATGCGACCGTCGATAATATTTACCACCCCACCGATAGCGCCGCTGCCGTAGCGCAGTGCCGCCGGTCCGCGCAGTATTTCGATGCGCTCCGCCAGTAGAGGTTCGATACTGGCAGCGTGATCGGCGCTGGTGTTGGAGGCGTCAGAGACATCCAGGTTGTCGTTCAGGATCTTCACCCGGTTGGCGCTCTGGCCGCGAATAACCGGCAGGCCCACGCCACTGCCGAAGGAGGCGTTGGCCACTCCCGGCTGGTTCTTCAGGGTTTCGCCCAGGGTGGCGGAAGCGGCTTTGCGCAGGGTCTCGCCGGAGAGCACCGATACCGGCGCAGCTACTGCGTCGGCGGGCTTATCCAGGGGAGATACGGTGACGTTAACTTCTTCCAGTTTGTTGCTGTCTTCTGCGGCGCAAATAGCGGGCACGGCCAAGCTGGCAATAGCCAGGGCCAAAGTATTGAACTTAGTCATTGTTTTTTATTCCTGTCACAGGCGGACAATGCCATACGCGCTCCAGCGCGGGCATTCATTAAAAAAATATCGGTTTTTGGGTGTTAGCTGAGTGACAGGAAGAAGGGAGGGGCGCGCGCACTCTGGCGCTCTGGCTGGCAATCGCGCGCGGTTGGCGCAGAGGGCCGTTCATAGTGACTTTGGGGCTCAGCCTGTACGAGCAATGGCTCGCTGCCGAGTGCTGCAGGTGAATGCATGCAACACAGGTCACACATCTCTACCTGGGTATTGCCCAGGTGAAAGTGCTCCGCCCACAGCGGCTGAGCTGCTACTACGGCGAGTAACAGGAACAGGCTGGCCCAGTAATGGGATTTTCGGCGCTTTAGAGTAACCATGCGGAGCATGATAGGGCTAAACAATTACGAATCAAGTTTCATCTGACACTAGAGAGCCACAGGGGATGTCATTCATCCTATAATTTGCGCCCTCTGTCTTATCGTGCAAATAAGGATCGCTTTCGATGCGTACAGCTAGCGTCACCCGTGACACCCTGGAAACCAAGATTCAAGTCAGCGTTAACCTGGACGGCCAAGGTCATGGCAAGTTCGCGACTGGGGTTCCTTTCCTGGAGCATATGCTCGATCAAATTGCCCGCCACGGCATGATCGACATGGACATTAGCTGCGATGGCGATATCCATATCGACGACCACCATACGGTGGAAGATATTGGCATTACCCTGGGCAAAGCCATTACTGAAGCGCTGGGGGATAAAAAGGGGATGACCCGTTACGGCCACAGCTATGTCCCCTTGGATGAGGCGCTCTCCCGGGTAGTAATCGACTTCTCCGGCCGGCCAGGCCTGGTTATGGATGTGCCTTTCACCCAGAAGAGGATCGGCAACTTTGATACCGAACTGTTTTTTGAGTTCTTCCAGGGCTTCGTCAATCACGCGCTGGTAACCGTACATATTGACTGCCTGCGTGGCCACAACGCTCACCATCAGGTGGAAACTGTATTTAAAGCCTTTGGCCGCGCCCTGCGTATGGCGTTGACCCCGGACCCCCGTATGGCCGGCACCATGCCCTCCACCAAAGGAGTCTTGTGATGGGTAAGATTGCGGTACTCGATTACGGTATGGGCAACCTGCACTCGGTGGCCAGCGCCCTGAACAAGGTGGCGCCGGAGGCCGAGGTGGTGCTGGCGCAGACGCCGGAGCAGGCTGCGGGCGCAGAGCGCTTGGTGGTGCCCGGTGTGGGTGCCATTCGGGATTGTATGGCAGGGTTTGTCGAAGCGGGTTTTTCGCCGCTGCTTCGAGAGGCCATCAGTACGGGCACCCCGGTGCTGGGTATCTGTGTGGGTATGCAGATTATGATGCACCACAGCGAGGAGAATAATGGCGTTGATTGCCTGGCGATTTTCCCGGAGCCGGTGAAATTCTTCGGCGACAACATTCCCTCGGCGCAGAGTGCTGAACGGCTCAAGGTGCCCCATATGGGTTGGAACAGCGTTCAGCAGCGGCAGCCGCATCCCCTGTGGGCCGATATTGCCGATGGCAGCCGTTTCTACTTTGTCCACAGCTACTATGTGCCGGCTGCTGAAAACCCGGATATTGCCGGGCAAACTGAATACGGTGTCCCTCTGGCTGCCGCAGTTGCCAGGGAGAATATCTTTGCCACCCAGTTCCACCCAGAGAAGAGTGCTGAGGCTGGCTTGCAGCTACTAAAGAATTTTGTCCACTGGAACGGCCGGGCCCAATAAACCCAGCTCACCGATCACACTGAAATTACTGCCGACGTAAGAAAAGACATGATTGTAATTCCCGCGATTGATTTAAAAGACGGCCAATGCGTGCGCCTGCGCCAGGGCGAGATGGATGACGCCACTGTATTTTCCGATGATCCCCTGGCGACAGCACAGCACTGGGTGAACGAGGGAGCCAAGCGCCTGCACCTGGTGGACCTGAATGGCGCCTTCGCCGGCAACCCGGTGAACGGTGAAGCGGTAACTGCTATCGCCAAACAGTTTCCCGATTTACCGGTGCAAATTGGCGGAGGCATTCGCGATTTGCACACTATCGAGCGCTATCTGGATGCCGGTGTGCAGTGGGGGATTATCGGCACTGCGGCGGTAAAAAATCCCAAGCTGGTGGAAGAGGCGTGTCGCGAGTTTGAGGGCCATATTATTGTCGGGCTCGATGCCAAAGATGGCTTGGTGGCTACTGAGGGCTGGGCTGAGGTCTCCGAGCTGAAGGCGACAGAACTGGCCAAGCGCTTTGCCGATTGTGGCGTCAGCTCTATTGTTTATACAGATATTGCCCGCGACGGCATGATGCAAGGCGTCAATATTGAGGCGACTCTGGAAATGGCCCGCGCAGTGCAGGTGCCCATTATTGCCTCCGGCGGTGTCAGCAGCATCGAGGATATCGAACAGCTGTTGGATGCCGGTGAAATCTACGGTGCGATTACCGGCCGGGCGATCTACGAAGACAAGTTGAACCTGCGCGAAGCGCAGCAGCTTTGCGACCAACGGAACAAATAATGGCTCTGGCGAAACGTATTATTCCCTGTCTGGATGTGGACAACGGCCGCGTGGTGAAGGGCGTTAACTTTGTCGATATCCGCGATGCCGGCGACCCGGTGGAAATTGCCCGCCGCTACAACGAAGCGGGCGCGGATGAAGTCACTTTCCTCGATATCACCGCCACCCATGAGCAGCGCGATACCATCCTGCACACCGTGGAGAAAATGGCCCACGAGGTGTTTATCCCCCTCACTGTCGGCGGCGGTGTGCGCACCTTGCAAGATATCCGCAATCTGCTGAATGCCGGTGCGGACAAGACTGCAATCAATTCAGCGGCGGTGAAAAATCCCGAGTTTGTACGCGAGGCCGCCGAGCGCTTTGGCAGCCAGTGTATTGTGGTAGCCATTGATGCCAAACAGGTGGGAGAGGGGCGCTGGGAGATCTTCACCCATGGCGGGCGCCAGCCCACTGGCATTGATGCTGTGGCCTGGGCCCGGCAAATGGCCGAATACGGTGCCGGTGAAATCCTGCTGACCAGTATGGATCGCGACGGCACCAAGAACGGTTTTGACCTGGCCCTGACCCGGGCGGTTACTGAGGCGGTTCAAGTGCCAGTCATTGCTTCCGGTGGTGTGGGAGATCTACAGCACCTGGCGGATGGCGTATTGCACGGCGGTGCGGATGCGGTATTGGCTGCGAGTATTTTTCACTTCGGCGAATACACCATTGCCGAAGCGAAAGCGTTTATGCACAACGCAGGGATTGAAATGCGGTTGTAGGTAATGGTGGGGTAGTCTTGCACGGCGGGCCCTGGGCCCGCCGTACTTTGCTTACTGCTGTTCGTCTGCGCGGGCAAGGCGCTCGCGCAAACCCCTGTCCCTGTGAGCGTAGAGATTGAGGCCCTTGAGTACATTGAGGGCTTCGAAGATTTGGTTGTCGCGATCCATCCAGTCTTCCCGTTCTTCCTGTTCTCTCGAGCGGTCTTCAGAAGTCCGGTCGGCACCACCGTTACCGTTGTCCAGATGCCCTGCCAAATCCGCTTCAGTGGGTCTGGGAGAGTCGTCCAAGCGGGTAACTTTTACCCGCTCTACCACGATATCCGGTGTGATGCCCTGGGCCTGGATTGAGCGGCCATTGGGAGTGAAGTAGAGCGCAGTTGTCAGCTTAATGGCGCGTTCATTATTGATAGGGATCACCGTTTGGACCGAGCCCTTGCCGAAGCTGTCGGTGCCCATCACCACTGCGCGGCGGTGGTCCTGTAGGGCGCCGGCGACAATTTCCGCTGCAGAGGCGGAGCCCGCGTTGATTAATACAACCAGCGGAGCGCCTTCGGTTAAATCGCCCGGCTCGGCGGAATAGCTCAGGTTGGCGGCTTCATTGCGACCTTCGGTGTAGACCACCAGGCCCTCTTCCAAAAATGCATCCGCTACTTCCACCGAGGATTGCAGCACGCCACCGGGGTTGTTGCGCAGGTCGATAACCAGCCCTTTCAGTGCGCCTTTCTTCTGCAACTTGATCAGCTCGTCGGCCACATCGGCGCCGGTGTCCAGCTGGAACTGGCTGATGCGCAGATAACCGTAGCCATCGTCGAGGACTTTGCTGCGCACACTGCGCACGCGCACGGTGTCCCGCTTGAGAGTTACATCGAAAGGTTCTTTAAAACCTTTGCGAGCGATGGTCAGGGTGACACTGCTGCCCTTGGGCCCACGCATCCACTCCACCGCTTCATCCAGGCTCACGCCCTTCATGGATTTGCCCGACAAGCGCAGTATGACATCGCCGGCCTTGAGGCCAGCGCGGGAGGCGGGGGTGTCGTCCATGGGGGTGACGACGGTGATATGGTCGTTTTCGATGCCCACCTCGATCCCGAGGCCGGCAAACTCACCGGTGGTGTTGGCTTGTAAATCGTCAAAGGATCGGCGATCAAGGTAGGAGGAGTGCGGGTCTAGGCCTTGCAGCATGCCCTTGATGGCGTATTCCAGCAGGGTGCGGTCGTCCACTTCCTCGATATAGCCCTGGCGAATTTGCTCGAAAACTTTGGCAAAGCTGCGCAGATCTTCCAGTGGCAGGCGGGCTTCAGTGTCTGCAGCCACCTGGGAATGGCTATCGCCGTCGGTCAAACCCATTAAAGGCAAGGCTGTCAGAGCGGCTGCGCCGATCAAGGTTGTCAGCGCCTTGGGGATAAACATGTTGTTGTGACCTCTGCCTTATTTCTTCGCTGCTTTGCGAAAGTGTAGACCGCAGAGATTGGCAGGGATTCTAAGCGGACGCCAAATTCTACAGTGTCACGATCTTAGTCGTCATAAGCCCAGGGGTCTTACACCTGGGTTGGCTCCCGCTCTTATTCTCTTTTGGCGATAAAAAAGCCGCTACTCCGCAGCTTTTCGTCGTGGTGCTTTTTCATTTAATTAGCACAGCGGCGGGAGTCGTGAGATGAAGTGGAGAGCATTAGGCGGGTGTGTAATCCCGATCGCTGTGATTTGCGAGGGGGCTCTATAACGGGTGCGTGGAAAATGCCCGGGATTTTACGCCTCGTATTATGCCCTCTGTGCCAGCTCCGATCAGAAGCGGCACCAAACTGTAGGGTCCTGCGCTTTACCCCGGTGGCGAATTTCGAAGTAAACACCGCTATGGCTGAGTCCACCGCTATTGCCAACCCGAGCGATGGTGTCACCACTTTCCACCCACTCGCCAATATTGCGGGTGAGGGACTGGTTGTGGGCGTAGAGACTCATGTACTCCTCTCCATGATCCAGGATAACCAGCATGCCGTGGCCGCGCAGGTAATCGGAGAAAACCACGCGGCCGCGGTGGATTGCCCGCACCGGCTCCCCTTCATTGGCGCGCAAGGTGACACCTTTCCAAGTGATGCCATTGGCGCGGCGCTGTCCATAGGCATTGGCGCGGCGGCCATCAACAGGCCACTGCATCTTGCCCCGCTGGCGCGCAAAGGGCTTTTGCTCGCTGGGGTTTACCAGTGAGGCGATGGCGCGACCTACTTCGTCGATCAATTTTTGCAGGCGTGTGCGATCTCCTTGGAGCTGCTTGAGTTCACCGCTGCCATCGGAGAGCCGCGCCGCAAGTTTATCCAGCGTGTCCTTGCGATTCTGCTGTGCGACGCGCAGTTTGCTCTGGCGTTTCTGCAGTTGCTCTCGCTCCGCTTTCAGGGTCTCGCGCTCGCGCTCAATGGAGGCGGATACGGTTTCCAGTGAGGTGAGGGTTTCCAGGTAAGTGTCTATGATGCGGCTGCGTTCTTGGAGGAAGTAATCGTGGTAGCGGAGATGGCGGGCGACGTTCTGTGGATCTTGCTGGTTGAGCAGGAGCTTGATCTGCTCCTGTCGGCCTAGTCGGTATGCGGCGGCGATCTCCTGCTCGACCCGCCGCTGCATACTTCGTCGCGACTCTTGCAGTTGCTGTTGTTCCTGCTGGAGTTCGCGCAACTTGTCCGAGCGGCTGCGCATATCCTGTTTGATCTTGTCTATGCGCTGGTGCAGCCCGGAAATATCTTTCTCGTTCTCTTCCAAATCCTTGAGCAATTGGTCGCGCTGGCCCCGCACCTGATTGAGTTCCTGTTGCAGGGACTCAATGCGTTGCTTGATTTGCGCCAGGCGCGCCTGCTCATCTCCCTCTGCCTGGCTCCAGGCGGGTAGGGAAATCAGTGTGATCAGGAAGAGTACGAGAGTTTTCATCAGTCCATTTTGACCAAACTTTGGCCGGTCATTTCCGTCGGCTGTGGCAGATCCATCAACGCTAACATGGTTGGTGCTACATCCGCCAGACTACCTCCGTCACACATTTGCACATTGCGCTCGCCGATATAAACAAAAGGCACCGGCAGAGTGGAGTGCTGGGTGCTGACCTGGCCGGAGTTGGCGTCGAACATCTCTTCCACATTGCCGTGATCGGCAGTAATCAGCACCTCGCCGCCGGCAGCCAGAGCGGCGTTTACGACGCGCTCTACACACTGGTCCAGGGCTTCGACGGCTTTTACTGCCGCCTCGAAAACACCGGTATGGCCGACCATATCGCCGTTGGCGTAGTTGCAGATAATGGCGTCGTACTCGCCGCTCTCAATCGCCGCTACCAGTTTGTCAGTGACGATTGGCGCATTCATTTCCGGTTGCAGGTCGTAGGTGGCCACATCCGGTGACTTGATCAGTTCGCGGGTTTCGCCGTTGTAGGGCTCTTCGCGGCCGCCGCTAAAGAAGAAGGTAACGTGGGCGTACTTCTCTGTCTCGGCGATGCGCAGCTGGGTTTTGCCCTCTGCAGACAAGTACTCGCCGAGGGAGTTGACCAGGTTTTCTGGCGGGAAGGCACAGCTGGCGTGGATATCGGCAGCGTATTCGGTCGTCATGACGAAGTCCGCCAGCTGCGGCTTGGCTTTGCGTTCGAAGCCGCTGAAGTCCTGCTCGGTAAAAGCGCGGGTTAACTGGCGCGCGCGATCCGGGCGGAAATTCATAAAGATAAGGGCATCGCCGTCTTGGATCGGAGCGGGCTCGCCAATCACCGTTGGCGCGACAAATTCATCGTTTTCACCGCGCTCATAGGCCGAGGTCAGTCCTGCCAGGGCGTCACTGGCACTGTGCTCTGCTGTACCCAGGGCCAGCATGTCGTAAACGGACTCGGTGCGCTCCCAGCGCTGGTCGCGATCCATGGCGAAGTAGCGCCCGGCCAGGGTAGCCATATGGGCATTGCCGACGGAGTCACACACCTGCATCAGGCGCGCCAGGGAGGGTTCGGCACTGCGCGGTGGGGTGTCGCGGCCATCGAGAAATGCGTGTACATAAATAGCGCGGGCGCCGCGCTGTGCCGCCAGGGTTATCATGGCGACAATATGATCTTCGTGGCTGTGTACGCCGCCTTCGGATAGGAGTCCCATAATATGGACGGCGCCGTTGTTGGCGATAGCCTTATCGACCGCAGTGGTGTAAGCGGTATTGCGGAAGAAGTCGCCGTCCTGGATGGCTTTGTTGATCCGGGTGAAGTTCTGGTAGACCACTCGACCGGCACCCAGTGTCATATGGCCGACTTCCGAGTTGCCCATTTGTCCATCGGGCAGGCCCACCGCCATCCCGGATGTCTGGATCAGGGTTTTTGGGCGGGTCGACCAGATATTGTCCCAAACCGGAGACTTGGCTGCGTGAATCGCATTGTGCTCGGGATTGTCGCTGTGGCCGAAGCCGTCCAGAATCAGCAGGACCAGGGGGCGTTTTTGCGGGGCTTGCGTAGCGGCCATAGCGACAGTATTCCTCTTCCAAGGGTTAAATTGCGGACGCGGATTTTAACCTGTGGGGCTGGTATTTCACCATGTTATTTAGCTTAAGCCGGATTACAAAGAGGCTGGGGCGGAGGGATTTGGTTGATTAGAATTTCGCCATGATCGTGTATACTCCCGCCGGCATTGGGCGCCGTAGCGCCCTATTGATTACCACTTGAGGATTTTGGGGGCGAAGTGGATTTTCTCGACTTTTTAGCTGAGCAGTGGCTGTTGGTCGGCCTGCTTGTGGCATTGCTTTACGCATTTGTTTTGACTGAGCGATTCAAGTCTGGCGAGCCGGCATCACTTCATGAAGTGACCAAGCTGATCAATAGCGACGGGGCCAAGGTGCTGGATATTCGCGATCGCAGCGAGTTCACTGCCGGTCATATTGTCGACTCCCTGCATATTCCCCACGGGGATGTGGCTGAGCGCATTGCCGAGCTGGAACCGTTTAAAGACAAGACCATTATTGTCGCTGACAAGATGGGGCAGCACGCAGGTCCGGTGGGGCGCATGCTGAAACAGAAAGGTTTCCAAGTGCGTCGCCTGCAGGGCGGAATGAGCGAGTGGGCTAACCAGAACCTGCCTGTCGTTAAAGGCAAAGGTTAACCTGAAGTATCAGTTTGACGGAGTTTTGTCATGCAGAATGTTGTCATTTATACCACCCGTTTCTGCCCCTACTGTATTCGCGCCAAGCAGCTACTGGATAGCAAGGGTGTCGCTTATCGCGAAATCCCTGTGGACAATAATCCCGGCTTGCGCGCAGAAATGGCTGACAAGGCGGGGCGCCGCTCGGTGCCGCAGATTTGGATTGGCGATAAGCATGTAGGTGGTTGCGACGACCTGATGGCGTTGGAGCGCGGTGGCCGACTCGACAAATTGCTGAAAGCAGCGGGATAAGCGGAAAACTGACGCGGCCGCCAACATGCGGTCCCCAATTTTTGCTATTTATCCGGTCTGGGCCTTGAAACGTTTTATCGAGGCCCCAACTGTTGAGTTATTACCGGAGTCTTTCTCACGGAAGGCATCAATAAACTTTTTATAATGAACAGGCTGTAACATGGCTGAAGAATTAAATGGCGCAGCGGCAAACGCAGAGGCTCCACAAGTACAATTTGCGATGCAACGCATCTACCTGAAAGACCTCTCCTTCGAAACCCCGATGGGTGCCGAGGTCTTCAAAAAGCAGTGGAAGCCCCAGGTTAATCAGGAGCTGAACACCAAGACCGCGAAGATCGAAGACGATCTGTACGAAGTGGCTCTGACCCTGACTATCACCGTAAAGCTGGAAGAAGACACCGCTTTCCTGGTGGAAGTAAAACAAGCTGGCCTGTTCGGTATCAAAGGTCTGGAAGGTCAACAGCTGGCCCAGGCCCTGAATACTGCCTGCCCGCAAATTCTGTTCCCCTACGCTCGCGAAGTGATCGATAACGCCGTAGTTAAAGGTTCTTTCCCGGCACTGATGTTGCCGCCGGTGAACTTCGACGCTCTGTTCGCTGCTGCCCTCGATAAGGCACAGAAAGAAGCAGAGGGCGCTCAAGCGAACGCTTAATTCGCTTTAGCCCAGCTGGCACGATAAAAAGGTCCCTTAGCGGGGCCTTTTTTTATATCTGTAATCTCCTTGGGGATAGCGTCCATTTTACTGACTATCCCTCCGCAACCGCAGCACAAACCTGGAGCCGCTTATGCAGTGGGATCTGCCAAACCCATTTATCACCACAGTGACGGTTGGCGCCAAACATGTGGATGGTCTGAGTCATGCCAACAATGCGGAATATGTGCGCTGGTGTGAGGCTACCGCCTGGGCGCACAGCGCAGCCCTGGGTCTGGATGTCACGAATTATCAGCAGCTTGACCGGGGAATGGCAATTCGTCATGGCGAGTATGACTATATACTGGCGGCCAGAGAGGGGGAGGAATTGCTGTTTGGCACCTGGCTCACTGAGGTGGACGGGCGTCTGAATATGACTCGCCGCTTTCAGGTGTTTCGCGCCGCCGATAAGGCATTGGTATTGCGGGCCGAATGGCGGATGGTGTGCATTGAGCTTTCCACTGGCAAGCCAAAACGTATGCCGGCGATCTTCAAGGAAATTTACAGTCCGGCAGTGACTGCCCCGGAGGCTGAAAAAAATGAGTGAAGAGTTTGTATCCCTGACCAACAATTCAGGGGCGCTTAAGGACAAGACCATCTTTATCACTGGTGCCAGTCGCGGCATTGGCCGGGCGATTGCCCTTAAATGCGCGGCGGATGGTGCCAATATCGTGATTGCCGCTAAGTCGGCAGAGCCACATCCCAAGCTTCCGGGAACCATCTTCTCGGTGGCAGAGGAAGTGGAGAAAGCCGGCGGCAATGCCCTGGCCCTGCAGGTGGATGTGCGCGATGAGCAGCGAGTAGAGCAGGCTATGTCGGAGGCTGCCGAAAAATTTGGCGGCATCGACGCTGTGATTAATAATGCGGGCGCGATCAACCTGACCAATGTTGAGTCGACACCACCCAAGCGCTACGACCTGATGCAGAGTATCAATAGTCGCGCGGTGTATCTCACCGCCCACTTGGCGACTCCCTATCTGAAAAAAGCTGACAACGCTCATATTCTCAGCCTGTGCCCACCGCTGAATATCCAGCCCAAGTGGTTGGGGCCCTTCGCTCCTTACGCCCTGTCAAAATTTGGTATGACCATTCTCAGCCTGGGTTTGGCAGAAGAGCTGCGTGAGGCGGGGATCAGCGTGAACACCTTGTGGCCGCGCACACTGGTGGCCACCGCCGCGATTGAATTTGCGGTGGGTAGTCGTGATATGTTTGAGCAGAGCCGCAAGCCCTCGATTATGGCCGATGCGGCCTACGAGATACTGACGACTAAAGATGTCGCCTTGAGCGGTCGCCAGCTAATCGATGAAGAGCTGTTGGCAGAGCGCGGTGTGAAGGATTTCACCGGTTATGCCCACAATCCAGCCAATGCAGACAATTTAACCAAGGATTTATTTCTCGACTGACGCTGGCAGGGGGTATTTGTGAGCAGCGACAGCAAATTATTTAAAGACGCTCTCGGTGAAATGGGAGACGTTAAACCGCTGGCGCAGGAGCGCCGCGTCAATTTGCGCAAGGAGCCGAAGCAATCTGAGTCTATGTTGCGGGAGCGCCGCGCCGCTGCCACGCGCCTGACAGAGCGGGAAATGAACCCCCTGTCCGGTGAATATATTGATCTGGTAGAGCCATGGGATCCGTTGGAATTCAAGCGCGATGGTGTGCAAAACGGGGTCTATCGCAATTTGCGCCTGGGCAAATACAGCATAGATGCGCGCCTGGATTTACATCGCCACTCTGTGGAGATGGCGCGCAGGGCCGTGATGGAATTTATCCGTGATTGTGTTGAAGCGGATGTGCGCTGTGCCCTGATTACCCACGGTAAGGGTGAGGGGCGTAAGCAGCCGGCGTTATTGAAAAGCTGTATCAATCACTGGTTACCGCAGCTGCATGAAGTACTGGCTTTTCACAGTGCGCAACCCCAACACGGGGGCTTGGGAGCGACTTATCTGCTGCTGAGAAAGAGTGAACGCAAGCGGCAGGAGAATCTGGAGATACATCAAAAACGCCGTTAAGGTTCTTTTGTAACTTTTCTGTCACTTATGCAAATTAAGATGCGCCGCTGAGGCTTTCCCCTCAAGAGTGCTTTTTTAGACTCCTAAAGCTCATCTTTTTGATTCTTCTTGATTGTCATTCTGGCGACCCAATGGGTCGCCTTTTTTATAGGGTTGGGCCTGGCGGTAGCTGCGGTCTACTTGTTCAAACTCAATATAGGCACTGCCATCGGTATTGCTGATCATCATCTTGTTACCCACGATAACAATCAAATCAGACTTTCTCAGGGCATTGAGGTAATCGATCTCCAGTTCATCGCTGGGGTGTGCTCCCCCCATGCGCGCAATAGCGGGAATCCGCTCCCAGGTGAAAGCACCGCTGCTAGTGAGAGAAAAGCGCCCCAGGTATGGGTTGGTGCCACTGTTGCCCCTAACGTAACCAAATTGATCGCATTTGAAAAAGGGTCTATCCCGCCAAAACCTGCTCCAGCTCAGGGTTGAATCATAAGTGCGCCCGGAGTAGTACAAGCTCGATAGCACCCACTCGTGTTCACAGGCAGACCAAGCCGATCGTTGGAGTTGGGGAATAGGGGGATTGGGGGTGCTGCAGCCTGCAAGCACCAGGTTGCATACGATAATACTCAGTAGTAAGTAAAAAGCACGACGTGGCATGATGTCGTTCTCATTGATTTTGCGACATTTAACCTAAAAATTTACAGGTCTTCTGTGGCGGCGTTCAAGGTCCGGCCTTTACGTATTCTATATAGATATCACCGGAGGGGTCACGAAGTATCAAACGATTCCCGCGCGATTTGGTAAATGCCTGGCGAGTGGCGGCGAGGGCACCGAGGTAGGCATGTTCTTGCCGCAGCAAGGGTTCGGGGCCGCCCATCTTGGTAGAGACAAAGCTGGAGGTATCCCAAAGTAACTGCCCGTTATCGGTTACCTGCACCTCTCCCCGATAGGTGTTTATGCCACTCCTCCCCATGACATTGCCTTGGAGATTGCACACAAAGGTAAAGTCCGCAGGCCTCTGGATGTCGACCACCCCACCATTGACGCGCAAGCGTACCAGCTGCCACTTCTTACCACAGACCGCTCCCATACTGCCTGAAGATTGAACAACTTGGGCTTCTTCTATTCGGTTTGTTAGACATCCGCCGACAACTAATAGGGCTCCCAGAAGCCATATTTGTACCAACCTACTCATCGACGAATAACTCCCAAACACAAACCCTTCTCCAGCCCACACCCAAGCCAGCCACTTTTCGGCTTTCACAAAAGCTTAGTTGTTGGCTGCCGTGACGAGACGACAGCAGTGACAAGCTATGCTTGCACTGATGTAAAAAAATAGTATTTGGCCATCGATTAAAGGACGGTCGTCGATATGATCAGGCGCACCAAAATTGTTGCCACCCTGGGTCCAGCTACCGATAAAGAAGAAACACTTCGGCAATTAATCAAGGCCGGTGTGGATATGGTTCGCCTGAACTTCTCTCATGGAAAAATTGATGATCACAGGCGCCGGGCAAAATTTGTCCGCGAGGAAGCCGAGCGTCAGTGCAGACATATTGCCCTGCTGGGAGATTTGCAGGGGCCCAAAATTCGTGTCGGAAAATTCACTGATGGGCGTATATATCTGCGCAAAGGTGAAGAATTTATTTTGGACCCGGATTGGGATAAAGATAGTGGCAGTCCTGAAGGTGTCTGGGTTGATTATGAAGCACTCGCAGAAGACTGTAATGAGGGAGACCGCCTGTTACTGGATGACGGCCGATTGAGTTTGCGCATCAAAAAAATTATTGGTCTGTCGTTAAAAACTGAAGTTGAAAATGGTGGCTGGTTATCTGATAGAAAGGGAATAAATAAGCAGGGAGGTGGCCTTACTGCGCCGGCACTGACAGAAAAAGACCACCGGGATATCAAAGTTGCCGCCGAGTTACAGGTAGATTATTTAGCCGTTTCTTTCCCTCGCGATGCTCGCGATATTCACAAAGCGAGAAAGTTACTCAGAGAGGCGGGTGGCACAGCACATATTATTGCCAAAATTGAAAGGGCTGAAGCGGTATCCAATGATGCTCGCCTGGAGAAGCTCATCTTGGCCAGTGATGCCATTATGGTAGCGCGCGGTGATCTCGCCGTGGAGATTGGTGATGCAGAATTAATGGGGGTACAAAAACATTTAATCAGCTATGCCCGCTATCTCAATCGGGTAGTTATTACTGCGACACAAATGATGGAGTCGATGATTTCGAGTCCGGTACCTACTCGAGCAGAAGTCTGCGATGTGGCGAATGCAGTACTGGATGGTACTGATGCGGTAATGTTATCTGCTGAGACAGCGGCAGGTGAATATCCTATTGAAACCGTTAAGCATATGGCTGAAGTGATTCTTGGGGCAGAAAAACACCGTAAAATTTATTCCACGCCGGAAAGCCTTCGCGGCGATTACCCTGCGGGTGATGCGTGTATCGCCATGGCCGCCATGATCATCGCGAATCATTGCCGAGAAATTAAAGCCATTATTTGCCAGACCGAAACTGGAAATACTGCGTTATTGATGTCGAGAGTATGTGCATTAATTCCTATTTACGCTTTTTGTCGGCACCAAAAGTGCTGCAATCGTGTAGCCCTCTACAGCGGCGTTGACCCCGTATTAATGGATGTATCCAACATGGACGGCCCGCTGCGAGATCAAAAAGCAATTTCTTATTTATTGGATCAGGAACTGCTAATTTCAGGGGACTTCGTGTTGATATCCCGGGGCTATCAACAGGATATTGGTGGTCACACCGATACCCTGCGTATTGTCCGCGTGCCCTGATACAAACGATTAAATTAAAAATTTTCACAGTGCAAATAACTTACCCCGCACGAACACATCTAACTAGTACCTTGGTCTCCAATTCCTGCTCAACACAGCGAAACTTCTGCCCGTCAAGGGTTAATGACTTTGGGCTTCCCTGGGGCGCGGTTGTCGAACAACCGGCAACTCCTGTCGCCAGGGCCACGGCAAGCAGAATAAGTAGTATTTTCTGCACCGCAGTTACCTCTTTGAGTAGTGTGAGTGACGCATTCCCGAATAACTTGTTTATTCAGGGTAGAGGTAATAGCCGTCATTGAGATGTATAGCGCGCCAATTTGTTAAAAGTGGCGACAGTGATATTGGAGGGAGAAGGCTAATTAAACGGACGGTTGTATTGAGGTTGGCGATTAACTAACCCCGCTGCGTTTTTTGATGGTTTGCTACAGCGGGGTTAGTTACCTAATAAAGCTTGGAGTTAGCGTCTACCGCGATGGTGTCCACCGCGAACACGATAGTGGCCTCTATGGCCCCGGTAGCCGCGATAACCGCCGCGGTGATAACTTCTATAGCCTCGGTGATGGGCCCGGTAGCGGGCATGGGGCGACCGAGGGTAATAGAAACGGTTGTAGTAGGGCATTCCGCGATAGTAATAGCGAGCCCGGTAGCGAGGGTGGCCGCGGAATGATGCGGATCGGTAACTGGCGTAGCCACCGCGGTAATAATAGGTATTCACCGGTGTGAAACCAACGGTTTGGTAAACCGGTGTCCTGTAGGAAGTTAAATAGACATTACTCGAAGCGTAATAGTTGGGCGTGGCATAGGGATAAGCGTAGGAGGAGGTGTAAGCGACTTGCCCTCCACTTGGGCCACCGTAACTGGTGTAGGTGGTGTAGTAACCATCGGTGGCACAGGCACCCAGGGCTAGGGCTGTGCACACCGTGGCGGTGAGAATCACCGTTTTTACAGCTCTATTCATAGTGCTTTCTCCGGTAAGTGGAATTTCCCCCCGGAGAGGCCCGGCAGGGGCCAAGCCCCTAGGCGCGCCAACTAGGCGAGCACAGAATCTCAGACTTAGTAAGGTCTTGCGCGCGGCGGTGGATCGACAATTTGATACTGGGTATTTACAACCGCAGGCGGTCTCAGGCGATAAAAGTTGCCGTCCCAGTAGAAGTTACAGTGCTGCATATTGTGACAGGTGCCATCCGGGTGGCAGTGGGCATAGCGGCCACGCAGGTTGTAATACGTCTTGTTGTAATAAGGGCTGTATCCGTAATAACTGGCGGAACAATCGTTGCCTCCGCAGGGATAGCCGGATGTTCCATTACAGGCCGATAGAGCCAGTCCTGCTGCGATGGCGAGCGCACAACCTGAGCCTCGCAGCAATCTAGTGGGCAGCGGTTTCATCAAGACCTCCACACCTATTGGCGGGTAACACTTCTACATTCAGCCTAGCATTTTTGGCGCGTGAATCATCACGGGGCAGAGTAAATGTTCTAGCAAAGCTGAATACCGAGGCAGGTCTGTATTGGTTGATGGAAACTCTTCAGTTTCAATTTGATAGACCCACTTGTTCGGAGTCAAAAAAGGTAAGGTCGGCAGGCGGGTGAAACCACTAAAAATTCGCACATTGTGAGAAAAATGGTTCTCTCGCAATGCGCGAATCAAGCCATGAAGGTTTTTTAACCTAGTGACTGCTGGGCAGGAGGTTGGGGTTTATTGACTCTAAGTAGGCGCCGCTGCTCAGCAACTGCTTTGCCTCTTCAATATCCGGGGCAAAGTAGCGGTCCTTGTCATAGAAAGGTACTCGGGCGCGAAGTTTTGCCTTGGCGGCCTCCAGTTTTTCCGTGGATTTTAACGGCGCGCGGAAATCCAGTCCCTGACAGGCAGCGAGTAGCTCCACCGCCAGGATGCCACAGGTATTGTCGGCCATATCCCGCAGGCGACGGCCAGCAAAGGTGGCCATGGATACATGGTCTTCCTGGTTGGCGGAGGTGGGCAGTGAGTCCACGCAGGCTGGGTGCGCCATGGATTTGTTCTCACTGGCAAGCGCCGCTGAGGTGACCTGGGCGATCATAAAGCCGGAGTTCACCCCGCCATTTTCCACTAGGAAGGGAGGCAGGCCGGATAGGTTGCTATCGATCAACAGCGCCATACGACGCTCGGACAGGGAGCCGATTTCTGCCAATGCCAGCGCCAGGTTGTCGGCGACCATAGCAACAGGCTCCGCGTGGAAGTTACCGCCGGAAATAATGTCGGAGTTATCCGGATTTTCCTCGTCGGTAAATACCAGCGGGTTATCGGAAACACCATTTGCCTCGGCCAACAATACTTCGGCAGCGAAGCGCATCTGCTGCAGACAGGCACCCATTACCTGGGGCTGACAGCGCAGGGAGTAGGGGTCCTGCACTTTTTCACAGAACTGGTGGGAATCACCGATCTGGCTGGTTTCACCGAGCAGGTCCCGATAAATTGCCGCTACGTCGCGCTGAGCCTGTTGGCCGCGGGCGTTGTGAATACGATCATCGAAGGGGCGGCGTGAGCCCTTGGCGGCTTCGAGGGTAATAGCACCGGTTACCAGGGCGCCGGCGAACAGGTCTTCACTGGCGAACAGGCCGAGCAGGGCAAAGGCGGTAGAAGCCTGGGTGCCATTTAGCAGGGCGAGCCCCTCTTTGGGAGCCAGGGTAATGGGCTCTAGCCCCGCAGCTTTGAGGCCTTCGTGAGCACTCTTGCGCTCGCCCTTGATAAATACTTCCCCTTCACCGAGAAGTACCACGCTCATATGAGCCAGCGGCGCCAAATCGCCAGAAGCGCCGACAGAGCCTTTCTCAGGGATGGCGGGGTAGACACCGGCATTGACCAGTTGCATTAAAGCTTCGATAACCTGTGGGCGCACACCGGAGAAGCCGCGCGCGAGCGAATTGATTTTCAACACCATCAGCAGACGCACGGTGGCTTCACTCATAAAGTTGCCGGTACCGGCGGCATGGCTCAGTACGATAGCGCGCTGCAGGTTTTCCAGGTCGTGCTTTTCAATGCGGGTGTTGGCCAATAAACCAAAACCGGTATTAATTCCGTAAACCGTGCGCCCCTCGGTAATAACCTGGGCAACAGTGTGGGCAGAGGCTTCAATAGCGGGGTAGGCGCTTTTCGCCAGGGACAGCTGCACCGACTCGCGGGCTACGCGGCGCAGTTGCGCAAGGCTCAATTGACCGGGATCGATTTCCAATTGATACATAAATTCATTCACCAAAAAATATTTACTGCTTAGCAGGCTGTTGAAAAACAGCCTGCGCGGGCGGTGCGAAAGCGCCTGCCGCAAAGGTGGCTTGAAAAAGTTGCTTGTTGGCTTTTTCAACACCCTGTTAGGCGCCGGCGGCGCAGCCCGATAAAAATTATTCGGGCTGTAAAAGATTTCCGCCGGCGGTATTTTTATTGCGGTAAAAAATCAGTCGTTCAGCATAGGCAGGTCCAAGCCCTGCTCTTTTGCGCATTTTTTTGCGATCTCGTAACCGGCATCGGCGTGGCGCATTACGCCGGTGGCGGGATCATTCCAGAGAACCCGTTCGATACGTTTGCGCGCAGCTTCGGTACCGTCACAGACAATGACCACACCAGAGTGCTGGGAGAAGCCCATGCCTACGCCACCACCGTGATGCAGAGATACCCAGGTAGCGCCGGAGGCAGTGTTCAGCAGGGCATTCATCAGCGGCCAGTCGGAGACAGCGTCGGAACCATCCATCATGGCTTCAGTTTCGCGGTTGGGGCTCGCTACAGAGCCGCTGTCGAGGTGGTCGCGGCCGATCACTACCGGTGCTTCCAATTCACCGTTGGCTACCATCTCGTTAAATGCCAGTGCCAGGCGCGCGCGATCTTTCAGGCCCACCCAACAGATACGTGCGGGCAGTCCCTGGAAGTGAATCCGCTCGCGGGCCATATCGAGCCAGTTGTGCAGCTGCGGATTATCGGGAATCAGTTCTTTAACCTTGGCATCGGTTTTGTAGATATCTTCCGGGTTGCCGGACAGGGCCGCCCAGCGGAAAGGACCGACACCTTCGCAGAACAGCGGGCGAATATAAGCGGGTACAAAGCCGGGGAAATCAAAGGCATTTTCCACACCTTCCTCGAGAGCCATCTGACGAATATTGTTGCCGTAGTCGAGGGTTGCGGCGCCGCGCTTTTGCAGCTCCAGCATGGCTTCAACCTGAACCGCCATAGACTGTTTGGCTGCCTTTACTACTGCGGCTTCATCTTTCTTGCGCATCTCCGCAGCGTATTCCATGGTCCAGCCCTGGGGCAGGTAGCCATTTAAAGGATCGTGTGCGGAAGTCTGGTCGGTAACCGAATCCGGCAGAATATTGCGTTTTACAATTTCCGGGAAGATATCTGCTGCGTTGCCCAGCAGGCCAACGGAAATGGCTTCGCCTTTTTCCATCGCGGCTTCAATCATTTGCAGGGCTTCGTCGAGGCTGGTGGCTTTTTTGTCTACATAGCCAGTGCGCAGACGGAAGTCGATACGGGTTTCGTCGCACTCTACTGCGATCATGCTGAAACCAGCCATCGTCGCCGCCAGTGGCTGAGCGCCACCCATGCCGCCGAGGCCACCGGTAAGAATCCATTTGCCTTTCGCTTCGCCATTAAAATGTTTGCGTGCGACGGCGGCAAAGGTTTCATAGGTGCCCTGGACGATGCCTTGGGAGCCGATATAAATCCAAGAGCCGGCAGTCATCTGGCCGTACATGGCCAGGCCTTTTTTATCCAGCTCGTTAAAGTGTTCCCAGTTGGCCCAGTGGGGTACCAGGTTGGAGTTGGCAATTAATACCCGGGGTGCATCGGCGTGGGTTTTAAAGACTCCGACAGGCTTGCCGGACTGCACCAGCAGGGTTTCGTCGTCTTCCAGGCGCTTCAGCACTTCGACAATCTTGTCGTAGCACTCCCAATCCCGCGCGGCGCGGCCGATACCACCGTACACCACCAGGTCCTCCGGGCGTTCAGCTACCTCGGCGTCCAGGTTGTTCATCAACATGCGCAGGGGAGCTTCGGTGAGCCAGCTTTTGGCATTGAGCTCACTGCCGCGAGGCGCGCGGATTTTGCGGCTGGGATCGTGGCGTTTGTCGGTAGACATAGCTTCCTCGTCAATTTTTCTCGTAAAAAAATTCACACGTCCCGGACTTGATTGTTTCTTTTCCCAGGGCGCGCGGGATAAATCAATAACTAGAATCTCAGTTGTGCACCGAGGCGGTATCGATTGCCTGGGTGAACCAGGCGCGCGAAGCTCACGGTGCCGGCACTGCATTTAGTGCGCCGCCAAACCTGGAGGCACGCATCTCCGGGGGCAATTTCCAGAGCGTGGGCGATAGCGGCTTCCGCAGCTATGGCCTCGACGGTTGTATCGGCCTCGGTCAGCGGTGCGACTTTGGAAAGATAGGCGTTGGGGGTGGTGTGGGCGAAGTCCTGGTCCAGGTAATCCGGAGCCAAGGCTGGGTTGGTAAACCGCTCTTCCCACTGCACCGGCAAGCCGTTGTCACAGTGCACAATAATGGAGTGAAACACTTTTGCCTGTTCGGGCACTTCCAATGCCAGGGCTACATCGGCGCTGGCGACACAGGGCTGAGCTAACAGAATGCGGTTGCTGTAACTGTGCCCCCGGGCCGAGATCTCGTCGGCGATATTGCGCACTTCCAACAGTGAGCTGGCGGGCACCGGCTCGGCGACAAAAGTACCCAGCCCCTGGGAGCGCATCAGAACGCGCTCATCGGTTAACTCGGTGAGTGCCCGCCTTGCGGTCATCCGGCTCACACTGAATTGCTGTGCCAGTTGGTTCTCCGAGGGCACCTGGGAGTGAACTGGCCACTCGCCAGACTCAATTTGTTGGCGGATATGGCGCTTGATGGCCGCGTATCGGGGTTCACTTGCAGTATTCATAGACTCAGGTACAGTGCTTCCGTGGCTTGTATATTGTTGTATATACAAGAGTAGTTACAGCTACTATGGTTTCCCTGCTGCGGGCTGTCAAGTCGAAGAGGGGAGCTGTATCCTGCCCGTTACTGGTTTTTCGGTCATCGGGCCGAGCATCTATGGTTTAAAAGGAAAAGCGTGCCGCTAAAAGCTTATGTCAGAACGCTGTGATTTGCTGATTACCAATTTGAATGCCGCCACAATGGACCCATCCATTGCCGGTGGTTACGGTGTTATCGAGGATGCTGCAATTGCGGTAACCAAAGGTCGGATCGTTTGGATTGGTCCCCGCCGGGATCTGCCCGAGTGCACCCCAGACCGCATTGTTGATGGCGAAGGTCAATGGGCAACTCCGGGCCTGATCGATTGCCACACGCATCTCGTATATGGAGGTCATCGCGCAGGGGAGTTTGCCCGTCGCCTGGGGGGAGAGAGTTACGAAGAAGTGGCTCGCTCTGGCGGGGGTATTATTTCTACCGTGCGGGCGACAAGGGGTGCGAGTGCCGAGAACCTGTATAAGTTGGCTGAGCCCCGTCTGCACGCCCTGATGGCCGAAGGCGTTACAACCGTGGAAATTAAATCCGGTTATGGCCTGGACCTGGATACTGAACTAAAGCAATTGCGCACCGCGAGACGCCTGGCGCAACACAACTCAGTGGAAATAGTAACGACCTGTCTGGCAGCTCACGCTCTGCCACCGGAATACGACGGTCGTGCCGATGAATATATCGACCTTATCTGCGAGCAGATATTGCCCGCTGTAGCCCGCGAGCAACTGGCTGATGCCGTGGATATGTTTTGCGAGACGATTGGATTTACTGTCGATCAGTGCCAGAGAGTTATCGATGCAGCGAAAAAACTGGACCTGCCAGTAAAAGTGCACGCCGAGCAGTTGGCGCGTACAGGGGCTACTGAAATGGCGGCAAAGTCCGGGGCATTATCGGTAGATCATATTGAATATATCAGTGATGCCGATGTACTGGCGATGGCGGAAAGCGGCACCGTGGCAGTGCTTCTACCAGGAGCTTTCTACACTCTGCACGAAACCCAGGTTCCGCCTATTGAAAAGTTACGCGAGGCAGGAGTTTGTATGGCATTGGCAACAGACCTTAATCCCGGGAGTTGTCCAATCGCTTCCCTGCGTTTGATGATGAACATGGGTTGTCAGCTGTTTGGCTTAACTCCGGCAGAAGCTCTCGCTGGTGTTACCCGTGCAGCCGCTCGGGCATTGGGTTTGTGTTGTTCTCGCGGTGTACTGCGCGAGGGGCTGCGAGCAGATATTGTTCTTTGGCCGATGGATACCCCGGATCAACTCGCTTATGAAGTGGGCGCCTTAAAGCCTGCAAGAATTTTCCTGGAGGGGCGCGATATTACAGCTTGCTGATATGCAACTGAGAATCGGGTACGTTGATTCTTAGGGTGGATGTACATCGGAATTAAGGATAAGTTGGTGCTAAATGAGTAACAATATTATCAACAATTTTTATAAGGTTTTTGCGCCCATTATTATCCGAGATTTGGAATGTTGATCTTTGTTTAGCATCTATCGTGGGCTTTATTTTTAGTTCATGAGTGCCGCTTTGTATTTACAATCGGAATAAATAAACGGTCCCCTCTTAACATTAATGATCAGGGGGCTGTAACCGATAAATAAGTGATAAGGATTATTGTATATCTTACATTTTCACAGGAAGTGCATCTTGCCTTTGCAATATCTCTATATCAGTTAATGCACACTAAATTCATTACTCTTCAGCTAGGAGCTCTTGAAAATGAGTAATTCCAAACTTTCAGGAGCACTGGTGCTCCCGCAAGAAAATCCTCGTATTTTGGCCTTTGATCTGACCCGAGGCATTGCCGTACTATTTATGATTGCTATTCACGTCTTATATCATTATGGACGAACAGACGTGGCAGACAGTGCTATTGGTGTTGCTATCCAGGTATCTGCGGGAACTCCGGCAGCTTCAGCATTTATGCTGATTATGGGGATTTTCATTGGCTATAGTTCGAAGCCGAGTCTGAAACAGGATTTGTTTCGTGCTGCTGGTCTTTTTGCAATAGGGTATTTACTTAATTTCGCCCGTGGCACAGTGCCTATGTGGCTTTCTTTACAGTTTGGCCTTGTCACACAAGAACAACTGGGAGAATACACACCGCTGAGTGAATTTCTTATGGTCGATATTTTTCAGTTTGCTGGCCTTGCGCTCGCTATTTGTGCACTAGTCAGGCACTTCTTGCCTCATCCTATATACTGGCTAGCTGCGGCAGCTATCGTAGCATTCGGCTCCTCACTCGTCTGGGATATCGGCAGTAACTCCGTTGTTATTGACGAAATTTTACAGTTGTTTTTTGGCAATAAGCGCGAAGGGGTAATGTTCCCGTTATTTTCCTGGCTTGCCTATCCCCTCGCAGGCATGGCAGTTGGCTACTGGTTTAAAAATACAAAAAATATAGATGCATTGTTCTCACACAGCATATGGATTGGCTTAGCCCTAATGAGCATAGGTGGCCTTCTAATCATGTTGAATACGCAATACTTTTTTGCCGAAAACATGAGAGGTGGCCCAGGTCTAATTATTCTGCTTATTGGCTATACTTTCCTTTGGCTTTGGATTAGTAATTTCCTCTTAAACAAAGTAAAGAAAAGAAGGCTCATTGACGTAATGGTGTTTTGGGGTAAAAACATAACTCCGTTCTATATCGCTCAGTGGTTGATAATTGGATGGGGATTAATGTTAGTTGGTTCCCAGCAGCTTGGTATGGCCAGTACGTTAATAGCAATGTTTATCGTACTCCTGCTTTCTCATTTTGGGACTCGAGCTTGGGTTAATTTCCGTTCCCATAAAGGGAAAGCTATGGAGCAGCCTGCAGCGTCTGCGGTATAGTACCGACATGCAACACGTGCTGTTGAAAAATGCGGCACGTTAGTGTTGTAGAAGCGCAACTTAAATGCTTCTTTTTCGTGACATATTTTAAGGTACTCGCAGAGGGCATTGCTTGATCGTCTACTTCCAAAAGTATCGGCAGCTCTCGCGTTGGGGCTTTACAGTTCCCACAGCCCACTGTGCGAAGGTTTGCGCGCGCATATTGCGCACGGCCAATGGATATTCCGGTTCAACTTGCCTACAAAGTGGGGGCTTGAAGCCAATAAAGATCTTCCTCGGAGGTATTGATGTTACAACTTGCTGATATGCAGTTATGGAGTGGTCGCACCGACTCTGAGGATGGACGTGCAGGTGAGCGCTGGCACCAGCGGATTTCTCCTTTGCAATTGGATGACCCTCCCGGCCTGACTGTTCTCGGCTTCGCTTCTGATGAGGGTGTGCGTCGAAATAAAGGGCGAATTGGCGCGGCCAAGGGACCGAGAATATTGCGTTTGGCCATGGCTAACCTGCCGGCCACTTTCGATGCGCCCTTATACGATGCGGGCAATGTCAGAGTAGAGCGGGAAGACTTGGAGTCTGCCCAATCGCTATTGGGTGCCCGTATCAATGAGTTGCTCGGTGCCGGTCACTTTCCACTGGTATTGGGAGGCGGCCATGAAATTGCTTTTGGCAGTTATCAGGGGATTGCCCGCTGGATGCGCGAGCATCACCGCGAGAGCAGCCTGGGTATTATCAATTTTGATGCGCATTTGGATTTACGCACACCTGCGCCAAAGGGGTCATCGGGTACGCCATTTTTCCAGATTGCGGAGCAGTGCAGGATAAATGGTCGCGAATTTAATTATCTCTGTGTGGGTGCGGCGGATAACGCCAACACACCTGCTCTCTACCAGAGAGCTGATGAGCTGGGTGCCCAGGTTATTCGGGATCGTGAAATCAGTAGCTGGAATCTGAATACGGTTCAGGCGCGAATCCGCGACTTTATTGAAAAGGTGGATTTTGTCTATCTGACGGTATGTCTGGATGTATTGCCGGCAGCAGTTATGCCAGCGGTGAGTGCCCCCTCTGGCAGGGGGGTTTCCATGGAGTTTCTGGAAGTCTTGCTGGATACCGTTTTGGAATCCAATAAAGTTTGTTTGGCGGATATCGCTGAATTTAATCCCTATTTTGATATTGAGGATCATGGTGCGCGTACCGCGGCCCGCCTGGGATTTCAAATTGCAAATCGTGCGGCCAGAAAAATCCCCTGAGTATTTTTAATAATACAGCGCGGCCACTATGGCTTTGGAGGTCGCGTTAACTTCAGTATTAGAAACCACTATTTTAATCTTTATCTACAGCCGTAAGTGACTGGCAGAAAGCTCCGCTTTTGTAGTTGATATGATCAAAGATCTTGAAATTAATCACTTAAAAACCCTGGAAATACTATTCAGGGTTGAAAGTATCTCCCTTGCCGCAGAGCATCTGCAGGTTTCGCAGCAAGCTGTCAGTTTGCAGCTGAAGAAGATTAGAAAAATAGTTGGGGATGATCTATTTGTGCGCACTGGGCATGGGATGGCTCCCACCAGTTATGCAAAATTTATAGAGCCACAGATTCGACAGGTGCTGATGTTACTCAGTGAAATTCCCGCTCCGGGTTCTCTTGATTCAAGCCAGACTTCCCGGACCCTGGTGATCTCTGCTACAGATTACGCGCAAAAAGTGGTTGTTGCCGAGTTGATCCAAAGGGTCAGGCAATATGCGCCGAAAGTGAAATTTATTGTCACTAATATTGAAAGCGTCTCGCTCACCCAGAAAATGCATCAGGGAGAAATTGACTTAGCTTTCACATCGACGGGGTATGTGCCTGATGGAATTAATACACAGGTGCTCTTTAATGAGCGTTATGTCTGTGTATCGGCTAATCCTATGTATAGTTTAGATGAGTTGGTCCCTATTGATCAGTTGATGCAATCTGATTTTGTGATTACATCGCCAGGGGTTGGAGGCTTGCGCGGTTCAGCCGATCGTTGGCTAGAGGGGCAAGGTCTAAAAAGAGAGATTGTTGTTTCGGCGCCCTCTTTTTATATAGCCCAGGAGTTCTTGAAAAGGACGAATACCCTGGCCTTTATTCCCTCTAGGTTGATGCCTTGTGAGGGCTTGGTGGAAATTACCTTGGACAAGTATCCACCTGGCTACGAAGTTGTAGCCGCTTTTCATCCCCGAGTGGAAAATGATCCATTGGTAAGTTGGATTCTCAATGATCTGCACCAACGGTTTTCTAAGTCAATGGCTTCCTGATTGTATCCGTAACAAGCTTTACTCCATAGCTTTGGCAAAGCTGCCTTTCTACTATGATTTTTTCAAAAGCTAGAAAGCGTACAGGTCTGTTATGAGTATTCTGAATATTAATCCTTCTTCACTTTATGATGGCAGTTCTTCCTGCCTATCCCACGCCCGAGTCGATACTAAAACAGGCTTGGTATTTGTATCGGGTCAGGTGGATTGGGATAGTAATTGTGAAGTTAAAAACATAGGGGTTGGTGCTCAGGCGGAAAGCGCCATGCAAAACTTATTGACAGTATTGGATGAGGCCGGATCGTCGGTAGAGAATCTTTTGCAGTTACGTATCTATGTGCGTGGAGAAGTCAGTGAGCATCTGGGGGAAATAGTCCCCGTGCTATCTAAATATTTGGGTACTACTCGCCCGGCAATCACGGGAGTGGGAGTCACATCCCTGGCGTCGCCAGAGACATTGATAGAAATTGAGGCAGTGGCTAAAACGCTGCTTTAAGTACCTGAATAAAAAAAGCCCTGCATTGCAGGGCTTTTAAGTTTTACTTGAGGTGTTCCCTAAGCTCGGAGCCTGCTTGATCAAGAGCATCCTGCACTGCGGGCACGTCACTCAGGGCATTTAGTAGGCCGTAGTCGTGAATCATGCCGTTATAGCGAACAGCGGTTACGGTCACACCAGCTTCGTTAAGTTTGCGGGCGTAAGCTTCCCCTTCATCTCTCAGCACATCCATCTCAGCAGTCTGCACCAGAGCGGGAGGCAAGCCGACCAACTGGGATTTGCTTGCGCGCAGAGGTGAAGCATAGATCTCGTTGCGCTGTTTGGGGTCGGTAGTGTAGTTATCCCAGAACCACTTCATCATATCCCGTGTCAGGAAGTGATCCTGGGCGAACTGCTTATAAGAAGCGTTGTTGAAGTTGGCATCGGTAACCGGCCAGAGCAGCAGTTGGAATTGCAGATCCGGTGTTCCTTTCTCTTTCGCCATCAAGGCAACCACGGCTGCCATATTGCCACCGACACTGTTACCGGCCACGGCAAGACGGGAGCCATCGACACCGATCTTTTCGCCATTCTCCGCGACCCACTGGGTAGCCGCATAAGCCTGGTTAATTGCAGTCGGGTACTTGGCCTCTGGAGATGGGGTGTAATCCACATACACCGCAGCGGCGCCGGAGCGTTGAACCAGATCGCGGATCAAGCGTTCGTGGGTTGGGTAGTCACCCAAGACCCAGCCTCCGCCGTGGAAATACATAAAGGCGGGAATCTGGCCCCGGGTGTTTTTCGGTTTAACGATAGTCAGTTCCAGCTTTTCGCCATTAACCGTAATGGTTTTCTTGCTGACTTCAGCGGGCGGCAATTGCGCACCCTCTTGGGCTACGACCAGGACGGCGCGGGCAGCTTTTGGTGATAGTTGCTCAATGGGTTTGCCGCCACCTTGTGCCAGTGCTTGAAGGAACCCCTGGGTATTTTGCTCAACACCAGGGGAAATAGAAGCAGACGCAGAAGTCATACCAAGAGTAAAGAAAAGGGGTAGTGCCAGCTTGGAAATTTTTAAGCCATTCATAACGGATACCTTCAACTCTCTACCGGTTGCTTAAGCGGATATGTGCAGGCGCACATCAACATTGCCTCGGGTTGCATTGGAATAAGGGCAAACTTCTTCGTGAGCGGTGTTGGCAATTTTTTCTGCCGTCGCCTGATCCAGGCCAGGAAGATCGATGTAGAGGTCAATATCCAGACCGAACCCCTTACCCTGGGGACCGATTCCAACTTCAGCGCGCACAGTGGTTTCTTCCGGGACTTTTACTTTCTCTTTACCGGCGACAAACTTAAGAGCGCCAATAAAGCAGGCAGAGTAACCCGCAGCAAACAGTTGCTCTGGGTTGGTGCCATCGCCACCGGGGCCGCCAAGCTCTTTGGGAATACTGAGCTTGACGCTTAACTTTCCATCTGATGATTGAGCTTCGCCATCACGGCCACCACTTGCGGTTGCTACTGCGGTGTAAACTGTTTGCATTAACCTGTCCTCATTGATGTGTGTTTGTCTGTCAGAAGCCGCCTGGAATGGAGTCCAGTCCTTTTCCCTCTGGATTTATTGAGCTTGGGGTAGTAGTCCGGATTTCTAAGTCAGCTTCTAAACAGCGCCTCAGCTTGGACGCCAGATAAAGTTATTGTGATAACTATTATTGCGATAATTAAATGTTGCTATAAGGACGATAGCTATAACAAATGGAGCCAAAGCGGGGGCCCCGCTAATGGTGGGGCGATAAAAAGAGGGAAAGATTAGGGGTTCGCTAAATATTGGCGAAGCGCCTCTATTTGCGTCTTTAGCGCCCGTGCAGACTGAGGATTCAAGCCACAGGCATTCAGCACCTGAGTGGGAATTGAAGCAGCTTCTTTTTGCATCGACCTACCGGCATCAGTCAGCTCGATAATGACTCGACGCTCGTCCTCCGGGTCTCGGTGCCGGTTGATCAGCTTTTGATTCTCCAGTCGTTTGATAACTGGCGTTAGGGCACCCTTATCCTGGCCGAGCCGCAGACTCAGCTCCGTAGCGGTGATTCCGTCGTCTTCCCAGAGCACCAGCATCATCAAGTACTGGGGGTAGGTTATTCCCAGTGTCTCCAATAGAGGCTTGTACATCTTGCTCATTGCCAGGGAGGCAGAATAAAGGCTAAAGCAAAGTTGGTTATCGAGTTTTTGGTCTTCGTTTATGGACTTGGCCATAGGCACACCCTACTTACCGGTGGCAGTTTTGCGCCAGTGTAGCGCAAGTATGGACTTACCACGCTCCTTCATTGTTCCAGAACCGACACATACTGCCAATCGAGAGCAGCGAAACTTTTTGTAAGGTTTTATTTGAAGCCGGTACAGTAATTTGCATAGACGATGGAGTGGCCGGTGGAATTACGGGATCAATTATTTCAACAAGCGACTACGGAATATACCGAAGGGGTTTCCCGGCTGGTACATAGCTATGTGCGATCAAAAGCCGAGCATGATGACCTGTTACAGGAAATCTGGCTGGGGCTCTGGCGGGCTCTCCCGACATTTCGCGGTGATGCTAGCTTAAAAACCTTTGTATATCGTATCGCACATAACCGCTGTGTGACCGAGCTGACCCGTAGGAAACCTTATCATGGGAGTGATGATGAATTACTGGAGCTTGAGGACCGCCAGCCGGGCCCGGCAGAGCGACTGGTAGCCGAACGCAAGTCCGAACAGCTGGTTCGTGCAGTGCAGAAATTACCCTTAGGACTCCGGCAGACATTGACTCTTCGCCTGGAGGGCCTGAGCTATGCGGAAATCTCTGAAGTTCTGGGTATTACCGAGTCCAATATTGCAGTGCGGCTCAACCGGGCAAAAGAGCGTCTCAATATCTGCCTTTTGGGAAGTGAAAAATGAATGAAGCAGACACAGAAAAACAGTGGCTAGAGCTGGAAAGTATCTGGAAGGGGCAACAGACTAGCGCAGAAATCCCAATTACAGTGCTGAATTGGGTGCGTCGCCAGGAGCGACGAATGCGATTGGTGGTCGCTTTTGAATATCTTTTTGCCATAGCTGGGGTTATCTATTTGCTAGGAGTAATTCTTGCGAAGAACTACCCAGATACCATGTACCGAGTAGCTTTTGTTA
>NZ_CP174299.1:397500-1517500 GCF_052467065.1 Microbulbifer maximicatervae (SeqCode) | reverse complement strand
TGAATACATAGGTTATGGAGGCGAACCCGGGGAACTGAAACATCTAAGTACCCGGAGGAAAAGAAATCAACCGAGATTCCCTTAGTAGCGGCGAGCGAACGGGGATTAGCCCTTAAGCTCTTTATGTTTTAGTGGAAGGTTCTGGAAAGTACCGCGATACAGGGTGATAGCCCCGTACACGAAAAGGCATTTAGAGTGAAATCGAGTAGGTCGGGACACGTGTTATCTTGACTGAATATGGGGGGACCATCCTCCAAGGCTAAATACTCCCAGCTGACCGATAGTGAACCAGTACCGTGAGGGAAAGGCGAAAAGAACCCCGGAGAGGGGAGTGAAATAGAACCTGAAACCGTATACGTACAAGCAGTAGGAGCCCTTCGGGGTGACTGCGTACCTTTTGTATAATGGGTCAGCGACTTATTGTCTGTAGCAAGGTTAACCGCTTAGGGGAGCCGTAGAGAAATCGAGTCTTAATAGGGCGTTTAGTTGCAGGCAATAGACCCGAAACCCGGCGATCTATCCATGGGCAGGTTGAAGGTTGAGTAACATCAACTGGAGGACCGAACCCACTAATGTTGAAAAATTAGGGGATGACCTGTGGATCGGAGTGAAAGGCTAATCAAGCCGGGAGATAGCTGGTTCTCCTCGAAAGCTATTTAGGTAGCGCCTCGCGTCTCACCCTCGGGGGTAGAGCACTGTTTGGGCTAGGGGGTCATCCCGACTTACCAACCCCATGCAAACTCCGAATACCGAGGAGTGCAATCGCGGGAGACACACGGCGGGTGCTAACGTCCGTCGTGGAAAGGGAAACAACCCAGACCGCCAGCTAAGGTCCCAAATATCAGTTAAGTGGGAAACGATGTGGGAAGGCCCAGACAGCTAGGAGGTTGGCTTAGAAGCAGCCATCCTTTAAAGAAAGCGTAATAGCTCACTAGTCGAGTCGGCCTGCGCGGAAGATATACCGGGGCTCAAACTGATAACCGAAGCTGCGGATGCTAATTTATTAGCATGGTAGAGGAGCGTTGTGTAAGCCGTTGAAGGTGGATCGGGAGGTCTGCTGGAGGTATCACAAGTGCGAATGCTGACATGAGTAACGATAAGGGAGGTGAAAAACCTCCCCGCCGGAAGACCAAGGGTTCCTGTCCAACGCTAATCGGGACAGGGTTAGTCGACCCCTAAGGCGAGGGCGAAAGCCGTAGTCGATGGGAAACAGGTTAATATTCCTGTACTCGCTATTACTGCGACGGAGTGACGGAGAAGGCTAGGCCGGCATGGCGATTGGTTGTCCATGTTTAAGGTTGTAGGCTGGGGACTTAGGCAAATCCGGGTCCCTAAGGCTGAGAACTGATGACGAAGCCCACTTAGTGGGTGAAGTGGTTGATGCCCTGCTTCCAGGAAAAACTTCTAAGCTTCAGGTAATAGTGAATCGTACTCTAAACCGACACAGGTGGTCAGGTAGAGAATACCAAGGCGCTTGAGAGAACTCTGGTGAAGGAACTAGGCAAAATGGTACCGTAACTTCGGGAGAAGGTACGCCGGTTTTGGTGATGGGACTTGCTCCCTAAGCTGAGGCCGGTCGAAGTGACCAGGTGGCTGCGACTGTTTATTAAAAACATAGCACTCTGCAAACTCGTAAGAGGACGTATAGGGTGTGACGCCTGCCCGGTGCCGGAAGGTTAATTGATGGGGTTAGCTTCGGCGAAGCTCTTGATCGAAGCCCCGGTAAACGGCGGCCGTAACTATAACGGTCCTAAGGTAGCGAAATTCCTTGTCGGGTAAGTTCCGACCTGCACGAATGGCGTAACGATGGCCACGCTGTCTCCACCAGAGACTCAGTGAAATTGAAATCGCTGTTAAGATGCAGTGTACCCGCGGCTAGACGGAAAGACCCCGTGAACCTTTACTACAGCTTTGCACTGAACTTTGAGCCTATTTGTGTAGGATAGGTGGGAGGCTTTGAAGCAGCGACGCTAGTTGTTGTGGAGCCGTCCTTGAAATACCACCCTGGTATGTTTGAGGTTCTAACTCTGGTCCGTTATCCGGATCGAGGACAGTGTATGGTGGGTAGTTTGACTGGGGCGGTCTCCTCCCAAAGAGTAACGGAGGAGTACGAAGGTGCACTCAGCATGGTCGGAAATCATGCAATGAGCATAATGGTATAAGTGCGCTTGACTGCGAGACAGACATGTCGAGCAGGTACGAAAGTAGGTCATAGTGATCCGGTGGTTCTGTATGGAAGGGCCATCGCTCAACGGATAAAAGGTACTCCGGGGATAACAGGCTGATACCGCCCAAGAGTTCACATCGACGGCGGTGTTTGGCACCTCGATGTCGGCTCATCACATCCTGGGGCTGAAGCCGGTCCCAAGGGTATGGCTGTTCGCCATTTAAAGTGGTACGCGAGCTGGGTTTAGAACGTCGTGAGACAGTTCGGTCCCTATCTGCCGTGGGCGTTGGAGATTTGAGAAGAGTTGCTCCTAGTACGAGAGGACCGGAGTGAACGAACCTCTGGTGTTCCGGTTGTCACGCCAGTGGCATTGCCGGGTAGCTATGTTCGGACGGGATAACCGCTGAAAGCATCTAAGCGGGAAGCCTCCTTCAAGATAAGATCTCCCTGAGGCCTTGAGCCTCCTGAAGGGCCGTGGAAGACTACCACGTTGATAGGCTGGGTGTGGAAGCGTTGTGAGGCGTTGAGCTAACCAGTACTAATTGCCCGTGCGGCTTGACCATACAACAGAGATGGTTACTAACGACTAGCTAAGCTAGCGGATTGTGAGTTAGAGACATACGATCGCTTGCGGTGTATTACTACAGATTGTTTTACCGACTTATTTGGGGTTATCGCCGGTCAACAACATGACCGAGGCAAACAGCGATAACGCGGCAGGCCAAGCACATTGCTTATAAGACCAACGCCAACCCAAGCCAGTTTGCCTGACGACAATAGAGTTGTGGAACCACCTGATCCCTTGCCGAACTCAGAAGTGAAACGCAACATCGCCGATGGTAGTGTGGGGCTTCCCCATGTGAGAGTAGGTCATCGTCAGGCTTCTAATCCGAAAGGGCCACCCAATAGGGTGGCCCTTTTTTTATGGCTGAAAATATTTTAAAGAAGCAAAAAACAAAAGCTAAAAAAATAAGAAAGGGAAGGAAGAGAGGGAAAGCAGAAAATACTTAGTAAAAATTAAATAGAAAAAATAAAAGTAATTCTGGAAAACTTTAATGCTCAACTTTCTATTTAAAAAATCAGTCAGTAATTAAAAAAAGAAAAACCTAAAACTACCTGAGCACCTTAAACAGACGCTCTCCTAAAAAGCCTATAAAAATAGGTCTTTACCGATCTTCTCTCCAAATGCCTTTACACTCACTCAAAAAATAATCCAACAAAAATAACTCGCGTAAAACTCAGAAAAGTACCCATACCACTCCCGCCAAAAATTAAATTTAGCCGGTAAAAATATCGGTGATTTTTTAGTCTCTGCAGTAATCCCCTGTAACCACGGGGCCTGCAGCCCGTTTATTAAAGTTATGCACAACTCTATCCAGACTTTCTGTTAGTAACGTTCTGCTCTTACTTTTAGTGGATAACCTGACACTTTTTTCGTTGGTTTTTTAATCGAATTATTTCATTGCACGAAATTAAAGGCTTCCAGACCTCTATCCAAAAGTTATGCACAGTACTATCCAAGAATTCTGTTAGTAACATCCCTGTAATGAAGAAAACATCTAAAGAGTTCTATTTTTACGATCTATTATCCAGTGTTGCAGTGGATAACCAGGACTGACTTTTCAGTTCTAAAAAGCTCGCTGGGGTGTGCTGTTAAGGAAGCATTCTATTAGCGACAAATTCCTCCGAGAGGCTTGCTAATGAGATTTCTACTTTTAATTTCCATGTCATTAGTACTTTTAGCTGCTGGATCGCTAAGGGCGCAGACGTTGGTAGTAGGAAATAAATATGAGGGCACTGTGAGTTTTATTGACCTGGCTTCCGGCCAAGAGGTTAAGAAACCGGAAACTGGAGGTTCGCCCCATGAATTAATAGTGTCGCCGGATAAATCTAAAGTGGTGGTAGTTTCTTATCTTGAAGATGGCTACGTGGGAGAAGAGCTGAATGTATTCGATATCGCGAGCGGTAAGCGTCTGAAAAGAATTGATATCAGTCCACACAAAGGCCCACACGGTATCGCTTGGCTGGGCGACAGCAATAATGTGATTGTTACAACAGAAGAAACCAGCGACGTGATAAAGGTGGATGTGGCTGAAGGAAAAGTATTGGGCGTTGCCCGTACTGATCAGGTAGGTAGCCATATGCTTGCACTATCACCTGATCTGAAGACCGCCTATGTTACTAGCCGGGGGTCGGATACGTTCAGTGTAATTGATACAGAGACTATGGAGTTGAAATCTACAATACCGGCAGGGGATGGGCCGGAGGCGGTGTGGGTAAGCCCCGATAATAGCGAGCTATGGATAGGAAATAATCAGTCAGAAAATATCTTTATTTTCGATACTGAAACATTAAAGCAAAAAGAAACGATAGATGTTGGTTTTCTGCCTATCCGAATCAGGTTTCACCCTGATGGTGAAGTGGTAGCTGTAGCAGACTTAAATGGCAATCGTATACTCGTGTATGACGCCAAGACCCGTAAACAGTTACATGAGATTGATGTCGGCAGCGCAGGGGCCAGACAGCCAGCATCGCTATTTTTCTCTCCAGACGGAAAGTTTTTGTTTGCCGGTTCTCAGAGAGACGGAAAAGTTGTTGAAATAGATACCGCAACTTGGAAAGTTAAGCGTATATTTAATGCGGGACAAGGGTCAGATGGTATTGAGTGGAGCCCAGTAAATATTCAGCAATAAATATTCCTGCACTCCACTGTTAAATTAATGAATCAGGTAGGAACTGTGTAGATTTTTAAGTCCTGAAATATTCCATCAATCGAATAATAATTTGGAATAGTTTCACTATGCACTCCACCTACGCGTTCTGCTACGGCTATACTGGCACTGTTTTCAGATAAGCAGTGAATTTTCAACGCTTGAATATCGTGCAAATCTTTCAAGTAGCTAGATATTTTATTTACGATTCGAGTCACGATTCCATTGCCATGGCAGCTTTTACATAACCAATATCCTATTTCTGCATTTTGTTTTTCAAGGTCAATTTCCTTGATACCAAAGATCCCGACTACCTTGTCTGAATAGTGGATCTTGTACCAGGATGCTCCGAAACTATTGCTAAATACTCTGTCGGCAATATATTTTTCTGTGGTTGGGAGGTCGACAACAAGCTTTGCCCAATAGAGATATTTCTCTAGCAGTGGTCTGTTATTTTCAATTAAGGTAAAGATGATTTGTGTGTCACTATCCAAAAGTGGATCGAGTTTGATATCACTGTTTACTACTATAGGCTTCTTAGTCATCCTTTTGCCTCTCCATTTTTTAGCGATATTTTTTAGTCATTAGCAACCTAACCAACTGGTAGAGTTTTCCTGATTAGGTGAAACAACAGAAAGAGCCTGTGGAAGGTATCTAGGTTTCCAGCATAAAAGTTACCGGGCCGTCATTGACTAGTGAAACCTGCATATCCGCTGCAAATATTCCAGTGTCCACTGGCGTAAATTGGGCTTTGGAACTTTTAACGAAATAGTTGTAGAGCTCCTCCGCGTATTCTGGTGATGCGCCGCGACTAAAGCTCGGGCGTAAACCTCTATCAGTTTCGGCAACTAGTGTGAACTGACTGACAATCAGGAGCCCACCTCCCGCCTTTTGGAGGTTGAGATTCATACGCCCTTTATCATCGGGAAAAATACGGTAATTCAGGACTTTGTGCAGCAGCTTATCTGCACTATGAGTAGTGTCCTGGGCTTCGATACCTAGCAGCAGGAGGATACCTTTATCTATGGCCCCAACGGCCTCTCCCGCTACATTAACCTGGGCATGGCTTACCCTTTGGATCAATCCTTTCATCTCACTTCTCTCTGCTGCTCTGGAACCGATCGTCTAAATCGCCTAGATTAGCGGACTGTTCCCAGTAGAGAAACCGAGAATAACGGTATGAAGAGACAGCTAGTGGCACTGGTTGCCGGTGCACTTGCTGCGGTGAGTGTTCACGCAGCTGATAGCTATCCGGATAGTAAGCCGGGTGCTCAAATTGATGAATATTTTGGTCAAAAGGTGGCTGACCCCTATCGCTGGATGGAAAAAATGTCCAGTGATGAGGTAAAGAGTTGGGTGGCTAAACAGAATGACCATTCATTACCGCGTTTGAAGGAGCTGCCCGGGTGGCAGAAAATCAATGACCGGCTTGCAGAACTATGGCGCTACGAGCGCTACGGTGTTCCGTACAAGAAGGGCGATAGCTATTACTACAGCTACAACACCGGTGATTGGGATCAGAATGTTTTCTATAAGGCCTCTAGCCTGTCTGCTGAGGGCGATACGGTTTTAGATCCACGCACCCTAAGTGAAGATGGCACTATTGCTGCCAAGCGCCTCAAAGTCAGTCCAAAGGGCCGCTATCTGGCTTACGGTATCTCGGATGGTGGCACTGACTGGACCGACTATCGTATTCGCGACCTAAAGACAGGCAAGGATCTGAAGGAACAACTGACCGGTATCAAGTTTAGTGATGCCAGTTGGGCGCCGGATGAGTCCGGTTTTTACTATAGCCGGTACCCGTTTAACAGAGATGGCACGGCGGATGATAGCAAACAGGTAGCCGTATATTTTCACCGACTGGGAGATGCCCAGGAGAGTGATCAACTGGTCTATGAAATTACTGATCATCCCACCCGCAATCCAGGCGCGACGGTGAGTGACGATGGCAACTATCTCCTGTTTGGCATCTTCGATGGCTATGACTCGAACGGCTTTTACTATCGCGATTTACGGGATGAAAGCGGCAAGGTAGTTAAGCTTCTGGATGACTGGGATGGCCTATACCAGTATCTCGGTAATAAAGGCAGCACCTTTTACTTTGAGACCAGTGCGGGAACACCACTGGGCCGTGTAATCGCTATTGATCTGAATAAGCCGAAACGCAAACACTGGCGCGATCTGGTGCCGGAGACGACTAGTGCCCTGCAGAGTGCCAGTTATATCGGTGATCGCTTTGTGCTTCACTACCTGGAGGATGCGAAATCGCGAGTGCTGGTGACCGATACTAACGGTAAGAAACAGTACGAGCTGAAGCTGCCAGGGGTGGGCTCAGTGAAGGGGTTTTATGGTGAGCCGAATGAAGTTGAGACCTTCTACGCTTTCTCTAATTTTATTACCCCGCCGAGTATCTACCACCTGAATGTACAGACTGGTGAAACCAAACTGTTCAAGCAGCCAAAATATGCAGCAGACTTTTCCGATCTGACTGTGAGTCAGCATTTCTATAAGAGTAAGGACGGTACCCGGGTGCCTCTATTCGTCGTGCATAAGAAGGGAATGAAGCGAGATGGCTCCAACCCGACGCTGCTTTATGGATATGGTGGTTTTAACTCCGCTCAGTTACCGCGCTTCTACAACCGCTTTGTCGGTTGGTTGGATATGGGCGGCACCCTGGCACTGGCCAACTTGCGCGGTGGTAGCGAGTACGGCAATGCTTGGCACCAGGCGGGTACCAAGACGCAAAAGCAAAATGTCTTCGATGATTTTATCGCTGCAGCTGAGTGGCTGATCGAGGAGAAAGTCACTTCCCCTGAAAAGCTTGCTATTAGTGGTCGCTCCAATGGTGGACTATTGGCGGGGGCAACGCTGGTACAACGACCGGATTTGTTTGCGGCGGCATTACCGGTAGTCGGTGTCCTGGATATGCTGCGATATCATACCGCTTCCGCTAATGCCCGGCAGTGGTCGAGCGATTATGGGCTTAGTGAAAATCGCGATGAGTTCAAAGCGCTGCATGCCTATTCTCCGGTCCACAACACCCGTGAGGGCACCTGCTATCCGGCCACGCTGATCACAACTGCCGATCGCGATGATCGAGTGGTTCCCTGGCACAGCTACAAATTTGCGGCAGCCCTACAAAAAGATCAGGGCTGTGACAAACCAGTCTGGCTTGCCGTAGAGACTCGGGCTGGGCACGGTGCAGGCAAGCCGGTATGGATGCAGGTGGAAGACTTCGCCAATCAGTGGAGCTTCCTTGCCTACCAGCTGGGCATGAAAATCGAGTAGCCTTTCCAGCTAACCCAGCAAGAGTAATAGCGGGATCAATCAATAAAACTCCCGGTAGGGCGATTGCAAAGGGGTTTAGTTTTGCGGCGGTGTCACTAGTGAAGTTAGTGTGCCGCCCACTCTGTCGGAGTGGTGGTATCGCCAACCGGTCTGCCCTTCCGGAAGGAGGTGGCTTCGATAGAGCTAATCACTGGGTATGAATAACGATAACAACTCATCCGGTGGATTTATGAAACACGCATTTGTAACCGGGGGAACCGGTTTTCTCGGCGCTAATTTGGTAGAGCAATTGGTTGGTGATGGATGGAAAGTTACCGCTATGCATCGGCGTACCTCCAATACCGATATGTTGCGCTCTTTGGGCGTCAACCTGGTTGAAGCCTCTCTGAATGATCCTCAGTCCCTTCAAGCTGTAATCCCAGATAATGTCGATGCGCTTTTCCATATGGCGGCTAATACCAGTATGTGGCGCGGTGGTAATGCCCAGCAATGGAAAGATAATGTTGAGGGGGCGGCGAATATTGCCAAAGTTGCCAGGGAGAAAAATGTAGGGCGTATGGTGGTGACCAGCTCAATTTCTGCTTATGGCTACCATAAGGAAAGAATTACTGAAGAAAGTGATAAGCTGGCAGATGACCCTCATCATCACTATCTGTACACGAAAAAAAGAGAGGAAATTGCCGTTCGCAAGGAAATTGAGCAGGGCCTGGATGCGGTATTTCTAAACCCTTGTGCAATTGTTGGTAAATACGATACCACCAGCTGGGCGCAGACCTTTTTTCTGATTGATAAAAATCAATTACCAGGTGTTCCACCGGGCTGGGGTTCTTTTTGCCATGCCGGTGCAGTAGCGCGAGCGCATATCGATGCGGTTGAAAAGGGGCGGTGTGGCGAAAATTATATCCTGGCCGGAACGGATGCCAGTTTTTTAGAGTTCTTTGGAAAGATCGCTGAGCTATTGCATAAACCTGTACCAAAACGCACCACACCGGCATTTCTAATTCAGTCTATCGCCTGGTTTTCCGACCTCTGGTCTCGGGTGAGTGGGCAAGAGCCAGTTATTACCCCTGAAAAAGCCACGTTGGTAACGCGGAGAGTCGTTGCTAGTAGTGCTAAAGCTGAACGTGAACTCGGTTATCAATCGGGGGTGGCTTTGGATACTATGTTATGCGAATGTCGCGATTGGTTAGTGCAGAACAATTTGTTGGAGTCGAAGTGAATCGTAATAATATTATTTTTGGGTTAGTTGCCTTGCTTTTGGTTTTACAGCTTATTCAGTATTACTTTTTCTCCGGCGCAAGCTAGTCATAAAAAGGAAGTAATGATGACGGAAAAGCGCTGTGACTGGTGCCTGTCTACACCACTTTATCAAAATTACCACGATGAGGAGTGGGGTAGGCCGGTTACCGATGACCAGACCCTGTTTGAGTTTTTGTTGCTGGAGGGGGCCCAGGCGGGCTTATCCTGGATTACAGTACTCAATAAGCGGGAGAATTATCGTAAACTGTTTAATAATTTTGATGCTGAAAAAATTGCTCGGTACACCCCTAAAAAGGTAGAGAAATTACTTCTCAACCCAGGAATTATTCGCAATCGGCTCAAGGTTGAATCGGCCATCAAGAATGCACGGGCAACACTCGAGTTGCGCGATCGCGGTATTTCCTTAGGGGATTTTCTCTGGCAGTTCACCGGTGGAAAAGTGATTGTTAATCGCCCCCGCTCCATGAAGCAGGTGCCGGTCACAACAGCAGAATCTGATGCGATGAGTAAGGCGTTAAAGAAAGCGGGTTTTAGTTTTGTGGGATCAACCATTATGTATGCGCATATGCAGGCAACTGGAATGGTCAATGATCACTTGGAAACGTGTCCGGCTCATCAGCGTTGTGTCGATGAGGCGCAGAATTTAGGTTTGGCTTGAATTTAAAATAGGGATTTATTTTCGAGGGTCGATGAATATTAATAGCTTGCTCAACGAGTACTGGCCCCAAGTAACAGCATTATCCCTAAAGCTGGCGGCCGCACTACTGGTAGTTTTGGTGACGCTGTTTGTGGCCCATCTTGCCCGCCGAGCGGTTGATCGTCTGCCGGACCGGTTTGATATTACCTTGCGCCCAGTACTGAGCAGTATTTCGAGCTGGGCGGTTTATATTGTTGGCGCACTGCTGGTATTGGATGTCTTTGGTATTAACACTACCAGCTTAATTGCTCTACTCGGCGCTACTGGTGTGGCAGTAGCCTTAGCGTTGAAAGATACCCTGCAAAATATTGCTTCGGGGTTCCTATTGCTGGGATTGCGGCCGTTCCGCGTTGGGGATGTGATTCAGTTCGGTACCATAATGGGCACTGTTCGCGAGGTAGGGCTATTTACTACGGAGCTGGATACCACTGATGGGCTGCGTATTACCGCACCCAACAGTGCTATCTGGGGGCAAGTGCTCACCAATTTCAGTCGCAATAAGACTCGCCGTATCGAGATTGTGGCGAGTATTGCCTATGGCGATGACATTGATCGCGGTCTAACAGTATTACGTCGCTTGGTAGAACAGGAACCCCGTATTCTCGCTGAGCCAGAGCCAAGTTTCGCTGTTAAGGCGCTTGCTGACAGCGCGGTCAATTTACAGTTGCGGGCCTGGGCTGCCAATGATCAGTACTGGGATGTTTACTGGTCCCTGATGCAAAAGCTTAAGCCTGCACTGGAGGCAGAAGGCTTTACGGTACCCTTTCCCCAGCGAGAGCTACATATCGTGGACCGGGCTGCCACTATGCGTTAGCCTATTACTGCAGGGTCACTCGTGACAATATCCTGCTCCAGGTATTGGGCCCACCTAGTCCAAAATCTCCGATTTGCCTCAACTCAACGCAAACATATGGCGTTCTGGGGGGCATGAATCGACACCTCACCGAATTCGTGTCAAAGTTAGCGGCGTTTTTTTGTACAACTTTTGATCGAGATAGGAAGATGCCGATAAAGCTGAACAACCCACTGATCCCCAGCCTGCTGGCTGTCGCTATCCTTGCGGGCTGTCAGGGTGACAAGAGTACCCAGACTGTAGCCAACGTAGATAAGCCCCAAAATGCGGTTGCCGAGGCCTCAGTAACTGTAGATGCGGTTGCCGAAACCAAGCGCCTGACTGAGTGGCTGGATGAGCGTTATGAGGAACAGCTGCAGTTCAGCCCGATTCAGCTGTCCTACCTGGGTCGCAAAGACCACTACGACCAAATCGACGATATGAGTGAAGCCGCAGAGGCTCGCCGCTTGGTTTGGCAAGAGAAAAGTGTTGAAGAGCTCAAGAAGAATTTCGACTACAGCAAGCTGACGCAGGAAGGGAAAACCTCCTACGATATCTGGATTTATCAGTTTGAACAGGCCAAGGCCGCTGCGCCGTTTATCCGTCACGGCTACATCTTTGAGCAGATGGGAGGTGCACAATCGCAGTTGCCCAACTTCCTGCTGAACTTCCACAAGGTCGACAACGTTGAAGATATGCAAGCGTATATCACCCGTATCGGTGGTATCTCCCGCGCGATCAACCAGTTGCTTGACCGCGCCAAGCTGTCGTCCAAAGAAGGTATCCGCCCCCCGCGCTTTGCCTATGAGGGTGCGATTGATCAGTCCAGTAAATTGATTGAAGGCGCGCCGTTTACCGATGGTGAAGATGCACCTCTGTGGGCCGGTGCCAAAGGAAAGATCGCTGAGCTGCTCGAAGCCGGTACTATTGATCAGAAGCAGGCAGACAAGCTGACTGCGGAAGCGCGCAAGGCATTAGAGACTGAGTTCTTCCCCGCATATCAAGGGCTGGTTACCTGGCTCAAAGCGGATATGCAGGAGGCCTCAGCAGAGCCTCAAGGTGCTAGTAGCTTGCCCAATGGTATGGCCTACTACAATCAGCGCCTGGCCAATACCACAACTACGGACCTAACTGCCGACCAGATCCACAATATCGGCCTGGAAGAAGTGGCGCGTATCCGTGGTGAGATGGAAACTATCAAGAAGCAGGTTGGTTTCGAAGGTAGCCTGCAGGACTTCTTCAAGTTTATTCGTGAAGATGGTCAATTCTACTACCCGAATACCGATGAGGGTCGCCAGGGCTACCTGAATGACTCAACTGCGTTCCTGGACAATATTACCAAGAAGTTGCCGGAATACTTTGGCCTTCTGCCGAAAGCTGAGTTGGTCGTAAAGCGGGTTGAGTCCTTCCGTGAGCAGGATGGCGGTGCTCAGCATTACTACCCCGGCACACCCGACGGTTCCCGCCCGGGTATTTACTATGCGCACCTGTCCGATATGAGTGCCTATTCCACGACTGATATGGAAACTGTGGCCTACCACGAGGGCAACCCCGGTCACCATATGCAGATCTCAATTGCTCAGGAATTGGAAGGTATCCCGCAGTTCCGCACTCAAGCTCACTTTACTGTCTATGTAGAGGGCTGGGCGCTGTACTCTGAGAAGCTTGCTAAAGAAATGGGGGCCTTCGAAGATCCCTATAACCTGTTTGGCCACCTGACGGCTGAAATGTGGCGAGCCATTCGCCTTGTTGTTGATACCGGCCTGCACGCCAAAGGCTGGAGTGAAGAGCAAGCGGTGGAGTACTTCCTGGAAAACTCCGCAATCCCCGAGACTGCAGTACGTTCCGAAGTGCGTCGTTACCTGGCGTGGCCGGGCCAGGCGACTGCTTACAAGATCGGTATGCTGAAGATTCAGGAGCTGCGCAAGCAGGCTGAAGATCAGTTGGGTGATAAATTCGATATTCGCGGATTCCACGATACCGTACTGGGTGGCGGTGCTTTGCCAGTGCCCGTATTGGAGAGCCGCGTAGCCTCTTGGGTGGAATCAGTGAAGCAATCATAAGCTTCTTAGCTGACTCTTTTAAAAAGCCGGGCATAGCCCGGCTTTTTTATTGGGCTTATTTCTGTGAATATCGTCTGTGTATAGAGGAAAGCTGGTTTTCCCTAAAATAATTGTTTATGGAAAAGTCCCAATGGATTCAAATATTTACTCTGCCCCAGAGGCTGAATTAGATACTGTTTCAGAAGATGAAGCGCAGTTTTATATAGTTTCACCAACCAAATTCTGGGTAATGAGCCTAGGTACAGTGGGTATCTATTCAGTTTATTGGTTTTACCGTCATTGGGCAGAATATCAGCGTGCTAGTGGAGAGAATATGTGGCCGGTTATGCGGGCGATATTCTCTATCTTTTTTACTCATTCCCTTTTTTCCAGGATTCAAAGCCGTATCGAGATTGATAAGGTGGATTACCGCTGGGTGCCGGCACTTTGGGCTACGTTATATGTAGTTTTTGCGATTGCCGGGGCTATTGTCGACAGGATTTCCTATTACTCCGATGTAATTTCATTGATCGATATAGTAAGCATACTTCTCTTACCCTTTACATTGTGGCCACTTTATGAGGGTCAGAAAGCTGCCAATATGGTTAATGGAGATATTTCAGGACAGGCTAACTCGAGATTTACTCCCTGGAATTTTGTTTGGTTGGCTGTAGGGGCTGTGTTTTGGGGAGTGGGTATTTTTGGGGCTTATTATCTGCTGGGCAATGTATAAGAGAGGAGTATCTATGAGACGTTCAGGATTTATTATCGTAGCTCTGCTATTACAACTGTTTCCTTCCGCTTTATGGGCGGAGCCAACACCCACTGAAATTACCGTGCGCGCCAAGGCCATGGATGCCAAGTTTATTGGCTCCTCCATCGGTGGTGCCATGGTTATTATTCGCGATGCAGATTCTGGGGAAATTCTTGCCAAGGGGCTTACCCAAGGGAGCACCGGTGACACCACCAGAATTATGAAAACGCCTCGAGAGAGGTTCCAATCTATCGCCGATGGCGCTGCGCATTTTACCGCTACACTGAATATCAGTGAGCCGGTGTTTCTGACGGTGGAAGTTCTTGCGCCATATATCAAAAAGCAGGCCCGAGTGGTGGCGCAGACACAGACTTGGCTGGTTCCGGGAAAGCCTATCTCTGGTGATGGGTTGATTGTGGAAATTCCGGGAATGTTGGTAGATTTACTCAGTCCACAGACCCATCTCTATACAGGCTTGAACCAGAGTCCCTTTGAGATTCGCGCTAATGTGGTAATGATGTGCGGATGTTCACTTACCGATGGTGGGCTTTGGGACGGCAGTAAGATAGAAGTTGTGGCATTGGTTAAAAGAGATGGCAAATCATTTGCTCGAGTGCCGCTAGAGATACAGGAGACTATGAATACCTTTAGTGCGCCCTTTGCGACGGATTTGCCAGGTGTTTATGAAATTGTGCTATATGCCTATGATCCCAAGACTGGAAATACCGGTGTGGATCGGGGGAGCTTCATTGTGCGCTAGGCAAGTGCGGCAAGCCGTCTGAGATATGGATTTCTATGGATATTCGGCAGGCTATAGAGAGTGACCTCGAAGGCATGTGGAGCCTCTTTAGTGTTGTGCGAATCAGAGGGGATCTACCTTTTTCGCATAAGATCAGTCGAGAAGTGTTTTCTGCTCAATGGCTTAATGACGACTTACAGACTTATGTTGCCGAAGAGTTACCTCACCTGCTGGGGGTGTATAAATTAGGGGTTAATTTCCCTGGTATTCATAGCCATGTCGCGACAGCCAACTTTCTCGTGCACACGGATGTGCGCGATCGCGGTGTAGATCGTGCACTGGTCCAGCATGCAATCGCCAGAGCCCAGGACGCCGGCTATTTGGAAATGCAGTTCAACTACGTTCCCAGCGACAATGAGCCCGTAATTACCCTTTATACCGAGCTGGGCTTCACTATTATCAAAACGCTAGATAGAGCATTTACCGACCCTTTGGGAAGGTTGCAAGATGCTTATGTTATGCAGCGGTTTTTACAGTAGCTCGCCTGGTTATGGACCGGCAAAACCCAAAACACCAAAAGGAAAGCCGGGAAGCGCTAATTGAGGAGCATCGACCGGAGCGTATTGAGGCGCGCTTGCGAAGTCGTCCACAGTCACAGTGGCTCTCTGATTTTGTTTTGGGAGCGATAGATGGCTGCGTAACTACCTTTGCCATTGTTGCAGGCGCTTTTGGTGCAGGCTTCTCCGAGGCGGTTGTGCTCGTGATGGGCTTTGCCAACCTTATCGCTGATGGTTTCAGCATGGCGGTAAGCAATTATGAAGCTGCAAGTGTGGAGCGTGAGCAACGAGCCGCGGCTATGCGTACAGAGCGTCAGCATATTGCTTTAATTCCCGAGGGAGAGCGGGAAGAGATCAGGCAGATTTTCTATCGAAAGGGATTTCGAGGTGAAGTTCTCGATAATATTGTTGCCACTATCACCGCGAATCAAAAGCTGTGGATAGAGACAATGCTGGCGGAAGAGTACGGTATAAGCCGCTTAGAGCATAAGCCTCTGGGGGCGGCACTGATAACCTTCGCCGCTTTTTTGTGTGTAGGTGCTATTCCCCTGTTGCCCTACCTTTTCCACAGCCTTAATCCCGCCGAACAATTTTATGCGAGCGCCGTTCTTTCGGTCTGCGCTTTTTTTGCTATTGGCTTGTGCAAAGGATTGGTGTTTTCCCACCACCTGCTGGTGGCGGGCTTAAAAACTCTGTTTTTTGGCAGTAGCGCAGCGGTCCTGGCACTCGCCGTTGGCTATCTACTGCGCCACTTGGTGACTTAATATTTATGCGGCTACCACTTTGTTGCGCCCGCCATTCTTGGCTCGATACATACGTTTATCTGCTTCGGCCAATAGCTGATTGAGTGGCTTGCCATTGGTACTGCCTTCGACGACTCCGAGACTGATTGAGATTTTTACCGGGCGTGTATAGCGGCGACTGAGGGTGGATACTCTGCGACGAAGTTTTTCTGCAAGGACACTGCCGCCTTTCAAGTCAGTATTCGGCAATAGCAATAAAAATTCTTCGCCGCCCCAGCGCGCCACAATATCCTCAGATCGGGTGTTACTTTTCAGTATCTTGGCAACATCTTGTAATACGCGGTCGCCAAAGGCGTGCCCGTAGGTATCGTTGATCATCTTGAAGTTATCTAAGTCTCCGATAAGGATGACATATTGATCTTTCAGCTCATCATTCCGGCGCTCTAATTCATGAATGGCGCGAAATGCTTCTCTGCGATTTGCCAATCCGGTCAATGTGTCCGTGGCAGCATAAGTCTCCAATTCACCTGTTAATCGCTGAAGGAGCTGTTGAGTTTGGTGGCGGCTACTGTCAAGTAATGCAGTTAGAGCCGTGAGTGCGCCAAATACTGCAATAAAACGCGCACGATAGGCCGTATCATATTTGGCCGTGAGTCCTGGGAAATCTGGATAAAACAGGATTGCTGCCGTAGCGAGACCTATGCCGAGCAGTGCGGTGGTGCCGGTTTTATAGCCGTAAAGGTTGATAAATCCGGGGACCAGCATAACTGCCCACATCAATCCGGTATTGTTTACACCACCAGTCATTAGTAAGTAGAAATACAGCGCCAATAAAAGAATTCCCACCAATAATGGCGTTTTCTCGGTAGGACCGATAATGTTGACAGTGATATATGCAAATAAAATAACCACCGCGACGATAAAAAGCGTCGATGCCTGCAGGATATTAGTTGCAGTAAGGGCGATGATCGCCATGGCTCCGGTGATAGCCATAGCGAATATCAGCATATAAGAGGAGGCTAATATCCGTCTGCGCAGATCTATGCGCTGCACTTCATCAATAGAGGTGGATATCGCGGGGTTTTGATTGTTATACCCTGAGCTCATAGTCATTCCCGTTGCTATACCGACTGCAACCTTCCGCTTGCTCGGGACCGTCCTGCATCATACAACTATGCTGGTAGCCACTGCCGGAGTGAAGCAATGGTGAGTATAGGGGGAATCTGTCACCGACCAAAGTAGCAAGCTACAGTATCAGTAACTCAAACTTTAGAACTGAGAAATCGTGACACAAATTCAACTGACTTCTGGCGATATTTTGACGATGCGTGGAGATGCGCTGGTGTGTCCGGCACACAAGCACCTTATTCGGGGGCGGGGGCTTTCAGCGCAGATTTATGCCCATTGCGGGACTCAATTAACTCCCCAGTGTACCAAGCAAAGAGCCTGCCCAGTCGGTGAAGCTCGCCTGACTCGAGCCTATGATTTACCGGTCGATTACTTATTGCATACTGTTACGCCCCAGTGGAGCAGTGGCGATCAATGGGGGAGCCAGGCCATAGTGCTGTTGAGGCACTGCTATGAAAGCGTTTTGGAGTTGGCGATAGAGCGCGGTTGCAAAACGATACTGTTTCCGGCACTGGGAGCTGGCACTAACCGCTTCCCTCACGAGATTGCAGCACATCAGGGATTGGCCGTTTTACGCGCTTATGCCTCAAGGTTCGAGAGACTCACAGTTTGTTTGCACTCACAAACTGCATTGGCGCAGTGGCAGAAAGTTGAGCAGCGCTTTTATGGCCATCATTGATGTGTCACGGGTAATTGGATGGGATTCAATCTACTTGTACTAATTATTTAGTAAAGCACTATTGATTCCATACAGTTACTGGTTACTTCAATAACCTAATGTGGCGTATATAAGTTAGTTCTGCGGTGCAGGCATATCGAGCCATGGAATGTCAGTCTAACAAGCAACAACTTACTAAGTTCTCTTTTGATCTCATTAATTGAGAGTTATTCGGGTGTTATACAGCCTTTTCTAACTCTTCCGTTGATTATTAAGTGCTATGCCTACATTTAATTATTTGGTTCTAGCGTACTAAATGTTACTTTCGTTGGTCTTAATGAGCCATCTATTCGATAAGGTTAGTTATTAATGATTTAATAAATACGTCCGGCTTCTATGCGTATTTTTTAAATATAAAAAATTTTTAGTGGCTATAAATTATTGTAAAGTCTGCATACAGGAACAAGAAATCTATAAAGATGTAGGGCATAGATGTGCTTTGTGTCTAGGGTGGGAGTCCCCTAAAGTAAAAAAGAGATCCTTTTTTTACAGTTCCCAATGCCGTTGCTGAATAGAAAGCGCGTTATTATTCGCTGCAACTGGGACTGGTTTGTCATCCTGCCTACCACTTTCATTAGAGGGCTCTTATAGTTATGTCTTTCTTTAAGCTTGTAGTATCTCAGCGAGTAGAGTCTTTATCTGATGGCGCTATCTTTGCTGACCTCACTGATGAGGGAATTAATATTCCCATTAATATTTGTTTCTATAATATTTTTTGCGGCATTTTTTAAACTGATTTCATACTTAATCCCTACGGCAAAAATAGAGCTTGATAAGAAACTAAGGCTAAGATATTTGGGGCTATGGGTTAAACCAGCAAATCCGTAACAGCTTTAGAACCCTCTAGTTTTTGTTTGTTTTTTTCATCTTTGATGGCTTTGAGGCTAAATAGTTATTTTGTTGTCAGCTCCAATGGAGTGAAATTTAACTTATTATTTTCTCTTTTTCCTAAAGAGTATAATTGGAGTCAAAATCAGGCTGTTGAAACAGCTACTGGTACTGGTCCGGCACCTAGCCGCTGGATTCCAAAATACATTTTTAGAATGGATGACAATGTCAGCATAAATTTAATTGATCATAAGATGCAGAGATTTACTGCGTCTTATCCAGGCTTAGAATTTATCTACAAGATCAAAAATTATATTAAGTGCGAGCAAAATTTGACAGATGATGGTATTCGTTGATTGAGAAACCATTTGTCAAAGGGCGACTTTGATGAAGTGATGCATATTTTACAAGATACGCCGTAATAATTATTTTGAGCGCGGACTAATAATAAATAGAAAGGACCCGATAAGGGCCCTTTTTATTAGAAGAAACATGCAGCCGCCTTCCTTGAGAAGACGGCCAAAGTGTATCCAGGTTACTGGCAGGAACTCGCTTCCCAGTACTGGGGAGCGTTAGCCGGGGACCACCAGTTGGGTCCAAAGGTAGACACGTAAACCTGGCCTTCAAAGGTTACTAGGTCGCCAACTTGATAGCCTTCGTCACCAGCATATGGTTGCTGGAATTCGGGGCAGGAAGCGGTCTCACCTGAACCTTGATCGCTGTCGGTGTTGTCATCGGAACCGTTATCGGCGTTGTCGTCAGAACCGCTATCGGAGCCATTGTCGTTGTTATCGCCAGAGCCGTTGTCGGAGCCTTCGCCCTCAGTTTGACAGGTGGTTTCGGTCCACAGCGATGGCGCGGAACCTGGAGACCACCAGTTTGGCTCGTGGGTGGACTCGTAGGCGACTCCTTCAAAGACAACAACGTCACCGACTGAATAACCTGGGTCGCCGGCATAGGGCTGCTCAAACGCGACGCAGGTGCTGCTTCCGCCATTATTATTGCCGCCGCCACTTCCGGTGTCGCCAGTATCTCCGGTGTCTCCGGTGTCTCCGGTGTCTCCGGTGTCTCCGGTGTCTCCGGTGTCTCCGGTGTCTCCGGTGTCTCCGGTGTCTCCGGTGTCTCCGGTGTCTCCGGTGTCTCCGGTATCGCCAGTGTCTCCGGTATCGCCAGTGTCTCCGGTATCGCTATCACTGGAGCCACCCTGTCCGAAGACCTCGAGCGCGGCATCGAGTAGTGGATACTGGTACTCATTGTTTTCCAGTAGCATTCCGCCGCGGAGCTGCCAGATCATCACGCCACCCAGGCCCTGGTCGAGCACATATTGGGCGCGTGCGGCAATAGAAGTCGTATCTTCGAACGAGATAAAACCGCCATCCTCAAACCAACCGTAGTGGGTGACAGCCTCTGGATCGTAAGCGGTCTGGAATGAAGAGTCGCTCTGCATTTTCTCGACGATCTGGTAGTAGCGCGTCTCGGTGTCAGAGCCCCAGTGCGCCACGTCTTGTCCGGAGGCGGCTTCACCGATTGCGGTGGCGCCAGCCACGCTGCGGCCGTAGTGGGACATACCCAGGGTGATCTTCTCAGCGGGAATATTTCCCTCAGTCATCCACATATTGCGGCAGCTGTCTGCGTCGAAGCCTTCGTTGACCTGGCCTTCATAGGGATACAGCGGCGAGGTGTGCTGGGCTACGGTGTCCCAATCGCCACCAAAGTCATAAGTCATCAGGTTGACATAGTCGAGGACTTCGCCCACAGCAGCAAAATCATAACCCTCTTCTGCAATCGAGGGGCCACAGGCCACGGCAGCGGTCAGTTCCAGATTTTTGCCGGTCTCCGCTTCAACCTCATCGAAGCGCGCGCGCAGCTCTTGCAGCAGGGTGGTGAAGTTTTCTTTGTCGATCGAGCGTCCGCCGTTCGGTGCATAGCCGGGGTATTCAAAATCGAGATCGAGGCCATCGAAATCCCAGTCAGTAAGCAGTGTCACTGCATTTTCGATAAAGGCTGCACGTGCGGTATCGCTCTCCATCATCTCAGAGACTTTGTGGGAGAGGGTCCAGCCGCCCATGGATAGGATTGCCTTGGCACCGTCGTCGTGTACCGATTTTACGAAACCTGACTCGTGGTCATTCCAGCCCTGGCAGACCGCGGGCTGAATACTGGAATCGTATTGGCTGTAGGGGTGCCAGAATTGCGGCGAGCATTTTACGGGACCATCACCGGCGCCGCCGGAAAATGATTGGGCGCCCAGGCCGTAGAAAACGTAGGGGTCTGTAAAGTAGATGTTGCCGTCTTCGTCATTCCAGGCAAAGGCGTACTGAACGTGAGTGAGCTTGGAAAAATCCACGTTGTCATGGGTGAAGGATGAGTCGGCCCAGTATTCCCAATCGGCCCAATAGGCAGATACACGTTTAGAGGTTTCTTGTGCGCTGACGTTTCCGCTGATGGCGATTGCTGCTGCGAGTGTCGCCGCTGCTTTTAATTTAAACCCAAATTTAGATCCGCGTTCACTGCGGCTGCCCACCAACATCCTTGTTCGATCCTGAGATTGCAGGAAAGAAAACATTAGATTGACCTCCCATAGGTCTTAATTATGTATAAAAAAATTTGTCGTTATATGTGGAAAAATTTGAATAAATGGAGAGGTAAAAGTTCCGCGGGGAAATGTGGAATAAATGTGCAAGCCACGGAGAACAGTGGCTGAGTGGCTATATTTATTTCCGCTATAATTTTGTGATGGGGACAATAAAAAGTGCGTACATAAATTTAATTGCACCTTTCAGGAATAAATATTTGGGCAGGTCAGCGATAAAAATGTTCGATTATTTAATTTAAAAAGAAGATAAATTTCCTTTTTAAATTAAGAGGTGGGGGAAAAAATACCGGTTACTGGCGAGCGTTATTTGCGGCCTATTGCAAGCAGCCTCCCCCGCAGTTTAGTACAGCACGGCCGCTGTCGAGTTAATCAATCACCTTTTAACTATGTAATGTTTCCACGGAGCAGTTTTTGATTATCTCTCTTCAGGGATTGAAGATGTCATGAAATGGTAAAACAAAAAAGGGCCCAGGGGGCCCTTTTTAAAGTTGAAGAAAATACTAATTATTTCTTCGCGCGCTTGCGCATATTTTCCTGCAAAATTTTCTTGCGCAAGCGGATAAAGTTAGGAGTCACTTCTACCAATTCATCGTCTTCGATAAATTCCAGAGCCTGCTCAAGGGTGTGACGAATGGGTGGTGACAGAGTGAGTGCATCGTCAGTACCTGACGCGCGCACATTAGTGAGCTGTTTGGCCTTGGTGGGGTTTACCACCAGGTCGTTGCCACGGGAGTGAATACCGACGATTTGGCCTTCGTAGACCTCTTCGCCGTGGCCCAGGAACAGGCGACCACGATCTTGCAGTGCGAATAGACCATAGGCGAGGGTTTTGCCCTTGACCATGGAAACCAGTACACCGTTGATGCGCTTGGCCACTTCACCCTGCTTCACCGGACCGTAGTGGTCGAAGATACTGGTCATAATGCCAGAACCACTGGTGATGGTAAGGAATTGGGAGCGGAAGCCGATCATGCCGCGCGAGGGCACGATAAAGGTTAGGCGCACGCGACCTTTGCCATCGGGCTCCATATTGGTGAGATCGGCCTTGCGCAGGCCCAGCTCTTCCATAATGGGCCCCTGATGGGGTTCCTCAACATCGATAACCACTTCTTCATAAGGCTCGTGGATCTCTCCGTCGACCTCTCTCTGCACCACTTCGGGGCGGGAAACGCCCAGCTCGAAACCTTCTCGGCGCATGGATTCGATCAGGACAGACAAGTGCAATTCGCCACGGCCGGAAACCTTGAACTTATCAGGAGAGTCGCCTTGCTCTACACGCAGGGCCACGTTGTGAATCAGCTCCTGGTCAAGGCGCTCTTTGATGTTGCGCGAAGTAACGAACTTGCCATCCTGGCCGGCAAAGGGGGAGTCATTGACCTGGAAGGTCATGCTTACGGTGGGCTCGTCCACGCTCAGGGCGGGCAGGGCTTCTGGAGTATCCAGGTCGCACAGGGTATCGGAGATATTTAGCTCACCCACACCGGTGATACACACGATATCGCCAGCACTGGCTTGCTCCACTTCCACACGCTCCAGGCCGAGGTAACCCATAACCTGCAGGACCTTGGCTTTGCGCGAGTTGCCTTCGCGATCGAGAACCACCACTTGCTGGTTCGGCTTCAGGGTACCGCGAGTGATACGGCCAACGCCGATTACGCCTACGTAACTTGAGTAGTCCAGAGCGGAAACCTGCATCTGGAAGGCGCCGGTGGGGTCAACCTTCGGGGGCTCAACCTTGTCCACAATCATCTGGAACAGCGGCGTCATATCGTCGGCCAGGTCAGTGTCGTCGAGACCGGCGATGCCGTTCAGGGCGGAGGCGTAGACAACCGGGAAGTCCAACTGTTCGTCGGTGGCGCCGAGGCTGTCGAACAGGTCGAATACCTGATCCATAACCCAGTCGGGGCGAGCGCCGGGGCGGTCGATCTTGTTAATCACCACGATCGGGTTGAGGCCCTGCTCAAATGCCTTCTGGGTTACGAAGCGGGTCTGTGGCATGGGGCCATCTACTGCGTCTACGAGCAGCAGAACTGAATCCACCATGGACAGTACGCGCTCTACCTCGCCGCCGAAGTCGGCGTGCCCTGGGGTGTCGACAATATTGATGCGGTAGTCATTCCAGCGGATAGCGGTGTTCTTCGCCAAAATGGTGATGCCACGCTCACGCTCTTGATCGTTGGAGTCCATGACGCGCTCGGCGCCTTCGTCGCGGCGGTCGAGAGTGCCGGACTGGGACAACAGCTTGTCCACAAGGGTGGTTTTGCCATGGTCTACGTGGGCGATAATCGCAATATTGCGCAGATTCTCTATCACTGGGGGCCTCTGGGCGTTAAATCTTGGTAAGTCGGGGCGGGGGCCTGCGGGGTTTCTACAGCAGCATTCCGGCCAAAGGCGGCGATTATAGGGGGGCCGCATGACAATTGGGAGTGATTTTGAGTAAAAAATCACCGCCCCGGGGCGCTGTTCGCTTTAAAACACGCGCGGGCGGTGATTGCCCGCGCCTTGAGCAGAAGTTACTTCTTAATGGTTTCCGGTCTGTGGGGAATCAGCGGGCGCAGCACACCCACATTGCGAAAACCTTCATCAAGCAGGTGTGAGGCATGCAGGCGGCTCATAACGCCTTTAGAGCAATACAGGAGGTACTCGCGCTCCTGGTCCAGGTGGGCGAAGCTGTTGTTGAGGCGGTAGAAAGGAATAGTCTGCACCTCACAGCCTAGCTCCAGTGGATCCAGCTCCTCCTCATCAGGGTGGCGGATATCGATCACCACGGCGCTGCCCGGCTCCTCGCGGATCTCCACATCCGGCGCTTCGCCATCGACTTCTTCGATCACCTGATCAATATTCTGCATCACCCGATTGCTGATAGCGCGATCGAGGACGGTGAAATCGAAACGGTTTTCCTCGGACTCCACTTTTTCAATCTTGGCGCGGGTGGTGGGTTTTACCGAGATAACGCCGCAGTACTCCGGCATATTGGCGGCAAACTCTTCGGTGCCGATGGCCCGGGAGGTACGGATAATATCGGTCTTGTCGGTGGTGATCAGTGGGCGCAATACCAGGGTATTGGTAACACTGTCGATCACCGACAGATTTTTCAGGGTCTGGCTGGAAACCTGGGCGATGGCTTCACCGGTGACTACGGCGTCCACCTCCAGTTCTTTAGCGATCACATCGGCGGCGCGCAGCATCATGCGTTTCAAAATGACGCCCATATGGGAGTCGTCGACCCGCTCGAGAATTTCTGCCACTACTTCGTCAAACGGCACGGTTATAAAGCGCACCCGATGGGAAGCGCCGTATTTGTTCCACAGGTAGTAGGAGACTTCTTTCACGCCCAGCTCGTGCTGGCGTCCGCCCAGGTTGAAGAACAGGAAGTGGGTGCGGATACCGCGCTTCATGGTCATGTAACTGGCCACGGTAGAGTCGAAGCCACCGGATACCAGCGACAAAACCGGGTCTTGCGTTCCGAGGGGGAAGCCGCCCAGGCCGGGATGCTGCTCTTCGATCACGTTGAGCTTGTCGTGGCGGATCTCCAGTTTAACGGTGATGTCGGGGTTTTTCAGTTTGACTCCGGATGCCTCGGTATTCTTGTTGAGGCCGCCACCCACATACTGCTCCACATCCAGGGACTGGAAGTCGTGTTTACCGGTGCGCTTAACCCTGACGCAGAAAGTCTTGTCTTTCAGGGCTGCTCCCCAAACCGACAGGGTTTTCTCGTACATGTCGTGCAGGTCGCCCAGGGGGAACTGGCGCACGCGGGAGAAGTTGGCGATGCCGGGGGTATGAGAGAGCACCTCTTCGATACGTCCACCCAGGTGGGACACAGCATCGGGCGCGATCACATCGATCTTTTCCCAATCCTTGCGCACCTGGATACGGTCGTCCAGCTGGCGCAGCAGGCGCTGCAGGTTGTCCTTGAGCTGGCGCGACATGCGCTTGCGCACAGGGTTGCTCTTGATGGTGATCTCTGGAAAAAACTTGACGACAAAGTGCATGGGAATCCGTGGGGTACCGCATGTTGATAGAAGGTGCGGCATTATAAACTAGCCGGAGCCAAGTTGGTTGTGCACTGTTTGCGGGCGAAGCGAGAGCAAATATGTTCTATTTTGGTGCGTATTTGTGTGGCTGCTCGGCCACAATACATCTATCCTGGCTGCGTCAGCACTTTGCTGGGGCTCGCACCGGCGCCAACCGGGACTATGAGGCGATTGCCCTAATTTGGCACACTCCTTGCTTTATTTCACGCCAGGGAGAGAGTGAATGCCGGCAGCGACAGCAAGGCATAGCGACCAATTACTTTTCAAGACCTGGAGGACTGCAATGTCAGCGAAAACGCTCGGTTTGATTAATGAAAGTGAAGCGAAATGGATAGACCTGCGCTTTACCGATACCAAGGGTAAAGAACAACACGTTTCCATCCCTGCGTCGGAAGTTGACGGTGAGTTCTTTGAAGAAGGCAAAATGTTCGATGGTTCTTCCATCGCCGGTTGGAAGGGCATCAACGAATCCGACATGATCCTGATGCCGGATGACGAGACAGCTTTCCTCGACCCCTTCACCGATGAGAGCACCGTTATCATTCGCTGTAACATCGTCGACCCAATTACTGGTCAGGGTTACGAGCGCGATCCTCGCTCCATCGCATTGCGCGCTGAGGAATACCTGAAGTCCACTGGTCTGGGTGACACCGCTCTGTTCGGTCCCGAGCCCGAGTTCTTCGTATTCGACGATATTACCTGGGGTGCCGAAATGGGCGGCGCCTTCTACAAGATCAACTCCGAAGAAGCAGCCTGGTCCTCTGGTCACAACTTTGCCGAAGGCAATATTGGTCACCGCCCCGGCGTTAAAGGCGGTTACTTCCCGGTTCCTCCGGTGGATTCCCTGCACGACGTTCGCGCCGCTATGTGTTCTGCGATGGAGCAAATGGGCCTGCGCGTAGAAGTGCATCACCACGAAGTGGGTACTGCTGGCCAGTGTGAGATCGGCGTTGCCGCCAACACCCTGACCAAGAAAGCGGACGAAGTACAGATCCTCAAGTACGCTGTACACAACGTTGCCCACGCCTACGGCAAGACCGCGACCTTTATGCCCAAGCCGCTGGTTGGCGATAACGGTTCCGGTATGCACGTCCACCAGTCCTTTAGCAAGGATGGCGTAAACCAGTTTGCCGGTGACGCCTACGCTGGTCTGTCCGAAGCTGCTCTGTACTACATCGGCGGTATCGTTAAGCACGCTCGCGCCCTGAACGCGCTGTGTAACGCTTCCACCAACTCTTACAAGCGTCTGGTACCTGGCTTCGAAGCGCCGGTAATCCTGGCTTACTCTGCGCGCAACCGCTCTGCGTCTATCCGTATTCCTTTCGTGCCCTCCCCGAAAGGCAAGCGCATCGAGACTCGCTTCCCGGACCCGACCGCCAACCCGTACCTGTCTTTCGCCGCACTGCTGATGGCGGGTCTCGACGGTATCAAGAACAAGATCCACCCTGGCGATGCTGCGGACAAGGATCTGTACGATCTGCCGCCGGAAGAGCTGGCTGAGTACCCGACTGTCGCTTCCAGCCTGGAAGGCGCCCTGGATGCTCTGGACCAGGATCGTGAGTTCCTGACAGCCGGTGGTGTATTCACTAACGATGCTATCGATGCCTACATCGAGCTGAAGCGTGAAGAAGTAGAGCGTCTGAACATGACCACTCACCCGGTCGAGTTCGATATGTACTACTCCGTGTAATGGCGACCGGCATCACGGTGATGCCGTCGAGCCGTTCTCGAAAAGCCCGCGCCACCCTGGTGCGGGCTTTTTTATTGCGAGTACACTGTCAGCCGGGACTTGAGGGCTCTGTGGTCTGCAGCAGCAATAAATGGCGCCAAAAGTATGAAAGTCCCTATACCTGAAATGGGGGGAATTGCAGGGTGGCTAATAGAATGTTGGGAATTCAAGAACTACTGAAAGCTGTTTTATTGGTTTTGCCCATAGTAGCTGTTGTGGCTTTCGCAGAGACTGGGGCCATATACAAAATAGTGGGTCCCGATGGTCAGGTAACCTTTAGTGATACGCCACCACCAAATGGAAACTCGGAAGAGGTTGAGTTGGCACCGATCAACATCCAACCGATCGCCTTGCCTCGACAGCTACCCTCAAGAAAATTGTCGCCAAAAAGCAAGGATGGGGACTCCGAGGCTGTTTCGATTCAGATTGTGAGCCCAATTAATGAAGCTACTATCCCCCCAGGGCAAACCCTGATTGCGCTTGAGGTACAAGTAACTCCAGCCTATCCAGAAGGTTCGAGCTTCTATGCGGTTATTGATGGGCAGCGCTGGCAGGGGAGTGCATACGGCAATGCCCTAGATATCTCGGCTCTTGAGCGTGGAACGCATACTCTGCAGGCCGTCCTGGTGGGTTCAAATGGGCGGGTTCTGGCTCAATCCAGCGTGGTCACAATTTACGTGAAGCGACCCATAGCTAGGGGTTAAATACTGGGGGGCGAAAGCCCCCTCAATCTAATTGCCCTCTCACTTCTAGCCCTCTCCTAATTCCGTTTGTTTGTTTTTTGACCTGCGCACCGTTATGGTGCATTCTGCCTGTGGCTGGCGGCATCTCATTTTTTAAGCTGAATAACTCGCTATGCCACTACAGCTAACTGCGCACCGATTGTGTCCGGTTGAAGTTGTTCCCGCCTGTAAATGCCAGCATATGCGCCATTTTGGTTTGCTTTTTGCACTGACTAGATACAGCGCTAGTTTGCTGGGGGTGACCAAAGGGAGTTTGGTCAGAGCCTCGGAATGAATCGGAAATTTTGTGAATGCTGAATGATCGCCAGTTGCGCCAATTACTCGATAGCCTGACTTCCGCAGTGTTGGTGCTGGATGAAAACTTATCGCTTTGCTATTTGAACAATGCCGCTGAGGACTTGTTGGCCGCCTCCAGTACTCGAGTTAAAGGCTCGAAGTTGGAGGAGGTGGTGCGAGAATCTCCCACTGCCTATGAGGCTATGCGGGAAGCATTGCGCAAAAATGAGAAGTACACAGTGCGCCGGGCCAGTTGGAGGTTGAACAATCTTGAAACCCGAACCGTGGATTACTCAGTCAGCCCGGTCCCCGAGTTTTCTGTGCTACTTGTGGAAGTGCAGCCGATGGATCGCCTGTTGCGAATTGCCAGGGAAGATGCGCTGCTCAGTGCCCAGGAAACGACACGAAACCTGGTTCGCGGCATGGCCCATGAGGTCAAGAACCCCCTCGGTGGTATCCGCGGGGCTGCACAACTATTGCAGCGCGAGTTGCCGGACCGGGAGTTAGACGAATATACACAGATTATCATCGAGGAAGTGGATCGCCTGCGCAATCTGGTTGACCGTTTATTGGGACCACGCCAGCCGGTAGTACTGCAACCGGTTAATGTGCACGAGGTTCTGGAGCGGGTTGCCCAGTTGCTGGATGCTGAGTGTATCGGTGAGCTTCAAATTCGCAGGGACTACGATCCGTCTATTCCCGATGTCCCCGCCGATAGCGAACAATTGATTCAGGCGCTGCTTAATATTGCCCGCAACGCCATGCAAGCCATCGATGAAAGTATTGGCCTCAGTAGTGGGGAGATGGTATTGCGTACGCGTATCCAGCGCCAATTCACCATTGGCCGCCGCAACTGTCCATTGGTCTGCCGTATAGAAATTGAAGATAACGGCCCGGGCATACCGGAGGATATTCGCGAGCGGATATTCTTCCCGATGATCTCCGGCCGCGCCGAGGGTTCAGGTCTTGGACTTTCAATTTCCCAGAACATTATTAATCAGCACAAGGGGCTGATTAAGTGTGACAGCCAACCCGGCCGTAGCATTTTCCAAATTTATCTGCCCCTGACTACCGAATTAGCTAATACAGGAACCTAGAGAATGAGTAATCGCGTTTGGATTATTGACGACGACAGATCAATCCGCTGGGTGCTGGAGAGAGCGCTATCGCGTGAGGGAATTGATACCCAGTGTTACGAGAGTGGCGACTGCGCCCTGGATGATTTCTATAGCGATTCACCGGATGTAGTAATCAGTGATATCCGCATGCCGGGCTCCGATGGCTTTAAATTGTTGCAGCGTTTCCAGGCTGAACGACCGAGCCTGCCGATAATTATTATGACTGCGCACTCGGACCTGGATAGCGCGGTAGCTGCTTACCAAGGGGGAGCCTTTGAATACCTGCCCAAGCCATTTGATATTGATGAAGCCGTAGCGGTAACCCGGCGCGCATTGATGCACGCTAGCGAACAGAGTGCTGAAGAACGGGTTGAGCCGGAAAATGGTCAGGGTAGTAAAGAAATCATTGGAGAAGCGCCGGCGATGCAGGAGGTTTTCCGTGCGATTGGCCGTTTGTCTCATTCCAACATCACGGTTTTAATCAACGGTGAATCCGGTACCGGTAAGGAGTTGGTGGCGCAGGCTCTGCACAATCACAGTCCGCGCAGGGATAAGCCATTTATTGCATTGAACATGGCGGCTATACCCAAGGACCTGATGGAGTCTGAATTATTTGGCCATGAAAAAGGGGCCTTTACCGGTGCCAGCTCCCAGCGTGCCGGACGTTTTGAACAGGCCAATGGTGGCACCCTGTTTCTAGATGAAATTGGTGATATGCCCGCAGATACGCAAACCCGGTTATTGCGCGTGTTGGCTGATGGTGAATTTTACCGTGTCGGTGGCCACACCCCGGTTAAAGTGGATGTGCGTATTATTGCGGCGACTCACCAGGATCTGGAAGAGTTGGTATGTCAGCATAAATTTCGTGAGGACCTGTTTCACCGCCTGAATGTTATTCGCATCCATATTCCAAGACTCGCGGATCGCCGTGAGGATATTCCGCGATTGGTGAGGCATTTCTTTAATGCTGCGGCAAAAGATCTGGGGGTGGAGTCAAAGATCCTAACCAAGGAAACTGAGGAGTATCTCTCTGGGCTGGATTGGCCCGGTAATGTGCGGCAACTGGAAAATACCTGCCGCTGGATTACCGTAATGGCCTCCGGACGCGAGGTACATATTGAAGATTTGCCACAGGAGTTGCATCAGCAGGGCGCAACGACAGAAACACCGGCAGACTGGCAAAAAGCTCTGCGTCTGTGGGCCGACCAGGCCCTATCCTCTGGGCAGCGCGAGATTTTAAATGAGGCTGTCCCCGCATTTGAAAAAGCGTTAATAGAAATTGCCCTTAAGCATACAGCTGGGCGCAAACGCGATGCTGCTGATCTGCTGGGCTGGGGTAGAAATACTCTGACACGTAAGTTAAAAGAATTGGAAATTGGTGGAGAGTAAATAACAGTGAGGTCTTACCAAACACGATGGAAAGACCTACTTGAAATATACTCATATCTCATTATCAGGCCGCTCTTAATTTTTTTTTGTTCATGGTTGAGTCTTTTGCTAACAGTCATCTATTAATATTTATTTATTTTGGGTTTCAGCGAATAAACTTGAAAATGCAGTTATGTATAGAATCCTGAGTGATGTTGTTATTGCCTGCTAAAATTAGAGTTAATTACTGGTATTTAGATGATTGAGAAGATATGACTGCTGATGAACTGAAAGTAGTTGCCGAGGTTCCATTTTTATTTTGGGTTAAAGATCAAACAGGCGTATATCTATGGGGTAATCGCCAAATATGTCAATTGGCCGGTGGTGAAGTGACTGGTAAGACAGACCGGGAACTTCCTTGGTCAAATAATGCTGATACATTAAAAGCTGCGGATGATCGGGTTTTTTCCTCAGGGAAACCCGAGCACCTGCAAGAGTATGTCGATAAATCCAGCCGAGGAGAGGTTACGTTGAATGTCTGCAAGTGGTTGGATGAATTTGAAGGGCGGGATTGCTGTTTTGGGATATCTTTTGTCATTGATTCCCAATAGCCCAATAGAGCACTGGGCTATTCCACCATATATTTAGTCACTCCGGACTATTTATTTTCAGGCTGACTCCTTTTTAACACCCAATTCACCAAGCGTTCGCGCTATATCCTCTGCGCTGGTTGCCGGTTTAATATCCTTGTCAATTTTTTTAATTCGTCCATCTTTACCGATATAAATGGTAACGCGACGGGCAATATTCATTATGGGAATAAGTACATCGTACGCTTTAGCCGTTTCACCGGTGGGATCACTGAGTAACGGGAAGTCCGCTTCGCTCTCTTCAGCAAATCGGGTGTTATCGTCAAGATCATCCGTACTGGCCATAAAGTAGGTGACTTCATAATCTTTGATCAAGTGACCGTTTTGGGCGAGCGATTTACACTCTATGGTGCAGCCACGGGTGAATGCCTTGGGAAACCAAGCGATCACAACAGCGCTTTTTCCCTGGAGGTCCGCCAATGTGTGGGTTTGGCCATCAGACCCCTTGAGAGTGAAATTTGGCGCCATTTCACCTACTTCCAGAGCGAGGCTGGGAAGGCTGATAAACGCAGTAATAAAGAAGGTCAGCAGATATTTCACGAATATTTCCCTTGTAGTTTACCGATACGCCTATGCTACTGCCCTAAGGTCTAACTGGCCAATAGCTCAGCTATAACTGCTATGCTTTATGCGCCAAAGTAAGAATATTGGTGCGTCAATGCACCGTTATGGACTTGCCGTTTTGCAGGGGCTTAAATGCGCTTTGACAGCCTTTTCTATACTCTGCCACTTCCACTGATCTATACCATTTCAGTTGCCGTAGTGCTTTGCGCTTTAGCTGTGGGGATTTATCTGGGGCAGCGGCGGGTAGTGAATGCCAGTATCAAGGAGGATTCTTCCCTGGGCAGTGCGGTAGCTGCCACTTTGGGCCTGGTCGCATTCGTTTTGGCATTTACCTAAGGAACCTCTGAATAACTCCGTAATGCCTCTGCGGGTCTTGAAGGCTGCAGATGTTAGGCGCAGCTCGCCACGAATGGCTCAGTCCTTTGCAAGAGCTGCAACGCAGCAGCTGTGGCCTTCAAGGCCCGCCCTTCGGGGCTTGCAGAGCGATTCACACTCCGCGTTGCGACTTCTTGCAAGGTCTGGACATTACTGCGAAGCCGCGCCTTGATTGTGAACCGCTCTGCATGCCAGAGGTATCACGGAGTTATTCAGAGATTCCTTGATATGACAGCCGACCGATTTAATGAACGCAAGGCATTGCTGTTGCAGGAGGTCAATACCATTCAGGCCGCATATTTAAATGCGAGCTTTCTGCAATTGGATAAGCAGGATAAGGCACGAGACCTAATAGCTGAATATGCAAATCTCAGGGATATTGACCCATCAATCGCCGTCACTCCGGAAGATGTAGCTCGCAGTGAGGAAATTCACCAGGCTCTTTGGCGTTTGATCGAGGCGCATATCGCACAGGATTACAACGCCGATTATTTACGCCAGTTTGCCGAGCAGGTTAACGGGATGGTAGATCTGCACCGTGCCAGGGTTGTGGTTGGGCTGCAATACCGTATACCGGGTCCACTCTGGCTGTCCCTGTACTTTATGACCATTTTGGCGATGCTGGCAATTGGATACCAGTTGGGTATAAGTCGCGGGGGATCTGCCCAGGTAGTTATAGCTTTGGCCCTGACTTTCTCAACAGTGATTTTACTGGTGGCGGATTTGGATCGGGCAAATGAGGGAGCACTGTTGGTTGATCAGTCGCCGATGAGCGATCTCAATTTGCAGCTGAAAGAGCTACAGGAGGCTGCCCACTGAGCTGTTGTGCGAGCTGACTTTGCATATTAATTGGGTGGGGCGGAATTAAGGCTTTTCCGCCCCGGGGAACAGGTTAAAGATCTTCAGGTTTTTGTGGCATTAAGACATCTTCGGGATGCACAAACTCACGCATAAAAATCTCCCAGAAGGCGAGAAATAGTGCGGCGAGTAAGGGCCCTATCGCAAAGCCACTGATTCCAAACATAAACAGACCGCCGACAGTGGAGAATAGTACTAAATAGTCGGGGAGTTTTGTGTCTCGACCCACCAATATTGGGCGCAACAGGTTATCTACCAGGCTAATCACGGTGAAACCATAGGCGAGTAAAATCGTTGCCTTCATGGGTTCGCCAATAGCATAGAGGTAAATAGAAGCGGGGAACCAGATCAATGCGGCACCGACGGCGGGCAACAATGACAACAGTGTCATTAATACACCCCAAAGCACCGGTGCCGGTAGGCCCAGCACCCAGAAAATAATTCCGCCCAAGCCGCCCTGGGTAATAGCGACTACCAGATTTCCTTTGATGGTTGCGCGAGTGACTTCAGCAAACTTTGCCAGCAAAAGGTGCTCGCGCTCATCACCCAGTGGTAGGGCATGGATAATCAGGTTTACCAGCCTTTCGCCATCGCGAATCAGGAAGAAGGTGAGGTAAAGCATTAAACCCAACATAACGAAAAAGTTAACAGTATTCTGTCCGACCTCAATCGCATTTTTTGCGACGAAGCTACCGGCATTCATCACTCCACCCATCAGGCGCTGCTTGGCCTCCTCGACATCCACGCCAATACTTTCGAGCGTGCTGTTAACCCTGGGGAAAGCACTGCGAATCTGCTCAAAGGATTTAGAAACATCAATTTGTCCTTCCTGGATCCGGTGATACAGAGTTACCGCTTCATTAATAAAAGAGGTGGCCACTACCAATACGGGTATCACCAATAGAACGATACACATAAACAGGGTTAGCAGAGCCATTAAATTAGGCGAATTGGGAAAGCGCTGCATCAGCAGACGGTACACGGGGTAGAAAATCAGTGCGGTGGCACAAGCCCAAAAAATAGGGGTAAAGAAGGGTTTTATTAGGAGTAAAAAAGCTACGCTGACCAATAACAAGGTCAATATAAATGAGCGCCTTTCCAGTTTTTCTTGCACTGCGACTTCCTCTGCTTCTCTTTCGGCAGCCCAGTGGTAGGGCGCCTAATTTTTGCTCTATCTAAGCAGATGCAGTGGGGTTTTACCAGCGCCTATATCCGCACGTATCCACGTGAAATCGAATGCCCCGATAGATTCCGAGGCCCATTTGCCACTCGCGGCCGTTGCGCTTGTGGATATCCCTCAGTACGGGCACCAATTGCTCTCGGGAGAACTTCTTTTTCGGAACTATATCCAGCCCGCAGAAATGCAGATGTTTACTTCCCTTGGAACCCCCGGCCTTACGGTTGTAATCCACTGTGCGCCACCCGGAGACCACTGTTACCGGGCCGACGCGGGGCACTATTTCCCGCTCGATTACCCGCAGAGTATTTACGATGCCCCACCAGAGCTCCTTGGGAGGGATGGCGAATGCGGGTTCGTCCAAATCCTGCCAGTCACTGCCCTGACGCAATAGCTCATAGGGTTGCACAACCTGTTCAACCCGGTTGGAGCGCAGGAATTTTTTGAGTTGAGTAAAGCGTGCATGGTTATTGCCTTTGCTCAGGAAGCGGCTGAATGCCCTCTCGGAAGCTGCCGGATAGCCCTGGATATCGTAAACCTCCGGGATCATTAGCAGCGGTAGGATATCGATAGGGGATTTCACCCGGTCATCAGCCTCGCGTGCTCGTTCGTAAGTAAAAACAAATAGACCGGTGAGAATCGCCAGTGCGATTGCCCCAATGATGATGATCCGCCGGCGCAGTTGACGCTGGCCGATTTCTACGCACTCTTTGTTACTTTGCATAACCATCGGGCAGCTCCCTCAATTACCAGGTGCGATAGCCACAGGTATCGACATGAAACAGGACATCGTCAATCAGGCCCATCCCGACATTGCTATCGGGACCGAGGCGTGCGTGCAGTGTGCTTAGCTCTTCAGCGAGTTCGTTTTTACCGATATTGGAATTCGGAATTAAGTCCAGCCCGCAAAAGTCACGGTGGCGGGGCTGGTCTTCGGTCGCAAGTTTTCGGTTGTAGGCATCAGTGCGGTAAGCGGAAACTACGGTGACAGGGCCAATTAGCGGTATTACCTGATCTCGTACCAGGGTGAGGGTTTTCACAATATTGGACCACTGGTCCCTGGGTGGTATGGCGAATGGGGGTTCCCCCAGTTCCAGCCAGTCCCCCCCCTGTCGCAGAAGATCACGAATAGGAAAAACCTCAGCGACACCCCGGTCCCGAAGCAATTGATTGAGTGCTTGTACGCTGGAGCGGTTACTGCCCTCTCGCAGGAATTTGTTAAAGGTCTCCTCGTTGGCGAGGCGATAGCCACGCTGTTCGACATAGGACTTCTCTTGCGAGGAGAGGAATAGATAGAGCCAGAGGGTAAACAGGATGGCACTGAGTATTAAAGTGAGGGCACTGACGACCACCCGATTGACTCTTTGCCCGGGCGGCTTGTGTGGGAACAGAGTTTCGAAGCGAGTAAACGAGTTACCTGCGGACATAGTGCTCGCGATTGCTGCTGAGAGAGTTTTTCCTCCGACGCTAAAATCGTCGGCGCCTGTTTACTCACTATAGCCGCAAAAATCGACGGGCTGCGGGCTTGGGATCAGCCACAAAAAAAGCCGCCGCTCCTGGGGGAGCAGCGGCTTTTGGGTCACGGACAGCGCACTGTGCCCGACAACCTCTACTTAGGCTTTAGGGCCTGCATTTTTAACGTCTTCGCTGACATTGAACTTCTCAATGTTCTCGGCGAACAGCTTGGCCAGCTTGCCTGCCTGATCGTCGTAAGCAGCTTTGTCAGCCCAGGCTTCACGAGGGTTCAGGTAAGACTTGTCTACGCCGGGCACTTCCATCGGGATATCCAGGTTCAGGGCATCCAGGTGCTCAGTGGCAACGCCTTCCAGGGCGTCGCTCTGGATAGCGGCAACGACAGCGCGGGTTACCGGAATCGGGAAGCGCTTGCCGTTGTCGCCGGAGCCGCCGGTCCAACCGGTGTTTACCAGGTAGACCTTGGAGCCGAACTCTTCGATGCGCTTCATCAGCAGGTCTGCGTATTCGCGCGGTGCACGGGGCATAAACGGCGCGCCAAAGCAGGTGGAGAAGGTCGGGTGGATACCGGCCTCTGCGCCCAGTTCGGTGGAGCCTACGCGGGCGGTGTAGCCAGACAGGAAGTGGTAAGCCGCAGCCTCTTTGGAGAGGATGGATACCGGTGGCAGTACGCCGGATACATCGCAAGTCAGGAAGATAACGTTCTTTGGCTCGCCTGCGCGGTTTTCCAGCTGACGCATTTCGACGTGTTCCAGCGGGTAGGAGCAGCGGCCGTTTTCAGTCAGGCTGGTGTCGCAGTAGTCAGCAGTGCCGTGATCGTTGGTTACCACGTTTTCAACGATGGCACCGAAACGGATGGCATCCCAGATTACCGGCTCATTTTTCTGGCTCAGGTCGATGGTTTTCGCGTAGCAGCCACCTTCCATATTGAAGACGGCACCCTTGGTCCAGCCGTGCTCATCGTCACCGATCAGGTAGCGCTCAGGGTCGGCGGACAGGGTGGTCTTGCCGGTACCGGACAGGCCGAAGAACAGGCAGGTATCGCCATCTTCGCCGACGTTAGCCGCGCAGTGCATGGGCATCACGTCTTTTTCCGGCAGCAGGAAGTTCTGTACAGAGAACATGGCCTTCTTCATTTCGCCGGCGTAGCGCATACCGGCCAGCAGTACTTTGCGCTGGCCGAAGTTGATAATTACGCAGCCTTCGGAGTTGGTGCCATCGCGCTCGGGCTCACAGACAAAGTGAGGAGCGTGCAGGATTTGCCACTCTTCCTTGGACTTGGGGTTGTACTTTTCGGCGCGGATAAACATGTTGCGGCCGAACAGGTTGTGCCATGCAGTTTGGGTGGTCACTACCACTGGCAGGTAATGGTCTTCATCCTGGCCCACATGCAGGTGCTGAACAAAAGTATCGTGACCGGCAACAAAAGCCTCTACACGATCCCACAGGGCGTCAAACTTATCCTGCGGGAAAGGACGGTTGACGTTGCCCCAGGCGATGCTGTCGGCAGTGGAGGGCTCTTCTACAACAAAGCGGTCAGCCGGGGAGCGACCGGTGCGTGCGCCGGTTTCAGTCACCAGAGCGCCTGTATCTGACAGCTTGCCCTCGCCGCGCGTCAGAGCCTGCTCTACCAATTGTGCCGGTGATAGGTTCTTGAAGACCATCGCGGAGTCGTCGATCTGTGCCATTCGTGGAATACCCGTGAAAGTTGGACAGTAAATAAAATGGGGCTGCCCAAGGTTTAGACAGCCGTAGAAAATTTTGGGGGCGCATTATTGCAAAATTCAAAATATGCGGATACCAACTATGGCTATTTTGTAGTCAATGACAGCGCTGTCATGGAAAATAATGTCGACTTAAATTCATGCAGATTATGACCTGGGTCTTGGTTATTCTTCTTCTGAATTTAATAGGGGGGAGTAGAGGGGCAGGTGGCAGGGCTGCGCTGAGGATTCGGCGGTTGCGCAGCCTTGCGCGGATTAGTGAAGAGTGTGGGGGGGAGCGTTGAGGAGCGACTCAATTTGATCCCGATCAAAGCGGTACTGGGTGTTACAGAATTGGCAGTCCGCGATAATCTCACCCTGCTGCTCTTCCAGCAGGCGGTAGACATCCTCTGCACCCAGGGAAACCAGCGCGCGGGCGCTGCGCTCTCTCGAGCAGCTGCACTTGAAGCGAATAGTGTCGGTACCCAGGGTTGCCGGCTCCAATTGGTGGAATAGGCGGTGAATCAGCTCTGGGTGGGGAACGGTAAATAACTCCTCGTCAGTTACGGTCTCCGCCAAGTGAATCGCTGTTTCCCAGGCGTCCTGATTTTCTTCTTCTGTGGCGGCATTATTGCCTGGCAGAATCTGTAACATAAGACCGGCGACGGTATTGTCACTGCTTTCCAGCCATACGCGGGTAGCCAGCTGTTCCGATTGCTTAAAGTAGTCTTCCAGGCAGCCGGCCAGGTTGTCCTGCTCCATGGGAACCACACCTTGATAGCGCTCACCGCGCTTTGGCTCAAGGGTAATGGCCAGGGCTCCACGGGGGCCGATCATATCGCGCAGCGTGGCGTTTTCGTCGATTTGTGCACCCTCAGCAACTCGGGCGATGCCGCGCAGGTCGCTGTGGTGAGTGCACTCCGCCATAATCATCGGCACATCGCCTTCGCCACGGGCCTGGAGGCTCAGGACACCTTCGAACTTCAGTGTGGTTGAAAGCAGGCTGGCTGCAGTGAGGAACTCCCCCAGCAGGCGGGCTACTGGTGTAGGCAGTGGGTTGTGTTCCAGTACATCGCGGTAGGAATCAGTAAGTGTCACCACCTGTCCGCGAATATCGTGTTTGGAGAAAATAAAGCGTTCCAGCTGATCGGACATAGGTCGGGGGCTCTCGGTATTAAAACCGCAGGATTTTAGAGGTGGATATGCCTAAATGGTAGCTGTCGCTGAGTAATGGGGGGAAGCCGCGCCCCTGGGGGCCGGCTAACTTATCCGCAATAGAGGCTGACCTGGCGTTGATAGTCGAGTGCCATCTGTTCGCGCTCCCGCTCTGTGCGGCGTACTTCCTTGCCATTGTCGTCAAAAAATACGACCCGGCCCTGTAATATTTTTAGGTTCTTGCGGGCCTTGCTACAGGCCTTGTCTCTTTGTTGTTGTCTTTCCTGCGCTTCACGATTTAAGCGCTCCTGGTATTGTTGTTCGATATTCCGCGGCTGTTCCGATTGGCTTCGTCTGGGTGCTGTGGTGGCATCGGCAGAATTAATGGGGGTCAGGTTGCCAGAAATATCTTTGGCCTCTGCGTGGGCCGGGGGGCGGTCACCAAAGTGCACCCGGCCATCGTCGTCGACCCAGCGATACAGTTCCCCTGCATTAACGTTGGCGGTCAGGAGCAGACCGCCAAAAATGCTGGATAAGTACAGTAACTTTATGGGCATCCTTTGCCTCTCCCGATGTTTATTCTTCTTTATTGGCCAGCTGGCTGAACAACCCCTGTGAATGGCGCTGGGGGATATGGTAGGTCTGCAGTATCAGAGGCTGCTGCTCCTGGGCCTCTGCCGCATCCAAGACCATCCGATAACCGGAGCGGTCGCGCAAATCTACAAAGTCCTGTTTGTTGCCTTCCATCAATTGAGCGAACTCGTCGAAGTCCTTGATACTGTGGCCATTTACTGAGTCGATAATCCAGTTCTTCCAGTCGTGGTAACCGAGGTTCACATTGGCAGGCAGTACTTTCAGGGCGACAACCAGCTCGCGGCGCTCCTCGTCACTCCATTGATTGCGGGCATAGAGGTAGTCAATAGGCGCCTTGGAGTGCCAGTTTTTGCCCCAGCGTTTGATCAGGTTCATATTCAGGGGCACAAAGACAACACCGCCGTAGATATAGTAGCGGGGCTGGCGGTCAAATTGCTCTCCCAGCACCATAGCGCGTGAGGGAGGTGTTGCGGCCAGCGTGACCTCAGCGGTCTGCTCTTTACCATCGCGGGAGAAGCGCACCGGTAAACGTTCACCGACATGGTGGCGGTCCACAGCGTAGTGGTAGTTGGTGCGCTGGTTTTCCCTCCACTCCACAGTCCGGTCCGCCGCCACTTTAAAGCCATCGACTTCGAGCAGGACATCGCCGGGCTTAAATACTTCGGCTGCGGGGGAGTTGTCGAACACTTTAACGACCATGGCACCATCCTGGTCTTCCTCGAGACCGGCCGCTTTTTTCATCGATGGGCTTTCCAGGCTCTGGGTTACCAGTCCCAGTTCGGGGAACCCTTGGTGCACATTGTCCTTGGCATCTTCTAAGACATGAGCGATCACGCTGGGGGGGACAAAGTAACCCAGGTTTTCAGCGCTTTGGTTGGTTTGCATGGCCACGCCGACGATGCGTCCATTGGAGATAACCGGACCGCCGCTGTTGCCCGGGTTGATGGCCGCATCTATCTGGCCCGCCATCAGGTAACTTTCCGCATGGGCATAATATTGGTGCTCCACGCGGGAGAGTACTCCGCGGGTAATCGAAAGGGATTTGCCACCAATTGGGTAGCCGTAGACGGTGACCTCTTCCTGCAGGTCGGGCAATTTTCCCAGGGCCAAAGGGCGGGTATCGTTGAAAAAGCTTCCGTCATCGACGGTCAGCAGGGCGAGGTCGGCATCGTGGGAGACAAATTTCACTCGGGCGCGGAATTTCTTTGCATCGCCGTGGCGCTGTACCTGGATAAAGCTGCCGTTGGCCACTACGTGTGCGTTGGTCAGGATTTGCTGGTTGCGGATGACGGCACCGGAACCGGACAGCTGCTTGGGGTTGAGCAGGGCCCAGGGATTGAAATAATCCGGGGCGGCGGCGGTGGTGTAAATCTTGATGATTGAGCGCTTGAGCTGCTCGTGTTCTCGGCTGTCTGCTAGGGCGGTTTGGGTACCGAGCAAAATCAGCAGGGAAATGGCGATCAGTCGTTTCATCATGGCTGTTTTCTATCCGGTTGAGTGGGGGCAGTTTAGCAGCTAAAGTGGGAAATGGCGGAAATTTCACCACTTTTGTCTGCCGAGTCTACTCTTGTTCCCGCAGGAAGCGGTGTATCTGGCGGCGTTGCTTTTTATTGGGTCGCTCCTGTTGTATCCCGGCATTGGCTGCCTGTCGCTCGGTTTTCTCTTTTTCCCGGCGGGCGATACTGTCTTTGGTCTCGCGGTATAAGGTGCGTGCAATATCGGCGCCGCGCCGCTGATCTGATAGAGCGGTTACTTCAACTTCCAGCAGATCCCAGCCCTGGCGGATGCTCAATTTGACACCGGTAGTGACTTCCTTGCTGGCTTTGACCCGCTGGCCATCGGCGTGGACTTTTCCACCTTCGATCGCCTGCTTGGCAATGCTGCGAGTCTTAAAGAAGCGCGCGGCCCAGAGCCACTTATCGATACGTACTTTTTCCATGGTTTCCTTGTGAAATCAGGCGGACCCGGTGTCCAGTCTGCTGCGGTTAAAAGCCATGATCTCATCAAAATGATGGATCGCCGGGAAGTTGGTGATTTCCCGTTTGGGCCCGCGGCTATCCGGTTGGCGAATACACAATAGGTGGGCGATACCGTAGTCCTGGGCCGCGCTCAGAACAGATTGGTTATCGTCGACAAACAGGGTGTTCTCCGGGTCAAATTCCAGGTTATCTCGCAGAGAGTCCCAGAAATTGGCACTCTCCTTGGCATGTCCATAATCATGGGAGGAGATGATGCCGTCAAACCAGCGGTCGATACCGGTGATCTCCAGCTTGTGATCCAGCCCTTGACGGTGCGCATTGGTCACGAGGTAGGTGGGCTTTTGCAGTTGTTGCAGGCCGCTCAGAAACGCCTCAGTGTGAGGGCGCAGGGCGATTCGGGTCTCGATCTCGCGCAATATGCTGAGGATATCCAGCTCCAATTTTTCCGCCCAGAAGTCCAGGCAGTACCACTCCAGAGTGCCGCGGCGGGCATTGATCTCAGCTTCGAGCTTCTGCTGGGCTTCCTGCGGGTCAAAGCCGTGGACTTCAGCGTAGCGCTTGGGCAGGTGCGTAAGCCAAAAATGATTGTCGTAATGCAAATCCAGCAGGGTGCCGTCCATGTCCAGCAATACGGTATCGATACTTCGCCAGTCGAGCATGGGAGCTGTCTACCTCTTTGAAATGGGGCGGGAAGACAAGTTTAGTTGGCTTGCCAGTGCCTTCCCGGATCGTTTGCATTATGCCTGGGCGCGGCGGATTCCGTACAGGATACATAGTTGCGCACTGTAGTAGGTGAGCATAATGGCGGCATCGGCTAGCGGTAGTGGGGTGATGAACTTGTTAATAGCAATTAATGTATCTGAAGCCATAAAGATGACAGCCCCGGCAAATAGCAGGGTGGCGTCACCCTTGTGCATTGCGGCGGCGACTGCCATGGCGAGGATAGCCAGCAGATACGCTAATACTGCCGGGGCTAAATCCCCAGCAGCAGGGAGGATAATTTGAGCCAAAAGCAGTGCGGCAATCACTATAGGCAGTATCCGAATAAGGTTGCGCCGATTGGGGGGCTCCGCAAAACGCAGGAAGCCCAGCGCGTAGATTAGCTGGGCAATAAGAAAAGCACCCAGTCCAAACACAAAGTGTTGGGGGAATTGCATTTCGAGGAGTACATCCCCGATGGCGGAGGAACTGAGGGCTAGAAAAGTGAAAAGCAGGGTTTTGCCCCGCAGCTCCAGTCTGGCAATCATCATTAGGCACAGTATCGGCAGCGCTTTTAGCGCGGGCATCCACAAGTTATCCAGCTTCCAGGTATCCAGAAAGATGAATAAAGTGGCACTGGCCAGGAACATCGGTACCAGGTAATTGCGAAAGTTGTGCTGGGGTACGGAATTTTCTACGGACATAGGTACTTACCTTATTTTTATTTTGTATACCTCCCCATCAATTTAACGGTTTTCCTCCGCATCATCGATAGCTTGTACTCTCTAATTCCAATTGAGTTTTCTCCAGTGCCGGCCGCGGGACATTTCTGGGGTAATATGGAGCATCGAAAATACATGTCCGGCAGTTGTTTGCCTTGAGCACTAGTCATGGAGAGCCTCACCGATGAAAGCGGCCAATATTCTGGAAACAATCGGCAATACCCCTCACGTAAGAATCAATCACCTCTTTCGCCCCGATATAGAAGTTTGGATGAAGGTAGAGCGTTTTAATCCGGGCAGCAGTATCAAGGACCGAATTGCCTTGGCGATGATTGAGGATGCAGAGCGTCGTGGAGCACTGCAGCCCGGTGGGGTAATAATCGAACCGACCTCTGGTAATACGGGTATTGGACTGGCGATGGTTGCTGCGGTGAAGGGTTATCGCCTGATCCTGACCATGCCGGAGTCTATGTCGGTAGAGCGTCGCCAGGTCATGAAAGCAATGGGCGCAGAATTGGTCCTTACACCTAAAGAGCGCGGTATGGGCGGCGCTATTGCTAAGGCGGAGGAGTTATTGGCCTCACATGCGAATAGCTGGATGCCCCAACAATTTAATAACCGCGCCAATGCCCAGGTGCACCGGGATGTTACCTCCAAGGAAATCTTGGCAGATTTTCCTGAGGGGCTGGATTATATGATTACCGGTGTGGGTACTGGCGGGCATATCACAGGCTGTGGTGAAGTCTTAAAAGAGCACTTTCCAAAATTACAGGTCTATGCGGTAGAGCCGGAAAAATCACCGGTGATTAGCGGTGGAGAAAAAGGCCTGCATCGTTTGCAGGGTATCGGCGCCGGCTTTGTACCCCAGGTACTCAATACGGAAGTACTCGACGGTACTGTATTGGTGAGTGAGGAAGACAGTTTTGAAATGGCGCGTCGCTGCGCATTAAAAGAGGGAATTTTTGTGGGTATCTCCTCCGGTGCCAGCCTTGCGGCCCTGAAAAAGCGCGAAGGGGAGATGGATGCGGGCAGCCGGGTACTGGTGTTCAGCTATGACACTGGTGAGCGCTATCTGTCCGTTCAGGACCTTTTCTCCGCCTAAGATTTTATAATGGTGAATTCAAAGAGTATGGAGTTGTAATGGATAAAGCACTTTTGGAGCAGGTGATAGAGATCTGCAAACGCGCGGGAGAGGCGATTCTCGAGGTTTATCACAACAGCGCTGAGTTGGAAGTCGAGACAAAGAAAGATGATTCCCCAGTAACTGCCGCAGATCTGGCCGCTCACAAAGTACTGGAACCGGCGTTAGCACAGCTTATCGAGGGAGTACCGGTTTTATCAGAAGAGCAGGAAATGCCCTCGTTCGAAGAGCGCAGTCAGTGGCAGCGTTACTGGATTGTCGATCCGCTCGATGGCACCAAAGAGTTTATCCGACGCAACGGTGAATTTACCGTAAATGTCGCGTTAATCGAAAATGGCGAGCCCGTTTTGGGGGTGGTTTACGTACCGGTACTGAATATCACTTACGCCGGCTGCAAGGGCGAAGGAGCCTTTAAGCGCGATGCCAATGGCGAAACTGACATTCGGGTGCGCCCACTTAAGCCGCGCCTGGATAATAGTGAAGTTGTTGAGCTTGTGGCCAGCCGCAGCCATGGAACTGGCACCGTCGACCAGTTGGTACATCGTATCGAGTCTGAACTGGGTGCTGTCGAGTGCAAAAATATGGGCTCGTCACTGAAATTATGCCTGGTTGCTGAGGGTGCAGCAGATTTGTATCCGCGTCTCGCTCCTACTTGCGAGTGGGATACTGCGGCAGCTCAGGCTGTAGTTGAAGCAGCAGGTGGTATTGTTGTGGACGAAGAGTTTAATTTGTTGCGCTACAACACTAAAGACTCTCTGCTGAATCCCTTTTTCTATGTAATTGGCGATTCTTCTTTTGATTGGCAATCCCTACTGCTGGATAAGTCCGCTGCTTAGGGTGTGACGCCAGTAAACATATAGAGAGTATTTTTGTGCCTCCACCGCCACTGGTGGAGGCTTTAAAGAGATCTGGATATTTCCAAATTCAGGAGGCTCCATGATGCCTGGACCCGATCTGCGCTTTAACCAGGATAAGGGTGAAATTCGCTGTTTGCGCCGGGAACTGGAGGAGGAAATAAACTGGTTGCAGCGGCATTTTGAAGCCCTCTCCAATGCAGTCGATGCAAATGATATTGCGTTGCGGCGCACCTATAACAGCATGCTATTTTCCCGCCGGGCCCTATTAGGTAGGATGCCCCGTTAACTAAATTCCAAATATTTTCTTGTGTGAAAAACTGTAGTGCTGCAGGTTTTAATTTGAATACGGCAGTTCTTCCTACTCAGTGCTGTCATTTATAGTGTTGAATCTGTGCCAGCGCGAAATATTATTTCCTGGCTAATTAGCTAATTTCCTTGCCAAATTCCCCCGTAAAATGTAAATCAGTCTACGCTTTGGAAAGCTAATACATAAGAGTATTTTTCAATGCGCTACCCGGTTGTGGTGCACAATATTGAATATGCCGGATTTGGTGCCATTGCACCGGATCTGCCGCATTGCCACTGCTATGCCGATACCCTTGAGGGGACCCTGCAAAAAATGGCTGAAACGATTTTTCAGCGGTTGGAAGAGCTCCGCCAGGCTGGACAGCCAATGCCGCAAGCAGGTGATGTAGACAACCTGAAGAAAAACCCGGCTTTTGTAGGAGGCGTCTGGGCCATTATTGATGTAGAAACTACTTGAAATAATTCACTGAGCTTGAACTTGATGACTGGCTTTTTGATGTGAGTGGCGATGATAAAGCTATCCGTCTACCTGTTTTCCTTTTTTATAGCTGCGTCCAGCTATGGATTCGAGGCGAATAATCCTTTTGATGGTGTAGCCACGGGAGAGTACCGGATTATCGGTACCGTTGGTTTTGGGAGTGGCGAGCAGCAGTTAAATAAGCAGCGGGATTCTTTTGGCTATGTCAGCCTTGGAATTACGCCGGCGGTAGGAGTCTGGCAAGTTGAGCTGCGGGCGTCACATTTTGATGACAATCATGTCACAGTAGATCAGGTAGGTTTAAATTTTAAAATTGATTTTACCCTGAATTGTCACGTTCAATGTCTCTATTGGATGGTGGGATATAATTATGCCGATGTGGATTTGAACAATGTTATAAGAAGAGGCTATTGGTATCGAGAATACCCACCATTTTATCCGGATGATCGATATATCTATATTATTGATGCCAGTGGCAGTGATACCTTTTGGAACGCCGGAGTGGGTTACCGAATTATGTGGACTCAGGATTTCGATACTTCATTAGAGTATAACTACAATAATATTGGCAAAATAGAACGTGTTAACCTCGGGCATCTGCGTACCCTGAGTTTGAATTTTTCCTACCGCTTTTAGTATGCCCTCCGCCTTTTAACCTATTTTTCTCAATAATTTATTCGTAGAAATTTCTTAATTAAATACTGATTTTTTTAGAGAATGGAAAAGGGGCCCTGGGGCCCCAATAGCTTTTAAATTCGATAAATGGCTTTCAGCCAGAAGGTGCGTCCCGGTTCGTTAACCCGGGTCAACTGATCGAAACCAATAATATTGGCTCCAGAGCGACTGATATGTTCAGCGTAAGTTTCATCGAATAGGTTATCGATACCGGTAGTTACCAGTACACTTTTACTGGGTTTCCAGCCGGCATTGATGGAAAGGACGTTGGCAGAGTCGGTTGCACCAATATCCTGACCAACAATATTCCCTTTGCCGATATCCACTCGGTCCTGGCTTGCGATAGCGCGCCATAAAACACCTGCTGACCACTGGGCTTGTTCATAGTAGAGTCCCAGTCGACCCTCCAGAGGCGGCAGTTGTGCCAAGGTAGTGCCATCGGTTTCGTTGGCACCGCGAACAGATGTTACGGTGAATTCAGTGCGCCACTGCTCGTTGAGCTGATATGAAGAGTCAAACTCCAAACCCCAGGAGCGCGCCTGGATGTTTCTGACAATGGAGGTAGTGCGAGTATCGGAGGAGTCCATACCATCCATATTCATACTACCCATAGAATCCATGCTACTCATTACCGCCGCTTTTTCGTAATCCGTCTCAACCATCAGGTAGTCATCAATCTGATTGACGAATCCGGAGACACTGGCGGAGAGTTTTTCACCGCGATAGATATAGCCGATATCCAGCTGGGTGGTCTTTTCTGATTCGACATCCAGTGCGCTGTAGGATTCTGCTGTTTCGTAGGAGAAAATTTCCCAATAATCGGGGAAGCGCTCGGTGTAGCCGAGCCCGGCAAAGAGTGTGGCAGAACTATTGGGGCCGCTCTCGAGACCATATTCATAGCGCAGGAAGCCGCTGCTCAATAGCTCTGAGCGAGTTTCTCCCGCAGTGGGGTTATCCACTGAGGACATCATGGATAGAGCAACTTCATCGCGAAGGTCTTTTACTTCCCAATCATCCACTCGTGCACCGGCGATCCAGCGTTGATTGACTGCGACTTGCCAGCTGACCTCAGAAAATAACCCCAGCTGGTTAAATTCGGCATCGGCCTCTCGCTTCATATCCCGGTAGTCCATGGTGGACTGGTTCATGGTCGAGCGGCCGGTATGGCGATTTTCCCGGGCATCAATTCCACTGGTCAATTCCACATCGTCCATAGGCGTAAACACCAGAGCCATCTTGATACCTGTGGTCTCACTATCGAGATTCATGACCATGGGGGTAGCGGTGCTGGATAGCTCGCGCAGGCTGTAGTTATCCATGATGTGGTCGATATAGTTGTAGTAGGCCTGGAGCTCAATTGAGTCGAGCCAGCTACTGATATTGCTGCGGACATATTTCGCTTTGTGGCTCTCACGGGCAAACTTGGAACCGTCGACTCCCCGATCTGCATAGGCAGCTTCACCATCGCTAAATGCAGTATCAAACTCGACCCGGGTATCGTCGCTGGGTGTCCAGGCCAAATTGACCTGGCTGCTCCAGCGCTCATAACTGGAATTTACCTCATTGCCATCCCCGTCTTCGTAGTCGTCCGCAGATGCCGAGGTCGAGGAGCTGCGGATAGAAAACTGCGGCGAACTATAGGAGATATCGAATAGACCATCGCGACGCTCGGCACTGGCGCCGAGCAGGCTCGCATGCATATTCCAGTCGCTTTCAGTGGGGCGTTCCTGCTGCTGATTAAATACAACTACGCCGGCGGAATTTCCCGGGCCATAGAGGACGCTCTGTGGCCCTTTAATAACTTCAATTTCGTCCATTGCCTCGGGAAAAATATAGGCTGTAGGTGGGTCCATTCGGCTGGGACAACCACCCGCCATTGTTTCTCCATCCACTACCATTCCCAGGCGCGAGCCCCCCATTCCGCGAAGCATCGGATCGCCACTGGTACCGCCTTTACGCACTACGGAAAATCCCGGAATTGTTTTCAGGTAGTCGGCGCCGTCATTGGCAGGTAATGGCTGACGGGGTTTTTTCGGGTCGGTTACCAGGTTGAGGGGGAGTTCAGTCTTTACCCCAGTAACCACCATTTGTTCCATTTCACTATCTTTTAATGGTTCTGACTCTTCGGATTCTTCCGCTGCGAGATGTGCTGAAAAGGTACAGCAGGCAGCGAGTGCCAGGCTGAGAGGTTTTTTCAGAAAAATTTTTGCGTTGATGCTCTGATGCATGGTTTTCAATCCTTTTCGCTGGCGTTTCGAACACGCAGCAGTGAGCGCGCAGGCCTGAGTAATATTTGGCGCACGCGACATATCCCCACCTGAAAAAGTGGTCGTATTTTGGCAAGACCCAAAGCGCTGAAAATGTTAAGACAGCAATGAGACTTGCGGTCCACAGCGAACTGCGGAGTGATGATGTTGGAATAAAAAAGGAATTAAACCGGGGGGGCGCGAATTAGTGGGCGGCTGTAAGCGTTAGAGATAACGCGGAAAAAAGCCGGATAAGAGGGCGGTTGAGTAAAACCGGGTAGGACTATTTCCAGTTCTGTAGTTGGTGCGCTGGCAATACTGGCAGCGGCGGAAAAATTACAATGGTTATCGGCAAATGAGTGAGCGGTAAGCGTATCGTGGTTGTGGCTTGAAGAGTGGTCGCCGTGATGATCGCTGTGAGAGTTCGCTTTGAGGGCATTGAGCAATAAAGCGCTGCGGCTATCGCCATGGCAGAGCCCATAGGGCGTTCCCGCTGCAAAATCTGCCGGCATAAAACCTGCAGGAACCAGGCCTCGCGCGCTGAGAAATACCAGCAATAGCAATAGCGCCTGCCACTGGGACAGACGGGAACAGTATTGGATGGTGCGCTTACCGCTCATAAATAAGAAGGTCTGTACTTTGCCCGGGCCCATTTTAAATACCCGGAGATGAGTAACAAGAGGTTAACGGGTGATACAGCAAAGTGCCACTGCCCCAAGTTAACTTTTGCGAACTAATACGAGGTAAATTGAGCTTTATCAGGTTTTGTTGGAATTTAATTTCTTTTCTTCAGCGCATTCTAAAAATAAATCTAACTTTGCTGGAAGCTAAAGGTTCCAGGAGGTAGCGCGCTCAATAAGAGATTCCCGGGATTGGGGAGAGTTCCCGGACAGCCCTGGATTATTGCGAGTAGTGGGAAGGTTATAGAGAAGGTTTAAATAGTGGGGGCTCGGAGAGTCCCCACTCGGTGAATTTAACGATTCAGATTCTGCCGCTGCGCTTTAGGCGCCAATAGGCCTCTACCAGAGACTGGTGCAAAAGCTCCGGTCTCGAGTCAACCACTATGACATTGTTTGCCTGCAAATGCTGAAGTAATTGCTCCCTGCGGCGCAGGAAGTCCCTCGCTGCTGCGCTGTTTACTGCACTATCAAAGTTCTGAATCGGCTGTTGCAGCAATTTGTCCACAGAAGTCTCCCGCAGACTGGCAATCATCACCAGGTGATTGCGCGACAGCAATTTGACTGCTGCTAGGAGTTCGTCACTATCTTCATCGCGCAAGTTGGTAATCAGGATTACCAGGGCACGTCGCTTGTGGTGGGCCATCAACTGTTGTGCGGCGCTAGTGTAATCTGCGCTACTGGTGCCAGAGTGGAGGTCGTAGACATTATTCAGCAGTAGGTTGATTGCACTTTCGCCTTTTACTGGAGGCAGCTGTCCACCACTGCTCTCCTGTGCCGCAGCAAATGCCTGCAAGCCGACCGCGTCCCCCTGTTTGATGGCGACATAAGCTGAAAGTAGCAAGCCATTGAGTGCGTGGTCAAAGTGGCTCAGCTCGCCGTCTTTCGCACGCATCCGGCGGCCGCAATCCAGCATATAAATAATTTCCTGGTCGCGTTCGTCCTGGTATTCACGGCTGATCAGTTTGCGCAGCCGTGAGCTCGCGCGCCAGTCCACCTGTCGCTGGCTGTCTCCCTGGCGGTATTCCCGCAGCTGGCGGAAGTCCATTCCCTCACCGCGACGCTGCTGCTGGTGCAACCCCATCAGGCGCAGGCTCTGTTCGGTGGAGAGAGATTGCAGCGAGGAGATACCAAGAAAATTGGGGTAGACCTTGACGGTCTGCTCCTGTCCCAGCCATACCCTTGTCTGCCAGAGTCCCCAGGGAGAGTTGGCCAGCACCTCGATTCGTCCGAAAGAGGCACTGCCTCGGCGACGGGGTACCAGGTCGTACTCGATGGTGATTTCCTGGTCCGGGTTAAGTTGTGCGGAGCGCGGCAGCCCTGTCGATCCTAGTTGCTGTGGGATTGAGTCGGAAATCTGGAGTAATAGTGGGCGTGGGCCGGTATTGTGAAGTTTTAGCCGCGCAGTATTGCGTACGCCCAGGGCCAGGTTGCCTGGCAATCGCCGCAGCCCCTGCAGACCGGTTACACGGTAACCAGTGAGATAGTCCAGCAGGGTGGCGCTGATTAACAGGGCACTCGCTCCCCACCAAAGGTTGCCGATAAATGAGCTGGCTTGCGGAAACCAAATTCGCGCTGCTGTAATTGCCAGAGCTGCCAGGCACCAGTAGCCGAGCAGTTTGACCAGGCGCGGACTCGGGCCGGTGCGACCGCTTTGTGCTGGTGCTACCTGTTGCTCTGTTGCAGCTACAGTCTGTGTCACAGTCGCGGCGCCTCAACACTGTCGATAATCATTGCCAGCGCCGTATCAGCAGTTTCACCGTCAATTTCCATATCTGGAGATAGGCCGATACGGTGGCGCATTACCGGGATGGCCATGGCCTTGATATCATCCGGCAGTACAAATTCCCGTCCCTGTAACAGCGCATTGGCGCGAGCTGCCTGCAGCAGGCCGATACTGGCGCGCGGGCCGGCGGGGCTGCGCAGCTGCGGTGATTGGCGGGTGGCGCGCACCAGCCGCACGGCGTAATTCAATACCTGTTCGTCCAAGCCCACCTGGGGCACCAGGGCCTGAAGTTGCTGCAATCCCTCGACAGTAATTTCCCCGGCCAGCTTTTCCTGTAGGCTGCGCTCAATTCGGCCACTGCTGGCGGCGGCGGCCAATTTCAGTTCCGCTTCGAGGCTGGGGTAATCGATGAGGACTTTCAGCAGGAATCGGTCCAGTTCCGCCTCTGGCAGCGGGTAGGTACCTTCCTGCTCGATGGGGTTTTGAGTGGCGAGTACCATAAATGGGCTGGGTACTTTCAGTGCCTGGCCGTCGATAGTGACCTGTTTCTCCTGCATCACCTCCAGCAGGGCGGCCTGGGTTTTGGCGGGGGCGCGGTTGATTTCATCCGCCAGCAGCAGGTTGGTAAATACTGGACCTCGACGCACTTCAAAGCGGCTCTCTCCCATGTTGTACATGGCGTGGCCAGTAACGTCGGCGGGCATCAAATCCGGGGTAAACTGGATGCGACGGAAATTGCCGCCAAAGCAGTTGGCCAGGGTGCGCACCAGAAGGGTTTTGCCGAGTCCAGGTACACCTTCGAGCAGTACGTGGCCAGAAGCCAACAGAGCTACGAGTACCTGGTCAACCACCTGCTCCTGGCCAATCAGCAACCGATTGATATTGTTGCGCAGTATCTGAAGTTTGGCGGACGCAGCCTGCCAGTCAGGTGACGGGCCCGTGGTTTGTTGTTCTGGTTGAAGGGTGGTCTCGTTCATAGGACTGCCTCAATTCGCTGCAGATTACGCATGTGTTCAGTAAATGTTTCTTCGGTTGTGGGGGGCTTGCCCCACAGGGTTTCAACTATTAGCCGTTCATCCATACCGGTGGAGGCACAGAGCTTGTCGCACAGTTTGCGTTTTTTAGTGGCGTTGATATGGGTGGCGCCAAGGCGACGTAGAAGTTCTTCCCGATGGCCGCGCAGCAGGGTTTCCCCCTGGTCGTCCTGCCAGTAGTAATGGCCGCAGGCGGATATATGTTCTAGCAGAGAACGACGGGACACTTCTGGCTCCGGCTGCAAGGGGCCGAAGCGGCGCCCGTGTAGTAATAGCCAAGCGAGTAAGGCCAGTGCGCCGGCGAGAAAAAACTCTGCAGCGTATTGACGAGCAACCTTAGAAAGGGTTTCAAAGCGGGGGCGGGTGAGAAAGACAAACTCTCCTTCGCCGGCCAGCAATTGTAAGAAATAGGCGTGATCGAAGTGGCCAATACGCTGGGACTGCCACAGGGTGCTGTCAGTCATCAAGGTAATCACACCATTGCCGCGCTCGAACTGCATAAACGGTACGCCGACATCGCCGCGTCGTACCTTAGCCCAGAAAACAGGCCCACTGTCGATAGTCTCGTCATTAAATGAAGGATGGTAGAGCAGGTGGCTGGCATCGAGGTATAGCTGTATATCGCTGCCGCCCTCAACAGGCAGGGTTACCAGATCCTCCTCTGACACATCGGGGTTGCGAGACTCCTCTTGTTCCTCTGGCTCATCTTCTGTTTCGCCTTCGTCCAGTTTGCGATTGTGCTCTCGCATGGCATCGGCAGGGCTCTGCTCAGGCTCGAGTACGGCATCCTCCCCGAGCAGTTGCTCCAGGGTTTCTTGCAGTTCGAACTTACTGTGCCCCTCTTGGATAGAGACGTCCATGGATTCAAGTAGCCAATCGCGGTTTTCACTGCGCCTGGAGTCGCTGTCGAAGTTGCCGGTGTAGGCTACAACGATGGCGTGGCCACCGCGTTCGACCCACTCGAGAAGCTCTTGGGCCTTGGTGGGGTTATAGACCTGGCTGGAGCTGCTGATAAACAGGGTGGCATCGGAGGATAGGCCTTGGAGTACAGATATATTATCCGCTTGGCGCGGTGCCAGTTGGACATCGGTGAGGTATCTCTCTGCTGCTAGGTAGGGATTTCGTCTGGCTTCCATGCTCCAGCCGTTATCGATCTCCTTGGAGTAGCGCTCGTAGAAAGTGAGGAATAGCCATACAAGTGCAACGCCACTTATGACCAAAGCTGCCAACAGAATTCTCTTAGCGGTCATTGCCAAATTCCTCCTGCCATTGGCTACAAAGTGAGCTTACCTGAGCCTCTTTTGGCGGCCGGTGGGCATAGGCAAGCTGCTGCCAGTTTGCAGTAAGCTCTTGTACAAATTGACTCAGGGCGGGACTTACTGGGCGCTGTACTTCATTCGGCTCCTGTTGCCTTACTTGTACCAGCTGTGCGCATTCACTTTCGGTAAGGTGATCGCCAAAATAAAACTCGAAGTCTTCAATCAGGTGAGAGAGGGTGGCGCGGTACAATAGTCCCAAACTGGCTCGCTTGTCTCCCTCTGTCCACAGGCGCATGACCTCCGCGCAAACGTCATCGGGCAGACTCGATTGGCGTACATCCAGGCCGAACAGGGTTTCGGGGACGGGCTGCTTTTTCTTTGGCTTAGGCTGCCATTTCAAGCTCTGAAGAATTTTATCGTGATGTCTCCAAAGCAGATAGCCCAGGCCGAATACCAAGCCAATCCAAAGCAGCAGCTCCAGGATTTTCGCAATTGTTGGGCCCCATTTAACTTCATCGTCAACTTCAGGCGTATCTTTAGAGTTCTCAAAAAGCCATTCGATAAAGTTAATTAACCACTCGGGGAACTTTTCTTTGACGGCTTCTGTTTCAGATTTGTGTTTTTTGCGCCAACCACTGATCTCTTTCATTTGATGAAAGTCATCGCCGGCGAGAATTTCGTCAATATGCTCTTGGGCCTGCTGCGGGGTTTCCAAAGATGCGGCGCTGGCGGGGGGCGCTGGAATTAATGAGCCAAAGGTGAGCCCGCAGATCAGGATTAGGGCAGCAGTGCTTGGTTTTCTTCTGCGGTGGGACTCCTGTTCACGCTGCTGGCGTTCCAGTAGGTCCCGAAACTGGATTTCTATATCCCAGCCTTCCAACTCAATACGACGGCCAATATAAAGGCAAAATCCGCTAACGATATAGAAGGGGGCTACTGCTGCCATAACAAACAGGTAGAGTCCGTTATATATCCATTCCAGCCATTGAGTATCCCCTTGGAGCAGAGGGATCCAATCGATCCCATCGGAATACTGTTCAGGGATAAACAGAAATGCCATCACACTTAATGCGGCAAGTAGAAATATCTCAATATGGTAAAGCGTTAGTGTTAGCCAGGTGGCGGTCCCAGAGTGTTTGCGGTGCAGTACCCCAAGGCGCGAAGTACGGGCCTTACCTGTGGATTGCTCCAGCACGGTAACTGGCATATCGAAAGAGCGTGTGGGGCTCAGCCGACGGAGGGTAAGCCACATAAACCAGTCGCGACGATTCTGGCTAAAGAAATGCTTCAATGCCTGACCAATGGATACCGGTGAGCCAAATAATGCGCGGCTGATCATAAACAGGGGCAGCCGATCAAATACGGGTTTCAGCCACCAAATAAATAAGATGGAGAGCGTTGGTGACTCTGGAAACAGCCAATAACACAAAGCAAATAGCGGTGCTGCAGGCAACAGGTAGACTATAAAAAGTTGCCACCAGTATTTTCGTGCCAGGGCGATACCGAGATCGACAGACTCCCAGGGAGAGCGCAAGCGGGCTCGCACAGCCAGATTCTTAATTTGCATGAGTTGCGCCCTCCCTGCGTCCCGCCAGGATAAAGTACGCAAAGACCAGTACCCAAAACAGGGCGCCTACCCCGAGCTTGATCGCAATCGGTGTGCTGGCACTGGAGGACCAGAAGGCTTCAAGGAAAGCGGCAATCACCAGCATCAGGAAAGTGCCGTACATAATCTTCATTGCTTCGACAGCGGCCAGGCGCAGTGCGACCGTGCGCCTGTGCTGGCCCGGATCCACTAGAGAGCGTCCCAGTATCAGACCCGCTGCTCCAGCCAGTACTATGGCGGTCAACTCAAAGGCGCCGTGGCCAATCACAAATGGGTAGAAGGTGGAGACAAAACCCACCCGGGTGATATGCCCAAACGCTGCGCCAATATAGATGCCGTTAAACACCAGGAAGAAAATTGAGCCCAGGCCAAACAGTACACCGCCGGCAAAGGTGCGAAAGGCGATGCCAATATTGGTTTTGATATAAAAACCGAACATGAACAGGTCGGTATCAGAGCCGCGCTCGCGCCCCAGTACCCGGTTGCCCGGATCATACATGGATTCAAAACCCATAACCTGTTCCGGTGACATTACTGCGTACACCAGGGCATCGTTGTTGTAAGTGCCGATTCCCAGGATCAGGCCAGGTATTAAAAACAAAGCGGATGCCAGCAGTACTGCGCGGCTATTAGCGCGCACGGCTTGGGGAAAACCTGCCAACAAATAGTGCAACCACCCCTTGCGGCGCAAGGTTTCCTGGCGGTAGACACGGTGATGTGCCGCCATAACCAGCTGGTTGAGGTGGTCTATCAGGCGGTTGGTATATTGCCGCTCCTTTGCCATTGCCAGCTGCTGGCAAAGGTTGCGATAGGCGACGGGTAGGTCCAGGGCCGCAACTTCGGACTTGTTCCGATCCGCTTTCAGCCAGGCTTCTAATTGCTCCCAGCTGTCGCGGTAGCGATTCTCAAAGTCTCTCTGCTTCATAGGTACCTCTGCCTATCCCCTGCCACCGAGTAGCCAACTGCCCACGGAGCGCAGGTAGCTCAAGGCATCGCTGTCCCTTTTCCGAGTAATCGGCTCGAGCAGATTGGCGAGCTCTTGCTGACGCGCTTCGCTTAAATCCTGGTGGCGCTCCAAAAGGCTAACCAGTGCCTGTTGGTCTTGCTGGCGAAGGTTTTGCGGTGGTGGGAGCGGGGTGGTATCCGGCAGGGCAACTGGTGCCTTTTCCTCTTCGCGATAGACCACCAGGGTGGCTGCTGCCAGGTCGCCAAGGCGCTGGAAGTGACGCCCCAGTGTCATGCTTATTACGCCAGTGGCGTAGGCAAATGGCATAAAATCCGCGAAGCGTAACAGGTTGCGAACGATGGATGCTCCCCAAGATACCGGCGTAAGGTTGTCGTTGACCACCATGAGGCCAAAGGCCTTTTTGCCCGGTGTCTGGCCGTTCCGCAAAACTTCAAAAAACACCGGGTAAAACCACTCGAGAAGAAAGGCGCAGACGAGCCAGATACCCGCACCGGCAAAGCCAGCAAATAGCAACGCAAAGCCGATCGCAGCCAATATCAATGATCGATAAAACACATCCACTGCATACGCAAGGATACGTGGCACGGGCCCAGCGGCCCGCGCGCGCAAATCAATCCCCTCGGGTGTTTCGACGTTATAGGTGGTATCCAGCAAGCCACCGCTCCTGTTTGGTAGAACCGATTATGTGTTTTGAGTGGGGGCGCCGAAGACCTGACGGTAAGCAACGCCGTAAGTCGCAAAAATCCAGGGAAGGGCGAATATTAATCCTATGAGGAATAGAAGGCTGCCTGCAACGTAAATGACCATCATTACCAGCAAAAGGCCAAAAAAGGCGAACCAGTTTTTGGTGATGGCTTTACGTGAAGCCTCCATTGCCTGCCAGGGACCCAGGTTGTGATCTACGATAAGCGGCAGGGCCATCATATAGGCGACTGAGAGATAGATACCGGGAATAAGTAACAGGTAAAAGCCAATCGAAACGAGGAAATATAATAAAAACATTGCCAGGCCAAGGGGCACGATTTTATCGAAATAGGAGAATACCTCGGTGGCGCTGGTTTTTTCTCCTCTGGCAATCTTTATACTTACCATCATAGAACCTGCCATAAGAGGGGCAACGATCACTATTACGGCGATAGGCGCTAAGATGGCTAGGAATAGCATGCCTGATAAGCCAGCAGCCGATGATATTGAACCCCACATTAATGCCGCTAGGATGAGCATTATTGCGGATGCGCCCAGTGCGTAAAGAATAAAACTAAGCCATATAGTTCCCATATTGCTTAGTGATAGTTGCCACCCTTCACTGAGGGCTTCACCGAGAGAAAACGAATAGTCCCCTGCAATCCCCTTCTCTACAGAGCCGAATTCCTCCATTTCCCGCGTACTCGCCAAATCGGCTTTTGGTGCCGTATAGATGTCACTCATCCTGTTAGCTGTCCTTATTGAGATTTAGATTATTTATGGGGTGCAGAGTCTTGGGAGGGGAATATCTCATAGGCGGGAGTGGCGAACAATGCCACGCCAATACATCGGCAAATTAGGTGATACATCTTTCTCAGCATAAAATCCCCGGGGAGTGACTAAGGAATAGAATTGATGAAAAAAATACTGTGGATGAGCGGTCTGATTTTGGTGTTGATTACCGCTGGATATGTTGCCTTGCCGTTTTATTCCATCGAGCAATTGCAGCGTGCGGCGAAAATGGCTAAATCCGATCAGCCGCAGGTTAGAACTGAGAGTATCGACACGTTAGAGCATTATGTCGATTTTCCTGTTTTACGTGACAATTTAAAGATCCGCATACAGCAGCAACTTAGGAATTCCCTAAGTAATTCTATTCCTCAGGAATTTGATGAATTACTGAGTGCTGGTGCAAATTTCTTTATGGATCCACTTTTACAACAGTTTATTACTCCTGAGGGCATTGCCGACCTTCTTCGTGGGGGAGAGGATCTGGAGGCATTTCAGCGGGAAATTTATCGACAGGGTAGTGAAACACCGGATATTTCCGGGAATGAGACTTCTGCAGCGGAAGAGAAAGAAGATTCCTGGCAGCGCATGGGGTGGCATTTTACCGACATCAATCATCTGAGTGTTGAATATGGTGAGCATGGCCAGCCTGAATTGCGTCTGTTGATGCAACGCAATGGTCTGCGCTGGCAACTGGTGGATATCCAGCTAATTGGTGATAGAAGTGGAGAGAGTCAGGAATGGAGATAGAAAATTCAGTCAACGTCTTTGGCGATCCACTGGTGCCTTGTAGCCTGGACCCGAAGACAGGCTTCTTTCGCGATGGCTGTTGTAACACCTGTAAAGAGGATCTCGGTTCTCACACCGTCTGCGTTGCTGTGACTGATAAGTTCCTGGAGTTTTCCCGCAGTCGCGGCAATGACTTGAGTACACCGGTAGAGGAGTTTAATTTTCCCGGTTTAAAGGAAGGGGATCGTTGGTGTCTCTGTGCCGCGCGCTGGCTCGAAGCGGAGAAATTGGATATGGCTCCCCGGGTATTTTTACAGAGTACACATGTGAAGGCGCTGGAGATTATTCCTATGCAAACATTGCGTCGCTATGCGCTGGATTTACTTTAGTTAATTGGGTGGATCAGCTTCTTGTCCACCTATTAACTCCCTTCAAATGGCGGCACGTCCCTGTGTCGCCACGCTACAGACAAGATAGCTACTCGGAGCTTAAGAGGGCAGGAAGTCGATTGAGTAGTTTTTGGTAGTACTCTCAACGTTGGCAGAACCAAAATTGATCATGCGGATTCTCGCCAGCAACTTGCGCTCAAGTGCCGGGTTATTGAGCTCGCTCTCTACCAATTTGATCGACGCGATAGCACCATTCGGTGCGATCACTAACTGTACGGTGAGCCTTCCCTGCAGAGTTGGGTCCCTGCGCAACGCGCGATTATAGATTCCAATAATGGCCTCTTTATTGGCTTCCATAACACTGCGAATGGAATCGTCGGTACGTATGGATTTTTGCCCTCTGGCCTTGGCCACCGCTTCTTTGGCTGAACCCGTTGCCTGGGTACTTTGCACTCGGGTGTTCTCGCGCCCGGCCAGTGAGACACCACCGGTATCCCGACTAACTCTACCGGCGGCAACGCCGCCACTGGAGGCTTTTGACTTATCCGCGATCATACTGCGTTCTATTCTAGTGGCAGTAGCATTCCCCGAGCTGAGCTGGCCCCGGCTAATATCCGATGTATTAAAACTCTCGCGCATATCCAGCAGATCATCGGCGAGTGCATTCAGACCGCTATTGGCCGCTTTCTCCCGGGCCTGCTGTACTTTGGCAACCGGGGGATTTTCAACCTTGCGCGGCTTCTCCACAGGCTTGGGCTTGTCGGGTGTTTCCGCTTTCTTTTTGGGTTTCTCTTCGGGCTTTTTCTTTTCCTCGGGCTTCTTTTGCTCTTTGGGTTTCGGCTTTGGCTTGGGTTTTGGCAATTCCTTTTTTTCCAAAATCACTTTGGCCAGCTGTGGGGGCACCCTTTCGGCCTGTTCCCGGGTGAGTTCGGGTACTGGCGCTAGTGCAACGGCAATGCCACTGATGGCCAGGGCTATCAGGCCACCGCGCAGCAATTTGATAAAGCGCTGATCCTCCTCTCTTGAGGCGGACCAAGGTAGCACTGTTTCCTGTAGTTGCCAGGGGGCGTAACTAATGGTTGCTGTACTCATATCAGGATTCCACCCCCGAGGGATCTTCCGGCGCTGTTTGTTCTACGGCGAAAGACATATCGCGGAAGTCTGCGGCTGCGCATGTGTGCATGATCTGCTTCAGCAACTCATAGGGAACTTGTTCATCACCTAAAATAGTCACTGCTCGGCCCAGAGTTTTCTGGGCTTCGCTCAGCTCTCCCGCTCGTTCAGCACGGTATTTAAGCTCTGTTACCAGGGCCTCAATATTCTCTGCGCTGGGATCGATATCATCGATGTTGGCGATAAATCGGTCCCCGACAAATAACTGTTTATTGTTGACCCGCACTACAGTAGTCACCTCGGGTTTCTGTTGTGAGGTGGACTTGGGCAGTTTTATGGTTTTATCAGTCTGCAGAACTTGAACATCACTGGTTGAGTTCACCAGAAGGAAAAACACCAGGATGGTGAAGATATCCATCAGTGATACCAGGTTCAGTTTTGATTGCTGCTTTTTTTGTCTTTGCCTGCGTTCTTGCAGTTTTGCGGCTGCATTTATCTTCATAGTTTGGCCCCGCTATTTTGTCTGCTCCGGTGCATCGCCGAGAGATATCTGGGGGAACAGTTCTGCATCAACAACAGATGCGGCCACTACTGCCCGGTAGCTGCGCGCAGTATCCATGGCGGCGACCAGCGTTTTGTAAGGCGTTCCCTTTTCTGACAGGATCACCAGATCATCTTTGTCGATAGATTTTTCCCTCAACTGCCGTTTTATCTGCTGTAAAACGATAGATATCGTGGCGAAATCCGGTGAGTTTTCCTCGTGTGGGATGCGTTTAACCCGCTGCCCAGCGGGATAATTAATATCGACATACTGCGTGCGCAGAACGAGTTCGAGCTGGCGGTTTTCCTCCACACTACTGGAACTTCCATCGCTGATACCCGGTAGGTTCAGCTTGAGCACGGAGATATGGGAAAACACCATATTTAGCAGTAGCACAGGAACCAAAATGGTCATCAAACTCATAAACGAGGTGATATCGAGTTCCGCTTCCTCATATCCACGCCGGCGAATATTTATGTTCAGCATGGCGGTATCCCTTAGCTGTTAGCGGTGCGTTGTTCCGCTTTTTGTGGACGTCCCATGGTCAGCAGATTAAGGAATTTAACCCCGGCCATTTGCAAACTATCGACAATCTCATTGGTTTTATTTTGTAGCATTGAGTTAAACAACAGCAGGGGAATGGCAGAAATCAAACCGAATGCTGTAGTGTTCATCGCTACGGAAATACTGGTGGAGAGCATGGTCGCTTTTTCAGATGGGTCGGCACTGGCTACTGCGGTAAATGCAGCAATCAGACCCATAATAGTGCCGAGTAGGCCCAGCAGAGTGGCAATATTAGCGAGAGTGGCCAAGTAACTGGTGCGTTTTTCCAGACGGGGAACAGCTTCGAGAATACCTTCCTCAATAGCCAGGGCAATATTTTCCTCGCGCTTGGCAAATTGCAAAGTGTTGATGCCTGCTGCGGCGATACGGCCCATTGCTGCATCGTTGTCTCGGGCCAGCTGCAAGACACTTTGATAGCTGCGTTTTTGCAACATGGGCAATACTTGTTGATACGCCTTTTTATTGGCATTCCGCGCGCGTGATAAAAATATCCAGCGCTCTACTACCATTGCCAGTCCGATAACCAGAACCACCGCAATTGGGTACATGAAGGGTCCGCCATTTTGGAAAAAACGCAGCATCGCTTGAGTGAATTCCATGATTTAATTCTCCACAGATAAAGTTATAAATTTGTAGTGCAAAGGGAGAGCGATTGAGTTCCCACCCTTGGTGTATAAAGAGGGCCGCGGGACGTTGAAGCCTGCTGCGGCTGTTCCATGTCTTCGCTGTATAAATTCAGCAGCGCCGCTTCCATGCGCCGCAAAAAATTATTTTTAATTTTGGTGGGTCGGCCTAATCGGTTTTTTCCTGTTCAGCTTGTAACAGCTTTATTTCCCGCCGAAATTCCGAATATTCCTGATGTTCAAATACGGAGGAGAAAGTTTGCGGCAGAACGCTGTCGAGCCTTTGTAAACTGTCGGCTTGCTTCCAGGGAATGATATATAAAACCTTAGGTTGTTCCTGACTGCCAATTACGGTGGACTCCAGCGTTGTTATTTCCTCTGCTGTTGCGCCGTATGCAAAGATAGACAGGCTCAGTATGAGGCTAGAAAATAATTTCATTGTTAAAGTCTCCGCTCCAGCTCGAGTATCCATGCACTGAGCAATTTATCCTGTTCAGTACCGGAATCTTGCGCTGTCATATAGTGCTGAAGGGCGCGCTCGGGTTGTTGCAGGTAAAGGTCGTAGAGGATTCCCAAGTTGCGGTGTGCATCGGCATAGTGTGGCCAACGCTCTATGGCGGCGTTGTAGTATTTCTCTGCATCTTCGAACCGTCCCCGGTCACGCATCAGCGCAGCAAGATGATTCCAGGCAAATACATTGTTATCGTTTACAGCAATAGCCTGGCGAAAGCTGCGCTCGGATTCCTCATATTTCTCGCCGGACTGTTGCACGATTGCCAGGTTAAGCCAGGCTCCAGAAAGCTCCGGCCACTTTTCAGTAATTTGTAGCAGTTGTGATTCGGCTGCAGGTAAATCATTTGCCTGAAAATTCTGGTGAGCCAGTTCCATCGCTGCACGGGCCTGTTGCGGTACTCTTTTACCATCACGCAAGTAGGGGTTTTCTGTCAGTTGTTGCGCGGCGTCACTATCTGCGGGCGACATCGTCTTTTGCAGGCCGCTACATGCAGAGAGTAGAAAAACCAATAGCGCAGTAGTGAATAACCGTGCGATTGAAGTTAATTTCTGGGTGCTCGATTCAGTGCAGTGCATCACTCCACTCCAGGGTTTTTTCTTCTTTTTTGTAGCGTGCGGGTAACAGCTCTCCCAGTGAATGGAAGCTGCGTTTAACCCAGTCGTCGTAAATACCCTCAACCGTGCGCTGGATATTGGCCTCGTGAAGCTCTATGGATTTCTCCTCAAAGGGATAGGCCTGTTCCTCCAGTAGAATTTCGTATTGTTCCAATTCCAGCTCGTTCAGGTTTTTAGGACGCTGTGAGTCCATCAGGTCACGGCTGAGCTGTCGGTACACTTCCGCGAGGCGATAGTTTGCTTGAGGGGTGAATTCTGCGATGCCAAACTCGAGGACTTTGCGGTAATCCGTCACGGTAGTTTGCATGGCCCGCTTTTTATTAGCGAGACTGGTCTTTAATGGCAAGCGCAGTGCCAGTTCAGCAAATTTCGCATAACTTTGTTCCGCCAGTTCACTTTGAGAATAAGCGGCCAGGTAACGCCCGCGGGATGACTGCAGCGAGTTCTGTGCAAGTTGTTGTAGCCAGTAATTCCGCTTGGTGGGCTTTTTAGTCTGAGCGTAGATTTCGACCAGCTGAAATTGCGCTTCCAGACGTTGCTCAGCGGGCTCTGGCCACAATTTGCTGTAGTTGCGATAGCTTTCAATAGCCCTGTTGTACTCACCGGCTTTTTGCAGGTTTTCTGCAGCCATAAACAGGGATTGACGGCGAACTTCCCGATCCGGATCTGTAGCAGCTAATTGCAGTAATTCTGAGGCGGCAGCCGCCGGCATTTCCAGAGCTTCAAAGATAACGATGGCTTTGGCAGCCAGTGTCGGCGTCAAGGTGTGCGCGGGATAAAACTGGCGGAAATCAGCGAGTTCTGTGCTGGCGCGCTGCCACTGCCCTAATTGAATAAGAAAATTAATCGCATCATATTGGGCGGTGGCCGCAACCTCTGTGCGCCCGCTATCGCGGATACGCAGCAGGTGATTGAGGGCTTCCTCACTGGGAGCGGCATCCTCACTCTCGCGCTGGGCCAAAATGATTTCTGCCTGGCGATAGATGGATAACTGCAATTGGCGCAATGCGTCTTTGCGCAGCTTATCGTCTGGCTGGTAGCCGAGCGCGCGGGTATAGGCAGCCTCTGCCTGGGGATATTGCTTCAGGGAAAAATGGCTGTGGGCCAGTATTATTGCAATACTTAGTTGCTGTTGTCTATTGGCTGGCGGTTGCCATTGATCGGCGTGCTCGGCAGCGGCGATGGCTTCGGCAAAGCGCGATTGTTGTAACAACTTATCGGCAGCGGCTAGCTGTACTGGCAGAGCTCTCGGGTCTTGGGGCCAGCTCTGTGCAAATTTCAGGCTCGCTTCGATATTGCGATCGAGCCACAGGATTTTCTGTTCCGACTCTTGATCCGGAGTTTGTTCATGCACTCTGGCTGCACTGAGGATGGCTCCGTAGCCGGCTTCGGCAGCATACTTGGGATCTTGGTATTCCCAGGCTACCTGGCTGTAAGCGCGCCAGGCGGCGGGGTGATCTGCAGCCTGCTCAAGACACTCTGCCATTAGGAAAACCATGGAGGGCGTGCGCGGGTCTTGTGGAAAAGTCTGCGCGTATTCCCGATATAAAGCAGCGGCACTGCGATAGGCACCCAGTGATTGTGTGCTGACAAGGCGGCGCTCTTTCACTTTACTTGCGGGCAGCTTTGCCACCTGCTGAGCTAATTCCTGTGCGCGGGCGTGGTCAAATTGGGCCAATTCGTACAGCCATGGTTGCAGGGTTTTGGCTAATTCCTGCTGCTGAGTTTCATCTGCTGCTTGCCAGTAATCAGTGTTCACACCGTAGCGCCGTACAAAGTCCCGCTTCGTCGGCAGAACTTCTTTATGTAGTCTCCCCGCTTGCAAGGTTTCGACGGCGAGAAGATGGAGCTGTGGGGCCTGTTGGGTTTGCGGGTAGTGATTTACGAATTGTAAAAAGGTATCGGCACTGTTGCGGAACAACTCTTTTTCCCGATACCAGGTGCCGAGTGCGCTGTATAGTTGGTGCTGATAGGGACGTGGCTTTCCATCGAGGTTAAAAGACTCAATGGCTTCAGCGCCGCCCAGGTAGCTGAAGTTTAATGCGAGCCCACGCAGGCTGTCTTCACGCAGGCGCTGTCGTCCAACAGGGAGTTCCTCTTCTTGTTCCTCGCTGTGCAAAATATCCAGTGACTGGAGAAAAATTTCTGTGGATGCGCGGTAATTGCTCGATTTAAATTCTGACCAAGCCAGCATATAGCGAGCATTATCCGTAAATGGACTCGGCCCCTGCTTGAGCAATGCTCGGAAGTCTCGGGCGGCGCTGGGGTAGTCTTTGCGGTTAAATGCCGCTTCGCCACGGCGGAATAACACTTCGCCAATAAATGGTGAATCCGGTGAGCTGCCAGCAATCTTTTCCAATGCCTGTAAGGCTGCAGGCATTTCCCCATCCAGTGCCCGGGCGCGAGCTAAGCGATAGAGAATGTAATCATCTTTCGGACGCTGTGCGGATAGGCTCTGGTAATAATCGACCGCGCTGGAGTAGTCGACAATAGTGTCAGGATTGTCGGACTGTTCTTGCTCCAGTCGCTCCATTTCCAAGTCCGCCAGGCGCAGATGGATTTGCTGCTGAACCTTTGGGTCGGTATGGCTCTCCAGTGCTGTGCGGTAACTTTGCACCAGGTTTTCCAACGCGGCAGCGGTTTGTGCGGGCGGACTTTGCGGCGCCTCTTCCTTAGGGTTGGGGGCGGTAGCTCGGGGCAGGTCAGCGAGGGTTTGTACCGGCTGATTGCCACAGGCTGTCAGGACACAGTAAATACCAATAGCCAGTGAGCGCAGGGCAAATACACCTGCCGGGTGCGGGGCGTTATTCATGGTCTGCAGCCCCGATATTATCCGTGTCACTGTCAGCCTGAGAGGCTGCGGGGATCGCCTGCATTTCAGCGTCTTGCAGACGTGCGATAGCCAGGCGTGTGTGGGCCATATAATTGTGAATTTGCTGCTGCTCCCTACCCAGCTGGGCGATAACCTCTCGGCGCAGGTCGGCTTCAATCAATTCGCTGGCTCGACCAATCGCCGCTTGCCGAGCTGGAATTTCGTCACCGGCGGTGACCACCCGATAGGCTAGTTGGCGCAGTTGTGGCCCCCGCTGTGCTTCGGTATCTGTTTTCTTGCGTTGTTCCCGCCCCCTGCGTAACTGATCTTCGAGCAGCTGTAGGGATTTTTGCTGCTGCCACAACTTCTCGTGATACTGTTCACTGGCTTGCCAGAGCAAAATCCCCCGGGCTTTCGCCAGGGTTTCCACTTGTTGTTGGCTGGCTTTGCCGCTGTCCTGGATTTTTTTAAGACGTTCTTGAGCGCCGGTGAGAATTTCCAGTAATTCGAGGGTTTCACTTTGTTCATTTGGAGTGGCGGTGGTCGCCAATAAAGTGAGTGCGTCGCGCTCCTGTTCAATATGCTCGAGAGCTGCCCTCAAATGATCATATTGCTGTGTTGCTATCTGCAACTGCTGGTCAAACTGGGCGCTATTGTAGTTATCAATAATCGTTGTACGGCGCAGGTGACGCTCTTCGATAAGGTCGGCAAATTGGGGTAGTTTATCTTGCCAGGTCTGTAGGACCTGGGTGAGCTGCTGCAGATCGCGCAGCTCGGTGAGCCGCAATTGGAAGCGGTCACTTTGCAGGATTGGCCGCAGAAAGTGCTGGTTATCGCGCAATAGGGGAGAGGCCTGGGCCAGTTGTAACCAGCCATAGCGCCATGTCTCGCGCTGAACAGGATCATAGGCCAGTGGTTCCGTCGCCAGGTCTTGTTGTAACTGGTGTAACTCAGTAAGCGTTTCCAGGTAATAAGCTTCAGCGCTTTGGTATGTTCTGAGGGCTACAGAGCGATTTTCCAGTTTTTCGTAACCATAAGGCAGGGCTACCATCGCTTCCCGTGCGGCGGGACTGTAGCGGTGCTTATCCAGTAAAAATTGCAGTGCGTCTATGCCCGCTTGGTAGTCCTCACCATTGATAGAGGACCAAGCCATTCCCAGGAGTGCGCGAGTTGCCCAGGGCGTGTTGAGGCGAACCCTGGAAAAGGCTTCTTTAGCTGCGCTGTGTTGCTCTGCAAGAGCCAGGGCGTACCCCATACCAATATGGGCTTTATCAATGAGTATGGGAATTTCAGATGAAGGAATATCAATTGTTTCTGCAAAATCAACAGCGACTTGATATTCGTGAATTGCTGCAGGCAATTGGCCGGACCTGGCAAAGGCAGCGCCTAAGTTGATATGTCCCAGTAACTTTTCCGCAGGGTATAAATCGCTGGTTTCCAGTAATTTTTGAGCCGTGGTGAGGTCTTTATTGCGCAGCGCTAAGTTGAGAGGTAGAGAGGACTCCTCGGCAACCCCTGACTTTTCCAAGTGTGCTGCTGCGCTGACAAAATCACCGTTCAGGTAATTTAATTCGGCCAGCTTTAACCAGGCAGTGCGGCGATATTTTGGCGCAGCCTCGACATTACTCTGCTGTTCAAATAGTTCAGCTGCTCGTCTATGTAAACCAAACCCTAGGCTGATCCCGCCCTCTATCAATGCGGCGTTATCCCTGTGAATTTGAATTGAATCCCGCTGTTGAGCAACCAGCAGTGTGCTCAGGGCATCAAAGTAATTCCCTTGAAAATACTCGTAAAGCGTAGCGCCATAAGCCAGGTCTTGAGCCCTTTGGTATTTTTGTGGGGCTCGCTGCTCATTGCTGGGACCGTTTGTTTCGGCCACAGTATCAGCTCCCTGAGCGCAAAGGTTACTTGCGGCAAGGGTGAGCGCCAGGGATAGGGTGCGGGTAAAAGATGGGTAGTGCATGGCTAATCAGGGCGTTGGCCACTGCACCAACTCAAACTCCGGCTGTTGTTTTCCGGAGTTGTCTGAGATAACCAGTTCAATAACGGCGGGCTCATCACTTTTATTCAATTCCAACTTGGCTGCCCGCTTGTATTCGCGCCCTTCGGGCCCAAGGCCAGTTATAAAAGCAGAAATAGTGTAATCACCGGATTTTAGGTTGCCTTTGTAAAGCGGTTGAATGCCACCGCGAATCAATGCTTCCCGCTGATGTTCCGTATACAGATGACTTGCACTTAACTTGTTGTCGATGTGTAGCTTTACTGCATCCAAAGTAAAATAGTGGCCTACATCCATAGACACATAAAAGGCGATTTGGCTCTGTGCGGGATAGAGTAAATCTTCTTCAAGAATCAATAAATCCCTGTTTAATTTAAGTACATCGCGCTTTAATTCTTCCAATTTCTCCGCAGAGAAATCGCTTGCCTGAGCCTGCACAAACGCAGAGCCTAAAAGGCCGATAAATAAAATAAAGCACTGAAAGGGGCGTCTCATGGCAGACCTTTTGATAGGAATTGGCATTATTCTTTGGTCGGCGCAAATTATGTCAGGGGATCAACGATCTGATGTGATCTTGTTGGCAAATTTTCTATGAAGATAAAACGGATTACTCAAAGATTCTCCAAACCGCGACTGAAAAACAGCTTCCGGTTACTATCGATAACTACTGCTTCAAATTGAGGCAATCGATTAATAAGTGCCAAGCCTCTCTCTTTTCCCAGAACAAACACACTGGTGGAAAGGGGATCGGTATCAAAGCCGCGTGGGCCAATAATGCTGACACTAATCAACTTATCAGTGTCTTTTGCAGAAGTTTCCGAGGGTTTTCCTGTGGATGGATTGAAAATATGGTGCACTCGATCCTGCTGTTCATCAATAAAATAACGCTCGTAATCACCTGAGGTAGAGATAGCAATATCACGCAGGGGGATAACAGCGGCATTTTTACTTTTTTCCCGGGGGTGGCGAATACCCACCAACCAGGGTTGCCCCTGTTTGTCTCCCAGCATGCGCGCATCGCCACCGGCACTGACACTGGCGCAGCAAATTTCTGCCTGCTTGAGAATCTCAATTGCCCGATCAACCGCATAGCCTTTGGCAATTCCCCCCAAATCAATTTTTGTGCTTTGGTGGCTAAAACGCAGTGTATTGGCCTTTTTATTCAGTTTTAAATGGCGGTAATTCAGTGCCTCTAACAGCGAGTCCGTCAGCTGGGCGTCTGCCTGTTTTTGCTGGCGAAAATCATAGTGCTTACCCAGGGTGGCGTAGCTGATATCGAATGCACCATCGGTGAGCTGACTAAACCAAAGGGATTTATCAATCAGGTTGGTGAGTTCTTTGGAGATATTGACGTTTCCCCGGCCAGCTGTGCGGTTAACGAGTGATAGTTCACTGTTTTCCTTGTAGGGCGAGAGCTGATCGTCAAGTCGATGGAACTCTGTCATGACCTCTTCAATTAGGTGTTCGGCCTCATTGTCGTCCTCGTGCCAAAGTTGCAGGCGAACCTGGGTTCCCATAATTGCACGTTCAGCGTAGTGCCATTCGGCCAAAGCAGGATTCGCGCAAAGTGTGGCACCACACAGTAATAGTGATTTAAAAAAGCGGAACATCACTTATCCAACTTAAATAATGGGGGCGAAGGCAGTCATGCTGTCTTGTAAGTTGCTATCGCCGAGACCGTGATTCGGAAATAAGGTGGAGAAATTACCTTGCTCCCCGTGCAGGGCCATATAATTGAGCACTACAGTTTCCACCAATAAGTTGACGTTGTTAGCGGCGGGGGTGGATGTTGTTTCTACGTCACCGGAGCTGCGCATATAGCCGAGTTGCTGGTGGATCGCCTGTTCGTCCGCCGTGCCACCGAGTAATTGTGGCCGGCCCGCCGGGTTGTATACCAGAAAAAATGAGGCGGCTGTCTGTTGGTCATCGCCAGTCCAGACGCCTTTGCCACGGCCTTCTACCGAGTCGTCCAGCATTCCGTTGGAGAAAACGGAACCATCACTAAAAACGTAAATCATCAGGGGCTGGTTGCGGCGGGCGGCATACTCCAGGCAAGCGCCAATACAGCGCCCAGCGCGCAAATCGCGAATCTCTCCTGTGGCGCGGTCGCCGGTATGGTAGTCATAGCCACCCATGGTAATAGTGCCTGCACCGGCATATCCATTGACGACCAGCTTCATCACTGAGGCGGTCTTTTGGAACTCTCTGTCTCCACTTAATTCTGAGCTGGTAAATACACCGGATGGCCCGACGATATCAGGATCGGATTCGGGATTTAAATCGGCCGGGTTGCCAAAGCGATCAGCCAGGTCAGCACTTTTCATATAGCCGCAACGCACCAGGTCTTTAATAACTGCATCGGTGCTGACTTTAGTATTCACGTTGCTGAGTTTCGCTTCGGAGATACGGTACATGGACTCCATCACTGCGACAGTATCCTCCTGGCTGAGCAGCCCCACCAGGTCTCCTACATCTACAAGGCCGGTAACGTCGGAAGAGCGATCCACTTTGGTGGGGCGAACTTCGGGGTTGATCATGGCGGAAGGAGCCATGGAGTTGCCACCGGAATCACTGGAGCTGGAACCGATCAGGGCCAGCAGGGAACCGTTGGCTCCCGCCTGGTTAATACCGTACATGGGATTGTGTGGGTTGTTGCCGGTGTCATTTTCTGAGCGAGCGGGAATAACTGCACCGTTGGTCGCCGATGCTGTGCCAGCAGCGATTTTTTCCAGAATGCCTCGCAACATACCGCTGTCACTATGGAAGGCGAGACCCAGGTCAGTATTGATAAATTCATCGCCCAGGGAGGGAACCATATCCCCGGGGAGGCCTTGCTTGTTGTAGCCGGCTGTGCCGAGAAAATCCATTTGTCCGCCCTCTTTACCTACCAGCACATTGGAGCCTGCGATATTTGCACCGCCGGCGAGATCGAAACAAATAAAAGGAATTTTACCGGCACCGAATGCACTGACGTCACAGGGCCCGCCATTGGTTTTTCGCAGTGCTTCCAGGTCTGAGGAAAGGGCTGCATGGGCACTACGGGGATTGGCAAACAAGCTGAAGACAGAGCCGCCCAGCACTGTTCCCATACCCGCTCGGAAGCCTTGAGCGAGAAAGTCGCGGCGTGTTACCGGGCGGTGGTGGTCCGGGTGCCGTAGGGGCTGGTCCAGATCAAAGTGTTTTTTCTTGCTCATAATATTCCCGGATATAGTTTTCGGTGTGCCGGCTCTTTATTGTGGAGGGGCTCTACCGGCGAAAGTTTTGCCGACAAAGCCGCTAGTCTTTTTTATGCGATCAGTGAATCAGGATCATGGCACTGCCCATGGCGGCAGCACATACGGCTTTCACCGTAGTTTCTGTGCGACCTGAATCGCAGCTGCTGCCACAGGCGGTCATGGTGTCGATAAGCGTGTCCAGTTCTGTCTCTACAGAGGCCAGGTCCGGGGCGCTGGCAAGCTGCGAGACGCTGCCGTCGTGCCAGTTCATCTCGTGGCCAAGCAAACCTTCCATGAGCGGATCGATAATCTGCGCGCGCTTGCTGGCGCTGTCGAAGGCGGTGTCTGCGGAAGCGCTGAAGTCAAACCCACTGAAGTAGCTGCTGCGCTCACTGGAGTCCACCAGGGTGCTGCAATACTTCACTGCCAGCTGGGTGATACCCATTTGCTGTGCAGCGAGGAATCCTTCAATGTCACTTTCAACCGGAAGCTGGCGTTTCACAGTTTCCCAGGTTTCATAAACCTCCGGGTGGGACATGGAGACTCCGGTCGCCTGGGACAAGCTTGCATGGATTTGCTCAAATCGGCGCAGACCTATGCGCGATTGCGCTTCCAGATCAGCGGCATCCGCAGGTTCAGCTGGAGTAACCTCAACCCGGTTATAGGTTTCGCTGCCGATTTTTTCGAAGGTCAGGAAAAATTCATCATCGAGGGGGCCTTTATCCAGAGTGATAATGGTCCCGAGCCTGGAAAGCTGCTGGCCTTCACCTGCTACGTAGCTATTGTCGACTGCAGTGGATAACTTGGACCAGGCCTGGCCCACCTCCGCTTCGCGGCCATTAATACCGATACGCATTCCCTCAATGGCGATTCCAGATGGATCGACACTGTCGTCGAGGCTGACAAAGGTGGGTTCACTAAACAGATAGGCATAATTATCAAATTGCTGCACAGTAAACATTACATAGCTTTCGGCAATGCCTGTGTGCTCTTCAACTTTGAATAACAGCAGATATTTTTCACCGACGCCGACTTCGTAGTTGGTAGCAATATCCTCTTCCGATAGGGCGCGGGAGTGAATTGCCAAAAGGCGAATGGAGCCTTCCCAACTGTTGCCGTTACTGACTTCGCTGCCTACTGCGAGAGCAAAGGTATCGTCCCAGGTAGAGAGTAAACCGGATTCACTTGGGTCCGGCTCCCCGGTATTTGCACCGTTAACGTAAAGCTTGCGTCCGTTAATTGGATCGTAAGTGGCCACCACATGCTGGAGACTGGCTTGTACAACCTGGTCGGCATCATCGGTTGCCAGGGCAGGCATACCGTCCGCATCGGTGTTGTCATTGCGGTTTTGCACGGTGTAACTGTATTGATCCTGGCCGAGAGTGAAGTTGCGAATATCATCGCCACCGGAATAGGTGACGATACGCGCGGGCCCATCCTGTGAGACATTGGCTGGTGCCGCCCAGATTTCAATTGAATATTCACCGGTGGCTGTGAGGGTATCGTAAAGTTTGCTGCTGGTTGCAGTAGCCCCCTGTGCTTTACCCCCCTTCAATTGCAGCCCCCAGGAGTCAATCCACTCCACATCGCCAGATAGGGCGAGATCAATTGCAGGGTTAACTCCGGAGGTGTCGTAGGCAGTGGTGCCGCTGCCGGTTTTAAATTCATAGAGAGCAATTGCATTGCTCTCTATACGGCCGCCACTACTCGCAACAATACCGTCTGTGAGGCGCAGTGCCTTACTGATAACCCAGTCGGGGTCTACCTCGGTGACACTGATAGTATCGGCGAAGGCTTGGATCGCATCGGTCATTTCCGCTTCGTTATCTGAGCAGTCATCCCAGCAGTTGTGAAATTCACTGCCCAGGCGCACAGAGAAACGGGAGTCGGCCGGAGAATCCAGGTTAATTTTGCTGACCGCAGATGCGTAGGCGAGATCGACATCAGAGCTGGCAAAGTAGGGGGTTTGTGCCGTTGTCGCATCTTCACTGTGACAGTTGGCACAGTAGCTGCGCAACAGAGGGTAAACTGTAGTGCTAAAGCTGCCGCTGGATTCGGGGAAACTCTTACTGGCACCCACCTCACGCTCGACAGGTGCGACAAGGGTGATTGTATTGCTTAGGCCGCCGCTAGCCCGAGCCCATTCCTCGATATAGTTGGTAATAATTTCCGCACAGGCATCATCGCTGGAAAGCCAACAATTGTGCCCACCACCAACCTTGGTTACCAAACGGGATTCATCGGGAACTGATAAGTTAATTAACTCACGCCCGGCATCGTAGGCAGCATTGATATCATCGCCACGGACAAAATGTGGGCTCTGGTTATTTTCAATATGACAGCTGCCGCATCGATTTGTCGCCGCCAGGTTATCCCAGATGTACTGTTTATATTGATTGACATCATCGGTTTCAGGATCCGGTCCGGAATAGGCAGCGGTGCCATCGTTGTCGCTGGTATCCGGTTGGCTTTCGGTGCCCTCTCCACTGCCACCACTACAGGCACTGATTGCCAGGGCAGCACAAAACAGTGAAGCGATACGAAGCGTGCGAACTATCAGTGTATTTTCTATCACTGGGAGACTTTTATAGGTTTTCATTTTTTAATCTCCCGCGCAGTAAACCGCAGTGTCTGCGTATACCTGCTTAAGTTTGTAGCCGGTATTGCTGAAATCATCGGTAATAGTTTCGATTCGGTTGCGGTCGGTAGAATCTTCCGGCTCGCGCAAACAAACTTGGCGAAACACCTTAGTTACTTGGCATTTGGCGAAAGCTCGGCTGTTAGACAACTCCTCTCCCAGGGATTTGATGCCGTTGCCGTTGCCGGACAAGGTGCCGCTCCAGCCCAGATGCATATTTATGCCCTCGCGCCAGTAGTTAACCCAGCTGTCGTCGGGAATAATAAAACCGTGGGGAAAATTGCCGCTGTTGATCAGGTTTTTGGCCTTAACACGGCTGCCGGTTTCTGGATCTATATCACCGGCTGCGTTGTAATCCAGGGCTCCCTCTTCTCCATCGGGATCATTGTCTGCATCGTATACATAGTCGTAGTAAGCGAATGCCTGTGCCATGGGGTCCATGCCGCTGTGGCAACCGATACAGTTATTTTGGAATACCCGACTGTCGCCCCCAGGGCTGCGGCTTACGTCCTGGCGAATACGATCCGGTGAGCGGGAAGTATCCTGCACCTGCTCCATGTCGTTACACAGGTGATTGAGCATGGTAAAGCGAAACATGGCGCGATTGGTTCCCGCACTAAAAAAAGCCTTGGCAGCGGCGCGGCTGGTAAGAACGCCGGCGGTGGCATCTGCGGGGAGACCATTGAGAGAGGATTGAGCTTCCTGCACCAAATTGTCCTGCAGGGAATAACCCCCGGCTTCCAGTGTCTCGTAGTGGTCGTTATTTCCCGTGTTGTAGGAGGGCAGGCCAGAAATATCACCGGTGTAGAGAATATTTGCCGAGAGCAGTTGGCGGAAGTCCATATCGTCCCGAACCATGCCGATTACCGTCGCAGTGTAATCATTTAATGGTTCAAATACGTCCTGCTCCTCATTAGTCCAGGGAGTGGCCAGATTTTTTAGAGTGACATTATAGAAGGCGTCATTCTCCATTGCCGTATACGCCGCAGCGGTGGGATCACCGTTTTCTATATCCTCTGCCATATCCAGCAATATACTCTCGCTGGGAATGGTTCCGGTGATGCGGCTGTGAATTTGGAGAGCCTGGTCCTGCGATGCTGATAGGGCAGAATTACTCCACAAACCTACTCCGAGCAGTGCGGTTACCGTGGTGAGCCGGAGTACACGCGATCGAGACGAATTATTTTTCATTGGACTATTTTTGTCGGTGAGATCACTGGGATGTGGCAAAGCAGTCTAAAAGCAGATTTCAACAATGTCAGAATGACTTTCAATATTTGCGTCCCAGTTGGCAAACTTTTTGTGCGCAACTTGCGAGAATTAGCCTCAGCGGTCAAAGCCGTATAAAAAAGTTCTTAGGCTAAGAGCACAAAAAAGGCGTGTGCTGCTCGTGCCAAACCCGGGTGGATAACAAAAATGAAATGTTTGCGTGCGCTACCGCTTTTGCTATTGGTGGCGGCCTGTAGTGGCGGTGGCAGTTCCAGTGGTGGTGAAGACCAAGCCGAAGATCCCGTGGTGGAGGACTATCCTGTTGCTTTTGTACTTCGTCAATTAAGTAGTGACGATGATGGCAGTCTCCTTCAGGATAATATTTATGAGCCCGCTGAATTTTTTGCCGGAGCCCAACTGATTTTAAAAGACCGTGCAACCGCCAGTGCTGCAGAAACTGTCATTACTGCAAATATATTTGACGGTGATTACGATGTAAAAGACCTGAATACTTCAGCAGATGGCAGTCAGCTTATATTTGCGATGCGGGCACCGGAAATAGAAGACGCTGATGACGATGAGCAGCCTACCTGGAATATTTGGGTATACAACACCGAAACAGAAGAACTCAATCGGGTAATTGAGTCAGATTTAACTGCTGAGGAAGGCCAGGATATCGCTCCCGCTTTTTTACCCGATGGACGTATTATTTTTTCTTCTACCCGCCAGCGACGCTCCAGAGCTCTTTTACTGGATGACGATAAACCGCAATTTTCAGCTCTGACTGAAAATCGAGAGGAGCCGGCATTTGTACTCCATGTAATGGAAGCGGACGGAACCGATATCACGCAGATATCGTTTAATCAGAGTCATGATTTAAATCCAGTTGTACTGAGCGATGGACGGATTCTGTTTAATCGCTGGGACAATGCAGCAGGTATCGATAAATTAAGCTTATATACAGTAAAGCCAGATGGTTCTGACCTGGCGGTTTATTACGGTTATCACAGTCAAAATACGGGTACAGAAGAGACTGAGGCCGCCTTCAATAGACCGCACGAAATGCCCGATGGCCGTCTTTTGGTAACGTTGCGTGCTCTATCTGGGCTCACTTATGGCGGCGATCTCGTTACTATCGACGGAATTGTTTATAGCGAAGCCTACAGTGAGCCGGAGCAAAGTGGTGAAATGGTCGGGCAGGCTTCTATCACTGTCGGAGAAGTCACTACCGACGATACTATTTCTCCCCACGGTACTTTTGCTTCCGCATGGCCATTCTACGATGGGACAAGCCGTTTGCTGGTAACCTGGAGTGAATGCCGGGTTATCAATGAAGAAACCGAGCTGCTGGAGACCTGCCCGGATACTCTTGCTGAAGACGAAGAAGTTCAATTGGCGGACCCACTCTACGGCCTGTGGATTTACAATTATATCGCCGGCACCCAGCTTCCTATTGTGGTTGTGGAAGAGGGAGAAATGATATCCGAAGGGGTTACTCTGGAGCCTCGCACTGAACCCACCTATATTCCAGATCCTGTCCCGGGAGTCGATGTCGATGCGGATCTGGTGGAGGAATCTGTCGGAATCCTGGATATTCGCAGTGTTTATGATTTTGATGGTGAAGATATTGCCGGAATCGAAACCTTGGCGGATCCCGCCCAAACCACAGCAGATTTGCGGCCTGCACGATTCCTGAAAATTTCCAAGGCCGTGGGCATTCCCGATGATGATGTTCTGGACTTTGATGGAGCGGCATTTGGCCGCAATGGTAATCAGGGCATGCGTGAAATATTGGGTTATACCCCAATCCAGCCCGATGGCTCCGTCAGGGTAAAAGTTCCCGCAGATATGCCCCTGGCAATTTCCGTTGTCGATGCGGATGGAAAACGCATTTTCGATAGTCATAACAACTGGTTACAGCTACAGGCGGGTGAAGTGCGCAGTTGTAACGGTTGTCATACTAGCGATAGCGAAGCTCCCCATGGCCGCACGGATATGCAGTTGGATTCAGCTTGGGATGGAGCGCCGACCTCGGCAGCACCATTTGCCAATACTGAGCCCGCGCTACTAGCGGAAATGGGCGAGACTATGGCTCAATTATTGGCCCGGTATATTGGTGAGGCTGAACTTGAAGGAGATCTGCACTTTACCGATTTATGGACTGATCCCGCGGTACGGACTAAGGATGATGAGTTATTGCTTTCATACGGTGATTTGAGTACGGATGCACCGGTGGAATCCACCTGTTTAACAGAGTGGGAAAGTAATTGTCGAATCGTCATTCACTATGAACAACATATTCAGCCGCTCTGGGATTTCCCCCGTGAAGTATTGGATAGTACAGGAGCAGTAATAGCTGATTATACCTGTACAGGCTGCCACTCTCCTGTTGATGCTGCTGGAGCAACCCAAATACCCGATGGGCAATTAGATCTCACAACCTCGGCTTCCTCTGTTAATGATGCTTGGTTTGTTTCCTATTCCGAGCTGGTGGCCGATCGCGCTGAATTGGAGTTATCCAGTGGGGTGCTAACACCGCGGCTTGTACAGGAATTTGATGATGATGGAAATCCTGTTTACGAGGTTGATGAGGATGGTGAATTAGTTCTCGACAATAACGGTGATCCGATTCCGGTAATGGTTACCGTCAATATTTCCTCTCCCTTGACGAGCTCTGCTCTTGAGAGCTCGTTTTTTTCCATCTTTGAAAATGGTGGCGCACACCAAGGGTACTTAGAAGATGCCGAGTTGCGCTTGATTGCCGAGTGGTTTGATATTGGCGCTCAATACTATAACGATCCTTTTGCGGCGCCGGCAGATTAAACCATGTTGAAGTTACACCAAAATTCTATTGGCAGTTTCGCGGTATTTGTATTGCTGCTACTTTTTTCTGGGCAGGCTTCTTCTGAACAAACTTTGATGGAATCTGATTCCTCAGATGATACCCAACAAGAAGAATTGGTTGAGACTGAGACTGAGACTGAGACTGAGACTGAGACTGAGGCTGAGACTGAGACTGAGACTGAGACTGAGACTGAGACTGAGAAAAAAAATAAAGGCCTTGAGAATGCAGAGCTGGTTACAGTCGGTAATGCATTTATTAATATTTACCGAGGCCCGGGGCGTGGTTACCCGATATATTATGTCGCTGAATATGGTGAACAAATTTGGCTGCTTAAACGTCGCACCGACTGGGTAAAAGTGCTGACTTCACGCAATAAAAGCGGCTGGGTAAAAGTTGACGACTTACGTGAGATCTACGGAGAAAATGGAGAAATTGTTCGAGTTCCCTTGCCGGACTTTTCTGATATTGACGACGGTTACTTTTACCTAGGTTTGAATTACGGTGATTTTGCTGGAGCGGACTCCCTGGGAGTTAGCCTGGGCTACCAATTTACTGCCAATCTAGCTACTGAAATACGTGCAACCCAGGCGGTAGGTTCCTATTCAGACAGCCAAGTCTATCAGGTAGCAATGGTCCACCAGCCATTCCCACATTGGAAAATATCCCCTTATTTTGTTTTGGGAGCTGGGATAAATATTACCTCTCCAAACGCAACTATCGTTGCCACCGAAGATCGGCAAGATACAACGATGTTGGCGGGCGTAGGGTTGCGTACTTACTTATCGCGCCGTTTTGCCATCAGGGCGGAATACACGAATCACTACTTGCTTACTACGCAGGAAAATAATCAGGAGATAGTCGAGTGGAAACTTGGTTTCGACGTATATCTGTAGGCTCCGCGGCACTTTCCGCATTGGTGGGGACCCAGGTATGCAGTGCTCAGCAGGATGATGAAGTACTTGCGGATATTGTCGCACCTGAACTGGAACGGCGAGAGATACGTGACGCCCTGATAGATAGTGAAAATATAGAAATTGGTTTGTTTGCTGGTGTTATCAATGTCGAGGATTTTGGCTCAAACTCCCTGTACGGCACTTCAGCGGCCTACCATATCAGCGAAGATTTCTTTATAGAGGCCACCTATGCCCAGACTGAGTTGGGAGAATCCAGCTTTGAAAGGTTGAGCGGTGCCGCACCACTACTGACCGATGAGCAGCGTGAACTCAGTTATTACAATACCTCTGTGGGCTGGAATATTTTCCAGGGTGAGTATTTTGTATTTGATGACTGGGCCTTTAATGCCAATTTTTATGTTGTGGGAGGTGTGGGAAATACCTCGTTTGCTGATGAGGAGCACTTCACTTACAACTTTGGTGCAGGAGTGAGAATGCTTGCGAACGATTGGCTCGCGGTGCGCCTTGATGTTCGCGACCATGTTTTTGAACATGAATTATTTGGCGAGGCCCAAGTCACCAATAATCTGTCTGCCCAATTGGGACTTACCATCTTTTTTTAATTGATCATCAAAAATAACAAGGACTCTTCCATGAAATACCTGGCTGCTTTCCTGACGCTGCTTTTATCGATGTCACAGGCTTCCGCCGCAGAGCCCTCTAAGGATTTTACCTTGAGTTCCAACCAGGGCGGAAATTTGAGGCTTGCAGAGCAGCGCGGCGATGTCATTATGCTGAATTTCTGGGCTTCCTGGTGTGGCCCTTGTCGTCAGGAAATGCCGCTGTTGGATCAGTTACATGCTCGCTATGAAGCTGCTGGCTTCCAGGTTTGGGGAGTCAATGTGGATGCACAGCGTAAGGATGCGGACTCACTATTAGCGAAAATCCCAGTGGATTTTCCGATTCTTTTTGATAGCAAAGGGGAAGTGAGCAAAATGTATGGTGTTGCCGCTATGCCCAGCACCGTATTTATTGATCGTGATGGCAACGTTCGCTATATCCATAAAGGTTATCGTGATGGGGATGAAGCTGCCTATAAAAAAATGATCAAGGAATTGATTCGGGAGTAGTGTCATGCGTGCACTATTGCTAGTTTGCACTTTCTTGATGAGTACAGGTTGTACTGTTAACCCGTGGATTGCACCCTACGAACGGCAATTTCTTGCGGATCCTATTATGGGGTTTGAGCAGGATCCGGTAGCTGCTCGCTATATGAATCACGTGTATGAAGCTCGCGAAGCTGCGCGTGGAGCTGAAGGAGGCAGTGGAGGTGGATGTGGTTGTAACTAAGCTTCTATCTCGCTGGGGCGGGTTGGCATTTTTGGCACCGCTCGCTGCCGTGGCCGCAGTGCTTCCCGAAGAGCGGGCAGACAATATGTATCACGCCTATAGCGGTGGTGGAGTGACCATTGATGGGCCTTCAGTATTGATTCGCCAGAATGTTGGCAACAATGTTTCTCTGTCTGCCAATTACTATGTGGACATGATTTCCGGGGCCTCTATTGATGTGGAGGCCACGGCCAGTGAGTATTCGGAGCAACGGGATGAGTACTCCTTGGGTGCTGACTACCTGGTGGATAAGACTACTATCAGCGTGGGGTACACCAACAGTTCTGAGAATGACTACGAGGCCCAAACCGTTGCTTTCGGCATCAGTCAGGGTTTCTTTGGCGATTTAAGTACTATCGACCTGCGGGTTAGTTATGGAAGTGATGATGTGTTCCGCAATGGCGACGATAATTTTGCTGATGAAGCGCAACACCGTCGCTACGCACTTAGTTGGAATCAGATTCTCACGCAAAAGTTGATTGCAGAGTTGAGTGTCGAAACTGTGTCGGATGAAGGGTATCTCAACAACCCTTATCGCAGTGTTAGGTATCTCGATGAAGCATCTGGAACAGGATTTAGCTATCAGGCCGAGGTTTACCCCAGAACTCGCAACAGTGATGCGGTTGCCCTAAGGGCCAAATATAGATTGCCCTATCGCGCAGCGATTAAAGGGGAGTATCGACACTATGCGGATAGTTGGGGAATCGTTGCAGACAATGTAGAGTTTCGCTATACCCACCCTTGGAAAGAACAAGACGAGTGGGTTTTTGAAGGAAAGATCCGTTACTATCAGCAGAGTAGTGCAGATTTTTACAGCGACCTTTTTCCCTATCTCAACGCTACCAACTTTCGTGCTCGTGATAAGGAGTTGAGCAATTTCACAACCTTGGCCCTTGGCCTGGGAGTGTCCTATGAGTTACCACGGCGCTGGTCTCTATTAAATCGCAGGAATACAATTAACCTTTACTGGGATCATATTCTATTTGACTACGATGACTTTCTCGATGTCACGGTACACGGTTCAGCTACATCTATCAGTCCCGGTGACGAACCGGCTTATAGTTTCTCTGCCAATGTAATTCGATTATTTTGGTCAGTCCGTTTTTAGGAATGGGGGCCTCTGCGTTCTGTTTTTCAGTAAAAGAATAAGATGCAGAGGCTTTATAGTCTGAGTCAAATTTGACTGTTGATTTATTGCATAGAGTAATCCCGAAGAATTTTCCCAATCCTTATACGATAGTTGTCAAATAGTTGTTTTTTGCCTAGGTGTTGTGCATCACAATGTGCCTTGTGATTTTTCCAACTCACTACAGATTCTTCATCCCGCCAAATAGAGAGTGACAAAATTTTTCCTGGCTGATTGAGGCTTTGAAATCTCTCGACTGAGATAAATCCATCGAAGCTGGTTAGGTGTTCTTTTAGATCCGCTGCAACGGCCAGATATTTGTCTTTTCCTGAAGACTTTGGTGTGACTTCAAATATGACGGCGATCATCAGTGACTTTCCTGTGGGAACTTCAGGTAGGTTTCTGGCACAGCATTTAAAAAGTTTCGCTTCTCTTCAAGAATAAACTTCTCCCTCATCGCAAATTGAAAATTTTCACTGCCCTGAGGAGACTGCTTAAGCAGTTTTCGATATTGTTCATAGTGAGCCAAGCTATCGAAATTAATAATACCAAAGGCCTGAAAGTTGGTGCCCTCAGAAGGTAGAAAATATCCTAATAGTCGTCCGCCACAATTGGGAATGATCTTGCCCCAGTTCTCAGCATACTGCCGGAAAGCATCAAGCTTAAACGGATCGATCTTGTATTCAATAAAACAGGTTACAGTCATCTAAGTTGCCTCTATTCATAATTTGCTGGCATTCTAGATGGTTTAATTTTCTATACTTCGGTGGTCAACGAACTGTTGCGAGGGTAACCATGGAACCTGACATTTCGGTAATATCCAGTTTGATTGGGGATCGGGCGCGCTCAAAAATATTGATGGCGCTTATGAGTGGAAAAGCACTGACAGCAACAGAGTTAGCCTGTGAGGCTGATGTGACTGCACAGACTACTAGTAACCATCTTTCCAAGCTGGTAGATAGCAAGCTGCTGATAGTTCGCAAGCAGGGTAGGCACAAGTACTTTCAGCTGGCGAGTCATCAAGTTGCCGAAGCGCTAGAAGCACTGCTCAATCTGAGTAGCACCCTGGTACCTCAAAAAGTTACCACTGGGCCCGCAGATCCAGATTTAAGGAAGTCCCGCATCTGCTATGACCATTTAGCAGGAATGACTGGTGTTCTATTGTACGAGGCCCTCTTGGCTAGTGAGTTGCTCTCCGAGCAATCACAGCAAGTTTCCTTGACTAAAGAGGGTGAAATATTTTTTCAGGAGCGAGGGGCAACCGTAGCTAGCTTTAAGCAGCGTAAGCGCCCTGTTTGCAAGTCATGCCTAGACTGGAGCGAACGAAAAAGCCACCTTGCAGGCAGCTTGGGTCAATGGATACTCGAAGATGCCTTGGCAAAGCAGTGGGCGGTTAGAAGAGCGGACTCCAGGGCGATTACTTTCTCCCAGAAGGGGCTTTTACTGTTCTCGAAGCGTTATCAGATTGATCACTCCAAGTTGCTATAAATTATTTGTCAGCTCGTTATCAGATTAAAGGAAAGCCCCGTTAACCATATCAACTGTGCTCCATAGCTGAGACGTTGGTGCAGACCGGGGTTGGTTTTTTCTTCGTAGGCTTTTTTTAAGGTAACAGTAAAATAGATAGAAGCGAGCAAGCAGGCTGTACTAAATAGCCTGAATTCTATTGAGAAGTAACTACTGAAAGTACTTAGCAATGGCGCAATGAGTAAAGACAACAACATAAGCATCCCCGCCCAGGAGTGTATCTGGCATTCAAGACTAGGGGTTTTTGTATAGGGATCTGCATCCATAGGAAAATAACCCGCAACCCAGGTTCCAATACCGTGGATGATAATTAAAACTCCAATGATGGTAAGTACAACTGGGGCCTGTTCAATTTGAATTATATGCAGGCCAAATAAGAAGAATAATATGCCAAGTGGGTAGTTGTTAATGAGGGGGGAGAGCTTCTGGGTTGGGCTTCCAACGGCTCCTAGTTCGCTACAGAATTGTCTTGAATGGCTATAGCCAGAGTATTTTGCTCCTGCCAATGTAACACCTACAACCATCCATACCAGCGAGATAAACCCCAAGTAAGCAAACACTGTATGAGCCCCGACTGGTTATGTTGGGGCAGAAGATAGCACCAGATAAAAAGTCCTTTCAAGTTAATCCTTGTCTTCGATCGTGCCAAGTTTATTGCTATTTCAACTTTATCTAAAAGCGATTCTTGCCATAAAGATAAGTGTTTTTGTCCTTATTGTTCGTATCGTTTTAATTAAATTTTTATTAGTTTAAGTCTAATAGCGTAATTAATTTTTTATACTAGATCAGGTACTGGAAAAGGAGTTGAGGGGTCGAAAATGGATAATAATGACAGCAAAAATTTTTCTAATGCCATAGAAGTACTATCCCTGGCAGCGCGGTACGCTGAGGAATATGTTGCTGATATTCGCGATCGTCGCGTAAGTCCGTCCGCTTTTGATATTGATCAAATGCAATTTTTTAACAGTGACTTGGCCCGGGCTGGGGAACCGGCAGAGGCTGTTGTCGAGAGCCTGCACCGTTATGGTTCTCCGGCAACAGTTGCCAGTACCGGTGGGCGATTTTTCGGATTAGTGGTAGGTGGAGCTACGCCAGCTTCTATGGGCGCGGCGGTAATGAACGCCGTTTGGGACCAAGTGGCGGTTCTGGAGGCGTCGGCGCCTTCTGCAATTTATCTGGAGCGTATTGCGGCAAACTGGATATTGGAATTGTTAACCTTGCCAATGGAAAGTAGTGTGGGTTTCACCACAGGGTCATCTATGGCCAATATGGTGTGCTTGGCTGCTGCGCGAAATACACTTTATCAAAAATTAAATATCGACTTGGCAAAAAGCGGGCTAGCCGGTGCGCCGCCACTGCGTATTGTTGTTTCTGAACAGTCCCATGTCACAGTTCACAAGGCGCTCTCTATTCTTGGATTTGGTATGGATCAGGTGATTAAAGCGCCCTGTGATGAACAGGGGAGGGTGCGAGCAGATACTTTTCCCGAGGTTGATGAAACCACCATTATTTGCCTTCAGGCGGGCAACGTAAACTCCGGCAGTTTTGATCCGTTTGCAGACATAATTCCCGAAGCTAAATCCAATGGTGCCTGGGTACATGTCGACGGTGCCTTTGGTTTGTGGGCAGCGGCATCTCCAGCGAAATCAGTGCTGACTACTGGAGTAGAACAAGCAGATTCCTGGGCTGTAGATGCTCATAAATGGCTAAATACGCCTTATGACTGCGGTTTGGCAATTTGTCGAAAGCCGGGGGCTGTACACAATGTGATGACAACCCAGGCGCCATACTTGCAAGTGGGATCGCTGGTGCCCCCCAAGGATATGGTGCCAGAATTCTCACGTCGGGCCAGAGGGGTGGAAGTGTGGGCGGCGATTCAGGAGATGGGCCCGAAGGGAGTAGCGGCGATGATTGATCGCTGCTGTATCCATGCCCAGCATCTGTGCGAAGGCTTGGCAGAAATGGGCTATGAGATCCTTAACGATGTAGTGTTAAACCAGGTGGTGGCAACTATTGGCACTGCGGAAGACATTCAAGAGATAGTCAGGACCATACAGGAGGAGGGCGTTTGCTGGTTTGGAACGACTACCTGGAGAGGAAAAACGGCCCTGCGTATTAGCGTCTCTTCCTGGGCGACTACCGATAATGATATTGCCCTCACCCTGGATGCTATTTGCCGGGCGACGGAGGCTCAGATGTCTAGATAACCCTTTGTGTGACTTGAAGTACTAGGGGGCCTTCTAAAGTAAATAGCACTTAATATTTGCATTTTTTAGGTTAGGCAGGGATATTGGTGAATTACTAAGAGGTTCTCTTTTTTCTACCTTTGGCAGTAGCAGCCAGTTTCAGTTGCGAGCGCCGTCTATCCTTGTTGAATGGGCGCGGATCTGGGCCATTATTTTCAAGCTTTTGCTTGCGGTATTACTATTTCCGCCAACTCAGCCACTTTTTCAGCGCATAAAGGTGAGGGGCTCGGGTAGAACGATGACTTTTTGGCTGGTTTTAATTCTTTTTCTAATTCTACTCTGGCTTCTGTGGATGGCGTTTTGTAGTCCCAGTTTAAGTCGCAATGAGCTACTGAAATTCTCTTTTAATCAACTTACGCTAGCTGGTGGTTTATCCGTTAATTATCGCGAGATGGGGCCTGTTGATGGCGTTAATATACTTTGTCTTCACGGTGGTGGTGATTCACTGAGCGCCTGGAATGCCTGGGCGACAAAATTGGCAGAAAAATATCATGTTATTTTGGTGGACTTACCAGGGCATGGATTGACCGACCCGTTACCAGGAGGCACTTATACACCTAAGCATTTTGCCGATTTTATTGCAGAATTTGTTGCAACCCTGAAACTTAGGGACTATGTGATCGCTGGCCATTCATTTGGTGGAAATGGAGTTTTACGCTATTTAACAGGACATCCGAATATACCCAAGGCCGCTATTCTTGTCTCTCCCGGTGGTTATAAATGTGGCAAGGGACTGGAAATGCCTGCTGGTATTGCTCGATTTGCCACCAGCCATTGGGGGCGAAAAATGGTTGCGCACATTGGTAGTCGTGGATTATTGAGAAAAATGCTGGCTTCCAAATTTTTCTACAATCCGCAGGCTCTGCCGGGGGAAATGTTGGAACGAATCTATTTGCTTTCCCGCTATGAGAAGAATCGCGGTACAGCGATCAATTTGGTTGCTAATGCCACAATCAATTTCCAGCCGTTGCCGGACTTGGAGACTATTAAAATTCCAGTTTTATTTATCTGGGGGGAAGAAGATCAAATTATTCCCTTGTCCGTAGGAAAGTATTTCTCTGACAAGTTGCCTAATGGAGAGTTAATCGTATATCAGAAGATGGGGCATATGTCTCATGTCGAAAATGCTGAACAAAGTGTCACCGACGCAATGGAGTTTTTGCAGCGTCAGGGGCTGTGACAATACAGTGGAAAATTTAAAAAAGAGGCCGCAGTGCGGCCGAGTTTGGGGGGATGAAAATCAAGAGCGCCTAATTGATGACAACCAGGCCGGCTTTAACTATGTCGTAGTGACTGAGTTCTGGTACCTGCTGATGTAGGTCGGTTTCCAGTCGATCGATGGATTCCAGTTGTGTACACAAGCGGTTTGCAGACTGCTCAATACTTTTACCGCGCTGTTCCAGTAACCGCTCCGCCTCTTCAGTGGCTTGTTCCTCAATGCTATCCCCGCCGGTAAAGGCAGCTTTGAAGGCATGCCAGGCAATAGTTCCCGCGGACTCCATAGCGAGGCGTTCGATACGGGGTTCAAACTCTTCAGAGATGGTTTTCTCTATATAGCTACCCATTTCCTCGTTTCCCAGCTGGTAGATCTCGCCCTCTTGATTGAGGCGGTCCTCAGTGCGCTGGATCAGGTCGGCGGAAAACTGTTGGAGTTCGAGGATATCCGGGTGGTCCGGCCCGGCGAGGGTGCTGATGGCAATGGATAGGCCATCCATTGCGATATCGACCGCCTCAAGGGTGAGTACCAGTGTGTCGCGACCGGCGATGTGAAGCTGCTGACGGTATTCCTGAAGCAGTTGCTCCTGCTGAGAATTGAGGGGCAGCAACTCACCATCCACTGATAGCTGGTTGGGCACCTGAAATGTCACCAGTTTTCCGCCTTCCCCATCGACGGTGAAAAAGTCCGGGCCTACTTCAATAGCGTAATTTGTAGACACTGTGCAGGTGCTGGTATCGACATGGAAAGAATCGTGGGCCAATGCCTGTGAACTGATACCGAGGCCTATCAGGGTTGAAAGTGCGATTGGCTTCCACATATGCCGGTTTCCTATTGTGTGTCTTTTCAATGTGACGCGCCTGGGTAGCCGAACAGATGCAGGCAGCTTGAAATATTTTTCATTTTTTCCTGACGCAGGCCCGGGGAGTGATGGCCAAGCATGGATGTTCCAGCGGGTATTCTGTATTTTTAGCCTATAACACTTAATAAATTGAGGGTATTCAATGTCCATAAGCAGGCACATTGCCGCACTGTGCTTCTTGATAGTCAGCACAATGGCACAGGCCGGGAGCATCGCGGAGTACACCGCAGGCATGCATAGGCACAGCGGCTTCCACGACTTTTACTGGGACGAGGCTAACGGCCGGGTGTTGCTGGAGATCGATGAGTTTGAGCGCGAGTTGCTCTTGCTCACTGGGCTGGCCCAGGGACTGGGTTCAAACCCGGTGGGCCTGGATCGCAACCAGGTGGGTGAGAGCCGCTTGGTGAAGTTCCAGCAGTCGGGTAACAAGGTTTTACTGCATCAGGTGAACCTGAAATACCGTGCCCAATCAGCAAATGCGGCTGAGCGCCGCGCGGTTGAGGAAGCTTTCGCTTCGTCCGTACTCTGGGGCTTCAAGGTGCTTGCCCAGAGCGATAAGGCGGTACTGGTGGACTTTACGCCCTTCCTGTTGAGCGATCAGCACGGCATTGCTACACGTCTCAAGGGCGCAGAGCAGGGCAGTTACAGTGTGGATAAGAGCAAGTCGGCAGTTTATCTGCCCCGCACAAAAAACTTTCCCAAGAATAGTGAGTTTGAGGCCCAGCTAACTTTTGCTGGATCAGCTCCGGGAAACTATCTGCGCGAAGTGGTTCCGACCCCTACATTGGTGTCCCTGCGCCAGCATATCTCCCTGATTGAATTGCCAGATAACGACTATGAGCCCCGCCGTTTTCACAGCCGCAGTGGCTACTTCCCGTTCGCTTATCGAGATTACGCTACGGCGATTGAAGAGCCTCTGGACCAGCGTTATATCTACCGTCATCGACTGGAGAAGAAGTCGGGTAGCGATGAGGTTGTGGAGCCGATTGTTTACTACGTAGATTCCGGAGTTCCTGAGCCGGTGCGCAGCGCCCTGATCGAAGGGGCGAGCTGGTGGGACCAGGCATTCGCTGCAGCAGGATTTAAAAATGCGTTTCGCGTAGAGATTCTGCCGGAAGGCGTCGATCCTTTGGATGTTCGCTATAACGTGATTAATTGGGTACACCGCTCCACTCGCGGTTGGTCCTACGGTTATTCGGTTTACGATCCCCGCACCGGCGAAATTCTAAAAGGCAATGTTACCTTGGGGTCCCTGCGTGTTCGCCAGGACTTTCTGATTGCTCAAGGGCTTGTACAGCCCTACCGCGGCCACACCGTCAGTACTGAGCAGCTAAAGAATATGGCCCTGGCCCGTATCCGTCAGCTATCCGCTCACGAAGTAGGCCACACCCTGGGGCTGGCGCACAACTTTGCTGCCAGTAGCGAAGAGCGCGCTTCAGTAATGGATTACCCGGCTCCGCTGGTCTCTCTGCTGGGAGGTAAGTTGGACCTGACAGATGCCTACGCCACTGGCATCGGCAGTTGGGATAAGTTGGCGGTTCGCTACGGCTATGGCGAGAGCGATGATGAAAAAAGTTATCTCGACAGTGTTATCGCTGAGGCCGGGGAACAAGAGCTGCGCTTTATTTCAGACCCGGACTCCCGCACCATCAATAATGCTCACGCAGTCTCACACCTTTGGGACAACGGCACCGACCCATTGATGGAATTCCAGCGGATGGTCGACTTGAGGCGTCATGCCCTGGATAACTTCTCTGCGGCGGCAGCGCCGTTATCCGCGCCCCGCTCTGACCTGGAAGAGACCCTGGTGCCTGTGTACTACGGTCATCGCTACCAGGCGGAGGCTGTGGGCAAATTGATTGGTGGCTTGGACTATGACTATGTCTACAACGGTACCGATCAAAATAGCTATACCCTGGTGCCCGCAGAGCGACAACAGCGGGCAATTGATGCACTGTTGGATACACTTTCGCCGCAGTTTCTCACCTTGCCGGAGCAGGTCTTGCAGCTGATTCCGCCCAAGTCCTATGGCTACGAACGTACTATCGAGAGCTTCCCCTCATATACGGGGGTAGCTTTTGATGGGGTGGCTCTGGCGGAAGCGGCTGCTGGGCATACGCTATCAATCCTGATGGACCCGCAGCGCGCGGCGCGAATGAATCAACAGAGTGCCCGCAGCAGTGAGGTACCGGGGTTTGCTAGCCTATTGCAGCGCTTGAGCGCGCTGGCTCTGCAGGGTGAGGGTTATACCGGTCTGCAGGCGAGTGTGCACCAGCGAGTTAATCACGCCTATATCGAGCAGTTGATGTTACTGGCCAGTAATGCAAAGGCAGACGAATCAGTGCGGGCCAAAGCGCATTTGGAGCTGGCAAAACTTCTTCAAGAAATTGGTTCTATGCGGCTGTTTGGCGATGATCCTGAGGGCTATAGTGCGCACTATTACTATGAGGCACAGCGCATCGATGCCTTTAAGCAGGGCAAGCTGGAAGTAAAACCTGGTGCGGTTAAAGCGTTGCCGCCAGGATCTCCGATCTGATCTGAAACGGATAAAAGGGGTGGGCTGTAAACGCTCACCCCCTTTGGGCATTAACCGCGAATAAACTGGGACTTCTTTACCCAGTGATTTCCTCGGTATTGTCGAGTGGGGGTTGGGTTTTTCTTCGCCCAGAAAAAGTGGCGGTTAAACTGAAATTCCGCATCGTAACCCTCCGCCAGCGCTGCCAGGGGCATGGCTTGCCAGCTGGTCTGGCGGCGTTTGCTGGTTGCCTCCAGCAGGTACTCTTGATCGTTTAAGATGGCCACTACCCAGGCGTGACCCTGACCTTTATGGGTTCCGAGTGCCACCCGCGCATCAACTCCCAATTCGATCAGCCAATCTGCCAGTAAAATAGCGTGGTCTTCACAGTCACCACGCTTTTGGTAATAGGCCTGCCGGGATGTTTGCCAAATGTCTGACAAACCGGCGTATTGCAGGTGATCGTATTGGTACTCTTTATTCATAGCCAGTGTATAAAGAGGCACCCAAAGCTGTTGAGTCTTAAAGGGCTTGAACCCCACCAGGTAGCTGTTGGCAAAGTGGTGTTGCTGGTCCAGTCCCCGGGCGGACGCTGTCGCCGCCTCAATTCCCTGCCAGTTCCACACTGAGACATGAGCGCTCTCTTCCAGTGAGCGTTTGTCGACTACTTTCTGGATGGTTTTTTCTTCCAGAGGGTAGCGGGTACCCACCACTCGCACTACACCTTGTTGTGAGTCCACAATACTGGCTAACTGACTGCCGCTGCTACCAAAGCTCCGTAAATTATCGGAAAGGGGGATTTCCGGTGTGCTTTTAGTTGGCGGCTCCTGTGTATTCGCTCGCCGTACAAGTTCAGGGGTGATCAGTGCGAGGGAAAGTATCAGTGTGATAGCCAGCCACTTGCGCATAGTGCTATCCCTTGAGGCCAAACGAAATAATGATGGCAACAAATATCAATATGGTTGATGCAAATATAGATACGGCGATATTGCCATTTTTTAGCTCGCCTTCGATATCTACAGAGCGAAGCAGTTTCTTATCAATGGTAATCAGTGCGGTGATACCAATAAATAACGCTAGCAGCGTATAAATCAGGTTAATGCCCAGGTTAAACAGGGTTGCCGTTAAAAATTCCAGTTCCATAAATCCTTCAGGCTAATTATGTTTATTAGTGGCTGTTAATGGAATAATTTAAGCATAGGGTCTGATTGAGTGCAAAGGATGGCCGACCCAGATAAACCGACAGCTTAATTTACAGGTAATTATCAACCTTAATTGGCAATCCGGACTTGTTGATTAATATTTTATTTGGCTGGGTTGCTATTGGGGAATAGCTCTAGACGAAGAGTTGCTCCGTCGAAGGGATTTTACGCTTAATTTACCGGGAAAGCCTTTTGAAGAAGTGTATTTATTAGCTCGGTGTTATCCAGGCGGGAACCTGGATAACACACCGAGTTTGATTAGTTATCAATCTCGGTCATTTCATTCAATACAAACTCTTCAACGGCGCCCTCGGTTGCCTTCATATAGTCTTCCAGGTGCTTATTGTTCATGTGGGTTTGCCACAGATCGCGAGTTTCCCAATTTTCATAAAACAGGAAGTGTGCAGGATTGTCATTGTCTTGATGAAGGTTGTAATTAATGCAACCAGCTTCTGCTCGTGTTGTATTAATGAGTTTTAACAATTCAGATTTCACCAGGTCAATTTTGTCGGCCTTGGCTTTAATGTTGGCAACGATAGTGAGCCTGCTCATGTGAACACCTCTTTGTTTCAATATGTGTTGGATTAAGGTTTGTACTCTTTTCCTTGATCCTTTCAGAGGAGACCTAGTGAACAGCTTAGCTGCCTCCTGGGTAAGGACTGGGATGTCGAGCTGATGAAGTCATTCTAGATCTAGATTACATTGCTAGAAACACTATAATCTTTGAATCTTTATCAAAAATATATTGAAAATATGCAGCTTGAAGACTTGAGGGTCATTCTTAAAGTGGCCGAGTTTCGCAGTATCACTGCGGCCGCCGCCAGTCTCGACTTACGCACTGCAACTGCCAGCGCAGCGATCAAGCGTGTGGAGAGCGCGCTAGGAGCGGACTTGTTTATTCGCACTACGCGGCAATTGCGGCTATCCAGTGCTGGGGAAAGGTTTATTCCCAAATGTGAGGAGGCCCTCCTGACTTTGGACCTCGCCCGGCAAAATCTCAAGGAAGACAGCGGTCAGATAGATGGCGAGCTTCGCATAGGTGCATCCTCGGACCTGGGAAGGAACCTTGTAACTCCCTGGCTCGATCAATTGTTGCAGGAACACCCGGGGCTGAGTCTAAGAGTGAATATCAGTGATAGCCAAGTGGACTTTTACCGGGATCCTGTGGATATCGCGTTGCGCTACGGCCCCCCAGCGGATGCCAACCTGTATGGTTTTAAGATTTGTGACGTGCCCCGTTTATTGTGTGCAACCCCGGCCTATTTGCAGGAAAACGGTTCCCCGCAAACACCGGAGGAGCTCTCCGCACATAATGGCCTTTTTTATCAACTTCACGAGATTGTGCACAATAATTGGGAGTTTTTTCGGGGCGAAGAGATATACAAGATACGTATGTCTGGGAATAGGTCGTCGAATGACGGTGACCTGGTGCGGCGTTGGTGTACCTCTGGCTATGGACTTGCCATTAAGTCATGTTTGGATATGTCTGCGGATTTACTTTCCGGTCAGGTAGTGGCCACTATGCGTGACTATAAACCCAAGGCGACGGAGCTATGGTTGGTATCTCCGGGGAGGCAGTCAATAACACCGACGGTACGATTAGTGCGCGATACTTTGAGAGAACGGTGTTCGGGGGTTTTAAAGCAGCTGCTCGCTGAGGGATTACTCTCTGAGAGCGATTTCCGTACGGGGGTGGATATATCTTGAGTCCCAAATAGTTTCTTAACCCTGTGGCTATCTATAAAAACTCTCAACAGGTTTTTCTCGGTTCTGACAAAGGAAAGGGGAGCTTTGCTCCCCTTTCTTACTCAAGCCCTATTTAATCCGAATAGGATCAGGAGCCGGAACAGCCGTAGGTATCCAAGTAGTCATAGGCTGCTTTTGCCTGGATGAGGCCGTAGCCGTAAGCATTATCTCTTCCCGCATCACCGAGGTCTTCGGCTGTAGCCGTTAGAGCGTTGCGGATATCTGTGTTGCTACAGTTGGGGAAGTGGCTCCATATCAATGCGGCAACACCGGCAACGTGTGGGGTAGCCATGGAAGTGCCATTGAAATATTCGTAGCTTGTAGCCTCATTTTCCAAATCTACGCTGGCACTCAGCTGCGTGAGTAGAGTTGCACCGTCAGTGTCAGAAATACCAACCGAAGGAATAGTGGTTACAGTATCGCTCAGGGTTGCGCTGGAGAGTAATCCCTCTTCATTGTTGTAAATAATCGCTCCGATACCACCACCGGACTCACAATTTAAAACTTTCTCCGCAAAGCTGATATTGCCGCGAGCAATCAGGCAAATCTTACCTGCCGCACTGGTGCAAGCGGATTCAGCCGTACCACAGTCTTCCATTGAACCGGTGATTGCACCAGCTGGGGTGCCTGATATTGGGGCTGATTCGATGTCAACACTGCCGACGGTTAAGCTAGAGATTCTGCCAGTATCAGTGGGAACAGAAGATAGAACCTGCACACCGGGCGCGGAGAGTTCTACTTGGTCGGTCTGCTGAGAGGAGGACCAGATAGCTTTATCGCTATCGATAGCACCGACGGATACAACAGAGGAGTATGAGGCTGGGTAGGAGTGCGCAGTGTTACCGTCGTTTCCGGCTGCCGCGATGGACAGGATTCCCTGGCGATTTAGGTTGTTAAAGGTTCGTCTTTCGAGGAAGTTGGCACTTTCACCGCCCAGACTCATATTGATGACGTTAGCACCATTGTCGGCACAAACCTCTGCGGCTGCCATTAGGGAGGAGGAGTAGGCCCAGCCGTCGCCATCAAACACTTTTACAATATGCAGGTTAATATTACTGCTGGGCATCACGCCAACGACACCGGTACCATTATTCATCGCAGCGATAGTGCCGGCCACATGGGTACCGTGACCGCTTTGATCTTCATACCAGTTACCTGCGCCGCTTGGGTCACTGGTACCAGTGACGGCGTTTCCGGACAAATCTTCGTGAACCAGGTCGTAGCCGGAATCAATAATACAGACTGTGCGGTTGCCGGCCTGAGTATCACCTAGTTGATCTGCCTGCACCATGGTGATCCCGTAGGGGGTTTCCTGGGACATCGGATACCGCTTAACGTCTTCTTCAATAAAAGCAACATCCGGGTTCGAGCGCATTTCTTTTAGGGTGGTTGCAGACATATGTGCTGCCATCGCATTTTGGCGGCGTATTTCAAGAGCCTGTCTTCCGCCTCTCTTCTTCATAAAAGACTTAACGGATTCGCCTTTTCCCTGCTTGAAAGTCACGATATAACGCTTGTCCTCAGCAGTGGCGTTGCCGGTTACGGCGAGCGCTAAAATGCTGGCTGCAAATACAGACAAGGATTTATTCATTGGATGCTCCTGAAGATTTCTATGTTTATTGTTGCTTTTGTCGACGTTCTAATTTCAAGTTTTTTAGTTGTTGATATTTACTTGAGCGTCGAAGAGGGGAATTTATCAGGCTTTTCTTGTTGTATGAATAATTATTTTTTAATTGCTGTTGTTTTTGTTTTCTTATTGAATTTATATTTTGCTTTATTTTTATCTTTTTAAGGATGTTTTTAATTTTTTTTAAGTGTGGTCGTAGCTTTTATTTTTTGTTTACTAGATTTTCAGGTTGTTTCTATTTCTGGGGGGGAGTTATTGGGGTTTTAAAGTTGAAGCTCCGAGAGTCATCTTGATACCTAATGATGAAAATTGTGAGTTGGAGCAAAGAATTCTAGTTTGAATGCAGCATGTCAATTATTATTGACTAGATAAGTAGCATTAAGGTGTGTTTCTATTTTTCATTGGTATTCATCCGTTTGGAACGATATAAGGCGGCCAGTCATACATGAGAGTACAGGCTGGCCGCTATCGCTAGCTTTTATCCCTCTTCGGTCGAAGTTTCGCCAGGTAAATCCTTGTCTACTTTGAGCTCGGTAACTGATCCTATACCAAGTTTACCAATTTTATCTTTTATCTTGGTTTTGTCTCCAACGATAATCCAGGTAAATTGATCAACCTTTAAAGTATCTCGAGCAAGTGAATGGATCGAAGGTAGATCGACATTGCGAACTTCATTTGCATAACCTTCCATATAATTTAAAGGTCGATCGTAGGTAACCATTCCAGAAATAGCTCCTGATACAGCTCGAACTGTTTCAAAACGGCCGGGCAATTCATTGATTCGCTTGTCTTTAATTTTCTGCAGCTCGTCTTCTTTTGCTGGAGAATCGCCGACATAGGCTTGGAGTTCTTTATAAAGCTCTTTTAAAGATTCACTGGTCTTGTCCGTTTGAACTGGTGCATAGACCAAGAGCGGTTGCTGTCCTTTGGCCCCAGTCATAAATGAATAGGCTCCATAAGCCCAGTGCTTATCCTCCCGCAAATTCATATTAATTCGCGCGGTAAAAGTGCCTCCAAAGATATCATTCATCATATGTAAGGCTTCTCGCTGAGGCATCGTTTCCGACGGAGCCAAGAGACCGCCAATAATTATGCTCTGTTCAGCTCCCGGTTTATCAATTAGATAAATTCTAGTTTTTTCTGGGTGCGCAACCTGTTGTAGATTCTTTGTAGGTAACGGCTCTTTGGGTGCTTTCCAATCCGCAAAGTGCTGCTCTAATTTTTTTGTCAGATCACCCATGCTGATATCTCCGACTGCAACCAGAGTGGCATTATCGGGGCGCATCCAGGTTTTGTGGTAATTTACCAGATCTTCACGGTTCAGGGAGCTGATAGAGCTTTCTGTTCCCGAACCGGTGAGAGGAACTGCATAAGCATGTCCTTCACCATATAAAAGAGGTGGTAAATTCCGCAACGCCATGTTTACCGGCTGGGTTTTTTCCTGCTGGATTCCTGCTATCCACCGAGCACGTTTCCGCTCAATCTCTTCATCGGAATAGGCTGGATGCATTACGATATCGGCAAACAAGGATATGGAACTATCGAGATTGTTTTTTAATGCGTTGAGCCGTACAGAAGAAGTATCAATGTTCGAACCAGCCGAGATTCTGGCCCCTAACATTTCTGCTTTGGCATCAATCTCTAAGGCGCTTAATTTTGTAGTCCCTTCCTTTAGCATGGACATGGCATAGCTAGAGGTTCCCAATTTAGCACCCTGGTCTGCAGCGTAACCGGCATCAAACATAAGGCGAATATCGACTACTGGAGCAGAGTCGCGTTGGGCAAGTATCACTTTTAGACCGTTAGAGAGTTCCGTGGTCTGTAATTCTGGAAATGGGATGCTGGGGAATTCACCGGTATCGGGTAATTTAGACCTATCTGCACCAGTCTCGGAAGTAGTGTATTTGGGGAAAGGGTGTACTTCCAGATTATAATCACCACTGGAAAGCCATTTTACGGCGGCTTCTTTTACCTTTTGAGGGCTGGTGTTTTGCATTTTGGTTAACGCTTCCAGGTAAGCGTTGGGATTGTCGAGGTAGAGTTCACCCCGAGCCAAAATTACGCCCTTACCGCCCCAGCCACCTACCTGCTCAAGGTTGCGTGCTTGGGATGCATAGTGGCTCATATTAACCCTTGCAAGTTCCTCTTTGCTTGGCCCTTCCTTGAGAAAACGTTGTAGTTCTTCCTCAATGGCGGCCTCTACTGTTGCGAGTTCAACCCCGGGCTTTACATCGGCAACAATAGGGAAGATGGAAGACAATTCAAATTCATGCAGCCCAATATTAACTTTGGTAGCGATTTGATCTTCGTATACGAGGCGCTGGTAGAGCCGGGAGTTTTTTCCATCCCCCAATACTGCTGCTGCTAGAGCAATAGCTCCAGCATCGTCGTGAGCTAGATTAGGGGTATTCCAGACTTTATAAAGACGCGATTGAGCAACTTGATCAAACATCTGCTCACGGCTGGACTGATCTCGCTTGGCAATCCACGCTTTTTTCTTGATAAGAGGAGGGCCGGAGGGAATGTCGCCAAAAAAATGGGCTGCTTTTTCTTTTGCTGTTTCTACATCAATATCACCGGCAAGTACTAGTACGGTATTAGCTGCGCCGTAATACTGTTTAAACCACTCGTGAACATCTTCAAGAGAAGCTGCATTCAGGTCTTCCATTGAGCCGATGGTGGTCCAGGAGTAGGGATGCCCAGCTGGATAAATTGCTTTCTGCATCCGCTCCCATACTTTCCCATAGGGTTGGTTCTGGCCCTGGCGCTTCTCATTCTGCACAACGCCACGCTGCTCATCGAGTTTTTCCTGAGTAATTGCGCCCAATAGATGACCCATTCGGTCAGACTCCATCCATAGAGCCATGTCTAAGGCGTTGGTGGGTACTGTCTCGAAGTAATTTGTGCGATCCAGCCAGGTGGTACCATTCATACCAGTTGCACCAGCTAGTTCAAACGGTTTAAAAAACTCATCATTATAGTTTTCTGAACCATTGAACATCAGGTGCTCAAATAAATGTGCAAACCCTGTTCTTCCAGGTTTTTCATCTTTTGAGCCAACGTGGTACCAAACGCCCACGGAAACAATAGGAGCTTTGCGATCCTCGTGGATGATTACACGCAGGCCATTGGGCAGAGTAAATTTCTCATAACCTATTTTTAGGGACTCAAACTTATTTTCTAAATTCTCGGAGGCAAACAGCTCTTTCTTGGCCTCGGGGTTTTTATTATTTTGGGGAGCGTCACTGCAAGCTGAGAGCGCTATAGCGAGCGCTAATGGAATGCTGTACTTCCGTACCGTTTTCATAATAGTTTCCTTGTCCCTTTTTCCTGTAGGAGAGAGTTATCGTTCCATGGCTTTAATTTTTTATAGTTCTAAACTGGCATTAGGTGATTTTCTTTGCGCTCCCTTTAAATTAGATTTGGAGCACCAAACCAGCATTGGTAAACCCTGCATTGATATAAGCAGAGAAAAGCTGCCAGAAAGTCTGATAATAAATGGCTGGCTTGGGGCTTAGCAAATTTAAGTTGTACTTTTTGGGGCGTACGACTCAGTAGGCTTGGCGTATGATTTCAATACCCGGAAGGATTGCTCGATTCCAGGCAGCATCAACTTCTGGCGAGTATTCCTCGTCGTGCTGCCTAATGGTGGCGAGTAGGGCGTCGAGCCAGAGGCGATACCATTCTGGGCGGATGTTATAGCCATTGCGATCGTGACTTTTACCCAGAGCGCGCAGCTTGGTGTCTGGCATGCCGCGAGAATAAAGCACTAGCTGCATAATGCCGTTACGCAAAAGATGGCGCTGGGCTTTCATATCTGTATTGGCAAAGAGCTGACGGATGTCTGTAGAACTTCCCATAAAACGATCATAAAAATCCACAAAAAACTGTTCTTTATTGCAACAGCGTCCATAGCTTTGAAAAACGATATCACTATCCGTTGGTTGCATCGTTTTGGTTACCTCTTATGTTGGCCACCCTCAGTTTTACTTTTAAGTGGCCTCTGTGACTAATATGCATTTGGAAGGGGGGCGGCGATTCTAGCGATCGAATTTAGAAGCGGGAAGTACAATTTGGCTGTGCCTGCTTGTTATCTGGCGTAATTAATTAGTAACTCTCTGTGTGTGAATGGCTGATTCAGGGCTGATACTCTGAGTTCTATAAGGCTTTATTTACATTGTCTGGTGTCGATTGCTACTTGAATCGCAATTACATGGCCTTTTATTTATTTAACTGGCTTAGGTAGTCCTTTGGAGGTTGGAGGATTGATCCTGAAAGCATTGCCATTAGTTGGCGTTAGGTGTCAATTCTGTTTGAAGTAACTACTTGCTTACCTCCTGGGCGAACAGCTATCAACTAAGGTCGCTTTTGGCTTGATGACCCCTAAGACAGTATCAGCTGCGCTAAATAATGCGTAGATTGGCTGATATAACAACGTATTCCCCTGTTTTTAATATCGGCATCAATAGGTTCCAGTTGATATAATCGCCGCCCACATTTTTCAGTTAATCGAAGTAGAAGAGGATTGGCTAATGGCGGTCAAACTGATGGCAGATCTCGATCTCGCTGGTAAGCGCTTACTTATCCGTGAGGACCTGAATGTACCGGTTAAGGACGGTCGTGTAACTTCCGATGCACGTATTCGCGCGGCACTACCGACGATAAAAGCCGCCATCGAAGCCGGGGCTAAAGTGCTGTTGATGTCCCATCTGGGGCGCCCTACAGAGGGTGAGTACGCGGAAGAATTCTCCCTGGCCCCGGTCGCCGCACACCTGGGTGAGCTGCTGGGCCGTGATGTGGCACTGGTCAAAGAGTGGCGCGATGGCGTTGAGCTGACCGATGGGGAAGTTGCCCTGCTGGAAAATGTACGTTTCAACAGTGGTGAAAAGAAGGACGATGAGTCTCTGGCAAAGGCCTATGCCCAGTTGTGCGATATCTTCGTGATGGATGCCTTTGGTACTGCCCACCGGGCCCAGGCTTCCACCCATGGTGTGGCTAAATTTGCACCGGTTGCTTGCGCCGGCCCTCTATTGGCTGCTGAGCTGGACGCATTGGAGAAAGCCCTGGCTGAGCCGGCGCGCCCGCTGGTTGCTATTGTTGGTGGTTCCAAAGTTTCTACAAAATTGACGGTACTCGAAAGCCTGGCTGACAAAGTCGATCAGCTGATTGTTGGTGGTGGTATTGCCAATACCTTCCTGGCAGCCAGCGGCAAGCCAGTGGGCAAGTCCCTGTGCGAGCACGATCTGGTAGATACCGCCAAGGCCCTGATGCAGAAGTGTGATATCCCTGTGCCAACTGATGTAGTCACAGGTAAAGAATTCAGTGAATCCGCCGCAGCAGAAACCAAAAGTGCCGATGCTGTGGTTGAAGACGATATGATTTTTGATATCGGTCCTAAATCCTCCGAGCAACTGGAAGAAATTCTCAGCAGTGCGAAAACCATTATCTGGAATGGTCCTGTAGGTGTGTTTGAATTTGACCAGTTTGGTGGCGGTACCGAGCACCTCTCTAAAGCCATTGCCGAGAGCGCAGCGTTTTCTATAGCTGGTGGCGGCGACACTCTGGCAGCTGTGGATAAGTATGGCATTGCCGACAAGGTTTCCTATATCTCCACGGGTGGCGGTGCCTTCCTTGAATATGTTGAAGGTAAGAAGCTTCCAGCGGTCGCTATACTGGAAAGCCGCGCACAAGACTAAATAACGAAAAATAAGGCCTGTCGCAATTTGCAGGCAGGTCATAAAAGCAAAAATACAAATACTACGAGTAGACGAGAAAGGAATTAATTATGGCTCTTATCAGCCTGCGCCAAATGTTGGACCATGCCGCAGAGCATGGCTACGGTGTACCCGCATTTAATGTAAACAATCTAGAGCAGATGCGTGCGATTATGGAAGCGGCCAAAGAGACCGATTCTCCAGTAATCGTTCAAGCCTCTGCGGGCGCCCGCAAGTACGCCGGCGCTCCCTTCCTGCGCCACCTTATTCTTGCCGCTATTGAGGAGTTCCCTGAGATCCCGGTAGTTATGCACCAAGATCACGGCACCAGCCCCGCCGTTTGCCAGCGCTCTATCCAACTGGGCTTTAGTTCAGTGATGATGGACGGCTCCCTTGAGGAAGACGGCAAGACCCCGGCTTCTTACGAGTACAATGTAGATGTCACCAAGCGCGCGGTGGATATGGCCCACGCCTGTGGTGTTTCTGTTGAAGGTGAGCTGGGCTGCCTGGGTTCCCTGGAAACCGGTATGGCTGGAGAGGAAGACGGTGTTGGCGCTGAGGGCAAGCTGTCCCACGACCAGCTGCTGACCGATCCGGAAGAGGCCGCTGACTTCGTACAGAAGACCAAGGTGGATGCCCTGGCAATTGCCTGTGGTACCAGCCACGGTGCTTACAAGTTTACTCGTCCGCCCACAGGGGACATCCTGGCCATCGACCGTATCAAAGAGATTCACGCTCGTATTCCAGGCACCCACCTGGTAATGCACGGTTCCTCTTCTGTACCCCAGGAGTGGCTGGCTGTAATCAATGAGTTTGGTGGTGAGATCCCGGAAACCTACGGCGTTCCTGTTGAGCAGATCTGTGAAGGTATCAAGTACGGTGTGCGCAAGGTCAATATCGATACCGACCTGCGCTTGGCCTCGACTGGTGCCACACGTCGCTTCCTGGCTCAGAACCCATCTGAGTTTGACCCGCGCAAGTTCTACAAAGCCGCTATGCAAGCGATGAAGGAAATCTGTATCGCTCGTTATGAGGCGTTTGGCACAGCTGGTAATGCCAGCAAGATTCGCCCTGTTAGCCTCGATGTTATGAGCGAACGCTACGCCGCCGGTGAGCTGGAGCCGCAAATCAAGTAACGGTCATCCACTGTTGCGAAGAGGTGGGCTCTATGCCCACCTTTTTTCTTTTCAGGTTGTCTTTCCCGCTACGATATCACTACCCCTACCGCCAAAATGCAGTACCATTGCACTAATGGATACTTTGCAAGACCTCAGCACCTACGATAATAGCCCGGTAATAAAGCGCCCGGACTACTCGGCATTGCGTCAGAAGTTGCCTGAACTGGATTTCGGCGCTGACGAAACCCCTCTGTGCAAAGAGCTGCGGGATTATCGTAATTTTTACGATTTGCATTTTCCCCGAGCCCATAAGACCGGAGTCGGCACTTTTAAAGTTGCCGGATTTGAATTGGTTTCACAGTATTGGATGGTCGAGAATCCCAAGGGCACCTTGTTTATTTGCCATGGCTATTTTGATCATACGGGTATTTATGGTCCGGCAATCCGCTTTGGCCTGGAGCGGGATCTCAATGTAGTGATTTTTGATTTCCCCGGACATGGTTTATCCAGTGGTGAGCGTGTAGCTATCCATACTTTCCTGCAATACCGCCAGGCGTTTGATGGACTCTTGGAAATTGCGCGAAATAAGTTGCCCGGGCCTTGGCATGCAATGGGCCAGAGCACCGGTGGCGCTGCACTACTGGCCCATCTGCAATACAGCCGCTGGCAGCCTCTGGATAAGGTCTTTTTGTTGGCTCCCTTGGTAAGGCCGTCAAACTGGGCCTGGCTAAATCGCTGGAAATATTATGTGGGCCGCTTGTTTATCCGCGAACCCGGCCGGGCCTTTACGATTAATACCCACGATGTGGAGTTTTCTCGACGTCAGGCACTTAGGGACCCCCTTCAATCTCAATCAATCTCTATGAGCTGGCTCAGGGCGATGGTGGATTGGTTGCAGACATTTCCCCGCACGGCACGCAACCCACGCCCGATCCTTTTGGTTCAGGGAACGGATGATAAAACCGTTGATTGGCGTTATGGTCTTCATGCTGTTCGGAATCGTTTTCCCAATTGCCACCGGGTATTGATACGCGGTGCCCGGCACCAGATGATTAACGAAACCCAACCTTATCGCCATCAAATATTAGCGGCGATGGATGAGTGGTTAACCAAATAGGCTGTGAGCGATAACTTGTATCGCTCAACTCGCAGAGTTTTGACCTGCACTTTTCACTCGGAAAGCCTTAGCGAATCTACTTAGTTAGAAGAAATGAACGCTCTGTAAATTTCCCCGATAAGGTCGAAGACGCCATCCATGCCTTATGCGGCGGTGCCCAAGTACAATATGTTCTTTCCTTCTCCTTTGGTCAAAAACTCTATTAATACTCCTCATGAGGCCAGCGCCAAGCCAGCCAAATAATAGCTAATTTTAGAATAATCTCGATAAATCCCAGATAGAAGTAGAAATACCAGGTGGACATTAAAAATGTTACAAATAAGAAAATAATGAAAGCTGAGGATGTAATAATATTTATCCAGCGAGAGATAGATGGTTTAAGTAATAAAGTAAGGGCAACCATAATACAGGGGAGTGACACAATGATTGATACAGTAAGTAGTGACTCTTGTGTGACCGCTCCAAATGGCCCGAACCCCTCAATTATTCTATCTATTTTTCCTGTCCTAAATAGCCCAAAGAAATCCCCATAGATGTAAAGTAGTACTACTGAAGCCCATAGCCCGGCTATTTTAATCTTAACATCTATATGACTGTCAGTGAGCTTGGTCGATGTGCTCTTTAAGTTGTCTTTATCGTTCATGACATTCCCTCGATCTTACTGGTAGATAACTTTTGATTTGATTCGGTAATAGTTGGTGGAGTTCTAACGCCCATAATTAGTAACCATAGACAGGTTCCGATCTCCCCTAGAGAGGCGGGTACTCTAATAAAAGCGGGGATTTGATATTCAGGGAAAAGTAAATTTGCGCAGAACCTTACTAAATAGCTAAGGCATCCCACCATTAAAAGTATGCCCAGTATTTTGGGTAGTAAGTTTGATTTGTAGACCAGGTATCCGAAAGGAAGTAACCATAATCCCCAGAGAACCTGGATGGTTTGGATTCCATTGCTATACGATTTTAATAACAATAATACCTGAGTATAAATTTGTTCTTTTTCAAAAGTTAGGAGATATTCTGCTCCGCTAAGAAGTGTGAGAGCGTCAACTTTGTTAACTATATTGAGTAGAGTAAATGGAATACTGGTGAGGGCCAAAACAACCATTAATGACGCACATCCCCTATTTACAGGTGCAAATGTGCGATATAACGCTAGTGGCAGTATTGAAAATAGTATATAAAGAAGTATCCCGCCTAAAATTCCTAATCTATATAGAAATTCATATTTCAGGATGTTTTGTGCTGTTAATGGTGCGCTTTCCCATATTATGGGAATTTGCGAAGGCACGTATACTAAAGAAAATATTCCCAACAAGATGGTAAGTAAATAAATAAGCCCAGAAAGTCTGGCATATTCTTTTTGAGTCATTTTATATCCTTGTAAAAACAAATTGACAGATAGAGAGCCAAAAGTTGGTTAGGTCCTAGTCGCGGTACCCATATAAAGGGGACTGCGGTGAACTTCCAACCACGGTAATCAGCTGGAATTTCATAAGAAGAATATGGTCAGCAAAGACGTACTTATGGTGTTGTTCCGTTGTGAATAGAGGTAAAGCTTCTGTATCTCTCGCGGTACTACGACTATTGGGTGTGGGGTACTAGCTATTGACGCCATGGTGGTCTCTTTAGAGTCACTGTAAGCAAAGAAACCTATTGGAATATTGAGTTGTGCGCTACCCAGCTAGGCATGGGCTGCGGAAAGCGTGGTTTGAAGTGCGGAATAGTGAGATAAGTGATTTGGGATGGTATGGCCATCCAGAAGATTTGTGAGCCGCCAACTGTATGCGGCTCACACTGTTTAGCCTGCTGTTAATCGGGTTGTTGACTGGCTTTCTTGGATTCGGAGGGACTCGGTGTGGAGGCTGGCTTCTTGCGGGGTTTATCACTTTTCTCCGAAGTCTGTTTTGCACTTGTGGGAACTCTGTTAGTAGGGTATTCAACCTTACAGGTACCCTGTCCATTGTCCGATAGCACAATTTCATCCAGGTCATCCATTACCCGAATTGGGCCCGAATAGAATTTACGCATTCCCTTAATAAAGCCGATCTTGTCAGCTTCAGTAACGGGGGGTGGTATTAGGTGTGTTAAGGCAACCGATTTTACTCCCGCTTTGGTTGCCATCTTGGCAATGTCCAGAGTATTGGAATGGTAGTGGATAATTTGATTTGCCTTCTCATATCGCAAACGAGCGCGACGGTTATCCCCGGTTTGCTTCAGCTTGCTGATGTATTGGGCATAGCTGAGAGCCTCAGAAATCAGTAGATCGGCATCCCGTTCAATTGGCTCTAGCGCATCGAAAACATGGGTATCACCAGTAATGATGACTTTACAGGGGCCAAAACGTATCTCGTAACCAAATGCGGGAAAAACCGGTTCGTGATGTACGGCAAACACAGAGACATAGGTATTCCTGTGGTGCCACACATCTTTTACGATCTCGCTTTGTTCCCCGGCAATATTCACTAGGTGGGGAGTGGCGACCGCTAGGACTGGATCGAGAATCCCCTGCCTATTTGCCGATCGAAAAAGGATGTCCGGCCCAAAACTCTTGTTAATTCCATCCAAAATGCGATGGATGCCGTAGGGTCCGTAGACATTAATAGGCGAGTCGGCACCAACAAACCAGGACTCGTTGATCACCATGGCCAAACCACCAAAGTGATCCGAGTGCCAGTGGGTAATAAAAATGGGGTCCAGCTGGGCGAGATTAAGGCCGAGCTGGCCAATTCTTGCTGTAGCTCCTTCTCCGGCATCGACGAGGAATAGTTTCCCACTGCTGCGAATAGCAACGCAGGCGGGATGGCGCAAGTATTGATAGGCCGGATCTGGCGTGCCAGTTCCACAAAAGTAGATGTGCATTTTGCCATCATCTTCCACATAAGGTGGGTAACGCTTCAGAGATTCAGGCTGCTCGGCCAGGCTTGAAATCGCGAAGAACACCCCGAGGGCAAGAGTGGCAAATATATCAACGACCAGTCGCATGGTTTTATAGATTCCAGTCGGTACGGAAAATACATACCAATGATATGCAGACATTTTTAAACGTACAAAAAAATGATTAAAAATTTTGGTCAAGTCTGTAGATGAAGTGGACTCATGCCTTGTAAAGGATCAGGATTTAGGCTGCTATTAACTTAGTTTGTCATCAGGATTTTTATAGATGGTGGTTGGCTGTCCTTCCAGGCCCGAGTAAAAGAGAATAATAGTTACGGGAGTATCACCATCATTGCGCCCATAATGCCATTTATCGGTAACTTCGATAAATGCCTTACCTGCCCCCAGAGTAAGCGTTTCTTTCTGTCCTGGGAGTACAATGGTTAAAGTGCCCTCTGCTACATAGACACCATTTAGCACTGGATGCTTGTGTACGGGCATCTGTTCACCCACCGGAATAGTAACGCTAACAATCGTTAATTCCGGTTGCCCCGGTTTCATTTTTGGTAGGGAATGTCCTTCCCAGTCCTTTGTAGAGGAAACTAGTGTTTCAAACTTTACGTCGTTGGTTTTGTCCTGGCCAAATATATTTTCCGAGATAAATGTAAGTGTCAGAATGGCAAGGAAAAGGAGGTGGCGGCTCATTGAACTTTCCGGCAATCTTATGGAGATTTATGTAATTCTTGTTCAAGAATTAATGCTGTCCAATAAATTCGCGAAAATCTCTACGGACCAACATCGGAGAAAAAATTGGCTTTCAAATGCCCCCTACTAACAAACTGATTACATTTGGCGGAATAGATGCAGGTAACGCCGGCTTACGGGGAGTATTTCCTCCCTATTTAGCAGGGTAATTTGAGCGGTATCTCCGTCCCTTATTACGTGGCGGATGGCCTTTAAATTGACGACAACAGAGCGATGAACCTGGGCAAAGAGTTCGGGGTCAAGTTGGTGGGTTAGATCCTTTAATGGTGTGCGAATACAGGCCTCCAGATTGTTGTTGCCGGATTCGCTCCAGGCTACCAGGGTATACTTCTCATCTGAACGCAAATAGTGCACATCTTCTACCGGTATCATCCGCAATTGCTGGCCTATGGAAGCGTGAATCCAACGCAGGTATGGTTTGTCTTCCTTGGATTGAAGCTGTCTCGCTAATTGCTCGAGTAACTCCTGTTGATGACTGACGGGTTTGCAACTGCTGAGCCTTTCCCTAAGCCGCTCGGCGGTATCGGCGAGCCGCTCAATCTCTACCGGTTTTACCAGGTAGTCCAGTGCACCCTGGCTAAAAGCTTCCACGGCGTAGTTGTCGTATGCGGTAACGAAAACTAAATGGGCCCGACGCCCGATACTCTGGGCTGCCTCAATACCGGACTTGCCCGGCATATGGATATCCAGAAAACAGATATCGGGCTGCTTTTCTTCAAATAGTTCTACGGCTTCACGACCATTGCGGGCCTCCGCAACAACCTTCAGCTCCGGCCAGACACTTTTGAGTTTGCGGACCAAAGACTGGCGCAGCAGTGGTTCGTCGTCAGCTACCAGGGCGGTGGTGGGCGTGGCACTCATATTTGCTCCTCGGCAGGGAATAGCAATTCGGCACAAAGACCTGTGGGCTGTTGGTCGACCAAACGCAAGCCTGCACTATCGCCATAGGTCAGTTGTAGCCGCTCTCTCAAAGTTGCCAACCCTGTCCCGAGACTGTTGGAATTGTCCTGGATGCCGATACCGCTATCGGTGACGGTGGCAATACAGAGGCCCTGTTCCAGCTTTATTTCAATATCAATACGTCCCCCTTCCTCACTGGGGTCTATGCCATGGCGGACGGCATTTTCAACCAGTGACATCAGAGACATGGGCAGGCAAGACTGACTTCGCACCTCGTCATCAGCGTTGATAGAAAATTCCAGGCGGTCCGGCATACGCATTTGCATCAGGCCCAGGTAAGCCTGCACCAGAGTTAGCTCTTGCTCGACGGTACTTTGCTCCGACTCAAGTTTCGGTACTGCGGCGCGCAGGTAGGCAATCAGGTTGTTTAGTAGTGCGGGTGCCTGAGGGGATGAAGACTCTACCAGCTCTTGTACATTGGCGAGTGTATTAAATAAGAAGTGTGGGGCCACCTGGGATTGCAATAAACGCAGCCGCGCATTGAGCGCCTGGTGCTCCAGGGCACCCCGCTGCCGTTCAAAAAGTTGCGCCTGCTCTCGTACAGCAATATCCCGCTGGCGCAACAGCGCAGACATAGCGAGCCAGGGCCCGAATAACATGCCGGTCACCGCTATCAGGAGAAAACTCCAGTGTCGGCTGTGGTCCTGCCAAAGTGGAAGTGCCCCCGGTTCTGTCAAGGCAGGGGACAGGATCAGCAATGTCAGTGGAATAGAGATTGCCACACCCACCACCTGTATTACCCAGCGAGGTAATCGTTGAGGCAAGTTGCGCGGCCACTGCTCGAACAGGCAAAAAGTAATCAGTGCTGATATGGCAGCTGTGCTGGTTTGAAGTAGGAGCTCTGTATAAGTACCTTTCCAGCCGAAGCTGAGTAGCAGGGTCCAAAGCAGAGTAGCCAGCAAAACAGTCAGCGATCGCTGCCTGCTGGGTAGCAGTTGCACTTGAGGTGGGTTGGCTGTCGGCGAGTAATTCATGATGGCCGCCTTCGGTTAATTTCAGCGGCCATTCTTACACAGGTTTTACCGTTAAAGCGCTGCTTTACCTTGTAGATGCAGCTTTCTACGCTGTGCCAGTGCATCGACAGAGTAGAGCGCTAGCCCCAGCCAGACAAACATAAAGGTGGTGAGCTTTTCTTCGCTGAAAGATTCACCCAATACCTGGGTGGCGACCACGAGCATCAGTGTGGGGCCGATGTATTGCAGGAAGCCCAGTGTGGATAAGTTGAGCCTGCGCGCGGCAATCGTGAACAGCAGCAGGGGAACCAGGGTAATGGGGCCCGCAAAGAGCAGTAAGCTGTTTAACTCCAGGCTGTTGTTCAGCAAGTTGCTGGTGGGGCTGTCGCTCCAAAACAGGTAGATCACGGCCACTGGCAATATAAAGAGAGTTTCTACCGCGAGGCCGGTAAGGCTTTCCACAGGGGCCTGCTTGCGGGCCAAACCGTATAGCGCAAAGGAGCAGGCCAGGAACAGGGCAATAATCGGTATGCGACCAAATTGCCAAAGCTCATAGGCTATGCCGGTAGCGGCCAGCGCTACAGCGATCCATTGCAGTCGCCGCAGTTTCTCACCCAGGAACAGGACCCCCAGCAAAATATTGATCAGTGGATTAATGTAGTAACCCAGGCTGCCTTCGAGCAAATGGCCGTTATTGATCGCCCAGATAAACACCAGCCAGTTGCCGCCGATCAATACCGTGGTCAGGGCCAGCATCCGCATCTTCTTGCCATCGCGCAGGGTTGCCAGAAAGTCCGGCATTTTGCGTACAATCAGCAGAATACCAATAGCGAGTACCAGCGACCAGATACTGCGGTGGGCAAGGATTTCCGCAGCGGGAATATCCTGTAATTTATTGAAGTACAGTGGCGCCAGCCCCCAAATGAGGAAGGCGGAAATCCCGGCGAGAAGGCCGGTTGAGGCGGAATCATTACTACGCAAGGGAGCACCTGCTGTGGATAACTCTGGCTTTGGTTCAGGGGTGGCACGTGGATGTGGTCACCTGGGCCTGAAGCAAAAGAATAGGTCTGGCCATTGTAGAAGCGGTGGCCGGGGGGGATCAATCTTTTTTACCGCGAGGAAGGCTCCGATTGGCGTGTCATTGGCGGGTATTTGTGGGTACCCGCCAATGACCGAAAGGCTTAGAAAAGCACGCGGCAGCGCAGGGTGCCGGGGATACTCTTCAATTTTTCCAGTGCCAGATCAGAATACTCTGCGTCCACATCGATCACTACATAGCCCACTGTCTCATTGGTTTGCAGGAACTGTGCGGAGATATTGATGGCATTTTCTGAGAATACCTGGTTGATGGCGCTCAGCACACCGGGCACATTCTTGTGAATATGCAGCAGGCGGTGGGTATCCAGGTGACCGGGCAGTGCAACTTCCGGGAAGTTCACAGAACTGGTGGTGGTGCCGTTGTCGGAGTAGTGAGCGAGTTTCTCCGATACTTCTGTACCGATATTCTCCTGGGCCTCCACAGTGGAGCCACCTACGTGAGGGGTCAGCAGCGCCTTATCGATTCCGCGTAGGGGAGAGACGAATTCGTCGCTGTTGCCACGGGGCTCAACCGGGAAGACATCGATTGCCGCACCGGCCAGGTGATTGCTCTTCAGTGCTTCTGCCAAGGCATCAATATCTACCACAGTGCCGCGAGAGGCGTTGAGGAGAATACTGCCGGGCTTCATCTGCGCGATCTGCTCGGCGCCCATCATCATTTTGGTGGAAGGCAACTCTGGTACGTGCAGGGAGACCACATCGGATTCCGCCAACAATTCCGGAAGTGAGTTTACTTGGGTGGCATTGCCCAGCGGCAACTTGGTAATCACATCGTAGAATCTGACTCGCATCCCGATAGCTTCGGCCATAACAGAAACCTGGGAGCCGATAGCACCGTAGCCGATAATGCCCAGGGTTTTGCCACGGGCCTCATATGAGCCCACCGCTGACTTCTGCCAGCCGCCGCGATGACACACAGCATTTTTCTCTGGAATACCGCGCAGCATAAAAATAGTTTCGGCAATAATCAGCTCGGCAACGCTGCGAGTGTTGGAGTAGGGCGCATTAAATACCGCGATACCCAGTTCCGTCGCCGCCTGTAAATCCACCTGATTGGTGCCGATGCAAAAACAGCCTACGGCTACCAGCTTGGACGCGTGTTCCAACACTTTGCGGGTTAACTGGGTACGCGAGCGAATACCGATAAAGTGCGCATCGGCAATTTTCTCGATCAATTGATCTTCAGGCAGGGAGGTCTTGAGGTACTCCACATTGGTGTAGCCTCGGGAGCTGAGTAAGTCGACGGCGGACTGGTGTACGCCTTCCAGCAACAGGATGCGGATTTTATCTTTTTGCAGGGACTTCTTTTGATCGGAACTGTGCGGAGCCATAAACTATCTCTTCACTGAGTGCGAATAACAGGTGCAAAGTGCTTAGATCACTTCTTCGGGGGTGCCGCAATTTTGGCGAAGGCGCGATCATAGCACATGCAGCCTCCAAGGCTTTATTCGAAATTTCTATCCTAACTATCTTGTTTATCTATGTACCAACATCAATTTACCTGTGGCAGTGAAGTACCGTTTGGTTTGGGGAAGGTTGTCTGTGTGGGGCGCAATTACGCAGACCACGCGGCGGAGTTAAATAATCCGGTGCCAGAAGAACCCCTGCTATTTATCAAGCCGGCAACAGCTGCGGTACCTATGGTAGAAACCATCCATTTACCAACGGGGCGTGGCAGTTGCCACTTTGAAGGGGAGCTTGCCTTGTTGATTGGTAAGCGCTTGAGTAATGCCAACGTGGCAGAAGTCCCTGGGGCCATTGCTGGCTTGGGCCTCTCCCTGGATTTAACTTTGCGCGACCTCCAAACGAAGCTGAAAAAAGCGGGACATCCTTGGGAAAAGGCCAAGGGGTTCGATAAGTCATGCCCTCTTTCTCCCTTTGTGAAACTCGATTGGTTGCCGGACTGGGACAAGCTCAGCTATTCCCTATGGCTGAACGGTGAACTGCGCCAGCAGGGTAAAACCGAAAATATGCTGACACCAATTCTCGATCTGGTGGCCTATGTCAGCAGTTACTTTACGCTCGAACCCGGTGATGTGGTTTTGACGGGCACACCGGCGGGAGTGGGCGAATTACACCACGGCGATAATCTGGCGATGCAGTTGGAAGATGATTGGCTGCGTGTGGAAACGCAGGTTGCTTAATTCGCAACTATGATACGACTCTTTGATTTGTGATCACATTTTCGATATAACCGGGAAAACTATCTCCAAATTAAATGAGGTGTGTCATGTCAGCGAAAAATAATATCCCCCAAAACCTGCAGGAATGGCAGGCTCTGGCGGCCTCACTGAAGATCGAGGGTCGTGCCTTTATCAATGGCAGCTATGCCGATGCTCTCTCCGGTGAAACTCGCGCCACTTTTAATCCCGCAAATGGTGAAGAGCTGGCGCAAATTGCCAGTTGCGGTCCAAATGACGCGGACTTGGTGGTAAAGGTGGCTCGGGAAACCTTCGAGTCTGGTGTTTGGTCGAAAATGCCGCCAATGCAGCGCAAAAAAATTATGGTGCGCTTTGCAGAGCTGATTGAAGAGAATCTGGTGGAAATTGCCCTGCTCGAGAGCCTCGATGCGGGTAAGCCGATTGGCGATACCATGGCCGTGGATGTCCCTGGAGCGGCCACTACGATTCGCTGGAGCGGTGAAGCAATCGACAAGATTTACGATGAAGTGGCCCCGACCGGCCCCGGTGAGCTGGGCTTGGTTACCCGTATGCCCCTGGGGGTGGTGGCCGCCATTGTGCCCTGGAACTTCCCTTTATCCACCACCGCCTGGAAACTGGGGCCGGCCCTGGCCACCGGCAACAGCGTTATTCTGAAGCCCGCGTCTAACACACCGCTGACAGCGATTAAGCTGGCGGGCCTGGCTAAGGAAGCGGGCCTGCCGGATGGCGTGTTAAATGTGCTACCGGGGCCGGGAAGTAGCTTGGGTAAAGCTTTGGGCCTGCATATGGATATCGATTGCCTGACCTTTACAGGTTCTACCGAAGTAGGCAAAACCCTGACCGAGTACTCAGGTCAGTCCAACCTCAAGCGTACTTTCCTTGAGCTCGGCGGTAAAAGCCCGAATATTGTATTTGCCGATGCAGATCTGGATAAGGCGGCAGAAGCGGCGGCCCTTGCCATTTTCTACAACCAGGGGGAGACCTGCACCGCCGGATCGCGTCTGCTGGTTGAAAAATCTATTGCTGATGAGTTTATTCAAAAGGTGGCTAAAGCGGCAGAGTGCTTTAAGCCCGGGCATCCTCAAAATCCAAGTACCCGCATGGGTGCCCTGATCGATCGCAGCCAGTTTGATACGGTTGAATTTTACGTGGCCAAGGGCCTGGAGCAGGGTGCGCAATTGGTTTGCGGCGGCAAACCGGTAGATGAAGTAGCAGGCGGTTACTACTATGAGCCAACGGTATTTCGCGGTGTCACCGGTGACATGACGATCGCCCGTGAAGAAATCTTTGGCCCGGTACTGTCTGTTATCGAGTTCGAGACAGAGGAAGAAGCACTCGCCATTGCCAATGACTCAATCTACGGCCTGGCGGCGGGTATCTGGACCAATAACTTAGGTCGTGCCCACCGTATGGCCCGGGATATATACGCCGGCTCTGTTTGGGTAAATAACTATTTTGGCGGTGATATCACCGTACCATTTGGCGGTTTTAAGCAGTCTGGAAATGGCCGCGATAAGTCGCTACACGCGCTGGATAAGTACTGTGAACTCAAGTCCACCTGGATTGACCTGAGTTGAATCCCAGGGGGCCGAGTGTCGGTCCCCTATTAGTTTCTACTCGCTAGTGAGTCAGTTCTACTATAGCTCCTTAACTCTCGTGAAAGCGACTCCGCACCCACTTCTCCCCACCAGTCAGTAACCTGGCGTACAGAGAGCCTGCTGGCGCGAATTATCTAGTCAGCTATACCTAACTTATTGCCTCAGAAAAAGTTTGGGGCGTCATTTGTAGGCTTGTGGTTCTAGTTTTTAGGTTGGACGGCGGTTAGGAGTGCAGGTTTGAGTAAGATCTTTGCCCTTATTGTTGTTTTGTGCGCCAGCAATATTTCTTATGCCCAGACTACGAAATCTCCAGTGTTGGGAGAAATTGTGGGACTAATCGGTGCTGAGCAAATATATGCTAGTGCGGCCCGGGGAAATAATCTTAAGCAGCGACAGAGAGATTGGATCAGGCTTTATGTTAACCGCGGTGATCAAGTCAGAAAAGGACAGAAAATTGCTGAGCATCGAAATATCAAAGGGAAAGTAGTTCTTGAATATATTGCCAATCGATCCGGCCGAATACTATTAAACAGTCGATCTGCCATAGACTCCGTTGAATCGATTCTGGAGGTAATTACAGTTGGAGAAGATCGATACTGCGATTTTGATCACTGTGATCGGGTGGGTTCCTATTAGAAATAGATGAGTGGTCTGTTGTTTACAATCGGTAAAGCCATTGTTTGCAGGATGGTAGATAGGTACTCTGAGTAGCCCATTTTTTGGTACTACTTACTATGAAACTCATTTATACCCATGAAAACCGTTTATTGGTTGAGTTGGCAAAGAGTCGACTTGAAGTTGCGGGAATAAAAACACGATTAAAAAATGAATATGCCCAAGGGGCTACTGGTGAATTAGCACCCAACCAGGTTTGGCCAGAATTGTGGTTGGAGCGGGATCGCGATTTAGAGCGCGCTCAGCAGGTTCTTGCTGAAGCTGAATCGGAACAAAAAAATTGGCTATGCACTGCTTGTGGTGAGGATAATGGTGCAGCTTTTGACTTCTGCTGGCAGTGTGGTGAATCTAGGCCTATTTCTGACTAGTGCATAATTAGGTAATTCTATGTAGTTCTTAATTAACGTTTTCAGCGATTATTCACAACTTTGTCTACCATTTCTGGTGCCGACCCAAGATAATTTGCAGGATTTGTCAGATCTTTTATTTTCTTATCAGTTAATATTTTCCTTATTTGTGGTATTTCCTTGAGTATGTTTGCTAAAGAGTTATTGGAATTCACTGCCTGCCTGCAGGCATCATAAACTAAGTCGTGTGCAGTTTGCCGTCCTATTATGGGAGCCAGGGTCATCATAACTGCCTCTGCGCAAATTAGCCCCCTGGATAAATCTAAATTTCTTTTCATCTTATCCGGATATACTTCGAGTCCTGTCAACATGAAATTTGCCTGTGAGAGCGATCCTGAAGTCAGGGCAAAGCTCTCAGGGATTGCCTGCCATTCAAGGTGCCATGGTCCAGTAGCGCGCTCAAAGTCGACAGCCATTGCATCAATCATCAATCCGGCGTGCTCACGAACCATTTTTGAGCTAGCACTAATCAATTCACAAGAGATGGGGTTGCGCTTCTGTGGCATTGTGCTGGATGAGCCGCGATGCTGGGTAAAAGGTTCAGCGACTTCCGCTATTTCCGTTGTCATCATTACAGATACGTCTACAGCAATCTTAGCCAAGCTAGCACATATTAGTGCCAGTGTTTGAACTGTTTCTGCAAAGCCATCTCGGCATGAGTGCCATGTAATAGTTGGAACTTCCAGGTCAAGTGCTTCTGCCAGTGCGTGCTGCACCGCTAGCCCTTTCGTCCCCAGGGATGCCAGTGTCCCAGCAGCTCCGGAAAACTGAACCACCAGCACTCGAGATCTCAGTTGAGAAAGGCGATCCAGGTGGCGATCCAGGCTACTAAGCCAGACAGCAGCTTTATAGCCGAAAGTGATGGGGATGGCTTGTTGTAAGTGAGTACGGCCCGCCATGGGTATATCGCGGTACCTCTTTGCTAGACTTAATAATGCAGTTATGGTTTTTTTAACTTGTGATTCAATCAACTCTATGCCGCTGCGTATTTGTAGCACCGTTGCAGTATCCATAATATCCTGCGTAGTTGCACCCCAGTGCAGATAATGACCTGCATCTCCCGCCTGTTTCGCTAATTGTTCAACTAAAGGTAATATCGGATAACCAATTAATGTTGTATTTTTCTGTAATTTCTCCAGATCTGGAATATAGTTCTCAGCAGTATTGGCAATGCTCTTAGCGGCGGAGTCAGGAATAATTTCGAGAGAGGCCTGTACCTTGGCCAGCGCTACCTCGGTATTGATACAGGATTGCAAATAATTTTGAAAATTGAATATCTTCCTCATGCGAGGCTCTACAAAGGCATTACCAAATAGAGGTGAATCTATGGGTGACAGGGGAGTCATATTAAAGATTTGCCCTTGAGGTTTTAAATCATAACTATAGGTGTTAAATCAAATAACTAAGATTAATTTACAGTTGTCTACTGTACTGGTTGAGTTGCAAGTTTTGGAATAAATGTCGGAAAGTTACGGTATGCTCAATTGTAGAGGGCTGAAATTGCCGTAATTCATCAAATATTTATAGGTACTTTATGACTGTTACGTCCCATGGTGTGTCTATCGGTTTGGAACAGAAATCCGATTATATTTTCCTTACTGTGAAGGTCCGTGGTAAGTTGACCTATGATGATTACGAAACCATGGTACCAATGTTGACCGCAGCAATAGAAAAAGTTGAGCACCCAAAGATAAACGTATTTATGGATGCTCGAGAATTGGAGGGGTGGGAGCCTCGGGCGGCTTGGGATGATTTTAAGTTGGGTATTGAATACGGCCGGGAGTTTAACCGGGTTGCCGTACTTTCAGATAAACGCTGGCTAAAAGCCGCCGGAAAAGTAGGTAGCTGGTTTATTGGTGGTGAATATCGAACATTTGAATCAGAAACTGAGGCGAAAGCTTGGCTGGAGGAAGATACCTAGATTTTGAAGTGGTAAAGCCAGAATAGAAAAATAAAGTATTTGTCCATTAAAGGCTTATTAAATAATAAATTATATAAGGATTAGACCGTATGTTTGAGTGGATAGCCAGCCCTGAGGCCTGGATAGCATTGGCCACGTTGGCGGCGCTGGAGATAGTGCTGGGCATCGATAATATTATCTTTATCTCCATTTTGGTTGGACGGTTGCCTCCAAAACAGAGAGAGCCCGCGCGCTTTATTGGTCTTACCCTGGCAATGGTGACCCGGTTGGCTCTGCTTTTCTCTATTGTATGGATTATGGGCTTGGTCGAGCCACTATTTAGCATCTATGGCATGGAAATTTCAGGCCGCGATATTATTTTGGTTGGCGGAGGGCTGTTCCTAATCGCTAAAGCTACCCATGAAATTCACAATAGTCTCGAGGGCGAAGAGGAGAGTGCATCCTCGCTCGGCAGTGCGGGATTTTGGATGGTGCTACTACAAATTGCACTATTGGATATTGTCTTTTCCTTGGATTCTGTAATTACCGCTGTCGGATTGGTCGACGAGATCTCAATCATGGCAATAGCGATTATTTTGGCGGTAATCGTTATGTTGGTAGCGGCTAAACCAATCGGGGATTTTGTTGATCGTCATCCTACCGTGAAAATGCTGGCACTATCCTTCTTAATTATGGTGGGCTTAACTCTGGTGGTTGAAGGGTTTGATGTCCATGTACCTAAGGGATATATCTACTTTGCCATGGCGTTTTCAATGGCTGTGGAGTTCCTCAATTTGCGTATGCGCAGCAAGAAAGTCCGTAAGACCCCACCGGTAAGGTTACATCACGCTCTACGTGAAGATAGTTAATATAGTGAGAGGGTGGAGGTGTTCCTCCACCCCGGATTACTGTCTGGTTTGCAATAGTACCCTTAGTTACTATTTTTAAGCTTCAATATTAAGTAAGTAAGGCCCAGTGCGAGAGTGGCAGTAGATAATCCCAAAAGTTCGCCAGCATTGACCTTATCCAGATCTAAAATAATAAATTTTCGGGATAAAGCCAGAATAGCAATAAGTACGACAACTTTGGTTTGAATAATACTTTGTTGACGTGTAACTACATATTGAAGTGTATGGCTAAATTCCAGTGCAATCAGTAAAGTAATAATCTCGCCAAATATCGTTTGAAATACTTTATGGTCCAGAGGGTCCTGCATTCCCACCAGCAGCATATTGTATACTGAATATCCCAGGCGACTGATCGCGACTATTACGATTACAACAATAATAAAAGTCAAAATTAAGGCAATCAGACTTTCAAATTTTCGATAGTAGTTGTGAATTGCCTTATCTGTAATCGAAGTTTTTTCTTCTGGGCTGTCCATGCCTTACTTCTCGTTAAACTCATAAAATTAAAGCTGGTTTCTGTCAGTGAGCTTCTTAATCCAATCCTGATTTAATTTCCTGTTTTAGTAATGAAATTACCTTGCTACTTAGCGGCATCATTCGATGTAGTATTACTGGAACTTTGTAGGATGCTCCCAAGCCCAGGATAGCGCTGCTATGGGGCATAATGGTTATGTCATAGGGTGTCCAGATTGAAGCCGGCTCGGTAACCTCCAATTTTTGAATACCCAAATTCAACGCGCGTAAGAAATCACTGCCGATCCGCAATTGTTTTCCACCTTTGTAAGGAAGGAAATTTGCCCAATAACTACCATGATGGGGAGAGGAGATTGAAATAAATTTATGCACCCGCTCCAAGCCATTAAGGACTTGTAGATAATACCGTGCGATTATCCCTCCCATGCTAAATCCCACCAAGGTACAGGTAGTTTCTTTATCTACGATATGCTCCAATTTTGCGAGAAGCTGGGAAGATAGGTGTTCCATACCATGCCAGCCGGAGTTATAGCGTAGGTGGATATAGTGTACGTCATAATTTTCGGCAGCTAATTCGTGCTGTATTCTAAGTAAGGAGGTTCCTCGATCAAAAATTCCAGGTATTAAAATAACAGTTCGGCTTTTACGTTTCATTCTTGTCGCAGAAGAAGTGATGCGTTAGAAAAGGCTTCAATCGCAATAGTTATTTGTCTGCCAAAAACTATTGTAAGCTTGATAGTGAAGTGTAGTTGCATAACTATTGTTGGATACCACAAAGTAGCAAAGTAGTCTTAAGGGATAAGTTGGAATGCCGGCAACTATGTCTTTTATTTATATAGATGCCGGTATCTGAAATAGAAAAATAATTCAAGCGTCTGCTTGAGGGCTTCCAAGCAAAAATATTAATATTTCGTCGAGTCTAGAATTCCATGACTTCTCATCATGGGCATGACCCTCAAATACTTGGGTTTGCCAATTTGAAGAGGAATACCCTTTCTGGCGCATAATTTTATCCACAGCCCGTTGCAGAGGTGGGTAATAAGCATCCAGGGTTTCTGTACCATGGTCAAAATAAAACCGGTGACTTCCAGGCTTAGGTAAATTTGCCTCTAGATAGTCGCGAATAGCCTCAGCTACCGGTAGTGTGTCGTCGGGGTTAATCCCTGGCCAATGAGTGGATATAGCTGCAGCCGTAGAGAACACTTCGGGGTACTCTGTGACCGCATAGAGTGAGATCAATCCCCCCATACTCGCGCCGGCAATAAAAGTGTCGCTGGAATCACTGCTCACAGCGTAATGAATATCAATATAGGATTTAACCTTGGTCACCAAAAATTGTAAGTAAAGATCCCCGCGCAATTCGGCTTGGTTAAATGGATGTTGAATCTGTGAAGCTTCTTTAGGTAAAAAACTTCGGGCTTTCTGAGGGAAGTAGTCACCGTGGCGAAGTGTCTCAATGTTATCGATAGCGACAACTATGAAGGGACGTACCTTTTTTTCTGCTATTAACCGAGAGGCGACTTCATCCATGCCCCACTCCTGGCCATTCCAGGTGGTTTTACTGTCGAACAGCATCTGTCCATCGTGCATGTAAAGGACTGCATAGGGTTTTTGTGTGGGATATTGATCAGGCAGCCATACACGAATAGGGCGTTCAGCAAGCCCTTCCTGTGTCAGGGAGGGCAGTGTTTCAAGCTTTCCTGCCGATACTTGTACTTCTTTAGGAGCTTCTTCAGCTGTACACGGTGGTATTAGACTGAAAAGAATACCGAATAATAAGATCTTATAAATATCCATAGCGCCCTGCCTTTGGGGTGTAGATAAAGTTCTACTCTATCTATAAAACCAGTGGCAGGGCTCCTCCCCCTAAGGGGCTGACTTTGGTGTTGAGACTTCTTTAGAAATAACTGCGGACATCCCAAGTTTCACGTTGATTATCCAATTCGAGCATCGGTCTCATTATAGAGCTATGCCCCTGTCCACCAAGAACGAAAACTTTGGTACCCGGTTGGGCGACGGCTTGGATATTGGCATACATACGGAAGTTTCTGGACCACCATTTGGAGGATAGATCGGCCCCAATAAAGTTATCACCTTGGCCAACATCATTGAGCATTATATAGGAGCCTAGGTTTACTTTGTCTTCGGCGGGGTCATTGTGTTTATCAAGAGCTTGCTCCAAGGTTGATGAGGCATACAAGTCATTGAAGCGTTTTCCCCAGGCTTCAAGGTAATCATCTATCAACTTTTTCCTCTTGGGAGAACTCTTCTCCAGATAGGATAAAAGCTCGCCGTAAGGAAGATCCTGATCCGAATCATAGCAGTTTACTTTTGATAAGCCCGCCTTCTTGGCTACCCTAAATCCCAGTTGTTCGCTTTCTCCTATATTTAGCTTATGCTCACCTTTTATATATTTGGCAAAGCGAAGGTTCATTTTGCTTTCGTCATTGGTGTGACATTCCAGAAGAACATGTGTTGGTGAGTCAGTGGCAATCCGTGAGGATAAGTCTTCCAAATACTTTTGATTTTCTTCGGTATAAACATTAATAACTTGTGTTTTCACCATATCCTTAGCGGGGTTGCTAAAGTGAAAACTACCAAAAAGCATAACCTGTGCGGGCTCTGTACTTTTAACTGGCTCCGCATAGGCACCCATGCCAATAAGCCCCAAAGAAAGTATAATTGAGCCAGAGATTTGTCTTGCTATGTTTTTCATTAAATATCCTTATTTTATCATTTAGTTTCTATAGGTTGCCTAATTGCCGTACGAAATGAATAGCTCTGAATTTGATATTAATGGATGGATTCAAAATTGAATACTATAAATTAATTGTATCTACTTATAACAAAATAAATAGAGTGATTTATCTGATCTGAAAGTTTTTATGATCGAATTAATACGATGAGGCTTGAGAGTTCAGGGCTATTTTATTAATAGCCCCAAGTTGGTACGGTATCATTGTTAATGTATGTTTACTTAAGTACCACTTCTTAATCTGGTCACTTCAACATCTGCATTACGCATTTTAGCTGAATGGGCTACTTCCTTGCTGACAATAGTCTTTCCTATCGGAGAGAGTGAAATTTCCGCAAGCTTAAGGTGCTGCAAACCAAAAGGTATACCAATAATGGTAATAAAACAGGCAATAGCATGCAGAAGGTGGCCAATAGCAAGCCAGATACCAGCCAATAGGAACCAGATAATATTTCCGACTAGACCAAAGCCACTTGTCCCAATATCACCGCGCAGTGTGAGTTCTTCTCGGGAAATTGCCTCCTTACCGAAAGGCAAAAAGGAAAATTTGCCGATTACAAAGCAGGCTCTTCCCCAGGGAATACCAATAATACTGATAAAGGCAATCAGCGAGCAAAACCACCAGCAGAGTCCCATAATGACACCGCCAAGGATAAACCAGAGGAAATTTCCAAGTGTTCGCATAACTACCCCTACCAATTCGGTAAAATATATTAGTGAAAACGGTAATCTACTGATGTTACCGCAAATCCTAATCGCTATATCATTTATTTAAATTACAGTAGTTAGACGCAAGTCCTCACGTTTTAGATTCAGTTATGGATACTTTCCTCAGCCTGAGCGTGACCAGTTGGTCAGTCTGGATGTTGGCTTGGATTTTGCCCTTTGGGTATGAAGGTTACGGTATCAGCTCATTTGCCGGAGCATTACTATTTAGCAAACGATGACATTGACTACTTCCTGTTACCGGTAGACCTGACTGCAATATACCCAATTGATCCAAGACAGTCGCTTGGTCCCAGTAAATATGCTCAGAGCTGATTTTTCTATTGGAGAAGCTAATAATTCCCACATGGGGGACTGATAGCTTCTTCCCTGTTGCTTCGATACCAGGTGCGAACCAATCCATACGAATAGAATGGGTAAAGTGAAGAATAAACTCATCCACTAAGCTGTCTTTGCCCACGGTGCGGGAAAGAAGCTGTAAATTTATATCCGCTGGCATTTGAGGAATAAATATTTCCCTATAAAATTTTCGCAGGGGTTCTTTTCCCGTTGCGCCGGTATTAACCGGTACATGAATTAATACGGGATTTTCGGTCATGGTAGCAATTGCGGCATCGGCATCTTTTAGATCGAATTCGGCCTCGGTATGGGTTTCCCAAAGTTGAATTAAGTACTTTTCATCGTCATTGTATTCCATCTCTTCCACCTTCCCATTTGAGGCGCAATATTACTGGTCGTTGAGTTAATCCATCTTGTGCCAAAGACAGTATCTCGATGTTTATAAATATCAATAAGGTCGAGAGCGTCAACAGTGAATATGACGATCTCGCAGCTACCTATAGTGATGGCTAATTTTTAGTACAGAATCAGAGTGTTTGTAGTGCTAAAAGATCATAAATTATTGAGGAGGAGATGAAGGGAAATTGTTTGAGTGTTTTCAGATCTAGGGAGCCTCTGAATAACTCCGTGATACCTCTGGCTTGCAGAGCGGTTCACAATCAAGGCGCGGCTTCGCAGGAATGTCTAGACCTTTCAAGAAGTCGCAACGCGGAGTGTGAATCGCTCTGCGAGCCCCGAAGGGCGGGCCTTGAAGGCTACAGCTGCTGCGTTGCAGCTCTTGCCAAGGGCTACGGCCATTCGCGGCGAGCTGCGCCTAACATCTGCAGCCTTCAAGGCCCGCAGAGGCATTACGGAGTTATTCAGAGGCTCCCTCGAATGCGTTACCCGTTCTACAAAGATAACGCATTCTTAACCCTTTAGCCGCGCCAGTAATTATTGGCTGCTGCAACGGTTTGGAAGTTAATGGCAACAACCTGAGAGGAGGCGATCAGGCTGTCTGCATTTTCCTCATAGGCGGACCTCAGCTTACCCCGTACTTCATCTGAAGGCTGGGTGTATTTAACTCCCATCCTGGATAGTTTCATTGCAAGTTCAAAGCCTTGTTGTGCATTTTCAGTAATTAGGCTTTCTAACCAGATTTGCGACATGGACATCCCTCTCTACTATCGGGTTGATTAATAAAGTTGTGGGGGCTGCTGAGCCCCAGTTATTTTGTATATTTACTAAGGGTTGATATCAGTCCAATATGTATTGGCTAATATATTTGTTGAACTGAATAAGATCGAAAGAACCTCTTATTTCGAACCTTACCTTACCGATCTCGCTTAAATAAACTTCTATTTCACAGTCCAGATCAAAAGTGCCAGCGGTCTCAACAGAGAATGCCTGGATCTTGCTGAAAGGCAAAGAGGTGTAGTCTACTTTTGAGCCCGTGATACCCTGAACATTGGCGGCAATAATGCGTTTGTTGGTGAAAACTACCTGATCGCGAATAGTTTTAAAACCTGCAAAAATAAACTCCCCCTCGATCAGGAACTTATTAAAGTCATCCCTGGATTCAGAGATATCTATAGGCTTGAGTTTAAATACTGGTGAGTTTTTAAAATCTATCACGGGTTATCCCTGTAATTCTATTGGAGGAGGAGATTACCACTGTGGCGCATTAAGTTACAGATGATTTGCTTTTTGGTTGTGTTTTTATGTTTAAATTTATTTAATTATTATGACAACTTCCACAATAGAGGATCGATCATAAGTAGTTGGTAATTTTTGAGATGCTTATCTCTCTATTCACTGGATTCTTGACTCGATTATTTCAGTATCACTAGGGATAAATAGCAGTGGGTATATCTATCTATTGATTTGCAAGGCTTCCAAAAAAAGCTGCACAGCGGGATGAGTTGTTGCACTTTTTTTGAAGGTGACAGCATTTTGTATTTGGTAGTGAAACTTCTCCGGCAGCAGGGGGAGCAGGGTTCCTTCCCCGACATATCTGCGGGCTAGGTATTCCGGTAGGAAACCCACAAAGCACCCAGAAAGTATCATCGCCAACCTGGCCGCCATATGGTTGGCTGTGGATCGCTTGGGAAACAATCGATACAGGTGCGCCGCACCAGAGAGAACAGTATGACTGGGCGCAGCTAACTCCTGCTGGGTGAGTAGCTCCTCATCAATAGCTGACACCTGGGCACAGGGGTGGCTGTTACTGCAATAGAGAATCGATTGGTGATAAAACAGGGGTTGGTACTCCAGCCCCGGTCGGCGTGAGTGCAGGGGGTTGATACCGATATCGGCGCGGCCTGCGAGGATTTCCAACTCGAGTTCCTGAGGGGCGGCCAGTTGTACTTCCAGGTGGAGTTGCGGGGCCTTCTCACGCAGTTGGGTGATAGTTCCGGGCAAGTTCAGTTGCGGTATTTCCAATACATCGTCGGGCATTACCAGGCGCAGGGTACCGGTGAGTTGGGATTGGATTGCATTGACCTGGCTTTTGAAGGTATCCAGGTGCCCATCGAGCTCCAAAATAGCCCGATACAAGGCCTCCCCCTCCGGGGTCAGTTTGAAGTCGGCTCTGCCTCGAGAGCGTAAGCACAACTGCATACCCAGCCGTGTCTCCAGGTCGGAGATATGCACACTGATCGTGGAGCGGCTGATATTCAGGGTGACTTCGGCAGGGGTGATGCCTCCGGCGCGCACAACCTCGCGGAAGACGCGCAGCAGGCGCAAATCCATATCGCTGAGGCGGCCACCCAGGGCGTTTTTGGTTTTGCTCATAGCTGCACTTCCTGGGGCGCTGAGATGGTTTCTGGCTGTAGATATAATTAAAGTTTGATAAATATAAACTTTAGTTGGAAAAATACTACTATTCTCCTCCGTCAGCTGCGGCCAGAATCGCCGCATACTACTAATAACATCTATTTACTAGGAATTTCCCTGTGAAACTTGCAAATTCGGAACTGTTGAAATTTCAGAACTATATAGCGGGCGAATGGCGTGACGCTGCCGCCACTGTAGATGTATGTGACCCGGCAAATGGCGAGTTGCTGGGCCGTGTGGCCGACGGTACCGCAGAGGATGCCGAGGCGGCGGTGGCGGCTGCCAGTGAAGCCTTCCCCGCTTGGAGCCGCCGTACAGCCGGTGAGAGAGCTGCGGTTCTCAAGCGCTGGTACCAGCTGATCGTGGATAACAGCGATGACCTGGCAATGATCCTTAGCCTGGAGCAGGGCAAGCCGGTAGCGGAAGCGAAAGGTGAGATTATCTACGGGGCTTCCTTTATTGAGTGGTTCGCGGAAGAGTGCCGCCGGGCCTACGGCCAAACAATCCCGACTCACAACCCGGCTATGCGCCTGAATACCATCCGCCAGCCGGTGGGAGTGGTGTCCTGTATTACTCCCTGGAACTTCCCCAATGCCATGATCACCCGCAAGGCGGGTCCGGCACTGGCGGCGGGCTGTACTGTGGTGATCAAACCGGCCCTGGAGACGCCACTATCTGCGCTGGCACTGTGCCAGTTAGCGGAAGAAGCGGGCCTGCCCAAGGGGACTATCAATGTAGTTACCGGCAGTGATGCTCCGGGTATCGGCAAGGTTCTGACCCAAGATCCCCGTGTGGCCAAATTCACCTTCACCGGCTCCACTGCCGTGGGCAAGCTGTTGATGTCCCAGTGCGCCAGCACCGTGAAAAAAATGTCCATGGAGCTCGGCGGCAACGCGCCATTTATCGTATTTGACGATGCGGATATGGATACCGCAGTCAGCGCCTGTATGGCGACCAAATTCCGCAATGCGGGCCAGGTGTGCGTGGCCACCAACCGTATTTACGTGCACGAATCCGTGCACGATCAGTTTGTGGAAAAGCTGCGCGAGCAGGTTGCCGCCCTGAAGATCGGCCACGCTACCGAGGAAGGGGTCAATATGGGCCCGATGATCTTCCGCAGGGCTGTGGACCGGGTTCAGGGGCTGGTACAGGACGCGGTTGAGGCCGGAGCAAAAATTGAAATTGGCGGTGAGCAGCTGGCCAATGGCGATAACTTTTTTGCGCCAACCATCCTCACTGGAGTTACCGATACCATGCGTATCGCCAAGGAGGAAATTTTTGGCCCTCTGGCGGCGATACAGAAGTTTTCCGATGAGGAAGATGTGGTTCGCCGTGCCAATGAAACGCCCTACGGCTTGGCGGCTTACGTGATGAGTGAAAACATTCGCCGAGCCAATCGTGTGGTAGAGGCGCTCGACTACGGCATGATTGCCTGTAACACCGGGGTTTTCTCCACCACTGTGGCACCCTTCGGTGGTGTTAAAGAGTCCGGCATTGGCCGCGAGGGCGGTGTCGAGGGTATGGCCGAATTTTACGAGACCAAATATTGCTGTTTCGGGGCCTGAGTCCGGGTCTGAACACAACTGGCCTGCGCTTGTCCTAGGTGACAAGCGCTCGAACAGATTTTCGGGAGCCTGTGGCTCCCCTAATTAAGAGTTTGAAACTTCAGGGAACTTGCGGAGATTAATACTATGTCTGAGATGCAAACCGATGCTTTCTGGATGCCGTTTACCCCCAACCGCACCTTTAAGTCTGCACCGAGAATTGTGGAGCACGCCGAGGGGATTTATCTCACGGAGAAAGGCGGTCGCCAAGTTATTGATGCGACTGCGGGTTTGTGGTGCAGCAATGCGGGCCACTGTCGTTCTGAAATTGCAGAGGCAATTTACCAGCAGGCAAAAACACTCGACTACAGCTCTATTTTTAATTTTGGTCACGAGTTGGGTTTTGAGTATTCCGAGCGTCTGGTAAAGCACACTCCCGATGGCCTGGACCATGTGTTCTTCGGTAATTCCGGTTCCGAGGCAGTTGAGAGCGCCCTGAAAATTGCCCTGCAATACCAGCGTGTACGCGGCAAGGGCACTCGCACTATGTTTATCGGCCGTGAGAAGGGTTATCACGGAGTAAACTTCGGCGGTATTTCTGTGGGCGGTATTCCTCCCAACTACCAGGGTTTCGGCCAGCCGGTGAAAGCCAACCATATGCGTCACACCTTGGACATTGAGCGCAATGCATTTAGTCGTGGCCTGCCGGAGCACGGTATTGAGTTGGCTGAAGACCTGGAGAGACTGGTAGCTTTCCACGGTGCCGACCAGATTGCCGCTGTGATTGTTGAGCCGTTTGCCGGTGCCGGCGGTGTGGTACTGCCTCCCAAAGGCTACCTGCAACGCCTGCGGGAAATTTGTGATAAGCACGACCTGCTGCTGATTTTTGATGAAGTCATCTCCGGCTGGGGTCGTACCGGTTCTGCATTTGCCTCCACGGAGTTCGGCGTAACCCCGGATATGATCACCTCCGCGAAGGGGATTACCAATGCCACAGTGCCCTTGAGTGCGGTATTTGTCAGCGACGAAATTTATAAAACCGTGATGAATGCGGCTCCCGATGGTGCGGTGGAATTCTTCCACGGTTATACCTACTCAGCACATCCGGTTGCCTGTGCTGCGGGTATGGCGACTCTGGATATTTACGAGCGCGAAGGCCTGTTGACCCGCGCAGCCGGTGAAATTGGCCAGCACTGGGAAAATGCCTTACACAGCCTGGCTGACCTGGACAATGTGATCGATGTGCGCAATTACGGTTTGGTCGGCGCTATTGAGCTGCGCGCGCCGCAGGATCTGAAAGGGAAATACGGAGCCAAAGTCTCTGGTATGGCCTGGGAAGCTGGAGTGATGGCCCGAGGTATTGGCGATGCCCTGTGTATGTCCCCACCGCTAATTATCGAGAAGCACGAGATCGATGCTGTCGTGGATAAACTGCGTGGTGTGATCGGCGCTCTGGCCTGATTATGCTATTGCGGCAGCCCGAACGGGCTGCCGTTCTCTCCAAATTACTCTTGTGTCAGAAGGAAAGAATATACTTCTCTCGAGACGCTCCGTGTATACATCCCTGTAAACTCATAATCGGCATCCATGCCTCATACGGTCCCGAGTGCAGTCTTGCCTTATTAGTTTTCTCCCTTCCTCTCCTTTCATGACCCGCAGGGCAGTTTGCGTAACTTCCCTATTGTCGTTTAGAGCTACACTGAAAATAGTGGTCTGCGGCGCGGTCACAGTCTTTGCAGAGTCGACTGCCTGGCCGCGCTCGTAGGCTGCCTTTAAAAACCGCCGGGGAAAAATTCAATTCCCTGATGGTAAGGGACTCTTCAATATGGAAAGTTACTCAACCTGGGGACTTTTCTATGTCCGCTGACACTCCTCCCCTGGCGACCGGACCTATTTTGCAGGTGTTGTCTGCAAACTGGTGGCTACTCCTGCTGCGCGGTATTGTCGCGGTGATTTTTGGCGTGCTGACTTTTGTCTGGCCGGGATTGTCCCTGTTGACCCTGGTGTTGCTTTTTGGGGTTTACGCTTTCCTGGATGGTATTTTTTCCCTGGTTGCGGCGGTGATGGGGCGGCATAAGTCCACTCCACTGTGGTGGTTGATTGTCTCGGGGCTGATCAGTTTGGCCGCGGGAATTGTGACTTTTATTTTCCCGCAGGTTACCGCTTTAGTGTTGGTGATTTTTATCGGTGCCTGGGCCCTGGTGCGGGGTATCTTTGAAATTGTCGGTGCTGTTCGCCTGCGCAAGGAAATTGATAACGAGTGGCTGCTGATCGCCATTGGTGTTCTCTCGGTGATTTTCGGAATTGCAATTTTAGTCAGCCCCGGGGCCGGTGCTCTGGCGTTGCTCTGGGTAATCGGTGCCTATGCGATTATTTTGGGGCTGCCATTGATCTGGTTATCTTTCCGACTGCGCAAGCATAATAAATCCGCTTCTTCATAACCGTTTAACTCAAATACGCTCAGTAATAAAAAAGGCCGGTATTACTTAGTAATACCGGCCTTTTCGAATTGCTATTTAAATAACAGCTTCTGTTTTTTATTGCTTAGCGGCGAGATTGACTGCCTTCGGCAATGCCCCCATTAACGCTTTGCCTTTTTTCTCCAGTGCCATACACAGCTGGATTCGCTCCTCGGCTTGCGCGAGGCTGCGCTGGTACCCGGGGGCTAAATCACCTTGCTGGGCAAAGAGTTGTTGCAGTTCGCCCAGGTGCTGTTTATCGCAGAAGGCAGCGGCAAGTGATGGGGTGCGGCGGCGGATCTGGGCCGGAATCTTATCTACTACCTTGTCAAAGTTCTGTTGCAGCCACTCCCAGTGCTGTTCCTGAACCCTGGGCTGGGCCAGGGCGTAATGGATCAGGCCAAATGATTCTCTCGGCCCCATTTCGTCGCTGAGCGCTAATGCTTGAATGGTTTCCACTTGCTTGGGATTGTTGCTGGTACCGATGGCATTGGCACTGGCATTTTCAAAGCGGGGATCATCCAGCTCGGCGCGGACTTTGATCAGGTGTGCGAGGAAATCCTCCCCCGCATCCTGTATTGCCACACTCAGGGCTGCCTGGTATAGGTCAGAGCTTAACGCCTTCGCATCCCGTTCCTGTTTAAAGCCGGTAAAGGCGGTTGCCATTTCCTGTAACTGCTTGCGCGAGTCAGGATCTTCTGCAACTTGTGCCATAAAGGTTAGCAGGTCGCTGTGCAGCATCTGCTGGTCGCTATCACTGCTATTGGCGCTGCGATTTAGTATCGGCAGGTACAGGTTCTGGGCAAAATTTAGGAATGCAGAGCGCTGGGATTCACCCAGGTAATTATCCCGGTACTTCTGCAGGTAGCGCAGTGGCATGGTGATCACCTGGCGCTTGTCCGCCACTGCGGATTTGCGCACTACTTCCAGCAGTGGTGCCGCAGTGAGATTGCCGGCCTCGAAAGCTGAGAAGGCGCTGTCGATAATGGACAGCTGCTCAGTGGCAGAGAACAGGGCAAATTGTTTAATCAGTGCCTGCCACTGCGTCTTGGGAAGGTTCCAGCGGTAGTAGCCGCTGCCCTGAGCATTGGGCATTACCCAATTTGGGCAGGCACCGCCGGTAATCTCCAGGGTTTCCCTTGCCTCAGTCAGGATCTGGCACTGCTGCACGCCGCTATCGGTGCTGAAGCAGAAGGGGATGCTCCATTTATCGCTGGCGTCGGCGATAGGGGAGCCGAGTGGCTTGTAACGGCTCTGCTGAACCACTAGCGAGGCCTTGCCGTCGCTATTGCAGTCCATGGAGATATCCAGTTGTGGAACCCCTTTTTGCTCGACAAAACTGCGGAAAGTCTCGGTCAGTTCCGGGGTGTTGGTTTCCTGGCCGATCACTTTGTAGAAGGGTGGTGAGTCGGCCACGCTGTCGGAGAAGGTTTCCAGGTAACGTCCCAGTGCCGGGCGGAAGTTTTCCGCTCCGAAATAGGTGTCCACCATGTGGATAACGCCCAGGCTCTTCGAGTAAGTGATCGAATCGTAGGCGTTGCGAATGTTGTTGTTGTCCGCGATGGGCTCACGAATGGCGCGGGTGCTGGCCAGGGAGTCTAGCTGCATGGCGCCGATCGCATAAGTCGCTGCGTTGAGGTCGTGCCCCTCTTCAGGTTCCATAATGGTGAGGGCCAGCGCCTCCCCCCAGGTAGCAAAACCTTCCTTCAGCCACAGGTCGTCCCACCAGGGAGGGGTGACCTGATTGCCAAACCACATATGGGCAATTTCGTGCGCATGAACTTCTACGAGAGCCAGGCGGGTGCCGGGAGCGGGGTTGTCGCCCACCAGAATACGCTGTTCGCGATAGGTAATTGCCGCGGACAATTCAGTAGCGCCACTGGGCCACTGGGGGGCGGCAATAATGTCCAGCTTCTTGAATGGGTAGGGGCGTTGCAGCTGGGTCTCGAAGGTCTCCACCATTTTGGGGGTGATATCGAGGATGTAGTTCATATCCTCACCGCGACCTTTACGGGCGAAGCCGCGCAGGGGTATGGGGTCTTTGCGGTACTTGCTCGGCGGTATGGCTGGGCGCTCAACTTGGTCAAAGGGGCCCACTGACAGGGACAGCAAATAGGTTGACATCGGTGGTGTGGTGGCGAAAGTGACTTTCTCCATGCCGTCACCTGCCGCTTCGCGCTTCAGCTCGGGCCCATTGCTAATCGCTGCGTAGCCTTCGGGTATTGTCAGGCTGACGGTAAAGGGCGCTTTCAGGCCTGGCTCGTCGAAACCGGGTAAATACTTGCGGGCCTGGATCGATTCAGATTTTGCCAGGGCATAGGCATCGCCCTGCTCCTCGACCTTAAAAAGCCCGGCCAGGTTGCGATCAAATGCAGCACTGTAGTCGATATGCAGTTTGAAACTGCCCGCATCGATCTTCTCCGCAAACTCTACTGCGGCAACACCACTGTCCAGTACTTCCCGGTATTCGGCCGGAATCTGGCGGCCGTCATCGAGCTGTGCGTAGACTTCGCGCACATCCAGGTTTTTGCCATGCAGCCAAATATGTCGGGCACCTTCCGCCAGCTGGATATCGATATCCACCTTGCCGGTGAAGGAGTCTTTGCGCGGGTCCAGCACCAGTTCCAGCTGGTAATCCAAGGGGGTGGTGCCCTCGGGCAGGCGCCCTTCGGGAGCCTTATCAAAATCGAGGCCTTTAGCCTCGACTTCCTGGGCGGTACTGGTTTTTGCTGGTTCCGATGCTTTTTCTGCGGGGTTACAACCTGCTACTGAGAGCAGGGCCGCGGTTAGCAGGGCGAGCGGGATGTTCTTTTTCATGGTAGGGGGAGCACTCAGCCAAAAGGCTGATTGTACCGCTTTGGAGAAAAATTACGCGATGCAAATAGTTGGGCTGAGGGGAAGGTGGGAGGAAACCCGGCGGTGAACGCCAGGTTTCTGTGGGGAGACCTACAGGTGCGGTACGGTCAGGCTAGAGACCTTGCTACTGCTGTAGGGCACTGTGATGGTGTAATTGGTATTTTCCGGCTTCTGGTAGATATAACCCTGAGTATCGATGGCCAATACTACACGGTGGCCAACCGGGACATCGTAGCTGGTGGTGAAAAAGTCCACTTCGAACTTTTGTTTTTGCCCAGACTTGTCTGAATGCAGGGTAATGGGGGCATGAGTTATCAGGCGTCCCAATCCCAGCGGACCCACATCGTAGAGGTGCACGTTAAGTTGCACTTCTTTTTTGCTGGGTTCCACCCACATTTCGAGTTTGGGTTCGCCGCGAATCTTCAGGGTTTCCCACTGAATCGGTGATTTGTACTCGATGGCGTAGTAGCCGTTGATAGCGATCATGGGCGCGTAAATGGGGATACCGAAGCCTTCCAGTGCATCGGAAACCAGCGGGATACCTGTGCCTGCAAAGGTATCTGAGCCGCCGTGGAATTCATTACTCCAGCTCCAACCGTCGTACTTGTCGCTCTCCATTTTTGCATTGTTAAACATGGTAAAGCGTGGCTGCAGGTACCAGGTGGTGCTTTCGTCTGTTACCGGGTAATCCTCGAATTGCTCCAGCTCATTGCTGATACGCACAGTCATATCCACCTTGGGTTCGGTGTCGATCCCGTTGTCCTCGCCTTTAAGGTGGTGGTCGAACCAGCGGAAACTGGTGGACCAGATATGGCCATTGTTACCGGTAAGAGTCTCGGTAATCGCGTGGGTGCCGGGGTTTAGCATGAGTTTCTTGGGCCCTTCGAGCAGGGAGTAGAAATCGGTCATGCTATTCGGCTTAAACAGGTAGTCGGCGAAATTGTTTGAGAGCAACACCGCTGTGCCGTTTTGATTGATTTCGTCCACGTAACTCATTGCGGAGCGCTCAGCACCGAAATTAATTACCTGTTCCATATTTTCGCCGTCGCGCAGGTTGCTCCATACCTGCTCGAGTTCGGCCTCTTTCTGGAAGGCCGTAGTAACAAGCAGCGTGCCCCATACCAGGTTGACGGTTTCATTGGGGTACAAAGCTTCTACTACATCTGCCCAACCGGATAGCGCAGCTACTGCATCGACGCGAGGGTGCTTGGCGGCACTCAGTAGTGATATTCCACCGCCGTAGGAAATTCCGGCCATACCCAGCTTGCCCACCGGGTAATTGGTTTCCAGCCAGTCGATCAGGACTCCCACATCGTTAAGGCTGTTATCCCCTGCGACGTCAACAAGCCCTCCCGAGTGCCCAAATCCCCGGGTGGAGTAGCTGAGCACCAGGTAGCCGTTTTCTGCCAGCTCTTTGGCCTGGAAGTGGTACTGGTGCTTCTCCAGCCCCCAGCTGTTGGTAAAAATAACGGTGGGGTAACCGTCTGCTGGTGCAGGCGTCTCCGGGATAAATAAGTTCGCATCCAGGACCGTACCGTCAAAAGAAGTAATATCCACGTCGGCGATATATTCCGGTGCCGACCAGGCATGAGCAGACATTAGGGCGCCGCCAAGCAGCGCCAGTAGTGGCTTGGTATTCATTAGTTTTCTCTCATCTGATGAAATCATTATTATTTTTTTGACCAGGATTCCCTCCTTGGTCGACCCCGTACTATAGGAGTTCATCCTAGTTTTGTACGTAAACAGGGCTAAATTTGAGACGTTTGTCTCGCTTCATGTCGCAATCTGCTGCAGAAAACTGTCTGTGAATAGCTATCTATTTTGTGTCTTTCCGGTCACACAAAAACAGGCGAAAAGCCGTTTTGTGATCAAGTTGATCTTTTTTTGATCAGTGAAAACCGGTACTGTGTCGTCTTCGCTAATCAGCTAGGGAGGGCTTCAGCAACAATGACTCGGTGGCCCGAACTATGGTTTCTCGTTCAGTTGTTCTATTAGTACTTTGTTTCGGATTTATCGCTTCAGCCTACGCCGCGCCGCGCAGCTTGGGGCAGGTGACCTGGTATGAAGTCGACAGTGATAATTTTCGCGTGATTACCGATGGTGATCCCAACGCAGTCAAAAGTCTGGTAGCAGACCTGGAGCGCTATCGCGCAGTGGCCTTGGAGTTACTCGATGCAGATCCAAAAAGCGAGCGATTAACTATTTATGCGGCCGCAGACCGGGACACCTATGCAAACCTGGTGGGTGTTGAGCTGGCGGATATGACCAACGGTTTGTTCGATACATCTGCGGAGGGTAACTATGCCCTGGTAAACCTGGATGGTCGCAGCGTTGAGAGGCAGCTCAAAGCGCGCGAATTCCTGTTCCACGAATACACCCATTTTCTGAGCTATAACGGCAACACTACCCACTACCCCTATTGGTATAGCGAGGGGTTTGCTGAATTTATGGCAACCATGTCCTTCCCGGAAAAAGGTACCTACGAAATTGGCTCCATTCCCAGCGAGCGGGCCATGACCCTGATGTATACCGGTCTTATGCCGCTGGAGGACCTGTTGCGCGCGACGGTGTACAACACTGATGCGGACGAAAAAGCGGATGTCTATGCCGGAGGTTGGATTCTGTCTCACTGGTTGATGATGAAAAGCGGCAAGCAGGATAATTTCGATAATTTCGTCAAAGCCTATAACGATGGTGCCGACCCAGTACTCGCCCTGGAAGAAGCGCTGGGGATGTCGGTGAAAGAAATTGAAAAGGCCTATGTCGCCACTTATAAGGCGGATAGTTTTGAACATTTTAGTGGCGCTATCCCCGCGGACTTTAAAGAGGCCAGCCCTACGGTTAAACGCCTCAGCAAAAGAGAGTCGGTGAGCATCCTGGCTGGATTTATCGCCCAGTCCGGTTACAACCTGCTGGCTTTGGATGAGTTGATTGAATATGCCTACAGTACGGGTATTTACAGTACTGAGCTGGCTGCGATTAAAGCGAGTGCCGATCTGCGATTGGGTAATTTCCCCCAGGCCAGCCACCTTTTGGCCAGTGTCCCCACTAAGGACCGGGGCCAGCTCTGGTACTTGAGTGCCCATGCCTGGTTAACGGTTAATCAGCAGGCGGTGGCGCCCGGTAGTAAGCGGGATCTTCGCAGCTTGAAAATGGCGCGGGAAGAGTTCGACTTCCTGGTGAAGGAAGAACCGAAAAATGCATCTCACTGGTTTGGCCTGGCGATGGCTATGGAGATGCTGGATTACCCCCGAGAGGAATATCTGGAAAAGCTGGAGCAGGCTTACAAGCGTGCCCCCCGTGAGCTGCATATTGCCCAGTGGCTGGCAGAAGAGCTCTACCAAAAGAAAGATGCGGAGTATTTTGCCCGAGTGGCGAAGCCGCTGATGTTCGAGCTCCCAGACGAGGAGCAGAACAAAGAAATAAAAATGAGGTTGGCAGAGCTGAAGGGCAAACCCAAGTCATCATAGCAACCATAAGAGCGCTCACTGAATAAAAAAGGCTTGTCACTCTGTGTAAGAGACATCCGACATTCGCCAACGTATATTTGCCCGGCAATTGACTTTGCCGGGCTTTTTTTTAGGGGATAATTTCCCTGCAAACTGGTACGATTTCTGTAACAGCGGCAATTCCATATTGCGAAGCATAGCGAGCGCGTTAAGGGTAATGCTTCTCATAGAATAAGAAAGGGTGCACTGTGAGCAGAAAACGGTTTTTCGTTATATTTCCGCTATTTGTCTTAATATTGCTGCTTGCCGCATGCGAGAGTAATAGAGATCCTGTTGTAGAAAACTCAAAGGTTTTAACGGAATCTCCCCAACAACCGATACCAACGCCGCAGAATAAACAGCCCGCAAAGCCGCAGTTTGAAAATTATGTAGAGCAAGGAGATCTGCCAGCCCTGTTAGAGCGAGGTGTATTGCGCCTGTTGGCTCCAAGGGGCCCCCAGGAGAGCGCCTTACCACGAGAAGGACTACCTGCAACAGAGTGGCGAAAACTTGCGGAAAATTTTGCTCGTAGCCGGGGATTAAAGCCTCAGTGGGTTTACGTAGATAACTTTTCCGATTTAATTCCGGCGGTTATTGATGGACGTGGGGATGTAATCGCCACCAATTTTTCCCGCACCGAAGAACGCAAATTATCACTGGGTTTTACCCGCCCATTACAATATGTTGATGAGTTGCTAATTACTCATAAAGAGTTCGAGGTGGAAGAGGCTGTGCCCTTGCAAGTTGTGCTGCGGCGGGGCAGTGCATTTGCTGAAACCCTGGAGCAGCAAGTCGATAGGGAAAATTACAGGATCACTTACCTCGATAAGCCGGTTGCAACCAGCGAGCTTATCGCGGCTGTAGCAGCGGGTGAATACCCCGCAACAATTATTGATAGTAATTTGGCCGATGTACTTCTAACTGATTACCCTCAACTCACAGCCACCACAGAACTCGATTCCCGCAGGCCTATAGCCTGGGCTGTACGCAAAGGTGCTATCGCTTTGAGGCGTGAGTTGAATGAGTTCTTTACCGCAGAATTGGTATTGGCCAGTCAGAACCGAGAACAGCCACTGAGAGATTGGCAGGCAATAAAGGAGAGCGGAACTTTAAGGGTGCTCACTCGCAATCACCCCGCTTCCTACTTTATCTGGCGCGGTGAGTTGATGGGGTTTGATTACGATCTGCTAAGGAAGTTTGCTCGTGACCATAAATTACGCCTGAGCATGGTTGTGCCCGATAAGGACCAGGATTTGGTCGAGGCATTGAATGATGGAATGGGGGACATGATTGCTGCATCCCTTACTGTTACCGAGGCCCGCCGCCAGCAGGGATTGGCATTTTCCAAGCCTTATATGACAGTTACGGAACAGGTAGTAGCGGCAAAATCAAAGGTGCCTGATAAAGAGCTACCCCTTCCAGAGAACCTGCTTTCTGGGCAAACAGTAGTGGTTAATCCCACCACGAGCTATCACGAGAGTCTGGTCAAAATAATGGAAAAGCAGCACGGGCAAGATATGGTGCCGCTACAGATCCATCGTCTAAAAGGCGCTACCAGTGAGTTTCTTATTGATGCAGTAGCCAGGGGTATTTTTCCCTATACCGTAGTTGACTCACACTTGGCCGCCATTGAGAGTACTTACCGGGATGACTTTACTGTAGTGGGGGAGTTGCCAGGGGAGCGAGATATCGCCTGGGCCGTTCGAACTGGCCAGCCGGTATTACTGGAACAACTGAATAACTTTCTGAACAAGCACAATCGGGACCTGTTCTTTAACGTTACTTACAATAAATATTTCAAGGAACAAAAGCGTATCCTCCGACATCAAGGGCAGCGCCTGCGCAGCACTGATGAACTATCGCCCTTTGATCCCATAGTAAAGAAATATACTGAGGCTACCGATCGGGATTGGCGTATGGTGGTTGCGCAGATGTACCAGGAGAGTCAATTTAACCCCCAAGCGCGCTCCTTTGCCGGTGCTCAGGGCTTGATGCAGGTATTACCGCGGACAGCACGACAGATGGGAGTTAAGAATTTGTATGATCCTGAAAACGGTATCCGCGCAGGTGTATCTTATTTGGGGTGGCTGGATAAACGTTTTCCTGAAAATATACCCCTAGAGCAGAAGATCTATTTTACCCTGGCTGCATATAATGCGGGTCACGGTCATGTCAGGGATGCCAGAGCGTTAGCCCGACGACTGGAGTGGGACCCTAACCAGTGGTTTGGCCATGTTGAAGAGGCCATGTTGCTGTTGTCCCAGCCTGAATACTATCGCGATAGTCGTTTTGGTTACGTGCGCGGCAGGGAGCCAGTTAATTATGTGCGTGAGATACGGGATAGATATATTGGATATTTAGGAGTTGAGCGCCATCAGAACTATACAGATATTGATGGCAGCATTGCTCCCGATTAATTAATGCATCCCATCAGTGGGCCTCTGCAAGCCAGAGGCATTGTGGGTTTGCTCAAGGGTACTTTATTATTGCCCTTTAGCTCCAGCGCAGCTGTATTGCGGAGGCGAGAGTTTCTTGCGGCCCAACTTTAGAGGCTCCACCAATCAAGTAGAGGCTTTCTCCTAGGGCTACTGCTCCGTGACCGTGCCGTGCCTGGGGCAACTGACCCTGATTGTTCCAATCATCTGTGACTGGATCGTAAATCCAAATATTGTTAAATGCTGTACCAGTCTTCCAGTTGCCATTGGGGCCAAATGCCTCACCGCCGGTAACTATTAATTTATTATTTAATGGGGTTACTGTGAGTCCGGCAGCAGCCTGGGGTAGGGGGCGGATCTTTTCCCATTTATCCAGGCTGGGGTCATAAACTTCGGCATAAGTTAGATTCCTGGCCTTGCTACCATTGTCGCTAACCTGGCGGCCACCAACAACATAAACTCTGTTATTTAAAGTTGCCCCACCTGCGGAGTTTCGCTTGATACTGGCTGGTGCTGCTTGCTCCCAATAATCTCCTCTTGTAAGCACATAATGAAAATTTGTATCTCTATTTTTAGACTGTTCGTTGGGGGCCTTACCGCCAATAACATGGATGTCTTCCCCAATGTTGGTGTAAATAGATTCAGCCAAGGGCCGGGGGAGAGGGCTGGTTTCTATCCAATGCTTATATTCGCTGGATAGTTTATAAACGGTATTTCGGGCTTGCCAAGCGCTATCAGAATCGCCAAAAAAACCACCGATGCCATATAGGCCGTTGGAGTTACTGGCCATACCGAGGTGATGCCTTACCTCAGGTAAATTGGGCCCATGCCTCCAGTTTTGTTCCCTTGTAGAAAAGATATGTGTTTGTTTAGTTGGAGAGAGACCGAAGAAAACTGCCGCATCCGATGGGATAAATCCCCCTGCTACATAGATCTCACCAGAAAAGACTGCGGGGTAAATCTCCTGTAAAGGCATTTCCAGGCTGGGAAGACTTGATATAGATAGACTGGAATTAGCCTCTTTAGCGGTTAGATTGACTCCACCGAAAGTAAGGGAAGCTAAGCTGGAATATTTAATAAAGGATCTTCTGGATAGCGCCATGGTAACAAACACTTTCATACTGACTGATAAGGGATACCTATTGACTATAATTTTTTACCTAAAAATAGGCTAAAAGGGTCATTTTTATAGTGACTGAAAGGGGCGCAATCGTCAAATCCATAACGGCGATAGAGAGCGATTGCGGGAGCAAAAGCTTCAGCGCGACCTGTCTCCAGCTTTATCTCTTTATATTTACGTTGCTTTGCCTCCTCCAATATTCTTTCTATCAAGGCGCGGGCAACGCCTTTGCGCAGGAATAGAGAATGAGTTTTCATGGATTTTATTTCGCCCAAATCAGGGTTGATCTCTTTTAGGGCACCACAGCCGGCCAAAACTCCATCAATTCTCGCTCCCCAAAAGGTAATCATGGGGTCATTTAACTCATCAGGATTTAGTGCGTGAACGCTCCCAGGTGGGGAATGTCGGTACATTTCCCGTAGATGAGCTTCAAGAAGATTGTTAATGGAGCCATCGGACAGGTCGTCTAATTTTACTGATATATACATCTTTATTTGATTGTCTTTCTTTTTAAAACAATGGTTTAAGTAGGGACGCCCGTTAATTTTTTGGGCTTTGAAATGTCACTGTAACAAGATTTTTAGAGAAGAATAAGTATAAGTTAGCTGGTGCAATAGATATGCTTTATTCGGGGGCATTTAGATAAAATATGCACCGTTTTATTACGCGTAATACCCGGCCAAAAGCCTGGTAAGGGAAACTAAGGGCTGGATATTGCCCTTAGTTCAACATTAATAGCTAGTTTAAAGAAGATCTAGAGTAATCGCTTCCCGATATTGATACAGCGTTCACCGGAATAGCGATGATTTTTTAGTGCTTTTACCAATATGGGCTTAAGTTGTGGTTTTTCTTTTAGTGACTTAGTAATCTCATTTACATTTTCTCTAGAACACATTAGCGGTAGGGCGTAAGCATAAGCAGTAAGCAATTCCTGAGATTCATCTTCATTGACCTGAGCCAGTGAGTCAAAAATCGGTTGGCCGTGGATGTTAAATAACTCTATTTGCTCTGGTGCAAAAAGGGACTCTGTAATTTTTCGAATTTCGCTTAACTTGAATTTGTCTCGATTAGATATAAGGTTAGCTACCCACTTTGATTTATTTTCGGGTTGGGGGCGAATAACTTCAGCAGAAAGTGCGTTGAGTTTAGATCTGTCGGAGTTATCTTTTTCCAATTCTCTTGTGATTGCCTGCTCATAATCTGAGAACAGATAACGATTCTGCAACTTGATAAGTTTCCAGCGCATATCAGGATCGAGTTCCAGTCCTTTAATGGCAAACTCTCCCATTAATAGGTCTCTAGCTTGACTTAATGCTGGAGTGGAGTGGGCGATATTGGTAAAAATACCAAACCAGACTTTTTGTTGATCACTACCTTCAGCCGCCTCTAGTAGTTGCCCCCAGACGAAGCTCTCAACGGTCTGAGTAAGTTCGTTACGGCGCTTTGTACTTAGGGGGATTTGAGTCAGGAAATCGTAAGTGAATTCAATATATCTGGCATTCAAACGAATAATATTGATGTCCTTTTCGTCGGCGCCATTATTCACTATAAAACTAATATACTCATCCAGAGGGAGCTTTGCGTCATAGGTGCTATCAAATAGACTTTGCCAGAACATTAGTCGTGCAAACGGTTCTTCAATATCATTGATATGCTGAGCCATATTCTTGATGGTAACTTCATCCAGATTTACCTTCACATAGGCCCAATCTTCTTCATTGGGGTATAGCCCCTCTGGGCAGGATAGCCCCACGGCTTCTTTTACTTCGGTTCTGGCACCACTATAAAGCACTGGAAGGGTTGCAACCCGTTTCATACTTCCAGCTTTCATTTGGTAAAACCCCAGCTGTGTGCGCTGTTCCCTTAATATCGGATATTCCTCTGGTGCTGTTTGCTGAATTACCAGATGATTGATTTGGTCATCATCGCACTGGAAGCTGGCTTCAATTGTGTTGAGGCCGGCCTGGTAAAGCCACTGTTGCTGCCAGGAATTAAGATCTTTATCCGCAGCTTTGCCCAGGTGGTTGATAAAGTCATTGAGGGTTGAATTGTCATAAGACAAAGCCTTTAAGTAATTACTGACGCCTTTGCGAAATTCTTCTTTGCCCAAATAGTAGGGCAATTGCTTGAGTACTGAGCCGCCTTTGCCATAAGTAATTCCATCAAAATTGGCAAAGGCTTCGTCAGTATTGTTGACTGGTAGTTGAATAGCGTGGGTAGTGGGGCGTTGATCAGTGTGGTAAGCCCATTGCTTGGCGCCTAAATAATAGTTCTCCCAAGCGGTAGTGAATTCGCTATTTTCGGCTAGAGCCAGATTGGCCATGTAAGTGGCAAAACTCTCATTGAGCCAAAGGTCATCCCACCAATTCATGGTGACCAAATTACCAAACCATTGATGGGCCAGCTCATGGGCAATAACATTGGCGAGGCGCATCCGCTGGGCCTGGGTCTTTTTTCCTCGGGATATGTAAGAATCGTTAAATGTTACAGCCCCAACATTTTCCATAGCGCCGGCGTTAAAATCAGGTACTAGTATTTGATCATATTTTTTAAATGGATAATCAATTTCAAAGTAGGGCTGAAAGAACTCAAAGGATTGTTTGGTGAAGGTAAACCAGTCTTCTGTTTTTACGTAATTTGCCAGGCTCTGTCTTGCCATTAAGCGAAGGGGAATATCTCCTGCCTTGTCTTCCCAGATGTGGTAAGGACCTGCATGTAAAGAGAATATGTAAGATGAGAATTTCTTGGTTTGAGGAAAAAACCAGTGGTTTGATTTTCTTTTCTCTTCTACTCTCTCCTCTCTTTCCGCGCTAACTACTACCCAGTCTTTTGGAGCCTTTACATCCAGGGTGTAGCGTGCTTTCAAATTGGGTTGGTCAAAATGTGGGAATAGGCGATTGGCATCATAAGGTTCAAAGTCCGTATATAAATAGACCTTTTCGTCTTTGGGGTCTTTAAAGCGATGTAATCCTGAGCCATTGTTAGAGTACGGGTGTTGATAATTCACCGTAATCGTGTGGGATTTTTCTGGTAGATTTTGATAATCAATAGAAATAAAGTAGTTGTTGTACTCAAATGGAACAGATCTTCCATCGACCTGGATTGAATCAACCGCACCACCGGAAAAATCTATAGTGAGCGGCTGTTCAAGTATTTTTCTAAAATTGATATCTGCGTGCACAATTCCGGAGAAGTTTTTAGCTTGACTATCCAGATTGATGCTCAGCCGATAGTCCACTTCAGCAATTTGCTGACGACGAATGTCAGCATAAGATTCTGAAAGTCCTGGGGCTGTGGTTCTAATAGGAGATGAAATTTTCTTTGTTGGTAAGTTTATTTCTTGCTTAGTAGTTCTTTGCTCACAGGAACTTAATAAAATACCACATAGAATCGCTATAACCACTTTGTACTTTAGTAATACATTTGTAAGGCGAATATATTTGTTCATGGCGCTATTTTTAATATAGAGTTATTGAATTACTATTTGCGATTTACTTTGTATCATTAAAGATAGCTAGGCGGCGATATAAATTTTCCGTATCAGTAGGGGGAATCTTTTATACAGAGTGAGAAGGAATAGGTTCTGGCTACTGGCCGTTTGCGACCTCAGTAATTGATTCCGCTAATGCGTTGATAACTCCGTCAATCTCCTCTGCCTGTGCTATAAATGGGACGCCGATTTGCAATGTGTCGCCGCCGTAGCGAATATAAAAGCCTTTTTCCCACATCTTCATAGCAATTAAGTAAGGCCTGAGTAATGGCTCATCTGGAGCTGATTCGATTGTTAGGCCTGCGGCAAGTCCACAATTACGAATATCTTCTATTAACGGTAATCCATTGAGTTGATGGATATGGTCTTCCAGGATATGGGCAAGCTCCGCAGATCTCTCAAATAAATTTTCTTTCTTTAAAATATCCAGTGTCGCCAATGCCGCTGCGCAGGCTAGTGGGTGCCCAGAGTAGGTATAGCCGTGGGGAAGCTCCAGTTGGTATTGAGGTCCTCCATTTTCCATGAATATCTCGTAGATATCTTGACGCACAGCCACAGCGCCCATGGGAACAGCGCCATTTGTAAGCTGTTTGGCTGTATTGAGCATATCCGGGGTCACTCCAAAAAACTCTGCTCCGGTGGCTTTCCCCATGCGTCCGAAAGCGGTAATGACTTCATCAAATATCAACAATATGTCGTATTGAGTACATATTTCCCTAAGGCGATGGAGATAGCCTTTTGGTGGGGGCAATACTCCCGCAGACCCCGCTACGGGCTCGACAATAACAGCGGCAATGTTTTCAGAACCGTGCAGTTTGATAAGTTCCAGCAACTCGTCTGCCAGGAAACTTCCCTGTTCAGGCTGTCCTTTAGCAAAGCGGTTATGGGGTAAAAGGGTGTGGCGAAGGTGGTCAGAATCTAAAGATGAGCCAAAGATTGCTCGATTAGCGCTAATACCCCCCACACTAAGACCGCCAAAATTAACTCCGTGATAGCCTTTCACGCGTCCGATAAATTTTGTTTTCCCTGGAGCGCCCATCTTCTGCCAGTAGGCTCTAGCTATTTTTAGAGAGGTTTCTGCGGATTCAGAGCCGGAGTTTGTAAAGAAAATACGATTGAGCCCCATGGGCATCATCTGGCTGACACGCTCCGCTAGTTGGAAGGCTCCCGGGTGGCCATATTGGAAAGCGGGGGCATAATCCAGAAGGGCTGCTTGTCGGGTAATGGAGTCAATTATCTCCGGGCGGTTGTGTCCGGCACCACAGGTCCACAAGCCAGAGAGACCATCGAAGATGGGGCGGCCATCAGCACTATGGTAATAGCAGCCGCTGGCTGAGGTAATAATACGGGGATCTCTTTTGAATTGGCGATTCCCGGTAAAAGGCATCCAGTAAGCATCGAGCTGCGATTTACTAAGTCCCGCTGATTTGTCGTTCATTTTTATTTTCCGACATTTGGCCTTATCGCATTAATTTTGGACCAACTTTTCTACTTTATAAATTGATTCTCACTAACTTTAGTTTCATAAGTGGGATTTATTAATAGAGTATTGAAGTATTGCCTATGGCAGGAGTTGAGTGACGGGGGAGGGTTTGCCGGAATGGTCTAAGGGAGAGAGGGAGATGAGAGGAGAAAGAGAACCGGGGGCATTAGCCCCCGGTAATATTGCTGATTAAACAGCAGTGGCGATTCTGTCCACATAGGGGGCGAGTTCTGGTTTGTTCTCCAGAATCTCCTGCCGGGACAGACCGTCGATCTCGTGGGGGAATACCAACCACTCTTCGGTCTTGTGGATAAAGTAATCCGGCTCGCGCTTGGCCTTGTTGTTCTTCGGCTTGTAGTAAGGGGTCGCGATACGAATCTCCGGCGTGTTCTTCTTACAGGCAGCGCGCAGGTCTTCGATAGTTTGCTCAATACTCAGGCCAGAGTCGTGCACATCGTCCACGATCAACAGGGAGTCGTGGGACTCCAGGCGCTTGATCAGGTAGTTCAGGCCATGCACGCGCACTTTCTTGTCACGCTCACCGATACCGAGATAGGAGGAAGTGCGGATAGCGATATGGTCTGCATCCACTCCCATCACGTGCAGCAGCTCTTGTACAGCGATGCCCACAGGAGCGCCACCGCGCCAAACACCGACAATATAGTTTGGGCGAAAGCCGTCCTTATAGATTTGCTCGGCGAGAGCATAAGAGTCTATCAGGAGCTGCTGTGCGCTAATAAAGTGCTTTTTCATCAATGTACCCCTCAGAAAAAGGCAAACTTGGCAACAAAGAGTGCCGCTAACACGTAGACACTGATGCTGACGTCTTTGCTACGTCCGCTCAGCGTTTTAATAACTGCGTAGGAAATAAAGCCCAGGGCGATTCCGTGCGCGATCGAGAACGACAAAGGCATCATCACTGCGGCGATTACTGCCGGTGCGGCCTCGGTAATGTCATCCCAATCAATAGATGACATACCGGAAGTCATCAGGACGCCAACATACAGCAGAGCACCTGCGGTTGCATAGGCCGGAATCATACCGATTAGGGGCGAGAAGAAGGTCGCCAACAGGAATAGCCCGGCGCAAACCACAGCAGTCAGGCCTGTGCGACCACCGGCGGTTATACCTGCAGTACTCTCTACATAACAGGTAGTAGTGGAGGAGCCCAGTACAGAACCAACAACAGATGCGGAACTGTCGGCCATCAGGGCTTTGCCCATTCCAGGCAACTTGCCATCTTTATCCAGCAGTTTGGCGCGATCAGAAACGCTTAACAGGGTGCCTGCGGTGTCGAACAGGTCGACAAACAGGAAGGCAAAGATCACGCTGATCATGCCAACTTCGAAGGCGCCAGCGATATCTAGCTCCAGGTAAGTCGGTGCCAGGCTGGGAGGTGCGGATACCAGACCGGTGAACTCTACCTTACCAATTGCCAGGGCGATGACGGTTACCGCAAGGATACCGATCATCACTGAGCCCAGCATACGGCGGTAGGACAGCGCCACAATAATAAAGAAGCCCAGTGCTGCCAGGATCGCCTCAATTGACTTGAGGTCGCCCAGGGTTACCAGCGTTGCGGGGCTGGCCACAACGATACCGGCACTCTTCAGGGCAATGATCGCCAGGAACAGGCCGATACCCGCTGCCAGGGATTGTCGCAGGGAGAGGGGGATACTATCGATAATCCACTCTCGCAGTTTGAAGATACTGAGCAGCAGGAAGATTACCCCTGATATAAACACCGCCCCCAGGGCTACTTGCCAGCTGTATCCCATTTCACCGACGACAACGTAGGCGAAGAAGGCATTGAGGCCCATACCTGGCGCCAATGCGATGGGGTAGTTGGCGTAGAGCCCCATAATCAGGCAGCCAATAGCGGCTGCAAGACAGGTCGCCATAAACACAGCACCCTTATCCATACCCGCTGCAGCCAGGATATTGGGGTTCACAAAGATGATGTAGGCCATCGTCAGGAATGTGGTAACGCCGGCAATCACTTCCCGGCGAACATTCGTCTGGCGCTCTGAGAGCTTGAACAATTTCTCCAGGAATGAGGCATTGCCTCCCACCTGTGGAATGTCGGACCCAGGGGTCGCCGATGTTTGGATATCAGTGGGTTTCATATCAGAAGTGGTACTTTACTAGCAGGTTAACGTTGCGCTCGTTGGAATCGACACCATAAGTGCCATCTTTGATTCCGAACTTGTCGTTCCAGTGTACGTACTCAATACCCGCGTACAGGGTCTTGGGTTCACCCCAGGCAGCGCCGGCATCCCATTTCAGCTGGGAGGTAAAGTTAGTGCTCGGATGTGAATCTTCAGAAGCACTGGTCCAATCGATAAATCCGTCGTAGACAAAGCTGGCATCACCCAGGGTAAAAGGCATGGCCCAAACCAGGGTCAGCTGCTCGTTGCTGGCCTTGTCATCGTTATCGCGGTGGTAAACATTCGCCTGTACAAAGGAGAAACCGGGTACCGCGAGATCAAAGCCCACACCCGTCAGGTAATTGGTAAAGTGGGGGCCGGTTGCTGCCAAGTGGTCCGGATCATCCATATTGCCCAGCTCAACTGCTGTGGCGATCAGTACATCGGTAACCGGTCCGAAAGCCAGTTCACTGCCGCTGAGCTTGCCTAAGCTCAGGCGGGGAGAAATCTCACTATACAGTTCTTTGGAGCCATCTTCCGAGTCCAGGTAGTCGGCAAAAATAAAGAGGTCACCCCAGCTGTGGCCACTGGCGTGCTCAAAAGTTACTACGGATCTCTCAGAGTCATCCGTGTTCTTGCTGTAGTCGACTTTGTAATCGTGGCCGTAAAGAAGGCTCAGGCTGTTGTCACTCCAGGTCATCTCAGCTTGGGCAGCTACGGACAACAGGCTAGAGGCCAGCAGTAGCAGGGGCTTGGTTGGTTTCATTCTATTACCTCTGTTACAGCGACAGGCGAATTTCGCACTGGCGGCCGATGAGAAAATCGGCAGTTGGTTAAAAAATAGTCGCGGAATGTACCAGAACTTAACCCCTGTTTTCCAGTATTTTTTCTCGGCATTTACGCTTTTTTCCTAGCTTTTTAAGTAACTCTGCACCAAAAAATCACGCATGGGGAAAACGAGATACTCATTTATTGGTTAGCGATGGGTCGGTGTAGCAAAAAAGTATTGCTTGATTGGTTTGATAGTAGGGAATCGCTATATTGCAGGGGCAAATTAGGTAAATAGTCCAGAAAGTCGGCATCTGCTCCCCAGTGGTGCTTGCACAGGCAACATGAATACTTTTGGTGCTTTAAGGGGTCGCGATAGATGTTGTTTAACTTTGATGACACTGGAAGTCATCCGCTTGGTAGCAGAACAAGGATGGTTGAAATGTATCTTCTGAGCGCCTTCCTTATATAGGCAGGCATCGGCCTGAGGTCGATGGTTATAGTTGGGAAAAGTAAATCGACTTTTAACCTGTATAAAAATTATTTGGCTATTTGGTTTTTTTGCTAGTTCGTAGGAAATTGGCCCAGGAAGGAATCTGGATGGATTGCAGTAGCGGGGGGCGACTTTAGGGGGACGCAGGTAATGCCTACCGAGCCCCGTATTATCTGGTGGTGATTGGTTACACTTTGCAGCTTTTGAGACCTGGGGCGAGTATTGTTATCGCCCCAATATGCCTTTTCCGATTCGAGTTTGGAGTCAGGCTACCTGCTGTTCTGTACCTGACTGGTGCGCCAGGTATTCCTCGTAAGTGCCTTGAAAATCGATCAGTGCTTGGTCTTTGATTTCAATAACTCGGGTTGCCAGGGATGAGACAAACTGACGATCGTGACTCACAAAAATAAGTGTGCCCTCATATTTCTCCAGTGCCTTGTTTAGGGCTTCGATGGCTTCCATGTCCAAGTGGTTGGTTGGCTCATCCATGATGAGCACATTGGTGTCCATCATCATTAGCTTGCCAAACAGCAGGCGATTTTTCTCGCCGCCAGAGCAGACCTTTGCCTTTTTATTGGCATCATCTGCGGTAAATAATAGTCGGCCCAGAATACCTCGCACGGCCAGATCATCGTGCTTGGGGGTGCGCCACTGGGACATCCACTCAAATATTGTCAGGTCACCATCAAAATCTGTACTGCTGTCTTGCGGGCAGTAGCCGATAGCGGCATTTTCTGACCACTTGACGACTCCGCTGTTTGCTTGGATCTCATTGACAAGACAGCGCAGGAAGGTTGTTTTACCAACGCCGTTCTCACCGATAATTGCCAGGCGCGCACCGGCTTCCAGCAGCATTTCGCCACCTTGAAATAGCGTTTCACTGTCAAAACCATGGGTAAGCCCCTCAAGAGTCAGCGCCTGACGGTGCAATTTTTTACACTGGTTAAACGTAATATAAGGGCTGACCCGACTGGAGGGTTTGATTTCGTCCAGCTTGATTTTTTCCATCTTCTTCGCGCGGGAGCTGGCTTGCTTGGCTTTGGATGCATTGGCAGAAAAGCGGTTCACAAAGCTCTGTAGCTCGTCCAGTTCGGCACTTTTCTTGGCATTCTCTGCGTGAAGTTGTTCTTGTATTAGCGTAGAGGCCGCAACAAAGTCCTCATAATTGCCAGGGAAAACCCGCAATTCACCATAATCTATGTCGGCCATATGGGTGCAGACAGAGTTCAGGAAGTGGCGATCGTGGGAAATGATGACCATTGTGCTTTTGCGTTGATTCAGTACATCTGCCAACCACTTGATGGTGTGGATGTCCAGGTTATTGGTCGGCTCATCCAACAATAAAATATCCGGGTCGGCAAATAGCGCTTGGGCGAGTAATACACGCAATTTCCAGCCGGGAGCTACCTGTTTCATCAGGCCAAAATGCAGGGATTCGTCGATGCCAGCTTCAAGCAGGATTTCTCCCGCACGGCTCTCTGCACTATAGCCATCCAGCTCAGCAAATTGGACTTCAAGCTCGGCTACGCGCATGCCGTCTTCTTCGCTCATTTCCGGTAGCGAGTATATGCGGTCACGTTCCTGTTTAATTTCCCATAGGCGGACATCTCCCATGATGACCGCATCGACGACGGTGTACTCTTCAAATGCAAACTGGTCTTGGCTCAAAGTACCCAAGGTACATCCAGGCTCAATGGATACGTTGCCGGCAGAGGGCGCCAAGGCACCACTCAGGATCTTCATAAAGGTTGACTTTCCACATCCATTGGCCCCGATAAGGCCATATCGGTTGCCATTGCCGAACTTTACAGAAATGTTTTCAAACAGTGGTTGGGCACCAAACTGCATGGTGATATTCGCGGTGGAGATCAAGAGCGTATTCCTGAGGATTACAAATGGGCTCTGGTAAGCCAGTTTCGCCAAAATAGGAGGCGTGATGTGGGGGCCGCACTATAAGGATTTGGCGCTGAAGTGTCGAGGAGTACGTTCAATAACTAAGCAGTTTCTCCGCGGGTTCGATATTAGAGTTTGAAATATATATGTTAAAGTATACTCCTAGGCTAGGAGGATATTCCATTTCGGGGTGGGGTGCGATGATATGCATCTGTATACTCCCTGAGTTCGGGCTCTTTAGCTAAAGCTATGGGCCCTAATATTAGGAATATTCCCGGTGTAAGTTGCCAGCGCGTAAAGCGGCCACTTTTATTTAAATAATTAACGGGATCACTTGATCTTATTTGTATCCTTTGGGTGGCTCCGACGGCAAAGTAAATGTTAATGCTGTCAGGGGGGAGGGTTGAAGGGCTAATGACTAACAGATGTCAGTCAATCAATTTTTGATCTCTATGAGGAGCTAGCAAAGGCTGGAGGCTATATGAAATCGAATTGTTTGCACCTTGCGATTCCGGCAGGGGATCTGGAAACCGCCAAGAAATTCTATTGCGATGTCTTAGGCTGCAAGACCGGCAACAGTGAAGAAGGTCGCTGGGTAGATATCGACTTTTGGGGTAACGAACTCACCCTGCACCAGAGTGAGGAGAAGCTCCCCAATGTTCGCCACAAGGTGGATATGGGAGAAGTGGCTGTTCCTCATTTTGGCATTCACCTGCCGGAAGATGAGTTTCAGGCACTAAAAGGCCGTATCGAAGCTGCCGGGCTGGAATACCTGGACAAGCCCTACCGTCGCTTTGTCGGCAATGAATACGAACAGGAAACTTTCTTTATCGAAGATCCAAATGGCAACGTTCTGGAAATGAAAACGATGGTTAATCCTGAACTGATGTTCAAGTAATCGTCTGGGCCCTGCAGATAATTGAATCTGTGGGGCTGGGTTTCTCCGGCTATTCCCTGTCCTCGCTTATCCTTGCTAAGAATGAGATGCCTTAATCTGGGGTTGAGTTCTGATCGCCTGAATAATACCTCCGATAACTATCAGTAAGCTGCCGGCATAAGTATTCCAGGTTGGGAGTGTGCTATAAACAAACCAATCCAATATGCCGGAGAAAATCAGGCTTGTATATAAATAGGGAGATAGGCTGGCAGGTCTGTTTACCCGACGATAGGCTTTAGTGCGCAAGGATTGATTACTGATTGTCGCCAGGCTAAAAGCAATAATCACAATCACAAAACTTACCGATTCCGATAGAGATACCGCGACTTTCGTAAGCTCCCCAAGATTTCCTTCAATCAATAAAATGGCAAGCATATAGAGGCTGGATAGGCCGAACATCTTGGTGGTTGAAGATATCGTATTTTGCTTCTTTGAAGAATGGTGCATTACAAACTGTGAACAAGCTCCAAAGAAGCCCGATAGCAGGCCCACTATCATATAGCTATCAAAGCCAGCAGTTGGCTTCAATATAAAAGCAACGCCGATAAAGCTGATTATACAGGCTGCTAATGTCTTCTTTTTTATCGGATCCTTTTTGGCAAACCGGGTAATAAAAGGGAGAAATAATCCTGACGTTGAAAATAGAAGGGCGGCGACAAGTAGAGAGCCTTTGGACAAATAATAAAACAGGCAATACTGAGCGAGACAAGTGAATAACGCCCTTGCACCATCAATCCTGTCTATTCGATGAGTCACAGGGTTTTCATCAAAAACAACGAGGCAAATCCAGGTTAGGAGTAAAAATGGGGCAAAGAAACGAATAAAGACCACCAGGGATAAGGAGCTAAAAGTAGTTAGTTCTTTACCAAATAGCCCGGTTAGCGACATACAGCTGGCCGCCAGAATTGCGGTAATGACACTGAGGGCAAATTCTCTATTGGAAATGCGGGTATTCATAATTTACTAGCACCTTCACTAGCAATAATCTCATCGACAGTTTTTACACTGCCTATCTTAGTGAGGAAGTTCAGGCTATTCTGTTTATTGTATTCCGTGTCAGATTCACAGGCATCTGAGGCAATGAGTACTGAAAAGTCTCTATCGTGAGCTTCCCTGGCTGTCAGTTCGACTGTATTTTGTGTTGATACCCCACAGAGAACAATCCTTTCTATATTGTTACTAGCAATAAGTACTGGGAGTTCGGTCCCATAGAAGCCACTGACACGCCTCTTATAAATAGATATATCGCTATCAGTAATATTGAGTTCATCAACAAAAGCAGTGCCCCAGCTTTTCTGACGGAGGGCGCCTATATCTTTGATATAGCTGAAGAGGGGAGAGTTAGAGGAAGATTCCCTGTAGTCGGTGGAAAAAGCGACCCTGATATGGCAAATAAGATGACGTCGTGCTCTTCCCCACGTAAGGAGTTTATTGGTGTTCTCAATAACTCTATTCTTATGGACTCTTGGGGCCGCTGCTGATATTTGTCCCTTTGGATGACAAATATCGTTGATAAAATCGAGGGTAATGATTGCAGTCTTCATGACCAGAGTCTATTGAGGCGAGTATTGGCTCAGTTTAGTAATGATTAAGGAAGCCTTCGATAAAGGATTTTATGATTTATATAGAGATTACGATTTCTTTGTCATAAATTGCTTTGCCCTTTTTTTTATTGCTGTCACTTCACTCTTCTCAAGCTTATCCAAAAGGCTGAACATCATTGTCATTCTATGATTGCCCTCTAGCATTTTTCTTTTTTCAATTAAGAAATTCCAGTAGAGACTGTTAAATGGGCAGGCCTTCTCTCCAGTTCGTTGTTTGACGTCATAAATACAGTCGCTGCAATAGTTACTCATTTTGTTGATATAGGAGCCACTACTAATATAGGGCTTTGTTGCAACCAATCCACCATCGGCGAACTGGCTCATTCCCCGGGTGTTAGGCATTTCAACCCACTGAATAGCATCTATGTAAATACCGAGATACCAACTTTCCACCTGGTCAGGGTCAGTTTGTGTTAATAGCGCAAAATTACCGGTAATCATAAGCCTTTGGATATGGTGAGCATAGGCATTTTCCAAGCTATTCCTGATGGTGTTGTGAAGGCAGTTCATGGACGTTTTGGCATCCCAGAAAAAATCTGGCAAATTATTTTTATTCTTCAACTTATTCTGATGCTCATAACTGGGCATAGACATCCAGTAGACACCGCGCATATATTCTCGCCAGCCCAATATTTGGCGTACAAAACCTTCAATCTGGTTAAGTCCTATTGAAATTTTTCCATCTTCCCAAGATTTTATCGCTGTATCGATAACCTCCTTTGGAGATATGAGTTTACTATTTAGGGAGAAGCTAATTCGGCTGTGATAAAGAAAGGCTTCATCTGGATCCATTGCGTCCTGAAAATCGCCAAAATGAGCAAGTAGATTTTTACAAAAATGACGAAGTAGTTTTATAGAATCCTCCCTGCTGGTTGGCCATATAAAATTCTCTGGATCAATCTCTCCAATACTCTTAACTCCAGACTTTTTTATACGGGATAAAGTTGAAGTGACATTACTTGTTATTTTTCCCTGCTTGGGTTTGCCCAGTTTTCCATTCCATTTATTTCTATTGCTTTGGTCGAAATTCCACTTTCCTCCTTCAGGTTTTCCATTGTTCATCAGAATGTCATGCTTCTTCCGCATATAGTGGTAGAAGCTTTCCATAAGTAGTGATTTTTTCCCCTGGAAGAAGTCTGCCAGCTCTTTTCGGGTGGTCAAAAAGTGCTCAGTGTCGTAGGCTTGAAACTCTATTGATAGTCTCTTCTCTAGTTGTAATAGTTGCTGATCTAGTCGGTACTCATCGGGAAGTTGGTACTCAAATTTTTCAATTTTGTGTTTTCTAATAATATCTTCGATATTTTTTGTAAGGTTTTGTTTGTTGTTTTTATCGTCTATTCGATAGTAGATGACATCGCAGCCCCTATTTTTAAGCCACTCTGAGAAAATCTGCATAGCTTCAAAAAAGGCAACGATTTTTTGGATGTGGTGAACAACGTAATCGGTCTCTTGGCGCATTTCAGCCATAAAGTAAATCTTATCCTCCTGGTTACCTCTAAACCAGGAGTGTTTTTGGTTCAATTGATCTCCTAATAGCAAGCGCAGCGTTTTCACATCTCACTTCCTTTATTTAGGTCTTAATATGCCTATAGATAGACCCTTCTATTCACTCCCACATTTTCTACAAAAGAAGAGTCATGGGAGATCAATAAAAATGTTCCAGGGTATTCTACCAGCGCAGTTTCCAGCGCTATACGCGACTCCAGATCCAAGTGATTGTCCGGTTCGTCCAGTAGTAGCAGGTCTGGTGCCTCAGTGCCACGAGTAGCGGCAAGTAAAGCAACCTTTAGTCGCTCCCCTCCACTTAAAGTATTGGTAGAGCGAAGTGCAGAATCACCTCGAATATTCATTGTGGCTAGGGCTGTGCGCCAGAAGTTGGTATCTTTATCAGGGTGCAGGCGGGATAAAGTTTCCAAGGCAGATAGATTTCCATTTAGTTGACTTAGGTTCTGATCCAGATAAAAACAGCTGCCAAAAGTTTTACACAAACCGCTGCGAGGTTTAACTCGACCAGCAATGATTTTTAGTAGCGTTGTCTTTCCGCTACCATTGGCGCCACAAATATGCCAGCGATCGCCACTGTGCATGGTAAGTGAAATGGGATCACTCTGAATACCGTAGGGAAGTTTGAGATCCTCAACATGCAGACGAATACCACCCGTTAGCCCTGTTTTGCTAAGTTGCATATTTGGGAGCTTATGACTCTTATAGTCCTTTTGGCAACTTTCTAAATCTAGCTTTAACTTATGGTGCTGACGATCAAGGTTTCTAGTCAGCTTGCCTAAACTTTGCCCTGCACGATCTTTTTTCGCATCTAGTAGCGATTTACATTGGGAACCTTTTAATTTCTTACCCTGGTTTTTTCTGGTTGTAGTTTTTTCAGCAGATCTTTGCTTTAGTTTGTTTAGGCTTTTCATATTCTTTTTGGTACTTTCAATTTTCTTTTCTGCAGACTGTCTCTGTATCTCCTTTTCTTTCTTATAGTGTGAATAGTTACCGCCATATGTGCGTAGTTTTCCTGAATCTAGTTCCACTATCGTGTCAGCTAGTTGGAGTAAACTTCGATCATGACTGACCATTAGGATTCCGGCAGAATGGTTTCTAATTTTCTGCTGTAACCATTTTCTACCGTCTGAATCTAGGTGATTACTAGGCTCATCCAGTAGCAGATAGTAGTTTTTATGAGAAAAGGCATTGATTAAAGCCAGTCGGACTCTTTCACCGCCGCTAAGATTGCCGATAGGAGTGTCTAACGTGAGATTTATTCCGGCGCTGTATAAATGCTGTTGCCAAATTGTAGGTAGTTCCCATGAATCTGAGACGCGTATCAGATCTTCCTCACTCTGATTGCCAGATTCAATACGTGAAAAACAGTCATAGAGGCCTGTAGGGTCGAATATATCTACAATTCTCTTGTTGGAATTGCTGCTCACTTGATCCACTTTAAGGTAGTCCGTATACCAAGTAATACTTCCCTGTTCAGGCTTTAGTTTCCCAATCAAAGCCTCTAAAAAAGTCGATTTTCCACTGCCATTATTTCCCACTAAGCCAGTAAATCCCGAAGGGAAGTCAAGATGGATCCCTTTAAATAGAGATTTCTCAGGGACGTTTAAGTAAAGATTTTTTATAGAACAAATGCTCTGCATGTCACCCTCCGGTAGTCGGAATGGGTGGCGCAATACCATGATCTTGAGAGAAAGTTGTAGAGAATGGAGTACGCCACTTGCACGGGAATTGATGGCCTCTTAAGAAACCGGTTTATCTCCAGTGTGTGCAAGGCTTAATTCATTGGCGTAGATAGCTCCAAAAAGAAAAGTTGTTAAGTGTTAGGTTAATAAAAATTCAAAAATACTTCAAGTCCTAACTTATAAGCGCTCATTTGGTACTCTCAGCTCCTAAAATAGAGTGGTATAAGAGTGTTATTGATATTACATTGAGATAAAGCATTTTTACGACTTGATTTAGAGCAATAAGTCTTAAAAAGCAGGGGTTACTATGGTATTTGAAGGTTTTATAGTAATTTGTCTATTGATCGTAAGTACTATGCTTTTTTCTTTTACCGAAAGTCACAGCGGGAACGTTTTTTAAGAGACTATCAATTCCATCCGTCTCTCAAACAAAGAGTGAAGAAAAAATACCCCCATCTCAGCGACAAGCAGCTGGGTATGGTACTCGATGGGTTGAGGGAATATTTTATTATCTGTCAAACGGCTGGTAGACAAATGGTGGCTATGCCATCTCAAGTGCTTGATGTCGCTTGGCATGAATTTATATTAAGCACACAGATGTATCGAAATTTTTGTAATAAATCTTTTGGACACTTTCTGCACCACACACCCAATAAAGTTATGCCAGATAAGGATGCAGCTAGTGAGGGGATTAAGAGAGTGTGGCGAATTGCTTGTGTTCGTAGTGGTATAAGTCCTTCCAAGCCAAAATCGTTACCTCTGATTTTCTCAATTGATAAAAAGTTGGGGATTAAAGATGGATTTCATTATTCGCTAAACTGTCGATCGAGAAATAGTCCCGCTGCGGATCACTGTGCCAGTCATATTGGTTGTGCCGCGAGCTGTCAAGGCGGAACTTCCGGCAGTGCCTTCTCTGGAGTTTGGGGTGGCGGCTCCTCTTCAGATTCTGGAAGCAGTTGTGGTGGGGGCTGTGGCGGGGGTGGCAGCTAGAGGCAGCTATCACTGCTCTAGCAACCCTGTTCAACGTGATTAATGAGTGACACCCTGAACTTCGCAAAGCTCTTCAATTTCTTCAGCGCTAAAGCCGAGCTCACCCAGCACAGCGTGATTGTGCTCTCCCAGAGCTGCCCCTCGGTTAAATAAGTGGGGCTTTTGGCCGTTAAATCTAAAGGGTGTGTTGATCTGTTTAATGTCTCCATTCACAGAACAGATCATATCTCTGGATTGGATAAGATCGCTATCAGCAGCTTCTGTAAAATTAAGTACGGGTTCAATACACGCATCAATATCCTGAAATATATCAATCCATTCTTTCTGGCTTTTTGTGGCAATAATTTCTGCAATATCTTTCTTAAGTGTTTCTTGTTGCCCGTCTTGGACAATGCGAGTCAGCCACTCCTTTCGACCTATCTTTGTAAAAAATTGCTCAGCAAATTGTGGCTCTAAACTTCCCACAGAAAGATAGCGGTTATCTGCCGTGCGATAGTAATCATAATAACTTCCACCGTTTAGCAGCTCGGATTCCAGCTTGGGATCGGTATTTAAAGCCAGTGCATTGGCCCCACTAATTGCGTTTAACGCGAAACTACAGTCCGTCATACTGATATCGATATAACTGCCTTCACCAGTTCTCTGGCGATGATATACCGCAGCCAGTATCGACATAACCGCATGGTGTGAACCGCCGGCGATGTCTGCTATCTGTGTGCCGCTCAGGCAGGGGCCATGGTCACGGTTGCCGGAATAGCTGGCCAGGCCAGATAGTGCGAGATAATTGATATCGTGCCCAGCACGTTGCTTTAATGGTCCAGTTTGGCCATATCCGGTAATCGAGCAGTAAATAATGTCTGCGCGCTGTTGGCTTAAGCTTTGGTGGCCAAGGCCCAGCCTATCCATCACTCCGGGGCGGAATTGCTCGATCACAATATCGTATTGCTGAAGCAACCGGTGAATCACCGCTTGCGCCTTTGGATTTTTTAAATCGATCGCCAGGGAGCGTTTGTTGCGGTTAATGGTTGCGTGGGCGGCGGATAGGGAAGCCGTGTCATCGACTAAAGGGGGAAAGCTCCGTAGTAAGTCTGGCCGTGTGGGAGACTCGATTCTTAGTACTTCTGCGCCTAAGTCCGCCAATATCATAGTGGCATAGGGACCGGGAAGTAGGGTAGAAAAGTCGAGTACTTTTAGCCCCTCAAGAGGGGCGCAGTGATTCTTCGTTAGCTGTTTCACTTTTTATTTCATTATTTTAATTGAGAACAGAAGTTTCAATCTAGCACTTTAATTTAGTCATCGCGCAGGAGGTCTCGGGAAATAATTAATTTCATAATTTCATTGGTTCCGGCATAAATACGTGCTACACGAGCATCGGCCCAAGACCGGGCGATGGGGTATTCCCACATATAGCCATAGCCGCCATGTAACTGAACACATTCATCCAAAAGTTTGCATTGGAAATCTGTACTCAATAACTTGGCTTTCGCTGCAGTTGCAACGTCGAGTTCTTTTTTATAGTGAAGCTCCAAGCAGCGATCGATAAATACCCGAAGAGCGGTTAACTCACTATCCAGCTCAGCCAGCTTGAATTGTGTATTTTGGAAGGCAGAGATGGGTTTGCCGAAAGCCTTGCGATCCCGTACGTAATCAATCGTCCATTGCAGGGCTGCTTCTGCATTAGCTATTGCATAAATTGCCACACTTAAACGTTCTTGAGGCAATTCCTGCATTAAATAAATAAATCCCTGTCCCTCTCCACCGAGAAGGTTTTCCGCAGGGACTTTGACATCATCAAAGAACAGCTCTGAAGTATCTTGGGCCTTCATGCCTATTTTTTCTAGGTTACTGCCTCTCTTGAATCCAGGGCTATCTGCTTCCACAAGCAGCAAACTGACCCCAGAGGCCCCCTCGTGAGGGTCGGTTTTGGCCACGACAATAACCAGGTCTGCCTGCTGTCCATTGGTAATAAAAATCTTGGAACCATTGAGCAGATAGTGATCCCCTTTGCGCACCGCTGTGGTTCTCACGCCTTGTAGATCCGATCCGGCACCAGGTTCGGACATGGCGATAGCGGTGATCATCTCACCACTAATGCATTTGGGTAGGTACTTTTTCTTCTGTTCTTCCGTGCCGTAATTAATAATGTAGGGCACTGCAATATTAGAGTGCAGGCCCCAGCCAATACCGGAAAGTCCCGCTCGGGCTACCTCCTCATCAATAATGGAGTTGTAGCCATAGTCCAGCCCCAAGCCACCATACTTTTCATCAACTTGTGGACACAGAAAGCCCATTTCTCCAGCTTTATTCCACAGTTTACGATCTACCTGACCATCTTTTTCCCACTGATGGTGGTAGGGTACAGCTTCATTTTCTAAAAATTTACGTAAAGTTTCTCGAAACTGTTCGTGATCTTCGTTGTAAACAGTTCTTGGTACCATCCTTACACCACCGCATTTTATTACTGAAAAATTGAACCAGTGTTTTGATTGGCGATGTAAACAGCGAGATTTTAAAAGCCTGTTTACATCGCTCAAACCCCTGGGTTAAGGGTTGTCCGCCAGAGCTTTTCCTGACTCTGCCAGATCCAGCAAAATTGCTGGCGGGGCAAATCGATCCCCATAGGCATCAGCCAGTTGCTGGGCGCGTTGGGTAAACGCTTTCAGGCCAAACTGGCTGATGTATTGCAATGCACCACCGGTCCAGGGTGGGAAGCCGATACCGAAGATAGAGCCAATATTTGCATCTCGTACGCTGCGTAGCACATCCTCTTGATAACAGCGAAGTGTCTCCAGAGCCATAATAAACAGCAGCCGTTCCTTCACATCTTCTATCGGCAGTGCCTCTTTGGCGGGAAACTCCTTCTCAAGGCCACTCCATAAGTGCTTTTTCCCGCCCTCAGGGTAAGTATAGAAGCCGCCACCTGCGGCCTTACCAGCGCGACCCACTTCAAGCATTCGGTCGATCACTCCGTCGGCGGGATGCGTGGGGGCGGGTTTACCCTCTTTTTGCAGGTCGTTGATGGTCTGCTGGCGTATCCGGCTCATCAGCGTTAGGGAGACCTCGTCACTAACAGCTAGAGGGCCGACTGGGAAGCCAGCTAGGGCTGCGGCATTTTCAATGGTGGCGGGATTAACCCCTTCGCTGAGCATGCCGATACCTTCATTGGTAAAGCAGCCGAATACCCTTGAGGTGAAGAAGCCACGGCTGTCGTTAACAACGATAGGAGTCTTGCCAATCTGCAATACAAAGGCGAAGGCTTGGGCGAGAGTCTCATCACTGGTTTGCTCCCCACAGATAATTTCCACCAGTGGCATCTTGTCGGCAGGGGAGAAGAAATGTAGACCGATAAATTGCTGGGGACGGTCGGAAGCTTGAGCGAGCCCAGTGATCGGCAGTGTCGAAGTGTTGGAGGCAAATACTGCATTTTTCGGCAGCTGTGCTTCGGCTTCCTGGGTAACTTTACACTTGAGTTCCCGGTCTTCGAAAACTGCTTCTATCACCAACTCACAATCAGCCAGGTCGGTATTGCTGTCTGTGGGCGTGATACGGGAGAGGATCTGATTGACCTTGTCCTCGGTAATGCGACCCCGCTGTAAGCGTTTTTGCAGGGATTTCTCTGCATATTGTTTGCCGGCTAAGGCACCTTCCATGGATACATCTTTTAATACGACATCAACACCTTTACTGGCACAGGCGTAGGCAATGGCTGAGCCCATCATGCCGGCGCCGAGTATGCCAATTTTTTGCATGGGCGACGTTTTATGATCGCGGGCGGCGGCGGGCAGCGATGCTCCGGCTTTGACTTCGTTGAGTGCAAACCAGAAAGTACCGATCATGTTTTTGGCAACCTGCCCGCAAGCGAGGCCTACAAAATGTCGGGATTCAATTCGCGTAGCAGTTTCGAAGTCGACCCTTGACCCTTCGACGACGGTTGCCATTATCGACTCTGGGGCCGGCAGACATCCCTTGGTTTTTTTCTCCAGCATTGCTGGGGCGATCATCAGTAACTGCGCATTTTTAGGGTTCTTTGCGTCCCCTCCCGGCATCCGGTAATCCGGTTGATCCCAGGGCTGAGCAACAGGTTGCTCACTATTCTCTCGAATATAAGAGACAGCCTTCTCTAGTAATTCACTTTCACTGGTAACGAGCTGATGTACCAGACCGGCTTTGAGAGCCTGTTGCGGCCTCACCTGTTTTCCTTCCAGTAAGTAGGGTAGAGACTCCTGGATGCCTAAAAGGCGGGGCATACGTACACAGCCGCCACCACCAGGTAGTAAGCCTAATGTGACTTCAGGCAATCCCAGTTTTATTGCGGTGCTATCGATAACAATACGCTGATGGCAGCTGAGGGCGATTTCCCAGCCACCGCCCAAAGCTGTGCCATTAATCGCAGCAACGACCGGTTTACCCTGGGTTTCCAGCCAGCGCAGGTTGGCTTTCATTGATTCGCAGGATTCGAAGAAAGGTTTAGCTTCTTCAATTTTTGCCGCAAATAAAGATTTGAGGTCGCCGCCGGCAAAAAAGGTATTTTTTGTGGAGCGAACAATAATTCCAGAAAACTCTTGCTGCTTGAGTTGTTCAACCGCTGCGCTCAGTGACTCGGTAAAATCCCGGTCCATCACATTGGCTGAGGCATTGGGGTTGTCCATGATCAGGTGGACAATATTGTGATCGTCTTTTTCCAGGCGAATGGATTTCATAGTCTGCCCCCTAAACTCTTTCGATAATGGTTGCTACACCCATACCGCCGCCCACACATAGTGTGACCAGGCCGTAGCGAAGTTGCCGTTGTTCCAGCTCATCCAGTACTGTGCCGATCAGCATTGCACCGGTCGCGCCGAGGGGATGGCCCATAGCGATTGAGCCGCCGTTAACGTTGAGTTTTTGTGGGTCCACGTCTAACTCGTGTTGGAAACGCATCACCACTGCCGCGAAGGCTTCATTCACCTCAAAGAGGTCAATATCCTGCACCGTCAGGCCTGCGGCCTTCAGGGCTTTGCGAGTGGCGGGCGCGGGGCCTGTGAGCATGATAGTAGGCTCAGTGCCCACTACCGCAGCGGAGACAATACGGGCGCGGGGGCTGAGCCCCAGATCCCGCCCGGCCTGTTCACTGCCGATCAGCAGGGCGGCTGCGCCATCGACGATGCCTGAGGAATTTCCCGCAGTGTGAACATGGTTGATTGATTCGACCTGTGGGTAACGGGATATGGCAATGCTGTCGAAGCACAGGTCACCCATCCCGGCAAAGGACGGCTTGAGTTGTGCCAGGGCCTCTATGGACGCATCTGGGCGCACCAGCTGGTCGTGATCGAGAATGGTCAGGCCATTTTGGTCGCGTACGGGAATCACAGATTTTTCGAAAGCACCGCGCTTCCAGGCGGCTGCCGCCTTGTGCTGAGAGTCCAGCGCAAAGTTATCCACATCCTCGCGGGAAAATCCGCCGAGTGTAGCGATCAAGTCCGCGCCAATGCCCTGGGGTGCAAATCCAGTATCTATTGCTGTGCGTGGGTCCATCGCCCAGGCGCCGCCATCGCTGCCCATGGGCACCCGCGACATGGACTCTACACCTCCGGCCACTACCAGATGCTCCCACCCGGAGCGAACTTTGGTAGCGGCGAGATTGACCGCTTCGGCACCGGAGGCACAGAAGCGATTCAGAGTTACGCCACCGATATCCCAATCCCAATCGGCAGCTAAAGCTGCAACTTTTGCGATATCGGCACCCTGATCTCCGATCGGTGTAACACAGCCCATAACGATATCGTCCACTTTGGCAGTGTCGAATCTATTGCGGGTCTGTAATTCTTTCAGGAGATCTGAAAGCAGGGTGATAGGTTTGACTTCGTGAAGGGCACCGCTGGATTTGCCTCTGCCCCGCGGGGTGCGGATAGCATCGTAGATGTAGGCTTCGGTTGGCACGGTTTTAGCCTCTTTTTATTTTATGGTTTCGCTTATTACCATAGTGCGGTGCAGCTTGGGTTCAATGATAAAAATTGCCACGGAAGATGACTCAGCTTCCAGGTACTACCGAAAAATTCCTAGTCAAATGTCTTTCTATTTATTCCAAATTAACCTAACCATGTGGAGGTACTGCCGTACACTCAAGTAAGGCGCCTAAATCTATTGAAATTTTGGCACGGTAAATTGGCACTTAAATTATCTTTGCGACTGGAGGAATTCCATGTCAGGCAGGGTAATGGGTGATTCAGGGCAGCTGAGAAAAATTTGAATGGGTAACACACGGGTGACCCCGGACAAATAAATGTACTTTGACGGTCCCTGAGGTGGTGAGCGAGGTTTGGCTATGGCGGATAATGTTTTGGATATGGCTACCGGCCAATTGGGCTCCGGGGGTATTGATGCGCTGACAAAGGCTTTGAATTTGCCGGCAGGGCAAGGTGAAGCTGCACTCTGTTCAGGCGTTGCTTACATACTGGCTGGTATGTTGAACAGGGCCAGTAGTAAAACAGGAATGGGTTATTTATTTAATTTAATTTCTGAAAGTGAAGTGCTGGATTTGTCTAAATTCGCCACCGCTATTTCCTCACCAGAAAAGTTGAAGTCAATTACAGACATCGGTGAGAAAATGCTGGAAAAAATTTTCAGCAGCCGTAAAAAAGAGGTCCTGGAAGTTGCAGCGAATAATTTGGGGAAAGAGGGCGGAGATCTATTGAGTGTATCCGCACCGATAGTTACTTCGTTAATGCAAGGCCAGGCCAAAGCTCAAAAAATGGATGTTTCCGACTTGGCTTCATTCCTGATTGGGCAGCGGGAGCATTTACAGGGGTATATACCGGATAACCTTCTTCAAGCAATCGACGTTCCAGATTTTGGGAAGTTGGGAGATGCTCTGGTTACCCATGGCCACGCCAAACCCCAGGAACCTCGGGCTACAGCAATTCAGGGGCCCGAAGAAAAACGTAAACCGGTGAGTTTCAGTAGCTGGTTTTTTCCTTTGCTGTTGGTACTTGTGGTTCTCTACGCATTGAATATGTGTATGTTGAAAGGAAAAAAGGAAAATTCAGAAAGTAATCCTTCCATGACCTCCCAGGAAGCGAGCTTTATGGAGTCCGCTTCACAGCCGGTAGGGGATTCCCCCCTTGAAAAAGCGGAAGAGGAAGCGCAACTGGGCCCCGATAACTTTTCCAGTAATTTACGTGATTATCTCAAGAGTTTTTCAGACAATCCGGACCGGGAATTCCCCATGCGGGTGAACTTTGAAAAGGGAACCGCAAAAATCACCAACCCTGCAGCTGAGGATATTGATGCTCTGGCAAAAATCATGCAGGACAACCCCAACTTAACCATTGCTATTGAAGGGCATGTAAAAGGTGAGGGTAATGAAATTGCAGAGCAGGAAATTTCCCAAGAACGTGCGGATGTAGTGAAAGAGCTTTTATTGAAGAAGGGGATAGCGGCAAACCGTATCACTGCAACAGGAATGGGCTCAGCTAAGCCTGTTGCGGAAGATATGTCAGAGAAGAGGGACCAAAAAGCCCTCAATGTTGAGCGAGTTAGTATCCGGGTAGTGACAAACTCTCAGGAGTAGCCGGGATACGGGAATCCCTTTAAAGGATATTTTCCAAGGTGGATTTCATTTATAAAAAATCCCGGTCTTTTGACCGGGATTTTTAGTGCCGCCTTAACTACGGAATTTATCCCTGTAAGCTCCGGGAGCTAGCCCTGTCCACTTTTTAAATGCGCGATTAAAAGCGCTGGGCTCGGAAAAGCCCAGGCGCTCGGCAATTTCAGCTACAGCGGTTTCCTGCTGCTTCAACTGGTAAACCGCCATATCCCGTCGAACAGAGTCTTTAATATCCTGCCAGCTGTTGCCCTCCTCTTTGAGGCGGCGGCGCAGCGTCTGTGGAGATGTGTATAAACGTGCGGCGACATCATCCAGTGACAGATTTTCGATACTGTTTTGCTGTTGCAGCATACGGCGAATACGACCGGTGAAACTGTGGTCGGATTTGTATTGGGTCAACAGGCACTCGGGGGCGCGGGACAGGAAGTCTGCCAGCTGTTGCTCATCGCGTACCAGGGGCATTTGCAAATAGCGAGTGTTAAATACCAGGCAGGTTTCACCTTGGTTAAAGTAGTGCCTGCAAGGGAACATATCGCTGTAGTCTTCGTTGTAGTCGGGCGGGGGAAACGCCAGAAGAACGCGCTCTAATAAAATGGTACGGTCGATCAGCCAGCTAAAAAAGCGCAACCAGATTACCGCGATAGATTCGACGAAAATTTGGTTGGGCAATTTTTTTTCATTGGTGTGGTGAATGATCAGTCGAGCTTCTTCACCGTCCTCGACCAGCTTGATGTGCAAGTCGTCACTCACCATGCTGATAAAGCGGCTGGAGCGAAGCAGAGCTCGGCGCAGGTTGGGACAGGTGATACAAGCGTGCCCCATCATGGCAAAAGTGCCCGGCAGCCAAGGGCGCGCCAGGAATCCTCCTGACTCATCGTTCAGAAAATCCCACTCAAGGCGTAACAAGTTGGCCATCTGCTCCCGGCCAACGCGGCTATCGGGATCATCTAGCTGGGCGGGGGCGATTCCGCTATCGATGAGTAGTTGTTGGCAATCCAGTCCGGTCGCTTGTGCACCAACCAGATGGGCCTTTACCGCAGCGGCGGGAATACCTAGCCCCGCTTCGCGGAGTTTGGGGTTTTCATTGTCCACTCTTTCAGCCTCACAATTATTTTCTGTCTGCTGCTGTATTACGGTATGGATTATGCGCAAACAGAGAGAGAAAGTCAGGCTTCTGCTTAATTTATATGCAACTGCCTGTGCTTTTATTAGTGGTGACAGTTTCGAACTTGATGGGCTTATGGAATAAAAGTTGTCTATTTCTGTCTTTTAATGTGTATTTTTTGCGTTAACGACTGAAAATCCCAGTTTTGCTCTCAACAATTTTCTATGCTTGTTCCTCTGTGGACTGACAGTTCTTTTAAAGTTTGATAGCGATAGTGAATCACTATTTCCTCGACCTGTAAGTCATATTCGTCAACAATAGGAAAAATTCCGTTAGTGAAGGACTGGTCAAATGTCACCGACGTCTGTTGCAAGTCTGTTAAACCCGACCATCTGCCGGCGAATGTTGATTGCTTACCTGATCGAGCATATTCCGCGTCCCAATAATCCTACTTTGGAGGAGGCAACTGGATGGCCTCGCCGTACGGTGCAGGACATTATTGCGAAAGGATTGCCGGGGCATGGCACAGTTGTAGAGTTCATTCAGGAGGGCGTGCGCCACAATGACGGCTACTACCTGCTGCGTGATTGGGGGTCTTTTGACAAGAATTGGGTGAAAACCAATTTGCCGATTATTTGCCAGGTGTTAGATGTAAAGCTGGATTTGAGTGACGCAATGAGCTGATCAGAGCGCCACTCACAAAGTTGGATTACTGCTGTGGCGCATGGCTTTGCTGAAGAATTTTGTTCACTTTCTCCAGTAGGGCGGGATTCGATTTAATGCTGTTGGCAATTTCCTGGTATTTGGTTTTGGAAAGGCCGGCTTTTTCAATTGCGGCGATCATTTTTCCCTGTGCTTCTTTGTTGATCGCTTCCGCTTCCTTGATATCGGCAGCCGCTTTCAGTTTGGGAGCGTATTCTCGACTCAGCATCACGATAGAGCGATAGGCGTTGGCAAATTGCTTGAGCTGCGGTTCGCTAAACGAAGCTTTGGGGGCGGTTGTTTGGCTGGTAGCAGGTTGTGCGAAGGTCATCGGCACGCTGAGTGATATTGCCAATACAGCCAGGTATTTCAAAAAGAGCTTCATCGGGCACTCCAAAAAGTATAAGGACGCTTTTGCTTCTCAGAGGGAGCACCCAGCGTCACGTTGGGGCTGTAAATTTATGCTTGTGGCGGAGCTTTAGTGACCTGTACCAAGTCTAAAGCGGGTAGCTATTAGTCTTCAGCGTAGTCAGTTTCTGGCGCCTTGTAGCGCCTTTTTCCGCCAGCAAGGAGAATTTTTCCTGGAGTGGTTGTGAGGTCATAAAATTTAGCGAGCGGCTGTCGCCGCTCATAATGCAGGAAAACTGCACCGGATTTAAACCGAGGTGGGCCTTGCGACTAACGGTCGTTGTGATCAGCTAGAAAATCCAGAGAAATTTCTTGCGTTTTTTCAGCGACTGTTCGCAGCTATTGAGTTGTTGCTGATATTTTTGCGCCCTGGCAGATACCTTGTGGGATACATTCTTTAGCCAGGCTTTATTCTGGAAAGTGCGCCGATTAAAACCACCGTGCCCCTCGTGGTAGGCGAGGTAAAGGCTGTAGGTGTCATTGGCGCGTATCTGGCACTGGCGTGCACTGGTGTTGTTATACCAGCCGATAAAATCGATGGCGTCGCCAAAATCATCCCGATCGGCACCGTAGTTAAAGGAAGACCTTTGGTAGTGGCGCCAAGTGGTCCCCAGAGCCTGGGGATAACCGTAGGCATCGGAAGGCCTCGGGCCGGGGATAAAGCCCAGGATCTTGGTGCGCGGGGGCTTGGCATCATGCACAAAACGGGATTCCTGGTGCATGATTGCCATCATCACTGCAATTGGAGAGCCCCATTTTTCCTCCGCGTCTTTTGCTTCGCCGTACCACTTCTTTTTTTCCTGGAAAATAGAGCAGACGTTGTCGAGATTACTTGGAGGTGCGGTTGCACAGCCGCTGCTCAGTGCAACAGCACTGAGCAAAACCAGCAGTCCGCATTTTTTATTTTTTTTGTGCATAACTATTTACGACATGTTTAAACGGTAATGGTCTTCACTCCGGCACTGGTGCCAAGCAGTAAAATATCGGCGGAGCGCTTGGCAAAGATACCGTTGGTCACCACACCGGTAATGTTATTGATGGTTTCTTCAAGGACAGTGGGGTGTTCGATACGCAGATTGTATACATCGAGAATGGCATTGCCATTATCTGTGATCACACCTTGACGATAAACCGGATCACCGCCCAGTTTAACCAGCTCCCGGGCAACCAGCGAGCGTGCCATGGGGATAACTTCAACCGGTAGGGGAAACTCTCCCAGGACTTTTACCCACTTGCTCTCATCGGCAATGCAGATAAATTCTTCAGAGCAGGCCGCCACGATTTTTTCTCTAGTCAATGCAGCACCACCACCTTTGATCATTTCAAGGGCCGGATTCACTTCATCGGCACCATCCACATAGAACTGGATGCTGTCGACGGCATTAAGCTCATAAACGGGAATGCCGTGGGATTTGAGTCGCTGTGCGGAGGCTTCAGAACTGGCCACAGTACCGTCAAAGGTACCTTTGATCTCCGCCAGATAATCGATAAAGAAGTTAGCTGTGGAACCGGTACCTACGCCGACAATGGAATTGTCCTCCAGGCGCGGGGCGATATAGTCGATAGCGGCGCGAGCTGTCGCCTGTTTCAATTCATCCTGGGTCATACTCTGGATAGTTTCCTTTGCAATTATTTCGCCTTAATTTGTATCTGACGATAAAAAAAAGCGCGTCTGGTTGTTTTTTGTGGCAAATGTGCTTCTCAAGGCTTAGACTGTCATGCCGGTGCTGCGCTTCACACAGGGCCTTTGTAACCCTGCTATTAGTCTACGCTGAGTCGCGCACAGTAATTAACCGCTACGGCCGTCAAACACGTCATGCCCAAGTCCTATATCAAGCGCATTTTAGACGCACGTATTTACGATGTCGCTACCGAGACGCCATTGGAGCAAATGCGCCAACTCTCCCATCGGTTTAACAACCGGATTCTGTTGAAGCGCGAAGATCTGCAGCCGGTGTTTTCCTTCAAGATTCGAGGGGCATACAACAAGCTCCTGCAGTTGCCCGCCGAGGAGCGGGCCCGGGGAGTGATTGCTGCATCGGCGGGTAACCATGCCCAGGGGCTTGCCCTGAGCGCTGCCCAAATGGGAGTGCGCGCCACTATAGTGATGCCCAAAACCACCCCGCAAATTAAGGTGAGTGCTGTGCGCATGCGCGGTGCCGAAGTCGTGCTACATGGGGATACTTTTGATGAAGCGGCGGCGAGGGCTCGCGAGCTGGTTGAAGAGCGGGGGTTGGTATTTATCCACCCCTACGATGACCCCGATGTAATCGCCGGCCAGGGCACCGTGGCTATGGAGATGCTGCGACAGCACTCGGGTAACCTGGACGCGGTGTTTATTCCGGTCGGAGGGGGTGGTTTAGCTGCGGGTATGGCCGCCTATATCAAATATGTACGTCCGGAAACCAAAGTGTACGGTGTAGAGCCGCAGGATGCTGCCTGTCTGGAGGCCGCGCTGAAAGCCGGCGAGCGCGCTCGGCTAGCGGAGGTGGGCTTGTTTGCCGATGGTGTTGCCGTTGCACAAATCGGTGAGGAGACCTTCCGGGTTCTGCGCGAAACCGTGGATGGGGTTATCACTGTTAGTACCGATGAAATCTGTGCGGCCATTAAGGATATATTCGAGGATACACGCTCTATCGCTGAGCCGGCCGGGGCCGTCGGTTTAGCGGGGCTGAAGAAATATCTGGAGCAAAACGACAATCGCAATGGCACCTTCGCCACAGTGTGCAGTGGAGCCAATATTAATTTTGATCGCCTGCGCTACATTAGCGAGCGCACCGAGATCGGTGAAAAGCGCGAGGCGGTCCTCGCGGTAAAAATTGCTGAGCAACCGGGAAGTTACCTGCAGTTCTGCCGGGATTTAGGGGACCGCTCAATTACTGAGTTTAACTATCGTTTTGCCAGTGATAACGAAGCGCATATCTTTGTGGGCCTGCAGGTGGTATCTGAGGAAGACCGCAGCCAATTGGTTAGTCAGCTTGAGTCCAAAGATTATCAGGTTACCGATCTTACCGATAACGAAATGGCGAAACTGCATATTCGCCATTTAGTGGGAGGTAGAGTGCCGGGCTTGCCCGACGAAGTCATTTACCGCTTTGAATTTCCCGAGCGCCCGGGGGCCTTGCGCAAGTTCCTCGAGCATCTCGCCGGGCGTTGGAATATAACGCTGTTTCACTATCGCAATCACGGGGCAGCTTATGGGCGTGTTCTTGTGGGATTGCAGGTGGAGCCGGCAGCGAGGGACGAACTACAGACACTATTACACCAGCTTCAATTTCGTTTTTGGGATGAAACACAGAATCCGGCTTATCGGTTATTTTTGGGCGCTTAAACCATCGCTTCCCGATACCTGAGAAAGACGTCTCATTTATCGAAACGTGTATAGACTGCAAATCCTGTTTTGTCGAACTTGCTTGTCTAATTTTGAGACAAAAAACTCATAAAATATCCAATAAACGGTTACTATTACGCCGCTTCTTGAGTATTGTCTATTCGCGTGGAACTTTTGCTGTGGCTCTGGTCATAAGCGGGGCGAAACGCATATAAAAACAAAATTATCGTACAGGATGGTCCCAATGAAAGCCGATGCGCTGACAATCGCTGTGGTTGTCTTTGTCGCGGGCGTTCTGTTGAGTACCAGTGGTTTATCTGAGGTATTTTCTTCCGAAGCTGAACCGCCGGCTGCTCTGCAACAGGGAGTGGTTACCCGTTAGGCTGATGCCGGGGGGGCGCTCTGCCCACGAGCAAACACAAAAAAAGCCGGACACTTAGGTGTCCGGCTTTTTTTGTGCTCCACTACCCACTTTTTAGCGGCAGCGGTAAATCCTTTGCTCTGTAACCACCATATCCAGTGGAATATCCCAATTGTCTGTGGGCAGGTTATCCACACATTGTAGATGGTGCGCCGCGCCGATAAGTTGTGGTCCAGTGCCTGGTAATAACTGTTTGCGCTCAAAAGTCCGATCGTAGAAACCGGCCCCCATACCCAAGCGCGCTCCGCTGGGGTCGAAGGCGACCAGAGGAACCAAAACAAGATCCAGGAGCTTGGGTGCGCGGTAAGTTGTGCGCACAGGCTCCGGAATGCGATAGCGATTGCGAAAAGCCAGGGGTTCGCCTTGCCAACGCCTGAACCGGAGGTGGGGGTGTGGTTCTGCCGGTAGCTGTGGCAAATAAAAATGTTTTTGTGGAAAACGTTGCAGCAGGTAGCGGACATCCAGCTCGCCATCAGTCGGCCAATAGATACCGACATGCACTGCTCGATTCATTTGTGGGATACGGCTCAGGAGAGTGATGGCTGCACGGCCATGCAAACGCTGTTGATAGGCGCTGAGTTCCCGTCGCCCCGCGCGCATACGGCGGCGCAGTTGCGTTTTGGTTTCAGTCATTGTGGGAAGAGAAGAGCGTGAAGAAATAGGGTACCCCGAGTGTGCGGCTGTAGACGGAGCCTTGAACCGTAAGGTTCAAGGTGGTGGGATCCGGAGTACATAAGGCTTTCCGCTACAAGGCGGACTTGCTCACCAGCACCCGCTGGAAACCACCGGGGTAAGATTATCGGCTCAAGGACATAGTCTGCTGGCCAACACCCCAGGGTATGAACCAATTATAACTTGTAGAGCGGGGGGCTGTTAACCAGAAATTTAAATGAAGTGACCGGTAGCAGAAAGTGGCTTCTTGTCACCTTACTCCTGAATTTTTTCTTCCGAGTCTATTTCGCCCAATGCACTTTGCACCTTATCAGTAAGTCGCTCCAACATTTCCTCTTGCAGAGGAATGGAGCTGAGCTCAGCTTTCGCCTGGATAAGCTCGTGGGCAATATTAAGCGCTGCCATTACGGCGATACGCTCTAAGCCGATGACAGTACCTGTTGCGCGGATACGGGACATGCGTTCGTGTAGCAGGTGTGCCGAAGCCTGTAGTCCGGCGCGCTCGCTTTCCGCGCAGGCGACACGGTACTCTTTATCGAGAATAGAAACAGTTACAGTTTCGGAGGGTGATGCGGTTTCAGACATCAGGTATCTTGCGTTAGCCCCTTAAGACGGTTAATCATAGCTTCTACCCGCGAGCGGGCGGCCTCGTTATTTTTTATCAGGCGCTGGCGTTCACGCAGCCAGTCGGCTTCCTGCCGGCGTAATTCACGATTGTCATCCGCCAATTGTTGACAGCGGGCAATGAGTGAATCCACGGTGCTTTCTAGCGCTTGCAGCTTATCCATATTTCCTGCATTTGAGGTCGACGTCTGAGTTCGCAACACGACAGACTGCGAGGGATTCCGCTACTATATTGCCGGCGTATTGGTGGGTCAATCGCTGCACCTGCGCGGACAATCACAAAATTGTCTCTTAATGCCTCAAATTCCCGGTTTGGCACCAGTGTGACGGCCGGATTGAAAAGCCTAATTTACAAAAAGCTGTACGGTAACCATGACTTCTGAAGCTAGCCGATTTGAACTCCTCGCCAACGCCATTCTCTCAGCTGGGGGGCAGGCTGACCCCAGTGAATTGCACGGTTTTATCTGTGGCATTTTGGCGGCGGGCGAGCGACCGGACAAACAGCGTTGGCAGAATGAGCTGGCCGGATTGCTCGATGTGGAGGCGGTGCCGGCAGATCTCAATCGGGATTTTTTCCAGCTGACTGAGGAAAGCCACAAGCAGCTCGACGGCTCTAACTTCGATTTTCAGTTGGTGTTGTGCGATGACGAAGATGTTGTCTCCCGCGCTCTGGCGCTGGGTCATTGGTGCGATGGGTTCCTGCACGGCTTTGGTGTCGGCGGGGCCCGGGAAAAATTGATGCCCACCAGTGACGAAGCTTTAAAAGATATTAGTGCCATCGCCCAATTGGATGCCGAACATGTTGAAGAGGGTGAGGAGACCGAGCTGCAACTGGTGGAACTGCAGGAATACGTGCGCGTAGCCGTACTCAATATATTTACTGAGGTAAAGGGTAAGGACTCCAATAGCGAGCCCACCATTCACTGATGTCTAAGACCCCGAAAACCACAGCGGGAATCAGTCGATCTGAGTACGCCCGCCGACGCAACCGCCTGATGGCAGAATTGCCGGCAGGTAGTTTGGCAATCGTGTCATCTGCTGGGGAGCAACTGCGTTCCCGGGATACTTATTTTCCGTTTCGCCAGGACAGTGATTTTTTGTATCTCACTGGGTTTGATGAACCGGAAGCGCTGCTGGTTTTGGTGCCGGGACGAACACAGGGAGAAACCCTGTTGTTCTGTCGCGAGCGCGATGCGGAAAAAGAAAAGTGGGATGGCCCGCGCCTGGGGCCGGAGCGCGCGATGCAGCAGTGCGGCTTGAACGATGCATTTCCCATCGGTGATCTCGATGATATTTTGCCGGGGCTGCTAGAAGGGCGCGAGCTGCTCTATTTCCCCATGGGCCGCTACGCCCATTTGGATAAGCGAATCCGCAATTACCTGGAGCGGATTACCGCAGCGCCGGATACCGGGGGGGCACCGGAAATGGTCGACCTCGATTACCAGTTGCGGGAAATGCGACTGATTAAGTCGGCCCAGGAAATTCGCTTAATGGAGCAGGCGGCCAAAATCAGTGCCGAGGCACACAGCCGGGCTATGACCCGATGCCAGCCGGGCCTTTACGAATACCAGCTGGAGGCTGCTCTCCTGCATACCTTTGTCGACTCCGGAGCTCGGGAAACAGCCTATCCCACTATCGTAGGGGGTGGCGGCAATGCGTTGGTGATGCACTATTGCAGTAATAATGCCCAGTTGCGCGATGGGGACTTGGTGCTGGTGGATGCGGGCTGTGAGTACCGTGGTTATGTGGCCGATATTACTCGCACCTATCCGGTTAATGGTTCATTTAGCGGACCGCAGCGCGCACTTTATGAGATCGTTTTGGCGGCACAGCAAGCGGCGATTGAACAGGTTTCAGTGGGCAATCACTGGGACCATCCCCACGCTGCCAGTGTTGAGATAATCACTCAGGGGTTGGTCGATTTAGGACTGTTGCGAGGCGACACCCAGGGGTTGATAGAGTCTGGCGCTTATCGGCAGTTTTATATGCACCGGGTTGGCCATTGGCTGGGCATGGATGTGCACGATGTGGGTGATTATCGCATTCATGGAGCCTGGCGCCAGCTGGAAGCCGGAATGGTAATGACGGTCGAACCCGGAATTTATGTCCCGGAGGACGATGAGAGTATTCCCGCAGAATTTCGCGGGATCGGGATTCGAATCGAAGATGATGTCGCACTTACCAATAGAGGGCCTCAGATCCTCTCAGCAGCGGCTCCAAAAGCGATTGAAGATATTGAATACACCATGCTTCATGGACGGGACTTACTGACCCGTTAGAAGTGATTGTTGGATTGTTCGGCCAATAATATTTCAATGCCGAATAATCAAAGGGGGAATTGGGATGGGTGAGTCGGCGCGTAAAGTAGATGTGGCCATTGTCGGTGGCGGTATGGCGGGAGCCAGCCTGGCATTAATGTTGTCACATTTTTGTCCTCAACTCAGTGTGGCGCTCCTGGAGCAGAGAGCACTGCCGGATGCCGCTGCCAGTATTCAGTTGCCGAGTTTCGACACGCGAGCCACGGCCATTGCCGCAGGCAGCTTGCAGTTATTTGCGGAGCTTGGGCTCTGGCCTGCTCTGCAAGCCTATAGCGCCCCGATTGATCGTATTCATGTGAGTGATCGGGGGCATGCATTTGGCGCCGCCCTCTCGACCCGTGAGGGACAGGGAGTCAACTTTGAGGGCATTCTGGGCGCAGTAATAGAAAATGCAGCGCTGGGCCCGATTCTCCACAGTGCACTGACTAGCACTTCCACCCAATTATTAGCGCCGGCGCAGGTTACTGACATTACCATGACCTCTGTGGGCGCAAACCTGTTGTGGCGATCCGAGGATAATTCCCCCGATCAGGCACTGTCCTGCGGATTGGTGGTCGTTGCCGATGGGGTGAACTCTCCCCTTTGCCGCCAGCTGGGAATAGAAATCAGCTCGGTTAAGTACCCTCAGAGAGCGCTCGTCGCTACGGTCGCTCTGCAACAGCCTCACCAAGGTGTGGCTTACGAGCGCTTCACCCGAATGGGGCCCATGGCACTTTTACCGCTGCCAGATAGAAAAGGGCAGCACCGCGCGGCACTAGTGTGGGCTTGCGAGGAAGCAGAGGCTGAGCGTGTCGGTGTAATGCCTGAGGCTGAACGCCTGAAAAAACTCCAGCAGGTATTTGGCTGGCGTGCCGGACGTTTTATTAAGGTTGGAGCCGTTCAGGGGTATCCACTGAGTTTATCGATCGCCCAGGAACAGTGGCGCCGGAATGTGGTGTTGATGGGCAATTGCGCCCACTTTCTGCACCCAGTAGCAGGGCAGGGTTTTAACCTGACTCTGCGGGACTGTTATGGATTGGCACAAGCCCTGTCGACAGTGACGTCGGATACACTGCCAGGGCGGCTCGATTTCCTGCAGCAATACGGAGAAATGCGCCAGCTGGACCAGCAATTGACGATTGGATTCAGTGACCGTATTCCCACACTGTTTTCCTCTTCCGGTTGGCTGCAACAGGGAATTCGTCAGTTGGGAATGCTCGGCCTTACAATGGTCCCGCCGCTGCGCCGGGAATTTGTCAGTCAAGCGGCGGGATTTGGGCTTTAAAAGGTGCAGGGTCGGGGACGGCTGCTGCCACTTCAGCGGAATTGGCTTTTATGAACAGACATCGTTTGGATTTTGCCATTGTGGGTGCGGGCATGGTGGGCATGGCCCAGGCAGCGCTGCTGGCAGTTCGGCACCCGGGCATGCGTCTGGCCTTGCTGGAGGCGTCCCCGGAGACAACGCCGCAATTGTCACCGCAGTATGAACCCCGCGTGGTGGCTCTGACACAGGCCTCCCGCGAGCTGCTCGAAGAGGTGGGAGCCTGGGATGATATTGCCAGCCGCCGCGCCTGCCCCTATGTGGAAATGCGGGTTTGGGATGCAGATGGAACCGGCTCAGTAAGCTTTAACAGCCGCGATGTGCAGCTGCCGAATCTCGGTCATATCGTCGAGAATAATGTCATTGTCGCCGCGTTAAGAGCACGGCTGGAAACCCTGCCCAACGTGGAGTTGGTCAATGGTTTTCGCCTGGAGAGCTGGTGGCGCGACTGCGGACTCTGGCATTTACAGCCTCGCGGTGAAGACCGCTTAAATGAAGAGGATGGCCTGCGCGAGCAACCTGAGATAGTGCGTACCCGCCTGTTAATCGGTGCCGATGGCGCCCGCTCTAAAGTGCGAGACTTACTGCATATCCGCTCCCAGGATACCGATTACCATCAAACTGCGTTGGTGTGTGTCGCGCGCAGTGAGAAATCTCACCGTCACACCGCTTGGCAGCGTTTTTTACAAACGGGTCCACTGGCATTTTTACCTCTCGCGGGGTTGGGGGATGACAATCACTGCGCCGTGGTTTGGTCTGCGGATGAAGAGCTGGCGCAAGAGCTATTGATGCTGGATGACCAGGCCTTTGCCCTGAACCTGGAAAAAGCCTTTGAGAGCCGTTTGGGCAAAGTGGAATCCGTCAGTGAGCGCTTTTCCTTCCCCCTGCGCGCGCGCCATGCGGAACGTTATCGCGGCCCTGGCGCTGTATTGGTGGGAGACGCCGCCCACAGTATCCACCCCCTCGCGGGCCAGGGTGTAAATCTTGGGCTGCAGGATGTGCGGGTGTTGGCAGATGAAATTGACCGCGCTATGGCGCGCGGCCTGGAGCCCTCTCACTCTTCAGTGTTGGCCCGCTACGAACGCCGCCGTCGCGGCGACAACGCCGCCACTATGAAAGCGATGAGCGCCTTTAAGTCTTTGTTCGGTGCTGGTGATGTGCACTGGCGCTGGCTGCGTAACACTGGGTTGAGCATGGTAGATGCCAGCCCCATGTTAAAGAAGCGGATTATTATGCGGGCTATGGCTGTTTAAATTTGCTATTCCCGCAAAACGGATCGGGAGAAAGTGCTCGGTGGGGGTGTCAGAGAAGTTGCTGGTGTTTGCCTATCTACTTAGTGGCTTTTCCCAGAGGCAGAGGGGAATTAAAAGCCTTGCCGTCGGTAAAAAAGGTTAATTTCAATTGAGTCACTGGATTACTGTTTACTCATTTCCTATATCAAAGGATCTCAGCGCGCTTTTTCGCTTAATACAGCGTTACCAATTGCCACTGAGAATTGCTGAGGAAAAAAATCAGCAGGCGTTGTTGACGACAGATTCAGGTATAGCTGAATTGCTGAAGCCGCTTTTGCAAGATTGGGAGCGGGGATTAGTTGATCTGGACAGAGTTCAGCTAACAAAGGCAGAACCAGCGGCCGGCGACCATTTACCGGGTGAAGAGGGACAAGCACCAAAGGAGAAAGCACCTGTAAGCCCCTCATTTTTACCGACTTTCCCAATGGATAAAACACCGATTAGTTTACTGCTTATCGGCCTGTGTTTTTTTGGTTGGTTTTTACATTCCAATAATCTGTCTGCACCGCTTTTAATATATCCAGATACCAGTGGTGGCCCACTTTTCTCACAGTCGTCTTTAATGTGGCACTTGGAGAGAGGGGAGTTTTGGCGATTGTGGACCCCTGCAATCATCAACTTGTCTTTTCAGCATGCCCTGTTCAATGCTCTGGCTATCTGGATACTTGGGCGTCCATTGGAAGCACGCGGAGGGCCATTTATTTATAGCCTTCTAGTGTTGCTCGGCGGGATTGCAGCTAATTTATCCCAATATGCCTGGAAGCCCGAGGTGATATTCGCTGGAATGTCGGGTGTTGTATACACGCTGGTCGGATTTGCTGTGGTGATGCAGCGTTGGCAACCGGCATGGAGAGATATACCCCCGGGTATTATTACCCTGGCGATTGTGTGGATGATATTGTGCGTTCTTGGAGTGATTACCTATTTTACTGGGATCGGCATCGCCAATGCTGCGCATTTAGGAGGCTTTTTTGCCGGTTTTTTGATTGCGCTGGTTTACTGCGTTGCTGGTGGTGCGCGAAAATTTAACTCTTATCCCGCTTCAACCTGAATTATATGATTTTACTGATAACCTACGTTTTTATTGCCCTTGGCTTTTCTTTCCTGTGCTCGATAGCAGAGTCAGTTATTCTCAGCGTAACAACGCCATACGTGCGCCTGATGGAGCGGGAGGGGCATAAAGCGGGGTCTTTGCTGCGCAAATTAAAATCCGATATTAATGCCCCCCTGGCCGCTATCCTCACCCTGAATACCGTCGCGCACACAGCGGGTGCTGCAGGTGCCGGTGCCCAGGCAGCAGCGGTTTTTGGCAATGAGTACCTGGGTATCGCCTCAGCGATCCTGACCCTGTTGATCCTGGTTTTTTCTGAAATTATTCCCAAGACACTGGGAGCCGTGTACTGGCGCCAATTGGCCCCTAGCACCGCTTATGTATTGCGCGGCCTGGTCTGGTTACTCCACCCGTTTGTAAAAATGTCCGAGTGGTTGACCAAAGGCCTGTCCCATGGCCCAACCCTGACGGGCTTCAGCCGCGATGAGTTTGCCATTATGGCGGAAATTGGCGAGGCGGAAGGGCAGTTAGAGCAGCGGGAGTCCAGCATCCTGCGCAACCTGTTCTTCACCCTGCGGGACCACTCCGTGCGCGAGGTGATGACTCCCCGCACAGTGGTCTTCTCCCTGCCGCAGGACATTACTGTGGAAGAGGCCTACGAGGATGCAGAGAAAGGGCGTTTTTCCCGTATCCCGGTCTATGAAAATCGCGACCCGGATTGTGTGGTGGGTTTTGTATTGCGACAGGAGCTATTGCTGGCCTACGCCAAAGGTGAGCACCAGAAAACTCTGGCGGATTATCGCCGTGAAATGTTGATCCTGCCGGAAACAGCCACTATCTACCAAGCGTTCCAGAAAATGCTGTCCCGCCGCGTGCAGATTAGTGCGGTTATGGATGAATATGGCAGTCTCGAGGGCTTGGTGACCCTGGAGGATCTGCTGGAGACCCTGCTCGGGGAAGAAATTGTCGACGAGGCAGATAAAACACCCGACCGCCAGGAGCTGGCTAAGCGTTTGTGGCGCTGGAGATCGAAGAAGTACGGCCTCAAAGTCGACGAATCCGCAAACACAGAAGAGAACGCGGAAGAGGCTGGTCAAGGGCGCGATCGGGGCAGCGACTGATTAAGAGTCCCCCTGATTAAAAAATGATCATTTCTGCACTAGCCCAACACAGTGGATATTGGGTGTTGCCCGATTCCCAAACACGGGCGAATGCAGGATAGAGCGCCAGCGGAATCTTTGACGGCCTCTGTGAACCTGGACAGGTTTTACTACCAATGCCTGCTAGGCTTGCAGAGCATATATATTGCCGCGTCTGCCCCGCTGGCAAGGCCGGTACCCAAGCCGCTAGAATACGCCGCTTCGGAACCTGACGGACTGAGATTTTAAAAATGGGAAATAGAACTCCTCTGTATGACACGCATGTCGCTATGGGCGGCAAAATGGTGGATTTCGGTGGATGGGACATGCCGCTGCACTACGGTTCGCAGCTGGATGAGCACAACAAGGTGCGCACCGATGCGGGGATGTTCGATGTCTCCCATATGACCGTGGTCGACGTAGATGGCGCCCAGGCCCGCGACTACCTGCGCTACCTGCTGGCCAATGATGTGGCCAAGCTGGATGGCAACCCGGGTAAGGCCCTTTACACCGGCATGCTCAATGACAAAGGCGGTGTGATTGACGACCTGATCGTCTACCTGCGCGATCCCGGCTATCGAGTGGTTGTTAACTGTGCAACTCGCGAGAAAGACCTGGCGTGGATGCGCAATCAGGCAGAGTCCTTTGATGTGACCCTGACTGAGTGCCCGGATGTAGCGATGGTCGCTATCCAGGGCCCCAACGCCATCGAGAAAACCAAAGAGGTTTTGGGCATTGATTGGACTGCCGCGATTGATGCACTGAAAGTTTTCCAAAGCGTTGCCCGAGGTGGCTGGTTTGTAGCGCGCACCGGTTACACCGGTGAAGATGGCCTGGAAATTATGTTGCCGGGCGAAGACGCCAGTGGTTTCTGGCGCGCCCTGGCCGAAGCGGGCGTTTCCCCCTGTGGACTGGGTGCACGTGACACCCTGCGCCTGGAAGCGGGTATGAACCTGTACGGGCATGAGATGGACGATGAGACGTCCCCGCTGGTTGCCAATATGGCCTGGACGGTTGCCTGGGCACCGGAGAGCCGCAACTTTATCGGCCGTGGTGTTCTGGAGCAGGAAAAAGCCGATGGCGTTAAGCACAAGCTCGTAGGCCTGGTGCTGGAAGAGCGCGGTGTATTGCGCGCTGGTCAACCGGTAGTGGTAGACGACAGTGATGACCGGGGTATCATTACCAGCGGCACTTTCTCTCCCACACTGGGTTACTCTATCGCCTTGGCGCGAGTTCCGGTGAGTGTTGGTGATACCGCACAGGTAGAAATCCGCAAGAAACTGCAGCCAGTCAAGGTGGTTAAGCCCTGCTTCGTACGCAACGGCAAGTCAGTTATTTAAGCGTCGCCCAGAGGTGTACGCGTCACTAAGACAATAAACTTAGATGCTTAATCAAGGGATAACAGCATGAGCGAAATCCGCAATGAATTGAAATACCTCTCCAGCCACGAGTGGGCACGCCTGGAAGAGGACGGCACCGTAACCATCGGCATCAGCGATCACGCTCAAGATGCCCTGGGTGATGTGGTTTACGTTGAGACTCCAGAAGTGGGCACCAACCTGGCTGCTGGTGACGAGGCAGGTGTAGTTGAATCCGTTAAAGCTGCCAGCGATATCTACTCCCCGGTTTCCGGTGAAGTAGTTGCTGTCAATGAAGCTCTGGAAGACGCTCCGGAAACTGTAAACTCCTCTCCTTACGACGATGGCTGGTTCTTCCGCATCAAGCCCTCCGACGTGAGCGAGCTGGACAATATGCTGGATGCAGACACATATCGTTCAGAGTCTGAAGACTAATAGAGCGAATGTGCTGAAAAGCATATTAAAAAAAGGCTGTGGGTAATCCCCACAGCCTTTTTTGTTTTATAAGTGCCTAAATCAATTTCCGCTTATTGATCAAACGATACTGCGTTGCGAACTTCCTCATCATTCACAATCTGATCTAGCTGAGCTTTATAGGCCCGCAAGATATTGTTTTGTGGAGATTCACTAGCCTGCTCATCAACGACATCCCTTTCAGCAATATTCTTGGCAAGTAACTTCCCTTCTTCCAGGCTGTATACGAGGATGTCGGTATTCGTGTCGAAGTTGAATGCTGAAACCCAGTTCAAGTTAACACTGAAATACCACTCATTAAGCACAAGACTAATCATTTTTTCGGTGTTATTTTCTTCCATCAAGGCTTTGATGGCTTCATCACTCGGCACTTCATCTAAATCTACTGCTGTGGTATTCCAGCCCGTTTCATTCAAGCCGTGAGTCAATCGGCTTTGTAGAAACTGAGCAAGATTCTTTTCTTTATCTCCCGGCTCTGTAGCTAACACCTGATTAACATGCCAATCAACCGGGATACCAAATGAAACGTGGGCTTTACCTATAAAGTTCTTATCTTTCCCTTCTTGAACACGTTTGCGCTGATCAATAACAGAAATTAAAACAGGCTCTTTAGTTGTGTACTCTGCTTTTGCGGACTGCTCCTGTAACGGAATAGGTGAAACACAGGCAGTGATCATTGTAGCTAGTGCGAGAAGCGCTATCTTTTTTAGCACGATTTCATTCCTTGTTTTATATGCGTTGGTTCATCATTGCGCACAAACTTCTAGTGAGTTTTAAATAAATGGGCGCCTTTATAGTGTATCACTGGAGCTAGATAATTATTTGAAATCATTTGGCAAGAATCTGGTACGTTAGACCTAATATGTATAGTAAATATTGCTCATTACTTGTTATTTAGACTTTCGAACGCCTCGCTCAAATTGACAAGCGCACAATAGGATCGTTCACGCAACCAGTGCTTATGATTTATGGGAGATAGATTTTCATGTGATCCGACGAATAATATACCCTCAAGAAACCCAATTAATGCAAGCTCCGATGTTTCTGGATTCCCTGAGTTAAGACCAAGGTCAACAACTAAGGCTACATTTTCAAGATCCTGAAAGTCATTATCTCTATATTTTGAAAGCACGTAATGAACGATTACGCTTATGTCATTATAGAATCCAGGAATATCACCATCCCAAAAATCAAGGTGCTCCTGCCACTCCGAGTCGATATCAGGGCAGGCTTCTAAAAGGCTATTGATAAATTCATGTGGAGTCATGTGTTCCATGCGGCATAGTGTAGTGATAAACGGCAAATAGTTTACTGGGAGTTCAGAGTGGCGTGTGTACGGTTTTTCAAGTTAGGACTCTGAGTCATTGTATGCATATTTTTATCAATTTTGTATTCTCCACCCAGTTCTTCAGCTAATAGCTCAGGGTGGGCTTTCCATATTGGATCAAGTATTTGCAAATGAGCTTCTCTCATTACCTTTCCGAATTTTTTACATATACTTATAAATTCTTTTTCATCTAAAACTTCTATGAGATAGTACAAGTGTGAACCCATAATCATACTTGATTGCTGAACTATCAAAGCAGTTTTTTCTGCGACATCAGTTTTTATTACTTACCTAAATTTTCAATTGTCTTGGGACAAACTTGTTTTATGTGCTATTCCCTAGTAAAGAGGAGGCTTAGTTGCGTAGCTTTACAAAAAAAGAGGCGCCTAGCCAAAGAGTAGCACCTACCACAAATCCCCCCGTAGTAACTACTAAAGAATAAATCAGGCTCCACAGCTCCATACCAAAAAATGGAACACTCAAGATATATAGAAGCAATCCAGCAATGCCACCAGAGATTGCAGCGTTGGTTAAAGAGGCCTGAGCACCACGTTTTACCACCACTATGCCTGAGAGAATGGACGATAAAACTAGGAGTACCCCTGTAGCGCTAAGTGGAACGTCTAGAAAATTTATCATCAGAGTCAGCATGACCCAAAGAATACTGAAACTAATCAAGCCCCAGGCTATAGCTTTCTTGTTCAATTTTGTATAAAACACTCTGGTCTTTCCAGTAAGGTTATAATAATTTTTTGTAAATAGCTCTGTATAAAGGGCATCATATTAATTCCATTATTAACAGCAAGCCCATGCCATTGCCAATTGTTCCTTATGTTCTGTGCACTGTGAAATATGTGCGCATCCAGAATCTCCAAACATATAAGGAATATTTCCTGAGGAATCTATTTGAAAGATAAACTGCATTTGTTTATTACATATCTTGCAGGATTGATATTCAATTCCCTGCACCCAATGCGGCCACCCCAGTAACTTTTCACCTGAGAATGGAACTTCGTCTTCGCATAGAAAATCTTCTTCATCTTCTGATAGCTCTACACCTAACTTCTCGAGCTCAAATGTATCTGGGTAGTCTTCTAACTCTTCCCAACCAGCTATTTTTAATTCTGGATAATCTGAAGAAGGGGTTAATGTAACTTCTGTTTGAGCCGGAGTATTTAGTGGCAATATCCTTAATAGTGTAGCTTTTCGATTTGCAGCCCACGTATCACAGTCAGCCTCGCAGCTTGAATTTTCGTTAACACAATAGAAAACTTGTAATATTCCATCTCCAAAAGGGGTATTTGAAGCCTCTGGGAGATCTTTAGAATTCAATTGTACAAAGAGTTGCATAGGTTCATTGCAATTTCCACACTCAGGCCAGCCTTCTGCTGTAAGTAGTGGCATTCCACAAAATTTAGAATCTGATATTTCAGTCACTTGCTCTTGTGTTTGAGGTTCCCACGCGATTTTTCTATAGGGGCTGAGTTTGCTTTTTAACTCTTCCCAATATTTCTCCCAATCAATTTCAGACAAAATTTAATACCTCACGCAAGTTAAAAGAATCTTATTAATAAGTCAGTCAGATTGTAAGCATCACTTGGATTTGTGTGTTAGATTACCAAGCCAGTGAACTAACTCCCGACTTTCATTGTCACCAATTATTGACATACTTGGGTGGTTTCGGTCGTCAACTTTTACAATTGAAACACCATTCGATTCTAGATCGCTATAGCTGCTGTGTGGAGCAATAGAATCTGAAGTAGATGCAAAAATAATTATAGGTACACTAGAAGATACAATAATTGGCTTAATGTCCGTGTCTTCAGGAATGATATCGGCTCTAACTAAACTATCTAACGCTCCTTGCTTGATGCTTTCCTCTGAGAAAAGCATTGTCATACTCGGAAAGTTAGCTTTAGTATAATTTAAAACTGCCTTATCAAATCGAAGCATTGGAGCTTGTAGTATTATTCCATCAATGTCATTTCTTAAAGTAGAAATGTGCATTGCAGTTGTACCACCCATAGAGTTACCAACAATATACAGGGTTTTATTTTCATATTTGTTGATAATTTCGTTGACTATTTTACTATCACCAACACCGTATTCTTTATCCTCATCAGACTCACCATGCCCTAATAAGTCAGGGACTATAACTCTAAAGCCTAACATTCTGAAGTACAGAGCCGAATTCAGCATAAACTCTTTAGATGCCCTAAAACCATGTATAAGAACAACTGTTCCTGAATGTAATTCAGGTAGTGAGCTTTTTAAAATGTCTAAACTAACAGTGCTTTCCGCACCGCTAAATGATTCCAGGGAAACCGTATAGCGAAGCTTCTTGTTTTCAAGTGGCTCCCCTAGAAGGTAGTTTGTGCATACTTTATGCTCTGTAGAGCAATACCGGTTGTTCTTAAACCCATAAGTTTCAATATTATCGAAAGAAACAATCTCTGTAAAATCAAAGCTATTAGACCGCTCAATATATTCTGTAACTACTGTGGAACAGCCAATAGCTATGCTGCTCACAAATGCTAATATCAATTTCTTAATCATAATCTTTAATGATATAGGGAAAGATAATACTCTTACCTGTTACACTTGATGCCAAAGCTCAATAGATTGTGTGGTTGGGCCTTCTCCCCACCTTATTGTGATATTACCCCTACTGAGTACAGATGGAGCATTAATAAAGATAACCACTTTATTGTCAAAGCTACATGCCTCTAGGTACAGCCAGATAGATTTCGACTTCACCCGAATAAGAGTTGGACTAATTGTATTTGAAAATATAGCCGGAATCTGATCGCCTGTAAGTATTATATTTTCAGAGCTATCCATAAGCTCTAGTGATGAATGATAGAGAGATGTTAACTGTTCATTAGTCAAACGCTTTGCTGCGACCACTTTATCAGATTGTGCTGTGCACGTGTTTCCACCACAACTTATAATTAAAGCGGTACATGCTATAAGAACTAGAAATTTAAGTTTTACAAATTTACGTAACAATTAAGATTGGACCCTATTGCTAATAAAAATACATCTATTGACAAGTTCTCAGTGCCGGTTGAACTAGCATCTAAGACACTATTTACACTTACTTCTGATTTTTCAAAATTAAATACAAGGTCATAAACATTTCCATTAAACTCTCTAAAAGCTATCGATGGGTTAAGCTTAGCTTCTTCAACAGTCGCTTCAATGCGCCCAATCAAGCGCTCGGAGAGTTCTTCACGAATAAAATTTTCTAGTAACACACCCATTGTTAGGCCTTTCCGCCAATTAGGTTCCATCTCTGTATTAAACCAAGCGAATAGGTTAAGCCGAGAATTAAACATATGCCTGAGCTGGTTAGCCAGAAAGTTAGCGAATTATCTGGGAAGGCTGGCATTATGAAATAAAAACCCAGCGCACGAGCCAAAAATATTGTTGAGATTAGTATCAGGCCAAGCCGAATCAGCGGTAACCTAATAATTAAACCCGCCCCAGAAAAAGCGTAGCTAGCCCAAAGCAGTAGAACGGCTGAAATTACGCTAGTTACAATAGTTGGGTAGGGGTGGCCACTTTCAGCTAGTTGAGCCATTTGCTCACCGGCACCGAGAAACCGATACCAATCACCGCCAAATACTATACACCCGATATGAACTAAAGCAGCCAACACTGTGAGTATCCCTGCTACCTGCAAATAATTAATTCTCTGACTGACCATTTATTCTCCTTGACTGGTCTATTCGTATAATCGAAAGTGGACGAAATCATATCATTTATCAGCATGCCCAGAGAATGGAAAACGACTCAAATCAGAGAAAGATACCCACTAATATACTAACCAGTATCGATTGAAGAATTTTCCAGTGGCCATATCAAGTGTACAGTATATTCGCCTTGAGCCCTCTTTTAGATTGAGGGAAAATCGTTATAAATCAACTAGTTAAGATGATTCCTGCAGTATTTTAAATATCAGAATGTATGATAAGTAGCACCCAGCCAAAACAGACGGCTTAAGAAGAGTAATTAATAAGTTTTCAGGGGCATTGAACTTGTAAATAGGTACGATCATGCAGGATATCCCCCCTAAATTACTGGCCGAAAATCAGAGTGCGAATGCCAATGGGTAAGTCGCATAAAACCCACGGCAATATATCCAATACTCAGAAGATACTTAGCCTTTCTCTTTTGAAATGAGGATTACGTTTACGTATTTATTTTTGATTGTCTTGTGCCTTGAGGTTCTAACGTAAAGGCCATTAAAGATTGCCAATCTAATTGGCCATTTTCTACATACTTCGATATTTTCCAGGGCGATAACCTACAAAAAATAGGCACTAAAATGATCTTATTGGAATTTATTAAGTTTGTTTCAGTGTCAAATCTGCGTAAAATCGATAGATATTTATTGGTATTTTGGTCGTAAATGGGACACTTTTTGAAGGCCTATAACCAAAGAAAATCAATAGAATAAGGTTTTTATAAAAGATCAACCCTCTCAAAGGAGAACGGTAGTGTGATGTAAGAGTAAGTAAAAGGCGCTGACCCAAGGTGCGGGAACACCTGGGGCCAGCTAACCAAATTGATACAGAGACTATCAAGATGGCTATATGGATCATACGCTAGAAACCCGCTCGTCTTCAATAAAGTGGAGTACATCCAGCGGCTTGGAGAGACTTCCCAAGCTCTGGCAGCGTTGCGTCCGCCTTTTCTTCTTCTATGCCTATCGTTCTCGCGCTCCCCCTGCATTCTTCAACAGATTAGTTTCTCAGCCGTCCATCAATAAAAGTCTACCCATGGCTTGAATATCAGAGAATAGAATTATGTTGATCTTAAAGCGCAGAACTGGTGAAAACCTAAGGATCGGAGCCAATGTCTCAATCACAGTATTGGAAGTTAAGGGAAATCAGGTAAAGATAGGAATACAAGCTCCCAGATCACTTCCAGTTCACCGTGAAGAAATTTACATGCGAGTCCAGAAGGGAAGGGTGCAGGGGAATAGAAACTGTTGAGAACTTGGCCCTAATTGTGGAACATCCAAAGCATTGGCATCAAAACCTCAGCAGAGCTGCGGTCTTGGTGCCAGGTGCCGTTGCTAGTGACGTCTATTCACCCGATGGTACCACTTGATAAATACCGGCCTCATCTAGTAAATCGCCATTGGACATCATATAAGCAAAAATTAACATAGATAAGATAACTACAGCTAAATGAACCTTCGTTGCTGAATTGGCGTACTTAGAAAGATAACCCAGGCCATTTTTTTGGTCTGAAGTGGCTGCAATGGCGAATGGTAATAATACAACTATTGCTAGTCCAGCTAAGAAGAAGTATGAAAGATATTCCTCATAATAATAAGGGAACCATGACTCATAGAAAGCTGTAAAAGTAAGATAATATGCAGCAAGTGCAAGTAGGAGTGTAATGGTAAAAATCAATAGCCTCTTCAACCGGAATGCCAATATTTCAAATAAAGCATATAAACTTGTGAAAAAATTCATTGTGAGGTTTTTTATCCGAAGAATAATACCAAAAAATGGAATGATAAAATCTATTTGTGAAATGCTAAAGCGTATACATGGTCAAATATTTTTAAGAATTAGGTCACTAGAAGTTGCCTTGTATGGGTAGCATACAAGGCAAAAATAATTAATCGTCAAATCTAACTTTAGGCATTTTGATATAATGTAATATAGAAAAAATAGTACCAAAAGGTATATTTAGCAGAGAGAATGCTGAGAATATATGAAGTGGAATTTGGCACCAAGATTTTCTACGAAAATAGCCTAAGATGCAGAATATTTCAGTGCAAAAAAATAAAATGGAAAAGATAAGCACGGCTGTAGTGACTATCGAAGTGCTATTATAGGATGAAATTATTCCTACTATGAAGAGTAGAATAAAAATAGTATTTCCGGCGAGCCTTAACCCCCATACAAAATTTAAAGCCTGGATGGCATTGGACTCTTCCATTTGCCGCCGAGACTCAGCTAGCCTTTCTGAGGAAGATAGAGTCTTAGGTGGGCTTTTAATTTCCAGCTCAGATTTAGGTGATTTATATATTGTATTTTCCATTTTTATATTTCCTTACATGAAATTTAGCTTATACAGATTTTTGAACACAGCTGTATTTGGATCACTAATAATAAATCTATTATACCAATGGAAAATTTGAACCCCTAGTACAAGGATTACCAAAATACAGATCATTGTAAAAGATACGTAATACATAAATTGTAGCTTGTGCCTCATCCGGGTGCGGCTCATTTTGTGCGTGTCTTTACACAAAAAGTGAAAGCTACAATTTGTACGATGCAGCCACTTGGTACGCCCAGCATGGACGTGAACTAATGGTGTGAAAGTTCCCTGTAGGAAGATCACCATTTAATGGGCTTCATTAAATGCTAACTACTAGCGAATGGCAACTGCAATACCGATAGGTCTTGTGGGGAAGAAAAAACTAAGAGCTGACGAACAGAAACATCATGTAAGGCTTAGCCTAGAGGCGAGGCGGCCAAGGACATCGAAGCCATGTGATCTAACGGGTAGAGTAAATGATGCAGTTGTGTAGTGAAAATTCACATTCTTATCTGGGGAGATCTGTTTAGCGTGCTGCTGTGAAGCTGTCAGCGTAGTCGCTGACTCATAAGTAGGCCCAATCCACTAGTCACCATCACGGGAATAAAAAATGGTGGAACACAGCAGTGCCATGCCAAGATGAACACCAAAGACAGGGTGAAGGTCTGAACCTAAATCCACGAGTTAAAAGACAGGGCTAGCCTACCTATATGTTTCCAGTCAGATAAAGTTAAGGTGGCGCACTGCCATGCCACTCAAGTCAAGTGAAGATTTACTAGTTGAGTAGAGATGCATTATGGATTGGGCACCGCCCATTGGGGACCCGCACGATGGGTGGCGAAGGGGCCGGTATCTTGAAACTACCGGCTACCCGATTTAGGTGTGCCATTCACTGGGGACTACGCCTTGCTGATAGCAGTGTTTTAAGTAATCTAAGAACTCTGATTCTATTCCCAGCGTTTCTGCCTTGTTGATAAGCTCAAGATCATCGGCGATGTAAGAGCAAACCACATGGTGGTTTGTAGCATTGGACAATCTTATAAAGAGCTCTTTGTTGTCTATAGTTGCACTAACTTCGCTTATACACTGATTCAATTTGACCCATGTGCAATCAAATGGACCTTCATCTCTTTGGTCAATCAAATTATCAAGATCATCAGAACTCAATGATTGTAAGGTTTCTAGCAGTTTATTCATAATCCCTTTTTACAGTTAATGCAGCGCCTTGTTAGGCATTTAAGCTGACCAACAAAGTTAAAATTGCAGCTCCTTGAGTAGCGTATGTAATTGCTGCGCCTATTTGCCTCAATAGAGGGTTTCTAAGTAGCATACCATATGCGTGAAGTAATCTTGTAAGAGTAAAAATCATTACCAAGATCGGTAGTGCAACATTATCTGGATTTGTAAATGATATCGATAGGATAATTAATGCATATATTGGAACTTGCTCTGTACCGTTAGCGTGAACCCTTATGGCTTTCATTAAACCTTTATTGCCTTCATCACCCCAAGATATTTTATACTTAATTCTTAGTCTTGATACGTTTATTGTAAATGCCAAAAGAATTGCACTATTCGAGATGATAAAAATAATAAACCAGTAAAAATCTTGCATAGAACTTCCTTATTTAGTTGATGCCTAATACCCCGCTAATCAGCGAGCGTTAGTGAGTCCAATGGAGGCCACGCTTTTGGCGGCCGAAACGATTTTTGAGCGGCTTGCTAGAATTTTACGTGCGCAATAAACGGTAGAAAAGTGCAATGCGAATGGTCCCCCTCCGCTATCACCAATTACATGACATTTTCTGATTTCGTTGTTTGGTAGGTACGCACTAGTTTTTTCCGAACATTTGTCAAATGACGGGGCTGAATCAAACTCGCCATACCAGGCGTGGGTAGGGCAAATTAGCCGAATACCAACTTTACTCGCGAGCTCTGAAAACTCATGCCCAGACTCACCTTTTTGAGGTGTACCCATAAAGAAAATGACCGGGATACCCTGATAGTCACCAAATTCATAGACTTGCACAATATCTCCTTGTGTGTGCTAACGACTACAACAGGGTCGGTTGGAATGAAGCGTAGTCCGTCCCGCGAAGGGCCAAAGGCCCGAAGCAACTTGCTTTTGCTTGTTAAAAATGATTGGCTCCTGAGCTATTTCAACGGCCATATTTTGACTCCAATACACACTAATGCTGCCACAAGCACCCCTTGGAGCGCGGCTATTACGGGGGCCATGGCCAAGAGTAAAATTACAGGCTTTCCTAGCTCCGGACCAAGAAGGTATCCAAGTAAAATAGCTATGAATGCCAGAATGCTTACGCTAGTAAACCAACCGCGCCAAACAATTTTGAAAAGATGTTCTGTGTTCATAGATCAATTTTTAATGACTACAACAGGGGGCACTGAAAGTAGACCGTCCCGGGAAGGACCAAAGGCCTTCAGCAACCTGCTTGTGCCTGTTAAATTTATTCTGGCAGAGCTGGCACCACTAAACCAATTAAGAAAGGAAACACATAACATGATGGGAAGTACCAAACAGCTACACCTTTTTTCATGAGTGATAAACCTCTCAATGCCGATAACGCGCCTACGGTAACCGCTACAAAAGGAAGCTCTATGAGATTGGCTAATGAACCTCCTTTTATCATTGACCCAGCATACCAAGCCAATAAAGGTCCTCCGATCAAGACTACGAAGCCCCATTCATAGTCTTTGAAATAATCACGATAGAAGTATCGGCCAACAGCAATACCAATAATCAGTGGCCCCCACCAAACTAGTAAAGGTATTAACGAATAAATAGCGTTCAATACCCAATCCATTCTGTGCATGAAATTTATCGACTACAACAGGGGCGTCTGGTGGGCAGCATAGGCCGTCCCGTGAAAGGGCCGAAGACCCGTAGCAACTTGCTTGTACTTGTTAAGCATAGCGACGCTATAAGCCAGAATAACTTTGATAAACTTCATGATCTTTGTAATCCCCTTGCTCATTTAAGTTGATATATATTTGAATGGCACAATCATAGAATAGCCAAAGAAATATAGATTCAAATTTACAGTCAGCCTCATTTTCTCGTACTACGGCCTGGTATCTAAAAGAATACTTATCGTAAGAATACACAATGTTAGTTGAGGTTAAATATTCTTCAATTAATTTCTTACTATCGCCTTGTGATAGATTAGCAGAAATACTTTCCTGTATTTTTTTGACTGTATTGAGATTATTACTCCAAACAGGATTACTAATTATTATTAGTGCTAATATAGTAACTGTCTTCAATGCTCTTCCTTGAACGCTGAACGCTGAACGCTGAACGCTGAACGCTGAACGCTGAACGCCTTTGTCACGGGCTAAATTGGAATAGATTATTTTGACATGAAATTTCAACGCAATGCCAAAATGCGTAACTGAAATTTAGTTAAGTGCACAAACTTGTTAGCTGTTGGGAAGCAAAACAAGCCAGTTAAAAAATCCATTTATCTCTTTTACAGGAAGCTTATCACCTATGGAGTAACACTTAAAATCTTTTCTACCAACCGCAAGCTCTATGGTTTCCCCTTGTCGATCAATACTAATGTACCAGGCTTCGGGGGATTTGCCTGCCCTCTCTTGATATTTTTTATCTTTAATCTCATAAGAGGAAATAGTTTCACTCTTGGCGTAATTTATATTTAATACACAAGAGGTAGAGATAGAAAAGCTGATAACGCCAACATAAAACAAAGATTTTGCTGCCCATATCTCGTTCTCAGGCATACTAGAAAGCAAAAAAGAAGCTTTGCGGGCTATAACTGCTGAAACACAAATCCCAAATAATGTTGCTACCAGAAGCAATAAATATATATCTTGTGTGTTCTCCAAATCTCTCAATTTAAACAATATGGAAATCAATCCACAAAAAAACGTACAGAAAATTACAAAACTTTTTATAGACTTCATGTTGAAATAGCTAATGCCCCGCACAAGGACAGACAAATAAACGCAGCGCTTTGATTGTCCCAACGACCAACGACCAACGACCAACGACCAACGACCAACGGGAGCGATTGCTGCGGCTTATTACACACGATTTAGCTCTCTTAGTGAAAATCCCAAACCTAATATTACTAGCGTATAAATAGCTAAAAGTGAAAGCCATAACTTTAAATTGGTTTCTTCCACAGATTCTGTCCATTCACCTTCATATGATCTGCGAATTGTAACAATTTTACTAGCGCTAGAAACACTTATAAATTGTCTCTGATCATAAGCATTACTGTAATCACACTCTTCATTGACGCAGGAATAGCTGCCAAAACCAAAGCCGATCTGAAGCAGTTTAGAGTTTGGAAGGTAATTTCTTGCTCTTTCTACGTGCTCTATACTTGGATTCAAGTACCCACTCACAACAGAGTATATCGGCAAAAACACGAGCACTAGGCATGGCATTAATATAAAAAATCCTACAGCTAACTTTCGATTAAGCACTAATACTCCTTGCTGTGTAACGCCCGCAGTAACCGGACAGAGCTGCGAAGCAGTGGAGGTCCGATGGAAGCCGCGAAGCGGCTGGAATGAAGTAGACTGCTTTGGTACGCCCAGTATGGGCGTGAACTAATGGGATGAAAGTCCCCTGTAGGAAGATCACCGTTTATTGGACTTCATTAAATGCTAACTACTAGCGAATGGCAACTGCAACACCGCGAGGTCTTGTGGGGAGGAAGCCGCTAGCAAAACTACGAGCTGACGGACAGAAACATCATATAAGGCTTAGCCTGGAGGCGAGGTGGCCAAGGACACCGAAGCCATGTGATCTAACGGGTAGAGTAAATGATGCTGTTGTGTAGTGAAAGTTCACGTGCTTATCTGGGGAGATCTGTTTAATTTGCTACTGTGAAACTGTCAGCATGGCAGCTGACTCATAAGTAGTCCCAACCCACTAGCCACCATCGTGGGATAGACAAAAATGGTGGGACACAGCGGCGCCTTGGTCAGTAATGATTAAGGTGATTAAACAGAAGTCAGCCGACGGCATAGTAGCCAAATGCCAAGATTAATACCTTGGACAGGGTGAAGGCCTGAACCTAAATCCACGAGTTGAAAGACAGGGCTAGCCTACTGATATGTTTCCAGACGGTTAAAGTTGACGTAGCGCACTGCCATGACACTCAACTCAAATGAAGATCTGCTCGACACTATCGTTGGGTAGAGATTCATTACGGATAGGAACCGCCCATTGCGGACTCGCATGATGGGTGGTGTGGGGGCCGGTAGCTAAAAACTACCGGCTACCCAGTTTATGCATTTATGGTAACTTTTTCAATGCGAAGTGACTATTGCTTGGATATTTAGAAAATAGAGTTTCAAGCCTGTTGGTTCGTTAAACACATTTTTATGAGAAATGTACACCGATTCTATTTTTTCCTTTATTAGAAATATCTACTCCATTTATGCGAATTTCACAATTACATTTATAAAAAGATTCCAAACACATTTTTATAGCTGAATTATGAACTTCATGAATATATTCTTGTAGTAATTTTCTACCATCCCTGTCAAGGAATTCCAGCTTTTCTATTAACTTATCACGTATTCTATTTGCTAAATATTGATCAATTTTTAGCTCATGAATCGGGGTGCTATCAAATAGTATAGGTGGGCCTTGTTTTTTTATAATTTCAACTAGCTTTTCGTAATAGTGTTCTTCGGGATTTTTTGGAATAGATTCGAGGTTAATATTATGCTTACGAATATTTTCAAATGTTTCTTCTAGACTGTTGGCCCCCTCATCTAGAATTTTATTGTCAGTATTTTGATCTTCTCCAAAGCTATAGACCAAACTAAACTCCCCTCCAAAATAATTATAAAATTCTGGAGTAAAATCAGCACCTGAGTAATAGTAAGCCAGGATTCCTTTCTCTGCACCAAAGGATGATAAGAACCTTCCTAAATTATTGAGTTCTTCCTCTTCCGTCAGCTCAAAAGTTGCATTAATCGCTATTTTTACAAGATTTCCTTCGTTAACACACATCTCGAATTGACAATATTCAGGGTGGCCTTCTTCAAAAATTGATGGAATTGAAGAGTGTCGTCGTTTTTCAGGAGGTACATTTTTGTATAATTTTGATATGTTTTCGTAATCTACAATGTCACAGAGTTTTTGAGCTCTTTCTTGGCTTTCAAGATATATTTCCCCATAGAAATAATGACTAGACATAACTCCGTCCTTTCTTTGTTGTGTGTATCTGCATAACATTTATATAGTATTCATTCTGACCACTTTTATCATGATTACTGTTTCGGAATCAATTTTCCTGCTAAAACGAAAATTTAAACTTAAAATCATAGGGTTAGGTGTAATTGTTACTAAAGTGCAAGCTATAAAAATGTTCATTCTGACTACTGTCCCGTTTTTTTAACTCAACTTATAACTGGCTGACTTGTAAAGTATTTTTATATATTCTATGCCAGGCTCAAAAATAACGGTCAAAATGATCATAATTACCTGAGGTGGCACTTACTAACTTGTCAGAATTATCGGAAATTTAGAAGTGTGATGAGGCCAAGGCTTCAGGATTGAGTGTTGTGAAGGGTTAGATATTTTTTTGGTTTGCGTGCACTAATTGAGTATCACGCGTATTTAATTGTTATTTGTTTTTTTCTTTGGGTTGGGGATATTCTGCTATTCCATTGGCACACTTAAAAATAAAGTGAGCTTGCCATTTCTGAAAAGCAGCTTAAGGGTTAGGAAACATTGGGAAGCTATTTATTGGCTCAGAATAATGTTGAGTGATATAGCTCTTCATTAGTCGCTTGGGCAGATATCTTGCTGTTGCGAGGGACTAACGGTTTGGTTGTTAGATTTTAAATTCAGGATTTATAAAATCGGGTAAATTTAGAGTTTTAATGCCTCATTATTTACGGCTGTAAAGAGACCTTCAACCCTGCCTCATTAAGAAATCCCTTCACGGTACTTTCAATTTGCTCGGGGCTATTCATCTGCAAAACCTGTTTCAGGAGCAGCTCAATATCAGCTCGGCTAACGGCGCGTAGCGTAGCTTTTATGCGCGGTAAGTTAGTGGCGTTCATCGATAGCATATCGTAGCCCATGGCTACTAATAACAATGCACCGCTAGGTTCTCCTGCTAGTTCTCCGCAAATCCCTACTTTGGTGCCAACGGCATGGGCTGCCGTTACGATTTCCTGTAAAGCGCGTAGGACTGCCGGGTGCAGGGCATGGTAAATATTGGCTACGCGGCTGTTATTACGATCCACCGCCAGGAGATATTGAGTGAGGTCATTACTGCCTACTGATATAAAGTCTGCATGTACGGCGAGTTCTCGCACTTGGTAGACGGCGGAGGGTACCTCTACCATTACCCCGAGTGGGGGCATAACAATTTCGTAACCTTCTTCAAGCAACTCCCGGTAGGCTCTTTCCACCAGTTTGCGCGCGGCTTCGAGCTCGTTCAGGCCGCTGATCATGGGGAGCATAATCCGTAGGTTATTTAGCCCCAGGCTGGCTTTCATCATGGCGCGTACTTGCGCCAGGAATATTTCCGGGTGGTCGAGAGTTACGCGAATGCCACGCCATCCCAGAAAGGGATTGGTTTCCTCTATAGGGAAATAGGCCAATGCTTTATCGCCGCCGATATCCAGGGTGCGCATGGTGACGGGTAGGGGGGCAAAGGCTTCCAATTGCTCCCGGTAAATTTCCCGCTGCTCTTCCTCGGAGGGGAAACGGTCTCGTAATAGAAAAGGTACTTCGGTACGGAAAAGTCCTACTCCCTCAGCACCGCGCTCCAGGGAGCGAACAACATCGGCCATCAGCCCAGTATTTACCATCAGGCGAATGCGATGGCCATCGGAGGTGATTGCCGGGAGTTGAGCCAGGTGGTCCAGGTTGCGGGCCAGTTGCTGCTCTTCTGCAACAATATCGTCGTAGCGGCGTTTGAGTTCTGCGCCGGGGTGAATATGCAAATCGCCCCGGTAGCCATCCACCACCATATCGACACCGTCGATGGTTTCGTAGGGCAGGTCCTGGACTCCCATTACTGCGGGCAGTCCCATGGCTCGGGCAATAATAGCTACATGGCTGTTGGAGGAGCCTTTAACGGATACGGCTCCGATCAGCTTTTCCCTGGGTACTTCTGCCAATACCGCTGCGGTTAGCTCTTCGCCGATCAGGATGGTGTTATCGGGGAAGTCCCGGTCGCTCTGCTGCTGTTGCCGCAGGTGCATCAGCACTCGGGCGCCCAGGTCGCGAACATCGGCGGCCCTATCGCGAAAGTAGGAGTCGGACATGGCCTCAAAGCGCCGCACATGTTCCAACATAACTTCGGCCCAGGCCCGCTGGGCACTGAGCTGCTGTTGGATGCGATCGCACACCTCGACGGCGAGGGAGCTGTCATCCAACATACTGATATAGGCATCGAATAGCGCCCGTTCCTCGGGGCTGAGGTCGCTCTTCAGGCGCTCACCGACTTCGCGAATTTCTTCTTGGGCAGCGGTCAGGGCCTGTTGAAACAGGGCCAGTTCAGTGTCCACATCCTCGCATTCGGAGTAGGGCACTGTGCCGAGATTCGCATGCGGGGTGACAATATGTACCCGCCCGATAGCCACACCGGGGGATGCGGCAATGCCAGAGAAGTGAGTTTCCCGTTGTTGCTTGCCAATACAGGCGAGAAGACCGGTGGCCTCAGCGTGGGCGATAACGCCGGCGAGCTGCGCTGAGAGTGTGACCAGGAAAGCTTCCTCCCACTCGTCGAAGCGGCGCTTCTCTTCTTGCTGCACAACCAGGACACCCAGTACGGCGCGGTGGTGAATAATCGGTGTTCCGAGAAAGGCGCTGAAGCGCTCTTCTCCTGTAGAGGGGAAATATTGGAAGGCGGGGTGGGCTTCGGCCCTTTCCAGGTTAATCGGCTCTTCGCGGGTAACTACATTGCCTACCAGTCCCTCGCCGGGGGCCAGGTGGACCTGGCCAACCGCTTTGGGGTTGAGGCCATCGGTGGCCATCAGGACATAGTTGCCGTGTTGCTTGTCGCGCAGATATACGGAGCAGACGCGGGTGTGCATGATTTCCCGCACGCGATGCACAATGATTTCCAGCACCGCGGTGAGGTTCCGGGCGGCATTTACTTCCTGAACGATACTGCGCAGAGATCCGAGCAATGGCCTGTCCTCGCCAATCAACGGAGAAATTCGATGGCCCCGGAAAGTAGAATTTCGATGCTGATCGGGGCCATTTTGTGAAGATACGCTGCTAACTACCCTGTGCGGTCAGCTGTCCTGTCCGCGCAGCCAGCGTCTCTCCAGCTGTATTTGTTGTGGGGCCAGCTCGGTCAGTGCACGCCGGTATACTTCACGCTTAAAGGTCACCACTTTACTCAGTGGGTGCCAGTAGCTTACCCAGCGCCAGTGGTCGAATTCGGGTTTGTAACCGTTGTCGAAGCTGATAGAGGCTTCTTCTGCCTCGAGCCTCAGCAGGTACCACTTTTGCTTTTGCCCGATGCACAGTGGTTCGGAGCGACGTCGAATCAGCCTTTGAGGCAGGCGATAGCGCAGCCAGCCTCTGGTACAGGCAATCATACTGACTTGATCGCGAGTAAGGCCTACTTCCTCGTACAGTTCCCTATATAGCGCCTGTTCAGGGGTTTCGCCCGGATTAATACCACCCTGGGGAAATTGCCAGGCGTCCTTGCCACCTACCCGCCGCGCCCACAGTGCCTGACCGCGGGCGTTGAGCACGATAATACCGACATTGGGGCGGAACCCCTCGGCATCGATATTGCTGCTGCTCTCGCCACTCGTGCCCCGGTTCTTGTTACCGGCCGGAGCTTTATCATTGCGATTCGAATGCTTGGCGGGCTTACGGCGGTTCTTTCGTCCGGCCTGTGCCGGCTTGCCGTCGCCCAAAATACCATCCTCAATACTGTTGTGTGCGGCCGTGCGCTGCACTTACTTGTTCTGCATTGTTCCACAGCGGGGGGTTTACAGCAATTCAGTGACGCAGTCCGTGTGCTGTCGTGCGGCGCAAGGTAAAATTAGCGGCCGCGCAGGGGACGTTTCCGGCTTCCTGGCGGTCAAATGCTTATGGGGAACCTATAGTTATGGGAGAGTCGACGGTGCACTTGGCAATCTTTGATCTGGATAACACGCTGATAGGTGGTGATAGCGATCATGCCTGGGGCGAATTTCTGGTGGAGCGTGAACATGTCGACGGGACCCGTTACCGCTCGGCTAACGATCGCTTTTATCAAGATTACCAGCGCGGTGAATTGGATATTTTTGCCTACCTGGAATTTGCCTTGGAGCCCCTGGCTCAGCTTTCCCGTGGCCAATTGGATAACTTGCAAAGCGAGTTTATGCAGGAAGTTATCAGTGAATTGTGGCTGCCTCGGGCCCAGGAGCTGATCGGCGAACACCGCCGCAAAGGCCACCACATCATGATTATCACTGCGACCAATCGTTTTGTGGTTGAGCCCATTGCCTCGCGCCTCGGTGTCGACACCTTGCTGGCCACTGAGCCAGAGGAAGATGAGGGGCGGTTCACCGGGAAGGTTGTTGGTGAACCCTGTTACCAGGGGGGGAAAGTTGTCCGGTTGCGCCAATGGCTGGCCCACAACCCGGAATACGCCAACAGTGAAAAGTGGTTCTACAGTGACTCCATCAATGATCTGCCCTTACTGGGCGAAGTTGAGCACCCAATTGCGGTGGACCCGGATGATCGCCTGCGCGCAGAAGCTGAGGCTCGCGGCTGGCCGGTGATCAGTTTGCGGGAAGAGAGTGAGTAGGTGCTTGCCAGTATTTGTGAAATGCACAAGATGGGGAATTGAGTGAACGGATCTATTATCCAGTACCGGGCCCTGGCTGTTTTAATCGGGGCCCTGGCCGGACTTTCTGCCTGTGAACAAAAAGCGGTAGAAAAACCGCAGCAGGTATCGCAACAAAGTATTGCGCCGCAACCTGTGAATGAAAAGGCTGCGACCGAGTTGTCCCTGGCAATTTGGCAGGCGGGTGAGGCCCAGGTTATCCATGCCCATGCCGCTGTTGAAACGTTGCAGCGTGAAGTGGATGGTCTTCTGGCTCAGCCGAATGAAAATAAGCTGGAAAATACCAGGCTCGCCTGGCTGGATGCCCACAGGGAATTTGCTGCTGCACTGCCTTATATCCAGTTGGCTTTTTCTTCGGGAGAGTTGCGCAGCCAGGGTAGAAAATTACTGTTATCAGTAGATAGTTGGCCGGCCCAGGCGGGCTATCTGGATACAGTGCCGGGTTATTCTGAGAGCGGTATCGTTAACGATACGGCCATTGATCTGACCTTAACGAACCTGCGCAAGCAGCACCGCCTGACGGCACATGAAGAGGCCAGCACCGGTTTTCACGCTTTGGAAATCATGCTCTGGGGGCCCACCAGCGAGCGGGTAGCGGAGCAGTTTTTGGCTAAGTCCGATGGGGAAAAACCCGAGGCCCTGGCTGTCAATCGGCGCCGTGAGCTAACCCGCTTGATCGTCAAAGGTGTGGAAGAAGATATGGCAGGCTTGGCCCGCCGTTGGCCGACGGCAGCCAACAGCCTGTCGCGGCCCTATTTATCCCTTGGACCGGTTGCCCGATTGCAGCAAATCCGTGCATCGCACACCCGGGTGATTGATGAGCAGCTGTTGCGCAGGTTGCCGGAGAGTTCCGAGAGCGATGTGGAAAGTAGCCGTGCTGCCGATTCAAAGCAGGCGATATTGGCAATTATGGCAACTCTCCAGTCAAACTGGATTCCCACTGGTGGGGGCGGCTTGGCAGAGCTGTTGCTGGATCGACATCAGGTGACGGCTTTAGAGCAGGCTTTTGTGGATTTCGAGAGCTTGTTGTTGCAAATGGAAGACCCGATTGAACTGGCGGAGCTGACCCAATTGGCGCAGGCACGCAAACTTCTCGAGCGTATCGCCGGGTTGATGGCAGGTACTACCCAAGTGCCAGTATCCGATCAGGATGTGATGCCGGTTAGCTTACCGGTTGATGGTGAATAAATCTTGCTCTCACAGGCATAACAAAAAACCCGGCGACTGCCGGGTTTTTTGTATCTGTTGGGTGGGGATTACCAGCGACGTACAGGGCCAGTATCCACGTGTACGAAGTTACTCTTCGGGTAGTATCCGACACCGCCCGCTTTCAGGTTGAGTGCTGCCTGGCGCAACTTCGACAGGGACACTCCCGGCATACGGATATCCAAGGCCATACCACGTGTGTGGTAACTGCGTTTCGCTACGCCTCGGCCAGCTGCACGCAGCTTGGCGTTGGTTTTAGGTGAACGGTATCCAGAGATAATCTCAATGGTGCCGTTGTAATTGAACTTCTCCTTCAGCTTGTAGACGATATCTAGAAGCTTGGGGTCCATTCGGGTCACTTCGTTGGCGCGGTGGTCACGAAGCAATTTGTTGAACTGCTTCAGGCCTCCGCTGCTGTAATCTCCGTTAGTCCAGTAGGCGGCCTCCAGCTTCTCCCCGGTGTGCAGGTTGCGCATTTTCAGGGTGCGGGAGCTACCTACTTTTGCGAAAGTCGGTCCGGCGCTGACGGCCGCCGCAGTTGCGCAGGTCACTGCCAGGAATCGACGTCTGGATGGATTCTTCATAATTCCGCCTCGTCGTTAAATCTCTCGTCGGTTTGCCTTAGTTGGCGCAACCGGGTACGGCGGAAAATGTACAAAAAATAACCAGCTGTTACAAACCTGAAGCTGCTAATTCAGAAATAATTAGATGGCCTGGGTGGTATATTTTTTCTTTTCTGCTACCTGAAACCGGAATTTTTATTGCTGATAAGTCGATAGTGCTGAATAGGGTGGAGACAGCGTTGTCATTGCACGCTAATCACTAAAAAATTATTTTTCTGCGACTTATAGGTTTTATCGGGCGGTTTCGTCAGTGTGCTTGAGAGCTATCCGATCACCTCTTCGGTCATGAGCTCGATAGCCTTCTTTTATTAGTGGCTGGTTTATCTATCTATATAGAAAGACAGTTCAGCTCTATCGCAGTACACAATTATTTGTATGTACATGTATATACAAGGTGTGTAGATGCTACCAGTGTAGTATTTCTATGGATACCCAACCGTTTAAGTTGGCTAGCATAGCCCGGTCTGTCCCCTAAGGATTTCCAAAGCCAGTCGAATCATCAGTCCAAAACTAATGATCACTTTGCATAGCTGGCCACCGTTATGGATTGTGCACCTTGGTAAGGTTGTGTTTACAAATGTGAAGTTGCCTGAGATCAAAACCAAATAATGCTAGCTTGGTTCTTTTACTTTTTCACTTGCGGTAAAACACTATGGCTAGCATATCTGGGGCTGGGTCTCGGCTGCCCTATATTTCTTTGGTCGCATTGATCTCGGCTTCCTTGAGCCTGATGGCAGCGGCACATGCTGAAAAGAAAATAGACTCTATTAGTTACCCGATAGTAGATACGGCACAGGTCCAATTTTTTGATGATAAGGATGTAATTCCCAAGCCAAAGCCCGGTGATGATTTCTTTGGTCAGGATGCCCAGTATTCCTTCAATAAGATGAATTACTCCCTGGCTAAAGATGGTCTTACTGTGGTTGATAATGTCACCGGTTTGATGTGGACCCAGAGCCCGGATTTAAATAGGGATGGTGAAGTTACCTCTGATGATAAGATCGCTTTCCGCGATGTTGGGGAGTATGTTGAAAAATTGAATCAAGCGCGTTTTGGTGGTTATTCTGATTGGCGGCTTCCGACGATAAAACAACTATATTCCCTGATGAACTTCAGCGGTATTGACCCCGCCGGTCCAAGTGAGAGTAATGCTAAGCCCTTTATTGATACCCGGTATTTTGCATTCGCCTATGGTGATGAAGAGAGGGGCGAACGCACTATCGATGCCCAATTCTGGTCCAGTAATATTTACACGGGTGATGTATTTAGAGGATCACTTGCAGTATTCGGCCTGAATTTAGCAGATGGCAGAATCAAAGCTTATGCAATTCCTGGTGGTGGTCCGAGAAACTATGCTTACTTTGTGCGCGGCAACCAGGCCTATGGCAAGAATAAGTTTGTCGATAATAAAGATGGCACCGTTTCCGATCTGGCAACGGGTTTAATGTGGATGAAATCTGATAGCCGGAAAGGAATGAACTGGCAGGAGGCCTTAGCCTGGGCAGAGGAGAAAAATGCTCAAAATTTCCTAGGCCACAGCGACTGGCGCCTGCCTAATGCAAAAGAGCTACAGAGTATCGTTGATTACCAACGTTCTCCAAATAAAACGACTTCTGCGTCTATTGATTCTATTTTCGAAATCAGCACTATCAAGAATGAAGGTAAGGAAAAAGATTTTCCCTGGTTTTGGACTAGTACAACCCATGTGAATAGTAGAAAAGCAGGAGCCTCTGCAAACTACATTAGTTTCGGTCGAGCTATGGGGTATATGGCGGAGAAATGGGTAGATCTGCATGGAGCTGGGGCTCAACGAAGTGATCCAAAATCTGGACAATTGGATGAGGTCGCTGTTTATAAGGATGGGGGATATCACATAAAAGGTTTAGGTAGACCGCAATCTGATGGTGATGGCCCTCAACGGCGCCCACCAATGCCTGAGCCCCCTTTCATGACTGATGGAAATATGCAGAGAGCTATGGGGCCTCCGCCAGGTGGGGCACCTGAGGATGCCATTAGAATTGATAACTATGTAAGACTTGTCAGGAGTATCGACGGGTAGTCTGTACGGAGTTATTTATAGATAAGTTCCTTTAATTTGGATAGGGTATCTCTTTGTCGCGATGATAAATGTCACGGCGGAATTGGGGGCGCCCATCCCTATCTATCCATGCTGTCATATAAACAATGTAAATACGGGGTGACCCCTTAACCTTTACATTCAGAGCATCATGCCCATTCGCTGCCTGTGCTACCCGAGTTCTATCCCAACCCTGGTCACGTAGAAGAAAGTACGCTAATTCTTCTGGTGCTTGTAGCCTTACGCATCCGTGACTTAATGCCCGCTGGCGAAGTTTAAACAGGCTTTGAGCTTGGGTGTCATGGAGAAAAATAGCCTGCTTATTGGGGATAACAAATTTCACTTTCCCCAGAGTATTCTCAGGGCCACTCAATTGCCTCAAAGTAGCATGCCCCCCGGCTGCCTTGGCAATAGTCTCTTCTGTAATAGGGGACGATTTACCGCTGCGATATTGCACTACTCGATAACCCCGCTTGTGCATGGCTGTTGGGTTGTGTCGTGCCTTGGGCAAAAGCTCGGTGACAAGAATACTTCGGGGGACAGTCCAGGTTGGGCTGAAAACAATATTGGTTATTCGCGTGCGCATATCCGGTGTGCGCGTGCTGCTTTTTCCCACGACTGTCTTCATATCGAGAGCAATCGAACCATTTTCGATAAGCTGTAAGCGATAGTCGGGCACGTTGACAATCACATAGCGGTCATCCTCAGGGAGCTTTAGCTTCTCCCACCGGGATGCATTCAATTCCATTTGCTGAGCGCGCTCCATTGGCGATACAGCTAAGGCTGCAAGTGTGTCTTCATCGGCGATGCCGGTAACGTTCAACCCGTGACGTTCCTGAAAGCGCTCCACTGCAGCTTGGAGCGCACTGTCAAATCTTCGAGGGTCTTTTTGTGGGGCGGAAAGCGGCCCGGGTTGACCGTGATAATCCTTATACATTGCCAGCAAGTTACGTAGTTGCAGGACACGAGGGCCTTTGTCTCCGGGCTGTAAAGTTTTTCCCTGGGCAATAGGTCGCCAGTTCTTCGCTAACACTCGGTAGGCCTGAGCGGTATCGCGCAATTGCTGGGTCGAACTGATTGGCTCAATAATGACATCGGTCTGCCCAGTAAATGAAGCATTCAAAGGGCTGGCCGAGGCAATTACGAGGCTTATCAGTGCGGCGATGCCGAGCTGGAATGGGCCATTTGCCATACTGATAACTCAGTAGTCCCTATAGCTCTTAATCCGCTTCACTCCGTCACCTCCTATTACTGATCCCGGTTATAGATATCCGGCCGAAACTGAAGCTGCCCATTTTCATCGATCCAGGCAGTCCAGTAAGCGATATAAACCGGCAGGGGATTTTTAAGGGCAACGCCATGGGTGCGACCACTTCCCAGCGCGCGATTGATACGGGCATCACTCCACTTGTTTTGCTGGGCTAACATCATGCGAGCAAACTGCAATGGTTTTTCCAGGCGAATACAACCGTGGCTAAAGGCTCTTTGGGATTTTTTAAATAAGTGCTTGCTATTTGTGTCATGGAGAAAAATGGCCTGCCGATTGGGGATAACAAATTTCACTCTTCCCAAAGCATTTCCCGGTCCGCCTTTTTGTTGCAGTGAAACTTGCCCTCGACGCACTGCAGCCACATTTCCACGAGTAAAAGGCACCGATCTGCCTCGATGATTCATCAGGCGATAACCTTTTGCCCTGAGGGCGGAACTGCCCTTGGGTAAAAGTTCCCGCAGCGCAATACTGGGCGGGACACGCCATACAGGATTAAATTCCAGTCGCGTCATACGGGTAGCGATTTGCGGTGTTTTGTGTTTTGGTTTTCCCACAACCACACGCATACGGAATTGCTCTTTATCGCCCTCAATTAGGCGCAAATTAAATTCTGGGACATTCACGATGATATAGCGAGGCCCTAAATCCTTGGGGAGTTGTTTCCAGCGTTCAATATTGGCTGCCAGAATTTTGGCAACTTTATCTGGCGGGGTATTGAGTCGACTCCGGGTTCCTTCATCAACCAGTGCCGTTTGCTTTAATCCGTGACGTTTCTGAAACCGTTTAACGGCCTGCTGCAGTTTTTTGTCGTAGACATCTGCTTTAGAAGTATCTGCTCCGTACTCTTCGGGGTGGTGATCACCATAGAGCATAAGCAGGCTTCTCAATTGCGCAACCCGGGGACTGCGACTGCCCGGCGCGATAGGTTGTCCAGCACTGAGCGGTTTCCAGTAGTTACCTTGTGCCAGGGTTTGGTAGCGTGCTAACGCTTCGCTGAGTAGGGAAAATTGCCTGCCCTGAGGTAAAAAAGGATCGCGACTGCCGATCAAGTCAGGTTCGACGGTATCTTTAGCTTCGGCGATTATTTGTGGTGAGTGAATGCCTAACGATATTGCTATGGCAATCGCAGCGGCACTCGCCCGGAGGGAGGTTAGTTGGTTGCGTGGCAAAAAAGCGCAAAGTGAATTGTTGGCAGCACCCATAAGTCACCCCTGCAAGCACTGAGAAATCAGTGAGATTTATCACTGTGCTCACATTGATAACTTGTGACTGATAGTCTTTAAATAATTTTCAGGAATGGTGCTGCTTAAGAAAGGCTAATTAATGGAATAACACGCTCAATAATTCCCTGGTTATAACCGGGGCGACGTATAGCCGCCCCGGTTTCTTTTAAAATTGATTATCGGTCAGTCCATCTTTGCCATAAATATCCGGGCGGAAGTTCAGGTTGCCCTGGCCATCGACCCAGGCAGTCCAGTAGGTGATATAAACTTTCACCAATTGGGACATATCCACTTCCGTGGTTTCCTCTCCTGTGGTCAATTGATCGATACGCCACTGATCCCAATTCCCTTGGGGACGAAGTAGTGCTTCGGCCAAATGGCGGGGTTTTTCCAGGCGGATACAGCCATGGCTATAGCCCCGAGTGGTCAGGGAAAAAAGTTTGCGCGCGCGCGTATCGTGCAGGTACACGTCGTGAATATTGGGGATTTCAAATTTGACACGTCCCAATATGTTTTCCTCACCACCCATTTGGCGCATAAGGTAGGAACCCGCACCTGCAGCAGATAGATTTTGCGGGGTCAGGGGCAGTTTTTCACCCCTGCCGCTAATCACCCGGTATCCCATTTTTTCCATACCCGCAGGGTTTTTACGAGCTTTGGGGAGTATCTCATTCACCAGGATACTGCGCGGTACTGTCCAAGTGGGGTTAAAGACTACCTTGCTGACACGGGTGGTTATTTCAGGCGTTGCGTGTTTTTTCTTACCGACGACCACATTCATCGCCAGTTTGACCTGGTCGTTTTCCACGTATTTGAGACGATACGCAGGAATATTGACCTGGATAAAACGGCTGCCCAATTGTTCCGGCAACTCTTCGCGGCGCTTGATATTCATTTCCACAATGCGGGCGCGTGCAGCTGGGGATAAGTTCAGGCGCTTGCGAGTTGAGCGACCGACAATACCATCTGCTCTCAGGCCGTGACGTTTTTGGAAGCGCATCACAGCTTGATGAAGGCCCCGATCGAAGCGATTGCGATCAGTGCCTCCGTAGCTGTAGTAAGACTGGTAATCACCGTATAGGGAGAGCAGGTTGCGCAGGAGGCCTACATGTGGGTGGCGTGCACCCATGGTCATGGCAGGGCCCGCCGGGATCGGACGCCAGCGACCGCTGGAAGAAATCTTGCGCAGCCGTTGCAGCTCACCGCGCAGCGCTCTTACATCGTTGCCATAGGGCCGGTTTTCCTCGTAGTAAGGCCCCTCACTGTTTTCAGATCTCACCGGTGGGGCGGCAGTATTTGACCGCCCCTGGTTGTAATAAACGCGACTGCCGGAACCCGAGCCACTATTGTTGTCCCGGTAGGAACGGTATCGACTGCGCTCATAGGTGCGAGTGCTACCGGAATAATTGCGTCCTGAGTAATTGCCGGAAGTATCCGCATTGTATTCCCGCGAGTAATAGCGGCTGCGTACATTGCTGCCGAGATTGGCTGCGCGATCATATCCGCGGAAGTACTTGCGCCCGCTGGGTTCACTGGAAGCCTGCTGTTGAGCTGTGCTGGTCGCAACCAAGCGGAAACCTTCACTATCCCGCAGAACCGGTGTGACACCCCGGCGCGGGCGGGTTTTGGGCTTTAGCCTGTCCAGCTGGGTATCTTGCGCGTAGGACACAAAGGCATCGGTCAGTAAGATATCCAATACGGCTGCCATCTGAAGCCGTTGTGGGGTATCGCGGAGGGTGCGATCGAAGTACCCCAGGTGGTAGCGGTAGTCGACCATGCTGCTCGGATTGCCGGAGCTGGCAGCTGTGAGTTGTTTCAGCAGGTCATTGGCACTATCACTTAGGCTGTAGTTATCGAACCAAAGCAAGCGGTAATCCGTGCGCTGGTAGATCTTGCGCACAGCGGCGGGGTTAAAAATGGGGTCCTGGGCTGGCCAGGCATCAGGGTTTTCCTCCAGCCAGTGCACTAAATGAGGGCGAACAGCGTTCTCCGGTAAAACGGGTACGGTCTTCTGGTTTGCTGCGAAAGCATAATAAAGAATGAAGACACAGAGGCTACCCAGTGTCAGCAGTGGAAGTACAGATTTGCGTCTACGATGCTCGGGGTTGAAATACGACATGGTACCTCAGCGATTCTGCGGGGGCCCGGTGCGATATTTTGGAAAATGCCGGGCGCCAGATCGTTCATACCTTCCCAACCTGTGGCGAGCCCATCCAGATACTCAGGGACATTATCGGTGACTCGCACGTGTCATGCGTCCCGCGCGACTTCCTTTTATTAAGACTGATGTCGGTGTCCTGCTTGCGCGAAACTCAACCAACTTCAGTCTGTGAAAGTAAGTATGGCAATAAATGCAAAATTTGCTTGGCGCTTCATTCTTTTTAGAGTAAGGATTTGCGAATGATGAGTTTTGCGTCAAATATTTCGCTCGTGGGTGTAAAAGGGGCGTGTTTACTGGGGCTTATTTGAATATGGTGCAGAGGCTTGCACAAAAAGTTATGCACAATTTCTCTGCCATTAGCATTGAGCCTGCTTAATTGGGCGACTGGGTAGTGAAATAGCGCAGGGGTCCATTTTCATTGCCCTGTATAAAAGTCTGCTCCCAAAGTTGGCCACACCCCCTCTGGTCGATGGTGATCACGGTACTCGCGCGGGTACCGTAGCCTCCATTGCGAAGCATTGGTTCTGTCGCCGAGCTATCGGCATCAATTTGAATGAATATCGGAGAGAGTGCCCGCTCAATCTCCAGTGGTAGCCCGGTATGAGGGAGTTGTTGGTCCGGCGCTTGGGTGCGATCTTTGAGCAGTGCCAGGGCTGGCTCCACAAAGTTCTCGATTGTTACCAGCTGATCGGCCGCAGGTATTATTTCTGCCAGCCCCGCTTTGCCCCTCTCCACCTTTGGCCAGGGTTCGTCCGGTGCGCCGTTGGAGATACCGTGAATACCCGGTTCAAACGTAAATGGCTTGTGCCGGTTTCCGGCACAGAAGAGAGTGTTTTGATTCTCAACATCAAACAGCAGGGCGTTAAAGCCCCGGTACTGCTGGGATTCCAGGTAGTGGATGAAATGCTCAGGGCTAATTTGTTGGCTGAGGAATTTCTGCGGTATTTCCCCGCGGGATAGCGCTCCTACAGGTTCCGGTGTTCCAGGTTCCCGGATATTGGTTACAGCGGCGACCCGACCGGGGGAGACGCCGGCCCATGTTCCCTGGGCTTCAAGGTCTCTACCCGCAATTAGTCCGGTCCCTGGCCAGCGCGCCGCTGCAGCGGTTGGCCGTTGATAGAACTCATCCCGATTGGCGATCAACAGCAGAGGGTATTTCGGGTGGCATTGATAGGCGAATAGCAGTAGACACATGGGGATCTTCCCTAGGGGCAAGCTGCCCTTCCACAGCGGGGGGCTTTACGACCATAATACGCCCTTTATTAGCAATCGCGATTCCCCCATGCTGACCTATCCCGAAATTGACCCGGTAGCCTTTGCAATAGGCCCCTTAAAAGTGCACTGGTATGGGCTGATGTACTTGGCTGGCTTTGTCGCGGCCTGGTGGTTGGCATTGCGCCGAAGTGCCAAACCCTGGTCACCGGTCATTAAATCCGAAGTTGAGGACTTGATTCTCTACTGTGCCATTGGTGTCGTTATCGGTGGCCGCTTGGGGTACATGTTCTTTTATAATTTCCCCCAGTTGCTCGAAGACCCGATATCACTGATCCGGTTGTGGGAAGGAGGGATGAGCTTCCACGGCGGGCTGATAGGGGTAATGTTGGCCACGGCACTCTACGCACGCAAAATTGGTACAACCTTCCCGGCTCTAATTGATTTCGTTGCTCCTCTGGTGCCCATAGGTCTTGGGCTTGGGCGGATCGGTAATTTTATTGGCCAGGAGCTTTGGGGGCGTGAAACTGAAGGCCCTTGGGGCATGGTCTTTCCAAAGGACCCGGACCTTCTGGTCCGGCACCCATCCCAGCTGTATCAAGCCTTCCTTGAGGGGCTGGTTCTCTTTGCGCTGCTCTGGTGGTTCTCCAGTAAGCCGCGCCCTCGACTCGCGGTGGGTGGTATGTTCGTGACGCTCTACGGTGTATTCCGCTTCCTGGTGGAATTTGTCCGGGAGCCCGATGGGCATATTGGTTTTGATTTATTTGGATGGATGACACGTGGGCAGCTTTTGAGCCTGCCAATGATTATTGCCGGCATCGCATTGCTGGTGTGGAGTTATAAAACTCAGCCGCTTCCCGAGGGGAGAACTGAGCAGAAAGGTAAGAAAGCAGGGTCTTCCCGAGTTAAAGGCGGAGCATAGCAGTAGATGAAGCAGTATCTCGATCTAATGCGCCATGTGCGCGATAACGGCACCGTTAAAGGTGACCGCACCGGCACTGGTACTCTCAGTGTGTTTGGCTATCAAATGCGCTTTAATTTGGCGGAGGGTTTTCCGCTGATCACCACTAAAAAGTGCCATTTACGCTCGATTATTCACGAACTTCTGTGGTTTTTGCAGGGGGATACCAATATCCGCTATCTGCAGGACAATAAGGTGCGGATTTGGGATGAGTGGGCCACAGAGGACGGTGATCTGGGCCCTGTATATGGCCATCAATGGCGCTCCTGGCCCACTTCTGATGGTCGCCAGATCGACCAGATTGAGCAGTTGGTACACCAGTTGAAAACTCGCCCGGACTCCCGGCGCCTGATGGTTAGTGCCTGGAACCCTGCGGATCTGCCAGATGAAGGTGTTTCACCTGCTGATAATGCTCGTGAAGGGCGCATGGCCCTGGCTCCCTGCCATGCCCTGTTCCAGTTCTATGTCGCTGATGGCAAGTTGTCCTGCCAGCTGTACCAGCGAAGCGCAGATATTTTCCTCGGGGTGCCTTTCAATATCGCCTCATACAGCCTGCTGACCCTTATGCTGGCACAGGTATGCGGTTTGAAGCCCGGCGATTTTATCCACACCTTTGGTGATGCTCACCTCTACTCCAACCATAAGGAGCAGGTCGAACTGCAATTGCAACGCGACCCTCTGCCTCTGCCACAAATGCACTTGAATCCAGATGTGAAAGATCTGTTTTCTTTCCGCTTCGAGGACTTTGAACTCAAAGGTTACGAAGCCTATCCACATATTCCGGCACCTGTAGCGGTTTAAGGGGCAGTAATGACGGTTTCTATTGCTTTGATTGCGGCAGTTGCCCGCAATGGTGCTATCGGCAAGGATAATGAACTCCCCTGGCGCATCTCCGGCGATCTGCAGTTTTTTAAGCGGACCACTATGGGAAAGCCAGTAGTAATGGGACGAAAGACCTTTGAGTCTATTGGTCGCCCACTTCCGGGGCGTGTCAATATTGTCATTACGCGTAATGCTGACTGGGTTGCGGATGGCGTTGAGGTGGTCCAGTCTCTGGATAAAGCCCTGAGCCTGGCCCAAAGCTGCGCTAAGGACAGCGGCGCCACTGAAGTGATGGTTATTGGAGGGGCACAAATTTATCGTCAGGCACTGCCTCTGGCTGCCCGCTTATATGTCACCGAAGTTGACGCAAATATCGACGGGGATGCATACTTTCCCGACATGGATGACTCGTGGGTCGAGTCGGCACGAGAGTGTTACCCGGCCTCGGACAGGAATGAGTACAACTACTCATTAGTCCAATATGACAGATTTAAATAAAAACAATTTGATCAAAAGTTGATCGATCTGTTAAATTCTCCAACAGCTTACACAAGGAACGTCGCCGCTAATGTGTGCAAGTAACCCGGGAATGTTACCCGAGTGTTACCTTGCTACCCAAGCGGGCCGATGCTGGCAATCGGCATTTGAATAATCAAATCGGCTGTTTACAATGTGCGGCTCTTAGCTGTCTTCTAACCAATGTTTTTAAAACAAAAGGACACCGCGTTGTGGCAGCTAACTCATCGCGACCATGTTGTGAAATATTGAACCCACTGGGGGGTCTAATGAAAACCAAGCGATTCATGGCTGTGGCGCTGACCACTGCGCTGTCTGCCGGCGCGCTCTACGGCAGCGTAGCCACTGCGGATACTCTCGATAACGTACTCGCCGTCGGCCAGCAGAAAACCACTGCGGCCCAGGCATCGCAAAAACGCATCGACAAGATTGCCGACGAAACCAGCAGCCTGCTGCAGGACTTCAAGGTGGTTAATAAAGAAATCGATGGTCTGCGCGTATACAACCGTCAGCTGGAAAAGCAGCTGGCCAACCAGCTCGAAGTTATCAATGAGCTGGATGAGTCTATTGCCAACGTTACTGTCATTGAACGTCAGATTCAGCCGCTGATCCTGCGTATGCTGGAAGGTCTGGAGCAGTTCATTGAGCTGGACGCACCGTTCAAGCTCGAAGAGCGTATGGCGAACCTCAACGGTGTTAAGAGCACCATGGACCGTTCCGATGTAAGTGTTGCGGAGAAATTCCGCCAGGTACTGGAGCTGTACAACTTCGAAGCGGAATACGCCCGTAAGATCGACTCTTACCGCGATACTTTGACCGTTGCCGGTCAGGAGCGCGAGGTGAGCGTTCTGCAAATCGGCCGTATCGCCCTGTTGGCTCAGACTACTGATGCAGAAATTGCCCTCGCATATGACAAAGCGCAAAAAGCGTGGGTTGAGATCGACGCTGGTGAATATCGCCGCGCTCTCATGAACGGTCTGAAAATTGCCAAGAAGCAGGCCACTATCGACATCATGACTATGCCGATTCCGGCTCCGGAGGCAGCGCAATGAAAACCTCTTTCGCCAAACGCGTTTTAGTAGCGGCAGCAGCTGGTCTGATCAGCTTCTCCGCAGTTGCTCAAGAGAAGGCCACTTCTCTGGACGACCTGCTGAAAATGGTTCAGCAGTCCAAAGTTGCCGAGTCCAAAGAACACAAGCAGCGTGAAGCTGAGTTCCGCCGTCAGAAGGCGAACCAGAATGCTCTGCTAAACCAAGCCAAAAATACTCGCACCGCTGAAGAAAAGCGCTCTGCTGACCTGGAAAAGAAATACCAGGAGCAGGAAGTCGCTGTTGATCAGAAGCGTCAGCAACTGGACCAGCGCCTGGGTTCCTTGAAGGAACTGTTCGGCCATATGTCCTCTACTGCTGCCGACCTGCGTGCCAATATCGGTTCCTCTTTGGTTTCCGCTCAATACCCCAACCGTACTGAGTTCATCGATGGTCTTCTGGCCAAAATGAACAGTGCTACCCAGCTGCCGACTATCGAAGAGATCGAGCGTCTGTGGTTTGAAATTCAGCGCGAAACTGTTGAATCCGGCAAGATCGTTAAGTTTAACGCGACTGTGATCAAGCCAAACGGTGAACAGGCTGATCAGGAAGTGGTTCGTGTAGGTAACTTCAACCTGGTTTCCAATGGTAAATACCTGGAAATGAACAATGCCTACAAAATGGCTGAGCTGATCCGTCAGCCTGACGCCAAGTTCCAAGGCATGGCCGAAACTCTGCAAGCTTCTACCAGTGGCTTCAGCGCTTTCGGTGTAGACCCGACTGGTCCTACCGGTGGCTCCTACCTGAAAGCTATGATCAACAGCCCGGACATCGTAGAGCGTTGGCACCAGGGTGACATCGTTGGTTACATCATCACTGCTGTTGGTGTCTTTGCGATGTTACTGGCAATCTTCCGCCTGATCGTTCTGACCGGTGTTGGTGCCAAAGTGAATGCTCAGCTGCGCTCCTCTACTCCGAACACTAATAACCCGCTGGGTCGTGTACTGGCTGTTGCGGAAGAGAACAAAGGTGTAGACGGCGAAACTCTCGAGCTGAAGATGGAAGAAGCAGTACTGAAAGAGCGTCCGGCAATCGAATCCGGCCTCAACCTGCTGAAAATCATCGCCATGGTTGCTCCGCTGCTGGGTCTGCTGGGTACCGTTACCGGTATGATCGTAACCTTCCAGGCGATCACTATCTTTGGTGCGGGCGATCCTAAGGCAATGGCCGGTGGTATTTCCTCAGCCCTGATCACTACCGTTCTCGGTCTGTGTGTTGCTATCCCGACTGTACTGATGCACACCATCGTAAATGCCCGTGCCAAGCGTGTTCTGCATATTCTTGAAGAGCAGAGTGCTGGTATCGTGGCAGAAAACGCCGAGCGCAAATAAGAGGAGGCGGCAACATGCACGCATTAATCGACGCATGGGCCGCCGTCAACGCCTTTATGGCGTCGGGCGGGCCAGTACTGTTCCTGATCGCCGGCCTGACCTTCTTTATGTGGACGCTGATTTTTGAACGTGTTTTCTACTTTAACAAAGGCTTGAAAAGTGACGTTCAAGGTGCGGTAGACCAATGGGAGGGGCGCGGTGAGCGCAAATCCTGGGCTTCGCACCAGATCCGTTATGCGATGATTTCCCGGGTATCTGAGAAAATTCAGGACAATATGGACATGATCCAAGCCTGTGTCGCCCTGGCCCCTCTATTTGGGCTGTTGGGTACGGTTTGGGGCATGATCAACGTGTTCGACGTTCTCGCGATTACAGGTGGTGGTGACGCCAAGCAGATGGCCAGTGGTGTATCCATGGCAACTATCCCGACAATGGCGGGTATGGTTGCGGCTCTGTCAGGCGTATTTGCCAACACTTACCTCGCCCGTAAAGCTGAGCGTGAAACCCAGCTACTCGAAGATCATCTGACGATGGATCACTAAGCACACACCAGCGAATAGGCCAACTTATTTGCTGTGAAGGTTTAGCCAAGCCAGATACTTTCGCCGGGGGCTCCCTGAGCTCCCGCTGAAAAAGTTCGCTAAGAGAGTTGCTATGAGCAAAAGACAAAATACGGCAGAAGAAGAAGCCGGCGCAATTGACCTCACGCCCATGCTGGACGTGGTGTTTATCATGCTGATCTTCTTTATCGTCACCGCGACCTTTATTAAGGAGCCGGGTGCTGATGTTGAGAAGCCGCAAGCGACAACCGCTGAACTCAAGGCCGCCTCTATCCTGGTAGCGATCAACGACAGTGACGAGGTTTGGATTGCCAAAGAGAAGGTTGATGAGCGTCAGGTACGAATTGTCCTGGAGCGTCTCTACTCGGAAAACCCGAAAGGGTGGTTGGTAATTCAGCCCGATAAGGGAGCAAGTATTGAGAAGATTGCCCTGATTGCAGAAGCAGCCAGGAAGATTGGTATCAAGAAAGTTTCGGTCGCTACAGAGAAGAGTTAACAGCTATGAATCCGGTAAGACTTCTTGGGGCAGGTACATTGGCGGTAGCCACGACCTTTGGCCTCATCTTCACCATGCATCAGCTGATTGCGGCAAACATGAAAGCTCCTGAGGATAAGGAAACTTTCAAAGTTGCCGATGTGGTGATGCCTGATACGAAGATTGAAACACAGTACGACACCACCAAGCCGGTAAAACCTGATGAGCCGGAAACTCCGCCACCGGAGATGCCTGAGCCCGATTTTGAAGAGCCGAATGTTGATGGCAACATCAATATTTCTGCTCCAAAAGCGGGAGGCGGCGTTAAGCTGTCAGGTTTCAGCTTTGGTGAAGGTGACTACCTACCGATCGTAAAAGTACAGCCTCAGTACCCCCGTCGCGCTCTACAGCGCGGTATGGAAGGCTATGTAATCGTTGAGTACACAGTGACAACAAACGGTTCTGTACGCGACCCGATCGTAATTGAGGCGTTTACTCTGCAAGGTAAACCGACCACGGTTTTCAATCGGTCTGCACTTAAGTCCGCATTGAAGTACAAGTACAAGCCGCGGGTAGTCGATGGCAAGCCGACCGAAGTTCCTAATGTTAGGACTAAGATCAGCTTTAACATGGCTAAGGACTAAGGGGGAAGCACTATGAAGTTGACGACCATCACTAAAGGTTTGTCCAAGTTCGCTCTGCGCACGTCAGTGGCGCTACCCTTGGTTCTGGCACCGACGGTCAGCGTTACCGTGCTGGATGCGGTGGGTGTGTCAGCACCTTTCGCATCTGCACAGGCGCAGGAACAAAAAAAGCCGAGCAAGCAAAAAACTCGCAAAGTTCCAGCGATGCGCGAAGTTGCGTATAAGAAGCTGGAGAAAGCCCAAGAAGCTGCTGATGCGGAGGATTGGCCAGCTGCTCTTGTAGCCCTGAAAGAAATGGATGCGGCTAAGAAGCGCTTTAATGGCTATGAAATTGCCCAGATGTACAACTTCTTCGGTGTTGTTTACTACAGCACTGAGCGTTACAAAGAGGCGATTCCCTACTTTAAAAAGGTACTGGACCAGGGTGAAAAAAACCTGCCTGTAGCTTTAGAGGTAGGCACTTTGTTTACGCTGGCTCAACTGTATTTCGTCACTGAGGATTACAAGCAGGCGATTAACTACCTGAACCAGTGGTTTAAGGTTTCCGATCGTATCACTGCTGACTCCTACGCTTTGCGTGCCACTGCTTATAATCAGCTTGGTAACCAGGATAAGGCTCTTGCGGATATCAATATAGCGGTATCCATGTACGAGAAAGAGGGCAAAGTACCAAAAGAAAATTGGTACGGTTTACAGCAGTTCATTTATTTTGAACGCACCGATTATAAGAAAGTGGCCGGTGTTCTCGAAAACCTGGTTAAGTACTATCCGAAGCCCGTTTATTACACCACCCTGGCGGCGATGTATGGCGAGTTAAAGCGCGAAAAGGACCAGCTGCATATGATGGAAGCAGCTTACCTTGCCGGAGCTTTGGAAAAGGATAGAGACCTGTTGAATATGGGGTATCTCTTTATGGGGCATGAAATGCCTTATAAAGGGGCCAAGGTGATAGCCAAGGGTATTCAAGACAAGAAGATCCCGCGTACAGCTAAAAACCTGGAAACCCTAGCTCAGGCCTACCAGATGGCACAGGAGCTGCAGAAAGCTATTCCTCAGCTGGAAGCGGCAGCCAAGCTTTCTGACAAAGGTGAAATCTATTCTCGTTTGGCCGGTATTTATCTCGACCTGGATCAGAATGAGAAAGCCATTTCCATGGGTAAAAAAGCCCTGGCAAAAGGCGGGATCAAGCGTGTTGATCAGCTGCATATCGTGATGGGTATGGCTAATGCCAACTTGAAGCGTTATGACGCAGCACTAAAGAGCCTCAAGCTTGCACGGAAAGATGAGCGCTCTGAGAAGTTCGCTAACCAGTGGATCTCTTTTGTTGAGGGTGAGCAGGAGCGTGAAAAACAATTGGCAATTTAATACTAGTTAATTGTTTAGTTCCCTGAAAGCCGCGCAGTAATGCGCGGCTTTTTTTATGCTTTTTTCTTTGCTGGCGGCAATACAAAATTTTGAGATAACCTGTATTAACAGACTATTTGCATTTTTTTGTAAATTGGCTAATGATTAATGGTAGCTGATCAGCTTTTCCATTTTCGGCATATGAATGCCGCTTATCGCACCCTAACAATAATAGGAGAGGTGTTATGGACAGAGCTTGCCAGTCGATTTCCAACCCCTTATTTTTCCCCCCACAGTTACTCGCGGGCTACACAAAGAGCCTGGGTTTTGCCGCTGCAATCACAGTTGGATTGATCTTTTTGATGAGTCAACTAATAGCTACTGATATCGAGGAGCCCAAACTCAGCCTGTTGCCTACGATAAAACCGGTACATATGCCAAAAAAAGAGATTGTTACCCAAACTTATGAGGAGCCTACACCGCCACAAGCTGTGCTGGAGCAGCCAACGATGCGGGTTGAGGAAACTGAGGTAACACCAGTTACGATGAATGTAGTGATTGGTACGCCCACTCCTGTTACTTCTACCGGGGTGCAAATAACGCGCGACCCTTTGCCAGTTTATAAAGCTAAACCGCGATACCCCAATGCGGCACTACGCAGGGGGATAGAGGGGTATGCCGTTGTAGAATTTACGGTAACCAAAACGGGGGCGGTACGTGATGCTCGTGTGGTTGGGGGCTATGACTCTAATGGTAACCCCACGAGCGTATTTGATCGCTCCGCTGTAGCCGCGGCAGAACGGTTTAAGTATCGACCCCAAATGGAGAATGGCCAGCCTGTGGAGCGCTACGGGGTACGCAATCGAATCAGTTACAAAATAGCGGAATAAAAAAACGGCCCTTTGGGGCCGTTTTGTTTAGAACAGTTTTAATCAGTCAATTTCCCTCACCGCCCCGCGGTCTGCACTGGTGGCAAGCATGGCATAGGCTTTCAGTGCTTTGCTGACTTTACGAGGGCGTTTTTCGATTGGCGTCCAGCCATTAGGATTTTCTTTCATTTCCCTGCGCCGCTTATCGAGTTCACTTTCCTCAATAGCGATTTCAATTTTCCTCGCTGGAATGTCAATACGTATAAGGTCTCCATTGCGAACCAGCGCGATGTTACCTCCAGAAGCCGCCTCAGGTGAAACATGTCCGATAGAGAGGCCCGAAGTACCGCCTGAGAAGCGGCCATCGGTAATCAATGCGCAGTGCTCACCGAGTCCTTTGGACTTTAAATAACTGGTGGGATAAAGCATCTCTTGCATTCCAGGTCCACCTTTAGGGCCCTCATAGCGAACGATAACAGCCTCCCCTTTACTGACCTTCCCTTCGAGGATATTAGAAACCGCCTCTTCCTGGCTTTCTACTACATGGGCGGGGCCTTCGAACTTCCACAGCGACTCATCGACGCCGGAAGTCTTCACTACACAGCCATTGGGGGCCAGGTTACCAAAGAGAATGGCGAGCCCTCCCTCAGAGGAGTAGGCGTGCTCCGCAGAACGGATACAGCCACGCTGGCGGTCTGCATCTAAAGTGGACCAGCGGCAATCCTGGCTGAAAGCTGTTTGCGTGGGAATACCTGCGGGTCCCGCGCGATAGAATTTGAGTACAGATTGGTCGTTCGTGCGGCAAATATCCCAGCGCGCCAGGGCATCGGCGAGCGAACCCCCGTAGGCGGTTGGCAGTGAGGAGTCGATAAGACCTGCGGCCTCCAACTCCCCAAGGATAGCCATTACACCACCGGCGCGGTGTACATCTTCTATATGGTATTTCTCGGTATTGGGGGCAACCTTGCACAGCTGTGGAACCTCACGGGAGAGGTTGTCGATATCTTCCAGGGTAAAGTCAATCTCACCCTCCTGAGCAGTTGCCAGCAGGTGCAGGATGGTATTAGTGGAGCCTCCCATGGCGATATCGAGTGCCATGGCATTGCGGAAGGCTGTGCGGTTGGCGATATTGCGCGGCAGGGCAGTTTCGTCATTCTGCTCATAATAGCGTTTGGTCAGGGTTACGATCTCGCGACCAGCGCGCAGGAATAGCTCCTTGCGGTCGGCGTGAGTCGCAAGCATGGTGCCGTTACCAGGGAGTGAAAGCCCCAGGGCCTCGGTCAGGCAGTTCATGGAGTTCGCTGTAAACATACCTGAGCAGGAGCCACAGGTCGGGCAGGCAGAGCGCTCATACTCAGCAACTTCCTCGTCGGAGGCCGTATCTGTAGCGGCGATCACCATAGCATCTACTAAGTCGAGCTTGTGGTCAGCCAGCTTGGTTTTGCCGGCCTCCATCGGGCCACCGGAGACAAAGATAACTGGAATGTTCAGGCGCATGGCTGCCATCATCATTCCCGGTGTGATCTTGTCACAGTTGGAGATACAAACGAGGGCGTCGGCACAGTGGGCATTGACCATGTACTCCACTGAGTCAGCGATAATTTCGCGGCTGGGCAGGCTATAGAGCATGCCGTCGTGACCCATTGCGATACCGTCATCCACAGCGATCGTATTGAACTCCTTGGCCACGCCGCCGGCGCGTTCAATCTCCCTTGCGACAAGCTGACCCATATCTTTTAGGTGTACGTGTCCGGGGACAAACTGGGTAAAAGAGTTTGCGATGGCAATGATTGGCTTATGGAAGTCCTCGTCCGTCATACCGGTGGCACGCCACAAGGCGCGGGCTCCGGCCATATTGCGACCGGCGGTAGAGGTGCGGGAGCGGTATTGGGGCATAGTCACAGATTCCAGCTGGCAACAATGAATGCGCCAGCTTAGCAAAAAACGGACTTTCCTGGGATATTTTTGCGCCCAAACTACCCATTAAAGGAGTATTAAGGATAGATATTCCAAATTCCTATGACTAAGTGGACTGACTTTTCCCCAGGCGTTTACGCAGGATTCTCGAATTGCGCTGAATGTTGTACAGGGACTTTCGCGCGGTAGGCAGCTCACTGATACCGACTTGCTCAAAGCCCTGCTCGATAAACCAGTGCTCTGTCTGGGTGGTGAGGACGTAGAGCTCATCAACCTGGACTGTTTGCGCCTGTCTCTCAAGGTGGCGCATCAGCTTGGCACCACGCCCGCCACCGCGAAATTCCGGGTGGCTGGCAAGGCAGGCGACTTCGGCTGCTGTGGTAGCGCCCTTATCATCCTTAATAGGATACAGAGCAGCACAGGCAACTGGAGTACCATCTACTTCCACAAGCGTGAAGTGTTCAATTTCTGCCTCGAGCTTCTCGCGGGAGCGCCGTACCAAAACGCCATCTTTCTCTAGCGGGCGGATCAGTCCAAGAATGCCGCCCACATCGGTAATTCGCGCTCTGCGCACAACTTCGTAGCTGTCCCGGTAAATCATGGTACCGGCGCCTTCACGGCGGAATAGCTCCTGAATTAAGGCGCCGTTTTTACAAAAGCTAAGTAGGTGTGTACGGGCGATCCCTGCATTACAGGCTCGAATGGCGCAGCGCAGAGTTGCGCTTTGCACCTTGGGTGAAACCTGCTCTGCCTGCAAAATACTTAACTCGTGTACCGGATTTCCGTCCACTTGAAGTTGCTCAGATTCGCGGAATAGCACTAGTTTCTCTGCGCGCAAAACTCTGGAAGCCTCAGCGGCCAGATCCAGGTAATTGATATTGAAAAGCTCCCCGGTCAGGGATGTGCCCAGGGGAGAAAGGAGCACCAGGGAACCCTGATCCAGGTTTTGCTCCAGAGTGCTGGTGTCCATGCGCCGTACGGTGCCGGTCCAGCCCAGGTCCACGCCATCGAGCACGCCACTGGGGCGGGCAGTAACAAAATTGCCTGAGACCACCTTGAGGGCCGAACGCGCCATCGGTGAGTCTGGCAGTCCCTGGGAAAAAGCAGCTTCAATATCGAAGCGCAGTTTGCCCACGACGGACTTAACAATCTCCAATGTCTCTCGATTGGTAATACGCTGGTTCTCGTGAAACCGATTTTCTATGCCGCGCTCATCCAGGGCTCGATTAATTTGTTCCCGCGCGCCATGCACAACAACCAAGCGAACCCCAAGGCTGGCGAGCAGCGCCATATCGTGTACTAGATTGCGGAAATTGGCGTGCTCTAAAGCGTCGCCGGGGATACCAATTACTAAAGTACGACCGCGGAGATCGTTAATGTAAGGTGCCGCGTGGCGAAACCAGTTCAGGGAGGCGTTATCGTCGCTCACTAATTCTTACCGTGTGCAAGTCTTGTGGTGTTAAAGCCCCGTAGGCTGTCGCAGGCAGATTAAAGGCAAAAGCGGCCAATCAAGTCGCGCAGAATGTTGACCATAGGGTTGATACGATCCAGGGCGAGAAATTCATCCGGCTGATGAGCTTGGTCAATATCGCCGGGGCCGAGCACGATAGTGTCAATATTCAAACTCTTCAAGTAGGGCGCTTCAGTACCAAAGGCAACACTTTCAGCGGGGTGGCCACAAAGTTGTTCTGCAACTTTTACTAACTCTGATTGGGCATCCTGTTCAAAAGGCGCAGTGCCGGGGAATAAAGAGGCCATTTCCACCTGAATTTTATTGTCTTGTGGAATGGTAAGGATACGTTTGTTTAGTTCTTCCCGCAGGTCTGTAAGCTGCATTCCTGGCAACGGGCGAATATCAAACTGGAGTTCTGTGTGGCCGCAGATCCGATTGGGATTGTCACCCCCATGGATACAGCCTAAGTTCATCGTGGGTACTGGAACGGCGAATCCGGGGTTGTTGTATTTTTGCTGCCACTCTTTTCGCAGTGTTAATAGTTCACCGATAACTTTATGCATGGCCTCGAGAGAGTTAGCTCCCAAGCTTGGATCGGATGAGTGGCCGGATTGCCCAGTAATACGCACTGCTTCCATCATAACCCCCTTGTGCATACGTATCGGGCGAAGCCCGGTGGGCTCACCAATTACCGCGTAGCGCGCTTGGGGTTTGCCAGCCTGCACCAGGGCGCGGGCACCACTCATACTTGTTTCTTCATCGGCTGTTGCCAAAACAATCAATGGTTTTTGTAAAGGCTTGTCGAGAAAAGTCTGCGCAGCCTCGATAACCAGAGGGAAAAAACCCTTCATATCACTGGTGCCGAGACCGTATAAGCGGTTGTCGCGCTCTAAAACCTTAAAGGGGTCCGATTGCCAGCGCCCCGCATCAAAGGGGACTGTATCAGTATGTCCGGATAGAACGAGCCCGCCTTTATCACCACTTTTACCGCCGAGAGTAGCAATCATATTGGCTTTGTTGGGAGATCCCTTTAAAGGCATTACCTCTACATTGAAACCAAGTCCTTCCAACCATCCACCCAGTAGCTCAACCACCGGGCGGTTACCCATATCCAGGGAAGGATCGGTTGCACTGATACTGGGGCAGGCGATCAGTTGATGTAATTGGGTCTTCAGGTCAGGTACTGCGATACTCGCCATGGTGACTTTCCCTACTCTTGTTGCGCCATTCATTCAAGATAACAGCGGCTCCGATCAGTCCTCCCCCAAGGGCGAGACGGGTTAGATCGGCATCCCGATTCCAGATTAACAGATTTACCAATAAGCCAGCGGGAATCAGTGCATTATTCATTGCGGCCAGGGTACCAGTAGAGACCTGCGTAGCACCCTTGTTCCACAAAAAGTACCCCAGACCTGATGCCACCAACCCCAACCAGAGTAGAGCACCCCATTGCTGTGAGCCCTGTGGGTACTGCGGTTTCCCAAGCAGGAGCCAGGCAATAACAGTGATCAAGCTGGCGCCTACAAAAAACCAAGCGAAGGTTTGTCTCGGGAGGGGGCCTTGCTCTCTGGACATCAGGCGCTTGTATGCCACCTGCCCTACGGCAAAACATAGGTTGGCACCCTGGACGACTGCAAACCCAATCCAAAAGTCGTTACTGGGGGAGCCCCAGCGAATAGTGGCTGCTCCCAATACGGCTGTGGCTGCGATAGTGAGGTTCCAGACAGAAAAGTGCCTGTTAAGGTAGTCCTCAAGGGCGGTGATATACAGGGGAGTGAAAATAGTAAATAGAAGTACTTCGGGGACACTGAGCAGTAAGAATGACTGGTAGTAAAACAAGTACATCAGCCCCAGTTGTACAGCACCGATCACAATTAAACGTATCGCGGTACGGGGAGGGCAACTCTTCCATTTCAGCATGGGTAGAAATAGCGCTGTGGCAAGGAGCACCCGTGTCATTGCGGAAAAATAGCTATCCACCTGTCCGGCCAGGTAGGCGCCTATCAAACTGAAGGAAAAGGCCCACAGAAGAGTGACAAACAACAGTAATGGCATCAGGGTGGATTCGCAGGCATAGATTGGTCGGCGGGCTCGGCCCAGTTTATTTCCCTAAATATTAATGCCAGAGGAGCGAAATAGATATCGACAGGGAGCCTTACTAAAGTGGTGGATATGAGAGGCATAAAAAAAGGGGGCTTTAGCCCCCTTTGCTGATCTGCTCTGTGTGCTGCTTCGGTTTTAGCCGAACAAGCCTTTGAAGAAGTAGAAGAACAGGATCGCAATACCTGCACCCGCTGGCAGGGTGACTACCCAGGATGCGGCGATAGTGGTGATCATACGCAGGTTCAGGGCGCCAATACCCCGCGCCAGGCCAACACCCAATACCGCGCCCACCAGAGTGTGAGTTGTGGAGATTGGCAGGCCTGTACCAGAAGCCAGTACGACGGTGGAGGCCGCACCCAGCTCGGCAGCGAAGCCACGGCTCGGTGTCAGCTCGGTGATTTTCTTACCGATAGTGGCCATTACCTTAAAGCCGTATGTCGCCAGGCCCACCACGATACCGATACCGCCGAGCAGCAATATCCAGGAAGGCATAGTGGATTTAACGGTGATAGCGCCGCTCTGGATGGTGTTAACTACGGCAGCCAGAGGACCAACGGCGTTGGCGACATCGTTGGAGCCGTGAGCGAAGGCCATGGCACAGGCGGTGAAGACCATCAGGATCGCAAATACGCGCTCGACGTTGGCGAAACGGTTTTCAGCTTCAGCTGCCGGGTCGCGCTGGACGCGCTTGAGCATGGTGACCCCGATACCGGCGACAGCAAGGCCCACCAGGGCGGCGATACCGGCATCCTGGATAAAGCTGAGCTGGATATTGGCATCTTTAAGAACGTGCTTGAGGCCCTTGGTAAGGGTCACCATGGCAATCATCCAGCCCACTGCAAACATGTAGAAGGGGATGTAGCGCTTGGCATTGTTGAAGGGGTCTTCCGTGTCTAGGATCAGGCGCTGGACACTGCGGAATAACAGGAAAGACAGGGTGCCCGCGAGAACTGGGGAGACCACCCAGCTAGCTACGATGCTGCCCACTTTCCCCCAGGCCACTGCATCTGGGGATATACCTACCGCAGAGAAGCCGACAATTGCGCCGACAATAGAATGGGTGGTGGATACCGGCCAGCCGAGAATACTGGCTACCAGCAGCCAGGTGCCCGCCGCCAGCAGTGCCGAAAGCATACCGTATACCAACAGCTGCGGTTGGGCGGCGAAGACTTCAGAATCGATAATGCCTTTGCGGATGGTTGCGGTAACCTCTCCGCCTGCCAAATAGGCGCCGGCAAATTCAAAGATCATGGCGATAACAATCGCCTGCTTGATAGTCAGTGCACGGGAACCTACGGAGGTACCCATGGCGTTGGCTACGTCGTTGGCACCGACGCCCCAGGCCATAAAGAAGCCTGCCACACAGGCCAAAATCAATAATATATGGCCGTATTGACTAATAATTTCCACGCCAAACCCCCTAACGTGCTAACAACAACTGCAATCGGTTGCCCACGCTGTGGGCGCGATCGGCGAGTTCACCGATCCATTCAATAACCCGGTAGAGGAACATAACGTCCACCGGAGGTAAGTCTTTCTCAATAGCAAACAGCGACGCGCGAATTTCGACTTCAAGCTTGTCTGACTTGCGCTCCAGTTCATCCAGCTCTTCGGTCATGCGTTTGGCGATATCCACCTCGCGCCCTGCAAAGCCACTTTCCAGCAACTCGTCCAGTTCGTTGATCGCGCGCAGTGCCTGTGCAGAGGTGGCGACGGCGCTCTCCACAAAGGTGGTCATCAAGGATTGGAGAGGTGCGGGAATCTGCATCTTCCTGCCCACAGCCAGACCAGCGATATCCTGGGCAGTGTTGGCTACCTCATCCTGGGCATGCAGCAATTCCAGCAAGTCAGTCCTGGACACTGGCATAAACAGGCTGTCCGGCAGATGCAGGCGCAGGTCTCTCTTGATATCGTCAGCGCGGTTCTCCGAGGCGGAGATGCGCAGTTGGATCTGTTCTGCCTCTTTGAGGTCACCTTTGATCAGTGCTTCAAAGAAGGGGATCAGGTCAGCCGATGCCTCGTGGGCCGTAGCCATATGCTTCTCGATTGGCTTAATCGGAGAGCGGCCAAATAAGTTGGCAATATTCGACAGGGCCATGGTTAGCTCCATTGCTCAGAATGCGAAAACGGCGGCATGGTACCCCAATCGGGGCAACTTCGTAACAGTGCGTTAACAGCGCACTTTCACAGCTTGATGATAGGGCTACAATGCAACGTCGCCATATGAGAATAAAGGGGTTGCCAATGGCAGAAAGCAGAGTTGCAGACCGAATACTGGAACTGCGCGGATTACTGGAAGATTTGGTGGGGCAGGGCTTTGTTAGCCGAGAGGATGCCAACCGCATCGTAGGTACTCCGCGGACTGCAGAACAGGCCCAGATGCACCCGCTCAGCTATATAGCCAGTTGTGACCTGGTCAACCGCAAGCAACCTGGGAGCTTGCTGAGTAGGGAAGTCCTCAGTGCCTGGTTGGCTGAGAGCTCCTCTCACCCCTTGTATCATATAGACCCGCTTAAGGTTAATGTAAGCGCTGTCACCGAGGTGATGAGCTTTCAGTTTGCCAAGCGACACCAAATTCTCTGTGTTGAGGCGAGCGCTGAAGAGCTGGTGGTAGCAACAGCTCAACCGTTTACCCATGGCTGGGAAGAGCAGCTGGAACATACCACCGGCCGCAGGGTCTGCCGTGTGGTAGCTGATCCGGCCGATATTAAGCGACATTGCGTCGAATTTTACTCCCTTTCCAATTCAATCTCTGGCGCAAGCGGCCTTCAGGGAACCTCAGCAGCAAATAATTTTGAACAGTTGCTGGAGTTGGGCACCTTAAAGGACCCTGAAGCCAACGATCAACACATCGTCAATATCGTCGATTGGTTGTTGCAGCACGCCTTTGACCAGCGAGCCAGTGATATCCATATTGAACCGCGCCGGGAAGTGGGGCGAATACGCTTTCGTATTGATGGTGTTTTGCATCCAATTCATGAGTTACCAGATCAAGTGAATGCTGCGGTTACCAGTCGCCTGAAGATTCTAGGGCGCATGAATGTAGCAGAGAAGCGCAAACCCCAGGATGGCCGTATCAAGACAAAAAGGCCTGATGGCAGTGAGGTGGAGTTGCGCCTCTCTACTTTGCCCACCGCGTTTGGGGAGAAGTTGGTAATGCGTATCTTCGACCCGGAAGTTCTCGCGCGATCTTATTCAGACCTGGGGCTGGGTGGCGATGACTTGGCTCGTTGGCAGACGATGCTGTCACGGCCCAATGGAATCGTACTGGTCACCGGCCCTACCGGCTCGGGGAAAACTACCACTTTGTATACAGGCCTCAAGCAGCTGGCGACTAGTGCGGTGAATGTCTCTACCGTTGAAGACCCTATTGAAATGGTGGAAGAGAGCTTTAACCAAACCCAGGTTCACCATGCCATTGGCTTTGATTTTGCTGCGGGTATCAGAACCCTGATGCGCCAGGATCCAGATATTATCATGGTGGGCGAGATTCGAGATCTGGAAACCGCTCAGATGGCGGTTCAAGCGGCACTGACAGGCCACCTGGTTATCTCAACTCTGCATACCAATGATGCTCCAACAGCAGTCACCCGCTTATTGGATCTGGGCTTGCCCCACTATTTGTTGAAATCCACCATCCTCGGGGTGATGGCCCAGCGCTTGGTGCGCACACTATGTCCCAGTTGCAAGCAGGAGGACAAAATTGAAGAGGCCGATTGGCAGTCTCTGGTAAAACCCTGGAGAGCGCCGCTGCCAGAGAAAGTCTACCGGCCGGAAGGTTGCTTGGAGTGTCGTAATACGGGCTATCGTGGGCGTCAGGGAATTTATGAAATCCTGCCATTTAGCGAGTCGGTACAAGCTATTGTCACCTCCGATTGTGATTTACAGCAACTGCGGCGCCAGGCGATGCGCGAAGGTATGAATAGTCTGAGGCTTTCCGGTGCGAAAAAAGTAGCGGCGGGTTTGACCACTGTGGCAGAGGTATTGAGGGTGGCCCCACCGCCGGATATCGCTTTCTAGCTTGAGAGGCTTCTCTGATAAAACTGTTTGAAGGTGTCGAGGCCAATGAAGTGACCCGAGGGGTGGGCTTGCTCGGCCACTCTTCATTGTCCAATACCACCGCTAGCTATCGGAATGCCGATAGCTAGGCAGAATTGCTCGCTGATATTCGCCCAAGGATTGACCCTCATGTTTGACAACATTCAGTGCCCAAAACCCATCCGCGCTCAACTTCAGTCAATGTGGCATGACTGGTGTAAACTGGCGGAGGCCGCGCTTGTTGTTGAGGTGGAGAGCTTGCTGGCAGAGCCATTGCTTGCGCAAGGAGTGGCTCGGAGCTTAATTGGTTCAGAATTTTTTTATCAACAGTGCTGTCGCCGCCCAGAGCTTTTACGGGATTTGTTACTTAAACAAGATCTTGGGCTCTCCCTGCCGACCATAGAAAGTGATGAGGAATTGGATCTTCAATTGCGCTTATTGCGCAACCGGGTAACGACTGAGGTCATATTTCGCGATTTTGCCGGGCAGTGGGATATTCCTCAGGCATGTCTGCGACTTAGTGAATTGGCAGAGCTATCCATTCGTACGGCGATGCAATGGCACCATGAAAAGTTAGTGGATCGCTATGGGGAGCCTCGTAGTAGAGCTGGCGATAATCAGTCGATGGTGGTGTTGGGGATGGGCAAATTGGGGGCCCGGGAACTCAATCTCTCATCGGATATTGACCTGATTTTTGCCTACCCTGAGCCCGGTTATACCGATGGCGAAAAGAGTGTAGAAAATCAGCAGTTTTTCCAAAAACTCGGCCAGCGCTTGATTAAATCGTTGGATGGAATCAATGCGGATGGTTTTGTTTTTCGTGTAGATATGCGTTTGCGCCCCTACGGTGACAGTGGTCCCCTGGTAAGCCATTTCGCCGCTCTGGAGGACTATTACCAGACTCAAGGGCGTGAGTGGGAGCGCTACGCCATGGTCAAAGCTCGCCCTGTTGCCGGCAGGGAGGAGTTTGCTGAAGAGCTGATGGAGTTGTTGCGCCCATTTACTTATCGCCGCTATATCGATTTCAGTGCTATTGATGCTTTGCGTGAAATGAAAGCCCTGATACAGCGGCAAGTGCGCGCTCGCGGTTTAACGGACAATATCAAACTTGGGCGGGGCGGCATACGCGAGTTGGAATTTATTGCCCAGGCATTCCAGTTAATTCGCGGAGGGCGCGAACCCGCGCTGCGCGAGCGCAGCTTGCTCAAGCTACTGCCCCTTTTGGAAAGTGATGGCCATGTTGAACCGGGAGTGGCCAGTGAACTGACCAGTTGTTATTTGCTGCTGCGGAGAGTCGAACACGCACTTCAAGCTTACCGGGATCAGCAGACACAGGCGCTCCCAGCTGAGGAGGGTGAAAGGGAAAAATTGGCATTTGCCCTGGGCCGCGATAATTGGAAGCAATTGGAGAGTGAGCTGGTCGATGTTCGTTCCTTGGTTGAGCGGGAGTTCGATACTGTAATCGCTCCACCAGAGGAAATGGCTGCCCCCAGTGTGGCTGAGGAGTGGCAGGGACTCTGGGCAAGTTGCGGCGACGAATCTGCAAATGAAGAGAATCTGCAGATTTTGGAAAGTACAGGGTTTCTTCCTCCACCGCAGGCACTCGAGCACTTAACGGAGCTGTGCCAGTCAACAATGGTTGCGGCACTACCTGCTTCTTCCCGTGCGCGCCTGGATCAATTTATGCCTACGCTACTGGCCGCAGCAGGGTTACAGGCTGATCCCTTGTTAGTGCTAACCCGTGTTTTACCTTTAGTGCGCTCAGTACTGCGTCGCAGTGCCTATCTCGTCCTGATTAATGAAAATCCCCCCGTGCTCAACCAGCTGGTGCGTCTTTGTAGTGCCAGTCCATGGATTGCTGAGCAACTTGCGCGCCATCCAATTCTGCTGGATGAGTTACTGGATTCCCGCAGGTTACTGGCACCCTCTACGGCGGCAGATATTGCCAATGAGCTGCGTCTCGAATTGTTGCGGATTGATCCTGAAGATCTGGAATTGCAAATGGAGGCGCTTCGATATTTTAAGCAGAGTCAAAGCTTGCGCATTGCGGCACAAGAGGTGAATGGTGCCCTGCCTTTGATGAAAGTCAGTGATTCCCTTACCTGGTTGGCAGAGGCGATATTGCAGCAGTCATTGCAACTCGCCTGGGCACAGATGGTGGATAAATACGGTGTGCCTGCGGGGGCCTCGGCAGAGGACATGCACTTTGCCATTATCGCCTATGGAAAGCTGGGGGGATTGGAGCTTGGCCACGGTTCTGACTTGGATATTGTTTTTGTGCACGATGCGGATGCGATGCAGGTTACCGACGGTAAAACCAGTATTGATAACCTGAGTTTTTTTACCCGGCTAGCACAGCGACTTATCCACATATTGCAAACCCGTACACTCAGCGGGCCTCTTTATGAGGTAGACACAAGACTGCGCCCCTCGGGTAATTCAGGACTCTTGGTGACTTCATTGGCTGCCTTTGAAAAATACCAGAGGGAGAGTGCCTGGACCTGGGAGCATCAGGCGCTGGTGAGAGCTCGATCTGTCGCCGGTAGTCTCCGCCTGAGTGAGTCGTTTCAACAGTTGCGTACAAAATTGCTTTGCCAGCCGCGAAAGAGCGATAAATTGCGTGATGAGGTGGTGGAAATGCGCAATAAAATGCGTGCGCACCTCGATAAGAGCAACGATAAAAAGTTTGACTTAAAGCACGGTGAGGGCGGTATTGTCGATATTGAATTTATGGTTCAATATGCTGCTCTGGCCTGGGCAAAAACTTCGCCCTCGATCGTGCGGTATACCGATAATATCCGCATCCTCGAAAGTCTAATTGACGCAGGCCTGATGCCGGCCAAACAAGCCGGACATCTGATCGACGCCTACAAAGCCTACCGATCTGAAGGTCATCGCCTGGCACTACAACAACTGCCAGGGATTGTGAGCGATGACCAATTCACAGCGGAAAGAAAGACCGTTCAAATAAACTGGCAGCAATTACTCGGTTAATACCGGGTTTCTACCTGCTGCCCGATTAAACTGTTTTTCAGGATTTGTAGGAGTTACCCATGTCTTTTGCCGATCGCGACGGCGTTATCTGGTTTGATGGTGAATTGGTCCCCTGGCGCGATGCCCGGGTGCATGTCCTCACTCATACCCTGCACTATGGAATGGGGGTGTTTGAGGGCGTACGTGCTTATGAAACCGATAACGGGACCAGTATCTTTCGTTTGCAAGAGCATACCCGTCGGTTGTTTCGCTCTGCAAAAATAATGAATATCCCAATGCCCTATAGCACTGATGAGCTGAATGAAGCTCAGCGGCTTGTGGTGCGCGAAAATAACCTGCGCCAAGCGTATCTAAGACCAATGGTATTTTATGGGTCAGAGGGAATGGGGTTGCGCGCAGAAAATCTTTCAACCCATGTGATTGTCGCTTCCTGGGAGTGGCCCAGCTATATGAGCCCCGAGGCGCTGGAGCAGGGGATTAAGGTGAATACCTCCTCATACACCCGACACCATGTGAATATCAGCATGTGTAAGGCGAAAGCCAATGGTAACTATATAAACTCGATGTTGGCGTTACAGGAAGCGGTGCGCAATGGGTGCGAGGAGGCGTTATTACTGGACCCCGAGGGTTATGTTGCTGAGGGTAGTGGAGAAAATGTCTTCATTGTTCGCGATGGGACTATATATACCCCGGAGCTGACTTCATGCCTGGATGGAATTACCCGCGATACAGTTATTGAACTGGCACGGGAGTGCGGCTATAGGGTGCTAGAGAAGCGTATCACTCGGGATGAAGTCTATATCGCTGACGAAGCGTTTTTTACTGGCACAGCGGCGGAAGTATTGCCCATTAGAGAATTGGATGGGCGTTCTATCGGCAGTGGTCGTCGCGGCCCTATCACAGGGCGTTTGCAAAACCTTTATTTTGATGTGGTACATGGGCGTAGTGCTGCGCATCGGGGCTGGCTCAGTGATGTGGCGGGCCAGGCGGAAGTAAAGATGCGAATAGCATGATGGAAAATAAAAACCCGGCAGATGCCGGGTTTTTATTTTAAGTAAGGTTTACTTAGTAAGAGCTGGTGGTGTCCGGGCGCCCTACGCAGTAATAATCAAAGCCTGCCTCGCGCATTTCCTCTGGTTCGTACTGGTTGCGTCCGTCAAACACAACCGGGGCACTGAGAGCGCTGCTTACTTCATCGATATCAAGAGATTTGAACTGTTGCCATTCGGTCGCGACAATCAGGGCGTCGGCACCCTGTAAAGCCTCTGTCTTGGAGTTGCAAAGGGTCAGGTCTTCGCGATCGCCAAAAATTCGCTGACACTCCTCCATGGCCTCAGGGTCAAATGCTCGTACTTTCGCACCCTGCTCCCACAATCGAGCTAACAGCACACGGCTTGGGGCTTCGCGCATATCATCTGTATTCGGTTTGAATGAGAGGCCCCAGAGCGCAAAAGTTTTGCCCTGAATATCTCCGTTAAAATGACGTTGTATTTTTTCGGCGAGATAGTGTTTCTGGCGCTCGTTGCGGGATTCCACGGCGGCAAGAATATCTGCAGCAATGCCCAGCTGTTGAGCCGAGGAAATCAGGGCTTTCACATCTTTCGGGAAACAGGAGCCACCGTAGCCGATACCTGCGTAGATAAACTGGTAGCCAACTCGTGGGTCTGAGCCGATTCCGGCTCGAACTGCTTCAATATCAGCGCCAACTTTATCGGCAATATTTGCCATCTCGTTCATAAAGCTGATTTTGGTTGCCAGCATGCAGTTGGCGGCATACTTGGTCAGCTCCGCACTTTTTACGTCCATCACCAGGATTTTTTCGTGATTTCGGTTAAATGGTGCGTACAGGTGGCGAAGCTTCTGCTCTGATTCTTCTTCGGAGGTGCCGATAATAATTCGATCCGGGCGCATACAGTCATTGAGCGCCGAGCCCTCCTTGAGGAATTCAGGGTTGGAAATAATATCAAATGGCAGATCAGATCGGTCCCGCTTGGAGAGTTCTTCCTCAACGGCAGCCCGCACCTTATCGGCAGTCCCCACGGGTACTGTAGACTTATTGATAATGTATTTCTTGCACTCCATGTGTTTGGCGATGGTTCTGGCGACAGTCAACACATGGCGAAGATCCGCTGAACCGTCCTCATCAGGAGGGGTGCCGACAGCGATAAAGATCAGTTCACCGTGTTCTACGCCCAAGGCGGCATCGGTTGAAAAAGATAGATTGCCTGTGGTGATACTGTTCTTCACCATAGGCTCGAGGCCGGGCTCATAAATGGGGATAATGCCCTGTTTGAGACGATCGATCTTGTCCGCGTCTATATCGATACAAACTACTTTATTGCCAGCTTCAGCTAAGACTGCTGCTTGCACCAGGCCCACATAGCCGGTGCCAAATACGGTTACATTCATCAGTGTGACTCTATCTCTCAGCGGTTACTGTTTTTGAGGGTTACTTTCCTGGATAGTTTTACAATGGCTCAAACCCCGCTCTTCAATGCTGCTTCGTGCTAGCAGGATAGCTAGGGGAATCCAGTAAAAGAACCAAATATAATTGGGCTTGGCCAAAGGTTGCTGGGCGTATGTCAGCATTGCCAATACACCGAATAGGAACCAGGTGAAGTACAAACCGGGAATCCAGCTCAGAAGCCTCTCTTTGGACCTCACTGTCCACAGGGATGCGAGTCCTTGCCAGGCACAAGCGGCCACCCCCAATATTCCACTGAAGCGTGCGATATCCAGGAGGAAATTATGTGGATGGGGAACCATTCTGTTTAGCTCGATAAACTTTTTGTGCACTAGGCCTTGACCAAACAGTGGGGATTGCAGGAACTCTTCAAATGTCTTTTGCCAGAGTGTCATGCGAACGGAATAGGCGCTACCCCGGTGTAGAAGAGGCAGATCACCATACAACGTAAAGTAGGCTAGGGGCAGCACGCAAACTATGGCAACAACAACGAGAATCTTCAGCAGTCGTGAAAGGTTGCCGAATACAACCAAAAAGATTGAAAAGCCCGCCATAACAATCGGGACTTTGGTTTGTGACAAAACTATATAGATACAGGATGTGAGTAAACCTGCTCCTGATAGCCAGCGCCAAATACGGGGCTTTTGGTAGAGGCCGTAGCAGCAAAAAAGAGCGTGGAAGCCGAACAGCATTCCTGTTTTATCAATATTGCCCTCTAGAGATACACCTCCAATCCGACGCAGATCTTGTAGGCCCCCTTCTAGGGCATAAGCAACTAACGAAGCAATACCAGATAGCAGCCCAATCACAATAAGTGCGAGTAACAGCTGATGGAGGATAGTGTCGCCATACTGTTCCAGTAGGAAGTAGGTCGCACAGTAAAATAGAGACAGGTATAACACCAATTTCCAATAATAATTAGGTTGCCTGTAAACGTCAGCGGTGTCAGGTGAGGCCCATAGGGTTGACAGGGCTAATATGATTGGGAGGCTGCAAAAGGTTATAAATTGCCAAGAGAGCAGGAAGTGATAACTCTTTCTCCATGCCAGCAGTAAAAAGGCTGTGGACAATAAAGTCAGGTAAAAGCTGGTTTGTATCCCTGAAACCTTTGGAAAAATATAGAAGCCACATACCAGCAGAAATAGTCCCAGAAAGGCCAATTTAAGCAGACCTGAAATCCACAATGAGCTTTGCTGACGGTAAACGGGTTGAGAAAGCTTATTTAGAGTACTTCCAAGTTCAGGCATAGGTGCAACTGTCGACCAAATAGAAAAGGTTGTATTAGGTGTGCGGAAATAGGATGTATGGTTGGGTACTATATAAAAGTCTGTTGTCCATGAGCGCTTGAAATTTGGTTTTTGGTGGTAATTGCGGGGCTCTACACAAAGTAAAAGCGGATATCTGTTTTGTTGAGCGCTTTAACAGGCCTCCTGAGGGCATGGATTTACAATGGCACTTACCGGGTACCCCGCTAACGTCTGAAGGGCAGTATACTGGATGTTTTGGGGCTCCCATAGCCTTGTCACAGTGGTCTCACTGACGGGGGCTAGGTACACTGCCTTATATTCCGGTGATTCAGCAGTTTAGGGTCCTATCTTGCAACTTACTATTTGGCGTTTTTTAGATGGCAACCGGGCCCATGAAAAGCAGAGCGCAGCTCTGATTGAAGGGTTACGCAGGAGCTATATCGGGGAAGTGCAGGCTTTTGATATATCGCCAGAATATACAGCCAGCCGTATTCTCCTAAAAGCGGGAGAGGAGCTGGAAGAGTCCCCCCCCCCCGACTTTCTGATTGGTACAGGCCGCCGCAGCCGGCTTCCTATGCTATCTGCCCGTTGCCGGTTTGGTGGTCGCACGGTGGCAATTAACCGCCCTTTGTTACCCTACAGCTGGTTTGATTTTGCGGTCGTCCCCGAACACGATCGTCCGCCCCCTCTACCTAATGTGATTGTGAGTCAGGGTGCGCTGACTGAACCGCTCGAGAGCGATGTGCTGCAGCCCGGAAGGGGGCTTATTTTATTGGGTGGACCCAGCAAGCATTACAGTTGGGATACACTCTCAATCCGGGAGCAAGTCGAGAAATTATTGGCTCACCCCTTGAGTTGGTGTATCTCTGATAGTCGGAGAACACCGGCGGGCACCATGGAGCAGCTGGAGAAAAGCGGTGTTGAGTTGGTTGACTGGCGTTCTTGTCCGGCGGGCTGGCTTCAGAAGCAGTTGTCGGAAGCGGAGACAATCTGGGTCACTGAGGACAGTATCTCTATGCTATTCGAGTCGTTACAAAGTCGGGCCCAAGTCGGTGTAATTCGGGTTCCGAGTCGCAGCAAGTCCAATAAGGTGCGTTCAGCGGTATTACGACTTTTGGATCAAGGCTTGGTTAGTGAAAAGCTCGAGGTGAAGGCGGGAGGCCAGCGTGAACCCCTGGATCAATACCTATTGTGTGCTCAAGCATTGTTGCGTCGATCGGGCTTGCCAAGCCGTTAGCGCTTGAGCCCCTCAGCTTCAAATTTTCGCCAGGGGGTTTCCTTATCGGAGATCTCCCATTCGACTCTCAGCCACATACGCTCGATACGGCGACGGATATAGCGTTTAGCAAAGTAGCTGGAGACTTTTGGTAGGGGCAGAAAAGAAGCGCAACCCAGTCCATCTATCAGGTAGGTTTGCAGTTCGCCCTGCTCTTTTCGCAAGACCAGGTTGTGGGCAATCAGGTTTTTCGTGAGAACCTCATACTCAAGCAGCCACTCAGAAAAACGCTGTAAAGATGTACGTACCTCTACATTGAGACCGTATTTGTTCAGGTATTGGCGTAGGGTGGGCGCTGGATTTCCATCACTGTCCAGAATCATATCGGTGACAGCTGCGGGGCCTAGGTTGGTCTCCTGAATTCCATACCAGCGTGGTAGATGCTGCCAGAGTTCCTCTCGATCACTGACAATAGCTCGCTGGCTATAGCCCTCCAGCTCGCGAAGGTTATCATCGAAATAGGACTCCCCTCGCCAGGTTTTGTACCAGGGGGCTCGCCCCAACAGTTCCGCTGTTCGACCGGGACGCATCACCTTGACACAGATTTCAGGCCGCTCCGGGTGTCGGTAGCAAAAGCGATTGCCTCCACTGGCAAACGGCTCGCTTTGGCTCAAATTAATCACTCGGGTTCGCTCCGGTACGCTCTGTGAGTAGGCTTTTGTAGATTTCAATGGTGTGTTCGGCCTGTCTTCCCAAAGTGAAATCGGTAGATAGGTGAGGCTTCTGTTCAGGGCTGTCGAGCAGCTCTTGAGTACGTACGAATAAAGCTTTTGAATCATTGATATCAACTAGCCCTTGAGGGAAACAGGCATTAAGCGACTCTGCCGGGCCCCCAATGTTATAACCGATAATAGGTGTGCCAATCGCAGCGGACTCTATAACGGTTCTGCCAAATGGCTCGGGTCGACGTGATAGGTTATACACCAAACTGGACGCACTATACCAGTGGCGTATATCACTACGATGACCAACCAGGGTAAGGTGGTTCTCAAGCTTCATTGAGCGAATTTTTTGCTCCAATTCATCGGCGTAGTGCTGCTTGTTCTTCTCCGCTCCGCCGAGAATGATGCCGTGGATGTCAGAACGGTTTTGGGCTAGCTGATGAATTAGATCGATAAAGTCCTCTTGTCCCTTCCAGCGGGTCAGTCTGCCGGGTAATAGGAGCCAGCGCTTGCCAGCAAGCTGGGGGAAATCCTGATGTACTTGTTGGTACCAGGACTCCGATGGCTGGACATCGGGATTGAACTCATCTGTATCAACACCCCGGTAAACGATCTGTGGGGGGCGCTTTAGATCGTTTGCATAGTTCTCTAGTAAGTAGCTATTCACACACTCTGATATTGCGATTACCTGTTCGGTTTTCGCCATAATCGCACTGTATCGATTTATCGAGTAAAGGCCATGAGCCGTGCTGACAAGACGAGGGCGCTCAGCTGGGTCAAGGTTTCGCCAGGCAAGATAGGCTAGCCAAGCCGGAACCCTGGAACGCACATGGATGATGTCGGGCTTCTCACGAGAGATAACCTCTCGAAGTGGCCTGACCTGTAACAGGCTGAAGAGAGACTTTTTGTGGATTGGAAGTTCAATATGGGCTGAGCCTTCAGCTTTCAGTTGCTCGACCATGCTCCCCCCACTGGAAACGACAATTGACTGATGACCGTCTGCTACCAGGTAGCGGGCAAGATCAACGGTCCCCCTCTCAACCCCCCCAGAGTTCAGGGCGGGTAAAAGCTGCATAATTTTCATGGGGAGATATACCAGGACTTATGAAATTTGTTTTTTGAATTAATTTGACTAATGGGTTGCGTTTTAGCAGGGAAGGTCGGGCACGAGTATATAAAATGGACCATAGATGCCCTGATAAAGCATTTGGCAAAAGTGGTATTATAGACAGGTCATTCTTAAGGGTATAGGCTGATTCTTTTTTAACCCAGCCCAAAAAGCTTATATCCGATTTGTTCTTGGCCGTAATCTGGAGTTTACATTGCACCCCTTGTTAGTGATCTGTATTTGTACTTATCAGCGACCAGAGCGGCTTCGCAGTTCTCTGCAAAGTCTGGCCAAGCTCCAGCTACCTACAGGCTTGAATGTGGCTGCACTGGTTGTCGATAATGATTCGGTCACTCAGGCTGGTAGAGAAGTTGTGGAGGAGTTGTCGGGAAGCTTTCCCTTCACCATCAACTGTGCTGTAGAAGAGCGGCGGGGAATCCCTTATGCACGCAATCGCTGTATCGATGAACTGGATAATATAGAAGCTGACTATCTGGTTTTCATTGATGATGATGAGTGGGTAGAGCCCGATTGGTTAATCCAGCTATATGAATACTCACAAAAGCTGGGGGGCAGTAGCGTGGTTTGTGGCAGTGTTGTTCGGCGTTGGCCGGATTCTGTGCCTGCCTATTACTCGCGTATTTTTTATCGACAGAAACGAAAGACTGGAGAACAGCTCAACTACTGTGCGACCAGCAATGTACTAATACCGATGAGCAGTATTCGCTCGTTAGGTCTGAGGTTTAATGAGCGGGATCCTCTAGGTGCCGGTACTGATGTGATTTTTTTCACAGAGTTTAAGGCCAAGGGCGGAAAGATTGTTTACTGCCTGGAGGCGAGGGTTTACGAGGCCGTACCGGAGAGTCGCGCCAATATGCGTTGGTTGTCGCGTAGAAAATTCTCCGCTGGTATCACTCTGGCAAAGCATAAACTTGCCAAAGGTCGCGGTCATACCAGCATCTTTGTATCGGCTCTGGGGCAACTGTTGATCTCCAGCATAGGCTGTATTTTAGGATTGATTTTCGGTGGAAAGCGCTTGGGCTCTGGGCCTTGGCTCCGCGCCTGCCGTTCAGCCGGCATGGCTTGTGGTGTTTTTGGGGTGCGCTCTGAGTTTTACCGGGTGGTCGATCACTAATGGTCTGAGGCCTTTCTTACGGGGGTGTTTTACCTGGAAGAGATAACCGTCATCATTGCACTTTCTTTGGTGGCAATATTGATCTTTAGGTGATCCCTGCTTCATGCAAATATTTTATTCCTGGCTCTTCCGCCTGTTTTTACCTGTTGTCCTTCTACGTCTCTGGTGGAGAGGGCGTAGCCAGCCGGCCTATCGGTTGCGTTTAAGAGAGCGTCTGGGTCAGGTTCCAAAAAGGCACAGCCGGGCACCGTTAATCTGGGTCCATTCTGTATCTGTAGGGGAGACCCTAGCCGCCGTACCAGTTATCTCTAAATTGGCTGCGCGACATACAGACTGGCAGTGGTTGGTAACGACTACAACTCCAACCGGATCCGAGCGCGTACAAGAAGCCTTGCAGCCAATTCTTGGTGGCCGCTTACTTCACTACTACCTTCCCTATGACCTCCCTGAATGCCTGGTGCCATTTCTTAATGCACTTAGCCCTAGTGCATTGGTGATTATAGAGACTGAGCTTTGGCCCAACCTACTCAAGCTCTGCTCGAGCAGGAAGATCCCAATTTTATTGGCCAATGCACGGCTCAGTGAAAAATCTGCACGAGGTTACGGGCGTTTTCCCTCTTTGACTCGAACGATGTTGAGCAACCTGGATCGTGTTGTTGCGCAATACCCTGCTGATATGCAGCGGTTTATCGATCTGGGCTTACCTGCGGAGAGAGCAGTAGCCAACGGCAATATCAAGTTTGACCTCAGTATTGATATGGGACTGGCCAGTGAAGCGCAGGCGCTGGCGCACCAGTGGCGGGGGGAGTCTTCCAGGCCTATATGGCTGGCGGCTAGTACCCATGTGGGTGAGGATGAGGTGATCTTGGATGCCTTCTCTATTTTGAAGAGAGAAATTAAAGATCTTTTACTCGTGTTGGTGCCCAGGCATCCACAGCGTTTTGATGGTGTTGCCCGCCTGTGTCGGGAGCGTGGCTTTGCCCTGGTTCGAAGGAGTGAAGGCACAGCCATTAAAGCTAGTGATGAGGTTATTCTGGGAGACACCATGGGGGAGTTGCTGCGCTTCTATGGGGCCAGTGATATTGCTTTTGTGGGAGGTAGCTTGGTCTCTGTTGGTGGCCACAACATGATTGAACCCGCTGCCTGGGGGGTACCAGTTATTTCCGGTCCCCACCTGCATAATTTTGCCACTGTATCTAGTTTGTTGCAGGAGGCTGGAGCCATGATTGTAGTCGAAGACAGTGAATCGATGGCTTCACAGGTTCAGGCTTGGCTGGATGATGTGGGGCAAAGAAAAGCCGCCGGTCAGAGAGCGAAAAAAGTAGCTTCAGAAAATAGTGGTGCTTTGCAGCGCTTACTGGGCGAGGTGGAGCGGCTGACTACACAAAATGAAAACCAGAGAGAGAATAAAAATCCTGCTCTCTGGTAGATGCGTATACGCAGTTACTTCGAAGGTGCTGGAAGGCTGGTGCCTCCAGTTTCCTCTACGCGAGAGACATTATTTGCAGGGTTCAGCATCATATCCAGATCCTGAAGGTCTTTAGGGGATAAGAGTCCTGCAGCTTGCTTCAAGCTCAGTGAGTTTAGAATGTAGTCGTACAGCGAGTTGGCGTAGTCAGTTTGTGAGTCAAACAGGGTCCGCTGAGCCAGGAGCACATCTACAATATTTCGGGTGCCTACTTCGTATCCTGCCTGAGTGGCATCCAATGCACTCTTGGCAGAAACGACGGCTTGCTCTCGGGCCGCTACTCTCGATACATCGGTGACAACAGCGCGGTGCAGGGTGCGCGTGGTTTGTATGGTATCTCTCTCTGCAAGGACGCTAAGGTCCTGGGCCTGGAAGGCTTGGTTTCTAGCCTGGCGACGGTTGGCACTGAGAAGGCCACCAGTAAAGATGGGCACATTTACAGTTACCCCTGCACTTGTTCCCCATTGGTCAATATCTTGCGGGTAACGTACAAATTGGCTGCCCGTTATGTCGCTGAATCGATTTTTCTCGTTACCATCTTGAGTGAGTTTATTATAAGAAAGCGAGCCAGTGACAGTGGGTAGGTGTTCACTGGCTTCTGCCCGAGCGTTATAGCGGGCGGCATCGGCGCCAAGTCGTGCAGCTTTAAGGACAAAGTTGTTGGCGAGGGCAAACTCAACCCAATCGGCGCGATCTGAAGGCACCGGCGGAGCTACCTGGAAGTCATCTACCAGAGGAGCTACTTGATCATGGTAGCCTCCAGTCAATACTGATAGGGCATCAAAGTTACTGAGGAGGTTGTCTTGAGCTGTTAAGCGCCGGGCAACGGAACTGTCATAGGCAGCCTGGGAGTCGTAGACATCAGTAATTGCTGTTAGACCGACTTCAAAGCGCTGTTGCGTCTGTTCCAGCTGTTTAGCCAGGGCTTGTTCTTCGGCAGCAGCTGCCTCGAGGACGTCATAAGCACGCAATACATCAAAGTAGGCGGTGGCGACACGAATCATCATTTCTTGCTGATTAGCACTGAATTCTGCTGTCGCCTGCTCTGTTAATCTCTTGCCCTGTTGATAATCGAACCAGGCTGGAGCGTCAAAAATAGCCTGGGTCAGGTTGGCACTATAGGTTCTTTCCTGTAAGGAATTGCTAGTTTGGCTTCTAAAATCCACTAGTTCGACATCATTGTCGTCGTCATTATCAGTCAAATCCAGTAACTGAGCAGAATTCCGGCTGCTATCAGAGTGAGTTCTAGCGGCTTCGAAAGTAGCATTAACCTGAGGAAGCAGGAATGCGCGGAACTGATATTTGGCCTCGATACCCGCGTGGTAAGCGGCGCGATCAGCTGCTAATTGAGGATCATTCTCCAGGGCCTGTGTATAGATATCCCACAGGGTGTCGGCTTGCGCCTGCATGGCGCCCAGGCCCAGCAGCGTAGCGGCGATTAGTTTTTTCAGCGGACGCAACTTGCGGCCTTGCGGCTCTGTGCGGTTACTTCTTTTCATCTGTTTCGACTTCCTGTGGAGGGTACGGTCTTCAAGCTTTTGCAAGTTATTTGGAGCTGGTGTCATGTAGTGGGGATATAGAGGGCTCCAGCTTGCGGTTATTACTAATATTGCCAGTCTCCCCAATAGCAGTCGCGAGAGTTTACCCGGGGTCAAACCGACCGTCGAGACGGCAATCGGCTTTTTGCTATATCTTCGTTAAACCGACACCTATGTGCGTTTATCGGTAATTTCTTGGCAATAACTAGGGCCCATTGAATAATGGTTGAGGGCCTATATTTCAATAGACGCGCCTCATAAGCATTTGGATGCGGCAAAAATTGTGCAGAATAAGGCAAGGACTGACTGTCCATGAATGAGGAGCGCAACGCAGTGCTGACCAATTGGCAGAGGGTCTGTCACGAATGCGATCTACTTTTAACCGGCGGCTTGGCGCCTCCGGGACAAAAGCTAATTTGCCCACGATGTCGCTGTACTTTGCATCGCAATGGCAATCATAGTATTTACTACACTCTGGCTCTCAGTCTAACCGGCCTATTACTGTTCATTCCCTCTGTTAGCTTGCCGTTGCTCGACTTTTCTCTGTTCTCATTTGGTGCAGAAAGTACCTTGCTTAATGGCGTTTACTCTCTTTTCAAGGCAGGGTTTATTTGGCTCTCGGCGCTGGTGCTTTTCTGTAGCGTTTTGGCTCCGGTAGGTAAATTTGCCCTGTTGTTATTTATTTGTTGGGGCAGTGCTTGGGCCTGGCTTGACCGACCGGTATCCAATGCTGTTCGTTTTTACCAGCACTTGAAAGAGTGGGGCATGCTCGATGTCTATATGCTCGGAATTTTGGTGGCCCTGATTAAATTACGGGATTTGGGCAAGATGGAGGTAGAACCGGGACTGTACTGTTTTGGTGCCATGATGCTACTGGCAAATCTCTCTTCCCTGAGTTTTGACCAAACAGCAATTTGGCACCGCTTAGCACAGCGTCGTGCGCTTAAGGGACAAGCTTGTGAATAGCGTACCAAATAAAGGTTTAAAAAAAGGCTTAACCAGCTGCCTGTGCTGTCATCAATTAATTATTCTTCCCCAAAATGGTCGTTGCCGATGTCCGCGCTGTGGAGCGAGAGTACACAGCAGAATCGAAGGAAGCTTGATGTTAACTTGGGCTCTGACGATTACTGGCACTTTATTGCTTTTACCTGCCAATGTGTTACCGATAATGACAGTAGTTTATTTAGGTGCCGGTGATCCCAGCACCATCATTAGCGGGGTCATGCAACTCTATAACTCGGGAATGTGGGGAATAGCTTTAATTGTCTTTGTTGCCAGTATTGCAGTTCCTGTGATGAAGCTACTGGGATTGGGATTGCTCCTGATCCAAATTCAGTTGCGCCTGTCCTTCGACCCCATTCAGTCCATGAAAATATATCGAGTAGTTTCCGGCATCGGGCGCTGGTCACTCTTAGACTTATTTATGATTTCAATTTTGGTGTCGCTAGTGGATATGGGATTTATTTCCCAGGTAACTGCTGGAGCTGGTGCTACGGCTTTTGCCTCTGTGGTAGTGGTGACCATGTTGGCGGCACGAACTTTCGATTCCCGTTTAATTTGGGATGCCTATGACGGAGATTTATATGAGTCTGCAGTAGAGCCAGAAAAGGCTCATAGGAGCGCCGCAGAAAATGGCTGATGAGCTGCCCCCGCAGGATACGAGTGATGCGTCTCGCTTGGATGGAGGTGCTCAGCGGGGAGTAGTGCGCGCAAGCAGGGGATTACCCCTAGTGTGGATTTTACCTTTGATCGCGGGGCTGATTGCTCTCTGGTTGCTCTATCAGGATTTGTCAGAGGGAGACGTTAAAGCCACTATTTTATTTCATTCTGGCGACGGCCTGGTAAAAGGAAAAACGGTGGTCAAATATTCCGGGGTCGATATTGGTATGGTCCAGGATGTGCGCCTTGTACCTAATGCGAAAGAGCTGAATGGAGCCGATGGCGTTCTGGCCGAAGTTAGTTTAAATCGCAGTGCAGAATATTTATTGGTAGAGGGCACTGAGTTTTGGGTAGTAAAACCCGAGTTATCTATTACCGGTATTAGCGGTTTGGAAACTCTACTTTCAGGCAATTACATTGCCGTTGAATCAGGTAGTGGAAAGCGCAAGCGCAACTTTGTTGCCCTGGATCAGCCTCCTGCATTTATCCGTGGGGATGGTTTGCGTGTTGTTTTGCAGTCCCGTCGTTTGGGCTCTTTAAGTCGAGGATCGCCAGTATATTATCGTCAGTTGCGAGTCGGTCAGGTAGCGGATTACCGTTTGGATCGAAACGGATCTGAAGTCAGTATCGAATTATTTATTCGTCGGGAATATGCCTATCTGGTTCATCGCGGCAGCCGCTTTTGGAATAGTTCAGGGATCTCTATCGAAGGCGGTATTAGCGGTATCAGTGTCAATTTAGAATCCCTGGCAGCACTTTTTGCCGGAGGCGTAAGTTTTTATACCCCGGAAAATCAACGTCAGTCTCCACTTGCTGTAAATGGTAGTGAGTTTGAGTTATATAAAAATTTTGCCGCAGCAGATGCGGGAATTCCAGTGACATTAAATTTCGATCAGGGGGTGAATGTTACTCCGGATTCTACGAAGGTTTACTACCAGGGCATACAGGTAGGGGAAGTCAGTGGGACCAAGGCAAACCGCCGTTTGAATGGTATGGAAGTCAAAGTTCTGATGGATCCGACAACGGATGAATTGCTCACCGAAAATACCCGTTTTTGGCTAGCCCCCCCGAGCTTCGATTTTACTGGCGGCCTAAACGATTTAATCCAAGGTAATCGCATAGAAGTAGATTTGCGCAAAGGACAGCGCTCCCAGCGCAATTTCACTGCGCGAACCTCTGCGCCACCGATGGATCCCCGTGTGCCGGGGCTGCATTTACGCCTCACTTCACGCAATCCCGGGTCTTTGCAGCGGGGCGCGCCGGTTTATTTTCGCCGTATAGAGGTAGGAAAAGTGCAGGGAATGGAATTGCGTAGGGATGGCGAGGGGGTAGAGGTTTATGTGGTGATAGAGCCCCGCTATGCCCACTTTGTGCAGGAAGGCGTTCGGTTCTGGAATGTGAGCGGATTGCGGGCTACAGCAAGCCTGACCGAGGGGGTGGAAGTGGAGGCAGATTCGCTGATGTCACTTCTGCGTGGCGGTATCGCCTTTGGCATACGCCGGGAAGACCTTGGAAAAGGCGGGCAGGCAAAAAGTGGAGACCAGTTCCCTCTTTTCAGCAGTCGGGAAGCGGCTATGGAGGGGGGAATACAAATTCAAGTCAGCCTTGTCAGTGCCGAGGGGCTGAGTGTTGGAGCACCGTTGCGCTACCGCGGGGTACAAGTTGGAGAGATTACTCGCCTGAGACTCGATCGCTCTTTGGGTGAGGTGTGGGCCAGGGCCAAGCTTTATCATCGCGGAGAGCAGTTTGCTCGGGAGGGCACACGTATATGGGTGGTTTCCCCGCAAATTAGCATCGATAAGATTGCCCATCTGGATACCCTGATTACAGGGCGCTACCTGGTGCTTGAGCCTGGCTTAGGAGATCCACAGACAAAGTTTTACGCTTTGGAACAGGCACCGGAAGAGGATCTTGCAGAAACTTTTACTCGCCCTGGACTGGGAATTATCCTGGATGCTGCGAGGCGAGGATCTCTGGTAGCAGGGAGTCCGGTTTATTATCGCCAGGTAAAAGTGGGAGAGGTTACAGGTTTTTCCTTGGGGGAGTATGCTGATCGAGTGTATATCTATGTTCATATCGAACCCCAATACCAGCCCCTGGTGCGAGAGCACACGGTGTTTTGGAATGCCAGTGGCGTCGATGTGAATTTCGGTCTGAAAAGTGGGCTTAATATCAACACAGAATCGGCTCAGGCCCTGTTGCAGGGGGGGATCGCATTTGCCACGCCAGAAGCCCCTTTTATGGGATTTGAAGTGGAGTCGGGCAGCCATTTCCCTCTCTACCCGAAAGCTGAACCCAAGTGGTATACCTGGAGTCCTAAGATAGAACTTTACGGCACGGTCGAACCAGTAAAATAAGTATGGGAATGTAGGAGTTTTTATGCGCTATTTATTAACAGGCTTGCTGAGTATCTTGCTATTGGCGGGTTGCCAGGAGATACAGGTTGAAAAAGCCGCTACCGGGGAGCCACCGGTTGCCTTTGCCACGTATAAATGGGGGGTAGCGCCGTTGAGTGGCTCAGAAGATGCCTCTGCCCAGCTGGTGGAGTTGGATGAAGAAATGCGGGATACCGTTGCCGCAGAGTTACAGCAACGAGGATATCGCCAAGTCTCCCAGGACCAGGATGCGGATATGGTGGTGGATTACCAGGTTGCGGTAGTCGATGAGTTTTTCTCCGGTGATACCCGGGATCCCAGCTGGGACAAACAGTTTGATAGCAATGCTCCACAGGATGTAGTGGAACTACCGCCCCTGACAGATGCCCCCTTGGTGATTATGAGTGTGGGTATTGGGCGCCCGGGCGGGGCTGTGATTTGGGGGGGGAGAGCCAGTGAATTGTTAACACGCCCCGATAGTATTGAGCAGCGTCAACGACTGATCGCCAATGGGGTTAGCGCTCTTTTACGGGATTTGCCTCCGGCTTATCAATAAGCACGATTTGGCACGAAACGAAAAAATAAGTTTTGCAGCCACCGGGTATTCGGTGGCTGCCATTCACCGCTAGCGCCCTTTCTTCATCAGGTTTTCGTATAGATCGGTATAGGAGTCGACGATAACCTGTTTCGCATAAGTCGTTGCGTACTCCTCAGCCGCATTTTCGATCAGGCTTTGGCGCAATTCCGGCGATTCGATAACGGACTTCATGGCTTTGGTCAATTCATCGGCATTATCGATAGGGGTAATCAGTCCGGTTTTGCCATTGGTAATTACTTCTCCAGGGCCCTGAGAGTCTGTCGCTACTATAGGGCAGCGATGGGCCCAGGATTCCATAACAATAGAGCCCAGGCCTTCGTGGCGTGATGGGCACACGAACATATCCGCAGTGCGCATCAGGGTGGTGACATCATTGCGCCAACCGAGGAAGCGAACCCGCTCTTCCAAGCCGAGTTGATGGCACAGGGATTTCAACTTGCTCTCCTCAGGGCCACTACCAGCGAGCCACAGAGTGGCATTGGGAACCTGGGTGAGTGAATGCAGGAGGGTGTCGAACCCTTTATTGATATGCAGGCGGCCTGCAGCCAGGATCAGGGGCCGGTCTTCCGGAGTATTGAAGCTGTTTCTAGGCAGCGGATTAACTGGTGTCTCATCGGCAAAATTGGGGATATGGAAAATTTTATCCTTGGGGATGCCTCCGTCCCTTAAATGCTGGCAGATACCTTTGCTGATGCCGATCCAATAATCTGCGTGACGGTAATACTTCAGGTTGTAATAGTGCCCTAGGCGGCTTACCAACCGGTATTTTTCAGAGTTGGGGGTGATTGAAGTGGCACGTCCCATCCAAGTCATCACGATATCCGGTTGCCATTGGTTCAGGGCATCGCGGTATTTTTTTCGGCCGAGAAAATCCAGCTTGCCACCAAATTTAAAACCTTCGGTTTCAACATTGTTGCTACGCAGTGCCTGTACCCGGTGATCGTGGTTGCGAATAAACGCTTTTTCTGTAATTTCGCTGCGGGGATTTAATCCACTGACGAGACGCACAAAGAAATTCTCAGCACCACCGTGCTCAGCACCGGCGAGTATTTGTGCGACTCGAATTGGGTTATTACTCATAATCTATTGCATCTGATCGAATAGGATGGGTACAACACTACCTGAGAGTGCCATCCAGATTGATATCTTGAGCCCAAGCATAGTCGTGGCTAAAAGGCTGTAAGCTTGTGGATTCGACAATGTACTGAGCGTAGAGCTTCGAGTTCATTTCATTGTGGAAAAACTCCCTGGCCCGTGCGGCCCAGGCGCGCCGCTTGGCATCGTCACCGTTAAATTCGCGGATTTTTTCTAATAGGTCCTGCTCATCGGAGAAATAAACGACGCTCTCAGCAGGCAACAAGTCGTCAAAATGTAATTTATCACTGGTGAACTGCAAAATACCGTTGCCCGCCAACTGCGCCATGCGTGCTGAGGAATACCAGTAATGGGTATCCTGGCGATTGAAATTCAATCCCATTTTGGTTTGAGATAGAGCGTGGTCGTAGTCGCGGCCCCAAACGGGTGCCTCGCCGAAGCTGCCATAGGTTTTAAAGTTCAGCGAATCCCCCAAGGCATCTTTCAGGTTTTTAACCATTTGCAGACGCTTGGTGAAATTATTGCTGTTACTGCAGAAAAGCAGGTCGATGGCTAAATCTGTGCGTTCAGCGTTATTGAGGTTTTCAATCGAGGGTTCAACCGGGTTCGGCATGTGATAAACACGAGCACCAAAGCCCTCAAAAATTTTCAGTTCTCTTCGCCCGGTGGATACAAAAACTGCATCGGCGACTTCCGCACGGTATTTGATTCGCTCGATATTGCTGGGAACAAAGAGGGGATCATTATTGCAGTGAGCGATAAAGCAATTGGGCAGGCGTTGCTTAATGGCCTTCAGGGTGTCGTTAGTGATCATATCGCAGTGGCCTGCGATGATCAGGTCTGGCTCAAAGGCCTCGACAGTTTCCATCAAGCGTCGGTTCGCCTTTTTTACACCCAGGTCGCGAATACCAAAGGGTGCCTCAAACGCGGCGATATCGCGGTCGCTGAACACTTGGGTGTAGTGGTCATTTTTAATCAGGCCGAAGGTGAGCTTTTGTGCCCAGCTAACCCTTGTCTTGCCATAGCGCCGTAGCTGCTGATAGGCGATATTCAGCACTCTCATGTTGTGTACTCTCGAAATTCAACACGGAAACCCGGATAGCCTCTGCAGTCAGCGGCTGGTACGGTGGGCGCAGAGTATAACAGCTGGTACCCCGGTCTTGTCGCGGAAGCAGCGCAGCAAAACCGAAACCTAGGGAAAGACGAACCATGCCACAAGATAACAGTCGAACTGATTTAAACCCGGAGTTCACCGCTGATTCGGTAGACATAATTTCCAGGGAAACCGTGTTTAAGGGATTTTTCACTATGGTGCGCCTGCGATTGCGCCACCGCTTGTTTCGCGGGGGTTGGAGCAATGAAATAGAGCGGGAACTGTTTCAGCGCGGAGAGGCCGTTGGAGTCCTACTTTACGATCCTGTCAGGGACCTGTTGGCACTTACCGAGCAATTCCGCACTGGTGCCCTGGGGCGCCCAGCAGGGCCTTGGTGTCTTGAAGTGGTAGCCGGTATGGTGGAGAAAGGGGAGAGTCTGGAGGATGTAGCGCGCAGAGAGGTGTTGGAAGAGTCTGGATGTACTGTGGACGACCTGCATTTTATCCACAGTTATATCCCCAGCCCCGGGGGAAGCTCGGAGCGGATACATCTGTATTGTGCTCTGGTAGATTTGGAGCAGGCCGAGGGCGTATTTGGCTTGGCTGAGGAAAATGAGGATATCCGTTTGCGGGTATTCCCGAGGCAGAACGTCGTAGATGCGATGCGGGGGAATTGCGGCCCGGGAGAAAACCCGATAGACAATGCCACCACACTGATTTCGGTGCAGTGGCTAGAGTTAAATCGGAAGCAGTTTACTCATATGACGCCACCCGCCTGAGCGGTCACAGCTCTTTGCGCTACTTTACCCGCACAAAAGGTAAACTGAGATGTAAGTCACGGCGGTAAATGAATTGGAGTGTTGATAATGGCTCTAGTACGTGAGGTAGGTGCGCGCCAGCGCAGGCAGATGAAAATGTCGCCAAATGGCAACGGTAAAGCAGTATATCGCGTCGATTTACCGTCTTATCATGCCGACTGCGACGCTAACTACCTACGTCTACTGAGGCTGCTACCTGAGCTTTCAGAGAGAGAGCAATGGCGCTATCAAATCCCTGGTGGCAGCTTAAAGCTGAGAGTGGTAGCGAGATCCAGGTACACCACAGAAGTGTCACTGGACGCAGAGGTAAATCTCAGTGAAAGCCACTGGCTGGCATCTCCCAACCTGACCGCTCGTCTCTATCACGATGCGCGGATGGCAGAGGTGATAGCAGTTAATGGCTGTGGACCGGTAGGTGGTAAAGGAGTGGATATCGCTTACCCAAATTCCCGTATGCAGCGCGCAGATGAGAGGCCTCAGGCCAACCGTTTTCTCGGTGAGTGGCTTGAGTACTGTCTTGCAAATGGTCGCGCAGAATTTCAATTAGTGCTGGATGGCCGAAAAATTTAATTCTGCGGTAGAACACATGGATGTGATTACAAGGTGAGCAAGTGATTCGCGAGCACAATGAGCCTAGCAGGTCCGATAAGACCAATTCATATCGTCTGATCCAAATAACAGACCCACACATCGGCAGCCGGCCGGATTATCAATTACTGGGTTTGGATACCGGTCATACTTTGGATGAGGTACTGTCCGCAATCGTTTCCAGACAGCAGGCAGCGCAACTGCTGGTGGCGACAGGAGATATTAGCGCGAATGGGGCCGAGGCCTCTTACCGCCGGTTTCTTCAGAAAATGCGCAGGGTGCAGAAACCTTGGTACTGGCTACCGGGGAATCACGACTTAAGCTCTCGTATGAAACAGCTAGCCCCACAACGCTGTACAGAAGTGGTTGCCCTAGGAAATTGGCGCCTCTTGCTTCTCGATACCAGTGTTGAAAACCAGATATGTGGCGGTCTCAGCGAAGCTCAGCTTGAGCGTTTGCAGCTGCTGCTTTGGGAAACCCGGGAACACCCGGTAATGATCATGATGCACCACCAACCGGTACAGGTGGGTAGTAAGTGGATTGATGGCCATATGCTGCGCGATGGACGTGAGCAACTCTTGCAAATGGTATCCAAAGCGCCCCAAGTCAAAGCGCTCGTGTGGGGCCATGTACATCAGCAGTTTGATAATCATGAGGGTCGGGTCGGCTTACATGCGACACCTTCCACATCTGTACAATTTACTCCGGGTAGTGGGCCTTTTGCTGTAGACGACGAGATGCCGGGATATCGTTGGTTCGATTTATATGATGACGGTAGCTATAAAACCGGGGTCGAACGGGTTGAGGTTTCAAAATACTCTGTTGATTTTGCATCTTCCGGCTACTGAGTCACTTCTCCTTGAGATGTGCCTGCTTTTTTGAAGTCCCACTTTGTGGGATTTCTATCGTGTTATTTAAGAGTTTCTAGCTCGCCTTTATTTGTAAAGCCTCCCTTTACGAACTTACCATTATCTTTTTTGTCTTCTGACCGTACAATGAAACTTCCCCAGGCTTATGATCATTGATGATATTTGTTTAATGGGGCATACCAGAATCAATAGTAGTATTTGACAGTTGATAAAATACGCTAATAGGTACTGGGGTTTTATTTGCGCTACTGCCCCTCATTTCATGCGTATTTTGCAGCTACTCCGTCAGTTAACTAGATAACATCGGGAAGTGAGGAATAATAATGAACAGAATATTTGTTTTACCGCTCATTGGCTTGGCGTTATTAGTCGGTGCCTGTGCTCATGATCCCAGTAAGGTGGGAGAGTCAAAGCTGGCAGTGCAGGAGGATAGCCAAGGTTTGGTTCCCAGATCCAGCTCGTTGGATGAAGTTGCCGCGGCCTTTGCTTTTGATATGAGCGGCTCCAAAGTGTTTATTGCCCCTGTGCAAATTGACTACACCAAGCGCTTTTCTTCGGTGCCACGCACCCGCTACAGAGAGAAAGATTACGAGCTGGATGATAGGGACCTACAGCAGATGAATGCACTGTTGGTCAAAACGTTTGCAGAGAAGTTTCTCGAACCGCGTAACAGCGTGGTAGCAGAGGAGGAGGAAGAGGCAGATTACACACTGTCCTTATCCCTGGAAAAATTTTCGGTAGCTGCACCACTGGACCCCTCTCCATGGACCTGGCGCGTCTACACCGAGCAGAGTGCCTATGGGGTACTGGTCGGAACGCTTTATGATCGGGAGGGCAATGCTGTGATGCGCTTCCGGGATCGCCGCGATATCGGTGAGAACTTTGGTGCCTATGGCCCCGGTGGGCGCATGGAGCGTTTTACCAGTGTAACTTTCTGGTCTGATATGCGTGTAGATATGAGGCGGGCCTTTGCCAGTTTGAATCGCACATTGCTGTGATACCCACACGTTTTGAGGCTTCTGGTTACATAGCGCCCCCGATTGACGATATGGGCGCTATAATCACCGCCTATGCAAACTAATGATCTTCAGGGAAGGCCGGTGCTGATATATCTGCACGGCTTCCTTTCATCACCACAGTCCTTCAAATGCCAGTTGATGCGAGAACGGCTCCAGGCCCAATACCCGCATGTTACCTTCTGTGCACCGCAGATTCCTCCCTATACAGAGGAGGCGCAGAAATCGTTGGTGGCTCTTGTGGAGGATCTCCTTCGGCAGCCCGATAGGGGACCCATTGGATTGGTGGGTAGTTCTATGGGGGGCTTTTGGTGTACTTACCTTAGTGAGCGCTTCCGATTGCCCGCTGTACTGATAAATCCCGCAGTGCGCCCCGCGCGCTTTATTCCAGCCTATGTGGGGAAAGTTTTAAAACCCTATAGCGGTGAAGAAGAGGAATTTCGTCTTACCCTGGTTGATGTAGATGCCATGCAGCGGGTACAGGCTGAATTGGAGAAGCCGTTGCAGAGTCGCTACTGGTTACTCGCCCAGCGCGGGGATGAAGTTCTGGATTATCGCGATGCGCAGGATTTCTACCAAGGACAACGCCAGACCATTGAAGACGGTGGCGATCATAGTTTTCAGGAGTTCGCACGCTACTGCGACCCTATCACCGAATTTCTATTTAACGAGCAGTAATCAATAAGAATTATGGCTAATTATTCCGCCGAAGATATTGAGGTACTCACGGGACTAGATCCGGTGCGTAAGCGCCCCGGGATGTATACCGATACCGCACGCCCAAATCACCTGGCTCAGGAGGTAATCGACAACAGTGTCGACGAAGCCCTGGCCGGACATGCCAAGAAAATTGAAGTGGTGTTACACAAGGACCACTCGCTTTCTGTCAGCGACAACGGCCGTGGTATGCCTGTCGATATCCACCCTGAGCAGGGACGGCCTGGTGTAGAGGTTATCCTCTCCACTCTGCACGCCGGCGGTAAGTTTTCCAATGATAATTACCAATTCTCCGGCGGCCTTCACGGCGTCGGTGTTTCCGTGGTTAATGCCCTCTCAAAAGTGCTGGAGGTTACTATCCAGCGAGATGGCAAGGTTCATCGCATTGGCTTTAAAGATGGTGAAAAGGCCTCCGACCTGGAAGTAGTAGGTGAGTGCGGTAAGCGCACAACTGGCACCAGTGTTCGCTTCTTACCAGATCCCCAATATTTTGATTCTGCTAAATTTTCAGTGGTGCGCCTGCGACACCTTCTGCGTGCCAAGGCGGTGCTCTGCCCGGGTCTCACGGTTACGTTTATCAATGAGCAGGATGGCGAGTCCGATGAGTGGTATTACGAAGATGGCCTCAAGGACTATTTGGCCGCTGCAAATCAGGGCTGGGAAGTACTGCCAGCAGAACCATTTGTAGGTAGTTTTGCAGCTACCACTGAGGCGGCAGACTGGGCGGTCCAATGGTTGCCAGAGGGCGGAGAGGTCACCGCTGAATCCTACGTAAACCTGATTCCCACCGCCCAGGGCGGTACCCATGTTAACGGTTTGCGGGCCGGCCTGCTGGAAGCAATGCGCGAATACTGTGAAATCCGCAATCTGCTACCGCGCGGAATTAAATTGGGACCAGAAGATATTTGGAGCCAGTGTTCTTACGTTCTCTCTGCCAAACTGGCTGATCCCCAATTCTCGGGCCAGACAAAAGAAAGACTTTCCTCCCGTGAAGCGACCGCATTTATTTCCGGTGTCGCCAAAGATGCATTCAGCTTGTGGCTGAACCAGCATACGGAAGAGGGCGATAAACTGGCGGAACTGTGTATTGGCAATGCACAGAAGCGCATGCGCTCCGCGAAAAAAGTTGCACGTAAAAAAGTTACTCAGGGACCGGCCTTACCTGGCAAGCTGGCAGACTGCTCCAGTGGCGATACCACGCGCTCTGAACTCTTCCTGGTGGAGGGGGATTCGGCCGGTGGCTCCGCCAAGCAGGCACGAGACCGGGAGTTCCAAGCTATCATGCCTCTGCGCGGTAAAATCCTGAATACGTGGGAAGTTGACTCAGGGGAAATTCTCGCTAGCCAGGAGGTGCATGATATTGCTGTAGCTCTCGGGGTGGACCCGGGCAGCGATAACCTGGAAGGCTTGCGTTACAACAAGATCTGTATCCTCGCCGATGCCGACTCAGACGGGCTGCATATTGCTACGCTGTTATGCGCGCTTTTCTTACGTCATTTCCGTCCGTTGGTTACTAACGGTCATGTCTATGTGGCCATGCCCCCATTGTTCCGAATTGATATCGGTAAAGATGTTTATTATGCGCTGGATGAATCTGAGAAACAGGGCATCCTTGATCGTATCAGTGCAGAAAAGAAAAAGGGTAAGATTCAGGTAACCCGATTTAAGGGATTGGGAGAAATGAATCCTATGCAATTGCGTGAAACTACGATGGACCCCAATACCCGTCGTCTCGTACAGCTCTATATCGATACCGGTGATGATAGCAACCAGCTTTTGGATATGTTATTGGCCAAGAAGCGTGCTGGGGATCGCAAGCAATGGCTGGAAAGTAAAGGGAATCTGGCTGAAGTGGGTTAAGCTTTCTAACATAGGTATTGGTGTTGCCTTAGTGTACTAAGGCAACAGATCAATGCATATGATTAACATGGAGCGCTCTTCCTTTTGAGGGGCTCTATCTCTCTGTCAGAAGTTGTATCAGTTATTCAACTTAATGGATGCTAATTCAGCTGCATATTATTTAATTCCTTCAGTTTAAATTTCTTGTTTTAGCATTATACTTATTTAAAATAGATAACTTCATTGATACGAAAATATATAGCCTTAGCATCTATGTGATATTTTCGATAAAAAAGAAGTGCACAAATCCATTCTATTGGTTTTACTATTTTGTCATTTCTAATTACCTATAGCCTAAAATTTTTAAAAGATGAAATAAGCTCTATGTGACAAGTGCCTATATAATGTCTCAATAGTAAGGCTAGCAGTGTTGGGTATTTTGAAGGTCTAAAGCGACAGCGTCAAAAGTTATATAATTAATGCCTGCTTGACGAGATTAAATTTTGAGTATGCTGTGGGATACATTAAGTGCCGTTGGTGAGCTTGTTGGTGCCTTTGCGGTTGTCGCATCTTTAGTCTATCTTGCCGCTTTAATAAGAGTTCAGAATAAAGAATCGAAGATCGCTTCTATGCATGAAATATCCATTGCTCATCGAGAAGCTGTGGCAGCAATTTGTGACGGACCAATGGCAGACATCTTTGCGAAGGCGATGAAGGATTTTGATTCTTTGTCGAGTGCCGATACTTTAAGGATCATTGGTTTTGTATATCGTTTTTTTAAGATCTGGGAAGAAGCTTATTTCCAATACAAGGCAAACAGACTCGATTTTACTATTTGGGACTCAATGACTCGTCAATATACAGCATACTTATCAATGGAACCTTTTAAAAGGATATGGGAGTTGCGCTCTGAATATGTAGCTCCCGAATTCCGTGATTATGTCAACTCAAGAAAACCAGTGGATTTGGTTTTACCAAATTCAATTAGTAATAGGGGTGATTCCAAAGGTTAATCTTAAATCATGCTTTAATAGGGCTGTGATTTATCTAGATGTTGTAAAAGGAATCGTCATATTAAATTTGGCTGCTGATAGCATCACTCTTAACAAGATCAATAATAATCCAATTGTGAAAAAGGTATTTTCTCTTTCTAAGTGCCAATAGAAAGTTGTGTAACTGATAGTCAACCCAAAATATATAATGAATGAATATTGTGAGGTCATGGGAGCTAGTAAATCCAGGATGAAGCCGTGGATTCGAAAATTACATGCAGGGCGAGCTGGAAGAGTAGTTGAGTATCTAATAGCTTGAACTCCAAATAAATATTGGAATACTCACAGGTTTTTGTTACAAGAAATTACTACTACACTTTTTTAAGCTGCTTTCATGCATAAAAGGTATGGAATACGATAAAAATAATACTCTATTATCCAAATGGCTAGAAGCCCACATTTCTTATTTTTGATGCACGAAAACTTTTAATCTATCATCTCTTCATCGATTTATTTTGTGTAATTGTGTGAGATATCTGGCTTCAAATTGCTAAAAAGCTATCCGTATTTTGGTTTGCTAAGAAATTTTGAGTCACATTTCTTTATGAAAACGTACCCTCAAGTTCGGACAGATGTCTAGCCATTAAAGACTTTTAGTTGGACCTATTGTTCTAATTTGGAGGGTAAAAATATATTCATTAAAAAAAGTTCACTCTGTCAGTTGAATCTTGTAGGCTGCTTAAAATATCAGAATGTTTAGATAGCAGTTTCATTATGAGTGCCTTATAAAGTCTCGGCTGTAATGCGAAGGGTGGTAGTTTATAGATTAAATTAATAAGTTATGTTTATAGGTGTTGATATTGATTTTGTATTGGTCGGTTGCTCCATTTGGTGTGCAGGATAATTGGCGCAAGCCCAATAATAAAAGGTAAATAGTATAGACGTTGATGAGAATTTTACACCTTGTTTAGTAGTAATTACTGCCGGTTGCTGAACAAATAAAATATATATAATAATGTCTGCTCGCCTGAGTGTTTGCTTTATATTTTTTTCATGCTGGTTATTTCAGCCTTAAAGTTCATATTAGCTATTGTGAGTTCAATAAGTGAATTTCTAAGTCTTAACTGGCAAATTAATAAAGCAGTCTGAGCCTTTAATCCTGTCGAGGCTCTAAAAGAGAATCAAACCTTAACCTATAAAAGGGGTTGTTTATTTACGAATATATTCAAAGTTTATTCTAATTTTACTTCTCGCAGTGGTTCTTGTTGGAGATATTTTAATGCTAAGGCGATGCGAGAATAGTCTGTATTTTCGTGTTGACAATAAAAATTATATCTAATTAAGAGCTAAGGATAAGAGAGTTGTGAAAAATTATACGATGACCTATAAGGAAAGCATATAGTGAAATTTAGTATTAACCTAGCAATCTTGATGTTCAGTGTATATCTTTCAGGTTGTAATGGATCTTCGAGCGGGGGAGATGGTCCAGACACAGGTGGCGAGCTTACAGCTGCTACGATGGCGGTCTATTATGAGAAACCTAAAACGCTAACCTTTCGCTGGAGCGATGTTTCTGGGGCAACTTATTATCAGTTATTTGAAAATGCTGATGGGCACTCTGGGTTTGAAGCTATTGGAAATCCCATTGCGCCAAAAGAAGAGCGCATTGAATTAGTGGTGCCTTTATTCAAAAAGCTTAATGCCCAATACTTATTGCAAACCTGCGATGATCAGAGATGTATCGACTCTGATGCAGTAGCAATTGATCAGGATGTGATAGGCAGTATCGGTTATTTTAAACCCAGTAATACGGATGCTGACGATCAGTTTGGTTGGGATCTAGCAATTAGCGATGATGGCAACCTGCTTGCAGTAGGTGCCCCTCTCGAAGATAGCGGTGGTGACCAAGAGGATAACCTGACACCTGATTCAGGTGCAGTTTATATTTTTAGTCGGGAAGATGGCGAATGGACACAGCAAGCCTATCTTAAGTCTCCAGATCCTCAAGAAGCTGCAGAGTTTGGAACTGCATTGAGTCTTAGCGATGATGGTTATACGCTTGCAGTAGGGGCATTCAAGGAGAACGGGGAAAATGATAATTTTTCTGCGGGCGCTGTTCATATTTTTTCCCGAAGTAGTGAAGGTTGGGTCCATAGCGCCCGACTTCAAGCAGACAATCAAGGAAATAATGACCTATTTGGCTATGCCCTTAGCCTTAGTGGGAATGGTTCTACTTTAGCAGTAACCGCACCCAGTGAAGATGGTGGTCTTGATGGCGATTCTATTGAAGATTCTGGAGCGGTATATGTGTTCCGTAATGAGGAGGGAAGTTGGTCACAGTATGCCTACATTAAGGCTGCTGATAGTTCTGAGGGGTTAGGTTTTGGTTCTTCGATAAGCCTTGATGATGCCGGGGCTTCATTCGCAGTTGGGGCTTATGCTGACAATGCAGGGGCAGGTTCCGTTTATCTATACCAGTTGGATGGTGAATTTTGGGTGGAAGATAGCAAGATATCGGCTAGTAATCCTGTCGCTGATGATTGGTTTGGACTTGCGCTCAATTTAAGTGGTAATGGGCAAACTCTAGCAGTTGGCGCCCCATTACAAAGTGAATCTAACAGTGGCGCTGTCTACATTTTTTCTCGAAAAGAAAACGCTTGGGAGCAAACTGCCAATTTGAAAGCTTCCAATCCTCATGTATCGGCTTATTTTGGAGAGGCGGTAAACCTGAGTGATGATGGCAGTTCTATCGCCGTGGGAGCATGGGGAGAGAAAAGCTATAGCCAAGGACTGTTCGGAGATAGTACAGACGAATCTTCAACTAGAGCAGGAGCAGTTTATACCTATATATTTAATGGCGTAGACTGGTCTAGTGAAGCTTATATTAAGGCGAGCAACACAAACTCGAGAGACCATTTTGGTGGCTCTGTTGCGCTAAGTGGAGATGGAGCTAGTTTAGCAGTAGGGGCGAACACTGAAGATGGAGCGGATAGCGGTTTGTTCGCAAACCCTGAGAGCAATGAAGCTGAAAATGCAGGAGCGGTCTATATTTATTAATTGGGCTGTATAATTTATATTTACGTATAAAGTTAGTTGTTTGAGTTTAAATGGTATTGCTATCATTAATCTAGGTCGAACGGAATACGCACAATGTAAATTTAATAGATCTTTATTCTAAGCATAGATTATAGGCTGCTCAGGTAAATCAAAATATTTTCTTAGAGCAGCAATATTTCTAGAGTTTTAACTAAAGCTTAGCTGGATAGTGAAAGAAAATACTATCTTTAAAATTTATAGCTCTCTTGAAGTCTGAGCTTGTAATCAAGTTCTGGTAGTAGGGTATCTACAAGAGAGCTATTCTGCTCAATAGTTTTGCGAGTTTTTAAAAGTTTCCATAGAAGCTTATTTTTGGTTTGATGCCAGATAAACCGAAAAGCAAGGAAAGTAAAAATACACTTTCTCGCTGTAATATATATGCCATAAGTTTGATGGGGTACTTTAAGCTAAATGTTGGAGCTCGGATGTGAGGAATATTCTATGAATACTCCCGCGAAAATGTTTAATATTGTTTCTAGAGTGTTTAAAGATCCGATTTCTATGTAAAGTGAAAATTCTGAATTTAACAATCTGGAACTCAAGAATGCACTGTATATTTATCGGCAGCTCATTTTGAAAGGGTATGGGAGCTTCGATCTGAATATATGGCTCCAGTGTTTTATGGTTATGTAAATCCAAATAAACTTGTTAGTTTAGCTGGTCAAGCTCGTCTAGTGAAGTGTAAGTTCGGCCCTGAATATCAACCTCATATCTTTATTTAATACAATTCCTTAATGCAGAGTCATTTGTCCTATTTTTCGTGAGAATAGCGTGAAACTCCATTTTGCTAATCTGAGACAGTCCTTTTATCGATACTGGGGAGGCAGTCAAATGTGTGGGCTGCTAGGGGTATTCTCTAACGTTGTTAAGTATAACCGGGAACAGGTTTCTCGTGCACTACAGACCCTTTCCCATCGAGGGCCAGGCGGTGAGGGATTCTGGTCATCAGGAGATGGCCGAGCCTGGCTGGCGCATAAGAGACTCAGCATTATTGACCTAGAGGGCGGTCAGCAGCCCCTGTTGAGCAGTAACGGGGAAATAATTTGTATTGTTAATGGTGAGTTTTATGATTATGTGAAAATAAAAAATGATCTTATTCGACGAGGATATAGTTTTCTCACGCAGTCGGATAGTGAAATTCTAATTGCTCTATATCAAGAGTATGGTGTTTATTGCCTGGACTATCTTCGAGGAGAGTTTTCTTTCGTACTTTACGATAGAGGGAAGAAACTAATATTCTCTGCTCGAGACAGATTTGGAATAAAACCCCTTTTTATTACTGGGTAGATGGATGTTTAAGTTTTTCATCAGAAGTTAAGGCCTTAAAAGCCCTTGGCTTGCCGGTAGAGTGGAACCCGCATACTTACTGGCAGGAAATTAGTTTCTTGCATGCTCCTGCTTCTAGCTCATTTAGTAATATTTTTGAATTGCCTCCTGGTCATTACGGTATTGCCTATTTGGATGACTTACAATTTTCGACCCATCTTTATTGGGATCTCTATTTCCCTACTATTGTTGAGCAAAGAAAGACTCAGTTTAGAGAAGAAGACGTTATAAGCAAAGTGCGACAAAGGTTTACTGAGGCGATTAAGTTAAGACTCAAAGCTGATGTACCAGTTGCTTGCTACTTGAGTGGAGGATTAGATGCATCCTCTGTTTTAGGAATTGCTCAGAGTATGCTTGACAAGCCGATAGATGCATTCACCTTGTCTTTTGACCATCCGACTTATGATGAATCATCCGATGCCAGGTCCATGACCGAATATGCGGGGAGTAATTATCATCCAGTTGAAATTAATGGCGATATATTGGTTTTCTGTTTTGAAGAAACGGCCTACATCGGTGAAAAAATGTTCTTCAATGGGAACGCTATTACTAAATATGTGCTTAGTCGGGCTGTCCGAGATCGAGGGTGTAAAGTCGTAATAACTGGGGATGGGGCTGATGAGGTTTTTGCTGGTTACGGTTGGTTTAGGCAAGACTTTATCGAGAATTACTTAGAAGATCTTCCCCAGGAAGAAAAAGAATTGATTCTAAAAGATTTGGAGAGTGGCGACCCTGTTTCTGATGGAGTTTTTATGTCCTCTGCGAGACTGCATCAGTCAAGGGTAGTGAAGTCTGCCCTTGGTTTCTTTCCAAATTGGATGCAGAGTTTTATGGATATGCGTATAAAAATATTTCCATTATTTTGTAAAGATTATGCTGATTATATAAAGAACAATCAGATTGCAGATACTCTCATGGAAAATTTAGGTGGCATGTCTGTATTAAAAAATAGACCTGTTTTATCTAAAAGCTTGTATACCTTTACCAAGTCTATGTTTCCTCATTTTGTCTTAACAATGATGGGTGATAGAACAGAAATGGCTCACTCGATTGAAGGTCGCCAACCATTTCTTGACCACCACTTAGTAGACTATCTATCAGTATTGCCAGAAAAATATAAAATTCGAGGATTAACTGAGAAATATGTATTGCGAGAGGCTATGAAGTCGGTGTTAACAGACAGGGCATACAAGAAGCAAAAACAACCGCTATGGACTCCGCCTCTTATAGATAAGAAAAACAAGAAACTTCATGAGTATATGAAGGATATTGTTCATAGCCGTGAGACTCTAGATATGCCATTTCTAGATCAAAAAAAGCTCATTAGATTTTTTGAAAAAGATGAGGGGCACTCGCAGGCAGACCAGAATGTCGTTGATGCTATTAAATTTCTTACCGTTAGTAGTATATTAATACATAAACGATTGGTGATGTGCTAGAAGTTAATTCTCTACTCTAGGCGGTTTTGATGGTTTACTCTGGATATTAAAATAAAATTTCTTTAGCAGGAGTTGCAGTGCAGGAATTTCTCTAAATTGAGCCCGAATAAAATACTTCTATCCGGGCGTTTTGGTATTCTAGTTTCTACCAGCAATTACCCCGCCATCAATGTCCCAAATGGCTCCTGTTACCCAACTTGCTTTGTCGCTTAAAAGAAAATCTACGACACTAGCGATGTCCTGGGGGGTACCAATTCTGCCAATAGGGTGAAAGCTATCGAAGGAAGCAAGTGCTTGGTCTATTTCTCCCGAATCGATAAAGGATTCATAAATAGGCGTCTTAACTACCGCAGGGGATACCGCATTAACGCGAATATTATGCTCGGCCAGCTCCATTGCCATATGTTGGGTGAGCGAATGCAAACCGGCTTTGGCCATAGAATAGGCAGAGGAGGGTGTCGCCTTTACGGATTGCTTGGCCCACATGGAGCCAATATTCACTACACTCCCTCCGCCGTTGTCTACCATGTTTCTTGTTACGGCCTGACTAATAAAGAAGGTGGCACGGTTGAGGTCGAGATAAGTGTCGTAGTCTTCCCGGGTATGTTCAAGAAATGCAGTAGGATTAAAATATCCAGCGGCGTTTACCAGGTATTTAAAATGATGATTGCTGGATTTTATATATTCGATAATATTGCTGATATCAGCCTGTTGATAGAGGTCTGCCTGAAGTGCTTCTGCAGAGCCCATCTGAGTTAATTCGTTGTGGGCTCTTTCAAGTTTGTTGAGATTATTGCCAATAATAACTGTGTGAATTCCCTGTTTCACCAGCAGGTTTGCAATGGCGAGTCCCATACCACTGGAACCACCAACGATTAAGGCAACTTCTTTTTGTTCAGTAGAATCTGGTCTTTTAGTGGAGTCACTCATATTATTTCCTCACTGAGATATGCTCATTACGTGAGTGGAGTTTAGAAAAGAACCGGATAGGTTGAAAAGTAAGCACAAAATGGTGCACTAGTTACTTTTTGGTAAGTATTGATGAAATCAGAGAAAAATATGCTCACGCGAAAGCGCCCGCCCAAGAGAAGTGCAAGAATGGTTGAGACTATCTATGGCTGTAAATGGTCCCTTACTGTCTATCAGCTTCTGGCTAGAGGGGTAAATCGACCGGGGGAAATGGTTCGCAGCGTTGAGGGTTTGACTACCAAAGTCCTGAATGAATGTTTACGTAGAAATATGGAGTTCGGGATACTGGAGCGGATCAGCTATGCAGAGATTCCTCCCCGTGTGGAATATAACGTTACAGAATTTGGACAGAAATTCCTGAGAATTCTGGACGACTTGGAAAAGCTACAAGAAGAAATTGACGGCTCAGATTTATCTGAAAGTAAATAACTTTATCCCACCAATACCTTCGAGTTACACTAAGTGTCTAAATGATACTTGTCTCTCGCTATGAATGAAAAAGACTATATAGCTCGTTATGAGAAGCGTAACTTTGACGCTCCTTTAGTTACTGTGGATGCAGTTCTATTTACCTATCACGAAGGCTTTCTCAAGGTGTTATTGGTTAAGCGCTCTGCTCACCCAGAGAAAGGGAAGTGGGCTTTGCCTGGAGGATTTGTCTCTGAAACCGAAGATAATAGTCTGGAGGCGACAGCTAACCGAAAGCTAAAAGAAAAGACATCAGTTATACCGCCCTATTTAGAGCAACTTTATAGTTTTGGAGGGCCCAGCAGGGATAAACGGGGGTGGTCGGTAACGGTTGCCTATACTGCCTTGATTGCCCACCAATGCTGTGCAAGTGCAATCAATACTGTGTCGAGTGTGGACTGGTTGCCTTACTCTCAGATATCTCAATTATCTCTGGCTTTTGATCATCAGGAAATTATTAGTCGTGCCCATGAGCGTTTGGTTCAAAAAGCGCTCTATACTATTGTGCCTGCATTTGCATTACCGGAAACTTTTACCTTGCCAGAGTTGCAGCAAGTACATGAGGCAATAATTGGGAAACCAATACAGAAAAAATCATTTCGCAGGCGAATTGAGCAGGCAAATTTGTTAGTAGATACTGGTGAAAAACGTTCTGAAAAAGGCCGGCCTGCAGCGCTCTATCGTTTGAGTGAAAGCTCCGCTGATCATAAATTTATAAGAAATTTAGAGCTTTAACTGAAAAATAGTTTAGATTCTTAAGATAAAAAATTATTAACTAATTTTTTATCTAGCTCAATCAAGTATTGGTATCCATAAGTACTATTTTCCAGGCCAGAGAGTAAACTGAAAGGAAGTTCCGAATCGTACTCTCTGGTAAGTGCTGCAAGCCCGCAGGCAATTGCGGCGACACTATCAGTATCACCACCAAAATCTATACAGGTCTTCAATAGTCCAAGGAAGTCTCGATTACTTTGTAGTGCTGTATTTACCGCAGCCAAGGTTTCTAAGGCATCACAGTTGACCTTGCCAGACCAGCTTCCTATTAATTTTAGGTTGAGCTTTTTCTCAATAAGCTTGGGCAACTCAATTAGAGCTGATTTTTGGTAGATTAATAGATGTGCCATTAGGGCAACTGCTTGAGCAGATAAGATCCCCTCTTCGGTATTGTGCGTAACGCTAGCTTGGCATTTAGCCACTGTTAGTAGTTGATCAATATCGGGAATGAGCCCAAGGGGTACTGAGCGCATTGCAGCTCCGTTACGTTTGCTGTGAGGCCTTATCTTGCGAGTTAAATCCTTTCCAGTTTCACAGCTATCGAGAAGGCCTTGAAAGCCTGATGCATATCCAAGGCGAGGATCACGCTTATAAGTGTGGATAAAAGCTTGTGCAAAGTCCGACTCTTGGGGATTCGAATTCTCAAGACGGAGCTCAGCAATAGCCAAGCTCATCTGAGTATCGTCGGTATAATAACCGGGTTTGATGCCAAGGGGATGAGAGATATACCCATTAGCATGATTGTTATTGTTAATAATCTCACGGCTACAAAACTCAAGTCCGGCTCCGTAGGCATCTCCAACTGCAATTTCCAATAACATCAAAGCCCCCTAAAAGATTACCGATTAGTTAATATTAACTGGCAACAGCCAATACATCTCTACCTTCAACAATAACAGCCCGTTCTCGAATAGTTTCCAAGTCTTGTTCTATAAGTAACTTTCCGTTGCGGTAGACGGTTTCCAGCAGATTATTACGGCTACCAATATCTTGCTCACGAATAGTGTAGGGCGTTCCGTCGGTACGATTTATTAATGCCAAGCGCCCTCTCTTGGAGCGCTTGCCGCTATCGGTGGCGGGGTCTTTGTAAACATCCCGCCATAGGCCATCGACTCGAACCGCACTGGCTTTCATGGCGAACCTCATGGTATCCCGGTTAACTTTTTGTAAAAGCTCACCTCCCATACCGAAGCTAATATTTTCAGCGCTCTGTTTTCTGGCCTTCATTGCGCTGAGGATGCCCTCAATGGTGTGTAGAGAAATCCCGTCACCCTGGATCACCCGAATAAAGTCAGGAAGTACTCGGAAACCTTTACTATTAATGGTCGCTCCGAATATTCTCATCAAGCGCTCAATAGTCTGAGTGACTATATCAACGGGATCGCCGCTATCCGGGCGAATTACCAGGGTGCCGCCATTATTTTCTACCCTCTCTTTTAATTCACCGCCCCAAATATTCTCGATAGCACTCCAAAGATCGTAGCTGTCACTCACTACGGCGACCAGACGATTGTCACCGCTGAATTGCGTCAGCATATTTTCATAGGCTTTGGCTTCCTGCTCGCGTCCCCAACTGGTCATGGTGCTGTGCTCTGCAGCGGGTATTGAAAATCCGGCCATTGGGGCTGCGTAGTAGCGGCGGCCGGCGAGTACGGCGGCAATGGTGTCTGTGCCTTGGAAATTTACCAGGTGAGCCAAGCCTCCAATCGCAGCTGTCTCTTCGCTGCTAGCACCGCGTGCGCCAAAGTCATGTAGCTTGAAGGGCAGTGAGTCGAGGCCCTCAGCAGTTTCCAGTAAATATCGTTGAATGACCTTTTTGGCTTCCCGGCTTTGGGTGGCAACTGTGGTGGGGTACCAAATTGCGCGCAGCAGGGCGGTTTCGATATAGCTGGTTAGCCAGAAGCACTGAGGGTCTGTATTGACTACTTGGGCTAAGACATTCCTAGTCGGGATAACGCTGCCCTCGGGGACTGCTTGAATCTCAATGGGCAGGTAACCCTGATGCTCCTGGAGAATGTATTCCCATCCCTCGCGATTAAATGGCAGGCCATGGGCCAGACAGAGCTCCTCTGCCTCTTCGATGTGCTCTGCGTTGATCGGCGTAGTCAGGTACTGCTTGATAAATGCCTGTAGGCCAAAGAAAACAGCCTCTTTGAACTGGCCACCCCGGCTCTCGATGTAGCTGCTGACATACTGGGTTCCCTCTGGGTACTGAAGGTAGTGGCTGGTTTTATAGCTGTCGACATTCAGGATTGGGTTGTACTGGTTCATCGCGGAAATCCTCCGTGAGTAGTTGTTAGCACCGGTCTCTCCAGTGCGGGTTTAGCCCTGTTATTGTCCAAAGGACACTAACAGGGCTAATAGTGTCTTTTGGATACTAAGCTGTCAAGTGTCGGCGTGTTTTTTTGGGGTATTGGTGGAGGTAATGTGGGCTGTTGAATGTGTAAGAGGTGGCAATTGGCCACCTCCTACCAGCTTTAGGCACCGCCAATCAGGGATTGAATGATGTAATAGTGGTCTTCAAATAGCTGCTGAGGGTCCAGATCAGCGAGGGGCACCCAGCGGGCATGGCGAGCGTCGTCACCGCCCTTTACCTTGGGTAGCTGTTGGCTGGGAGCCAGTTCTATGTAGTAGGCGTGTGTGATAGTCCTTCCACGGGCCGAGCGATAGGGTTCATCGAATACATCCTGCCGGCGTATAGATCCTTTCAACACTGGTGTCGGGACTTTAAGGCGTGTTTCCTCTCTCAATTCTCGCAGGCAAGCATCGATCAGTCGCTCACCGGGGTCGACAAAACCACCGGGCAGCGCCCATAAACCCCGCCCGGGAAAAGCTCGTCGCTCTATCAGCAGGATATGGCCAGATTGGACCACTACAGCATCGACAGTAACGTGAGTTGGCGGATAGGGAGCGGTGGCCCAGGAGGATCTGTAGCGCTGGATAAATGCCATTTCTTCGCGCATCTCGCCGTAGGCTGGATTGGTCTCCACAAACTCTCTTAAAGCGCCAACAGTGCCCTCTGGCAATTGCTTTTCCTGGCTGAGTGAATTCAACAAGCTATCGGCGCTGTCGGTAAATAGTGTCTCCCTAAAGGGGGTTGCACTGATTTCGTTGTGATTCTCCACCCCAAGGGATTCCCACTGGGGGAAGAGGTTGAGGTAAAAACCGCTCTGGTCTTTCTGGTGCCCGATTAATGCAATTTGGGGTGGCTTGTGGGGAATGCTGTGATGAGCAGTCACTATGCCGTTAACTGAGTTTTGTACATTGCGTACCCACAGTTCATCATTGTACGGCACATCCATTAAAGGTAGGCAGGTCAGGCGCTTGTTGTCACTCTCGCTTAAGCTTTTCCTGATAAATTGTTCCCGCTCGCGATGAGTCCAGGGGTTGCGAGGATTGCGGGGCTGGTTGGCGGAGCCAATCAGGATAATCAGGTGCTGGGCCTGAGCTAATCCGCACTGGACTACTTTTAGATGTCCGGAATGGAATGGCTGGAATCGACCGATAAAAACGGCAAAATCGTAGTGCTGGGCCATAGCAGCAAGCTCCTTGCTGTGAATAAACCCCGGTCTCTCCAGGGCTTGAATAATGGGTCTTGAAACATTATGTGTCTAATGGACACTAATGGCAAGTGGGCTTAAATTCAATTTTTAGTGGTTTATCGAAGAGGTGGGGTTATATTTCAGTGTCCGAGCCGATTTACTTTTTTTGAGTGTATGAGTAGAACTGATGTACCGCTGGTTGTTGTTCATTTCCTTATTGAGTTTGGAAGCCTTTGCGCAGGAAATAGAGCCATTTACCACTGATGGTTGTAGCGCATTTCCCGATGGAACTTTTGATCAACAGGAGTTGTGGCTCGACTGCTGTATTGCCCATGATTATGCCTACTGGAAAGGGGGCACATACGATGAACGCGAGCAGGCGGATAAAGATCTGGAAGTCTGTGTAGCTGGAACCGGGGAAGAAGAAGTTGCACTAATGATGTTACTTGGCGTTCGGGTTGGCGGTACGCCTTTTTTACCCACCCCATTTCGCTGGGGGTATGGCTGGCCCTATTTGCGTGGCTATAAGGCTTTGTCACCGGTGGAATTACAGGCAATAAAAAAATCAGAAGGTGAACTTTGACGGTAATTAGGAAAAGCTAGTCACAGAGACAAATTGTTCGCGTTTATTTGAGGTACTTTATTCAATAGGACTAACAGCTAAAGCCTGTAAATAAATATCTGCAAAACCCTCCTTGAGCCACTGCATCAAATTGCGCACCCGTAATAATTGGTGGCGTAGGGGCGGGCATACCATGGAGAGCTCGGTAGATTGAGACCAGCCGGGCAGAATTTCAACCAGGCGTCCACTGGCAATATCTGCCTGGACATAGATATCTGCCAGTCGGGTAATTCCAAGTCCCTCAATTGCAGCGCGATGCATTACCCTTCCGCTAATCAATTTAGTGCTGTTTTCAACTTGCACAACCTGTTGATTCTTACCTCGTGTTAGCAGCCATTGATCCACACTGCCGGAAATTAGCGGTACAGATGCTAAGTCAGCAGGTTTTTCTATAGGTCCATATTCTTGAAGGAACTGTGGGCTGGCTACGTATCGGGTTTTGATAGTGTGAAGTTTACGCACGATCAGCGAGGAGTCCGGCAAACTGCCCATACGAATAACCAAATCGTACTGGTCTTGAATCAAATCTACTCGGGTGCTGGAAAAGTCCAGATGAACTTTAACTGCTGGATTGGCCTGCTGAAACTTGATCACCAGCGGAGCAATCAAGCTCTCCCCGATAACGCCACCAACAGCGTTGATGCGGATGTTTCCCTCCAGTCCTCCCTTTGATTCACTGGCCCACTCGGCGGCTGAATCCAACTGCTGCATCGCTTGCTTGCAACGCAAATAGTAACCCTCACCAATCTCGGTAAGACGCAGTTGTCTTGTCGTGCGGTAGAGAAGCTGTATATCCAGGGTTGTTTCCAGCTCTGTGACCAGTTGGCTCAAATTGGCCTTGGAAAAGCCGCTGTCCCGCGCTGCAGCGGTGAAGCTTCCGGCATCGGCGACCTGAATAAATGCACGAATAGCGCGCCATGAGATATTGTTCATAAAAACCAAACAATGTTTTCCGATTGGTTGGGCTAATCATATTAGTCGGAATTCCTATACTGGGTCTACTTAAACAAAACTATCCGTCGGGATAACTCATTGAAGGAGAGAGAGCCCATGTCCAAACCACTCGTTGTTATTACTGGAGCCAGTTCAGGTATTGGTGCTGCCATTGCCCAACATATGTCTGCTGCCGGGCACCCTCTATTATTGTTGGCAAGACGTGTGGACAAACTGGAAGCTTTAAATCTGCCAAATACTCTTTGCAGGAAAGTGGATGTGACTGATATGGCAGCCTTGCGCGAGGCAATTCGTGAGGCTGAGACTCAGTTTGGTCCGGTTGATTGCCTGATTAACAATGCCGGCAAAATGTTATTGGGCAATATTGAAACCCAGAACCCCGATGAGTGGCGGCAAATGTTTGATGTGAATGTATTGGCCTTACTTAACGGTATACAGGCGGTTTTGGAAGATATGAAAGCTCGCCACTCTGGGACTATTATCAATGTCAGTTCTATTGCCGGTGTAAAAACATTTATCAATCATGCCGCGTACTGCGGTACCAAATATGCTGTCTCTGCTATTGGTGAAACCGTGCGTGAGGAAGTGGCGCCTAGCGGAGTACGTGTCATGACTATATGCCCCGGCGCGGTGGAAACAGAGCTGCTAAGCCACACTACCTCAGCAGAAATTATTGAGGCCTATCAACAATGGAAAGAATCCATTGGTGGCGCAATTAATGCAGAGGATATTGCTCGCACAGCACTGTTCATGTACTCCCAGCCCCAGCATGTGAATATTCGAGAGGTTCAAATTGCAGCAACAGGGCAGGGACAGTAATCCTGATTTTGTACCGCGCAAACACTAATCGTTTTTCCAAGCAATATTTCTTTTGCTAATATTCCCTACTTAAGCCAGCTAACCGGAGCTGGCTTAGGCTGGAATGGATAGTAAAGGATATGGAGATATCAGTGCGAAGAACAATTTTAATTGCCGGCCTGATTTTATGTTCCTCTGCGTTTGCACAGCAAAATACAGATGAACAAGAGAGTGGCGTAGCGGAAACGGCAAAATCAGTGATGTCTAATATCGTCAGCTTTGGTAAAAACCTGATGGATGGTGCCAGTGAAGGTGTGGTTGATGGACGTAAAACAGGGCAGAGTACTGATGGTGCTGTACTTATCAATACGCTGGAAGATCTCAATAAGTATCTGGAAACCGATGTTATCGCCGTGACCGGCCATGCAGAGAGTGGTTGCTATGTTGAAGTTGGTTTTAAAAATCAAAATGACTTCCCCGTGAGGTTAATCGACCTAGATAGCTCCGAGGCAGTGATCCTCATTGACCAGGATGGCTATGCAACCAACTTGTTTAGGGGCAAAGGAAACCCTGAAGAACTCACGATTCCCAGTAATGCTGGACGCAAACAAAAGTTCTACTTTGCTATAGAGTGGGATCAAGTGCGTGAAATCCGAATTCTCGGTAAAGTCATGCAACCATAGCCAGTAACTGGCGCTGGAGAGAAGTGGAGCTGTGGCTGGGGTTGGGGATACCCAGCCTGCTACGCGGCTAATCGACTTCTTGAAATAGCTTTTGAATAGATGAGAAGTCCAAATCACTACCTCCGCGCAAATTGAGAATTCCATAGAGATTGCGCGCCATTGAGCCGAGAGGCGTATAGCTTTTACTTTGAGTGGCGGCTTCCTGGGCCAATCCCAGGTCCTTACACATAAGTCTTACCATAAAACCACCGCTATAGTTTTTACTCGCTGGAACTTCGGGCATTACTCCGGGATAGGGGTTGTAATTTTGTAGGGACCAGTTGGCTCCTGAACTCTTTAACATAATGTCGGAGAGCACATTGGGGTCGAGTCCATTATCTACCCCCATTTGTAGGGCTTCAGCGGTACCAATCATATGAATAGCCAGCAGCATATTGTTACAAATCTTTGCTGTTTGGCCAGATCCCGCTGCTCCGGCATAGAAAATATTGCTACCCATTGGCTCTAGAACTTCCCTGGCCCTGTCGACATCACCGGCCTCTCCCCCACACATAAAACTCAGAGTTCCTTTGGTAGCACCTGCCACTCCCCCGGATACCGGGGCTTCAATGGCTTGCAGGCCTTTGATTCTGGCTTCACGAATAAGGCGCTTAGAACTGTTGGAAGAAATAGTGGAGCAGTCGATAATCAAACAGTCGCGAGAAATACTGTCGAGTAGTTTGTCGGTATCAATATACAAGCACTCAACCGCCGCGCTATTAGGCAGCATGCTTACCACAAAATCTGCTTCCTCGACGGACTCTTGGGGAGAGGAACACTTTTTGATACCGCTTTCTACAGCGGTATCCAGTATTTCAGTGACCGGGTCAAACCCTTTAACTTCAAAGCCCGCCTTGACCAGGTTGGTGGCCATAGGCAGTCCCATATGGCCCAATCCTAAAAATGCGACTGTTTTAGTCATGCTGCTCTCCGGTTAACATTATTTGAGCTGTATGGTTAAGTTGGTGTGCTCTGCATGCTCTATATCACTGTCAAACCAGCGTGCCGTAACAGTTTTGGTTTCGGTATAAAACCGTACAGCTTGTTTTCCATAAGCGTGTTGATCACCATAAAAAGACGCTCGCCAGCCGGTAAAGCTAAAGAAAGGTAACGGCACTGGAATAGGCACGTTAATACCGACTTGCCCTACTAATATTTCGTGTTGGAACTTACGTGCGGCAGCGCCACTAGCCGTAAATATTGAGGTGCCATTGCCATAGGGGCAGTTATTGATTAATTGGATTGCTTCTTCCAGGGAGTCGGCATTTACCAGGCAAAGTACGGGACCAAAAATCTCGTCGGTATAGATCGACATGTCCGAGGTAACATCGGCAAATAGGGTGGGACCAACCCAGTTCCCACTGGGAAACCCTTCGACAGTAATTTCAGAGCCATCTAACACACAGTGTGCGCCTTCCTTTTTGCCCTGGGCGATATACCCAAGCACCCTCTCACGAGCAGCGGGTGATATTAGTGGACCGAAGCCCGCTTGTGTATCCTTCCAATGACCGGGCTTGATAGCTGACATAGCGTCTTTAATGTCGTCTACCCACTGTTGTGTCTCCCCAACAAGCACAGCGACGGAAATCGCCATACAGCGTTGCCCGGCAGCTCCGATGGATGATCCAACAATATTATTAATAGCTGCAGCCTTATTGGCATCGGGCATCACGACCATATGGTTTTTGGCACCGGCAAAAGCTTGAACTCGTTTTAGATGCTGGGTACCCGTCTGGTAAATATGCCGCCCCACGGGGACTGAACCAACGAATGAAATGGCCTGAATACCGGGATGTGTTAGAAGAAAATCCACCTGTTCCCTACCGCCATGTACTACCTGTAAAACACCTGCTGGAGCCCCCGCTTCAGCAAATAATTCGGCCAGTTTGCAAGGCGTGACAGGGTCCTGTTCAGAGGGTTTCAGAATAAAAGTATTCCCACAGGCAATCGCCATTGGAAACATCCACAGTGGAATCATTGCGGGGAAATTAAATGGTGTGATGCCCGCACAAACTCCAATAGGTTGTAGATAGGAGTAACAGTCGATGGTGTTGGCAACATTCTCTACGGTTTCACCCATCATTAGTGAAGCGATATTGGCTGCATGTTCAACAACCTCAATGCCGCGCCAGACGTCCCCTTTGGCATCCTCAAAAGTTTTACCTGTCTCCTCGCTGAGGATTTCAGCCAGCAGTTCCTGATTTTCTTTCAGAAGTGCCTGGTACCTCAACATAATCCGTGCCCGTGCGGTAACCGGGGTCTTTCGCCATTGGTCAAATGTTTCTTTGGCGGAAATTACTGCATTCTCCAGTTCAGTCGGGGTAGACAATGGCGCCTGTGTAAGAACATCGCCGGTAGCGGGGTTGGTTACATCCAGCCACTCAGTACTTTTGGACTGAATCCACTCACCATCAATCAATATTGGTAACTTGGAAGGAATATTCTTATTCATGTTAATTAAAGCGCCGAGAGGAGGGGATTTTATCCAACAGTTTAGGTGTTTATTCGCGATTAAAGAGGAATATCACGCTGCTTTTATAGCGATCCACTTTTAATTTAGTAGAGGATTGATTGGTCAAAAAATTAAAATAAATGTATTTGATTATCTTTGTAGAATAGATCGCAAATAATTAAAGCCCATAAGAAATGAAAAAAATAATCTTGCACTGTACGGCTAGTATCTTGTGGCTGGCAATTCGGCTTTGGATTAATGCCCAGTTTAAACGTTGTTGTCGTAATGTAACTAGTGAAGAGTAAAAGAGGATTATTCAATGTATTTTATGATAAAAAGAATACTGATTGTAATCGGATTAATGATATCTCCCATATTTGTTGGTGCTACCACTCTAAGTGACTTAAGTGCACATGAGCCTAGCTCTGACGAAACCTGGGCCGAGCAATGGTTCTATAACATTGCAATTCCCGATGTGGGATATTTCAAAGTTAGTTTACAAACCTATATTGCACCTGACTTTGCAGTTGCCAAGCCTAAAGCCTATATCCATTTAGCTTTTTCTTCAGAGACCGGAGCTACCACGAAGTATGATCTCTTTTATGATGAAGTGATCTTGAAGCACCCCGAAGGCATTGATGCGTTCTACTATGAAGTCCCGGGAGTAGTTGTGGCCGATGAGCAGGGTGTACAGGTCTTACATCCAGATTTCTTGTTTAATATGGAGTGGGCTGGTGAACACCACCATTACTGGCATGGGTTAAATCCCGGTCAAACCCCTTTTGGATTTATTCCTGAGATACCTGGGGTAGGAGGAAAGTGGTTCCTATATACGGTCGGTACCCCAGTCAATTACAGTTATTTTGATGGTTCTATGTCTCTAGCCGGTGCTGGCTATGCGCAATTGGATAAGGGCTGGTATGACAAAGAATCCAGTGCCGGTATGATCTATTCAATGGGGCTAACAGATGACCTCTACTATATGATTACCGGAGCTAAACTGGGTGACTCAGAGATTGAAATGTGGGCGGGGCGATATGTTTCTGAAGAGTATGATCTGATTTTTTTACCGGCTTTTAATGGTTTCTCTGTTAAGCGGGAAGCAGATGCCTGTTCAGGTTATCTACAAGTTGAACTTAACAAAATTTCATACAAGTTAGTTGTCGAATCAAAAGCAGACATTGCCAGCTTTTATCCACTGGAGTTTCCCTCTGTAATTATTTTTGGTGGTGAGCAGAGTTATATGAAATCCATGCAGGCAGATGTCAACTTCTATCTGTATCAATTTGGACAGTTGAAGGAGCAAATTCAAATGCCTCAGGCCTTGCTCGAATTTAGTGGGCCATTGGCGTGTGATGATTTTTTTGACTAAAGAAGAGTGGTATAAAAGAAGAAATTATTGGGTTTGCAGGAGTTAAATTAACTCCTGCAAATACTTTATTGTATCCATGCAAAGAAAATAGGTTTGTGAAATTTGTGTGAGCAATTGCAAAGCCTTGAGGCATTTTAGTTGTACATAGTTCTTTATGAAAAAGCTTAAATTCAATGTTTTTGGTAGGGAAGTCTTGATCGAAAGGCAGTCGAATAGCTGGGCCACATTCTAACAGAGCAATGAAGGTAAGCGTCGCAGTGCCGGGATATCAATACCTTCGGAAATTAGTGAGAAAGATTTAGCCCAATGCTAGGCAGATATCTGCCTAGCATTGGGCAAGTGAGCGGTACCCTGCTGTGGAGCGTATAAATACAAAATAAGTATATAAAATTTGGCGGGCGGTGGTGATCCAACTTCTCTTGAGGTCGTTTTATAAAAGACCAATAACTGTAAGAAATTTTGAGGTCGCCAAGGCTGCATTAGGAAAACGATGTACAGTTAAGTAGAAAATAGATGAAGCAAGTACCAAGGGCACCTGCTTCATATAGATAAATAAATATAAATATGGACTGAAGTTCTTAAATTACTCACTTACTCCAAATTTATTCGGGAAACTTCCTCTTTGTGACTAAAGCCATTAGTCTCAATATTAGATTTCAATTCTAATGTATAGGTGAGCAGGGTATAGTCTTTGGCATCGGCTTTACAGGTAAAGCCCATGGATTTTGCGAAACTGTCCACTCGTCTATTTTGTGCTGACTCAATCGAATAGATTCGTTCAAGCCCCTGATCCTGAGCGCAGTTGATGAGTCGCTTTAACATTAAGCGTCCCAAACCTAACCCCTGCCAGTCATCGCTCACCACAACGGCACACTCACAAGCGCGTCCGTCAACGTCAAGTGCGTAGTGTGCTATAGCAACAGCTCTTTGTGCTCTGTCACTACTGCAGAGTGCAATAAAAGCTTCATGTACATGGTGGTCGTTATCTGTGAGTAACTCCAATAGCTTTTGGCTGGCTTTACAGCTTCCGCCAATAAAGCGATCGCGGCGAGTTTCTGGAGACAACTGTTCAATTAGTTCTTTCTCAAGCTGGCCATCACTGCGACAAATGGGGCGTATTGAGACTTTGCGTCCATTGCCGAGGGTGATCAGCTCAACTTGGTGTTCAGTATTCACACTGTTGTTGGGTGACATAACGGTTCCTATCCTGGCTGCTTTGAGCAGCTTTGTTTTACAAGTTCGCAACGGGATGGGGTACCTCAAAGATAGACGCTCGCGCTGCGAACGTGAAACTATGTTACGGTCCTGAAGACGACCTCCCCAACAACTGCTCTGTATAAACCTATAAATGAAAGGAGTTTGGCTGGGTGAAACTATACAGTCAGCCTTTGTGTGGTATAGTACCGCCGCTGATTTTTCTCAGCTGCGTCATTTGTAGGCCGGTGATCCGCCGGTAGCCCCTCCGGAACTTTTCAAAAATTCTTCCAGGAAATTTCTACTGAATGCCGCGCGCCGGTTACGAGGACTGGCGATTAGACGGCTGTACACGCTGGGAGCAATACAGGCTCCCGATGTCGACTCCGATTTCTCTCTTCATTCCCTCAGGGGGAGTGAGTGTGTTTGATTGCGCCTGCGGCGCAGTTCGAGGTTTTTTTATGTTGTTTGAAGATCTGGGCCTTGCCCAGGAGATTGCCCGTGCCGTTGCTGAGCAGGGATACACTGCGCCTACGCCAATCCAGGCACAAGCTATTCCAGCGGTAATGAAGGGCAGCGATATTATGGCCGCAGCCCAAACTGGTACCGGTAAGACGGCTGGCTTCACTTTGCCGCTGTTGCATCGTCTTAGCCAGGGGGAGCGCGCTAGAAAAGGGCAAGTACGCGCACTGGTGCTCACTCCAACCCGTGAATTGGCGGCTCAGGTTTTCGATAATGTGCAGGGGTACAGCCAGTACCTGCCTATGCGCCATGCGGTGGTGTTTGGTGGTGTGAAGATCAACCCCCAGATTTCTCGTCTGCGAGGCGGAGCGGATATTTTGGTAGCTACCCCTGGGCGCTTGCTGGATCTGCACAATCAAGGGGCAATTCGCTTCGATCGCTTAGAAGCCCTGGTACTTGATGAAGCAGACCGCATGCTAGATATGGGCTTCATTCACGATATCAAACGAGTATTGAGGATTTTACCGGCTAAGCGTCAGAACCTTCTATTCTCCGCAACTTTTTCACCAGATATTCGTCAGCTGGCGAAAGGCTTGGTAAAAGACCCGCTGGAAATTGATGTCAGTCCACGCAACTCCACTACTAAATCGGTGCGACAGAAACTCCATCCTGTGGATAAGGCTCGAAAAACGAAACTGCTTAGTCATTTGATTAGGGAGAATAACTGGCACCAAGCCTTGGTCTTTAGTCGAACTAAACATGGTGCCAACAGGCTGGTGAAGCAGCTCGAAGGTGACGGCATCCTGGCAGCAGCCATTCATGGTAATAAAAGTCAAAATGCACGAACTCGTGCCCTGGCGGACTTTAAGGCTGGCAAGGTCCAGATTCTTGTGGCGACTGATATCGCGGCCCGAGGCATCGACATTGACCAACTGCCCCAGGTAGTAAATTTTGATTTGCCCAATGTGCCTGAGGACTATGTCCACCGTATTGGCCGCACAGGGCGTGCGGGCGCTCAGGGGCAAGCGGTATCCCTTGTTAGCGCTGATGAGATTAAGCAGCTTCGCGATATTGAGCGCTTGATCGGCAAGCCAATTCTCCGCGAGGAAATCGAAGAGTTTGAGCCGGACCACCAGGTGCCCGCATCCGGAAATCCAAAGCGGAGTGGGTTGCAAAAGCCCGGCTCCAGCAAGCGCCCTGCGAGTAACTCTCAGAAGAGTGAAGGGCGGCGTGAAGCGCGTGGCAATAGCGAGGAACGTCGGGGCAACCGCGGCAATGGACGCGGTAAGCCTGAGGGGCGTGGAAATTCTAGCGACCGCAGTGGTAAAGCTTCTGCGGGTAAAGGGGCCCCAGCCAAGCGCGCGGGCGGTAACGGTAAAGGGCGCGGTGCTGAGGCTGGCCGCAGTGATGGACAGAAACCACAACGAGCTCCGAGACGGCGTCCTAGTAGAGGACGTTCGGAAAGCGCTTAGCGTGTTTAATTAAAAGAAATAAAAAAGCGGCTTAGGCCGCTTTTTTATTTCTTAGAAAAAATCTAGGAGGTCCCTTTTAACTTCATCTATTTGCCTGCCTAATTTACTTAAAGAAATACATTTTTTTGTTTTGAAGGTTAATTTCTAAATTTATTTTTCGGTACTAGTGTCTGCTTTTGTGTCTTTTTCTTGATATTTTATTTCATAATTGATCACATTTCATTTTCACATTTTGTGCTAATTTGCTTCCGCTTTTGAAGCGATTTTACACAAGGAGATGTTGTGAAGCTTAAGTTACTCTCGAAATTCTTTGTTCTACCCTCTATTACCTTTCTATGTGCAAGTGCTGTGAGCGGGGAAGTTCAATTTCAGCCAGCAGAGATTTATTCGACAGGGTCAAGAGCGGAGGCTGTCGCCGTTGCGGACTTGAATAATGATGGTCGTGATGATGTGGTAGTGAGTACCTCCAGTAATTTTGATCCTGAGAATGATTTTAAGCTAAAGATATTTTTACAAGATGAGTATGGACAGTTACAGGAGCCCGTAGATTATTTACTGGATGGAGATGGCACAACTCTACCAAAATCAATTGATGTTGGGGATTTAAATGGTGATGGACTTCTGGATATTGCAGTTGCATTTGATGGTGAGCGAATAGATATTTTCTTTCAGCTTCATGATGGGACACTAGTGTTAAATGAATCTATCAGTTCATCTCGATCTAGCAAAATAGCTGTTGCAGATGTTACGGGGGATGGAGTTGACGATATTGTTGGAATAGGTTCTGAGGAAGTTGGACTTGCCATTTATGCTATGAAGGATGATCCGATAAATAATCGTTTGTCCTATATATATCTTATGGAGCCTGATGATTCAATCAGCTTGACTCTCAAAGATATGAACAGAGATGGTGTTGAGGATGTTATTACAGTTGTCAAGCAGTCAGTACGTAGTGCTTTGGCTGTAATGCTTTCCGAGTCAAATGGAAGTTTTGCTCCAATACAATATTATGAAATTGATGAGGCATTTTCAGTAAATAACATTTCAGTTGACGATTTGAATAGTGATGGTCGTGCTGATATATGGCTTTCTGTCGATGGAGAAGATTCAGATACTACTGAAATGGTTTTTTATCAAAAAGATAATGGGATATTAGAAAATACCATCTTTGCTTCAGTTGAGAATGCATATGGAATGTTGCTGGCCTATGACTTAAATAATGATTTAAGTAGCGAATTTATAGCGGTTCCTTTGCAGGGTAATACGATATCTATTCATAGAAAATTAAGTAGTGATAGGATGTTGGAGCATTTTTCATATGATATACCAGAAGATTCCTATAATAATTTTCAGGGGATAGATGTAGGAGATATTAATAGCGATGGAATTCCCGATGTTGTTATTGCAAGCCCCTCTACCGGTTTGGTCTTATTGAAGGGGAATAGCCAGGGTATTAACTTGGCACCTTTAGCAGATGCAGGAGATGATCAAGAAACCAGAAAAGACCAAATAATATTGTTAGATGGCACCCACTCAGCTGATAGAGATGGAAGCATTATAGATTATCGCTGGAGACAGGTTTCAGGTTCCCCTGTAACATTAAATGACACGAGTAATGGGTTTGCTACTTTTCTTGCACCTTTATCTAAATATTCGAATTTGGGTATGGATGAATCTTTGGTTTTCGAATTAGAAATTGAAGATAATGAAAATATAGTTTCTGTTGATAAAGCAATCATTACTTTGGATGGAAATATTCCTCCTACAGCAATTACAAATACCTTTCAGGTAGTAGGTGCTGATGAGGTTGTAACCCTAAATGGTAGTTCCTCAAGAGATTTATTCGGAGAGATTATTAGCTATGAGTGGAAACAAGTAGCGGGTGAGCCTGTAGAGCTGGAGCAAGAGTCAGAAACTACTGTCAGTTTTTCTAGTCCAGTATTAATATCTAGCTATCCGTTTATATCTTTTGAGATATTGGAGTTTGAGTTAGTAGTCACTGATAACGAAGGTCTGGAAAGCAGTGTTATTGCTCAAGTTAATGTACAGAAGCTTGCTCCGCCAATGGCAATTCCCGTCGCTGCCCAAACAGTTTATTCTGGGGAAGAGGTTCTTCTGGATGGTAGAATGTCCAGTGATGCTGACGGTGAGATCGTTAGTTATAACTGGCGTTCGCTTTCCGATATTGACGTAGTTAATTATCCTAATGGTACAGCTAGCTTTATCGCACCTATTATTTCTGCTGAATCGAGAGCCCTCCTTACTTTTGAGCTGGAGGTTGAAGATAATGATGGTCTTAAGTCGACTAGTATGATTAACGTGACTGTGGAGCGGAATATGCCTCCAATAGTACCTTCTGATTTAATGAAAATCGTTCAGCCGAACTCTCCCGTTATCCTAGATGCTTCAGGTGCCTTTGATAGGGATGGGGAAATAGTAAGTTATCAATGGCAGCAAGTATCTGGTCCTTCAGTTGCTATAGCTAATTCAAATAGTATTTCCGCTAATTTTACAGCTCCTTCGGAGCAGGTCACGTTAGTTTTTGCTGTAACAGTGACCGATGATGATGGAGAAAGTAGCACTTTTGATACATCAGTTAGAGTTTATGAGTTGATCCCTTCAAATTAATAGATGGAGCCCCAACGGGGCTCTTTTTTACTTTTATTCTGCCTATCTCTATATGCTTATTTGATCTAAGTTTTTTAATAATTTTAAAAAATGGTTTTCCTCCAAGCAGTGTGGTGGTTGCTTGAGGTTTCTATAAAATATATTTCCTCTAACTCATTGTGGGTGTTCATATTTTAGGTCTTGGTAATTATGGTTTGAGACTAGTGTCTGCTTTGCCATCTAATTCTTTGGGTTTTGCTTTTATTTCCATATTTTGTGCTAAATTGCGCCCGCTTTTTAAAGCAAATTACACAAGGAGATGTTGTGAAACTTAAATTACTTGCAAAATATTTTGCTCTTTCCTCAGCTGCTTTTCTGCTTGCAAGCACTGCAATTGGAGAGGTTCAGTTTCAGCCGGTAGAGATTTATTCCACAGGATCAAAAATAGAGGCAGTTTCTGTTGCCGATGTTAATAATGATGGACTTGACGATGTTGTACTAACTACATCGAGTAACTTTGACCCCGAAAATGACTTTAAGCTAAAAGTATTTCTACAGGATGAATTTGGTAGTCTGACAGGGTCTATTGACTACCCGCTTGCAGGTGGAGAGGTAAGTCTGCCTCAGTCAATTGCAGTAGGTGATCTTGATAATGATGATTTGAAAGATGTTATTGTTGGGCTTGATGGCGGCATAATTGAGGTATACCTGCAAGATCCTACTAACGGTTTAGAATATGCGGAATCTTTGGAGAACTCCTATTCTGAGCGAGTCGCAATTGTCGACCTTGGTAATAATGGTGATAAAGGAATTCTCGGGATTAGTTGGGGAGAGAATGGTGCTGTTATAACCCATAAAGTAGGGGAGTCATCTACCTATGTGAATAGCGCTAGCGATCTAGCTATTGAAAGTCCGGGGCAGGTGGCACTGGGTGACGTGGATGGAGATGGTATAACAGATATTTCTCTAATTGCTAACGGGTCTCTCCAAAATAGCTTGGTTGTTCTAGCGCCGGATGATTCTTTGAGGTTGAACGAAATTAGCAGTATTGAATTAGATGGAAATGCTGATGTTAATGATGATATTAAAATAAAAGGAATCGCAATTGGTGACCTTAATAATGATGGCCGCAATGATCTTTCGTTATCAATAGTGGGTGGAGGGCAGGATAATTTAAGGGTCGCTATATATTACCAGGGAGAAGATAGCTTATTACAGCAACCTGAAATTCACAGCTTTGGAAGTCCTCCTGGAGAGCTTTTAATAAAAGATATTGATAATGATGGCCTTGCTGATTTAGTTGTCTTGCCGGACAGTGGAGAGTTCTTAAGTATTTATCAACAGCAAGATGATGGTACCTTGGCTTTGAGTGAACAAATTGCCATTCCTGGTGCAACTTATACTAGCCCCCAGAGTATGGCTAGTGGAGATATCAACGGGGATGGTATTGCGGATATCGTTGTCGCAAATCCGTTACAGGGATTGGTTATATTAAAAGGTGGTGCTGGGCATATCAACCAGCCACCTACGGCTATCGCCGGTGAAAATCAAACTGTTGAAGGTAATTCGGCGGTACTGCTCAATGGTACTCTGTCTTCAGATTCCGACGGCAGTATTGTGGCTTACCGCTGGACACAGATTTCCGGTACGCCTGTTATCTTAGATGACTCTGGTAATGGTTTCGCTAGCTTTACCGCGCCCTCCGAAATTACTGGAGTTGTACAGGAGCTAATTTTCGAGCTGGAAGTTGAGGATGATAGGGGTCTAAAGAATACTAGCAAAGTGGCGGTTAGCGTTGGAGTTAATTTAGCTCCTGTTTTGATAGTCGATCAGCCAATGTCAGCATTTACTGCCGGCCAAGAGGTTACATTATCCGCAGGCCAGTCTTATGATCCTGATGGAACCATCGTTAGCTATCATTGGCAGCAGGTTTCTAGTGGCCCGCGTATTGAGCTGAAAGAGCTTGATGATGGTTCCGTAACCTTTACTGTTCCAAGGATAGTTGCAGAGCCAGGAGTGTCTTTCTCAGCACTAGTATTTACGATTGAGATTGAAGATAACGGTGGTGCAAAAACTGAACAGAAAAGGTTTTTTTTTGTTAAGGTGTTAACACCTCCTGTGGTCGGAAGCACTTTTCTAATAATAGTAGACCCAGGCGAGGAAGTCTTGCTTAAAGGTTGGGTTGGGGATAGTGACGGCCATATTGTAGATTATCGCTGGCGCTCACTCTCTGATATTGATATCGAATTAACAGTCCACGCCGACGGTAGTGCGAGCTTTTTAGCGCCCCAAGTTCCTTTGGGTACAGAAGTAGAACTGAAGTTTGAACTTGAGGTCGAGGATAACGATGGCCTGACAGCCACGGGTTTATTTACTGTAATTGTTAAGCAGAATATGCCCCCAAATATGGGTATTGGAACTATGAGAGTGGTTCAACCGAATACAAATGTGATTTTAGATGGTTCCTATTCAAATGATCCAGATGGATATATTGTGAGTCAACAATGGGAGCAAGTATCGGGTCCACCCGTTGAATTAGTAGATGCTAATAATTTAATTGCCAATTTTAAAGCTCCAGCAGAGCCAGCTGTATTGTCATTTAAATTGAGTGTCACTGATGACAGAGGGGCGACAAGCCAAATGACCGTCAGCGTAGATGTTGAGTTAGTTCCCCCGAAAGTAATAAGCACTACTCAAGAAGTTGAGCCCGGTGAAAATGTCTTACTGGTTCCTGGCATTTCTTGGGATGTCCCTGGTGCGCATATTGTCGACTATCGCTGGAGTTCCCTCTCCGATAGGGGTATTGAATTGATAACTCACGCTGATGGTAGTGCGAGTTTTATAGCACCACAAAACCCGGGAAGTGAGTTTACTCTGGAGTTTGAGCTGGAGGTTGAAGATAACAGTGGCCAAATAGTAACGAGTATATTTACGGTAATCGTAGAAGGTAACATTCCACCGTTTATGGTTATTGCATATGGGGCTGTTGGCGGTGTTAAGATTAATACAATTTCGACCTTGAGCGGTGGGGCTTCAAGAGATCAGGATGGAACTATTGTGAGCCAGAAATGGGAGCAAGTATCTGGCCCTGCAGTTGAATTGATTGATGCGGACAAGCTGACTGCTTATTTTATGACACCAGCAGAGCCCGCCACTTTGTCTTTCAAATTTAGTATTACGGATGATGATGGAGCAACAACTGAAAAAACTATAACCTTAGATGTTGAGGAATAGATAATTGTGAAAGTGAGCCCCAAGAGGGGCTCCTTTACAATTACTGTTTTTTATAGTTTGCCATATAATCCAAAGTTAACAGAGTCAGCGCTTCAGTACCCTTACGCAAAGCGTCCTCATCCACATAGAAAAGCGGTGAGTGATTGCTTGGAGCTTGGCTGGCATCCTGATCCCTAGGAGTTACCCCCAGGAAGTAGAAAAAGCCAGGGACCTCATTGGCGTAGTAGGAGAAATCTTCTGCCCCCGTAATTTTGGGTACTTCTACAACATTCTTGTCGCCGACAGCAGATCTCAGAATAGGCAGGGCCATTTCTGTCAGCTCTGCATTATTTATCGTTACCGGATAGCCTTCCAGAATCTCCACATCTGCGCTTGCACCGGAGCTTTCAGCAATTAACTCCGCAGTGGTTTTTAAGCGTTTGAAAATTTCTGCACGGTTATCCATATCAAAATTACGGATGGTGCCGTTCAGATAGACACTGTCGGGGATGATATTGTTGCGGACACCACCGTCAATACGTCCGAAGGAAACGACTGCGGGCTCTTTGGTGATGTCGATCTGGCGGCTGACAATGGCTTGGGTGCCCATTACGACTTGTGCCGCAGCGACAATAGGGTCCACTCCACCCCAGGGGCGTGAGCCATGGGTTTGGCGGCCATTGATGGTAATACGAAATTCATCGGCAGCGGCCATAAGCGGGCCCGAGCGATAGCCGATGACGCCGGTGGGTAGTGATGAAGTGACATGCTGGCCAAAGGCCACATCCGGCTTGTACTTCTTGAAGATCCCTTCTTTGAGCATCAACTCCGCGCCACCTTCTTCATTGTCCGGTGCGCCTTCTTCTGCGGGCTGGAATATAAACAAGACGTTTCCAGCCAGCTCATCGCGAAGGCCTGCCAGGACCTCGGCAGCGCCCATCAGCATGGCCACATGGGTATCGTGGCCACAGGCATGCATAACGCCAACATCTTTACCTTGGTAAGTGGTTCTCGCTTTGGAAGCGAAGTGCACATCGGTTCTCTCTGTGACTGGAAGAGCGTCCATGTCCGCGCGCAAGGCAACAGTTGGTCCCGGTTTGCCGCCTCTCAAAAAGCCCACAAGGCCGGTATGGGCGATACCTGTTTCTACTTCAAGGCCCAGTGCACGTAAGTGTTTTTCAATATATTTGGCTGTTTCAAATTCGCGATTGCCCAGTTCTGGGTTCTGGTGCAGGTGGCGGCGCCACTCAATCACTTTGGACTCAGTATTTTCCAGCAATTGCTGAGGCTTAGGATCGCTTGCAAAGGCATGGGTAGCCAGCAGCGATGCACCGATTGCGATGGGCAGGAGCAGTTTTTTCACAGCACAATTCCTTCATTCTCATTATCGTCGGCTGATTCTACCCCAGATTTTGCGCGACCGACTCCCTCGAGCTGCTTTGCCTTTATATATTTTGAGTTTCCGCTGTTGACATGATGAACCGAACGGTTCAAGATGTTCTGCATAGATTGTGGAAAGAGCTATAACCACAGAACAATGAGGGCTGCAGGAGGTTCTCAAGGTTTTCACGAGACTGGGTGATACAGAAGGTGATACTGATTGGTCATAGGTTGGAAATAATTAGAGATGTTTAATTTGTCGAGCCCCCTAATTATTTCTTAGAGGATAATTAACGAGTTAATTTATAGTGATAATAATAGGCAGGTTACTAATATATCTGTATATCCCAGGTATATATAAATAATTATTATATTTATTGTTAGATTTACGACACTGTAAATTAGGTAACGTCTTAACTCGGCGGCTCTCTCGCGGTCGCCCCTGTGTTGGGGAAAGGTAAGCTTTTCCTGATAGTTGGCTACCATTAATTACAAAGAAGTGGTTCTTATAGCGCCTAAAGCGATAGCTTTTAATTGATGTCTCGGTCATATTTATGGTTTGGCTGATTGCATTAGTGTGCCTTTTTATCAAATTTTGTAGCTGATTTTATATTGGCTACTACGGGATTCTGTGGCCGTAAGTAAATACTCATTTGCTTAGGTTGTTGATTCATTATTTTTCTATCAAGTTGTTTGAAGGAGCTGATTTAATGTCATCCCCCCAATTACCTTCGAATTGGGTCAGCCGTTATGCGGATTGGCTTATTCGATATCGATGGCTGGTAGCCATTGGCGCACTACTGTTAGCCTTCTTTGCGGTAAGCGGAGCAAGATTCCTGGGTTTCAACAATGATTACCGGGCATTCTTTAGTGAAGCTAATCCTCAACTACAAGCTTATGAGCAAATCCAGCGCACTTACACTAAGAATGACAATATTCTGTTTGCGGTAGTGCCAAAAGATGGCAATGCCTTTTCCAATGATGCCCTGGCAGCCGTAGAGGAGATGACCGAGAAATCCTGGTTGTTACCCTATGCGCTGCGGGTGGATTCAATCACTAACTTCCAGCACACCATTGCTGAAGAAGATGACCTTCTGGTACAGGACTTGGTGGAAAATGCCAGCAGTTTAGATGCAGAAACCTTGGCTTCTATCAAGGCTGTAGCGCTGGCAGATCCCACTTTGAAGGAGCGCCTGGTAAATAGTGATGGCTCCGTTACAGGGATAAATATCACCTTCCAGCTTCCACAAAAATCCATGCATGAAACCCCTGAAGCGGCTGAAGCTGCACAGGCATTGATGGAAGAGATTGAGGCAAAATACGATGTAGAGGTCTATGCGACCGGTATTATTTTACTGAGTAATGCATTTTTTGAAGCCTCTCAGTCAGATATGAGCACCTTAGTTCCGCTCATGTACCTTGTGATTATTGCAGTTGTATTTTTATTGGTGCGGAGCTTCAGTGCGACTTTTGCAGCGCTGTTGGTTATCGTCTTCTCCATGGCCGCAGGCATGGGTTTGGCCGGTTTTATAGGTGTTAAATTGACACCGCCCTCCGCTTCTGCGCCCACCATTATTATGACTCTCGCAGTGGCGGACTCGATACATATATTGGTGAGTCTGTTTGCTGCAATGCGCCGTGGACTCAGCAAGCACGATGCAATTAAAGAGAGCTTGCAGCTCAACATGGGGCCTGTGTTCTTAACTTCGATCACTACCGCCATTGGCTTTTTGTCGATGAACTTTTCCGATGCGCCTCCCTTCCACGATCTGGGTAATATTACCGCGATGGGTGTGATGGTGGCTTTCTTCTTATCGGTTACCTTACTGCCTGCATTGATGGCGATACTGCCAGCCAAGAGTCGCGCCAGTGAATCCAAAATTGGACGCTCCATGGATACTTTGGGAGATTTTGTGATTCGCCGTCAGCGCCCAATATTACTCGCGGGAGTCATTGTCTCGTTGGGATTACTGGCAATGATTCCAAACAATGAGATTAATGATGACTTTGTTGGTTACTTTGATGAATCTGTGGAGTTCCGAACCGATTCAGATTATATCAATGACAACCTCTCTGGTATTTACCAGCTGATTTACTCGATCGAATCCGGTGACAACAATGGTGTTAGCAATCCAGAATTTCTTGCCAATCTGGAGCGTTTCACTGAGTGGATGCAGGACCAGCCCGGGGTGCGCCATGTCAATACCATTGGCGATACTTTCAAGCGCTTGAACAAAAATCTGCATGCTGACGATCCGGCGTACTACAGGTTGCCTGAAGAGCAGGAATTGGCAGCCCAGTATTTGTTACTGTACGAGCTGTCTCTCCCCTATGGCTTGGATTTAAATAATCAGCTGAATGTGGCTAAGTCGTCGACGCAGATTATTGTAACTCTCGATAATCTCAAGTCGAAAGAACTCAAAGCGGTGGCGGATGCCGGCAGTAATTGGCTGGAGAATAACATTGGTGTAACTGCCTATGGTGTAGGTCCGGCGATCATGTTTGCCAATATTGCCGAGCGCAATATGGAGGGCATGTTGGTGGGCACTCTGGTTGCGCTGGTGTTAATTTCTGCACTGATTGGTATTGCCCTGCGCAGTGTCAAACTCGGTTTCTTAAGCTTAATTCCCAACTTGTTGCCGGCCGGCCTGGCATTTGGCCTCTGGGGTGCACTGGTAGCTGAAGTCAATGTGGCTGTCACTATGGTGACCGGTATGGCACTGGGTATTGTGGTAGATGACACAGTGCACTTCCTCAGTAAATACCTGCGCCAGCGCCGTGCAGGCTACAACGTGGAGGACGGACTGCGCTACGCCTTCTCTTCAGTGGGTGTAGCGATAGTTGTGACTTCAGTCATTCTGATTGCCGGATTTATGGTGTTGGCCCAGTCCTCCTTCGGTATGAATTCCTCCATGGCACTTCTGACTGCAATTTGCATTTTGATGGCCTTGCTGGCGGATTTCCTACTTCTTCCAATTCTCTTGATGAAGCTCGATGCCAAGGCATACGACCCTGCTATTACCTCTATTGAAAATAAGGAGCAAAACTATGCAACCCAGCCGCTCTAAAAAACAGCTTTTGACACGGGCCCTAGCAGGTGCCCTGGCTCTGGCAGCTTTATCTGTTTCTGCCAGTGAACTGGACCTGGCCGCAGAAAAAGGTCTGGAAATTGCCAAGGAGGCGGACCGCCGCGACTTGGGATTCGGCGATCTCAGCAACAGCCTTACAATGACCCTGCGCAATAAATATGGTGAGGAGAGTGTGCGGGCTATGCGCACCAAAACTCTGGAGCAGGAAAATGACGGAGATAAATCCCTGGTGATTTTTGACAACCCTCGGGATGTAAAGGGCACAGCATTTTTGTCCTTTACTCATAAAGTGGGCTCCGATGACCAGTGGCTCTATTTGCCTGCTTTAAAGCGAGTAAAGCGTATTTCCTCCAGCAACAAGTCTGGACCATTTATGGGTAGTGAATTCTCCTATGAAGATATCGCCTCACAGGAGGTGGAGAAATACACCTATAAATATTTGCGCAACGAGTCTTTCGATGGTCGCGATCACTTTGTTCTGGAGTTGGACCCGGTTGATCCTAAATCTGGTTATTCCATTCAACACCTTTGGGTTGATACAGAGGAGTACCGCGCATGGAGAACGGATTACTATGATCGAAAAGGGGACCTGATGAAGACCCTCACGATTTCCGACTACAACCAGTACGACGATCAATACTGGCGAGCCAATAAAATGGAAATGGTAAATCACCAGACCGGTAAATCCACAGAGTTGTTGTACGGCGACTGGGTATTTGGCAATGGTTTTACCGATCGCGACTTCACCAAAAATAGTCTCTCCAGGGCGAAATAGGGGTTGCGCCCATGGTTAACCGAAAAATACTCACTTTGTTGCCACTATTGGTGGCGTTGAGTCATATGGCTGGAGCAAATGAGTTGAGTGGTTATGCGGGCCTGGAGGCCCGCGCATTCACCGCAGACCCTTTGGATTCAGCACAAAGTGATGCTGGTCTTTCTGCGTCTTTAAATCTCGAGTACTACCGGGATTTTGACGATGGAAACCAGCGTGTTGTGGCCAGTGTCTTTGGGCGCTGGGATAGTGAGGATAGCGATCGCAATCACGCGGATCTCGGCGAGCTTTACTGGTGGAAAGCTTACGATAATTTCGAGCTTTACGCCGGGGTGCGCAAAGTATTTTGGGGGGTTACTGAAACCGTGCATTTGGTGGATGTGATTAACCAGGATGATGCACTGGAAAATATCGACGGTGAAGACAAGCTGGGCCAACCCATGATTAACCTCCTGATGGAGCGTGATTGGGGAACACTGGAGGTGTACGGTTTACTGGGCTTTCGCGAGCGTCAGTTTGCTGGCCGGGAAGGGCGATTGCGTGCTCCGCTGCCGGTGGATGAGGATGCTGCGGTCTATCAATCTGACCGGGAGGAGAAGCATATAGATTGGGCCTTGCGTTACAGCCATGTACTTGGGGATTGGGACCTGGGCCTCAGCCATTTTTCCGGCACTAATCGGGATCCATTATTATTGCTTACGGAAGATGGCTTGCTTGCGCCTTACTATGCACAGATCGATCAGACGGGTGTGGACATCCAAACTACCCGTGGAGATTGGTTGTGGAAGTTTGAAGCTATTTCATTTAAACCTCGCGGTGAAGATCGCCAGACAGCGGCTGTCGGCGGTTTCGAATATACATTTTATGGTATTGGCGAAACGATCTCAGATCTTGGAGTATTAATGGAGTATCAATTTGATGATCGTACCGGACCTTGGTCTACGGCCAGTCAAAATGACATTGCAATAGGTGCGCGATACGCCCTAAATAATACACAGGATACGGAGCTTTTATTTGCCGTAAGTACCGATTTGGATAACGGTAGTCGTTTTTCCAATCTGGAACTGACCCACCGACTAAATGACCGCTGGTTAATGGAAGCTGAGGCGCGTTTTTTCGGTAATGCCGATGAAGAAGACCCTACCTACAATTTGCGCAACGACGACTATTTTCAGTTGGAATTACGTCGCTATTTTTAAAAGTTAATTCTCACAGGAATACCCCCATTCCCACCCCAAAGAGGCAAGAAGTTTTGGGGTGGGCTTTTTTTAGGGAAGTGTATACTGGTCCAGAATTGTGGATAGCTGTTGGTAACTGTTTTTGCCTGCTGTGGTACTGCCCGTGCCTTTATTCAGGGCCACTACGCCTCGGCTTACCGCCATAACCATCGCGGCGAGGGCGGCACAATCGACACCGGCTTGCAATTGGCCATCGTCAATAGCCTTCTGCATACGGGTTTCGATCCGGTTCAGCATATCATTGGTACCCTTTGCTACCAGATCAGCGAGAAATCCTTCACTGGCACCCACCTCCATTGCTGCCATAGTAGCGATACAGCCTTCAGGAGTTTCAGAGCTCTCCATACCAGACTGAAGCATTTCCAGGAAGCCGCCCATGGCTGTGCGGAAGTCCGGGTGATTCAAGGTATCCATAGCATCGCAGGCGTATTGGGTGTGGAAATGTTCCAGACAGCGGCCATACAACCCTTCCTTGCTTTGGAAGGTGTTGTAGATACTGGATTTATTCAGTCCCATGGCCGATTCAAGATCCGACAAGGAAGTTGCTTTGTAGCCTTTTTCCCAGAAAACGCGCATGGCCTTGTCTAGTACTTGTGACTCATCGAACTGCTTGCGCCCACTCATTTATCGTTACCAAACCTCAAAAAAATGATAGTGACACATCAATCTGGGGTGGGCAAGACGAGAGGGGGAGAGTCTCGAAATTATAGGGGTAAATAGGTTTTGGCATGAATAATCCAGCGGGTTTGCCGCTTCATGAATAGGTGGTCAGCTTATTTTGTACAAAGGCCTGGTGCTGACTAATGGGCCCCTTTTAACTGGTTACTCAAAGCCTCTGCTGTAAGTGACCAGCTCGTCTTAACCTTTGATTGTTGTTGCCCCGAGGTGGAGTCAGGGCTACCTGCTTGCGGTTCCTAAAAATAGATATTTAACCTATGATTTCGGCCGCGAATGAATAGAGAAGGAATAGGAAATTATGGGTATTTTTGATAAAGCCAAGGAACTCGGTGAAAGGGTCAATGAGTCCGTAACCGCTTTTAGTAGTGATGAAGTAATAGCCAATACCGTTATCAAAGCGGTTGAGAAGCAGGAGAAGGTGAATGCCATTCTCAAAGCCGGGGGATGCAATTATCGTGTTGCGGACATCGATCTGGGGATGGGAATTCCACCAACGGTGACTTTTGGGGTGAGGCGAGTTGATGAGCTGGCAGAAAAAAAGGCTGATGAAAATGGTGTCATGACTTCACCTGCGCCTGAAGAATCCGCCTTATAGTTACCGACTCCCTAAATGATGGTTCCGGAAATTTTATAAAGCGATATTGGAATAAACATTATGAAAATAGTGCGTAGCAGAGATTTTACCGGTAGTAAGCCCTGGGAATCGCAACTTATCGCAAATATGAACGGGATTACCACTAAACTGCATTGGACTAATAAACCTTATATTTGGCATATCAATGATGGCCAGGAAGTCTTCGCTGTTCTCGATGGTCATGTAGAAATGTTTTACAAAGTGGCAGGTAGAACCGAATCGGAACTTCTTGGACCTGGTGATATATTCCACGCTTCTGAGGGCACGGAACATGTAGCTCATCCTGTTGGTGAGGCTCGCATTCTGGTTGTGGAATCTGAGGGAAGTGTCTAAGTTGGTTTTCCTTTCTTAGAAATTAATTAATGTGGTTATCTTATCAAGAGATAGTCATCAATTTGATGGCTTGGATAAGCATTTTGCAATGTTGATTTTGTAACAGTTGAGCATGTCGGAATTTGTCGATTTACTGTCATTTTAATACCACTATTGGATAGAGTAAGTCGTTAATATAAAAAGCTATTTAATCTTCCATATATAAAGCTTATACAGATTTTATGTAGTCATTTTCTGTTGAGATAACTTCCTTTGTGTAGGGAGGTTGAGCGAGAAATTAAGACTAATAAACTTCAAAAAATTATTTAGCGAACAAGGAGGGAACTGGGATGCTGGAGTTAAGGCCGAACTGTGAGAATTGCGATAAAGATCTACCGCCAAACTCGGAAGAGGCGATGATATGTACTTACGAATGTACTTTCTGCCAGCCCTGCGTCGAGACATTACTCAGTAACGTCTGCCCTAACTGTGGCGGTAATTTTTGCCCCCGCCCCATTCGGCCCCAGGTTGCACGGCGTAGCGGTGTGGGTATTAGCTATCAACCGGCCTCACAGAAGCGAGTCAATACTCGATTTAGTAAAGATGAAATCTGCTCGTTTACTGATAGCGTGAAAAATATCCCCCCCGCTGATCGCTAAAATAAAGTGACTGAAAGTTGCAGTTTGGTTTTATATTGCGAGGTTTATCGAGTTTATCTGGGTTATATATGGGGTTATGCGGTTTCTTTATAGGGTGAGTTGTCCTCTGTAGTAAGCTTTGGGGCTGGCAATATTTTGTCTGACGCCTTAAGTTATATCGCCTTTTTTAGGGGGAAGTTAGAAGGATAACTATGACGAGTATCGTAGCGGATATCGGTGGGACCAACGCCCGATTTGCCATCGCCAAGCCTGTAGCAGAGGGTTACCAGCTGGAAGAACTCAAAGTCGTTGATTGCCAACGCTTCGAGGGATTTGATGCAGCACTACAGCACTGGCTTGATGGGTTAAACCAGCCGCGCCCGGAAAAGGCGTGTATTGCAGCAGCCGGTCCGCTGGAGATGACTCCAACAGGTGGAAAGGTTTATATGACCAATCTGGGCTGGACTATTGACGCCGGGGAGCTGGCGCAAGAGTTTAGCTTTCCCCACCTAGAGCTGATTAATGATTTTGCCGCCTTGGCTCAGTCTCTGCCCCGTCTGGCCGAATCAGATTACCAGGTACTGCGCGATACTCCCCGGCAGGCAGGTGCCCCTATGGCGGTGCTCGGTCCCGGAACCGGCCTCGGTGTTGCCGGACTGGCTGAAGCCGATGGCCGATACCATGTGCTGGCGGGAGAGGGCGGGCATGCCAACCTGACAGTCTCCACTGAGCGTGAATTGCAGTTGCTGCAAATCCTGATGAAAACCCAGTTACCCGTTTTCAATGAATGGGTTTTATCGGGCAATGGGCTGGTTAATCTCTATCGCGCAGTTTGCGAGCTGAACGGAGAGATTGCTGAGGACCTGACGCCCCCCGATATCAGCGCCCGTGGCCTTGAAGGTTCAGATCCGCTGTGCCGTGAAGCTCTGATAGATTTCCTCAATTTTCTCGGCAGTGCGGCCGGGGATGCGGCTTTGTATATGGGCGCGCGTGGCGGGGTATTTTTGGGTGGTGGTATACTGCCCAGGATCGCTGAATTGCTACCTGAGAGCGAGTTTGAGCAGCGTTTCCTGACGAAAGGGCGTGTCGCTCAATGGATGGAGGCCGTTCCGGTATACGCGTTGAATGCGGGTTATCAGGCCTTGATTGGCGCTGCAGTACAGCTTGAGGGGTAATTGCCCGGTACTTTTGTTGGGTTATGGCCTGACAAACGTGTATTAAATTACACCTGTGATTGATCTCACACTTTTTCCCGTCTCCTCCCCCCTCGGGGGAGGATGTTATGGATTAGGGGCCGCCCTAGGATGCAGGGTCTCAACATAACGATAAGTCCAGGGAGAAGATGATGAGTCTATCCAATAAAGGTAAAGGGGCGCTCAGACCCACTTTGCTATCTGCTGCCATCGCGGCCTCCGTGTCCACCTCGGTTGGGGCCTATGCGCAGGAGCAGGAAACACTGGAAGAAGTAACAGTTACCGGTATTCGCACCAGCGTTTTGGACTCCGTTGAAGCCAAGCGCGCCGCCGATGTTGTGGCCGATGTGGTAGATGCGGGCGCTCTGTCATCTCTTCCCGACCAATCAATCGCTGATGCCCTGGGCCGTCTGCCCGGCGTAACCACCGTGCGATCCAACGGTCAGTCCTCACAGCTAAATATCCGCGGTATGAACGGCGACTTCCTGCAGACCACCCTGAATGGTCGTGAGCAGGCCTCTACCAGTGGTTATACCGAAAGTACTCGCTGGATATCTTTTGACCAGTACCCAGCTGAGCTGATTAATCAGGCCGCGGTCTACAAGACTCCGAAAGCCTCTCATATCGAAGGTGGTGTAGCGGGCTCTGTAGAGCTGAAAACAGCCAATCCTCTCGACGCCGAGAAAGAACACAACTTTAATGCCAATGTGCGTATGTCGTTTAACGATGCAGCAGACGACGTCGGTGCCGACGAGTTCGGTGAGCGTGTCACGCTGTCGTACATGGGTAAATTTATGGATGACAAGGTGGGCGTCGCCCTGGGTTATTCCCACCTTGAGCAGCCGAATAGCTTTGTAAAGTCCCGCACGGGTGCAGACGCCCAGATCGGTTATGAACCGCCGGCAAGCGATTACGATGGTGACGGCAGCGCAGATGCTTTGCCGCGCGCATTCCAATGGCAGTCAGGTGATGGTACCGATACCCGCAATGGTTACCTGGCTAGCGTCGTTTTTGAGCCTACCGATGGTTTCAAGGCCCAGTTGGATTACTTCAAATCTGACTTTGAGCGTGTGGATACTCGCCACGGTATTACGGTTGGTGGGCTGGCCAATACAGACATGTATACCCTTTCCGATACGGAAGTAAACGGTGGAGTGGTTACCGATGGAACGGTAATTATTACCGATCCAAAAACTGTTTACGATTCCAGCCCCTGGTTTGAATCCCGCTCTGAGGATCAATCCACTCAGGCGGACAGCGATAGTATTGGCCTGAACCTGGAGTGGAATTTTGGTGACCGCCATACCCTGGCCGTTGACTACTCCTATAGTAAGGGCACCAAGACGCGCAAGGATCAGATTGTATCCATGCACGCTTACGACCTGACCTACGATGACAATGGGAACTTAGAGACCTGGGAAGAAGCTGCTGGGCAGAGCTTTGCCTATTCCCTTAATGGTGATGGTATTCCCTCAGGCGTTTTCTCCGGTGTAGATTTCACCGATCTGGATACCATGCGTTTGTCGCGCTACGAAGAGTACCCCCACGAGTACACCGATAAGGTTGAAGCCTTCAAGTTCGATTACAAGTTTGACTTGGAGTGGCGAGCCATTGCCTCTATAGAGACTGGATTCCGTGTCTCTGAGCGTACTTTCGATTCTGAGCGTGGTGCTTTCCTGTACGGTAGCCGCGATGGTCAATTCAATGACTACTGCGCGGATAACCTGTCCGACATCGATTGTGAGCCGCAACTACTGGACGGCTATGTCAGCATTGAATCTACCAATGGGATACCACAATTCGTAGTCAACGATATGGATGCCCTGGCTTCCAGTATTTTTGGTGCCGGTAATTACGAAGGTAAAAAGGTATTTAGCCAGGACTGGACTTTCGTTGAGTCCGGTGCTGTGAAAGAGGAAGTTTTTGCCTACTACCTGATGGCCAATATCGAAACCCAGTTGGGTAGTATTCCAGTAACTGGTAATTTCGGTGTACGGGTTGTTGAAACCGATGTGAAGTCCAGCGGTATCCAAAATGTGGGTGCTGGCAATGGTATCGAAATTACTGATGACGTGGGTGTAACTTCAGATAGCTACGACTATGTTGAGTACGGCCCCGAATACACAGATACCCTGCCTTCCCTTAACTTGAACTTTGAGCTGACCGAGCAGGACTACATTCGCTTTGCTGCAGCTAAAGTGATGGGCCGTCCGCCAGTTGGGCAGCTGAAGGGCGGCGCTGGCTCCTGGAACAGTGTTAACAACGATGGCGCTACGGAGTACAACGTTTGGACCAAGGGGTCTCCCTACCTCGATCCTTTCCGTGCAAACCAGTTTGACCTGGCTTATGAGCACTATTTCGAAGATGGCGGCGCGGTAACTGCAGCCATTTTCTGGAAAGATATCGAAAGCCTGGTAGAAAAGCAGTATATCTACCTGGACAGCCAGGCAGATCGGACGGCGCTGTTTGATTCCCTGGGTATTGAAATTCCCGTTGGTCTGGAAGCCGGCGCTTTTGAGACTTACGTGAACAACGACAAGGGTGGTTATATTCGAGGCATCGAGCTTGCGGGTACCAAAACCTTTGATCAGCTGCCAGGTATTTGGGCTGGCTTGGGTATGACCGCCAGCTATTCATATACTGAGAGTGAAACCGAAGTGAGTGGCGGTAACCTCTATGGTGAAAACCTGCCGTTGCCGGGCCTCTCTGAAAATGTCTGGAGCACTACAGTATTCTGGGATATTGGTAATTTCAGCTCCCACGTCAATGTTCGCTATCGGGATGAATTTATCCTGAATATGCCGGTACCAGGTAGCTCCACACCAGTGGAAGCGCAAGCCTATACCACTGTCGATGCACAGATATCCTACGCATTTGATAATGGTATCGATGTGATTTTCTCAGCGAACAATCTTACGGATGAGGCTGATGTGAAATCATACGGAGTAGATGGCGTCCTCGGTGAATACACTGAGTTTGGACGTCAATTCTACCTCGGCTTGAACTATAGCTACTAAGTATCGCTGATTCTTTCGGTGTAAACGGAAGATGTGATAAGAGACCGCCCGCTGAGCTACGCTTGCCGGGCGGTTTTTTTTTTGAAATGTCAAATGGCCCGAAAATAAGTGCGGTGCCGAATTTTTGAGAGTCGCCATGAGCAATCAATGTAAAAAAATAATTATTCTTGGCGGGGGTACCGCTGGCTGGATAACCGCCAATCTGATGGCGACCCATTGGCAGAATAAAGGGTTTGAAATCACCCTGGTGGAATCACCGGATATTGGAATTATCGGTGTGGGGGAGGGATCAACTCCGCCACTAAAGGGTTTTATGGAGACTATAGGAGTAAGCGAATCGGAGTGGATGCCTGCTTGTAACGCTACTTACAAGGTCGGTATTACCTTTAGGGATTGGTCGGTCAAACCGGGCTTTACCGAGTATGTTCATCCCTTTGTCGGCCAGCCGGACCAATTTACTATCCCGGCATTTTTTCATAATAGTTACCTGCGCAGGAAAGGCGTTGACCTGGAGGGACACCCGGACCACTTCTTTCTGGCCACAGAGATGATCCGACAAAAATTATCTCCAGTCGCACCGGAAAACTTCCCTTTTGAAATTGCCTATGGTTACCATTTTGATTCTGGTTTATTGGGCCAGTTCCTGCGTCGTGTTGCAGAACAGAAAGGCGTTCGCTATAAGGTGGCGACAGTGGCTGGCGCCATGCTCGATGCACAGGGGAATATTGATCACCTGAAAACTACTGATGGTGAGGTGCTCAAAGCGGATCTGTATGTGGATAGTTCCGGCTTTCGTGGAAGTCTCATACAACAATCCCTGAAGGTTCCTTTTATTAGTAGCGCTGAGAGTCTGTTTAACGATTCTGCGGTTGTATTTGCTACAGATCAGGAGAAAGAGTATGCACCGCATACTATTTCTACTGCGATGAAATATGGCTGGGCCTGGAAAATCCCCCTGACTAATCGCAATGGCAACGGCTATGTTTACAGCTCTCGCTTTGTCGATGATGACAAGGCAGAAACGGAATTTCGCGCTCACTTGGGGTTGTTGGACAGTGATGTCGAGGCGCGTAGATTAAAGTTCAAGGTGGGACGGGTTGCCCAACACTGGGCCAAGAACTGCCTGGCGGTGGGGCTCTCCCAAGGCTTTATTGAGCCTTTGGAGGCAACGGCGCTTGATATGGTCCAGGAGACTGTTGTGCGCTTTATAGAGGCCTATAACAATGGTGATCATACTGATAAATATAGGGATGACTTTAATAATCGTATCAGCGCTCGTTTTGATGCGGTGCGGGACTATATCGTCTGTCACTACCGTATTAGTTCGAGAATAGATACGGATTATTGGATTGCCAATGGCACTAATGAAAAGATATCTCCCTCCCTGCGTTCAATCTTGATGTCCTGGATGGCAGGCAAGAATATTACTGATGAACTACTGGATCAAAAACTGGATGTCTATTTCCCGAATGTATCCTGGAATTGCCTGTTGACTGGCAAGGGGATTTACCCGGGGCAGGAACAGTTGCGTCCAGGTAATGAGTTTGCACACAAATATAAACTGGAAGAAATCAAGGATTTTAACCGCCGCTGTGCTCTGAACTTTATGCCGCACATGGATCAGTTAAATCAATTAAGGGTGGGGTAGAAGAAAATCTGGAATAGTGCTCGGATTATCTCTGAGCACTATTCCACTTTAATCAGATAGGGAGGTGAATCGTTTTTAATTAATAAATGACTATTCGCTATCCTTTACTTCTATTTTCTCTGATTCTTTTATACGTAGTATGTGCTTCTCTCCACGCTCACCACGAATTTTAACCCGATCTCCAGATTTCATACCTTTGAGCTTGGCCTCATCGGCATCCAGGAAAAAGTAGCGGCCAGTCTGCTCATCTTTCAGAGAAAACTTACGCTCGGATTTTCCCGTTTCAAAATCTTCAGAGATAATTTCTTCCAAGGTGCCAGTTACAATCTCCTCTGCTTGTACAAACAGGGAGAAGCTCAATGCAAACGCTATTAGAATGAACTTTTTCATAGTATTTATCCTGCGGTAACGGATTTATAGTCTAATCACTGTAACTGACTAAGATAGTGGCCGACTGTTTGTCTGAGGCCATAGATTGAAACTCAATGGTTAAGCCAATATTTGAGTCGCTAAAGCTATCTCCTGGTTCCTTGAGTTCTGCTACATGGTTAAAGAGTCTATTATCGAGATAATGAACGGATACTGAATTTTCCATATGAGACGATGGATTCAGTATGTCATGGCCTACATGGTAGTTCACGTAGTAGTAGTCTTCTCCATTCTGACTACCCGCACTCTCGACTTTCAGCTGCTGGGGCAGATTTCCTGAGAGCTCTCCCGCAGTCAGCTCAATAGCCTCAATCTCTACCTCTTCTGTGCTGCCGGCGGTCTGGGTTACCGTTTGAGTATATTCGGGGAATAAATCATACCAGCCCATGTACTCTCGGTGACCACTGCCAAATAAGCGCGAAGTCCAGGCATTCCCCATAAAGCTCCCATCTGTTCCATATTCGCTTTCGCCACTATCGAAGGTATCGCCATCATTGTTGTCATCATTGCCGGCATGGCTGAGTCCAATATTGTGGCCAAGTTCATGGCCCATTATTATCTGGTCTGTATAAGCGGTAACGATGCTCCACTTACCACCAACAGAGGCGACACCAGCCCCAACCAGCCCAGCACTCTTGGCCTTTGGCGGGTAGATGTAAACACGGTGGCGCCAGTCGCTTAGGTTGATAGGGTTGTTATTATTATCAACTAAATTGGTTTCCGCCCATTCTGTTGCATTGTCACGCCAAGTGTATCCTCCGTCTGTATATTCTCCTCCCTGGCTGGAGCGAGCTGCCGCATCGTCAACGCTTAAAGTGCCACCGTCTTGGTTATCCGGAATGTTGTAACTGATACAGTCAATGGAGCTATCTTCATTGCTACCTTCTCCATAGCAGTAATGTTCCAGGGAGCTGTCGCTGATGCGATGGCGCAGGAATTTTAGTTGTCCCAATGAATTCTTTAGGTAGGTATTATCGAGAGAGTCTTCATCGTTAAAGACCATATCTGCAATATCAGAGATATCAGTGGTATCTGTAGGTACAGCATCAGAGAAGTTCATGAAAATGAATACGATACTGCTTTCATCAGGCTCTAAAGTGACGACAGAGAAGGTAATAGATTGAGTAGTGCCATCGCTAAGTTGGAATGAAATGGTATCTTCTGTCGTTTCACCATTGTTTAAACTGTCTGCTGAATCATTCAGGCTGTATTCCCAATCTCCGTTGCTGTATAACTTGAAATCGCCGTAGGATCCGTTAAGAGTTTCCTCGACAAACTCCGGAGTATTGCCATCGACATCCTCCAAAAGGAATGTTCCTGAAGAAAATTCCTTACCTTCAACAATCAAAGTGGCCAGTGGGCTGGCGGGATTGAACGAGTAGGCATCGTCGTAACCGGTTATGGAAATGGATATAGTGGCTTCTGAATCACTGGAGCCAATACCAATATTAAATGCGTCGGTCACTAATTCTGAGCCAGCAATTGGATCGGATAGTTCACTGTCCAAGGTATAGGTCCAGCTGCCATCACTGGATATTTCAAGCTCTCCGTAAGTTCCTTGAAAATTTCCGGATTCAAAGGTTTGATTGCTGTTTGAGTTATCGACCAGTTGCCCTGAAACCGTTGTCTCGACATCTTCACTGACGCTGCCGCTGTCGCCGCTTATGCTAGGGGAGTCATCGCCGTCAGAGCTTGCCCCTGAATCGCTATCGCGGCTTACTGAAGTGCCGTCGGGTTCGTTGTCATCGGAGCTTCCACCCCCACCGCAAGCAGTAAGAAATACAGATAAACTGATAGCCGTGAGTAACTTCAGGGAATAGGTCATATCGCCTCGATAGATCCGTTAAACCAAATATAATTGGCGCGGAGTATAAAGAGATGTCAGTCATATTCTGTGATGGCTGGCTTGCTTTTGAGGCTGATTTTTTGCTTGAGCAAAAAATGGTGCTATCGGTCGTATCTAGAATTTTTTTGTCAATAAAAATAAAGGAAATAGGCTGGAAAATAGTTGGGGATTTTAAGGTAGGAAAAGAGTGGCTTGGGAACCTGTTGGCAAATTAAAGTTGAACGCGGTCAACTATTCGCTGTGAACAGTCGACCGCAAAAATAATCTTATTCTCCAGGGAGTCCACTCAGAAACTGTTTTAAGTGTGAGACATTGCACTCTTCGGTGTCGGCGCAGTTTTCCAGGATTTTTTTCAATTGTTGGTCGTCACTCTGTTCAGTAGCCAATTTCAAATAGTAACGTACCTGATCAAGGTTTTTGCCTGGATTATCGTCTTGACTATAGGCCTCAGCAATTTTCAGTGAAGCTATACCATGCCCTCTCTTTGAGGCTTCCTCGTAGAGTGACATTGCTCGATCTAGATTAGCTTCTACACCAAGCCCCTGTTCATACATACGGGCTTGGTTAAAGTATCCATACTTTGAATTTTGATTCGCTGCCTGCTCAAACCAATGAAGAGCCTCGGGATAGTTATGGAAAGAATCACTACCGGAGTCCAAGTATATGAGCCCCAGTTTATTCATAGCACTTGCTAATCCCCTCTCTGCTGCTTGAGTGTAATAATAGATTGCCTGTTCCAGGTCCTTTTCTACTCCGTTACCTGCCTCGTAGAGTCCGGCCAACCTGGCACTGGAGTTGGCTGAGCCTTCCGCAGCTGCGAGCCTATAAAGTTGTGCTGCATGAGTCGGGTTTTGTTCCACTCCATAACCATTTTCGGCGGAGTAACCCATATTGGTAATACACTCCAGGTGGCCGGCCCGTCCACACAATAAATACCAGGCATAGGCAATATCGGCGTTGGCATCTGCAATAATATTCTTGGAATGCAGGATCCCCATTTTTAATTGTGCAGGAAGATGATTGCGATATGCCGCAGCTTGATAGTCCCTGATAGATTGATTGATATTAACCGGTTGGCCATGGGCGCCTAGTTGTGTGATACGCCCTCTCTCAAAGAGTGCGGCGGGGTTTCCTGCAATTGCGGCCTCATTGAGAAGTGCCATGCCCCCACTGGTTTCTTTTTTCTCCTCCAGCAGGTAGCTGGCGTAAAAAAACTGGGCTGGTGAAAAGCCACTATCGGAAGCTTTTTGAATAAGCTTTTCAAATTGATAGTAATTATTCTGCTCAAGGTAACCAATAGCCTGGGTAAAGTGGGCTACGGGGTAACCTTTATTAGCGCTGGCTTGCAAGAATTGTGCAGCACCGGATTCGTTAGCTGAGTTAAATTCCTCTGACGCAAAAAGGGAGTAGAGTTCGTACTCCGCCTGGCCCTTCTTCAGGTGTTGTTCGGCACTGGAAAGTAGTGAAGTTGCTAATTCTTTGTCCGGGTCAATTCCCAGGCCCATAAAGGCTATATAGGCTAGGTAAACCTTCGCCTCTTCGAGGCCCAGATCCGCAGCAGCAACAAATAATTGTGCGCACTCGTTAACTGCAAATTTTTCAGTTTTGCCACTGAGACACAGCCGCCCTAAACTGATATTGGCGGAAATGGATCCCATAACAATAGCGTCCAGATAAGCTTGTTCAGCCTGTGGATACTGACCCTCCGCATGAAACACAATGCCTTCGGCGTGTCGAGCGGCATAGTCTGTAGAGGCTAATATCTGGATAATATCGGCATATAGCTGATCCGATGTGCCGGCAAATGGATACCGGATCGCGAGCAGTCGGTGTAGAAAGCGGGCATTATCGAAGTAGATTTTCGATACTTGATAGCCGCCTACTTCCTTTACGTTATATACGCGGTATATAGCATTGCGACTATTTGCAAATTCAAAATAGCTATCAATAATTTCATAGCCGGATATGGTGAGCAGGTCTTCTGCATCTGCCCAGCTTCCGACCTCAAAGGCACTATAGCTATACTCACCACTGCGTCCGGAAAGGATACCAGTAGCAATAAATTCAAACAGGTTTTTATGGTAGTTGGCGGCTTCTAACTGTCCCACAGACTCATAACATTCTGCAGCGCTGAGATGGGGCGTTAGTGACAGGATGTTGTTGTTTGTTACGGCCTTCCAGTCCACGGCTTCACAAGACTTATCCCCAGATTCAATCGCGGATAGCTCCGCCTGGTAGCGCTCTCTGGCCGCGATATTATTCAGGGGTTGCTGAGACTCAAGATAGGCAACCCAGAAATCCTCATAAGCAACTGTATCTGGAGCGCTAGCAATTTGTTCGGTTAGCAGCCTTATTTCACTATCGCCGGGTTTGATGGAAGTGTGGGCCGCACAAGAGGCCAGTAAGTAAATAACGGGGGCAAAAAGGAATTTTTTCATTATTTACTTCCTGATTAGTGACTTAACCAGGTTTTTCATTGCCTTGCTGGTTTCCTGAGTATTCGAATTATCGCCCTTGGCCCAGAACTGATATTGAAGTGCTTCATCCAGTTTATTGAGTTGCTCCATATACTCGGCAATATCCGTATTGCGGACATGGTCCGCTTTGGATTTAAAGGCGTAGTTCACCGAGATGTTATTGCCAATATGATCGGAGGTTCTGGAGAAGGTGAACCAGGGATTGTCTATCTGTAGATCCTGGGATTCCTCTCTCCACAAAACCTCTCCAGTAATTTTGGCTACTGCTTTGTGGTTGATATCCACAGGATGTGCCAGCGCTAATGGGCTCTGGCGAATACGCTTCTGGGGGCTGGTAATATAAGAGGCGATACTGGAGCCATACAGTGAGAAAATCTTCCGAGCAGAGTTCAACTCGGCAAAATCACTGATCTCATATAGCTCCGATACCTGAAGTACATTTTCACCCCGATTGTCCTGGTGCTTGATATTGGATGTGATTTCAATACCGGGGTAGTAAGTTGCCATAAAGTTTGCGTAATTACTCTTTATGTATTCAGAGTCTGCTGACTGGAAAAATTGACGCATCTGCTCCGCTTTGAGAGCGCTGTAGGTGGACTCAACAGTTAGCCCTGCGGTATTGGCACCGGCATTGATTTCAAAATTTTCGGTGACATCCAGTTGCAGAGTGCCGTTGGCGGGATAAATCGTGGTTACTTGTTTTAATGCTCGGGTTCCCTTTCGAATGGGGAGTGCCAATTCATAATCAAAGAAGCCTTTGCTCTTGATATTGGAGCCCTGTCCGGAAGCGGTGCCGTCAACCCAATAATCTTGTCCATTGAGCTCAATGACGCTGATTACATGATCAAATGAACTGGGAGAGGGGATATCATTGGCAAGGTCACGACCGCGTCCTGAAGACACTAAAGCGGGGTAAGAGTTAACCCCCAGGTGAGACAACATGGCGGTTATTAATATGGCTTTGTCTTTACAGTCGCCATAACGCTTATCCAAAGTCTCTCTCGGCGTTCGCGGTTGGTGTGAGTTGATTCCAAACTCGATCCCAAAGTAGCGAATATCCTCCTGAACGTAGGCAATAGCCTTGCTGACAGCTCCCTCAAGGCCTTCCTCTGCGCGCCATTGATCCAATTGCCGGGTGAGTTCCTGTGGCAGGGAGAGGTCAATATCGTAGAGTGTCATTGCCCAGTCGTTTACTTCAGCCCAGCTGTTATAGCCTGAATATTGGATGTAGTTGAATGGGTCATGCCAGTGAGGATATTCCCCCTCCTGAAGTATCGGAGATACCTGCTTCAGGTCCAGCGTGTACTGGTAAGTGTCGTTATTGCGGGTAACGTTCACCGGTACTTTTTCATTGTTAAAACGGTAGTTGAGCTTGTTGTCACTGGTAATTTTCACATAGCGCCTGTCGATGGCATCCGGCCATGACAAGTAGAAAGTACCAAAATCCCCGCGTTCAAAAATAGGATTGCTTCCCTCGAGTGTATAAGCGTAGGAGATTTTGTCACCGGGTCGGATATCCTCAAGAATGTAAAGCGCATTCCACATTTCAGAGTAGAGTTTGCTGGACAGCTCCTGCTCAGACTGGAATAACTTGAAGTCCTGTTTGTCCAGGCGATCAATCACTTGATCATTGCGGGTGACGGTAATTTCGTGAACGACCAGCTGCTGGAACGCGGGGTAAAAACTAATGTTCAGTTCCGATACCTGTTTAACCCCCTGCTGATTGAGGGGCTCCATCACCAACTGAAAATAGTATTGGTGTTGTTCGTTCGTATGGGATATCTGGGAGTTGCTCAGGTGATACCTAACACTGCCTTCGGGTGCAGTGACACTACTCGAGAGGTCGACGGCATCCACCCAAGTGGGTGTTGGGGCTATGTTAATTTCAGGGGTAGCCTGGGCCAGCGACACAGCAAATAAGAGAGTCACAGCCAGAATTTGGCCGAAGGAACGATATTTCAAAATGAGCCTCGATTGTTATCTACAGCCTATACCGGCGGAGACAGAATAGATCTTGGGTGGGGAGTAAGCAGGAGGGGCACGCAGGGCACCCTACGATTGATTCGCTCCTGTTGAACCCTGGATCTTTCCCTATAGGGCAGTGCCTGTTGCCGCTTGGTGTTGGGATCGTTTAGTGAACAGCCGGTAATATACCCCAATGGCTATGGGCTGAGTATCGGATGGGTATGACCGCTGGCGTTTTGAATAAGTTTTTCGGCGGTTCAAATTGATGAAGGCAGGGTTTGTTGTGTCCGGGCGATAAAACGGTTAAAAAACGACCGAATCTTGAAGGTGGGAGGCCACCCAGCTTGTAAGCTGAGTGACCTGAGATCTGCTTATTGGGTTTGCTCCTGAACGGGCATTTCTTCGAGCTTAGCCTTTATCTCTTTCAGCTTTTCCTTAACCCGGGCTGCATTGTCGGGGCCCATGCGGATCATCAGCTTTTGTATTCCAGGGAGTTTTTCCAGTTTTGGATCGGCAAATTTGTAATACACCGACGGGCGTATCAATTGAATAGGGCCTTCAACATCTGGCGCTGCCAGTACATTGTCGATTGCTCCAATCACCACCTGGTGGAATGACTTGTTGCGAATCCCCAGCTCGCCGTAGGCCTGGGCTAAACGGGGGTACCAGTATTGATACAATGTAATGATGGCATCAGTGTTAGCCAGTGCGAACAATCGTACTGGTTGGTCGTAACGGCGATAGTTCTCCGGGGACAGCTGGTAGCCTTCAGCGGATGACCCAGTAACGGTGATGGGGCCGCGAATGGTTTTCAGCGGGCGATGCTTGTGAATCAGCTCACCACGGGATGCTGCGTTGGCAGCGGCTACCCATTTACGTATTACTTCATCAGGTACCAGCCAGCGGGACAAGGCGCCGTCGGGTGCCAAGGACATTAATTCGTCATATGCGGCCTTATCGCTCTCGTTCAGGGGGGGAGGTGGCTCTCTGCCGGGCTCCTCTTCGATGACTGGCTCCTCGGGCGGTTGGGCTGGTTCCTGGCTCTCAGGTTGTGCCAGGGCTTCTGGCTCGGGAGCAGTTTGGGGTTCTTCGACAACACCGATGGTGGGAATTTCTTTTTTCTTTTCCTCGCCGGTCCAGAGCCAATAGGCTGCTGCAGCGACAACGACCACCACAATAATGCCGATGATCCACCCTTGCCTAGATTGTTGTTCCGACATTCCCTGCCTCCTTTGACTGCTAACAGAATGTGACGCTTGGACCACGACAAAGCGCTGCGGTTTCTCGCGATCTGCTGGTTTTACATTACTCTGCAAAAGCGCCGCTCGCAAAATAGTTTTACTATGGGGTAATTGCACAACCTTATCGCCGGTCTTATACCCTGCGCAGCACCTACGCCCCCGCGCGGGAGGATGTTTGATTTACTGGGCCTATTAGAGTGGTCTGGGGAGCTTCTGAATAATTCTGAGCGGCGAATAAAAGAGAGAACAATGGGAAAATTCACCAGCTTATTGATTGGCCTGATGCTGGGTGGTGTACAAGCTGCCGTGGCTGCAGAGCCGGTAGACCCTTTTTGGCGCAATGCGACAGTTTATTTTATGTTGCCGGACCGTTTTAATAACGGCGATAGCAGCAATGATTTTCCCTACGGCCGCAAAGACGATGCAGCATACCTGCGCGGTTTTGAGGGAGGGGATCTGCGCGGTGTTATCGAGAAAATTGAAGCCGGGTATTTTAATGATCTCGGGGTCGATGCTATCTGGATGGCCCCGGTGATTGAAAACATCCATGGCTACAATGAGTCCGATAAACGCACCTACGCTTTCCATGGCTACTGGCCTAAGGACTGGACTGCCGTAGATGCCAACTTTGGCACCGAAGCAGAACTGGCAGAATTGATTGAGGTAGCTCACAGCCAGGGGATTCGCGTATTGCTGGATGTAATTCTCAATCACACCGGGCCAGTCACTGAACAGGATTCCAGATGGCCCTCGAGTTGGCTGCGCAATAGCCAGCAATGCGACTGGTCTGACTATGCCGGCAATGTTGAGTGTGCAATTCACGCGAACCTGACGGATATCCTCACGGAGAGCGAGAAAGATGTCGAGTTGCCGCCGCAACTGGTGGCAAAGTGGAAAAAAGAAGGTCGCCTGCAGCAAGAGCAGCGTGAACTGGATGCCTTTTTCGAGCGCACTGGCTATCCCCGCGCCCCCAAATATTACCTGATCAAGTGGTTAACCGACTGGGTGCGTGAATACGGTGTCGATGGTTTTCGTGTGGACACCGTCAAACACGTAGAGCCACAAGCATGGGCAATACTGAAAAACGAAGCGGATATAGCCCTGGCCGAGTGGAAGGCTGAGAACCCGAAGAAGAAATTGGACGATCGCAATTTCTTTATGGTGGGTGAGGTTTACCATTTCGGCGTTAACAACTTTGGTCCCAGTGTTGGTCGCTCTTACGATTATAGCGACCGGAAAGTGGACTTTTATCAGTACGGTTTTGACAGTCTGATTAACTTCGATTTTGCCCAGGTTGCGGGTAAGCCAGCGGAGGATATTTTCTCCAGCTATTCCTCCTCCTTGAACAGTGGTGAACTAAAAGGGTTCGGTGTCCTGAATTATCTAGGCTCCCACGATGACCATCACTCATTTGACCGCGAGCGCCAGCACACACTGAGTGCCGCAAGTAAACTGATGTTAGCGCCCGGTGCTGTGCAGATATATTACGGTGATGAACTGGCGCGCCCCATGATTGATGATCGGGCATTCGGCGACGCCTCTATGCGCACCAATATGAACTGGGATGACTTGGAAAAGCCGGAAACCCGTGCATTGCTGGCTCATTGGCAGAAGCTTGGGCAGTTTCGTCGATCGCACCCGGCAGTTGGCGCTGGTGTACACCAGAAGCTGGAGGATAAGCCTTATACATTCTCCCGCACCTTATTTGGTGAGCAGCCGGTAGTTGTGGCGATGGAACTGTCCGCGGGTGAGAAGAGCGTATCAGTTAAAGGTGTGTTTGCCGATGGTATCGAACTGACCGATTACTATTCGGGCAAGCGGGCCAAAGTTGAGGATGGCAGGGTGAATTTCGATACAGAGGGAACTCTGCTACTGCTATCGGCTAAATCGCAGTAAATCCAAAAAAGAAAGCCCCTGCAGATAGCACTGCTGGGGCTTTCAGCATCCTTGAAAATGGGATGACTTAGTCGTTGTTCATTGTTGTTGTGGTGAACTGGTTACATACCATCACATCAACGTCCAACTGGCCAATTACACGCTCGGCAGTATTGCCACGCAGGAATGAGCCGGTCTCGCCGTACTGATTCATGGTTCCCATCACGACCAGGTCTGCATCGATCTCACGAGCCACTTCCTCAACAACATCACTGGTATAGCCGCGCTTTACGTGAATGCGATGGGTGGGGACACCGGTTTTATCGGCAAGCTTGGCCAAAGCACCGCGATCTGGGTAGAGCATGGAATCCAGGAAAGCGTTTACGAGGTGTAGCTCTGCCCCGTAATGACCTGCGATATAGGTCGCGCGTTCGCTGATCTGGCGATTGAGCTCGCGCTGCTCGAGGGTTTTTGCCTGGTAGTTAACGGTAGCCAATACAACTTTGCGCTCGTCCTTGGCGCCGGGGCGAATCAATACTACTGGGCAGCGCGCTGTTTTCAGGACTCGCCACTTGGATTCGGCGAAAGTAAAGCGACGGCTGCTCTTCGCGTGTACTGGTAGGTAGATCATTTCTGCGTTGCAACGCTTTGATTCCTGCACGATGGCCGCCTGCCAATCACTGGACCAGCAAACAGTGATCTCACAGGAAAGACCAGCTTCTGAGATGGGTTCACGAATTTGTTCACGGAACCACGACTCATCGCGAAATAGGTGGTCGTTAACAGCACGGGTATCCACCGCTTCACCATCAACTGCGACGAATACAGCCAGTCGCGGCTGAGGATTGCGTCCACGTGAAGTGATCAGGGCTCGCTCCAGAGCTACATGCTTCTCATCGTTAGGGTCCACTACAACGAATACGGTGCTTTGCTGCTCCATTTTTTCTCCTCAACTAAGCGTGTTACTGGCCAGTGCGACCTGCAGTTGACCAAGAGGTCTAATCTATCATGATGGGGTGGTCAGCCCGAGTACCTGACTGTCCCATTTGTCGAATTTGGCGCCTATCTCATCGAATAATTTTGTTGCGCATAATGGCGAAGTTGGGGGTGGGGGTATTGAGGTAGATCAAGTTTATAGGTAGCGCGTGCAAGCCCTACTACAACCAAAATGCGGGTGACCAGAATTCAAAATGTATTCTTGCCTGGTAGCGTTATTTAGAGCTGGTTGGAGTATGTTGGGATTGGAAGTACTTAGAGAGTGGGGGGGCTAACTACAACACCATAAGTAACTATCGGCTACAGGCTCTTTGAGTTAAGCCGTGATCGGTTCTTTTAGTCTTTCCCAAAGAAACTTACTCGGTGAAGAGGGAGCGCGCACTATACGCGCGTCCCTAGTGCTCAATTCGTAAGGTTTAGACTTCCCGATACTGGTCAATGAGCGCTTTGATATTTTTCTTAAGTACAGCGCCAATATCTCCACCTGCACCGCCCACGGACAGATCACTATCGGCGTGAGCCTTGTATTTAACATCACCGGTTTCGGAGTCCTTAACAGTCAGGACAGAGTCAACGCCTCCCTTTCCTGCGCCAAAGCCAACAGCCCAGCGCAATGCGCGATTTCCGTATTGAACCTTCACATCAAGATCAACGAGCAAAGTCTTGCCTTCAGCTTCATCTAAGGAATTGACGAGTTGATAATCGCTCTCTCTGGCAAATTCCTCGAGTTCACTGCGGGTATGGAGCTCCCAACTTTTCATTTTTTCCTGTAGGGCACTATTGTTTTTGGCTGCACTTTCATTTGAGTACACCCTTACATCTTGTATTAATATATTTTTATAGTCTTCAAAACTTTGCGCTTGAACGTCTGTTTTTACGTGTGCGACACCACATCCGTATAAAGCTGAAAGTGTCACTGCAAGGCAAAATACCTTTATCCCTTTGAAAAATTTCATCCTTTTCCCCTTAATTTGAATATAAAAGCTGAAGCTTCACAGTAGGGATCGAGCCCTAGCTGTCTATTTCAGTTACCGGCTGAGCGGTTTTATAGTTAGTGCAGATGGAATGAACTACATGTTCACTGCCCGGTAAGTTTACAAGGAAAATACATTACTTTCTCTACTGATAAGGTGAGATCACACTTGAATGAAGCTATGGTGCCAAATTGTAAGGCAATTTCCTTCAGATACACTATGCCAAAACTTGAGCCTGCAGTCTGAGGAACTAATCAAAATTGTCTACCGCAATAGCTTAGATGCATAGCAGGTTTTGTATGGCAGATTGCCACATCTGCTGTAGGAGGTAGGTAGATAAACTTAGTGATTTGGGTGTTTAAGTGACAAATTGAAGTGTTTTTAGAAAGGTTCTATGTTTAACGCCCGTCCCTCTTGCTAGCGACTGGTAGAGAGATCAAAACGCAAAACATGTATTTCTACCGTCGTTTGTTATATATTTTTAGCTACTGATTGAACTGACACAAATCCAGTTCCCGACCATTAAGGTAGCCATACTGGGTACCTAAAACGTAGTTAAACAAAATGTAAGCCCTGAAATGTCGCAGAAGTGTAGTTCATTGGCTAGTTATATGCTATTTATCAATTAGCAATTTCTTTATTCATTCTACTTGGCTCATAACGCGCTATAAAAGGTTTAAGCGTTACAGAGAAACTGCGAAGTGAAGCTCCAGCCCTGTCGGAGTGACTTTCATTAATTTATTATGAATTTTCGATATTCCAGTTGTCTACGACATTTGAGTAGATTAATTCTCTAATGCTAATTATTAACGTCGATATACCCAGGGCTAGCGCACCTATACCCAGTTTGAAAGTGTAGTCGCATAGCGAACTAGATAACTCGGCTAGCCGGAAGCAGTTTAACTTTTCGCTTAGCACCATTTCATCTTGTGCAACAGTAAATACGCCTTTGCAAAAATCTTTAATATCAAAATGAGCACAAGAAGATGCAGCACCGAGTGCGTACCATGCAACAAATCCAGATAATAAGGCAAGTGAAAGAAAAGTTACTTGCCGCTTGCTAAATTTCAATTACTGCCTCCATTTACACTTGTCGAACAGTCGAGTAATTTCTTGTAAGCCCAGCGCACATAATGCAGGATTATGTCGATTTTCTCGATATCCTGGATGCAATATTACTCTAGACTACGGTAAACAAGGCATTACTACAGCTATAACGGAGCTGTGTAAACATCCAAATCATATGGAGACGCTATAGCTATAGAGTTGGCTGAAGAGCTTGCTCGTGGAGATAGACCTTGAGGTCGGGCGATTGAACAGGTGGGGGAAGGTTGGGTGGCTGAAGAGGCTCTTGTTATTTCAGTTTACTGTGCCCTTAAAGCTCCAAGCTTCAAAGAAGCGTTGCTGATGGCTGTTAATCACGATGGCGATTTAGATTCTACAGGCTCTATTAGCGGAATCCTGATTGGTGCCAATTAGGGTGTGGGTGCAATTCTTGCAAACTGGTTGGCTCAACTTGAGCTATCTGATGAGATATCAGAAATAGGTCAGGATCTACTGGAGTTTCGAGATTGGCCTGTAAGTGAGTTTGATGAACACTGCGATTATGCTCATGGAATAACTAAGAAATATCTGGGGTATTAATTTCTATCTATCTAGAGTCATCGCTAAGAAGTGCTCACATACCGTCATTACTTCAAGCATTTAAAGCTAGAGTTGTGAGTGATTCTGTTTTCCCGTCTGTTTAAATTTTGGTCTTAAAAGCCAAATTATCTTCGCTATTTAGACCTGTAGCACAAATATCTACTACGCCCCCTATAGGGAGGATGTGCTCTCAAGCACTGATTATTAGCCTTCCAAATGCCCGAATAGTTGTAATTTCGGGTTTGCAGTAGCACAGGAGGTGCATATTACCGCTGCTGTTCGGTATCTGTTCACACACTACCGGTTTATTGATGCCTTTGGTGGTCTGTGGATATCTCAGGATGAGTGATCAATTGGCCGGGTATTGAAATCCAGCAGTTTAGATACTGCGTAGTTGGGGTTTCCAAATATCTGGCTTGAATTGCAAAAAATAATAAATGGTCACCTGTGATGATAAGCCTGAACTTTTCTTCGCCGCTTTCGGTGCTTCCCACAAATTCTTTTCTTGAGCGAATGCCTATTGGTTGTGTCGCCTGAGGAGAATATTTCTAGCTCCTACTGTGGGGCGAATGCAATCCAAGTATTTGCAAGTGCCTGGGAAAAGGCGTGCTTATAGGTTGACCCTATTTATGTAGAAATGGAGAGCCATTAATCATTGGTGGGCAACTGCTCCTGGGGTTCTCCTTATACAAAAAAAGATAACGACTACAGATGAGAGAAAAAGGAAAGCTAAAATGAAAAAACAATTTCCGTTAAAAGGGCTTCTGGGAGGCGCGAGTATCGTACTCGGAGCCATGTCCAGTACCCATGCCAGCGCAGGCACGGCCTTTGTACACCTGTTCGAATGGAGCTGGAATGATATCGCCAGTGAATGTGAGGAGTTCCTAGGGCCGAAAGGTTTTGACGCGGTACAGATCTCCCCGCCCCATGAACATATCAGCCACTCCACCTGGTGGGCGCGCTACCAGCCGGTTTCCTACACTAACCTGACCAGCCGCAGCGGTACCGAGGCTGAGTTACAGAGCATGATCAGCCGCTGTAATGCGGTGGGTGTAAAAGTCTACGCAGATGTAGTCATCAACCATACGGCGGCCTGGAATGGTGGAGGCACGGGTTGGGGCGGTACTGAGTGGACACTGTTGAATCACCCCGGTGAGTTTTCCTCTTGGGATTATCACTCCGATTGCACTATTGATAACTATAGCGATGCGAATAATGTCTGGAATTGCCGCTTGAGTGGACTTCCAGATTTGGATACTGGTTCCAGTTATGTTCAGCAGACCCTGGCCGATTACCTAAATAAATTACAGGGTATGGGCGTTGATGGTTTCCGTGTAGATGCGGTTAAGCATATGTCTCCCAGCGATATGTACAGCATCATGAGTAAAGCTGGTAATCCCTGGATCTTTTCTGAAGTTATCGGCGCAGCTGGCGAAGCCTCTGAAATCCAGCCATCAAATTATACATTCCTGGGCCGTGTGACTGAATTCAAGTACGGCACTGATGTAGCGAGTAATTTTAACGGACAAATTAAAAACCTCGCCAGTATTGGCGAGAGTTGGGGACTTTTATCTTCCAGCGATGCAGTTCACTTTATTGACAACCACGATCGTGAACGTGGCCACGGTGGCGGCGGTAACCTGACCTATCACGATGGCTACAAGTACAACCTGGCCAACGTTTTTATGCTGGCACACCCCTATGGCTACCCGAAGGTAATGTCGGGTTATGACTTTACCGATACGGATATAGGTCCCCCCAGCACTGGACCGGAAAGCTGTGAAAACAATGAATGGGTATGTCAGCACCGATGGGGCAATATTGCCAATATGGTGGGTTTCCGTAACTACACCGATGGCACCAGTATGGAAAATTGGTGGGATAACGGAGATAACCAGATTGCCTTTGGACGCGGTGATAAAGGCTATGTCGTTATCAATAACGAGGGTAATTCTTTCAGCCAGACACTGTATACAGGCCTTCCTGCAGGGGACTACTGTAATGTCCTGGCGGGAGATAATGAGTGCAGCGGCGACGTTATTTCCGTAGGCAGCAATGGCTATGCCACTTTCAATGTTGCAGCTTATTCCGCTGCTGCTATTCACGGTGGGCAGCTATCTGGTTCCTGTGGTGATGAATGTTCTGGGACGGGTTTTCCCAGCCTTTATTTCCGTGGCACAGCTAATAATTGGGAAGCAACAGCTTTTGAATTGGTAGCAGATAATACCTGGCAATTGGTGGTCAATTTTGATGGCCAGGCGGACCAACGCTTTAAGTTGGATATCTATGGTGACTGGGCCGAAAATTACGGTGACGATGGTGCTGATGGCACATTGGATCAAACCGGAGCAGATATTTATATTTCAGTAACCGGAAACTATCTCATTGAAGTAAATGATGAGACTCTGGCCTATTCGATCACTGAGGTCTCTTCCCAGCAGGCACCTACTGCAACCGTGACTCCAGTATCCAGCACAGTAGAAGTCAATCAGAGTATCACCCTGGATGCCAGCAGCTCTACTGATAGCGACGGTAGTGTGGTTTCCTATAGCTGGAGCAGTGGTGGTAGTTCTTCCTCGACGACTTTGAGCTTCGCCAGTGCGGGTACTTATACCGAGACAGTCACTGTTACTGACAACGATGGCTTAACCGATAGTGCTAAGGCAACCATTACCGTGACTGATCCCAGTGCTGGTTATGCTCAAAACTTTACGGCATTAAATTTCCGCGGTACGTCCAATAGCTGGGGCACTCAGGCGATGACCCTGGTTGCAGATAATACCTGGCGTGCCACTGTGGTGTTTGATGGCAGCAGTAACCAGCGCTTTAAGTTTGATGTTAGCAGTGACTGGGCTGAAAACTACGGGGATAACAATGCGGACGGCTCTCTGGAGCTGGGTGGGGATGATATCTACACCGATGTATCAGGTACCTATATTGTTGAGGTAAATGATGAAACCTTGAGCTACAGCCTGACCTGTGCAGACTGTGGTAGTTACGCATCCAATTTTTCCTCACTTTATTTCCGTGGCACGCCAAATAGTTGGGGTGCTGACGCTATGGAATTAGTAGCCGACAATACCTGGGAAATCCAGGTAAATTTTGATGGTCAATCGCAGCAGCGTTTCAAGTTCGATGTTAATGCTGACTGGAGTGAAAACTACGGCGATAGCGACTCCGATGGTGACTTGGAGCAGGGTGGGTCTGATATCTACACTTCTGTAAACGGAAGCTACAAGGTGCAGGTGAATGATCAAACCATGATTTATAGTGTGGTTGCACTGTAATTGATAAGAGCCTGCAGGCCAGGAAGTTGGTCTGCAGGCTTCTTTAGTTATTTATTTTCTTTTTCTTTAGCCAGCAGAGCTTGTTGTAGCGCCTGCAATTTTGCAATCTCTTCTTGATTTAACTTTGGGTTCGATTCACAACGAGGATCGGTTTTTTGCAGCAAGGCCAGTATTTCTTTTGTTAATGGTATGGGTTCACAGCCGTGTCCGGTCTCGCAAATTAAATCCCACTGCGGTTTGGCCTGGACATGACAGGCAAAGCAGTTACCTCCAAAACGGTTAACTACATCAACAAAACCTCGCTTACGGATTTTGCTGCCTTCCTCAGAAACATCCAGTTCAAAAAACTCCCAATCTTTAGTGGCGGGGTTAAAGCCTTTTTGGTGTTTGATCATCACTTCCCCGGGTACTAACTGGACCACTGATCCAGGAGGATAAACACCTCCAGTGCTGGAGTTTGCGACCTCTAGAGTCCCATCCAGATCTCCCAGTAAATTATCCACATAAAACCCCCGCACCTTGGTCATATCTCGGATGCAGTTAAAAGTCTCGTCTGTTACCTGGATAGGTGCTTCGCCCTGTTCAGCCTTGTTAGTTTCAGCCATTGTAGGAAGTGCTACTGATGCTAAAAGTGCAGCCAAAATTAGGTTTAGTGGTGAAAAATAGCGGCTATGTTGTCGGTTCATAATGTCCCCTTGCATATCAATTTCGGCTTTTATTTAAATTGTGCACAATATAATTGTGAGCAATATACATGGAGTAGTGTTTATGTCAAGCGAGTTACCTGATGAGTATGGTTAGGGATTGTCGGGAATATGTTGTGAGAAAGGGGATAAGGTGGGTATAAATTGCTGTGCTTAAGCGTTCTTGGAGGGGAGTAATCCCCTCCAGGGCTGAGTGGCTATTTCTGGGGAACAGCGGATATTGCAAAGATATGGCTTTCGTAGGGTGCCAACTGGATCTTTGTGGAGGCTTGGTCTTTTTCCAAGATAAGGTTTGCCACCTTATTGGATATCTGGCTTTCAGCCAGGTAGCTGCCCGGTTGTAGTTTCCAGGCCTCTAGAAGTGCTGTAGGCAACTGAAAATCAAACTCCACTGCCCTGTTATCGAAGTTGGCGATTACCAACAATTTTTCATGTTCGCTCCAGCGGGCAAAGGAAAATTGTTTTTCACCATAGCCAGAGTTTTGCTTGCGGTTGTAGCTGTGCAAGTCCAGGTAATCGCCAAGTAAGGCCGGGCTCTGTTTGGAGAAATTAAGCAGGCGCTGGTAGAAGCTGCGCAGCTCTTTTTCTTCTTTTGTCAGCAGTGCAGTGTCAAAAGCGCCCTCATTGTTCCAGCGGCGTACACTGGGTACTGACCAGTAGTCGAAAATGGTGGTGCGGCTGGCTTTGCCGAAGCCGGTATCTTTGTTGGCGGGTTCTCCTAACTCCTGGCCAAAGTAAACCAAGGTAGGGGCTGGAGAGAGCATGGCAGACACCAGCATTGCAGGTTTGCCTGCCTCTGGGTTGCCAGAAAATTGTGCGCTGGCAATACGCTGCTCGTCGTGGTTCTCCATAAAGCGCAACATATGAGAGGAAATATCTACCAGGCTTGCCTGTACCTCTGCGATTTTATCTGCGCTGCCCTTGTTCTCCATGACCGCACGAATAGCGTCGTAAGTACCGACTTTATCGTAGAGATAATCCATTTTGCCCAGATGCAGATAATCCCGATAGCGCTCTGGAGTATAGATTTCGGCAAGTAACAGTGTGTTGGGGTTGCGCATTTTGATGGAGGAATTCAGGTAGCTCCAGAATTCTACCGGCACCATACCGGCCATATCATAGCGGAATCCGTCCACGCCAAAGTCCAGCCAGTAGTGGGCGATATCGCGGAATTTTTTCCAGGTATCCGGGACTTTCTTGTCTGCCCAAAACTGGGCGTGGGCCCGGTAGTCGCGCTCGGCATACTCCTGGGGTAGCTCAGAAAAGTTCTTGCTGTTATCGGGACGAACGCCAAAATTAATTTTGACGGTTTCATACCAGTCGTGCATGGCAGGTTGTGCACTGCGCGCGCCATTACCGGTCCATTTAGCTGGACTCTCTACAAACTGCCCATCGACAAGATCATTGGCTTCGCCATTGAGTGGCTGATAACTGTCTTCTGCAACGGGCACGCGGAAGTCTTCGCCCACCACATAGTAGAAATTGTTGTTGCGGGCGTAGGTGACCTGGGTGTTGTCGCCAGCTCCAAAATCCTGCACGCCTTGGGGTTTATCGAGAGAATGATAGGCGCGGGCTACATGATTGGGCACTATATCGATAATTACTTTCAGGCCGGCCGCGTGGCTGCGTTCCACCAGTGCGCGGAATTCCTGTAATCGCTCTGCTGGGTTATTGGCCAGGTCTGGGTTTACGCTGTAGTAATCCTTGATGGCATAGGGAGAGCCGGCGCGGCCTTTGACCACATCTGGATCATCGTTACTGATACCGTATTCCGTATAGTCGCCAACGAGGGCGTGGTGCAGGGCGCCGGTGTACCAGATATGGGTGGCGCCCAGCGCGTGGATTTCATTCAGTGCTTTTGGGGTAAAGTCGGAGAACTTGCCCACACCATTCTCTTTGAGTGTGCCCCAGGGTTTGTTGGTACTGTTAGTGTTGCCAAATAAGCGCGGTAGCACTTGGTAGATAACGGCTTTTTTCTCCGCAACTTTTTCAGCGGGCTGTAATTCTTCCGGGCTGCTCTCCTGGCTGCAGCCGGCAGTGCCGAATAGAGCAGCGCCCAGTAGGGAAGCCGAAAGGAGTTTGGCAATAAACAGGGAATGTAACTTCTTCATTGTTTCCTGATGACTTTAAATTTTTTTGTCAGTGAACAGCGGTTTGCTGAATTATTGATTTTTGAGCACTAGATCCAGCGGTTCTTTGTGCCAGTCAAATTTAACCAGCAGTTGCTGCTTGCTCTTGTTGTACCAGGCCCCACGGGGTGCCTGAGCAAAGTCTTTTTCACTGTCGAAAATAGGCAGGGATTCGCCGGTAACATCAAGCTGCGCAGGCACTTGTTGCCAGTTGTGGATCTTTAAATTGACCTTGCGGGATTCCGGCATACCGGTATAACCGTCTCCTTCTCGATTAAAGGCGAAGGTTAAACCCTGCTGTTTGTTTTCAGCTGAGAAATGCAGCTTCTCGTATTTGCCTTTTTCAAAAGCCTGCGCGGTAGCGCCATCATCTTCATAAACATAGCGCTCGGACTTTGCTGCTGATGGGTGCGCGTAGTAGTCCAGGATCAGGTTTTTACTGGAGTAATCGCGGCTGCTGTGAATATCGTCAATGGTGGGAATAATGGCGCCGGCCCGCACCAGTACAGGAATCGTTTTCAGGTTCACCTCTACCAGAGCCTGATCGCCAGAATATTGTTCATCAGTCCAGTAATCGAACCAGGTGCCGCCGGGCAGTTTTACCGCGACCTCATCCGCATCTTCTTCCACGACCGGGGCAACGAGGAAGTCCTGCCCCCAAAGGTAGGCATCCTTGTAGTTCAGGAGAGATAGGTCACTTTCGTTTTCGAAAAACAGCGGGCGCATCAGCGGCATGCCGGTCTGGCTGTTTTCGAAGGCGAGGGTGTAGTTGTAGGGCAGCAGGCGATAGCGTAGTTTTACATACTCGCGCAGGATATCGCGGGTGCGGCGATCATGGAAAACCGGTTCGGAAGCAATATGCTCCTGGGCGTGCGGGCGGTAAACCGGTTGGAATACGCCGTACTGTAACCAGCGGATGTAGAGTTCGCGGTCAAATTTTTCACCTCCGGCAAAGCCTCCCAGGTCTGAATGGGTGTAGCCAAAGCCCAGCAAGCCCATACTCAGAGCTAATTCCACCTGGGGCTGTAAGCCACCCCATTCCCGAGCGACGTTGCCGGTCCAGGGGATCATGCCGTAGCGCTGGGAGCCGGCAAAACCGGCGCGCATCATAATAAAGGGGCGACGCTCAGGGTGCTTTGCCGTTTGGCGTTCGTGCAGTAATTGCGCCCAGGCGTGGCCGAAGGCGTTGTGGATCTCATCGGCCATACCGATTGCGTGAACGGTATCGGAGGGGTGAACTTCCGGTTCACCCAAGTCGCCCCACCAGCCGGCTACGCCCTGTTCCAATAACCCGTCGTAAATATTCCAGAACCAGTCGCGGCCATCTTCGGAGAAGACATCGATCAGGCCGGTATTGCCGAAATAGAAATTAAAACGCTTGGGTTCTCCGGCCAGGTTTTTGGCCAGGGCATTATTCGCCACGGCTTCCTGCCAGCGCTCGGAGGTGGAGAGGACAAAAGGCTCGGTCACCAGGATGGTATTGATGCCGCGTTTTTTAAGGTCGGCCATCATCTTTTCTGGTTCGGGAAAGGCTTCCTTGTCCCAAGCCAGGTTGCCCATATGGCCTTTGATATCCGGGCCAAACCAGTAGAGGTCCAACACCAGGGCGTCCAGGGGGAAATCTTCTTCGGCAAACTTATCCACGGTTGCGCGGACTTCAGCTTCGCTGTGATAGCCAAAGCGCGAGGCGAAGTTACCCAGGGCCCAACGGGGTGGCAGGGGCTGTTTGCCGGTGGTGGATACATAATTTTCCAGCAACTGTGGATAAGTATCACCGGCTACCACGATGTAAGCGGTGCGCCCGGCTACAGCTTCAAATTGCAGGATATCTTCTTCGTTTGCGCCCAGATCCAGGGTGCCGGTGGCAGAGTTGTCGAACAGCAGAATGTATTTGTTGCTGGACAGTACTGCTGGCAGGGAAAAATACATCTGGTTGGATTCGGTGGTGTATCCGTAATGGGCACGGTTATACAGGGGCAGGCGTTGACCGCGACGGTCCATCCCCATAACCCGCTCTCCGCCACCCAGCAGTTTTTCCTCTGGCGACAGTGCGAAACGGAATCCGCGCATCGTCTCGGTGGCAAAGAAACCACTCTCTTCACTCAGGATTTGTTCGCTACCGCGCAAGTACTCGATTCGGAAGGGAGACTTGTGGATGACTGCAGTAAGCGAGCCAGTGCGGTAAACGAGCTTGTCCCCTTGTTGCTCCAGCATCGCCTCGGATCGGCCAGCAGAATTGGTGGCCAACGCAAATGAGGGCAACTGCTTCAGGCCTTCGCGGCGATAGTGCACCGATAGCGCTGACGGACCAACCGGGGTGAGGGTGACCTCGCCCTCACTCGTCTGTACAGTTAGTGAGTCTTCGCTCATGGTGTGATCGCGGTAGTTGCGCTGTTCAGCGGCCAGGGATTGAGCGCTCAGGCAGAGTGTAGCTGCGAGGCACACCAGGCGCAGGAGTGGGAGTTTTAGGATCATCGCGCGGGACTTCAGTTGCTTGATTAGGATTCACAGTTTCGTGTTGGCCCGGCGTATACGCATGGGCCTGAGTTTATCCTAAAGCGAAGGATCTGGCCCGCATCCTCCCCTATGGGGGAGGATGGATGCTCCGGGAGTGCGTGTGAGAATGGCAGAATAAGCATAACTAGTGATGCGGTGACCTCTATGACCCAATCAGCAAGCAGCGCCGTTGCGCCGCAAGCCCAGCAACCGCGCTTGCCCTTTTGGCAGGTGTGGAATGTCAGTCTCGGTTTTCTCGGGGTGCAATTTGGCTTTTCTCTGCAAAATGCCAATGCCAGTAGAATCTTGTCTGATCTGGGGGCGGACCTTCACTCCCTGTCTCTATTCTGGATAGTGGCGCCGCTAATGGGACTGATCGTACAGCCGATCGTGGGTTCAGCTTCGGACCGGACCTGGAGTCGCTTCGGTCGCCGCAACCCCTTTATCCTTTTTGGTGCCATCGCCGCAGCCCTGGGGATGGCGTTTATGCCCAATGCCGGGATTGTGGTGGCGATAGTGGCCCCCATTATCTTTGGCGGCGTTATGTTGGCCCTGATGGACGCGGCCTTTAACGTGACCATGCAGCCTTTCCGCGCCCTGGTATCCGACATGGTGCCATCAGAGCAGCGCACCCTGGGTTACTCGATACAGTCTTTGCTGATTAACATTGGCGCCATCTTCGGCTCCATGTTGCCATTCATCCTGACTAATGTGATTGGTTTGGAAAATACTGCCCGTGCGGGAGAGGTGGCGCCCTCCGTTATATGGGCTTTCTATATCGGCGCCACAGTGCTGCTGGGCAGTGTGTTGTGGACTGTGCTGCGCACCAAAGAGTATCCGCCGGAGCAGTACAATGCCTATAAAGGTCTCGACTCCGCGCAACTTGAGCGGGAGCGACAGCAAAAAGCTCCACTGGCAAAGCGCTTGATCGGTTTTTTCCAGCTGCTAATTAAAATGCCGCGCACTATGCGCCAGCTGGCCCTGGTGCAATTCTTCTCCTGGTTTGCCCTGTTTATTATGTGGGTTTACACCACGCCAGCAATCACTCAGCACGTTTGGGGAGTGGAAGCCAAGTGGTTTGATCCCGCCTATCTGGAAAGTGTCAAAGAAATTCCCGCACATATCGCTGCCGCTAAGGGTGCTGCCGGTGACTGGGTAGGAATTATTTTTGCTGCTTACTCCCTGTTTGCAGCGATCTTCTCTATTGTCCTGGCCCGTTTGTCTCAGGTGCTGGGGCGTAAGCTCACTTATTCCCTATCGCTGGCACTGGGCGGTTTGGGATACATCAGCTTCCTGTTCTTCCAGGGGGGCGATCCCACACAGGTGAATCTGTTGATTACAGAAGTTTCCGTACCCAGTGGCGCCCTGGGATTATTGCTACCGATGGTGGGTGTGGGCATTGCCTGGGCCGCTATTCTGGCGATGCCCTATGCGATCCTCTCCGACTCACTGCCGGCGGATAAGACTGGTGTTTATATGGGGATTTTTAATTTCACTATCGCAGCCCCGCAGATTGTTTCCGCCCTGGTAGCTGGCTTGATATTGAAAACAGTTTTCGAAAACCAGGCAATTTACATCATTGTTCTGGCGGGGGTGTGTATGTTGCTTGGCGCTATATCGGTAGCGCTGGTGAGGGAGAGTTCAGAACCCGAGCCCGCATTAAAGGCAACTACTACAGCTTGATAAAAAGTTGTAAAAGATCGTTAGAAAAGCCCCTATTTGGGGCTTTTTTATTGCCGGGATTCCAGGTTTTTCTATATTTTTCGCATTTATGGGGCTGCAGAGTTTTATGGCTGTATTTTGACAGTCTGGTGTGAGCGTACCTAGACTGGGCGGATCTCACCGGAAATGAATTAAATTATGTCGATATTCCCTGCTATTGATCAGGCATTAGAGGCTTTTGCCAGTTTTGTCTGGGGTCCCCCCTTATTATTGCTACTCGTTGGTGGAGGCCTCGCGCTATTAATCTATTCTCGTGGCCGTCCCTATCGCCATCTTGGGCACAGTATTGGGCTTTTAAGTGGTCGATACGATGACCCCAATGACCCTGGCCAAGTGAATCACAGCCAAGCACTCTCCACAGCGCTGTCGGGAACCCTAGGGTTGGGCAATATTTCCGGGGTTGCCATCGCAATTACGATTGGTGGACCTGGGGCGATTTTCTGGATGTGGGTAACCGCCCTGGTGGGGGTGGCTACCAAGTTCTATACAGCAACGCTGGCGGTGATGTTTCGCGGTCGCGATGCCTCCGGGGAACTACAAGGTGGCCCCATGTATGTTATTCGCGAGGGGTTGGGCCGACGCTGGATGCCGCTCGCAGTACTGTTTGCCGTGGCGGGACTCTGCGGTATGTTGCCGGTGTTTCAGTCCAATCAAACCACGCAGCTATTGCGCGAGTCTTTTGCTGAGCCCTTGGGTTGGGTAGCGCCCGGAGGTTCATTCACTTTTGATTTTGTTATTGGCTTATTAATTGCTGTTGCATCGGCCTATGTTATAGCCGGTCGTATCCAGCGTATCGGTAAATTCTCCGCAAGAGTAGTGCCGGGCATGGTGCTGTTTTATCTGGGCATGACCCTTGTGGTAATTGCCAGCTTCTGGGAGCAGGTACCGGCAGCATTTGCGCTAATTTTCTCGGATGCTTTCAGCGGTCAAGCTATTGCTGGAGGTACTCTGGGTTCGGTCATCACAGTAGGGGTGAGCCGGGGCGCATTTTCTAATGAGGCGGGTATAGGCACAGAGTCTTTGGCCCATGGTGCAGCTAAAACCCGTGAGCCAGTTCGAGAAGGCGTGGTTGCCATGCTGGGCCCCATTGTAGACACACTGGTTATCTGCACTTGTACTGCCCTGGTGATACTACTGACTGGCGCTTGGCAGCAGGAAGGGGATATTGCTGGCGTTACCCTGACTGCACAGGCATTTTCTCAGGTGTTTGGGCAGTTCGGCCCAATTTTGCTACTGCTAATGGTCCTTCCGCTGGCTTTCAGCACTATCGTTACCTGCTGGTATTACGGTATGAAGTGCTATGTTTTTCTTTTCGGTGGCCGCTGGCAGGGTCTTTATACCGGACTCTACATGGTGCTGATTATATTGGGTGCGGTGGCTTCTTTAAGTGCGGTAAACAGCATCATCATCGGGATGTATGCGGTAATGGCGATTCCAACAATGGTGTCTACTTTATTGCTGGCAAGGCATGTTAATCGAGCGGCTCACGATTATTTTACCCGTATGGATTTAACAAAGAGAAAAGAGGCCGAGGCTTCCTAATTAAAAAAGGCGGACTAAATAGTCCGCCTTTTTTATGCTTGGTAAAAATTTACCTGTTACTTCCAACTTAAGGCACCACGGACACCTTGGTACCAACCTTGGCGTGGGCATAAAAAATCTTAGCCATATGCCAGGGGATACGAATACAGCCATGAGAGGCGGGATATCCCGGGACGTGGCCGGCATGCATGGTAACGGGGCCATTGATACGCATCATGTAATCCATAGATGCCCCGCGAAATCGAGAACCCGCAGGTTTGCGGTGGCGGCGCACATCCACATTGCTGCGCATTACATAGCCCCGTGGGCTGATGTAGTGACCGTACAGATTTGATCGATGGCTGTATTTCTTCTGTGAAATACGGAAGTTACCGGTAGGTGTGCGGTGTCCGGGTTTGCCGGTAGATACCGGGGACATGCCGGCCAGGCGCCCGCCCTTATAGAAGTATGCCATTTGATCACTGAGGTCGATCACAATACGCGGTGTTCCCTGAATATTGGATTTAAACCACATATGGCGGCTATGCCGTGGATTCGCCGCGTATCTGGAATGTGTTCCGTATCTGGAGTGAGCCCGATAATTCCTATTGTATCGGGAATGCGCCCTGTAATTTCTGTTGTATCGGGGGTGTGCTCTGTAGTCCCGGTTGTGCCTTGAGTGCGATCTGTAATTCCTGCTATGCCGTGAATTTGCTCGGTAGTCCCTGCTATACCTGGAGTGTGCTCCGTAGTTTCCATGTCCATGTTGAGCGCTGTATCGCGAGTTATAGCGGGAATTGGAATAATCCACGGCATAGGTTAGTGGGGCAAGAATTGCTGATCCCACAATCACTACGGCAGCGGCGAATGATGATTTTTTGCGTAGAGATCCCTTCTGTTTCGTGGAAATGGATTGATGATTTTGCAGCGAAGATCGGCTATGCATTACACACCTCTCTACTACCGGTGGGCCGTGTAAACAACCGTGGATTTTGAATCCAGCTACAGTTTGTCTTAGGGCAAGTATTTCTGCCCTTCTACAGGGACAAGTCCATAGCTGGTGATTTCCCCAAAGCAGATAACCGTATACTCGGCCTCGGCTGCGGGGTGGTACTGCGGCGGTATGAACCACTACAAGTCCAAGGGATGGTAAGGTGGGTCTTAAGGGCTGGTGACAACAAAAAGGAATATACTGAGGTTCTCTTAGAGGATGCTCTTCTAGTTGTTAGTGATTTTGAGGAATTTTGTCTTAGTTGCTAAGGTTTTATGAGTTATCTACCGTAACTTGCGAGTCAATTTACAGCGTTCTTGAATCACACCAGAATAATAGAAATAGCTTTCAAAAAGTTATTGTTATTTATTTCATCTTAGTAAGTGTCGCAACTATACCGTTATCCACATTTATCCCATTTCTCATATTTGTTGTGCAGGCCTTTGCGCATTAGAAAATTCAATAAAGAAATTTTCTTTTCGGGATCGCTCAAAATATTTCTTTCTTGTTTGAAAACAAAGTAAACGAATCCACCCTTTTTGCGTTATGTGATAGCTGATTATTGGAAGCTCCCCTGAAAATGAAACACCAGGGTAGAGATGATTATTTTTATTATTTATTAAATAGGATTTGGCTATGACTGGAAGATCGACGTTACCCATATTTTTTCTAGTATTTGTTGTAATGCTGTACAGCAATCCGGGCGTGAGTGTTGAGGTAGAGCAAGCGAATGAAGCTCTGCTTGCTTTGGATGACGAAGTAGAATTAACCCTTTCGATGCATCCACTAAATAGTTTAATGGTTAATGCGCAAGTATCGACTAGCAGTGAGTCGCGAGTGGCGATCAGAATCAATTCGGCGGTAACCGACCGTCGGCGAACAAATTATACCAACTGGGGCACAGCGCATGATATGACCCTAGTAGGTTTAAGGGCCGATACCACTTACCGTTTTACTGCACTGGCAATGCTGGAAAGTGGAGGCGTTGTGCAGAGCTCGACTATTTCTTTCAAGACGGGTTCGTTACCTGAAGGCGCTCCCCCTGTTGAGGTAACTGCGTTTACAGAGCAAAGCGAAGGAGGTGTAACTATTTTTGCACCTTCAGGTGATAGGGATAATACCTTTTGGGGATTCGATGAAGAGGGTGAGGTTGTTTGGTACCTCCATGGAGACATTCCTCTCACCGGAGCACCGGTAGTGCGCAATTTACAGGATGGCAATTTAATGTTGCTGTTGGATCAGGAAGCAAGGATTATCTCCTTTGCTGGTGAAACGCTGCAATCATTTGAGCTGCCAGCCTATCACCACGATGCAATTCTTCTTGAAAATGGAAACTTACTGGTATTAACAAACGCCTATGAAACAATTGATGGTCAATTGATAAAAGGAGATGCGATTCTTGAAGTGGATGGGCAGGGCAATACTGTATGGGAATGGTCTGCATTCGATCATCTCGATACTCAGCGTTTCCCCGGTGAGTTAGCCAGTCGAGAAGCGAGCAATGGTGCACTGGATTGGACTCACTCTAACTCATTACACTATATTTCTGAGGATAATTCGATTTTACTGTCAAGTCGCTCTCAAAGCTGGGTGGTCAATATTGATCATAATAGTGGCGAAGTAAACTGGATTATGGGTAGGAATTTGGATGCTTCCGAGGGATTTCTTGAGAAATTATTTTCATTGCAAGCTGGCACCTGGATGGCTTCTCAGCATGCAGCCATGCTTGCGTCAGACGGAGACATTCTGATTTACGATAATAGGAATGAGTCTGAATACAGTGGTGAGATCTATAATAGCCGCGCAGTGAAATTCTCTTTAAACACAGAGGAAATGGTGGCAGTGCAAACTTGGGAGTACGTTGCACCAAAGTACACCAATTCTTTAGGGGATGTAGATGAACTTCCCGGTGGGAATATTCTACTTTGCGCGGGCGGCCCATCCAGTGCTAGTACCGGCAACAATAGAGATGCATATATTGTTGAAGTCGCCGACGATCAGACTGCAGAGACGGTTTGGGAGATGAAAGTCAATGATACGAGTGTATATCGTGCTGAGCGTTTTTCTTGGAATGATATATCAGTGGTAAGTGATTTATCACTTTAGACCCGCTAACTGGTTAGGCGCCAGTAACATACTTTGTTGCTGGCGATTCTTATTTAAGGACTTCTAACCAGATTTGGCAATCAGTGCTCTATAGCATTGATTATGTTTCTAAAGCGGTATTCCCCCAGTAACTGTTGAATATCACTAGATAGGGCTTGAAGTGTTTTAATTAAATATGGCTTTAGCGTGATAATGTTAGGCTTTTTTTGGGGAGGTGTATGATTTGATGGGAAAAGTTCTTCACCTCCTTCGAGGAACTCATCATTTATTTTTTTATTTTCCTGTGAATATCGATCTAAAAAATTAGCTCTATCTTCATCAGAGTTCCATAGGTGTGGTGATCTTGGTAGTGTTCGCTTGATTATATTTTGTGTATTGTCAGATTTTATCCATTTTAATAGTTTTGCATTTTCAGATTTTGAGTGTATTTGCTGGTTTAATATCTGCTTTAAAGCGGCCTCTTCATTTGAAAGGCTCTCCCTTATAATTTTGTTTGAGTTTGGCAGGCCAGAGATTCCTAAGGTGCGAAAAAAATTAACTGGTAGATCTCCATTACATAACTGTTCGTAAATAATTATTTTGATATCGGGAAAGAATTTTTTGAAGGCTGCTATATTTTTATAAAAGTTCAGGTTTCTCCCTTCTATCTTTGATAGGAACTCCTTAAATGACAGTTTCGCTAGTGGAGATACTCCTTTCATAATATGTTCTTTGTAGAGAGATTGGGCAAAATTATCTTGTCTGCGCAAGGTTAAGATGATTTTGGTTTGCTCTGGGGGTATTGTATTGGAGAGTAGTTCTAAATAATGGTGCCGAGCCTCCATCCAGGAACAATCTTTTGTTTTGTAAGTATGTCGACAAATAGGCTCTGCACTAATTAATAGATCAAGGTTATTTTTTTGCGACTTTGACTTCCAATCATATGCTAGTAACTTTCCTCTGGATATAGGCGGGCTCTCAGGGTGATCGGAAAATGAGTGTGCAAAAAGATGGTGACCCTTATCTATGCTAATTAAATTTCGATGAATAATGGGATATAAAATACCTTTACTTCTTAATAGCTTTCTATATTTATAAGCGTAACATTGTATTGCTGTGGTGCCGGTTTTGTGTAGCCCTGAATGTAAATATATAGTCATTATATGTTCTTTATGTTTTATAGATCGTGATCTGGTATCTGCTGCTATTTAATAGGTGCTCATATCTATTTCGAATGATCTATTTTATATTTTATATTTTATATTTTATATTTTATATTTTATATTTTATGTGAGTGTTGTGTTTTTGGGGGCGTCAAAGAGCCAATATTGAGAGTTTAGTAAAAGATATTCTATTTTCTGGTCTCGGGCTCATTTTGATTTCGGTTGGCGTATGTTTTTCTATATTAATCCCATTTGTAGAGTCTATTGATTTTAGTATAGTTGTATTTTTGTAAATTGTTTTTTCATGCCGATTTAATGTTAGGGGAGACTATGGGTAATTTTTTTACTCAACTACCAGGTGATCACTCTAAGGAGCATTTTGAGAATTTACTAGAGGGGAAAAGCTGCAGGATTGAGCGGATTATATCTTACGGGCAGTCCTCGCCTGAAACAGGGTGGTATGATCAAGATGAGCATGAGTGGGTGTTAGTACTTTCCGGTTATGGTGTTATAGAAATGGAAAATGGTGAGAGGCACCACCTGGGGAAGGGGGATAACTTGTTGATTAGGGCAGATCAAAGGCATCGGGTGGTGGAGACAGCTGCAGATGAGGCCACTATATGGTTGGCAGTTTTCTTTCAGTGAAGCAGTTATCTTTTAAGATATAAATCTTATGAGCTCTTATCGAGAGTTCTTTATCTATTAATGTAAATCGGATCTAAAGTCCACTGACGAGTTAATATTGTTATTTTTAAAAGTAGAGAGACCGCTGACTAGCAGGTCAGCCTGTGCATATCTCCATATACCGTAGAGGCCTGTTAAAATTTTCGGCGCTTTGCTTAAATTGAACGGCTTTAATTTGGTCTGATCGTTTGATACCAAGTCAAATCCTTCTCTGCCAGGTAGTGTATGCTACCTGGTTTTTTCTTATAGTATTATCTTAAGTAATACTATAAGAAAATAATTAATCAAATTTTCAGCTTTCTATAGCTAGATCAGCGGCTAGGTTATCTGGTGGTTATACCCTGTGTATATTTATTCTAGAGGTTTTCTTTTCTGAATGAGACTTTTGGGAAAGTTAGCTTGTAAAAACTTCACTATTCATAAATAGTCTCTGCGCTCTTCTTACTTAGTCCCGGTAAATGCAATTTAAAATATCTTATATGTCGGTGAAGTAAATCCTAGATTTTTTATTTTAGATGATATATCTGTAGTAAATGATGTTGTTCATTTTAATAGTGAGATGAAATTAATTTCGTCGTACTAGGAGAAAACTCTTTTATTAAAAGCCAAATATGATTGTAGGGCATTAGTACTAATTGGATATATTTACTTAAAGTTGTGCGCCAATTTCCGCCATAAAACGTGTTACTTATGACAATCGGTATAAATTGCTAGTTCACGTATCATTTCTTCGTGAGAAATAAATTAGCATGGTCCTGTGTTGATAAGTAACCATTTTCTTGGGGAAGAAATGAAAGTTCAGTTTTTAAAAGCAACTCTTTGCCTTGCTATTGTCTCATCGCTATACGGTTGTAACGGAGGATCAGGTGGAGGAAAATCTCCTGAAGAGACTAGTGATATTACTGCACCAAGTTTGACCCTTATTCCTGCAGGTGGTAGCACTATCGAAGAAGGTGAAAGGGTATTACTAAACTTTGATGAGCCAGTAGAGCTAGGTGATATCTCACTGTCTGGTTCTATGCAGGAACTCGGGGAGCTATACCAAGTTAGTGAAGATTCATTAGAGCTGAGGCCGAACGATGTTTGGGGGGAAGGGGAAGAGCTATCCCTAATAATCAATGCTCAGGACAGCGCTGGCAATCAAATGACGGAGATTGCTGTTAAGTATCAAGTTGAGAACTTTACCCCTACTGTAAATAGTATACTTCCACAGGATATTCGCCTGGAAAAGAACGATTCTTTTAAAGTGCAATTTTCTGAGACTATGGATGTAGATAGTCTTCAATTAGGCGGGATGTTACTTGAAGATGACTACAAGGTTGTTTGGTCTGCTACTGCTGTCGAAAATGATACGCTAACTGTTACCCCAAGAGTATACTGGATCGCTGGGCAGGAACGCACAATAAGCGTTGATGTAATGGATTTAGCGGGAAATCCCATTCCTACAGTAAACAGGAGTTTTACTGTGCCGATGTATTTCGAGAACTTTGCTCCGGCGTCAGTGGTGATTGGTCAGGATAATTTTTCAGACATGGTTTCTGGGATCAGTGCTAAAAATCTTGGAGTCTTTCCCGCCGGTAATCCTGCTATTAGTTCTGATGGGAAACTATTTATAACGGATCGAAGAAATAAGCGTGTCTTGGTTTTTAACGAAATACCTTTCTCGAATGGGGCTTCTGCTGATTTTGCTCTAGGTGTCGATAGTCTGGATAGCTCCGATTCGTCGGATGATAGAAAGTCGCTTCAAATGCCAGTTCAGGCAAATATTAATGATGGTAAATTAATTATTTCTCAGGTTGAAAGGGAAAGGCAGATTTTGATTTATAATCAAGTCCCTATGGACGAGACGGCAGTCCCTGAAGTGGTTTTAGGAGCATGGGGCAAGGGGGGCGATGGATGTTATAGTGGTGACGATGACAAAGCAACATCTGCCATTTTAGTTGATGGAAAACTTATAGCTGTAGATGAAATTAACTCTCGCGTGTTGGTTTGGGGTAGTATTCCAACAGAAGATAATACAACCGCAAGCTTAGTTATTGGTCAGCCTATAACAGAGAGTTGTACCGCTAATACCGGCTCGGATGGTAATAGTGGGGGACCAACAGCTCAAACTCTTGCTGACCCTTCTGCAGTTTGGAGTGATGGAGATAAGCTTGCAATTATAGATTCTCTAAACAATCGAATTTTGCTCTGGAATGAATTTCCCACAGGGAACTATAGTGCAGCAGATGTTGTACTTGGGCAGGAAAATTTTAGTGTTGATGAGAGACCGGATAATGCAACGGAAAAGGATTTAAGTTATCCCTGGTTAGGAATTTGGTCAAATGGAATTCAGCTATTCGTAACCGATACCGAGAATAATCGAGTGTTAATTTGGGATCAGTGGCCTGAAGAAAATTATACTGCTGCGGATTCTGTCTTGGGGCAAAGTGATTTTGTGAAATCTGCTTATAATGACTCTAATCAAGACGGAGTTCATGATACCGGTGAACATCCCAGTGCGTCCACTCTACGCCTTCCAACAGGGGTCTTTGGCTATAAAGATAGCCTGTTTGTTACTGACTCAGCGAACAATAGGATTTTGATTTTTAAGTCGCAGTAGTGCTTTCAAAATTGATTGTGCTAGATTGAAGCTGTGGCTAAGGGAGATGGTAAATAAGTTTATCATCTCCCTTACTTTTTGGGGTTTTAGTTTATTGCGAATTCTTAAGTTGATGATACTTGGTTTTAATCTCTTCCAGGTTGACGGTGGGTGCAGGAAACTGGGGGTTCAATTTTTTTAATGCTTCAGAAATAATTGAGGCTACAGCCAAGTCCCGGAACCATTTGTGGTTTGCGGGGATAACAAACCAGGGCGCGTATTCGGTGCTGCATTGATTTAGCATATCTTCAAAAGCACAGATATACTCATCCCAATATTTTGCCTCAGTATAATCACTTTCGCTGATTTTCCACTGTTTGGAGGGATCATCAATACGTTGCTTGAATCTCTCCAACTGCTCATCCTGGCTGATATAAAGGAAAAATTTCAGTATTATTGTGTTGCTTTCAGAGAGTAATTTTTCAAAGTTGTTAATTTGTTCATAGCGTTCGCTCCAAATGTCCATCGGAACCAGACGATGCACTCGCTCAATCAGCACACCTTCATACTGAGAGCGATTAAAGATTGATATATGTCCATGAGCGGGGGTTACTTTGTGATATCGCCATAAGAAATCATGCTCGCTCTCTTCTTTTGAGGGTTCCTTAAAGGAAATCGCTCTACACATTTGTGGATTTGTTGCGCCTAATACATGCTTGATGGTGCCATCTTTCCCCGAGGCATCTATTCCCTGCAAGCAGATAAGTAGAGATGTTTTACGTTCAGCGTAAAGCTTGTAAGTGAATGAACGTATCTGCTCATCCATACGTTGGGTATCTGGGAGTGCCTCTTCACGACTTTCGTAACAATGTTTGAAGCCCGGATCTATTTCGGAGAGCTTTATCTTGCTGCTAGGCTTTACCCTGAAATCTTCGAAACAATTCATGGTTCGATTGCCCACCTTCGTTAGGCCTTTTGGGATGGCTCAGATATCACTTAATCTTCGATAAAGAAGTTTCTTGATCAGGTCCAGGAAAAACATCCAGATAATCATGTATAGCCATACTAGGCCGATTATAGTCCAGGGTATCGCCGGTACCAGCCAGCCGAATCCACACATCAGCACGGTAAATGCTTGGGTGCCAACAATTGCGATAAACAGAGGGAATGCGGGTAGTGGTTTGGAAAAGAAAGCTGTACGAGAGCGCACAACGAATAACAGTAGATGTCCACCCGCTACGATCTGTAAAAATACGATAGTTTGAATTTGCTCTTTATTTAATGCGATCCAGGATTGCCAGTTGGTGTTATTAAGCCATTCCATTCCAATAAAGAGAATACCCATTGTTTGAGCAATAGAAAAAAGGCCGATAATGCTGGAGCCCAGTAATAGGTCTCGCATTTGCCAATGCACAGGTTCCTTGGGAAGCAGAGTATTATCGTAGGCAATGGTCATAATGGGGATGTCATCAAGAAGAGCCACTAGTACGATCATAACCGGGGTTAGGGGCGAGAAGCCGAACATTATGGTAGCAAAGACAACCACCACCATAATATCCAGAGTCATGGATACTCGGAAAAGTACGTAGTTAATAATGCGTTCAAATATTTTTCGGGCCTCATCGATGGCATCGACGATGGTAGATAGTCCGGGAGAGGTCAGGATAATGGCTGCAGCCGCGCGTGCGGCGTCGGTTGCTCCGCTAACGGCGATACCGCAGTCAGCTTGCTTAAGGGCCGGCGCATCGTTCACACCATCGCCAGTCATGGCAACTTGGTGACCTCTGCCTTGCAATGCTTTCACAATGGCATATTTATGTTCGGGAAAAACCCGCCCAAACCCATCTGCACGTTCAACGGTGTCGACGGTAGTAGATGGCAGGTGGTCCATATCCTGGGACTTTTTAAACACACTACTGGCAGCGAAAATATTTGTTCCAATACCGACTTGGGTGGCGATTTCCTTGCCGATAGCCACATCGTCGCCCGTAATCATTTTTACTTGAAGCCCGTGTTCCCGTGCGCGCTGAATAGTGTCTTTGGAGTCATCCCGAGGTGGGTCTTCAAGAGACAGAATGCCCAGGAATTGCCACGGTGAGCCGTTTGCCTTCTGCGCAACGCCCAGGGAGCGCAGTCCCCTGGAGGCCTGTTGTTGCACACAAGCAGTGGCTTTGTCGGCCTCCGCACCACTCAAGTTACATAAGTCGACAATAGCCTGGGGGGCCCCTTTGCTGAAATATAGGGTTTGCCTATCCTGATTCTGTACCTTGACTTCAGTGCGTTTGCTCACCGGATCAAAGGGAGTGAATTCCTCAACCTTATATTTCTTCAGTTCTTCCTTATTTTTCAGGCCGGCAAAAATTGCTTGATCAATTGGATCACTGGCGCCTGCTTCAGATGCGATAGCGGCGGCAAGAATTAACTGGTCGTTGTTTTCCGCGCTGAATAAGGTAGGTTCTTCGAGGCACAATTGGTTCTTGGTGAGGGTGCCAGTTTTATCTGAGCAGAGGATATCAACACCAGCCAACTCTTCGATGGATTCCAGCCGCGATACGATCGCTTTTTTACGGGATAGCGCCAGGGCACCGAGAGCATTGGTCACAGTGATGACCGAAGGCATGGCAACGGGAATCGATGCGATCAGCAACACCAGTACAGTGCGAAGAATATTGATGATATCTGACCAGTGCCATGTTTCGGCGACCACGATATCGCGGTATAACTCTGTGCCCACCAGAATAACGGCCAGCACCAAACACAGCACGATGAGGAAGTCACCGATATGGGTGACGGCTTTCTGCGAATGTGAGGCATTTTGCCCTGCGCCGGCAACAAGTTGGGCGGTGCGCCCAAAGAATGTATTGTGCCCGGTACCAATGACAACAGCGGTCATCTCCCCCCGTTTGGCGATACTGCTGGAATAGCCAATATCACCGATGCTCTTACTGACGGGTAGAGATTCTCCGGTAAGGGCGGCCTGATCAATACTGATGGATTTCCCTTCGGTAAAGCGCACGTCAGCGGGCACGACTTGCCCTAGCTTGATTCGCACTATATCCCCTGGGACCACCATCGCCGCATCGATGGATTGATACTCCCCATCCCTTAATACATTGGCTTTGGGGGCCATACTGGCCTTCAGTGCTGCCAGCGCATTGGCAGCTTTGTGTTCCTGCCAAAACCCGGCAATCGCGTTGTACAACAGCAGGGCCATAATGATGGCGAAATCGGGCCAGTGGCCAATTAATGCGGAGAGCAATGCGGCCGCTTCAATCATCCAGGGAATGGGGCCCCAGAAAAATCGCAGAAACTTAGCGAGTGCGCTTTGCTCCTTCTCCTGAATGGCATTGGGACCATATTTTTGCAGGCGGGCGTTGGCTTCATTCTTGGTGAGGCCGGCGGGTGATGTGTTTAGTTCAGTGTAAACTGCATCAATATCAGCGTTCTGCAAATCCAGCGATTGCTGGTCGCTGTTGTTTTGATTATTTGGCGATGATTCTTGACCTTGCACTTTGGGTTTCCCAATGACAAAGGTTTACCTGTGGAGTCTGTTCCAGCACTGGATACTTCAATTTAGCAGTTTGCGCCAATTGCTATGTGGACATTGGTGACGGTGGTAAGGGAAATTTGGAGGTGTAGAATTAGAGGTAAAACAGCCGGCATTAAGCTGGCGTGAAAAACCATTATTCCTACGGGATATTGAAAGGGATATATCCGTGACAACTGATTAAGCTGCAGGGTAGCCTATCTTGATAACGTCGCGATTTTTCTACGGGGTTTCGAATAGCAATCCGTGCTGTAGTCCTTGGCCAACAGGCCTAAGGTATAGGCCATATGCAGGTGCTTTCCGTGTATGCCTAAGCTCTCTTTAGCTATAGTGCATTTCACGATAGGCCGAAACCTAACTATACAGGGTGTCTATTAAACGTGGGTAAGTCTTGTAGCTAACACCAAAATAATGTAAGCCGTAGGTGTCATGTTGATTTACTTGTTATATTGGCAAGCTAGTCTATAACGATTTGATTAAGTTAGCGAACCAGTCAAAGGTGAAAATGGTTGTATAAAATTTTAAGAAAATTATGCCAATAAACATTACGATTAAACCGGCTTTAAATCTACGGCTTTTTATATTTTTCCAGAACAAAATTTTTGAACTGACCTCACTTTTAATTTTTTCAATTCCTTCTTTCACGAACAATTTCCCTTTGTTGATAAAACTAAAGACTGAATAAAAAATATAATGCTCCACTTAGCGGGAGCAGACTGCCGGGCTAAAATTGTGAGGCCCGAGCAGAGCCGGGCTGGCTCAAATCCACCTACATTGCCTTGTTATCTTTCGCCTGCGCTGGGTAAGAAGAATTCAACTTTGCCGCAGGATGCACAAGCAAACATATCGAGCGCTTGTTTATCTACAAACAACTCCCCGAGATTTCCAATTGCGCCCCATCGAGTGCCCTCGTGAAGCTCTTTGGAACCTAGCTCTAGCATCGCCGAATCACAGCGAAGGCATTTAAGGGCCTGGGTCTTCGATTCAGGTGGCTTTGCTTGCCCTCTCTCACAGCCGCAGTTCCAGCAAACTTCAAAGCTGGATTCTTCGATCTCTGTACTACAGTTTTGGCATTTCCAAGCCACAGAACCTCCTAGAAAGATAACGCTCGTAGCACAAGTAAAATTGAGGCGCAGCGCCAATTTTGTCGGTGTACCAACGCTTGTTAAGTATTTGGCACATTGTTTAGTCACTACCTCCATCGCCGCCACAATCGTCTGATGAACACTCACCGGACTCTTTGTCCGCATAAGCATCACTTTCGGTATTCAACATTTCAGGAAATGAGAATAGAACGAGTGGTATACCGGCACCAAACCCTAAGAAAATTATAGGTACTCGCCACCTGACTTCTTCTCCTGCTTTGAATTGCTCTGCAACGTCTATTACTCCAAAGATAAAGAGAATAAATGCCAATATGAAAAATATTCCTCTAGTTACAGATTGCATGTTCATCTCCTTTGAACGCCCACATAAGGCGCCCATTACACGCTTGCTAGTCTTTTTCGGCCTTGTGCCGCCTCAGCAAGTGTGTAATGGGTCGGCCTTAATGCGTTTGTTATGCACTTTGTCCTGTAAAATAGATGTAAATAATGACAACTAAAAGGCCAAAAATAGCCGGGTAAACCTTAGTGAATACCGATTTAGGTTGAGGTCTTAGGTATTCAAATTCTGGCATCCCCTTAACTGCTAGATCGTCAAAGGTATACCTAAGCTCTGATAGCTTCCGCTCATCGGCCTTTGTGAAAGGCTTTTTATCTGCGAGATTTCTCATTTCTACTAGAGATGATTGCAGGGTCTTAATCTCTTCCTCGGATAGTAAGCCGCTATTTATGGCTTTACTTGCGGCCTCATCGAAGCTCATTTCAGGGTTCATTCTAATCGCCTGACTGTGCATAGCGCCCACAGCACGGGCGGCCGAAGCGCAGCGTAGGCTGTCCCGTGGAGGCTCGAAGGGCCAAAGCAGCGTGCATGTGATTGTTAAAAGTTATTGGCACCATGTTCCTGATTCCAACAAAAGCACACAAATAAGTAGTAGCTACCAAATAAGGCGTATATCCACATAACTGTAAACCCCACGTGATCTATAGCATTACCACCAAATTTGGAATACAACAAAAATACCAAAAGTGAAGCAAAGAACGAGGTATTCAGAATGACAGTACCAATAAAGCGCGCAACACCAAACCTACTTCCTTTCCTTGGGCAGAGAAATGTAAATGGAAGCCATGCAAATTTCTTAGCATGAAATACATTCATTATTTTAATAAATTCACTCATAACTCGATCTTTCGATTATGGCTCTTAACGTTGCCAGCAAGGGCAGCCGAAGCGAAGCGTAGGCTGTCCAGCCCAGCCCTCGGCTGGGCGATCTTGCCTGGCTTGGTACGCCCAGCATGGGCGTGAACTAATCGGGTGAAAGTCCCCTGTAGGAGGATCACCGTTTAATGGACTTCATTAAATGCTAACTACTAGCGAATGGCAACTGCAACACCGTGAGGTCTTGTGGGGAGGAAGCCGCTAGCAAAACTACGAGCTGACGGACAGAAACATCATATAAGGCTTAGCCTGGAGGCGAGGTGGCCAAGGACACCGAAGCCATGTGATCTAACGGGTAGAGTAAATGATGCAGTTGTGTAGTGAAAGTTCACGTTCTTATCTGGGGAGATCTGTTTAACTTGCCGCTGTGAAGCTGTCAGCGTGGCCGCTGACTCATAAATAGGCCCAACTCGCTAGCCACCATCGCGGGGATAGAAAAAAATGGTGGAACACAGCAGCGCTCCGCTCAGTAATGAGTAGGGTGATTAAACAGAAGTCAGCAGACGGCATAGTAGCCAAATGCCAAGATTAATACCTTGGACAGGGTGAAGGCCTGAACCTAAATCCACGAGTTGAAAGACAGGGCTAGCCTACTGATATGTTTCCAGTCGATTAAAGTTGATGTAACGCACTGCCATGACACTCAACTCAAATGAAGATCTGCTCGACACTATCGTTGGGTAGAGATTGATTACGGATAGGAACCACCCATTGCGGACCCGCATGATGAGTGGTGTGGGGGCCGGTAGCTAAAAACTACCGGCTACCCGATTTAAGCTCTCATTTTTCACCCTGTCTGCCAAACATTGGGGTAAATTGATCCCAAAGTCCATCTTCTAAAGCCTGGACTATTAAGTTACTTTTTTTATCAAAGCGATAGTAATTAATTTCTAAGGTTGCATTTATACCTGCTCCCCATCGCAACATATGCATAGCAAAAATACCTTCACTTCCCGCATCTAAATGTTGCTTTAGCCTACTTTTAAGCTTTTGTGAGCGCCCAACATAAAGGTATTCAGATTCAGAATTATTTACTCTACAAAAATCTCTCTTTCCCTCGAAATCTTCCAATGCTTGCAAATCTCTCGATGCACTGAGTCCATTAAATATCTGCTTTTTAATCTCAGTAGTCGGCTTTTTCAGAGTAAAAATATAAATAAAGTCCGTATCTTTTAAGGCCTGAGCATAGCCTGCAGGCACTTCATTTAATACATCAGTAATATAGGCATCATTCAGTTTAGATAGCTCGATCTCAATAGTAACTGGTTCAGGGAACTTGATTTCTTTAATTTTTTTAGACAAGTTTAATAATTCATCGGATGATTTTTGAACCGATGCATCTAATACTTCGTTGCTTAATTTCACTAAACTTCCTCAGCGCTTAACGCTAAGCTAATGGGCAGTAACGTAGCGGCATAATCGAGAAGCGCCGCTGCGTTACTGTCCCAGTGTGGCACGCAGTGCTACACGTGTTAAGCGCCTTGTATGATTGCTCTTGTCTGATTCTGATCTTGAAAATCCTTTTCGCTAACGGGTAAATTGAGACCCACCTTCGGCGGCCACCGAAGGCCTTGTTTGTCACAGTTCGTTGCTGCGCCGGTTTATAAAGACCGTTAACAAGTAGGAACGTGACAGACACTCACTAGGCATAACTCGGATAGTCATGTGGGCCTCGAGCCCGAATAGCAAGGCGGAGATAGCTTATCTTATGGAACCTCAAGAGATCAATGTCGGTATCGATACCAGCAGTAAACAACTCGATATTTATGTGAGACCTACTGGCCAATTCTTTAGTGTTGCCAATGATAAAAATGGCATTAAGGATGCCATTAAACAATTACAACTTCTTAAACCTCAAAGAGTATTAATAGAGTCTACAGGAAGACTCGAATTAGAGTTTGTTTGCGCCGCTAACAAAGCAGGATTACCTGTTGTTGTTTGCAACCCTTCACAGATAAGGAGCTTCGCTAAATCCACAGGGCGACTCGCCAAAACTGACAAGCTAGATGCAATAGATATTACACATTTTGGTGAGGCCATGAAGCCAAGACTATCGGAGCTAAAGCCAGAAAAGCTTAGGGAGATCAGTGACTTACTGGCGGTAAGAAGTCAGTGTTTAGAGATGAGTACAATGCAAAAGAATCGGCTTCAGAGAATGCCGAAATCAGTACACAAACCTATACGGACCATTCTAAACACCATCAAGAAAGAGTTACAAGGTATCGACAAGCAACTGGATAAATTGGTTAACAGTGTGTCTGAGTGGCGGCAAAGGCGGGACCTATTGTTGAGCGCTAAAGGGGTTGGAAATGTATTGGCTTATACATTGATGAGTGAACTTCCCGAGCTAGGAAAATTGAACCGTAAAGAAATCGCTGCACTTGTCGGTATCGCCCCGATGAACCGTGATAGCGGCAGCTTTCAGGGAAAGAGATATATTCGGGGTGGGAGGCATCGTGTACGAACGGTTTTGTTTGTTCCCATCATGTCGGCCATACAGCATCATCCCAAACTAAAGCCGATGTACAAGCGATTAGTCGACGCTGGAAAACCTAAAAAGGTCGCTCTGATTGCCTGTATGAGAAAGCAGATTACGATCCTGAATACGATGGTGAAAAATAACACCTACTGGGATGAAAGTATGGCTTAATAACTTGACGAACAACCATAGTCACTTGTTATACGTTACAGCTAAAATCATCTACTACACCCCACACTATTGCCGCCATAAACATACACCATGTAATTAGGATTAAACGTCGTCTCATACCAAAATTTAATACATATCTTGCCTCTGGTACATGAGGCACATTCATGGGTAACTTTAAGAAGAAATTAATATTTAAATTTACTAAATAGGTAAAGCTAAGAAACAGAACAAATGGCCTACCTTTATCTGCGGGGCAGGAATAATGACTCGCTGCCAAAATTGCAATGACTAAGTACGATAGGAGTAAAATCCATTTAAGAGCTTTGTTGTTCATTTTATCCGAAGCGTAGGCCGTCCAGCCAGCGCGTTTTTTGCGCTGGCGATGTCGCCTACCCTTGTTAAGTGCATTCTTGGTATAATGTTTATGATGGCACCCATTGCTTTGTATCATATTCGTATGCCCAAAAGTCAGCCTTATCTGGGCTCAGGTCAGTAAGTATCTCTATTCTTAGCTCAGCTTTTTCTATCATGTGTTTTTTAGCTGCCTCTTTAGCAGCTTCAAAAGAGTCGTAATGCGAGATGTTTTTCCCCGCGTATAGCCTGTAGTTTTGGTCGCTCATTATTGACACTTAACGCTGAGTGAATGGGCCGCGTTGCTGCGAAGCAGCGCTTTTAGCGGTCCAGCACGAAGTGCGATCATTGCGCGTTTTGTTAGTTGTTTTGATTGTGCACATAACGCCACCTAAATAAAATTACCCAAAGAGTGCTAAAAACTACAACCACTGTTGAATGTGCCACCCAACTACCAAGAGAGCAAAAATATGTTGCTGCTGCAGTTATAGCAACTACTGCTAAGGAAAGTGAAGAGTAACTCAGCTTTGTATGAAGCTTACCGGCGGACATGAAACTTATAGCGATATAAATAGGTATTGTCGCTGCTAATAATTCGTATGGCTCAGGTAGTATTGATAACTTTTGGCTGCCGATCATTATAAATGCAGCAAACCCACCTAAACCCACCATAGCTGGATCATTGTAGCTTTGCGGATAATTTTGCTTAAGCCAACGTAGTAGCCAGATGGTTAATAGAATAACCAAAACAGAGGCGGAAATTATTAAAGCTAAAAATATATCCATATCTCAATTCTTGGAGGACAACTAACGCCAAGCTTTGGGGCGGGCCACGCAGTGGACCGTCCCAGCAGCCGAAGGCTGCGACAACAGCGCCTTGTTATGTGTTTTATCAGAGGCCACTTGTTTTAACCCCGGTAAATTCATCCCAGCCGCGACAAAACTCTTTGGATTTTGGCCCCAAATAAGGTACAAAACCATTTGGATCTATTGGGCCTGGAATACGATTTAATATATTTTCGAGGAAGCAAGTGCACGCTGCATTTGCCGGATCGCCGCCTTCGACCACTACTGACTCTATAAATGAAAATAGCTGTTCACCATTTGAGAGAGTACCAGCTTCAAGCCTTTCTACTACCAAAGTGCTGAAATCGCTGAATACTCCATGAACCGTTGAGTCTTTACCGAAATTAAAAGCAGCATCTTCCGAAGACCAGTAGTCAGGAAACTCCGGAATAAAGACCTTCAGTTTTTCTACATACTCAGATACTTGATTCATGTGCTTTTACGCATAAACGCCTCTATAACCCGCAGCTGGAACGCAGCGAAGCGGAGTGTAAGCTGTCGGGCGCCGTAGGCGCGAAGTTCATCGACTGGTTATGCATTTCTGCGCTTGTTACTCCGACGATTATTAACTCTTTCAATTAGTTCTGGGTCTCTATTGACAAACTTCTCAATAATTGCGAAGGATCTTGAGCTGCTCGTTTCCCTTAAAATACTTTGAACGAACCAAGGTAGGAGTGCGGCAACACTAACAATGGACGCTGATCTATTAACTACAGGACTAAACTCAAAGTATGCATTTGAAATAAAAAGTATGATAAAGAATCCCGCCATAAATGGTGCATATTTAATGTCTTTTTTTAGACTTAAGAAAAAATCAATCTCTTTGTTGGTCATTTAGAATCTCTGTATGCATAACGTCTGGCTCTGGGGCTGCATGGAGCGCAGCGTAATGTAGTCCCTAGCAGCCACTTGTTACGTACTGAATTTGCACAGATGTTTGATTGTTTTTTCATGTTCTTTACCCACCAAACCGACATCTTGATGAAAACGAAATCCAGACCTCTTAACTTTGGCCGCTTCAAGTGCCTTTTGTGCTTCTGAACCATCGTTATTGATTAGAGCTTTAGAGGCATGCCACTTATAATGATCAAGTGGAAACGTAAGCCTATCAACATGCTCATGTAATACACTTAGTGCGTAAGCGTACTCATTTTTTATTTTTTGAGTTGCCACCAAATATGGATAATCAAGGTACACCCCTGTTTGATGGTTTGGAAGCTCCCTTTCTCTTTCAAGTATCTCTTTAAAAGTGGCTATACATCCTTCGAGATCATTTAGCTCGATAAATGCATTGGCTTTTGCTAATAGTGCTCGAACATCTTCAAATTTGTCTTTTCTGGATTCGAAGTATTCATCAACCAAACGAATAGATATCTCTGGATGCTTGTCAGCCAAAGCAAGAGCTTGGATTACCAAGTACTGATCTCGTTGCGTTCTTGCTCGTTTCAACTTCGAGTAGAAGTGCTCTTCGATAGATTCGTTCCAATCTTTATTTCTATACCAATCGTCAAATGACACGATATTCCCTTAGCACGTAACAGTTAATTCAAAAGAAGCGTCTTTATATCACTCTTCTATATATTTCTGCTGCAGTCATCCAAGATTAACCAAAAACATAACAATATCAGTAGGTTAGAGGCTTTGGCGCAATCCTCAACAGGTAGATATATAACAGCGGCTATATATCTACCTGCTTTTCTTGCTCATGACAATAGTGTCACCCCCTTTAAAGTCAATGACTTAGCTCGCTCTTTCCAGAAATAGGAGAAGCTTCTATTGAATTCTGATATTGAAAGTAGAACAAGATATGAAATGCTGTATATAAGACAGTTTGAATAGCAATGTTATGGAAGATATTTGCGGTTGAGTACTAAGTAAGACTGAATGCTTCACGGGAGTCTCCTGGTAGCATATTTGAAGTTAAGTACGGTTGTTTTAGGAAGGAGAGGTAAACTTATACTCACTGGGAGAAGCAGTTCATATATTTTGTTATGGAAAATAGTCTCACTGGTAGGGTGGGCAGGTTGAGAGAGGCCTCTTTCACCTCGTACTTCAAGGAAGCACTTTCCCATTTCGAAATAGCTAAAATATAAGTCCTATTATCGGTTTTATATAAACGTTTTGAATTTTTCAGTTTTTCATTTGAAAAATCATCTGTTTTTTTATATTGCAGGCTATAGATGATGAAGTGCTGGAGTTAAACAGAAAAAAGCCGGCATTGTGCCGGCGGCAAAGCAGACGTCGAAAGGAAGAGACGTTGCAGAGAGACTGTAATTCTTACTCGATGCCCTGGCTCGAATATGAGCTGGGCATCTTTTAAATATTGCTAATCAATCAGGCCTTTTTACGCAGCAGCACACAGGCATCTGCGGCAGCGAGCTCTAAGCTATTTCCTTCCGCATTGCCAGTAAACAGTGCAGGGGTAATATTGTGCGCACTGGAGAACTCGGTGGGTAATTCCAGGGTGCCACTGGTTTGCCCCAGGTTGAGAACAACCAGCATTTCTTCGTTGTCGCTGCGCCTTACAAAAGCAAATAAATCGCTGCCGGTGTCGATCACTTCCTGCTCCGCTGTCGCCAGCGACTGGGGTAGCTCCCGGTGCCATTCAATTAATGCGCGGAAGCGGTTGAGCATGGAGCGCTGAGTGTCTTGCTGTACTTCTACCGCTCGCTGCTGGTGCTCCGTTGAAACGGGCAGCCAGGGTTTTGCTGTAGAAAAGCCAGCGTTGTCGTCGCTGCTGTTGGTCCAGGGCATCGGTGTGCGGCAGCCGTCGCGGCCTTTGAATTCCGGCCACAAATTAATGCCGTAGGGGTCTACCAGATCTTCATAGGCAATTTCCGCTTCCGGCAGGCCCAGTTCTTCCCCTTGATAGAGGCAGACACTTCCGCGCAGTGCCAATTGCATCAGCAGGAACAGCGGGGCTCTGGTATCGGCTTGATCGTCGTTAAAGCCTTTGTTCCAGCGGGTTATTGAGCGGGGTACATCGTGGTTGCTGATCGACCAGCAGGGCCAGCCCTTGTCGATTACGTCGCGGTTTTTTTCCAGGGTTTCGCGCAGGAAGTCCGCACTACAATCCTCAGTCAATAGATCGAAGGAATAGGCCATGTGCAGGCGTTTTTCCGTGGTGTACTCGGCCATGATTTTATGGGTATTGTCGTCGCCAACTTCACCTACGGTTACAGTGCCGGGATATTGATCCATTAACTGTCTTACCCGCTGGAGAAACACCAGGTTTTCCGGCTGGGATTTATCATTCTGGTGCCACTGGTAGTCGTAGTGATTGACTGGCGGCAGGCCTTTCTCGTCGAGCTTGAGCGGGCGCGCCGGGTTATTGCTCAGGGCCTGCTGATGGAAAATAAAGTTGACCGCATCCAGTCGGAAACCATCTACACCCCGATCGAGCCAGAACTTCATATCGGCGAGCAGCTGCTCCTGGACTTCCGGGTTGTGCACATTCAGGTCCGGCTGTTCTTTGAGGAAGTTGGCTAAATAGTACTGGCGGCGGCGGGTACACCAGCGCCAGGAGCCTCCTCCGAATACGGATACCCAGTTGTTGGGAGGGGTGCCATCTTCTTGGGGATCAACCCAGACATACCAGTCCGCTTTGGGATTGTCGCGGTTGGCGCGGCTCTCATGGAACCAGGGGTGCTGGTCCGAGGTGTGGCTGAGGATTTGGTCGATAATCACTTTCAGGCCGCGCTCGTGGGCCGCTTCGATCATCCGGTCGAAATCTTCCAGGTTGCCAAAAATAGGGTCTACATCGCGGTAGTCGGCAACGTCATAGCCAAAATCCACCATCGGCGATTTGAAAAAGGGTGAGATCCAGATGGCGTCTACGCCGAGGGATTTTACATAATCCAGTTTTTGCGTAATTCCGGGAATATCACCGATGCCATCTCCGTTGGCGTCGCAGAAGCTGCGTGGGTAAATCTGATAAATAACGCTATTGCGCCACCACTCATAGCTGTTGCCGCTCATGGATTACTGCCTTGTTTCATTATTTGAAATGTGGAGATAGTCCACCTTTAAAGGATAGGGTGAGTATGGAGTAGTCATTGGCGGGCTTCCTCCTCCCCGGCGAGGGGGGAGAGGGGGGTAAAGGGTGACCGGCCTGGGGTGGTTTGGTATTGGCGGGCGGGGGATGAGGAGCATAGTGGGCACGTCCCTGTGCCGCTGGAGCAGGACTGTTTAGGGCTTGTCCTGGACCGAGCGAAGCATTTGCTCGGCCAGGGCGATGGCCTCCTGGCGATCCTTGACGTCCAGCTTTTGGTAGAGGCTGCGGATATGGGTCTTGATGGTGCTCGGTGCCACCTTAAAGTGACGGGCGATTTTCTCGTTCGACAGCCCCGAGTGAATCGCATTGAGTACCTGCCATTCCCTTGGGGTGAGTGGGGAGTGGCGCAGGAAGTCCGGCACCGCATCGCTGGCCAGTATCTCGCGGATAATGGTGTCATCCAGTTCGATGCGAATACCACCGTCCAGCTCTGGCTGCTGCTGTGCCGCTTTGATCAGTTGTTGGGCTTTGCTGGACTCCGCATCTCCCAGGCCATTTTCCAGGGCGGCTTTCAGGATAACGATTAAAGGTTTGCCGATCTGCAGGAAGCTGGCGCGAAAATCCCGTTCGTGGGAGAGAAGCAGGGCTTCACTAATAGCCTCCACAGATTGCGGGTATTGCTCCCTCAGCCACAGCAGGTGGGATTCCAGCACCCGGTTGCGCAGGCGATCTGTTTCCAGGCCGCACTCGTTGGCGACTTGTTTCAGGCGGCTCAACAGGCGGTTGGCATCGGACCAGTGGTGCAGCTCAATCATCGCGCGCACATGGTTGCGCCCGTGGCACTGTTCAAAGTGATTGCTAGGCCTGTCGGCGACGGGAGTAGCCTGTTCCAACCAGCTTGCGATGGCCTGCTGATTGCCCAGGGCGCGCCAGGTGCGGATGCGGGTGGCATCGGCGTTGGCGATCCAGTCCCGGTGGTAGCGCCCGTCAGTGAGCAGGCGCTCGATACGCTCCAGCCACTCCAGGGACTCCTCTTTCTCTCCTCGGGCCTGGGCGATTTTTAACAGCAGGGTGTACTCCGGCAGCAACCAGTGCTCGCCGACCCGGCGGTTGATTTGCATACCTCGGCGAGCGGATTGCTCGGCACCTTCCAGATCGCCGGACTCCCATTGAAGCTGGCCGCGCAGCCGGCACACAAATTCCGAGATGGGTAGTGTGGACAGGTGATTTTTCTGCACGAGGGTCTGCACCTTCTCCTGCAGCGTGGACGCTTTTTTCAGCAGGCCCTGGGCAAAGGCGATCTCGGTCTGCTGGCAGATGGCCCAGGCGGCACTGGGAATATCCTGTTCGGCGATCGCCAGGGCCTCAACTTCCTGCATATAGCGGTTGGCCTCTTGCAGGGCACCCAGGCAGAAGCTGGTCTCACCGGTGACCAGCAGAGCGGAGATTCTCTCGCCCAGCTGGTCTGCGCGCAGTAGGGCCAGGGCTTCTTCAGCATACTCCTTGGCTTGCAGTGTCTGTCCTCGGGCAATGGCCACCTGGGCGCGCATGGTGGCAAAGGCGCCTTCAAAGTCGCGCCACTGTGCCGGGTCCTCCCGCTGTAGCCAGCTCTCGGAGGCCGCCAGGTTTTTTTCGCACAGGTCGTATTCAAAATTCTCCCGCGCCATTTTGGCGGACAGGAGGGTAAAGCGGGCGCTGTGTTGCAGGGCTTCGTCACCGAGCCAGTCGAGGCAGTCCCGCAGCAGGCGCGACTGCCCCGCGCGCAGAAGCTGTTCTCCTCGATCGTTGAGCAGTTGCTTTAACCGCTCGCGGTCGCCGCCGGCCAGGGCGTGGCGCAGGGCCTCCACTGGCTGGTCTAATTCTTGCCAGGTATCACAGGCAGTGCTGTGCAATTGCAGCAAGTGTTCGCGGTCATTAATTTGCCGCTGCAGGAAGCGGGCGAAGACCGGGTGAAAGCGGAACCACTGGCGGCTTGAATCCTGCGCCTGCAGGAATAACCCGCGGCGCGCGGCTTCTTCCAGCAACTGCTGACCATCTTGCCGACCGGTAAGGCGCTCAGCCAGCTGGGCGTTAACCCGGGTGAGGATCGATGTGCAGGAAAGGAGCTGGCGCAGTTGGGGTTCCAGCCGCTCCAGCACTTCCTCAGCCAGGTAATCGAGAATATGACTGTGGCCCTGCTCCAGCTCTGCCAGATAGCGATCCACTTCGTTGCTGTCGCGCACCGATAAAGTGAATAGCTGTACGGCGGGGGGCCAGCCCTCACTGAGGTGATGCAGTTGGGCTGCGCGGTCGCCGTCGAGATTAAACGGCAGGCGCTGCTTGAGCAGGGTGGCGATTTCCTCAATGTTGAGGGCCAGCTCATTACTGCCCAATTCCAGTAATCGCCCTTGAACCCGCAGGGTGGCCAGGCCCAAAGGCGGTTGGCTGCGACTGGTGAGAACAATACCGACACCGGCGGGGGCGTGGCGCAACAAAAAGCGGGTAGTGTCGTGCACCTGCTGGTTGTCGATCTGGTGGTAGTCGTCCAGTACGATGCGCAGTTCGCTGGGCAGGCCCCGCAGTTCCGACAGCAGGTGGCTCACCAGGGTTGAGGGGTCCGGGCGCTGGGGCGCGGACAATAACTGGTGAGTCTGGGGGACGCCATTGCCGGTCGCCCTGTGCACGCTTTCCACCAGGTAGCGGCAGAACTGGCTCGGTTCATTATCACTGGCATCCAGCGTATACCAGGCGACCGGGTTGTCCTGCTGTGAGGCCCAGGAGGTAACCAGCGTGGTCTTGCCGTATCCCGCAGGAGCCGTCACCAACAGCAGTTGATCGCTGTGGCATTGGTTCAGAACCGACAGCAGGCGCGGGCGCGATAGGGCGTGCTCGGGGCAATCCGGCAGGCTGTATTTGGAAGTTAAAAGCATCGCTGCGGGAGGGATTGTTATAAATGTTTGATTTTTGTACAGCCACTATTATGCACCAGGACCCGGGTATTGTTACAGCACTGTAATAGGCCAGCTTTCTGGTGATTCCGCCTCTTGGGTGGCAAATTGGAGTGGCGCCGGTTTAGCTTTGGGCAGTATATTACTATTCGGGTTAAATCGGTCATCTCAACCCGTCGCAATGCAGTTTCTGCGGCTCACTAGTGGGTACGTTAGTTCATATTTACTGTGATGTATCCACACTGGCTCGTAAAGGGATGCATGACTGTGCAGCTTCCCCTCGCGCCACTTTCAGTATTTTTTCGATTTTTCTTTGGCAGTGAGAATGCCCCTTGTGCGGGTTTTCATCAATGTTCATTCAATTAAAAAAGCCGAGCGCTGCGAAGGCGCCGATAGAATAATAAGAAGAGGAAGCCATGGCGGATATCGTAATCCTTGCTGCTGCGGGTATGGGGGCTGTGGATAACACGTTTGCAAAGCCACTGTTTTTGGCATTGGAAACCGAGCTTGGGGAGGAGTGGTCGCGTCTCTACTGCGCTGAATTACCCGGCCTGGAGCACTTCCAGAGCAATATCGAACGCACCTTTGAGAGTATGCAGAAACGCGAACTGGACTTCCTGCGTGCACGAAAATATTTACTCCTGGGGATGTCGCAGACAGCGGCACAGTCTGGCAATGTGGATCGCCGGGATAGCAACTACGAAAAGACCCAACGCGAGATCTATGCGGCGCTGGCCAAGGCCGCTGATCAGGTTGATGAGCGGGCTCCGGTGATATTGATCAGCCATTCGGTGGGTTGTATCAATCTATCTAATTACCTCTGGGATGCCCAGCGCCCCAATGTCAGTTGCGGTGTTTGGCGTGATGGTGGTCCCGCAGGAGTTCACAAAGGGTCTGCGCGTGAGAGATTTTTGCGCCTCAAGACCCTGAGCCATTGGTACACCCTGGGGCCGACAATGCCCCTGTGGTGTGCCGATCGACCCCGGGAGCAAATTCAAGCGGTTACCTCCAATACCCGGGGATACAATTTTCGCTGGAAGAACTTTTATCACCCCAATGACCTGTTTGGCTGGCCCCTTAAACCACTGAGCCCCTCCTATAACCAGGCGGTGTGCCGTGATTATGAGACTTGTTCGCTGAGTGATCACGGCGCTTTGAGTCCAGCGGCTTTTCCCTCGCCCCCTGAGGATTACTGGCGGAACCCGATAGTTGTTGAGCAGCTGATAGAGGATGTGCGCTCCCTGCTCAAGACGGTGAATAAGCCCGCTCATCGGCATCCACAACCCTCTCAGCAGGCTCTCGCGGTATAATCCCCAATTACCTCAATAGTCTCCTGTAAAAGATGAAGGGCCGCTTTCTTATGTCGCTGCAATATCACCTGGTTCCGGTTACTCCTTTCCAGCAAAACTGCTCCTTGCTGTGGTGTGAAGACAGTAAGCGCGCGGCTGTTGTCGATCCCGGTGGCGATCTCGATAAGATTCTGGCGGCGGTGGAGGAGCGCGGTCTCAAGCTGGAGAAAATCCTGCTGACCCACGGCCACCTGGACCATGTAGGCGGCACTGCGGCGTTGTCCAAGCAGCTCCAGCTGCCGATAGAGGGGCCGCATAAAGGCGATGATTTCTGGATTCAGCAGTTGCCCATGCAGGCGCAGATGTTTGGTTTCCCCGCTGTCGAAGTATTTACTCCAGACCGCTGGTTGGAGCAGGGAGATACGGTTACTGTAGGGGATCAGGAACTGGAGGTGCACCACTGCCCGGGCCATACCCCCGGCCATGTGATTTTCTTCCACCGCCCCAGCCAGTTGGCTCTGGTGGGAGATGTTTTGTTTGCCGGTTCGATCGGGCGCACTGACTTCCCCCAGGGAGATCACGATACCCTGATTCGCTCTATCAAAGAGCGCCTATGGCCGCTGGGTGATGAGGTTCAATTTGTACCGGGACATGGCCCCATGTCCACTTTTGGCCAGGAGCGCCAAACCAATCCTTTTGTCGCCGACAAGCGCTTTGGTTAAGTGATACCTGGATTCCAATAACAGGCGGGAAGTACAGCGCCGGGAGTCCCATTTTATGTTTGCAGGAAAAATACGTCTTTTTCTCGCCTTGCTGGTGCTGGGGTTAAGCGGCTGCGCAGTAATTTCCGAAGAGGAGTGCCGCGCGGGGCTCTGGTATGAGCGGGGCCTGCAAGACGGCGCTCGCGGTCGCTCACAGTCGCTGGTGTACGATATTGCCCAAGAGTGTGATAGCTACGACATGCATGTGGATAGCGATGCATGGCTGCAGGGCCATGAAGAGGGTGTCGAGACTTACTGCACTGCAGAAAATGGCTATCACCAGGGGCGTAGGGGACGTAATTACCAAGGGGTTTGCACTGGCCCTACTGCTGATTTGTTTTTACAGAATTACGAGCGCGGTCTCGCCGAATACCGTATAGAGCAGCATTACCAGCGCCTTTTGTGGCGCCGGGATAATTTAGAGCGCGAGTTGCTCTCCCTGCATTACGCCTATCGGAACACTGATAGTGAAGCCCAGGCCCAGGCATTGTACTTGCAGCGCAGTCGCCTTCGCTGGGAGCTGCGGATGTTGGATATGGAGTTGTTTCGTTACGGCTTGTTTGGCCCCACGCATTTAACACCCGGCTATTATCCCTCCGGATTTTTTTCTGCCAGATTATTTTATTGGTAAGTAAAAAAAATTTTTGATCCTGAATGTAAGTAAAGAAGTCCGGGTTAATGCTCCGGTATCACACGCACAAGAGATTTATTGTAATGGCAATTTGGCATTTAGATCCTTCACTGGAAGAACTGAACCAGGGAATATCCCAGTGCATGCCCGGCTACCTGGGAATGGAAATTACGGAAATTGGCGATGATTACCTGGAAGGGACTTTGCCCGTAGACCATCGCACTCGCCAGCCCTTCGGTATTTTGCATGGTGGTGCCAATGTCGTATTGTCGGAGACGCTGGGTTCCATAGGCGCCAACCTATTAGTGGATACCGATAAATTTTATTGTGTCGGTCAGGAAGTTAATGCCAATCACCTGCGCCCTGTCCCTGAGGGGGAGGTTCGCGGTCGTGCAAAACCCGTGCATATTGGGCGCAGCAGCCAGGTGTGGGAAATTCTGATCTATGCACCCAATGGGAAGCTCAGTTGTATTTCTCGCATTACCATGGCTGTTGTAGCTCATGGTGCCTAGTATTATTTCTTGGGTTGCGAGTGGAGATCCCGCTTGAAACAGGCCCAGGATTTTATTTTTGAAGATATTCCCTATCGCTTGGTGCGTTCGAGCCGGCGCAAGCGTCTGGGGCTGGTACTGTCATCCGGTGGTGTGGAAGTGCGAATTCCACAGCGTTGCGCAGCCCGTTATGGGCATGAATTCCTGCAGGAAAATATCCAGTGGGTGAGAGCACAGTTACTCGCAGCCGACCGGCGCGCTGCGCAGGTGCCGCAATATCAGTACGCTTTTGATGAGAGTTTTCCCTGGCTGGGACAGCAGCTTCCCTTACAGCGTGCAACGAGCAGTAAAAGTGCCGGTATTGGCAATGGTGCTATCGGGCTCTATACCCGCTATCGCCAGCCCGATAACACGCAGCTGCAAACTGCTTTACAACGCCTTTACCAGCGGGAAGCATTGGCATTATTAACGCAAAAATCCCATGTGTTGGCCGAGCAGCTGGGGTTAAGTATTTCATCAGTAAAAGTTCGTCGTACCAAAAGCAAGTGGGGTCACTGTAGTATTCGCGGTGAGCTGCAGTTTAACTGGCTTGTTTGTCTCGCTCCTGAGCCGGTGGTGGATTACCTGGTGGCCCACGAGGTCTGCCATTTGCAACACCATAACCACAGCCGCGCTTTTTGGGATTTAGTCCAAAGTGTGTGCCCCAGATTTAAAGAGTTGCGCCGCTGGTTGCGCGATAACGGTCACTGTCTGACCTTGTAACTTTTCTATTCTTTAGTTGTACTGAATTCTCCTAATTAATTATGAGTAAGAAGCCCCGTTTTATTACTGGCCGCAAGCCGGTTAAAAAAAACTTGCCGAGCCGCGCTGAAGCGACAATAGAAAAATTTAGTCACGATATGCGCGGTATTGCCCGGGTGGGTGGCAAAACGGTGTTTATTGATAGTGCCTTACCGGGAGAGCAGGTTAAATTCCGCTATACCGCACGGCGCGGCCGTTTTGATGAGGGAATTGTTGAGGAAATCCTATCGGCTTCAGCGGATCGGTGCGCGCCGCAGTGCGCCTATGTGGATTCATGTGGAGGCTGTTCGGTTCAGCACCTGGAGCCATCGGCACAAATTATTGAAAAGCAAAAAATTCTTTTGGATCAGTTGTCGCGCTTTGGTGGAATTGAACCCGAAGAAATACTGCCGCCGTTAACCGCTGATCCCTATGGTTATCGGCGCAAGGCCCGTATCGGCATTCGCAAATTGAAAAAATCCCAGGGTGGTGAGTTGCTTTTTGGTTTTCGAAAAAAGCACAGCAATGATTTGGTAGATATTGATGAGTGCCCGGTACTACATACAAAAATTGCCGAACATTTAGGGTCGCTAAAAAAACTTGTTGGCGAAAGTGAAGGCCGGGCAAACTTTTCTCATCTGGAAGTGGCGGTTGGAGATGATGTGACAGCTCTGGTGCTCCGCCATTTAAAGCCTTTGTCAGATAAGGGCTTGGCGCTCTGGTTAGCATTTGCTAAAAGCACTGGTATACACCTGTATATACAAGGTGGCAGTGATGCTTCCCTGGAGAGAATCTGGCCGACAGAAGGAGCTGCTTATCTAAGTTATCAGTTGCCGGAATTTGACCTGACGCTGAGATTTAAACCGCAGGATTTTGTGCAGGTAAATTTTGCGATAAATCGGCAGATGGTGAGTCGAGCCGTTGAGTTACTCGATCCGCAACCCTCCGAGCGCGTATTGGATTTATTTTGCGGGTTAGGGAATTTTACCCTGCCATTGGCGCGTCGTGCAGCGGAAGTGATCGGGGTCGAAGGTGTCGGCGCTTTAACTCAACGGGGTGTGGACAATGCCGCTTTGAACCAATTACAAAATGTGCAATTTTATTCTGCCGACCTAAACGAAAAAATGGCAGGTGCGCCTTGGGCAGAAGAAGGTTTCGATAAAATCTTGTTGGACCCTCCGAGGGACGGCGCTCTGGAGGCGGTGCGCGGGTTGGCGCGATTTTCTGCCAGTAGGATCGTCTACGTCTCCTGTAACCCGGCCACGCTGGCTCGGGATGCCGGTGAATTGGTGAAGTTGGGGTACCGGTTGAGTAAGGCGGGTGTCATGGATATGTTTCCCCATACCGATCATGTTGAGTCGATGGCAGTATTCGACAGAATTTAGGGCCTATTGAGGCCGGGAAAACTAACGTAAACTGCGGTAAAACCGTTTAAGCGAAGTTGTTATGCAAAGCGAAACCCTAACCGATAATTTTGAAGATAATTGCGCGCGCTTTTTGCCTGAAGCTGTAGGCCAGGGCTGCGTCTGGGCCCTGCAGGGGGAGGAGGGCTTTGCACTTTGTGAGTCTGAAAAGCGGGCCGATACCGAGGTTATGCCCTTTTGGTCGCAAAGAGAATTTGCACAAGACCACTGCGAAGGAGACTGGGCTGACTATGAGGCAGTGGCAATTGACCTGGAAGAATTTATGGATGACTGGCTCACCGGCATGCATGAAGATGTCTTATTGGTGGGGATAAACTGGAACGCCGAACTGGAAGGGGTTGAGGTGGAGCCCCTGGACCTACTGGAGCAGTTGGAGCAAGAGCTGCAATAAACTGCGCCATAGTGCCCCACCCAGTGGATAAAAATTACTCAACGGGGTGTCTCAAATGGGGCAGATTCTTGGCTTGCGCAAAACAGTCTACGGAGTTGCCAACATTACCGAGGCTGTGGCTTGGTATACGCAGGTACTCGAACAGAAACCCAGCTATGAAAGCGATAGCTATGCGGCGTTTAGTATTGGTGATTGCGAGCTCGGATTAAATGCCGATGCGCGCAGTGCGATCAGCCGGGCCGATGGTGTAGTTGCTTACTGGCAGGTTTTGGATTTGGCCGCGCAGATTGAGCGACTCGGCACTATGGGGGTGCGGCAGCACACGGATATAGAGGAAGTTTCTGGACGTGTGCTGATGGCGAGCTTTCTCGACCCCTATGGCAATGTTTTTGGATTGATTGAGTACCTGCAAACGCCCATTGAGAGATAGGACCATTAAACGGAGCAGTTCCTGTGGATAAGCCGCCCATTTCCAGATTTCGTTCCCCCAATCGAAGTTTTGCTGCTGAAAGCCTTGCGCAAATTGGGCGGGGTTATGTGGTTCCGGATCGAGTGGCTTTAATTACCGGCTGCTCAAGCGGTATTGGGCGGGAGCTGGCTTTGGCGCTACATCGCCGGGGAACCATAGTGATTGCCACGGCGCGCCGCCCGGAAAGTTTACAAGAGCTGGCGGACCTGGGAATTGCCACTGAGGCCTTGGATGTGAATTCCCAGGCGGATATCAATCGAGTGGTTCACGCAGTAAAAGCGGCATACGGGCGGCTCGATATTTTGGTCAATAACGCCGGTTACGGTCAGATGGGGCCATTGCTGGAACTGGACACGCGAGCACTGGAAAAGCAGTTCCGAACCAATGTATTTGCCCCTCTCGCTTTGATTAGGGCCTGTGTACCTTTAATGCGTTCGGAGCAGGGCGGAATTGTGTGTAATATCGGTTCGGTTTCCGGTGTAATGCCTACACCTTTCTCCGGTGCCTATTGTGCTTCTAAAGCGGCCCTACACTCCATTTCTGATGTTTTGCGACTCGAACTAAAACCCTTTGGCATTCGGGTAATGACGGTGCAACCCGGTGCGATCGCATCGGAATTTGGTCGCCACGCTGAGACATCCCTGCGCGGTCTTTTGCCGCCGGACTCCCTGTATAAACGGCAGGAAGAGGCGGTTAGGGCCCGAGCCCAGGAGTCCCAACAGAATGCTACATTGGCAAGCACACTGGCCAAAAAGCTGGTGCGTGAGCTGCTGCGAAAACGCGCTCGTCCTTTGGTGCGTATTGGCAACCGCAGCAGCCTGTTGCCCTGGATGGCACGCTGGCTGCCGCGCAGTTTTAGGGACTGGTTTTTAATGCGGAGATTTAAATTAAATCGCCTCGCTCACAAAAGCTGAGGATTGTTATTCTGGTTTTTGCAGTGAGTGGTTGGACTCCTTCAACCACTGTTGTACTTCGTTGTAGTTGCCTCGATACAGAATTTTCTGTTCCGATTTCTTCATTAGATGGTCGTAGCTGCCGTCATAGTATTCTTGCAACAGTGACACGACGACAGGGATGTACACATCACTATTATTCGTTCTCAGTAATTCTTGGTTAGCTGAAGCTAAGGCTTCGTTGAGCTGCTTGTAGCGCAGCCCTCCCAGGCGTTTACTGATTTTATTGAGATTGAGATGTAATTCTTCCCCCAAAGATTCAGCTGCTGATTTTTCACTGCTTTTAAAGCGCTCTAAGCCCTCGTGAACATAATTTTGCACAATGCGCTGTGCCCGTGTTTCCAATGGCTCCTCGACAAGAACCCGGGGAGCGGCCTTCATAGCGGTTTGCAATACTGGAGGAAGTGCGCAGCGTCCAACTAGACGGCTTTCATCTTCAATAGCAATAGCACCTGTCTGTTGGGAAAGCTTCAGCAGGTCGATACTGATCTGATTTTCAAAATCGATTTGTGAAGGTTGGCTACTACTGGTACGGCCAAAGCTAGAACCTCGATGTTTTGCGATCCCCTCAAGGTCGATATACCGCCGCGCAGCCTGGATTAATTCCGTTTTGCCACTGCCGGTGTGACCAGCAACAACGATAAAGGGCAGTTGGGTACAATACTTTTCCAGCTCGTTTAACAGGAACTGCCGCATGGCTTTATAGCCACCCTCTACTATCGGGTATTCAATATTATTCGAGCGCAGCAGTTTTTGTGTCATTCGGGAGCGCAAACCGCCTCGGAAACAGTAGAGGTAACCTTGGGGGTGTTTACGTACAAATGCGCTCCATTGTGAAAGACATAAGCTTCGCACTTCATCTGTTGCTAAACGCCAGCCAAGGTCAATTGCTGCTTGCTGGCCTTTGTTCTTGTACTCAGTCCCGATCAGTTCACGTTGGTGATTGTCAAGCAGGGGGTGGTTTCTTGCGGAAGGGAAAGCGCCGCGAACAAACTCAACTGGGGCGCGTACGTCCATCAGCGGAATATCATTCAGGAAGATGTCCGTGTAATTCGCAGTATCGGTCCGCAAGGTAGCACTCCTGCTTATTCAGAAAATAGGTGGTATTTGATTGTATCTCCATTTTCTTTCCAGGCCTATGGCAACTGAAGGAGCTGCCTGTATATGCAATATATGATGTGCTTAGCGTTAGATGACAGTTTGATATTTACACCGGAAATTAATGCTCAGTATGAGAGAATACTTTTTTAATTTATTGCTCGATAGCTCAGTGTTTACATTTACTTTTTGAACCTAATGCGATTCCAGGTCACAGAAGGTAAATCTTAGCTTCCCTGAATTATTGCAGCTGATTTAAAAATCCTGGAAGCATTTGGATTGCATAAGGGGCAGGTTGCTCCTGCGTGTATAGAGGATAAAAACATGGCTAAAAAATATATCTATATCCCGATAAATAGTGATGAAATGCAGGAATATGCGGAGGGGTTGGCGAAAGCCTGGGGCATACCGGTGAATCAAATCCTGGCCAATAAAGTAACCTCCGGTTTTGGAAAAGCCATGTATCGGTGGGTGAACCAGTGTTTGAGTAAGCTGAATCCTGCCGATACCCTTTACATCGTAACCCATGGCACGGGTGCCGGGGATGGACAATTTATTGGTGCTGAGCGCTCCACGAGTAACAACAAGCAGAAAAAAGTATATGTAAGCGGCATGCCTAACTGGCAAGGAGGAGAGTGGAAAACCTACACGCCTCGACAGCTAGCAGATACCTTGGTTAAAGAGGGGCTTCCCGCTAATTTCGTTAATTTACATGTTTGCGCCTGTGGTTCCGGCTACGATGGAGAAAAGTTAAGACCTTGGGCCCAACGCTTGCGCCAGGCGATGGTTGGTACCTATAGAAATATTCAGGTCACTGGATATAGAGGCTGGTTCTCCTGCAGTACTGCCAGGGTTTGTATTAAAGTAGGCACTCAGTTTTATCCATTGGAAGAACGGGCAGTTACTTTCTCCTGAATTTTGTACCCCTAATGGAGCTGGGGTTATGGCGTAGAAGTGCGCTCCATCTAGTTTCCCGGGTATACCCTGAATAGATAGCTGAACAGAAATCTGAGCAGCTTTTATATTCAGGGATATCTTTTTCATGACTGTTGATCAGTTACTAATCCTGATTATTTTAAGTGTCACTATAACCCTGTTTATATGGGGGCGGTGGCGCCACGATATGGTTGCTTTAGCAGCCTTATTGACTTGTGTTTTTACCGGTCTGATTCCTCCGGAAAATGCTTTTATTGGTTTTGGGCATCCAGCAGTCGTGACTGTTGCTTGTGTGTTAATCCTGAGTCGCGGTTTACAAAATACCGGTGCAATGGATGCACTTGCACAACGAGTTGTCCGCAAAAGCGGGAGTATCTCAGTATCCATATTGTTACTCATTGGGCTTGGCGCGTTTTTATCGAGCTTTATGAATAATGTCGGCGCGTTGGCTTTATTAATGCCCGTGGCTGTGGATATGGCCGAGAAACAGAAAGTGGCACTGGGGAGGGTTTTAATGCCCCTGTCTTTCGCAACGATTCTGGGGGGAATGACCACACTGATAGGTACACCGCCAAACCTGGTCGTTTCCGGTTTTCGGGCGGATTCTGGCGCCGGTAGTTACGGTATGTTTGATTTCACCCCGGTGGGTCTGGCAGTTGCGATAGCTGGAGTTTTGTTTATCGCATTCGTTGGATGGCGCTTGGTGCCTACGCGCAACCGAACGGGGGCCTCCTCCTTTGAAACTGGCACATATTTAACAGAAGCACTTGTTGAGGAAAAAAGCGTAGCTGCCGGCAAGAATCTACGTGAAATTTCCAAGATGTTGGGAACAGAAGATGCCCAGGTTGTGGGTGTCGTACACAATGATGCCAGGGTCTCTCCCGCGACTCCCTGGCATAAAGTAAATAGCGGTGACATTTTGGTCATTGAGGCGGAGCCGGAGAGCCTTGCCACCTGCTTGTCCAATCTCAGTTTGAAAACAGTGGGAGCCCTTGGGGCAGATTCATCGGGTAAGGCTCGACAATCGGGTAGCAATAATACCGAGAGTGATTCTCAGAATAAGCCCCCAATAAAAGCGCTGGCGGATCGTACCGAAATGCAGCTGCGAGAGTTGGTTGTCATGCCAGACTCCCCCTTAGTGGGACGCCCTATGAGGTTTTCACGCCTCGCAGCGAGATACCAGATTCACTTGCTAGCACTCTCGCGCCAGGGGCGCCGCTCGGTGCGCCGGTTGCGTTCGACACCATTACTCGCCGGCGATGCTTTGTTAATGATGGGGGCTGATAAAAACTTATATAGCTTTGCGCGGGAAAAAGGCTGTGTGCCTCTGGCCTCAAGGGATATTAGCATCCCCAACAAGGAGAAGGCGGCCATTGCCTTACTGGCGATGGTGCTTGGTGTCGCGGGTGCAGCATTTGGCCTGTTACCAGCCGCGATCTCGTTTGCCACCTGTGTATTGGCTTTTATGGCGTTGAAGATAGTGCCGTTGCGAAATGTTTATGACTCAGTTGATGGGTCCGTAGTAGTGCTATTGGGCACTCTGATTGCGGTTGCCGATGTGATGGAGTCAACGGGAGCTGCCGACCTGATAGCTCAGGTTTTATTGGATGTCCTGGCTCAGGGTAGTGCTGTTTTGGCCCTGGGGCTGATCCTGGTGGTTACCATGACCCTGTCTGATTTTATGAATAATGTCGCTACTGCGGCTGTGATGTGTTCAATTGCCATGAGCACCGCAGAACAACTGGCGGTGAACCCGGACAGTTTCCTAATGGCTGTCGCAATTGGAGCTTCTTGCGCATTTCTGACGCCGGTTGGGCACCAAAATAACACCTTAATTCTGGGACCGGGGGGCTTTGAGTTTGGTGATTACTGGAAAATGGGGCTGCCACTCGAATTGTTGGTACTGGTTGTGAGTATCCCTATGTTGCTTTGGGTTTGGCCCTTGTAATCGCGGTGAGCTCAAGCAATAGAATCGTCTACCGGCTGGGCCAACTCTGCCATGAACTTACTACAAAAGCGCAGAATATCAGTCACAGTTACAATTCCAACCAGCTCGCCTTCCCGCATAACCAGCACAGAGCCAATACTGGTATCGGCCATAGCTAAGAGAATTTTATCCAGCGGGTCGTGGATATCTGCGATAAAGGGACGTCTGGCACATAGGTCATGTACATAGAGCTGCTGCTCTTCTAGGCGGTGTCCCGGTGCATTGGCTCTTTCGATATCCCCTCGGGAAATGACCGTCTCCAAGTCGCCCGCACGTGTTACCGGCAGGTGGCGTACTTTGTGCTCCTCCATCATTGCCAGAGCATCCTCTACCGTGGCATTGATATCGATATGGTAGGGAAATGGCGTCATCAGAGCGGCCAAAGTCGGTATATGGTGGATATTATTGTGAGTGGACATAGTATGATCTGGGTATCCAATTGTATTTGGCAATATGCTCGATTACCGTTACACAGCGACTAATTTGCAATTGACGACTGCAGCTACAATATAGCTAATTGCGCTCCCTAGGGATATCCTTTTAAGATTGCAGATATGGCCGCCTTTGTTACACTTTTTAGCCCTTATTTTGAATTATTCCTATTATATTCAAAGGTAGGGACACAAATGGTTGATATTTGCCGGTGAAAGATTATTATTCGCGACCTCAGTCGAAAAATATAATCAGTGATTCGGAGTGTTTGCCGAACCGAGCTGAAATCGGCTAGTTTTTAATAATGTATTTGCCGAATATACCTAACACCAGAACTACACGATGTGTAGTGGTATCTACTCATGTATATCGGGCAATTCATAATATGCCGGACTAAACATCACTAAATTGCTTGCCATTGGCCAGCCATGATGTTTGTTGATTTTTTACACGGTATATCCGAAATAACAATCTGTGTCGCCCAGCGCCACAGATATATCTCTGTGTTTTTTAATAACCGTCGTTGAGGTTTATTGAATGTTTCAGGAATACGAACAACTTGAACAACAAATCGCCGAACATCAGGCAAGAATCGAAGAGTTACAAGAGCAAATGGCTCAGGCTGAACGCAAGAAAGATGGCGTAATTGCCTATGATAAAGCACTGGTAAACCTTGCTGCTGAATACCACATGGATGAAGAGGAGTTCTTCGTTGCCCGTGGCCAGCAAATCGTTGAGTGGCTGGTAGCACAGCTGGGAGATGAAGATCCTGCAGACTACGTACAAACCCTGAAGGCTCGCGTTGCCCGTCACCTCAAGAAGGAAGGTGACAGCCCCCGTCGCGGTCGTCGTGCAGCACCGGCAGCAAAGGCAGCAGAGCCCAAGCTGGAAACTGGTCACTATCGCAACCCGTATACCGGCGCTACTGTTGAAAAGAAAAAGCGTAATCCTAAGGCCCTGAGCCAGTGGATTGATGAGTACGGTCTGGACACCGTAAAAGAGTGGAAAATCTAATTCTGGATGACCACTAATTTGATGCCGGATATCCGGCATCAAATATTTTTTCAAAAATCGTTCGATTTTAATTCATCGCATTGTTTGGCATTTTCGCCGCATCCTCTCTTTACTTACCTTATTATATTCAGCATATGTCTGCCCCGTTATTTACCTGGGAGTTTATACTGTGCTTTCAAGACTTAAGTCGTTTATTTTCTGTACACTTTTTGTTCTGGTTGGGGCTTCAAATTGGGTTTTAGCCGACTCTTCTGAGTCTCAGGTTATTTACTTAATACGCCATGCAGAAAAAGAGAAAGGGCCCGGGGTGGGTCGCGACCCTCATTTGACTGAGGCGGGTCAGCAGCGTGCTCGGCAACTCGCCTATATTCTTGGGGGAGTGGGTATAGATGCTATCTATAGCACTGACTACAACCGCACCCGGGAAACGGTTGAGCCTCTGTCAAAAGAGCTGGGGCTTGAAGTGGAAATTTACAACCCCAGAGATTTAAAAGAATTTGCTAACTCTTTGCAGCAGGCGGGAAATCGGATTTTAGTGGTTGGGCACAGCAATACCACTCCAAAACTGGCGGAATTGCTTGGCGGTGAAAAAGGGCGACCCATTCGAGAGGCCAGTGAGTTTGACCGACTCTATATCCTGGTGCGTGATAATGAGGGGGTAACCACTTTGATACAGCGCTATGGCCCGATGAAATCCTCGCAGACTGAAAATGCAGTTTCAGAGTCATCTTAATTAATAATTTCTTTTATAAAAGTATCGACTACCTGTGACGCCAGTCCGTGGCGGTGTTCCTTGAAGGCATCGCCGACACTACTGCGCTCCAGGTTCAACTCTATGGTGTGAGCTCCAGCCTGATTGGCACATTCGACAAATCCCGCTGCTGGGTAGACGTTTCCAGATGTGCCAATGCTGATAAATAGGTCGCAATCGGACAACGCCTGATAGATAGTCTCCATTTCCAGAGGCATTTCTCCAAACCAGACCACATGGGGGCGAAGGTTTCCCGCCTGCTGACAGCAACTACAGGTATCAGTTATCGAAAGGTCCGAATCGAGGGGATATAGTTTTCCGCTCCTACGGCATCGTGCTTTTAGTAGCTCTCCATGCATATGAATCAACTGCTCACTGCCCGCGCGCTCATGCAGGTTGTCAATATTTTGAGTAACCAGTAAGTAATCCCCTTGGAATTTCTGTTCCAGTTCGGCCAGGGCGAGATGGGCGGGGTTGGGATGGATATCTGCAGATAGCAGCTGCTGGCGGCGTTCATTGTAAAATCTATGTACCAGTGCCGGATTGCGATCAAATGCCTCTGGCGTTGCGACATCTTCCAGGCGATGGTTTTCCCACAGGCCATCGGCACCGCGAAAAGTACCTATGCCAGATTCAGCTGAAATTCCTGCGCCGGTAAGTACAACAATTTTTTGATACTGTTTTTTCATTTTATATTTTCACGCTAGGGCTTTGCCTGGATCTTCAGAGGAGCTCGCATTCAGCTCAGAGGTCTTAATTGATGGGCTGGCCTGACTCATAATGTTACCGCCCTGGCACTTCCATGTGCAGGGTTTATTGGTAGTGCTATTAGTTAGTTTTGCACTAACTGTCTAATATCCCCTTAGCTCCATGGGATCGATACTTTAGTGCATCTTGAGCTTCGGCTTCACAAACCGGTTCGCCTGCCCGATTAGGTAGAGCAGCATAGCTCTCGGCCAGCCGTGGATTGCCGCCAAGTGCATACGGTAGAGTGAGCGATAGGCAAGGCCAGCAAGGCGTCCTTCTACGGTAAGACTGCCTTTAACCAACGCGCCCATCAGGTTGCCAACGGCAGTGTATTGACTGAGGGATACCAGAGAGCCTCGATCGCGATAATAAAAATGGTGCAAAGGTCTATCTTCAAATAGGGCAATAATATTATCGCCAACCAGGGTAGCCATTTGCTGTGCTGCCTGGGCGCGCGGAGGCACTCGCTGGTGATTGCCGTCAATGCAACTGGCGCAGTCCCCCATGGCAAAAATCTTTGCGTCAGTTTGGGTCTGCAAGGTAGTTTCCACTTCGATTTGATTGAGTCGGTTGGTACTGAGGCCATCCAGCTGGGTGAGGAATCCCGGAGCTTTGACGCCGGCAGCCCACACTCGGATTGCGGCTGGGAGTTCCCTGCCACAGGAGGTGGTAAGTCCACGTTCGTTTGCTGAAGCAATATGGTGGCCGGTAAGGATATTAACCCCCATCTTGGCCAGTTCGCGTTCAGCATTATTTCCAATTCGTTTTGGTAGTGCTGGGAGTAGGTGCTCACCCCCTTCTATCAAGGTGATTTCCATCGCATTGGGACGAATGCGTCCATAGTTGCCGACTTGTTTTACGGCATCCACCAATTCAGCAGAGAGTTCTACACCGGTTGCACCGCCGCCAACGATTGCCACTTTTAACTTATCATCAACATGTGTCTCCAGCCGCAGGAAACGATTGAGAAGGTTTTGGTGAAATTTTTGTGCTTCGTTGCTGCTATCCAGGAAAAAGCAGTTTTCTCTGACGCCGGGGATATGAAAGTCGTTACTGTGCCCGCCGATACACAGCACTAAATAATCGTATTCCAATTCCCGTGCGGGTACTAACTCGCTACCGTCCTCATCATTAACAGGTCCGAGCCCGACTACCTGTCGTTCACGATCCAGGGACTGCAGGCTACCCAGCTGAAATTCATAGCCGTGAATGCGGGCATGCACCTGATAATTCAGTGCATCCATATTGGCATCCAATGCGCCGGAGGCAACCTGGTGTAGTAGTGGTTTCCACAGGTGGGTGCGATTTCGATCAACCAGAGTAACTTGTGCAGCGGGGGACTTGCGGCGGCGCTTAAAGAAAGGGGTAAAAGAAAAATATTGACCGAGCCGTGTAGCCAAATGCAGGCCGCTGGCACCGCCGCCAATAATGACGATCTTTTTCATAGGGGTCTTCCTGTCGATTGCTAAAAGCCGACTCCCCAATCTGTGAAGACCTTTTTTGGTATCGGGAAATATGTCACCGATGTTTTTTCTAGCGCCAGTATGTCGCGCTGAAAGACAGATGACAAGTTAACAGAGTCGGTGAAGGCCTCTCTCAATAGAAATCATACAAAGCTCATAACCGGTTGTTGTTCCGGTTTCGCAAAATCCTTAAACCTGGCCTGGTACCGTCTCGTTGTCCTGTGAAATTAGCGCTCGCCAGTCTGTTGACTTGCGCAAGTGTACGCTCACTTCTGGATTCTGTGAGTCCGTCACTACACCGATAATTGACGCCTGGGTGTAACCGCGCTCTAGCAGTGCGCCCACGCAGGCTTCGGCTTGCTCAATAGGAACAGCAGCGAGGAGTCCCCCGCAAGTCTGTGGATCGGTAATCAGCGACCACTGGGGTAACCGCTGCCACTCCTGGGGGTTTTCCACAAAGGCGTAGGCATTGGCATTTTGCGGTTGCAGGCTGGATAGCCATCCGCGCTCGATACAAGTGGCGGCGCCGGAGATTAGCGGTAGATTCTCAGCGATCAGTGTCGCGCTTAACCCTTCAGGGCCGAGCATTTCCAATAGGTGGCCCAGCAGGCCAAAGCCCGTGACATCTGTCAGCGCATTGGCGTTATGGCGGGCAAATATCTCTGCGGCGTCGGCATTGCTATGCAACATGGTTTCCAGCGCCTGCTGCAACCATAGGCCTTTAGCCTCTCCCGCGCCCTCTGCTGCCAGGATAGTGCCTACACCCAATGCCTTGCTCAGGATCAAGCAGTCTCCCCCGCGGGCCCCCGTTTTTTCCAGGAGTTGCTCCCGCTCGGAAAATCCATTGACGGTTAAGCCCATTAGCATTTCAGAACCTTCGGCGGTATGCCCGCCAGATAGGACACAGTGGTGCCGGTTCAGCTCGTGGATGGCGCCTGCAAGCAACTGCTGTAGGTCTCGCCGGGTTATTTCCTCTGCGGCCGTAGGCAGGGTTGCAAGGATTTGTGCGGTGGCGGGTCGAGCATTCATAGCAAATAGGTCGGATAGGGCGTGCAGAGCCGCGAGGCGACCAAATATCCACGGATCATCGACAGGTGCACGCAATTGGTCGGAGCTCTGCACTAATAAATGATTGGCCGGTAGATCCATAACTGCGGCATCATCACCGACGCCCTTTAACAGGTATTCCGAATGCTGATCCGGAAGGGTCGCTAGCGTGCGGCGCAGGATGTCGGCTCCAACTTTTGCGCCACAGCCATTACAGCGCATAGGAGATAGAGAAGAGCCTGAGCGCTGGTCGACGATGTCTTTGGTGTTGGCAGTGTGATCAGCCATGTCCATTGGCAGCTCACTGAAGCGTCGCATAAATGTGCGGTCGATAGAGTCTTTCCATCGCCACATCAGACCGCTTGCAGCGGCGAAGCCATTTCGAACTGCCACAGCCCGCTTGCCACCACAGGAGAGCAGGCTGAGAAAATCTTTTTGTGGCCGGTATTGTTTTAAGCGGCGTCCGGTCAGGGAGGCGCGCAGATTGTGAAATAGAACTGGCCCCTGGCGAACGGCGTAAACTCCAGCCTTGGGTAGAGGCTCTGGGGCGAAACTGGCCACATCACCAGCTGCAAAAACGTCTTCCCGCCCCTGGGCGCGAAGTGTTTGATCCACCACCACAAAGCCTTTGTCATCGAGGGGCAGGCCCGAGTTGGCCAGCCAGGGGGGAGCGCAGGCATTGGTGGTGAGTATCACCTGATCGAGGGGCAGGCAGTCACCGCTCCCATTAACGACACCCTGTTCGGTAATTTCATTAACGGTCCAGTTATGGTGTAACTGAACCCCTAGCTCTTGCATCTCCTTTGAGATTAATTTGCGCGCTCTGACTGGATAGCCCTGGGGAATTGCGGCGGCACCATGAATCAGGTGAACCTCTACCTGCTTTTTCTTAACGGCACCTTGTAAAGCGTGCGCCATTGCCATCGACAGCTCGCAGCCTCCGGCACCGCCGCCGACAACTCCCAAGCGGAAGGGCGAGGTGTCTTCACCAACCTGTTTTTGCAGCTTTTGCCAGAAACGGTAGAAATGCCCGATAGGCTTTACCGGGATTGCCAATTCGGAGCCCGGTAACTCGCGGGCGGGAGTCGCACCGACATCCAAAGAGAGCAGGTCGTATTCTACGGCAGGTCTACCCAATAGGGATACGGTGCGATTATCGATGTCAATTTCGTGTGCACAGGCTTGTATAAAGCGGGCACCAGCGGCCCGGCAGAGCCTGGCCAGATCTATATGAGTGTCTTCCAGCGAGTAATGGCCCGCAACCATTCCGGGCAACATACCGGAGTAGGCGGTTTGCACCTGGGGAGAGACCAGGGTCAGACGCGCGCCTGGTAGAGGGTTCATGGCCCACATTTGCAGCACAATAGCATGGCTATGGCCGCCGCCGACCAAAAGGATGTCCTGGTAGTTTGGATGCTCCTGCATGTCTACTCACTGGCTGGGTAACAGAAAAAATGAGAGGCGGTAAGGATACTGGCTTCCCAAACTTCCGCGCCGCGCAAATACACCCCTGGATAAATAGTAGACAGTTCGCATTTGACTGCGAGCGAATGGACGACGCAGCTGCTTATTATCGCGAATAGCAGCGCCAAGGCAAAAAAATCCCCAGGTGCTGGTCTTTACTGTATGGGCCTAATTGCAGTTGTAATCTGCATAAAATTCATTTTCTGGCGCTTAATTCTAATGCCCCCAGAGCCCGCTTCTCAGAGTGCCTTTTTCCGTCGCTTAATCTGGTGGCTGCTAGCTGGGCTATTGCTGGTGGAAGTTCTTCACTGGTGGGCAGCAAACTGGGTGCGGGTAAAAGCTGGCGACTGGATGGAGGAGCGAGGCCTTGAATTCCATGTGGATCACTTGCGCGTATCGCTGCTGAATCTAAGTGTTATAGCGATTGATGTAAAAGCTGAGAATCGCGAAGGGCGGGGATTCTCCGCTCATGAGGTAATGCTCGATTACAGCTGGTGGCAATTGTTATGGGGGCGAGCTCATTTACCCAAGGCATCGGTGAGCGGTGCCTATATGGACCTGCAGTCTTATCCGGGTGAACTGTACCGGGAGTGGGAGGTGGGTGGCTGGAATCTTGGAGGCGGAGCGCGGCAGGATCGAGATTTCAGGCTGCTTATCGGTCGCGCCCAGATACGGGATAGTGAACTTTGCTACCTGCACAAGCCTATTTGGAACCAAGCTACCTGCGCAGCCATCGGCAAACTCCAAACCGATAAATTTACGCTGGCATTATGGCGCAAAGGTGATGTTCCCCTGAATGTAGATATTGCTATTGGGAATTTACAGGTCGGTGACTTATTGGCCTGGGAGAGAGGTAAATCACGATACAACACGGTGATAGGCAGTTTGGAAGGAACTCAGGTCAATTTTTCCTGGCCGAGCCTCAATACAGATCTTAACAAGTTTACTGCGAAATACTTTATAGGATGCCCGCCACAGCGTTGGGCCGATGCAATAGCAGGGCTGCAAAGCCTGATTGGACATTGCGCCTCCGCCCGCCGGCTTGCCGCAGCAGGTGATATGAAATTCGGGTTTGGCCGCAAGGCTCGTGCCCAGTGGCGGCAGCTCAATGGTGAGAGTGTTGTACTGAGGCACAGTGATCGCCTTTGGCAGGATTGGCGGGCCGGGGTTATTAGCATCAGTGAGTTTAATTTTGAGCGCCCGAAAAAGCGCTTGGGATGGAGGCGAGGCTTTGCCCAGGCATTTGATTGGTGTCCACGACATCTGCGTAACGCCAATTCCCACCTGTGTCTGCGAGCGGCTAATTTAGACCTGCCGGAAAAAACGGTTTTCGACTGGAACGATCGCTTAAAAATAAATACAGGGGCCAGTTCAATTAATCGGGGCTACCTCTTGGATATGGCTCGATCTACCAGCCATCCCATCAGGGCTAATAATGGCGTATTTGGTCCTCTTCAGTTTTATGCCAAAACGCGAATATTATCTTTTGCCCACCTCGCGATTGAAACAGCCAATGGGTGTGTACCGGGTGGTCTGTGGCAGAAACCCGATCACTGTGTCTCTATGGTTGGTCTCAAAAGTACAGAGGAGTTTGCCTTTCAGTTCGGTTCCGCTGAACACAATATTGATTGGGGGCTTTCCAGCGGTCCTCTGCAATTGGCTCAATTTTCAATAGGTGCCAGAGGTCGTCCCAGAGCTAAACTACAGGACCTACGCTGGCGGGCCATTGATACAATAGGTCGTAACGGCCCGCTATCTGCTCAGGACTTTTTTATCCAGTCACTATCAGGGTGTTTGCCGCAGGACTTTCTCCCTTCGGATTGGCAGCCTTTGTGCGCACGTTTGAACAGCTTTTCAGGGCAGGGACATTTTGCCTGGCAGGGAGGTGAAGATGGCTATGCCATTTTGGGAAAACTGCGCCTTCACCGATTACTTCTAAATGATTCCGCTGGTGCAGGAAATGGCTTAGTGATACAGCAGTTTGAAAGTGGCGATAGCTTCTTTAAAAGAAAGGTTACAAATAATCCTTGGGTGGCGACCAGTCAGTTACCGGGTATTCCTCAAGGAGTTGGTGATGATAATTACGGCACCGAAAAAGGAAGACTGGATCAACAAAATATTGATGCGGATAAAAATCCTGACGACTTAGGGCTGGCCACCATAGAAAACCCAAACCTGGAAATAAAAAACCTTGTTTTGAAGAAACTGGCTGGCTGTCTCACTGAAGGTTGGAAAAGGTTATTTTATCGCGCCAATAAAAACCACGAAAATCTGCCAGTTTGCTTTGATATCCGCTCTTTAGAGCAAAGGGAGCCACTCTTTATATCTTGGCAGCAGGGGATAGATCTCTCTGTAAAAAAAATCTCCGTGGTTAGTGCTGAAGCGAAGACAAAGGGAGGTAGGAAATTATTTGACTTAAAAAAGATAGAGCTACCCCTTGCCAGGCTAAGGCATAGACGTACACCAGACTCTGAATCTTATATCGCTTTGCCCGGTGCAAATGCTGAGCAGTTGAGTGGCTGCTTTCCCGACGGTAGGCAAGTGAGTTCACTAAATATTCACTGTGTAGATGTTGAGCGCCTTTCACTGGGAGATTACTCCTTCGTTTATTTCAGCCAACGCAATCTAATTGCCAATATGGATGACTCAGCAATTCAATCCGTGCAGTTGAAAAACCTGTCTGGCGAGAATGTTTTTGACCTTGGGGGTGTACTTATACCAAAGCTAGAATTGCTATGGTCCCGGGAAAAGCCTACCCAGTCAAAAATTGCATTGCAGGATGTTGCTGCTGACAGAGTAACCTTGTGTCTTCCCTGGCTAGCAGAGGCGTATAAATCGATACCGACCTGTGTATTTGGGCAAGATATCCATTCGGTAGGGCAAAGCGGTTGGTCGATCGAAGAAGTGGAATTAAAGGAGGACTTTAAAACTGTACCCATGTTGCAACTGGGGCGAGTATTCACGAAGAGAACGTCTTTTTCCTCCAATACTCTCGATTTTTATGGGCTCAATATCGATGATGTTCTGCTTTGTGGGTTGAGATCTTATTCTTCTGAAAATAATGAAGATATGGGTCTTGCCGATTGCATTGAGACCCCGCAAATAAGCTTTGGTGATTCCTGGGTAAAATTGGGTATAGATTCAGGCGCCCCCCGGTTGGATTTAGGGCCGTTAAAGAGTAAGCCTATCGCTTTTTGGCAAAAGGGTAGCGACTATTTAGAAGCTGGCGTGCAGGGCTTGAGTTGGAGTCGATTTATCTGGGATAGCGGTGCAGAGTTCTCAGTGTCGAATCTAAGCTTGCAGAATATCCGGGTGTGTACGCGGGATACGGGGCTTGCAGTAACTGTGGATAAGCTGAGTCGGGCCAGGGCAGGTGACTCCCACCATTGTTTTGGGGTTGATAAATTATCCATGCCGGGATTACAGAAAATCAAATTGTCACACCCCTGGTCAGTTCAAGGTTCTGTAGAATTGGTTGGGTTATCAATACCCAGGAAAAATTTGGGCCCTCTGAAAATACCAAAATTTGAAATTGATAATATCTCCTTGCAAGGGGAATCTTTGGCGAAAGCCTCTGGTGCGAGGGGATGTATGCCAGGGGGACTATTAAAAGACGAAAAGATTGCGCCCTGTTATGAATTTGGGGCCTTTAGTATTGGCAAGGCAGAAGGTATTAATGGCTCTAGCGGTAGGCAGCTTATCCTTTCTGGGATAAAAATAAGTAATGTACAGTTGCATGAGCAAAATTTTCCACAGGAATTGCCACTTAAACTTTTATCCGTATCCGGTATGGGGGCCGGGCACTTAAATATCAGTCGGCAGGGAGTTGACTTCAAGGATTTACAGTTTAAGGAAATTGCAGGATGTTTTCCCAGTGGTTATCTGGATCAGGGAGATCATTGCTTCAGCTTCTCGAGTTTAATGCTGGAGGGAAACTACCGCCGTGGTCAGGGGGCAGAACTTGCTGTTGTGAGGGTCAATGGCATCACTTTACTTTCACCCTCTGGGGAAGAGTTAGTGCACGGTGAGAGCATAACCTTGTCGCATTTGCTCTTTACCGATACCGAGTGGCGCTTTGCCAGTGGTGAGGCAATTCACTTTCATTTTTTTGAGAGAAACCCGGATAGTTTGGATTTTGATCGCCATAGATGGATGGCTGATTTTAAGTCCCTGTGGGTTGAAGGTTTGAGCTACTACCGCCCTAAGAAAACACTCACTGTTGGTTTTATCGACTTTCTGCGCCCTCGATTTATTCTCTTAAGGGATTTATCGGGGAAGTTTCCGGTAGCCCGAAAAATTAATGAACTGCGAGGATTTGGTGGTATTGACACATTTGCTTTCAGGGAGAAGGGCAGCCCACCGCTACTATATCATCTCGGTGACCTATATCTAAAACACGGCACTTTTAGTTGGGTAGACTATCAAGATGAATTCAGGGCCCGCTTACCGGTCCGGGATATCAACTTTAATCTCAGTGATTTAAGTAACTTAGCCGAACACCCCCCTGCGGTGATTGTTGTTAATGGAAGGCCTGGCGGATTTGGTGAGGTTCAGATAGGGGGAACTGTAGATTACTTGGGAGATAAAAAGTGGAATGCTGATCTTACCGGATATCTCACCAGCGTAAATTTGATACCTGCTACGCCTTATATGGCCAAGTTGTTAGGTTACAAAATCCTTCAGGGGCAGGGAGATGCGGTAGTTAATATTCGGGTATTTGAAAATGAACTCGATGGCTTTGCCGATATACGACTGGAAAAACTAAAAGTTCGCCGGGTGCGGAAAGATGATCAGCTACCGGTGAAGTCCACGCTGATTCCCTTGAATATTGCTCTATGGTTGCTAAAAGACGGGCGGGGGGATATCAAGTTTGGCATGCCTGTTAGCGGCAATATTCGCGATCCCAAGTTCTCCTTTAGTTTTGTATTTAGTGAGTTGCTACAAAAGGCAATTATAGATGCCTTGATAAGCTATTTGACTCCCTATGGCGTATATTTGTTGGCACGTTATGCCTGGGGGCGTTTCAGGGCGAAATCATTTGCGTCTATTGACTTTGAGCCTGGAAGTGCAAAGTTAACTAATTTAGCACTGACACAACTACAGCGTATGGTCTTTGTTTTACTTAAGAACCCTGACGCACGACCAGGAGTATGCGGCATCTCTAATGCCCGGGACTGGCAAGCCCTGTACCCCTATTCCATGGCAGGTATGAGCAGAAGCGGAAGAGCTCAAGTTGCTTTTTACCAAAACCCATCTCTGGAACTTCGTGAGGAACTTGAAAATTTGGCAATGGAGCGAAGCCGAAATGTCGAAAAGTATTTGATTGATGCGGGAATAGAGGCTTCAGAATTAATCCCTTGCGCACCTGACTATATTGGTAAGGATTTTGGTGATCCAAGGGTGGAATTTTCGAATTAGATTTTATTTAAAATAATTCAAGTAATGTCTGGTTGCTGAGTGGGTTCTCTCGGGGAATATGTAAGTTGGCCTGAATCCCAGTAAATAAGCGTTAATGTTTCTTGATAAGGTGCACATATTTAGCTGGCTTGAAAAAATCTTAGGACTTTCATTAACTTTTTAGATGTTAGGATGAGTTTAGTGTGGTGAGCTGAATAAGCAGTGATTTATTGTTTATTGGCTGTTTATTGCGGAGTGATTATTTCTTGGGAGGTTTGTGCACTATTTCACATCGCGATGTGAAGCTTACGATATTGCTGATTTTGATCAATGGTTGATTAGTTTTCTATGGTAGATTCCACTCCCGATTTTGATATTGATTTTCTGAAGTAAGAAATACTTAGGTAAAAAAATGACTCAAGTACACGGAAGTTGCCTCTGTGGTTCAGTGACAATTAGCGCATCTTTGCCCTCTTCAAATCTGGGGGTTTGTCACTGCGGTATGTGCAAAAAATGGGGCGGTGGTCCTCTGTTGGCGGTGGATTGTCAAACCAGTGTTGAGATTACCGGAGAGGAACATGTCAGTGTATTTGATTCATCAATTTGGGCTGAACGGGGTTTTTGTTCAAAGTGCGGTTCGCACCTCTTTTATCGCTTAAAGGAAACTTCCCAGTACTCAGTACCTGCGGGGATCTTTGATCTTCCAGCCGAGACAACAATGACCCATCAAATCTTTATCGATGAAAAGCCGGATTACTACGAATTTGCCAACGATACCCAGAACATCACGGGGCTGGAGATAGTTACTGAGTACTCATGATAGTGAGTGCTCGCTATCTCTATGGGTATCTTTTAGTCAAGACGGAATATACGCCCGGGATTCACTTTAGGGTTACTATAGCGTCCTAGGGCTGTATCGCCGCTTCCCTCAATGGTGATTTCAGCTTAGATGGGTACCAAAAGGGTCATCTGTATGGGTTTCGCTCACTGCGGCGGCTCTTTTAGCATCTTTGCGTTGGTATCCGGATGTCTCGTTCTGGAAGCACCTAATCTTTTAAGGTGCCGAGAGCATTAAGATGTAATCGGAAGGTAATACGGACTGGCTAAATTCCATGACTGAAACCCAAATTGTAGAAATTTTCCTGGCCAACCAATGGTGGTCCATCCTGGCGTTGGTAGTAATTGTAATTGGCGTAACTTTATGCTGGTTTGGTGGCCTGATGGCTGCGTTGACGGCCTTGGGTAACAAGCGCTGGGTTTGGGGGATTGTAACGATCGTCCTCGGGCCGATTACCGGCATTCCCTACGCATTGCGTTACAAAGAGGCGGAATATGCCCGATCGCTGATGCTGCGGGGTGTATGGGCCTTGCTGGTAGGTCTGATTATCGCCGGGGCTATCTTATTCTTTGGCCGCTAAAGGTTAATAGAGCGCTGGTTCTCAGGTGTCCAGCGCTCCTTCCTTCGATCGAATCATCTCTCCACAGACTTTAGACATTTTTAATCAGGCGATCAGTGCGCAGGCGCTCCCGCTTATCAAAGAGCTGCCTTGAGGCCAGGGCAACGGCGAGAAAAGTGCCGAAACCGGTGCCTGATGCAATCGCAAAAAGAATCAGGATTTGATATTTGACGGCAATTGTAGGGGAGGTGCCTGAGAGAATCTGCCCTGTCATCATTCCCGGCAAAAATACTATCCCAGCGGCAGCCATGGAATTAATTGTCGGCATCAATCCTGCACGCATCGCATCCCGCCGAAACTCCAAGCTGGCTTGTTGCCAGGTATGCCCCAGCATCAAGCGATTCTCAATAATATCCCTGGAGCGGTGCATACTTTCTGTTAGACGGTCCAGGCTTAGGGCAACACCAGTCATTGTATTCCCCAGCAACATACCTAAAAGTGGAATGGAATACTGGGGTTGGTACCAGGGGGTAGGGCCAATCAGTACGGCCAAACTCAATATGGTGATACTGAAAGCGGACACCAGCATTGATAAAGTGCCTACGGCAAAACTCCAGCCACCGAGCAGACGATACTTTTGTCGGGCTGCCACTTGCTGCCCGGCAAATAGCAGCATTGCCAAAGCCAGAAGCCCCACCCAAAGTAGGGTGCCAACTGCAAAAAGGGTTTCCAGTACCAGTCCTACCAGGGTGAGCTGGATAGCCGTGCGCAGAGCGGCAACAATTAACGATCTACTTAGTTTTAGTCGCGCTACATGAGTGCATACGGCTAGAGCCAATACCAACCCTGCTGCCAAAGACAACTGCCACCAGGATAGGTCGATTACACTCATCGACGGATCTCCTGTTCTTTCAGTTGATTATCAACAATGGCCAAGTGGCGGTGAGCTACCCTTCGAATCTGCTCCTGGCTATGAGCTACCCAAATCGTAGGCAGCTTGTGCTCCTCAATGAGCCCTGTCAGCCATTGCTCTACCTCCTGGGCAGATCTGGCGTCTAGATTGGCCGTAGGCTCATCTAGAAGAAGCGCTTGGGGTTTGTAAGATATTGCGCGAATAAGAGCCAAGCGCTGTTTTTCTCCCGAAGACAGTTGATTGACTTGCCACTTTACTGCGCCCTCAGGAAAGCCGAGAAGTTTAAGTGCATCATTCATGGGGGTTGCGAAGTGATCGCCGACAGTTTCTTCCCACCAGGCAGTCTGCGCGGGAACCAACATCACTTGGCTTCTCCATTTGTGTGCCGGATAAGAATTTTGAGATTTACCATCCAGGAATATATCACCTTTGTGAGATTCCAGATCTGCTATGGCTCTAAGCAATCGGCTTTTGCCTGAACCAGATGGTCCAGATATGCAGGTAATTAGGGCGGGTTCCAGGGTAAAACTTGCGCCCTGTAAGGTGCCGATAGAAAGATCTTTGATTTTAAGGTCCGGCATGGATAGCCCTATAGATATTGGATACCAATAATTATCTCCGCATTGGTGCTCTGAGTGAAGTATTTATAGCTCTATTGAATGTTTATAATTTCTGCGTGGATAAGAAACCTTCATTTGGTTCTATAGTTTAAAAAAATATCAATATAAGAAATTATATTTCTTGCTTAATAAGGAACCATGTTGAGAAAATTAATTATTTTTCTGATGTTTTCCTAAGGAGTTGTGACCAAAATATGATTATTTCTTATAGGCACAACTTTGAGTTGTTCAACATAGCTGAATCGAAAATTTTATGTTCTAAGACTATCCATTATGGACTTTATGAAAATCATGTTTATAGTCAGGATAATATAGATTTTTATGTGGTGAGTTGTTGAGCATTAAATTAAGTTTGTGGGTTGTGCGGTATAAGTTATAGATTTTGCATTTTTCTTAATGATGTTTCTCGGGCTATACGCGAGCCCTTCTGTAAATATATTTAACATGTATATCTGCCTCCGCTATATGCGAATTTATTTAATTAATGAGTTTGGTGGTAATGCGGGTTGGTGGAAAATTTTTGTTGTTGAATTAAAGTAATTGCCATGTTAGAAAGCGTGCGAATTTTATCCTGTTGTATTGTTTTATTGCGATGATCGTATGTGGATAGATGTAGCAGGTTAAAGGGATAAATTATAAGAATATAGGAAGGGAATAAATGAAATACTCGTCGAAATCGACAGCAGTTATGGGGCTGGCACTAGTTGCTGGGCTGTCGTTGCACTCTCCTGCTAGAGGCGAATCTGGAGTCACAGATAAGTTGTCTGGCAGTGAATTGATAGTTGCATCAAAACTAGATGGAGCTAATGCACTGAAGTTTTCTACTGGAATTGGTACTCAAGTAGAAAGTCAGCTGCTAGTAGATGCTATTCGTAAGCAGCTTTATTATAACGAAGCTGATTCAGTAAGTGCTGAGGCAGAGGATCCGCAAGGTGGGGTTTATTCTCGCGATAATGCAGCATTCCGTTATTTAGATTTAATGTATAGCTTGGATGGTAAATCTGAAGAGGTCATTAATAGCTATCTTAGCAGTGTCTCTCCCAAAGAGTTTTCTGATTTATATGGCGATCCTGAGCGTGCACGTATTTCTGTTGCTGAAGCTCTGATTTATGAACAGTTAGAGTTATACCCCACGAATTTAGACCTGCAACAGTCGTTGCTGGATCTCTATTACGATCGAGCGGTCGCAGAAATTGTTCACGCCAATATTGCTCTGGATAAGGCGCTGTCCAGTCGTTTGAATGGAGAGCTGGCTGCTATTGAAATTGAGCATGTCGGGAATGCCTTTACCCTGCTCAATAGTGCTTTCGTTGAATATGTGGCTCTTGTAGAGAATACGCCCACTTATCTGCAGCAATTGACCAGTTCTCGGGGGCAAGTTAGCCCTCGATATTATGATTCGGTAACAAATACCCAAAACGATGTCGCCCCAGTCGGTGTTCTGCCCGGCGAGTACAAAGATATCACCTTGCTGTACCGGTTAATGGGTAATCTCGCGGCTGTAAAAGTACAGCAGGCAGGTTTATTGATAGAGTCAGACCAACTTAACTCTTCCTTGTCTACTCAAATGATCGATGAGATTTTATCTCTGCAGAATACTCTGGTAGCCAAGGAAGCTGAGTTACGCACTCTATTCTCCGACACTGATTTTACTGAAGTCTCTTCGCATTCCGGTTTACCTCAGGCGGTAGAGCAGTGGCATTTTCAACTTGATCAGCTGGAAAATGCTATGTCCTGGCTTACCGGTGATACCAACTTCCTCGGTATGTCGAAGTTAGCTGTGCCACATGGCTTTAGCAGCGATACACATTTTGATTCTTTCAATATATTGAGTGAATTCCTCGATGGGGAAGACACAGGTTTTATTGTGCAGGCGGACAGTAGTCTTGCTACTGCCAAGTTGGATTATGATAACTACCTCCATAATGCCCAGGCATTAACAGAGGCTTATTCAGGGCGCCACCAACTATTATCTAATCGTATATATAGCCTGTTGGGTGCCACATTTATCGATAACTGCTATGAAAAGAGCTGTGTATATGTAACTGATGATACCCGGAATAGCAGTGAAGTAGCCTCTTGGTCGCGAAATGTAGCGAATATCCAAGCTTCGATGAAGCTAAGTCTTCAGAGACTAAATAATCGTTTGGAAACAATCGAATCGGAAGTGGAGCGCTTAGCACTGGATGCCGGTGTTGAAGATGGCATTGAGCAAATAGTTCTGGATTATCGTTCGCAACAGGACTCGCTTGGTCTTCAAATGAGTCGCCTTCGCGAGAGGCAAGAAGCGCTCGAATCCCGTACCGTATTGTTCGAATCTTTGTCTACAGCCGCCCAGGATTATATGGATGGCAGCTGGGATGCTGTTAGTGAATTCGCAGATCGTGTGAATACGCTTAACAGCACCATTGATGCTTTGGGTGATTTTATTTTGCTGGAGGATGCGAATATTGCCCTGGCAGCTGAGCACCGTGTAAAACTCTATGATAGCAGCGGTAAAATTTTAGAAGCTGGTAGTCGTTATAGATTGGAAAGCCTATGGTTTGAAGTAAATGCCATTGTTCTGGAGCTTGCACAAAGTGAGGCGACATTGGTGCAGGAATCCAAGCGTCTACCTATTATCCTGAATCAAGCTAATCGCATGGTTGCAGATATAATCAATGATGCTCCAGAATTAGCTCAGCGCTATTTTGCTGACCTGATTCATTCACGTCGAGTCCCAAAAGAGGTCTTGAAAGCGGCCAACGATTTCGATCAAGCACAAAAATGGCTTCTTTATACTGCTGAGGCCCTTGAGTACAAATGGCAAAGACCATTTGTTATTCGCAATTTAGATATTAGTAAAGAGTCTGTATTCCATCTGCGTAATGCTGAGGATATGTGGGATCTTTACGGTATCATGATGGATTTTGATTGGCCTGGTACAGCCGCTTTGCACCAGTCAACTGATACCTTTTCGATAAAAGAAGAGGTATTTGGTTACATCGATAATGTTAATGGTATTGCGCAAACCTACCTACACCCAGATCCAAATCAACAAAGTGGTCCCCGCTTAAGTGCCCGGGAGGCTTTCCAAGAGCAGCTGAAATTACTGGCGCGCACTTTCGGGTCAGACACCTGGGTAACAATCGAGTTCAGCACAGTGAAAGAACCGGTTGGTAGTAATTTCTTTACCGGTCCGATGTTCCTTGAGGAGGGTGGATCGAGCTGTTTACTTGTTGGTGGGTCCTATATGGATAAGATTGAAACAATAGGCCTCAATATCCCCACCCTGTATAGCATCAGTGGTGAATCACAAACGCCTGCATACCTCACTTATGGCGGTGCCAGTGTTGTGCGGGACCGGTTCCCTGGTTATGAAATAACCAGGGATGACGGCGCTGCTGGCGTTGAGGGAGAGTTCAATACTTACAGTGCATTATTCTGGGATACTGCAGGGCTTTCCCAGCTGGCCGCTGTTAACAATAGCTATCGTGTATCTATGAGTGCAGCTTTGGATGTATTTGGATCTGGAGCAGGCTCTATCAATACAGTTACGGATTTATTCAAAGAGCGCAGTGTTGCGGCAACAGGCTGGCGTTTATCCTTCTTATTAGAAGATATTTACGGTCCACTGGTAGATGTTGAAGCAATCAAGGATATCGAGCTGATTTTTGCGCATCGTCTCAGGTCTCGCAATTACTCTACCTGTACGACCCCTCTGTAAGAGTCCTATTTCTTTGAGGGTACGTAAATATGAAAGGGGGATTGCGCAATTGCCGCAATCCCTTTTTTGCTTTAGTCACTGCGTTCCCGGCAGGAAAGGGGAGCCGGCACAAGGCCTTTTATTTACCTATTCCTTCCTAATGCAATAACTGAGTAGTACCATTTTGCATAGAACTAAAGCAGTTCGAGATTGAGGACTATGCCAATCCCCTTTGTCAGATAGTGCTTCATTACCAGCTCCCTTTGAACCTCCCGCCTCAGTCCGCCATAATCCGCCCCTTCCGAACAAAATAACGAGAGCTGTATGACCGACACCTCTGTTTATGAGGCCACAGAGCGCCTGCCGTTAAAGGAGTACACCGAAAAGGCGTACCTGGATTACTCCATGTATGTGATCCTGGACCGTGCCCTGCCGAATATCGGTGACGGCCTTAAGCCTGTACAGCGGCGTATCGTGTACGCCATGAGTGAGCTGGGCCTGAAGAATACTGCCAAGTATAAGAAGTCCGCGCGCACCGTTGGTGATGTGATCGGTAAGTACCACCCCCACGGCGATAGTGCCGTGTACGAGGCGATGGTACTGATGGCGCAGCCGTTTAGTTATCGCTACCCCTTGATTGATGGCCAGGGCAACTGGGGCTCGCCGGATGATCCCAAGTCCTTTGCCGCGATGCGTTACACCGAGTCGCGCATGGGGAAATATTCGGAAGTGCTGCTGTCGGAGCTGGGCCAGGGCACTGTGGACTGGCAGCCCAACTTTGACGGCACCATGGATGAGCCCTGCGTACTGCCTGCGCGGGTGCCCAATATTCTATTGAACGGTACCACCGGTATTGCCGTGGGTATGGCTACGGATATTCCCCCGCATAACTTGCGCGAAGTGGTCAACGCGACTGTAGAGCTGCTGGAAAATCCCAAGGCCACAGTAGAAGAGCTGTGTGAGCATATTCTCGGCCCGGATATGCCCACTGAGGCAGAGATTATTACGCCGCGGGATGATATCCGTAAGATTTACACTTCCGGTCGCGGTTCTATCAAGATGCGCGCCCTGTGGAGCAAGGAAGACGGCGATATTGTCATTACTGCGCTGCCTCACCAAGTGAGCGGGGCCAAGGTCCTGGAGCAGATTGCCCAGCAGATGCAGGCGAAGAAGCTGCCCATGGTGAGCGACTTGCGCGATGAGTCGGATCACGAAAACCCGACGCGCTTGGTAATTGTGCCGAAATCCAATCGGGTGGATATGGAATCGGTGATGAATCACCTGTTTGCCACTACCGATCTTGAGCGCAACTACCGCGTCAATATGAATATGATCGGTATCGACGGGCGCCCGCAGGTAAAGTCCCTCGATAAAATCCTGCGGGAGTGGCTAACTTTCCGCGCCACTACCACCCGCCGTCGTCTGCAGTTCCGTCTGGATAAAGTTGAGAAGCGCCTGCACCTGTTGGCAGGTTTGCTGGTTGCCTTCCTCAATATTGATGAAGTGATCGAAATTATCCGTACCTGTGACGAGCCCAAGCAGGAGCTGATGGATCGCTTTGAGCTCACGGATATCCAAGCGGACTACATTCTCGATACCAAGCTGCGCCAGTTGGCACGCCTCGAAGAGATGAAGATTCGCGGCGAGCAGGCGGAGCTGGAAAAAGAGCGAGATACCCTCACCAAGACCCTGAATAGCGAGCGCCGCCTCAAGACCTTGATCAAGAAAGAGCTTCTGGCCGCAGCCAAAGAGTTTGGCGACGATCGCCGTTCCCCGATTGTGGCTCGTGAAGAGGCCAAGGCGTTTAGTGAATCCGAGCTGCTGTCTTCAGATCCCATCACCGTTATCGTTTCTGAAAAAGGTTGGATTCGCGCGGCCAAGGGCCATGAAATTGATGCGGCAGCACTCAGTTATAAGGCGGGGGACAGTCTCGGTTTTGCCGCGCGGGGCAAGAGTAACCAGCCCGCGTTATTACTCGATAGCACTGGTCGCAGTTACTCCATTGCCTCCCACACATTGCCTTCGGCACGAGGGCAGGGAGAACCCCTCAGCGGGCGTATCAATCCCCCCTCCGGTGCCACCTTTGAGGGCTTGTTGATGGGCCCTGATGAGCAGCGAGTGTTACTGGCTTCCGATGCGGGCTATGGCTTTATCGCCAAGCTCTCTGATTTGCAGTCGCGCAATAAGGCGGGTAAAGCCATGCTGACCCTGCCCAAGGGGGCTCAGGTGCTTTCCCCTCAATTGCTGGAGAGTCTCGATGACATTCTGCTGGCAGCGGTGACCACCGAGGGGCGCATGTTGGTATTCCCGGTGACCGAATTGCCGGAGTTGTCCAAAGGCAAGGGCAACAAGATTATCAATATCACTTCAGCCCGCGCTGCGGCCCGCGAAGAGGTGGTCATTGGTGTTGCCGTATTGAAGGGCAGGGACCAACTGGTCGTTCACGCCGGTAAGCGCCATACCAAGATCAAGATCTCGGAGATGGATCACTATCGCGGCGAGCGTGGCCGGCGCGGCAACAAGCTGCCCCGGGGCTTCCAGAAGGTCGATAAGATCGAGGTTCTGGAGAAATAGGCCCATCCCGGATGCAGGTCGAAAGGGCGGTCCTAGTGACCGCCTTTTTTAATGGGGTTTTGGGATATTGATAACTCACACATTGATGAAATAATAAGCAGGCTTATAATGAGCGGCCTTAGACAGGGAGATCAGATATGTCCAGGGAAGATGCCGTTACTGAAATGAGTTTTGAACTACACAGTGCAGCACGGCTGCTGCGGCGAAACTTTGACCGCAGAGCCAAGGACCACGGGCTGAGTGGATCCCGCTGGCAGGTGCTTTGGCATCTACTGCGTGAGGAGGGCCTCAAGCAGGCAGAGTTGGCCGAACGCCTGGACCTAGCGCCGATCAGTCTGGCGCGCCAGCTGGATAACCTCCAGCAGGAGGGGCTGGTGGAGCGGAGGCCCGATCCCGAGGACCGGCGCTGTTTCCGTATTTATCTGACGGAGCAGGCAATGCCGGCCCTTGAGTTGCTGGGCGGCGTAGCCCAGCAGACCCGCAGTGAGGCACTTGCGGGCTTTTCCGCCGCAGAGGTGGATCAATTGCAGTCGCTGCTATTGCGGTTGCGCAAGAATTTGACACGTGAAGAGATTGAATGTGACTGAAAAGCTGTCCATTAAGCTAGACCGCGCCGGACAACGAGAGTTCGCACTCTCCTTTTTCCTGGTACTGGCCGTCCTGATAGGTGGATGGAACCTGTTGCGCGGTAGCGATATTGTCGAGACAGAGAACGCTTACGTGAAAGCGGACAAGATTTCCCTGGCGCCCGAGGTTAGTGGTGTTGTCACTCAGGTGCTGGTGAGTGCCAACCAGGTCGTGGAGAAAGGGCAATTATTGATTCAGATCGACCGCACGGCCTTCGAACTGGCGGTGACTGAGGCGGAGGCGCGCCTGGCCCAGGTGCGCAACGAATTGCTCGCTCGTCGTTCGGAATATGCTGAAGCAGATGCTGCGTTGCAGCAGGCACGCAAAGATGCGGACTTTTACCGCCGCCAATTGGAGCGCAATGAAAAACTGAGCAAGGTGGCGTTTTCCGAGGCGGAGCTGGACAGCGCCCGCCAGCAGCTGGAGCGGGCCCGTGCACAGATCACCATTAATGCTGAGAAGCTCTCCAGCTTGCGCGCTGAACTGGGAGGTGATCCCAGTATTGCCCTGGAAGAGCAGGCAGATTTAAAAGTGGCTCAAGCGCAACTGGATACCGCCCGCTACCAGTTATCGCGCACACGCATTATTGCTCCTGTGGATGGCACTATTGCCAATACCGTACCCAAGGTGGGGGAGATGGCCACTCTGGGCATTAACCTGCTGCAAATGATTGGCTCCACTGGCCTTTGGGTGGAGGCCAACCTGAAAGAGACTGAGCTGGGTCGCGTGCGCACGGGTCAGCAAGCGGAAGTGACCCTGGATGCCTACCCGGATTTTGAGTGGCAGGCTCAGGTGGACAGTATGAGCCCCGCCAGTGGCAGTGAGTTTGCTTCCACACCGCCGCAGAATGCCAGTGGCAAGTGGGAGAAAGTAGTGCAGCGGGTGCCAGTGCGCCTGCGTCTTTACCCTCTCAAGGATTCTCCGCCTCTGCGCGCAGGTATGAGCGCCAAGGTACGAATTGATACCAGTGAAGACGATAAAGTGGTGTCGGCCCGTGCAACGAGCGGTGAAAGCGGCAGGGTGGTGCTTTAACTGGGCTTGAGAGAGAGGTTTCTGGGCCCGAAAGAACTCGGGCCCGAGAGCTGCACCTAGTTGCTTATTGAACTCGGTGCCAAGTTTGGGTGCGGTAGAGGAAGCCCAGGTAGCCGCGCAGCTTAAGGGTGTTGTCATCCTCCAGCCAGACTTTCAGGTCGTAAACCTTGCCTTTAACCGGGTCGAGAATTTCCCCGTCCTCGTATTTTTTTCCTTTCTTTTCCAGCCCGCTGATGACATCCATGCCGACAATGGGCTTACCTTTCAGGTCGCCTGGGCACTTGTCGCAAACGGTGTCGTTAGGCTTCATCAGAAGATCCACTACCTTGCCGTAATACTTCCCATCCTTTTCATAGATGTTGACGATGGACTTTGTCTCTCCGGTCTCGTCATCGATAGTGCGCCAGTTGCCCAGGATATCTGCAGCACTGGCCTGCAGGGCGAACAGCAGGCCAAAGGTGGCCAGAAGCAGGTTTCTAATCATCACTTATTTTCCTATGTAAAGTAGGGTGACCAAGATATTACATCAAGTCACCTACGAGGGCAGTGGGCTAGTCGTCATCAGGTAAAATCTAACAGTCAAAAAGTAGCATTTGGCCACATATCCCTGCCTTTTCTCTCTATTTGTCCCAATTTCGGGACCTTTGTGAGTTATCCAAAGGCACCTTTAAGAGGAACAGCTCAAGGGGATACGCTTGCCGGATTCTGGCGGTGCACTGGCCCAGACTTCTCGCTCCGGGTGCTCGGCGAAAGGGGATTGCAGTAACTGGCGCAGAGTCCGCAAAGGATGATAGTCGCCATCTTCAGCAGCCTCGATGACCTTCTGTGCCAAATAATTGCGCAGAATGTATTTCGGGTTGACTGACAGCATGGCTAGATTGCGCTCCCGGGAGTTATTTGTCTCCCGGGTGAGGCGGCGATCATAGTGCTCCAGCCACTGATCCAGGGCGCTGTGGTGAGAGGGTTTGAGTAACTCGTGTAAAGCGCTGGCCGGACGCTCCCCCCGGTAGTGGGCCAGGGCGCGGAAAAACAGGCTGTAGTCAGCCTCGCCGTGTTGAAGCAACTTCAGCAGTTCCGAGCAGAGGGCCTGGTCGCCATCTTCTTCTTTTTCCAGCCCCAGTTTGGCCCGCATACGTTGCGCATAGGCCTCGCTTACCACCGGCTGGAATTGCTCCAGGCATTCGCGCAGGGCGTCTACACCGACAAAGGCCGACAGTGCATGGGCGAGAGCATTCAGGTTCCACAGTACGACTCCAGGCTGTTGCTCAAAGGCGTAACGGCCGGTGTGGTCGGAGTGATTGCAGATAAAAGTGGGGTCGTAGTCGTCCAGGAAGGCGTAGGGCCCGTAGTCAAAGGTGTCGCCAATAATCGACATGTTATCGGTGTTGAGCACGCCGTGGGCAAAGCCTACGGACTGCCAGGCTGCAACTAGCTCTGCACTGCGCCGGGTGGTAAAGCGCAGCAGTGCTTCAGCTTGGTCTCCCACTGCCATACCCTCTGTACCCGGTATAAAGCGTCGGCAAATAACCCCGATCAACTCCTGCAGGGCCTCCAGTTGTTTGGTGTAAAACAGGTATTCAAAGTGACCGAAACGCACGTGGCTCTCTGCCACTCGGATCAGCATGGCCCCGGTTTCGATTTTCTCACGGGTGACTGGTTCGTCGCTTCCAACAATGCACAGTGCCCGGGTACTGGGGATACCGAGGCCGTAGAGTGCTTCACTGGCGAGGTACTCCCGTATGGTGGAGCGCAATACTGCGCGGCCATCACCAAAGCGGGAGTAGGGCGTTTTTCCTGCACCCTTTAAATGCAGTTCCCAGCGCCGGCCTTCACTCTCGATTTCACCCAATAGCAGTGCTCGCCCATCCCCCAGGTCCGGGTTGTAGACCCCGAACTGGTGACCGGTGTATTTCATCGCAAATGGGCGACTTCCCTTAAACAGGCGGGCGCCGCAGCCCAGCTCGGCCCAGGCGGGGTCAGATTTCTCGTTGGGATCTATTCCCAATAGTTGCAGCACAGAAGGGTTGGTATCGATTACCTTGGGGTGGCGGAAAGGAGTGGGTGCTATGGGGGTGCCAAAGGCTTCCCCCATATCCGCATAGTGGTGTTCGAGAGTGACTTCGCTCAGTTTCATAGCTTTTGATTGTAGGGTGAATATTCGTGTAAAACGCCAGTGTCCAGTGTGGCTCACAGGGGCCCCTGGCTCTTATATCGCCGTTATCTGTAGGGGCCGATTTTGTGAGCGCCAGTGTTGCTCTTCCTGCTCCAACAATTCTGCAATTGCCGGGCTATCCTCCAGCCACTGTTGATCGGCTTCCAGGTGATAGGCGTCTCCCTGGTCATATAGCTTTAAGCCGTCCAGGCTGCGTTCGGTGCGGTCCCGGTGAATAATACATCCGAGGCGCAGGCATAACAGAAGGTCTGGGCTGGGGTGGAAGCCATAGTGCTCCCGTGGCGGTTTGATTCTTCCCCGTTGGTTGTGCACCAGATAGGCCAGGTGCTCCTGTTCACTGTTGGCAAATCCGGCCATATCGGCGTGTTTAACCATATAAGCCCCCAGCTTGCGGAAGCTGCTGTGAGTTAGGGCCAGGCCGGTTTCGTGCAACTGGATAGCCCAGTGCAGTCGCACCTTGCCTTCTGGTGGGTACTGGGGGCGCAACTGCTGCAGGAGCTTGAGTGAGGTGGAACTGACACGTTTAGCCTGGTTGGTATCTACCTGCCAGCGCTCTACCATGGCGGCAATCGTATCTGCACGTCGATCCCCGCCGTGCAGGCGCCCGGCCAAGTCGTGCACAATGCCCTCGCGGATTGCATAGGGGGAGACTTCCATACGCATAATGTCGAGTTCGCAGAATATTGCATGCAGTATCGCCAGGCCGGCAGCGAAGACTGGGCGACGCTCTTCATCCAGGTAGGGTAAATCCAGGTCCGCGATATGTTTGGCGGAGGAAACCCGGTGCGCAAGCTGATCGATATCCCCGCGCTTGATCGCCTTTACTTCGCCATCATTGCAAATCCTGGCAACCGCTTTGATAGTCCCGGAGCAACCGGTAACTTCCGCGCCTTCGGCAATATGCTGCAGCTCCTGCAATTCGGCCCGCGCCGCTCGCCGCGCGCGCTGGAAGTGGTTTACGGTGTTGCGGCTGATCAGACCATCGGCGAAGAAACGTTTACTGTAGGAAACACAGCCTATATCCAGGCTTTCCAGTTGCTGTGGAGTATCACCACCGCGAACCAGCTCCGTGGAGCCACCGCCAATATCAATAATGCAGCGCAAGCGAGGGGGGCCATTGGCGGCGGCGAGAACCCCGGTAAAGATCAGGCGGGCCTCCTCGATACCGCTGATAATTTCCACCGGCACACCGAGTATTGATTCCACTTCTTCCAAAAAGCCATCGGCATTGGCCGCAGCCATACGCAGTGTATTTGTACCCACAACACGCACATGATCGAGGGGCAGTTTATCCATCACTGGTTGAAAGCGCTGCAGAGCGGCCAGGGCCCGTTCGGTTACCGCCGGGTCCAAGTGGTGGTTAATATCCAGCCCCTCGGCCAGGCGCACCATGGCTCTGTCTGTGTGCAGGCGTACCATGCGCTGATCGCGAAATTCCGCCAGGAGCAGATGGAAACTGTTTGAGCCCAAATCTAGGGCGGCATAGCGTTCGTTTGGAGCTTGCATCAATATCCCGTTGAAAGCGCTAATGTATGGAGTCGGACGCTCTATTATTCATTTTTCCACTTTTCGGTCCAATAGTGGGTGCAGTCAATATACAGCGCACCAAAAAGGCGCCACCTATAAAAGTGTTACAAAATTATTAAATATCTTTTATAAATAAAAGATATTTTTTATTTATTTGTGCCAATTTATGGACTGAAACAGTGTGGCAGAAAACTGTGAAGCCATACTAGATCGTTATATTGCTATAGGCGCTTGCTCACAGCCACATTTCAGTGGCATATTTCTTTACTTAATCTTGACCCTCAGCCCCGTGTTAAGGCTGCTTCCAGAATAATCTGGATTATTAAACTGCCGTCAGATACTGGGTGCGTTTTATGGTTTTGCAATGTCTAACGATGTGCCTCTATTTCCCAAAGAGTTGAGCTGGCTTTCATTTAATGAGCGTGTTTTACAGGAGGTGGAAGATGAAAGTGTACCTGTTATTGAGCGCGTACATTTTTTGGGAATCTTCTCTAATAACCTGGATGAGTTTTTCCGTGTGCATGTTGCAGCGGTACGTCGTTTAGCAGCCTTTTCCGTTGGCGGAGAAAAGAAGGAATATTACAGTAATCTATTGCAATCGATTAATAATCGAGTGTTGAGGTTACAGTTGCGCTATGCGAAGGCCTATAACAAAGCTTTAAAGGATCTGGCAAAGCATGATATCCATGTAGTTAGGGAGACTTCGCTTAGCGATAACCAGCGCCAGTTTGTAGAAAGTTACTTTCACCGGGAAGTGCTGCCGGAGTTGGAGCCATTCTTTATCGATGGGCGCAAGCCCATGCCATTAATTAATGAAACCAGTATCTATTTTGCGATAGCACTTGAGTTGGATGATGGTACCGAGCGCTATGTGGCAATGGAGATTCCTACGGATACACTTCCCCGCTTTGTGGAGATTCCTCCACGGGAGGGGAAGCGGGAGAAAGTCTACATCGTTCTCGATAATATTATCCGGGGATGTCTTAAAGAAATATTTCGCCATGTGGTGCCTATCGCTAAAGCCAGCGCCTATACTTTTAAGATCAGTCGCGATGCTGAGTTAGAGTTAAGTGAAGAGGTAACCCAGAATATTCTCGATCGAATGGAGCGCTCTCTAAAAAAGAGAAAACGCGCAGATCCTGTGCGCATGGCATACGATGGCGATATGCCTGAGGCTCTACTGGAGCTGGTGAAGAAGAAACTGAAAATGGGGCGTTATGATACCTATACCCCCGGTGGGCGTTATCACAATTCCAAAGATCTGATGAAATTCCCGGGAGAATCCGCCCGACTTCGCTATAAGCGCCTCACACCATTGCCAGCCTTACCGAAAAATGAAAGTGTATTTTCACAGCTGTGCACAGGGGATCGGCTTTATTATTATCCCTATTATGACTTCCATGCGATTGTCAATTTCCTGGCATCTGCCGCACTAGACCCTCAGGTAAAAGAAATTCGGATTAATCTCTACCGGGTAGCAAAGAACTCCCGTGTAGTTGCGGCTCTGGTAAATGCGGTTCGTAATAACAAAAAAGTGACTGCGGTGGTGGAGTTGCGGGCGCGCTTTGATGAAAAGGCCAATATCCATTGGTCCCATGAGTTGAGCGATGCCGGGGTGAATGTGGTGTATGGCATGTCCAACCTCAAAGTACATTGCAAGTTAATTTCTGTGCTTCGCCGCGAGGATGGCAAAGACCGTTTCTACAGCCATCTTGGCACCGGTAACTTTAATGAGAATACAGCGAAGGTCTATTGCGATTTTAGCTTATTGACCAATAACCAGGAGCTGGGTCGGGACGTTTACAATGTATTTGAGTTTATGCAGGCACCGCGTAAGCGCCCTTCTTTTAAACGTATTATCACTTCACCATTTTTCTATCGGGATGCGATTACTGCGGCGATAGATCGTGAAATTGATGCCGCCCAGGCAGGGAAGGAAGCGGCGCTATTTTTTAAGTGTAATAACCTTGTGGATAGTCAGATTATTGAGCAGCTGTATCGTGCCAGTGCCGCAGGTGTAAAAATTCGTGTTATCGTTCGTGGGATGTGTGCATTGGTTTGTGAAACTCCGGGCGTATCAGACAATATTCGTATTATCAGCTTGGTAGATAAGTACCTGGAGCATGCCCGGGTCTATATTTTTCACAATGGTGGTGATGAGCTGATGTGGTTGTCTTCGGCAGACCTGATGAAACGAAACCTGGATCAGCGAGTTGAAGTCACTTTCCCGCTTATGAATCCGGAGCACCAGGCTACAGTTCGCAAAATTATGGAATTGCAGTGGAGTGATAATCAGAAGGCGCGGCTGATTGATGCCAAGCAAACAAATTCCAAGTTGGCTAATGAGGGACGAAAAGGTTGTCGATCCCAGGATGCCATCTATCGCTTTTTAAAGCAGCGCGAGGCGGAGTAGTATAGATCGCCAATAATGGGCTGCAGACCTTCCTTAGATTAAATGGTGACCCTTCAGTTTGTCTGTGGGGTCACAAATACCATTTGCACTGCTAACATCATTATTCTACCCAGTTTAGGCTTCACTCTTGATAGAGTGCATCTTTTCTCTATTTATTGATCCCGCTACCAAGCTAGAAACTCTACTGTTGGTTTTATAGCCGATATCACAAGGAGTTAATCCAAAAATACGCTGTCACCTTGTTCTATTATTTTATAGTTAGCCAGATTTTAAGCTCTGTACCAGTAGGGCGGATTTGGGGAGGCTGGTATCTGTATTTTGGTGACCAATAGTAGAAGCGTTGGTGAAGTGCTCTATCTATGCTGAATGATATTCCTCTATTTCCCAGCGAATTAAGCTGGCTATCTTTTAATGAGCGAGTACTACAGGAAGCCGAGGATGAAACAGTCCCGGCTATCGAACGGGTACACTTTCTCGGAATTTTCTCCCAGAATATGGATGAGTTTTTCCGCATTAAGGTGGCTGGTGTACGGAGGTTGGCGAGTATTGATTCTGGTGTGGGGCAGAGGGAGCACTTTTCCCAGCTATTGAAAACTATTAACGATCGTATTTTGACACTTGAAAAGCGCTATGCCGAAGCTTATGTCAAAGTGTTATCGGGATTGAAAAAACATAGTATTTATCTTGTTCGAGAAGATAGCTTAAATAGCCATCAGTTGGGATTTGTAAAAAATTATTTCCATAGCCTGGTTTTACCGGAGTTAGAGCCTTTTTTTATCGATGGCAGGTCAGCAATGCCATTGCTGAGTGACAACAATATCTATTTCGCTATCACTTTGAATTTAAAAGGGGAGCCAAGCAGATATGCAGTTATGGAAATCCCCACTGCTATTCTTCCCCGCTTCCTGGAAATTCCATCGCGCCAAGGCAGGAAAGAGAAAGTTTACATCGTTCTGGATAATATTATTCGAGTGTGCCTGGAAGAAGTCTTCCGCAATGTCCTGCCTATTCTTTCTGCCAAGGCATATATGTTCAAGATAAGTCGGGATGCAGATATTGATCTGGGGGAGTACGTCAACCGGGATATTCTCGAACGTGTTGAACGGTCGCTCAAGCAGCGTAAGCGTGCAGAGCCGGTACGTCTTGCTTACGACATGGAAATGCCTAATACACTGTTGGAGCTGATTAAGAAAAAGCTGAAGATGGGGTCCAGGGATAGTTATACCCCTGGTGGGCGTTATCACAACTCCAAAGATCTTATGGGCTTTGCCCCGGACTCCAAAAGTTGTCGGTATAGAAGGCCGGCACCGCTCTTGGCTTTATCCACCAGTAAAAATATTTTTGACCAATTGCAAGACGATGATGGATTGTTCTGTTATCCGTACCATGATTTTTGGGCAATAACAAATTTCCTTGCTTCGGCCTCTATTGACCCGCAGGTAAAAGAGATACGTATTACCTTGTATCGAATGGCGAAAAACTCAAGGGTAATCGCGGCGTTAATTAATGCGGCAAGAAATAATAAAAAAGTAATTGCGGTTGTTGAATTGCGGGCGAGTTTTGATGAAAAAGCCAATATTTATTGGTCCCGTAAATTAATAGAAGCAGGAGTATTGGTTGTTTACGGCGTTCCTGAAATGGAGGTTCATGCGAAGTTAATTTCTGTAGTTCGACGTGAGCAGGGAAAGAATCGTTTTTATACCCAGTTGGGAACAGGGAATTTTAACGAAAGTACTGCCCGTGTCTACTGTGATTTCAGTGTATTGACTAATGATCAGGGAGTTGGGCGCGACATCTATAACTTGTTTGAATTTATGCGATTCCCCAATACAAAACAGGTTTTCAAGCATATAATCGTTTCTCCTTTCTCATTGAGAAGTTCCTTTGAGCAGGCCATAAACCGGGAAATAGAGGCTGCCCTTGCTGGGCGTAAAGCTGGCATATTTTTTAAGTGCAACAGCCTGATAGACAGCAAACTGATTGCCCACCTTTATCGGGCGAGCGCTGCGGGAGTAGAGATTCGATTACTCGTTCGCGGTGAGTGCTCTTTGGTATGCGACACCCCTGGATTATCCGACAATATTAAGGTGATCAGTTTGGTGGATAAGTTTCTGGAGCACGCAAGGATTTATGTGTTTCATAATGGTGGTGATGAACTGATGTGGATGTCCTCTGCGAACCTGAAAAACCGCTGTCTGGATCAACGGATCGAAGTCACTTATCCGGTAACCAATTCTCGACACCTCCGAACCATTAAGAAGATCATGGAATTACAGTGGCATGATAATCAGAAGGCCCGCTTAATTGATGCCGGTCAAACCAATACCAGATTGGCTAATGAGGGGAATAGGGGCTGTCGGGCCCAGGACGCTATTTATCGCTACTTGAAGAAGCATTCCCAGAGGTACTAAAAAGGACAGAAGTAAAGCAGTGTGGGGCTCAAGAGTGTATGGAGCATAGAAGCTTTACAGGCTTAAGTGAGTATATCCACGTTATGTTTCAAATACGGTCTACTCACACTAGTGGCAACTCTTTTCTTTAGTTGGGGCTAAATCCCACCAGTTGTCCATCACTAAATGAAAAGCGATACCCCTGGCCGACCTTCAGTCGCTGGCCGCAGGGGGATTGAATTGTAATACGGGGATATTGCGGGGTGGAAATCCAAGTTGCAAAGTCGCCTCTGGGTCCGCGTCCCAGCAGCTGGTAATAGTCTCCATAGTTACAGAAGGCCGCTGGTGTACACCTCTCACTGCCCCATACATAGCCGATTACATCGAACTGTTGGGGAAGGCCATATGACTCTACGAAGGGTTGGCGTGGGTTTTCAGTAAAAGTAAAGACCTCATCAAAGGACAGGGTTGGAAACCCCCGGGCGGGGGTTGCACAGCTGACCACATGGGGTTTTCCTGTGATTCGTGCGTAAGGTGGTGGGCGTTTTGCTGGAGGGAGCTTGCCGGGGATGGACATCTCGCTGGGGAAATAGCCGCAACCGCTGGTCGTCAGCAGGGTATAAGTTGCGGCAACTAGAGCCCAGCGAAAAATATGCACGGATTATCCGCTCCCTTGGAAAAGTCCTCCTACCAATATAGTCATAGATTGGTCGTCTACTTTTGTTGTGCACGGTTATGGGAGCGGCGCGGGAAACGCCACTTGCGTCGATAGGGGAAAGCACTCTCCACATGTCCGGCGCGAATACGATCTTGTAAGAGTTTCCAGAAGCGATAGTTGTATAAATCGCCGTGCAGCTTTTCGAATGCAGCGCGCGCGGTGGGATTGCCAGAGAAGAACAGGCGGAATTCTTCTGGGAAGACGTCGGCTTCTGCGACGGTATACCAGGGCTTGTCGGCCAGCTCCTGCTCAGAGGTATGAGCTTCGGGAATCTTGCGGAAGTTACATTCCGTCAATGGGCAGAGTTCATCGTAATCGTAGAATACTACCCGCCCGTGACGGGTAACCCCAAAGTTTTTCAGCAACATGTCACCTGGGAAGATATTTGCGGCTGCCAGCTGTTTGATGGCATTGCCATACTCTTCCATGGCCTCCTTGGTTTGCTCTTCATTGGCGTGTTGCAGGTAGAGGTTAAGCGGTTCCATACGCCGCTCTACATACAGGTGTTTGATGATGACCCGCTTCTCATCAATGATCAGTTTTGATGGTGCCACTTCCTGCAGTTCTTTGATCAGCTCTTCACTGAAGCGATTGCGGTAGAAAATAAAGTAAGAATACTCCTGGGTGTCAGCCATACGGCCGACCCGGTCAGAGCGGGATACGAACTTGTACTTTTCTTTTACGATCTTCTCGGTGACAGTTTTCGGCTGGTCGAATTCATCTTTAATGACTTTAAATACCACCGGGTAGGAGGGCAATGTGAATACACTCATCACCATCCCTTTAATGCCCGGTGCAATAACAAACTTGTCGTTACTGACCTTCATATGGGCGAGGATATGGCGGTAGAACTCGGTCTTACCGTGTTTGTGGAAGCCGATAGAGTTGTAAAGCTCAGACTTCTCCTTGAGCGGCATAATAGTGGACAGGAAGCGCACAAAGCGGGAGGGGATTGGCGCATCCACCATAAAGTAGGAACGGGTAAAACTGAAAATGATACTGGCGGAGTCGTTATTGTAGATAAGGGTGTCCACAAAAATACCGCCGCGCCCGTTGTTTAGGCAGGGCAGGATCATGGGGATAACTTCGCCGTTCAGGATAATGCGCCCCACCAGATAGGCTGCTTTGTTACGGTAGAAAACCGACTCCAGCATATCCACCCGCAAGTGTTTCTCGTTGTCCACATTGGCCAGGGGGGCGCTGCGCAGGGATTCGCAGATATGGGCAATGTCGCGCTCCATATTCTCCCAGGGCGTGGAGAAGCTGAAATCCTTGAGAATATCTTCGACCATACACTCGAGGCCGTGGCGGCCGCTGTAACTGATATAGATGCTGTAATCCCGTAGCGGTTTGTCTTCCGGTGCTCGGGACGGCTTGACGAAGATATTGCTGTCGTGAATGTTGGTGTGGTGAAACTGGCTGCAAAACACCGAGTTAAAAAAGGTCTCGGCGATCTCATAATTGCTGTGATTGGCAATCAGCTGTGCATAAGTGGCGCGGGCATCACGCCACAGCTCCAGCTGGCTGGTGTCCTTGCTGGTTACCGAATGGACCAGGTCCACCACTTGGGTGACCTTGGTTTTGTAAAGATCGATCCGGGCTTTATTGGCCTCATGTGCCGCTTGCCAGGAGGCGGTTTCAAAACGGGCCTTGGCGCCCAAAGTGATGTTCTGATAGTCTGCGAAATAGGCGTCAAAACCATTGAGGATGGTTTTAGCGATGCGTCGGGCGGTCGGTGAGTGATTCGTCATGCACTAGACTTTTTTTCTAAGTTACAAGTTACGCTTGCGCCAGCAGTTACCGTAGATAACGGCGTTGGACCCCCTAAGCACACCTCGCTCCGGTCCTGCCCATACTGCCTGGGGCTCTAATTAAGCGGATAGTAGCACGGCACGTCGGAGTCCCAATTGAACGATTGGATCAGTAGCTTTGTCTTTTTCTTTGCTGTGATTGACCCGGTGGGTACTCTGCCAGTGTTTATCGCAGTCACTTCACGACATGCAGAGTGGCAAAAGCGCAGGATAGCCTGGCTGGCAGTACTCGTTGCCACCGGGATCTTGTTGTTCTTTTTGGTCGCAGGGCAATTCTTCCTCGAGGCGATTGGCGTGCCCCTTTCTGCATTTCAGGTAGCTGGAGGCGTCGTCCTGTTCCTGTTTGCCTTAACCATGATATTTGGTGAGAGCAAGCCAGAGCAGGAGATAGAAATCATCCGTGAGGGGCATGAGACAGCGATTTTCCCTCTTGCGGTGCCCTCCATTGCCTCACCCGGAGCCATGCTCGCGGCTGTGGTACTCACAGATAACCATCGATTTGATGTGGTTCATCAGCTGAGTACAGCATCTGCCATGATAGCTGTATTGGCGATAGTGATATTGCTGCTGCTAACTGCCAACTGGATATATCGATTTATTGGTGATGCCGGGGCCAGTATCGTAAGTCGCGTTATGGGGCTGATCCTGGCCTCCGTAGCAACAACCAATGTACTTGTCGGGATTCAGCAGTTCTTTTCAATTTAACTACTGGCATTTGGTTTTGTACTGGTTGAGCTAAGGCTGCGTTTCTTCTAGTGAAGAGAGTATTGGATTGCCGGTTAGTGTTGGAATTGCGCCCAAGCCTGAATTTCTACTTTATTCATTGTGATTTTGGTGACTTCTGAAGCGGTAAAATGATAGAGCTATTGCTGCTGATTTTTGGCGTCTTGATTTGGTATATCAGCACGCTTGCGGCCGGGGGCGGGGCACTGCTCCTTGTTCCAGTGATTAGCTTTATCGTTGGCCCACACCTGGTTGCACCAACGGTAACCATTGCCAAGTGTCTGGCTTCACCCTACCGTGCCCTGATTTTTTGGTCCTATATTGATTGGCGGGTAGTACGCTGGCTTACCCCGGGAAGCTTAGTCGGGGCATTGCTAGGTGCATATTCCTATACACAGATGTCCCCAGAGTGGATACAAATAGTGGTTGGGCTTTTTTTAATGTCCACGATACTTCAGTATCGCTTTGGCCATAGGGAAAGATCTTTTCCCATGTCACTTCCCTATTTTTTACCTTTGGGATTGGTGACCGCTTTTGCTTCCGGTCTTATTGGGGCAATGGGTCCGCTTAAGAACCCTTTCTTGCTGAATTATGGCCTCGAGAAAGAATCCCTGATAGCCACTAAGGCCTTTAATGGGTTGTTAATGCAGCTTGTAAAGCTGGGAACTTATATTACATTCTCGGCTGTATCCCTAGAGTTGGCATTCTATGGTGTGGCGGCTGGGCTTGGGGGGATTATTGGTGTAACCCTCGCGAAAAGGAGATTGAATCAGGTCAGCTTTAAAAAGTTTAGGAAATACACTCTATTGGTAATGTTCTTGTGTGGCTTGGTACTAGTGATAAAAGCGCTTTATGACATGGCTTAGATTTATAGGGATAGTATTTATAATTTATTGCTAAAACTAACCGTTTGGAAAGCAAAGAATTAAAATTCGGTCCCCTAATTACAATACTATCATCATAAGAATTGGGGAGCCTCTGAATAACTCCGTGATACCTCTGGCATGCAGAGCGGTTCACAATCAAGGCGCGGCTTCGCAGGAATGTCTAGACCTTTCAAGAAGTCGCAACGCGGAGTGTGAATCGCTCTGCAAGCCCCGAAGGGCGGGCCTTGAAGGCCACAGCTGCTGCGTTGCCGCTCTTGCAAAGGGCTTACGGCCATTCACGGCGAGTTGCGCCTAACACCTGCAGCCTTCAAGACCCGCAGAGGCATTACGGAGTTATTCAGAGGCTCCTTAGTACAATTTTTATATTCAGTTTATTAATGGCTGCGCTCGAATCCTGCATAGGTGTGATACTGCTGGGGGGCTAGGCCTGCATGGCGTGCCTGAAGATCTTTGGGAAGATCGCCTAAACAGATGACGCGAGTGGGTTCTGCCGTCTTGAGCCAGCGCTCTGAATAATTCTCCCAGGTATCCACATGTTTATGCGCGGCACTTACATCTTTGAAATGCTCGTATACAATAATTTCTCCACTATCAGAAATATAGTACTGATAATTCAGTGTCCCCGTTTCTTGCTGCGAGATTATCTCTACCATTTTATCAACAATTGACTTAAAGGCCTGCTCCTGTCCGCTCTTTATTTTCGCCTCCACAATCCAGCCAACATTATTAAACATAAGTATCTCCAATACGGTTTAAGAGGCTTTGACATAAGTGGTAGAGCAACAATTTTTAGGTCCTGGGAGCATGCTGACTGATAAGCAGCCTGTCGCTAAATACCAGAGGGTGAGTAATTGCTCTATTCAGGAAGAAGATCAAGTGATGGTCCTAGATATTGTAGACGACATCGTGGCGTCTAGTTTGGTAAGGCTAGCTATTTGATAGCTCTCCAGTTGCACTGAACCTCACCGGGCTACTTGTATAAGAAACCTGCTTCAGGAATGACTATTGGTTCATTGTTTGGTCTAAGGGAGGGTTCAATGCTTGGGTTGTGAGATAATCCCAATTGTATTCAGCTGTTCTTTAGAGGCTCCTTAATATCTAAGAGTGGCATATTTTCTATATGTACTGATTGGTAAACAATGATGAGATCCCCGGATCAGCAACAATTTCTAAATTTAGCGTTCTAGAGACAATATTTAAATTTGATGTGGGTAGTCAAATGTAATCGTTAACAGGAATTTTCTCTTTGGCGTATTTAAGATTTTGTATCCTAATTAATACCTGACTTTAAGGCTTAGCCCCAAGGTGTAAGACGGCGTAACAGCCTGTGTACCCTTATTTCAAGCTAAAAGGCATAAAACACATTACTTAAGCGCTTGATAAATGAAAAGTGAAACTGCCAAATAGGGGGGGTAGAAAAAAGTTGTACCTGATAATTTAAAGTCCTTGCTAGTGTGTTTTTTGTACAGGTGCGGACTTGTAGAATTCATACATAGCTATTTTATGTAAGTATGAATTGATGACTTTCTTGTATGGAAGCTATTTCTCTGAAATACAAAAAGCATCATCAATTTACTTTGGAAGTCAGTATCCATTATGACTGATTTGGTCTTTATGAAGACGGAAATTGTTGCGCATCTACATAGTAAGAATGAAAAAAACAATTGGTGAATTTGAACTGTGGACTCAAAAGGGTGGCCCTAAATGGCACTACCGTTTGGTTTGTTGTGCAGTGCTGATGTTTGTCATACTTCTTTCTATGCCCAGCTACCCCCATACGGTCGTGGATGTCACCTCGTTGGAGGGAGGAAGTAAACCGAGTGGCCTAAATGCAATTTGGCATGAACCATCGGGGTTTGGAAACATTGTTGAAGCTGGAAAAGCTTACAAAAATAAACTTTTTCTTCCCCTGGGGACTGCCGGATCTACCGGACTTAAATCCGGAGCCTTCTGGTCTCACTTCATATTAAAAAACTCCAGTAGTGAAACAGTTTATGTCTCAATTGAATATGTGGATAACCAGCTCGATGGGCTGACGGCCTTTTCTAGGATTCAGGGCGGCAGTCAGCCTTACACTGAACTGGCAAGTCTGTCTGCGAACCAGCCTTTTTCCAGTCGAAAAATCAAGCATCATCGTTTTGCGTTCCCACTTAAAATCCCCCCCTTCGCATCAAAGGAAATGATGGTTAAATTTGATGTTGGAGTTTTGGGTGTTGCCTTTCCCAGTATGCGTATTTGGAGACCTGAACAACTTGAAGAGAGGAGTAAGGCTGAGGCCATTTTAACGTCATTTCTTTTTGGTGGTTATTTTTTGATGGCCATTCTTGCGCTGATTGGTGCTATTGCTGCGCGTAAGAATATCCTGTATTTATACTCTTTATATTCTGTAACGAAAATTTGGGTGTGGGGGTCTTTACTGGGATATACCCATCAATATTTGCTCCAAGAGCAATTTGATTGGCGCTATCAATCGATTAGTAGTGCTGTGGCGATTCTGACCGGAATTCTTTTTGCCCGATACTTTCTTGAAACGGAAAAGTACACCCCAAGATTGGATTACTTTTTAAAATTAATTTTACTCAACGGGTTATTCCTGGTTATTTGCGTTGTACTGCAGTGGGAGGCTCTGGGGCACATTTCCATGATGCTCGCTCTGTTTTTCTATCCTGGCGTTGTTGTTGTCGCATTGGTACGTTGGCGACAAGGGGATACTTCTGCGGCCGTTTTTGCTTTAGCCTGGGGCGTTTTGGTGTTGGGGCTTTTGGTACAGGCGATGAGGGATCTCGGTTATGTGGTGCACAATCCAATTAATTATTATTGGCCCCCGGTTGCCTCTTTTGTTGAGATGTTGGCAATAATGATAGCTATTGGATTACTGGTAAAACGTTTACGGCAACAAAAAGAGACTGCAGAAAAAAGGTATCTACTACACCTGGAAGCTTCGAGAACCGAGCTGGAGCAACAGGTAAAACTTCGCACACAGGAATTGGAGTACGCTAAAGCCAAGGCTGAAGAGGAGGCGCGCACAGACCCGCTAACAGGTATTTTTAATCGCCGCTGCTTTTTTGAAGAGGCCAGTAATCTAGTGGCTGTGGCAATTAATAACCAAATGCCATTGTGTGTATTAATGCTGGATATCGACAATTTTAAATCTGTTAATGATATTCATGGCCACTTAATCGGCGATCAGGCACTCTGTGCGACTGCCCGAGTAATTTCCCAACACGTACGGGATGTGGATATCTTCGGGCGTATTGGTGGGGAGGAATTCGCGCTAGTACTCAGCTCCAATGTCGAAGGAGCTATGAAGGTTGCCAATCGTATACACCGGGATATCGCTAAAATCGTGATTAAAAGTGCAGTTGGGCAAGCTCAGTTTACCGCAAGTATTGGCATCGCCCGTCTGCAGGGGCGAGAAGATATCCTGGAGCTAATGCGACGAGCAGACTCTGCGTTGTATCAGGCCAAACGCGCTGGACGTAATCGTATTGTGGAGTGCGCTGAAGCTACGTAAATTAGCGTACGTAGGTAACTGCATTGAGTACTTTTTGACGTATATTCTCCGGAAGGGGCACCAGGCCCAAGCTTCCGGCCTGGCTTTGGGATGCGTTGCTCAACATAAAGACGAGCATTTGCCGCAGTGCTTGTGCTTTTTGGTCATCCTGGTCTGCGTAGAGTAACAGCCAGGAAAAGCTGGTAATGGGATAGGCGGTTTCTCCTTTGGGGTCCCAGATCCAGGCGATTAGGTTGGGAGCTCCACTAATTGGTAATGATGCTTTTGGAAATTCAATCTCTGAAAGAGCCTCTGCTCCGCTCTTGGGGCCTGCGGCAATATAATTTCCCGCGTGGTTTTCCAGTAAAGCCACAGGCAGGTTTACCAGTTGGGCAAACCCGTGTTCGACATAGCCAATGGCCCCGACTTTCTTGCGAACCTTAGCGGCTACGCCTTGATTGCCCGGTGCTCTTTTAAATCTGGGCAACTTTGGCCAACTGGGTGTTCTGTCCAAACCAATTTTTTCGCGGAAATCCTGGCTCACGCTACTCATATGTCCAGAAAAGATATACGAGGTCCCCGAACTTTCAGAGCGGGTGACAACGGTAATCTCATCTCTGGGCAACTTGATATCGGGGTTTGCGGCTGCGATCTTGGGGTCATCCCAGTGGGTTATTTCTCCCAGGAAAATCCCCACATAAGCTTCCCTGGACAGTTTTAGCTTGTCGATCCCGGGAAGGTTAAACACCAGTACGACTTCCCCAGCAGTAACCGGTAGTACCACGCCACCGCCTTTCAGGTTGCGTAACTCATCGATCTCAATAGCGGCATCTGAGGCGGCAAAATCAACTGTATGACCGAGGAAGTCCCTGATGCCGTCACCGCTACTGCTCATCTCGTAGAAAATAAATATATTGTTTTCCCGATGGGTGAACTGCCGAAACCACTCGACATAGATTGGGTAGGGGAAACTGGCGCCGCTGCCCCGGAGATTTACAGGATTTTCTGGTACCTGGGCAGTTCCCGGTGTGGCCGCAAGGATAAAACTGGCGATTGCCAGCACAGCGGTAAGGCGGCGTATAAGGGTTGCACACCTCGATATCATAGGGACCTCGGCTTATAGGCCTCTGACAGCCTGCCTATAGGCGGGGTGAGAGGCCAAAAACTGCTTTAGATTAAAATTTTAGCAGGGTCCCCGGTTTGTCATATCAATTGCCTAGCTACCGACTATTTGGTCGTCCTCACGGTAAATGGCCAGTACTGATGGCCGAGGCGGTAACAGGGGATTATTATCTGGCCAGCGGTGCAGGGGTTGGTCATAAGTGGAGTTGCGCGAATCGGCCGGATGTTGCACGGCAATAAACAGGGTTTTTCCATCGGGAGTAAATTCCGGCCCGCATACTTCAGCCCCTTGCGGGCAGCCAAAGAAATGCTTGGGTGCCGCTCGCAAAGGCCCTTCAGTAGCCATTGCCCAAAGTCCATCGTGGAACCCAAAGCGCTCACAGCCATCGGTAGCAATCCACATATTGCCCCTGGGATCGAAAGCGACGTTATCGGGATTGGCAAACCAGCCGTGCTCAGAGATATCGTAAGGGGACTGCTGTCCATAGGCGCCCCTTTCAGCGGGGTTTTCAGCATTGGGATTTCCGCCAAGTAGAAATTGCTGCCACTGAAATTGTGCGCTTGTGTGGTCGCGGTTTCCCTTCTTCCCGGGGGGCGCTATTTCCAATACATGGCCGGCAGTATTGCGGGCGCGGGGGTTGGCGGCATCGGTATCGCTGCGCTTCTTGTTTTTGGTCAGCATTACATAGGTGCAATCATTGTGGGGGTTAGTCTCCACGTCCTCCGGCCGATCCATTGGCGTGGCTCCCAATAGCGCGGCTGCGCGGCGCGCATCAATCATTACATCTGCTTGATTGTGAAAACCATTCTCTGCGGTCAGTGGGCCCTGGCCATATATCAGCGGCAGCCATTCGCCACTGCCATCGTCGGCAAATCGCGCGGCATAGAGCGTGCCATTAACGAGTAGCTTTCGGTTTGTATCGGGATCTTCGGGCTGATAGTTATCTTGGGATACATAGCGATAGACAAATTGATGTTCATCATCATCGCCGCCGTAAGCAACGATCGGTTGTCCCGGTTTACAGACCAGGGTAAAGCCTTCGTGCTCAAAACGCCCCAAACTGGTCAGCTTGCGCGGTTTTGATTGGGGGTTATAGGGGTCAAACTCCACCATCCAACCGAATCGATTGGGCTCATGGGGTTCTACCTGAATATCAAATCGGCGGTCGTGGTCACCCCAGTTGCGATTTTCTGGTCTTATACCAAAAAGTTGATGGTTTTCGATCTCCCGGGAATCTTCGAGCTTTTTTGGGTCTCCCTGAAAAGCGCCGCCAAACCCCTCTTCAGCAATTAATACAGTTCCCCATGGAGTTTTCCCTCCTGCACAGTTACCTATGGTGCCGAGGACCTGGGTTCCGCTGGGATCTTGGCGGGTCTTCAAACGTTCGTCGCCTGCGGCGGGGCCAGTGATTTCCATTGGCGTCGTAGAAGTTATCCGCCGGTTATAGGGACTGTCAGCCACTACTTTCCAGCCCTGTTTACTTCTTCGAATTTCCACGATGGAGTGTCCGCAGGCGGCCTGTTCAATGGCCACATGCTCGGCACTCACTCCTCGGGTGGCACTGTATTCGTCGTTATAACCCGAGAACATCAGATGGGGCTGAGTGTATTCGTGATTGACACATAAAAGCCCGCGATCACTATTTTTACTTTGTATATGCAGGTACCCCAGGGTGGAACTGGTCCCCGCTGCCAAGGGCATAAATGCAATAAAATCGTTGTTGTAACCGAATCGCTGTTCCTGGCTACTGGCGCTAAGTTCTTCAGGCTGAAAAGATGTTTCCTCTTTATGTAAAGGGTCTCCCCACCTCAGCAGAACCGTGGATTTATAGCCCTCTGGTAGATGGTGTTGGTAATCCAGTCTATGGGGGATTTCTTTAAAGGTGAGGGAGTTGCGTGTGGGATTTTCACTCCCACTACAGCCGGGTAGTAAGCTGCTTACAGCACCGGTGGCGGTTACACCACCCAGGACTTTAAATAGAGAGCGGCGTGCTGGATTTTTGGGGCTTTCGTTCATGACTGCTCCATATTTGGTTTCAGTATATGACGCTTTTTACTGTTAATTGCCTTGATGGTTCCTTTTAAGGCGATTGATATCTGTGTAAATAGCAGGGCTTACATCTATCGTCGCAGTACTAATTGACTATGTGATGACAAGCTTAAAAAAAATGTCACGTAAAGTTCATAGCGGCCTTCTAGTCTGCGTTCAATTCAATTAACCACCGGCAAAGTGGGAGTGGGACGCAATGAAATACAGAACTTCAGGCTTGCGGTTACTGGGAATGCCATTGGCGGCTCTGGCGACAGCCATCATTAGCGCAAATGCTATCGCAGAAAATGAGCAGGTAATGGAAACTGTGACGGTTACCGCCCAGGCAAGTAATGCGCGCAGCGACTTGGATCGACAGCGGGACGCCAATAAGGTCGTAGCGGTGCAAACTTCTGATGCGATTGGTGAACTCCCCGATGCCAATGTCACAGAAGCGTTACAGCGAATGCCCGGTGTATTTATTGCGAGAGATCAGGGTGAGGGGCGTTTTGTTGGTGTGCGGGGTATAGACCCAAATTTGAATGCGGCAACAATTAATGGTGTGAGCCTGCCTGCACCGGAAACAAACACCCGAGCGGTAGCCCTGGATGTTATTCCATCGGACTTATTGGCGAGTTTGGAGGTATTTAAAACTCTTACGCCGGATATGAGCGCAGACTCTATTGGTGGTGCCATTGAGATAAAAAGTCTGAATGCCCTGGATTATGACAGCAATCGCTACAAGTTCAGCGTAGAGAATAGTTACAGCGAGCTTCAGGAAGAGTACAGCCCCAAAGTGGCTGCGACCATGACCAATATTTTTGAACTTGATGGAGAGCGCCGTCTCGGGGTGGCCTTAGCGCTAAGTCACCAGGAGCGGGATTTTGGCTCAGATAATATTGAGACTGATGGTAGCTGGGAAGAACTGACCGCTGAAGATGGCTCTGTAGCTAAGGGCGCGACCGAAATAGAACATCGCGATTACAGTATTACCCGGGAGCGCACAGGTCTTGCTGCCAACTTCGACCTGGACCTGGGCAGTGACTCAAGCATCTATCTCCACAGCTTGTACTCCGATTTTTCTGATCAGGAAATCCGCCAGCGCAATTCCTGGAAGCTCGATGATGAACGCGATGAGCCGGAGACTATTTCGGCCAACTCGGCAGAGTGGGAAGAGGCAGCACTGGAGAAGTCCCTGAAGGACCGCCTGGAAGAACAGGAAATTATTTCTGCGGTATTTGGCGGAGAGCATAATTTTGAGCAATGGGGATTGTCCTATGCCTTGGGATATTCCCATGCAGAGGAATCTGAACCCAATCGACGCGATACCGATTTTGTCTTGGACTCCCTGCGTTTGGGGTATGTTGAAGCTGGTGATACTCCCCGTATGGCGGTGGGAAGTGAGGATGTTGAAGCAGTATTGGACCCGGCCAGTTATCAACTCGATGAGTTGGTCATTGAAGATAACTTTACTGAAGATGAAGAAATCAGCTTCCGTATTGATATCAGTAGAGAAATTGATTGGGCTGGCAATCCTTCAGTAGTTAAATTCGGATTACATGAGCGTCAGCGAGAAAAGGCTGGTGACTTAAATGCGACTGTATATGAAGGGTTTGGTGGGGATTACACTCTGGCGGACTTTTCTCGCAATAGTATCGATTATGGTTTGGATGCATTTGGACCTGGCGTCAATGTTGGAAGCCTGAATAGTTTTATCAATGCTAACCTCAGTGATTTTGACATAGATGAGACTGAGACCGCTTTGGCATCCGCCCGTGACTACGCAATGAATGAAGACATCACGGCCTTGTATGTGATGAATTCTATTGAGTTGGACCGCTCCCAGCTGGTTTTTGGGGTTCGCTATGAGCGCACCGAATTTAATGCTGAAGGCGTGAATGTGGCAGAGTCGGAAGAGCCCCTGCCGGGTGCCGATTTAATTGCAGAGGAGGTTTATGCCACTGAGGTTAACTACGAGCGGGACTACGACAACTTCTTCCCCAGTATTAATTACAAATTTGATTACAACGATAATGTTGTTCTCCGTGCAGCCTATTCGGAGTCCTTATCGCGTCCATCATTTGGTTATTTGAACCCCTCTCCGGCCAAAATTGAATACGATGATGGGGAACTGGAGGTTGAATCTGGAAATCCAGAGTTAGACCCCTATGAATCCCGCAATATCGACCTCTCTGCCGAATACTATGCGGATGATCTGGGTATGTTCTCTGTGGGACTTTTCCATAAGAGTATCGATAACTTTATTGTCATGTCTGAAGTTTCCAGTAATACCGATTTTACCCGTTTTGTAGGGAATTTAGCGGTTGATGATGCTGAAGTATGGCAACCGATTAACGGAGACAACGCCCGTATCAGCGGTGCCGAACTGGCCTGGACCCAAGGTTTTGAAAATGGGTTCTTACTCAGGGCCAATGCAACATTTACCGATTCAGAAGCTGATCTGGGTCTCAATAGCAGTGATCGCAGTGACAAAATATCTATGCCTTCCCAGGCGGATTTTGTCGGCAACTTTATTGTAGGCTATGAGCGCGATGCCTTTAGTATGCGCCTGTCAGCAGCTTTTCGCAGTGAACGCCTGCTGGAAGTAGACCTTGAAAATGAGGCTAATGATCGCTACGAAGAAGACCATTTGCAATTGGATTTGTCGGCCCGCTACCGCTTTGATAATGGCCTTCAACTTACTTTTACTGGGGTTAACCTCACGGATGAACCTTACTATGTTCACACGTCTGGGTTTAATGGTCAGTACGAAGAATACGGTCCGACCTATGCGATTGGGCTGAGCTATAGCACTTTCTAGAATTTACACTGGAATTTTTGGATTAGTGCAATTTTTTACCCTGATAAAGCCCCTGCAATATTGTGGGGGCTTTGTTTTTGTAAAAATAATATTTTCTGTCAGTTACCGGTAAGTCCTAAGCAGGTTTTATTATGCGTTTTTCAATAGTGGGTGTTTTGTCCTGCCTTATATTACTCGGATGTGATCTTGAAAAGGATAGTCAAAGATTATCTTCACAAAAGATCATCTCTTTAAAGGGGCTGATAGCTGAACAGATTCAGCTGGTCAGTTTCCCTAAGCAGCAATACTTGTTGCTATCCAGTAAAGATAAGGGGCTAGTGCTTGTAGATGAGTCCGCAGAAATACAAGTTCAAAAGGATGGCAGAGTAGAGGCACTTGCCATTCAGCCAAGGGAAGGTGGTAGCTACCTGGTGGCGGCTTACGAAGAGCAGGAAGCGCAATTACAGCTATATCAATTATTTACTGATCTAAACGATGATTTGCAGCTTCAACTTTTAGGAAAGCTTGAGAGTGCCAAGCCTGTGAGCGCACTCTGTTTTTCACTACAAGCAGGAAGAGATCACCTGTTTGCCATTGGAGAGGACGGACGGGGGTTTGAGTACCTGCTTTCTCCCAGTGATGAGCACTGGGACTTTACCGAGATACGCCCAATATATTTGGGGGAAGAGGTTAATAGTTGTAGTGTGGATAACCGTCGGGGGCGATTACTGGTATCACAGCCGCCTGTAGGGATATTGGCATTGAATGCCGATGCAGAGCGAGATGAGGAGCGTGAGCTTTTAATCTCGGCGAAACAGCTCGGTGATGATTTCGGCAGCTTGCGACTGGGTTATCAGCAGGACCAAACCTGGATTGCAGTGGAACAGGGAGTACAGGCTTTCGACTTGTCAGGAAGTGGTAGGTCCGACCAGTCTTGGACATTGCCTGCAGAAAGCCCTGCCTCTATAGCAGTTTTTGATGATAGGTTGGCCGTATTAAATGATAATCAGAGTGAAATAACCTATTTCCCGATAAATACCAAGCTGACCAGCGTTACAGATAGTCCGCTTGAGATTATTCCCACTGTTGCCGCCAGGGGACAAACTGACCCCGTTCACTCTTATGGGGATGCTGCCGATGATCCCGCTATTTGGGTGAACTCTCATTCGCCGGAAAACAGCCTGATTTTTGCTACAGATAAAAAAAAGGGGCTCAATATCTATCATCTATCAGGCGGCTTAAAACAGCACTTTCCGGTAGGCAGGGTTAATAATGTTGATATCCGTAAAATTTCCCACCCTAATATTGATGCGATTGCCGTTGCCTCTAATCGTACTAACCCCGGTTTGGATCTATTTACTATTAGTACAACGGGCGAGGTGGGGTATCTTGGATACCGGAGTATAGGGCTTCGTGATCCCTATGGCTTGTGCCTGCAACAGGACGATAGTGGACTTTATGCCTGGGTTTCTGACAAGGAGGCCAGCTTGCATCAGCTCAAAATCAATGTCTATGAGTCCTCCAATGAGTTTGAGATTGAGCAGGGTATCCAGTTTGATGACTATGGACAGGTTGAAGGCTGTGTTGTGGATGACCAGTTCGGAACCCTGTTTTTTGCTGAGGAAGACCGGGGGATTTGGCGGCTGGACCTAAAGTCCTTATCGGAGGCCTCTCCAGAGTTGGTGGCAGAAGTGGATGGTGAAAAGCTGGTGGCAGATATAGAGGGATTGGCACTTTATCAGGATGGCGATAAGGGCTATCTAGTGATATCCAGTCAAGGTAATGATAGCTATGCACTATTCAGCCGTAGTGGGAATGAATTTATTACCCATTTTCGGGTTGGTATGAATCCCCAGCTAGGTGTGGATGGCAGTTCGGAGACCGATGGTTTGGCCGTTACCAGTTCAGCTTTGGGTGCGGAATATCCTCAAGGTTTATTAGTTGTTCAGGATGGGCGCAACCGAATGCCCAGCGCAGCCCAGAACTTTAAATTGGTTGATTGGAGGGATATCAATCGTCTGTTGTCTCACTAGCGGTATTGGGGTTTTCAGACTGGCTTAAATTGTTAATATTGCGGGCTCTCTGAACCAGGTAAACCAGAGAGCTCGCAAGTATCACTCCAACGATATCGGCGGCCAGATCAAGTAAGTCAAAACTCCTTGAGCGAACAAATGCCTGGCTTATCTCTTCAATCAGGGCAAAGCCAAGCACTGCGATAGCACCATAGTAAATTCTAATAAAGCCGAGTTTAAAATAAGTGGCGCGGGTGGCAGGTATCAGGATAAGGCCAAAAGTACCAAACAAGGCGATATGGCCTAATTTATCGCCATAGGGGATAGCACGGACAAGGTCAAAAAATATACTACTCGATCCGGTATTGGCTAGATAGATAATCCAAAGAATAAAAAGAAAAAACAGTAGGGCTGAAGCCTTGAGAAATCTTGGCATAATACTTATTGATACAGTTTCGTCTAATCTTGTGAAGCTTGGCTGTTGATTTTATAGATATCTAATTGGATCGGAAAGATAGGCCATTTGTCTATGTGAATTAGCCAGAATGTGATGGCTCAGTATCAATTATTTTCGACTTACAGTCCCTACATAGGTAGGCGATACCATTAATATCTAGTGATTTACTTTTAGATCGAAACTCATAGGGCTCCATGTTTTTCTTACAGTCGGTGCAAAAAGGTGGGTTTTCAAGTTTTTCTTGCTCTAGCTGTTTTTTTGTTCCGAATATTAACAGCACAAACACTATAAGAATGGTCCATTGAAAATTGTCTAGCTGCCTAGAGCTTCTCGAAACGAAGATTGAGTAAATTAATAGTATAGATACTATTGTAATGTATATAATTGAATGAGTTTTTTGGTTTCTTTTAGCGTGTTTTCATAATCTAATTTCGCTCGATAGTCTTCTTGGTATTCCTCCAGATCTTTTTCATTCAGTATTTTATTCTTTTTGTTGTTCATTTTAGAATGTGTTAGTTAATGGCTGTTTATAGAGAGGAGTTCTATCAGTATTTAACTGGATTTTATCATTAAAAATGCATACTCCAACCCATGGTGATAGCTTCACTATCTATTTCATCCAGAAACGTATCGCCCCCAATTTTTGAAAACTGTTCCCACTCTATCCGTAGGCTCCATTTGCCCCTATAGCTATAGTTAACACCAGCACCATATGCCCAGTGGAATCCATTGCTGCTATCGTTTAATTCACCTCTGACAGGAGTTAATTGTTCTACTAAACTGCCATCTTCAAGCTGGTATAGGATGAAAACTTCACCCTTCTGAATCTCATTGGTTTCCGCGTACCAGATGCCGGTGCCAAGTTTCCCGAATAAGCTAAATGATTCTCCCAGGGGAAGATACGCCAGGGAAAATATATTGAAAAGCTGGCTATCAAAATTAGAGAAATAGTTTAAGTATTCACCACCCCCATATGAAATATGGGTATCCAGCTGGTACTTATTGAAATTTTGATAGCTGGCTTCAATTGCCAGATAAGGTGTCCATCGAATTCCTGCAAATAGTTTCCAGGCGTTATTTTTATCATCACACCGACTGAGATCCACTTGATCTAAGCTGGCGCTAATTTGTTGAACTCGCTTTTCTGCTTCGCTACACAAGTTATTGGCATGCTGGTTACCGAAAGAAATACCAGCATATTTGTGTGAGTAGAAATCGGCGCAAGCAAGGGCTGGTAAGGAAAGTAGAAAAATAATGAATAGGGGGCTAAAGCGGTTCATGGCTTGACCTTGTTTAGCTTATATGGGGGACCGCTGAAGCTGATTTTAGAGTGAAATTTGATTAAGGCAACCACCAAAATAATAACGTCTTTTAGATTGGTCGAAGGTAGGACCTACTCTATTAACTGGATTTGGCGCCTAAAGGTAGAGTTCCCAGTAATAGTTTGCGGGAACTCTATTTAATTTGTATAAAGTTATAGGTGTCAATTAACAAAATTCAAAAAAGCCTCCCTAAACCCAGTGATAGTGTTTCTGCATTGAAGTCTACTCCAGTGGGCTCGAGTTTTTCCCACTCCAGTCTCCAAATCCAGTGATTCCTATAGACATAATTCATCCCGACCCCAATTCCCCAGTGAGGGCCTTTGTGGTTTTGGGACTTGTCTTTATCGAGCGTCTGAAGTTGTGTTGTGAATTGTCCATTGGATAATTGCTGGGGGAGATAAAACTGAGCGGATTGTTGCTCTGATAATTTCCCTCTCCAAGCTCCGCCCCCGACTCTGGCAAACATATTTATATTGGAGTTAACAGGATAAAAACCCAATAAAAAGGCGGTCAATAAATGTGTTTCAACCTGGTATGCGGCCTTTGCATACTCTCCATTTTCATTATTGGTATAAAAGCTGCTTTGCGCAGCTGAAGGTTTTAGATAGCTGATTTCAAGGGCGAGGTATCTGTTCCAGCGCAAGCCGCCATAAAACTTAATCGTGCTGCCGCTACTATTGCAATGAAAGCGTCCGTCTGTAGATCCTTGAGGAATCTGTGATTTTATCCGGGGGGTTGCAGATGAGCAAAATTGAGGATAAGAGGTTTCACCGAGGGTAGCCCCAATATATTTCCTGTTGGCAAAGTCAGCGCTGGTATTTGTAGCGAAAGTGAATATAAGGCTGGAAAACAAACTTGTTTTTACGGTGGTCTTAAAATTATTCATGATCTGTCCTGTGCTTTGTTTATTTTTATTTCAAGCACAGTAAAGCTAGATCAGGGCTTTTACTTCACAAGTCATTGGCGTGAGGGCCTTTAGGTATCAGGCCCTGTATTCAAAGTCAGAGTAAGCAGTTGGCTGTTAATTTCTAAATGCCAAGCTTTGCTCGCATCTCCGAGAGTCTTTTCGAATTTTCTTCCTTGGAAAGTGGTGAGCCGGGGTTTTCCTCCAGCTTTAATTGCTCTGGAGCGGTTAGTTTTTCTCCCCCCAGGACTCGTTCACATATTTTTCGATAGTGCTCAGCAAAGACCGGGTAGGCGATAGACTCGGGGTTATTGGCAAGAAAAAACCAGTTGGATTCCCGCCCTGCGTGATAGATCGCTAAGTGGCTCCAGTTGTAATTGGTTTTGGGGCTGGGGGCATTGCAGGCTTCGCGATAGGCGGCGCGTGCTTCCGGTAAACCATTCTCCCCAGCGGCGCACAGCTGCAGCATTTTATGTACGGTGGGCAGGTACTCGCTTTGCAGGATCGCTCGCTTGGCACCCTGCATAATATCCTGGGGAGCGAAAGCAAGCAGGGCCTCCAGCCAGAGGCGCTTGGCGTGGTGAAGGGTTTCAGTGTCTGGAAATGCTGCGCTGAACTGATTGTGATAATTCAGTTTAAACAGCGCAAATACTTCATTGATTGCGCGCTTCTTTTCGTTCAGCAGTTCCTGGCCCTGTTCACTACCAGTTTGTGTCTGTGAGTATGTCGCCGATTGACCGGTCGCGGGTGCGCTGGTTGGTGTTGTTGTGGGAGTCTTGTGGATTGCCATAAGAGTTTCCTATTGCCAGTTTGTTGCGCTCCGCCCACTGGTGGCGCGCGTGACGCACAAATACGGCGTCCCAGCTTTTACGTGCGGCATTTTGACCGCGCCAGTAAATAATAAATTCCGGAACCAGGGATAGAGCGAAGTCGCGATCTATCTCGCATTGGTTCATCAAATGACTCAGGCAGTCACCACTGGGCTGCCAGTTGCGGGAGATGGGTTTGGCCACCGGGTTTTTCTCAATACCCTGGCAGTAATAGGCCCACTCTTCCCGCGCATACTCGATAAACAGTTCACCCCAGCGGGCACTGTGGCCACCGCGCTCGGTCCATTTATAAATGAATTCCGGCAGCAATTCGGCAGCAAAGCGCGGATTGATGGCCAGGCGCTGCAACTGCTCCCAGGTGTGCTCGCTGGGCTGCCAGTCGCGGGACATAGCAGTGGGCTTGCGTTTTTCGATAAATGGCGTGTCCTGCTTCTCCCAGTCTTCCATGATCCAGTCATTGAATTCCAAATCCCAGGAAATGGACTGCTTGCCACTGGAACGGTGGTAATCGAGAAAGCGCTGTAGGCCGCGGCCGACAAAAGTGCTGGGGACTCCCTCGTCCGCCAGCTTGCGTAGGGTCTCATCGCTGGGTTGCCAGCCGTTGGGCAGTGGCTGCTTGCGCTGAGCCGTTGCGCGAAAAGCCTCCCACTTGCTTTTAACCTGGCGCAGGAACAGGGAGCCAAAGGAGTGGCGGGGCTCGGCGCGCTCGCGCCAGTAAGTGACAAACTCCGGCAATTGCTCCCTTACAAAGTGCTCGGGAATACCCAGTTGGGCGATACGCGCCATGGTTTCACTATCCGGCTGCCAACTGGGGGCAATGGTGTTGGCATTGCGGTTGGACGGGGTAGGGGGTGTTGCCACCGGGCGCTTGTACTCACCGGGCAGGGCGAACTTCAGAATCTCGCTACTGCCGAATGGTGCCGCCCCCAGCAGAAGGGCACCCTGGTTGCGCAAACTGGTGGCTACCCGCTGGATATCCGCTGCCTGCCAGAAGGGCAGCAGCAAATATAGCTGCTCCCCCTCGGCGGTATACCAATCCCGGCCTCCGTAGGGCTCCAGGGGAAGGAATGGAGCCAGGTCGCCAAGTGCAGTGAGCAGCACAGCTTCCTCCAGGCCGACAGTGGCAGCCAGAGAAGGAGATATACTCAGGGGTCTTTCGGGAAGCAGGGGATGTGTCATGGCGCGATAATAACATTCCGGCGCATCGCATGCGCGATCATTGGCGAATCCTCAGCCTTTTCCCGCCCCCTGGTGCCAGCCACTAAGCTGAAGGATGAATTGACTGCGAAATTTCGGCGGGCGGTGCGCTGCCAACTGTTGCCTTCCCCTAGCGGTAAGGTTGTAACTTTGTCGCTGTAATTGGTGTTGCGGGAGAGCAAGATGACGAAGGAGCAACAATCTGCGCCAACGGTGTTCCGTTTGAGTGGAGTCAATTGTGCCGGTTGTATCAACAAAATTGAGACTGCGGTTAAGGCCGTAGCCGGGGTGACTGATGCCCGGGTAAACCTGTCCGATAAAATCCTGTCGGTATACGGCCCGGCAGAGGCTGCATCCTGTATCGAAGCCGTCCGAGGCGCGGGCTACGGCGCTGAACTCTTGCGAAGTAGTGAACGAGAGCAGCGCGCGGAACAGCGGGAGCAGACACAGCGGCACTACCGCCAGCAGTTGTGGCGCTCGGCATTTGCTCTGGGCGTGGGCGTGCCAATGATGGCCTGGGGGCTGATTACCGACAAGGTATCGGTGAATACCCCGGTGGAGCAGCTGGCCTGGGGTGTTATGGGACTGATTACCCTGGCGGTGCTGGTCTTCTGTGGCGGCAATTTCTTCAGTGGCGCCTGGAAGGCACTGCGTCACCATAATGCCACTATGGATACGCTGGTGGCCCTGGGCACGGGAACGGCCTGGCTCTTCTCCATGATCGTGGTACTGGTCCCCCACCTCTTACCGGAAGCGGCACGACATGTGTACTTCGAGGCCAGTGCCATGATTATTGGCTTGATCAGCCTCGGCCAGGCACTGGAGATTCGGGCTCGCGGGCGCACCAGTGCCGCAGTGGAGAAGCTGTTGGAGCTCCAGGATACATCCGCGCGGGTATTGAGAGACGGCCGAGAGGTGGATCTGCCTATCGAGCAGGTGCAGCAGGGAGACCAGCTGCGCGTCCGCCCCGGCGAGAAAATTCCGGTGGATGGCACTGTGCTTGAAGGGCGCAGCCTGGTGGATGAATCCATGCTCACCGGGGAACCAGTGCCGGTGAAAAAGGCGGAGGGTGACAGCCTCGCCGCCGGAACTCTGAATAAAAATGGCAGCCTGTTGTTTCGCGCAGATAAAGTGGGTTCCGACACCCGCCTCGCGCAGATTATCGAGATGGTAAAGAATGCCCAGAGCTCCCGGGTACCTATCGCGCGCTTGGCGGACAAGATTTCCGGCATCTTTGTGCCAGTGGTGATGATTATTGCCCTGGTGGCCGCACTGGTTTGGTTCAACTTGGGCCCCGATCCTCGGGTTGCCCATATGTTAGTAGTACTGACTTCGGTGCTGATTATCGCCTGCCCCTGTGCCTTGGGTCTGGCGACTCCCATGTCGGTTATGGTGGGGGTGGGCAAAGGTGCCGAGTACGGTGTACTGGTGCGCAACGGAAAGGCCCTGCAACAATCCTGCACCCTGGATGTCCTGGTTGTGGATAAAACCGGGACTCTCACCGAGGGTTCTCCGCGTCTAACGGATATCAATAGTGATGGCGACAGCGATGAACTGCTGCGTTTGGTGGCGAGCCTGGAGCAGGGCTCAGAGCACCCCTTGGCTGAAGCCATAGTGACGGCTGCTCACGAAAAAAACCTTGAATTGCAGTCTCCAGCCAACTTTGAAGCCATCACAGCTCACGGTGTGAGTGGTGATATCGGTGGCAGTCGCGTGCTGTTGGGGAATACTAAGTTAATGCAAAAGGAGGCTGTTTCCCTGGATGCCTGGAGTGAGCGGGCAGCCAAATTGGCCGAGGCAGGGCGCACGGTGATGTACGCCGCCGTAGACGGCAAGTTGCGGGGGATTATTGCCGTAGCCGATCCGATTCGCGCTGATGCGCAAGCTGCTATCGAGCGACTGAGCAAACTGGGTTTACGCATTGAAATGCTTACCGGGGACAATCACGGCAGTGCTGAAGCGGTTGCCCGGCAACTGGGTATCGATCGCGTTCACGCAGAACTATTGCCGGAAGATAAAGAGGGGATCGTCGCTGAATTGCAAAAAAAAGGCGAGCGAGTGGGTATGGTGGGTGACGGGATTAACGATGCCCCGGCCCTGGCGCGGGCCGATGTGGGCTTTGCGATAGGTGCCGGTACCGATGTTGCTATTGAGAGCGCCGATGTCACCCTAATGCGTTCCTCCCTGCACGGGGTCGCCAATGCCGTGGAGTTGTCCCGGGCCACTTTGCACAACATCAGGCAAAACCTGTTTGGAGCTTTTATTTATAACACTCTGGGTATTCCCATCGCCGCCGGTGTCCTCTACCCGATTACGGGTATGTTACTGAGCCCCATTGTTGCCGGTGGTGCTATGGCGCTTTCCTCCCTGACAGTGGTCAGTAATGCCAACCGCCTGCGCTTCTTTAAACCATCGGAGGCTCGCTAAATGGCTGAAGTTCTCGTAAATATCGTCGGTATGCTGATGATTCTGGCTGTTATCTGGTGGTTTTGGTTGGGGCCAAAAAGAAGTGCCAGTAAGGCGACGCCGAGCACGGATAATTTACAGATTCTGGTTAAGGATGGAGTTTACGAACCGGATCTTATCCGCCTGCCCGCCGGTCGCACAGCGACTTTGCATTTTCACCGGGAGGACCCAAGCCCCTGCTCCGAGTGGGTATTGTTTCCAGACTTGGAAGTCAGCGCTCAGCTTGCCCTGAATCAGGATACCTTGGTGGAAATACCAAAAGCCGAGCCGGGCGAATACCCGTTCAACTGCCAGATGCAAATGTATCGGGGCACATTGATACTGGAGTAACAGTAAATGTGATTCTCTATGGGGGTGTAATAATTCCCCGGGCCAAGACGACATAGATTTAACCAATACCCCAGAGCCGCCTTTCACCTGTATGGAGAGAGGGGCTCTGGTCAGGCTGGTGACTAAGCTCTAATTTGTTAAGAGGTCGTCAACAAATGTCATTTCTTCTTCGAAAACTTCCCTTCGCCCTGGTGGCCATCGCCTTTGCGCTTATTGCGGTGGCGCTTTTTTCCGGCCAATGGGGTGGTATCAAGCGCGTATTTGAATTCTACGGTGTCACTAATGAGGGGGTGCTTTCCCCTATACGTTTACTGACCGCCATTATTTTTTCAGTCGCCGCTATTTTGGGGGCACTCGCCCTTCGCTTTGAGCGGGTTGTTAAGCCCCTGGCAATCCTTCTGATTTTAATATCGCTAGTGCCCCTACTGAGTCTTCTTGGCAGCGGCCATTGGATCGACTCCCTGGGCGGCTTTCCGGCAATTGGCTCAGGACAGGGGATAATTAAGTACTTTGCCCTGTTAACCTTGGGTATTACCTGGTTTTATCGGGATTCGTTGAGTCCACTAAAGCTGATATGGCTCAATTATTTCCCTGTCGGCTTGGTATTACTCTGGATTGGTGGGATGAAATTCACAGCGCTTGAGGCTGAGGGGATTGAAGGCCTGGTAAGCACTTCGCCACTGATGTCGTGGTTATACAGTCTATTTAGCGTGCAGGTGGCCTCAAATCTTATCGGTATATATGACTTGATTGCGCTGGCTATCCTCGCCTTGGGTATTTATATCCGGCAGCTGTTTTGGCCGGGACTATTGCTTTGTGCCGCAGTATTTATAACAACCCAGACCTTCCTCTACTCCTATCCAGGCAGTTGGGTAGCTCCCTGGCAACTTAGCTCCAGCGGTATTTTTATTATTAAAGACCTGTGGTTTATCGCAAATCTGATATTAATCTTGGGCATTAGAAACTCCATGATTAAATCTTAAAGCTGATGGGGTCAAAGAGTTGTTCTGAGGCCCCAAAATATCGGTTTTGATTCATTGGGGATACTATTTGTAAGCTATCGAAAGGTGGCATTTTCTGTGGGCTCAGGGATATCTGGCCGGTATGAATTCAGTGAGGTGAAAGCTTTAAAAAACTAATATTTTTAATTTTCATTGGAAAACCCTCTGCCCGATTAGTTATAGAAGAAGTATTGGCCGTTGTTTTCTAGGTTTTTTCTATTTCAATTTTGTCGTGGGTGCACCGTGTTTTTTTGCCGGTAAGCGATAGGTGGAGTTAGTTAGGGTTTCATATTGATTTCTGGGAGGATTTAAGTGTGAAATTCATAGTTCTTCCATATTTTGTTTTTATATTTTTATAAGCGGTATATTCGGATTTATACCTGGTTGCCCTTGCTGGAATAAAATACCACTAAATTTCGCTTTTGCTGATTTTATGTTGCAGTAATTGCCCGGAATTGTGGTCTTATTTTTTGTTTTGGGTCGTCATTTTTCTATTTTGCAAGAAATTATTTTGTCATTATTTATGTTTTTATTTTTGTGTTTATATGGAACTTTTAATGGGGTGGTATTTATTAAAAATTAGGCTTATCTTTCGGTGACACGCTAAAAGTTGTTTGTTTAAATTATAAAAATAATAGGAACCGTGCCAATTAGTGGTGGTCCATAACTCTGTCGCTAGCGTTGCAGGATTTACATCCTCTAAAAGTAAAAATTTGTGTTCAGCTGGGGAAGGAAGTTGAGCGCAAAGTAATAAATGGGCAGAGATATGATTCTACGTAAGAAAAAATTAGCATCCGTATTTAAACAACCGATAGTCAATCGCACATTAATGGCAGTGGTATTAGCCGGTGCCAGTTCTAATGCTTTCAGTCATGGTTATGTTGAGGCCGCTGACGGTGGTGTAGCTTCTGCGCGTGGTACCCTGTGTAAATATGCATTAGATACCGGTGAAATGAATTTGAATTGCGGCGCAGTTCAGTGGGAACCACAGAGTATAGAAGGTCCTGAAGGCTTTCCCGATAGCGGCCCTGCCGATGGGCAAATTGCCAGTGGAGGAAGCAGTGCCTGGTCTGAGCTTAATGAACAGACATCTGATCGCTGGGTAAAAAATTATATTAGCTCCGGTTGGCAAACCTTCAAATGGTACTTCACCGCCAACCATGTAACTCGTGATTGGAAATACTATATTACTAAAGAAGATTGGAATCCGAATTCAGTCTTGACTCGCGATCAATTTGATCTCGATCCATTCTGTGAGATAGATGGCAATTATGAACAGCCAGATGTAAATACAACTCATGAGTGTCAGGTGCCGGATCGCGAGGGCTATCATGTAATTCTGGCTGTTTGGGATGTGGGTGATACGGTTAACGCTTTCTACAATGTTATCGATGTAGAATTCGATGGCGATAATGTCACTAATACCGAATGGAGCGCTGCGGGTACCATCAATCCGACGCAGGACTTGAACGTTGGCGATAAAGTATATACCCGCGTATTTGATGGCTCAGGTGAAAACTCATCTTACAGCACTGTTTTGGAAATTGCCTCCGAAGAGCAGGGCATCGCTGAAAACTGGTCACACGATTTGGCTGAGTTGATTAATGCAGAGCAGACCGATATCCGCGCCGGTGATTTCGATGGTGATAACAGCTTTGAGCCTCTGTACGGTATCAACCGCATTTATCTAAAAGATGGCAGTGGCCTGGAAAATGTCGAGATCGGTTACGAGTTGAGCGAAGAAGAGCCCAACTATGAAGTAACGGTAAGTGGCCTTGAAAGTGAATACACAATTACAGGCGGTGCTATTTCTCTAGACGTTGCTCTCAGTGCTACGGGAGATGTCAGCGTTGAGGTTACAGTGGTAAATCATGGCGGTGATACTCTAGCAAGCTATAGCAATAACATTGATGATGGTGATACTGCCAGTACTAGCTTGACTCTCTCAGAGACTGTAGCAGGGCACCATATGGTTGTAGTGGTGGTAAAAGACCGCGATGGCAACATGGTTGATCAAAACACTCTGAACTTCTACCTGGTTGAAGACACCTCTGGTGATGATGACTCCTCGAATGGGGATGACGATACTTCCAATGGTGATGATGACTCCTCGAGCGGCGACGACGATAGCTCCAACGGCGATGATGACGCTTCTAATGGTGACGACGATAGCTCCAACGGCGATGACGACACCTCTAATGATGACGACGATACTTCAAACGGAGACGATGATAGCTCCAATGACGATGACCAATCCTCGAGTGATCAGGATTATGATTATGTCTTCCCTAGAGGCCATAGAAACTATGCTGCGGGTACTAAAGTCCTGGGCCGTGATGGTAATGTCTACGAGTGTAAGGACTCTGCTTACTCCCACTACTGTAAGGAAGTGAGAAGAGGTGCAAAACAGTTCGAGCCGGGTGTTGGCGGGAACTGGGAAATACTCTGGGAAAGACTGTAATTTGTTCCCGATAAAATAAAAGAGGCCCCTTTGGGGGCCTTTTTTATGAGTAAATTAGTAGGTGAAAAATGGCCTTTAAGGGTAGCGATTCAAGCCTGGTAATAACTTAAAAACATCGCAGCAGTGCGCTCGGCCAGTGCCTCTTGCTCGATGGGGCTCGGTGGACCAGAGAGTTGAAGTAACTGAGGCCAGTAGCAACCGCCCTTAATCAGGTTGTGAATCTGCCCACTGGCGACCTCTATGTCGAGAGACTTTAGTCGCCCATCAGCTACGGCAGATTTGATCCAGCGCTGCACCCCGGTTTCATGGGCCTTATATTTTTCCATTTCCTTCTGTAGTGCTTCCGGCTGATGGAAGAAGTAGTCGAAGGCCATGCGGTTAAGCTCAATATACTGCGGGTTGCAGATCGTCTTTATTTCCTGCTCTAACAGTGTACGGAGTTGTGACTGCATATCACTATCCGGGTTGTAGTCACAACCGGAGGGCTGGGTAGCCTGCTGCCAGAGTTCACCGATCAAATACATAACCAGGGCTTCTTTACTGGAGAAGTGGTTGTACACGGTGCGTTTTGATACCTGTGCTCGGGCTGCCAGCTCGTCCATACTCGTGCCCTGCACTCCCAGCTCCTGAAAAGCCTGCTTGGCGGCATCAATAATAGCTTGGCGTTTCAGCTCACTTCTGGTTGGTTTCTTTTCAGTCATGGGTATCTCTGTGAAATCTGGGCCGGGGGATTCCATTGCCGGCGAGTTACTTCTTACGCAAATTTTACACTATATAGTTTACTTTTATATAGTTAGTTTATACACTGCACTGTATAGTTTACATGGTAAGTGAAATGAAGAAGCGCTGGTGGATTCTGGCAGGAGTGATTGTTATGTCGGTAGGTCTCTTTGGTAGCTGTGCAAATCAACCCGAGAAGTTCCGCAACAGTGATACGGACTACAAAGTCAGTAGTGGCGGTATGATTGAGATGATTGGTGCCTACATCAAGGCAGATCGCGCTGCCCCCGTACCGGTCAATCCCATTCCATTGCGACAGATTCCCGCCGCAGAGCTGGCAGCCCCAGTTGCTGAGAGTGCCGTATATCGTCTTGGGCACTCCACGGTACTGATTCGAATGGATGATCAGTATGTTTTGACAGATCCGGTATTTAGCAAGCGGGCATCCCCGGTTCAGTGGATGGGTCCAAAGCGCTTTCATCCTTTGCCCATAGAGATTCGAGACTTGCCTTCGATTAAAGCGGTCGTTATCAGCCATGACCACTACGATCATTTAGACAAAAATAGTATTCGCGCACTCAAGGATAAAGTAGAGCAATTTATCGTTCCTACCGGGGTGGGGAGTCGTTTGCGTAACTGGGGAATTCCGGCCGAAAAAATTGAGGAGTTGGCCTGGTGGGAATCGTTTGCCCTGGGCAGTTTGCACTTTACCGCGACTCCGGCTCAACATTTTTCCGGGCGTGGACTAACGGATAAAGACTCAACACTGTGGGCCAGCTGGGTAATTGAAGGGCGCGAGGGCCGTATATTCTTTAGCGGTGACAGTGGCTATTTTAGTGGCTTTCGTGAAATTGGTGAGCGATTTGGTCCGTTCGACCTGACACTGATGGAAACGGGTGCTTACAACAAGCTTTGGAGTTCGGTTCATATGATGCCCGAAGAGAGTGTACAGGCACATCTCGATCTCGGAGGGCGAGCAATGCTGCCTATCCACAATAGTACTTTTGATCTTGCTCTGCATGACTGGTTTGAACCATTCGAGCGTGTAGAAATTGCTGCGGAAAATCGGGCTGTAAAGCTGTTAATACCGGTAATAGGTGCACCGGTAAAGTTGAGAGATCCATTGCCAACCAAACCCTGGTGGCGGGAACTTTTAGTTGAAAAAACTAAATAAGTTATCGCTTAAGTTGTGGCTAGGTAAATATAAGTTATACATCTTTTGTTCGTTTAAATTTTTTCCAATATCTAAATATTTAAGTGGCGTTACTATGAAGTCAAAAACTGTATTAATCACAGGTGCCTCTTCAGGGATTGGGGAGGCGTTTGCTTATGAGTGTGCGAATAAGGGAGCTCATTTGGTTCTCGTTGCTAGATCTCAAGCGGGCTTGGCAGAAGTCAGCAAGAAAATTAAAGAGAAATATCAGGTCCAAGTGTCCTTAATTGCTATGGATTTAAGCGTAGTGGGGGCTGCACAGGAATTATTTCAGAAAACGAAAGATAAAGGACTTGATGTAGATATTCTTATTAATAATGCTGGATTTGGGAAATGGGGCAATTTTGAGGATTTTGACCTTCGAACCTATAAAAGGATGCTGCAACTCAATATTAGTACATTGACAGAGCTTTGTTACCTATACCTTGATGGTATGAAAAGTAAAAGATCTGGAGGAATTATAAATGTCGCCTCAGGTGCAGCCTTAATGCCAGTGCCCTATGCAGGCGTATATTCTGCATCCAAAAGTTATGTCTTGAATTTTTCAGAGGCTTTATATAACGAATTGGAAGGTACAGGTATCACAGTAACTTGTTTATGTCCTAGTGGAACTAAGACGAACTTTGCGGCAGTGGCAAATAATGATGTAAATGTTGATGAAAAACAGTACGAAACTGCGGAGCGTGTAGCCAAAGTAGGGTTACATGGATTTCTTGCCAACAGAAGCTATGTGCTTTCAGGGAAGCAAAAGGTATTACTTAGTATCTTGCCTCGAATCTTAAGTCGCGCTAAGTTATTAAAATTATCTGGGAATGTATTTAAAAAGATAGTGGATAATAAAAAAACAGAGATAGTTAAAGGCCATTAAGTGATTTTCTGGAAGTACTTTGAGGGTAGCCTAGATTGTTTATACCAGGGCTGCCTTTTGAGAGATTTATATTAGAATAGATTTTTATAGGTTTTGGGAATTATCTTGATTTCCTTATTTTTTTAAATAAGTAGGCTGCCAACCCCAGTTGTCACACTATTAAACCCAGATTCTCTTTCTTTTAGATCAGTCTTCGTTGGAAGTAGTGGTTGATGTCCATCTCTCAGGCTCAATTATATGCAGAAAACGGGTAAAAGTATCTTTTGGCCTTTTCAGGCCTCTCGAAGAGAGTGTACAGCGCATCTGGAACTTGGTGGGGGAGCAGTACTGCCTATCAACAATAGTACTTTTGATCTTGCCCTACACGATTGGTATGAACCCCTGGAGCGCGCACAGGCGGCAGCCAAAGATCAGGGTGTCACTTTGGTAACGCCTATCATTGGAGAGGCTGTTCGCCTGCAATCTTCCAAAGCAACAAAGGCCTGGTGGAAAGATGAAGTGAGGGCAGCTGATAATTTAAACCTAGTGACTAAATAGCTCGGATTTGAAGTTTATACTCGAAGGAGGGGGCAAATGTATTGTGATTTGTGGCTCAGGTTGGGTGTAATTTAAATTGCTAAGCATAGGGTTACCAGAGTGAAGTTCCGGTAACCCCAACTTTTTATTCAGAAGTGGACGTCCTGGAAAATATTATTTCCTTTTAGTCTCTAAACATTGCAACTGCTTTTCCAAGAATCTCATACTGTGATCTTACAAGTGGCAGAGTTTTTACACCATAATAACTGTATTCATCATGTTCATTATTCCCAGCTGTGCGCCAGACAAAGGGAAAGATTGTTACAATTTTTTCATTGCTTGCAGCAAAATCATAAGCATCCCAAGCACGGAGAACTAACTCCTCTTCAGTCATGACACTATAGCTTGGACTGTCGGTTTTAAATGCGCGGGGTACTATGTGGTATTTTACATCCATGTCTTGTGTTGCATACATAAGGTCGTTAACAACATCGGACTGAAAATTTTTATGCTTGTAGTAATCCGCGCCAAATAAATCATAATTATTTGGGGGGGCTGGTAATCTGGAGCAGATTCTAACGCATTCTCCCTTGTATTTACTCTTCATTTCTCCGACGGTATCTTTTGTAAAAGTTATACCTCTACGTGCATTGGGGAAATCCGCCTTGAGTAGAAGCCCTATTTCCTCCAGGTACTCCTTTAAGTCATCATTGTCCATGTCAGAGCGATGATATGGCTCGTCAAGAGGATCAAACGCATAGATCATATCTTCGTAAGGTTTTAGTTTTTCCTTGGCTTCTAACCAACTTTCATAATAATCATCGTTCTTTTTATAGCCGTCATCATAACCACTAAAGAAAATTGATTGAAGTGATATCCAGACTTTGGTGCCACTGCTTTTTGCAACATCCATATATGTGTCAACTTTTCCATAGTCAATATTGACAAAAGTTGATAATTTCGCAGCATCCGGAATGTCGTCTTTTTCCCATCCTGACTGATAGAAACCAAATGCTTCTAGATGATCAGGAACGACATTTCTTGGGTCAGCCAAGACTGGGATGGATATAGGTCCATGGATTATCACCATTGGTGGCTCTTTTAAATCCATTGCCGGGGTGGGTTCTACTTCTTCTGCTACCAGAGGAATGGAAGTTGTAGTCAAAATGCCAGTGCAAATAGATAAAATTTGAAGGTACTTCAAAGATAAACTCCTTTTATTGCTAAATATGATGCTCTATCTAAGTCTTATTTGGGGCTTTGTTTAATAGTTGTTACCCCAGGAAATTGGTGCTTAACCCCACATTGCGGCATGTAAAATTATAGTGTCTTGTCAGTTTATAGTCTTTGTTGTATCAATTCTATCTTATTGATCTTTTTAGGTTTTCCTTATTAATACTATTTTCAATATTGGTACGAGTGAACTAAATGACAAGTAGCTTAATCCGCTTACCTAGCTACTTAGGTCTTATTGCAGATTGCTAATGTTAACATGTTAAATTTATTTGTTCTTGTTTGTTGAATGGAAACCTATAAATTAGTTGTTTGAGGAAATCAGAAGATTGCAAAAAAAATTTAACACAGCCCTCATTGTTTTATTGCTTTTATTCCTAAAAATAACTTTCTATAATTGGCCCTTAGATTTGATATTGTAAGTGCTTACTATTTTCGTCTTTGAGGCTCAGCTTCATGTAGAAAGCGGGTAAAAGTATCTTTTGGCCTTTCCAAGCCTTTCGAAGATAGCGTTCGCGATGCCATTCCTCGATGATTGCTGCCATGGGTCAATAAATGCACAAAAATTTCATAGATTGACAGTTGCCCAGAATCCCCGTCCGTAAAATGAAAATTAATTACTCTCTCAAGATCGGATAAAGTTGCTGTTTGAGAGAAGTTGATTAGCCAGGAATCATTGTTATTCATTCTCTCTCTTAGTTCTGGAATCGTAGGTGTCTCAATGGTGTTATCTGAAGAAAACAGCTCCTGTGTTTCGGTAATGCGGCTTATAAATAGGCTGTCGACCACCGCAGTATGATTGAGTATACGGGTAAAGAAGCTCGCATCTTCCTTGGGTAGAAGATGAAGTTGCTTTTCGCCAGCTGATAATAGCTCTAAGTTGGCCCATTTTTTATATTGAAAAGCACTGGTGAAATCCATATATATTTATCTCCTTTTATTTTAAGTAAATACAATTTTTAATCGTATGCTAATTGAGCTTGAGTTCAGCTATTTGCCGATTTATCGCCGCCGTTTTACTTTTATCCTGATTGCGAGAAATTTCTAGTGCTTTCTTCAAAACATCAGAAGCCTCTGAAATTTCATCATTCTGTTGTAACGCCTGGGCCAAACTTTGGTGGGCATCAATAGAGTTTGGCCGATATTCCACCCACCGCCTTGCAACACTGATAGCTTCTTGGATGCGACCATCCTTTAGTAACAAACTGGTGATATAGCTTAATTTGTTAACATTTCTCCAACGTGTAGCCCTGGGTAAAATAGGAAAGCCATATTTCTGTGAGAGTGATTGGTAGAAATGATCGATATTTTGTAAGGCGTCACCAGGCTGGGATATCAATTCTCGATAATTTGCGGACCATTCTTCGTGGGGATAATTAAGCTCGATAGCCGATAACGCGGCTTTTATAAAGGCACCGTAATGGTTTTCATTGTTAATAATTTCTATTTTTAGTTTGAGGTTCTCTTTTGCGTAAGGAGAAAGTTTGGTGTTAATTTGACTTAAGATTTTTTCATAGCGCTTATCTTTACGCATATCACTGTCAGCCATCGCGAAATAAAAAGCATTGATCTTGTTTGATGAGGTCTGCATACTTGTGGTTATTTCATTAATAAAAGTACTCTCTGAAGTGGGCCCCATACCAAATATGTCAGCTGCAGATAAAAAGAAGTAAGACTGAAACAATCCAGGTTTGTTAGTTAGGGCGTAGAGAGGAAAGATACTGCTAGTTGAGACACCAATAATCATTCTATTGTTGAGTGCGCGGTAATTGCTTTCTAAATATGGGAATAGTTCTTCAGTTAGAAATTTACTATAGGTCTCAGGGTTTCCCAGGGCGCTAAACTTCTCCTCAGTGGTATGCTTCCACATTCCATGTAGGTAGGTTTCCGGTTCATCACCGCCATCATTAAGGCTGATTACAATACTTTCCGGCATACGTTCTACGCTACTTAGATGCTTTACTACCCCGGTTAAGGCGTGGAAAAATTCTTTGCCGTGAGTGCTATTAATAAAGATAACCGGGTATCTATGCTGCTTTGATGCTTGATGGAACGTTTGCGGTAAATATATGTTGATTGGTATTTCACGACTCAAGATTCTGGATGAGAAAAGAATTTCATCACCATAACTCAGGTGATTGGTCGTGCTAACAGAAGAGTGGCTCTGTGGGCTTTCAGCTTTTGCTGATAGGCCCACACACAGTAGGGAAACTGCGATTAACAGTATTCGGGGGGAAATCATATCACCGGCATCCTTGCTGAATTTAAATATTTTTAAAAAGGCGATTAAGATCTATTAGATGCTATGACAGATTGAAGAGGCGGTAAAGTTAGTTACAGCTGATGCGAAGTGGTACAACTTGTATAGATATAAGAAGTTGGATTTTGTCAAAACCAAGCTCTAAACCCCAGTACCCATACGGTTGAGTCCACATCCTCACCTTCTTCACGGGCGAAATCAGCGGCATTGCCCACTTCCCGTTCATAGTGGACGCCAATATAGGGTGAGAATTTCCTGGTGACTTCATACATGAGCCGAAAGCCGACTTCCGCTTCCGATAAGCCGGAACCGCTACCTCGGGCCTCATCGTTCTGCCCAAAAAAGTTCAGCTCGATACGTGGGACCAGATTCCAGTCCTGTGCCAACTTTATTTCATACTCGCCTTCCAGGCGAAATGCAGTACTGCCATGTTCTCCATAGAAAAATACCGCATCCATTTCGAATTTGTAGGGAGACTCTCCAGTAATACCCACAGCAGCCCAATTCCGGCTGCTAGTCTCCAGATTAAAATCGTGGCGAATTCCAATTAGGAAATTCCAGTTTGCTGAAATTGCCCGGCTATAGAGCGCCCAGAGTTCATTTTTTTCAATTTCCCCACTGCTACGCTCATAGTCGACTTCGGCAACAAACTTATTTTGCTCTCCGCCATAACTGAAGTCTCCCTCGATTTCCCCGCCGTTATCACCTCGTAGTTCCACATAGTCGAGGCTGACTTCAGCCATGGGTTCTCCTTCGTTATCCTCGCCAGAGGACTGGTAGCTGTGGTGCTGATGCTGAGGTTCTGCCTGCCCATAGCTGGCCTGGGCAGCAAGTATCCATAGTGTTGCTGCTATCCCTGCAACATTTTTAAACAATGCGCACCTCCCGATACATACCGGGCCTCTGGTAAAGCATTTGACTGTGCAGAGCCCAGCGGCCATAGGTGTCGGCGCTGACTAAGTAACTGATGCTTGATCCGGGTTGTGCAATCACCGTGTGCTTGCGGGGTAAATACTCTCCGTCGCCGGTTTCCAGCTCACTCCAAAAACCGTGTAAGTGCATGGGTTGGGGAAGCGTAGTGTCATTGACCAGTGTAATGCGCAGGCGCTCCTTGTGCCGAAATAATAATGGGCTGGCATCGCGAAATTTTTCACCATTTATTGACCAGAGATAGCGCTCATAATTGCCGGTCAAGTGTAACTGTAATTCCCGCTGTGGCTCCCGTTCATCCTGGGTGGGTTCACTGCTGTGCAAGTCGCTGTAAGTCAGTACACGGCGGTTATAACGATGTTTATGGTTTCTGAGTCCGACACCGGGGTCAGAGATGCCGTTTGCTGGCGTCAGCGCGCGGTGATCCACCCTGAATCCGGATTCACTTGGCTGGTGAATGATAGGGCTATTACTACCGAGCCCCGCTGCAGCGAGGTTTCCGTAAAACCATCCCCCCTCAGTTGCATCGGGCAAATTGGAATGTTTTTCGGTGTGAGCAGTCTGGGTTGTTTTAAAGTGTGTGTCTGTCTCTTCGGTTTTTCTCCCTAGTCCCAGATCTTGCCGGGTGAGCACTGGGCGGTGATCCATCGCGGGAATCTCTGCGCTCAGACGTATATCACTTGTCAGTGTGCCTCGCGCATAGCCACTGCGGTCCATGGACTGCGCAAATATACTGTAGGCCTGTTCACTCTCTGGCTCGACAATTACGTCATAGGTTTCGCCGTTGCCAATACGAATTTCATCGACGCTAACGGGCTCGACATTTTGTCCATCGGCCGCCACCACCTTCATTTTCAGGCCGGGGATACGCAGGTCGAATAAGGTCATCGAAGCTGCGTTAATTAATCGCAGGCGAACCCTCTCGCCAGGTTTAAATAATGCAGTCCAATTGGTATCGGGTGTATGCCCGTTCATCAGGTAGGTGTAAGTCTCGCCTGTGACCTGGGAGATACTGCGGTCGGAAAGCTGTTTCCAGTTCCATTGATGACGGTCCCGCCAGGTTTGTTCGACACCTTTTGCGCGCACCTCACGCCATAAATCTGTAGCCGTGCGCTGTTGCCGGTTGTAGTAGTCCGGGTCTTTTTTTAGATGGGTATAAATAGTTTGGGGAGATTCATCGCTCCAATCAGATAGGACAACAACATAATCCCGCTCGTAAGAAAATAGTTCTGGAGATATCGGATCAATGACTATTGCCCCAATTAGCCCCCGCTGTTGTTGAAACCCGGATTGGCTGTGATACCAATAAGTACCACTTTGGCGCACAGGGAATCGGTAGCGAAATGTTTGCCCAGGTCGAATGCCGCTAAAGCTCAACCCCGGTTCGCCGTCCATATCGCTGGGTACCCTAACACCGTGCCAGTGTAGGGAGGATTTGTCAGGTAATTGGTTATGGACATTCAGGGTGACAGTTTCCCCTTCCCGCCAGCGCAAAATGGGGCCCGGTAGACTGCCATTAATGGTCAGGGCTTGTCGTTCGCGCCCGGTAAGATTTACCTGGCGGTACCCGATGGATAAATCAAAGTGGTTACCGCGCAGGGTTTCTGTCGAAGAAGCTGTTGGCGAGTTTGGGTGCGAACTGTGGGGTAACCCCAGCAGCAGGGCTCCCGCTCCGAGACCTGTGACGAAAGTACGCCTTGATACGGCGTCGGTGCGGAAGCTCTCTGTCATCGATGTCCCTTTTAAAACTGCTCCTGTGCCGTATTGATTTCGGCGTAAATTTCGCTGCTGCCATCTTTGTTAAGCAGCATTACCTGATAGGGCGTAAAACGGTCGCCCACTTCCATACCTGGGCTGCCCAGGGGCATACCTGGTACTGCGAGGCCAATGGCATTCTGCGGTGGATTTTGCAAGAAACGCTGTATCAGCTTTGCCGGTACATGCCCTTCAAAAACATAGCCCTGTTCTGACACTGTGGTGTGGCAGGATTGGTAGCGCGGAGAGATATGGTGCTGCTTTTTCACGCCGTTAAGGTCTTCGACATCCTTTGCTACGACGTCAAAGCCACTTTGTTGGGCATGCTCAACCCAAATTTTGCAGCAGCCGCAGGTGGCGGATTTGTAAGTGGTCAGGCTCACAGTTTCCTTTTTGGGGTCTGAAGATTCGGCACAGGCACTTAATGCCAGGGTTGTGAGTAGCGCCGCAATAGCGACCAAAATTGAACGATTCATATGAACTCCGATGATGAGATTAAGGGCGCACACAGGCGCGCGAGTATTTATAAAAAATATTTGGAGTAAAACTGGGGAGTACGCGTATGCCTAGGCATACGGGGCCCGTTAAATGCGGAATATGGGTGGGCGCAGTGCCATTTCCGGATCTGGAGAGGAATTAAATTCCCGGTAGGCAGTTACAAGTAGATTGCGGTTGTATACAAGGATTTTATATTGAGCGTTTACCGCAGAGCTGGTGCCTGGCCCTGCACAGCAGCTGCATTCAGCAGTGCAACTGGAGGGATGGCTGTCGCTGCAGTTCTCAAGGGTTGCCTCGTCGCAATGGCCTTTTTCTTCTGCAGCGATGGATGCCGATGGGGGTTCGTGTGTTTCCGCACAGGATGACGCAACTGCCTGGCCGCCGAAGGCCAGTAGCAGTATGAGCAAAAATAGGCGGAAGATCCCGGTGTGCATGGCGGTATTCAGAAAACAAGCCAGCCCGCAGTGTATGGGCTGGCCTCTGCCGGTGCAACTTCCCGCTTGCGGGATGGCGGATTAAGAGCGGCCCAGGGGCAGGCGGAAGTCCTGGTGTCGCAACAGGTCCGGCCCACATTCGAGGCGCTCGAGCCAGCCCAGGAAGCGCTCTTTGACATCGCCCGAAGCAAAGTAACCGCCGTGCTGGGGCACAATCATTGCGGGGTTGAGTTCCCGAATCATCTTGGCCCAGAGACGACAGGTCCAGTTCCCGCCCATATAGCGGCGGTGGAACCCTTCCATCGACGGCAGATGCTCGTCGAAATCTTTGACTTCGCCCTCCTCACCACCGAGTGAGGCACCGATATCGCCGGAAAATAATATGCGGCTGACCGGATCATAAAAACTGAAGTTGCCACAGGAGTGCATAAAGTGGGCTGGCAGCGCCCAGATCTCGCTGTCGCTGAAGGGGATAATTTCTCCCTTGTCGTCCAGAGGCATGATGCGTTCCTGCCAGCGTTCAGCACCGGCACGCGAGGCGACAAAGCCGGAAACCAGGTGTGGCAAAAACCGCGACCACAGCTTCGACACTGCCACCTTACAGCGCGAATGCAGCATCCAGCGCGGCAGCGAGGCGATAATATCCGGATCCTGGTGAGAGGCCAGGATCAGGTCCAGTTCGCTCAGGTTCAAATGGCGGCTGAGCTCAATGGTGAGGTGTGTGTAAGTCAGATCGCCGCCAGGATCGATAAGCGCCCCTTTGGTGCCGCGGCGAATAACAAATTGATTGGCCTGTACCCCATCGCTGCCATTCTGCTCTTTAACCAAATCGCCGAACCGCGCAACCAGGTGGTGACCTTTTTCAAATAGGATGTCCACGCCGCGACTCCTCTTATTGGACTTGGCCGAGGTATTGAGTGAGCCTCTCCTTGTTCATGGCGATGGTGGCATTCATGCCTTCGACATGCTTCTTGGCTTCTTCCAAGTTGGTTGCCTTACCTACCTGAATTACCCCAACCATACCCAGCGGCAGATGTGGGTCGCACTGGTATACGTAGACACCTTCCTGGTTCAAAGTGACAGTCACCTTTTCTCCCATGCTGCCATTCCAGGTAGCGCCCTCGGCAGGGGACAAAACTGAGTGAGTGTTGTGGGCCGCATCAGTGGGCAGGAAGGTGACAGAATCGCCCGGTGCTACTGCGAGAAATGCCGGTTCAAAAGTCATCATGCCGTCCTTGCCCTGGTTCAGCATCTTAACTTCGTGATCCGCAGCCAGGGCGGAGGTCGAGGCCATGGCGAGCGCCAGAATCGCGCCGCGAAGAGTAATAGACGACATACTTACTTCCTGTTCGATGGTTAGTCAGTGTTGTTCAGCGCCTCCCCATTAGTGGGTAGAGGCAGCGGCGGATGTTATCTCGGAGGGGGCTGGGTGAATTGATCTAGATCAATCGCGCAGATAGACCAATTAGAAGGAGAAGATGCCAATAGAAGGGATCCGTGTAGGAGAGTCATTTTTGACCGCTGAGCACCACCCGCCTCGGCCGGATAAGGGGTAAACTGTGCGCCGATCAATTCTGTGACTTTTCGGGAGAGTGCTTTGGCCACAAAACGTAAAACTGCCTACGTGTGTAATGAATGCGGCGCTGACTACACCAAATGGGCAGGGCAGTGTAGTGCTTGTGGCACTTGGAATAGCCTATCGGAAGTACGCCTGGGACCGGATCACAAGGACAGCCGCGCCGCGAATTTTACCGATGCACAAAGTGGCTACGCCGGCTCCGCTGGTGCCGGCAAAGTGCAAAAATTATCGGAAATCGACCTCAGCGAGCTGCCGCGTATTCCCACTACGGCCTCGGAACTGGATCGGGTATTGGGCGGCGGGCTGGTTCCGGGTTCCGTTGTATTGATCGGTGGCCATCCCGGTGCGGGTAAATCCACTGTTTTACTCCAGACCCTGTGCCATCTTGCCACTTCAATGCCGGCGCTTTATATCACCGGCGAGGAATCTCTCCAGCAGGTTGCTATGCGCGCTAAGCGCTTGGGGCTGCCTACGGATTCTCTACAACTGCTCAGTGAAACCGATGTGGAGCGTATTTGCCTGGCAGCCAAGGAAGTGAATCCTCGGGTTATGGTAGTGGACTCGATCCAGGTGATGCACATGAGCGATGTGCAATCGGCCCCCGGCTCTGTGGCACAGGTGCGCGAGAGTGCGGCCTACCTGACCCGCTTTGCCAAGCAGACCGGCACGGCGCTGATTCTGGTGGGGCATGTCACCAAAGATGGCAGTCTCGCGGGCCCCAAGGTGCTGGAACATATTATCGACTGCTCCATTCTCCTCGAAGGCACCCACGACTCCCGCTTCCGCACACTGCGGGCCCATAAAAATCGCTTTGGGGCCGTTAATGAACTCGGCGTGTTTGCCATGACAGAGCAGGGCCTGAAAGAGGTATCCAATCCCTCAGCCATTTTCCTGCAAAGGGCCGAGGAGATCGCAGCCGGTTCTGTGGTGACTTCGGTGTGGGAGGGCACCCGGCCGCTGTTAGTGGAGTTGCAAGCCCTGGTGGACGATAGCAGTCTCGGCAACCCCCGCCGGGTAGCGGTGGGCCTCGACCAGAACCGCTTGAACATGCTGCTCGCTGTGTTGCATCGCCACGGTGGTGTCTTGGTGGGGGACCAGGATGTCTTTATCAATGTGGTCGGCGGGGTAAAGGTGATGGAAACCAGCGCCGACCTGACACTGTTATTGGCGGTAGTCTCCAGTTTCCGCAACCGTGTCCTGCCCCGGGATCTGGTGGTATTCGGGGAAGTTGGGCTGTCAGGCGAGATTCGCCCAGTGCCTTCGGGCCAGGAGCGTTTGCGCGAGGCGGCCAAACACGGTTTCCGCAAAGCCATTGTGCCTGCAGCCAACCGTCTTAAGAACGATATCGAGGGAATGGAAATGCACTCGGTCAAAACCCTGGCAGAAGCGCTGGCGGTAATTGATATGAGCTGACACTCCAGTCGGGGGCGGCTGTTTTGACAGAGGAATACCTTGTGGTATTCCTCTGGGAAAGTGAGTTTTCAGAGCCTCCTGCGCTAGGGGCGCCTAGTAGCTCCCTTGCGCTGGTTGTTACCGGGGCCCCGACGAAAATCCTCTGACGGAGTGCCCTTGTAACAGCGTGGGATAATGGGCCAGTCCTCTGTTAGAAAATAGGCATAGGTGCCCTTGGGGAATTCCGGGGTGCTTACCATTCTGCCGTTGCACTCATCCAATGTGCCGGAGCCAGCCACATAGTGGTAATCATCCACAAAGGTACCATCGTAGTAACCACCGGGTTCTCTACTGCCCTTGGGGCGTTTCCCGGGTTTCACCTGATAGCTTGAAGTCATTGCCGCAATCCCGGATTTCGGTTCCCAACCATCGGCATAGGCGTACAGGGCATAAATGGGGAATCCATCGGCAGCCCAGCCAATCAGCGGCGAATGCCTTTCCTTAGATACCCCCAGGCGCTGTAATAAACCGGTGGGAATTCCGTGATAGTGATAGGCACCATTGGGCTGAACATGGGCGTAGTTATCGTCTACACCCAGCTGAATCGCGCCGGATAGGGCTTCGTAGCGCCAGCGTCCACGATTGCCCAAGTACCATTCCGCAGCACTGGGGTCGAAAGGCACTCCGTTCAGTCCGATACCAAAATTCTGCAACGGAACCGGTGTAGGTTGAGCGGCAACTTGGGGGATAGCCGGAACTCGGAAACGATAGCGCTGCACCTCGATTTCATGGGGATTGCCGCGATTGGGGAAGGTACCAGTCTTGTGCTCGGAAATACCGTTGGCCTCAATAACGCGCCAGGGTCCCTGGATACTGATACTCACTTCACTAAAGGTAATCGGCGCTTCGGTAGCGGGAACAGTGTGCTGCAGACCATCGGATTGCACCACTGTGTGTTTGCGAGCGGTGTGGCGTCCACCAGTGGCGCCCCCTCCTGTAGAGCGCGCAGTCGGTTTGCGCTCGGGAACACAAGCTAGGCCATGTGATTGGGGGTGGTTGCGGCAGCGACCACTGACTCGGCCATTGGGCAGTTCCATTGAGCAGCTGGCGCCACTGGACAGGTTTCGACAAGCCTCCAGGGCGCTATCGGGTACGTGAGCCAGCGAGAGAGGCGCAATACTGCAAAGCCCCACAAATAACCACTTCTTCATAATGACATCTCAAGATTTACAGTACCGCTGGCCGGTTGCGATTTATTGGGAGTTACTGTTCTTCATCTTCCATGGGGCGAGGGCCGCCTTTACCCTTGCCGCCGGCAGGTACACAGACCAGCTGCTCAATCTGCGGGGGCATACGGCAGGTGCCCTCCAATGTGCCTCTGGGTGTCTCGACAGTGCAGGCGTCTCCTTCAGCCAAGCTGCTGCAGGCATCAATCGCTTCCTGCGGAGGCTGGCGCGGCTGTGCAGATACATTTGTGGCCAGTAAGAGGGCTGCTACTGGGATAAATATTTTTTTCATCGTGTTCTCCTGTCGTAGGCACTTTGAGGGGAGTCCCTGGAGCCTCAACTTTGCTCATTGGGTTTTGACAGAGGTTATTGCTGTCGCCCGAAACTATAGACTCGGGAAATGGCGATTACCGCTCAGCGAAGGGCTGGCTTCTCGAATTGGCCTGGGACTGCCATCGAAAGTAGTCGAGGAATGAGTAAGTAATGTGGATAACTTGTAAAGAAGTGTGGGGCTGGAGAGCTCACTTTGCGACTAATGATCCAGAGATCTGACAGGCTCTAATTGATCAGTGGTGGAGGTGGGAATTAGGGGGATGAGTAAGTAGGAAAGGCTGGGTATTTAATCAGTCGTGACACAAGCTAAAATCTGGCTTGTGTCACGACTGATTCTGTATTTTTCTGAAGGGGCTTTAACTTTCAGTTTCCAGTGCAGCTTTCGCCGCAGCTTCACTCAACAACTTGCGGCGAACTTTCATTGGAGTGGTACCAAACCAGCGGTCGCAGGCCCGGTTAAATGAACTCTGCTCCCGATACCCCAGCATATTGGAAATCTGGGCCATAGGTGGCAACTTTCTACTGAGGTAATGTTCTGCGCGTTCGCGGCGAATACGGTCGAGAATATCCTCAAACACCAATTCCCGATCTCGCAACCTGCGCTGCAGTGTGCGCTTGTGCATGCCCAGCTGATTGGCGACTTCCTGCAGACTGCAGCGCTTTAGCGGCATCAGGCAATAGATCAGCTGTTCTACTTGGTGAATCAGGTTTGATTCACCTTGTTCCAGTACTTTGTCGATATAAGACTTTAATAGAGGCCTTAAAACCGGGTTGCACTTCTCGGTCGGTTGGGCCAACTGGCCGCTACTTAGAATCAAGGTGTCGCTATTTTGTGAAAACTGTACATCTGTACCAAAAAAGTTTTCATATTGGTCGTGGAGCGGCTGTTTGGACTTTAAATGAACCGCCTCCAGATTGAACTTTTCACCACATAATATTTGTAGTGCGACAACAGAAACCCCAAGGAGAAATTCCCGGAATAGCTCGAGAGGTAATGGAGAGTCCGAAGGTATATAACTTTCTAAATCATTTAAACAATGAAAAGTTATAAACGTTTGGAGCCCTTTTACTTCCAATTCAACTCGCAGGTTATAAGGAGGGGCGGCGAATTGCTTTACGGCAGCATTGAGGAATTCCCCGAGGGTCAACGACTGCAATACTGCTGCTCCAAGAGAACTGAGGGCGGCAGCCCCCTGGCTTTTTGCCAGTCTCAATCCGAAATCCGCGCAATTGAGTTGTCGTGCGGCCTTTTCAACAAGGTCAGTCACTTTACTCAACGGGAGATACCCCTCGAGTTTTTCAACCTGCTCGGGGTTAATACCGGCGCTATTAAGCAGTGTTTCCGGGCAGCCGTTTAGCTGGGATACTTGGTCATAAAAGCCGGTTAACAGCTTAGCTCTTATTTGTTGGGTCAATTTCTTCCAAATCCTTCCAAGAACCCAGCCTGATTTAATTATTAGGCGTGCCGGGTCGCAACTTCTATTTGAGCGAAAATATTCAACTGATAGGCGCGCCCGATAATTTTAGGAATCTACAAATAAATGCAAATTCCAGGATTACACATTCCTGGGCATTGTCTGACGGATTTGCAAAACCGTCATATTGGCGAATGCCTGTTTTATTTCGAATTCCTGATATGTATTGTGCGCTATGGATAACTGTTACTGCACTAACTACCACAAAGTGCACACGACTCATCCTGAGAAAATAATATATGAGATTAAAACAAGGCAGCCGAAACTGGCGTAATCCGCCTATCAGTCTCCGCTAAGTATTATTTCAAGGCCTATATTACTTGTTTTTTTTTGTGGATTCGAAGGGCTTTTGGCTTTTGCTCATAATCAAAATGTCACCTAATGAAAAAAAATACCAATTAAAGTTAATACATTGAAACTTTATTCCCTTATGACAGCAAAAAAATTTTTTTGTTTTATGGTGACTCCATATCTGGGAATAATAATTTTTTCTTAATTTATCCACTTTTTTACCCTTGCCTAAAGCTATCTTGAATGACTGGTGATTTCAGGAACGCTTTAACACTTTTTGGGTAGTTACCAGCGGATATAAATGACCATTTCAAAGGTATGGTCATTTTGGGGAGACAAAAAAGCCCGCATAAGCGGGCTCTAGGATTACTGATTAATCAGTGGATTAGCCACCATAGTAAGTAGCTGCACCGGGGCCGACGGGCAGTCCCAGGGCAAAAACCCAGATGAAGAACAGGGCTGTCCATCCGATAAAGAAGAAGATGGAATAGGGAATCATAGTGGCGATCAATGTACCCATGCCCAAGTCTTTCTTATAGCGCGCAGCAAAAGTAATGATCAGGCCAAAGTAACTCATCATCGGCGTGATAACGTTGGTCACAGAGTCACCGATACGGTAGGCCGCCTGGATTACTTCGGGGGCGTAGCCCAGCAGCATCAGCATGGGTACAAAGATGGGAGCTGTCACCGCCCACTGAGCAGAGGCACTGCCCAACATCAAGTTCACAAAGCCACACATCATGATGAAGAACAGGAACAGTAGTGGTCCAGTGAGGCCGATGCTTTGTAGCGCATCAGCACCTAAAACGGCAAAAATGGTGCCCAGGTTGGTGATCTTAAAGAAGGCGACAAACTGTGCAGCAAAGAACACCAGGACAATGTACATCCCCATACTGTTCATGCTCTTGGCCATGGCATCAATGACATCTCGGTCATTCTTCATGGTGCCGACAACCTTACCGTAAACAAATCCCGGGATAGCGAAGAACACCAGGATCAGTGAGACGATACCCTTAAGGAACGGAGAGCCCGCGACCAAGCCTGTCTCGGGGTTACGTAAAACGCCCCACTCAGGCACCACCGTCAAAGCGAGTACTGCAGATACGCCCAAAACAGCCAAACCTGCGTACTTAAGGCCGCGCTTCTCGGCGTCGGTCAAGGTGCCAACTTTGTCTTGAGTCAGGTCGACAGACGCTTCACTGGGATCATACTTGCCCAGCTTGGGTTCTACGATCTTCATGGTCACCCAGCTACCAACTCCGGTGATCAGGAAGGTACTGACAATCATAAAGAACCAGTTTACTTCCGGGCCCACGGAGTAGGTCGGGTCGATCATATGGGCTGCTGATTCTGTGATCCCCGATAGCAGCGGGTCCACCGTTCCCAGCAGCAGGTTAGCACTGTAGCCGCCAGAGACACCAGCAAACGCGGCAGCCAGGCCAGCGATAGGGTGTCGACCGAGAGAGTGGAAAATCATTGCGGCTAATGGGATCAGTACCACGTAGCCCAATTCAGAGGCGGTATTAGAGATGATGCCGGCAAAAACCACTATGACAGTGACTGTGCGTTTGGAAGCCTGGAGTACCAGACCGCGAACAGCGGCACTTAACAGGCCGGAGTGCTCGGCAATCGCAACCCCCAATAGAGCCACCAAAACTGTCCCCAGAGGAGCAAATCCGGTGAAATTCTTAACCAGACTGGTAACGATCATCCTGAGTCCATCGCCACTCATAAGGTTGAAGACCTCAATGACGCCATCTGGCGCTCGGCCAGCAGCGCCAACCGGGCGGGGGTCGGGGACAGACAGGCCAAAGTAAGAAGCGATACCACTAATGACTATCACGCTAACGGCGAATAGTGCGAACAGTGTGATTGGGTGGGGGAGAAGGTTGCCGAGCCATTCCACTGCATCTAAAAAGCGGATAAAGGCTGTCTTGCGCCCTGGGGGACTGTCCTGCCGATCGCTCGGGGAGGTTGTTGTGGTCATTGTTGGTCCTCAGTGGTTACTGCAAGCGACCCTAATTGCCTCTGGGCCGCCTTGTAGCCGAAGGGTTGGCTGAAAAATGTGCTAAAGCCGAGATCATACACAAAACTACTTCAGCTAAGAATGCCCAGAGAGAAATGTTGCTCCTAGGCGGTAGGCGAAAGAGCTATCAGACGACCCGGATAGGTAAAAGATCTATGATGAAAGATGTGCTGTTATGGCGCTTGTCATATCAGGGTAAGTCTTTCTGATAGCGGTCTCTGATGACTGGATATGCCATAATCCCAATACTATGTAGTCAATTCAGCGGTGAAAATAATGAAGATTGGAATTTTAAAAACCGATGATGTGCGCAAAGAGCTTGTCGGCGAATTTGGGGAGTACCCGGAGATGTTTGCCGACTTGTTGCGCGACCAGGACTCCAATTTGGAGTTTAACACCTACGAAGTCCAGCACGGCCAGTATCCCGACCATATAGATGAAGTAGATGCTTACCTGATTACCGGTAGCAAGACCGGCGTTTATGACGACAAACCCTGGATTGCGCCCTTAATGGATTTTGTACGCAAGTTACATGGTGAGAAAAAGCCGACCATTGGTATTTGCTTTGGTCACCAGTTAATTGCCCAGGCACTGGGAGGCCGGGCTCGTAAGTCAGATAAGGGCTGGGGGCTGGGGGTGCACACCTACGAAATGCAGGAGACGCCTAGCTGGATGTCTGAACCCGCCCCCAACTTTAGTCTCTTAGTAACACATCAGGATCAGGTGGATCAGCTGCCGCTTGGTGGGCGAGTACTGGCTTCCAGTGAGTTCTGCCCCATGGCAATGGTGCAGGTGGATGATCATATGCTTAGCTTCCAGGCGCATCCGGAATTTACTAAGCCCTACTCGAATAGCTTAATGGAGCTTCGACGGCAGGCTTTTGGTGAAGCTGTGGTTGATAAAGGGCAGGAGTCGCTCAAGAACGATATCCATGAAAATGCAGTTGCCAGATGGATGCTGGAGTTTTTACGTAAGTAGCATTACGCCAACTAAACTTTAAGGTGGGGTAGCCCACCTTTTTTATACTTGATTCTCCTCATACAAATATTTGATTAATACTCAATAGACTAAATTCGATGGCTGATGTTGGCATTCCCTTTCAAGTAGAAATGGCTTGTTGTTTATTAGTTTATTTCGTTTTCTTCATATAATGAGGAATATATAAGCGTTAAATATTCAGCTTTCACAGTTAGCTTTTTCGTAACACTTTCTGAGTTTGTAATTCGTCTTATTGCTTTAATGGCGTTTTAATTTTTTCTTTATTGAGCGTGTGTATGGTCTCTATAACGCATATCAGACTTTTGTCTGATTTTTATTAAAACCCTTTAAGGTTTTGTTATTTTTGAGAACTGATTTGCAATTTTCATGTGTGTTTTTTATTTGCAGAGTTGAGAATGAGTTTTCTCGGGATGCTTATCTCGATGTACCAGATTGCGTCCCAGTTATTCAAATAAAGATAATTTCTGGGGGTTTTATGGTTTCTATATGTAAAGTTAAGAAAGGGTTCTCTAAAAGCCTGTTGGCGATCTCTATTGGTGCAGCTCTTTCGATAAGCTCAATTGTTCTGGCGGACAATACGACGGGTACGATTAGGGGGGCTGTGTTAAATACTGAAAAAGCAGACAAAGTAAGAGTCACAGATATTGCTCGAGGTATTTCCAAAGATGTTTCTATAGGTAATGGAGGCGAGTTTAGAGTGGGGAGCTTGCCGCCTGGAGAGTACCAGCTAGAACTTTATTCAGATGGCCAAGTTACGGAATCTCGTTCAGTATCGGTGAGTTTGGGGGGGACTATTAATATTGCTCTTGGCGATACTTCTGAAATGGAGGAAGTTATTGTTCAAGGGCAGAGAATTTCTCAGTTGGATACAGGGATTGCCGAATCAGGTTTGGTTATTTCATCAGATGAAATTGTTGAGCTTCCTGTAGCTCGAAATTTAGATTCTGTAACGCTTTTGGCGCCAAGTGTTTCCAGAGGCGATCGTACCTTTGATGAATTTGGTGGTGGGACTAGTTTTGCTGGAGCATCAATTGCAGAAAATGTTAGTTATATTAACGGATTAAATACTACTAATTTTAGAAACGGATTGGGTTACTCTACAGTTCCATTTGAATTTTACGACAATATACAGGTAAAAACTGGTGGCTATTCAGCCAAATTTGGCCGCTCTACGGGTGGGGTAATGAACGCCACTACCAAGAGTGGTTCTAATGAATTTAAATTTGGTACTAGTTTTTATTATGATGAGGAGACTGAAACCGCTCCAAATACCTTTGTCTACGATAATGATCAGGATGAACTAAATACCCGGGAGGCAAATATTTATGCTTCAGGGCCAATCATAGAAGATAGGTTGTTCTTTTATGCTCTCTATAGTGGTGTTTTAAAAAACAAAGAATACTATGGGATGACCAGTGGTCGTGGCTATAAAGAGGAGACCGAATCAGATTTTTGGGGAGTGAAAATAGATGGCTATATTACTGAAGACCATCGAATAGAGCTTACCGCCTTTAGTGATGAGAGAGATATTGTAGAAGGTATTTATAACTATGATTCCGACATAGAGCAAACAGGCGACTATATCGGAGATATTGTTTATGGAAGGGGAGGTTTTAATTGGATAGCTTCCTACATCGGGAATTTAAATGATGATATGACTTTAAGTATTTCCTATGGCGAAAATACACAGGACCGAAGTGAAATACCAGAGAATAAAGATGCTTCTACTGTTTATTGGTATAACCCGGGTCGGGTATCAATCGGTGATTGGGTTGGATCGACAGTGGAAGTTGGTGAAGATACACGGGAAATGTTCCGTATAGATTTTTCTTGGGCTATTAATGATCACTTTGTTGAAGTTGGTATTGATAATGAGGCAAATAGTCTTACAGAAAATACCACATATTCAGGAGGAGAGGTGTGGAGGCTCTATCCAGAGCTAGGGCGGGCTCGCAACCTTATTTATGAAAATGTAGGCAGCTTTGAAACAGAGTCTACAGCTTTTTATTTGCAGGATACCTGGCAGATAACAGATGACTGGTCTGTTCAGTTGGGTTTACGGAATGAGACTTTTACCAATAAAAATGCTGCTGGAGAGAAATTTATTGATGTGAGTGATCAGTGGGCACCTCGATTTTCTACTGTGTGGGACCCAACTGGCGAAGGAAAGCAAAAGGTATTTGCAAATTTTGGCCTTTATTACCTTCCTGTGGCTTAAAATACGAATGTAAGACTTGCGGGTACAGAATTATATACCACTGAGTGGTTCGACTGGGATGGTTCTTGCCTGAATAATGACGCAACTCCGTGTAACTTAGGTGAATCTGACGGTCTTGGCTACTATGCTGATGGGAGCTTAAAGGACACCGAAAGTGTTGTAGATAAGAATATTGATCCGATGTATCAGTCTGAGTATATACTTGGATACGAATATATTATGGATAGTGGTATTCAGCTGGGTGTACGTGGTATTTATCGCAATTTGGAAGTCGCGTTGGAAGACTTGGCAATTGATGCTGCGGTAATTGACTACTATAACTCGTCAGGTACTTGGGATGCATCCAAAGTTGATGGAGCAAGTGTCGAAGATATATTTGGAGGCTTCCATCAGTACGTATTGACTAACCCCGGCAACGATATGCGGATTTATATCCCTGAACAGGGTGAATATATCAATTTATCGGCAGCTCAATTAAGGTATCCAGAAGCGAAGCGACAATATGGTGCAGTTGAATTTACGTTCAAGCGCCCATTTGATGGCAGGTGGTCATTAGATGCCTCGTATACTTGGGGGCATAGCTGGGGTAATAATGAAGGTTACGTTCGCTCAGATAATGGGCAAACAGATTCAGGTTTAACAACTAACTTTGATCAACCGGGATTGATACAAGGTGGGTATGGTAACTTGCCAAATGATCGCAGGCACACGGTAAAGGCATTTGGTACTTACAGCTTTGATATGGGATTGAGATTAGGGACTAATTTTATGTGGCAAACGGGTCGCCCAAAAAATTGCTTTGGAATGCATCCCACTGATGTTTTTGCCCAAGCATATGGATCTGAATCTTTTTATTGTCAAGGGGAACTCAATTCACGGGGTAGTTTGGGAAGAACCGATGATTACTGGAACCTTGACTTAAATGCGCAATACCCGATTGAGCTTGCCGACAATCAGAGGTTGTTGGTTAGTTTGGATGTTTTTAATGTATTTAATGATGATGCTGTTTTAGAAGTAGAGGAACAAGGTGATCTTGATGGGACATCAGAGCCATATGAATACTTTGGGCGTGCTTATTATTATCAAACTCCTCGCAGTATTCGCTTAGGTTTTAGATATGATTTTAACTAGATTTGATTTTTAACTTAATGTTTATTAAGTCCAGGCAAGTAAAAACTTGCCTGGACTTATATGGTTTAATCTTTGGTTGTTTGTCTGTGCTATAAGCTTTATTCTTTTTAATTTACCCCAAAGAAAAAATCTTCTTCCAGCATAATAATTCGAACTCTAATTGGCTCTTCGATTTGAAATAATCTACGAGCGGATTCATCAATTTGAATGGCAAGACTTTGTAGGACCTGATGAGTCCTGTTGGGTTGCTTTTTGCATAATATTTCAATATAGCAGCCTGCAGGAACTGCTAAGGTGGCAGGTATGATCACAACAGCAGTATCTTCTTCTACATCAAGCTCCCGGTTTAGTAGCTCTGTTAAAAAGGATGGGGTTGAATCTGGAGATAGCTTAGACTCATCAAGATAAATTTTGCAGCTGGCCATACTTAGTTTCCGGTTTGAATTAGTTGAATTAGTATCTGTCCTAAAGTGTATCTACCGTAAATTTCTCTTGGTTGGTCATTCTTTAAGGTCTAATTTTAGCTTTTAATAAGGAAAAGTGTCTGAATAATGTAGCTGATTATACTTTTCATAGAGTGGATTTTAATGTCTGTAAATCAAAATTTTTAAGTTGTCTGTGCATTTATATAGCGATATTTTATATATGAAAGATGGTTGGTCGACTGATGAGATTAATATATTGCTTTGGTGGAAGTTCAATTGTTAGCGAAATGTATTGCGAAATACGCAATGCCGTAAATAACTTTTAATTCGGCTTTGTGGGGGGCAAAGATGGCTGCCACTTTTATTTGGTATAAATAATAAATATGCTTTGATTTAGAGTGTTTAATGACTCGAATTAATTCCCCATATCCTTGGGTAGATCTGTTAAACGTGAAAATGATTTTCAGTTGTCGAGAAGTATAGCTTATCTAGGAGAAGTAGCTAATGTGTTGGCCATATGAATAAGATGTATGTAAGAGCGAAGTTTGTAGACTGGTTAGTTTTTCTTTTCCAGCTAAGGCTTTTGATGGAAAAAATTTTCAATAATTCTAGGGTGCTTCTGTCCGGAAATTATATTTCTATGCGGCCTAATGCAAACTTAAAATCAATATATATGGCCTCAATATATCCTGCTTCTTATTGACTAATTCTGGTAGAGAAGCTCTGAATGAATTGATACTGGGAGCATCAGGGGTTTTTCTAAGCACACTTGTAACGAGTAGATTAGAAGTGTGAAATGATTGTTATTTGTCGAGAAATGAAGTATAGATTTTAATTGACATCCTTAATGTAAGAAATTTAAATTTAGCAAATCTAATTTTGAGTAGTTAGTTTACAATAATCTGCAAAAACATAGATTTTCTTCTTTACCTGCCTTGCAGGTCGACTAATAGGTTTACAGCATTGTCAACGCCTTTTTCTCATACTACTAGAGCTATTGCCTCAGACTCTATCCATGCTTTGGTTCTTGTTACCTTGTTAGGGTTTTTGCTTCTGATTGCTTGGTTAATTTGGTTTTTTACGAAAGATATTACGATCTACAGTGTAAGTGATGATGCTAGGTTGGAGCAGGAGCAAAACACAATTCATGTAAGCACCCAGAGGGTTGGCCGGGTGATCACTGTTGATGCTGAGCTAGGTGATACCCTTGAGGTCGGGGATATTCTGGTACAACTTGATACGTCTGTACTTGATTTGAGTTTAAAGGGTGATACCAAAATATCTGAAAGCCTGAAGGAGCAACTTGACTCTGTTCAGCGAGAGCGACGGTTACTAGATAAAAAATTTGGCGAAGATGAGAAAGCCCTTAGCGATCAATTGAAGATACTGGAACAAAGGTACCATCTTCAGGTTAGTAATCAAAAGATACAAGCTGAGGTAGCCGATCGTTATGAGCGATTACTGGAGAAACAACAAAGTTCAGAGTTGGATTATTTAGCAGCAAAACGTGCCTACCAACAAATGGCAATGGCGACACTTAAAATACAAGCGGATATTCGTGCTTTGGAGGATCGAAGAGCACAGCTGATCAGTGAATATGAGTTGGAGGTGAGTACCCTCAGGCAACGAAATCAAGATATAGATGGCAAGCTTGCAGAAGTAGATACCCGTATTCAACAAAGCCACCTAGCTGTGAGTGAGCAAAAATTGCGGGCGCCAATCGCCGGTACACTTGCTGCCCTTGCAGAAATTAGGGAGGGCGAAGTTCTAGCGGCAGGTCAGCAAATAGCGACTATTCAAGCAGAGGGCCTTATCTCGATTCAGGCATTTTTTCCACCGGCACTAGCTCTGGGACATATCCGGCCCGGGCAGCAGGCTCAGGTAAAATTGGATGGTTTTTCCTGGGCCCGATATGGGCAAATGGAAGCGCGTGTGGAGCGAGTGGCCAGTGCCGTTCAACAAGGTAAAGTCCTCGTACAGCTTTCTCTACAAGGTGAAGTACCACCACAACTCCCGCTATTACATGATTTGCCAGCCAGAGTAGAAATTGCCACAGGTAAGAAGACACCTTATCAGCTGCTTTTACAGCGAGCAGGAGAAATGCTCTCAGGTAAAGCCACCGAAGAGATTATGGTGGAGGGAGCGTGACTTTGAAACAGAAATTACGCTGGTTGGTTCCTGAGGTGGTGCAAACCTCCAATATGGATTGTGGTCCGGCGTCTTTAAAATGCTTACTTGAGGGTTTTGGTGTAAGTACACACTACGGCCATTTACGTGATGCCTGCCAGACAGATGTGGATGGTACTTCCATAAATACACTGGAGAAAATTGCAGTAGAGTTGGGATTGGATGCTACTCAGATGGTGGTTCCTGTTGACCATCTATTACTAGATAATCCTGGTTACCTGCCCGGGCTGGTTGTTGTGCGGTTGCCCAATGGTAATACCCACTTTGTCGTCGCTTGGAGAAATCATCACGGTATTGTACAAGTAATGGATCCAGCAAGCGGTAGACGTTGGCCCAGCGCACGCCGTTTTTTGGATGAATTGCATGTTCACACTGCACGGGTGCCCCCTCAGGGCTGGAGAAACTGGGCAGGTGGTGATGATTTTATTGTCCCGCTGAAAAAGCGTATTGCAATGTTAAAGGTTGGCAATATGGTGGCCACCTCGCTCTGTGAAAAAGCGCTAAAGGATGAGAATTGGATCTCGCTGGCATTTCTCGATGCATCCGTTCGAATGCTCGGCTCATTAGTTACATCCGGGGCGATAAAGCGCGGAACTGAAGTTAGTGGTATGTTGCAGCGGTTGTCCGTTGAGTTTTCTATGGATACCAGTCAAGCATTTTCTTTAGTACCAGAGAATTACTGGTGCGCACTTCCACCTCGCCGACCAGGAGGTGAATCTGAAGAAAAAATTGAACTTGCTCCTGAGCTATTGGAGTTTACTGGTGCGGTCATTGTAAGTGTAAAAGGCGTAGGTGATCTCAGTAAAGTAAAACCGAAATCAGAAGCGCTATCGAGGGCTTTAAGTGAACCACCGGTTAAACCTCTCCAGCAACTCTGGAGGTTTATGCGTGAAGATGGAGTAGTTGCTCCACTTACTATTTTTATCGCTCTGATTGGATCGGTGCTGGGATTAATGTTTGAAGCATTGCTTTTCCGCGGACTGATAGATATTCATAGTGAATTAGCGACAGACGTACAACGAGTTAGCACGATTGGGCTGCTAATTGGCTTTATGTTCACTCTATTGCTATTACAGTTTCCCACGGCAAAAATTCAAATGATGATAGGGCGCCGTTTGGAAAACCGTTTTCGTATACGTTTTCTAGCTGCACTACCTAAAATACCCGATCACTTCTTTCAAAGTCGCCCCACTTCTGATACTGCCGAGCGGGCACACCGTATTTCTGCCTTGAGAGATTTACCTGTACTTGGGACCAGTATTATTTTTAAGGTTTTTACTCTGCTGGCAACTGCAATGGGAATTATCTGGCTTGTACCGACTGCTGCGCCACTAGTACTCATCATGGTTGTGTTACAGGTTGCTGTACCGTTGATATTCCATCCAGTACTGACTGATTACAGTATGCGAGTACAGACTCACGCAGGAGCTTTGGCTCGCTTTTATATGGATGCCCTACTGGGAGTAATACCAATTAGAACACATGGGGCCAGTGAATCTGTTCGGCGAGAGCACGAAAACCTACTCGTCGAGTGGATAAAAGCTGGTTATTCCTCATTGAGTTTTCAACTCAATAGCCAAGCGGTGCAGCTATTAGTGAATTGTAGTCTCAGCAGTGCGCTAGTGATTTATTGTGTTGCTGCTAGAGGAGCAAGTCCTGACTTACTGCTACTTATTTATTGGGTTTTGGCATTACCGCCATTGGGAGAAGAAATTGCTGGATTAATGCGTAGTTACCCACGCCAGCGAAATTTATTACTGAGGGCACTGGAGCCACTTCAGGCGGTTATGGAAACAGAAACGGATAAAGAGTTTGAGGATTGTGTTGTATTCTCCTCACGGAAACCGGTGGGAATCAAATTTGATAATGTGAGTGTGAATGCCAGTGGTCGTACTATTCTCGACAAGGTAAACCTTGAGATAAGCCCGGGTGAACAAGTTGCGGTTGTAGGGGCATCTGGAGCTGGTAAGTCGAGCTTGGCCGGATTGCTATTGGGCTGGCATAAACCTGCTAGTGGTCGTGTGATGTTAAACGGCAATGAGCTGAAAGGGGAATTTCTGAATCGTTTTCGTCTTCACTGTGCCTGGGTTGATCCTGCTATTCAACTGTGGAATAGCAGTCTTTTAGAAAATCTGAGTTACGGTAATAAGCCTGGAGCACCCCTTTATCCCGTTCTTCAACAAGCGGATTTGCTCAAATTGGTGGCAGCGTTACCGGATGGATTGCAGAGTACCTTGGGTGAAGGTGGTGCTCTGGTGAGTGGCGGTGAGGGGCAGCGTGTGCGGCTGGGACGTGCACTTGGCCGTGAAGAAACGGCTTGTGTGATCCTGGATGAACCTTTCAGAGGTCTTGATCGTCAGCAGCGACAGAACTTGATGAGTCGCGTAAGAGAAATCTGGCACGGCATCACCTTGATTTGTATTACCCATGATATTAGTGAAACCCTGGATTTTCCACGTGTTCTAGTTGTTGATGAAGGCAAAATTATAGAAGATGGTGAGCCTGGTGAGCTTCAAACGGAGAGTGATACTCGATATGCGCAATTACTAGCAGCTGAAAGAAGCCTTTGGCAAGAGTGTTGGCAGAGTACCAGTTGGCGCCACCTGAATATGGCCAAGGGTCAACTGACGGAACTGCAAGGAGTGCCTGTTACCTCACGAGCTTCTAAACTCAAGGAGGTTTCTGGTGAGCACTGAAGAATGGATTTCCTATTGCTGGCCTGCGTCACAATTAGAAGCTGCACTGCAAGCGCTAGCGAAGCGCTGTGGTTTAAATCCGTTAGTGGCAGAAAGTAAAACCCAAGGGGCTGTCTTGGAATTTAATTCCAGGTTGCAAGCGGAGGCCGAAGCCTTGGATTTACAGGTAGAGCGAGTGAACTGCAGTTATGCCGAACTGGAATCTACTCTTTTGCGAGCCGCCCCTGCACTATTGAGGATACGTTTCTGCGATGAGGACTATTTTATAGCATTGTGTGGAGGCCGCGGGCGTAAGTTATACCTGCTTACTCCGACATTAAGTATAGAGAAAATCCACGTTGAGAGTGTAATACACCAGCTGGCTTGGGAACTCGAAGAACCTCAGCGCCAGCGTATCAGTCAGTTATTGGATAGTGCAAAAATTAAAGGGCGCCGGCGTAAGGGAGCCATGGCAGCGTTGTTGCGTGAAAACCTTGCAAATGTGCGGCTGGATGATTGCTGGTTGTTGCGCCAACCGTCTCATCGCTCCTTGTGGTCGCAGCTTCGCCACCATGGGCTTTACTGGCGATTTGCCGCCATGCTTGCCTGCCACAGTATACAGATGGTTCTTTTCTTATGTGGTTGGTGGGTGATTGGTAGAGCGGTACTTGAGGGCCACATCAGTTCTGGTTGGTTGGCTGCCTGGATATTATTGCTGGTTACTCAGGTTCCCCTATCGCTGCTTACAGCCCGATTGCGCGGTGTGATTTCCGTCGAGGCAGGCGCACTTCTCAAACAGCGATTGCTCGCCAGTGCGTTGCGTGTCAGCCCCAGTCGAATTCGCCATATGGGCTCGGGTCAGGTTCTGGGTAGAGTTTACGATGCAGAGAATATTGAAGTCGGTGCATTGCAAGGTGCTTTTTTATGGTTGCTGGGCTGTGTGGAGTTGTTAATAGCAGTCTTAATATTGCTACTGGGAACAAGCGGACTTGTTTATGCTGCAATTTTTCCATTGTTTCTACTAAGTGCGCTTTTTCTGGGAAAAGCGCAATACCAAAGTTGCCGTCAGTGGACGGCACAACGGTTGTCAATGACTCACCGTTTGATCGAAAAAATGATTGGGCACCGAACTCGACTTGCCCAGCAAGCACCCGGTGAGTGGCATCGGAGCGAAGATGGTGAATTAAACAATTATTTTGAAAGCTCCTTGCGAATGGACAACAGCATGGCACGTCTAGTGGCTCTGTTGCCACGGCTATGGTTACTTCTAGGAATAGTGGGATTGGCTCCAATATTTATTACTGGCGACGCTAGCAGCTCACAGATTGCAATTATTTTCGGTGGCATATTGTTAGGTTATCGTGCAGTTTTAAAGTGTATGAGTGGCTTTACCCACGCACTGGGTACAGTAGTTTCCTGGGGAAAAGTAAATGAATTATTTTCTTTGGAGGATTGCAATTCAAAAGAAGGTGTGAGGCCGGTGATGACAGCTCCATCGGGGAAGCAAAACTCCTCATTGCCGCTGTGCTATTTACGCGATGTCCGTTTTACCTATGAGGGAAAGGATCAAGCGATATTGGCAGGTTGTAATCTCAGTGTTTATCCCGGGGATCGGATTTTACTACGGGGCACTTCTGGTTCCGGAAAGTCCACTCTTGCCAATGTGTTGACAGGTATTCAGGTGCCAGATGATGGCTTACTACTGCTTAATGGTTATGACCGAATGAGTATAGGTGCAGAACCTTGGCGTAGAATGGTAGCCTCCGCCCCACAATTTCATGAAAATCATGTATTGGGGGACTCATTCTTATTCAATTTGTTGATGGGGGATCAGTGGCCGCCCAGCCAAGAGGGACTGCGAAGAGCTTATACTATCTGTGATGAGCTGGGGCTCACCCCGCTGCTAGAAAAAATGCCTGCTGGAATCCTACAGACGGTTGGAGAGATGGGGTGGCGTCTGTCCCACGGAGAGATGAGCCGGTTATTTATCGCTCGCGCGCTTCTGCAAAATGCTGAGATGGTAGTTTTGGATGAGAGTTTTGCCGCTCTTGACCCGGAAAATCTGCGTACTGGATTAGCTTGTGTCCAAAGGCATGCAAGGACATTAATTATTATTGCTCATCCATAGCAGAGTACCTAGGTGAAAGATTCTTTCATTTATAAGAGCTTTTAAATGATTTGTTAATTTTAGAAAGGATTTTCATTAGTGGTTTGATATTGAGGTTGATTTCTATATTTATGCCCATGCGTTCGATACTTTTCAGGTAATATAATTGATTTCATGCTTTGTTAGTCTGAATCTTTGGGATAGGTGGGCTATACGCTTTTGGTATGTTTGAGTGTTTGTGTGAGTAAAGACTATAGAATATTCGAAAGAATATATTGAATAGGTATTTATATTTGAAAGTGCCATGACTTTTATTTAGTTGCTTATTTTTATTTTTATTTTTATTTTTTGTTGGTTTTTTTGGTTCTCCATATAAATTTTATGGTTGAGTTCAGTGTTGTAAATACTTCTATTGCATGATGGATGAAAGTTACGTAGGTATAGAGTTTTCTTGAGTATTGTTTCCATTTAGATGGATGTTAATACTGCAAGATAGGTAAGGCCGAGGGTATCTGAGGTTCTGTATAGACTGCTAACTGAAGAGCTTGTGCGAAGCTATTAATGTGCAGATATGAACATAATTAGAGTGGCTATCCATCCTGATCAAGATATGACTCTGTTTTGTTGTTGATGAGCTGCTGGGTGAATGCAGTGGTAGTACTATTTTTTTTGATAAATTTAAGCTTGGTACTGATAGGAAGTTAACTTATTTTAAGTCTTGGCTGATAATGCAGCTGGTTTTCTTCGTGTGGCAGGTTAGAAAATGGTTTTTGTTAAATTTATCTACTTTTATATTAGTTGAATGATAATTGATTCCATAAGATTTGTTTGGCGTAACTTGGCATATTTTCTTGCGTTTGGAAGAGTGATTGGGGTACAGATCATGGTAGTGGAAAGTGTTACTCTTTCCACTTGGTTGGCTCATTATTTATTTTTTGTTGGTTAGATGGTACCAATTTGGTTTGGTTGGTATTGGATTTCGATAGTTGATCCAATACTTCCCCGGTAAAACCTTTGCGAATTGATTGATGCTTAAACTGGGTGGGCAAGCTGTAATGAATCTGAATCATTGTGCTAAGGTTTAAAAATTATTGATTTTGATAGCAGATGGCTTTTTATTATATTGATGGTACTTTTTGTAACTATATGAATGTTCTTGGAGTTTTTAATGTTTTGAATTCGGGGTAAATGCTTCAAAAAAAACGATTCTTGTTGGATTTTATCTGTGCTTTGGTAGTGGCGGTGAGGAATATCTATGATGGCAGGATTCGTAGTAGGAGTGCACTACTGTGTTCTTTTTCTTGCTACTGGACTTTGGGTAGGGGAAAGCTTAGTAATTGCTGACATTTGAGTAAGAAGTTAAAAAAGCGAAGAGCTGAGTGTTTATTATGTTGGTTGAAATTTCACCTTTGGTTTTTGCGTGATAGAAAAATGTGAACTGTGTAGGCACCGTTTAGCTACATTTTTTGATTAATTGCATGTGAAATTAAACTAATTATGGCCAACTCGGTGTTGTTCAGGTTAAGCTTCTAAAAGCTCGGCAGTTTATTGGCTTGAGCTGCAAACTCAATATTTAAATGGAGAAATATCATGAATTATGAGACCGATATCACAGCAGGTCCAGAAGCAGTTCGTCCTGACTTTCCGCCGAACTGATAGGATGAGCTAAATGTGTAGAGTTGGAGTATGGTCGATAGCAATCAAATAGATGCCCTTTGGCTGGCTCTGACTCTACCAGTACTGGGTTTCCAGCTAGGTCAAAGAAGTTTTGGTTAGTTTTCGATATCTGTAATTGGCACAAATGTTCAGTTTTAAGTGTGCTTCTTTATAAGTTTTCATTTTCGACGTATTGAGTGTGAAGGTCGGATTTTACGCCTGATTGTATCCAAGTGATTGATAGTTATTTCTTGCTTGTGGATTGTAAGCGGCATATAGATCAAAAGGTTTGAATGCATATACCTGGGTATATGCGAGGTTTTGATTGTTATTAATCTATACTTTATAAGGGCTGTTGGTAAGAAGTTAAGTATTAAGAAGTTAAGTATAAGGAAAGTTAAGTTTTCCTTCTTAGTCTTAGGTGTTTTTAACGACAATAATAGAGCCTTTTTAATAGAAAGTTTTATATTTTTTCTCAGGAAAATCTATATCAATAGGTGAGACTGCTACTTAACCTTCTTGCTGAGTTGACTTATCATTGAGCAGCGATGATGGTTCTAATCTATTTCGAAATAGTCCAAATTTGCTAATCGAATATTTTCGATAAGCGTGATTTAAAAGCTTTCCGTGGAAAAGTCGAAGGTTATGCATGGCGGGTTATCTTATAGAGGTGCTGCAGTGTTTTTGTCTTGAAGGCAGTCGTATATTCGATGGAGCACTCAAACTTGGGAATAAATTGCGACTACATGGAGTTAAGGATTTGATTAAACAGTTGATTCTTTAACTACCTTGCCATGCCTTAAGATCAAGATTACAAAAAAACGATAAATGAATCAGGGGTTGAGTAATTTTATTTTTTCGGAAGCATGCTAACTACAGAATTATTATGTGCTTAATGAATTATTAGCCTTTACTATAAATTCAAGTTAAATAGTCGATCATTATTCATACGGACAGTTCAATATAAAAAACGCATTGAATATAGTGTTTTGAAAAAGGCTACCCATAGAATAAGTGGAGTAGAAGTAAGCCATAGCTACTAATGTAGCTGGCTATATCATTTTAGTCTCAATAAAAAGCGAGCCAATGGCTCGCTTTTTATAAGGGATAAATAGCCAGTAGGCTATATAGATATCAGATGATCAAGTCTTAAGTTTCTTATAATGCATCCGATGCGGCGTTGCATCCTCACCTTTACGCTGTACAAAGTCCTCGTGGTACTCGGTGTAGTTACCCTCGAAGAATACCGCTTCACTCTCACCCTCATAGGCGAGGATATGGGTGGCAACACGGTCCAGGAACCAGCGATCGTGCGAGATTACCAGGGCACAGCCGGGGAAGTTGAGCAGGGCTTCTTCCAGGGCGCGCAGGGTTTCGATATCCAGATCGTTGGAGGGTTCGTCCAGCAGCAGTACGTTGGCGCCCTGCTTGAGGGTATAGGCCAGGTGCAGGCGCCCGCGTTCACCGCCGGAGAGTTCGCCTACGCGCTTCTGCTGGTCACTGCCCTTGAAGTTAAAGCGGCCAACATAGTTGCGCGAGCCCACTTCGTAGTTGTTGATCTTGAGCATATCGTGGCCGTCTGAGATGGCCTCCCATACGGTCTTGCTGTCATCCAGATTTTCACGGCCCTGTTCAACGTAGGCGACCTTAACGGTTTCACCCATCTTGATTTCGCCGGAGTCCGGCTGCTCGGTGCCGCTGATCATACGGAACAGGGTGGACTTACCGGCACCGTTACCGCCGACGATACCTACAATTGCGCCCTTGGGCACGCGGAAAGACAGGTTGTCGATCAGCAGGCGCTCGCCGAAGCCTTTGCTCACATCTTTAAACTCAATCACATTGTCGCCGAGACGCTCGCCGGGCGGAATGTAGATTTCGTTGGTCTCGTTGCGGGCCTGGAAGTCCTGGGACTGCATTTCTTCAAGGCGGGACAAACGGGCCTTGTTCTTGGACTGACGGCCCTTGGGGTTTTGGCGGGCCCACTCGAGTTCCTTTTGCATGGCTTTGGCGCGGGCCTGTTCGCCGCGCTGCTCTTGCTCCAGGCGCTTTTCTTTCTGTTCCAGCCAAGTGGTGTAGTTACCTTCCCAGGGGATGCCGTGGCCGCGGTCCAGTTCCAGAATCCAGCCGGCAACATTGTCGAGGAAGTAGCGATCGTGGGTGATGGCAACCACAGTGCCGGTAAAATCGTGCAGGAAGCGCTCTAGCCAGAATACGGATTCCGCATCCAGGTGGTTGGTGGGTTCGTCGAGAAGCAGCATATCCGGGCGGGACAGCAGCAGGCGGCACAGGGCCACACGACGTTTTTCACCGCCGGACAGGTTGTTGACGTCCGCATCCCAGGGTGGCAGGCGCAGTGCGTCTGCGGCGACTTCCAGGCGGTGCTCCAGGTTGTGGGCGTCCCAGGCCTGGATAATGTCTTCGAACTGTTGCTGTTTCTTGGCCAGGGCATCGAAGTCCGCGTCGGGCTCGGCGTAATCGGCGTAGACCTGTTCCAGGCCGGCGAGGGCGTCGATGGCTTCGCGTACACCGTCCTCTACGTTGCCGCGCACGGTCTTGCTGGCATCGAGTTGCGGTTCCTGGGGCAGGTAGCCGACCTTGATGCCGGGCATTGCGCGGGCTTCGCCGTTAAAGTCCTGGTCGACCCCGGCCATGATGCGCAGCAGGGTGGATTTACCTGCGCCGTTTAGACCGAGTACGCCGATCTTGGCGCCGGGGAAGAAGGAGAGGGAGATGTCCTTGAGGATCTCGCGCTTGGGGGGCACTACTTTGCCCACCCGGTTCATGGTGTATACGTATTCGGCCATTTGGGGTTCCGTAATGGGTGTTGGAATCGGTCAGATTTTGCGCGCAACTTATCAGTTTGCGTAAAAAGTGCAACCGGGCATCTCTTAGGTAGCCCGCTGTACTCGCGTGTGGCTGACGTCAAATGTGATCTGTGTTTAACTGCGACACTATCTAGTACAAGAGCTATAAGACGAATAAAAATGGATCAGGATTCCCCGGTGTTGTTTTCCCGGCGCGGCGCCCTGGCGATCGCGACACTAAACCTCCCCAAGGCTCTCAATGCCTTAAATTCATCCATGATCGATCTGTTGTCGGCCCAGCTAGACCGCTGGGCTGAAGGCACTGAAGTTGCAGCAGTCTGGATCGATGGCAGTGGCGACAAGGCGCTGTGCGCTGGCGGCGATGTGGTGGCGCTGTATCGGGAGTCCGCCGCCTATGGTGAGACACCGGACTACGGCTTCACCACCGACTTCTTCTCCCGCGAATATCGCCTGGACTACCAGATTCACACTTACGCCAAGCCCGTCGTGGTGTGGGGCGGTGGCTTCGTGATGGGAGGCGGTATCGGCATTATGGCGGGAGCCAGCCACCGGATTGTGACCGAAACCACTCGCATGGCAATGCCGGAGATTACGATTGGTTTGTTTCCCGATGTGGGGGGCAGCTGGTTCCTGAATCGTATGCCCGGGCGCCTTGGACTTTTCCTGGGGCTGACCGGTGCGCAGTTTAATGGCGCCGATGCCCTGTTTGCCGGTCTGGCGGACCGCATAATCGGTCAGGGCCAGCGGGAGTCAGTCTTGTCTGCGTTAGCGGAGCTCAGTTTTGGTGAAAACCTGGAAGCCAATCACCAGTTAATTAGCAATTGCCTTAAATCCCAGGAGCTGCCCCTTCTGGAGCGGCCTGAGTCTGCTCTGCGAGAGCATTATGACCAAATCCAGCAGCTTACCGATTTTGCCACCTTGCCAGAGGTTTGTGCCGCCATCAGTGCATACCAGGGTGTGGATAAGTGGTTGCAGCGGGCAGCTGCCACTTTGGCAGGTGGCTCTCCGCTGACCCCCTGGATTGTGTGGGAGCAATTACAGCGGGCTCGACACCTGTCCCTGGCGGATATCTACCGCATGGAGTTGGCACTCGCGGTAAACCTCTGTGCCAGTGGCCACTTCAAGGAAGGGGTGCGCGCGCTGTTGATTGATAAAGACCGCGAACCCCAGTGGCAACCTGACAGCTTGGAACAGATTACACCTGCGCAGGTGGAAAGCTGCTTTGAGGGACCCTGGGGCGGTGAGCACCCGCTGGCCGACCTGTAGATATCGTATTTACCGAGCGTCCCGGGCTGTTAATCGCCAGGGATACCAACAACAAAATAGGGAGTGGCTTTTATGGAAAAGATAGCCTTTTTTGGTTTGGGTAATATGGGTGGCCCCATGGCTGCCAACTTGGCGAAGGCCGGCTATACCGTAGCGGCATTTGATTTGAGCCCTGTTGCTCTGGAGCAGGCACAGCGAGACGGCTGCCTGCCCTGTGACAGCGCCCAACAGGCTGTTGAGGGCGCGGATATCGTAATTTCCATGTTGCCTAGTGGCGATGCGGTGAAAGGGCTCTACCTGGGAGAGACTGGGCTGTTGCAGCAACTCCCGGCCGATACCCTGGTTATCGACTGTTCGACTATCTCTGCAGAGGACGCCTGCCTGGTCAGCCTGGCTGCCGGGGAGCATGGGTTGAGAGCGATAGATGCTCCGGTATCCGGTGGTACAGCTGCGGCACAGGCGGGGACGCTTTGCTTTATGTGCGGCGGGGATGAAGCGGCATTTGATGCAGCGCGGGCCCCGTTGCAGGTGATGGGCAGCAAGATATTTCTCGCCGGTGCTGCAGGTGCCGGGCAGGTGGCAAAGATTTGCAACAATCTGCTGCTCGCGATCCATATGACCGGTACCGCAGAAGCTTTACAGCTGGGAGTGGATAAGGGGCTGGATGCCAAGGTACTGAGCGATATTATGAGGGAAAGTTCGGGTAATAATTGGTCCCTGGCTAACTACAATCCCTACCCGGGCACTATGGAGAGCGTGCCTTCGGCAAAGGGCTATGCCGGCGGTTTCAGTGTGGCATTGATGCTCAAGGACCTGGGGCTGGCTATGGATGCCGCCTCAACCAGTGCATCCTCTACTCCGATGGGAGCCCTGGCGAAAAATCTTTTCCAACTGCATGGCGCCAGTGAGGAAAACCAGCAACTGGATTTCTCCAGTATTCAGAATATGTTCCGGCGCCCGGCGGGTAGCCTTACTTAGCGCTTGTTTAAAGGCCTTGCACCACAGTCTGGCAATGTCGGCAGTGGTGCAGTTTTTGCCTGTTTTGTTTGCCCTCAACCCTGTCATCTAAAGAAAAAATTTGCGGTAGTTCTCAATTTGGCAAGATCGTATCAAATACAGTTGGGTGCTCGGTTCCCTCGGACTTTTTGAGCCGCTATCTTCCCCGCCCCTTCCCGGAAACGGGTCTCCCTTAAACAGCGCAATTATCTTGCTGCTGCATATTCCAATGGATTTTTTTCCAGGTAATTCGGCAGCTTGATTTGGATCAAGCAGTCTCAGGCAGTCAGCGAGTAACCTGTCCGCGACTTGTGATTGTGCCTGGAGGGGGGCCCTTCCTGAGTCGGGAAAAATGCCTAATCGCTTTATGGAGAAGTTAATGAATCGTATAACTGCTTGTGCGACAGCCGCTTTGACCGCCGTACTTTCTGCACCCGCACTGGCCTATGAACAAGGCAGTTTAATTCTGCGCGGTGGCATGGCCACTGTAGCACCCGATGCTAATTCCAGCGTACTTTCCTTGAATGGAACCGGCATCAACCAAACCGGTGTTGATGTGGATAACGGTTCCGCACTGGGCCTGACTGGCGTCTACATGTTCCGCGATCACTGGGGTTTGGAACTGGTTGCCGCAACGCCGTTCAGCCACGATATCGAAGTTGTTGGCGAGGGCCTGGGCAGCTTCGACCTGGGGGAAACCAAGCACCTGCCGCCGACTCTGTTGGTTCAATGGTATCCGATGGAGCCACAGTCCAACATTCAGCCGTATGTTGGCCTGGGTGTGAACTACACCGCTTTCTTTGATGAAGAAATCAGCAGCACCGCCGATAGCGCTTTCGAAGGCCTTGGCGCCACCGGTGATGCAGAACTGTCCCTGGACAATTCATTTGGCCTGGCAGCAGAAGCCGGTATCGATTTTACCTTCGGTGCCGATCAACGCTGGCTGTTCAATATGTCTGTGTTCTGGATGGACATCGAGACCGACGCCAAAGTCAAAGTACCTGGCCTGGGTGAAGTGACTGCCAATGTGGATATTGATCCGCTGGTTTACATGGCTGGTCTGGGCTACCGCTTCTAAAAGGTAGCAATAAATAGGTCTGGGGTAGAGCAGTCACTGTGGTTTTCTGGTCGAAGACCCGGTGGCTGCTTTTTTGTTTGTGTCGGATTTCCAAGCAAACTACCGAACGAGGTGTGAATGAATATGAAGCAAGAGATTAAAAGCCCCGTGGGAGGGTTGTCTGAAGAACTCTTATCCCGTTATAGCGGACCCTGCCCGCGCTACACCTCGTATCCTACCGCCGATCGTTTTCACACATTAAATGGAATTGAGCCCTGGGCAGCACTGCAGGATATTCGCAGCTTGTCCCTTTATGTTCATATTCCTTTTTGCCGTTCTCTCTGTTACTTCTGCGCTTGTAATAAAGTAATCACTCACCAGTATGGACTGGCTTCCAGTTATCTGGATCACTTGCTGCAGGAAGCCCAGTGGTACCGGGATAAGGTGGCTGATGTCCCCGTTACCCAATTGCACTTGGGCGGTGGTACGCCGACATTCTTGAGTGATAGTGATATGCGTCGCTTAATGGGAGGGCTGGCTGAAGTTTTTGATTTGCGCCCTGGCGACGGGGTTGAATACAGTATTGAGGCCGATCCACGTACCCTTGAGTTAGAGACCCTGGATACCCTGCGAGAACTGGGTTTTAACCGCTTGAGCCTGGGGGTGCAGGATTTCGATATCGAAGTTCAGCGTTCAATCAATCGTATCTGCAGTGCCGACCAAGTCACGGAGTTGACCGTAGCGGCGCGTGAGCGCGGGTTTGAGTCCATTTCCTACGACCTGATTTACGGACTACCCAAGCAGGGGCTGAGCAGCCTGCACCGCACTTTGGATAAAGTGCTGGAGCTGCAACCGGACCGCATCGCTCTTTATCACTATGCACACCTGCCACACCGATTTAAGGCCCAGCGCCTGATTGATACGGATTTAATCCCTTCTGCCGCAGAAAAAGTGGCGATGCAGCTGGCGGCTGTAGAGCACCTGGGTAAGGCGGGGTATGAATTTTTGGGGATGGATCACTTTGCCCGTCCTGGGGATGAACTGGCTAAGGCAGCCCATGCCGGTATGCTGCAGCGCAATTTCCAGGGTTACACCCTAATGCCGGCAGATGCTTTGGTCGGTCTGGGGGCATCGGCGATCAGCTACAGTCGCGATGGCTACTGGCAAAATTTACATCGCTTAAAAGAATATACTCAGGCGATTGGAGAAGGGAAATCTGCAGCCTGCCGCGGCTGGTTAATGGATGATGAAGATCGTTTGCGCCAGTGGATTATTAGTGAATTAATGTGTCGTTTGCGCCTGGATAAAAACCTTGTTGAACAGCGTATAGGTGCTTCCTTTGAGGAGTATTTCTCTGAGGAATTAGCGCGCTTACAGCCTATGTTTGACGATGGTCTAATTTATCAGGATAACGAAAATATTATTGTTACCGAGGAAGGCCGCTGGTTCGTGAGAAATGTTGCCGCTGCATTTGATATGTATTTGCACAGTCAAGAAACAGATGCGAAATATTCACGTGTTCTATAGCTACCGGCAGGAGACTAACGGCTCGACAGCCGTTACAATTGCGGCAAATTAGTTTACCGACCGGTTTAGTATGATGGATTCCTCTACAGCTGTTAGTTGCGGCAACTGTTCAGTCAGGCGTTTGTGCTTGCCAGCTGGTTTGTGTCAGTCTGATATTGATCGGCTAGAGCAGATCACGCGTCGAAAGAAAATAATTAAAGCGGGGGAGACCCTTTACCGAGCTGGCGATCCATTTGCCAATCTCTATGCAATTCGCTCAGGTAGTTTTAAAACTGTGGTGATTGCCGCAGATGGTGACACTCAGGTCACCCACTTCGCTTTACCTGGGGAACTGCTCGGTCTGGATGCCTACAGTACTCGGGTACATCCGAGTTATGCGGAAGCATTGGAAGACAGCAGTGTTTGCCTGCTGCCTTTTACTCAACTGGAAATTTTGGCCCAGCAGGTGACAGCCCTGCAGCAGCAGATTTACAGCATTTTTTCTGAAGAGTTGCGCCAGGAAAACGATATTTTAATGTTGTTGGGCAAGCGCTCTGCCGATACTCGTTTGGCGGCTCTTCTGATTAATATTTCCAGCCGTTACGCTCGCCGTGGATACTCTCACAGTGCGTTTGTTTTATCGATGCCGCGCACTGATATCGCTAATTATCTGGGTTTGACAGCGGAAACTGTCAGCCGGCTTTTCTCGCGTTTTCAGCGAGAAAAATTAATTAAGGTGAGTGGCCGATCAGTTGAGATTATTAATTTAATTGAACTCAGTGAGCTAGCGGGTACTCACTGCGGATATGATGAAGACTGAATTTTGAAATAGTGTCCTGGCTTTATGATCAGTCAGGACACTATCCAATCCACTAAACTTCAGCAACCGTTTCGATTGCTGATATTGCCTCCGCCCACTTTTCTTTATCTGCCTCTGAAATGTAGCTCGCTTTAAAACTATTCAGGGCCAGTTTTTTCGCCTGCTCTTTAGTCATGCCCAGACTTTCGCTAAGGGCCAGATAATTTTTATTAACGTAACCGCCAAAGTAAGCGGGATCATCTGCATTAACAGTGACACACAGGCCGCGCTCGAGGAGTGACAAAATGGGGTGTTGGTTCATATTGTCGTACACACAGAGTGCGGTATTGGAGAGCGGGCAAACGGTCAGGGGGATATTTTCCGCTTTCAGGCGCTCAATTAGTGCTTCGTCCTCAACGCAGCGAACCCCATGGTCGATTCGGCTCACGTCCAGAAGATCGAGAGCCTCTACGATATAATCGGCAGGCCCCTCTTCACCAGCGTGGGCAACTCTCTCAAGCCCTAGCTCTTTGGCCATAGCAAATACTTTTTCAAATTTGCTGGGTGGATGACCCAGCTCAGAAGAGTCCAGCCCTACACCTTTTATCAAGTTGAGGTATGGTTTTGCCGCTTCCAAGGTGGCAATTGCTTCCTCTTCACTCAGGTGGCGTAAGAAGCACAAAATAAGGTGACTACTTATTCCCCACTCATTTCTTGCATCATCAAGAGCGCTGTTAATGCCCTTGATAACCACACCGATATCAATGCCCCTCTCTGTATGGGTTTGGGGGTCAAAGAAGATCTCTGTGTGGACAACATTGTCTTCACGACAGCGCTTGAGATAAGCCATGGTCAGATCATAAAAATCCTGCTCATGGATCAGGACCGAAGCGCCTTGATAATAAATATCGAGGAACGACTGTAAATTATGAAATTTATAAGCAGCTTTAATTTCCTCAATACTGGAAAAGGGAATTTCAATATTGTTGCGCTTGCTCAACTCGAACATTAGCTCCGGTTCCAGTGAACCCTCGATATGGAGATGAAGCTCGGCTTTTGGCAGTGCTTTCAAAAAGTTCAAATCGGCAATGGACATAGAAATACCTTGTTGCGGGACTACCTGTGAACGTGAATGCGCCGGAGGCTATCCAACATTCCGATTCACAGAAACTGTCTGGGCTATAGAAGGGCGCTAATGGTATCAGGTTACGCCCTCTGAGAATAAAGCTGGCGGAGCTTATTTTACGGCTTATTCTGACTCGCCAGCCCTATTGTTTAGCAGCAGCCAGATATATTGCCAGAAAATACACTGATCGGTTTACTTTCTGCTATTCATGTGTATACTGCACTGAGTAGTTTACATTTTGAGATTGACTAACAGATACTGAGGAGAGAGCAATGAGTAAGGTTGCCTTGATTACCGGGACTTCTACAGGGCTGGGGCAGAGTCTGGCGCTGCAAATGGCCAAGCAGGGGTTTAGGGTCTTTGCCACCATGAGAGATCTCTCCAAGGCCGACCAGCTGATAAATCCGGCTCCTCAGGGGGCGGCTCTCGAAGTGATGGAATTGGATGTAACAGATTCTGACAGTATTCAGAACTGCGTCGATACCATTATCCGGGATGCTGGGCGTATCGATTTATTGATCAACAATGCTGGCGCTGGTTTTGTAAAGACCACTGAACACGCCAGCGAAGAAGAGATACGTTGGGTGACGGATGTGAACTACCTCGGTGTAGTTCGCTGCACTAAAGCAGTTTTACCCCATATGCGCGAAGCTCGTAGTGGACACGTTATCAATATTTCGTCAGTGGGGGGGCTAGTTGGGCAGCCGTTCAATGAGCTGTATTGTGCGGCAAAGTTTGCTGTTGAGGGTTATACAGAGGCTCTGGCAAGTTATATAACCCCTGCCTTTAATATTAATTTTACCGCTGTCGAGCCCGGTGGAATCCACTCAGAGTTTGCCAATAATGTGCTTTCGCAGTTGGAGCGGAGCCAGGGGTATCCCGAAGATGAATACCAGGGGGTCTTCAATCAGTATATTGGTGGTATGAGGTCGCGAAGCCCAGAGCAGACAGCTGAGATATACCAGACATCTGACCAAGTAGCCGACGTGGTTTTACAAGTGGTACAGGCTGAGGAGCCACCTATTCGGGTCAGAACATCCAAGTGGGCCAATGAACTTTGCAATTTTAAGAGCGGCTTGGATCAGGATGGTAAAAAACAGCAACGAATGGTAATCGAAAGCTTTTTACCTGAATTTTAATCTTTTAACTTTACGAATTTAGCACATAGGGCAAGTTACTAACTACCATGTGTGTTGCTTAGTATTATGGAGTGTATTTACCAGGACAAGCCGTTTATGAAAGAGTCAAAAAGCTGATTCATGGCCGGCAATAGTATTACTGTCAGTAAAAGAATTTGGTTGCCTAGCTATGACCAAGTCAGCGCAGGCCGTAAGTTGTAGTAACTGTTCAGTCAGGCGTTTGTGCTTGCCTGCAGGGCTGGTGCAGGCAGATATTGATCGGCTTGAACGTGTTACCCGCAAGAAAAAGGTAATTAAAGCGGGTGAAACCTTGTATCGAGCAGGTGACCCTTTCCAAAATCTCTATGCGATTCGCTCTGGAAGTGTCAAAACGGTAGTCATTGGTGCAGATGGGAATATCCAGGTAACACATTTCGCCCTTCCTGGTGAGCTGTTGGGGCTCGATGCTTATAGTAGTCGGGTTCACCCCAGTTATGCGGAGGCGCTGGAAGACAGCAGTGTGTGCTTGTTGCCATTTGACCAACTGGAAACCTTAGCTCAGGAAGTTCCAGCACTGCAGCAGCAAATCTATAGCATTTTTTCCGAAGAGTTGCGGCAGGAAAATGAAATCTTAATGTTGCTGGGAAAGCGTGCTGCTGATGCCCGCTTAGCGGCATTGTTGATTAATATTTCCAGTCGCTATGCATGTCGTGGTTACTCCCCCCGTGAATTTGTACTTTCTATGCCGAGGACGGACATCGCCAATTACTTGGGGTTAACAGCGGAGACGGTGAGCCGTTTATTTTCGCGTTTTCAGCGAGATGGCCTGGTGAATGTTAGTGGTCGAATGGTTGAAATCCTTGACTTGTTGGCGTTGAGTGAATTGGCTGGAACCCATTGCGGCTACGATTGACAGTAGTAAAGGCTTTCATTTTTCCAATTGATTTTCTTGAAGCTAGTTCTTTTTAGTCAGACTGGTTTGCGGGTATTGGCGCATAATTCTTCCTGAGGTTAGTTTCTCTTACCTGCCTATTTTGGCAGCACTTGGGCCATTTCAGCCAAAATAACTGCGAATACTGCCGCTCAAAAAGGGTACGATGGTTCTAATTAAATGCCGCTATTTTGGGAACGTTTTCTTTTCTCCTTTGTTTAAGAGGGTTTAGCTGTATAGCTTGGATATTTGTAGCTCCCTTGCCTGGTATTTTTTGTATTTCACACCTCTAGCAAATATCCAATAAGCCATAGTAGCCTTTGTCACAGAGCGCTAGTCAGTAAGCCTCAACAAAATAAGAAGTGAGAGGAAGGGAAGTATGCCTGTCAGAGAATTTGATCTAGTTAAGATTTTTGCAGCGGAAGGAACGCAGGTGGGAGATGCTCCCAACCTGGTAATTTCCGCTCACGGTGCAACAACTAAGCAAATTTTTTATCCCAAAGGACACGGAGGGGATAACCTCTTTTTCTTTTCTCCCCATGGTTACTCTCTAAATGATCCAGGTATTGGTAGTGTCTTGAGTGGCAACGCGAAATATCATGAATGGATTGGTAAGGGAAAGGTTTGCCATAACTATACCCTGAGTAAATATCAGGGGTATCACGGGTCAACTACTGGCCAGATCTTAGGGCGTATTACCCGGCCTTTTATAAAAGGTGAGAGCTATGCTGATGTGCAAAAGGCTGTGGATAATGCCCATGAGCACAATGAGATGGTGCGAAATCTGGATCCCAATAATCCCATGCATCAACCTTATATTAAGAAAGGGGTTAAGCCGGTAATGTCGGCGGATTTATTGACTATTCGCAATAGAGTAAAAATGGATAACCCCACCTTAGTGGATGTTCTAAATATTCTGCATAGAAATAATCTGCACTATGAAAATATCTACTGTTCTTTTTGTCGAAGCGAAGTGAGTTTTAGCAATATCCTTATTGGAACCCCATCCTGGGACAGCAAAATGCAGCGACCAACCACCTAATCGGTGTTTTTTAACTTCGTATTCAATTCTTAAGTAGAAAGAAGATGGTGCCCGTTAAGCTAAAAATGTGAATGCATTGTTATTATGGGTCACCATCTACCAATTTGTTACGGCTCACTTTTTTGAGCTTTGAGTTTGCCGGGTCTGCACTGCCTTCCTCAATTCCTCCTTATTTCTGTCATATTTATTTCACACCCCACTTATTTGACTAATGCTTAGTCCAAAAAATTTTCCTCTTCGTGACTAATGTCAAAAATCATGCAATAAAACTTGAGTGTGGATGAATGGTCATAGTAGGTTATTGGCACGGTTGTTTTGTTTGGGGGGGTGACCCTCTTATTTCTGTACTCGACGTTAGATAGGTGTCATATGCCTGTTCGTGAATTGGATTTGGTCAAAATTTTTGCGCCGGAAGGTACCAATGTTGGAGATGCGCCGTCCCTGGTGATTTCTGCCCACGGTGCCGCAACCAAGCAGGTTTTTTATAATAAAGGTCACGGTGGCGATAACCTGCTTTTCTTTGCACCTCACGGTTACACGTTGGAAGACCCTGGTCTACAAGATGTTGTAGATGGGAAAGCAAAAGTTCATGAGCATATTGGCAAGGGTAAGATATGCCGTAACTATATGCTGAAAAAATTCCAGGGGTACCACGGCAGTACAGCCGGACAGATTTTCGGTCGCCTATCACGCCGATTTATTAATGATGGTGAGAGTTACGCCCAGATCCAGAGTGTTGTGGATGAAGCCCATAAACACAATGTGAAAGCTGTTCGGAATCAGGCAAGACTGCAGCAATATGACTTAAATGATCCCTTTCAAAAGTCTCTGTATGACGCAAAGGTTGGTGCTTCTTTGTACACCACAAAGATGGAAGCTAACTTCTTGACGATTCGAAATAGGCACAATCAAAAGAGTCCAACTCTGGCTGATGTGCTCAATATTCTGCATCGGAACAACTTACATTATGAGAATATTTACTGTTCTTTTTGCCGTAACGAGTTGAGCGTAGGTAATCTTATATTGGGAACGCCTTCCTGGGACAGTAAAAAGAGGAAGGTGAATACTTAGAAATAAGTAACTGAGTAATTTACGGGCAAAAAAAGGGGGGCGTAAACGCCCCCTTAATCCACTACTTATCAGGAGTGTGTGGAGAAAGCTAATTCCTTTTCAGATTCCTTGTGACCAATACCCGTCTTCCTTGTTTCCTGTAGCCAATCCATGGCCTCTTGTTGCTGCTTGAAATAGCGGACTTCACCGCTAACAAACCAGCTCCCGACTTTTGTGGCTATTTGCTGCCACTCCTCATCCCCAAGTACAGCGACATGCGAGAATTCATTGCCGTGCTTTAAGGCCAGCTTGAACTCATCCCAGATCGCGTGCATCCCCCAGCCCTCGAAATCCCGGAGATCAATCAGTAATTGAACCTGAGGTTTTTTTACCCCTTCCAGAGCATATTCTAATAGTGGTGTTATATGCTCATAATCCTCATGGGTTAACTCACCAATTGCCTTTATGTAAAGGAAAAATTCATCATTTATGCGTTCCATGCCAATGGATATGCCGTGGCGTTTAAACTGCATTAATATTTCCTCCCTGCTGTTTTGGTGACCTAAGCTAATGCCTGCGCGGGCATTTGATGTTGTGTCAGATCTTCGTGCAGGGACTCGTAAATTTTTCTGGTTGCCCTGTCGAAATATCTGCAGCTTAATTCACTGACCTGTTTCTGAATATAAATCCAGTCGGTAGTCCCCAGGTACTGTTCGATCTGTGGGAAAATAGATTTATTTTCCAAGTCCATATGCTTGCGTTGCAGCTTCAGGTAGGTGTTGCAAGCTCCTTGCAGCACTCTCCGTTCAACGGTTGCATCATTGGCAATAGCGTAAAATAAAGCGCACATGTGTTTTGTCGCTGCGGCTATATTTTCATGCTGCATTTGCGCTTCGTAAATTGATTCCCTGTCATGTACTGGCTTAGTCAACAGTCGGGAAAATATTAAGTCTTCAACTGGGTGGTGATATCTATCTGGGTACGCCGATAAATAATCCAAAGCATCAAGGATCAGTGACAAGGTGTTTGGATCGCGATCGCTGCAGCCAAAAAGATCCAGGAGTAATTGCTCAAAGGCGTTGAGCAACTCTTGCATATGTTTATGGTCACAGCACAGTTGTCGGTAGATGGCATTCATCCCAGACCTCCGCGATTTGTCGATGGGTCTATTGTTGCCATATGTACCAATCCAAAGTTGATTTGGATCAAGTGAGGGGGACTTAGTGGGACTCAAGGTGGAATTTACCGCTACCTACTCAGGGGAGGGCTGGGGTTATCAATAGGTATGAGGCTGACCATGCCGCTGAATTCCTTGGGTCAACTCTTATCTGTACCTCGTTGTATTTGACCACAAGATAAATTAAACCTATTTTCGAGTAGCCCTTTCTTCAGTTTTTTCCACAAGTACGCTCTTCTGTCGGACCTAGATAAGGGTGTGTCTGATCCTTCATATTTTAATAATTTCTAATGACGTGTTGTTGCACATTTAAGCATGCTGCGATGTTTCCCGTTGTTCAATAAATTTATTGGTGCTGAAGTAGTAGGTTGTCATCGAATTATTCCGCAGCGCTCTATTTATGTGTCACGACAAAGTTAATGCAACAGGATGGGAGTGTTAATGAAAATAGTTAAGGCTGGTATAGGTGTGCTGGCACTCGTTGTTTCAACGGGCGCAATTGCCGAGGGCGCCTACTGGGGGGGCGTGGCCGGAATAACAGATTTTGATTTCAAGGGGGTCGATAATCCACTGAATTTGGGACTGCGAGCAGGTTATGTGCGGGCCTCGGGTTTTGGGGTGGAAGGTGAATATACCAGTTCACTATTAAGTGGTGAGACTGAGGCTTATGGTCGGAATGTGGATGTAGACATACGTACTCTTGCTACTTATGCGACTTACAGAACAGAGGGGGACTGGTACCTGAAAGGACGCCTGGGCCTTCTCTATGAAGACGTTTCTGTTGGCAGTGCAAGTAGTGATGACTTGGGTGTCAGCTTAGGGGCTGGAATTGGTTATAGCCTGAATGAAATTTATCATCTGGAGCTTGAGTACACCGTATTAGAGAAGGATGTCAGTTATTGGTCAGGCGGGTTTAGCCTGAGATTTTAATTGCCCCCTTCCTAAGTTTGACTAATGGTGACACCTCTTTTTAAAAGTTCCCAGGTTACATACTGACCTGTCTAAGTGAACACTTGTGCCAGTTGATTGTGCCCCTATAATCCCTGCCCTTTGATCAGACTTCGAGATTTAAGGGGAAGATGGTGGGCTTTAATCTCAAGGCAATGGCTGCAGTTACCGCTCTGTTGTGTTCCGCTACCGCTTATGGGCAGGGTGCGTATATCGGTGGCGTCTTCGGTGCTTTGGATGTTGATGCCAGGGGGGAGAGTCCTTTAAATGGGGGGATTCGAGCCGGTTATACCTGGGGTTCTGGCTGGGGATTCGAGGCAGAAGTCACCGACTCTGTCATTGATGGTGAGTTCGACTACTACTGGTACGATTACAACTACTCCCTGGCAACACAAGCTGTTTATGCCACCTATCGCAGCCCGGGCAACATTTATCTGAAAGGTCGTATCGGCTACCTCCATGAGGAGTTGGAGATAGATAACTGGGAGAAAGAGTACTCGGATAACGGGGCATCTGCCGGGCTCGGGGCTGGTTTCAAACTGACCGACGAGGCGACCCTGGAACTGGATTACACCATCATTGAGTCAGATGTGAATTACTGGTCTGGCTCTGTGGTGTACAAATTCTGACCGTCTTTTTAAGGTGGACGGGTTGGTCCCGCCACGTCTCTGCATTTGCGCATTCATGCTGCCCTTGGTGTACAATGCGCGCCTTTCTAAAATGCCCAGAATGCATTGAGCAGTAGGGCCATCCCACGCTGGGAGCCTTTGGTCCTACTCATAAGTCTGGGCGCTGTGGTATCGAGTTTTACAAGCCTCTACTCAAGCCCGCTTTACCGAGGGAACACCATGTTTGATTCATCTGTCACTTTAGCTTCTTACGACCCGGAAATTTGGGAAGCCATCCAGGAGGAAGACTCTCGTCAGGAAGACCATATCGAGTTAATCGCCTCTGAGAACTACACCAGCCCAATGGTAATGGAAGCTCAGGGCAGCAGCCTGACTAACAAGTATGCCGAGGGCTATCCAGGCAAGCGTTATTACGGCGGTTGTGAGTACGTGGACAAAGTGGAAACCCTGGCCATTGAGCGCGCCAAGGAGCTGTTTGGTGCTGACTACGCGAATGTGCAGCCGCACTCTGGATCACAGGCTAATGCGGCTGTTTACCAGGCGCTCTGTGCCCCAGGTGACACTGTACTGGGCATGAGTCTGGCCCATGGTGGCCACCTTACCCACGGTGCCCGCGTTAACTTTTCCGGCAAGATCTACAATGCAGTGCAGTACGGTCTGAACCCGGAAACTGGCGAAGTGGATTACGAGGAAGTTGAACGCCTGGCGCTTGAGCACAAGCCGAAGATGATCGTGGCTGGTTTCTCTGCCTATAGCCGAGTGATGGATTGGGCGCGTTTCCGCGAGATCGCTGACAAAGTGGGTGCTTACCTGTTTGTGGATATGGCTCACATTGCAGGCCTGGTTGCCGCTGGTGAGTATCCCTCCCCAATCTCCCACGCCGATGTTGTGACTTCTACTACTCACAAAACCCTGCGTGGCCCCCGCGGCGGTATCATCCTGGCGCGCGCCAACGAAGAAATTGAGAAGAAGCTCAACTCCGCTGTATTCCCCGGTGGTCAGGGTGGCCCGCTGATGCATGTGATCGCGGCGAAAGCGGTTTCTTTCAAAGAGGCCATGACCCCTGAATACAAGGCCTACCAGAAGAAGGTTGTGGAAAATGCCCGCGCAATGGCGGAGACCTTCCTCGATCGCGGTATCAACATTGTATCCGGTGGGACCGATGATCACCTGATGCTGGTTGACCTGATTGGCAAAGAGTACACCGGTAAGGATGCGGATGAAGCCCTGGGTAACGCCAACATCACCGTTAATAAGAACGCGGTACCCAACGATCCGCGCTCTCCTTTCATTACCAGCGGCCTGCGTGTCGGTACCCCGGCAATCACTACTCGCGGCTTTGGTGTAAAGGAAACCCAACAGCTCACTCACTGGATCTGCGACGTACTGGATGCACTGGAGAAAGGTGATGTTGAAGCCACTATCGCCGATGTGAAGCAGAAGGTTCTGGGGATTTGCGCAGAGTTTCCTGTGTATAAAAAAGGCTGATCAGCACTGCTGACAAAAAAGCGGCTCATAGAGCCGCTTTTTTTATGTGTCCCTGTTGAATTTGCGATGCACTGTGGCTGTGCGTGGCGCGGTCACACAGTGCAACGGCTGTGGTAAACTGCGGCCCATTTTCCATTCCGGGGATAATCCCACATGCACTGTCCGTTCTGCAGCGCAGAAGAAACAAAAGTAGTCGATTCCCGATTGGTGGCTGAGGGCGACCAAGTACGCCGCCGGCGCGAGTGCCTGGAGTGCCACGAGAGGTTTACCACATTTGAAACTGCGGAGCTGCTGCTGCCGCGAGTGATCAAGCAAAACGGCCAGCGCGAGCCGTTTAATGAAGACAAGTTGCGCGCGGGTATTCAGCGCGCTGTGGAAAAGCGCCCGGTGAGTATTGAGCGGGTGGAGTCGGCGGTATCTCAAATAAAACACGCCCTGCAGGCGACCGGAGAACGGGAGTTGCCGGCGCGTGCTATTGGTGAATTGGTGATGGAGCAGCTGCGTGAGCTGGACCAGGTGGCCTATGTGCGCTTTGCTTCTGTCTATCGCCGTTTTGAGGATGTCAGCGAGTTTAGAGAAGAGATTGAGCGACTGACCAGTAAGGGATCGAAGACAGAATGAGTCAAACTGTTGTACACAGTGCGGAAGCACTGATGGCCCGCGCTATTCAGTTGGCAGAGCGCGGTCTTTACACCACTATGCCGAATCCGCGAGTGGGCTGTGTGATTACTGACGGGGATGGCAATATTGTCGGCGAAGGCTGGCACAAGCGGGCCGGCGAACCCCACGCTGAGATCGAAGCCCTGAGTGATGCCGGCGACCTGGCTCAGGGGGCTACGGTTTATGTCACTCTTGAGCCCTGCAGCCATACCGGCCGCACAGGTCCCTGTGCCGAGGCGTTGGTAAAGGCCGGCGTGGCCCGGGTTATTTACGGAATGCAGGATCCGAATCCCAGTGTCAGCGGTGCCGGATTGCAAATATTGCGCGATGCTGGGATCGAAGTGGAAGGCCCCATCCTGGAAGAGAGGTGTCGCGCTCTAAACCCCGGCTTTATCAAGCGTATGACCCTGGGGCTGCCCCTGGTGCGAAGCAAATCCGCCATGAGCCTGGATGGGCGCACCGCTATGGCCAGTGGGGAATCAAAGTGGGTATCGGGCCCTGCGGCTCGCGCCGATGTACAGCGCCTGCGTGCTCGCAGTTGTGCAGTGATCACAGGGGTTGAGACGGTGCGTTTCGACAATCCCAATCTCAATGTGCGCGCCGATGAAATGGCACTGGAAATGCTGGCCGCAGAGCGAGCCGCCGAAGTGCAGCCGCTGCGGGTAATTGTTGACAGCCAGCTGCGCACCCCAGCGAGAGCCTTTATTTTGCAGGGGGATGCCCCCACATTGGTGTGCACGACAGAGCGCGCGGAGGCCGAGCGCCGCGAGCGTATTGAGAAAACGGGTGCGGAAGTCGTGGTTTTACCCCATGACAAAGAAGGTCGCGTAGACCTGCTCGCCCTGCTCAAGGAGTTGGCGCGACGCCAGTGCAATGAAGTTTTGGTAGAGAGCGGTGCGACCCTCTCTGGTGAATTCCTCTACCGGGGCCATGTCGACGAAATAATTGTTTATATGGCGCCAAAACTGCTGGGTAGCACCGGGCGGCCGCTGTTTGAACTGCCTATCGAACGTATGGGCTCGATGCTGCCGATTACGATTACCGATATGCGCGCAGTTGGTCACGACTGGCGCATTACTGCAACAACCGATATCGAGCGCTGATGTTTACCGGAATTATTGAAGCCTTAGGCGAGATTGCAGAGTTAAAACCCCAGGGCGGCGACCTGCGTGTGCGTGTGCGCAGCGGTAAGCTGGATCTGGGTGATGTGCAACTGGGGGACAGTATCGCCACCAATGGTGTTTGTCTCACGGTTGTTGACCTGCCCGGTGATGGTTACTGGGCGGATGTCTCTGCGGAAACCCTGGATGTGACAACGGTGGGCCGCTGGAAAAAAGGCGACCGGGTCAATCTGGAAAAAGCACTGACACCCCAGACCCGCCTGGGTGGACACATTGTCAGCGGCCATGTGGATGGTATTGGCGAGGTGGTATGGCGCAAGTCCGAGGCTCGCGCCGAGCGGTTCCGCCTGCGCGCACCGGAAAATCTTGCTCGCTATATTGCCCATAAAGGGTCTATCACCGTCGACGGCACCAGCCTCACGGTCAATGCGGTGGATGGGGCTGAGTTTGAACTCACCATAGTGCCACACACGTTGCAGGAAACGATTATGGCCGGCTATACCGCCGGTACTCGGGTCAACCTGGAAGTGGACCTGATTGCGCGCTACTTGGAGCGGCTACTCCTCGGTGATGAGGCAGCCAAGCCTAGTGGTGGGGGTATGACCCTCGAATTTTTGGCCCAGAACGGGTTTTACAAGCGCTAAAGATGGGCCGTGCACCACGGCGAAAACAGCAGCGATAGCCGCTCTATTTGCAATTGATAAATTTATCCAGAGTTAACCATGGAACTAAATACGGTTGAAGAACTGATCGACGATATCCGCCAGGGCAAAATGGTAATCCTGATGGATGATGAAGATCGCGAGAACGAGGGCGACTTGGTGATGGCTGCGGAGCAGATTCGCGCTGAAGACATCAACTTTATGGCCACTCATGCCCGTGGCCTGATTTGTATGCCCATGTCCAAAGAGCGCTGTGAGCAGTTGGACCTGCCGCTGATGTCGCGGGACAACGGAGCCCAGTTCAGCACCAACTTCACCGTATCCATAGAGGCGGCAGAGGGTGTCACCACCGGTATTTCCGCCGCCGATCGCGCGCGCACGGTTCGCGCCGCTGTGGCCAGAAATGCCAAGCCCAGCGATATTGTACAGCCCGGCCATATCTTCCCCATTATGGCCCAGCCCGGCGGTGTATTAAGCCGCGCAGGCCACACCGAAGCCGGTTGCGACCTGGCCCGCCTGGCGGGTTTTGAGGCGGCTGCGGTGATTGTTGAGATCATGAATGAAGACGGCACCATGTCCCGCCGCCCGGACCTGGAAAAGTTCGCGAAAGAGCACAACCTGAAGATCGGCACTATCGCCGACCTGATTACCTATCGCGCCCTGAATGAGAAAACTGTTGAGTGCGTTAATGAGCGCAAGGTGCGCACCGAGTTCGGTGAGTTCAAGCTGCGCACTTATCTCGATAAGGCCCGCCGCGAGCGCCACTTTGCCTTTGTTAAAGGCGACCCCACCCCAGAAGAGCCGACCCTGGTTCGTGTGCATGTGGGAAATACTCTGCGCGATGTGCTTACGATTCAGCGCGGCGATGAAAAATTCACCCCGTGGACCTTCCGTCGCGCGATGCAGCGTATTGAAGAAGAGGGCAAGGGTGTTGTGGTACTGATCTGCCACAACGAAACCACCGAAGAAATCGAAGAGAGTATTGATTGGCTGATCAGCGGCAAGCAACAGCGCCCCAGCCAGGACCTGGTGTACAAGCAGGTAGGTACCGGTTCGCAAATTCTGCGGGATCTCAAGGTGCGCAAAATGCGCCTGATGAGCGCACCGTTCAAGTTCAGTGCTATTTCCGGGTTTGACCTGGAGGTAGAGGAATACCTGAACGTAGAGGCGCCGCAACCCTAATAAAAGAGTAACAATACTGAAGCGCCGCTACTGTCCTGATAGCGGCGGCGATGGACAAGAAATACGGATTGAAAATTATGAGCAATATTCAAGTGATCGAAGGGGACTTTGTCGGCAGTACGGGCAAATACGCACTGTTGGTGAGCCGCTGGAACAGCTTTGTGGTTGAAAGTCTAAAGGATGGTGCACTGGACACCCTGCGCCGCAAGGGTATCAAGGATGAAGATATCACTATCTACTACGCCCCGGGCGCATTCGAATTTCCCCTGGCGGCACAGAAGCTGGCGGAGACTAAAAAGTTTGATGCCATTATTGCCTTGGGCGCGGTTATCCGTGGTGGCACCCCGCACTTTGAGTATGTGGCTGGCGAGTGCACCAAAGGCCTGGCTCAGGTATCCATGAATACTGGCATTCCCGTCACCTTTGGCGTGCTGACTGTGGACTCCATTGAGCAGGCTATCGAGCGCTCCGGCACCAAGGCTGGCAACAAAGGTTGTGAAGCCGCCGAAACCGCCCTGGAAATGGTTTCCCTACTCGGCAAGATTTAATTGCCGGCGCGCCGACACAAAAGGTGTGTCGGTGCGGCCCATTCTGTGAAGTATCTACCGGAAAAGACAATGACCGTAACTGCATCCGCCCGCCGTAAGGCACGTCACTACGCCATGCAGGCGCTCTATCAGTGGCAGATGGCCGGCGCCAGCCTCAATTCCATTGAGGCCGAGTTTCACGCCGATAATGATATGAGCAAAACCGACGTGGAATATTTTCGCGATATTTTCCACGGCGTAGCGAAAAACCTCGATGAGGTAGAGGGCGCTTACACTTCGCACCTGGATCGCAAAGTGGAAGACCTGGATCCTGTATCCCGCGCGCTGTTGCGCATGGCCACTTACGAACTGAAAAGCCGTATCGATGTACCTTACAAGGTTGTCATTAATGAGGCGGTGGCACTGGCGAAAAAATTTGGTCCCACCGATGCCTTCAAGTTTATCAATGGCATTTTGGATAAGACCGCTGCGGACCTGCGCTCGGCAGAGGTAGCCGCAGACAAGAAGGGCTGAGCCAGCAATTATGTCTAAAGCGCCGGGGGAGTTTGAGATCATCCGCGATTACTTCGCCCGCGCTCCCCAGGGCGAAGGCGTAGCCCTGGGGATTGGCGATGACTGCGCGCTCTTGCAAGCACCTGTCAACGGGCAGTTGGCCACTTCTATGGACACCCTGGTAGCAGGCCGTCACTTCCCCGCAGGTGCCGACCCATTCATGCTTGCCAGCCGTGCACTGCGTGTGAATATCAGTGATCTGGCAGCCATGAATGCCCGCCCCCTCTGGTTTACCCTTGCCCTGACCTTACCCGATAGCGACTCTGTTTGGCTGGAGAAATTCGCCAGTGGCCTACTGGAAACTGCTGGCAAGTTTGGGGTTTCCCTTGTGGGTGGTGACACTACCGCTGGCCCCTTATCCATTACGATTCAGGTGATCGGCCATACCGAAAAGCCCCTCCGGCGGGACGGCGCTTCTGTCGGCGACAATATTTATGTGAGCGGCCCACTGGGCGCTGCCGCAGCAGCCCTGCCCGTTGTTTTGGCAGAGCGGAATGTGACTGAGTCAGTGCGGCGGGAAGCGGAGCAGGCTTTCTATTTTCCCGAGCCGCAATTAGAAACTGCCAACGCGATTGCAGGCATTGCTACCAGTGCGTTGGATATTTCCGACGGATTACTGGGGGATCTGGGCCATATCTGCAAAGCGAGCGGTGTGGCAGCAGAAATAAACCTGGAGTCTCTGCCCATAGCCCCCCTAGCCAATCGATTGGCAGCTGATACTGCCGTAGAGCTGGCGGCCTGTGGAGGGGATGACTACCAGCTTTGTTTTACCGCACCGGCAGCCGCAGTTGAGCAAGTTCGTCAGTTGGGTTTTACACCCATAGGGAAACTCGTTGAGGGGGAGCCGCAGGTACGTTGCTCCTATCACGGGAACCCCTGGGTTGCTCAATCGCCAGGCTATAGGCACTTTTAAGTCATTGTGTAGACCATAGTGCCTTTGTGAGAATTCAATAATATGAGCATTAACAACCCGACATTTTCCCAGCTGTTGCGCGATCCCACCTTACTGTTGGCATTTGGGTTCGGCTCCGGGCTGGCACCCAAAGCGCCGGGTACGTTTGGTACCCTGGCAGCGATTCCTTTTTGGTGGTTGATGAAGGATTTGCCTCCATTCTGGTATCTGGCCATTGTGTTTGTTACCGGTGTGGTAGGTTGCTATCTATGTGGTGCAGCTGCCAAGAAAATGGGAGTTCACGATCACGGCGGTATTGTTTGGGATGAAATGGTGGGCTACTGGCTCACCATGTTTATGGCTCCTGCAGGTTGGGCTTGGGCGCTATACGGCTTTGTCCTCTTCCGGGTATTTGATATTGCCAAGCCCCCGCCCATTGGCTGGGCCGATCGCAAGGTGCAAGGTGGCGTTGGGATTATGCTCGACGATATACTGGCCGCCGTTTATGCGTCCCTGGTACTGCAATTAACGGCGTGGGTACTGGGCGCTTAGATTGATAGGGAAGATCAATGCGCAGCTATTTTGTATTTTTTTTAAGTCTCTTGATTGCTCTGAGTGCTAATGCACAGCAGGTTCAATTAAAGGGATTATTTGGCGATAGCGCCATGCTGGAAATTGATGGCCGCCAGAAAATTCTTAAGGCGGGACAAAAATCCCCAGAGGGTGTCACCCTGTTGGAAGCGACTACTCGTTATGCACGGATTAGTGTGTCTGGACGGGAGCAAAAGCTGACCTTGGATGCACCTATAGCAACCAGTTTTGCCAAGGCGGCGAAAGCAGAAGTACGGCTTCCCGCCGATAGCCGTGGACATTATTTAACAAATGCCTGGGTCAATGGCCTGAGAGTGCCGATGATGGTGGATACCGGCGCTACCAATATTGCTATTAATTATCCTACCGCTCGTCGCCTAAGGCTGAATCTGGATAATGCCGAGGAAGTACTAGTCTCTACTGCTAATGGTATTACTAGTGTTTATCGAGTGAATCTTAGCAGTGTCACCATAGGTGGAATCAAAGTTCACAATGTTGATGCGACAGTTCATGCCGATGACTTCCCCCAGGTGGTACTTCTTGGCAACAGCTTTCTCAGCCAGGTTGATATGGAACAGCAGGGCGGTGTGCTGGTACTGCGCGCCCGACACTGATTTAAAGAGGTATTAAGTTGACCATTCGTTTTGTGGAATCCTCAAAACTGCCCACCTCTTGGGGTATGTTTGAGATGCACGGTTTCGAGGAAGTGGAAACCGGAAAAGAGCACGTAGTGCTCACCATGGGTGACTTCGATACCGAAGAGCCTCTGTTGGCCCGTATTCATTCTGAGTGCCTGACCGGGGATGCACTTTTCTCCCTGCGCTGTGACTGTGGTGCCCAGCTACAACATGCGATGCATCGCATAGCTATGGAGGGGCGTGGAGCTATTTTCTATCTCCGCCAGGAGGGCCGCGGTATCGGTCTGTTAAATAAGATTCGCGCTTACCATTTGCAGGATTGTGGTGCGGATACGGTGGAAGCCAATGAGCAGTTGGGCTTTGGCGCCGATATGCGGGATTACTCGATTCTGAAAGCAATGATCGAACACCTGGGTATCCATGCCATTCGCTTGATGACCAATAACCCGCGCAAAGTTAAAGCTCTGGAGGACTTGGGCATCAATGTGACTGAGCGCCTGCCGCACCAGTCCGGACGCAACCCCCACAATGCCAAGTATTTGTCCACCAAAAAAGGCAAACTTGGTCACCTGATCGAAAATGAGGATGAAGAAGGAAAAGAAAACTAACTTTCACTTTTCTTTAAGCACCCCAATAAAAAAGGCCGGAGTTATCCGGCCTTTTTTATTTTGAAGAAATTATTTAAAACTGAATTCGGATATTTCAAGCTCGGTTTTAAACTATTCAGAGGCTTTTAATTCTTAAAGACCTCGCCCCCTTTCATCACAAAATCCACATCTAAAAGCTCATCGATATTATCCAGTGGCGAGCCATCGGTGGCGATAATATCGGCGTACTTACCGGACTCAATGGTGCCCAGTGAATCGCTCATATCGATCAGGTCGGCGGCGTTAACGGTAGCGGATTGCAGGATGGCCATATTGTCCATACCGGCTTCACTCATCAGTACCGCCTCGCGGGCATTGATGCCGTGCTTGGATACACCTGAGTCGGTACCGAAGGCAATTTTTACCCCGGCATTGACCGCTTTACGGAAATTGCCGCGCATGTCTGTGCCAACACGAATGGCTTTTTCCTTCTGAGCCTCAGATAAGACATCGGTATTTTTTGCCAGCTGTACTACGGTATCGCCGGCGAGAAGTGTCGGAACCAGATAAGCGCCGGTTTCTTTAAATAGCTTATGGGCGCGGGGGCCTGCGTAGGTGCCGTGCTCAATACTGTCTACACCAGCCTCCAGTGCGGCGATAATGCCTTCTTCCTGGTGCGCGTGGCTAGCCACCTTGCGACCCATACGTTTGGCTGCAAGGACCACCTCTTTTAACTCATCCATTTCCATCTGCTGACCAGTTCCGGTAGCGCGATCGGTGAGCACACCACCGGTAGAGGTAATCTTGATAAAGTCAGCACCATATTTGATCGCATGGCGGGTCGCGCGTCGGCACTCGTAGGGGCCGTCGCATACAGTTTTGGTCTTGTCATCGTGCAGCTCCATTAACTCTGGGCTTACCCCGCTGATATCTGCGTGGCCACCGGTTATTCCCACCCTGCCGGCTGCAACAATTCGCGGGCCATCTACCCAACCTTTATTGATCGCATCACGCATCGCATACATTTCTTCACCACTGTTACCAGCATCGCGCACAGTGGTAAAACCAGACTCCAGGGTTCGCATGGCAAACATTTGCGAGCGCATCTGGGTCAGCGGCATGGACATCTTGAGAGCCTCGGTATCATTTTTAGGGCCCAGCTCACCTTGTAAATGCACGTGCATATCCATTAAGCCCGGCATTACGAAACTATTTTTAAGATCAATGACTTCAGCGTTACCCGGGCTTACATAACCGGATCTGACAGCACTGATCTTGCCGTCCTCGATAATTACACTTTGCTCTTGTAAAGGTTTCTCACCGGGAACGGCGAGTAGTGTGCCTGCATGGATAACAGTAGTTTTTGCCAGTGTCGCGGATGAGAGAAGAGTTGCGATGCCGCAGAGAAGGAGACGCTTCATGATTTGTACACCTATTTATTATTTAGGTACACGCTAAATCAATCTGCGGAATATGACAATTGCGAGCTGATTACTTGGTTAGAGCCGGGAAATAGTTTCTAAAAAATGAAAAAAAGGCCGGAAAATCCGGCCTTTTAAAATTTATGAAGAATTAATATCTACGGCGTGGCTGCACAAATACTGCGGTAGTTCGGCCAGGCAGAGTAAAGGTGCCGCTGCTCCTATCAAATTTTACTTTGTGCAGGCGTGAGTCTACTGATCGGCGCTGACGTGGGTGCTTGAACAGGTACTCACCAATAAGGTTTTCGCTGGTAAATTCCAATGATTCGTCATCGCCATTAAACAGCACCACAATACGTTCAAAGCGGCGATCGATGCTGCCACTGGAATCGAATAACTCCATTACAATCAGCCCAGGAATCTGGTCGGGTCCGGTGTTGAGGAAATTGAGGTGTGCCTCTACGGACTCTGCATCAGACAAGCGGAACAGGGGAGAGCTGTTGCGAATCGCCAGTTGCTCGCGGAATAGAGCAGAACTCCACAAGCGGTGCCGGCGCTCGGGAGCCAGTTCCGGGTTTGCCAGTAAAGGTTGCATCAGGGACCAGTTATCTTCATTTTTATCTGCGATAGGTAAACCCGCAGCCCAATTATCGGTGGCGAGGCTGAAGTCCAGTGCATTAAACCAGTCACCGGAGTTGTAACTGTCCCGATCCATCGACTTTGAGCGCAGGAAATCCTGGCCTGCGTGGATAAACGGCACTCCCTGGGCGAACAGAACCAGGGAATTACTGAATGCCTGGATACGCACTCGTTCAGCCAAGTCGGCGCTGTCGCTGGCTTTGATCTGTACTCCGTCGAACAGCGTCTCGTTGTCGTGGGCGGCAATATAATTAATGGATTCCTGCGGGTCGGCGGTATAGCCGGTGGGCTGGCCGTTATAGACCAGCTCGCTGCCGGTAATGATATTGCCGTTGGCATCTTCAAAAGGATAATCCGCCAGGTTGCCGGCGAGGGAAACGCGGACTTTATCTGCCAGGGTTAGCAGTGTGGCACGCTCATCTTCTCCCTCAAACTTACCGTTGCTGTCGGTGAACAGACCGGTACCAAAGCCCTGCTCCTCAAAGCCTCCGAAGGGGTTGCCACCACGCACGGAATCGCGCAGGCGATCGTTAAAGGTGCCGATACCGCTGCCTGCCATATTGCCCTGGCGGGCCTGTACAAAGCGAGCATCGTCAGCCACTTCGCCAAAATTCCAGCCCTCGCCGTACAGATAGATAGCGCTGCCATCGACACCATCGGCTGCCGGGGTCAGTGATTGCAGTGCCGCTTGCGCTTTGAGGATATTGTCGAGGCTGTGATGTCCCATCAGATCGAAACGGAAGCTGTCCACCTTGTAGGATCGGGCCCAGGTGACCAGGGAATCGATCATCAGCTTTTCCATCATGGCGTGCTCACTGGCGGTATTTGCGCAGCAGCTGCTCATCTCCACTCCGCCCTCCAGATTGCGGCGGTGGTAATAGCCGGGGACGATTTTATCGAGTACGGAGTTGTCGTATTGGCCATAGGAGCTGGTGTGGTTGTAAACCACGTCCATCACCAGTCGCAGGCCGGAGTGAGATAACCCTTGCACCATTTGACGGAATTCGCGAATGCGCGCAGGTCCATCGGGAGCGCTGCTATAGCTGCCTTCGGGGACCGTGTAGTGCAATGGATCGTAGCCCCAGTTAAAGCCATCGGTATCGCGAATTGCATCTACCTGGGCCTGCTGCTCGCTGCTGTCCGATGCGTAGTCTGAGAGGTCCGGTGTTTGCTGCTGTTGCATGCGATCCTCATTGACTGTGGCAAAGTCAAAGGCCGGCAGCAGGTGGATATGAGTGAGGCCGGCGCGGGCCAGTTTATTGAGGTGGCGCATGCCGTCGCTGTGCTTGCGGGTGAAAGCCTTGAAGGTGCCGCGCTCTGCTTCGGGGACAGTTTGATCCGCAATACTGAAATCGCGTACGTGCAGCTCGTAGACACTGATATCTTCCGGCTGGGTTAACTTGGGCTTGCGCAGGCGGTCCCAACCGTGTGGCTTCAGGTCCCGGTCATCCAGGTTGACGATCTGGCTTTTGCCGCTATTGATGGAGAGACTCAGGGAGTAGGGGTCGGTGACCAGGTTGGTTTCAATCTGACGGCTGAAGTAGGAATACACCTCGACCTCATAGAGGTAAAAGCTGCGGTCCCACTGCTTATCGATATCGGCACTCCAAACCCCGGTAGATTCATCGCGCAGCATGGATACCACGTGATCGGCGTTATCGCTGCTGGGGTCTGTAAACAGGTGCAGCTTTACTGCCCGTGCAGTGGGCGCCCAAAGATCGAGCTGGATACTCTCCTCGCCGACACGGGCACCGAGTTCACCGTCGTAGTAGAAGTGGTCATCGAGGGCACCGGCCATCTGCACACCAGTCGCATCCAGTAACGTGCCCTCCGCATCGTAAGCGGCGAGTGCGAGTTGCTGGGTGACCAGATCACTAGTGGAAGCCTGCCCCGGCAATTGCCAGGCACTGAAACTGGCCAGGTGCGGGAATTTTTGTTGGGCGCTGTCGGGCAGGGTGGCGAGAGGGGTGAGATCGATGGTGCCATCGGAACGGATATCACCGTCCTCCAGTTTTAGCTCGGCGCTGTTGCTGTAGTGCAATTTAACCTCGATACCTTCCTGCACCTGGATATCCCAGGCAAAGCTGCTGGTATCCACCCAGTGAGCTTTATCGCTGCTCAGGTCACCCTTGGCGAAGCCATCACTGCTGACGGTGACTTCTTTACTATTCGAGTCAAAAGCAAAGTAGATTTCATCGTAATCGGCAGCCACGGTAAAGCTGACGTTGGCTCCATTGTTGCCGTAGCTCTCCTCCCAGCCTTCGTGCAGGGCTACCTTGAATTCATAGGAGCCGGCAGGAAGCGCTGAGGTGATAAAGGTGTAGGTGCCATCTCCATCGGCATCCTGCATCCAGCTGCGCAGGCAACCGGGTTGCCAGTCTCCCGGACACCCGAGCAGGGATTGGAAGTTGCCGGCTACAGCGGCGACCACGCTATTGTGGTTGTCGGTGATCCAGTGAGTCTCGTGGTCGTAGATAAATTTAACTTCGCGGGCCTCATCCAGGCTAAGGGAAATATTACCGCCGTCCCGCTGGCCGCCCGAGCCATAATTCTCATCCCAGCTGTTGTTGAGAGCGGCTTTGTACTCCCAGTTGCCGGCGGGTATCCAAAAGCTGCCTTGCCATTTGTTGTCTTCGCTGTCATAGCTGAGCAGGGTGGCGACACAACCTGGTTGCCAGTCGCCATCGCAGCCCAGTTGGCTTTGTAGGTTGCCGGGAATATTGACCTCTGTGGGATCTGGTGTGTCAGATGCCCACACCGGTATTTGGATGGAGCAGAAGACTGCCCCCAGAATCAGCCCGGCCTTTGTGCCGGGCCCTGTAAATTTTGTTGTTGGCATAGCGCTTCCCATTTTTTTTTGTACTTGTTGCGGTTCTCTCAGTTGGTATTGAATCGCAGTCACGCATTGACGGCCTCCCACCCCGAGGAGGTGGAGGTCTGGGGGAGGTGGTTGGGGGTGTCATAAAACCTTTATAAATTCGTCACTTGGTGGAAATACCCGCAGGAGAAGATGCTTCTCGAGTAAACGCGATGGCGAAAGAAAAAGCCGGATCTATACTCAACTGATCGGGTTATGGTGAGTCGAGAAAGGTGATGCACTCGCTGTAATCGGATTCGAAGGCCGGCTTTTGCCGGCTTTGCTTTTTGTGGCGGGGCAATTACTGAGAGGCTTCCCGGCTTTATCCTTGCTCCTATCCCCGGGTAGTGCTAATTTGCCCATAACCCGCCAGGTACTATGGCGGAATCCAGAACTCAATGACTGCGGAGGATGATTGATGATTGTTGCAACCCTCCGCCGGGTCCAGTAGCAGCCTCCAGCTGCCCACGCCCGGCGATAGATTCCTAGACGTCGGGCTTTCCCTGAGAAAGCTCTGTTGGCCGCGTATGTGCGGTCGCTTGGTGCTTTGTTGCGCCCAGAGGGTTTCAATCTTGAGTAAATCTCACTTTACCCGCCGGTCTGTTAATAGATTCGGCACTAAATCCCCATCTATCAAAATTGAGCGGGAAGCTTCTCCGCTGCAAAAACTCGGTTGGAAGCCTTTTTTCCAACAGCAGCTGACGCTCGAAGAACTCGAGCAGTGTTTGCCGCTGCGGGTTATGGCTGTACACCGCAGTCGCCTGGAGTTGGCCGGCGAGCAGGGGGCTGTGTCCCTTCCGCTAACCGGGAGTCTTGTGGCTAATTTGCCCGCGGTGGGGGATTGGCTGTTGTTAGAGAAGAGCAGTGGATATTTCGTGCGTTTGTTGAGCCGCAGCAGCCAGTTTGAGCGCATGGCACCTGGGGGGCATCAGGTGCAGATGATCGCCGCCAATGTCGATAGTGTTTTTATTGTTTCGTCTCTGAATGATGACTTTAACCTCTCACGTATTGAGCGCTATTTGGCTCTGGCTCGGGAGTCTGGTTGCAGCCCACACCTGATACTGACTAAGACCGATCTGTGTGAAGATACAGCCCCTTTTCTTCAGGCATTGCGTCCATTCGGCGAATTACCCGCTGCACTGGTAAATAGCCTGGATCGAGAAAGCGTGGCACAGCTGCGCCAGTGGTGCTTACCTGGGGAAACTATCGCGCTGTTAGGTTCTTCTGGAGTGGGTAAATCCACTTTGCTAAATGCGCTGTCTGGCGAATCCCTGGCTGAGACTGGGACCATTCGTAAAGCCGACAGCAAAGGGCGCCACACTACACGGAAGCGCTCTCTTCACTCCCTGAGTTGGGGAGCGCTGTTACTCGATAGCCCTGGAATGCGGGAGCTAGGATTGGTGCATGTTGAAGATGGCGTGGCGGAGACTTTTTCTGATATCGAGGCCTTGTCCAGAGAGTGTCGCTTCTCTGACTGCCAGCACCAGTCAGAGCCAGGCTGTGCGGTACAAGAGGCAATAACGGGCGATTCGCTGGATGATCGGCGCTTGCGCAATTGGCAAAAACTGCAACAGGAACTAAGCCGTAACGGTCAAACTCTCGCGCAGAAGCGGGCAGGGGAGAGAGCGCTATCCCAGATGTATCGATCTGTGCAAAACCAGGCACGTAAACACAAATATTCAGAGGATTAATAGAACTGGCGCCCGGAAATTTTCCCGGGTGCTTCTCAATTAATGAGAGAGTTTTAACGTGACAACGCCTAAGATAATGAGCAAAACTCCCAGGTAGCGTCCAAGGCTGGTGGAGTCTCCAAAGAACAGCACCCCTACCGCAAAGGCTCCGGCGGCACCAATTCCAGTCCAGACCGCATAGGAAGTACCAATAGGTATCTCCCGTTGCGCCAGCCATAGAAGAAATCCACTGACCCCAATAAATACCACAGCCATAACCACACCCAGAAGGCGGGTGTTACTGCCCTGTGAAATTTTCAGTCCCAGCACCCAACCAATTTCGCATAGTCCGGCGAGTATTAAGTAGAACCAGGCCATGATACTCCTTTAAAGAGACTCGGCGATTTGCTTTTAGCAGAGAAATCAATGTTGACATGTCAGTAAACAAGTCTTTCCCGTATTAGAACAGATATAGTTGAGAATAGCTGAGATGGCTTTATTGAAAGTCAGGTGGAGAGCTGTGCCTCGCTCCCATCCAGTAATTAATCTCAAAGTGCAGCCGCACCTGTTTGAGCTCTTAAAACGCTATCTATTAGTTACATTGCCAAGTGCATTGTTTCGGAGGAAGTTGGAGCATGCTAAATAAATAAAATCTTTACTGAGAGGGCTTTGCATTGTTTTCCAGATGAAATCAGGAAAACGATAAAACTGTGCGAAAGTCTATTTAAATCCGAGCCCAAACTTGCGCGAAATGAATTTTTCTATATTATTGTAATGATAATTATTATCATTTGGTGCTGGTTCAATACCCCTGTAAATTTAAAATAACTATCAGATAAAGTAATTAAAACTTATGTCAAATAGATTGCCACCTGAATGGGCAAAGCAAGATGCAATAATGCTCACTTGGCCTCATGCGGATACTGATTGGAAGCCGATACTAAGCGAAGTAGAAGCGGTTTATGTTTCTATTTGCGAAGCTATAACTGCTCGACAAAAACTGGTAGTCGTTTGTCATGATGAGGTTTTAAAAAAACATATTAGCCAGCTATTACATGTGGCTAATGTAATAATTCAAAATATTCAGTTTGTTGTTGTTGCCACAAATGATAGTTGGGCGAGAGATCATGGCCCAATTTCAGTAGTGAACAGCCAAGGAGAAGTTGTTGCTCTCGATTTTACGTTTAATGGATGGGGAAGCAAATACCCGGCTGATTTAGACAATCAGATTAACCAGGAAATGTTTAAGCAATTGGGTATCTGTAATTGGCGGAAAATTGACGTCGTTCTTGAAGGTGGAGCAATAGATATTGATGAAAAGGGCAACCTTTTAACGACTGAGCGCTGTCTGCTAAATAAAAATCGTAACCACCGCATGACAAGAGCGGATATCGAGGGACTGCTAAAAACTGAGTTAGGTGCAAAGAATATTCTATGGCTGGATCATGGCGCATTAGAGGGCGATGATACAGATAGTCATATCGACACTCTTGCACGGTTCGCACCTGGCCAAACTATTGTCTATCAGGGCTGTAATGAAAGTGGTTATCGTTTTTTTGATGAACTTGAGAAAATGAAGCAGAGTTTAGTACAAATGCGCTCGCTTGATGGGAAACCATTTAATTTGCTGGAATTACCATGGCCTAGCGGACAAGCAAATGCAAGTGGCGAGCGTTTACCTGCCACTTATGCCAACTTTCTAATTATCAATGATGCGGTACTAGCTCCTGTATATGATGTTGAAGAAGATACTGAGGCGTTACAAACTCTCCAGATGGCATTTCCGGAGCATCAGATAGTTGCGGTTAATTGCCGGCCCATTATCGAACAGTTCGGTAGTTTGCATTGTTTAACTATGCAGCTGCCGAAAAACCTCTTGGCTAATTAGGCGTTAAAAAAAATTTTTTTGCATCTAATCTAAAATTAAACAATCTAGCGAATTTATTAATGAGTAACATAGTTAAAGTGGCACTTGTTCAGCAAGATAACACTGTTGATTGCCAACAAAATATTGATAGGTCAACTCAGGGAATACGTGCCGCAGCGAGTGAAGGTGCTGATTTGGTAGTGCTGCAGGAGTTGCATCGTAGTCTGTATTTTTGTCAGTCAGAAGATGTGAGTTTATTCGATTTAGCTGAGACGATCCCTGGACCCAGTACGGATTATTTTGGAAGGCTTGCAAAAGAACTCGGCGTGGTCATAGTGACCTCTTTATTTGAAAAGCGTGCTGCAGGTATTTATCACAATACTGCAGTGGTATTGGATAAAAATGGCTCTATTGCCGGAAAGTATCGAAAAATGCATATTCCGGACGATCCGGGATTTTACGAAAAATTTTATTTCACGCCTGGTGATTTGGGCTTTGAAGTTATAGATACGAGTATTGGCAAGTTGGGCATATTGGTTTGTTGGGATCAATGGTTTCCTGAAGCTGCCCGACTGATGGCAATGGCTGGAGCAGAATTACTGATTTACCCAACCGCAATTGGATGGGACCCGCGCGATGATGCGGCTGAGCAGCAACGGCAACTTGAAGCCTGGAAAATTGTACAAAGGTCCCACGCGGTAGCGAATGGCGTACCAGTTATTAGTTGTAATCGTGTGGGCCATGAAAGTGATTCCAGTGGAAGTTCTGCCGGCATTGATTTCTGGGGTAATAGCTTTATCTGTGGTCCACAGGGCGAGCTACTTGCCTGTGCAAGTGAAAGTGATGGTGAGATACTAATTGCGAATATAGATATGGAGAAAAGTGAACAAGTACGTCGTATTTGGCCATACTTGCGAGATAGACGTGTCGATCATTACCAAGACTTAACGAAAATTTACCGTGATTAAGAGTTGATAGTTTGGGTCTGCCAGATTTCCCAGAAATTAGCAGACCCAATTTACTAAATGGCTAGTGGTTCGCGACACTGCTGAAGTTGTTGAATTAGGTATCTATCTCTAGCTAGTGTTTCTTTACAGTCATTACCAAACCATTCCAGTGAAGCTTCAATGTTGCGGACTCTCTTGTCTGGATGTTGACTAATATGACTTACGAATTCCTGATAGTTAACAGCGCCATCAAACAGCGGGACAATACCTTCCCGCGAGCCAGAAGCAGAATATACATTAGCAGGCGAGAACACATTCAGGAATTCTGCAGAACTTACATTTTTTAAGTGGATATGATTAATATTATCTTTTAAAGCCTCAAAAGCTGGGATTACTTCAGTTTTTGATTCCCAGACATGGAGTACGTCAAAATTGATTTGAAGATTGTCACAAGCAACGCTCTGTAATAAATGCTTTGTTGCTGGGACGGAATCCGCATATGTATTGGGATGTGTTTCAATAATTAAGTTGAGATCATGTCGGGACATCCATTGACAGACCTTGCGCAACGTCTTTGTTAATCGTGCAAAGCCATGCTCAGATGTGTTTGCGCTTGCCTCGGAGCCGGCAAAAGTCCTAATTTTCTTAGCGCCCCAATGTTTTGCTAAGTAACATAAATGTTCTACTTGTTTATGTAATTCTGCTTCAGTGGCATATAGTGCTAAATAATCACTTAACATCGTGATTTTTAGGCCGTAGCCCGCCAACCAATCTTTATTGTATTCTGGTTGAGAGGCGAGATTTTTTGCGTGAGTTCCCCACAATTCAATACCCTGAAAATGATTATGCTTCGCCCACTTTGCCAAATGATCAATTGAAACCAGTTGGTGGCGAAAAGAGATTGTACAGATAGATAAAATCATATGCACACCTCATTGAAACGTTCTTTGCTAGTAATAGCTACATGGTTTTGCCATTGTTGAAATAATGTATGTAGCTGACGTTTGATTTTAAATTCTCGCTGATCTTGTTGATCCAGTAGCTGCATGATTTCTGTTTTAATATCTGTCGATAATTCGGATGGATAGTTTTCTTCAGTAGCGTAATTCGCAATTTTCATAGAACGAAATTGAATCTGTTTATAGGTGGAAACTAACTCTTCAATAATGTCGCACCATGTTTCAAATTCATCAAAATCCAAATTCAGCTGCAACATAAAATATGCTAAGCCATGTTCGTAGGCATACTTTCGAATAGCCAATACGGGAAGCTGAGTGAGAGCATGGCTTAAATTAGAGGGGCATAGCTGACTTTCAGGAGCCAAATGTGCCTTGACAATTTTTCGCACAGCATCCGTCATCGGATTGTTGTTTAAGTTCAAACAGGCAGTAAAATAGTCATGGATTGCCTGATTGGAGCTTGGTTTAATTTGGCTGCTATCAAAGATATAACCGCCAGCAACAGCATCCGACTCAATTGCGTGTAATACTTGTTTTTTATTTTGCTCTCCTTCCCAGCGAAAATCAGGATCCCACATAAATAACATTTCTGGATCTTGGCTATTTTCCAGCATTACGTAGTGAGGGAATGGATTCTGGTTAAACTTATTTTCGCGTTCTGGCAACCTATACATATCTAGCATTACCATTATGTTCTGACTGGCAGATTTATTGTCTAGTAATGTTAGTAATGTCTTAATATTGTCACTTTTGGATAAGCCTTGGTTGTACCAGGACTTTATCTCGACACCATAAATTTTCTCGAACCAGTTTCGAAAGAAGTCATGGTTCAAATTCTCGGCGTGATAGTTGATACAATAATCATCATCAACTACAACATCGGCGTCCCATACGCCAAAATAAAATGGTCTATGGTCAACATGATCATTTGCTTTGATACTCTCGCATAGACAACTCACAAAACAATGTACTTTAATATCCTCAAACTCTTCTGTCTGCTCTTCAGCTTGTTCTGCTGGAGCTATTTCGACTCCTGATTTCTCTTGAGGATCGGTATCTTTGGGAGAAGCGCCATTCTCGCTCTTATAGTTAACCCGGCCTAATATAAACTCACTAAAGCTATCGACTGTATCAAAATCCTTCAAGTTCAAGGCTTCATCGGGTATATCAATTCCCAGCTTTAATTCCAAGCTAATAAGTACTTGCAGGATCAGTACGGAGTCAAGGTATAAATCTTCATTTAGCTTGGAGTGAAGCTGAACATCTTCTATATGTGTTAGATTCAACTCATTAGTAAGTATGCTCTGAATCGAATCTACTATTTCAGTCTTTTGCATAATTAATATATTGTTTGTTTGCTCTATAGATAGCCCCTACTTACTAGTTGGCTCTTTCAGCTTGTTTTCCTTCACTGCTTCTATTTGTTCTGGTTAGTATGTTCTGTTGATAGTTCAGCGCAATCTGCTTACGGTTCACTTTACTGTTAGCCATTCGCATTATCTCATCGACCGGCTGTAATATTTGCGGTACCTGAAATAGTGCTAAGTGTTGACTGCACCATTGGCGTAGTTCGGCGGGGTCTATTGCTGGAGAAGCGACATACTGTAGGCAAACTCGTTGGCCTGCAAATTGATCATCTATCTTAAATACCACTACATCATTAACTTGCGGGTGTTCAAGTATGATATCTTCTACTTCTGCAGGATATACATTTAGGCCTGATACGATGATTGTGTCATCCATTCGTGCAAGAAAATGCAGTCGACCATTTTCACTCAAATAGCCGACATCCTGTGTTTTAACAGTTTTAATTCCTGATGCCGTTTTTACATAAGCAACTATCTCTTGCTGTTTATTGTCGAGATTACCACAGGTAATTTCGACATGAGGTAATGGCTTTCCTTGATCGTTAGCAGCAGATAAATCTTGTCCTATACTAATACAGCCCGCTTCAGAGCATCCATACTGTTGATATAAGTTTTCTACACGTGCCTGAATTTGCTCAAATACTTGTTGTGGCATAGTGGAACCTGAAGTCATAGCAGCAAATAGTTTGCTATTGGCCGGCCATAAACGTAATAATCCCTGCAACATTACCGGAGAAGAATACAAAAGCGGACGCTGACAACTCTGCAGCTTCTTGATAAGGTATTTAGGGTTTATATTACTAATTATCAGTGGTGACTGACCCCGATTCAGAGCAACCATTACGCCACAAATTAATCCATATGAATGGGTAACGGGACAAGCGACAACTGGAGTCATGCTATCCGGCTCGCTAAAAGCCTGGCAATAACTCTTTATCTCAATATCAATATCCGCCCAGCTTCGCAATATGCATTTTGGTTCACCTGTGGTGCCGGAGCTCATTTGAATAATACCTGCTTCTGATTTATTCAAATTAGTTGCCGATAGCTCAATTAATCCTGCTAAGTCGCCATAAATCAGCAATTCGCAGCCAGCCTTTTCTGCCATACGCTTTGCAGTATCCTTTGGAACACTGGGGTGGATAGGCATGGCAGATATTTTCTTTGACTTTAAGTAATAACATAGAGTCAACCAAACAAAATTATCTTCAACACATACCGCAACAGCGTTACTCTCGTTAATAGTATTTATTGAGACATAGGACTGCTGTTGCTCGTTAAAGTCTTCTTTACTATAAAACTTATCATTTATTGTAAGCATAGGATTTTCCTGGTACTGCTGGCACTGATATTGATGTCTTGGAGGTTTCCTTTTGGGCATCATGTAAAGCAGCGTCTGCTAACGGATTTCTTATCTGATGATGAAATTCTGTTTCACGATTCCCTCGAAATTTCTTATCCAATAGTGATTCGGTTTTAATTTCCGGCTGGAATAAATCGATTTGGGCTATGCGCTTTTGATCAGTTAAGTTTGATTGCTGATAGTTTCTAAAGCTTTGATAAACTGATTTCCAGAATTCACTTTCTGGAAATTGGTAGTAATCTTCAAGTAATACGGCCAGGTCAGATAAATTAAAAACCAATAAGGTATCTACTAAAAGTTCGCGCAAAGCTTCGACACTTTCCATCCAATAATATTGGTTTGGCCCGCCAAAACTATATTCTTCCTCGAAGTCAGTAAAAGTAGGCGCTAATTCCGGTTGTGCTAAGTAATTCTGAACGTACTCCATGCTTTCATGAAAATCGCGCACTATAACTTTTTCAGGCCAACCATCTTTATGTTGCAATAAGATATTTTGCCCGTGCGCCTCAATTGCTATACCGTGATGAACTAGTAAGTGCCATATGGGAATAACCACCTTTTCGAGCAGGTTCTCCAGCCAACTATGACAACCATATTCGGCAATCCAGGGCTCGATAAAAGGACTGTCATCTTGTTCTATTATACTTAGGGCTACAAAAGGTATTACATTTTTCTCATCACAGTATGAGAGGAGGCTCTGTCGAAAGATTACACCCAATTGACCATCAAGATTCTCAATCCATGCCTGATGTTCAGTGCCATCATTTGTAGGCCTTATTCCGGCGTACTCCGCCAGCAAAATCATATTTTGCTTCAGGTAGTTATCCGACTCCAGAATTTGTATTAACCAGTTTGATATAGCTGGTGCAGTACAAATAGTGTGACTTTCTATAGTGCGTAGTGAAGAAGTATTAATTATGTTCAGGGGTAGTTTTATATTAGCTTTTTCAGGATGGCTAATATTTAATAATGTACGAATAGAAATGCTGGCTTGATATTGATCGCCAGCCTCTCCAAGATAAAATACTTGTCCATCAGCAATAGCGGTCTCAAGTTTATCTTTTAAGTACTTCCACTGCCACGGATGAATTGGCATCAATGAAAATGCAGCGCTATCGGAAGTTAGATTTTTAACTTTTGTATTTAATTGCTGGTAACATTGTTCGCCAAGCTCAGTTTCCCAAAATATCTTTTCATTAACAGAATTAAATCTACGCTTCAAATAGCACCGTCTAATCGCCAACCAATGTAGTTGAAAATTATTGCCAAACTCTGGACCATAAAGTTTATGATCCAGCTCGCTAAACCCAGTTCGTGCCTTGAAGCATGGATGATAAGGATGCCCTTCATCAATTGCAGACTCTAACTGGGTATATGTTAATTCACGACGGCTTATATGACGGTTTAAATGCTCATTGTTCCACTGGCAAAGTTTAACAGTTTGTTCAAGCTCAATCGCTAGCTTTTTCTTTACTGCTACAGAAGCAGGCAAGTCCTCAATGAGGGCATTTAGTGTTATTGGTTGCCAATCAATACTTTGAGATTTATCTTTTATCCATTGTGCCTGAAATTTTGTATCTACATGCATTTCATCTCTTTGAGAAAAAAACATTTCTTCTGCATTGATTCTAATTCGACTAAAACCAGAAATTCTTCCTGAGGCACGATAAAAATGTCTTCCTAATGTAAAATAGAAAAAACCATCATGATAAGAGTAATCACAAAGATGCTCGAACAATAATGCTTCCAGGAGCTGGCGAATCACTCTTTTTTCTTCAGCTAAGTAGCTGTCAGAATTTTTATAAGGAGAGATTTCTGGGTCTTGTTGAGATAAATACTGCCGTGGGTTAACTGTGAGCAAGAGTCACCTCGTTAACTTGCTTATGGGTAGTCAAGCTTTCTTGATGCAGGTCGAAGAAAGGATTTCGTATATTAGTGTAAACGGCTAATTCTTTTTCCGCTTCCAGCTCATCAACATCTTCAACGCGAGTTAGAAGATTTCCCTTGCAGGGAATACTAGAATTATTAAATAATCTATCTGTAAAGTTTTTGCCGACGCTTGTCAGTACCCTAGAATTTAGAAGATTAAGCTTGCTGTAACTTAATTGTAATAGTTTATTCTCATCAATAAGGCCATCTTGTCCCATACGGCCAATAATTGAGAATAACTGATTGACAAAAAGATAGTATCCAAACCGGTCTGCAATCATATTGTCAGGATAAAATAAGTCAGGATTATTCCTCAACTCAGGTACAGCTTCGAGCAACTCATCCTGCATTTTTTCTGACAAGTAGAAACCTTGATTGTCTCGATAGTAGTATCTAATTGGACAGTCATCATAAATAGTTAATAGAGAATTTTGTTGGTGAGCCTCTAAACCAATACCCTGACTATCGTAAAGTCTAATTGTTGGTTCAATTGCACATTGCCAATAACAATTAAACCATTTTAACGCTGCTTCTTCTACGCTAATGCCCTGCTTGGAAGCCAAGCTTAAAACTTGCTGCGCTAATTTAGACTGAGTTCCGGATAAGATAGGGTCTTGTACCAATGCAGCGATTGAAACTGTGGGTAGTTCTAGACTGTTTGTATCTTTACTGAATGGATTTTTCCGTATAATAGTTTCAAAGCCTGTTTCCTGCATATTAGGTAATTTAACAGTAATAAAGGCAGGATCTTCAATTAAAACAAACTGTGGAAATTTTTGCTTGAAGTTACTTAATGAGAACAACTTTCCAACATTTAATCCCGGATCTAATTCGTGAGCCATATTTTTTCTTAGCGAATTAGTTATTTTTACAGGGATCGAGAGCTTAATCATATAATTCAGCTCACTGCAGTACAAAGTGCGGACAGAAGAAGTGGGCGTAAACATCTTACCCATAAGACCTAAGTCGACAATTAATCCGTCACGTTGTAAATGCTGAACATAGTCCTGGTGTAACAGCCACTGTGCTTGTAGGGGATGTACAGGTATTAGTTGTTTATCGACATCAATATCAATATCGATATCGGCCCCTAATATATTATTGATAATTTCCTCAACGCTCTCGTCGAGTAAAGAATCTTGCTCCAGAAGATCTTTTGACACGGCAAAAAAGTGTAATTGAAATTTAGATTTCAATTCCGGTGTATACTTTTCATGTTGCCAAGAGTGAATGCCTTGGCGTGACTTGGGTGTTGGATGAAGCCAATGTCCAAATAACAGAGACTGTTCAGAACAAATATAATCGGAGCTATTAAGTGTAGGATCATCTAGTCGCTTAGTAAGATAATCCTGCATGATTTGAAGACTTTCTAAAGTGCGATTTAATAGTTCTATTTTGTTGGCTGGAGTATTTGGCTTATTGTTTTGGTTATTATCTTTTGCATAAATGTTATCTATTAACATCATAATCGCAGAAGTAAAATCTATGGGTTGCCAATTCCATTGATTTGCTAATTTGCGATAGCTTTTAGTAAATACATGTCGGCCGACAATTGAACGATAAGAAGCCTCTAAAGCAAGTGTAACTCCAGTTCCGTTTAAATAAAGTTCTAGTGCATAACCATTTTCTTCTTCAAGGGCCACACCAGTTTGTAATTGCCAATCAGAGCTTGTATGCCAAACACCGGGGTCAACTTCTCTTATATATGCATTAGCAAATGCTTGAAAAGAAGCCTTTTCCGCCAGCTCTTTTGCGGTGAATGGCATGACGATATTCTCCTGGAGATACTAAGTAAAAGAACTTGCCTAGATGATAATGATACACATTCTCACCAGCAAGTAAGTTTACAATTGTTACTATTGTTTTAGAGCTGTATCTCACTTGGCGTTACTTAGACTGAAGTTTGATTCACTTTCAGCTTCGTAGGCCTGTATTGGTAGCAAAAATACGCGGCCAACAAAAAGGTGCACCATTCTGCTAATGGCAGCGCAACAATAAATGATAAATCACTTATTGCTGCTGGTAATAAGTGCCAGCTGGGCAACATATAATAAAAGGCAATCAAAAATACGGCGGGGAATAATAAGCTGCGGTTAATAGCAATTAAAGCTGAAGGTTTTGGTTTGTGTATTGCTGTTAAGTAACAGGTTAAGACGATGTTAGTCCCATTAATTAAAAATAGTGGAAGCAACAATGGCAGCAATTGCATGCTGACTCGGGATATTTCCTGATCTTGTTCATTGGTAAACCAACTCAGAACAGTTTCTGGCCAAAAAACGAGCAGCGCAACAATTATGATACCCAGGCAGATGGTACTTAATATTGCAATTGACAAAAAAGATTTCACTCTATTTAAGTGCCGAGCGCCAAAATTTTGACTGACAACGATATGAAGTGCATCAGCTAAACCATAACTAAGCATGACACTTAAGAAAATGAAGTAATTGACCAGAGTAAATGCCGCTACACCATCTACGCCTAGCCGCATTATCATTAAAGTATTTAGAATGAAAAAAATAATACCAACAGATATCTCGTTTATAAACTCTGATATACCGTTATAAGCTGAGTTAAGAAGCAGTTTCCAGTTTCTTTGTTGTAATTCGAACTTAAGTGTTCTTTTCTTGCTAAAAAAATAACGGCTCAATACTAAAAATTGTATAACTTGTGCTATTGCAGTTGCATAAGCAGCCCCGGCTAATCCGAATTCCAAGTACACGATAAACCAGGCATCGAGAATAATATTGAGAACAGCGCCGATTACTAATGCACATGTGGCTAATATCGGATGGCCATCAGCACGTACAAAATAATACAGCACCATTGTGGTTAACTGTAAAATGAACACCCAGCGAATGACGTCGAAATATTCCCTTGCTAATACAGCAACCTGGGCTGAAATATTGAGTATTTCAAAAAGTAAATCGTTGAAGGCTAAGCTGCCCAGCGCTAACAGAGTGTTAATAACCACAGCGGCAATAAGGGATTGGCTGAAGATCGCGTTTGCTGTTTTCAGATCTTTCTCACCTATGGCTTTACCTACGCTCACAGCCCCGCCTATTGCCAGCATGATGGCAATAGCTATCAACAAGGTGAAGTACGGGATCATCAGAGTGATTGCAGCGAGAGCGTCTGTACCTATGGTGTTGCCGACAAAAAAGCCATCAATCAGGTTGGCGCTTGTTATTGCAACTAAGCCGACTATTGAAGGTAGTACATAGTAAAAAAAAGTCTTGACGATACGACCGGAAAGCGCTGGATTTTGGGCTGACATTAAAGTGTCTCAAATCATGAGAAAATAGGTTCTAAGGCAGTATTATATAATCCACTTGTTGCAAATGATAGTGATTATCATTAATATCGGTAAATTTAGGTTGATACATAAAGCTGCATCGTGAAGTTTTGATGTTCTAAATGTGAATAGATTTGTGTTTGAGCCAATGCAATATTGTGTTGGGCATTAAGCGTGTTGGTGGCGTGTCCCGTGCAATGGTTGTACAGGAAGTGCGCAGCAGTATTGATGTTTTGCAGTGCTAAATGTCTTGGTAAGTCATATGTGTATCCATTGAAAATAGTTTAGAAAATGTACTATTAAAATTACTGTCAGACGTCAAAAGTAAGAGCTATGTGTAGGTTCCAGTCGGGTTCCCCCATATTAAGGTCGTCGGTGAGCGAGAGTATTTTTGCGCTATGAATAGTTTTGGATTCAAAAAATTCAAGTTTTAATTTGGTTGTGGATAAGAGGCTGTTGTGGCAACTGCGCATATTTTAATATTGGAAAGTGATACAGAAATAAGCAGACAATTGAGCGGCACTTTGCAAAAGCAAGGATTTAATGTCACTCAATGTCAAGATGTTAGTGAAGGGTTGATGGTAATGCCCGCAGACTATTTTGATCTTATTTTAGTTAATGCGTTTTTGCCCACCAATGATGATTTATCACCTTTACAGGCTATACGTAGCTGGGGGCAAACGCCTGTAATTGTTCTCTCTTCAATTAATACAACTGCAAAAAGGATAGAGAGCCTTCGGCAAGGGGCTGATGATTTTATATCCAAACCGATTGATTCCACCGAGATAGTACTGCGTGTAAACGCAATACTGCGTAGGACTTACAAGGGGGAAAGTAACATTGAGGGTGAGATTGATATCGATCATTTAAGGTTATTAAAATCAAGGCAGCAGGTTTTTTATAGGGGAGATAATTTAGCGTTTACACCTATTCAGTTTCGATTACTTTGGATACTCGCTGAGAACCGATTCAAGGTAGTTAGTAAGCAATTTTTATATCGTGCGGTACTCAACAGGCAATTTTCCCGTTATGATCGAAGCCTTGAGATGCATCTTAGTCGTATCAGGAAAAAGTTTATTGAAGTTGGTATATCAGCTGACCGCTTTGCTACGATTCATGGCAAAGGTTATAGATTTTCATAATAAAAGACTAGCTTAAGTTAAACGGTAAATTTAGGTGTGCTAAGTATCGGTTTAGGTATTATTCAAGTATTTTCTCCTTTCTAAAATTCTAATCAGGCTTGTTTAACATTAGCAAGCTTAAAGCTGTCTTTGAGTTCAAAACATTTTAATTATCGACGGTTTTTATTAGCTATTATGCTGCTGTAACAATTGTAAAAGTGGTTTTTTTCGGCCATGAAAGCAATTAACATCTTTGATAATGATTATCATTACCAAAGATGTTAATTGCTGAATACATCTTTTCGTTTAAAAGTTGGCTCGGCATAAAGTGATTTAAATGAGAAGTGGGGATATGAGCACTATTAATAAAGTTGAGGCTGAGCATGATAGCCAATTTTTAGCTTTTTCAGCGGTAATTCACATTGACAGCGAGAGGATGATTAGGCGTTTATGTAAGCACTTCGCTCACAAAGTTAATGCCCACTGGAGCAGCGATTGCGGCCATATTGAGTTTGATATGGGTTTCTGTGATATGAACGGAAGTGGAGATCAATTGGATTTTCGTTGTGGCGCTAACTCTGATGCGGAGTTAAAAGAGATCATAGATTGCATTGATTCCCACTTCTTACGATTTGCGAAAGGTGTGGAATGTTCACTTCAGTGGAATCTAATGAATTCTTAATGGTAAAAAGATGTTAGAGAAAGATAAACTCAAGAGTGAAGTTAATACTCAGTGGAATATGGCTGAGGCAGGGAATATTTATGGTGTTAACCAGTGGGGCAATGGTTATTTCGATATAGATGCACAGGGTAATGTTGTCGTAAAAAATCCTAGTGATGATGAGGCAGACGCTGTTCCCTTGATGCAAATTATAGAGGGCATGCAGGACCGCGGTTTACATATGCCTGTTTTACTGCGTGTCGAGAATATTCTTGATAAAAGTATTATCTCACTTAATGAAACATTCCGTCAGATAATCGAAAAACTGGATTACCAGAATAAATACCAAGGTGTTTATCCAATTAAAGTAAACCAGCAGGCCCAAATTGTCGATGAAGTAGCTCAATTTGGTTCTCGCTATCAACATGGATTTGAAGTTGGTAGTAAAGCCGAAATGATTGCAGCTTTATCCACCATCGAAGAACTTGATAGCCTAATTATTTGTAATGGCTATAAGGACCAAGAATTTATAGAATTGGGGTTAGAGGCAACAAAACTTGGATTGAAATGTATCTTTGTTATTGAAACCTTAACCGAACTGCCGATTATTGTAGAGCGAAGTCAAGCGTTAGATATTTTCCCTCATATTGGCGTGCGCGTTAAAATGACGACTCAAGTGAGTGGGCATTGGAGTGCTACCAGTGGTGAGAGAAGTGTATTCGGACTGTCATCAAGTCAACTTATACATGTGGTTGATTACTTAAACGAGCATCAAATGCTCAATTGCCTTGAGTTACTACATTGCCATTTGGGCTCTCAGATTCCTAACATCCGCGATATCCGTGGTGGTGTACTAGAAGCCTGTCGCTATTACTCCGATTTATGTAAAGAGGGCGCGGCATTAAAGTATATTGATTTAGGTGGTGGTTTAGCAGTTGACTACACCGGTAGACAGTCAAGTACTGGGCAAAGCCGCAATTACTCACTTGAGGAATACTGCGAAGATATTATTGATACAATTAAGAGTACATTAGATAGCAATGACTTACCCCACCCGATAATTGTTACGGAGTCTGGTCGTGCTACTGTAGCCTACACATCAATTTTGCTCTTTAATATCCTTGATGTTGTAAGTTTCGACTCAGAAGAGCTAAAAGAAGCTGAGGAAGATGAGCATCAATTGCTTCAAAATATGCGTGAAATTCTGACTTATTTGAAGCCTCAAAGATTGCAAGAGTGCTTCAATGATGCGCAGTTTTATCGGGACGAAGTTCGCGAATTATTCAAGCGTGGCCAAATAGATCTTCGTGTTCGTTCTGTATCAGAGACAATTTATTACAATGTTTTGCATCGTATAAAAGAGACTCTTTCAGAAATGGAGCGAATACCTGAAGATCTGGAAGGCTTGGCAGATTCACTAGCTGATATCTATTACGGTAATTTTAGTTTATTTCAGTCCTTACCTGATAGCTGGGCTATTGATCAGTTATTTCCTGTTATGCCTATTCATCGACTAAATGAGACTCCAAGTCGGCGTGCTATCTTGGCCGACATTACCTGTGATTGTGATGGAAAAATTGAGCGATTCGTAGTCAACCAGGAAGTCGAAAAAACCTTACCTCTGCATTCAATAAAGCACGGCGAGGAGTATTACCTCGGTGTTTTCCTAGTGGGCGCTTATCAGGAAACTCTAGGTGATCTGCATAATTTATTTGGTGATACGAATGTTGTCAGTGTGAGACTGAATTCAGATGCCAGCTTTGAGTTTGTGAAAGAGGTTCATGGGGATACTATTGAGGATGTTTTAAGTTATGTCGAGTATCAGCCGCATGAAGTAAAGACGCGTTTTCGTAATAAGGTTGAAGCGGCTGTTCGCAGTGGGCGTATTAGCGCTCGTGAACGTCAGCAAATAATTAAGACCTTCAATGCAAGTATGCAAGGTTATACCTATTATGAAAGAGATTAGAATAGAGCAGAAAACAGTGAGAGGCATGACCTGTTTAAATCTTTATCTGTATATATGAAGGCTTAAATCTAAGTATGTCGACCATGCCAGATCTTCGATCTGGCTAAAATATTTAAGCCCTGCTCTGTGAAGCTAGCTCCTGACCACGTTAATAAATTCTTTGTTTTTATATGGTTATGCTGTTAGCACCTATCCTGATTTATTGTTTTAGGTTTATATTGGTTACTTTAGTGCCAGCTAATTTCCTGTGGTGATAGTATATACAATTATATAGAGTCTATTCTTCTTTATGGCTAGTGTAGAACTCTGAATATACTTACTTTTATACTTTAGTGTGCTTGTACTCGAAAGATAACCTCTCTGTAAAAATTGTTAAGAGTTTTGATCTTTCTTGTTTCTTTGTCTGATTGTTACTTGCATTTTTTATTGCGTAAAAAGTAACGAGAATTAAAATGTTAAATTTTACGCCATTTAGTAAGGAAGCTAGGGTTAGCTAATATTCATAAGGATCATGAATATGATTTTCTGATATTATCTGGTCACAACATAAGATATTCTATCTTTTAAAGAATAGGGATGTGGACTTGAGGATCATAAATAAGATCACTTTGGGTTATATTGCACTGGCTCTGCTTCCGATCAGTTTTTCACATAGCAGTGAAACTCAGATTGAAACTATCGTTGTGACTGCGGGTAGATATGAACAGGATATTTCACAGCGGGTGGAGAGTATTTCTGTTGTAAATAATGATGTACTCAGAAAAAGTGGTAATACCCATATTCAACAAAGCCTGGTGAGTGTACCTGGAGCAAACCTAGCAAGAGGGAATGGACAGGAATACCTGCCAGCCCTACGTTCCCCGGTACTGACTGGTGCGGGAGCCTGTGGTGGTTTGTTGACAGCAGAGGATGGGATTCCACTGAGAGCAAATGGATTTTGTAATATCAATGAGTTATTTGAATCCTTCAGCAAGACAGCTCGGCATGTCGAAGTTGTTAGAGGGCCTGCTGGTACCCTCTATGGCTCTAATGCAATGCATGGATTGATCAATGTTATCAGCCGCGATCCTGTAGAAGGAAAGAATGGATCTCTCAACACTGAAGCGGGGCCCCACGATTACTATCGATTGGGTGTATCAGCAGATCATCGCCTCAGTAGTGAAGGTGATGTGATCAGTGCAGATTTGTATTTGATGACTGATGGAGGATATAGGGATCAGTCAGGATTGGACCAGCAAAAGGCTAGCATCCAGTATACCCACCAGGTCGGTGATAGCAGAGTTCGAACTCGTCTAGTAGCGACAAGCTTAAATCAGGAGACGGCTGGTTACTTCGAGGGTGACGGAGTTTACCGCAATCGTCGATTGAGTCGTACCAACCCTAATCCAGAGGCGTTTCGAGATGCCAATTCTCTCAGATTTTACTCTCTGATTGATATACCTATGAATCAAACTAGTCAATTACATTTGGCTCCTTACCTCCGTAAAACTGACATGCGTTTTCTGCAGCATTATTTACCGGGGCAACCAATGGAGGAAAATGGCCAGGAGAGTGTTGGGATAAGAAGCGGTTATTATCTGGAGCTGGGTGAAAAGCTTAATCTGCTAACCGGTATTGATACTGAATTAAGTAAAGGATATCTCTTGGAAGCCCAAGAGAGTGTTACCGAGGGCTCTGAATTTCTGCAGGCAACCATACCAGAGGGAAAGCACTACGATTATGAAATCGTAGCCTGGAATATCGCCCCCTATGCATCGGCAACCTGGAAGGTTAATGATCAATTAGAAGTCACTGGTGGAGTCAGGATTGAATCTGCACACTATGACTACGACAATCAAATGCTTCCCGGGCGCACAGATGAAAATGGATTACCCTGTGACTTTGGAGGCTGTCGGTTTAGCCGGCCAAATGACCGAAAAGATAGCTTTAACAATATATCCCCCAAGTTGGGAGCGCTATTATGGTTAAGTAATGAACTACAACTCTTTACTCAATTGGCCCAGGGTTATCGTGTACCCCAAGCGACTGAGTTATATCGATTACAGCGAGAGCAGACGGTAGCAGAGCTGGATCCAGAGGAAATTAATAGCTTTGAAGTAGGGCTGAGGAAAATAGGCGACTCTTTGTCATATGAGTGGGTGGCTTATACGATGAAAAAGGAGAATGTAATATTTCGTGATGCCGACTATTTTAACCAGTCCAATGGCAAAACCCGGCACTGGGGAGTTGAGTTGGCTGTAGATTATGAATTCACTGAAAGCTTACGGCTAGAGGTGAGTACCAGCTATGCAGAACATCGCTATGCAGATCAAAGGGAGTTGCAAGGTGTAGAACTGGATGGAAAGCTTGTAGATTCTGCGCCAAAGACCTTTGGTAATTATCGACTTCACTGGTCCCCGAATTCTTTGGTATCAGCGGAGCTTGAATGGTTACATCAGGGTAGCTATTTTACAGATCCTCAAAATGCTCATCGGTATCCAGGACATGACTTACTGAACCTCCATTTGGCCTGGCAGTGGAAACAATATCAAATTTCTACTCGAATACTGAATATTACCGATAAAGCCTATGCTGAGCGCGCGGATTACAGTAGTTTTAGTGGTAGCCGCTATTTCCCCGGAGAGCCTCGCTCAATTTACTTCGGAATTAATTTTGATTGGTGATGTAGAAAGGGCTTGCTTTTAATTTTCAGGTTTCATTTGAGCATCACGAATCAAAGCTGCCATCCGATAAAAACCATGAGCCATTTTGGTGTAGGGCGTAAGTAAAAAAAATGCGAGAACTGCACCCAAGTGTAAATCCAATAGTAGGGGGAGTGCGGCTGTTCCCCCCAGGGCAAATAGTAGGAGACCACTGAGTGCGATGAATAACAGTAGGCCAACAAACCCCATCTCCCCGCTCCAAACCCTTGCTGAGCCAAGTTCTGGATCAGCCTTGAGCTTTAGCTGAATAAGCTTGCTACACCCCACTAATATGAGTAATCCACCGGGGATACCAAGTAATTTGGGTACAGAAAAAATCGAGTATGGCCCTGGCATGTTCAGAAAGTAATACATTACTGTGCCCGAACAGGTGGCTGCAAAGCACAATAAAAAGCCGTATAGAACAGCTTGGTGCGCGTATCGTCGCTGGTTGCTGAATCGGTCTTCCTCTTCGAAGTTACATCCATCTCCGTGTCCCCCGGATAGATTCTTTAGTTTTCCTGCTGAAATTAATGCACTTCTAAATTGACCCCAGGTAATTTTTTCCCCGCCGACTTTCCTCCAGTAGCGACGTAAACTTATCCCCAGGCTAAACAGCGGATAAAGAAAGGCCGGTAAAAAAATACTGGTCATAGTGGCGTGAGAAACAATTGCGTAGAAGCCCTCACCACCACTGGGTTTCAATACTCTTATTACATAAAAGATGATGGCAAATCCGATGATAGTAGCCAGGGCGATCAGACTGCCGCGTTTTTGGAACATTCTAGCAATACCTCCCGGCCAGGCAAAAGTTTCCCAGCTTTTCTGTCGCGCTTCGGCCATGACTTGGGGAATATTAATATTGAATTCGTGGGGATCGGTATACTGGCAGGCGTAGTAACAACCTCGGCAGTTGTGGCAGAGATTGGCCAACTGGGTGATGGTTCCCTCTGAGAAAGAGCGGTGTAGTTGAAGTGCTGGAAAAACGGCGCAGTAGCCCTCGCAATAGCGACAGGCATTACAGATTTCTGCTTGCCGCCGTGCCTCTTCCAAATTATCCATTTGCATAGTTAGCGGCTTCCCTTCCAGCAATACGCCCAAAAACGGTGCCGATCATCATACCCAACCCAGCCAAATATCCCTGACTAAGGATTGACCCGGCCATGGTTTCCCCTGCAGCCCACAAGTTTTTTACCGGCCCTGTGGCAGTGCTGCACTGGGCATTCTCATCAATCTTGAGCGCCAGATAAGTGAAGGTAACCCCGGTGCGCAAGCTATAGCAGTAAAATGGTGGCTCGCTGATGGGGCGGGCCCAATTAGTTTTTTCTGGTGTCAGGCCGGTAGTGGCGACACTATCCAGCTCGGTGGGGTGAAAAGCGTCACTACTGCCACAAGCAGCATTGAAGGTTGCTATGGTATCGATCAGTTTTTCAGAGGGTAAACCGGTTTTTTCCGCGAGTTCCTCCAAGGTATTCGCCTCGGTAGGAGGGAATGCTGACGGCATAAACATTTTTAAAGACTTGGAGTCGATAATTGCAAAAGCCACTTGGTCTGGCTGTTGTGCGACAAGGCGGCCCCAGATGGCATAGCGTTTGGGCCAAATATCTTCTCCCTCGTCATAAAAGCGCTGGGCATCCTTGTTAACGACGATGGAAAAGGGGACACAATCCAGGCGGGTTACTATGCCCCCATCAAACTTCGGCGCTCGCCCGTCAATTGCCACTGCATGGCACTGGGTGGGATCTCCGACGGACTGCACGCCTTGCTCCAGTAAATCTTCCAAGACCACACCCCGGTTATAAGGTGTTCCGCGTATCAGGAAATTTTCGGCAGCTGGGCCCCAGGCTTTTTCCAACCACTCAAGATTGGCTTCGAATCCGCCGGAGGCTGCTACAACTGACCTGGGTTCAATTTGGTATTGCTGTCCCTCGTAAACATAGTCGACACGAGCAATAAGATTGCCTTTCAGCTGCAGGTGCTTAACGTGTGCCCGATACAGCACATCAATGCCTAATTTGTCTGCAGTTCGGTAATAGGCGTTAACCAGGGACTTACCGCCGCCGAGGAAAAAGGCATTAGTACGTGTGAGGGATAGAGTGCCGGACAGAGGCGGCTGGAAATGAACGCCGTGCTTTTGCATCCAGGGAAGCGCTTTTTCTGATGAGCGTATAACCAGCCGAGCTAACTGCTCATTGGTTTTACCCCCGGTAACCTTTAGCAGGTCTTCATAGTACTCGTCTTCACTGTAATTACCTTCCAGTGGACCCAGGGGGCCTCGGTGCATACAGCGTATATCCCTGGTGTGGCGGGAATTGCCGCCTCGATAGGGCTTGGGGGCAGTTTCCAGGATAATCACCTTGGCCCCAAGTTCGGCAGCAGTTATAGCTGCGCACAGAGCGGCATTGCCACCCCCAATTACGGCGAGGTCGTAGTGGTTGTTCACCGGTAGAAAACCCTTTTGCAATGGATCAGTGTTCCATTGCAAAAGGTAGGTGAAAATTGAGAATAAATAGACGGGCAGGCAATTCCTGCCGCAAAAAATCGTCAGCTGGTGGCGGGTTGTTCAGCTTGCTGCATGTCGATGTGAACAGATACAGAGGCCTGGCTTTCCAGCCAGTTGTCCATGCGCTCTTCAAGAATATTGAGCGGCAGCGCACCAGCCCCCAACAGGGCATCGTGGAAGTTCCGAATATCAAAATTGCTATCCAGGGTTTCCTCTGCCTCTTTGCGCAACTCTTTAATTTTGAGCTGCCCCAGCTTGTAGGCTAGAGCCTGGCCTGGCCAAACCAGATAGCGGTCGATTTCGACGGTGACATCATGGAGCGGTTTGGCGCTGTTCTCCATAAAGTATTCGATTGCCTCCTCGCGGCTCCAACCCAGCTGGTGCATACCGGTGTCCACTACCAGGCGAACTGCACGCCACATATCGTAGGTGAGTGCACCGAACTCGCTGTAGGGGTTTTTATACAGGCCCAGGTCGTAACCGAGACTCTCGGAGTAAAGGCCCCAACCCTCTACAAATGCAGTGTAGAGCGCCATGCGGCGCAGAGGATGAATATCAGTTTGCTCTTGTGCCAGGGCGATTTGCAGGTGGTGGCCCGGCATTGCCTCGTGCACTGTGAGCGCTTCCATTTCCCATTTCGGGCGGCTGGGCAGGTTGTAAGTATTGGCAAAGAAGATACCTGCACGGCCAGCTTCGTTGGAGCCGGGCAGATAATAAGCCGTTGTTTGGGATTGTTCTGAATAGCTGGGTATCGGTTTCACACCATAGGGCAGGCGCGGCAAGGTGCCGAACAGGGCAGGCAGCTCTGCATCAATGCGCTTGGCAATATCGCGGTAATCCCGTAGTAACCCCTCCCGGCTGGTGTGGTAAAAGCGCGGGTCGGTACGCAGAAACTCGGTGAATGCTTTGAAGTCTCCCTGGAAGCCTGTCTTCTGGATAACTCTATCCATCTCCCCGCGAATTCGCTTCACTTCCGAAAGCCCAATGCGGTGGATCTCCTCGGGGCTGAGGTCGGTGGTGGTATTCTCTTCCACTTTATGGGCGTACCAGCGCAGACCGTCAGGGCGGCTGGTTAAAGCGGTATCCACCTGGGCCTCGGGAATATATTTGCGCTCAACAAATTCAGCCATACCCTGCCAGGCCGGTACCAGTTGTTTGCTGTAAATGGCATAGGCGCGTTGCTGCAGACTTTTCCGCTTAGTTGCTGGAATGGCCTCAGGCATTTGATTAAATGCTGTCAGCAATGGGCTGTGCTCCGGCGCGGTAGGTACCAGTGCGCGTATTTGACGCGGCAGGTCGCGCAGGGTGATTTGTGGTGGTGTGACTCCTTTGCGCAGACCCCGGCGCATCAGCCCCTGGGTTTGTTCAATCAGGATTGGCAACCTTTCCAGACGGCTGATTATTGTTTCGTAATCGGCTGCAGTGCGCTTGGGCATGCTATTGATCACTTCCGGTATGCTGCGTTGGATGCCGCTCATATGGGTAAGCGGTTGCAGATGATCTGGGAACTGGAAGCCTTTCACTTCTCCCAACAAGTCCTGGTAAAGCAGTTGGTAATCCAATTGCTGTTCGGTTGGCAGATCGCTTTGATCGATATTACGTGCAGCCCCTAAAAGGATCCTGGTCTGCTTTTGACGCAGTTCCACAGACTTAAGAGAGTTATCCACCCAGCGATGATTTTGCCCTGGGTAGCCTTCGTAGGTTGCCTGGCTGGGGTAACTCTCCATAATCCAGCGATAGCGTAAATCCTGCAGGGCGGTGAGTCGCTCTGAGGCACTGTTCTCCGGAAGGGATTTATAAGCTTTTCGGAAGGTGTCCTGGTCCATCGCTGAGGCATTGAGGCTCACAACAAGTCCCAGGGATGTAAATAGGGCTTTTCTGATAAACGACATAATCCCCTCAAGTGAAAACGTGTGGCCCAAATAGTGGCCGGATTTAGTCAATGGGTGGTTTGTTACCACTGCCGGCAATTTATTGCCGGGCATTTGAAGAGCAGCCAGCCGCATTAGCTGGCTGCCAAAGGCGGGCTGGGTCAGTTGGCTGCCGCTGTGCGACTGCCAAACTCCTGGTGATTGATCAGTTGCAAGCGCCTGCGAATCTGTTCCTCAATACCGGAGGCATTGAGGCCGATGGCCGCCAGCAGGTCTTTGTGCTTGCCGTGCTCAATAATTTGATCTGGAAGCCCCAGTTGCAGCACCGGTACCGACCGCGCAGTGCTATTGAGGTATTCGAGTACGGCACTGCCAGCACCACCAGCAATGGTGTTCTCTTCGATGGTAACTAAGAGTTGGTGACTCTCGGCAAGTTCATCGATCAGTGCTTCGTCCAGGGGTTTTACCCAGCGCATATCGGCGACGGAGGCCCCCAGCTGCTCTGCAGCGGCCATAGCGGGGCCGAGTAAGGTTCCGAAGCTGAGGATGGCTACACCACTGCCCTGGCGCAACAGGCGCCCCTTGCCGATCGGTAGCTCTGTCATTTCCTTGTTGATGGCGGTACCCATACCGGTTCCGCGCGGATAGCGCACAGCAGTGGGGCCGTTGTGTTTGTAGGCGGTATAGAGCAGCTGGCGGCACTCGTTTTCGTCACTGGGCGCGGCGATAGCCAGGTAGGGCAGGCAGCGCATAAATGTGAGGTCAAAACTACCCGCGTGCGTGGGGCCGTCTTCCCCAACCAGGCCGGCGCGGTCGATGGCGAAAGTGACATCCAGGTTTTGGATTGCCACATCGTGCACCATTTGGTCGTAGCCGCGCTGTAAAAATGTCGAATAAATAGCAACTACCGGCTTCTGGTCTTCACAGGCGAGGCCCGCAGCGAGAGTGACGGCGTGCTGTTCGGCAATGGCTACGTCGTGGAAGCGGTCCGGGAAGCGCTTGGAGAACTCCACCATACCGGAGCCCTCGCACATGGCCGGGGTAATAGCGACCAGGCGCTCGTCCTGTTCTGCGGCATCGCACAGCCACTGGCCAAAAATATCCTGGTACTTGGGCAGCTTCTTCTTGCCGGGTACGGCTACTTGCACCTTGGCTTCCGGCTCCAGCTTGTTCAGCGCGTGGTAGCCCACCGGATCTTCTTCAGCAGGGCCGAAGCCTTTGCCCTTGGTGGTGGCAATATGCAGGAGTTGCGGGCCCGGCTGGCTGCGCAAGTTGCGCAGGGTGTGGACCAGGTCGTGCATGTTGTGGCCATCCAGGGGGCCCACGTAGTTAAAACCCAGTTCTTCGAACAGGGTGCCCGGCGTGATCATGCCTTTGACGTGCTCTTCGGTACGTCGCGCCAATTGCCAGGCTTTGGGGATGGCAGACAGTATCTTACGGCTGCCCTCGCGCATGTTCAGGTAGGTTTTGCTGGCCAGGATTTTGGCGAAATAGGTAGCCAGGCCGCCAACATTTTTTGAGATAGACATACTGTTGTCATTGAGAACAACCAACATGTCCTTGCCGGTATGCGAGGCGTGGTTCAGGGCTTCGAAAGCCATTCCCGCCGTCATGGCGCCATCGCCAATCACCGCCACTACCTTGCGATCGTCAGAGGAGCCCAGGGCCATACCCAGGGCGGCGCTGATCGAAGTACTGGAGTGGCCGACACCAAAGGTATCGTAGGGGCTCTCACTGCGCTTGGGGAAGCCGGACAGTCCCCCTTGCTGACGCATGGACAGCATCTGTTCGCGGCGACCGGTGAGGATTTTATGGGGGTAGGTCTGGTGGCCCACATCCCAAACCAGCCGGTCCTCCGGGGTATTGAATATGTAATGCAGGGCGATGGTCAGTTCCACCACACCGAGACCGGCACCAAAGTGCCCGCCGGTCTGGCCGACACAATACAGCAGGTACTCGCGCAATTGGCTGGCGAGTTCCGGCAATTGGCGTTCATCGAGGGCGCGCAGCTGCGCTGGGTCGTCGATCGAGTCGAGAAGCGGTGTCTGCGGGCGCGTGCGTGGAATTTCTTCGAGCATCAAATGTATCAGTTGCAACAGATGGTGATATTGAGGGGGATTGTATGCCCGTGGCGGGCATATTGCATCCCAAACCCCACAGGCAAGGCTGTGACTTAGTGTCCGCGCTGCACGATATAGTCTGCGAGCTGCTGCAGTAGCAGGGTATCGCCATCGAGACTTTGCAGTGCCTGGGAGGCCTGGGCGTGCAGTTTTGTCAGCTTGTCCCGGGCGCCGTCGACGCCGAGCAGAGAGACATAAGTGGGTTTGTTGCGCAGGGCATCGGCGCCCTGGGTTTTGCCCAGAACCGCGGTTTCAGCAGTGATATCGAGAATATCGTCCTGAACCTGAAATGCCAGGCCAATAGCTTGGGCGTAGCCGGTAATAACCTCCAGCTCCCTCTCGCTGGCACCCCCCAGCAGTGCGCCCATACGTGCGCTGGCACAAATCAGAGCCCCGGTCTTCAGGCGGTGCATGGGCTCCAGCTGATCCAGGGTCAGGGTTTGGTCAACGGAGTCCAGGTCGATAGCCTGGCCGGCGACCATACCTCGGGCCCCCGCCGCAGTGGCGAGCTCACGCATTAACTGTAACTGCAATTGAGGCGCGAGCGGTTCTGCGAGAAGCAACTCGAAAGCCTGGGTTTGCAGTGCGTCGCCGGCGAGAATGGCTGTGGCTTCGTCAAAGGCGATATGACAGGTGGGGCGACCTCGACGAAGGTCGTCGTCATCCATTGCCGGCAGGTCGTCGTGGACCAGGGAGTAGGCGTGAATGCACTCCAGGGCCGCCGCTGTGCTATCGCAATAGGCCAGGTCAAAATCGACACCCCGAAAAACCTGGGCACAAGCGTAGACGAGAGCGGGGCGCAGGCGTTTGCCGGGGCCCAGTGCGGCATAGCGCATTGCTTCGAACAGCTTTTCTGAGCCGTCGATCGGGGTGTTGAGCGCCTGCTGGATTCGGCTTTCGACGCGTGTGGAGGAGGCCTGTAGAAAGGCTTTCAGCTCCTCTGGCAGGTTTGCGGAACTCACTTAAACTGGGTCCCCGGAGTTGTCGTCGGCATCAAAGGGGAGCTCGCGGATATTGCCGCTCTCTTCAATTAACAGCTTCACTTTCTGCTCGGCTTTGGCGAGCTTCTGTTGGCACTCCCGGGTGAGTTTCACTCCCTTTTCGAAATCAGCGAGAGCCTCCTCCAATGGGAGATCTCCGCCTTCGAGTCGCTCAACCAGCTGTTCCAACGCCTCGAGACTCTCTTCAAAAGTTGCTGTTTTTTTCTTTGCCGCCATAGCATCGCCTCTTAATTGCGGGGCAACCTTAGCGGCTGGCGCTGCGGGGGTCAATTCCATGGCCCCCTCATCCGGGAGCCTCTTCTCAGTGTCGTTTAGGCGTGCAATTCCTAGAGGCTCGACTCCCGGGATAAAAGATAGTGCGCCAGGGCTTTTTTCTGCACCGCCGTAAAGTTGTAATTAGGCATTGGTGGTGTTGGGGCATCGAAGTAGTCAGCCAGGGTCTGCGCTGTGTATTTAGCGGACAGGTTGCGCAGGGGAAACTGGGCCTGATGGCAGTGGGCACAATCGTTAGACCGATAGAGCTGCGCGCCCAGTTGAACCACCTCGGCATCTATTGAAAGCGCGTTGGCCGTGGATGTTTTTTGCAGTTGTGGCTGCTGTGTTGTCAATACAGCTTGGCGAGGGGCCCCTTGGCTCACACGATAAACTGCACTGGCGTAGTCATCGGAAATATAGATATTGCCCAGTTTATCCTCGGCGATGGCGACAGGGCGGCCGTAAACCGTTTGGCGGTCATTACTGAGAAATCCCCACAGGAAATCCCTCTGTTGAATTTCCCCGTCGCCACTCCAGTGTAGGGAGACAACTTTATAGCCATCTTTCACACTGCGATTCCACGAGCCGTGCAGGGCGACCAGCGCTGCATGGCGATAATCCTTAGGCTGTTCCACACTGTGCAAAAATTTAATCCCGAGTGGCGCGTTGTGAGCGCGAAATTCGTACACAGGAGGAATTGAGTCAGCAATCTTTTGCTGGATTTCAGAGCTTGCATCCACCCCAAGATCCGGATCGGGAACCCGGTCACCGTAGGCGTAGGGCCATCCGTAGAATTGGTCTTTGCGAATCAGGTTGAGCTCATCTGGCGGCAGGTTGTCGCCGAGCCAATCGCGGCCATTATCTGTTGCGTAAAGTCCGCCATCTTTTGGAGACCAATCGAACCCCACACTATTACGCAGGCCGGTGGCGTATATTTCAAAATTATCTCCGTTTGGTTTCATTCTCATGATGGTTGCGCGGCGAGGATCTTTTTCAATACAAACGTTGCAGCTGGAACCACTGCTGAGAAAAAGCCATCCATCGGGACTCATATCAATAGTTTTTGTCCAGTGTCCATCGTCCTCAAGATTTTCAATAATTCTCTGGTAGCGCCCTGCCAGTCGCCCATCGGAATGATCAAAGGGAACCCGTCCAACTGCGTCGCTTTCGGCAATATATAACCAGCCGTCGTGTAGCAATAATCCGTGGGGCCGTTGAAGATTATCAATTAGGGTCTTTTGCCCGTCACTGCGGCCGTCGCCGTCTTTATCTTGTAATAAAAGTGAAACTTTGCCATGTTTAGGCTGAGAGACGATGATGTCTCCATTGCGGGTCACTGTGAGCCAGCGTGCGCCGGGAACATCCCCTGCAAATAACTGGACCGAGTATCCATCTGCTGCGGTCAGCCGGCCTGTCACTTCTTTTTCTGTTGTTTTGACACCACCGACCAGTTGGCGCCAAGGCACACTGACGCTGGATTTAAAGGTGGCTAAGGCGGTAGAAAGCACCGCGCCGAGGGCGATAAAAAATATTAGCGTATATTTCAACGTTTTCTTCATGGTATCGATTGAACTTGAAATAAAGATGTTTATAGTTGCCGCGCTTATCTATTTACCCCTATAGTTAACACGGGATTAATTTCCTGTCTTCCCTCCCTTTTGTAACAGGTAACTCAGTTTGTGAGATATCTCTTACACAAAATTCAGCAGATTTCCCCTACTTTTTTCTCCCTTGATGTCCATAATTAACTTGCAAGGACGCGAAAGGGACTGCACTACTGCGGCAATGGATAAATGGATTGCGCCGCTCGCCCTAGGGATATGGGCACCATCCTGTGAGACGCACCGCCCGGGCCGGATTGCCTGGGCGGTGTTTTACATTCTGCCTTAACCTGCCTGTTGCTGCCTGCAACGCTTTCCACAATTTACACCTTTCTTTTGTAATTTGCTGTTATTCCATCAGCGGCATGTCGCTGTCTGGAATTTGTAATAGTTATCCGCTTTAATGTTGATAGGCCGGCCAAATTACCCATGGGCCGGCGGAGGGTGGCGCATTCAGTAATCTACCAGCAGAAGTGCCCGTATTACCCAAGGCAAAACTACGCCTGTGGGCATCTGTATTTTCGTTGGTAAAAAAGCTTTCAGACTCCTCCATCTTGTCTGGGAGCAAGCTTTTACTTTCGAAGGTGGCAGTTTTTTCTAATGCTGCGAATCGCGCCAGCTTCTGTCATCGTCATCCAGTCCCTTCGATCTGTCACTCCAAAACTTCTTTTTTCTTCTTTATAAAAACCGTTGTGATTACACGGAAACAGTTCCGGGGCTGCCTTGTTCTATTCGACTGTGGGGAGGCGAGGTTATGCACGCGAGAATATTGCGTTTAAACCTGGCGGGACAACCGCTGGAATGGCTGAGTTGGCAAGAGGCATCCTGTCTGTACGTGCGGGAGCTGGTTACATGGTCGCTGGGAGGTGTTGTCCAGCGGGTGAGAGGAGGCTTTAATCGCAATGGCGATCGTTCCAGCCTTGATCTGGCCGCTATTATCGCCTGTGGCGGTGCACGTATGGCCCGTCCGCGCCGGCGCCCACCTCTAACAAATCGAGCACTGTTTTTTCGCGATTCCCATACTTGTCTTTATTGCGGTAATTTCTTTAAAAGTGTGGATTTGACACGGGACCATGTTATTCCTGTTTCCAAAGGCGGAGTTGATTCCTGGGAAAATGTGGTCGCGGCCTGCAGGCGCTGTAACCAGCATAAGGGCAATCAATTATTGGAAAATATCGACATGGAGCTGTTGGCCTTGCCCTTCTGCCCCAATGCAGCTGAATACCTTGCCCTGATTAACAGTGAGCGGATTCGCGGCGATCAGATGGAGTTTCTGCGCGGCCAGTTTTCACGGCGACGTCAACAGGGGTGGTTGTTGCACTAGCCCGTCGGATCGAAATGAGCAAAAAAGAAAAGGGGCCAATAAGCCCCTTTTAATTATGTCTTGTCGTTAGGTGAAGATACCGCAGAGCGGATCAGACCGGCCAGGTATTCGGTGAAATTGTGCCCGTGGTTTTCCATCATTTTGGGGAACATGGAGTTTGGGGTCATACCGGGAAAAGTATTGACCTCATTGAGGTAGAGTTCGCCGGTTTCTGTCAGGAAAAAGTCTATGCGGGACAAATCCTTCAGCTTTAGGGCCTTAAAAGTGCGCAGGGATACTTCGGCTATCCATTGAAGCTGTTCTTCGTGAAGATCAGCAGCTTCGATAAAGGTGACCGCGCGGCTGCCCTCGGCATACTTTTCCTTATAAGTGTAAAAAGTATCCGTTGGGGCGCGTACTTCTCCCGGGCGGGTTGCGATCACATCATCGTTGTAGTGGTAAACCGCAACTTCCAGCTCTCTGGCTTTCAATGCTTTTTCTATCAGCACATAAGGGGAGAGTTTAAAGGCATCCTCGATCGCGGCCTCTAACTCCTCTTTGTCACGGACCTTAAAGCAACCTACGGAAGATCCCTGATTGGAGGCTTTTACAAATACCTCGCCCCAGTTCTCCAGGGCATCGTGAGCTTTTTGTAGTTCCTCGACTTCAGTGCTGTGCAAAAACTCGTAAGGTGTGTTTTCAATACCCAGAGCGCTGAGCCACATCTTGGTTTTAATTTTGTTAAAGCAGATTTTGCTGGGCTCAGGTGCAGAGCCGAAATAGGGGATGCCGAACATATCCAGTTGCGACTGCAAATCGCCAGTCTCTCCCGGGTAGCCGTGAATTGCAGGAATTACGTAGTCCACATCCCAGGAGTTACCTTCTTCATCGCGAATTTTGCGATCGTAAAAGATATGGTAAACCCGGCCCTGGCTGTCGGTAAGGCAGCCACTGCTATCCATTTCCACCCGCAATAGGGCGATGTCCTCTGCCGCTGACAACTTGTCCTCGATAAAATCAGCAGTTCTGAGGGATACGTCGTGCTCGCTGCCGCCACCGCCGCAGATAAGCAAGGTGTTAATCATAAAATTATTCCGTCGTAGTGCCTGCCGAAGGTGCGGTTAATACCTGTTCGCACTGTTGAGGCAAGGTCTTTGGTTTCGGCTTTTTCTGTTTCGGCTGGGGTTTAGTGCCATTGAGAATTGCATAGAAGTCATCGCTAAACCACCAATCCAAGTCACTGCCACAGGCTGCAGTGGTCACCGGAGCCTGGGGCTTACAGTTGGTGCTTCCCTCTGGGCAGGCCAGGCGCACATGAAAATGGTAATTGTGCCCCCACCAGGGGCGCACTTTGCGCAGCCACTCGTTATCTTCGCCGGATATTTCGCACAGGTGGCGCTTGATGGTCGGGTGTACAAAAATTCGTTCGACCCGCTGGTCCTCTGAGGCCAAGCGCAGGATTTTGGGAACCCGGTCGTCCCAGTTTTCAGGGATTAGGCGGTGTTTGCGCTCATTAGCCAAGGCAACAGCAGAAATATTATCACGCTCCCACGGGGTGAGGGGACGCTCTGCGGCTCGCCGATCCTGGGAATACCAGATGTCTATGTCCAGGCCGGTTTGGTGGCTGTTGTGCCCACCACTGCCGAAAGGGCCCCCTCGAGCCATAGACATGTCACCGATCTGGATTCTGCCCAGATCTTTCTGCGCCACGCTCTGGGAAAACTCCTTCAGGAAGTTAATGGTCTGGGGGTGGGCAAAATGTCGATCGCGGCCAGTCCTCACCAACTGATAGCCCTCTCCCCTCAATGGTAGGGTCTCCCCGCCACTCAGGCAGCCATTGGTGTAGGTGCCAATACTCGATGGTGTCTGTGCACTGGGCCCTTCGACCTTATCCCAGTCGTTGGCACTTGCGGCACCGCTCGCTAGGGCCGAGGCGAGAATCAGGGTGTGGGTTATTTGCCGTAAAAATCCCGCTTTAAAGGGGCTAACGGCCTCGGTAGTGGATACTGAATTTTGAGCTTTCGGGTGCATAGGTCCCTGGATACCAATAAGTCACAGTTGTCGGGCCACCTCAAGTGGCGCTCGACGAGTATAGACAGACAGAGTGCTAGCTCTGTGACGCAAGTATCTCTTTGCAGTTCCGTATCAGCTGCTCCATTTCCTCATCGGTGCCAATAGAGATACGCAAGTACTCACTGATCCGGGGCTTGTTGAAGTAACGTACGAGAATATTACGCTCCCGCAGTGCCAGATACAGAGCTTCTGCGCCGGGCTCCGGTGGTTTGGCCAGAAGGAAATTGGCTTGGGAGGGAATCACTTCGAACCCCAGGTCTGTAAGCGCCCGCTCACAGCGCTCGCGGGTGGCGATGACCTTGCCGCAATTGTCGCTGTGCCAGGCGGTATCGCGGATCGCTGCAGTGGCCACACGCTGGGCAATGGCATCAATGGGGTAGGAGTTAAAGGAGTTCTTGGCTCTCAGCAATCCTTCAATCAGGTGTTTCTGCCCCATGGCAAAGCCGAGGCGAAGCCCAGCGAGGGCATAGGACTTTGACAGTGTGTGTATCACCAACAGGTTGGGGTAGCGATCGATGAGTGTTGCTGCACTCTGTCCGCCAAAATCGATATAGGCCTCATCAATAACCACCACTCTTTCAGGCTGTGAGCGCAATAGCTGTTCAATTTGCTCTAGCGGCAGGTACCGTCCCGTGGGTGCATTGGGGTTGGGAATAATTACACCGGCTGCAGGGGCTGCATAGTCCTCAAGCTGGATAGAGAAATCACCGTGCAGGGGAACAGTGCGGCTTTTGATATTGAAGAGCTGGCAATAAACCGGGTAGAAACTGTAGGTGATATCCGGAAATAGCAGGGGCTCGCTGCGGCGGAAAAAACTGTAAAAACTCAGAGCCAGCACTTCATCGGAGCCATTGCCCACAAATACTTGCTCAGCAGAGAGATTGTGCTTATCGGCAATAGCGCGGCGCAATTCACAGGACTCCGGGTCGGGATAGCGGCGCAATGCATCGGCAAAGTCGTGCTGCTCCAGGAGCTTTAAAGCTTCGGGAGAGGCAGGGTAGGGGTTCTCATTGGTATTGAGCTTTATCAGGGTTTCACTCTTGGGCTGCTCCCCGGGTGTATAGGGTTCCAGCTGGTCGAGCCCTGGGCTCCAATAAATCTTGCTCATGATTCTACCTCTGCGGTACTACTTTGATTGTCGCTGGAGGAGCCTTCAGCGCCCTCTTTAGTTTCTTTTTTCTTGATGGGGATATCAAACAGGTCGGCCGAATTTCCAATAAATTTCTGCATGGGAACAGGGTTGCGGAATAGCATATTATCGTATTTCAGCTCTGTGGATATCGGCGGAACCTCGCTGAATTCGTCCATATTGTTAACGCTTTCAGCTAAGCCCAGGCCGAGGAATGCCAGTGGCAGTGTCAGTGCCACTGTCCAGCGCCAGCCCCTGGCGAGGTTGGTGGCCAGATAGCAGGCGGACCAGAGCATTGCCGGTAATATGATGGCGAGAACCAGGAAATCCAGGACCTGAATAGTGGTGCCGATGGCAAAATTGAAATTGATTAGCCCCCTCAGCCATTCCCAAAAAGTGTAAGTAAGTGCACCTATGGCGGCGATGGATAGATGGGTGAAAAAGTGCGTTTCATGCCTGACAACCCTGCCGATAAACGCCCAGACTCCGGCGTAAATCACCATGCCAATTATGGCCGTAGCAAGAATGTTGACGGCAATAGTCCATTGATAGTTACGGGCGTAACCGAGGTAGCTCATCAGTACGCTGGCGAAGCCAAAACACAACAGCAGCAGTATTGCTCCCAGGGGGTGGGACAAGCTGGAAAACAGGTTTTCCAGTGAATGGAGAGGGGTAGCTTCAGGTACCGGGTCATCCGTATGGAAAACCCGGAAGCGTGACTTCCCACACTGCAGCAAGTCACCGGAGGAAATCCTGTGTTGAGCGATGGTATCGGGTTTAATAGATTTGTCTTTCAGGTTTCCCAAAAGCTGGCAGCCGTTGATCGAATTGAGGTCGTGTAAGACGTACTGGCCGTCCTCTCCCCGCTTGATTTCGGCATGGTGGGCATCGGAGTGGATGTCCTCCAGAATTGCATCATTGTCGTAAGCGCGGCCCAGGGTAAATTTATCCCCGTCCATTCGGTAGCGCAGCTGCACCCGGTGGGCGCGATTGAGTTCTTCAATAATCAGGGCCATTGGATCTCGCTCGTAAACTTCTGGGTAAAGGCGTCGGCGGACTCCTGGGTAAAGCCGGACAAGGTAAAGTGGCTGACCAGTGCGCGATTTTTCTGATCCACACTTAGGCTCAGGAAGAAAATATCGTAGAGGTCAGGAAAGTCCTTGTAGCGCCTGACACAGTAGCTGGTGCGCGCGATCAGGGGCTCGCGATTGCGGTCCGGCTTTGATACCGAGGTTTCATTGCCGCGCTCCTGAGAGGTAAATCCTTGCTGGCAGCGGAAATTGGTTACATCTTCTTCTCCAGCGCTATTGCCTGGGTAAAAGGAGTCCATCTGCCCTTCGTACTCGGCATAAAAGCGCGCGGGCAGAAGTTCCTCGGCCTGCAGCCAGAAAAACTCGTACTCTACCCGCCCGGTGTTGAAGTCGTCGGACAGGAAAATAACATCTTGTCCGGTGCAGCCTTTATCAATTCGTTTGATCGGACTGGTTTCGCTCTCTTGGGTGTTTCCCCAGCATTTAATGGCTGGAATTATTTCACCGACAACCTGGGCCTCACCGAGGGCGCGACGCTGCCAGTCAGCCCTCAGTATTGAGTCGATAATTTTTTGCTGATTATCTAAAAGCTGTTGATAAGTTACTTGCTTCAGGTTGAGAGTGCCGCCCTCGGCGCGGTAGTGTTTTAAAAGCGACGACAGCTTATCCACTGGCACCAGAAAGCTAACCTGGTTGCCCGCAGTTGCCACATTAATGCCGACTACCTGCCCCTGGGTATTGATCGCTGGCCCGCCGCTCATTCCCGGATTGATAGATCCGGCAAAGTGAATACGATCGTAGAAGCTACCGCCGGCAATACCGTTATAGGTCCCGGGAATCAAAGTCATGCCCAGGTCCAATGGGTTGCCCAGGGAGACAATGGTTTCCCCTTTTTTGGGGGTGTCTGTCGCCAATTCCAGGTATTCGTCTCCCGGTTTCTCCTGGCGCAGCAGCGCCAGGTCATTGACTACATCAATATCCAGTAGTGTTAATTTTCCCCGGGTGCCATTAACTGCAAGATATTCCAGGGAATATTCGTCCGGCTCGCTAACCGCTTGAGCCACTACGTGGTAATTGGTGGCGATCAATCCATCGGGAGAGATTTGAAAGCCTGACCCCAGGCCGGCTTTTGAATTGGAGGATTTTTCGATAAGTCGAATTTGATAGAGGCTGCCGCGATAATCACTGTAGAGCTTTTCATAGCCTTGCGCCATTGCAACAGTGGATAAGCAGCACAGAATCCAGGCGAAGAGCCACGTGGAAAGTTTCGGCATTTTGAATTGATTAAATTGTGGACAGGAAGCGTGATACTACGGGATATAGGATAGTGCAACAAGCGCCCATCACCGGCGCTATCTACCAGTGATGGGTTTGTTTTGGATGGTTAGAGATAGTCTACAATTTTTGGCTGTGTCTCTATCACTTTCTGGTGCGACTCGAGATAAAAGCGACTGAAGAGTTTGTCGGCTTCTTCCGGGGCGATAAAGCCCTCACTAAAACCAGGGCTAACTGGATCGAGATGCAGGCGCGCGCAGTTGATCACATGGGCGGCCATCTGCGCCATATTTTCATCCCCAACAGAAATTCGGATAGTGGTTGGGAATATACCCGCCGCTTCCATCGCTTCAGGTGATAACTCTGAGTGAGATGTCAGGGCGGGGCACAGCACCATGGTATTTGTCTGGCCCAAGCTCACCATCTGCCCGAACGCGGGCTCCAGCGCGTCAAAGAAACTTTTAAAGGCTTCGGTGGGAATTTGCGCAGCTTCCATGTCGATGCTGAATAATGGTGTGGGGAACTGGTAGCGCATCAGTGACTCTCGCAGCCCGGAATTGGGATGGGTTTCCACTGCATGGCTGTTGACACGAATCTTGCTGTGACTGGCGAAGAAATGGCTGAGGCTCAAAGTATTAATGCACTTGGTGAGCATGCGCATTTCCAGGGTGCGCATACCGCAATGCACTTCCCAGGCCTTATCTGCATCCAGGAAAGCCCCCTTGATGTAATAAACATCCCAGAACATGCACTGATCCCAATTAAGGCCTTTTGCGCTGTCGCCTTTAGGGATAAACATGCGGTGGTTTTCGCCGATAACCACACCGGCAGTAGCGGCACCGGTGCCACCGATATCCTTGGTGTAGGAGTGAACAACAAAATCCGGTCTCTCTTCCCTATCTTTGCGGCGTAGTGGCTGATATAGGAAAGGGGTTGCCAGGGTGGCATCCAGGCTTACCAGGATATTTTCCCGGTGAGCGGTTTTACAAATAGCCGGTACATCCAGCATGATCCCGTGGGGATTGCATGGAGACTCAATATAGACGTGTATTTTTGCTCCGGCAGTGATTGCGTCTGCGTATGCATGCTGGGTATCAGCCAGTAGCTTTTCGAACTCTTCACCGGTAGTGCCATCAAACCAGGCCAGATTGATAGACAGTTTATCTTTGCGGGCGTAGAAATCCTGTAACAGCTGGTGAGTGCCGCCATAGATATTCCTGGAAACAATTAAAATATCCCCGTGGCGCAATTGATTTGACAGGAGTGCATCGATTGCAGCCATACCGGAATTAAAATTCCAGGCCATATACTCACTGGCTTCAGGTCCGCATTCCAAATCCACAATAGCATTGGCCAGGGAAATGGAAGTGGGGTTGAGTAAACGTGAATAAATATCGTGGCTCGGTTCGCGCCCACGGAAAGCATCGTCCACCCACTCGGTGCAGGCATAAATGTAAGTTGCCGTGCGGGCAATTACCGGGGTTGCAGAAAAAATAGCGGGAATATTATCGAACAGGGGATAACCACCCCGTGTGGTGATATTAAAGTCGTCCCCCTGTAGGCTTTGAAAGCTAGCTCGCAATGGGTTTTGTAAGGTGTCCAATAATTTAGCCAGCTGGAAACTCATAAATCGCTTGGCATTGAAATAGGCAATCTTGTCAGACTTGTCTAAGCGTTGGAGTGTGTCCGTTACCTGGCTCCACAGCTGGCTTAGATTGCCCTGTGCCTGGTAGAGCAGGGTTGCGGTCTGTTCTAACAGTTTTCCATGTGCTGACTCACTATCAATACAAAAGTGCTGCAATTGCTCTTTTGCCAGTTCATCAATATTTTTTGCCTCGGTGCTGTTGCGGCGGGGAGAGAGAATTTTTACATCTTCTAGGTTCGCTTCCATTGTGTCCTCACTACGTGATGCTTTTTGTTATATGGCGACTCTAACAGTCCTGTGCGGCGCATAAAACACTTGGCGGGCAATTAGTGTGTAATTTGCTGTGTTTTGGCGTGATCGATCTGTAATTTGGAAATCTGTACAGTAGCTTCCAGTTGAGGGGGTAGGTGGCTGTGGTATTGGTTGCCGGCCATGGAAAGGCAGCCCCCACAACATTTAAACAGGATTTAATTTCCTCGTAGCCTTAGGTGGCGCGATGAAATAAAGGGATTCAGCGCAAGCTGAACGGTCAAGCTGGAGTCGGTAGGTGTAGAGTCTTAGTCGATTCTCTTGGATGAGCTTGTCCGGGCATGGATGCCAAATTTTGCTCTTGATAGTGTTGTTGTAACCGTCGATGGTTGGGACCATCATTTCGGGCCGGCAGTTTTATTACTGCCGGCTTTTTTTTAATTTGGACTCCATTTTGAGAGCTATTACCCATACAGTATTTTCCAGTCTTTAAGCCTGCCGTGTAGAACCCAATAAGCTTCTGTGATGCAATTCAAATTAGATTAAATTGGCGAAAGGGATCATTAATTGATTTCAACAAGCTCCAAGAACAGTTTTATATTTATTTTAAAAAATATGGCCTGATTTTGGTCTCAGTGTCGCAATAGTGGAAAAGGAATAATCCTTGCGTCTCGGTTCTTCTTAAGTTGAGCGCTGATTAAATATTATTTTTGGCGTACGATGACTCTGTGCGCGCTATGTGCCCCTTTTATATATTTGGTGTGTGATTGTCTGTAATAAGGTGTGATCGACCTGTAGTCCTTAAGTCTGTACATTGAGGTCCAGTTGAGGGAGTACAGGTGATTGTGGGAACAGTTACCTCGCCATGGAAGGGTAGCTCCCACAATAAAATTTCGGATGGATTTAATTCCCTTATCGCCCATTGCGCGTTAGGGAGTGAAGGGATTCAGCGCAAGCTGAGCGGTCAAGCTGGAGTCGGCAGGTGCAGAGCTTTGGTCGATCCAACTGGATATGCTTATCCGGGCACGGATGCCGAATTTTGCTCTTGATAGTGTTGTTGTAACCGTTGATGGTTGGGATCATCAATTCGGGCCGGCAATTTCAGTACCGCCGGCTTTTTTTGGGGGCTGAGCAGGTTATGATGACGCAGTCACGGACGTATTTTACATTAAATAAAACGTTCTTAGATGACGCCAAATAACATATTTTTATAGGGGAATGAAAAGATGGTCAATTGCGCTGATTTACCAAAGCTTGAGTGTGAAGTGCCCAAAGAGGGGCTGACACTCGATTTGGTTTTACGGCCCAAAGAGCAGGTGGGTGGGCAAACTCAGTACTGGCCGTTGTTTAATGCTGATAATCCTGAAGAGCACTTCGGAAACATGCACTTTAAGTTAGATAAAGGTGCGGTTCTTACCTTGAAGGTCTCCCTGGATTTGTCCGATGTGAAGGGTCGGGAGCTGGAATTTGTTCGTTACAGCCAGAATCATAAGTTGGATGGACTTATTGCCCTGAGCCCGGATTTCCGCCACCAATTCCGTGCGCGCGCGAAAGAAGTTGACGGAGAATTTACTAAGCTGGTGATTAAGATCAAGGACAAGGCCGAGATTCCTGATCGGTTCAACTTCTTGTGGATGTGTGTCGATCAGGAAACTGGAATGCACTTTGTTTCTGGTGATCCGGAGGCCGTAATTGACCCTGGCTTGGGTGGTGGAACAGGCCAAGGTGGTGGCGGAGAGTGAGCACAAGCTCATTAACTCTCTAGATTTAATTCTCCGAGCTGCATAACTTTTCGATTACCATCTGAGAAACCTGGGGTTGGTTACACATTTTCTGAAAGGAGGGCAATGAATACCAGTTTGAGCCCATCTTTTGTTCTAGTAGCTGCTCCAGGTAATAATTGGCAGATTGCCACTCGCCAGCAAGTGCGTAAACTTGGGTAGCTGTGTGTTTAACATAGGTATCATCGGGGGACTGCCGTATCAGCTTCATGATCAGGGCAATTGACTCAGATGTTTTACCTAGGTATGCAAGTGCTTCCGCTCTATAGCGCCAAGCCTTCAGGTTAGTACTTCCTTCTGTAATAGTGACTACTTTAGAAAAATATTCTTTAGCCTTGTTATCGTCAGAAAGCATTAAGTAGGTTTCAGCAACTTGGTTTAAAATTGTCAAATTTTCTGGAAATACGACAAGGAGATTGAGATAGTTTCTCAAGGCTTGATCATATCTCCCTTGTAAAAAAAGAATTGTGCCTAGGTTTGATTTTGTACCCCAACTTCTTAAGTGTTCGGGGATTGATGAAATAGCTGTTTCCGCAGCTAATAGGTTGCCGGTTTCTAGTTCTATTACACCCAATAAGGCGTAGGCAGCCCAATAACCCGGTGAAAGCTCGACAACTTTTTTTACGGTTTTCCTTGCATTCAGGTACTTTCCTGCGGCTACTTCATTAATAGCAAGAGCATAGTAAGACTTAGCGGATAAAGGATTGAGGTCTATCGCTTGCTGCGCATAGACTACCCCTTGAGTGTAATCCCCCTGAATATAAACAAACCTGGAAAGTTCCGTAAATAGGTGTGAGGAAGGGTATCCTGCTGATCGGAGTTTTTCGATAGTGTTTTTAAACCCTTCTTTATCATTTCCAACTGACTTGATGACAAGTTTAGCTTCGAGTATGGCAATTTTGTCTACATTACTCTCTTCTGCGTTTGCAAGGACACCCAATGCTGAGGTCAGTACTTTGTTGTTATTAGTTGAAACCCATATAGCGAAAGCTACATCAGCATAAGAGCGATAAAGATTTGCATTTTGTGGGTATTTACTGATTAGCTCTTCAATTATATCCAAATCACTGTACGTAGTCTCCAGCAGAACTTTAGGATTTCCAAGCTTTGAGATAGTCCTAATATATAAGGCGTAATCAGCGGGAGCCATCTTGATACCGGCAACTTCCCCACCTTTGTAGTTACTAGGAAATAAGTCCACGGCTGAAGTGCCGATAGAGTACTGGGCTTCTTGCGGTCTATTGGTAAGGAATGTGAAACTTGTTTGGCCTGTTATTCTGCTATCTTGGGGGTTGATTCTTTGAAGTTCAATATTGCAGCGCTGCTCAATACAGTCAAGTCGAGCAAAAAGGGCATCGGTAGTTCCTAGGATTTGCAACTCTTTGAGATGCTTATCTAAATTAGCATTCTTTTCTGGTGTAAAGCTAATTAAAGCTGATGACTTGAGCTTTGATGGTGTGCTGACTAGGGCTTGGCGTACAAAGGTTGTTATTAGTGCTTTATTATTTTCGCCACCTGGAATTGTGCCGTTTAACTCAATTGGGAGGACAGCAATATACTGAGGTGGAAGTTGTGTAAAAGTATGCCAGGCCCAATAGATTGGCAGACTAATCGCGGCGAGCCCTCCCAGTATAAAGCCCAAGCGCCCACGTTTCTTTCGCGGTTTAATCAGAAGTTGCGTAACGGTTTCAGAATACTGCAGAGTGCTATCATCAATACCATGCTTGCGTACCAACTCCAGCGCTTCGTATACCTGCTGGGCATCATCGGGGCGTTGTTCGGGGCGTTTTTCAAGCAGGCGATCTAATAGCGCTGATAACGGCGTTGGAATTTCTGGCCAGGCCTGGTGCGCAGGAGTATGGGGTTTGCTGGTAATATGATGGGCGAATGCCAGCGCATTCATATCATCGCGCTTGAATGGTTTGGCTCCGCACAGTATCTCATAGGCGATACTGCCTAAACTAAATAAGTCACTGCGGGCATCGAGTTTTGTCCCTTGCAATTGCTCTGGAGACATCGCCTGAACACTGCCAGCGATATGATCTTCACGAGTAAGTTGTTGGTCGCAGTCGAGAGCTTTGGCGATGCCGAAATCTGTGATCTTGGCCACGCCATCAATGGTAACAAGGATATTTTCCGGCTTTAGGTCGCGATGAATTATGCCCAAGCAATGGGCCTTGCCCAGGCCCTGGCAAATTTGCATCAAAAGATCTAACTTCTCAGCAAGGGTCGGGGAGTTTTCCCGCATCCACTCCTTGAGTGTTACCCCTTCAACCAGCTCCATTACCAGGGCAATACTGTGCTGCTCTTCAAGTACATCGTATAAACGAACAATGTTGGGGTGGTTGAGTCTGGCTAGAAGCTGGGCCTCACTGCGAAAGCGCGCTTCAGCGGAATTGCCGGTTAAATCTGATCGTAGTTGCTTGATTGCAACTTTACGCCCCAGCTTGATATCTTCAGCGAGGTAAACGACCCCCATGCCGCCGGCACCCAGGGTGCGTTCAACCCTGTAACGGCCTTGATATTCCTCGGTTTTTTCCAACGCAACTACGTCCATTGTATTGAATTCTTCTCGGATGGATGGGGGATTTTACCTGATAGTACAATTTCGTGAAGGCATCTGTCGCCTCTTAAAGGGAAATGGTTCACGTTATTCCATTCTGTTCGACTTGCTTATGACTGTTTAGCTGCCAATCCTGTCAGAGCATAGTTTTGGATAATTAGTGCGTAAATCTTCAAAATTTGCCAAAGTACAAATAGGTTGAAAGCCAATTGTTGTGAACCAGACTGGAGCCATGCCTAACTCCAAAGTTTTTCGTATATAGGCTTTGGCGGAAAGCATATCGCCGCTGGCCATGTAAACCTGGGCGCGGCTGTAATTGACAAATAGGCCGTCTGGCGCGGTGTTATCCATCTCTAATAGTGTCTCAATGGCTTGCTCACCCTGGCCCAGTTCAGAATAGGCTCTTGCTCGCAGTAACAATCCAAGCCAGTCCTCCTGCTCTTGTGCCAAGGCCAGAGCGCGCTGAGCAAACTCTTGTGATTGCAGCTGTCTATTTTCCAGACGGGCAATTTCTGCCAGCAGCAGATATACGTGGGGATCGTTAGGGGCCCGTTCAGCAACATGGCTCAGGCAGTTTTTTGTATCCTGCAGCTGCTGTTCGATGTAATAGGACAAGCATAGGTTGAAGGTATCCCGGTCCCCTAAATGCTCTAAGCCCACCTCACTAAGGAGCCGGATAGACTCTTTGGGGCGGCCTGAATCCAATTCATTGGCTGCAAGTAGGGAGATAGCATCAATATATTGATTGTTGAGACGGATAGCATGTAAAAGGTAAGGCCTCGCTTTTTCCATTTGCCCCATCAGGGTCAAGGTCAGAGCCTTTTGGCGAAGATACAGGGGGCTGGTACGAATGTTAAGCGCTTGGTTAATGACTTCCAGCGCACGGCTGTAATTCCCCCCTCGCTGGTGGGCTTTCGCGCGCAGGAAGTAGTAGAGAGCCTGATCAGGTAGTTGCAGCTTTAGTTTTGCAAGTAAGGACTCTGTAAGCTCTGTATCTGCCAGGAAGATGGCAATACGCAACTTAGTGATCAACACCGTTGGGTGGTTAGAAATCTTTGTAGGTATGTTGTTGAGAAGCCCTGTGAGTCGGCCGCGTATTTTGGTATCCCGCGAGTGATATAGGTGGGTGGCTAATAGATCCGCTAACAGTTCATAGTAGGAGGGGAAGTAGGGGTTCCTTTTTAACAGAGCCTCAACTTTGGTAATTGCCTCGGCAACATTAGCTTCATTATTGCGCTGTTCGAATATCTCGAGGTATTGCTGGTAGTCTTCAGGGCTTAGGCTGAACTGAACTCTTAGGCTTCCTGTTGGGTAGTTGGGAAGTAGATAGTGCAGTTGCTGCAAAACACGTGCGCGGCTCTCCAGCGGTGCATCCAGGTTCAGCATGGCACTACGGTTGGCGACTTCAGCAAACCCCTCGGTTTCTATAAGGGCAAATGAAGCTTCACAGGCGGTGGCTTCACAGTTTAGGGCAAATTGGAGCAGCAGCTGTGCGTTGAGCGCTTGCGCCTGCTCGCGCAAAGGCTTGCCTTTTAGTTGCTGGGATTCCGAATAGGGCACCAGTAGTAGCGCTGGTTGATCGGAAAGCCCCTGTTTGATGGAGCTAAGAAGGTTATTGGCCAGTAGCTTTTCCTCTCGGCTGCGCAGGTTTGATAAGTCTGGCTCAATAATCGCAATGTACTTTGCCGAGGGTTCTTTACTTCCCCATAGAGAAAGTTCAGGAAAAACAGCGGCGGTTAAGCCTAGTAACATCGCACCGGATGCCAGGAGTATGCCGGCTAGAAGTTTGTGTCCTTTGTTTGTACGTCGATGTTGTACATGAAAGTCTTCCGTGGTGATCGTGATGTCATGGTCATCGGCGGTTTCATGATCCGATGTTAATTGGCTCAGTATCACATCCAAATCGGTGGCTACAACGGCAGCACTGACGGGGCGTTTGTTCGGGTTTTTGGCTAGCAGCTTATCCAGTAACTTGCACAGCTCCGTAGGAAGTCCGGGGTTTATGACCCCTGCGGGTGGGTGCGGGTTGTTGATGATCCGGTCGATAATAACGTATGGACTTCCATGCTTGCCGAAAGGAGGCTGATCACACAGTAGGTGATAGGCGAGCATCCCCAGGGCAAATAAGTCACAGCGGTTATCCAGTTTCTCGCCGAGGGCCTGCTCGGGAGACATTGCGTACCAGCTGCCAGCGATATGCTGCTCGCGGGTAATTTCTTTCGTATCCTGCCAGCTCCGCGCAATTCCAAAATCAGCGATTTTTGCGATGTTATTGCTGTCAATAAGGATGTTGTCAGCTTTCAAGTCGCGGTGAATAATTCCAGCCGCATGGGCACGCGCAAGACCGGTAGTGATTTGCTTGAGTAGCTGGATTTTCTGGCAGCGGCTGGGATTAAACTCCCGTGCCCAATAGGTGAGTGGGCGGCCATCAACATACTCCATAACCAGGGCTACATCGTTCTGCTCCTCCACAACATCATAAATTTGTACGATATGGTTGTGGTTTAGTTGTGCGAGCAGTAATGCTTCCTGGCGAATTCGCCGTGAGGCAGATTCGTCTTCAGGGTTGTTGAGCAATCGCTTTATAGCGACCTCTCGGTTAAGTCGCTCATCTTTGGCGAGGTACACAACTCCCATTCCCCCGGCTCCAAGCTGCCTGATGATCTTGTACCGGCCGATATAAGAGGGTGGTTGCGCTGACATTGTAATTCTTGCCGAGGGATAAGAGATTCAGCTCCGCCACCCTGGCAAATAATTACTGAATAGATGATAAGGGGGCTTAGCCTTAAGCCCCCTTTCTGGAGATGAAGCTATACCGTTTCCGGCTCTGTTTTTGCCTCGAGTTGGTTGCCTTTATAAATTTCGAATTGCGGGCAACCAATACGGATTTCCCAGGATCGACGCTCTACTAGGCTCGATGTATCCACTGCATCAGGTAGGGATTCAGAGATTTGTTTGCGGGCGCGGAAAATTTGGGTGTTCAAGTGGTTAACAGTGATACCCAGCTCGTGAGTGGCTACCTGAATAGAAACCCAGCCCTGGGAGTCAGTATCCATGCCGCTCTGCATATCTTTGTGGCGGGCACGAGCAAGGTACAACAAGAGGTAGTTGTGGATTCTTGCTGGTAAGGATTGCTTCATACCTTCCCGCTGCAGTTGTAACTGTACATGCTCTTCGTGGGAGCTCACAGAGAACTTCAGCTCAAAGTCGACAATAGACAGCTGCTGCAGTGACAACTCTTTCGTTGCCCCTTGGTTGTCCGCCAGGAATAGCTGCCAGCTATGCAGGCCGCAATCGATACGATCGCCATGATTTACCAGGATCTTATCGCCGTCTTCAGCGGATGGGCCTGTGAACTCGTACAGCCACTGCCCTGTTAGGGGGCTGTATTGAAGGCTGGCGAGAGGCTCATTTTCGTCGGGCAGCAGGTGGTATTGTTCCAGTGGCTGTGCCTCGCCGGAGTGAATATCGATCAGCAAGTTCTCGGGAGCGTCGAGGTTTTCGACGATCCAGGCTGGGTTATTAGCCCGACCAAAAGCGATCTTATCACCGGTCTGGAGTGGGTAGCTCTTAGCTGGCACCAGCTGCTGGCCATTTAGCCAAGTGCCATTGCGACTTAGGTCGCGGATATTCCAATGAGTACCGGTCCACTGCACTGCGGCATGGATGCCCGATATTTCAGCACTTGTGATTCTTGTGTCTACTGCACCCTGCCGGCGCCCAATGGTGTGGTGTGCCATTAAGTAAACTGGTTGTTCCCTATCTGGATGCTGTAAGCAAGCCATATTCCTACCCTTCTGCCGTGGCCAACGCAAGTTGTGGCCTGATTGCGACAAAGTTCATTCATACTGGTGGATGCCCGCTGTGCTTGTCCTGCGAATACCTCAGCAGTACGGAGTCTTGGCTTACCATCTGCGGCGATTATTTCCCTTGAGCTGAGACACTACTTGTTGTGATGGGCGCTGTTCTGCGCCGCTGTCTCACTGCTTGTCTCGGAGAGGATTGCCCCAGTTCTGAATGATTTAGTCACTACGATTTTTGGAAATTGTTCTATTTTTGCGCTCCCTTGATAACTGTCTCTAGAGGGAGTGCAATAATTGTCAGTAATTGCTTCCATTTTCGCTGAAAAGTTGTGCCGCCGTCAAAAATCTTAAAGACCTTTTCGTACTTTTACTTGTGACTTGGTTAATGTTCTCCAAGTACACGGCTGCACACTAGTTTAATGGATACTTACATGCATCTTTGTCGATCGCATCTTCTTTAATCGATGGCAACACAATATATTTCACAGTTGTGCGCCAGTGCTAGCGGCATTACTGCTAATTTGGTAAATGGATACCACTTTTACTGCTATTGAAAATAAGTCTCAATTGTAAAAGAGAATATATATTATTAACCGTTAAATTTGGCACTTTTGACGGCTAGTATGTCATTGTTGAAAAGGTTGATTTGAAGTAGCTGCTTTGGCGCGTTATTAATCAAATGCACTTAGGTGACACTTTGCAGCTAAAGAATGAAAATTTAGCGGTGGTGAAGCCCGAAGCAAAACGCTGGGGCACTCTGACGATATTTAACCTTTGGGCCAACGCTGCACAAAGTCTCGCTGGCTATACCCTGGCGGCAACTCTATTCCTCGGTCCCAATACGAATGCTTGGCTGGTTCTCGCTGGGATCGCTATTGCAGCAATTTTAATTATCATCCTGTTGAATTTAATCGGTGAACCGAGTGTTAAATACGGTATACCGTTTCCCGTATTGGCCAGGGCGAGCATGGGGATCCGAGGTGCTAACGTCCCTGCGCTGCTTCGGGGGAGCGTGGCAATATTTTGGTACGGTGCGCAGACTTGGTTTGCTGCCCATGCCATGTCTTTGTTGCTGAGAGAGCGGTGGCCACAAGCTGTCGGAGGGCAGTGGCTGGCAATGGACCGGATCGATTGGGCCTCCCTCGTACTTGTCTCCTTATTTCAGGCTCTTCTATTTTTCAAAGGTATCAATACGATCCGTTGGTTTATCAACATGGCTGCGCCCTGTGTCTATGGGGTGATGCTCGCGCTGTTGTGGATGCTAGTGGTTCGCAGTGACGGACAGTTTTCATTTGCTGTTTCTACTTTCTTTGATCGGTCTATAGCATCCTGGGGCGATGGCTTGGTCCAGCTCATCAAAGTCACAGGTACTATGTTGGCTCTCTATGCGCCGATAATCCTAAGTTACGGAGATTTTGCTCGTTTCTGTAAGAACGAGTCTGTTATGCGAAGGGGAAATTGGCTGGGAATCACTATAAACATGACTGGCTTTGCGATAATTGTTCTGTTCACCACTATCGCCGCCCAGTCAGTTTTCCACCAGAACTTGGCAAATCCCACTGATATCGTGCAGAAGCTTGGGAATCTGGAACTGTCATTGATCGCCGCGGTTGTTTTTTTTACAGCAACGGCCGGTATCAATGTGGTGGCGAATTTTGTGGCTCCAGTTAACGATATTTCAAATCTTCTGCCAAAGTACCTGGGGTTTCGCAGGGCGGCATTGATAACGCTGTTTCTGGCCTTTCTGATTAGTGCTTTGTGGCCCGCTGTTATCAAACAAATCGGTTTTGTGGCGTTCGTAAACTGGATGGGGGTTTTTCTGGCGCCTGCCTACGGTGTCATATTGTCTCACTACTACTTAGTAGAGAAGCGCCAGATGGATGTAGGGCGTTTGTATTACAGCGAAAGTGATGGGCGTTATTACTATTTCTGTGGCTGGAACCCGCGTGCACTACTGACTTTATTGGCGACATGTATTGTTATCACGATGCTGGCTTTTTTCTTACCGAGAGGGTTGGTGGCAGGTGTCGACTGGCTATTGGCTGCGGCTGCTGCTTGCGTTGTTTATTGGAGTGTTGCGAAGCGCAGTTAGGGGGAGCCCGGAGGTATTTCCGGGCTCAGGGGGCGTACTTTTTTGTTGTTAGATACGGATACCTTCGATATCCAGGATCATCTCAACTTTCTGGGAGGCTGGGCCTAGGGATTTGATACCGAATTCTTTCAGCTCGAACTCAGTGGTTCCACTGAAGCCCTGGCGGTAGCCGCCCCAAGGGTCTTTACCGCCACCGATATTGGTAACGTCAATTGTGATTGGCTTAGTGATACCGCGGAGGGTCAGTTCGCCATTTAGACGGGCTTTGCCGTCTTCCAAAGGTTCAAAGCTAGTGCTTTTGAAAGTAGCAGTGGGGAATTTTGCGGTATCGAGGAAGTCATCACTGCGCAGGTGCTTGTCTCGCTCAGCGTGATTGCTGTTGAGGCTAGTTACATCGATGTCGACATTGATAGAAGATTTTTCTGGCTGCTTTTCATCGTAAAAGAAGGAGCCGTTGAAGTCATCGAAACGGCCGTACAGCCAGCTGTATCCAAGGTGCTTGATACGAAACTGCACAAAAGCGTGAGCCCCTTTGGTGTCGATTTTGTATTCCGCTGCTTGAGCTACAGTCCCCATCAGAGCTGCAATAAGAAATACAGAGAGCTTCTTCATGTCATTTTTTCCTTATTTGGTGGTTGAGAGTGTTGTTTGTACGTGTGAGTGATCGTCTGTAGAACCCTTTACACGGATGCCGATGATTCTGCGCAGTGTACCGTCACGGTCAATAAAGTGATGCTTGAGGGCTGCCAAGACATGTGCTGCTACGAGTCCAATTAGGCCCCAGGCAAGGATTTCGTGGATAGATCCCGCAATGTCTTCCTGATTGGGAATCCCTTGTAAGGTTGCAGGGATACTCACTATGCCGAAGACATCGATAGGGCGGCCATCGGCGGTAGAAATCAGATAGCCGGAAACCATGATTGCCAGTAGTAACAGGTAAATCAGTCCATGAGTGGCGGTGGCGGCAAATTTCTGCCAGTTGGGAGTTTGGGGGTTGCTCGCCGGAGATGGGTTGGCAAAGCGCCAAGCCAGCCTGAAGAGTAGAAACGCAAGCAGGATGATGCCCACCCCTTTGTGAATTTCAGGGGCTCGTTGATACCAGGGATCGTAGTAGGATAGCTGGCGCATCCACCAACCGAGAATAAAAGTCCCTATGATCGCAGGGGCCATTATCCAATGGAGGGCGATGGCTACCCAGCCGTAGCTGGAGGAGCTGTTTTTGGCCTGCACTTCTCTCTCCTATTGGTAGTACGTCACACTTAGATTTACTAAGTGCCACTAGGGTACAGCCTTTGGGCTCTACCACCAATGGGGAGTTCCTGAGTATGGGAAAGGAGTCAAAGGTGTTAGTAGGAAATGCCGTGCTATATCGAGCGCCCCGGAGAGCTTTCGCGCTCGGCCGCCTGAAGGATGCGCTCACAAGATAGCCGATCCAGCGCGGAAGAGCGCTGTGCCAGTTGGTCTGCCAGCCAGCTGGTGGAGTGCTCTTCATCCCCAAGGGCTAGTTGTTCCAGCTGCCAGATAACATTCAGTAGGGTCTCACGCTCAAACCCGGTCTCAACCGCCTGGCTGGTAAACAGATGGGGTTCCAGTTGTTCCAAATCGTTGCGCTTGAGCACTAACTCCGCATAGGTAGGGTACCAGCGGCTGCTAAACGGTTCTGGCCGCTGGTGGTAGTCGAAGGTGATTCGCAGCCGGTTTCCGTCGGCATCTTCCAAAAGCGGGGTGTCATGTTCGTAGGCGGGCAGCGCTGGATTGTTCCGCAATATATCCACGATGGCGTGCCAGTCACTGGCATTTTCGTAACAGAGCCTGACGGGCTCTACCAGTTCACGGGTCCCCTTGTGATCTTCCAAGGACAGTTTTTGGCCTGGACGGTACCAGTACAGGTTAAGAAGCTGCTCATCGGCCAGGTCTGCAAGATGTGCACTGGTTAGTGGCTCTTCAGACAATGCACTCAGGTGGTCAACGGCCTGTTGTACGCTGAGCCACTGCTTGCGGTGGAAGTGTTGCTTATTACCTGTAATTCCCATTCTATTCTCCCGGCGCAATTCTACGACCTGGAGCCTCAAGTTTAGCAGGGTGCAACGCTGCTCCAGTTACTATCGTGCCTTTGCGGCGTGGGAAGATAAAAGTTGCTAATCCATGGTTATAGAAAGGGTACAATGGCGCCTTTTCATATCCAGGACATACTGAAAAAATGAGGCCGCTCACTGGGCTGCTGTCACTGGTTTTATCCGTGCAGTTTGCGCTGATGTATCGCCGATATATCCAGACTGTTCAGTCAAAAAATATGGGGTTGAAATGCGTGTTACTCTCCCAGAGTTGCTGCGGTTTGATATTGCCTCTGGCGCGGCTAAAGCTTAGGCGCTCGGTACATGAATTTATTGCAGTGGAGCAGTTTCCCATGAGCCATAAATATACACAGCCATGTTAATTACGATAGGCAGCCTGTAGCCCGGAATATGTAAATACACTGATGAGAGCAGAGTCTGCTTAGTTTGTGATAAGTGGATTTCAAGATATTAAAAAAGAAACGGGTAACCTGTGAATATGGCGTGACAGCCTGACCTGTAAACCCGGAAAATTAAAAGAGCCTTTAGATGTTTAACTTTCTCCCCTCGTTTTTACTGTTGGTCATATCTTCGGTGTTGCTGGCCGTTAGCACATTGGTTTGTGCAGCCCCCATACTCTTGTTTTCAGTTTTTAGATTTATTCTCCCTTTTGCCTTTCTACAAAAAATTTTCATGGGTTTTTTTATTTCTTGGGCAGAAATGTGGATAACCCTAAATAAAGGCTGGATGAAGCTGACCCAAAGAACCCAGGTGGATGTACAGGGGATAGAGTATCTCGATAAACATGGATGGTATCTGGTCACAGCGAACCATCAAAGCTGGGTTGATATCTTTATTATGCAGTCGATTTTTAATCGAAGAATTCCATTCCTGAAATTTTTTGTGAAGCAAGAGTTGATCAAAGTTCCTGTGATTGGAATGTGCTGGTGGGCACTCGACTTTCCATTTATGAAGCGTTACAGCAAAGAATTTTTGAAAAAACATCCAGAGATGCGCGGTAAGGATCTTGAAGCGACGAAAAAATCTTGTGAAAAATTTAAGCTAATACCCACCAGTATTATGAACTTTCTTGAAGGAACAAGGTTTAGCAAAGAGAAGCATCAAAGACAGCAATCGCCTTTCAAACATCTTTTAAAGCCCAAGTCCGGAGGGATTGCCTTTGCAATGCACTGTATGGGTGAGCAGCTGAACCAGCTACTGAATGTCACCATTGTTTACCCGGATGGTATACCTACCTTTAAAGATTTCCTTTCCGGTAAGTTAAAGAAAGTGATTGTTCGCATTGAGAAAGTCCAGTTGCCGAGCCGGTTTTTTGAGAGAGACTACGCAACCGATCAGGAGTTTCGGGTGGAGTTTAATCAGTGGGTAAATGAGTTATGGACTGAAAAGGATGCCCTGATTGATAAGCTTTTAATGGAAAGCAGGGCTTGAGCGGGGTTCGTAGAGAGGTTCACTCGTGACCCTCTCTACTGGCCGAACGTCACTATAGCCAAATAGGAAGCTGAGCCCGGATCTCCTCGGGTTCACAAGCCACCAGATTTTTTCCTGTTTCTCCTGCTATTGTTGCGCGGGTTGGAGTTTTCAAGGCATCCCTCAAACTGCCAACCATATAGGGTTCTGCGACAATATACAGTTTTTCGTACTGGCCCTCCTGTCTTCCCCTCTCCAGGGTATGTGCAATTTCTCTGGCAAAATTCTCACCTTCACGGCGATGTAATCCTGCAGAATTACCTACTGAGTGCCTTCCTTGACCATAGCTGTCGAAAGTGCGTCCGGGCGCATCACTCTCTTGGTCTCTGCCAGAGAGCCGTGATTCTGGATGGAGAAGTGCCTGGATTTCATTGAGATTTCCCGCGCGTTTGTTGGCTTCAAAAATTCGCGCTTGGGACTGGTTAGCCACAAGGACCCATGCTAAGGCCATGAACATATCCTCGTTTAACTGCCTTATGTAATCCTAGTAAATAGCCATATTGGCCACGAGCCCTGGTTGCTTATTGATGGATATGGAGGTGGAAATTCTCTTTAGGTGCACTTGGAAAGGAAGTTTTTAATATTTATATGTACAAAAGAAATATACGACAGCTCTCATATTCAATTTGTAATGGCTTTTATCGGCACTTAATCCCTTCGTTTATCGCAGTATTTCCTAGACTGTACTCAAGATGTAACAGGCGCAAGACGGACTCTTGAGTTTTTCTGGCGCCTTTTGCGGCTTAGCGTAAAAAGAGGTTGTAGATATGAGTCTGATCCCCAGAGGGTCCCTATTGGACCTTGATAATATGTTTGAACAAATGCTCTCACCGACCCGTGCAATCGGCTCTGAACGCGAGGGATTTTTTTCTCCGCGTATTGATGTGAGTGAGCGCAAGAATATGTATGAAATTAGCGCTGAGCTGCCGGGAGTGGGTAAGGACGATATCAGTGTAACCCTAGAAAATGGGGTTTTGACTCTTGAAGCTGAGGTGCACCGCGAGGTTAAGGAGAAGAAGGATGGCCGCGTGCTTCGTCAGGAGCGGCGTTACGGCAAGTTCTTGCGCAGTTTCAATCTTGGTGAAGATGTTCGCGAAAGTGAGATTGATGCAAATTTCAAAGATGGGATTCTCACGCTCACGGTACCAAAACATGAGGGGCATCCCCCGCAAAGAAAGCGGATTGAAGTGCACTGATCTATAGGGGTTAAGGGTGATGGGTTTTACCCGTCACTCTCTTTGGCATTTGTCTAAAGAGCTTTGAGGTACCTATGAAAGTTAAACACGCAATGCATGAGGGGGCTACCTGGTGCACCCCGGATACTCCATTACAGGAGTTGGCAAAAATTTTACGAGATGAAGATATTGGTGCAGTGCCGATCGGAGAAAATGACAGGCTTGTAGGAATAGTGACTGATAGAGATATTGTATGTCGCGGTGTGGTTCAGGGGGGTAATCTCAGCTCGCTGTCCGCCCGAGATGTTATGACAGAGGGGATTGAATGGTGCTGGGAAGAGGATGATCTGCTGTCTGCTGTCCACAAAATGGAGCAACAGTTGTTACGACGAATGCCGGTACTCAATAGTGAAAAGCGTATGGTCGGTATTCTCAGTTTAGGGGATATTACCAGTGCCATCGCCAGCAAGCAGGGTGGGCAGTTCGCAGCAGCGGTCTCCTCGCACCACTGAGTGTGGTACTTAACGCATAATGCTCTTTACAGTCGTCAATCTATATTGGCGGCTGTTGGAAGTTTTAGTGCTCTAGAGTGTCTTGTCTGAAGCCTGTGAATCCCTCGGCAACCTAATGGCTCCATCTACTACTGGGCTGTTGATAGTCTTATTTACTTCCTGCCTGAGCTTGATCATGTTCACGGTCGACCCCGATGTCCGTTAAATGTGATTATTTGGGAGGCGTGCAGGAAGAATCAGTCGTATAATCCCTACTTTTTTTGAGGTTACTTATGGCTGTGACTCAGGAGCAGTTGGCACAACGCAGTGGAAATCAGTGCGAGCTCTGTAAAGCAGAAAATGGCTTGGCGGTTTATGACGTACCCCAGTCAGAGGGCTATCCAGATGCGGCAGTACTATTGTGTCAAACCTGTAGGGACCAGCTGGAAAATCCTGCACAGCTGGAAAGTGCGCACTGGCAGTGTCTGTCGGAGTCTATGTGGAGTACCGAGCCGGCAATTCAAGTGTTGGCATGGCGTATTCTAAAGCGCTTATCTGGCGAGACCTGGGCCCAAGACTTGTTTGACATGTTGTATTTGGATGGCGATTTGCTGGCCTGGGCAGAGGCCGGGGCAATACCAGAGGCTGGTGAGTTGGTGATTCATCTGGATAGTAATGGTGCCCAGTTACAAGCTGGAGATAATGTAGTTATTATCAAAGACTTGGATGTAAAAGGAAGCAGTTTGGTTGCAAAACGGGGAACGGCAGTTCGCGGTATCAGCTTAAGCGATAACCCTGAGCATATCGAAGGACGGGTCGAGGGTCAGAGAATTGTAATTCTGACAAAGTTTGTGAAAAAGAGTGGCTGATAAATATTTCAGAAATAACTTCATTTTCTGAAAAGGGTATCTGCCGGCGGACCCGAAATACTCCCCTGTCCGTCTTAATTATGAAAATAAGAAAGGTATAGTTTACCTTTCTTATTTTTTTGCAAAATATTTCCGCTTTTATCAATTAACTGATAATTTTTAGAGCAAAATACGGTGTAATATTGAAGACGATAATAGCAATTTTGTATTGTGCTAGATATTGAAAATATGCACGGCCTAAATCTTGTTCATTAAGCTCAAATATTCGTGCGTGAATCCTGGTGATCGACTTCCTCAGGCAGACAAGTCCAATAGTTGATAGCAGTAGTATCAATATGTTTATAATCGAAGCCCAGCCTAAAAATAGTGTTAGATTTTCAGTTTCCATGTGAAATTTCCTTGCAGTTCTTTCTCGTATAAACCGATAGTTTTATGAGTAGATAGTGGAAAGTGCCACAATAGTCAGGCACTAGCCTTCAAATAAGTTGCGTTTGTGGATAGGGGTAGTCCCAGTTAGTTGAAGAGCTATGTTATATGATATAGCTATTGTCCGATGCTCATTATTCCTAGACACTGTGTGATAGTGCAAATGAGAGGTTGGCAATATGGTAGCTATAAAACATGAAGCCTATCTATGAAATTCGCAGTGGTGCGCTGGCTGGGTTTAATCTATTGGTGCCACAGCTCGGTGGTCAGTCATCAGATTTTTTAGCGCAAGTGGGGCTTCCTGCGGATTGTACACGTCGTCCAAATATCTTGATCCCCATTGCAACGCTGGTGGAACTCCTTAATTTGTGTTCACGGGACTTGTCCTGTAGTGACTTTGGCTTGCGATTGGCGGGGAAGCAAGGGCTACGTATGCTGGGCGTCCTTGGTAAGCTGATACTGGAAAGTGAGAATCTATCCAGTGCTTTGACAGTAACTCATCGGTATATGGTGTTACACAACCAGGCGGACCACTGGAAAATTTACCAAACCGATGACTGCTTGATTGCAGAGAGAGTTAATCACTTCCCCGACGCAATTCCCGCGCAACAGTATACTGAACTTTCAGTAGGCGCTGCCTATCGCCTGATACAGGAGATGGTTGGCTCTAAAGTATCTCCCCGCTCTGTTTCATTTCGGCATAAGCCCCAATCTTCGCTGAGTAGTTACCAAAATTTTTTTGGCATTGAGGCTAGTTTTGAGCAAGATCGAGATCGCTTGGTTTTTGATGGATCATTGATGAACTATCCCCTCGCTAAACCCAGTAGTGGTCTTATGAGATATTTTGAGGAGTTTTCCAAGTGCTTATTGGCAGAGCACAAGGGTGATATCAGCCGACAGGTTCAAGTCTTAATCCTTCAAACTCTCGGGGCCCAGCAGCACTCCCTGGAGCAAATTTCTCGCTTACTCGGTATGCCAATGAGAACGCTTCAGCGCCGTTTAAATGAAGCGGGAACCTCCTTTAAGCAGTTGGTACAGGGGGCGCGAATGAAGACTGCTCGCTGGCATCTACGGGCCTCAAGTATTGATGTGGGATTACTATCAGCAAGTTTGGGCTACACCGATATCAGTGCTTTCTCAAAAGCATTTCGAGCCATTCATGGAAGCTCCCCACTGCAGTGGAGGAAGCGACAAGCTATTAATTGTTAATCAATTAAAGGAATTATTTTGAATAATTGTTCAGCGCTACCAATTATTACTATAAGGGTGAGCTTTTAAATTTTTCCTGATTTTACTTCAGCAGCGGCGCTTGGCTTTGCACCAATAATCTTAGGGGACTATGCTGGGCGCCACTGGAGCGAATGATGAAAGGCAGAATTGAAAATGAGTGCAGAGACAATCCGTTGTAAAGCAGCTGTAGCTTGGGGGCCTGGGGAGCGTTTGGTTATTGAGGATGTCGATGTTATGCCTCCCCAACGGGGTGAAGTTCGCGTGAAATTACACGCCACAGGTGTTTGTCACACAGATGCGTTCACTTTGTCAGGAGATGATCCTGAAGGGGTGTTCCCGGCAATCCTCGGTCACGAAGGTGCGGGAGTTGTTGAGTCCGTTGGTGAGGGGGTGACCAGTGTCTCTGTCGGGGATCATGTAATTCCTTTGTATACCCCCGAATGTGGCGAATGTAAGTTTTGTCTCTCTGGAAAGACCAATTTGTGCCAAAAAATCAGGGGCACCCAGGGCAAAGGGTTAATGCCTGATGGTTCGACACGCTTTTCGGTGAATGGGAAACCCATTTTCCATTATATGGGATGCTCTACTTTTTCTGAGTACACAGTCCTTCCTGAGATATCTGTGGCCAAAATTAATCCCGAAGCCCCCTCAAATGAGGTTTGTCTGCTGGGCTGTGGTGTTACTACGGGAATGGGAGCCGTTACCAATACCGCCAAGGTTGAGCCGGGCTCCTGTGTGGCAATTTTTGGTTTGGGTGGAATTGGTTTATCCGCAGTGATCGGAGCCAAGATGGCTGGCGCCTCACGAATTATTGGTGTCGATATTAATGAGGACAAATTTGCGCTGGCGAAGAAACTGGGAGCCACTGAGTGTATTAACCCCAAGGCTTACGATAAGCCTATTCAAGAGGTTATCGTAGAGCTTACCGATGGCGGAGTGGATTATTCTTTTGAGTGTGTGGGCAATGTTAACCTGATGAGAGCTGCCTTGGAGTCTTGCCACAAAGGATGGGGGGAATCCATTATTATTGGAGTGGCAGGTGCGGGACAGGAAATTAGCACCCGCCCATTCCAGTTGGTTACAGGGCGGGTTTGGAAGGGATCAGCATTCGGCGGTGTAAAGGGGCGCTCTGAATTGCCTTCTTTCGTAGAGCGTTACCTGGCTGGAGAATTTAAATTGAATGACTTTATTACTCACTCAATGCCCCTTGAGCAAATAAATGATGCCTTCGATTTAATGCATGAAGGTAAAAGTATTCGCAGTGTTATTCATTTCCAGCAGGCTTGATAGGACCACTTAAAATGTCGATTGAATTGGTTAGCAGTACTAAATCTTTTGACGGTTTTCAGCAGCGTTACCGACATAAATCCAGCACGCTCAACTGTTCTATGGTCTTCTCCATTTTTTTACCACAGGATGCAGAGGGGAATACACAGAGGAAATATCCTGTTGTTTATTGGCTTTCGGGCTTGACGTGCACGGATGAAAACTTCAGTCAAAAAGCTGGTGCTCAGAGAGTCGCTGCAGAGTTAGGGATTATCTTAGTGATACCCGATACCAGCCCCAGAGGAGACGATGTGGCGGATGACCCGGGTTATGATCTGGGGCAGGGGGCTGGTTTTTATGTGAACGCGACTCAAGAACCCTGGAAGCAGCATTATCAAATGTATGACTACATCGTGGATGAACTTCCAAGCCTGGTAGAACTTCATTTCCCCACCAATGGTCGACGCGGGATTTGCGGGCACTCCATGGGCGGGCACGGTGCCCTGGTCATCGGTCTGCGAAACCCCAAGCGATATCAATCAATTTCTGCTTTTAGTCCAATTTGCAATCCTATTGCTTGTCCTTGGGGAGAAAAGGCGCTGGGAACTTACTTGGGAGCTGATCCCAAGAGCTGGGAACCATATGACGCAACAGTGCTAATGGGGCGCACTGTAGAGAAAACTCCGATTTTGGTTTCTCAGGGGGAACAGGATGAGTTTCTTGAGGAACAGCTGAGACCACATTCCCTGCAAACAGCTGCTGAAGCCAGTGATTATCCTCTTCGGATAGAGCATCACGCAGGCTACGATCACAGTTACTATTTCATCGCTTCATTTATTGAGGAGCACTTAAGGTTCCATGCAGACTCACTGTTGAGCAGGCATAGGTATTAGGCTGGATAAATTACGGACTAGTGAAGTTAGCCCCTCAGTTGAGGGGCTGTTTGGGTAAAGGGTTTCGCGCCCTGGGCAAGTTGCTATGTATAAAGCGATACGAGCAGAATATATAGAGCCAAAATGAGAGGCGTAAGCTTATCGTGCAACCGCCCGACACTCGCCAATAATTTCAGCTCTGTTCTGGTCAAAAGTTTGTTCGATCAGAAACCAGCCATTGGGACAGAAGCCACTTTCGGCTAGCAAGAGCTCCATTCTCTGCCGGGCAACTTTCTTCACATCTCCAGAATTGGCGCCGCCGGGGCCGCCACCACCGCCTGGGCCACCACTACCCTTACCACCGCCGCCACCGGGACCACCACCACCCGGACCTCCACGCCTGCTGCCTTGCCCCTTGGGGCCGGCCCCAATGGTTGCCTTATAGGTAAAGCGACGATGGCCCAGTTCGGTGATGTCAGTGACAAACGATTCAGTGGTGGGGATCTCTGGTGTAGAGCTACAGCCAGCAGCGATCAAAATCACAGCTGCAGATGCAAAGAGATGAACCTTCATTATTGTTACCCCATATTTTGATAAAAGCTTTAGTCCGACATTAGCTAACCACAAATGTTGGTTAAGCAGAGTAAACATTTGTAAAGGGGGGCTATTGCAGCAGGATTGTTTGTGCGCAAACCCAAAACTGTAAGGTACTGCATGTCCCGGAAGGTTCCGTTGTAGAATCCTTCACCGGTTTGCTCTATCCACAATATAGCTGCATTTTTTAGAGGGTTTCCGATAAATTTGAGATACTTCTGGTGACCAGAACAAGTCCCAAAGAGAAGCTATGGCTTACCTGGATGTCATTTAGGCCGGCTCCTAGGGAAGCCGGAGATAACATGGAATTAATCAGAATTTTCTAAATAATACCCCTGCTAGCAAAGTGGTATGTGAATTGCCAACAATACTTAATATAAAGAGTTTTCCTATGAAACAAGCACTGCTTGCATTACTTGGATGTACTTTTGCAGGAATATGTTCTGCAGAGTCACTCAGCATTGAACGGTTATTCTCCGACCCGGCTCTGAGTGGTACCGCTCCCCGAGCGCTGGAATATTCACCTGATGGGCAGCGCGTAACTTTCCTCAAAGGGAGAGTTGAAGATTACAACCGTTACGATCTTTGGGAGTACAACCTGAAAGACGGTCAGTCCCGAATTTTGGTCAATTCCGATAGTCTGCACAGCGGTAGTGAAACTCTTTCGGATGAGGAAAAGGCAAGACGGGAGCGCCAGCGAATTTATGGTAGTGGAATAATGGAGTACAGCTGGTCAGAGGATGGTCGGTCTCTGTTGTTCCCTTTGGCCGGCGATATTTACTATTACGATCTCAAAGACCGTTCTTCGCGTCGACTGACCGAAACGGAAACCTTTGAAACCGATGTAAAGGTTTCTCCCGAGGGGCACTTTGTTTCGTTTATTCGCGACCAAAATATCTATATTGTCGATCTGAAAACCGGTAGGGAAAAGCAGCTAACCAGCGATGGCAAAGATCATATTAAAAATGGAATGGCTGAGTTTGTTGCCCAGGAGGAAATGGACCGGATGACCGGTTACTGGTGGTCTCCTGATGATCGGCATATTGCATTCCTGCAAGTTGATGAGTCGCCAGTTGATCAGGTAACCCGTAGCGAAATCTATGCGGATCGTATCGAAATGATACAGCAACGTTACCCCGCTGCTGGGCGTGCGAACGCAAAAATCCGACTTGGCCTTATAGATATTGATTCGGGGGATATCCGTTGGGTCAACCTGGGAGATAATCAGGATATTTATATTCCCCGAGTAAAATGGGCCCGTGATCACCTGTTAACTTTCCAGTGGCAATCTCGAGACCAGCAAAAGTTAGAGCTTCGTGCTTACAATCTCAATACGGGAAAAACCCGAACGCTCCTTACCGAGTCCAGCGATACCTGGGTTAACCTGAGCCATGATCTCCACTTTTTGGAAGATAGCGATGCTTTTATTTGGTCATCGGAGAGGGATGGCTTCAAACACCTGTATAAATATGATTTTGGCGGCAGATTACAGGCACAGTTGACTAAGGGAGATTGGGTGGTTGACGAGTTAGAGGCTGTTGATGAGCAGGCTAACCGTCTGTATTTTACCGCACGAAAAGATACTCCAATCGAGAGGCATCTCTATGAAGTATCCCTGCAAGGGGAGAGCGATATTAAGAGAATTTCACAGCGTAGTGGCATGCACTCTATCGAATTTTCTGAGGATGCCTCTGGGTATATTGATAAATTTTCCAGCGTTACCACGCCCCCTCAGGTGAGCCTGCACAGCAGCTCAGGGACCAGAGTTACCTGGCTTGAGCAGAACGCTGTAATTCGTGATCACCCTCTCTATCCTTTTAAAGATCAATGGATCACTCCGGAATTTGGCAGTATTGAGGCGCCCCATGGCCAGGAGCTTTTCTACCGCTTGTACAAACCTGCTAATTTTGATGCGAAGAAAAGTTACCCGGTAATGGTGTTTGTCTATGGTGGTCCACACGCTCAGGTGGTTACCAATAGCTGGGATAAACTATTCAACCAGTATATGGCCCAACAGGGTTATATTGTTTTTTCCCTAGATAATCGTGGTTCAGCAAACCGCGGTACCACTTTTGAGAATCCTATCTTTAAGAATATGGGATCTCCTGAAGTGGAAGATCAAATTACCGGCGTTGAATTCCTGCGTACCCTGCCTTACGTTGATAAAAATAAAGTAGGTATCTTCGGTCACAGCTACGGTGGTTACATGGCACTGATGAGTATGTTCAAAGCCGGAGACTACTTTAAGGCGGGGATATCGGGTGCGCCGGTTACGGACTGGACGCTGTATGATACCCATTACACTGAGCGTTATATGGGCAATCCAACCAAGGATATGGATGCCTATGAGGCATCTTCTGTGTTTCCCTATGCGAAGGGCTTACAAGGTGATCTGCTGATTTATCATGGCATGGCAGATGACAATGTGTTGTTTACCAATACCACCAAACTCATAAAACAGATGCAGGATAACGGCCAACAATTTGAGCTGATGACTTATCCAGGCAAGAAGCATAGCTTGCGCGGTAAGCAGACTCGCATCCATCAATACAGCATGATCAAGCGCTTTTTTGATCGGCATTTAAAGGGGCAGGATTAAAACTTAAATAATCTCCCAGAAGAAAAAAACCGAGGCTAGCCTCGGTTTTTTTCTTTATTGACGTATATGATTCTTAAGACTGAGGCTGATCAACCCGATCCAAATTCATTACCTTGGTCCAGGCCTGCACAAAATCATTTACAAACTTGTCAGCGCCATCACTGGAAGCATAAACCTCTGCGACCGCCCTTAATTCAGAGTTTGAACCAAAAATCAGATCTACAGGTGTGGCTGTCCACTTTGCCTGGCCACTTTTGCGATCTTTTCCTTCATAGATACCCTCTGATTTTGCCGACTTGGACCAGACAGTAGACATATCGAGCAGGTTCACAAAGAAATCATTCGTCAGTGTGCCGGGGCGTTGAGTAAGTACACCATTCTGTGAGGAGTCGGTATTTGCATTAAGTGCGCGCATTCCTCCAACCAGAACAGTCATTTCAGGCACACTCAGGGTTAACAGACTGGCTTTATCAACTAATAACTCTGTAGGGGTTCTCCCATAACCATCGCCAAAGTAGTTGCGGAAACCATCGGCCAGAGGTTGTAGTACCGCAAAAGAATTAATATCTGTTTGTTCCTGGGAAGCATCGGTGCGTCCAGGTTTGAAAGGGACCTGAATTTTATGTCCGCCTTGCTCTGCTGCTTTTTCAATGGCTGCTGCGCCTCCAAGTACAATGATATCTGCCATTGAGATTTTTTTGCCCCCGGATTGGGAACTGTTAAATTCCTGCTGGACTTTTTCCAGCGATGCCAGGACTTGTGATAGTTCAGAGGGATCATTTACCGACCAGTCCTTTTGGGGTTCCAGGCGAAGACGGCCACCATTGGCGCCACCGCGAAAATCTGAACCACGGAAGGTAGAAGCAGAGGCCCAGGCAGTCCTCACCAGATCGGGAACGCTAATGCCTGCCGCCAGTATTTTTGCTTTGAGAGAATTTATATCCCGGCTGTCAATCAGAGGGTGATCAACTTTGGGGATAGGGTCTTGCCAAATTAAATCTTCTTCGGGCACCTCCGCTCCCAAATAGCGCGCGCGAGGGCCCATATCCCGATGAGTCAACTTGAACCAGGCTTTGGCAAAGGCGCGTTGAAATTCTTCCGGATTTTCCTGAAACCGCTTGGCAATTTCTTTGTAGCTGGGATCGAACTTAAGGGACAAATCCGTGGTAAACATGATAGGGGCATGGCGCTTATTCTTGTCGAATGCATCGGGCACCAGATTTGCCGCGCTCTGATCATCGGGAATCCACTGAACGGCACCAGCTGGACTTTTTGTTTTGACCCAATTGAATTTAAACAGGTTGTCCAGATACTGTTGACTCCAATTGATCGGGGCGGCAGACCAGGCCCCTTCCAGGCCGGATGTCATTGTGTCGTCGGCATTTCCTTTCCCACACTTATTTTTCCAGCCAAGCCCCTGTTGCTCAATTGGGGCGGCGGCGGGCTCTGGGCCGAGGCAATCAGCTTTCACTGCACCGTGAGCCTTACCAAAAGTATGGCCTCCGGCAATCAAGGCTACAGTCTCTTCGTCATTCATTGCCATGCGGGCAAAGGTTTCGCGGATATCTGTGGCGGCAGCCACCGGATCGGGATTGCCATTGGGGCCCTCCGGGTTGACATAAATAAGCCCCATTTGCACAGCGCCCAGGGGCTTGTCCAGCTCTCGGTTGCCGGTGTAACGCTCATCTGCGAGCATCTTCGTTTCGGGCCCCCAATAAACCAGGTCGGGCTCCCAGTCATCCTGTCGCCCCCCGGCAAATCCGTAAGTGGGGAATCCCATGGACTCCAGGGCTACATTGCCGGTTAGCACCATAAGATCAGCCCAGGACAATTTGCGCCCATATTTTTGTTTGATGGGCCAGAGTAGACGGCGGGCTTTATCGAGATTGGCATTATCAGGCCAGCTGTTGAGGGGATCGAAACGCTGTTGGCCGCCACGGGCACCACCGCGACCATCACCGATCCGGTAGGTGCCAGCGCTGTGCCAGGCCATTCGGATCATAAATGGGCCGTAGTGGCCATAATCCGCTGGCCACCAATCCTGGGAAGTTTTTAGTTGAGTCTCGATATCCTGTTTTACAGCTTTGAGGTCCAGTGTCTGGAATTCTGTAGCGTAATCAAAATCGTCACCCAGTGGATTAGATCTGGGGGAGTGCTGTCTGAGCGGGCGTAGGTCGAGTTGGTCTGGCCACCAGAACCTATTGGACTTTGGTTGCCCTTCAACTGCGCCCTCAAGAATGACGGGATCAGTCACCACTTCCTCTTTGGTGTCTGCGGCATAGAGTGGCGCGGTTATAAATATTGAGATTATTAAAGCGGCACAACTACGATTATATTTTATTAGCATCGAAAGTGTCTCCGTACGATCGTTGATACATCCTTCGTTTTACTATTACTCTTGTAATGATATAGGCGACTTGCTGCGATTTAGTAAGGTGCCTTTCGGTTTACGATAGCACCTGATTCATCTATCCAGCAGATAGTATAGCGGGTAAATAGTATAAGAATTTACCGGTATAAGGATTAAAAGTAATCAATAAGGTAAATTGAAAAACTTAATAACCAAGCCTATTTGTTGAGTGGCGATACGGGCTGGGGTAGTTTTATTTATAGGGTGTTTTGTCAGGGGCCTATTGCATTATTATATGGGTGTCGTTTGGTGGAATATATAGGTTGTGGGTTATATGACTCCGGGAATTGCCTTATTAAAAAAGAATAATATCAGTCACAAGGTTCATGAGTATAGACACGACTCTTCAAGTGATTCTTACGGTATAGAAGCATCACAAAAATTAGGAGTTGCTGAGGAGAGAGTGTTTAAAACGTTGGTAGTTGCGCTGAGCAATAAAAAGTTAGTTGTTGGTGTTGTTCCGGTTTCGACCATGCTTAACCTGAAACTTATTGCAAGAGCTGCCGGGGCAAAGAAGGCGATAATGGCCGCTCCAGCTGATGTAGAGAGATCAACAGGTTATGTTTTGGGGGGCGTTAGCCCGCTTGGGCAAAAAAAGCGCTTGAAGACTATCCTTGATCTATCGATTCAAAATCACTCAACCATTTTTGTGAGTGCTGGCCGTAGGGGACTGGAAATAGAGTTAAGTCCAGATGACCTGATAAAGGCTGTCGATGGCAATCTAGCTAAAATTTGTGAGTAACTGAGCCGGGCAGTTCCTGATGTGAGGGTTTATTAGCTTCAAGGTGAATAGCTATTGCCTTCTCAAAAGTAGTGCATGAAGAAATCAGTAAGTTAGTTGTTATTGAAACTGGGCTCTCCCTGGGGAGAGCCCAAAAAGTATTAATTACAGACTGTCTGCATTGTCAGGAGAGGGCTCTGTCCACTCTCTTTGGAGCTTATATCGAGGCCATTAATGCCTCCCTCTGAAGCGATCACCAGGCCGTGATTACTAGCGTTGAGCCAGCGGTCCACTATACCGGAGGCTCCCAGGTCAATTAGGTGTCGACCAGTAGAAGAGGGCGTAAAGCTACCCACCTGAAGCCCAAGAATCGAGCTGCCGTCGACAGAGTCCCATGTAGCGGATTCCTCTCGCCAGCTTTGTGTCGCCATATATATGCCATAGCTGTTGCTGGATGTATTGGTGACATTCAGTTCGAGTGTCGCATCAATATATTGCTGACAACTTAAACCGGATAAATCGAAGCGAATCAGGCTATACATTGTGCCGTAGATCAAATCGCTACCATCGGCGAGAAGTCCATCGCTGTCACCATCGAAATTGTCATCTTCCTTTCTGGAGGAGATAAAGACATCATCTGAGGCAACTTGGGATATCTTTTCGCTGACAGTGTCACTGCAGTCTGCAACCACCTTGAGGGCTGGTGCAATACCGGTTTCCTTTGATGAGATATCTACGCCATTGCTTCCATTTTGCGCGGCGATGACCATCCCGGTATTTTCAGCGTTTAGCCAGTCTTCCAGAATACCAGAGGAGCTTAAATCCAGGGTTAGGGTTCCAGTGGACGAAGGAATAAAGCTGGCTGCCAATTGTGAAAGCACCCCCGATCCGCCGACTGAATCCCAAGTGACTGATTCTTCGTCCCAGTCAGATTCGGCCAGGTAAATTCCATAATTGTTGGTGGAGCGGTTGGTAATATTTAATTCAAGCTCAACTGAATTTATTGCTGAACAATTGGCGATATTGGAGAGGTCAAATTTGATTAATGAGTAGAGAGTTCCGTAGGTACTATCGCTACCATCTGCTAGTAGCCCGTCTGAGTCACTGTCGAAATTACTGGATGAATAGCGGGAAGAGATAAAGGCATCATCTGCTACGGGTAGGGTTACCTCACCGTTGTCACTGCTATCCTCGACAATGACACTCCTGCCAACACTATTTTGTGCGAGAACCATAGCTTCGCCAATACGGTTGGCACTCCACCAATTGATGTCCTCTGGTAAAGCAAGGGGGTCATTGGCGCGATCTTCACGGGTCAGGATACTGGCGCTGTCGTCAAATTGGGCCGTGCGGACGCTCAGCTCATCAGGACTAACTTGTATCACTTTAAACTGCTGGATACTGGCCATATCGATGGTCCAAAACTTGGCATCATTGGCGGAACGGGCCGGTGCCCCCCAACTGCCTTCACCCACATAGACAGTGCCTCCGGTATCACTGGTAGAAAAATCACTATTGCCCGGGGCGACAACTTCAGTGAGCTTGGTCAGGTGGGTATCTGACTCGACCACTAGGTTCATGGCGTAGTCATAAAATGGCTCTGCCCACCAATTGAATAATGTGGTGTTATCGGACTTGCCACTGTAGTGGGGGAACATGGGCTTGTGATATTGGGCAAAACGCCAATTGCTGTAGGCGCCACTTGTAGCTAAATCATCTTCCAGCCAGTTGTTCATAGCCGTTGCATAGGATGACCAGCCACTTTCCTGAAATTGGCTGTTTAGGGTGTAGACGCGTAAGAGGGGGGAAATCTGTACGGCGCCGTAAGTATCGCTGGGACTACAGCTACTATCTGCATTGAAGTCGACACCAAATACCTGGCAAATAGTGGAGTAGTTGTCATCTTCATGATTTCCATGGGTGGGAATTAAGGGGTAAATGCGTTGGTAGCTATACCCATCAATTTCATCGCTGGAATAAGTCAGGGTCCAGTCTTGTAAAAACTCATCCATCTCTGATGCACTGTTGGCGTTAGTAAAATCGCCGCCGTGCATAACAGCCAGTGGACGGATCTTAGCCAGCAGTGTATTCCCCTCGCGCCGGGTTGTGTGTCCGGTGCGGGTATCGCCTCCAGCAATAATCACAAATGGGGACTCATCGTCAGGTGCAGTTTTAAACCAGAAACGATCGCCACAGCCATCCTGGTCACAGACCCGGTAATAAACCTCTGAATTCGGTGTCAGGTTTTCCAGTCTTACAAAGTAGCTATTTAAGCTGCCGTCGAACGTAGCTGCGGCATCAACTGCTCGACTGCTCCAACTATTTTCATTGGTTGAGTAGCCAAAATTGATATAAGGGTTATTGCTATTACCGTCCGGTGAAAATCCAATGACAGCACTGGTAGAGGCATCGCCATCCCAGGCCAATCTGTGATATTTGGTCGCTGAGTTGGCATCAATTGCCAAACATAGAGTCGAGAAAGCAAAAGCAGTGCTTAAGAACCGTCTCATGGGGGATTCCTGTAAGTAGTGGTTATTATCTGAAGGCGCTGCAATTTGAAAAGTTAGTTGTGAAAGCTGGATGCAGCGCGCCGGAATTATTCGGGATTATTATTACAGGCGGTTGAATGGTTGGAGACTAAGCGTACAAAAGCGGCGTTTCTATAAGGAATTGTGATAGTTTCTGCGTTCATGAAATTAACTGCCCCCGCCCCTGTTTTCAGGTACTGGTAAACATCGTATAAAGGCCTGTCAAAATTACGGGTCCAGTAATCTCCCCTTTGAGTTTTCGGGAAATATTCAGTCGCAATTAGAGGTCTGCCAGATCTACTCTCCTGCAGGATAATGGATCGTAACTCTGTAATATCGGGGAGCCTCCAGTTTTGCGTTGCACACAATTTCTGTTGATTGGTATTGCGAATCAGATCCTCGGTATCACACCGCTCTTCTTCAAAATAACAATCTCCATTATTTTCTATACCTTCTTCATATTGATACCATGAATAGGTCCACCTTCCATCGTGAATTCCTTCGTCGTCGGTTTTTACTTCCCAAAGAAGCCCTGTATCGGTATCGCAGATACAGGACCAGGGGCCTGCCCAAGCCTCGATAGGCTCCCCATTTTTATCAATTTTAACTAAGTGGTATTCCCTTGGCAGAGGTTGTGATGGTTGGTGCAGTATGACTGCACAGACCGTGACTGCAGGAAAAATGAATACCCAAAATATGCGCACAAACATTACCGATTTGCCAACTTGATTTTGACGGGGAGAGCGTGGCGAGTGTGGGCGATTTGCGAGTGATCAAAGGCAGAAACCCAGAGGCAAATACCGTCTTTTATTGCTACATCTAACGCTGATCCAGTATCTAATTTTCTCACCAGCTCCATAGACCAGTAGCCGTCCTGCCAAACAGCATAGGCCCTTACATCGGCACGATCTCCCTCAAAGCGATTTGAGGTATAGAGGACTGAAGGCATAATCGTATTGATAGGATAATTGTCATCTTCAGCCGTGTATGGCTGGTAATCAAACCAGGAAATAGTCCAATCGCTTTTTGTATCCTCGTTTTGATATGGCGTCAGGCTGGAGGGACTTTTGGGTAGTCGTTTTGGTGTAACGTTTTTTGCGGAGTACCACTTCCAGTTCATTAAGTATGCCCCGGACTCTTTGCCATCCTGGAGATATCCTGCGGTATAGCGGCGTGCTCCTGGCCTTACAATATCAGGCTTGCCAACATAATTGTCATCTGCCAGGTGCATTTTATTGGTTCTTACTGCTTTCCAGTGCCAGAGATCGTGTATTTCATCGGATGAGCTGTAATGGTAGCCCTTGCCATGCCAATTTGCGGGCAACTGTGCTGATGGTTTGCGGCCCAGGTGAGAGGTTCCCGAAGCACCGAAATCACAGGAATTGGAGAGCAGGATGGCAAACTTATCTTCATAGTGACGGGTTTCATTAAAATTTTGAAAACCTTGCTGTTGTATTTCCCAGCCAGAATCTACTTTTTTCAGTGGTAGGTGTTTCAGGCTTTCAGTAGGGTCTTCCCAGGTGATATGAAAAAATATTTCTTGTTGGTTATGCAAGGCTCTCAAGTTGACGGTTGAGCTACCATCAATAAAGTTAGCACCTCCGTCAGTATGGATTTTAAGTGATATGGCTGAGGACCATGCGGATTCTTGGGGGATTCCATCTATGTTGATAAAGGTTTCCGGACGTATTTTCTCAACTGTAAGATCGTGGTAACTGTTATTTGTAACAATAATCCAAAGTAATAAAGTGATACAGCCGGTAGATAAGTAGGTGAAAATTGAAGTTCGATAGCCCGATCGAGTATTGGGAAGTAAATAACTCAAAGTCTTCAGGCCATAGGTTGTTAGGTAAACGCCAGCGTGAAGGAATATATAGAATAAGATCGCAAAAGCACTATAAAAGTGTGCCTGGCGAAAGATAGAAGGATTGCCGGAACCAATAAATAAAATCCAGCCACTTAAGATCATGAGTATTAAAAAAAATGAGCCAATGCGTGTTACTACCCTATGGTAGCTAATTGATGTTTTATGAGGTTTGCTTTGCGAGTTTGTATTTTTTATTTTAATTGTTACTTTATAGGATAAGTAGCAGAGAAGGATGGCTGAAGTAACAATTGCTACAAAGAAGTGAATATCATGAATATGTCCCTGGGGTAACAGTTCTTCGATATTTCCAATGCTTGGCTTAGTTAATGTGGAGATACGGAGCCCCGTTAGCAGGCTACATAAAACTGCAACAATGGCCACACTGTGCAGGATTATCCAAAGAGTACTCTTCGGTTGTTTGGCCATGGGAGTATTCCAAAAGGGATTAGGCTAGTAAAAAAGTGTGGCATTTATATTAATTAAAATAGACTACATTCTGCTGATGGAGTCACGGCGCCTTAAAATGAGGAATGCGCTGCGCTGTAGTAACGCATCAAGAATGAATGCCGATTCCGAGCTTACCGAGATGTAATCACAGCGAGTCTCAGTTGTAGAGTGTCCTTTCCACCTGACACAATAGTTTACTACTCAGTATTTTGACCTGTTCAGAACAAATAGCGGGATAACTTATTCTTGTTGGTATTCCGCATTCTGTAACTATTCGTGTAGCTGACACTTATTCAGGCTTTCACTTTTTTCCAAATCTTCTGATATGGCCATAAGTCTCGGGTGGTCACTTCTCCAGTCAAAATCTTCATGGCGAAAATCAAGATAGGATAGTGCTGAGCACAAGTTAATATGCGGCAAGCTAAGACTGGCGGGTAATCGGTCCAGGTGATTTTCCAGGTAATCTAGAGATCTCTCAATAGCACTGAAGTAGCGCTGCCACCAAAAATCAGACCTAAGTTCTTCCCGTGCACGCAGCTTTTCCATTTGCAGATGCACTGCTGCGTCCATTAATCCAGAGCTGACACTGTGAAAAGTATAGAGGTCCCAATTGTTGTCCAGTGGTGCAGATAAGTGACCATCCCCTAAGCTTTTATCAAGAAATGCACAGATGACTTCGCTGTCAATGATCGAGGAGCCATTATCCAGGGTTAGGCAGGGGACTTTTCCCAAGGGGTTACTGGAAATAAGTTCGTCGTCATTGTGAAAGGGGTGAGAGAAATGCTCTGTTACCACAGAGTGCAGGCGCTGTTCTTGCACAACAATGCGCGCCTTGCGCGCAAATGGGGAGGAAAAGGTCAGGTACAGTTGCATAGGCCAAGCTCTTTTTGGCTGCGTGCCCTTTCAGCAACTGCAGTGACCGCCAGTGCTGCTACGAGCAACTGTTAACGCGTACTTTAGTGATGGGTAATCACTGAAGTAATGCGGTTATAGAGGTGCTGTTTCAAGTAGGCTCTTTGTTTTTTGAGGCTGGAATAGTGATCGTCGTCGGTGCCAATACCACTATCCTGAAGGCCTCTTATTTGTTTATCCAGTTTGCTGTAAATGTCGTTTTCAAGTTTGAATTGAATATCGTCTTCGATGAGCTGCTTGATTGTGTCTGCATATTCTGGGAAATCCACCGAGAGCTCGTGTGAAGCAATGGGCATAAGGGACCTCCACAATCGATATTAGTTAATGAAGTGTAGGTTCAGTCTTGCCAGTCACAAAAATGCAATTCTAGCGCTGCTTCCCTTAATCAACATAGTTATAAAGTGAAGTTAATATAAGTCTGTATATAGCCATTTGATATATATAAAAGTTGAAGCTATTTTATTAGCAAATATTTTTTACCCTCTTTTTTTTGATTATTGGTAATTGTTAGTCAGGTGAGGCTTAAACAGAGGGCTGGGAGGAAGTGACGGGCACAAAAAAGCCCGACAATTACTTGTCGGGCTTTTTTGTTGCGGTTCTGCTACTGGGCTTAGGCCGAAGCCTCCAGTGGGGCAAAGCGCAATTGGCGCCGCTGCAAAAGCTCACCGAGGTAGAGCTTTAAGTAGGCTGCAGCGGCCCGTTTCCCCTCTGCTGCGGAGTCTTCTGTTATTTTCCCAAAGCGGGAATAAGACTGGGAGCAGAAAGAGTCGTTAATGTTGATGGCACACATAAACCGGTCTCGCCAATCCTGAGAGGGTGGCAACTCAAACTCCCGAGACAGGTTTTTGATCAGAGTATCTGCCAGGCGCCAATTGTTTTCCATTTGTAGTTGGCGTAATGCCCAACTGGACTGAGGTCCAAAATGTACTTTTAGTGCCGCGAGATTCTCTTCATAGTAGCCGCGCACAAGGTCGCACAGCTGATTCAGCATATCCTGCCAGCTTTCTGACGGAGAAAAATCCGAATGGCCCAATACTACGTCACCGAAAGACTTATAGTGACGCTCGGCCAGGGCGGTTAAGCTGGCATCTACACTTGGGAAGAAATGATAAACAGACGCTGCTGGAACACCTGCAACCTGACTAAGGTTTGCGAGGCTAATATCCGTAGAGTCTTGTTCAGTAATTAATACTTCAAGGGCGTCAAGAAGCTTTTCATACTTCTCCCGACCATTTTTGCGTTGTGGTTTGCGCGGACTGGCAGTGTCGCGCCGGCTGATAGCTCGTCGATCGATTTGGTTCAAATTACCTCCCCCTATAGACAAGCGGTACTGGCCATGGGCTAGCATACGCTTTACTTCCATGTAAAAAATTGTCTTTTGGAATTGATTATTATAATCGTACCAAATTCAGGCGAGCAAGAAGAACTTGTTTGATTTGTGGGGTAGTTCCACATTAATTAATTAAATTCGGCTAGCAGGTATTTCTGCCAGCCGAATGGAAATGCAGCTAGTGATAATGTAGCTCTGTCGCCTTTCCTCGGAAGACGTAATAAGAGAAAACGGTATAGGCGAGGATGACGGGAACTACTATTACCGCACCCACAAGAATAAATTTTAATGAGGCGGTGGCACTGGCTGCCTGCCAAATATTTAGTTGGCCGGGAACAATATCAGGGAAAAAGCTGAAAGCCAGGCCGACAAAGCACATCAGAAAAATAACAACGACGGTAAAAAAAGGAACCGCTTTATGTCTGTCCGCAGGCTTAGGCATTCTCGCCAGCAGAACATCATTGGAGACAAAGGCAATAAAGCACAGGGTGGGGACGAGTAGTACAAACATAACCAGAGGGTAGGTAAACCATCGGTCAAATACTGTTGGGTTTACCAGAGGATTGATGGCCGATACTGCAACCACCCCAAGCAGGGTGGCCCGCCCTGCGTAACGGGTCCACGTAGTCGCTCGTTTTTGCAGCTCCGACTCGGTTTTAAGAACCAGCCAGGCGCCGCCAATATAGGCGTATGCGGCGGTAACTCCCAGAGCGCTGAGCGCTGAAAAAAGCTGTGCAGACCAGTCGGGCTTAAAGCCAATCACGTACTGCCCCAGCATGTACCCCTGTGCAAGGCTGGTAATAATAGACCCCGCTTTAAAGGTTCGATCCCAGGTTAGTTTTTTGTCGATGGCAGCCTTGGCACGAAAGTCGAATGCCACTCCTCGCATGATTAGCCCGACCAGCATAATCGCAGCTGGTATATATAGGTGCATTAACACCAGGTTGTGTGCGATTGGGAATGCAATCAGGAGCAAACCGATTGCCAGTACCAGCCAGGTTTCGTTGGCATCCCAAAAGGGGCCAATGGATGCGATCATGGTATCCCGCTGCGATTCCTCCTCTTCTCCCATGGGGAGCAAAATGCCCACACCAAGATCGTAGCCATCCAGAATTGCGTAGACTATTACCGCCAGGCCCATAAGGGCGACAAAGGCGACAGGCAGCCAATAGGCCGCTGCAGAAGCGCTACCGGTCATTTGCCTTCTCCCTTGTCATTTTTCTCGGTATCTTTTGGGCGGTTGGTTAAGCTAGTGCCGGCGAATAGTTCCTGAGTTTCAAACTCCTCGACTTTTACAGACTTCAGGGCCATCACTTTCAGGGTTCTTATGTACGCATAGAGCAATATCACGTAGACAACCAGATAAAGGGTTAGGGAAAAACCGACATGAGAAGGTGGTACTGGAGTAACAGCGTCGGCGGTTTTCAGTACTCCTGTTACGAGCCAGGGTTGGCGTCCAATTTCTGTGACATACCAACCGGCCAAAGTGGCTATCCAGCCGGAGAATGTCATCGCGACCAGGGTTTTGAGCATCCAGCGAGGCAGCTCACCTTTACGCAATAGATAGACCCCTCCCCAAGCGGTTAGCAGCATCAATATGCCTATGCCGACCATAATGCGGAAGGCGAAAAATACGGGGGCTACCGGTGGGTGATTATCGGGGAATTCATTTATTCCCTTGATCTCACCATCCCACTCATGGGTAAGGATAAGGCTGGCCATCTTGGGAATGCCGATCGCCAAATGGTTGGTTTTTTCTTCTCCGTCGGGTATCGCAAATAACAGCAGGGGCGCACCGCGCTCTGTTTCCCAGACTCCCTCCATTGCGGCGACTTTTTGAGGTTGGTGCTCAAAAGTGTTGAGTCCGTGTAAGTCACCCACATAGATTTGAATCGGAATAAAGATGGCAGCGAGAATCAGTCCTGTTTTAAGGGCGAGCCGGGGCGCGCGTTTGGGGTCTCCTTTAAGAATCCGATAAGCGGAAATCCCCGCGACAAAGAAAGATGCCGTCAAACCCGAAGCCAGCAGCATATGTGTAAGTCGGTAGGGGAAAGAGGCGTTAAAGATAATTTCCATCCAGCTTGCCGGGTAGGCGACCCCATCCCGTAAATCGAATCCGGCAGGTGTTTGCATCCAGGAGTTGAGAGCGATAATCCAAAAAGCCGATAGAGTGGTTCCTGTTGCCACAATAAAGGCAGATAAAGTATGTATTTTGCTTGGCACCTTATTAATGCCAAACAACATAATGCCGAGAAAGGTTGCTTCGAGAAAGAATGCAGTAAGTACTTCGTATCCGAGAAGCGGGCCGGCGATATTGCCGACCTGGGCCATAAAGCCGGGCCAGTTTGTTCCGAACTGGAATGACATGGTGATGCCACTCACTACGCCGAGAGCAAATGTCAGGGCAAAGACTTTTACCCAAAAACGATATGCGCGCATCCAGACCGGATTATTAGTTTGGTCGTAGCGTAATTTAAAAAAGAAAACGATCCACGCGAGTGCGATGGTGATTGTTGGAAATAGAATATGAAAGCTGATATTTGCGGCAAACTGTATCCTGGAAAGGATCAGGGTATCTAGCATGAGAGCCTCTGCTGGTCTGAGATCTTTGAACCAGTGAGCCGATTAGCACTTCCTGTGCTAATCGGCACTGCAAGAAAATATAGAGGCAGGTGTGTGTTCCCGCGTATACAATCCTGCAGGAGCCGACTTTGGATCGGCAGCGGCACGGCCTTGTGCCGTTTTTAATCCAGCACTATGGGCTGCTGGATTAAAAATATGCCGGGGCTTTTAGCCATGGATTTGGCCCTATGGGTTTCTCCCCGGAATAAGTGCTTCAGATGAAGGTGTTATTTCGCTTTGAGTGCAGCGGTATATTCCTCGTACTAGCGTTTTTTTCGCTAGTTTGAGGTGTTCTGTCCACCTGTCATCTTACTTTTGAGTTCCAGTAGCTTGACGATACCGGAGCCTAGCTTCATCAATTTAAGCAGGTCCTGGTGTTCTAGCTTGCTGAGTGTGTTGGCAAATTCTTCGAGTAGCTCCAGCAAGCTGTAAACTTCCTGGATTTTTTCCTGTGCCTGGGCATCCAGCTCATCTTGGGGCTCATTGAGCAGCAGCTGGCGAAGCAGACTTAATGTAGGGTCGAGCTCTCGCTTGCGGCGCTCTTCGAAGACAGTGCGAGCGAGGTCCCAGATTGACCCAGCTGCAGTGAAATAATCTTTGCGATCGCCCGGTTGATGGTGCAGCTCAACCAAGCGCCAGGCCTGTAGCTCTTTGAGCCCCATACTGACATTGCCACGACTGATCTTCAGGGCCTGGGCCAATTGCTCGGCATTGAGTGGCGTGGGATGAATGGTGAGTAGGGCAAACATTTGCCCCACCGTGCGATTGAACCCCCAGCGGCTACCCATTTCACCAAAGTGCAGTACGAATGCCTGGGCTTGACTCGATAGTTTCATTTACTTCTTAAGTTTCAGAAATTTCTGAAAATTGTAAATGTAAATTGATCTATGTCAATCACCAATTTAGAAAATAATGTGAGGCCAGCAGAGGCTCCCTGATTCTGATCTGGGGAGAGGCTGGTTATATGCTCAAGCTACTTTTGGCTCTTTGGTACCAGTTGTCGGGCACGATAAAGCCTCTGCAGGCTTCGCCATTTTTATCGACGGCGGCGATGCACAGGGGGTGGGTAAAGCTTTCGGACAGCAGCGCCTCTAGCAATTGATCGGCAGTCATGCCGGTGGTGCTGCTCTGAGGCGCCAGCCAGGCTTGCTTGGGGAGCGCCAGCCACTCGAGAGCACTGCGGTTTGCCTGGCTCAGGGAGAATGACCGAAACTCGGATAACGATATCCACCAAAGATCATGACTGGAGGGCCGGTGAAGTGTATCCAGGGGTTTGAATAGTCTCCCGGGCATTAGCGCCCACTGGCGATCTATCTCTAGGCCGTGCTCTTTCAGCATTGATTGAACTGCCGGCATGTCAATCAGTGGCAGTTGATGATCTGCCATTCTTGCCAGTTTGATATCCAGTCGGTCCTTGATTCCGGGCCCTACCCAATGGATATCGGTAACCTGGAGATAAAATTTTACGGCAATCTCCCAGTGTTCACACTGATTGCTGGGCAGGTGTTGCACGACGAAGTCGAGTTCCCCCAGTGTCTTGCCGCCAGACCTTAGAGGGAGGTTTTGGTAGAGCAGCTGGTAGTCGGGGTGTTTGTCAAAGGCAAATGACCAGAGCCTTTCAAAGTAAGTGCCCAAGCGGTTATTGGGTTTATTGAGGCTGAGTTCGTGCAGGTAATTATCCAGTTCAGGGGAAAGTACATCTTTTACTTTCGGGCAGGAAAAGTATTCCAATAGGGACTTTCGTCGCGTGGGTAGAAGCCAGGGGAGTTGGTTAGCTGCACTAAAAGCTGTAACGGAGCCCTCGCTAGTGGGAATATCCGAACTTCTCACGGACCACATTAAGTTGTCCCAATTATCTACCTGTCCGCTTTTTAGGGAGGAAATCATGGCCTTCTGTATCGTTTCCTGAGTCATTAAACTTCTGTATATTGCTAAAATACAAGACAGATTGGTGAAGTCATCTATGATTGCTTTACCATCTGAACTAAAAATAATAATTACACTTATAAGAATCGATCCGAGCACCAAGAAAATCAGCGAATTACCGATGTCGAAATAAGTCCTCTGGCAGTGAAGTTTCTGCCTTGATTTCGTTATCCATCTCCAGTGCCAGCTGTATTCTGGAAGTTGATTTTGGTCGGGTATTTTTCTTACAGTGACTGATACTGGAGAAAATCGTGGAATCAGGTCCCCTTATTTCGATCGGCTTGCCTATCTCGCTGTTTATCATCATGGTGGGAATAGGGATGACCCTAACTGCCAGGGATTTCCATCAGGTAACGGTAAAGCCCATTGGCCTTATTATCGGAACTTTTACCCAAATTCTCCTGATGCCAGCTATAGCAATTGGCCTCTGCTGGGGATTAAATCTACCACCGGCCATTGCTGTTGGCCTAGTCATTATTGCCGCCTGTCCGGGAGGCACAACATCGAACCTGTTTACCTTGATGGCTCGCGGCAACGTGGCGCTTTCTATTGTATTAACAGTTTCTGCCAGCCTGATTACTATTGCCAGTTTACCGCTTTTCGCAAATTATGCGCTTCGAACTTATTTCGGCGCTGACCAGACTATAACTCTGCCATTCGCCAGTACAGTAGTGATGTTATCCAGTATTGTCCTATTGCCTGTTGTGATAGGGATGCTATTTCGTGCCTGGAGACCGCACCTGGCTCGCCGCGCAGAGGGAATAGTCAGTATTTTTGGCGGGGTTGTATTGCTTGCACTGGTAGCAGGCCTTATCTGGGGAATTCGCGATCGCCTTGCAGACTTGATGGTTCAAGCTGGACCCTCGGTCATTCTATTGAATCTCTGTGGTGTGCTATTGGGGCTTCTTATCAGCCGGGTTGCTGGCCTGCCAAAGCGGGAAGGGGTTGCGGTTGCAACGGAACTCGGTATTAAGAACAGTACCATCGGAATGATGGTAACCCTCACGCTCTTACACTCGAGTGAGATGTCCGTGCCCTCAGCAGTTTACGGTGTATTGATGTTCCCATCTGGCGTTCTTTTGGCGTTATATGGTCGCCGTGGTGCAACGAAAAAACTGGCTTCTGAGACGGAAGGAGCAGGTGAAGTAGGGTAGTAAATGTTGCATTTACCGAAAACTAGACCATACCTTTACTATTGAGGGTGTGGTCGATCTTGGAAAATTGAGCTCGCCTATACCAATTTCTGTTACTGCACTATGAATTTCAATAATTCTAATGTGCGGCCACGGATTACTGAATATCTTTTTTAGGTATATGTCTAAAACCAGGCATTGAGTTGTCTCAACCCCAGATTGTAAAGTCAATATGTTCAAGGGTTTTACGGCGAAGCGCAGCAAGAAAAATACAATCAACAACAACCTAAAATTAGATGCTCTAGTCTGGAAGAGAATATTGGAGCAGTCGACCCTCAGTGGTAGTGATTCTGGGGTAGGTAATGCGGCTAAACACAGTATTGTTGTTTCTCTGACTAGCTATGGAAAGCGAATCCATGATATCCATTTGTGTATCGAGAGTTTATTTCAGCAGTCGCTAAAGGCGGATTTAATTGTACTTTGGCTGTCGACCAAAGAATTTCCAGATTATATGTTGCCCAATATTTTAATGAGGCAGGTGGATCGTGGGTTGAGAATTGAATTTGTTGATGAAGATCTAGGACCTTACACAAAGTATTATTACGCGCTTCAAAAATTTCCTGATAGCTTGATAGTCACGGTGGATGACGATATCCTCTACCCGATGGATACCATCGATATGCTGTATCAGTCATATTTAAAGTTCCCGTCACATATTTTCTGTCATCGAGCTCACAGGATAGGTGTTGATAAAAAAGGCAATATATTGCCTTACAATAAATGGAGGACAACGCGGGAAACTTGGAAGTGCAATATGAATATCAAACCTTCTTATCGCGTTTTTCCTACTGGAGTTGGGGGTGTTTTATATTATCCCGGCTCTTTACATCCCGATGTTCTGAATAAAGATAAGTTTTTGGAGTTATGTCCTAATGCGGATGATATCTGGCTTAAAGCCATGAGTATGAGGCAAGGAGTCCGTTGTGCAAGAGTGCCAGATGTTCGTTTCTGGAGGGATAGGTTTTTAACAATCCCTGGGTGTCAGGCTAGCGGCTTGAAGAAACAAAATTTAAAGGGAAAGTGTGGTAACGATAAGAAAATACGCAGAGTATTCTCTGAATATAATTTATCTCAGTTACTGTTAGAGTGAATAGGCGCTGCTTAATCTAGAGGTAATGTAGTTGTCGCACTCTAAGGTTAATATTTGGCTTTCAGTTTAATCTCAAATTGCTACCACTTATAACGAAATCCTAATTCCAAGCCTCCGGAAAAACTATTCCCCAGGTTTTCCAAACTGCTACTGTAATAAATTTCTGAATAGATAGAACAGTGATCACCGCACTCATCGTAGCTCGCGCCCAAGCGCAATTCACCGTACCAGGTATCAGGTTTTTGACTGAGTCGGGTTTCCGATACGAGTAAATTGGTCCTCTGGTCGATATTGTAAATAAGGCTCGGAGTTGCGAATAGAGAGAACCTTTCCAGGGGAATTGAGCCATACATATTGCGACTACTCTTACGTTGACTCTTGCGCTTTTCAAAGATGGTTCCCAAGCGTAATAGGAAGCCATTGTTATTGATATCTGTAGCTTGTACGGCATAGATATCCTGCAAGTTATTGGCTTCCTCCGAGGTGTAAATCAATTGCGCATGGGGTGTCCAGGAATAGTAATCATGCAGTTTAAAACTCTTTCCGCCCTCGATAGACAAGGCGTAACCAAATGCTTCATCGCTATTATTGAGTTCGCGTAGTGACCTGGCATCCATTTCAAAGTCAAACCAATTTAGCTTAAGTTGACTATCAATAAAAATGCCATCCAATCCATACCAGGTGACAAATGCGCTGACGCCGTAGTTACTCGCATCGATTGAGCCATCACCAAAAAATGAACTCACATCGTTATTTGAATCTCCGTAGTGCAAAGCGGCGCTGCCAATAAGTTGGCTTCCAAACACGGAGACTTGTATTGGTAAATCAAAGCCCACTTGTACTTGATAGTAAGTCTGTTTCCAGTCTGCACGGGTACTGGACTCATTGGGATCAAGAGTAATATGTCGGGCAGAGTTCCTGATCCAAAGTCCACGATTATCAATTGCCTGCTCTTGGGCATCGCTATACTCGCTACTGGCCAAGTCCAAATAGCTTGTGCCTACCCAATAGCGATTGCCCAGGCGGCTGCGCAGTGAAGAGGGAATATTGAGTGTTCTGAGAATTTGCGGGAGGGCTTCGTAGAGTACTGCAGTAGGTTGCCAGCGAATCATACCGCCTTCAGGAAATACCGAAGAGTTATCCACAGTTGAACGCAAATACCAGCTGCCATCATCACTTCCTCCTGCGCCGTTCTGGTGCAATGTGTAAGCATAGGCTCCACCTATCACTGCCTGCTGATCATCTTTACTGACAAAGTCCCCTGCCAGGGTGAATTGTGCATTTGATTCGCCTTTGACGGAAACCACCTTAATACCATTGCCCTCTGTCCGCTTTCCTTTACCTGAGCGGTTAAAGACAGAGATAGTGGTGGTGCCAGAGCTGTCTCCTTCCACAATTAGTTGATCGCTCTGTGAAAAATCATCTTCAAGGACGGCGTCTACCCATAGGCGCCCATTATTAGAGCGGTATTGCCCATAATTTCCATTATCGTCTTTGGCTATGGTGAGGGTGTTGAACCTATTGTTGGATAGATCAATGGTTCCACTATTGGATACATCTCCTGAAATTACATAACTGTCGCTATCAAAAAATGCCTGTCCACCCCAGCGAATATCCAGGCCGAGGGAATTTCCTTCAGAATCGAGACCTCCTCCGACAGCTAAACTGCCAGTGAATGTCATTTTGGAGCTTCCCCAGATAACGACTCTTTCCCAGTTATTTAGAAGAGTCCCATCAACGGAGTAATCCAATTTAAATATTAAATTGTCGACTTCACCATCATTTGCACTGAGATCATCACCACCATCCAGTATTACGTCTCCATCGAAAGAGTGTGAATCTATTAGTAGGGTGTCTGATCCGGAGCCGCCTCGAATTTCGTTACTGATGCCCTCATCCCAATAGATGTAGTCATCGCCGTTTCCGCCATCCAGGTAGTTAAAAATGAACCCTCCATCCAAGGTGATGGTATCGTTTCCTTCTCCTCCCCAGACGTGAAAGGACAGCCCATCGAGTAGAATCAGGGTGTCATCTCCATCGCCTCCATGAATGCCTCCTCCCCCGAGATAATTCCCTACATCACTGGATCGCTCGTCGAGAGTTATCGTATCGTTGCCAGCGCCACCGTCGGCAAATAAGGTAACAACTCCTCCAGTGATAATAATTTCGTCATCTCCCTCTCCCGCAAGTACATTTTCCGCCGTCCCACCGTTGAGAATGATGGTATCGTTGCCGGCATAAGTTTCTATGTCCGCACCATCGGGGTCATTGTCTTCGTCACAGGTGATTTCATCTGCGGCAGAGGTGCCACTATTGCCGGGGTTGCATTGTGCTAGAGAGTTGCGGCTAAAAACAAGCAGTGCAGAAAGCGTCATAATGAGTAGGAATATTTTTACGAATCCTACAGAAGAAAGCTGGAAACCAGTTTTTTGGGGGGACACAGTTATTCCTTTTATTGTGCCAGATAGTTGTAATACCAATTAGGTTTTTAGCGACAAAGTTATAGTTGGGGACAACGCAGCTCGTGTATGAAATAACTTCAAATTTTAAGAGTATTCGCTGTCGCCCAACTGTATGAAATTTCTTCGATAACTAAAATTTAATACCCACCCCGAAATTTATGATCCAGGGGTTGTAGTCAAAATGGGCATAGAGGCGATCCCTACCCAATTCAGTGGGGAAGTCGATAGTGGCATCGGTGTCTGCCAGGTAATAAATCGCGGATGCGTTAAGTAGTAGAGGATATCTCCAGTCGCGGAAATCAAAGATATAATCCAGGCCGGCTTGCAGCCCCCAATCCCACGAGTGCCCCATATTAAATGATCCCGGTGCGACCGAGAGCTCTGAATCTATCAGGTATTCGTTAAACTGGCGGCTGATTTCAACGGTGTGGAAATTGGTGTAATTGATTCCTGCACCGATATAGGGGCGAGCGCGATAGGATGGATCTAAGAAGTACCAGTTGCCGAAAACCATTGTCGTTGTAGTGCTAAAGTCGCCGAGCTGGATTTGGTTTCGCCCAGGGTTGCCGGTGAAATTATCCAGTTTTGTACCATAGCTGGCGCCATTAATATGCATTAATTCTATGCCCCAGCGATCGCTGGGCCGCCACACTCCCGATATTTGCCATGCATGGGTCGTGTCGATTTGCCAACTGCTATTGTATAAATCCCATTGTTGTAAAACTCTATATTTAAGCGCTGTGCCCTCATCGTTTGGCTGAACATAAGTCAGGCCAAAACGAACAATAAATTCACCCCATTCGATATCACGCCAATCATCCTGGGCATGGGTCGATAGTGCTGAGAGAGTGAAAAGTAGAGTAATAATTCCTTTATTAATTCCTTTTGCGGTCATCTCGATATCCATCTCTGAAAATCCGGACACAGGCAAAACAGCTTATCTGCCATTGGTGCTTTGGTTGATAATTATTGGCAGTGCATGGGCCAAGTACCCCAAAAAGTAGCAGGACTGAAAAAGACCGCAGGGAATTTTTCAAAATTTGAGGCCTAAATTATCTAGCTAGGTTTACAGGGAGAAGGGAATTTATAAGGAGAGAAAGAATAATGCGCTTGGTGCCTTTGGGGGTATAAGTGTCTATTCGAGTTTACAGGGAAATTTCCACTGCGAGTCTTGGGTGCAGTGTATTCTTTCCCTCTTTTCCAATGATAAGGCTGGGCTATGGGAGGTTACCCAGGGGCACCTTTTCCAGATTGCGGGCGTACTCCAGGAACTTCTGTGCTGCTGGTGACAGCGGACGTGATTTGCGTCGAGCCAAATACCAGTGGGTGACAATAGGAAGCTCTTCGACATCGAGAATTGACAAGCCTGCGCGTCCGCCAAATGCCAGGGTATGCTCTGATAATATAGAGACCCCCAGACCGGACATAACCGCATGCTTAATGGCTTCATTGCTCTCAATGGTCATACGGAGCTTGAGGTCTACATTGCGTTTGCGCAGGAACTGTTCAATGGCATGGCGTGTACCGGAGCCCTCCTCCCGATGAAGGAACTGACAGCCTGCAAATTCTTGCAGGGAGATTTTTTTGCGGGAGGCCAGTGGGTGGTTCTCAGGCGCTATCGCCAGTAAGCGGTTGGGTAGAAACTCCACCAGCTCCAGGTCCTGGCTCTTTGGAGGGTGGCTGAATACGTAGAAGTCATCTTCATCCTCACCAGTGTAATCAATGATCTGTTGGCGGTTGCCCACCCTGAAGTGGATATCCAGTCGCGGATGCTGCTGATAAAACTCCCCGATCAGGTGGGGGATAAAGTATTTGGCGGTGGTCACTACTGCCAGTTGTAAGCTGCCGGTATCCAACCCTCGCAATTGGGCCAGTTTCAGGTCCAGATACTCGTAACTCTTCAGGATGTCCCGGGCACTTTCTACCAGGGTTTGCCCGGCCTCCGTAAATTGCAGTTGCCTGCCCACCGAGTAATACAGAGGTAAACCCACCGCATCGGAGAGTTTGGCCAGTTGCATCGATACGCTTGGCTGGGTTAGGTGCAGCTTTCTGGCTGCGGCGCTGATATTGCCCAACTCATAGACACAGAGCAGGATCTCCAGTTGTCGAACGGTTCCAATGCGGGCATGGGCACGAGTTAGGGGCACAAAATCACCTGTATAGGTTTGAATTTATAGTTTACATAATAAATATCTATTTTTATCTATCAATAGCAATTCCGATAATGCGTCAATTTCAATAACCAGTGGGGGCATTATCAATGCAGAGATCACAACTCTTCTTTGGCGTGGTTGTCGGCTTGTTAGTTTTATGCGCAGGCTTGTCAGTAAATCTTGCCGGTATGAACGGGGTTCCATTGATGGCTGTAGGCCTAGTGGTGGTTCTGGCCAATGCTGCTTACTGGCTGATGGCGCAGCAAACCCCGAAACGTATACGTATCTCCAATAATCGCTCCAGACAGCGCCGGGGACAGCGATAGAGATGCAGTTGGATATTGTTGTTGGTTTCTTTCTGCTGGGCGCCTTTGCCCAGCTGGTTCGCAGTGACCTGCGTTTACCCAAAGGTCTTTACCAGAGCTGCGTTATCTTCCTGCTAATCGCCATCGGCCTGAAAGGTGGTGCTGCTTTAAGTGCGTATTCCGCTGCCACCCTGGTTCCCCAGTCCCTGGCGGTGGTGGCTTTTGGTGCCCTGTTACCCCTGGTGGCTTTCCCTATCTTGCGCTGGATTGGCAAGTGGTCACGTGTGGATGCGGCGGCAACGGCGGCGCACTATGGGTCTGTCAGTGTTGCCACCTACGCGGTGGCTGTAGCCCTGCTACAGTCACAGAATATTGAATACGAAGCGTATTTCCCTCTGTTTGTAGCGCTTCTTGAAGTCCCGGCAATCATTGTCGGCATGTTGTTGGCACGGCAATCGATGGGCAGTTCGAGCAAGCGCCGGGTGTTTCACGAGGTCACCTGCAACCAGGGAGTACTGTTGCTCCTGGGGGGAATCGTTATCGGAGCCTGGGCTGGAGAGCGCACCGCTTCAGTAATGCCTTTGTTTGGGACCCTGTTTCATGGCATATTGGCGCTCTTTCTGCTGGAAATGGGGCGTGTCGCTGCGGCGCGGTTGGCCGATGTTAGAGGGCAGGGTGCTTTCCTGCTCAGCTTCGGCATTTTTATGCCGCTGATTGGCGGTGCCGCTGGCGGTATCTTGGGGAGTTTGTTGGGTTTGTCGCCTGGTGGTATCTTTCTGCTCGCGGTGCTCGGTAGCAGTGCCTCTTATATCGCTGTGCCTGCGGCTATGTCCGTTGCCCTGCCGCAGGCCAATGCTAGTGTGTCCATCACTTTGTCCCTGGCAGTTACCTTTCCTTTCAATGTGCTGGTGGCGATTCCCGTCTATCTGGCGCTCGTTCAATATTGGAGTTAATCGCAAGTGAAGCCGATTCCTTTTGAAAAAGTCACTATCGTAATGGGTTCCCGCTCGGATTGGGCCACCATGAGCAACGCGACTAAGCCTCTGGAAGAGCTCGAAGTTCCCTTTGCTACTGCTGTGGTTTCGGCCCACAGAACTCCCCAGCGCATGGTTGAATTTGCCAGCCGTGCCCACGAATCCGGTACCGAAGTGATTATTGCTGGCGCCGGCGGCTCCGCCCACCTGCCGGGTATGATCGCTGCTTTGACTCCCCTGCCTGTGATCGCAGTGCCGGTTGAGAGCCGCTTTATGACGGGTATGGACAGCTTATTATCCATTGTGCAGATGCCTCGCGGTGTGGCGGTAGCAACCCAGGCGGTCGGTGCTTCCGGTGCCTACAATGCAGGTTTAATGGCTGCGCAGATGTTGTCTTTGGCTGATGCGGAATTGCAGAAGCGCCTGATCGCCTGGCGTGAGCGCCAGACCGAGCAAGTCCCGATCACGGTTGAGTGATAGGAGATCGTTGTGAGTAAGAGACGAGTTGCCATTATTGGCTGTGGGCAGTTGGCACAGATGATGGCTCAAGAGGGGCAGCCCCTCGGAGTGGAGTTCAGTTTCCTGGCTGAGACCGGTGAAAACACCGACTGTGTGAAGGGACTGGGGACTATCGTGGAGATGGAACCGGGACAGGACCCTGAGGCCTTGTATCAGGCATTGGGACGCCCGGAAGTGATCACCAGTGAGAGAGAGCAAGTGAGTGTGGACTTGCTGCGCTCATTTCAGCCCTTCTGTCCGGTATATCCGGACCCGCATATTACAGAGAAGGCCCAGCACCGCTTGCGTGAGAAGCGAGCACTCACAGACGCTGGACTGCCTGTTGCACCTTTCGCAGCAGCACAGGGTGAAAAAGAGCTGCGGGAAGCGGTCGACCAACTGGGATATCCGGCGTTTATTAAGAGCTGTGAAAATGGCTACGACGGCAAGAACCAATGGTGTGTGAAGAGTGCTGCAGACTTGGATGCTGCCATTCCCCAAGCTGGTGATCAGGAGTGTGTGGTTGAGGCTGGGGTGAATTTCGCCTGTGAAGTCTCCATTATCGGTGCTCGCTCGGCATCCGGTGAAATCAAAGCTTATCCGCTGACGGAAAACCGCCACCGCAACGGCACCTTACTGCTGTCCACCGCTCCCTACGACAACCCGGAGCTGCTCAAGGCCGCAGAGGGTTACCTGGCGACCCTGCTGAAGGACTGGGACTATGTGGGTGTATTGGCCGTTGAATGTTTTGTCAGTGAGAGCGGCCTGATTGTCAACGAAGTGGCACCGCGAGTTCACAACAGCGGTCATTGGACCTTTGTCGGCCCTGAGGCTAGCCAATTTGCCAATCATATCCACGCGATACTGGATATGCCCCTGGGCGATACTGCCTGCCCGGTGCCAGTTGCGATGGTCAATATGTTGGGGGTTGATGTAGCTCCGAAGCAGGATAACGATGGTGTTTGGCTGTACGGCAAAGCACTTCGCCCTGGGCGCAAAATGGGTCATGTCATTTTACAGGACCCGGATATGGAGCACCTGCGTCAGCGCAGCGAAAGTATGATTGAAGAACTTTACGGCGAGAAGATTTAGTGCTTACTGAATATTGCGCATCGGGTTCTTGAACTTGAGTTTGTAGCCGGTACCCCGCCACATGGGAGTGCCGGCTCGATAAGCCGCCCGGGCAATCATATGTACACCGATTGGCACTGTAAGTAATAAGAACAATATGGCGGCTATGGCCCTGGCTGTCACCTGAGCGTCACTAAAAAGAATTGCTACGCCCGCCAGCAATAACCCGCAACACACCGTAGCCCCTTTTCCCGATGTACTCATTCGAGTGTAAAAGTCCGGCATTCGCAGCAAGCCCAAAGCGGCGCTGAACCCAAAAAAACTGCCCACCAGAATTATCAAAGCGATAAAAATTTCATCAAATGTCATCATGATCCCTATGGCTGTGGGTGACTGTGCGCGAGCCGCTTTTTTCAATAAAACGGGCAAAGGCCACACTCACTAAAAATGCGACCAGGGCCAGGGCGATGGCAGCGTCCAGATACACGGGTTGTCCCGAGGCAATTGCCAGTAGTGCACAGTAGGCTACCGCCAAAATATTGAGAACATCCAGGGCGACAACCCTGTCTGCTAAGGTGGGGCCCAAAGCGATACGCAGGAAGCACATCACCAGGGCGAGTAACAATAGAAAAGAAGCAATATTGATTGCTACTGTGACCAGTGGCGAATGAATATCGATAATAGTGAGAAACATCAGGAAACGGCCTCCTTAACCCGTTTCTCAAATCCCTCCCTAATCTCCTCGCGAAAGGTTTCTGGATCACTGACAAACATAGTATGTACGATTAAGGCATCATTGTTGGGTGTGACATCCAATACCATAGTGCCCGGTGTCAGCGAAATTAAATTAGTGAGAATAAAAATCTGGTTTCTATCGAGCCTCTCCATGGGTAGTCGTACTACCAGGGGCCGGCTTTGCAAGCGGGGCGAAAAGACTTCGTAGGCGGCACGCAGGCTGGATAAAACAAGCTCCTCGATAAAGAAAAAGAATAAATGAGCCAAACGGGGCAAGCGGGTAAAGTAAGTCTGTGCCCCGGGTAATATAGGTGAGACTCGCAGTGCCAGAAATCCGATCAGAAAACCAAAGAAAAAATTTGCCATGGAAGCATTGCCGGTCAGGGCCGACCAACTGATCGCGAGCAATAAATTTAATAGAAAAATACGCATTTCTATTTATCCATCCCAAAGTTAATGAGTGGTACCTGGTAACACGGCGTTCAGGTAATCATCAGGCTCCAATAACTCTCCGGCAGCCCCCAGGGAGTATTCGATAAAAGGCTCGGGAACCAACCCCAAAGCCAAAGTGATTAATGCCAATAACGCGACTGGCAACAGCCGCTGGAAGCGCTCTGCGCCGCTGAGGCTATATAAATTTTTGCAGTGCTCCTGGGGGTGTGGCTTCCAGAACGCCTCTGCCCATATTTTACTCATTGAAAACAGGGTAAGCGCCCCGGTAATCAGTGCGACGGCAGCGACGATATAGGCGGCCTGGTCGAGGCTCGCTTTGACTAATAGCAGTTTCGCCCAGAATCCAGATAATGGTGGGAACCCCGCTAAGCTAAATGCGGCGATAAAAAAGAAAGTAGAGAGAAGTGGGCTGGCGCGATATAAACCACCAATTTCATTGAGCTCATAACTGCCAGTAAGGCGCTGGGCAGTACCGCTAATCAGGAATAAATTTGTCTTTGCCACAATATTGTGGACCATGTAGAACACAGATCCGGCCAATGCTAAAGGGCTGTTCAGTGCTAATCCCAATACCAGGAATCCAATCTGGCTGATGATATGGAATGCGAGTATCTTGCGGAATTCGTACTGTGCTGCTGCGCCCAAAACACCCGTCAGCATGGTGAGTAATGCAGCTCCCAATAAAATATCCCGGGTGAAGTCCAAATCATTGGGAAATATTAAAGTAAAGGTGCGAATTAGCGCATAGACGCCGACTTTGGTCAGAAGACCGGCAAATACAGCGGTTACAGCGACCGGTGGAACATGGTATGAAGCGGGCAACCAGAAAAAGAGTGGAAATATTGCCGCCTTAATTCCAAAAGCGCAGATAAAAATAACTGCCAATGTTGAAATCGCGACGGGATTTTGTACCTCGGCCAGAGAAATATGCAGCTGTGCCATATTAAGGGTGCCGGTGAGTCCATAAAGCAACCCGCAAGAGGTCAGCATCAACAGCGTGGATACAAGGTTTAATGCTACATACTTGATGCCACCGTCCAGCTGTATTTTTTCACCTCCCAGCACCAGCAGTGCGAAAGAGGCAATCAGCATCACCTCAAACCACACATACAAATTAAATAAGTCGCCGGTGATAAAGCTACCGCTGACACCGGCCAACAGCAGTTGAAAGAAACTGTGAAAGCCAAGTTTCACCCGCTTCTCACTGATATCTGAAATGGCAAATAGAGAGACACACAGACCCACGATGGCACTGATCAACAGCATTACCGCACTGAGCCGATCGGCGACCAATGTGATTCCGAAGGGAGCCTGCCAGTCTCCCATTTGCCCAGCTTGAGGGCCCTGGCTTTCTACCAGGACAAGAATATAAAGGTTAATGCAAAGGGCGGTAAGGCACCCCAATATCGAAATACCAGAGCAAAGGTATCTACGGCCTCGAGCGGGAAATGTGATTAACGCCGTGGCGATAGGGATTAGGAATGGCAGGGCCAATAACCAACTCAAGTGGTCTTCTTCCTCTTGGGTTTCACAGGCTCGGCAATACGCATGCTATCCACATCCAATGTACCCAGCTCACGGTAAGCCTGGGCGATCAGGGCCAGGGCAAAGGCCAGCAGGCCGAAGCCAATTACGATCGCAGTTAGGATCAGGGCCTGGGGTAGGGGGTTGGCAACGATAATTTGTGGGGCTTCCTGGCCCTCGGGTACCAGGGGTGGTGAGGCGCGAGTCAACCGCCCGGCGATAAAAATTGCCAGGTTGGCGGCATTGCTAATTAGTACCAAGCCAAATAGATAGTGCAACAGGTGGCGGGCAAGCATCAAATATACGCCGGTAGCAATCAGAATACCGACGACAACGGCGAGGGGAGACTCCATATCAACTGGCCTCTTCCAAGGCAAAAATGAGTGTGAGAACGGCTCCGAGTACCGTCAGGTAAACCCCAATATCAAAAAACAAAAGATTGCTGATAATGATTCCGCCATCTTCCTTGCTGCCTACTATGGCAAACCACTGTCCGGAAAAGGGACCGTCTCCCCAAAATAGAGCCATCAATCCAGATAATCCGGCGATGACAACCCCCCAGGCGGCGAGAGTCCCTGGAGGTATGCGCAGAGCACTTTGTGCCGCCTCCATACCCCAAGCCATGGCAAATAAGGCAAAAGCAGAAGCGGCAATTAATCCAGCAATAAATCCGCCTCCGGGATAATTGTGTCCACGCAACAGCATATAAATGGAGAAGACCAAGATCAGGGCTACCAACACACGGGTCGCTGTCTGTAGGATAATAGAATTCACTGCTTGCCCCGTCTTAAATGATGACCGAGTAAGGTCACCGCAGCGACAGCCGCGGTAAACACCACAATAATCTCCCCGAAAGTATCCAGGGCCCGGAAGTCCACCAGAATGACATTGACGATATTGCGCCCATGAGCCTCGGGTACAGCAGCTTCCTTGTAAAATTCACTCACAGGGCTCTCGAATGGGGTTTGCAGAACCACCAGAATGCTAATGGTAAATAAAAGGCCAACTGTGGCACCCAGCAGTGCATCCCTGGGACGAAAGCCTTCCTTCTTGCCGGGAGTAAATACGGGCAGACGCGGAAGAATCGCAGCAATTAATACCAAGTAGAGTGTTTCCACCAGAATCTGTGTAATGGCCACATCCGGTGCACCAAAGAAGAGGTAAATTAGAGCGATACCCACACCGAGAGCGCCGAGAGCGCAAATGGCGGTGAGAGGTTTACGCGCAAAACCCGCAGTAAATGTACCTCCTACCGTCAGCAGTATGGCTGCCCACTCTTTTAAATTGAGTCGTGGCGCAGTGTATTCGAGTGAGAAGTGGCCGGTATGAACAAAGGCATAAAAAAGGGCCATCGAGAGCGTAACAAAAATGACTGTGAGATAACGACGCATAATTCCATTTTGCAATATGCGTGTTTGCAGTGCGGCAAAAGCTTTTAATAGTTCTAAGGATTTATCCCACAGTAGATCGGCGCTAGTTGGCGCATGGGTAAAGTCCCAGTTTAGCCAGGCACGCATACGTTTTAAATTGACATACATAATCACCCCGAGCACAAAAGTAAGAATGCTCATCAGGAGTGGAATGTTAATACCGTGCCAGAGTTTCAGGTCGATGGTTTCCGGAAGGCCAAGTATTGCTGTCAGTGCCGGTTCCACCAGTCCGCCACCGACTAAGTCCGGGGCCAAACCAAATGTGAGGCCGAAGGCGCTTAAAACCAGTGGGCTTATCCACAAACCAGGAGGTGCCCAGCGAATACGACTGGCATCTTTGGGGGGAGGGCCAAAGAAAGGTTTGATGGCCACCATGCCGGCTACTGTCACCGTTACCGCATTGGCAAAAATTGCTGCTGTGCCCACCAGTGCGGGCTCTGAAGCTACCGCCAACGCACCTTCATATTTTAGTTCTTTACCAATAAACCCAAGGAACGGCGGGAATCCGGCCATGGATAGGGCTGAAGCCAGTGCAGCTATAAAAGCAAAGGGCAATAATTTCGCCAGACCGTGCAGCCTGGTTAAATCCCGGGTACCTGTCTGCCGATCGATAATGCCCACCACCATAAACAGTGCGGCTTTATAAAAAGAGTGAACCAGCAAGAAAGTAATTGCAGCGGCGACGGCAGCTGAAGCATCAGAACCCAGAAACATGGTGATAGTGCCCAGAGCGATCACGGTGGTATAAGCGAGGGCCAGTTTCAGGTCTGTTTGACGCAGGGCGGCCAATGCCGCTACTGCGGCAGTGGCAATACCGGTGCAGGTTAAAATCCACTCCCAGTATTCAGTGTGAGCCAGTACCGGATGTAGGCGCGCAAGAAGGTAAATACCGGCTTTGACCATAGTGGCGGAATGTAGATATGCGCTCACCGGTGTTGGCGCCGCCATGGCATTGGGCAACCAAAAATGGAAGGGCAGCTGTGCCGACTTTGAGAATGCTCCGATAAGTACCAGTATCAAGATAGGAAGATACAGTGAACTGGATTTAATCTGTTCCCCTTTAATTAACAATTCTTCAAGATCATAGCTATCGACAATCTCTCCCATTAATAGGAAAGCAGTTAGTAAGCAAAGCCCCCCTAAGGCGGTCACTAGTAAAGCCTGTAAAGCTGAGCGTCGTGCAACAGCACTGGAGTGGTTAAAGCCAATCAGGAGGTAACTTGCGACCGTCGTCACTTCCCAAAACACAAATAAAGTAATGAGATCGGATGCCAATACCAAACCCAGCATTCCGACCATAAAGAGATAGAGATAGAGAAAGAAGCGCCGCAATAGTGGATTCCCGCGTAAATACTCAGCGGCGTAAATGGTGATAAAAAAGCCGATACCGCTGATTAATAAGGCAAATAAAAAGCTGAGGCCATCAATATAGAAGCGTAGGGATACGCCCAGTTCTGGAACCCAGCTAATGCCAAAAGAAAACTCTCTACCAGCGGAAATATCGGGCAGATGAAAAAGCAATGACAAGGCGATAATGGCCGGAGGAATCGGAGAAAGCAGGGAGATCCATCTTCCCGGCGTTTTTTTATCGCCATTGCGACTTTCCATGTCGCCTTCTGATCCCATTATTTTATCCCTGGTGACTCGATGCCTGTATACAGCAGTGATTCACTGCCAAGTTAATAGTTTAGGTGTAAACCAGAGATTGTCGCTTTTAGGGTGAGTAGTCTTGTGCTTGTGAATATGAACATGCCGGTTAGATAGAGTTTAATGCCTATTACGAGAAGCGGTATCTTAGAGCAGGTTTACAGCCCAAAAAGAATTAGTCTGTTGATAGATCACCTATTATCGAGGCAAGTCGAACCATAGTGCGATAAGATCATTTTCTGAAGCGGTTAATTCTATTTTTTCCCGATAAATTCCCAAGCCATCTCCCGCCACTAGCAGGTGGCTGCCATTGAGTTCGGCATTACCAGTGATGATATGCAGATACCCTGGTCGCTTTAGAGTATCCAATTTTAAACGTTCACCAGCGCGTAATTGGAGACGAAATAAGCTGGCATTCTGATGAATAGTTAGTGAATTATCGCGTCCATTGGGCGTTACCAATGGAGTTAATGCCCCAGTTTGAGTGATTGCCCTTTGTTCATAGCTGGGCTGAATATTTTTCCGGTTAGGTTGAATCCAGATTTGTAGGAATTTAAGGTTTTTAGTCTTTGAGTGGTTATATTCTGAATGAGTAATACCTTTACCCGCACTCATTCTTTGAATTTCACCAGCGGGAACGACAAAGTGATTGCCTTCGCTATCCCGATGCTCGATCGAGCCCTCCAGAATATAGGAAACGATTTCCATATCCCGATGTCCATGGGCGTCAAACCCGGCCCCTGCTTTTACTGTATCATCGTTGATAACGCGCAGTGCAGAAAAACCCATGTGTTTTGGGTCGTAATAGTGCCCAAATGAAAAGGTATGCTTGCTGTCCAGCCAGCCAAATCGGGCTTGACCGCGTTCTTGTGACGGTCTGAAGTAATACATAGCCAGCTCCTATTAGTGCAGTAAATAGAATATTAAGGCTATGATAGTATTTTGCGGTATAAGGGAATATTGGGTAAAAAGAAGCTTATTATTCGTATCAATAGAATACTCAGCCTTCCTCAGAGGTGGGCATATCTAAAGTGAGTAATCGAAGCTCGCCAATAAACTCCCTCGCCACGGGGCCTAATTTATCCTGGTCTTTAAAGTTCAGGTAAAAGCTGCTGGAGCGCACTCCACCATTTTTCAAGGGGAGTCGATTTAAAGTGCCATTCTCGAGTAGTGTGGAGACCATTGGCAATGGCAGCCAGGCGAACCCCATTCCCTGTACAATTAAATCCACGGATGCCCGTAGACTGCCCACTTTCCAGCGTTGCTCTGCCCCCAGCCAGCCGGAATCCCTATTGGTCTGCAGTGCGGAGTCCCGCACAATAATCTGGCGATAGGACTTCAAGTCTTCATAGCTCAGCTCGTATCCCAGCTGATGTAGTGGATGGTTCTTATGGGCTACAGCCACAAATTCGATACGACAAATCTCATCGTTGAGGGCATTCTTCATGCGGAAGGCGGAAAGTCCCAGATCTACCAGCCCCTCCTGGATCAACTCATTAGTGCCGGATAGTACTGTATCAACGATATCAATATTCACCTGTGGATAAATTGCGGAAACTCTCTCCAGAGCCTGAAAAACGACACTTTGGGGAAAGGCGCCATCTACGGCAATGCGCAGCTCGGATTCCACTCCCTGGTTAAGGGATCCGGCAATATCCTCAATACGTGAGACTTCATCCAGTAGGTATTGGCCCCGGCGTAGCATTAAGTTACCGGCTTCAGTAATTACTACTTTTCTACCCGAGACTTCAAACAATTTTACGCCGAGAGCAGCTTCCAGATTGCTAACTGCATTGTGGATACTGGACTGGCTTTTGTGAACGTGGGAAGAGGCCTGATTAAAGCCGCCGGCATCTGCGACAGCTTTAAACATTCGCCACTGTTCCAGAGTGGTTTTTTGCATCTGGGTACTCTTTGAGGGCTACGGAGGGCTGTTCCAAGGTTTAAGGAGCCTGGGGCAGCCCTGAATATCCTGACTGGCCCAGGCTGGATAGGCAAGGGTTTTTAGCTGCGGTTGTGAGAGCTGTTGTAATTGATTTCCGGCCCTACAGGCACAACCTGGGTTGGGTTGATCGATGTATGGCTGAAGTAGTAGTGACGTTTAATATGGTGGAAATTTACTGTTTCAGCAACTTTCGGCCACTGGTATAGCTCGCGTACATAGTTACGCAGATTAGGAAAGTCTTCCAGTCTCTGGCGGTTGCACTTGAAGTGTCCATGATAGACAGCATCAAAGCGAATAAGGGTAGTGAACAGTCGCCAATCTGCCTCGGTAATTTCTGTTCCGACCAGATAGCGCTGTTCCCCTAAAATTTTCTCAACCTGGTCTAAAGCAGAGAATAAATTATAGTAAGCACTCTCGTAGGCTTCTTGGGTTGTGGCAAAGCCGCAGCGATAAACTCCGTTGTTTATGTTCTCATAGACCAGTTGATTAATGGTATCTATATCCTGCTGCTTCTCTTCGGGAAAAAAGTCCTGTGTATCGCCGGTAATGGTATTAAACGCGCTGTTGAACATGCGGATAATTTCAGAGGACTCATTGCTAACGATACAGTTTTTTTGTTTATCCCAGAGTACTGGTACCGTCACCCGGCCCGAGTAGTCAGACTTGTTACGAGTGTATACTTGGTGCATAAACTGATAGCTAAACAGAGTGTCCCCGCTGCTACCTTCGTCGACGTTAAAGCTCCATCCCTGATCGAGCATATCGGGGCTTACTACCGAAACATCGATATGGTCTTCCAGTTTCTTCAGCTTGCGGAAAATAAGCGTGCGATGGGCCCAAGGGCAAGCCAGTGAAACATATAGGTGATAGCGGCCAGACACCGCCTTAAAGCCGCTGTCACCACTGGGACCTGAACTGCCATCAGCAGTCACCCAATTGCGCAGTTGCGCCGCTTCGCGCTTGAAGCTCCCACCGGAATTCTCGGTGTCGTACCACTGGTCGTGCCACTGGCCATTGACTAACAGTCCCATTTTTTACTCCACAATCGGTATTTTCTGGTCCAGAGGAATTTATTGCTTGGTGCTTTTGCGGTGATCCAAGCTGAAACGCCCGGCGCCATGGGCTGCCACTACCAAAAAGCCGCCGGCAATCGCCAGGTTTTTGAAAAACATCAAAAACTGCATCTGATCGCCCAGATTGTTATGGAACAAGGCGGCAGTAACTAAGCTAAAGCCAGCAAACGCCAAGGCGGTCAGGCGAACCTGGAAGCCGGCGACTAGTGCGAGCGCACCACCTATTTCAAATAGAATAACAAGCGGCAGCAGAAATTCTGGCAGACCGCCATAGGTTAGGTACTGTGCACTGCCCTCATAATTTTGGATCTTGTTCATTCCCGCCAACAGGAAGATCGCCGCCAAGCTGATACGGCCAGCCAAGTCAGCACTTGCGGAAAACAGGGAGCTGCCGTCGATATTGGCGCTTGTGGATAAAGTGGATGTGCTCATGGTATCGCTCCTAAAACTGTGAATTTTGCGCTACTCAGTAGTCGCTGCTGTGAGTAAGAGGCAGTTTACAGAGGATCGATAGAATGAAAATTGGTTAAATTCGACCAAACTATTCGAAAAAATAGAATGGTTGCTGAGCCTATCTTATCATCAGGTGCAATAGGGCCTTAGTTCAGAAATGGTAACCGATGCCCACCGAGTAAACCCAAGGGTCGATATCCACATCGACATTGATGCGGTCGTAGTCGTTATCTTCTGTGCGGAAGCGAATTTTGGCCTTGGTATCGATGCTCAAGTACCAGATGGCCGCATTAAACAGCCAGTTGCTCTCTCGTCCAAAGGCAATATCTATGCCCACTTCCCCTGCCAGGCCCCAGGAATTGCTCAGGCTCAGGGATGCTCTTGAGTCTGCACCCAGGGCCGTATCGAAGTAGTTTTGTGCCGTGCGGCTGATATCTTCATCGAAGAAATGGGTGTAGTTAATTCCCACACCAATATAAGGCTGTACCCAGGACTCGGTGCATACCGGATACCACTGTACGCTGAGGGTTGGGGGAAGGTGCTTGATGTCACCCAGGGATACCCGACCCAGTGGATTACCGGTATCCGGGTCCGGTAAACCGCGAACATCAAGATCGTGCCGGAAAGGTACAGCTGCCAGTAATCCCAGCCCCCAATGGTCTGCAAATAACCAGGTACCAGTGATGCTAGCGGAGTAGCCTGTATCCACGTAGACCCGGGTGTAGTCCAAGGGGGTGCCATTTAGGCGGAGTCTGCCAGAGTCGTCGTTTGGATCGACCGCAGCAGCGCCAACGCGAACGATAAAATCTCCCTTTTGATAGTCCGCCACGGAATGGCCGGTGAGCAATAGTGCCATGCAAAAAACTATTGTCAGATTGATTCCTTTCATGTCCAACTTTCCAGAGATTCGATGGAATAGTAAGTAGGAGAACTGATAGGGGTAGGAGAGCCCTAATCTACTGCCAGATTATTAGTGTAGATGTCTTGGGGGACTGGGCATGTAGATAACAAAAGCGGTGACGCAGTATTTTATTGATATAACTATAAAGATCTATTCTAGGAAAAACTTCTTATTTCGTTAGGAAAATATTTCAGAAGAAGACTAATCATCGAATCGGTTAATCTGTTGGATGAAACTGCCCTGTATTATTGGATGTTTTTAGGTTGAAATCTCATCAGAGACCATTGATCAGTGTAATTTTCCTATTGCGTATTAAACACCATCAATGATCATATAAAACGGGATATCAGAGATTTAATAATATGCTTAAGATAATACAGGGAATAATGCAACTCACAGGGCGACTATCCCCCAAATTATCAGCAAATATAGCGATGTATATGGCCTCCCGGCCCAGGCGCTATCCAGATTCAGAACGCGAGAAAGCGCAGTTAGCCCAAGCCAGGAAGATTACCTACCGGGGTGCTTTAGGTACAGAAAATACGGCCTGGTCTTGGGGTGAGGGCCCGGTAGTGATTCTTTGCCACGGCTGGGAGGCCAAAGCCGCAAAAATGGCCACTATGGCGATGGCAATTGCCGAGCAAGGCTTCCAAGCGGTGGCCATAGATGCTACTGCTCATGGTCACTCCGAGGGAAAGGTTTGTAATTTCGATATTATGGCGAAAGATATTTATTCTCTGGCCAGTCAGTTTTCGGAAATATTTGCCGTCGTCGGCCACTCGATGGGTGGAATGATGACGATGAGAGCACGGGAATTTGGGCTTAAAGCTCAATGTTATGCTGTACTCGGCTCACCGAGTGCACCTCTGCCGATTCTTGAAATTATGAAAAATTTGTTGAAGGTAAGCTCTGAAACTATAGAGATATGCCAAGACAAGATTGCCGGCCAGATAGGATACTCTTGGCAGGAATTGTTACAGTGTAAAATGTATACCCCGGAAGAGACTCCGCTTCTGATGATTTACGATACTGAAGATGATGAAGTGCCGATCTTTCACGGAGAGAGAATTCACAAAACCTGGCCAGCAGCGGAGATGATCAAAATTAGTGGTGTGGGACACCGGAAAATAGTCTGGGATACCTCGGTAGTAGAGTCTGTGACGGATTTTTTGGACTACGAGAAGAGTAAAGAAAGCACAAAAGAAGCTGGTTTGGCCAAACTTGTAAGCTAGCGAATTTACTGTAAATTAGTAGGCATAGCGGAATTAGGTTGCCCTAATTCCGCTTGAATATTTTTTTCAAAGCTGCTGTAGGCTACCCTATTGTGAGGGCTGGTTATAAATAAGCTTATGGAAGCCGACAATAAAACCGAAATTATATGACTGATGGGGTTCTATCTACGACATACCTTGCCACTCATTTTTTTATCGCGTAAATCACCCCTCAAACAATGATAACCATTGCTCTGAATCCATAGTTATATCTTTCCCATCTTTACTGTAAATCGCATCAGCCAGGGCTTGCTTGTGCGCCTGCATATCGACTATTTTTTCTTCTACGGTATTTTCACAGATAAATTTATACACAAAGACTGGCTTGTCCTGGCCGATGCGATATGCGCGGTCGGTAGCCTGGTTTTCTACTGCGGGATTCCACCAGGGGTCGTAGTGAATAACTGTGTCGGCAGCGGTAAGATTTAGGCCTACACCGCCGGCTTTTAGGCTAATCAGGAATACAGGAACATTGCCATTCTGGAAAGCGTCAATCGCTTCCTGACGTTTGCGCGTGCGCCCGGTGAGTTTTACATAGGGTATTGCCTGTTCTTCAAGGGCGGTTTCAATCTTGCCGAGCATTTCGGTAAATTGGGAGAATAAAAGTATCTTGCGGCCTTCCTCCACCATCTCCGGGAGCATATCCATCAGCGCTTCCAGCTTGGCCGATTGCTTAACCTTTTTTGCCTTGTCCAGTTTGACCAGTGCGGGGTCGCAGCAGATTTGTCGCAGCTTTAATAGGGCATCCAAGATTTCAATATGAGAGCGATTTAGACCTTTCTTCTTCATCAGGTCCCTAACCCGCTTTTCCATCACTGAACGCACTGTCTCATAAAGCGCAGCTTGGGTGGTATCGAGAGTAACCCGCTGTATAATTTCTGTTTTTGGAGGAAGTTCTGTGGCTACTTCCTGTTTAGTGCGGCGTAAAATAAATGGTGAGATCCTCTGGTTCAGAACTTCCTGCTTGTACTCATTAGCCTGCTTCTCAATGGGGTTCCGATAAAGGCTATTGAACCTTTTCTGGCTGTGTAGAAAACCGGGCATCAGGTAATCAAATAGTGCCCACAGCTCACCCAAGTGATTCTCCAGCGGTGTTCCCGTTAGGCACATTTTGTGGTTTGCACTCAGAGTGCGGAGTAATTGTGCCGCTTTCGATTTGGGGTTTTTTATAACCTGAGCTTCATCGAGGATCAATAAATGAAAGTCATGTTCTTTTAATATTTCGCTATCCCGCACAATAAGGGGGTAGGTGGTTATAACCAGATCGGATTCGGGAATGAGGGGGAAATCCTCATGCCGGTTACTGCCGTGAAGTAGTAGTGGCTTTAAGGTCGGGGCAAAGCGATGGGCCTCGTTAAGCCAGTTACCTACCAAGCTGGTGGGTACAACCACCAGGGCAGGCTTGGCCAGGCGCCGGCTTTCTTTCTCTTTGAGGATATGGGCCAGTCCCTGCAAAGTTTTTCCCAGGCCCATGTCATCGGCCAGGATGCCATTCATATTGAGTTTACGCAGGTATTGCAGCCACTCAAAACCCGTTTGTTGATAGGGGCGTAATTGTGCCTTCAGGGCCCTGGGTGGTTTTATGCTTTGCGGGCCTTTTTGCAGGTTTTTAGCCAGCGATTTTAAGTCTTTATTGCCCTGCCAGGCTGAAGTTGCATTAGGCAGATCCGGCACAGCAAACCTGGGCACTTTGAGGCTTTGGGAGTCGCTGTCATACCACTCCTCTAAAATTGCGTATAAGTTGTGGAATAGAGCACTGGGTAGGCGGATATACTGGTCTGAACCAAGAGGAACCAATATGTCTTCTTCGTCTGTAGCCACATACCCCGATTCCAAATATTGCAATAATAATGGTGCTAAATGAATAGACTGCCCTTCAATATCTACAGTTGCACAAAGGGAAAACCAGTCGTTGGAAGATTGCTTTGTTTGCCATTCCCAATCTTCAATCTCGTGTACTTTTAAAGAAAAGTTATCCTCGAATTCAACTATCCAGCCAGATTCCTCAAGTCTTGGGATACCCTCATTGAGGAATTCATGCCAGCGCTCAATAGGAGTTTGGCCTGGCCCACTATCGGAGAAGAATAAAACGGGTTCACCAGTTTCGTCCGCCCCCAAGCTAAATTGCCACTGCAAGAGATCCTTCAGTACGGCGGCTTCATGTTTGAAGTCTCGCTCTACTTTATATAGTTTATCTTTTTGGGGGTAGATATTAGTCTCAGGACGATTCTCTGTAAGAATTTCTTCCGCGCGGATTACTACCGGACCATATTTAATAAGAAAACTTGCCGTATGGAGACTTTCAGCCCCTTCTCGAATAGAAATTGAGTTAAGGGTTAATACCGGCCGTAACAAATCATCTACAGGTATGATGGGCACCGACTTTGGCGTGGGTAATTGTTCACTGCCATATTGTTTATTGAGGAAAGTAATAGCATTGCCTATTTCATCTTTAGAAATGGCGGGCATGGTTGTAAAGTCATTAAGCGCTTCCCCATCCACCGGGCTGATGATGGGACCAATGATGTCTTCCTGTGGTGAATAATAGCAAGGTGGTTCGGTAGGTATGAGCTTCCAATCATCGGGGAGGTCAGGTACATCTAATTGCAACTGTGCACTACTCTTACTTTCCTTCCAACTGAGCTCCAGTTTGACTGCCTCTCCCCAATGAATCGGGGTTAGGGAATCGATATCGCTGAAGAAACGCTGACTGGCTAGTAGGTTTTTCAACAGCATTGCGCCTTCTTCTCCTGAAATACTCTTTTTGAACGAGGACTGGGAAAGCAGCTGTTGAAGGCCGAATATTTTTTGGTCGACTTTTGAAGTGGCTAGGCTACTGTTGATATGGAAGTATTCTCGCTGAGGCGCTCCATAGCCGCCTTTCTTGAGGCGTCGAGCTGAATATACGCTAATTCGGGCATGAGCTGGGGTATATTGATCACTCCAGTCCAAGGTGTATAGCAGGTCGCGATTAGATGATGTGTCCTGCTCGGAGTCACGATATTTTTCTTTTACACCTTGTTGCCAGTTGTCCCAAGTACGACTGACTGATGGTTGCCCTAATGGACGTTTATGCTCAGCAATTACCGCTATTAGCACTGCAGCTACATGTTTACAGTTGTACCCTACTGGACAGGAGCATTCTCCATCAATTTCAAAGGTTCCCGAAATTGGATTTTCAGTTAGCGATATATACTGATGGTAGTGACTAGAGTAGGAGCCTTTCACTTTCCCGGTGATCGTTTTGCCATCCTGAGAAATATTGAATCTTTCGACAAAACCATTCCGGAAGTAATTTTTCCCTCTAGACAGGCTATTAGTGGGAAGTTGATTGGAAATACTACTGAAATCGATAGGGTTGTTCATTTTTGGGTTGTGTAATGACTACTGGCTGGCGGTTGAGGTTTGAAGAATATTCTTTGCTCTAATAATACCCTCTTTTAAGGAGCTTAATTTGCTAATAGCTAAGGGATTTCTGAATAAATTTATGTCGATAATGAAAAAAGGCTGCCTATTCAGGCAGCCTTTTATTTGGTAGGAATCTCTGGTATTGATAGGCCGCCCCCAGCATACACAATCCCACTAACATGCAAACGACTATCTTCTGTATTAGTGAGAAGTCCTGCATATCCCAGAGCACAATCTTCAGTGCAGCTATGCCGTAGATAATTAGTGACAACTTAAGTAGTTTCTGGGTTTCGGGCTTTAATGTTTGGAACAATAGTAGGGTTGCATGGACAACGAGAGCGAAAGAAACTGCCGGTAGCCACATGGCATCAAATAGCTGTGCTAATAGAGCTACGTAAACAATAATCGCGGTAACATGCACCAGCCACATATTTGCCATTCGATGACCAGACCAAACGGCTCTCGTAGGCAGGGTTTTGTGGTAAGCCAGCAGGACAGCGATGCCAAGAGAGACCAGGTTATAGGCTCCAATCCACTCTGCATTGTGCGATTTCACAATGACAGCTCCGACTTGAATCAGTGTTATTAATTCAAAAATACCCAGTGTCAGTATGTAGAAGGGCGTAAGCTGGTTGCGTACTGGTCCCAGCTTGGGTTGGCTGAAAAAGAGGCTTCCAAAATAGAGCTGGGTGAGTAGTAATGACAGGACAAAGTCATGAGTTAAAGTGTAACTGACAGCTATCAGTACTGCCGCAAAATAGTAGAAGGCCATCGGGAATACAGGCTTCAGCGCCCAGTGAATAGCATGCTGCCACTCCCTACCTGCGGGGTATCGCTTTAAGCCCTGGCCAAGCCATATGAGCCCTATGAAGCTGGCGACTCCCAGTAATAGCCCCTCCATCGCCTTGCCCTGCCAGCCGACAAACTCTTGTAGGAGACAACCGCCGATAGTGATAAGGCTTGCAGCAGAAATCAAAATGCGAACTTCTTGTTTTAGATGTTCCATCCGCAGCCATGTGTAGAGGAATAAGGCAATACCACACGAGAACCATATAGCAACAGTGAAGTAGTCACTGGCTTTATACAGTATGGTGGGTAAGGCAATAATGGGTAGTAAAGCGTAAAAGAGTTTACGCAGTGCCAATGCCAGCTTCTGCCCTGGTGATTGTATTTTCAGCTGGTGATAAAGCTCCGCAAGCAACCAAAGTCCCAGGAAAGCTTCAATACTGGCGATTTTTCCGTAGGGGATTTGATCGTAGAAATGAAGGTTGCCTACAACCGATGCACTGGCTAACAGTGGGACAAACAACAGAAGGTAATGCCAGAGACCGAGCCATTCGCTAAATGCTGAATTCATGCGCTGGCTGCGCCAGATCAGGAAAGTCATTGGCAGTGGTGCCAGCAACCACATCCCTTGCGGCCAGATAATACCCACCGATAGCAGGAAGCTCGCAGATAAAAGCAGTCCGAAGGCATTCTCTGCGATATAAGTGAAACGTTGTTCTGCGGGAGTGATTTTACCGACACTACGGCGTAATAACTGGGTGAGAGCAAAGGCCCCAGCAGTGAGGGTCAGCCAGTGAGTCCAGCCTGCACTCATCTCTAAGGATAATAGTAGTGGAGCAGGAACCAAGCTCTCAGCCACCCATACGAGAGCTTGCAAGAATAAGGTTACGCCGGCGAGGGCTAGAGCGATATAGCCCTCACTTCGCACGCTGACAAAACCAAAATGTATTCCAAGGTAAATCAGCAGGAGGCCTTCCAGGCACCACACAATGCCCAAAAAGTCAGGGCTGCAAAGTGCCAGAATTGCCAGGCCTGTTAACAAGCCCCCATGGAGTAAAGCCATTGCGAGGATACTACGGGCCGAGGAACTATTAACACTGTATCCGAACAGGTGGCGTGAGTAGATGGCGAGCGCGGCCCAGGGTATTAGATTGAGTAACCAAACCACACCTAGTGCATTAGCAGTGGGTGCTAGAGACCAGCTAATATGAATAAATAGCACCAGGTTTGCTACCAGCAAACCGAGGCGCCTCCTATCGATTTCCTTGCCACTAAGCCCACCCAGTATGTAATGGGCAAACCCGTAGAAGAAACCATGCAGTATCAGTAACAGACCCCAGTTTGAGCTAGACTCGCCCAAGTTTGCGACTGAAAACTCGAACATCCCTGCGCTGAGCACCATGGTGACCACTGCCAGCTGAGGCCATTGAATCAACTTGGACAAACGCAGCATTGCGAGCGCGAGCACCAACAAGTAGCTGAGATAAATAACTGCGGATGGATCAAAATGATTGGCCACCAAGGGCATCGTGGCTCCACCCAGCAGAGTCACCATGGAAACAACCCGGGTCTCGAATAGTAGGGCGAGTAAATAAGCAACTCCGGTAGTTACTACAAGCAGCCCCACAGCGATAGGAATCGGAACCAGCTGATAGTAAGGCCCAGTAAAGTAACCACATAAGTAAAGCAGTATGACCCCGAGAGCGATCAGTCCTGAGCCGTAATCCGCCATGTTGGGCATGCGCCGCCTGAACATTACTCCACCAGTAGTAGTCGCCGCTGCTACCAGGAAGCCTAAAGTCACTTTACCTACAGGCCCCAAATAGGCATTGAAAGAAAACTGCAACAGGTAAGCAAAGCCAAACACCAGCGCCAGGATGCCGGCAGCGGTCATAAAGAAGACAGGAGCCTTCCCTTGGCTTTGGTAGTGCCGGTAGAAACTCATTAGGGAGCCCCACACTCGGCTCATGGGTTCGAGAGCAGGTTCCAATAGGCTCGGTAGCTCCTCAGATAGCCATTTAGCCTGTCTACCAGGCTTCTCGGTTCTGTTAGGAGCATTGGTAATAGTACTTGCTGGCTGGGTTGGGGTTTCAGGAAGAGAGGGATTACGTTGCTTTGTCGACGGGGATCTGGAGGGATGCGTACCCATCAATTGGGATAGCTCATCTTCTGGCTCATCCACTGTCGGGAGCTGGCTTGCTAACTGATCCCTAGTATCTTGCTGTGTCTGCGCTTCTAAAGCCGATAACCGCTGTTCGAATATCTCAATGCGACGGCGATTGTCTCGCTCCAGCAGAGCTAGTTCCGCGCGAAGTGATTGCAGTTCACTTTCCATATATCTTTCACTATTGTTTTTAGTGAGATTATCTCTCGTTACGCTCGGCTACAAGTATATGTAATCAAGGTTTTTGAAATACCTTTTACCAGAGGTTAATCGCACAGCTATCTAGTTTCAGGGAGTTGTTCACGCAATATTCCCGAATAGCCAAATGAGAACCCTATCATCGGTAACGAAATCGATACCTCAAAGTGATATTGATTGTTAATGATTGATTTGCCTGCGACGATCCTGGGCCTTAAGATCGAGGGAATTGGGATATGAAGAATAGAAACTGACTGTGGGTCCCAAAACCAGTTTCCTTTCTCTATGGAAACGCCAAGTCGGATATTAATTATCCCTGTTTTTTCAATCCAATAACCAGCTTTTTCTCTTGTCCCTATAGGTACAAATTCTGAAATCATTGAATGGCTATTTGAGAAAGTACGAGACCAGACTAATTTATGCTGGGTGTGCTGAATATTTACTGAAAAAGGAGATTCCTTTGTATTTTGTGGGACACCCAGCTTTCCAGCAATTCGTTTGCCTATAATTCCAGCTAGTCCAGAGCCGAACTGAACTTTAACCTCCCCGGAGAGCTTTGCCCCTGTTGTATGTAGGCGTTGTAGTAGCGGGTTTAGCTTGTTGAAGTCGGAGCCAAACCAACTGGTGACAGCATTTACCATGCTATTTTGATTGCATTGCTAGTTTCTCAATTAGCATTGGATCTTAGCTGTGTCGTTTCACGGTAGCGTGCTAATTCGTTCAGAAGCCACCTTTGGGATTCTTCTTTAGGCTTATCGGCACACTGAATATGGTAGGGCTTACCACTAAAGGTGCTCTTGGTCGCACTTAGCCTAATAAAATCCTCCGCGCTATCAATTTTGTTGGAGAAATACTTATATTTCTTCTCCATATGCTCCACTGCTTCCTGGCTAGTGTGCTCACTATCGTTGCGGATAAAGGTACACTCTGAAGCAGAGACAAACTCCATTAGGTGGTTTATTTCGTTGATAGGAGTATCTGCCTGAGCCAGGATGGAGGACATACTTAGCGAGATAATAGTAAGTAAAGTTGAGAGACTTTTAATCATTTTCCCATTCCTTGGCTGTGGAGTATCAGGGGAGTTCATTAGCGGGCCGAGAACTGGTATAGGGTCAAGAGGAGCTCTATACCAGAACTATATCAAGGCCAGCAGCCTGGTGCTTTAAGTGTTCTTAGTGACTACCACTTTTGCAGTGCACTGTACGCTCTTGCTAGCTTCCTCTCCAACAACTTCAGAAGATTCAGTCAAAATTTTTGAGACGGTAAGTTCAGAGGCAGAGATCACCTCCATCATTTCCTTTTTACAGTTGGTAATGTTGATTGCATTAGAGGTAGTCGGGTCGTAATTGATTTTGTGAGAAAAGTCTCTTTCTTCTTCACCATTACGACTTCGCTTGATGCTTTGGAACGCCTCTTTACCCGCATCTACAGTGTCCCCGATAACGTTGCCAGGCTGTACCTCAAGCGTCATACAGGAAGTGGTGGCCAAGGCTATTGCAATAATGGTTAAGAATTTGTTCATTTCTTCTTTAGGCTCTGGAAATTGTAGTGTTTAACCCTTGATAGAACGGTAAGCCTACCGTTCAGAAGTCTAGAGGATCATTTTACATGAGTCGCCTTATAGAGTCGTAACAGAACTCGAATTGTAGTTAATAATCGGGCAGGACTGATTATATATCGCTCAATTTGGTTGATAAAAATACATGTAAGATAGAGCTTTCGTACTAGAAACTGGTTTGTAAGTGGTTCTAAGTGTTTTTTCTATAATTAGTATTATGGAATGCTTCCTAGCTATATTGAACTTATTGTCTTCTGCTCAAATTTCGACACTCGTGCGTCCTATAGGAGTTTCTGAGTCAAAGGTTTCTGATCTGTCTAGTTATTGGGTTTCTAGTCTTTTCTTTAATAATCTTGGAGAGACCCAAAAAGGTTATTTCAATCAAGTCAGTGATAAAAAAGATCAGAAGAAATTGCTACTTAACCTCTAGGATCACTTTGTTCAAAGGTCTATACAGTGAATGCCCGGTCATTAACCTAGTTGGTACGATTTATGTGTAAAATCTATAAATATCCTTAATTTTTCCATAATTTTCTTTGCTAAAGTTGCGCCCCATAAAAGTACAACAAAAAATTTTTGTTAAAAGTTCTTGGGGAGTTCATTTAATGGGTAGCTTTAAAAAAGTTCTGTGCTTCAGCTCTATCATTGCTATTTCCGCTTGTGGAGGTGGAGGCGGCGGTGGCAGTTCGAATGAAGGTGGTTCGGGTGGTGGTTCAACTAATAGCGCTCCTGAGTTTGTCTCTGCAAGTGAAGTCACTACTGAGGAAAATAGTACCGGTACTTTGCTTACACTATCCGCTAGTGATGCCAATGGGGACAGCATTAGTTACAACACTATTGGCGGCGAAGACCAGTCCCGATTTCTGATAGATAACGGTAACCAGTTGCGCTTTGGATTTGCTCCAGACTTCGAGAATCCTGCCGACGCAGATGGAGATAATATCTACCAGGTGACAATCGAGGCTAGCGATGGCAACGGAGGTCAGATGAGCCAGGAAATTGTGGTAACAGTTACTAATGTCAACGATGGCGCTCCCGAGTTTTCATCTGCAACAGAAGTTACAGTCGAAGAAGATGTAAGCGGGGTTTTTTACACCGCTATGGCTCAGGACCCAGATGGAGATGAGGTCACATTTTCATTGAGCGACGATGCTGATACTGCATTGTTTTCTATTGATTCTGCTAGCGGTGAACTTAGCTTTAACACTGCTCCAGATTTTGAGTCTCCTGCAGATAGTGACAAAGATAATTATTATCAGCTATCAATCAGCGCTGCTGATAGTGAAGGAGTCGACAACCAGCTTACGCTACAAGTGTCTGTGACTGATCTAGTTATACCTTCCCCTCGTATGGTTTTCCCCACTGCGGGTGCCAATATGGGAGGGAAGCTTTCCAGCCTCGCTCTTACTACCAGGGTCTTAGACCTGGAAAGTGGCGAAAATACTACCGAGCAATTGTCTAGCATCACGATTGATAGTCAGTCACCAATTATGGATGCAACGTCCTCGTCAATTTGGTATCTCGATAGCACGGTTGATAAAGGTCGCGACTCCTATATTCTTTCAGCCCAGTTCGTCTCAGGCGAAACGGTTCAAAGTTTTCACTCTGTCAAGAATGAACTTTTAATCCATTGGCCAGTGGGGGTGTCCTACGACAATTTATATGGAAGTCGGTATTTCGCTGATACCGGCTTGAACATGATATTTGAGATAGATTTTACATCTACGCGCCGGGAAATTTCTGGGCCATCGGTTGGGTCCGGTCCATCTCTGAATCCAATCGATATGGTACAAAAATTCCCCACGGTGCGCGCCAATCCAGCTGATGACTACTTTGTCGTATTGAATAGGGACGGGAGTATCTACTCTGTACAACGGACAACCGGTAACCGTACACAATTGTCCACATGGGTTCCGGCAGATCTCACTTCATTGGCATTGACTGGCTATGGAGGTATTGCTTACGCCACAAGAGCACAGGGATCGTATGGAGAAATTATTGAATTTGACCTGCTGAATGGAGGTTACTCTGTGATATCCAGTTCTAATTCATCGTCCCCGATTGGCGCTGGCGCTGACATGATTTATCCAAAGGGTATTGCGCTAGATGAGCCAAATGGGCAGCTTTACGTAGGTGACGACAGCACAGATTCTATACTTAGAATAGATATTGCAAGCGGTGATAGAACAACAATAAGTGGTAATGGTATCGGCAGCGGCGAACCCGTATCGCAACCAGAGGGTTTAATCGTCGATGTTGATAGTGGCAAGATTTATGTTACCAATGGCCAAGTTCAGAATATCCTGCAAGTGGACATATCAACCGGTGATCGCACAGTTGTCACTGACTGGACTAAGGGGGAAGGATTGCGGCTTGTAAATCCCCAGTCAATTAGTCAAGGGGTCAGTAGCGATAGCCTTCTGGTGTCCGGAATTCTCTTCGACCCGGTGATCATGTCTGTCGATATCAATACGGGAGATCGTACAGAAATTTCCTCCAATCATGTTGGTACGGGCCCCAGCTATGTTTGGAACCATATAAGCTATAACCGTAAGACTGACCGGTTACTGACTGTTGTTGTAGATAGTTCCATAGCGGCGGAAATAGATTTACAAAACGGCAACCGCACCATCGCGGCTGAATTTATTCCGCCCGCTTCAGCTCGTATTCGACCGTCTGCGATTGTTCCGGATGACTCAGGTCAATATGCATATATATTCGATGAGAGCAACGATGAATTAATTAAGCTTGATTTGGAAAGTGGTGAATTCGAGAGTATCTCTGCGCCTGGTATTGGTGAAGGCCCTGCGTTCTCCGGTGGCGTAGAAGCCATGGAGTTGGATGCCACTAACAATCACATGGTTTTGCTACAGGATACAGGGTTAGTAAGCGTAGATCTTGATAGTGGCGATAGGGAAGTTATCTCTGATAATAATACCGGCATAGGGCCCTCCTTTGACTCCGCCAACGGCTTAGCTTTGGATCTCACTAATAACCGTGCGTTTGTTAGCGATTACGGGACTGGTGGTATCTGGCAAGTGGAACTGACTACCGGTGAAATAAGCACTTTTGTTTCGTCTGTGAATGGCGGCACCGCAGATATGGACCCTCATGATGTGGTTTTGGATACAATTGGTAACCGTCTTTTAGTAGGTACCCGCAGCGGAAATTTAGTAGCCATTGATATGGACGACTTTTCACAGTCAATTCTATCTAGTGGTAAGGGTTGTGATAGCGACTGCCGTGGTGACGGAATTGAAGTGGAGAGCCTCTCCTCCATGGCTATTGACACAGAAGGCCGCCGTCTCTTTGCCTACGATGGTGGCTCGAATGGCGTGCAAGGAGTTGTTGTTATTGACTTGCGTTCTGGCCAACGCGCACTGGCTTCCAAATAGGAGTCTACCGGGTCCCAAATAAAGGGGGCCCGGTATCTTTATATCGAATTACGAGGCTTGTATAGCAGGTGCTGGAACTACGAGATGATTCTGGATCGGTATTGGAGGCCCTGCTTGAATGGCAAGTCCTTTAAAAACGGCAATAAATAATTCTACAGTAGCTCAATAAAAGAAGCCCCAGAAAATAGAATTCTCTGAGGCTATCTATTTCTAATCAATAAGCGCTTATGCCTTTTGAATAGCGCTGATAGACTTTAGAAATATTTATAGAAATGCCACTTACAGCTAGCAATTCATAATGAACAAGTCCAGCCTACACCAGATCACGGCTGGTAGAGGGGGTAGTCCGTATACCCCACTTCGGTGCCGCCATACATAGTGTTTGGATCAACCTGATTGAGTGGCCATTCATTGCGAATACGCGTGGGAAGATCCGGGTTGGCAATAAAAGGTCGGCCAAAGCCAAAGATATCTCCATGACCTGCGTCAAGCACCCGCAAAGCTTTTTCGGGGGAATACTTTCCTGCATACATGATGCTTCCGCCAAAGATTTCACGTACTTCTCGATAGAAATTCTCAGGTAAATCCGGTGCGTTATCCCAATCCGCCTCGGCCAGTGACAGATAGGCAATTCCAGCTTCATTTAGCAGCTTAATAGCTTCGATATAGGTCTTGTGGGGGTCACTCTCTACCAGCCCAAGGTAGACTCTGTCCTCATCGGTACTTTCAAATAGCGGAGCAAAACGAACACCCAGTCGATCGCTACCGACTTCCCTTGATACCGCTGCGACAATTTCTTTAAGAAAACGCAGACGGTTTTCCAGGCTACCACCATACTCATCGTCGCGATGATTGGTATGTTCTGAAATAAACTGGTTCACCAGATAGCCGTTAGCACAGTGCAACTCAACGCCGTCGAAGCCTGCTTCCATAGCATTGCGTGCAGTTTGAGCATACATCTGGACCAGTTCTTTAACTTCTTCTGTTGTCAGCGCGCGGGGTTCACTGGGGTCCGCCAATGCGCCGGCCCCAGGCCCCGTTTCGATAAATACCTTAACTGCATCTGCGCGGATAGCTGATGGCGCAACGGGCGCTGCATTGCCAGGCTGTAGTGAAGTGTGAGATACACGTCCAACATGCCATAGCTGGGCAAAGATAATACCGCCTTGATCGTGCACGGCTTTGGTCACTTTTTTCCAGCCTTCGATCTGTTCCTTTGAATAGATTCCAGGTGTCCAAGCGTAGCCTTGGCCCCTGGGTTCGATTTGTGTGCCCTCTGTAACCATAAACCCAGCACCAGCACGCTGTGAGTAATAGTTAGCCATCAAGTCATTGGCAATATTGCCAGGCTGGCTACTGCGTGATCGGGTCAGTGGCGGTAGAACAATACGGTTTTTTAGGGTGTAAGGGCCGAGGTTGATCTCACTGAATAGTGACTCGTTTTTCATAATGACCTTCCTGTTAAAAACTGACTGCAGTGAGTGTTTGAAAAGACACAAGTAAAAAGCAGCGGTGATAAGGGCAACTGAATAGCCCCAGCGAGTTTTGGCTGTGCCTTGTGATGGTGGGAATACTAGAGGTGCAAGGATACAATTTGAAACAACTACTCTTTGTCTTGGTTACAAATATGAATGGTATAAGCCGCTTGGACCTAAAACAGCTACGTATACTGGAAGCACTGCTTCAAGAGAGAAATCTATCCCGGGTAGCTGAAAAGGTGGGGTTAACCCAGCAAGCGATAAGCGAACAGTTGCGTAAGCTGAGAGAAGTGTTTGATGACCGGCTGTTTATCCGGCAAGGCAACGGTATGGTGCCTACCCCTGTTGCTGAGCAGCTGGGAGGCAGGATCAGCAGTATTTTGAAGGATGTAGAGTCACTGCTAACTCCAATAGCGTTTGATCCGGCAACTTATAAAGGGATTTTTAGTATTAGTGCCACGGATTACGCGATTCAATCGGTGCTGCCACAGCTATTAGAGGTTGTCCGTAAATCTGCCCCGGAACTTAAAGTAATCGTCAGGGACTTTGAAACAGATAATCTCAATCAGTTAATGGTGGCTGGTGAGATCGACTTAGCGCTCACCTTTCCTGATTTCATTCCGGATGACCTACCATACAAATTGCTATTTGAGGAGCAGCATGTCTGTGTCGCGGGAAAAAAATCTTCACTGAAGGGTAAGTCATTAACGTTGGCAGACGTGGCCGAGCTTCCGCAATTGATCATTTCACCATCACGGGCAAACCTCAAAGGATCACACGATGAGTGGTTTGCGATGCAGGGGCTAAAACGCAATATTGTTATGTCGATACCCAGCTTCTCTGCTGCCCCAGATATAATTGCAGCTACAAACACAATTGCGTTCTACCCCTCAAGACTACTACCCAATAAAAAAGTTATTCCTCTTAAGTTGGACACGCAAACACCAAAATTTGAAGTTATAGCAGCATGGCATAGTCGATCTAACCACAGCCAGCTTCATATGTGGATGGTTGAACAGCTTATGAAACTTTTTAAGTAGCCATGCAATTTAGTTGATAGAAAAAAAGAGTGATATCTTGAATTAAATCGCGGTTGGGAAGTAAGATGGTTTATAGCGAACCATCTTATTTTTTAAAACTAAAATAGGCTATATTTCTATTCCCGTAAGAATAACTCTGCCACTTCCTTTTTGGCGGCAACAACATAGGTAATCATAAGGTTTTCCTGATTAATATCGGTCAGGTAATCGATATCCCTATGCACTTCCCTCAAGATAGAAAAGTCACCAGTGCTGAGATCGTATGACCACAGCTGATCATCTCGATTGATTGAGTAAATCACATTCTCTTTGAGCACAAACCTTTTCTCACTACCCTGATGAACCAGCTCTTCGATTAGTTGATCTTCCGCTGGGCCGGGTTGCCAGAAGCGGTTCATATGATCCATATAGATCAGCCGGCCATCTTCGCTTCGTTGGGCCCAGTTAACTTGGGTATCGTTGATAATGCTAACTTCAAGATTATCCAAGTTTACTTCTGCAAACTTTGTAACGCCTTTAACTGTTAAAGTTAATAGTGCGAGGTTACTCACACTATCCCACTGGAATAGCCGGTCAACTGGATGGACTAGTGAGAAGGCTTCTCTGTTACCGTTCAGGGAGATTTTAGTCAGTATCTGATTGGCACTCGCCAGTATGCTTTGGCCGTCGGCAGACCAGTTAATGCCGTAGATATTGGTATCCATTGGAAACTGGCTGACTTGCCGTAAATCGCTGCCATCAGTTATCCACACCTGATCTTCACCAGAGCGCCTGGATGTAAATGCAATCAAGTTGCCATTGGGTTGGAAAATGCCATCATCTTCTCCCAAAATCGACCGTGTTGTGCTTGGGTAGAGTTCGCTTACATCTTCGTCCGAAGGTGTATCGATTGACTCAGGTTGGTTAAGCGGTATTGATGCAATGTCACTATCGTATCGGCCCTTAATCAGAAGTGCCCTCTGCCCATTTGGGTGGAATTCCGGCGAGCTGGCAGACTGATCCAGGGGTAAATCAAGCTTACTGACCTTTCCATCATAAGTGAGAGAGAAGAGTCGCCGCCCTGTGCTAAAGATTAACTCATCTGTAAGCGGCGAAAAGTTAGGGGATATGGTCCTGCGCTGGGGGATTTCATCCGGATAGTCTATCGGGTGGCTGGATAAAAGCGCCCCCTTGGAATCCAGCATATCTATATAAAGCTGGCCATCTTGATGATGACTGGTTACGGCTATTAACCCTTCACTTATTGAGTAATCAAAATAGGCCAGGTTTCCATTCTCCAGGTCATAAAGAACCCGACTGGCATTATCCTTGACTGAATAGTTGATCAACCGCCAACGGTCAGTCTCTTTGTGCAAAATAGCGAGATCATTATTATTTAGCCATACCGGGTTCTTAATCGCGGAATTTCTACAGCGCATTAAAACATTTGGCTGCTGTGGGCTCACTAGTGCTTTTTGGAAATCCAGGCTTACCAGGTTGTAACAGGTATTCTGGGTTAGCGGTATGGTGCAGTCTTCTTCAGAAATAAATACCAGCTTTTTGCCATCCGGTGATAATGTATGGCGGCCATAAGTACCCCATTCTGGGGTTAACTCTGTTTCCTTCTGTGTATGAATATTTCTGGCCCAGATTTTATTAACGCAGAGCTTATCTAAGTAACGATTAAATATAATATATTCACCGTCAGGCGAATAAGAGGGGCTAAACTCTTTACGGTCAGTTGCAGTTACCGCCTGTAATCGATCAAATACAAGCTGAGAGCTTTGCTCGGGCGGAGAGTGTTTAAATATAACAAATACTAATAATACCAACCCGACAAGTGCAAAGATTGGAAATCGATTTGGTTTGATCGTCTGGGCTTGGTGGTTTGGATTAACCGGTGTTATATCTATTTCATGCTCAGGGGGAGTAGGGGAGGGAGCTTCCTCTTCCGGTGCTGTCTTACCCTGTGGAATAGAATCACCATCTTGCCAAACAATATCGCACTCCAGGCTATAACCCTGTTTCGCATGGGTCCTAATATAAGACTGCTGCTTCCGATCTTCCCCAAAGGCTTTTCTAAGTTGCGCAATACTTCTTTGCAGCGTATTGGGTGTGACTATTGTATCCGGCCAGACCTCAGACAGTAGCTCATCCTGGCTCACCACTTTTCGCTGATGTCTTGCCAAGTGGGTTAAGACAGCAAGGGCTTTAGGGGGGACAGTTTGCGAGTGCTCATGTCGGGTGATCTGGTTTCTGGATAAATCAACAAAGAAGTCACCCACCCAATATTGTGAAGTCATTGATGTATCTACCTGAACAAAATATGAGCTAAATTTTGGCAATGGATACTAGCATAAACCCTGATTACAGCTAAAGCAGACTTTGTAACTTGTTGATAAATAAGCACTTTATAGCAACAGAACAAAGTCATTCAAAAGTCAGGGGCACTTCAGGTGTTTCATAGGCTCCTTGTTTAGATTGAACGCTTCTCCGATCACATGTAACGGTATAAATACTGATATGAAAAAGCGTTTACTAGTCGCCTTTCTCCTGTTGCTACCTATCGCTGCCCTTGAAGCCGGTGAGCATAAAGCCCTGGAGTTATCCACAATCCAAGTGATACCCATTCAGGACTCCAGCAATAACAGGGAATACGAGCTGTATATCAAGCTGCCTGAGAAATATAAGGAGAGTGACACCAAAAAGCATCCGGTTATTTATTATACAGATGCTTTGTGGGCGGTTGAAATACTGTCGGCCACCACAGAGTATGCACTGGAAGATGCAATTTTGGTGGGCATTGGCTGGCGGAAAGGTATGCCAGCTGATGAAAATGAATGGTCGAGTCGATATCGGGACTTTAAACCAACACTACCCTCAGATAATAAAGCTAACGATAAAGAATCCTTTAAAGGAGAGGCCCATCAGCATCTCGCCTTTATCAGAAATGACGTTATAAAGTATATCGAAAGCAATTACCGCGCGAATCCAGATAATCGGACATATTTCGGTTACTCATTTGGTGGTCTCTTTGGAGTCTATGCCTTAATAAGCCAACCGGATACTTTTCAGAACTACATTATCGGTAGCCCATCAAGATTGATCGGCACTTATATGGATTCTCGTCTTGAACTAGAGCCTAACAAACCATTGATAGAACTACCAAAACAAACCAATGTATTTATTGCCTACGGCGCTTTAGAAAAGGAGCTGGGTGCGACGGTAGAAAGGTTTGTTAGTGAGTTAAAGAGCCAAAAGCTGGCTAACTTATCCATAGAACCGGTGGTTATTGAATCGGCTAATCACACAACGGCGTTTCCAAAGACTTCAATACGCAGTATTTATTGGCTTGCGGATAAAGTGAAACACTAATCAATAGTATATCGAGCCATATTAATAAACCGTTAAAAATTAAATATAGGATATAAAATGCTTATCAAGAAGCTAATCACAATCGGGCTAACGTACGGGATATGTACTACTGTAAGCGCAGGAGACCTCCAGGCACCAGAAGTCAATATGGCCGACTATAGTAGCGACCTCACAGGCCTGGAGAGATCAATACCAAAGCTTAAAACAGCATTTATTGATACAGCCCCAGCGGATAGAAAAGACGGTATTCCTGTTGGTGAAATCGATACCATCAAGGAGAGCTTGGAAAAACTGGCACGGGAAATAGCAGACAACCAACACACACCCTACGATAGCCTACTAATTGCTCAAAATAACAAACTGGTATTTGAATCCTACTATTCCCTTGGTCGTGTTAATTTTCCGCACCCACAAGCCTCTGCCAGCAAGGCCTATACAGCCCTGGCGATTGGGCGGGCGATACAGTTGGGCTATTTAACCATGGAAGACTTAGATAAGCCCGTCACTTCCCTCCTGAAAGGGCTGGATAGGACGAAGCTTGTTAAAGGCGCAGATCTTGTGACATTGAACCATGCCATGAGTATGCAATCTGGAATTCGTATTGATGAAAAAAAACGGGATGCCTTACTGGAAAATCCAGAGCATTTGACAGGAAAAAAGCTGGCCCAAATCTATTTAAGCCATAGCAAACCGATAACCTCAGAATCGCAAACCTACTTATACCAAGGCTCAGACCCAATGATCGCAATGTTGGTGCTGGATGCTGTTGTTCCCGGTTCCGCGAGCGACTTTATTAAAGAAGAGCTGCTAGAGAAGATGGAGATCGACAACTACCACTGGAAGGAAGCGGTCAGCGGCGTGCCCCAGGCAGGGTCAAGGGCCATGATGACATCGCGCAGTATGGTTAAGTGGGGCACTTTGGTACTTAATAAGGGAAAATGGAACGGCCACCAGTTAATCCCTGAAGCGTTTATTGCTAAGGCCACCGGAAAAGTAGCTGTTCCCACAGATGATGAGTTTGACTATACCAATTTTTCATACGGCTACTTCTTCTGGCGAACGCCCCTGAAGGTTGGCGACAAAAAATATATCGCGAAGTTTGGCTGGGGCGGTGGTGGCCAGTATGTAATGACTATTGAAGACCTTGATTTAGTGATTGCGATCACGGGCCACAGAGATGATGACAAAACTCTGGGCTTGATAGAACAACGTATTTTGCCGGCTTTTGTATCTTCTGCATTAAGTGGTACAGCTGGCCAAATTGTTACATTAATTGACCTTGCCTAAGCACTGTTAAAGTTTTCTGTCCAGCATTTAGGGCCTCTGGAATAAGGAAGCCCTAAATGCTGGACAGATTTTTCGATTACACAAGGGTTGCGGTAGTTATCGTTTTTGAAGTAGTAGGACCAAAGCAGGATTGTTAGGGCTCACTCTACTGGAAAAATTTGCTTTTTATCCCCATTGTCTTGCCTCTGTTGTCTTTTGATTCTCCTATAAATTTCTTCGCGGTGAACCGCCAAGGTCTTGGGGGCGATTATGCCTACCCGCACCTGATTACCTTTAACTTCTAATATTGTGATTGAGACGTTTTCCCCAATCCTGAGGTTCTCGCCAGTACGGCGGTTTAAAATCAACATATTGGTTTCCTAATGAGACGCAAAGCATTGGCAAACCTCCCGCAAGGGGAAGGCCAGGAAAGTAATATCGGTTGCAGGTATTAGGAGGGGCGCGAGAACGGTAGGCGTAAAAGAAGAAAAGGCGGGCGCTAGACTCCCAGTGCTTGGGGAATCGCCTCAGGTTACTGAATTTGCAACCTTTTATTGAAGACGAGTGGGTTTCTAGCGTACCATTCATGGAGCCAGTGCGTCCTGAGTATTTTTTTATTTTTTATTTTTATAAATAAAAAAAATACGTGCTATCCAGGAGATGGAGGTCGGCCCTCCGTTATCGCTTTGCAGGAAGTGATAACAAACCCCCTCAAGGTGATCGGAGTAAAGAGCTTTGGTTAGAAGCGCTTGAGGAAAAGGCGTACGAGATACGTCAGGTATGTTGTGTAGAGACGAATGCAAATGAACCACTGATGAGGTGTCGAAAGCGTATTACCAAGATGATGTCAAAACCCGTGCACTGGCTAAGTGCGGGGATAAGCTTGGAGGTTACCTGTTTACCGACCGAGTGGCATCCGGCATAGAGGTGGCGTGAACACACAACAGGCTTTTGGGTGGAACAGGAGAACCTGTCGTCCAGGTGTTAAGGAAGAGCGTCAAGTAGAGGCCCTGCAAGACGTTGAGTACCAAGACTGGTCACAGGGGCGGAACAACCCGTAGTAGTGGAGAAGCGGCTGTAATGGACGTGGAGCGAAGGGGTTGTCGTATTCGGCGACTAACCGTGTAATCAACCCAGATGGGGAGGAATTAACGATTAGCGCAAAGCCATTCAATATTCCCAAGCGAGCGGTTTGGGAAGCGTGGAAGCAGATCAAGGCCAATGGCGGCGGAGCGGGGATTGATGAGATAACGATAGAGCAATATGAATCGAATCTCGCCAAAAACCTGTACAAGCTATGGAATCGGATGTCATCTGGCAGCTATTTTCCATCAGCCGTCAAACGAGTGGATATTCCGAAACTCGATGGCAGCCTGCGACCACTGGGTATCCCCACAATCGAAGATCGCATTGCGCAAATGGTGGCTAAGCAACTGCTGGAGCCAGAATTGGAGAAGGTATTTCACCCTGACTCCTACGGCTATCGGCCAGGCAAATCTGCTATAGACGCAGTGCGCCGAGCTCGACAACGATGCTGGGATAGAATCTGGGTAGTTGATTTAGATATCAAGGGTTTCTTTGACAATATTAATCACGAACTCCTGCTGAAGGCATTAGATAAACATAATAATCATCAGTGGGTCAGACTCTATGTACAGCGCTGGTTAACGGCTCCAGTACAACATCGGGACGGACAGCTTGAAGAGCGAACACAAGGTACTCCACAAGGGGGTGTAATCAGCCCTCTACTGGCAAACTTGTTTTTGCACTACGCGCTGGACGCCTGGATGGTGAGAACGCACAGAGATATTCCTTTTGAGCGTTACGCGGATGATGCTGTTTACCATTGTCGTAATCCTCGAGAGGCGGATCGCTTACTGGCGGCTCTAAAAGCACGCTTGACTACCTGCGGGCTTGAGGCTCATCCAGAGAAAACGCGCAAGGTCTATTGCAAGAACAGTAATCGTAAAGACTCCCACCCAGTGATCCACTTTGACTTTCTGGGCTTTCGATTTGGTCCCAGAAAAGCAAGGAATCGCCAAGGACAGATCTTCACCGCATTTAGTCCTTCAATGAGCCCTAAGGCCTTCAAGAGGATTAAGGATAAGGTCAGGCAATGGCGAGTAATAAACTGGGTGGATCGATCACTATCTGAAATGGCAAAAGTACTTAATCCCGCAATACAGGGTTGGCTGAACTACTATGGTCACTTTGGGCGGAGATATGGTGTTTATCGACTTCAGAAGTATCTTGACCAAACACTGATGCGTTGGGCCAGGAAGAAGTTTAAGCATCTGAAGCGAAGCTGTTTCAAGAGTTGGGCCTTTATTGGAAAAGTTCGTCAACAAATGCGCGGCTTGTTTGCACACTGGAGAATGGGAAGATTGAAAATGTGCTGAATACGAAGAGCCGTATGAATTGAGAGGTTCACGTACGGTTCTGTGAGAGGTCGAAGGGGAAGTTCCTTTGGTCTACTCGACCTTTGATAATTATGGTATCAATTTGGTTAGCTGGCCCCGGGTGTTGCCGCACCTTGGGTCAGCGCCTTTTACTGTCTCTTACGTCACGCTACCGTTCTCCTTTGAGAGTGGGTCTTTTAGAAAATTCTCGGTATTCTTATTTTATCTTAGGCTGTTGGCTTGTCGAAGCCGGTTTTATCATTGCCCAGAATCTTGATAAATATCAATCGATTCTACGCAGCTTTGACGCTGAAGAAAACTTAATAAAATCCAATAAGATTATTTGGGCGCCTATATTTTTTATGAGTTCATTTTGCCGAATAGCAATTGATCATTGAAAATGGAACCCAAAATAGTGATCCTTTTAATGGGGACTATGAACCGTTAATCCTATTGGATTCTTCAATCCATTGTTGGTTAAAGCCTGCTCTTTTGGTATAGCCGATGAAGATATTCATTAGTCTTTCCATGCAGGTCTCAAGATCCACTTCAAACTCTAACTCTTCGTCGGCCTGGTAATCTTCAGCTGCTTGGTCTGCCATGTCCCAGAAAAACTGGGTGAGCTTTCTGGCTTCGTTAGCGGAATTGATATCATTTATTCCGAGTATGAGATCCTCGGCAAATTGATTTTCTAATTCTCTGGAATAATATAATGCCACACCCTTGATAGTGGTTTCGTGCTCGCTAAATTCAATCATCGCTTGCAAATATTAGGTTTTCATTTTACTCAATATACTAATTATCTTGTACGAATTTACTTTCCAATTTACTGTGCCACTAACGTATAAATTAAAAAGAGGTTAGGAGGTCTTTATTGAATATAAGCCCCTTAAGGCCTAGCTCTTCTACTAAATTTTTGAACTTATCTCCACAATAGAGCGCTGAACAGCGGTCAAACTTGCTCTTGAAAATTAGATTGTCTTTAACGCTACTTTCATCAAATCCTATGCTTTTCACTCCCATCCATAAATTATCCACAATGTCTGCTTCGCTTACACTTTTGTCCGCCTGCACAGTATTTAGACAGTTGAAAACAAAATAAGTCTGATTGTTGATGGTGAGTGGTAGAAACTCCCCCAATGAGCTGAGGTGGTTTTTCAGTTTGTCATAGGCATGCGGCGATAATACTAAGTTTGCGCCATTCCATGTTGTAATATCGGGGTTTGCATTGTTGTTAAGCCCGACGTCTACAAACTTTGCGCCTATATCTACCCAATAATCTTTAAGAGAGATATTGTCCCAGCTATAACTGTAGAACTCATCTTCACCCAGAGTTTCATCAAGGGTATCCCCAAGTTCTTCAAGGTCTAAATCTAAGTTATAGAAATCCGTGTAATTAAAGCTGATTTTATATGTCACTTCGGCCATCCCATTGTTCGTTTGGTTTCTTTAACACCTGCTCAGGTTGGGTGCCATTCATAAGGTGGGCTCTTAATATCGAGAGCTTAGTTCTAATCTCTGCCTCTGTTTTTAAATGTTGAATCTGACCATATATCCATCGTTCATAGTTGTGAGTATGGATACGACTGTGAGGGACAGCACTTGGCATGGACCAGTGCCCCCGATCACTTTCATCACGGGGCATCCAAACTCCGTTGTCTGGATCATTAATTCTAATATCGTTCCTAAAGAGAAGTAATCGAGCTTGCTTGGTGGTTGGAAGCTTTCCTTTGCCCTCTACCAAATGATGAGCTGTGAATCTAGGGCTAGGCTGAGCACGTCCAGCTAACCTGAGGTTTTCCTCCAATACCTTTGTTGGGTGATGCTCTTCTTCTTTATATTATTTGCGTCTTTCCTTCTTAGATAAACTCTTATGCTCATCACGATATTTTTGAAGTTGACCATCAACAGATATCAAAGACATGATGCGGCCATATTCAAGATCTAACAGCCTGCGAGCTTCCTTCAGGTCTTTCAATCGTTTTTCACGTTGTGCCTCAGTTTCATTAGGCACTTTACACTTACGATAGTGGTAGTTCTTACACCTTTGCTCGTACTGATAGATGGATAGGTCGAGTGGCGATAACTCCCAAACCTCTGGGGTTACACGCTGTCCATGATCATATTCCACAACTTATCTCCGTATTACTATCACCCAAGAAATTTACATAATGCTGAATGGGCTAATCCCTTACCGGGATTTTATCAAGATTTGGATTCTTTCGAATGAGAAATCCAGTCAATTTTTTGAGATTTCGTGTCTTTTAGGTTGTTAAAGCCTTTCTACATTAACCATATTAAAAATACAGTTAGGTGAATCCATGCGAAAGTGCCCTTAATCCACCGGCCAATAAATCCGCACCAGCGGCATGAGTGCCCGGCCTTCCAAATCGAAGCTTTCATAATGGCTGACGATAAGATCGGCCAGGTCATCGAGATCCACTAGGGTGAGGGGAAAGGTGGAGCGGTCGGCTTCGTAGCGGGCTTCGCGGGTGAAGCCGCCGGTGCTGACGAACAGGCCAGAATCCCCCTCCCGGAGGGCGCCGATGAAGCCGCGGATGGCGGGGGCGCCCATGGAGCCGTTGCGATGTTTAACCTCGGCTTTAATGCGCGGCTGGGTAAGGCCCAGGCCGTCCGGTGAGGCGATCACATCCACACCGCGATCCGGGCCCTTGGGAGATACCTTAGCCTTAAAACCCATTGCGCGCAGTATCGCCGCCACCAGTTCTTCCATTTCCTCGGGCAGCAGTGCGGCAATCTTATCTTTGATTAATTCATGGCTCTGGGCCACGGTTTCGTCTTTGAGTTGTGCGCTATCGGTTTCTGCGGCTTCGTCTTCCTGGGGCGTTACTGTACGGCCCTCGAATATGTTTAAGAAGGCATCTATGGTTTCCTGACTTAGGGAGAAGAGGGTGAGGGTGGAGCCGAGGGAGTTCTTTGCTTTCTGGGGCAGCTGGTCGCGGCTGACTTTGCCGAGCCACTCCACCTTACGCAGGTTGGCGTAGTCACCGATAATATCCGGCTGGTAGAGGTATTCCCCTTTATCGACCCCTAATAGGTAATTACGGGTTTCCGGGTTGTAGCTCACAATATAATCGCCAGCGGCAATCTGATCGCGAAACTTCAGGATCATAGCGAGGGCGTTGGCAGTGGCCGAGGGCTTGTCATTGCCGTAAACCTTGATGTATTCATCCCGCAAGTGCTCGGTGCTTGAATACTGGCTTAGGTCTCCCAGCTGTGACCAACCCACTGCGGCAAAGCCTTTCTCGAAGTCTTCACTGTAAATACCACCGCGCCCGGCGCGGATCATCCATGCGTTGGTCATACTTCGATTTCCCTATTTTCCAGTTCATTTAATCAATTAGTCGATACATTGTAACCCTTACATGGTTTGCGCAAGGAGTGGTGGTTCTGAGTAGCATTCAATGAAACTTGGTGTAGGTGTGTCAAGACCAGAGATCAAAAATAAGTCGCCACAAACCAGGCAACTCTTAAGTTAATGAGTTACCGACCTTTAAATGGCTTATTACCAGAACCAACTCCAGGTAACTTGAAGGTCAATGCAATCTGCTACCTGAATTAAACTTTATTCAATATTCTCTTTTAGTTACTTTCATTCTAATGAGTGACACTAGCCTATAGGAAAGCTAGAGGTTTGAAAACTTGGCGCTAGACAGAAAGCTTGTAACTCTAACTATTTTATAACAATTGGCTTTAAGTAGTGGTTGAAACTCCCGTATACGATAAGTGGATCATCTTGCTGCTCCATCAATAACACATTTGATAACCTCCACCCTGGTTTGCTCTTGGCCTACTATACCGGCAGGGGGAGCTTGTAGGTTGTATTGATGTTGTGGCATTAGAGCCCCTTATAATAAAGGTGATTATTATCTACGTGGGTCTTGCGGTTTTTATTTTGTGAACTCAGAAAATAGTGGCACGCATAATCGCTACGGGACAGACTAATTTGTGGTCTTAAGAAATATTGTATGAAAGGCTCGAATACTGGGTTACGAATTCTATCCATACTCAAATCTGATCGAACTATTTCAGTACATCCTGATTACCTTTAGGAATTCATTTCCAGATTTTATAGTACCTTTGAAAAAGTACCATCGGTTTCAATATTTCCAAGTTATAGTGCCCTTAGTCAGTAGAATCACATGATAATTCTAAAACGTGTTATTATTAAAATCATAAAATGCTTGAAAAAGCTCTTCCTTTGTATTCATTACGAAAGGGCCGCCCCTAACTACCGGCTCATTTAGAGGTTTCCCCGCAACTAGTATGAAGCGGCTACCTTTACCACCGGCTTCGATTAAAACTTGGCTTCCTTTTGTTAAAATACCTAGTTGACGCTCATCCAACTTTGACTTCTTTGATCCCGTATTTAGAGAACCTTCAATTACATAAATAAATGCATTATGTGTTTCTTCTAGATTCTGTACAAATTTATGGTCTTGCGCCAAGGTTACATCAATATAGGTGGGGTAAACGTATCTATTTTCCACAACACCTTCTGTGCCTAAATTAGTTGTCCCAGCAATGACTTTGATGTTTTGGCCTTTTGTAGTTGCTTCAGACGAAATTTGACTTTCTTCAAACTCCTGGTAGTCAGGATCAATCATTTTCTTATCTTTAGGCAAATTAACCCACAGTTGAAGGCCCCTTAACAATCCATCTTTTTGCTCAGGCATTTCCGAATGTATGACACCTTTACCTGCAGTCATCCATTGCACGCCATTTGGCTCTATAACACCTTCATTTCCCATATTGTCTTTATGTCTAATTTTTCCATTTATCATGTAAGTTACAGTTTCAAAACCTCTATGCGGATGGTTGGGAAAGCCTCCAATATATTCATTGGGGTTGTCGCTTTCAAATGAATCCAATAGAAGAAAGGGGTCCAGCATTTCCAGGTTTTGTGTCCCAATCAAGCGAGTTAGCTTTACTCCGGCTCCATCAGAACCCTGTTCACCAGATGTTGAGAACTTTAATTCTCTAATACCGTTTGACATAGTAAATTCCTTGAATTAATCGGCTTCGTTGTTGATGGGTAGGATCAAAGGCTTCATCAGATTGATTGTGTCTATTCATGCTCCACTTTTAAATTTCAAAGGAAGACTATTGATGAACATAGTTCAGATAAAGACCCATGTGGGGAAGTTTAAAGCCATATCGACAGTGGTAAAATATGAATATATAGATGTATTCGTTCGATTTATTAGAATTGTCAGAGGAAGCTGGCTGGGTTAAGTGGATTACAGTCATTGTTAGATATGTTGATACAAAAATAATAGAGTGGAACATTATATTTTGAGGTGATGTTAAAATGAGGTGCCGGTTTACAACGTCGTATCTGTTTTATTGTTCCAATAAGTGGGCTTATATTAGTTTTAAGTTGTCTTTCCGGGAAAGGTAAATTAGATAACAGTTAGAAAACTAATATGTATTGGACTCAACTATTTTTGTGATAAATACTTATAGTGAGTTGCTTGTCTTTAGGTTCTTTGGCGGTTGTGGATTAGAGTTTCATGGTATTTATGAGTATTTTGTCTTAATCGGGATTAAAAGCTTGTATCCCTTCCATGGGTGCTTTCTGTGCCTTTGAGAATAGCTATTATGGGTTTACTTTTTTCAAGCTTAATGACAGTTGATTTTTCAAGGCTATAGTGGGAGCTCCTTATTGGTATCATAAGTTATTAAAATAAGAGTTTTAGGTCTACTCTGCTAGGGGATATTCAAGGCCTCCTGGTCTGCAGGGCCTACAAGCTGATTTCTTACAAATACTGTTGCGACAAGCAAAAAACATGAAGCAATTAGCAGCGTATTTGATGTTCCTGCGTAGGAAGCTGTTTTTCCCCAGAGCATACCTCCTATAGCCATAGCGCCCATATATGTTGCCATAAAAAATGACATTCCTCTTGCCCTTATCCAATTTGGTAGCATTTCCTGAGTAGCCAGAATAAGCGGAGATAAAAAGAGTAACCAGCAAAATCCCGCAGTGAACATTGCTACTGATACATGGGTATAGCTGGTTAGAAATGACAGTAATAACATGGATGTAGCATAGCCAATAGATGCGATACACAGTAAATTATCTACTTTAAAGATTGTGCGGAGCTTATTGGTGAAAAACACAGCACTTACTGCACCGAGCCCTAAAAATGACATTAATAAACTGTATGCTTTTGGATCGTCTGTATATAATTGAGATGAAAAAGTGGGGAGTAACGCCCATAGAGCACTAGCAAAAATAAAAAACGACAACGCTCGAACCAGTGCATGTTGAAGTTTTGATTCTCGCTTTATGTATTTCAGATTATTTTTTATTGCTAATACGAAATTCTCACTATGTTGAATTGTTGCGCCGTTTCTATTCGGTGTCCAATAGCTAAGAGCGATTATGACACATAAGAAAGAAATAGCGTTTAAAGCGAAAAGTACCTCCAGGTTAAAATAGATCAAAAGTACTCCGCCGAGTATTGGACCAATCACTCTTGCCAGATTAATTCCCATGCTATTTAGGGCTATGGATTGGGGTAAGTCTGCTTTGGTTACTATTAGTGGTGTTATAGAAGACCAGACTGGCACCATTAATGCAGTTCCGATACCAATTAAAAAGGTTAACGTCAGTAACGATAAAATAGATGTCGATCCGGTTGCTGTAAGAAGGCATAATATGGAGGTGAGCAGGAACATCCATATTTGTAATATTATTAAATATCTTTTCTTGTCGACAATATCTGCGAAGGCACCAGCTGGAATCGCAAGAAATAGTGTAGGTAAGGATGCTGCAGATTGAACCATAGCGATCCAAAATGGTGATGAGGTTAGTGAAATCATTAGCCAATTTGCACCAATCTCATGAATCCATGTTCCTGTATTTGAGATTAATGTTGCAGTCCAAATGATCAAAAACAGTTTATTTTTGAATGGGGCAAGGGAAGTCAAGGCTTAACTCTCTTTATAAAGGCCACTACTTAAAGTGGCCTTTCTGTGGAAGCTATTTATGGCCAGTAGCTGCCATAGAATTTTACAGGTGACCAACTAGGCAGAAGGGGCTCTAGTTTTGGCGATAAAGACTGATAATCCCCATCTCCATATACAACCTCTCCATCTACAACAGTTAGTACAGATCTGATTGACTTGATTTCTTTCAGGGGGACTTCCATGTAATCTTTCGACAAAATTGCAAAATCTGCTAATTGACCTTTAGACAACCTTCCTTTGATATGCTCTTCTCCTGAGAACCAGGCACTGCCAATTGTATAAAGTCTGAGCGCCTCTTCTCGCGTTAAAAGATTTGATGACTCATAGAGCTTGCGGCCACTGACGGTTTCACCGGTGACTAAATAGTGTAGGCCTACCCAAGGGTTAAAGGTTGAGCCCCGTGTGGCATCAGTACCCATACCAATAGGGATACCTTTATCGACAAGCATTCTCAATGGAGGTGTAGCTTTTGCCTTTTCAGCTCCATACCGTTCAGAAAAGTCATCACCAAGGAATACCATACGACTTTGAATGGCAACGCCGCCACCAAGTGACTTTATACGCTCGATATTTTTCAGGCCTATCGTTTCGGCATGTTCAATCGACCATCGAAGTCCGCGTAGCGGTTTATAGCTATTTACGTCTTCAATAACGTCTAAAATCCTGGTAATTGATTCATCATAGGTTGCATGAATCCTAAATGGCCATCTACGCTCTACCAGTAACTCAATAATTGGCGTTAGATCTTTTTCCATATCGGCATCCAACACTGGTCTGTCGGATCTAAAATTTTCAAAGTCTCCAGCTTTCCATAGTAGATACTCACCTCCTCCATCAATTTCAAAGCCGTGCTCTTTAGTACTGTCAGTGTTTGTCCCCGCTTTATTTCCCCTTGTCCAATCGTGGTAGTCTTCCAGCTCTTTCCCTGGATTCTGTGCAAATAAATAGAAGGATGTTCTCAGTGGTAGTTTTCCTTCTGTGGCCAGTTTTTCTGCGACACTATATCCATCGGGATAACCGAACCCGCCACCTCCAGCGTCAATAACAGACGTTAAACCAAATTTTGCCAGTTCGTGAAATAAGTGAATTGTTGAATTTACTTTTACTTCTTCTGAAGTGTCTGGCAGAGCTGCGATCTTGCCGTAAAAAATTCCAGGATGTGGCTGTGCTAGCATTAACCCTGTGGGTGTTCCATGTGAGTCACGTACAAATTTTCCGCCCTTTGGATCTTCCGTATTTCTGTTGATTCCAAGTTTATCCATACCCATTTGGTTAAGCATTCCAACACTATAGAAATATTGGATATATACTGGGGTGTCGGGAGCTGCCTTATTAATTTCAGCAATAGTTGGCAACCGTTTTTCCTTGAATTGCCATGGAGACCAGCCACCTATAATTCTTACCCATTCACCTTTTGGTGTTCTACTTGCCTGCTTCGACAACATGTTTAATGCTGTCTTTAGATCGGGCACACCGTCCCAACGTAACTCCCTCGTATAAGCTAATCCGCTACGCAAGAAGTGTGAATGAGAGTCGATCAAGCCCGGTATAACTCGTCTATTCTTCGCATCAATAACTTCAGTCGTTTCACCTCTGTACTGATGTATTATTTCATCGGTGTCTACATCCAGAATCTTTCCGTCTCTAACCGCTATGGCCTGGGCAACTGGCTTGTTCTTATCTTGGGTCGTTACCTTTGCATTAATAATGATCATATCCGCATAAACGGCACTGTCGAAATTTTCTATCATCCCCTCATTTGCGATGGTTGCGTTTTTACATGCAGCCAAAACCGTGGCGGCACCCATTAAGATTAGGCGTTTTCGCCATATATATTTTGAATATGACATACTAGATTTCTTAGATTTGAAAGCGCTCACCTACCTACTCAGGAGGTATAGTAAGCGCTTATGGAGGAATGAGATCAGAGGGTTATTTAACTTTAGAAGAGGAAAGCTCTTTATATGCTGCGGGGACATTCAATCCAGAGTGAACCCACCCGTGAAGGGCATACCCTTGGTATTTTGGTAGTTGAACTTTCTCAACCGTCTCCTCAAGGGATAGTCCTCTTGCAATTGCCTTTTCCACTTTATTTTTAAGTGCAGTCAAGTAATCAATATGCCATTTTATTGCTGAACGGTTTGTAATTGGGCCATGACCAGGGATAACTAGTGTAGATTCATCTATTGCTCCATATACATATTTCATGGTTGCTAATGTTTCTAATAGATGGCCATCAAGCAGCCAAGGTAAGGCAGGTTTGGTAGAGACTACGGGATTACCTGTCCAAAGTATGTTCTCTCCTTTAACGGAGACGAATAGATCGCCGCCAGTTTGAGCAAAACCAAAATCATCTATGTCTACAGTTTTGCCTCCTAAATCAATAGAAATACTTCCGTTTTTGGGGACTAAGATATCGCCGGTTTTGGGTATTACATCCTCAATTCCCCTGCCTTCACCGAAGTTACTAATCATGAACGCAGTATCTTGCTCGAAGTAGTTATCTACATAATCCTTTGCACTTTCATGCTGGATAATAGATACACTGCTTGGAAAAACATAGTTTCCATATGAGTGATCACCGTGATAACTTGTATTAACTAAATACTTGATGGGTTTATCTGTTTCAGCCTTGACCAACGATATCATTTGTTCGGCAAGGCGCTCATTTATCATTGACTCTATCACCAGAACAGAGTTTTCGCCGATAACAAATCCGCCACTTGTTGCAATAGGATAGCCACTGCCAGCTTTTTCAGAGGCGTCTGAAGGTATTACAGCATATATGCCATCTGAAACCTTTTGAGATTCAAGGATGACTGTATTGCCATCCCACACGGGCTCTTGGGCAATCACATTCACAGTAAAAGCTACACCAGCCAGCAGTGTAGTAATGGATTTAAGCATTGTAGACATTTCCGGTAATTATTAAAACGCGAGAAATCCTACATCATGTTTGATTAGTAGTTACGGCAAAGATAATATGGATCGAATCTATCGATATATGGTGTACTTCCGTGAAAACCACGCTCGAACAATTAGAAGCTTTGGATGCTTTAAGGAAGGAAGGCTCAGTATCAAAAGCTGCTGATCAACTTGGCAAGAGTCAATCTACAATTAGTTATACGCTACAAGAACTTCAAGATACCTTAGGTTTAACTCTGGTTGAAAAAGATGGAAGGAAAACCAAATTAAATCATGCCGGTTTACTTTTGAGTGAGCAAGTTGAGGTGTTACTGAGACAACATTATGACATTGAGAATCTAGCTGGCCAGCTAAAACAGGGGGCGGCAGCTACGTTGAGTATTGCAGTAGATACTTCATTTCCAAAGAGTATTCTCGATGCTACTTTGAAATTGTTTCACAGCCAGCAAAAAAATGTCCGCTTGTCTATCAAGGAGCAAGCGATGTCTGGAACTAATGCGTTACTTCTTAATAATGCGGTGGATTTATGTATCGGTATGACTCCACCCCCCGGTTTCTTAAGTGATAAATTGCTAGATGTTGAATTTATCTTAGTGTGTAGCCCAGAACATAGCTTATCTAACCAAAAAAATGTTTCTTATTATGAACTGAAGAGAGAGACTCAAGTTCTAGTAGCAGACTCCGGGTCGATGGATGTTTCTTTCGGTTGGCTTTCGCCAAATGTGAAATGCTCCGTTTCCAACTTGAACGAGGCCTATCGCCTTGTAAAGGGGGGGCTAGGTTATGGCAGGTTGCCGGTGCATATGGTTGCCGAGGATGTTCAGTCAAATGAGCTATGTAAAATTGATATGATTCATGGATTTTCCTATACAGTGTCTCTTTATTTAACTGTAGGTAATAAAGCACAGAATAATTCAGTCAAGCTATTTTCAAAAATTTTGTTCGATATGGTAAAAAATTATCAAATTAAAAGTTGCTGATTTTAATTCGATCTTATAGTCGACCAGAAGTCCTTTAGCAGTTCGCATATAAATGTAAAAGCATTATCAATTATTTACCATCCTTAAATTTAGAATGATTAATAAAGAAGCTATAGATAAATGTGGATTGCTTTCGCAATGTCACTGAGGATAGCGATGATCAAAAACTTTATTATGCGGGGGAGCCTAATCAGTTATCCGGTAGAAAGTGGTAAATTATTGTGTAAATTTAGGCTGATACTCCAACCTGAATAGATAGCTGCTACTGATACGAGTAAATCTTCCTCTTGAGAATATCTAGGGAGCCTCTGAATAACTCCGTGATACCTCTGGCTTTCAGAGCGGTTCACAATCAAGGCGCGGCTTTGCAGGAATGTCTAGACCTTTCAAGAAGTCGCAACGCGGAGTGTGAATCGCTCTGCAAGCCCCGAAGGGCGGGCCTTCAAGACTCGCAGAGGCATTACGGAGTTATTCAGAGGCTCCCTAGCAGTCGAGTGCCACCAAATACCAGCCTAGAGGTCGCCAGGTATCGCATGGGTTGCCCGGGCGTGCAATGGCCACCCGAGCAACCGCGCGATTTACTCCGGTACTGCGATAATTAGAAACGACACGTGTGATTCGCTGTTTTCTTGAGTGTGCTTGCTGTTCCCCGAGTCGCCGTCGCCGATCAGTGCGTGTGGATTGTGCAGTATGACCTGCGAGCCTGACGTGGAGTAGGTTTCCGAACCTCCGCCGACTTGCCGGATGTCGTGGTCACTGCTGTCGTAGTGGACGCGATAGCCAGACAGGAACACTGCTGCGTCGCTTATAGGCTGGCCCATCTCAACATACGCGTCATCACTCGTTTTTTGGAGGTTTGTCACGTACTTTGCGATCAGAGGGGGGCTCTTGCTCAGCTCAATGAGATTGCCATCAATCGATGCGATGGCATTGTTGCCCGAGTCATCGTGCATCTGTGCAGTCGATTGGATACCCACTTCGTAGTTGTTCGGAACTGCGGTGGTTGCATCGAGCTCAATGGTGCGAACATGGTGAGCCTTTGGGGGTTCGCTCGGGTCGTTGTCCTTGTGGTACTCGCACGCCCAGCCTCCAAGGGCAGCATAAGCCTCTGGCTCATCGAGGGGGATGTATGGGCTGGTTGATTCATCGGGGATACCGGTGATGGTTCTCGGTAAGATCACACCGTCTTTGGGGCCGTCGACCACTGCGATGCACGACAATGTCAATTGGGAGGCTGAGGGGCTTAAGCCTTTCTTCTGGCCGTACAAAGTGGCGTCAGGAGTGACGGTTAGGACGGCATTCTTGTTGTGAACCTGGGTGAGTGACAGGCCCAGCGTTTGCGTCTGGTGGTCCGTGCTTCCTTCGTATTTGAAGAACCAGTAGGTGGCGGCAACGATAAAGCTCGTCACTTCTGAGCCGTATCTGCTGAAGTCAAACCGGAACCTTCCGCCGTTTTCATCCAGCTGCTGATTGATGTGCATCATCTGAATATTCGGAGGCGCGATTGGGGTGGAATGAAGCTTGATTGGCATATAGGCCCAGTCACCACCAATCTGAAGATAGGCGGGCGAATTTGTCTTCTTGACCTGGAAGCCGGGAATCGCGATGTCGACACTCCCTTTCTTCGAACTCAGAATCGAGATGATCAGTTGAAGGACCCAGCCAAGCGGTACGAACGCCCACCAGAAAGGGAGCTTCGCTTTTGTTTTCACCTGAATGTTGAGCACATCGTCGTAGGCGTTGAAGCTTATCGTCGCAGAGAGCTTTAGGGTCTGGTAGACCCACAGGGTCATGGCCCCACGCTTCACCCTGATGTCGGCACTGATAACAAGATCGCCGTCGTTGTTGAACGCCGTTTGGAGGTTATTTTCTTTGATTTTGATATGCGCACCCTCAATCACATCCTCGACGTCTGTGTTGAGGTACATTTTTTCGGGGTAGGTATCGGTCACCGTCAGCTGCGAAGAGGTCAGTGGCGTTGCTTCAGCAATCGCCGCAGCCACCGAAGTCAAAATGATGTCGTTGGATACGATGAGTGCCGATGTACAGTTGCTAGGGATAGTCTGTGGTAGAAGCGCGTCTATTGGCTGGCGATTCCCACGGCATATCCCTAGTCCGAACAGGTTTGAGCCGGAGTTGCCATCAAAGGCTGTATACATCACCCCGATGTCCAGGTTCCCGGCGGGCAGGGGGGTGTGTTGAGCAACCGTGTACTTGATGGGCCAATCAAAACTTGAGATGAGTTGGTCGACTGCTCCTTTCATCGCGTCGGTAATATCGAAGCCCTTGATCGACTTTGAGAGTTGAACGTCGCTGAGGTCAAGTTCCATCATGTCCCAGTTGGGCTTCTTGATGGTCACGGTGACTTGCCCATAGTGGTTGATGCTGGCGCTGGCTTGCATTTTGTTGAGGTCAAGAACGAGCCGGGCGTGACCGGGGCTTTGGCCCTGTGCATCTTCGATGTTGCTTGTGATACCTGGGAACTTGATGAACCCTGTGATGGGCAGGTCGAGCGTCGCCTTTTGGTCTTCGGGATCAATAAAGGCGGGACAATCAAATGCGAACTCGTAGCGAACCTTGGCGGGGCCCTTGCCGACACTTCCGCTGAAGGACCATTGGCCGGAGTCGCCTTCGAAGAGCTCGCTAATCCAATTGTTGACCGCTCCTTGGGTCGAGGCACTGATTAAGTCCCAGCCTTGCGAAAGGTCTGGGTCTGGCGAGGATTCAACTTCTTGAAGACCTTGCTGCTCTTCAATTTCTTCTTCAATTAAGTCGCTTGGCTCTTCTCGGTCAAACAGGCCGCGCAGCTCCTCGACCAGCTCGGGGCTCGGGTCGCATACCCGCTGAAAGGTCGCAATTGGGTCGAGCGCGAATTGGCGTGCATTGCCTTCAGATTCACCGAGCCACTCGAGCATACGAGCTTCATGTTGCAATAGGTTGCTCAGGACGGGGTCGCGTCGCAATGGGTCTGTTTGAGATGTTGGCGTGAATTCGAAAGAGAGAGAGGTCGAACTATCTAGTTGTGTGGCTTGCTTGCCTAGCAGGCGCTGCAGGTCGTCAGGAGAGAGTGTGAGAGATGCGGTTTGCTTTTTGAGTCGGCGATGCAGGCTGTCGGGAGAGAGTGTGAGAGTCTCTTCCATGATGATGCTCCGTAATCTTCATTAGTTTGGTTTTTTGAAAAGGCGAGTGGCCGGGTAGCACCACGAGCCCTCTTTGATGCGGCAATCGAACATCAGGCCTACTAGAAAATTGCCACCCGTCCTAAGTTACTCTTCAAAAGGGCACCAGCCAACAAGGTCGAAGGCATTATGAGGGAAAATATTGATGTCTTTTGTTTGATAACATTTTTTGCGCCGTTATTGAGATGTTCTAAATGAAGCCTTTCGGTGAAAAGTTATGGGACTATTGCAGCAGCAAAGGCTTTATCAATAGCTCTTGAGGTTTTTGCTACTGGATGAGTATTGTGTGACAGATCAAAAACGTTCCCTTGGATATGAAAAGCGGAGGAAGGAGAGGGCTAAATAACGTGCCAAAAAGCTGTTATCAGATTTTGAAGAGACGGATAAGACTGGGCTTTTTAGTGGGGGTGAAAATGCGATGCGGCACGATATTCATGGTGGGAAACCTGCATGACTCTGGTCTAAATGATAAAAGAAAAAATCTCAACCCTATCCGGTAGATGCTCGTCAACATACTGAGCTAACGCATTCCGATTCTGTGTTAGCTGGAATATTTTTTTGTCGAGTTTTTTTAACTCACTTTGTAGTGAGGCCTTGGCGGCGGGGCCCTCATAAAATCGAGGGGTTGAATACTTACTCTATATAGATGGCAATAATTTTTTATTGTTTTTGATTTAATTCCGATTTCATTCAATATTTTTATATATTTTACTCGCCAATATCTTCATGCCAGATCTCAGGGTGCTGCTGGATAAATTCACTCATAAGACTAATGCAGTCATAATTATTTAGGATGGTTAGGCTTATGCCTTCAGATCTGAGTAACAGTTCATCTCCCTGAAAGGTTGTGTTTTCACCGATAACAATATTCCTAACCCCGTATAGACGTATGGCTCCGCTGCACATAGGGCAGGGCGAAAGGGTCGTATAAAGCGTGCACTTTTGATATTCGATTGCTCGTAACCTTCCAGTCTTTTCCAATGCGTCCATTTCAGCATGCTTGATAACACTATCCTGCTGGATACGCTGATTGTGGCCTCTGCCGATAATTTCTCCATCACGAACTACTACACAGCCGGTGGGAACACCTCCTGCGGCCAAGCCCTTGCGCGCTTCCTCAATGGCTGCTTGCATAAACGCTTCGTGCTCAGACTTGCTCATGGCAGTCCTTTATTTAAGTTTTTAAGGGTGCTTGAAGTATAGAATGTAGAGCTTTATTGATGCATTAATGACAGCTAAGGTAACGGCGAAGACTATTGCCAATAGATTTGTATTTTTCCACTGGTGGTGGCTCTTACTTATGTGGAAAAAACCTTTATCGACGTCTACAAGTGAGCGGCCTCCTTAATTGTGGGTAGGCTTTTCTCTCGCGTATATGTGCATCTCCTGAGTATTGTAAGGAGAGCATCACATGATCGATGGATGAGGCTTTGTTCTTTTTGAATTGAGTGGCGAAGTGGGTTCTTTAAAGTATTGTTTTAAGCAGGTTAATGGGTAGAAATATGGGTATTCCTAACACAATATTGATTTGCCCCGCTTATTTAGAAGGCTCCGACAGGCATTGAGCCTGCCGGATTAAAAGTTCCAGCGTCTAGTGATCTGCCAAAAGGGAAATCGAGATTATCTATTGCTATTCACTCTTTTAGAGCCGACGTACATTGCAAATAAACGAAGGCCGATGGAAATTAAGACAAGCATACTTGGCGCTGTTTGAGCGGGTATTGCCTTTAATTGCGTGATTTCTCTTTGAAGGGTCATCGTTTGGTGTGTATTGGTCTGGTGCTTTGGAACTTTGATGACGTTTTTTTTAAGTAATTTATCGAACGACTCGATTTCTCCCGCAAGCATATCCAGGAGTTCCAATTCGGTCTTGCCTTCCCATGGTAGCTGTGTCCTATATGCGTCAACTGCTTTACCAAGCTTTTTCCACTCTTCTGCGAGGAAGGCTTCAAGTGATGAAAGGGTTCTCAGCTTCGAGTTCATGGATTGATTGACTCGGTAGGCGTTTTGTCCATGAGCGCCGCTCGCCATCATTCCTGCAAAGTGCTGTACGTTATGTTTGGCGGTATTCAGGTTCCGGCTGATTAAGTTGAGTTGATCCAGAGTGCGAACCAGAGTCTGATCAAATCTCGGATCTTTATCCTTAATCGCTGTCAGAGCGGTGTTAACCAGTCGACTCACCTGTATCTTGGTTGCATGTTCGTTGATGGACATATCCCTTTATCCTCGTAAATCCATTGAAGAATGTGTTTCACCTCTCTGATTTGAGATGAATGTGCCACATTCAGGTTTTTGCTTGATGAAAACGCGAATTCTAAATTAAATCTGCCGAGTGTCGCGGTCTAATAGAGTACGGGCCATTGCACGGGAGCCGGGGCGGTCATGGTTTCATTGTCATAGCCCAGTGACCAGGGCTAGAGCCTGTTCAGCAAGAGGGTTAATGTGTGGCTGGCCCATTTTCATTTTTTCGTTGGGCAGTTTTATGTGCTTGGCATCCCAATTGATTTCCGTCCACTCAAGTTTTCGCAATTCTCTAGCGGGCAGAGTAAGAGAGGGGGTGGTTTTAGGGCTGCTCTTACTATTGGGGTCGTCTATGGCAGTTAGTAGGCGCCCGATTTCAGTAGGGTCTGCAATTGCTGCCAAGTGCTTTTTCTTGGTGGGGCAGTGGCGCAAACCTGCTCGCCCCCGCAATTAACCCCACTAAAAATGGCTGGATTTGGGTTAGATTAATTGGGATGGCCCAGATAAACAAAAACCCCGGAAACACTAGGTTTGCGGGGCTTTCGTGGGCTGTCTGAGACAGCAATTTGGTGGAGATGGCGGGAGTCGAACCCGCGTCCGTCAGCACTCTGCCAGAGGCTCTACATGCTTAGCTCCGTCTATTGATTTAACCCATTACAGCCCGGCGGTCAGGACGTATAGGGCGATCCCGAAATTTGTTTAACCGCTTACCCACGGGTATGGCTTGCGGCGATCCAGTTCTGTATAACAGTCTACAGCGCGATACTGGAACCTTGCTGAAGACTGCTAAGGGACGAACCCTTAGTTAGCGCTTCACAAGCTGCTTACGCAGCGAGTTGGGCACCGTAGTTGTCGTCGTTGGCAACTAATAAAATACAGCTTTGGATTTACGAGATTCGCTGCCATCTCGGCATGCACCCAAGGTTTCGTAACCGGCGTCGAATCCAAGTCATCCCCGATAAGAAACACTCATGTGTGTCACCTAAGTATACCTCAAAATTCACGTTAGCAATAAATTTTATGTAATTGGCATTTGAGCGATCAGAGTCGCTTTAGTCAGGCGCTTTGAGGGAGGGCTTAGGTGGGAAGGGGGTTCCCGGCGGTGAGGTACCGCCGGGAGGGAGATCAGCTTAGCGAATGGACTGCACGAAAGCGGTCAGAATCAGCAGTGGGCAGACGATGCGCACATACCAGGGCCAGATCTTCCAGAACAGGGTGTGTTCGATATCTTCATGGCCTTTTTTGAGCTCACTCAGCAGCTGGTCGCGGCGCCAGATCCAGCCGGCAAAGATACACAGGGCAATGCCGAGCAGGGGTTGGCCGTATTCGGTACTGATAGTGACGGCCAAGCCAAACAGGCTATCGAAGTTGTAGATGATGCCGCAGCTCACGCCGAAGATGATCAGGCCAACGATCGGGGTGGCGATGCGGCGGGGGATATTCAGGTTCTCGATAGAGAATGCCACCGGCACTTCCAGCATGGAAATGGAGGAGGTGAGGGAGGCGATAACCATCAGTGCGAAGAAGGCGATGGCGACGAATATCCCGGCTTCCCCCATGGTGTCGAACAGCGCGGGCAGAACTTGCAGGATCAGGCTCGGGCCGGCGATCAGGGAACCGTCGGCAGAGAAGATCTGGGTACCGGCTTCCTGGGCTACATACATGGCGGGCAGGATTAGCAAGCCCGCTGTGAAGGCGATGCCCACATCAATCAGGGTTACCAGGGCGCCGAGGCGCGGCAGGCTTTCCTGCTGGCTCAGGTAGGAGCCGTAAATCAGCATGGTGCCTACACCCAGGGATAGGGAGAAAAAGGCCTGGCCCATGGCGGAGATCAGCAGATCCGGGGTGAAGTGGTCGAAGTTGGGCATCAGGTACACTTCCAGGCCGGTCAGGGCGCCGGGCTGGGTGAGCACGTAGCAGATCAACAGCAATAACAGGATGATCAGCGATGGCATCAACAGGGTGGACCAGCGCTCGATCCCTTTCTCAACACCACTGGCGATAATCAACATGGTGAGGCCACTGAAGATGGCAGTCATGATCATATTGCGATCGGTGCTGTTTCCGGCCAACCACTGGGCCGCTTCCTGGGCACCGAACAGGCTGGCGAAAGGTTCGGCCAGGTGGGCCACCATCCAGCCCGCCACAATGGCGTAGAAGCTCAGGATCAGGGAGGCCACCAGGATACCGCCGAAGCCGGTCAGGCCCCCGAAAAAGCGGCTGATGGGACCGTTGGAAATGGAACGCAGCGCCTGCACCATATTGCGGCGCGCGTGGCGGCCGATGGTGAGTTCGGCCATCAGGGCCGGGTAGGCGAGCGCAAAGGCTAGAAATAAGTAGGCGACTACAAAGGCGGCGCCGCCGTTACTGGCGGCCTTGGTTGGAAAGCCCCAAATATTGCCGAGACCAACGGCGGAACCCGCCGCAGCCATCAAAAAGCCAATATTCGAGCTGAACTGTCCTCGCGGTGCACTCATGGTAAATCCCGTAATTATTCTTCTAATAGTTCACTGTGCACTATTTGTGCGCCGAGCGCATTAGGCGCTGCTTTTCGCGGTTCCAATCGCGCTTCTTCTCAGTCTCGCGTTTGTCATGGCTCGCCTTACCTTTAGCAAGGCAGACTTCGCACTTCACCAGATGCCCTTTCCAGTACATGGCTGTGGCAACCACGGTGTGGCCCTTCTGCTCAACAGCGGCGATCAGCTTGGAAAGTTCGCGCTTGGTGAGCAGCAGGCGACGGGTGCGGTCGGGCTCGGTAACAAAGTGGGTGGAGGCACTGGGCAGCGGCTGGATGTTGGCACCCAGCAGCCAGGCTTCACCGTTTTTGAAAATGACATAGCTGTCGGTCAGCTGGGCTTTGCCCTCCCGACAGCTTTTGACTTCCCAGCCTTTCATCTCAACGCCCGCCTCAAACTTTTCTTCAATGAAATAGTCGTGGCGGGCCTTCTTGTTGAGGGCGATGGTATTGGATGTTTGTGCTTTCTTTTTCTTGGCCATGAAAACTACGAGTGACTATATAAAACTGTGTCCAAAAAACTTCAGGGCCACGGTATTGATAAAGATAAGCAGCAGTATCAATGGGATAAAAGTGCCCAGGGAGAAGTTAACGTATTTTTGCGAAAACGAGCCTGCAAAGTTGCTGTCACCTTCTTGCAGCTCTTTATCAAAATTGGATTTCTTCCATTTGTAGATCACGAACAGACATACCAGCAGGCCGTTTAGAGGCAGGATGGTGTCGTAGAAGATGATCTCCACCAAATCAAAGAACGACTTGTTTGCGCCGGCCAGTTGTACAAACTCTGTAAACCAAGTGGCCATACCGAATGATACGGCGCAAGCGATGGCCAGTACAAATTGAACTGCCGCAACGATGTAGATAGCCTTCTTACGCTCCATGTTGCGCTCGTCGCGCAGGGTGGCGATAGGCACCTCAATAATGGAAACCAGTGAGGTAATGGCGGCAACCAGTACCAGGAAGAAGAAGATGGCCGCTACGGCGCTGGCGCCCATGTAGCCGATTCCGTCTTGCAAAGCGAGGAATATCTTCGGCAGGAACAGGAAGATCATACCGGCGGATGAGTCGCTCAGCTCTGTCGGATCAATCTGCGGGTTAAAGTGGAAAATACTCGGCAAAATCAGCAGGCCAGCAGTAAAGGCTACCAATGTGTCAGTAATCGCTACGGCACGGGAAGAACCGGGAATGGAGTCCTTCTTCTTCATATAGGAGCCGTAGGTAATCATGATGCCCATTCCCAGAGACAGGGAGAAGAAGGCCTGGGCCATGGCTTTACTGATTACGTTGCCGTCAATTTTGCTGAAGTCGGGTACCAGGTAGTACTGCAAACCGAGGGCGGCGTTATCCAGAGTCAGTACAAAGAACACCAGTCCCAATAACATGACAAACAGCATGGGCATCAGGGTTTTTGCGGCCCGCTCGATACCGTCTTTAACGCCCATAGCGAGAATGGCATTGATGATCAGCATCAGGACAACCAGGTAAATAAATACCGTGGGTGTATTGATAAAGTGGATAAAGAAATCCGGGGTGGCGAGCTTATCCAGGTTGCCGGAGAAGATTTCTACCAGGTATCCCATTACCCATACGGTGACCACCAGATAAAAAACCGCGATCATAAATGGCGTGATCAGGGCCAGCCAGCCGGGAATACTCCACAGCGTGGAGCCCTTGGATATCTGCCGATAGGCACCGACGGGGTCTTTATCTGAACGGCGTCCCATAGCGAGTTCGGCCATCATCACAGGCAGACAGATCAGAAATACGAAGAGAGCGTAGACCAGTAAGAAGGCGCCGCCCCCGCTCTTGGTGGCTGCTACAGGGAATGCGACCAGGTTGCCAATACCGACGGCGGAACCTGCTGCGGCCAGGATAAAGCCCAGCCTTGACCCAAAATGCTCTCTCACTGCGGTCATAAGTACTCTCGCTATTATTTTTTGAATGCTTGTAGTTTTTGTTACTGCGGCTGGGGCTAAGTGTGGCCCACCGGTAAAAAATGCGATTGTTGCAGGAATTGTCTTGCTTGAGTAGCGCCGACTGGCAAAATTAGCCGTTCAACGGTAATCCCAGGTAATTTTGCCTGATGGACTGGGTTAGACAGTAGGAATGACTGAAATAGAACGCAGTGCGCTGGTGATGTACAGCGCGGAACAAATGTTTGATCTGGTCAACGATGTGGCCAGTTACCCGCAATTTTTACCCGGCTGTCGCGCTGCGGAGATTATCCACAGCGATGACACCACTTTAGAGGCGCGCCTGGATTTGTCGCGCGCGGGTATAAAGCAGAGCTTTGTGACTCGAAATCAGTTGGTGCGTCCCAAGTCGATGACGCTCAATCTGGTGGATGGTCCTTTCGAGCAGTTCGAGGGACTGTGGGAATTTACTCCACTGGCTGAAAATGCCTGTAAAGTGAGTTTTACCCTTTCGTTTTCGATGAAAAATCGATTGATTGCGGCGGCTGCGGGAAAAATTTTCAGTGACCTGGCCAACCAGATGGTCGCGGTTATGTGTGAGCGCGCGGAAGAAGTTTACGGGAAATCCCAATGACAGAAGAGAAAACAATCTCGGTGGAGGTGGTGTACGCACTGCCCCACGAACAGCGATTAATGCGTTTGTTGGTGTCTGAGGGTACCACTGCGCGGGAGGCGCTAATTCGCTCGGGAATTCCCAAAGAGTATCCTGAAGTTGATCCGGACACGGCAAAGATGGGTATTTTTGCCCAGGTGCTGGGGAGTAAGGGGCTGCCGCCGGCGGAAAGTTATGTCCTGCAACCCGGGGACCGGGTTGAGGTCTATCGCCCCTTGATCGCCGATCCCAAAGAGGCGCGCAAGCAGCGCGCCGAGAAAGCCAAGCGTATGGCTGAGAAGAAGAAAGGCGCCGAGGGGACTTCCGCTTAGGGCCAGCCTGTGGGCTGCCAGTCGCCGCTGGTGGCTACCAGGGAGTCTTCATCAAAGTAAACGCTAAAGGTCTTTTGGGTGATATTGCCTTTCTTGTCGCGAAGGCGATTGACGTAATCCCAGCGGTTGGGGTTGTAAGTATCTTCCAGCAGCGGAGTGCCCAGAACAAACTGTACCTGGCGTCGCGTCATCCCTGGCTTTAGCTGATCCACCATCTCCTGGGTAATGATATTGCCCTGCTGCACCTCAATACGGTGTACACCGGGGAATTTTACGAGTGTGCAAGCTCCCAGCAAGCTGCACAGGAAGGCGATAGTGAGAAATCTCAGACTAGGCGGCATTCATTGCTCCATTATTCGGTTTCAAACGGCAGCGCTCACGCTGATTTCTTACAAACAGTCAGTTTAGTCTCAAGTGGAGAAAAAAAGTTCCTCCACTTACCAGTTCTGCCCTAAGTGAGCAGTACGGGGTTTCTCTGACTCCGTAGGGCATGGGATAATACCTGAAGAGTTGGCTCGCTGACAGACGGGACTCCAGGGTCGGAATCCTTTATAAATGGCCGCTGTGGGTTTGGGCAACTTCGGATAACTTTTAAAATCCTGCCGGGAAATATTGATACATGTCGAACGAAAACCAGGAATTGCGCAAGGCTGGCCTCAAGGTCACTCTGCCGCGGGTGAAGATTCTGCAATTGCTCGAAAGCACTAGTGAGCAGCATTTGAGTGCTGAGGATGTCTATAAGCTGTTGCTGGAGGCGGGAGAGGATGTCGGCCTAGCTACTGTGTACCGGGTATTGACCCAGTTTGAGAGCGCGGGCCTGGTTGTGCGCCACAACTTCGATGGCGGCCACTCTGTATTTGAGTTGGATCGAGGCGATCACCACGACCATATGGTCTGCACCGATACCGGTAAGGTTATCGAGTTCCACAATGAAGAGATTGAGGAGCTACAGCGCCAGATCGCTGAAGAGCACGGCTATGAGCTGACTGGCCACAGCCTGGTTCTGTATGTGACAGAAAAAGAGAAGTGATTCTTCCGGGTGCGGTATTCACCGCACCCTTCAAATGCTTACGCTGAGTGTTACGACTGGCAGGGTGGGGTGTAAAGCTCTGGGAACTTGCCAATTTTATCAGCGTAAAATTCCTTGAGCTTCAACAGCTCGGCTTCCAGGTTTTCACTGAATTGCGCTATCGGGCCTATGCCCACTTCTTTTTTGGGGAAGCTGATATAGCCCAGCACTACCGGCACCCTGGCGTTGCGGGCGATATGGTAAAAGCCGGTCTTCCAACGTTCCGCCAAACCGCGAGTGCCCTCGGGGGGAATAGCGATAACCAGTTCTTTGCGCAGTTTGAACTGCCTGGCGGTGGCATCCACCAGGTTGTTGGCTTTGCTGCGGTCTACGGCGATACCGCCGAACCAGCGCATGGGGCCACCCAGCGGGAAGGTAAATAGCTTGTCTTTGCCCATCCACTGCGGGGTCATCTTCAGTTTGAGTGCGGCGAGAATAAAGTAATAGCCATCCCAGTTAGTGGTATGGGGGGCGCCGATCAATACGTACTGCTTTAGTTTGAGAGACTGCTCGTCAGCTTTGACACGCCAGCCGTGCAACTTCAGTAGCACCCGTGCAACCAAGCGGAGGATTGGGGTGACAATAGGGGTGTTGAAAATCGTTCTCTGCATAACCTCGGCCGGGACTACTCATACATCGAAAAATAAGCCGCCAAGTATATGGTGACTTTAGCCGCCGCTCCCAGTCATATTTGTGCGTTTGTCCTAAATCGGCACATATATCCGACGAAAGGGGTGGTATACCGGATTGTGTGGCGGTCATTTATTGATCTACGGTATAAGATTGCTTACCAAAATGCACCATTTTTGCCCTTTGGTGACATTTGGCGCTGGAATCGTATGAAGGAGGTGGGGCTGACTCCATAGCCAGCCCGAGAGAGGGGTTGGAGAGTTAATTTCTCTCCAGCATTTCCTCGGCATGAGCCAGGGATTGGGCGGTGGGGGCGCCGCCGAGCATGCGCGCCACTTCTTCGCGGCGCTCGCCGTTGGTGAGTTCGCGCAGTGCCACAAAAACACTTTCGCCATCGCTGTGCTTCTCCACCAGGTATTGGCGGTGGGCTCGCGCCGCTACCTGGGCCAAGTGGGTCACACAGATCACCTGGCCGCTGCGGCCATTGCGGGTTTCCCCCAGTTGACGCAGCAGGCGGCCCACCACATCACCGGTGGCACCGCCGATACCCACATCCACCTCGTCGAATACCAGGGTGGGGGTGCGGGAGGTTTGCGCAGTTACCACCTGGATTGCCAGACTGACCCGGGAGAGTTCACCGCCGGAGGCAATCTTGCCCAGGGGGCGAGGCGGTTGGCCCGGGTTGGTGGAAATTAATATCTCCGCTTCTTCAAGTCCCTGGCTATTGGGCGTATCCAGCTCTTGTACTGATAGCTCTACTCGAGCGTGAGGCATGGCCAGGTCGGCCAGCTGGCCGTTCACGGCCTCCGCCAGCGAAGCTGCCGCTTTACTGCGCAGTTTGCTGAGCTTGCCGGCAACTTTTCTGTACTGCTTCTCCAGTTGTTCACAATCTGCGGCAAGGCGATCCAGGGCATCTGGGCTGCCGATATCGTCCAGCTCTGCCTGTAACTGTTGCTGCAGAGCCGGCAGCTCCTGCGGTTGGACTCGGTGTTTGCGCGCCGCCTGGTAGATGGCGCTGAGCCTGTCTTCAACCTCGGAGAGTCGCTCCGGGTCCATCTCGAAGCGATCGATATGTCGGGAGAGGGTGGCTGCGGCCTCATCTACCTGGATGCGCGCGCTGTCGAGCATCTGTGCCACTTCCACTAAGGCCGGAGCCTGTCCGGGCATGGAGGACAGCAGTTGCAGGGCGCGGTGCAGTTGTTCGGCGATATCGCCTTCACCGCCGGACAGGAAAGCGGCCAACTGGTAGCTGCCACTGAGGATTTCCCCGGCATTGGCCAGCTGTTGCTGTTCGCTCTCGAGGGACTCTATTTCCCCTTCGCTCAAGCCAAGTTGATCCAGCTCCTTAAGCTGGTATTCCAGCAAATGGCGGCGGGCTTCGGCTTCCTCGGCGCTGTCAGCCAGGGTGCGATAGCGGCGATAGTGATCCCGCCAGGTTTTGAAGCGGCTGCGGGTCTCTGCGGCGAGTTCCTGGGCCTGGGCGTATTCATCCAGCAGGCGCAGGTGTGTTTCTTTCTTCAGCAGGGATTGGTGTTCGTGCTGGCTGTGGATATCAATTAGCTGCTCGCCGAGGGCGCGTAGCTGCAATAGCGTGACCGGTTGGCCGTTGATATAGGCGCGGGAGCGGCCATCGGCGCCAATAGTGCGGCGCAGAATGACTTCCTGCCCGGCGTCCAGCTCCTGGGACTCGAGCCAGCTGGCGGCGCTGGGGTGCTCGGCGATATCAAATGTGGCGCTGATGTCGGCGCGATTGGCGCCGGTGCGCACAAGCTCAGCGCTGCCGCGACCGCCCAGCGCCAGGCCGAGGGCATCCAAGGTGATTGACTTACCCGCGCCGGTCTCGCCGGTCAGGGTGCTGGTACCGGGACCAAACTCCAACTCCAGTTGGTCCACCAGGGTGAATTGGCTGATAGACAGATGCAGCAGCATAGAGATCGCTTGTGTCCTTGCTAATCGGCGGGCGCCCGGCCCAATTAGTGGTTATTTATACAGTATTCGTTCCCGGTTAGCTATAGGGGCGGGGCCACATTACTCTGAGGATGTGCGCTAGCGCGAAAAACCACTTGAACTGTGCGGGGATGTCCCCATATAGGCTCCAGTGCCCGAGAGACGGGCTCAACTCACATTACTGACAGAGTCGACGCGACGGAGAAAGCAGTGGCCAGAGAGCGCAGCGAAGAAGATCAGATTAAAGAGGGGGCGGAGCACGCACCAGCTACAGACGAGGGCGTTTCAGCAGAGATTGAAGACCCTTCATCTATAGAAAGCGAACTTGCCGAGGAAGCCCTGCGGGAAGAGGCCGAAGGTGCCGATGCCCTGCACGAGGAAATTATCAAGTTGCAGGAGCAGCTGGCAGCGCACAAGGATATGGCCCTGCGCGCCCAGGCGGAAGAGCAGAACGCCCGTCGCCGCGCGCAACAGGATATCGAGCGCGCGCGCAAATTTGCGGTAGAGAAGTTGCTACAGGACTTGCTGCCTGTAGTGGACAACCTCGAGCGTGCACTGGCGACGATCGATACGGCCGACGAAGCCAACAAGGCCTTGGTAGAAGGTATCGAGCTGACCCACAAATCTTTCGTTGAAACCCTGACGAAAAATGCTGTGGAAGTTGTCGATCCGGCCGGTGAGCCCTTCGACCCAGAGCTGCACCAGGCTATGACCCAGGTGCCCAACGGCGAGGTGGAGCCGAACACGGTTCTGGATGTGTTTCAGAAAGGTTATCGCCTCAATGGCCGCCTGGTTCGCCCGGCCATGGTGGTGGTCAGCAAAGCGCCGTAACGGCAGAAGTGTAAAGCGGCCTTGAAATTTAGCGGCCGGCACCAATATAGCTGACATCAAGAATTATTCGCGCGGTGTAAACAGAACATAGCTGGCAGCGCGCATCAAAAGAGGATTTTACAGATGGGAAAAATTATCGGCATCGACCTGGGTACCACTAACAGCTGTGTAGCGGTACTGGATGGTGACAAAGCGCGTGTAATCGAAAACGCCGAAGGCGATCGCACTACACCTTCTATTGTTGCCTTCACTGACGACAACGAAATTCTGGTAGGTCAGTCTGCCAAGCGTCAGGCGGTGACCAATCCCCAAAATACTCTGTTTGCGGTTAAGCGTTTGATCGGCCGTAAATTCAAAGACGACGTTGTCCAGAAAGATATCAAGATGGTTCCTTACACCATCACTGAAGCTGACAACGGCGACGCTTGGGTAGAAGTGAAAGGCGATAAAAAAGCTCCGCCGCAGATCTCTGCCGAAGTCCTGAAGAAAATGAAAAAGACTGCGGAAGACTTCCTCGGCGAGAAAGTAGAAGCTGCAGTAATTACCGTACCGGCTTACTTCAACGACTCCCAGCGTCAGGCCACTAAAGACGCCGGCCGCATCGCGGGCCTGGACGTTAAGCGTATTATCAACGAGCCGACTGCCGCTGCACTGGCATACGGTCTGGACAAGCAGGGCGGTGACCGCACTGTAGCGGTATACGACCTGGGTGGTGGTACCTTCGATATCTCCATCATCGAAATTGCCGACGTAGACGGCGAGAAGCAGTTCGAAGTACTGTCCACCAACGGTGACACTTTCCTCGGTGGTGAAGACTTCGACCTGCGACTGATCGAATACCTCGCAGACGAGTTCAAGAAAGACCAGGGCATCGACCTGAAAGGTGACCCCCTGGCAATGCAGCGCCTGAAAGAAGCTGCAGAAAAAGCCAAGATCGAGCTGTCCTCCAGCCAGCAGACCGAAGTCAACCTGCCGTACATCACTGCAGACGCTACTGGTCCCAAGCACTTGGTGGTTAAACTGACCCGCGCCAAGCTGGAAAGCCTGGTAGAAGAGCTGGTTACCCGCTCCCTGGAGCCGGTAAAAATCGCTCTGCAAGACGCCGACCTGTCCGCTTCCGGTGTAGACGAAGTGATCCTGGTAGGCGGTCAGACCCGTATGCCAATGGTTCAGCAGAAAGTAACCGAGTTCTTCGGCAAAGAGCCGCGCAAAGACGTTAACCCCGACGAAGCCGTTGCCATGGGCGCTGCTATCCAGGGTGCCGTACTGTCCGGTGACGTTAAAGACGTACTGCTGCTTGACGTAACCCCGCTGACCCTGGGTATCGAAACCATGGGTGGCGTTGCGACTCCGCTGATCGACAAGAACACCACTATCCCCACCAAGAAGTCCCAGGTTTTCTCCACTGCGGATGACAACCAGACTGCGGTAACTATTCACGTGGTTCAGGGTGAGCGCAAGCAGGCTGCACAGAACAAATCCCTGGGTCGTTTCGACCTGGCCGATATCCCACCGGCACCGCGCGGCATGCCACAGATCGAAGTAACCTTCGACATCGATGCCAACGGTATCCTGCACGTACACGCGAAGGACAAGGCCACTGGTAAAGAGCAGTCCATTGTGATCCAGGCTTCCTCCGGCCTGTCCGAGGACGAGATCGATAAGATGGTTCAGGACGCTGAAGCTAATGCTGAAGCGGACAAGCAGTTCGAAGAGCTGGTGCAGACTCGTAACACGCTCGACGGCCTGATTTCTGCGACCAAGAAAACTCTGGAAGAAGCTGGCGACAAAGCTACCGCTGAAGAGAAAGCAGCTATTGAAGCGGCTGTTACCGAAGCGGAAGAAGCCGTTAAAGGCAACGACAAAGCTGCGATGGAAGCTGCAACTACCAAGCTGACTGAAGCTTCCGGTCCGGTTGCTCAGAAGATGTACGCCGAGCAGGCTCAAGCCGCTGGTGCTGAAGGTGCCGCTGGCGCTGGTGCCCAGGGCGAGCAGCAGTCCTCCGCTGGCGACGACGCGGTAGACGCAGAGTTCGAAGAAGTTAAGGACGACAAAAAAGAAGGTAAGTAAGCGTTCGCTTGCAATTCCGGTGGCAGCTTTTAAAGTGGCCGCCGGAGAACTTCAGGGGCGCGGCGCCTTACTTTCAGAGGCCCGCGCCCTGTGTTGTTTCAGGTATCTGCCAATATTTGCCGAGTTTTCGCAGTTTTGGTGGTGCTCCGTTCGCGGGGCTTAGTTAGAAACCGAGAAGTAGAAAGAGAGTTTGGCCGTTCTTGATGCCGGACCAGAGAACATAGTTTTATGTCGAAACGCGATTATTACGAAGTCCTCGGCGTCGAGCGCGGCGCTTCGGATGCAGAGCTGAAAAAAGCCTACCGCCGGGTGGCAATGAAGTTTCACCCGGACCGTAACCCCGATGACAAGGAATCGGAGAACAAATTCAAGGAGGCCAATGAGGCCTACGAGGTTTTGTCGGATTCCGAGAAACGCGCAGCTTATGACCAGTTTGGCCACGCCGGTGTGGAAGGCCAGATGGGCGGTGGCGGCGCTGGTGGATTCGGTGGCTTCTCCGATATTTTCGGTGATGTGTTCGGCGATATCTTCGGTGGTGGCGGCGGTGGCCGTCGCGGCGGCCCCGCTCGCGGTTCCGATCTGCGCTATGACCTGGAATTGGACCTGGAAGACGCGGTGCGTGGCACCACGGTCAAGATTCGCGTTCCGACTCTGGCAGCCTGTGGTACCTGTAGCGGTTCCGGTGCCAAGCCCGGTTCCTCTCCGCAAACCTGTGGCACCTGTGGTGGTGCTGGCCAGGTGCGTATGCAGCAGGGCTTCTTCTCTGTTCAGCAAACCTGCCCCAACTGCCGCGGTCGCGGTACCACTATCTCCGATCCCTGTGGCAGCTGTCATGGTCGCGGTCGTGTAGAGGAAACCAAAACCCTGTCCGTTAAGGTGCCGCCCGGTGTGGATACCGGCGATCGCATTCGCCTGTCTGGTGAAGGTGAAGCCGGGCCCGATGGCGGCCCCGCTGGTGACCTCTATGTACAGGTAGTGGTAAAAGAGCACGATCTGTTCCAGCGTGATGGCAAGAACCTCTACTGCGAAGTGCCGATTAGTTTCGTTTCCGCCGCCCTCGGTGGTGAGCTGGAAGTGCCGACTCTCGACGGTAAAGTGAAGCTGAAGATTCCGGCGGAAAGCCAGACCGGCAAGCTGTTCCGCCTGCGCGGTAAGGGTGTTTCCCCGGTTCGCGGTGGTGCAACTGGCGACCTGCTGTGTCGCGTTGTGGTAGAAACACCGGTGAACCTGTCCGGCAAGCAAAAAGACTTGCTGCAAGAGTTCTCTAATACCCTCAGCGAAAAGAAAAATTCACCGCGTCAGACCGGTTGGTTTGAAGGGGTGAAAAACTTCTTTGGTGATATGAAGCTTTAATCGCTGTTAGCACCGGCAAAACCTTAAATTGTTTTGCGGGTTGCCTATTTAAAAAGGCTCGAGAGCATTGGCTTTCGAGCCTTTTTTATTTCCAGGCGAGTTTTATCCCCCCAATTGAATGCCTTCTATTGGGAAGTTTTTGTTCTCAAACGGGCCGCGAATTCACTCAGGAATTCCTGTTGGATTTTTTGCGCTTTACGCAGTTGCTCCTTATTTAAAGTACCTTCCAATTCTTTGTGTGTTTCCAGGCTGATAGCTGCGAATTGAGCGCCAATTTCGCCGCGTTGCTTGGGGGTTAGAGCGACCTTTTCACCACTGAGTAAACCGTATTTTTCCAGCACCGCTTTTTTCTCTGCGAAGCTCTTTTGCATAATGGGTAATACGGTTTTTTCCTGTCCCGGGGTGAGCTGCAAACGCAGCGTCACCCAATCGGTAATATCATCATACTTCTCCCAAAAGTCTGGATTGGCATTTTGCTGCTGGGCAGATGCCGGCGTGCTGCCAAAAGCCAGGCTCAGAGAGATCACTACCACCATGATGTGTGGTAGATGGTTGGACAGGATCATCAGTCGCATATTGGCGCTCCATTTACCCCTCACAGTAAAGCGTAGCAGTGGCCGCTGATATCGCGTTTTGCGCAAGTATCCTCTTGGCAATTTAAAAATATGTGGATATTTCTTTTTGTTTTGCTTTTGCGGAGTGACTAGCGATTTTTAGACACGCTAATACTGGCTTACTCGTATCTATGCGCTCTACCGGGTGCGTTGTAGAATCCAGAACCTTATAGATTTGGACTGGAGTGCTGTGATGGTGGTAAAAGTGGCGGTGACGGGATTTGGTGGTCGAATGGGGCGAGCGTTGGCGGAGGCTTTGTCCCTGTCTGATAAGGCCGAACTGTCAGCGGCTATAGTGCGGCCTGGCTCCAGCTTGGTCGGCGCTGATGCCGGCGAAGTTGCCGGTTTGGGCCGCAGCGGCCTCGCTATTGTGGACAGCCTCGATAAGGCAGACTTTGATGTACTTATTGATTTCACTGCCCCTAAAGCGACCGTGGAAAATACTGCCTATTGCGCGGAGAAAAACCTCCCCATTGTAATCGGCACCACGGGCTTCGATAGCGAGCAAAAAAATAAAGTATTGGCTTATGCGGATCAGGTGCCGCTGTGCCTCGCCAGTAATTTTTCCACCGGGGTAAACCTGTGCTTTAAATTGTTGGAAACTGCTGCGCGGGTAATGGCGGAAGAGGCCGATATCGAGATTGTCGAAGCCCATCATCGCCACAAAGTGGATGCACCTTCCGGCACAGCACTGAGTATGGGAGAAGTGATCGCGGAAACTCTGGGGCGCGACCTGGATAAAGTGGCAGTTTACGGCCGCGAAGGTCAAACCGGAGCCCGCGATAGGGACACTATCGGTTTTGCCACAGTACGCGGTGGTGATGTGGTAGGTGAACACTCGGTGATGTTCCTGGCAGAAGGTGAGCGGGTTGAAATTAGCCACCGCGCCAGCAGCAGGCTCTCTTTTGCTCGCGGTGCCGTGCGCGCGGCACTGTGGATGATGGGAGAGGAGGGGAGTGCGCGGGCGCCGGGGCACTACGATATGCGCGATGTACTCGGCCTTAACTAATCTTACTTAGAGTAAATAAATTCAGCGCCTGCAGGGGCGCTGTGAAAGAAATTTCCGATTTTCATTTGCCCGCCATTTTTGCGGGTAAAACTAAAAGGCCGGCAACATTCGTTCGACCGGTCACCCTGTAACCTTCCTTTGAGGAACCTCGATTGGAAAGAAAGCTGATTGTCGGCAGCGAGGAGTGGTGCGGGCTTCCCGCACTCGGCGTCCCGGCGATTAAGGTGCGTGTGGACTCCGGGGCTAAAACTTCCTGTTTGCACGCTTACAACATCCATACCTTCAAGCGCGATGGCGAACCCTGGGTGAGTTTTGAGGCGCATCCACTGCAGCACCAGCGCCGCCCTTCAGTGCGCTGTGAGGCGCGGCTTTTGGATAAAAGGCTGGTGCGCAGCTCCTCCGGAGAAAGTGAAAAACGCCCGGTAATTCGTACCTCTATTTCCATTGGTGGCAGTGTCTGGGATATCGAACTGACCCTGACCAATCGGGACAGCATGGGCTATCGCATGTTGTTGGGGCGCGAAGCCATGATTGGGCGAATGCTGGTAGATCCGGCTGAGAGCTTCTGTATTGGCGATATCCCGAAAAGCCAGTTGGATGAATATTATCGGGATGAGCACCATATTGCCGGTACCGGCCTGCGCATCGGGCTGCTGGCATCGAACCCGGATCTCTATAGCAACCGGCGGATTATGGAAGCGGGGGCCGAGCGTGGACATCGCATGAGTTTTCTCGATATCCGCCAGTGCTACATGAAGCTCGACCCTGATGAGCCGGAAGTGCATTACCGGGATGGCCGCATACTCAATAGCCTGGATGCGGTTATTCCCCGCATTCGCCCCAGCCAGACTTTTTACGGTTGTGCGCTGACGCGGCACTTTGAGAGCCTGGATATTTTTGCCCTCAATGGCTCCGCTGCTATCAGCCAGTCGCGGGATAAATTATTTTCCCTGCAGTTGCTGCAACAAAGTGGATTAAATATCCCAACCTCCGGGTTTGCCAATTCCCCGGTGGATACCAATGAGCTGATCGAAATGGTGGGCGGTGCGCCACTAGTGGTGAAGTTGCTGGAGGGAACCCAGGGGCGCGGTGTTGTTCTGGCAGAAACCCGCAAGGCCGGGGAGTCGGTGATTAATGCGTTTAAGTCCCTCAAGGCCAATCTTCTGGTGCAGGAGTTTATTCGCGAGGCGGAGGGAAAGGATCTTCGCCTGTTTGTTATCGATGGTCGTGTGGTGGCCTCGATCCAGCGCGAGGCGGCACCTGGGGAATTTCGTGCCAATATTCACCAGGGCGGTACGGCTTCAGTAGTTAAAGTTACCGCCGAGGAGAAGCGCCTGGCGGTCAAGGCTGCCAAGGTGTTGGGGCTCAAGGTGGCGGGTGTGGATATTATTCGCTCCCGCAAGGGGCCGTTGTTATTGGAGGTAAATTCCTCCCCGGGGCTTGAAGGCATCGAGAGCGCTACGCGCAAGGATGTGGCGGGGGCCATGATCATATCTATCGAAAAGGCGTTGAAGTGGCGCCCAATTTTGCCGGGGGAGGATCTTTAGGCGCTGTAACTCTGGTCCCGGCGGGGGCCTTTGCGTTGGGCTAACCTGAGTAGGTGGCCGGGCTTTTCGCTGGCGCGCAAATAGAGCCGCAGCGAGCTTTGGCCGCTGCGGGTAACAGCCCACCGCAGCTTCCTTTCGGGAGGTGCAAACCGCAGGGTTTGAGCTTCTATGACGATATCCAGCCCAGGTTCATTTCGCATTATTCCCGCCCTGTTACTTTTCCTGTCAGTACTTTTCACCGGTGTGGGTGCCCAGGCTGCGGTGCAGCTCTCCGATACGCCTTTGGGGCGACGGGTAATGGTGGATTACATAGTGCACTTCGCCTACCACCTGCAGTGGCCGGTCAATGCCTTCGCCAACAGCAGTGCCCCGTTCAAGGTGTGCCTGATGGGTGGGGACTCTCTCGGTGAGCCACTGGCGGCCCGGTTCAAGAATCAGCGTATTGATGGGCGGGATGTGGAGCTTGAGAAGATCGAGGTCAAGGAGATGCTGCGGGCGCGCAAGTGCCAGATTGTGGTGCTGAGTACCCTGGATCGCCCCACACTGCTCAAGGCGTTGGTGGCATTGGAGTTTTTCCCGGTTCTGACGGTGAGCGATGCTGAGCGCTTTGCTGCCACTGGCGGTATGATCGAGTTTGCCGACAGCGGCCGAGAGGTGGCCCTGCGTATGAATAAGACCATGCTGGAGAAGGCGGAGCTGAAAATGGGCAGCAGTCTATTCCGGTTGGGACGCAAGCCGGAGTGAGATTTTCAGAGAAAGTAGCCTGGCGTATTTTTGCACTAGCGTCCAGAGGTGAATTCGCGTAGAATCTGCGCCCGATTTGGGCCGGTGCCGCGAAGCTGAATCGCGCAGCGTGAGCCTACTAAAAAGCTGGCGGCAACCGTCGGCCACTTTGTGAGAATCACGCGTGAACAGATTTTTAAAGCGAGATGAAGCTGCGATGTTTCATCTCGCTTTTTTATGCGCGCACCAGTCAGGAGCCCGCGTGCTCCGAAGCCCGCAAACCCCGCCCGGAAGCAGTTCTGAAGATTGGAGTTCAATTTGACTAAAGCTGTCCCTACGTCGGAGGCTTTCATGCCCCACAACTTTATGCAGAGTACAACTCCCGCGCTGCTGGTGCTCGCAGATGGTAGTGTCTTTGAAGGACGCGCAATCGGTGCCCATGGCAGTTCTGTTGGCGAGGTCGTGTTCAACACATCCATGACCGGCTACCAGGAGATCCTCACCGATCCCTCCTACGCCCGCCAGATTGTGACTCTGACCTACCCGCACATCGGCAACACTGGCACCAACCAGGAAGACGAAGAGTGTGCTGATATCTGGGCCGCCGGCCTGGTAATCCGCGACCTGCCGCTGCTGGCCAGCAGCTTCCGCAACGAGCAGTCCCTGGAGGACTACCTGCGCGATCGCAATATCGTTGGTATCGCCGATATCGACACTCGTCGCCTGACCCGCCTGCTGCGCGACAAGGGTGCACAGAGCGGTTGCATCGTTGCCGGTGATAATATCGACCGCGAAGAAGCCCTGGCCAAGGCCAAGGAATTTGCCGGTCTGAAAGGGATGGACCTGGCCAAGGTAGTGAGCACCAAGGAAGCCTACCCCTTTAGCGAAGGTACCTGGGAACTGGGCGAAGGCCACAAGGCCGCGCCGGAACAGCCCTTCAAAGTAGTGGCTTACGACTTCGGTGTGAAGCGCAATATCCTGCGTATGCTGGTGGATCGCGGCTGTGACATCACCGTAGTACCGGCGGAGACCCCGGCTTCCGAAGTACTGGCGATGAATCCCAACGGTGTATTCCTGTCCAATGGCCCCGGCGACCCCGAGCCCTGTGAGTACGCGATCACCGCTATCCGCGAAATCCTGGACGCGGGCATCCCCACCTACGGCATCTGCCTGGGCCACCAGTTGTTGGGCCTGGCGGTGGGCGGTAAAACTGCCAAGATGAAGTTCGGTCACCACGGTGGTAACCACCCGGTACAGGACCTGAACAGCACCAAGGTGATGATCACCGCGCAGAACCACGGTTTCGAAGTGGACGCCGACAGCCTGCCGGACAATGTGGAAGTCACCCACAAGTCCCTGTTCGACGGTACCTTGCAGGGTATTCACCTGAAGGACAAGCCGGCCTTCAGCTTCCAGGGACACCCGGAAGCAAGCCCGGGCCCACACGATGTGGCGCCGCTGTTCGACCACTTTATCGATTTGATGAAAGAGCGCGCCTAAGGGCGTAGCCGCCCAGGGTAGGGCATTTAACCGCCGCTTTTGCGGCGGTTTTAACAAGAAACGAATGAAATTTAGCGCAGCCGGCCTTTGCCGGTAGTAGAACGGAAGAAAGATGCCAAAACGCACAGATATCCAAAGCATTCTGATTATCGGCGCAGGCCCCATCGTGATCGGCCAGGCGTGCGAATTTGACTACTCCGGCGCCCAGGCCTGTAAGGCGCTGCGCGAAGAGGGTTACCGGGTGATCCTGGTGAACTCCAACCCGGCCACCATCATGACCGACCCGGCCATGGCCGATGCCACTTACATCGAGCCGGTGGAGTGGCGCACCGTTGCCAAGATTATTGAGCAGGAGCGCCCCGACGCCATCCTGCCCACCATGGGTGGCCAGACAGCACTGAACTGCGCCCTGGACCTGGACAAGCACGGTGTCCTGAAGGAATTCAATGTCGAGCTGATCGGTGCGGACAAAGACGCTATCGAGAAAGCGGAAGACCGCGACCTGTTCGACAAGGCGATGAAGGCGATCGGCCTGGAAACTCCGCGCGCCAAGATCGTCCACTCCATGGAAGAGGCGAAGAAAGTACCGGAAGAGTTCGGCTTCCCGGTAATTATCCGTCCGTCCTTCACCATGGGTGGTTCCGGTGGTGGTGTGGCCTACAACTGGCCGGAGTTTGAAGAGATCTGTAAGCGCGGTCTCGACCTCTCCCCCACCAACGAACTGCTGATCGACGAATCCCTGCTCGGCTGGAAAGAGTACGAGATGGAAGTGGTTCGCGATAAGAACGACAACTGCATCATCGTATGTTCCATCGAGAACTTTGACCCGATGGGCGTACACACCGGTGACTCCATCACCGTTGCCCCGGCGCAGACGCTGACCGATAAGGAATACCAGCTGATGCGCAACGCCTCTATCGCGGTATTGCGCGAGATCGGCGTTGAGACTGGCGGCTCCAACGTACAGTTTGGCGTTTGCCCGAAGACTGGCCGCGTAGTTGTGATCGAGATGAACCCCCGCGTATCCCGCTCCTCCGCACTGGCCTCCAAGGCCACCGGCTTCCCGATCGCCAAGGTCGCGGCCAAGCTGGCAGTGGGTTACACCCTGGACGAGTTGCAGAACGATATTACCGGCGGTGCGACCCCGGCGTCCTTCGAGCCGTCCATCGACTACGTTGTCACCAAGATCCCGCGCTTCACCTTCGAGAAATTCGGTGAAGCCGATGCGCGCTTGACTACCCAGATGAAGTCTGTGGGTGAAGTGATGGCGATCGGCCGCACATTCCAGGAGTCCATGCAGAAAGCCCTGCGCGGCCTGGAAGTGGGCAGCTTCGGCCTGGAAAGCAAGATTGACCCGAGCAAAGACGGCGCTGAGACCCGCCTGCGCAGCGAACTCTCCGTTCCGGGTGCCGAGCGCATCTGGTACGTGGGCGACGCCTTCCGTATGGGCATGAGCGTCGGCGAAGTTTACGACCTGTCCGGTATCGATCCCTGGTTCCTGGTACAGATCGAAGAACTGATCAAAATCGAAGAGCCGCTCAAGTCCCTGCCCACCTCTGCGCTGACTGCTGAGCATATGCGTTTCCTCAAGCGCAAAGGCTTTTCCGACCGCCGCCTGGCGGACCTGTTGGGGGTGAGCCAGAAGACCGTGCGCGAATTCCGCCACAAGCTGGGGATTTTCCCGTCTTACAAGCGCGTGGACACCTGTGCTGCTGAGTTCAGCACCTCCACTGCTTACATGTACTCCACCTACGATGAGGAGTGCGAAGCGCAGCCGTCCGATAAAAAGAAAATCATGGTACTCGGCGGTGGCCCCAACCGTATCGGCCAGGGCATTGAGTTCGACTACTGCTGTGTACACGCCGCCCTGGCGATGCGCGAAGACGGTTACGAGACCATCATGGTCAACTGTAACCCGGAGACCGTTTCCACCGATTACGACACTTCCGACCGCCTCTACTTCGAGCCGGTAACCCTGGAAGACGTGCTGGAAATCGTTGCCAAAGAGAAGCCGGAAGGCGTGATCGTACAGTTCGGCGGCCAGACCCCGCTGAACCTGGCGCGCTACCTGGCCAACGAAGGTGTGCCGATTATCGGTACCACCCCAGAGCAGATCGACCGCGCCGAAGACCGCGAGCGCTTCCAGCAGATGATTATGCGTCTCGGCCTCAAGCAGCCCAAGAACGCCATTGTGCGCTCTGTCTCCGAAGCCATCCAGGCGGCGAAAGACGTGGGCTACCCGCTGGTTGTGCGCCCGTCTTACGTACTGGGCGGCCGCGCAATGGAGATCGTCTACAAAGAAGACGAGCTACTCACCTACATGAAAGAAGCGGTACAGGTTTCTGACGAAGCGCCGGTACTGCTGGATCACTTCCTCAATGCCGCTATTGAGGTGGATATCGATGCGGTATCCGATGGCAAGGACGTTGTGATCGGCGCCATCATGCAGCATATCGAACAGTGTGGTGTTCACTCCGGTGACTCCGCCTGTTCCCTGCCGCCTTACAGCCTGCCGGCGGATGTGCAGGACCGTATGCGCGAAGAAGTGAAGGCCATGGCTCGCGAGCTGGGCGTAGTTGGCCTGATGAATACCCAGCTGGCCTACCAGGACGGCGAGATCTACGTGATCGAGGTGAACCCGCGCGCTTCCCGTACTGTACCTTTCGTCTCCAAGTGCATCGGCACTTCACTGGCGAAAGTGGCTGCGCGCTGTCAGGCGGGTATCAGCTTGCAGGAGCAGGGCTTTACCGAAGAGATCGTACCGGACTACTACTCCGTTAAAGAGTCTGTATTCCCGTTCAACAAGTTCCCGAAAGTGGACCCGATTCTCGGCCCCGAGATGAAATCCACTGGCGAAGTGATGGGCGTAGGCGCTACCTTCGCAGAAGCCTTCGACAAGGGCCTGGTTGCCGCTGGCGACCGCCTGCCGGAGTCCGGACGCGCATTTATCTCTGTGCGTGACTTCGACAAGGCCGACGCAGTGGGCGTAGCTCGCGATCTGGTGGAGCTTGGCTTCGAAGTAATTGCCAGCCGCGGCACCGCCAAGGTCTTGCAAGAAAGCAATATTCCCGTTACAACCGTCAACAAGATGAGTGAAGGTCGCCCGCATATCGTCGATATGATTAAGAACGACGAGATTGCATTGGTAGTGAACACTACCGAAGGGCGCCAGGCAATTCGCGACTCTGCGGATATCCGTCGCAGTGCCGAGAACCACCAGGTGTGTTACACCACCACCCTGGCAGCGGCCCAGGCCATGGCGATGGCCATGCGTCAGGAGCAGCCGCTACAGGTTCGCCGCCTGCAAGACCTTCACCAGCGTGTCGTAAAGCTGTCTTAATAGCTTTAAAACCAACTTGTGAAATCCAACCGGGCCCCGTGATCTCACTGGGCCCGGTTTCGTCGTAACAATAATGGAGGTCCCACATTGAACCGGGTACCAATGACCGTTGAAGGCGCAGAAGCGCTGCGCTCAGAGCTGGACAATCTGAAAAAAGTTGAACGCCCTACCGTTGTACAGGCGATTGCTGAAGCGCGCGAACACGGTGATTTGAAGGAAAATGCCGAATACCACGCGGCGCGGGAAAAGCAGGGCTTTATCGAGGGCCGTATCCAGGAAATCGAAAGCAAGCTTTCCCACTCTCTGGTTATTGATGTGAAAAGCATCGAGCCCAGTGACAAGGTAATTTTCGGCACTACGGTAACGATTATCCACCTGGATGACGATAAGGAAGTCACATACAAAATTGTGGGTGACGACGAAGCCGATGTGAAAAAACACAAGATCTCGGTGAACTCTCCGATTGCCCGCGCGCTGATCGGCAAGGAAGTGGGTGATGTGGTGGTAGTCCAAACACCTTCCGGTGCGGTGGAGTACGAAATCGATGCGGTTGAGCACCTGTAAATTACAGGTGATAAAAAGGGCGGCCATGGGCCGCCCTTTTTTTATCTTGTTATTGCCAAACGTAACTTTGGTTAGCGTGGCCAGACTGCATTACCGTGGCAGTTTCATAGAGGCCGAACTGTCCCACCAGGCTATTGTTGTTGTGCCCTGATTGGCGCGCCGAAGCGGTGTGTCCAGAACCGATCTGTCCCAGGTACACATCATTGTGGTGGCCTCTCTGGCGGGCGCGTGCACTGTGGTCATACCCAGCCTGGGAAATATCCGCTTCCTGGTTGTGGCCACGCTGACGCATACGGGCGTAGTGATCACCACCTACCTGACGAATATCACCATCATTGGATTCACCGGACTGGCGCATGCTGGCATCATGGCCAAAACCGCTCTGGAAGGTATCTGCGTTGTGCAGTTCTCCTCTCTGACGGATAACGGTTTCAGAACCAACACTCAGAACCTGGGTGGCGGTTGCGGTGTTGTGGCTGTCCATCTGGCTAATCATCACCATGTTGCCAGCACCTGCAAATTGATAGGTGAGAGCGTAGTGGTTGTCGCCAGATTGCTGATGGGCGGAGTAGCTGCCCAGCTGTCCAATCTGGTAGGTCTCAGACACGTTTGTGCTGCCGGACTGGAAGCTGAACGACTCGTTGCCGGCACCGCCGCTTTGCAGCAACTCTGCCGAGTGGTGATCACCTTCCTGGTACTGGTACCCATAGCTGCCGAGTTCAATGCTATGAGTGATCTCTGCATCATTGCTATGGCCATGCTGTTCCTGCATAGCGTTGTTATCCCAGGTCAGCGGCCCGGTCTGATCGATAGTGGCATTGTTGTGGCCGCCATTCTGGTCCTGAGTGGCAGTGTTGCCGCCCGCGTAAGCGGTTCCACTGATGGCCAGGGTTAGGGCTACAGCGATAGGGGTCAAAGTCTTCATGAGTGTCTCCATTACTACAAACTTCAATGAGCATCACATGGTGAAATACCAGCCTAAGTGGCTGAAAAGGGGTGGCACGTCATCCTGCGCCGAGGGTTTACAGCAGGTGCACCTAGCCGGAGGGGTAGGTATTACTGTAAAGAGGGGGAGCAGCGTTGCCGCAAAGGCATTGCCGCCAGTCAAACAGGTAAGTGGGAGAGTAGGACTGATACATTTTGATGGCTTCCCTGATACTGCTTAGGAGTCCAAAATTTCGTTCCGTCCTCAATATTCTTGCTGGGAATTGAGGCAGTCGCTATAGGAGAGAAGTTGTAAATCCTTGAGAAGAAAGTTCTATTGCAGAGTTCTAATTTCACTTTTCTCTCTCTATAGCTTTTGCCTGTTGCTATGAATAGCGCGGGGATTTAAGTCGGAGTTTTTGATTGGCAATTTTGCTGCGAGCCTATTTACTGGGAAATATGGCTGCTGTTGGAAATGCCGATCTGTAGGGTGTTGCTGGATGCTCCCGCTCTTATCTGGCTGGTTTGGACTTGGTTAAATAGGCCAATCTGGGTGCTATTGGCCATTTGATTCAGACCTAGTTGAGAGAATGAAACGTTATTTTCCAGCCCAATTTGGTTTGATTGGTTGGTATTGCCAACACCAGTTTGCAAAGAATTTGCTGAATTTAACAACCCTTCCTGTGAAGCTGATGATGAATTTCCCGTGCCCAGCTGCTCCATTTCGGAAAAGTTAAGTACGCCTGTCTGGGTAATTGAAGATTCATGAGCGATGCCGGTTTGCTCACTGACACCTAAATTAAGCAAACCCGCCTGTGAGATTGAGGCATTACCCGTAAAACTGAATACTTGTGCCACGACAGCGACATTGGCTCTATCTGTCTGCTCAATATTGACGCTGTTATTGGCCCCGGAAATTTGTATCGTAGTGGCAACCTGTCCCTGGCCATCCTGAGTATGCAGGGAGAAACCGTTTATTTGGTTAACTTGTCGGGTGAGCGATCTGCTATTAGAGCCAATCTGTACGCTCTGTCCCGCATTGTCGCTCCCTGTAGATTGGGAGACTCTGGAAAAATGATTACGGCCAGTTTGAAATTGGGAAATTGTGCTGTTGATTTCTATGGATTGAATGCCGGTGGCGTCATTAAAAAAGCCAATTTGCTCTTGTAGGATTAAGTTGCCCTCATTAAGCGGAAACCTCTGGTTGGCAACGGCATTGTTGCCAATACCAATTTGTATCTGCTCTACCGTTTGGTCATTCCCAAAGGCGGAATTGACGGAAAGAAATGCGATAAATGTGACTACCGGCGAATAAATAACTTTTTTCACGAATACCTCCACGACTACATAACAAGGAGCATGAAAATTACGAGTTTGAAGTGCGGCGTCGGCAGGCAAACATAGAGAAATTACCACTGGAAATTAAATTCCGGACAGTAATTATTAAGGGCGCTAAAAGCGAATTGACCCAACTACCGCTATTTTCATTGTTGATGGCGGTATAGTAAGTTTCTATAGGGCTTTATTCTCAATGTAATGAGAAATAAGTATCAGGAATTGAGTGCTTTTACTTCAGGGTTCCAGTCGGAATAAGTTGATCTTACTCCGACTGGTAATAACTCCGCTACTGTAAAACCACTGCCGTATTACCGGTACCGGTTTGGGTAATATTGGCGGATTGGGAGAAACCGTTTTGAATCACAGTTGCATCATTCATACTGCCAGACTGATTGACGATCACCATATGGCCACCGCCTAATCCACCATTGCCGGCCTGCATAATATTGGCGGAATTTAAGTAGCCATCTTGAGTGACGTAGGCACTGTTATACCAGGATACTTGCACGATGGTGGCCATGTTGCCCTCGCCATCCTGATAGAGGTCCAATTCGTTGTACATATCGGACTGGGCGACATCTGCGCTGTTGGCGGCGCCGATCTGTTGGATACTGGCGTAGTGCCCGGTGCCTTCCTGGCTGATTATGGCCTCATGGCTTGAGCCTTGCTGGAATATCAACGCATCGGAATTAAAACTCGCGTATTGACCAATCAAGGCACCATGCATCTCACCCATTTGCTCTATAACAGAGACATTATCACTACCGAGGTGTTGTTGGATCTCTGCTTCGTTACCGGACCCCACCTGGCGTATTGTCGATTGCCCATGCTGTGTGGCTAATTGATAGCTACTGGCACGATTATTAGAGCCTGACTGGAATATTTCTACGCTATTTGCGATCCCATCCATTTGCAGGCTATAGGCGTCGTTAAGACTGCCTTCTTGTATTTGGATAATTGAGCTTTCAATTTCGTTTTGCTGTACGGCCTCTGCAATATGAGCAGTTCCGTCCTGACTGATCTCCAGGTGATTATCGATAGCGCTTGGGTCAGTTTGATCCGCTACAGCTGAGTTACTGGAGCCACTTTGGGTGATTAATGTAGTATTTTCTGCAGCATAACCCAAGCTGGTGGCAGATATCGCCAATACCAGTGGAATTACGGTAATCTTCTGCACGGCTAACTCCTGTGTATTACCGTCTAGTGGTAAATCCGGTCGTTAAAACTTTTGCCTGTGTTACCTGTGAAGTGAGTAACGTCAAAATGTGAGAAATCGTTTACATGGAAAACTGTAGACGAAGAATTTTGAAACCACTGCTACGTAAGAAAATATTGATGCAGTATTTTTATCAGGTAAGGAAAGAATGCCATTCTTTGGGTAGCTTTGTGAGTGACTCATAAATTAAAGCTGGCATTGAAAAATGCATTCTTTCCTCTATCCATATTGAAAATATAATAACTTTCAGCCGGAACGAATATGCCGCTACTGCATGATAAATCCTTGGTTTAACACACCATTCTGAATGCCAATAGCCGTTTGATTGTCGACGCTTTGGGTAATAGTATGAAGGTTAGTTGTTCCTATCTGGGTACTGCTTGCAGTTTGCATTGCTCCAGCTTGATCCACGATGGACATATTGCCAGTACCATCTTGTAGCGTAGAAACCAACAAAATATCTCCCGTCTGGGTCTGGGTACTAATGTTACCATCTCCTATCTGGGTACTTGTTGCTACCAGGATGTCACCCGTTTGTATAGAAAAGTAAGTATTCAGATTGCCCGTTTGCGAGGTGGTCAACAGATTATCAAACCCTGTTTGTTCGGCATCTGCGCTATTTTGATCACCCGTTTGAGACACATTTAGGCTGTTAAACATGGTGGTAGTTTGAGTCACTAACATCTGGTTATCAAAGCCAGACTGATAGAGATTGACTGTATCGAAACTACTGTCTGTTTGGGAGAAAATGACGTCATTTGCAGAGCCGAACTGAGAAATGTCAACAAAGCTGGAAGAAGTACTGTCTTGTAAAGTAGAGGCGAAATTTCCAGCGCCCTCCTGATAGATATTTACCTCTGCATCATCTGAAAAATTAGTTTGAGTCGAGTCAGCTTCATTCCCCAGTGTTACCTGTTCGTGTCTGATGATACTCAAGTTGGTTGAAGTGTCTTGCAGGCTATTGCTTACCTGTGCTTCATCTGCCTGAATAACCTCAATGAGGTTGTTAGTTGCTGTTGGGTCTACTTGGTTTGCAGTCACCTGGTGATTGTTACCCGTTTGTTCCACGGTAGTTGTATTTCCATCCGCATAAGCAATTGACCCGACAAGGCATAAACTGATGCCCACGGAAATTGGTGTCTGGATTCGCATCGATATCTCCGATTGAAGGTAAGGTGGATTTTTCTTATCCCCATGATTTCAGTTGCGGTGAAGCATCAAGCCTAGGAAGGACAAAAGACTCCATAGATAGGGTGTGGCATTTATTGCGCAAGGAGTTTGGCACACCTTGTTTTATTGCTATCCCTAATAGGTATTATCACTGGAGTACCTGATAATACCCTGATGCTGGTATGAGTTTTATCGTAAGCCTCAAGTATTGCTATGGGAAGTTAGTGCCTAAAAAATAGGAAAAACTTCTTTGTTGTTGTTTTTTGCGTTGCCTGGATGTGCCTGTAAAGGGATACGATAAACGGATTTAAGCGAATGGTTTGTAGAGTTATAGAGAGATTCAGATTGGGCTACCTGTTAGAGTAGCCCGTTAATAAACAACTAAACGTGATGTTATTGAAAAATAAAGCCCATATTATTGCTGCCATTTTGAGTGGCATTGGCTGTTTGGCTGATGCCATTCTGGCCGGTCTGGTGCGTGTTGTTTGTTCCTATTTGCAAGGTGGTTGCCAAGTTATTACTACCGCCTTGATTCATATTAATCATATTCATAGAGCCTATCTGAGTCGATGATCCGGTTGCAAATGTCCCGAACTGTCCATGAAAAGAGGTGTTATTGTCACCATCCTGCATAATGGTGATCGAACCCTGCTGACTACTTTGTACAGCACTGATTGTATTGGAGGTGCCAATCTGAGTGGCATCAATCAAGTGGGCCAGACCTGTCTGCGTATATCCAGCACCATTTGAATCTCCAGATTGTGAAGATATGGTGGTACTTGAGTCGCTATTTGCTTGGGTAACTGTAGCCAGGTTTTGAGTGCCAAATTGCTCGAAGTCGGCATTATCAGAAACGCTATTGACCTGGCTGATAGTGGCAGACTGAAGGGTTCCGAATTGCTCAACACTACCGCTGCTGGTTGTTGTATTAGTCTGGCTTGTAGTTACGCTGTGACTAACGCCGTCTTGGTAGACCATCGCTGTTGTATCAGTAGCTGCCGTTTGAGTTGAAAAAATGGAGTTGCTGTCTCCGAGTTGTTCCTGATCAATTCCATTAGAGGTGCTGTTTGTTATCTGCGTAGCATTAGCAGTATTTAGATTCCCGGTCTGAATTTGAGTAACTAAATTTCCAATAGCAGTAGGATCGCCCTGATCCACAGTGGCACTATTAGTTAATCCGCTTTGTAAAACTGTAGCGGTATTATTGGATGCGATAGCACTGTAGCTTGGGATACACAGTAAGAATCCAATGGCTAACGTTTGGTAACGTATCATTTTATCTCCGTGGAATTTTAATTTTGAATATAAAATATTTTGAACAGCTTGAATGAAATGAAGAAGCTGATTATCTGGTAGATTTAGTGATTTTTACTTCTTAAACACTATATATGCAGAACTATTGTAGAGTGTTCTCTTATGGTGGCTATGAGAACTTAGTATGGATAAATTGAGATTAAAGTTTGTGAGATAATTTATTCGTTAAAAAAGGCCGACTTTAACGGTCGGCCTTTATCTTGATTACTGAATAATTACTGCCACATTGCCATCGCCCACCTGGGCGGGTGCGGCTGCGTTGAAGTCACCTACTTGGGTCACAGTTATGGTGTTGAAGTTGCCAACTTGTGATGATGTAGCGCTATTGAAATCGCCAGGTTGTGTCACGGTCAGGTTATTGAAAGTACCATCCTGAGCAGCCTGGGAGAAGTTATCGAAACCACTTTGGGTAACGACAGCAACATTAGTGAGTCCCACTTGTTCTGTGTATGCCCAGTGGTCACCGCCACTTTGGTTGTGGACCAAAGTCTGGGTAGTACCGTTTTGTAAGCCCTCACTGTAGTTTCCGTCATCAGTCTGGCTAAAGAACAAGGTGTTGAAAGAACCATCCTGGAAGGAGAAGGTCGAGCTGTTGCTCGCAGATATTTGCTGGTGGGCGACAGTGTTAGTATCACCCGCCTGGATCATATTCATGGTGTTCTGCGTGCTATTACTTTGCGTTGCAGAAGCGGTGCCATTGGTGCCGGTTTGAGTAATAATTGCGCTATTCAATGAGGTCAGGGTTTGAATGGCGACTGCCACATTACCGTCACCGGATTGATTAACTACAGCGGTGTCATTTGCGCTGGTAGTCTGGGCAATAGTTGCATCTTGCGGGCCACCACTTTGATTTATCACGGCAACACTGGTATCTACAAAGCTCTGAGTAGTCGATGCAAACTGGCCGTCATTTATCTGGGTGATGGTAGCCACTGGCACATTGGAATCGTTTTGGAATGATTCCGCGTAATTCATATCTCCTACTTGAGTTTGAGTAATTACTCCCGAATCGTTATTGCTGGATTGCTCAGCATAAACTTCATTCGTATCACCAGTTTGAGTCTGGGTGATAACATTGTTGGTTACCGTTGGATCACTCTGATCAGCGGTTGCCATGTTACCAGTACCGTTCTGATTGAGAATGGCGGTATTGTTCGATGCGAAGGCTCCGGTGCTGGCGATCGCCAGAAGAACACTGGCGGCAATAGGTGTGTACTTGGTCATCTGTAACTCCATATAGATGTCAAATATCGCTGTACAGCTTTTACAAACAAAAGGAAAACAGCATCATTTGATATTGGGAGAGTCTCATTTTCAGGCATACTACAACTTTGTCTGAAGTATGTGAGGAAACTGGGATGAACCCGACTGCTTATTAACCTTCACATTCCTTGTGAAAACCTAGCAATATCATTTAAACAGCAGCTTGATGCTGATTAGAGTTTTGTCGTCTTCTGGAGTTACAGCCATAGGACGGAAGTGCCGAAACCTTAGGAATAAAGTTCTTTTTTTAACTAGCTATGGCAAATAATGGCAGCTGATTTGGGGGGTGGCATTAAATGTAGAAAATGGTTGTCTCATGCGAATTTTGGACTAGTAATAATTAAAGCTTGCACTTAGCCCATCAAATTGAAAATAGGCCGGCTAATTAAGCCGGCCTACACCCTTTACTATTGAATGATAATTGCCATGTTGAAATCACCTACCTGTGTAGGTGTAGCCATGTTGGTATCGGTTGCCTGGGTTACGGCAATAGTGTTGTTATTACCGGTCTGCGAGGCGATAGTGGTATTGAAGTCGCCAGGCTGGGTAACGGTCAAGCTATTGAACGTTCCATCCTGGTAGCCTTCAGAATAGTTATCAAAGCCAGTTTGGGTGATCACACCAATATTGGTGGTACCCACTTGCTCGGTATAAGCCCAGTGATCATCTCCAACTTGAATGTGAGTCAAGCCTTGAGTAGTACCATTTTGGAAGCCCTCGCTGTAATTCCCATCACCTGCTGTCTGTGATGAAGTGAATGTGTTGGAAGTGCCATCCTGGAAGGAAACTGAGGTGCTGTTGGTGGCCAGGTTTTGAATAAGTACTACAGAGTTTGTGGTACCGGCCTGGATAGCGTTAACAGTGCTCAAGGTACTGGAAGTTTGAGTAGAAGTTGCAGTATTGGTGGTTCCTGTTTGGGTTAATATTGCGGTGTTAAATGAACCATTAGTTTGGATAACATTACCTACATTACCGTCGCCGGACTGAGTCACCACAGCATTATCATTTGTACTGGAAACTTGGGTTACTGCTGCTGTTTGTGGACTACCACTTTGGGTGACAGTAGCAACGCTGGTATCTACAAAACTTTGTGTAGTTGTTGCAAAGTGACCGTCGTTGATTTGGGTGATAGTAACAATTGCAGTACTGGAATCATTCTGGAAGGACTCTGCGTCATTCATGTCCCCGACTTGAGTTTGGGTAATTACACCGGAATCATTAAAGCTGGTTTGCTCTGCATAAACTACGTTGTTGTCACCGGTTTGGGTTTGTGTGATCAGGTTGTTGGATACAGTGGCATCACTCTGATCAGCCGTGGCCATGTTGCCAGTGCCATTTTGGTTGAGAATGGCGGTATTGTTGGTAGCTAAGGCTCCGGTACTGGCGATCGCCAGAAGAACACTGGCGGCAATAGGTGTGTACTTAGTCATCAGTAACTCCATAGGGATGTCAAATATAGCTGTACAGCTTTTTACAAATAAAAAGAATTCAGCACCATTAGATATTGGGAGTGTTTTGTCTCAGGACACGATACGGCTGTGCCAGGCGTATGTGAGTTATCTGGAATGAAACCGACTGCTTCTAACCTTCATATTCCTTGTGAAACATCTAGCAATATCATTTTTAACAGCAGCTTGATGCTGAATAGAGTTTTGTCGTCTTTGGGTGTTGTGGCTATAGGGCAGAAGTCTCGAAACTTTAGGAAGAAAGTTCTTTTTTTAGGTGGGGTGATAAAGCTTGTCAGAAAATTCTTTTATACGGCGCGAGGTTCAAATAATCACATTTCTGATGAATTTTCTAAGTTGCTGTAATAATTATTGTCACTTAATAAGCTTACATGAATTAAAATAAAGAAGTCTAATCAGATGAAGGGAAATCAGAGAAGTATTATTAGTTATTAGTCATATTGGCTAATATACGTTGTTGTAGCGGTTCCGGTGACAGTGACCGAGGTGTGAAGGCCATTTCCACTTTGGTAAATATTGACGTTATGAAAACTGCCAATCTCTTCCACATGGGCACTATTTTGTATTCCAAATTGGGATATGCCCGCGGTATTGCCAACTCCATACTGGTCGATATCTATAAAATTCTCAAAACCTATTTGTATCAATATTGAATAGTTGTAATCCCCGACCTGGCTCGATGTGACAATATTGTCTTCACCAGATTGGGTGACGGATAAACTGTTTCTATTGCCGTCCTGGTGAGCAGAAGTGTAGTTGTTACTGCCTGATTGGCGGGTACGTACGTTATTGTTTCCACCTTCCTGGTTGATTACGGTTAAATTTGTGACGGAGTAAAGATTGGCTGCGCTTAATTCGCTCGCAACAGCCAATTCACTGCTGGAATCCAAGTCTGAGCAATGACCTAAACCCGGAAGATTAACAACAGCCATTGCTAAGGTGGCAGAAAAAATAGTTCTGAATTTATGGTACATCTTTCCAAGTATCCCAATTTTAAGCCGGGCTTAAAAAAATAATTTGTCAGTCATTGATTCTACATAATGACAGTGCTGTCATTGAGGTAGTACTGCAATATCGGATTTTCGATTTCATCCGGATTGGCAAGTGCCCAGGAATTGTGCACTATGCCTTCACTGATCAAGTGAATCACAGCGGATTCCATCGCTGAAAGCATAGCAAGCTGTGCAGGTTCGTTATAAGTAGTACCAGCTTCCAATTCCAACAGGCGCCGATATTTTACGTAGCGAAAGACATCGGCACTGATTGCCTTGGAGTAGACGGTTTTAGATGTCAATACGGAGTGGAGTACCCGCCCGGAACGAATATCTATGGCCCGCAAGTTCACAGTTACCTGATCCACGCGATACTGCTCGTCTGCGCCAATACCAAAATAGCGAGCACCTGCGCCACCGGTCTGAATGTTTTGGTCGTAGGCAACAATGCCGCCTTCCAATAGGACATTCGCAGCTACGAGTGTGGGAAGTGGCACGCTGTTATTGACGGGAATATCCGGCTTGGTTAATCCTGCACGGATAATCTTCCGCTCCGTCAGCAGATTTTGCAGCCCTTCACGTTCCAACGGGATAAACCAGCCGGACTCATTGAGAACATCCATGAGCATGGCCGCGCCACCTTGGGTGACTGCGGTAGAGAAACTGCTGTTTGGTGCGGGCTTATACTGGCCGGTCTGATCGCGGAAACCGTATACCGCCACCAATATTTTACCCTTCGGTTGCGGAAGGTTGATCAGGTCCCGATAGGTGTTTTTCCTCGGGGTGAGCATTGCATCTGTGATGCCCGGACCAAAAAGTGCATCGCCCACATCTTTGACCGCGGAACAACTACTTAGCGTCATTAATGTCGCTACGATGGGCAAAGCTATCACTTTTTTTATTGCATTACGCATTGCCAAAGAATCCTTTGAAATTTAAACGTTCGTTAGTTTGTCGGGTTTAGCCCGCTTACAACGATTTCGCTTTTATCTCCGGTACTGCGGTCGGTGATAAGTACTGTCAGGACACCATCGTTATCAACGATTTGTACGATAAAGTCGTCTGTAATCAGTTCTCCACTATTACCATCACCAACATCGGTTAGAAGTTGGTTTAGCAGGCGGGTTTCCAGCGAGTCGCTGAACCTATCCAGAGCACTGGGTTGTTCATAGAGGCTGTCTGGTTTATCCGGATCTTCGTGAGTATCTTGTGACTGCGCATTTTGCAGAAGGTAAGTACCATTGAGTGGGTTGCCACCAAAATTGGGGTTTACCGGTTCATAGATTAATTCGGTGGCCGAGACGTGATGATATGAAAACGCCGCCAGAGAAAAAAAAGCGGTACCCAGTAATGATTTGATCTTCATTAGAATTCATCCTTACCCAAATCAAAGGTGTCTGTGAGTGAGCTGCGAACACGCGCTTGCAGTACTTCCTGGTGAATATATTGCGCGGCCTCATCGGCCAAGCGATGAATATTATTGGTGCTTGGACTGATAAAACGCCTGAAAACAATTTTGTCGTTATAGGTAACCCAGATGAGATTTCCCCAACGTGCTGAGGGTCTTTCGTAAATAGTTAAGTTGTAAGTGGCATCTGGATAATTAAGGTTTCTGTATTCGCTCATGTAGCGGGCAAAATCGTGCCCGGTACGGGTTATTGTTCGATCAATATTGAATCCACTGATTTCGTCTTCGAGTTTTCCAGAATCGGTATCTGCTGGAGGGACCTCTGTGTCATCCTGGCCAAAGGCCAGGGATGCACACAGTGTCAACATCAACAGGGTTAGTCTCATATCCTCTCTTCCTGGAGATTGAGCTTGGCCCAATTACTGGCCTGCAGCCGGTTTTTAACTCCAATTTTTCGGAAAATGTTATACATGTGATTTTTCACAGTGTGTTCGCTAAGGTGCAATTTTGTTGCGATCACACTGTTGGGTTCACCGGTAGTGAGTTGTCCGAGTATTTCCTGCTCCCTGCGGGTAAGAGGGAGGGAGTTTTGTGGGCTGATATGTTGTCGCCCCTCGGCACTGTGAATCGCGGTATCCAATTTGTGAATAAGGTTTTCCTGACTGGTATTGCTGTCACAAAGTAGGTGAAAACCTTTCTGGCGTAACTTTTCCGATATATGAATGGGTAGGTTGGCTGGGAGATTAATCAGTAAAGCTTTTGCATGACTAATCTTCTTTAGATCTGAAAGAAACTGCTTTGAGTCAGAGCTCACACCAATTTGCCAGCAATCTATCACGATAGCCTGATAATGCTGCAGGCAGTTTTTTTGTTTTCCAATGCTAGATTTTTCCCAGGGTATGGGAATAGCTTGTGAAAACAGTGAAAATAATAGATCGCCTTGAAGGCCGGAGTTGCTAAAAAAAAGAACCGGCATATACCTCGTACCTCTCCTTGATACAGATAGATCTCTCTTAAAATAAGAGTTTGACCTTCCATCGACTCCTGTCGTTTAGGTTCCCAAAATTACCCCACGTTATCTGCCATGACGACGTGGGAGTCAGCGTAAAATTGTTTCTGCCGTGTTAGGGAAAAACACTCACTCAATGAGAATTTAGTTTGGAGTGTAGACGTAGGAGGGGTAAGGCTTAGGAAAAAATGTGCCTTATTTATGGGGTTTGAATATTTTTGGTTTGGTTTGGCTGTGGTTTTTAAGTTTGGAAATGTATTGTTTTTCTCGGTCAAAGTTTTGAAAGGTATGCGTGCAATTTATTTTTTTGGCATTTTGTGTCTCGTATATGGTGCTGTTTTTTTCTTTGGCAACTATTGTGCTTTATTGTTGATTTTCTCTACTCGATGCAGACGTTTATTTTTTTAATTTCTAACGGGATAAACTTAAATTGATGTAAAAGAACAACTGTTTTCAGGTTACTTAATGATGTCACCTGTATGGTTCCGTATTGTAGGGTTGTTTTAACGGCCCTGCGTCTATATCAACTTTCCCTGTGTTTCCAATATTAGGGCCTGATCCCAATGGCAAAGCTGTCGTTATACTCCTGTACAAATTGTGAACTTTTGGGCGAATGTGCTGTCCGCAGCTGTTAGGATAGAGGCCAATTGGGCTGATAATGAAGGGGGGAGAGATGAGTCAACTAATGCAAAGTTTACCACTTTGGCTTTGGGGTATCCTGGGATTGATTGTTTTGTTCCTGGCCCGTGAGCCTGTGCATCGCGCCGTATATGCTATAGCGCGTCTGGGCCATCGGGCGTTGCGCTTTGTGGCGAGTAATATTGATTCCGCAGAACAAAGACTGGTAGAGCGCAATCGAGAAGTACTTTTTGCCGAAGGCAGGGACACGGCAGAGCGCCAGATTGAAAGAGAGTTTGAACGTATTGAGCAAACCGTACAGCGGGATTTGGCACTGTATCCAACCTTACATAGAAAGCTCTGTGAACAACTCAGCAGCTTGGATGAAGACTATGTACGCAGTGCTGAAATAGCACCGGAACCGTCAAACTGGGCCAGGGCTATTCGAGCTGTTTCGGAAATTCCTGGCAAAGAGGACCCTGTGGTAGCAGATGTTCTCGATACTATTAATCAGTCTATGCGCAAGGCCGAGTCCAAAGCTCTGGAGTCCTATCGTGAGTCCACCCGGGAGAGGCATCAATTACTAAAACGTATGCTGCCCAGTTGGCGTGCAATGCTTTTGACATTGGGACGTATTAACAAAAATGTAGAATCGGTTATTCGGCGGGCCAAAGCGCTGGATGGCCATATGGAGCGCTACGAAGAGATTTTGCAGGAAACGGATAAAAGCCTTCACTTGCTGTCTTCATCCTCTTTCAGCCGCTTTCTGACAGCTTCTCTGGTATTAGTGGTTGCTTTAGCTGGCGCTATGGTGAATTTCCAGTTACTGGCACAGCCTATGGCGGCATTACTGGGCGCTGAAGCTTCACTTGGCAGTTATAGTCTCGCCAGTATTTCAGCCGCAGTGGTTATCTTTTTGCAGATCACTGTCGGATTGTTAATTATGGAATGCTTGCAGGTTACTCGAATGTTTCCTGCGGTAGGTTCCCTCGGTGAGAGTACGCGCAGGTTATTGCTGGGAGTGGCTTTGGCACTCTTATTGGTTTTGGCTGTAGTCGGTGGAAACCTGGCTTTCTCCCGTGAGTTGATTCTGCAACAGCAGTTATTAGGTTCTGAGCAGCTTTGGCCAATTCCTCTGGCACAGATGGGACTTGGGTTTGTGCTTCCCTTGATTCTGGCTTTTCTGGCAATTCCTTTGGAGCAGTTTATCCGTTCAGCGCGAACAGTGATTGGTATTGGGGTGGGCTTATCCCTGCGGGGAATGACCTTAATACTGCGATTTTTGGCGATGGCTTCACTGCACTTAGGTGTTTTGGTTAATCGTTTTTACGACATCGTTATTTTTGCTCCCCTCTGGTTACAGGCTTTATATGTGCGTCAGAAACAGGGAACTGGAAGTGAGGCTAAAGAACCGGCGGGGAAAGAAGAGCCCAAAAAGAATACCGTGCTTGCTGACACTGATTCTGTTGCCAAATTAGCGGAAGAGGCGTGATCGAAGCTAACACTATCCAGCTTGAAAACTGACAAAATAATAAGTGTGGTGAAGCATGTTTTGGTTGTCGTTCTTTTTAATTGCCCTAGTCGTTCTATTTCTTTATGCCCGGTCTGCACCGGGCAAACCTTGCCCCCTGTGGTTTCCTCAGGGGGAGGGGCCGATGGTGATCGCACATGGTAATGACTGCGGCAATGGCCTCTACCCAGGAAACACGGCGATTTACCTTGAAAAAATGGTGCAACTGGGCGTGGATGCTATTGAAGTGGATCTGTGGCTCACTGCCGACGGCCATTTAGTGTTGATTCACGACAGGGAGCTGGAAATGTTCTCTGATGGTGCGGGGTTTATAGAGGATAAAACCTTAGAGCAGCTGCGCCAGTTAAATGTTGCCTATCTCTGGACTCGGGATGGAGAGTATTACCCCTATAGAGAAAAGCCCCTGCGAGTGTTGACTCTGGAAGAGGCGCTGTCAATGGTGGGGGATATGCCAATGATACTGGAGATTAAAAGCCGTCAGTATCGCGCTGCAAAAGTGTTGAAGGATGTGCTGGCAAAGTGTGGAAAAGGCGAGCAGGTCGTCGTTTCCTCATTTCACCAAGGGGTGATTAATGAGTTTCGTCGACTCTGTCCGCAAGTAGCGACGGGCACGCCTACCGTAGAGGCGGTGGTATTTTATATTGCACAGTTACTCCGAGCAGAGAAACTGCTGCGTCCAAGCTATAGCGCGATGCAGCTACCGATGGAGCAAAAAGGTATTCCCGTAGTTACTGAAAGTATGGTGCGCGCCGCTAATAAGAAGAAAGTCCACTTGGCGGTATGGACTGTGAATGGCACGGAAAACTACCGGCGCTATATTGAACTGGGCGTACACGGCATTGTGACTGACCGACCGGATCTGCTGTTGGAAATGTTGGCGCAGCAGCGAGAAACTTTATTGAAGCAGGCAGCCTGAGCTAAATAATCAGTTGCCGATGATATTGGAAAGAAATAATAACAACTGGGAGTTTTTATGAAGAACGTAGTAGGTTCCGTCGCCCTGGCGGTTTCTGTATTGGCTGCATCTTTTACCTCTGCGCAGGATCGGTTTGCCAATGTGGAAATTAGTAGTGAATCCGTGTCTGGCAATGTTTATATGCTCAAAGGGGCTGGGGGCAATATTGCGGTACTGGTGGGGGAGGACGGCACCTTTATGGTGGATGACCAATACGCGCCTTTGACCGCAAAAATTCAACAGGCAGTAGCTGAATTAGCCAAGCAACCTTTGCGCTTCGTCATTAATACCCACTGGCATGGAGATCATACCGGCGGTAATGAAAACCTGGGTAAAAGCGGCGCCCTGATTGTGGCTCACGAGAATGTGCGCAAACGGGTAAGTACCGAGCAGTTTATTGAGGCATTTAAGCGGAAGGTTGAGCCGTCTCCTCCAGAAGCATTACCGGTGATTACCTTTACCGATGCCACTACCTTTTACTGGAATGGCGATAGGGTAAAGGTCCAACATGTGGGGCCGGCGCACACGGATGGTGACTCCATCGTGCATTTTGCCGAAGCCGATGTGATTCATATGGGGGATATTTATTTTAACGGCAACTATCCCTTTATCGATCTCTCTTCCGGCGGCTCGGTGGATGGCATGATCGCAGCTATGGACACCGCTTTGGCGATGGCGGGGGAAGATACCAAAATTATTCCCGGTCACGGTCCTCTCAGTAATCGGGCAGAACTGCAACAGCAGCGCAATATATTGGCAGGGCTTAGGGACAAAGTGAAAGCGATGGTGGATGAGGGTAAAACCCGGCAGGAAGTGATTTCTGCAAAGCCCACAGCGGAATTTGATGCGCAGTATGGCCAGGGTTTTATGACACCGGATATTTGGACCGGGATCGTTTACGACTCCCTGACACAATCTTAGAAAATAAAAAAAGGCGGCGCAGTGAAAACCTGCGCCGCCTTTTTTGTTGGATTACCCAGTGATTTTAATCTGTAGTGGCGTTCGGGGTCATGGGCCCGCCAAATTCAGGACTGTTTTCCACCGCTTCTTCATTGTGTTCTTCCCGCACTCGGAACCAAGCAGCATAGAGTGCTGGCAGGAACAGTAGGGTGAGTCCGGTTGCGACAATCAATCCGCCCATAATGGCGACCGCCATAGGGCCAAAGAAGTCACTGCGGGACAGTGGAATCATCGCCAATACCGCAGTCAGCGCTGTCAAAACAATCGGCCTGAAGCGTCTTACCGTCGACTCGACAATTGCATCCCAGGGGCTGAGGCCCTGGCTGATATCCTGCTGTATCTGGTCCACCAAAATCACCGAGTTACGCATAATCATTCCCGCCAGGGCGATGGTGCCCAGCATGGCGACAAAACCAAAGGGCTTGCCAAACAGCAGCAGGAACAGGGTAACGCCGATCAGGCCCAGGGGAGCCGTGAGGAATACCATGGTGGATAGGGACATACTGCGCAACTGCAGCATCAGCAGGGTAAAGACCACCAACACAAATAGCGGCATACCGGCATTGACCGATTTTTGCCCCCGCGCAGATTCTTCCACGGTACCACCCACTTCCAGCAAGTAGCCCGGCGGTAATTTATCGCGAATGGATTGAAGCTGAGGCCACACGGCATTGACTACGGTCGCCGGTAACTCTTCCCCATAAATATCAGCGCGCACTGTGACGGTGGGTAGGCGATCCCGGTGCCAGATAATACCTTCCTCAAAACCGTACTCCAGGGTGGCAATCTGGTTCAGCGGTACACTGCGGCCGCTGTCGGTTTGTACTGCGAGGTTGCCCAACTGGCGCAGGGCATAGCGATCGTCTTCATTACCGCGCACACGCACGTCGATCAGCTCGTTATCTTCCCGGTATTGGCTCACAGTGATACCGGTCAAGGAACTTTGCAGAGCCTGGGACAAGGTTGCACTGTTGACACCCATGGCGCGAGCGCGGTCCTGGTCGATATTGAGGTTGATGGATTTACTGGGTTCTTCCCAGTCCAAGTGCACGTTGGTCACCTGTGGATTGTCCCGCAGGCGCTCGGCCACTTCCCGGGCCAGCCCGCGCACTTCGCGAATATGTTCGCCGGACAAGCGGAATTGCACCGGGTAGCCCACGGGTGGGCCGTTTTCCAGGCGGGACACACGGCTGCGCAGGGTGGGGAATTCCTCATTCATCGTATTGATCAGCCAGCTGCGCACTTGCTCGCGCTCTTCGACACTGCGGGTCATTACAACAAACTGGGCGAAACTGGCAGCGGGCAGCTGCTGGTCCAAAGGCAGGTAGAAGCGCGGGGAGCCGGTGCCCACATAGGCCACGTAATTTTCTACCTGATCGTTTTGCGCCAGCAGGGTTTCCAACCTTTTGGCCTGGTGCTCGGTGGATTTCAGCGAGGCACCTTCGGCCAGCTTCAGGTCCACCATCAATTCGAGGCGTCCGGAAGAGGGGAAGAACTGTTGCGGAACCAGTTTGAACAGAGCGAGCGAGCCGACAAAAATTGCCAGGGTGGCCGCGATCACTGTTTTGCGATTGCGCAGGCACCAGGTAATAAAGCGGCGGAAGCGCTGGTAAAAGGGTTTCTGGTAGGGGTCTTTGACTTCACCGCCGTGGCCGTGTCGCGCCAGGTTTGGCAGCAGGTAGTGGCCCAGATAGGGTACAAAGACCACGGCGGCAATCCAGGAAACGATTAGCGACAGGGTGACCACCTGGAAAATAGATCGGGTGTATTCACCGGTACCGGACTGGGCGGTGGCAATCGGTAAAAAACCGGCGGCGGTAATCAATGTACCGGTGAGCATGGGAAAGGCGGTGCTGGTCCAGGCGAAGCCGGCGGCTTTTAGCCGGCTGAGCCCCTGCTCCATTTTTATCGCCATCATCTCCACCGCGATAATGGCGTCGTCCACCATCAAGCCCAGGGCGAGTACCAGTGCCCCCAGCGAGATTTTGTGCAGGCCGATATTGAAGTAGTGCATCAGCGCGAAGGTCATCGCCAATACCAATGGGATCGACAGCGCCACAATTAATCCCGGGCGGCTGCCGAGGGAGAAAAAACTCACCAGCAGTACGATACCCAGAGCTTCAGCCAGCACTTGCAGGAATTCGCCAACGCCGCGTTTTACTGCTGCCGGTTGGTCGGAGACCTTGCGCAGTTCCATACCTATGGGCAGATCTTCCTGTAGTCGGGCAAAGGTTTCGTCGAGGGCTTTACCCAACTTTAAAATATCTCCCCCTTCCTTCATGGACACGGCGAGGCCGATGGCATCCTCTCCCATAAAGCGCATGCGGGGCTGGGCCGGATCGCTAAAGCCGCGGTGGACCTGGGCGATATCTCCCAGGCGCTGGGTGCGGCCATCTGCGGTAATAGGAAACTGGCGTATTTCATTGACGGAGGTGAACTGTCCGCTCACACGAATGCGCACCCGGTCGCTGACGGTATCCACAAAGCCGCCATCGGTGACCTGGTTTTGCGCTTGCAGGGCGTTTTGAACCGCAGACAGTGGAATGCCCATGGAGGCCAATTTGGTGTTGGATATTTCCACCCAAATTTTTTCGTCCTGCAGTCCCAGTAACTCGACCTTGCCGACATCCTTAACTCGCTGAAGGGCCAGTTGCAGCCGCTCAGCGTAGTCCTTCATCAGTGCGTAATCGAAGCCACTGCCGGTGAGGGCATAAATATTGCCGAAGGTGGTGCCAAACTCGTCGTTAAAAAATGGGCCCTGGATATCCGGCGGCAGGGTGTGGCGAATATCCCCCACCTTTTTGCGCACTTCATACCAGAGGTCGGGAATATCACGGGAGTGCATATCGTCCCGGGCAACAAACAATACCTGGGATTGCCCCGGCCTGGAAAAAGAGGAAATACGCTGGTAGTCACCAGTCTCCAGTAATTTCTTTTCTATTCGTTCGGTAATTTGGCGGGACACATCCTCGGCACTGGCGCCGGGCCAGACGGTGTTGATCACCATCACTTTAAAGGTAAAGGGGGGATCTTCACTTTGCCCCAATTGGGTATAGGAGAAGGTTCCCAGCAGTCCCAGGACGATCATTGCGTAAAGCACCAGTGGGCGGTTTTTTAAGGCCCACTCGGAAAGGTTAAAACCCATGGCAGTTTCTCTGTTTCAAGGGCGGCTCTGCTGTTCGCGGCCGCACTTTGGAAATTGTTATCGAGGCTTTATTGGGAATTAATTTGCGCGGGCAGATTTATTGTTTCCGCGCCTTTAATTTATTCCTGATGGGCGAGAGACGGCCCCTGTTCGATGGGGCGGTTCATACGGTCCACAGGGCGCACCACCATACCTTCCTGCAACAAATGGGTACCTGCGGCTACGATCCAATCGTTGCGTTTCAACCCGGAAAATACCGAGACAAACTCCTCACCGTAGGGGCCCAGGCTGACCGGAGTTTTATGCAGTGTTTTTGTCTCTGGATTTAATACCCATACAAATGCGGCGCCATCGTCGGCACTGACTGCTGACATAGGAACTTGCAGTACATCAGTTTTTTCCGCCCTGGGGACAAACGCCCGTGCACTCTGGCCGATTTCTACACCGCTCACTTTATTTTCGAAAGCGACCCTGGCTTCAAAGGTGCGGGATATGGGATCGGCTGCCGGCGATAGTTCGCGGATGCGTGCGGGAAAAGATTGGCCCGGTTGGGACCAGAGTTCGACAGTTAGCGGTTGGCCCACTTTAAAGCGGCTGACGGATTGTTCCGGCAGGTCGATACGCACTTCTCGCTCGCCATCGGCTGCCAGCTCAAAAATGCCTTGTCCTGCGGCAACGACCTGGCCGGCCTCGGCCATGCGGCGGGCGATCACGCCACTTTCCGGCGCCTTGAGTACGGCGTAGGCAGCCTGGTTGCGGGCAACATCCAGCTGTGCCTTGGCCTGCTGTAGCCGCGCTTCGCTGGCTTCGAATTGGGTTTCTACGGTATCGAACTGGGAGAGGCTCACCAGCTGCTTTTCCAATAGCTTGCGGTGGCGCGACAGTTCACTGCTAGCCAGGCGCTGGTCTGCCTCGGCGGAAGTATGGCTGGCGCGGGCTGAATCCAGTTGTAGCAGCAGGTCTTCAGTGTCCAGTTCCGCCAGGGGCTGGTCCTGTTCCACACGGTCGCCGACATTTACCAGGCGCCGCTGGATTTTCCCGCCGATACGGAAGGCCAGTGCCGGCTCGAAGCGGGCTCTTACCTCACCGGGATAGACATCGGTTTGGGCGCTGGCCAGGGTGGGGCGCACCATAACAGCGGGGCGCGGTTTGGTTTCTTGTTCCTGGGATTCAGAGGGGGCACAAGCGCTCAGCAAAAGGCTGAGTGAGAGCGCAGCGAGGATTAGCATTCGGTACATATTGGCTTCCTTCCCCGGCGCTGGCGCGTCGAGGCAGATCCGTGACTGGGTCAAGCATGGCCGGGCGGCCATCAATGTTATACTGGCGAGTATAGTATATTTAATGAACTAACGAGTCTAGTATATGGAGAGCTATGTCTGAGCAGACCCAGACGGCCGCCCAGCGCGGTCGCCCCAAGGATCCGGTGAAACGCCAAGCCATTCTGGATGCCGCCCGGGACCTGTTTTTATCCCACGGTTTTGCCGCTACCAGCGTGGATGCGGTGGCCTCGGCAGCGGGAGTATCCAAACTTACGGTCTATAGCCACTTCTCCGATAAGGGGACGCTCTTTAGCGCCGCTATTGCCTCTCGCTGTGAAATGATGATGCCCCTGCCCATCTTTGCTTTAGAAGAGGGGGAATCGGTAGAGCAGGTCCTGGAGCGTATTGGCGACGCTTTTATGGGGATGGTGGAGAGCGAGGATAGCGTGCGTCTGTTACGCCTTTTGTGTGCCCTGGCATCCCAGGAGTCGGAAATGGCCCAGCTATTTTTTGACGCCGGTCCCCAGCGGATTTTGGGGGAGATAGAGCAGCTATTGCGCAGAGCCAATCAGTTACAGATGTTGAAGGTGGATAATCCCGCCGTAGCGGCGGAAGATTTTATCGGTTTGTTGCTGGGTTGCCACCATATGCAGGTCTTGATCGGCTGCCGACAAATGTCGACACAGGAAGAGCGCCGTGAGCGCGTACAAAAGGCGGTGAGAACCTTTATGTGTGCCCACCACTAGCGCCGGGATTATTGCCTGTATTCTTGGGCTGCTCCGCCATCGCGGGGCACAGGACAATATCACTGGCGACCTGGAGCCACTCCGGTTTGTTGCGGCTGTAAACATAGCGCTCGGGATAAATAAATTCCGGTGCATCAAAGGCGCCGCCACCAAAGCCCCGATATTCGGGTAGGAACTCCAGTGTCCAGGTGAGCGTGCTGCCGCAATCGGGGCAGAACTGGCTCTTTATCCAGCGACCGGCATCGGAGTAAAGAGTGTGGGTTTGCAAATGGCCCTGAAGAAAGGCTATTTGTTTCTTTTTGAAGTAGACCGATAAGCCGATGGGACTACCGCTGCGCTTTCTACACCACTGACAAGAGCACAGGCTGACCCGGCGAGGGGAGCCGAGGGCGCGAAAGCGCAGTTGCCCGCAAACGCAGCCCCCTTCGTGATATTCCTCCACCATGCTAAGTCCACCGCTGTACCGCCTTTACTAAGGTTGGCACAGCGGCGTGGGGGAGGAATCAGGTTTTGATGCGGTATCCGGTGCGGAAAATCCACCAGACGGTGGTGAGACACAGCACCAGAAAGAGCAAAGTCATGCCGATACTCAGCCCCAGGTTAACATCGGCTACGCCGTAAAAAGCCCAGCGGAAGCCGCTGATCAAATAAACTACCGGGTTGAACAAGGTAATTTTTTGCCACATTTCCGGCAGCATACTGATCGAATAAAATGCACCGCCGAGAAAAGTGAGCGGCGTAATAATCATCAGCGGAATAACTTGCAGCTTCTGAAAGTCATCGGCCCAAACTCCGATAATAAATCCGAACAGGCTAAAAGTGACGGCAGTCAGCGCGAGGAATGTCAGCATCCACCAGGGGTGTACAATTTCGTAATCCACAAAAAAGCGAGCGGTCAGCAATATCAACAGCCCCAATAAAATGGACTTTGTCGCTGCGGCACCCACATATCCGGTGACGATTTCGAAGGAGGATATGGGAGCGGACAGTACTTCATAAATGGTGCCGGAAAACTTAGGGAAAAATATTCCGAAAGAGGCGTTGGAAATACTCTCGCTGAGCAGTGCGAGCATTACCAATCCTGGAATAATAAAGGCCCCATAGCTGACCCCGTCGATATCCCCCATACGCGATCCAATCGCCGCACCAAACACAATAAAATAGAGAGATGTGGAGAGCACCGGTGAGGCGATGCTCTGCATTAGGGTGCGCCAGGTGCGGGCCATCTCAAATTTATAGATGGCGCCAATTCCATACCAATTCATGCCTGTGCCTCCTTACTGAGCTGCTCTTCCCGTTCAAGGCGGGCACCGTGAACCAAGTTGACGAAAATTTCCTCCAGGGAGCTTTCCCGGGTGTGTAAATCGCGGAATTCAATATCGGCGGCATTTAAACGGCGCAGAAATTCCGCAAGACCAGTGTCTTCGCTTTTGATATCAAAGCGATAAACCAGCTGGCTGCCATCGCTGCTGAGACTGAGTGGCAGGTCAGCAAGACTCTCTGGAATTTGTTGCAGTGGTGTGGGCAATTGCAGGCTGAGTTCTTTCTCCCCCATTTTCTTCATCAGTGCATTTTTCTCCTCAACCAGAACCAGTTGGCCGTGATTGATAACACCGACACGATCGGCCATTTCCTCGGCCTCTTCGATATAGTGGGTGGTGAGGATAACGGTTACCCCCGACTCTTTCAGTTCGCGCACCATTTGCCACATATCCTGGCGCAGCTCTACGTCGACCCCGGCGGTGGGTTCGTCGAGGAAGAGCACATTGGGCTCGTGGGATAGCGCTTTGGCGATCATCAGGCGGCGTTTCATTCCTCCTGAAAGCGTAATAATTTTGTTATCTTTTTTCTCCCATAGGGAGAGCTGCCGTAGAATTTTCTCCAGATAGGTGGGATTGGGAGCCTTGCCGAATAGACCGCGGCTGAATTTCACTGCCGCCCAAACGGTTTCAAAGGCATCGGTGGATATCTCCTGGGGCACCAGACCAATCTCATTGCGGGCATTGCGATAGTCCCGCTGAATATTGTAACCATTGACAGTGACCTCACCGCAGCTCGGATTTACGATGCCGCAGATAATGCTGATCATGGTTGTCTTGCCCGCGCCATTGGGGCCGAGCAAGGCAAAGAGTTCTCCCCGCTGAATTTCCAGGTCGATATTCTTCAGGGCGGTAAACCCCTCGGCATAGGTTTTTCCCAAGCCTTTTATGGAAATAATCGATTCCACTTTTTCTCCTTGCCAAAATTACCGTACGGCTTTGGCTGTGTGTTGTCAGGTGGATTTATCGGGCAGAAAGGAGGAATACCTTTCCTGTCGGATCAGTTTCCTGATCCCAGCCCGGAAGTATATGCCAATGAGAATTCTTTTTTAATTTTAATGATGTATATCAAAGCCGCGCTGGAGGCGGCGAACACCAAAATTAAAGCCATGTATGAAAATGCACTGGAATATCCCATTTTATCAATCCAGGGCTGGCTGATGAAAGGCGAAATAAATTGCCCAAGAAAAATTCCAGTCGTCAGAAATCCCGCAGTTTTCCCTCTTTTTGACTCCGGAGCAGACTCGAGAGCCGTAGAAAAGATATGTGGTATCAGGGTACCCATTCCAAGTCTGTAGAGGGCAATAAAAGCAACTATTTCCGTCAGGTTTTGAGCACCGGCGAGCAGCCCAAAGCTGGCGGCCATAATAGTAAAGCTTGCGATAAAAACGCCGAGCACTCCCAGTTGATTCCGGGCTCGCCGGTAAATCAGTAATGAGGCGATGGCTCCCATAATATTACTGGAGGCGATAGCCATAGCAATAAGGCTGGGTGAGGAGATTTCTATCTCGCGCAAGTAAAACGGGATCTGAGTTGGAATCAGGGTAAAAGCCAGGCTATTTAAAGTTGCCGCCGCCAGTAGTGCATAAAATGCAAGCGGGTTAGCCTGCTTTTCTTTTTTTGGGTCTCTGTGCTTGAAAGGCCTTATTCGCACGGGCTCCCAAAGGAAAATTTTAACTGCTGGAACTAGTAGTAAGGCCAACAAGTAAATTGCGAAGGGGGCGCGCCAATGTAAGCTGGCCAGTAGTCCGCCCAGGGTTAGAAATACGACCCCACCGATACTGATAAAAGTACTCTGCTGGCTCAAATAAGTTAGGCGTTGCTCCCGGCTGAAATAATCCCCCACCAGGGCTGTTACCGAGGTCATTGTTCCGGCCACGGCAACTCCCAATAGTAGGCGGCTAGTCAGGATACCTGCGAGATTATCCTGAAATAGGGCTAGTAGACCGGATAGTCCATAGAGTACCAGGGCTGCTTTCAATAATTGCAGGCGGCCATGGCGATCAGCTATCCAGCCTGCTAATGGAGCGCAGAGGGCGATGCTCAAAGCGGGTAGGGTCACTACCAGTCGGCTCCACAAATCACTATTGGGTGTCCCTGAGAAATACTGCTGCAGTGCAGGTAGTGACGGGGCTACAGTGGCCCCCGACATGATAGTGAGTGCTGCCAGGCACAGTAATGTGATACGGCTCTGAGACGGTATCCCGCTGGTCGTGTGCTTCATGATTATTAGTCGCTGCTTCTAGGTCCCAGGGTTTCTCTTCGCGGTATCTCCAGACTCGCGTATTTCATTAGCAAATTTGGGGTTCAGGCTTGCAGCTGCCACTAGTAGTAAGAACAGGTTTGGGGTGGCTTGACCGGCTGGTTGCGCAACGCCGTTTGCTTGGTGCTTTTCCATCACTTTTCTCCCTCGCTTGCATTAGGTTGCGCAGCAGTGTAAAACCTCAACTAATGTTTAGGTCAATGGTTGGTGGGCATTTTTATGGCAGCTGAAGAATCGGCCGAAAAAGGAGCGGTAAAGTCAAAACAAATCAAGCGGGAGCTGACTGTTGGCGAGGTGGCCGAGCGCAGCGGCGTGGCAGTCAGCGCCCTCCATTTCTATGAAAGCAAAGGCCTGATTGCCAGTTGGCGGACCTCCGGAAATCAAAGGCGTTACTCACGGGATGTGTTGCGACGAGTGGCCATTATCAAGGTGGCCCAGAGTACCGGGATTCCATTGTCGGAAATACGCGAGGCCTTCGGGGAGCTTCCCAATAAGCGCACGCCCAATGCGGGGGATTGGTCATCACTCTCTTCTCACTGGCGTGAAGAGTTGGATCAGCGTATCCAGCAGTTAACCAAGTTGCGCGATGACCTTGAGGGATGTATTGGCTGCGGTTGTTTGTCTATGCAGAAATGCCCTTTACGGAATCCCGGGGATGAAGCTGCGGAGCAGGGAGGGGGAGCTCGATATTTGGATTTGACCGAGTAGGAAAGTGGTAGCAATACACGAGTACTGCTACCAACTCCCAAGGCGTACTTTTATCGCGCTAAAAGGCTGATAGCGGTTTTCCGGCGCTCACTTCAGGAGAAAATCTTCTCGTAAAACGCCAGTGTTCCCCGCCAGGCGTCTTCAGCGGCTTCACGGTTATAGGCCAGCGGCAGGCCGAACTTTTCTCCCCGGTCTGTTGCACAGGGGTTGGTGAATCCATGTAGGACCCCCGGGTAACTGACCAGAGTTAATTTGGCTTCGGATTCCTGCATTTCAGTAACAAACTGGCCGACCTGGTCCGGTGGAACCATCACATCGGCGCCGCCGGTGTAGACCTGTATTTCAGCATTAATAGGTTTGTTTTGTGCGGGCGTACTTCTTGCCAGTGCCCCGTGGTAACTGACTACGCCGCGCAAGTCCACGCCGACTCGAGCCATAGCGAGTACGACTCCGCCGCCAAAACAATAGCCCTGTGCTGCGACCTGATCCGGGTCTGCTTGGGGCCGCTGCTGGAGCAGTGATAATGCTGTGCGGAAGCGCGCTTCAAGGGCGACCGGGTCCTTCAGGGCTTCATCCCTGAACTGCTGTGCCTCTTGTGGATCATCGGTCTGTTTGCCTGCGCCAAACATATCCACTGCAAAAGCGAGGTAGCCGCAGTTGGCCAGCTTCTCCGCCTGCTCGCGAACAAAGGCATTGTGCCCCCACCATTCGTGTACCAGTAAAACCCCCGGCCGTTTGTCACTGATATTTTCATCCCATGCGAGATATCCGCAAAAAGTATCCCCGTTTACGGTGTAGTCAATTACTTCCGCTTCCATAGTGAGTCGCCTGGCTGATCGAGAAAGAGTCGTTGGGAAACCGGTAAGGGCCCGGCTACTCCGCAAGCGTGGCACAAACTTCAGTTGTTGCCAGTGGGTGGCCCTTTCAGCTCAATCACATTGTCCTCGGGATCTGAGATGTAAATTGACAGGCCAATTCCATCGGCGCCAAAGCGCTCTTCTGCTGGCGAAAACTTTACCTGTTCCTGCGCTAAAAAGGCCTGGATACTCTCTGGATTAAAGGGTTCAACCCGGAAGCAAAAATGATCCAGGTTCCGTCCTTCCTTTCCCGGTGCTGCTCCCCCTCTCTGGCCGATAGGTTTATCAACTGGCACTAAATCTATCATGCAAGTGCCTGCGCGGAGTTGGTAGAGGCCAATATCGTCCCGTTGGCGCACAATGCTGCATCCAAGAATATTTTGGTAAAAGTCGAGCATGGGTTTTAGGGATTGGACACGCAATACAATATGGTCAATATGGTGGAGCTTAATCATAGGCGGCCCAAGCTTAGTTTTTACTAAGACTAGGTGGACCCTAAGGTAGTTGTCGAGTGAATTAAATGTTAGAAATTTTAAGTTAATCTGTAAAAGCCTGGCTATAGAGAAGGTAGGTAGCGCAAATAATCAGAAGGCTCCCCATGGATCTGTTAAATACTTTGCGCCGGTATTGACTCCCTAATAGTAAGCTAGCTCGATCCCCGGCAATAGCCCAAATACTTAATGAGATGTAGCAAACCAGAAAGTAAATCAGGGTGAATGAGAGTAAATTGCTGTGGTTATCGCTGCTGGAGAAAATAGCCACTCCAGAAAGGCTGGCGATCCAGGCCTTCGGATTGAGCCATTGCAATAAAAACCCCTGGTAAAAGCGTGGTTTCTGTAACTGCTCAATATCCGCATGATTAGTAGGTGCAGCCGCTGTTTGGTAGCCGATATAGGCCACATAAATTGATCCTGGTATCGCAACATATCGTAGTAACTGGGGATAAATTTCTATTGCCTGATAGAGCCCAAGGCCTATAGCTGCAAGTAACAGTGTAAAGCCTATTGTGGCTCCTGATACAAAGGGCAAGGTGCGGATAAATCCATAATTCACCCCAGAGGAAATGATAACCATATTCACCGGCCCCGGTGTAATGGACATAGCCAGGGAAAACCCAAACATAGCAAGAAGTAGTGACATTCGCTGCTCCTAGCAGTTATCAATTGTTTGGAGACTTTAATGTCCTGGTAGGAAAATGATTAGATACTTAAAACTGAAATATATTGTTTATAAAAATTTACTTACTAAAAAGGGAGAAGGAAAGAATACACTGCACTTGGGACCCTATGAGGCATGGATGCCGATTAGGAGCTTACAGGGATGTATTCACTGCGTGTCTCGAGTGCAGTGTATTCTTTCCTTCCACCCCAGTAGTAAGTATGGAAGAGTGTGCTGCATGAGACTGGGTGCCGATTACGTGCTAACAGCAATATATTCACAGATCTTCGCAAGAGCGGTGTATTCTTTCCTGTTGACCCAGAAGTACCTTTAGAGAATTCATAGGGAGTTGCTATTGTGCTAAAGGATATTCGCTATTTACTGGTGTTTGCCAAGGTTGTGGAAAGCGGCTCTTTTAGAGGCGCTTCTTCGGAACTGGATATTTCTGTCGCCAGCGTTAGTTCCTATGTGGCGAGGTTGGAGGAAAGTCTTGGGGTTGCGCTCTTGTATCGCAATACCCGCAAGTTGTCCCTGACCGAAGATGGGGAAAAGATTTATAAAACGGCACAGAATATATTGGATTTGTACGCCGATGGTCTCGGAGAATACAAAGCGCGAGAGGAACGCAGTATCAGTCGGCTTAAAATTGCAATCCCCGCCGTTTTGATCCACAGCCGCTTGCTGAGCAAAATAGTGGACTTTGTCCGGCGGGATCTGGGTATTCATTTACAACTTCAATGCAGCGACCAGCACGAGGATGTAATTGGCGGTGGTTTTGACTTGGCAATTCGCCTGGGTAATATGCCTGACAGCAATTTGAAAGCGCGTAAGATATTTGAACTAGAGCGGGTGTTAATTGCCAGTGGCGATATGCTGGATCGCTATGGTTTTCCGGGTCATCCTCGCGACCTTGCAGTCTGGCCCTGGATTGGGCTGACAATGCGGCCCAATCACCGGCAATTTCTACATCGGCAGCAGGGCGAATATGAAGTTAGCTACACCCCGGTAGCGACTGTCGACAGCGTTGAAGCGGCTTATCGACTGACGAGCTGCGGCCTGGGACTATCGGCGCCACCTCGATTTTTAATAAGCGCACAGGATGATGTACAAGAGTTATTGCCAGACTGGCAGCTTCCGAATTTACCCGCCTATGCAGTTAGACCTTCAAACGGAGTCTCCGAAGGTCCTATACAGAAACTGATTGATTATTTGGCCGATAGTGATACCCAGCTTGCTGCCTGCCATCCTCGCGATTTAACGCAAAAGCTAGCTGCAGAAGCGGTTGATTGATTGTCCCGGAAGGTTCTCAATAGCTCGGTAGAGGCCTCTGCCGTCAAGGTTGGTCGCTTACGGGCAGAGGTTCTTTTATTCATGGGAGAATTTAAAACCTTACTGCGGAATAAATTCCTGAACCATATTTATTTGGGGGTTTCTGCTTATTTCGGCAGGATCTTGCTTTGCCGGTGTTGACTCCATGGATGTGTCTTCAGAGACATTAACTGTGCGAATAATACTGGCGATTTCTGGTTTGCAGGAACCGCAGCTGGTACCGCAGCCAAGGGTTTCTCCCAGTGCTTCGACGGTGTTAATGCCTTGGACGATGGCCTCCTCTATCTGTGGCCGGGAAATCTGGAGGCAGGTACAAATCATCTTCACACCGGGCTTTATGGGATGAAGCAGTTGCCCCGGTGATTCCGGCAGGGGAGTGGCCAGGTAATTTTCCAGGTGCTGTCGGCTGGGTAATTGGTGCCAGTCTCTACCAGAGAAAATCAGAAATTTTAAGCTATTATCGTAGGCGATCCAGCGCTGACTTTTAGGGGTAACCAATTCCTGCCAGAACAATTGGGGCTGCTCGTCCATTATCTTGGATGCCAGTTCCCGCCCGTGGATAAGTTGGTTCGCGGCAATTTCATAGCGAAAGCCATTTTCCAAGGGGACTCGATACCAGTGCAGGATACTGCTGTCGTTGGCCTGCTGTAACCAATCCCATACTCTATCGGCAGTCTCTTCGGCACAGATCATTGTGGCAAAGTATTCAGCTGCTAGGGGACTGACATTAACGGGAACCTGTTTGAATTCAGGTTGGCCGGAGTAGGGATCAATACTGGAGTCCGCCAGGGCACTGGGCTTGGAATCCTGTGAGAAGGTTTCACTCCAGTGAATGGGGGCAAAGATCTCCCCTCTTTTTTGCCCTCCGTTGAGAGCGGCGCGGCCGACCATTTTAGATGAGGCGCTGTTTAACTGAACTAATTCGCCATCGTTAACCTGGAAGCGAGCGGCATCCTTGGGGTTTATTTGTATTTCCGGCAGTTCGCTGTGATCGAGTAATTTTCTTACCCGCCCGGTTCGGGTCATGGTATGCCACTGGTCGCGCATACGGCCGGTATTGAGCCATATGGGATACTCGCCACTGATCTGCTGTTCCGGAGGCTGCGGCGCTATGGGGATAAAGCACGCACGCTTGTCCGGGGTAAAAAACTGTCCACTGGTGAATAAGCGTTTGCACCCAGCCGGGTGCTCCTGATTGACCGGCCACTGTACCGGGGCCAATGCATCGTATTCACTGCGATTGATATTGGCGAGTGCGGAGATATCAAAAGCCCTGGAGCCGTGGTTTTCGAAGCCGGAAAGCTGGGCGTGCTCACGAAAAATATCGGCGGGGTGTGAATAATTAAACTGATCCCCATAGCCCAGATGCTGGGCCAGTCCGCACAGGGCTTGCCAGTCATGGCGAGCTTCTCCCGCTGGGGATAAAAATCCACGCTGCCGAGAGATACGTCGTTCTGCATTGGTGACAGTGCCGTTTTTTTCTCCCCAGCCCGTTGCGGGAAGTAGCAAATCGGCACAGCGAGCGGTATCAGTATTGGTAATGCAGTCGGAGACAATAACCAGCGGACATTTCTGTAGCGCAGCTTTGACTCTATCGGCTTCGGGCATACTGACGGCGGGGTTGGTAGCCATAATCCAAATGGCTTTAATTTTTCCGCTTTCTACCGCGCGGAACATATCCACAGCCTTCATTCCCGGCTTGGTAGCAATTTGATCGGAATTCCAGAATCGTGATACCCGGTCAATATCCTGCTCGTTAAACTCCATATGCGCGGCGAGGGTATTGGCAAGTCCGCCCACCTCGCGTCCACCCATCGCGTTGGGTTGGCCGGTAATAGAAAATGGTCCTGCACCAATTTTGCCCACGCGTCCGGTGGCTAAATGGCAGTTTATGATTGCGTTGTTTTTATCAGTGCCGCTGCTGGACTGATTGATTCCCATGGAATAAAAACTAATGGTCTTTTCTGTTGCTGCAAATGCCTGAAAAAATTCCAATAGTTTTTCGATAGATATGCCACAGGTGGCCGCAGTTAATTCTGGTGACCAGTCTTGAGCCGCAGCTAAGGTATCGGCAAATCCCTGTGTATGATTTTTTATGTAGCCGGTATCTAGATAATAGTGCCGGCTGAGAAAACGCAGTAGTCCATTGAATAGTGCCGCATCAGTGCCGGGTTTAATTGCCAGGTGCAGATCTGCCATTTCACTGGTAGCGCTGCCACGGGGGTCGATAACGACAAGCTTTGCAGCACCTGCCTGCATTCGCTGGAATAAGATCGGATGTGTCCAGGCTGCATTGGAACCGATAAGCACGATAAGTTCAGCCTGTTCCAGATCCTCATAGGAACAGGGTACCGCATCGGCACCAAATGCGCGTTTATATCCCACCACCGCAGAGGCCATACAAAGTCGGGAATTGGTATCAATATTGGCAGAGCCAATAAATCCCTTCATTAACTTGTTGGCCACATAGTAGTCTTCGGTGAGAAGCTGACCGGACAGATAAAAAGCTACAGAGTCAGGGCCATGGTCGCGAATTGTCTGCTTAAAGGCATCGGCCATATAAGAGAGCGCAGTATCCCAGTCACAATCTTTTCCGTGCAGGCGAGGGTGCAGGAGACGGCCGTGTTCGCCCAGCGTTTCGCCGAGCGCAGAACCTTTAACGCACAATTTGCCGAAATTTGAAGGGTGCTGGGAGTCGCCACTAACAGTTATCGCTGTAGTATTTGCGCGCTCTTCCCTGTTAACCGAAACCCCACAACCGACACCACAATAGGGGCAGGTAGTGCAGGAGCGGTGCGCGCTCAGAAATTCCTGTACTGCCATTACTGTAGCTTATTGTTGCCGATGTAAACCGTGTCCCCACTAAATGCCAGCGGGTAGGTGGCAAGCTTGATATCGCTGTCTTCCATGCAGACTCCATCGCTAAGGCGGAAATGGTTTTTATACATTGGGGAAGCAATGGTTAATTCCCCTTCCAATTCCGCTATAATTCCTCTTGCAATCACACCAGCTTGTGCGATTGGGTCCCAGTTGTCAACGGCATAAAGCTGTTGTTCCTGGTCGGGTAAAAAAAACAGGGCGATGCTTCTTTGATAGACAGTTTTAGTCACTGTATTCAAAGCCTTCGTTGGGTATACGGAGGTATCGCCCCAAAGCGCACATACCCCAGAGTTGGTGACCAAATCTGATCGCTGACAGATTGGAGACCATTGGGGGTGGGTTATGGCAACTGAATTTGAGGGAGTTTCTTGCAGGGCAGCCAGGCTCATAATAATTTCCTCACAATGGATGGAAAGGATTCAAAAGCAATTTATTAATAAAGGTATAACTGGCGGCTTGCGCCGCCGGGTGAAGCTTTAGGCGGATTCGGCTGTTTCCACTAGCTCGTCAGTGGTCGCCGGACGCGGTTGCCCGCGCTCTTTAACGAAAACAATCTTTTCGTCAGTTTCGTTGCTATTAACGAATTGACGGAAGCGCTTGAGTTTTTCCGGATCGTTAATGGCTGTTTTCCATTCGCATTGGTAGGTGTCTACTACTCGGGCCATCTGGGCTTCCAGCTCAGCACAAATCCCCAGCTTGTCATCGATAATGACTTCGCGCAGGTAATCCAGGCCGCCGTCAAGATTTTCCAGCCACACAGATGTGCGCTGTAATTTATCGGCGGTGCGCACATAGAACATCAGGAAACGGTCGATATAGCGGATAAGGGTTTCGTCATCCAGGTCGGTGGCGAACAAATCTGCATGGCGGGGGCGCATGCCACCGTTGCCACAAACAAATAGGTTCCAACCTTTTTCAGTGGCGATAACCCCGACATCTTTGCTTTGAGCCTCAGCGCATTCACGGGTACAGCCGGAAACAGCCATTTTTATTTTGTGTGGAGAGCGCAATCCCTTGTAGCGGTTTTCTACTTGAAGGGCCATTGAAACGCTGTCCTGAACCCCAAAGCGACACCAGGTGCTACCAACACAAGACTTAACCGTGCGCAGGGATTTGCCGTAGGCATGGCCGGTTTCAAATCCGGCATCAATCAGTTCTCGCCAAATTTCCGGTAGCTGCTCCAAGCGCGCGCCAAACAAGTCGATACGCTGGCCACCGGTAATTTTGGTATAGAGGTTGTAGCGTTTGGCCACTTCACCGATCACTATTAATTTTTCCGGTGTGATCTCGCCGCCGGGAATACGTGGAACTACGGAATAGCTGCCGTTTTTCTGCATATTCGCCATAAAAGTATCGTTGGTGTCCTGTAAGCCGACGTGAGTCTGCTCCAGAATATGTTCATTCCACAGGGAGGCAAATATGGATGCGGCTGCAGGTTTACAAATTTCACAGCCGCGCCCTGAACCGTGTTTGCTTAATAATTCACTAAAGGTTTTTATTTCTTCCACCTGGATAATATGAAATAACTCCTGGCGGGAGAAGGGAAAGTGCACGCATAAGTGATTGTTCACTTCCATGCCGAGCGCCGCTAGCTCTTCATCGACAATATTTTTCAGTAGCCCAGCACAACCACCGCAACCTGTAGATGCTTTTGTTGCATCCTTAACATCAGCCAGTGAGTGGCAGCCACCGGCAACGGCATCGATAATCTGGCCTTTACTTACATTGTGGCAGGAACATACGGTAGCCGAAGCGGGAAGTGCAGCAGCACCCAGTCCGGGAGCGGCGCCATCTGTTGCCGGTAAAATTAATTGCTCCGGATGTTCGGGCAGTTCAATATCATTGAGGTGATATTGCAGCAGGGTATCGTAGTCATCCGTATCTCCTACCATCACCGCGCCCAGCAGCTTTTTGCCCTCGCTATCGGTGATCATACGTTTGTAAACGCCGCTCTGCTCGTCTACAAAAGTAATAGCGGCAGAGCCGTCGGTGCGACCATGGGCATCGCCAATAGAGCCGACCTGTACGCCCAGGAGTTTCAGTTTGGTGCTCATGTCAGCACCGTTAAAACTTTCCTCTCCACCGGTCAGTTGAGCGACAGCAGTACGCGCCATGCTGTAACCGGGAGCGACCAGGCCAAAAATTTTCTGATCGTAAAGCGCGCATTCGCCGATAGCGAAAATATTCGGGTCTGAAGTACGGCAGCTGCTGTCAATTACGATCCCGCCGCGTTCGCCAACTTCCAGCCCGCTGGATTTTGCCAGTTCATCCTGAGGGCGAATGCCTGCGGAGAAAACAATCATATCGGTAAGCAGTTCTTTATCTCCCTTGAACTGCATACGCAGGCGGCCGTCTACTTCTTCAATCAATTCCGTGGCGGTACTGGTGTGTACCTGAACCCCGAGCGCTTCAATTTTTGTTCTTAATAGGGCTGAACCACCTTCATCCAACTGAGTGGCCATAAGGCCTGGGGCGAACTCGACAACGTGGGCTTCAAGTCCCAGGGCTTTCAGGGCATTGGCAGCTTCCAGGCCCAGTAGGCCACCGCCGACAACTACACCACTTTTTGCACTGGCGGCAATCGAACGAATGGAATCGAGATCTTCCAGGGTTCGATATACAAAGCAGCGCGGGTGTTGATGCCCGGGTATTGGCGGAACAAAGGGATAGGAGCCGGTGGCAAGTATTAATTGGTCGTAAGAGTGGCTGGCTCCACTTGCCGCAGTAATTGTTTTATTGTCCCGATCAATTTGCACCACCTTGTCATTGAGCAGGATATTAAAACCCCACTGCTGATACTGCTCCAAGTTTCCCATGGACAGGTCTTCAGCTGTGCGTCCGGCAAAGTATTCGGAAAGGTGGACCCGGTCATAAGCGGGACGGGGCTCTGCACAGAATATGGTGATATCAAACTGGTTGGCGTATTGATGGTTGGCGAGCTGTTCCAGGAAATGGTGCCCGACCATACCGTTGCCAATCACAATCAGCTTTTGAGGTTTAACATTTGCCTTCATTTACAATCCTGCCGTCTCAATTCGTTTTATTCGGCAGGAAGAGGGCCCGTCTGAAATGGCAAGGGCGTCTCCTCTTCTGCCGAAGAGTACAGGCGCCGTTGCCTCGTAATGGGGGAATAATTTGTTGGTAATTAAATACATTCAATCTCTATGCCAATTTTATTTTTAGTAATAAAGGGGTTTTGGCCTGATTGTCCACAATTTTTGCGACAAAGTGGTGCATTTAATTAATTTCCTGCGCTGTAAATGTGCTTATTCAAATCTTATGTATTAGCGCCAAAAAAAGTAGAGCAGATGAGAGAGCAGTAGAATTAAAGTTAGTAGCTGCCAGACAAGAACCGGATTTCTTTCTAGCAGGGGACGGCTTTGGGGGGCTTTAAAATCTGGGCTGGGAGATTGCAGATCCTGGATAAATTCTGACAATGCGTTGTAGCGCTTTTTAGGATCAGGAGCACAAGCCTTTTGTAGAGCGCTATCAATCCAGTAGGGAATATCTTTGCGGTGTGCGGATGCGCGAGTAAAGCGCATTTGGTTATAGCTCTTTAAACGGTAGTGGTAGCTACCAAAGCGCTCGGGATAGGGATATTTGCCCGTGAGCAATTCATAAGCAATGATTCCCAGGGAAAAGATGTCTGATCGATGGCTGGCGCTATCCCCAAAAAAGAATTCCGGAGCTGCATAATTCTTACTGCCGGGTGCTGTTTCACCAGATAGATGTAATTGCTCTCTGAGCCCTGGGCCATCGGCACCACCGAGATCAATGATTACCAGGCGCCCGTCGTTGCGCATCATAATATTCTCTGGCTTGAGATCGCCGTGAACGATCTCCAACCGCTGTAAACTTCGCAACGCACTAACCAGTTGTGCCATTAGCTCCCGCACTTGGGGAATTTGAGGTTGTGGATTTAATTGCATCCACTGACGCAAAGTCTGTCCTTCGATATATTCGAGAATATGATAGAGACAGTGCCTTTCAGAAGTGGGAGCAAAAACTTTAATAATTCCTGGGTGGGAGATTCGTCGCCCGGTCCACTCCTCAGCAATAAATCGCTCGATGTAGTGGGGGTCATCACAGAAATTAACTGAGGGGGTTTTTATCACCCGCAATACTTCGGTATTGAGGTCTCGGACCAGATAGAGATGGCTGCGGCTGCTGGCATGTAATTCCTGTAAAACAAGGAAGTTGTCGAGCTTTTGGCCTGGGCGCAGGTCAGGTGCGAACGGGAGTTCGCGATTGCGCATAGCCAATTCATCGCACTGGGGCAGTCCTACATAATTTATCCGGCAAGTGACAGCAGTCAGGTTATCGGTGGAGCCCGCTTTCAGAGCAGCATCAATAAGCCCTTGAGGGGTTGAGCTGGAAAAATTAAGCAATAGCTCAATTAACTCTGTTTCAGGCAGAAAATCGTGAATACCATCGCTACTCACCAGGAAAATATCCCCGGGTTGCAGTTCCTCACAGCGGTAGTCCACTTCAATATGGGCATCCATTCCCAGGGCGCGGCTCAAAAAGGTGCGTCCAGGTCCGAGGCTGTGGCTGTGATCGCTACTCAAGCACTCTAATTTTCTGTTGCGTAGTCGGTAGATCCGGGAGTCGCCGATGTGAACCAGGTGTGCGCTGGTGCCTTTGAAAATAACGGCAGAAAAAGTGGTCAACCAACCTCGTTTAATTTCGGCACTGCCGCCACTCTGTCGAAACAGCCAGCTATTGAGCGAGTGCAAAACCCGCGCAACAGCGTGCTTTGTCGACCAGGTTTGCGGGGTGCTGTAATAATCGGAAAAGAATCCATTGATGGCAGCGCGGGCTGCTTCACCGCCGGCTTCTGCATTGGCAACACCGTCGGCTACTGCGGCAAGGCTGCCGTGGCGCTGTAATTCAGCGCCTTCGGGAAGCCTCACTGCGCAGGCGTCGTCATTGTGTTGGCGAAGTCCGGCGCAGGAGGCAGTGAACAGTTGCAGGGCATCTTCTTTATCGCCCTGCGAACTGTCACTGGCAGCGAGCCCGGATTCTTCTGTGCTCGCTGCAGTGGGTAGATCGTTATTAGGCAACATCGATCATGGATACGCTGCCATCGGGGTGTACTTCTGCCATTTGTCCCTCCGGTTCTTCCAGTAGAAGCAGGGCGGCAAAGCCGAGCAATGCGGTAGCGCAGATTACCAGGAAAAAGGCCTGGTAAGACACCATGCTGAGAACGGTGAGATAGAAAACGGCTCCGACATTGCCGTAGGCGCCAGTCATGCCGGCAATCTGCCCGGTTAGGCGGCGTTTGATCAAGGGCACCACTGCGAATACAGCGCCCTCGCCAGCTTGCACAAAGAAGGAACAGGCCATGGCAGCGGCGACCGCCAGGTACAGGGGCCACTCGGCATCGATCATGCTCATAGTGAAGTAACCCAGAGCCAGGCCAGCGGTGAGGATCAGCAGGGTAGGTTTGCGCCCCCAGCGGTCACTAATCAATCCGCCGGCAGGGCGTGACATGAGGTTCATAAAGGCATAGGCGGAGGCCAGCAAGCCAGCTTTTACCGGGTCCAGTGTAAAGGTCTCGGAGAAGAACAGGGGCAGCATGGAAACCACAGCCAATTCGGAACCGAAAGTCGCGAAGTAGAGCAGATTCAAAACTGCTACTTGCTTAAACTTATAGCGGTGTACCGGTGCTGGTGGGTTGCTGAGTACTTCACGGTTAATACTGTAGGTTTTATACGCGTCCAGAAGATACAGTAATACCAGGCCTGCATAGATCAGGTTGGCGGTAAGGTTGGATATTAATGCAACGCCGCTGGATAATTTCCAGGTTAGCAGAGCCAGTGCCGCATACATGGGCACTTTCATCACCAGAAGCAGGAAAAAATCCCCGGGACTGGTGACTTCCATAGCACCAATTTTTTTGGGCTTGAAATAGGTTGACCCCTTGGGCGTATCAGTCACAGAGAAGTAATAAACTACGCTGTAAACCAGTGCGATTGCGCCAGTGAGGCCAATGGCATAGCGCCAGCCGTCGTCACCGCCAAAAAACAGGGCGATGGTGGGTAGGGACATGGCCGCTGCGGCTGAGCCAAAATTTCCCCATCCCCCGTAAATACCCTCTGCGGTACCCAGCTGTCGAGCCGGGAACCATTCGGATACCATGCGGATACCTACAACAAAACCTGCACCAATAAAGCCCAAAAGGAATCGGCCAATGGCTGCCTGCACAAAATTGTCTGCCAGGGCAAAAATAAAGCAAGGCACACTGCCGATTGCCAGTAATAGCGAATAGGTGAGTCTGGGGCCATATTTATCAGTGAGCATCCCGATTACAATGCGTGCGGGTATTGTCAGGGCCACGTTTAAAATAAGTAGGGTTTTGACCTGGTCCGGAGTTAATGAAAGGCTTTTCGCAATTGCCATTAGCAATGGTGCGTGGTTAAACCAGGCAAAGAAAGTGATAAAGAAGGCCACCCAAGTTAGGTGGAGCACTTTTATCTTCCCGCGGAACGAGAATAGATTAAGTGAGTCACTGGACATGCGCATTTCCTTTGTTTGCTAATTCCGCAGGCACAAAAAAAGCCCACAGCTGCAGCCGCTTGACTGCAGACGATGGACTTCGTTGCCCGTTATATTCGGCGAACAACCGCTTCACCGCGCTGATGCGCCTGAGGGAAGGCAATTGCATCATCGAATTATTTCCATTCAATTAATGTGCCACTATTTTTTTGCGAGCAGGAAATCCACCGTTTGCCGGTAGAGGTCTGGACGATAGGCTTCTGCTGCACGAAGTGTCGAGCTCCCCAGATCTGAATACATCTCCAGCAGTTGCCGTGCTTTTTCCTGAGTTGGGCGCCCGCAGTCGTTATCAATATGGGCAAAGAGGTGCCAGCCGGGATTGGCGAGAATCTCCCGGTCCCGGTGGTAGAGAATCTGGTCATTGAGGGAGCGCTGAATCAGCTCCTCAGGCAAGTTGAGGTATTGCCCCAGGGATAAGAGCTTGGCAGCTTCGGCTCTGTTTGCGCGTGCGGCAAGCCAGGTACAGGCTTTGAGAAGAGCGGCCCTTAGGGCTAGGTGGGTCGCAGGGTTGGCTTGGTGCCAGCTTTCAGTGACTGTCAGCACTTTTTCCGGCATAGCTGGCAGCAGTGTATTACAGGCTGCAATGACTACGCCGGACCCTTTGTGGGCGGCCAGGGAGTTCCAGGGTTCGCCTACACAATAGCCATCGATAACGCCACTGTGGAGGTTTTCCAGCATTTGTTCAGGCGGTAATACCACCAGTTTTATATCCCGGTCCGGGTCGATATCGACGGAGCGCAACCAGTATCTTAATTGCAAGCTATGACTGGAGAATGGATAAACCGTGGCGAGCCTGACAGTAGGAGGGTATTTATTGTCGTGCAGGTAGCGCTTTAGCGCCAAGGCGATATCGCTTTGTGAGTCACCTTCACAGTAATTTTGCAGGCGTTCGAATAATTCTGCGGAAAGGGTAATAGCATTACCATTGCAGCTGAGAATTAATCCACTTAACAAGCGTTCGTGGCAATTGGGTAACGCTTGTTCCAGTGTCAGGGGCATAGGAGCGAGCATTGCTGCAGCATCTGCTTTGCGCGCAATTAACTTGTCTCGCAGGGTGGCCCAGCTTGTTTCTTTTTGCAGCTGTACCTTTAATCCATATTCTTGGAAGTAGCCTAGTTCATTGGCGACAATCAGCGGTGCGCTGTCGGTCAGGCGCAGGTAAAGAAGTTTGATGGTCTTTTTTTCCGGGCACAGAAGGGCTGACATCGGTACTCTAATGCTCTTTCTGAAAATATTGGATTACTTGCTCGGCAACTGTATGGATGGTCGAGTTGCTGTTCATCGCGAGATTGCGCAAGGTCTTATGGGCATCCTCTTCACTGAGGTTCTTCTTGGCCATTAATAGCCCTTTGGCCCGCTCGATTGCTTTTCGCTCTGTGAGTTGCTGCTGGGTGCGCTCGAGAGACTGGCGCAATTGCTGGAAATGTTTAAATTGTGCCATAGCGATTTCTATCGCCGGTGCCACGCGCTCAGGAGTCATTCCCTCGGCCATATAAGCGCTTACCCCGGAGTCGACCGCGCGACTAATAAAGTCTGCGTTTCCGCTACCTGAAAACATAGCCACTGGGGTTGGCGCCTCACGATTGACTATGGCAAGGCTTTCCAGGATATCCCTGTCTGGGGATTCGATGTCTATCAGCACAATATCTGGACGGTATTTTTCCACCTGGAAGAGGAGCCCCTCGGCACTGTTGATCTGGGCGAGAATACTGTATCCAGCAGCACGTAATCGCTCACAAACCAAGTGGGCTCGCTCGGGATTGTCATCAACCAGCATGATTCCAGGGCTTGGATTAGTCACAATTTACTGCGGCACTCATCTAATATTTTTTATTGGGCTTTACCAACTTTTAATCAATAGTTGTGCCAAATACGCAGGGGTGGGGGAGTGGATGTGTGTCTCTAATTCCATGAGATAAATCTGGTGTTACTGCTTTTTCCTGGTGCGACATTCTGCGGATATTGTTTTTTTTGCACAAGTAGGGGGCTAGTACATATTTTTCAGGCAGAAAAGTGTGACTTGGTACTATGGAGGCAAAATTATCTGCACATTTGTGGTTTGTGTGAACAGACTGTCACATGGCGCGTTATTTTTTATTATAAATGTAATGTGATTGTTGTCTTTGTCGATAATATTTAACTAACATGGTGTGTTTGGTGATCTATTTGTAGCTGTTAAAAATAGTCAGTTACCCCTAAATTTTTGTTGTTTTTTGTTTGTTTGTAGGTGCTTGCTCCACTGTGGGGATTTTTTTGGATTGAAAATTCATAGTGAATTGAACGGTAAGGCCATTTAAAAAGTGAAACTCCTTATATTTTGGATAAAAAAATAGCAATCTAACTTCAGGGAAAAGGTTTCGAGCGAGACTAATTTTTGCTTATTTCTCTCAGGTCTATATAGCCAATTCAGGATATATAGTCTTATTAATTTCACCAATTACGGCTATCAGGTTATCCCCCTTTTCATCCTATGTGACGACGTTTACACTCGATCTGTTTATAAATTGGGCAATCCAATACTTTTTGAGGTAGATGTAGCTGTAAGTTCATAAAACCAACTAAGAGGGGCACGGCGGTGATTATAGCCATACCTAGAGAGACCGCAGAGGGAGAAGCACGTGTTGCAGCGACTCCCGATAGCGTAAGACGATTACGCGATTTGGGTTTTTCCGTAGCGGTGGAGAAGGGGGCTGGTAACAGGGCCAGTTTTACTGATGAAGCTTATGCTGAAGCCGGTGCAGAAATCCGAGAGGATATGCAACAGTGCCTGGCTGATGCGGGCATAGTATTAAAAGTACAAGCACCAACTGATCGAGAGTTGGCCCTGATTCCCAAAGGGGCTACGCTGATCGCCTTTCTGAAGCCGGCACAAAATGCCGAGTTCCTACAGAAACTTGCCGAGCGCGATATCAATGCGCTAGCGGTCGAGTCGATTCCAAGAATTTCCCGCGCGCAAAAAATGGATGCGCTCAGCTCCATGGCAAATATTGCCGGCTATCGTGCGGTTGTGGAGGCTGCCCACAATTTCGGTCGCTTCTTTACAGGGCAGATCACGGCAGCAGGAAAAATTCCCCCGGCAAAAGTACTTGTTATTGGTGCTGGTGTAGCGGGGCTCTCTGCAATAGGTACGGCAAAAAGCATGGGAGCTATAGTGCGGGCCTTCGATACCCGCGCTGAAGTACGTGAGCAAGTGGAGTCCATGGGGGCTGAATTCCTCACCGTAGAAATTGAGGAGGAAGGCTCGGGCTCCGGTGGTTACGCCAAGGTGATGTCGAAGGAATTTATTGATGCTGAAATGGCACTGTTCCGCGAGCAGGCCAAAGAAGTGGATATTGTGATTACCACTGCCTTAATTCCGGGGAAACCCGCTCCGAAATTATGGCTTGCAGATATGGTCGACAGTATGCCTAAAGGTTCTGTCGTCGTGGATTTAGCAGCAGAAATGGGCGGTAACTGTGACTATACGGTGGCTCATGAAAAAGTGGAGCAGAACGGCGTCACTATTCTTGGTTATACCAATCTGCCCAGTCGAGCAGCGGCACAATCCTCGCGCCTGTATTCAACCAATCTCGCTCACCTGCTTGGGGAGCTAACTCCAGAGAAAGATGGTGAGATTAATCTCAATTTTGAAGATGAAGTGATTCGTGGTGCCACAGTGGTTAAATCCGGTGAGATTACCTGGCCTCCACCCGCACCAAAAATTTCTGCTCAGCCCAAGCCATCGGTGAAAGCTACTGAGGAAGTGAAAATTGTTGAGGAGAAAGCTGAGAAACGAAAATCTCCCGTATCTATTTTTGCATTTTGGGCGATCGCGGCAATCTTATTGCTGTGGTTGGGGCGCGTGGCACCTCCTGATTTCGTCTCGCACTTTACCGTATTTGTCCTGGCAATATTTGTTGGCTGGCAAGTGATTTGGAATGTTACTCATGCGCTACACACTCCGCTAATGAGTGTTACTAATGCAATTTCCGGCATAGTGGTTGTTGGTGCGTTAGTGCAGCTTGGGATTGCCAATTCGGGTTTGGTGAGCCTGCTTGCTTTCATCGGTGTGTTGGTGGCCAGTATTAATATATTCGGTGGTTTCTTTGTGACCTACCGTATGTTGAAAATGTTTCGCCGGTAAGGGGAGGAGAGAGTGATGAACGGTATGATTGCAATGGCTTATCTCTTCTCGGCAGTGATGTTTATCTTGAGTCTGGGAGGTTTATCCAGTCACGAAACTGCGCGCAGGGGAAATATTTACGGCATGGTGGGAATGGCAGTTGCCATTATCGCCACTATTGCTGGAGTGGCCGCCGGGGCTTACTGGATGGTCGCCATCGCCATGATCGTCGGCGCGGTGATTGGTTTGGCACTGGCCAAGCGTGTGGCTATGACTCAAATGCCACAAATGGTGGCTTTGCTACACAGCTTCGTCGGCTTGGCTGCGGTATTAATTGGTTGGGGCGGTTTCCTCGATCCGGTTGTGGAGTTACACGGGGCTGCTCATGTTGTCCACAGCACTGAGATATACCTGGGTGTATTTATTGGGGCAATTACCCTGACCGGTTCTTTGGTTGCTTTTTGTAAGTTGCAGGGATTGGTTTCCGGGAAACCATTAATGCTACCGGCCCGGCACTGGCTTAACTTGATTGCCATTTTGGCCTGTATTGTTCTGGGTGTGTTGTTTGTACCGGCAGATGTGCATGCGGGTACGGTTATTAACTTGCTGTTAATGACCTCAATTGCATTGCTGTTAGGTATTCACCTTGTGGCGGCTATTGGCGGCGCTGATATGCCGGTGGTTATATCCATGCTGAACAGCTACTCCGGTTGGGCCGCTGCCGCTACCGGATTTATGCTGGGCAATGATCTGTTAATTGTAGTGGGCGCCCTGGTGGGTTCTTCCGGTGCCATCCTGAGTTACATCATGTGCCGGGGAATGAACCGCTCTTTTATCAGCGTTATTCTCGGTGGATTTGGCTCTGATGGTGGTGAAGTGTCCGATGAGGAAGTCGATGGTGAAGTAATTGCCATTGATCAACAGGAGCTTGCGGATGAACTGGATGCGGCGGACAGTATCATTATTGTTCCCGGATTCGGAATGGCGGTAGCCCATGCCCAGCAGGCGGTTAGTGACTTGACTGATCGTTTGAGAAAAGCAGGCAAAACAGTGCGCTTTGGTATTCACCCGGTAGCTGGACGTCTTCCCGGACATATGAATGTGCTCTTGGCTGAGGCTAACGTGCCTTACGATATCGTTCTGGAAATGGATGAGATTAATCCAGACTTTCCCGCTACAGATTTGGTTTTGGTGATCGGTGCGAACGACACGGTAAACCCGGATGCAGTGGAAAAACCGGGCTCGCCTATCGCCGGTATGCCGGTGTTGGAAGTTTGGAAGGCCGGTAAGGTTGTTATCCTCAAACGCTCTATGGCTTCCGGGTATGCGGGAGTTGCTAACCCGCTGTTTTACAAAGAAAACTCACGTATGCTGTTCGGTGATGCAAAAGATAGTTTGCAGGGGGTTTTGGGTAAAGTCGGCAATTAGTTGCTGACTCGGGTTAATAATAGTAATTAACCTATTTTGTACTGAAGGGCCTGGTGGGGTACAAATTGTGATGTGCCTCTTCAGGCCTTTCTGTATTTTGGTTTAGCAATTTCTTTTGATGAAAAACTTGGTTATCGAACCCTTTTTCAAATAGTGGTAGGCTCCACCGCTTTACATATCTTTACTAATAAAAAGGTTAATAGGAGTTTGGGGATGGAAATCCGTCTACGTAAGCTAGCTTTAGCAGGGGTTGTTACTCTGGGAGCTTTAGGCTTGGCAGCCTGCGGGGGAGGCGGAGGTGGCTCTGACTCTGATAGTGGAGATGGTTCTGAGACGCCAACCGCCGTTGGCGGCACTTGGGAAAAGGGTAACTTCCTGCCTGTCTCAACTTATGCGAGCCGGTGTGTTGCTCCCCGCAGTGGCACAGACCCAGCAACGGGTTCAGCTTATGCTGATGTAGCGGGCACCCGCGAGGATGAAAATAACTGGTTGCGCTCAATGAGTAATGAGCTCTACCTATGGTACGACGAGATTGAAGACCAGGATCCAGCGAGCTTCGATGATTCCTTGGCTTATTTCGATGAGCTGAAAACTTTCGCCTTAACCCCCTCGGGTCAGGAAAAGGATCGCTTCCATTATACGGTTCCATCAAATGAGTGGTATTCACAAACCGAATCTGGGGTTTATGTTGGCTATGGTATTCAGTGGGCTTTACTTTCCGATGAGCCGCCACGTAAAGCGGTAGTCGCATATCTGGATGAGGAAAACGGTGGTAATCTGCCGGATATTATCACCCGCGGTGCAGAAGTTATCAGTGTGGATGGCGTTGACCTGGCTTACGGTAATGATGTCGATACCTTAAATTACGGTATGTGGCCGGAAAACGATGGTGAGTCCCATGTATTTGAAATAAGACCTTTGGGTTCTTCAACGATTGAGACTGTCACTTTGGTCGCATCACCAGTGCAATCAGATCCTGTTCAATATGTTAAAACGGTGGACACAAATTCGGGCCGCAAAGTCGGATATATGTTATTCAATGATCATATTGCGACAGCCGAAGCGGAATTGATTGATGCTGTCAGCGAGCTTGAGTCTGAGTCTGTTGACGATTTAGTACTAGACCTTCGTTATAACGGTGGTGGTTACCTCGATATCGCTGCAGAGTTAGCTTATATGATCGCAGGTGATAATACTGCGGGGCAGGTATTTGAAATTGCCCAGTTTAACGACCAGCATCCGGAAACTAACCCAATTACCGGAGCGCCATTGGATGGGACTCCATTCTACTCGACCGGTCTGGGCTTTGTTGATGAGTCTTTATACGGGGAAGAATTGCCGACTTTAAATCTGTCGCGACTGTTTGTCTTAACCAGTGAAAATACCTGCTCAGCCAGTGAGGCAATTATCAATGGCTTGCGCGGAATTGATGTAGAAGTTATTCAGATCGGTGAGACTACTTGCGGTAAGCCTTACGGTTTTTATCCCCTGGATAACTGTGGCACCACTTATTTCACTATTCAGTTCTCCGGTGTGAATGCAAAAGGCTTTGGCGATTACTCCGATGGCTTTGTACCCAATGGTAATTATGGAACTGATGCAGATTTGCCCGGGTGTGTGATTGGGGATGACTTTGACAATCTCTTGGGTGATGCTGATGAAGCGCGATTTGCCACTGCGTTGAATTACATTGAGACTGGCGAATGTGGAGATATTGCGGTTAGCGCATTCTCCATTTCCGGTGAAAGCGAGGGTGCCCCCGCTTTCAATGCACGAGTGACCAAGGAAGTCTCTCGCAGTAACCGCATAATGGTGAAATAAAATGAAAAAGGCAGCTTTGGCTAAACTTTGTGGTTTTGCATTGATGTGTCTTGGCTGCTCCTCCCAGCAAAATATTGAAACTGCACAACCGGCACTGTTACTGGAAACGAGCCCGGAGATTCAGGACAAGCTGCAGGTGGCAGTTTCGCAAGCGCTGGGCGGGGTTAATGTGACCCTGGGCCCGAGGGTGTTTGTGGACGATACTATTTTGGTGATTGAGAATGATCCCAAAAAGATGGCTCTGATTGGCCGGGATATGGGGCGGCCGATCAAGTTTCAATTAGTCGGCAATGGTGAGAAATGCTGGTTGAGGCGATTGTCCAATGGAGAATCCTGGGAGTTGCCTGTGATGTGTAAGCCAGTTTCCACTGGTTGAGAAAAGAAAGGGGAGCATTAGCTCCCCTTTTTGTTTAACGCAGCAGGTTGGACTTGCGAATATCCGGTTTTTGCGCTGCACGGAAAATCAGGGCAATCTTGCCGATTTCCTGTATCAGCTCGGATGAGGATTTTTCGCAAAGCTCACCAACGATTTGGTGGCGTACTTCCCGGTCGGCGATCATCAGTTTGACCTTGATCAGCTCGTGGTCTTCGAGTGCACGGTTCAGTTCTTCCATCACCCCCTCGCTCAGCCCGTTGCCGGCTACGGTCACGACAGGTTTCAGGTTGTGACCTAGAGAGCGAAGAGCTTTTTTGCGGTCGGCGGTTAAAGGCATACAATACTCCATTACCACTTTGTGGAATTCGATGTGGGAGCGGCCACAGACCGCGATCGTCGCCAGCGTTTGTTCGGCGGACCCGATCGCGGCCAGTGGCCGCTCTTATAATTAAGCTGTAGTGATTGTAGGCATTGTACCCGATGGGCCGATCTAAGAGCAGCCACCGTTGGCTGCGTGAACATTTTAATGACCATTACGTCAAACAGTCCCAAAAAGAGGGCTATCGCTCCCGTGCCAGCTACAAGCTGCAGGAGCTACAAAATAAGGACCGCTTATTCAAGCCGGGAATGACTGTTGTCGACCTGGGTGCGGCTCCAGGGGGCTGGTCCCAGGTAGCGATGGAGTTGGTAGGGCACAAAGGCAAGGTTTTGGCGTCAGATATATTGCCGATGGACCCGCTGGCCGGTGTGGACTTTGTCCAGGGGGACTTTACAGAGGAGTCGGTGCTCAGTGAACTGTTACAGCGCATGGGCGATGAACTGGCAGACCTTGTGATTTCCGATATGGCCCCCAATATGAGTGGGATACGCGATGTTGATCAGCCCGCCTCCATGTATTTGGTGGAACTGGCAGTCGATATGGCCCGGCAGGTACTTAAGCCCGGTGGTGCATTTGTTGCAAAGGTATTCCAGGGAGAGGGTTTCGACGAGTTGATCCGCGACTTGCGTGGGAGCTACAACAGTGTCGTAACTCGCAAACCTGGTGCTTCCCGCCCCCGTTCACGTGAAGTATACGTGGTGGCGCGAGGATTTAAGGGCTGAGAGCGACTGAGAACATCGGCGTATTTCTAGTCTGACTCCCCATATGGTATAAGCGATACCTGTATCGGGGGCGAAGGCTGTTGACCCCCCGCACCTATACTGGTTTTATCCGGTATTGATGTGGCCGGCGTTGCCGGAATGAACGGATTTTGATTGCGAAAGCGAGAGGGCTATCCCTTTGAATGATATGGCAAAGAACCTGGTACTGTGGTTGATCATCGCAGCGGTACTGCTGATGGTTTTTCAAAACTTTAAACCACAGTCACGGGATGAGGCTCTCAGTTACTCCGACTTTGTTCAGGATGTGCAGTCGGGCCAAGTTAAGAACGTGATCGTAGACGGTCTGGTAATCACCGGCGAAAAAGCCGATGGCAGCCGCTTCAAGACCATCCAGCCACAGATTATCGACGATGAACTCACCAATGAACTGGTTCGCAGCAATGTGCAATTCGTTGGTCGCGAGCCTGAGTCACCGAGCATCTGGCAGCAGCTCCTGGTAGCCAGCTTCCCGATCCTGATTATTATCGCTGTATTTATGTTCTTTATGCGCCAAATGCAGGGCGGAGCCGGCGGTCGCTCAGGTCCTATGGCATTCGGTAAGAGCAAGGCGCGCCTGCTGGGCGAAGACCAGATCAAGACAACTTTTTCCGATGTTGCCGGAGTAGATGAAGCTAAGGAAGAGGTACAGGAGCTGGTCGAGTTCCTGCGCGACCCCACCAAGTTCCAGCGCCTGGGTGGCAATATCCCACGCGGCGTACTGATGTGTGGTCCTCCCGGTACCGGTAAGACCCTGCTTGCCAAGGCAATTGCCGGCGAAGCTAAAGTACCTTTCTTCTCTATCTCCGGTTCTGACTTTGTCGAGATGTTTGTGGGGGTGGGCGCTTCCCGTGTGCGGGATATGTTCGAGCAAGCCAAGAAACAGGCTCCGTGTATCATCTTTATCGATGAGATCGACGCTGTTGGCCGTCACCGTGGAGCCGGTGTTGGCGGCGGTCACGATGAGCGCGAGCAGACCCTGAACCAGTTGCTGGTTGAGATGGATGGTTTCGAAGGTAATGAGGGTGTGATCGTTATTGCAGCGACCAACCGCCCAGATGTACTGGACCATGCCCTGCTGCGCCCGGGTCGCTTTGACCGCCAGGTATTTGTTGGTTTGCCGGATATTCGCGGCCGCGAACAAATCCTCAAGGTTCATATGCGCAAAGTGCCTATGGACGACAAGGTGAATCCGCAGACGATTGCCCGTGGAACCCCTGGTTTCTCCGGTGCCGATCTGGCCAATCTGGTCAACGAAGCTGCCCTGTTTGCTGCGCGGGCCAATAGACGCACCGTGACCATGGAAGAGTTCGAGCGCGCCCGTGACAAGATCATGATGGGTGCCGAGCGCAAGTCCATGGTGATGAATGAAAAGGAGAAGGTGAATACCGCCTACCACGAGGCCGGTCACGCCATAATTGGTCGACTGGTACCCGAGCATGATCCGGTACACAAAGTAACTATTATTCCCCGTGGCCGCGCACTGGGCGTCACTCAGTTTCTGCCGGAGGAAGACAAGTACAGCCTGTCCAAGCGTGCGATTGAATCGCAACTGTGCTCCTTGTTTGGTGGCCGTATTGCTGAAGAAATGACACTGGGTATCGACGGCGTTACTACGGGCGCTTCCAATGACATCGAGCGAGCCACTGACTTGGCGCGCAGTATGGTGACCAAGTGGGGCTTGTCCGAAAAGCTCGGTCCATTGCATTACGGCGAAGATGAAAGTGGCCAGCCCGGTCAGGGCAATCCGGTTTCCGGCAAGACTTCCAATGAAATTGATGTGGAGGTGCGCCGTATTATCGATGTCTGCTACGAGCGAGCACAAAAGCTGCTGGAAGATAACCGCGATATTCTTGAAGCGATGAAAGATGCGCTGATGGAATACGAAACCCTGGATGCGGAGCAGGTGGACGATCTTATGGCTCGCCGCAAAGTTCGCGCACCGAGGGATTGGGAAGACAATAACTTCGGTTCTGGTGGAAACAGCCCGACCCAGGATACTGAAACCACAGAGGCCTCAACTGAGGCGGATAAGAGCAATACCGTCGGCGGCCCATTAAACGGCCACTGATTCTCCGAAGCGACTAACTGGACAAAATCAAATGCCGGGTTGGGGATAGGGCGATAGCCTGTTCCAATCCGGCATTTTTTTATTTCAGCCAATGAAAATTATTTGTGGTAACCACACCCTAGACCTCTCCCAACCGGTGGTTATGGGGGTCCTGAATACAACGCCGGACTCCTTTTCCGACGGTGGCAATTACTATGCCTCCGGTAGCCTGGACTTGACCCTGGCTCTGCAGAGAGCAGAACAGATGCTCTCTGAGGGAGCGAAAATCCTGGATATTGGCGGAGAATCGACACGCCCTGGCGCATCGCCGGTCACCGAGCAGCAGGAGCTGGATCGGGTAGTGCCGGTGGTGGAGGCGATCAAAGCGAACTTTGACGCGATCATCTCTGTCGATACCAGTACCCCGGAAGTGATGCGTGAGTCAGCTGCGGTAGGGGCGGGACTGATCAATGATGTTCGTGCCCTGGAGCGCCCGGGTGCACTGGAAGCAGCCGTCGAGAGTGGCTTGGCGATCTGTCTGATGCATATGCAGGGTCAGCCCGGCACCATGCAGGATGATCCGTCTTACACTGATGTTGTAGAGGATGTCGCCAGGTATCTGCAGAAACGGGTCGATCTCTGTATCGAACTGGGGGTGACACGGGACCGGCTTATTCTCGACCCGGGTTTTGGCTTTGGCAAAACCGATGAGCACAATTTGGCGTTGTTGCGTAATTTGTCGCAGCTGGCGCCGGCGGATATGCCCATACTGGCAGGCTTGTCGCGCAAGTCGATGATTGGCCGCCTGCTCAATCGAGATGTAGATGGCCGCCTCCCCGGTAGCCTGGCCCTGGCCATGTTGGCTGCGCAAAAGGGCGCAAGAATTTTACGTGTCCACGATGTTGCGGAAACCGTGGATGTGTTGCGCATGCAGCAATTGGTTTGCAGAGAAATTTGATGAGTGATGTCTTACAGAGACCTTGAGCCGCAGGGTCCTGTTGTGGTTTTCCGACAGAACAGAAAAGCGGCGAAGTACACAATTGAGAAGCGTTATGGAAAGAAAGTATTTTGGCACTGATGGTATTCGTGGTCGCGTTGGCGAGGGAGCAATTACTCCCGATTTTATGCTGCGTCTGGGATATGCAGCGGGCAAGGTACTGGGAAGAATTTCCAAAGCTAAACACCACCGGCGCCCCCGCATCCTTATCGGTAAGGACACACGGGTCTCCGGCTACATGTTTGAGGCAGCGCTGCAGGCGGGCCTGATTAATGCCGGTGTTGATGTCGCCCTGTTGGGGCCAATGCCGACTCCGGCGATCGCCTACCTGACCCGGACTTTCCATGCCGGTGCAGGCATTGTTATCAGCGCCTCCCATAATCCTTACCACGACAATGGCATTAAGTTTTTCAGCGCTGAAGGCTCCAAGTTACCGGATGAGGTTGAATTGGAGATTGAAGCCGCTCTCGAGCTGCCGATGGAAACTTCTGACGATCTCGGTCGCGCCTATCGAGTTGATGATGCAGCCGCGCGTTACATCGAGTTCTGCAAGGCTTCCACGCCCTGGGGTTTCTCCCTTGAGGGTTTGAAGATTGTTCTCGACTGCGCCAATGGAGCCACTTATCACGTAGCGCCGATGGTGTTTCGTGAGCAGGGAGCAGAAGTCAGCGTAATTGGAGCGGGCCCTGATGGACTCAATATCAATCTAGATTGCGGCTCCACTAAACCTCAGCAGTTGCAACGGGCCGTGGTTAAGCGCGGTGCGGACCTGGGTATAGCCTTTGATGGTGACGGGGACAGGGTGTTGTTCGTCGATGCCAATGGGGAATTGGTCGATGGCGATCAGCTGTTGTATATCATCGCTATGCACCAGCATAAATTCCTGGGCGGTTGTAGTGGTGTTGTCGGCACCTTGATGAGCAATTACGGTTTTGAGCTTGCATTGCGCGAAAACAAAATTCCGTTTGAGAGAGCCAAAGTGGGCGACCGCCATGTGCTTGAAAAAATGTCAGCTAATCAGTGGAAGCTGGGAGGCGAGTCGTCAGGCCATATTATCTGTGCCGATGCATCTACCACCGGCGACGGTATCATTGCCGCATTGCAGGTACTGCGTGGCCTGTGTGAATTTGATGAGCCCTTGCATCAGCTTAAATCCCGTATGACAATGTTCCCCCAGCACATGATTAATGTGCAACTGGCTCATCGCGATGGTGTTCTCGATCACACAGACGTTAAGGCCATTGTTGTCGATGCAGAACGTCAGCTCGCAGACAGCGGACGTGTGCTGCTGCGGCCATCTGGCACAGAGCCTCTGATCCGGGTAATGGTTGAAGGCCGCGACAGCGCCCTGGTGGAACAGCTGGCCAAAGATATTTCCTCCGTGGTGGAGCGAATTGGAAATAACTGATCTGCTGCGATTTAACCCGTAGTAAATCGGTCCTCTTGGGGCGCAGAAGAAACTCGTATAATTTTGGTTGTATGTTGGCGTCAATGTCGCTAAGATTTGCGCCCCTTGAAGGAGCACACATGCGAACACCGCTAGTAGCAGCAAACTGGAAAATGAACGGCAGCCGCGAGTTTGCCGAACGTTTTTTCACCGAACTCAACCTCGAAGGTGTGAAGTCCGGTGTTGTTGTTTGCCCATCTTTTCCATACCTCGGCTTGGTGGCTGATGCGGCGGAAAAGAGCGGAGGTTTTAGTCTGGGTGCCCAGGACCTTAGCCAGGAGCCCAAAGGGGCGTTTACTGGTGAGGTTTCCGCTAGCATGTTACTGGATTGGAATACCCGTTACGTTATTGTCGGGCATTCTGAGCGCCGTAGTCTCTACGGAGAAACCAGTGAGTTAGTGGCGAAAAAATTTGTTGCGGCCCAAGAGGCGGGACTGGCTCCAATACTTTGCGTCGGGGAAACCCTTGAAGAACGCGAGCAGGAGCGCACTCTCGAAGTGGTTGCAGAACAACTTCAAGCGGTTGCCGACATCATTGATTCGGCTGGCTGGAAGCAGTCCGTGATTGCCTATGAACCGGTATGGGCCATTGGCACCGGAAAAACTGCTACCCCTGATGAAGCCCAAGCTGTACATGCATTTATTCGCTCGCAGTTGGGAGATTTGGGCGCTGAAGTACAGATTTTATATGGCGGTAGTGTAAAATCCGCAAATGCCAGGGAGCTTTTTGCCCAGGCAGATATTGATGGTGCCCTGGTGGGTGGAGCCTCGCTGGATGCCAGCGAGTTTGCTGAGATTTGTCGCGCTGCTGTTTAAATTAACAGCACGCGGGTTGGCGAATACTGAATAACGGGTTGTTTAGACCCCGGTAGAGAGTTTCCAGAAGATGGAAAAATTGGTATTAGTTGTACACGTTTTGACCGCACTGGGCATTATTGGCCTGATTTTGTTGCAGCAAGGTAAAGGTGCCGAAGCCGGTGCATCCTTTGGTGCGGGCGCGTCTCAGACAGTTTTTGGCAGTCAAGGTAGCGGAAATTTCTTTTCCCGCTTGACAGCAATTTTTGCGACGGTATTCTTCGTCACCAGTTTCGGCCTGGCCATCCTGGCTAAGCAAGGTGCAGGCACCAACGTTGATGCGGACCTTCCGCAAATTCCAGCAGCGGTGCAGCAAATTGGCCCAGCTGAAGAACTGCCGGCTATCGATAGCGATATCCCGCAGCTCGAAACAGATTTGGAAACTGGCGATATCCCGCAGATTCCTGCAGACAGCACCGGTTCAGAAGAGCCAGCTGCTAACCAGGAAAGTGAGGAACAGCAGTAAAAGATTTTTGCCCAGGTGGTGGAATTGGTAGACACGCTATCTTGAGGGGGTAGTGAGCTATGCTCGTGCGGGTTCAAGTCCCGCCCTGGGCACCACATCAAGATCCGAGGAAGTTCGGAATCATCCAAAAAGCCCGGTAAATCCGGGCTTTTTGCTATCTGAAGGGTACACAGCCCTCCGTTCTCGTTCGTTGTCACCCGGTGCTACCTGGTGCTACATTTGGTGCTACCTAGTTCAATTTAGAAACAGGTAGCACCACCATGGCTCTGACAGATACTCAAATCAAGCCAGCCAAACCAAGTGGCAAGAAGCTGTGGTTTGCGGATATCTGGTAGCTCTGTATGCGGCTCTTCCGCTCAGTGCTCAATACGCAAAGTAATGTAATCAATATAACTTGAGCCCTGAGATCAGCTTTAGATCTCAACTTTGGCCAAGTAGAGAGCTAGTCATTTCAGCTAGAAGCGATATGGGCTACTAGCTATTTGACTAAGTCAGGGAATAATTATGCCTACCCTACGCAGTTGCTTGTCTATAAGTTTTAGTATATTCGTCCTAATTTATGTCCTGCACTGGCTTCTTGCCTTTCCATGGTTGTGGGTGATTGGCTGTCTTGTAGTTGGTGTAATATTCGTCGGTTTCTCAACGTGGCTTTACTCTGGTATGTATAGCGAAGACGAATGAAAATTTTTACAAGCGCGCATATGCATAGCTGAATAGTGCGGTCTTGATGGTCCATACTGTTTGAAGTCCTGGACCTTGCCAACCACCAAGGGTTGTAAGGGGGCGATTCTGGACTCCCTTTGGGGTCTTTTGATAACCACTTTTGCTAAAGCCGGCTTGCCTGTTCAGTATTAGGTAAACTCGCACTTTGTCGATTTGGAGTAGGTGAAGCCACGCTTGAATTTCAGTATCACGCTCAGTCGTTGAGACGCCTCAGTAGAGGGAGGATTCAAAGTGGTGTTACTTTTTTGTTGTGCTTTCCTATACGTCCCGTAACCACTGGCTAGAAGTTATTTTTCAAGTCCCGCACTGATCAAGAAACGAAGAAGCTCAGAATCACCCAAAAAGCCCGGCTGGTCCGGGCTTTTTACTATTTAAAAAATAAAAATATTAACCTTTCACTTTGTCAGGAGTTGCCCTGCATAGCCTTGAATATCCCTTCCTGGCTCACTCATTTAAGACCAGGTGCCTCTCCAATAATTTATAAGCCATCTGCAGAGCTCACCGGTGGTTGATGTGATTTTGTGGACAGGAAACATTCACTAGTAGGCCTGTAATTCTATGTAATAGCTTTTTAGGGAGGTTTGGTTGCGGGTTTATTTGGGGGGATGGATACTGGATTACTCCAGTTGCTCGGTATCAAGTTAGTAACTATTTTGCTTCCCTTTCGCGATCCCTATTCTCGGCACCAGTTCTGAAAGTGAATTAAAAATTGGCTGAGATTTTTGGTAAATATAGAAAAAGGAGTTTTCGATTGAAGTCTTATACCACTAAATACAAAAAGCTTTCGACACTTCGGGGGCTATTAATATTTGTCGGGCTACTGTCCATGGAAGGTGTATCAGCTGACGCCTCTCTTTCTGATCTTGATATTGATAATGATGGTCTGATTGAGATTCGCAGTTTCAAAGATCTTAATGAGATTCGTAACAACCTAGACGGATCAACTTTATACAGTAGTAACTATGGTTGCCCAGAAAGTGGCTGTTATGGCTTTGAGCTGACCAAAGACCTGAATTTTGATACCAATGGCGATAGTTATGTTGATGCGAATGATGAGTACTGGAACGAGGGCTTGGGCTGGGAGCCAATCGGTACAAGTGAAAACCCGTTTACTGCGACCTTTGAAGGTAATGGCTATTCCATCAGTAATTTATATATAAACTTCAATGGAGGGGAATTTACAATTCTAAATGAACACTCAGGCCTTCTGGGACATGCTCAATCGGCGGAAATACATAACCTTACTACAGTTGATACCGTTGTTTCTTTCATGGGTGTTATGCCCGCAGGAGAAGACTCGGCAAACCCTAGTGAGGGATGCTCGGGCGAAGCGGTTGAGTCTAGTACAATTTCCAATGGAGACTTCGATACGACATGTGTATTCAGTTCGGTAGTGCTGACCTTGGATTTAACAGGTGCTGAGATAGAATTACCCTATATTAATTTCGAATCTCCAGTAGAAGGTAATGAAGTATCTGTTATTGATTTATCTAAATTCCCTTTAGTTGATAACGGGTGCGGTGCTAGTGATTTCTCCGAGGACAGTGATAGCTTTTGTGTTATTGAGTCAACGATTAGTTTTCAAGATTGGGCTGATGGTGACAGTTTAGTTGCTATTTCAAGTATTCCACTTATACCTAGCGCTACATTTAACTTTTACCCCAAAGTTACGGCAAAGCTATTTCAAGCTGGCCAGTTCAGGGCTGTAATTTATGAGGATCAGGGACCGGCAGAGATTCAAGCCTGGGTCACAGATGAGTATGAGCTGGACCCATTTACCTATAGTTGGAACAGCCCAAAGCTAGTTCAGCTCAACGACTCTGGTGAAAGCGTATTTACCTTTGATCCAACAGGTTTGTCGGGAGCTTTCGAAGTTACTGTTACTGTTACAGATTCTGGTGGTTTGTCAGATACTGCGAAGCTGATATTGCGAGTGGATGGCAGTGCCCCTGTATTGTCCGATAATGAAGATGCTGATCAGGATGGGCTGAGTGACAGCGTTGAGGGATTCTTAGATTTAGATGGTGATCGAATACCGGACTATCTAGATAGGGTAGCGGTTCGTTCCCAGCTGCCGGTAAATAGAACTGGTGCAGTGATGCAAAGCTCTGAAGGGACAAGCTTGAGACTTGGTGATAGTGCCTATATTGCCGGTCAACAAGTGGGCCAGGTTACGTTGGAGGATATAGATAATCTCTTTGAGGATAATTTGGCAGGACAGAATAGTTATAAATTCCTGCATGGTATTTTTGACTTTGTTATTTACGATACAGATTTTGGGGAAAGCGCTAACATTGTTGTCCCTTTAAATGCCGCTTTACTCGAAGGTGCTCGTTATCTGAAATACCGCCAAAGTGTTGGATGGGTGGATTTTATTGAGGATGAATTTAACCGTGTATCTTCTGCACTGGGGCAGTTGGGTGATTGTCCTGAGCCGGGTAGTGAGAAGTACCAGCCTGGGCTCCATGAGGGCCATTTTTGTATCCAGCTTAGCTTGGTAGATGGTGGCCTCAATGATGATGACGGAGAGATGAATGGCATTATTGTCGATCCTGGTGCTGTCGCGACCCTCAATGTTAAAGAGCCTATTGTAAATATAAAATCCTATGCACTTGAGAATTCACAGTTTCAGTTAGAGGAGGAGGCACCGGTGTTGGCTTTCTCCCTACAGAGTGACTCTGCTGATGCGATACTGAAGTCACTCACACTCAAGGCCGATGGTGAGTTGGATGAAGTATCGGACATACAGAGGGTGCGTTTGTATTTGGATATGGATAACAATGGAATTGCCAGTAATTCGGAGTTAATCGGCGATGGTCTCTTTTCAATTGATAATGGCTATCTGAAGTTAGATTTATTCAAAAAGTTTCAGTTGCCCGTTGGTGAGGCCCAGTTTCTGGTGACGTATGAATTTTAAAGCCTCAGAGAGTTTTTCGGAATTACTGCTATTAATTGGTGGATATATGAAACCTTTAAAATCCAATGTGCGCTTTTATTTTGTTTTAGTTATCGCTGCTTATGTTGGTGGTTGTGCTGATTCTTCGAATAACATAGTTGAGCCAGAAGAAAAGCCCGTAAGTAAGGCCTTTTCGATTACCCTAGAGTCAGTTGAGGTTGAGAGGCTAAGTAATGGTGAGGCTGTCTCTGTGGATGCAGGTGAGATAAAAAATGAAGCTCTTATTTTGGTGCCAAATTTTGATTAAATAATTCTTAGTAAGTAAACGTAAAGCCCCTATTTAGGGGCTTTTTTAATGTTTAAATGCAGGGGTGCTAAAAGTAATTAGCTAATATTTGTTTCTAATAACTTTGCACTAAAGGGTTTAAGTATCAAAATAATGACCGAAGTTGATGCAATTACCTTGCATATTTTACAGTTTATATAATAGCAGTCGATTTTTGGCTGATAAGCAATCGTACATACACTTCCTTAGTGAGCTGGAAAAGATACCCAGACTTGGGTAAGGTATTTTTTCTAATCAGGGTGACATGCGGTAATAAAGTTAGTGCCCCTAAAGTGACGCTGAGAGGCTTAGTTCTCAAAAATGAAGCTGGTTCCTGATATTGCTTTCTCTTTAGGATGGTAGGTCACCAGATTTCGACTCTGAAGGGTATCAGCTGATCATAAGGAAAAGAGTGGATAGTTGGAGTCAATATCTGCTACTTCTTCTCCACTAGTAGATCAAGTGGTGGCAGAAAATTGATTGAAGAGTATTGATGCTAGATTCAGCAATAAAGAAAAGTGGTTGGGGTGAGTGAAATCAACTTAACCAGTTTGAGATAACCCAGGAGCTACCTTGTAATCGAGGTGGTGTACTTTAAGTAAAATAAAAGAGTGCTTAAGCTGTAATTCGATCGAGAATAAGCTTTAGGCTAGCTGAATTGATGTTTTATTACTTTGTTTGTTTTAGCTTTTTAATATCATAAGGTTCTTAAACATGTTGTCGATGTCTGCGATGTGATTGATGTTTCCTTTGCTTTGTTAATTATTGCTTTTTAATCTAGGGGCAATATTCAAATAGAAGCTAAGTTTGTCTTTAAGTGGTTTCCTGTCGTTTGGTTGGGGTGTTGTGATCTGTCATTTTGTGGCGAGTAAAGATAAATGAAGATTTAAATAATCGGTTAATTTAAGTTTTGATTTATATTTTTTGAGATTTTTGTAAGGCATACTGAGTGTGAATGCAGTCTGAATATATAGGTTTTTTGCTGTAATTTCTGAAGTATTTATAATTTTAATTTTTTGTTTGGATCTTCTTGCTAGTTAATATTTGGGTATTTATACTGCCTGCTCGATTATTTTTTTAAGGATGAAAAATGAAGTTTTTGAAGTCTATGTTGCCGGTGTTTGCCTTGTTGTTAGCGAGTCAGTCTTTTGCAGAAATGACTTTTATTAGCGGCGTTAAGCACAATATTACTGAGTACTCTTATACTTCGGATACTCGGCGAATTGCTGAGATTGATATCTTGGGTGATAGTGCTCAAGAAATCAGTTTCGATATTACTGCGATTGTATCTGGTTTGGGACGGTTGAGGCCAGATGTCGTTTGTCGTTATTCCCATAGGGGGGAGCGTTGCTACACTAGAAATCATCCTAGAATTTTTGACTATGTGTATGACGTTTCGATCACGGCAAGTTGTGTTGCCAAAGATGGTACTCAAACTGCAATAGGGGTTGATAGGGACGATAAAAATATTTTTACGAATGTGCCCATTTCAGATTTTCGCAATGAAGTAGTCTTAACGATAGATAATGGTTCAATTGCCGCGGATATGTGCGATACCTTGACAGTTGATATTCAGGGTGATTTAGAGGCTATTGAAGATGTAAATTTAAAAGTTTTCACCTACGAAATTTTCTAGTTAATAGTATGAAAGTGTCGGTAATAATTGCCGGCACTTTCACAGTCGAACTCCAATCTAGTATATCCATACAATCAAAAGTAGTGGATCACCGCACATCTAATAGAAATGATGTCAGCTCTGTAGCAGAGTCAGAAGCAGTTAATAAAGTCTTTTCTTTTATCTGAAGTCGGTAAGGGTTGAAGGGCTTAGTAGTGGCGATTCAGTGCCGATAGCTACCGGCCGGTTAAAAGTGATGAGCTTATATTGAGCTGGATACCGATTCGTTAAATTTCCTCCACAATAGAATCTGTCGCTAGTTTTGAGCCCCATCAATGGGCTTTTTTGTATCTGTTGATTGGCAATTGAGGTCAATAGCTGATGCAGGCTAAAGGGTGGGGGAATTGTCTGTACAGGAATACTCGTATATAGAGAAGGGAATGGGATAAATATCCTTATATTGTGTGTGGTCTATGCGATAACCGAGCACTTTACTTTGTGTCAGGTAGTAGGCGCTACCTATGATTTCCTATGCGGGAAGTGAGAAAGATGCCCAGACTTGAGCCAGATCATTTTTCCCTAGTCAGAGTGGCATAAGGTAATGCAATTAGTGTCCCGGCAGTGACGCTGAGAGATTGAGCACTCAAAAATGAGGCAGAGGCGCTCGCACTGCTCTGAGTGTAACTGTTCCCTCTAGCTCTTGAAAAAAGCATGGCTATAGCAGAGTAAGAGGGCGGAGACTGGATCAGGGAGGATCGTGGTGAATTTGGTTGAAGATTCCTGGCTGCCAATTATCCGGCGATGCGGCATGCAGGAAAGAATTGCTCCTTGGCAAATTGTCGAGGTGGATAATCCTGTCGTAGATATCTGTACGGTACGACCGGATTTTCGCGGGGCGCTGTTCCAGTTTTTAATTGGCCTGTTGCAAACAGCTTTTGCACCTGAAAGTGTCGATGATTGGGGAGTCTACTGGAAAAAGGCACCTACTGAGGAAACACTGAAATCACGGCTGCAAAGCTACGCTCCCAATTTTGAATTGTTTCAAGAGTCCGGGCCTGCATTTATGCAGGACTTGGAATTGAGTGTGGGGGAATCAAAGTCGATTGCTGCCCTACTGATTGAGGCGCCGGGCAGTAAAACCTGTAGAGATAATCAGGATCTATTTATTAAGGGCGGTAGGGTGCAGGGTGTATGTCCCAGCTGTGCCGCTAGTGCCTTGTTTACCTTGCAAATTAACGCCCCCTCCGGAGGAGTGGGGCATAGAACCAGTTTGCGTGGTGGTGGCCCTTTGACCACATTGATAATTCCAGAGGCAGAAGATGCCAACCTTTGGCAGAAATTGTGGCTCAATATCCTGCCACAAAAGGAGTTTGGGGCGAGGTCTGAAAGCTCTGATAGTTGTATCTTCCCCTGGCTCGCTCCCTCCCGCCTCTCTGACAAACAAGGTTCCTCTACGTCTCCCAATGATACCCATCCTCTGCAAATGTACTGGGGTATGCCGCGCAGGATACGTTTCCAAATCCCGAGAGAAGGCAAGGATTACTGCGACCTTTGTGGAGAGCAGACGAATCAATTAATCCGGGAATATACCACTAAGAATTATGGCATTAATTACGAGGGTCCCTGGATTCATCCCCTGACGCCCTATCGACGTGATCCCAAGAAAAAAGCCCCACCCTTGAGTTTGAAAGGTCAACAGAGTGGTCTCGGTTATCGGCACTGGTTGGGGCTTATGTGGAATGACCATTCAAATGGCGATGAAGCGAGCTGGGCGGTGCGCTTGTTCCACGAGGAATATGCGGAAATTCTCGAAGAACTGGATTCGAATGTCGATGTGCGTCTGTGGGGATTTGGCTATGACATGGACAATATGAAAGCGCGTTGCTGGTATGAACAGGAAATGCCAGTACTGCCTATTTCCCCCGAGTACCGGTCGCTATTTATTCAGCTGGCAGGGCAGCTTTTAACGGCTGCAAAAGATACTTTGAAAGAGCTGCGCTTTAGGGTCAAGGCTGCCTGGTTTAATAACCCTAATGAGACTAAAGGGGATTTTTCATTTGTCGATCAGGCGTTTTGGCAGGCGACGGAAAGCCAGTTTTATCACTCGCTCAAGCAATTATCCCTCGAATCCAAGAAATCCCAATTTACACCTGCACCAGTGGCTATTACCTGGGCACACACATTGAAAAAAACGGCCTTGGCGCAGTTTGACCATTGGTCAATGGAGGGCTCGGCGGAAGACTTGAAATTGCAGCGAGTGACTCGGGCGCGACGTTTTTTAAGGAATAAGCTCGCCAGCTTGGCAAGTTTAAAGACTCTGGATAATACAGCCAAAGTTGAGCAACAACAGGAGGAATTGTGATGGCCGGATATCAATATCTTAGCGATACAGATGTGAGCCGACTGCGCGAATGGCACCGCTGGCTCAATGACAAAGCTGGCCGAGCCGACCGAGCGCGTTTGCGCCGTGCGGTAGAGCCCATGGATGTAATGCCTACTCCCGCCTTTATCCGTTTTTTAAAGGATATGCCCGAGCGCTGGCAGAAAGATGAGCAAATTCGTATCGAAGATGCGGCTCTGGTAGCCACCGTAATTGCACACGTAAAAGCTGATAACACCAGCAAAACAATTGATGTTGACAGCAGCGAGGCTATGGATATCAGTTTTGCCCGGTCCCTGGCTATGCCCCGGGAGAGAGGCGGGCGCCCCCCTTTAAGTGAGCTGCGTTTTTTTCAGTTGCAAAAAAGTCGCGATACGGCTGAGTTCTACCGCCGCATAGTACGGGCCCTGGCCCTGCTGGATGGCAGAGCCAATATAGCTTCTCTTGCCAATGATTTGCTGCACTGGCAAAGAGAGATGCGCACGATTCCAGCACGGCATCCACAGGAACGCCTAGCTGTGCGTTGGGCAACTGATTACTACGCCGTATTACCAGACTGAGAAGTATTTAGAGAATTACAAATTAAAGGTGTCTTAGGGGCCTAAAGAATTTTTAAAAGCTATTCCCATAACAACACTAAGCACAGAGCAAAGCCAGACCGATTGACAGTGACTGTTGATCAGATACCTGAGAAATGAATCGAAGTAATGTGATGGCCTGACGGTCGCAACAAGGAGAGATTTATGAGCCGCTTTATTCAATTGCATGTATTGACCGCCTATCCCCCTGCGAACCTGAACCGGGATGACTTGGGGCGGCCAAAAACAGCGAAGATGGGAGGTTGTGATCGCCTGCGAATTTCCTCCCAGAGCCTTAAGCGTCACTGGCGAACGTCGGAGTTGTTCCAACAGGTATTGGCAACGGAGCAGGGGGATAGCCTCATTGGCACCAGAACCAAGCGTCAGGGGGTACTGGCCTATGAGACTTTATTGGAACTGGGCGTCTCTGAGAAAAAGGCCAAATTGTGGGCGCAGAAAATTGCCGAGCAATTCGGTAAGTTAAAAAAGCCGGAAAAAGATAACCCTCTGGCCGATTTGGAAATCGAGCAGTTGGTTCACCTCAGTAGTGCCGAGCAAAACGGGATCAATGCACTACTGAAAACCTTGGCAGAAGAGGGGCGGGAGCCGGAGAAGACAGAGTTGGATTTATTGCGCAAGGAAAACATGGCAGTGGATATCGCCTTGTTTGGCCGTATGCTCGCTTCCAAGCCCACCTATAACGTTGAAGCGGCGTGCCAGGTGGCCCATGCACTCTCGGCTCACTCTGTAGTGATTGAAGATGATTACTTTACTGCGGTAGACGATTTGAATGATCGCAGTGAGGATGCCGGTGCTGCTCACTTGGGGGAGGCGGGTTTTGCTGCGGGATTATTTTATTCCTATATCTGCATTAACAAAGAGCTGCTCATTGAAAACCTGGGCGGGGATAAACCCCTGGCCGATCGAGCTGTAGCTGCGCTGACTGAGACAATCCTTAAAGTTTCTCCCAGCGGTAAACAAAACAGCTATGCCAGCCGTGCCTATGCCTCATATGTCGTGGCCGAAGCCGGTGACCAGCAACCGCGCTCTCTCTCTGCGGCCTACCTGAAGCCGGTTGATCGCTATAGCGAGGATTACGCCCATGACGCTATTGATGCACTGCAAAAGCAATTGCAGAGTTTCGATAAGGTGTACGGGGATTGTGCCGATAGCCGCTATGTTCTCAATGCCGTAACTGGCGAAGGTAATATCGAGGAACTTTTGGCCTTTGTCAGCGAATAGGTGGCGCTATGGAATACCTAGTATTTCGTCTTTACGGTGCCATGGCTTCCTGGGGGGAAGTGGCTGTGGGGGAATCCCGCCACAGCGCACGCTATCCGGGTAAATCCGCTATTGCGGGACTATTTGGTGCGGCACTGGGGATACCTCGGGAGCGAGAGGATTTACATCAGAACCTGGCCCGGCAATATTGCCAGGCGGTAAAAGTGCTGAATGTCGGTACTTTGCTGAAGGATTTCCACACGGTACAGGTCCCAGATTCCGCCGGCAAGCGCCGCTACCGTACGCGCCGGGATGAGCTGGTTGTAGGGAGAGCGCGTCTGGGAACCCTGTTATCCCGCAGGGAGTATCTGGTGGATGCGCAGGCGATAGTGGCCCTGAGATCCTGTGAAGAGGCTAACTGGACTCTGGCGGAGCTGTGTGAAGCCCTGGCCCGGCCAAAGTATCACCTCTACCTGGGGCGCAAGGCATTTCCCCTTTCAGCCCCCACTGCCGCACGGGTGATTGGTGCGGACAATTTCCGCAGCGCCCTGGATCATTATGAATCCCCGGAGTTGCTGGATTACCAACCGGAATGGGCCCGGCAGGAGCGCTGGTTGCCCACTGAAGAGAGTTGTCGTTACTACTGGGAGGGTAGCTTGGATGATTTCTCTGCGGAAGATGGGGTGTTTTCAGCAGGATCTGTACAGCGGCTTAGCCGTCTCGATCAGCCCCTATCTCGCAAGCGCTGGCAGTTCCAGCCGCGTATTGAAAATCTCTGGCAGTCATAAGGGAGCGGCTATGTATTTATCCAGAGTTCAACTATCTCCCTCGCTGGCGGTGCAGAAGCAGCTGGCACGGTTGCTCAGCGAAAACAGCTACGGTATCCATCAAATCTTGTGGGATCTTTTTGATGGTGATGAGCGTTTTTTATTTCGTGAGGAATCCTCGCGGGAACAGCTGCTTAGCAAACGCAACCTACCGGTGTATTACCTGCTGTCAAAAGTCCGGCCTGTGCAGGACAATCCGATATTTTTAGTAGAGACTAAAATCTTTGAGCCCCGCTTAAACCCCGGCGATCGGCTGGCCTTTCGCCTGCGGGCGAACCCTACAGTGGCGCGTAAAACCGAAGGGCAAAAGCGCGGCAAGCGGCACGATGTGTTGATGGATGCCCAATACCATTGGTTGCGGGAGCAGTGCGAATTGCATGGTTTACCTGTTGAAGGTGGCAAAGGGCAGCTGAAGCAGAGCTTGGTGCAGGAAAAGCCGGAGCAGTTTGATCAGGGGCAGATTGAAACCCGGTTACAGGATGTCAGCCAAACTGCTGCCCGCAGCTGGTTAATTCACCGGGGGACGCGCCTCGGATTTGATATTTACCCTCCAAAGCTTCACTGCAATGGCTATCGTTGGAATTTGTTACATAAAAAGCAGCGCGGTGCTGGTTTCAGTTCTGTGGATTACCGGGGAGAGCTTTTGGTTACTGAACCCGAATTATTTATAAAAAATATTTTTGCGGGTATGGGGCCGGCCAAAGCATTTGGTTGTGGATTGATGTTAATCCGCCGAATCTGATTGGGATAAATAGAGTTTTTATACAGCTGGAAGTGTTTGAGAGCGAGGGCTGGGATTCAAAAGTATCTGCAACGATACTAAGACTTTAGCGGATAGCAAATAGGCAGATTTAGTGAGTTCCCCGCATCAGCGGAGATAAATCGACCGGTGATATGATGGTCAAACCAGCTTGATATTGTTCCCCGTATATACGGGGCTAAACCGGAGGGTATCCTGTTATACACTCCTTTCCGAATAGGTTCTCCGCATAAGCGGAGTTGCACCGGTAATTGCGCAATAAGGCGATCTTAACCGAGTCTGTTCCCCGCCCAGGCGGGGTTAAACCGTGGAAAATCGTCAAAGCTGCACGGTAATTATTCGGGCTATTCCCCGCTGCTGCGGGGGTAAACCGAGTGTGGGGTTGGGTTGTGCCGACACCTGAGTTTGTTCCCCCGCTGGGCGGGGCTGGACCGTAGCCGATAGCGCACGGACATTAGTTCTGAAAATGTTTCCCCGAAAGTTCGGGGATGCAATGGGGGTGTGCTATGATCGCGCTCCTTTTGCGCGACTGTTCCCTGTTTGTACAGGGGTAAACCGGATAAGGCATAGCCTTAGTGCTTTGCGCAAGGTGTTCCCTGAATGCTCGGGGATAAACCGACGATGGAGAAGTTGTCGGAGTGCATCCTAGTTGTTCCCCGCTCTCGCGGGGCTGCACAACGACTTTTCCCTTCTTCTTTTTCCTGTAGATTTCGCAATCGAAAGCCCCGCAGTGTATTACCGGGGGCTTCTGAATTTTGGCTGAAATTATTGGAGGATTACGCCGGTATTACTCTCACCGCCGATCTGGAAGTTAAAAGCGCGGCCATTGGAACCTGTCTGGGTAATTTCTTTTGTGTGGTTGTTACCAATTTGCAGGCTAAAAGCTGAGTTGGAATCGCCACTCTGGGTGATGGTGATGTTATTACTATCGCCAAATTGTCGGGAGCTTATTGAAAGAGACTCACCAGCCTGTTCGAACGTTGCCCGGTTATCGAAACCCAATTGACGGGTGAATATATCTACCTCTGTTCCAGCCTGTTCGATATTGGCAACATTCTGCAACCCGGTTTGTTCATTGGTCGCGCTGATCAGGAAGCCACCTTGATTAATAACAACCACATTATCAATCAGGAACTGTTCGCTGTTCATGGAGTTGAATTCGGCACCCAGCTGGGAACCCGTAATCTGGTTGGTGGTACCGGTCTGGCGTATATCGATACTGCTACTCAGTGCGGATTGTTCTAAAGCCGCGTTGTTGCCCCCACCATTTTGGCGCAACTCAAGGGTATTAAAGGCACCGGTTTGGGTAATCGAGGTGATATTGGCATCGCCGAGTCTTTGGATAATCAGAAGGTCATTGAACAGACTGTCTACTTGGGTTGCAAAGGCGAAGTGGCGATTGTTTGTTTGCCGTAAGGTCATACTGCTGCTGACACTGGCAAATTGTGCGAGCCCGCCATAGATATCGCTGCCATCCTGCAGTATGTCCAAGGTGCCATCGATTGTGGCAACCAGGCTGGCGGTGGCGAAGTCGTCCCGATCAAACTGAAAGATTAAAACGGAACTGCCTATATTGCCTGCGGTTTCCTCTACCACGGCACTTTGCCTTTCGCCGTCCTGGAATACAAAAATGCTGCCGTTAGCACTGGCTTCCTGGCGACCAATAAAAAAGTGACTGTCTCCGTCCTGGATATTGGTAATGGTATTACCGCTGCCAAAGCGCTGTTCGATAGTGGAAGCGTTGGAGGTACCGAGTTGCAGAATTGAGACCTGGCTGTCGAGAGAGAGTTCTTGGGTGATCTCGGAAGTATTTTGCGATCCGATTTGTGTATTGGTTGCGCTTAGAGAAGCACCACCGGATTGAGATATCGTGGTCTCGTTTTGACTGCCGATTTGGGAACTCTGAATACTACTGTTAATAACACCGCCACTTTGAGTGGCGGTAGCGGTATTAGTATCACCTATTTGGCGTTTGATAATAGTATTGCCGAAACCTGCTTCAGTTTGATCGGAATTTGCTGAGTTACCTGAACCGATTTGTTCCAAGTCAGTAGAGTTGGTGCCCAGCGCATTGCCGCTAAAGGCAACCAGTGCGAGTGTCGCAATACTGGCGCATAACTTCATGAGTAACTCCTTTACTACAAAACTTCCAAGGAGCCCATTCGGGGCTGCTAATGAACATCGTCCACTCGCACTTCACAAGTGGACATCAAAAACTACGAGCCGAATACATCAGTATGGGATCTTAGCTACTTCTAGCCGTCTATCTAAGCGCCAAATTATCCCTATGGGATAAACGGATGCCAGGAAGCTTTCACTTTCAGTAGCTATTTCCCGCCGAATAGAAAAATTATTGCTGGCATCGAAGGGGTAGGATATGAGAAATAAGTATTGAAAATGTAGGAAGAAAGTCCCAGGGATGTGACTGGGAAATGGCGGCGATAACCGCCTTTCATTCTCTCGGGAATTATCGCGTGGACTTTCGACACTCGCGGTCCACGCGTTTCAATAAAGTGGGGATACGGTGGTCTCCATGCATCTTTTTCACCAATTTTTTGGCTTCCGGCAAAGGGAGACCGAGGCTGCTGATATACAGTGGTTTTACACTCTTTCCCCGCAGCAGTTCCGCCTTAACAGGTGTGTCCTTAAACGGTTTCTTGGCGACACCGATGATGGGAACTTCCTGCTGGAGAGCAGAGTAGAGATGGGCACCCAGCCCCGGTTTTTGTTCCCCTCCGAGAAATACATAACCATCGATAACAATCAGTTCTGCTTCTATCTTGTGCTCCTCGATTAGGGTGAGGATACAGGGGAGTTCTCGCTTGTAGAAAGCACCGGGCTCATAGGCCAAGGTACTCTCTATTTTACTGAGATATAGTTGCTCGGGCTCAGGAGCTGACCAATCGTCAAAGCCGACCCCGGCTACCATTGCTCCGGGGTCCCGGTAATCTACATCTACCGCCAAAATCATATTGGGAGCCTTTTTTTTCCATTGAGCCGAATGTTGCGATTGGTTCAGGATACTTCCAGTTTTGCCTGTTTTAACAGCTGCTTATGAGTCGCTTTGTAGTGCTTGCCCAGTGTTTTGGATTTATCAAGGATTTCATTGAACAAGACATTGGCCTTTTCCACCTGGGATTGATCTTTCAAGAATAAGGCAAAGTAAAAAGTCGCTTCTGGTCCGCTGTAGTATTGGTACAGCGTTTCATACTCGTGGTAGGCCTCTTTTACTTGCTTCAATGCCGCTAGTGTACGAGCGTAAAGTAAGTGAGCATCCTGATTTTTAAAATCGGGGTTCTTTTCGATTAATTGATCCAGTGTCTCCTTGGTCAGTTCAAACAGATTGAGAGCAAACTGACAGCGTGCCAACCCAAACATCAGCTCAGGGTCATCCTGATGAACCCCCTGGAGGCACTTTTCATAGAGAGTTTTTGCCTCGTGATAAAGGCCGCGTTTCACGCATTCATCGGCCATGCGCATAGAGTTTTCCACATTATTGGAACGGGACAATTCTTGCGCAGCCTGATGGATATCCCGATTGGGATTTAGAGTTTCCCGCACCGTCCTGCGCGCATTTTTGGCACTGCGTGATTGGTTTACTTCCGGCAGAATTTCCAGGACCAGGTAAGCAATAACTCCGGCCATGGGCAGCATCACCAGAACCCAAATCCAAGTGGTGTTGCGCCCGGTTTTGAGCACGTGAATTACAAAAGCTGCCTGAATAAGGATGGATAGAATAAGAAACGGCATAGGGATTACTCTTCTTATTTTCACGACTAACTTTTCGAGGGCAAGGTTAACCGAGTTCGCTTAGAACACAAGAGCTGTGGATCACGGAGTTGTGCACCAGGGTACCACTTTGTATTGAGTGCACAGTTGTCGCAATATACTACTGGGCTATGGGAATAAGCCGTCTAAGATTTCTGGGGATAAAAATGACCAATGCCCTAGACACTTGGAGCTATGGCGCATAGGGAGGTGAGCCAATGGCTCAATTGTCGCGACGGGAATTTTGTTTTGCCACTGGCGCATTGGGGGCGGCCTTGCTAACAGGGGTGCCGACATCCAAAGCTGCCCAGGAACAGAAGGGTCGCCGTCAGGCTTTACCGATTCCCCCGGAGTTGCGTGCAGATAGGCAAGGCCGGATTAAATTGGCAGCGCGCCCGGGCAAGCAGTCTTTCCTACCCGGGGTGACTACGCGTACTTATGGGTTCAATGGTCCGTTTTTAGGTCCGGCGATACGGGTGCGCAAGGGCGAGAAAGTAACCGTCAGCGTGGTCAATCATCTGCCGCAAAATGTAACTGCGCATTGGCATGGACTAATCGTACCCGGCAATGCCGATGGTGGCCCCTATATGCCATTGAAGCCTGGAGAAACCTGGACCGTAGATTGGAACATAATCCAGCCCGCCGCCACCTTATGGTTTCATCCCCACCTCTACCCGACAACCGCCGAGTTGGTACTCAAAGGCTTGGCGGGATTGATTATTATCGACGATGAAGAAGGCGATGCACTGCCGATACCTTCGCGGTGGGGTGTGGATGACATTCCGTTAGTGATTCAGGATCGCCGCTTCACCGATGATGGTCAGTTCTTCCATCGCTTTAACGAAGTGACGGTTGCGGCGGGCTATTGTGGGGATCGACTTCTGGTTAATGGCGTTATTAATCCGGTGGTCAGGCCACCTAAAGGCTGGGTGCGCTTTCGTATTTTGGATGGCTCCAACGGACGCAACTATCGGCTTGCCACCAGTGACAAGCGACCACTCTACGTGATCGCCAGCGATGGCGGTTTTCTCTCGGAACCAGTGAAAGTGGATGTACTACCTATTGCTGCGGGAGAGCGCTACGAAGTAATGATCGATACCCGCGATGGCAAGCCTTTCGACTTCCAAACACTGCCAGTGCCCCAGCCAATAATGCGCCTGCCGCCATTTGATCAGGCCCACAGTTTTCTCAGTGTGGTGCCTGGAACATCCGAGGGGAAAGGAAAATTGCCGGAGCGCCTGGTATCCCTGCCGCAGATCCCCCAAAACCTGCCACCAATCAGTCAGAAGCTGGTGATGCAAATGAACCGACAGAAGCAGGCGCAAGCAGTGATCGGTGCAACGGGGCTGCCGCAGATGGTTGCCGCAGGTACGACCAACCCCGATGTGGTGGCCAAAGTATTGAAGCTAATTACAGAGGGGCCGGCATTGCCGTTAAAAGAGCAATTAACTGCGAATGCGATTAATGGGGTTTCCTTCGCATTTACCGAGCCCGGGTTTAAGGTTGCGAGGAATAAGGACCTGCGCTGGGAGATCTCTGAAGGACAGGACCGAATGCTACACCCGGTACATATCCATGGCTGCCAGTTTCGAGTCACGAAATACAATAATGCAGAACCGCCACTCTATATGCGTGGCTGGAAAGATACGATGCCCATATCCGATGGCGGCAAAGCGGAAATATTTGTTCGTTTCCCGCTGCCGGCGATGCCGGATATGCCCTACATGGCGCACTGCCATGTTTTGGAACACGAAGACTCGGGAATGATGACAGAGTTTAGTGTCTCCTGACTTTATTCGCTGCTATTCTGTCAGCGTCGCTTCTGTTTCCTGTCTTCCTTATGCTGTAACTTGGTCGCTTTCCTGATCAGGTTTTGGAAGTTGGGGCACTCCAGCTGATTGACCTCGGGACAGTTGGCCACATGGCGTAGCCCATCGCGCATAGCTTCGAGTCGGCGGATATTCTTTTCCAGATCGTCGGCCCTGGCGAGGAGCTGCTCCCTGTCGATAGCGGGGTTGCCATTAGAGGAAAACATCTCGCCAATTTCATCCAGGGAAAAACCGGCGTAGCGGCCAAGGGAGATAAGGGACAACTGTTCTATCACTGTGGCTTTAAAAATCCGGGTAATTCCCCGACGACCACATGACTTTATCAGGCCTTTTTCCTCATAATACCGAAGTGTGGAAGAGGGGAGTCCCGACAGTTTGGAGACTTCGCGTATATCCAGTTCTTCCCTGTTATTCATCGCTTATTGACCTCAAGCTCACTTGAAGTTGTATGCTAGTTTCACGCGTCATTACTGGCAAGTCAAAGTTCAGCTTATGCACACCGCGAAAAGTTATTCCGAAGACCCAATTTCCCAAGAGGCTGCTCAGGTTTCCAAAAGAGGAGTCCTGATCACCTTGTGCTTGGCGACCTTGCTCGCAGCCTTGGGAGTCAGCGCAATTAATATGGCGCTGCCTGTATTAATCGAAAGCTTAGGGGCTTCCTTCAGTAATACTCAGTGGATTACCGTGGCCTACATGATGTGTATGACTGCGACCCTGCCTATTGCCGGCAGTCTCAGCGACAAGCTGGGTCGCAGAAAATTGTTCCTAAGTGGCGGATTGATATTCACCTTATCGACATTACTTTGCGCGCTGTCTTTTAATGTTTGGACCCTGGTTTTTTTCCGCGCAATACAAGGGGTCGGTGCCGCGATGTTCGTGGCTGTGTCTATGGCTATTGCCAGCGACGTTTTCGATAAAAGTGAAACGGGAAAGATAATTGGATTACTGGGCAGTCTGTCTGCGGTTGGGACTGGTATGGGCCCTATCGTGGGCGGCTTGATTGTCGAAAATCTGAATTGGCAGGCCATCTTTTGGCTGGTGGTGCCGGTGGGATTGGGGGTGTTTTTCCTGGCATATCGAACCCTGCCGGAAAACATAGTCGGCGAAGTTGTTGATGGCAGAAGTCGATTCAAACGCTACCTGGCCGCAGCATTCCTGTTCTTTAGCATTGTTTTTTATACCCTGGCGATTAAACCATTGGGAGAGGGATATTCAGCGGTTAATGGAATTGCTATCGCTCTATCGGTGATATTTGGTGTGGGGTTGTTTTATGTCAGGCAGAAAGTACAACCCCTGCGTGAAGGATTTACGGAATCTTCTGGAAAGCAGACATTCTTGGCGAATGTGGCTGGAAACTTTTTGGTGGCTTCATCGGTAATGAGCAGCCTGATTGTAGGGCCTTTTTATTTGACTCTGGCACTGGATCTGGACCTTTTTATCGCAGGGCTGGTGATGACAACCGGTTCATTTATGGTGGCTACTTGTTCAAATCTAGCCGGTCGAGCCGTGGATCGATTCAATAGTAGAGGTATCGTATTACTGGGTCTGGTAATTTTACTTTGTGGAGCCATGGGAATGGGGCTGCTCAGGGTAGAGCAGGGCTTGGTAGGCTATCTGATTTTTTCCGTCACTATGGCAATGGGTTACGGAACCTACCTGTCGACAGTTAATACCATGACCATGAATAGCGCCCGGGCCGAAGTTCGTGGGCGTATTTCCGGGTTTCTCAGCCTTTCACGAGGATTGGGTTTATTGACTGGAGCTTCAGTGATGAGTGTGATTTTTGTAGGGCTTGTACCCAGCCAGCCCCTGCAAGACATGAACCCGTCGCAGATAGCGGATGGTCTCAATGCCGTTTATCGCCTGGCATCAGTGTTCTTGTTAACCGCATTAACAATACAGGTGGTGTCTATTCTTGCCAGCAAGCTTGCTTCCAAAGCGCAAAATTAAAGATTACCTCCAGAATTATAAAGTAAACCCATTAGCGAGTGCTTCGTTTTAGTGAGCACTCGCGGGTATTAATAGCTGCTGGAGCTGTTATTACCCATCGTTATTTCCCGAGTTATTCCGATTTTCCAGGCCAACGCCTTTACACTTCACCCACGACTTAAATAGCTAAAAATACAGGCGCAGATCTGGTTGACTTAAAGCTGGCTTCAAGTTGTATCTTAAATTTGTGGATTCGCAGTAATTTTCAACAAGATATCGAGAGAGCTTTAGGAGGACCAAACAGTGAAGAATTCTTTGAGACAGTGTGTTGAAGCACTTAAAGCGAATTGGCAGGGACTTGATACTTCATCGATTGTGAGATGTCGAGAAGCGCTGGGAAAATTGGCAGTATCAAATTCTGATGAAGCGTGGTTGGCTGATCTACACAGTCGCCAAGAACCCAGTGTAGAGTTATACCGTGACGAAGATAAGGGTTTTATCTTACTGGCTCATGTGGAGCCTCGTGGGCTCTATCGTCCACCACATAATCATGGCAATGGCTGGGTATTTTACGCGGTGCAACATGGTGAAGTGGAGATGTCTACCTATGGTTTGCTCAATCAAGACGACGGTGAACAACTGGTGAGCCGGGGCTGTTATCAAATGAAGCCCGGTGACTGTAGTGCGTTCTTACCAGGGGATATTCACGATACTCATTGCCTTTCCGAATATGTATTGATGTTTAGGTTGACCAGTTGTGACTTTAGCGAGGAGAAGCGTGAGGGTCGACTTAGAGTGTTTTCACCAAGTTTTGAACCTATCAGCGTATAATTTTTGTTGGCCATTAGGTAGCAGGTGTGCCAGAGAGGAAGTGTAAAGAAAATAATCTCAGGCACAAAAGCCCTTAAAGTATTTCCCTTTGTGTTTGGGGGCACATTAAGCTCTCTGTAAGTCAACGGAAAGTGAGTGTTCCCACGGTTTATTCCTACTATTACTACTGGAATATCATCCCGGTATTCCCGTTGCCGGCCTGATTAGCGGTGATATTTCCATTCATCTCATCTTGTGAAATTTCCATAAAATTATCCAGCCCATTTTGCTGAGCTGTAGTAAAACTCAAAGAGCCACCCTGATTTGCTGTAATCTCATTAGTCATACCGACCTGTGTCGTGCTTATATTCATAAATTCTCCCTCTTGTCGGGTAAATAAAATATTGTCTGATCCAATTTGACTTGATTGGGCGTAGCTATTTTCAATGAATATTTGCAACACACTCGCATTATTACTATCGCCGCTCTGGGTTATTTCATTCATAATGGATTCGCCAAAATTCTGTGCGCTTGTCGCCTCGTTTCCTACACCGTTTTGTGTAACTGTTGCCGTGTAGAAGGCACCACGCAGTTGTATAAGGACACCGTCATTTGAGGTTCCTGTTTGTAATAATGACCCTGTATGGAATTCACCACTGGTGGCGCGAACAAAGCCTATATTGCTTTGTCCTGATTGAAATAGGTAGCCGGTATCATTGAGTGAGTCAGTTTGGAACATCTCAGCATCGTTCAATTGCCCCTCCTGGTAAATCTCCCCGATAGTATTTTCTGCGAGAAAATGGGTGCTCAATGCAATTTGGTTATCACCAACCTGTTGTATCAACATCATTGTGGAGTTGCTTTCCTCCTGGCTGGAAGAGGCATCATTGCTGTTGCCGGTTTGTGTTTGAATTATCGAGCTAAATGAAGAGTTTACAGTTTGTATGGCTTCAGCTGAATTGGTATTACCTGTCTGCGACTGATCTATCAGGTTATTTTCAACGGAGGGGTCGGTTTGATCGGCGACTGCCAGATTTCCATCACCGGTCTGTTCCACATTGGAAGTATTACTGTCGGCGCGAATAGCCATACTTGGCAAAAGAAGTATGACCGCAAAAAGGAAATGGTGCTGCTTCACAGAAAACTCCCAATATTGAGCTAATCAAAATACATATTTGTTTGAGGCTTATGGCGATGAGTTGATACTGTCGATAAGGTGAAGGGTTGCTAGTTTCGGCTTATTACTACTGATATTGCCGACTTAAGTGTCGTATGAAGTGGGGGGAATGCCATGGGATATAAGTACTTTAAACTTGAGAATAAAGTCACTTTTTATAAGGTTGGTACTTATTTAATTTATTATTTACTGTCTGTGGGTCACAGTGGTATTAGGAAATTGTTCTCATTTATTCATAAAATAAGCACTTGACTCCATTAATGATGACGGATACGGCTCCAGAAATTCTCAAAGTCACATTGGGTCGCAACTATCTCTTCCCTGTTCATATACTTCCCGATCCATCGGTTAGGATAATTTGCCAGTTAAAGCTATATTTGAGTTTTAAAAACCCCTTATTCTTTATTTTTTGCAATTAATTCCTCGTTTAATAATATTTGCCCACTTGCGCACATCATCTATGTCTAGGTGGTCACGAAATATTTTCTGTATGTCTGGAACCATTCCCCCTGGGGTTTATCGAATTTGCTGTGTACGTATGGGGTTATATGAACAGCGTACAAAAATAAAGTAAGTATTTGTAAAGGTTTTTAAGGGGCGCAAAGGCAGCTGCATTTAATCGAGTGAATAATAACGGGAGAGGGGATGTTGCCCTTCGCTGAGTTCAATGACTTTGATCGCATAAAACAATTTCATAATTGTCTACTGCTCAAATCGCAAACGCTATCCGTTACAGATCATTCACACGAGCTCTTAATCTCTATTTTTACAAGTAATACCTAGCAGTTCGGTGGTTGCCTCATCGCATAAAACTGCGTTTTTAAATAGAACCCTAAAAACGACAATTGGAGATTCTATGAGCCATATTTTTATTCGCACAGCCATAGCATCGGCGCTGATGCTGGGCGCTCAAGGTTTGAGTGCGGCACAACCCGCCGACGACTACGTTGCGGGGCAGAGTTATACCGGTGGCAGCCAGGTTTGCTACGGGGGAAACTTATATAAAGCTCAATGGTGGGCAACAGCTTCTCAAATTCCCTCGGATGCCCTGACAGCAGAAAACCGCTGGGACTCCCCCTGGATTTTGGAGGAGTCAGGTGCGTGCGATACCAGTGGTGGCGATGACTCCAATTCTGGTGATGGTGATAACAACGACTCTGATGATGATACTGATACCGGTAATAACGGAGATACGGATTCTGGTAACAATGATGATGCAGGTTCCGGCAGTGGTGGTGGCACTGGTGGCTCCGATACTTATATTTCCGGTCAAAACTATCGCAAAGGCGAAGAAGTTTGTTACGACGGCGACTTATTTGTTGCCCAGTGGTGGGCTAATGGTGACGACCACCCCACCGATGCATTAACGGCTGAAAATACCTGGGGTTCCCCTTGGCTTCTTAAGGAAGCGGATGGTTGCTCCAGTGATGGCGGCTCAGATGACGACACCGGCACCGGTGGCAACGATGGCGGCAGTGATAACGACGATAACGACAACAGTGACGATGGCAGCGATAATTCCGACGGCACTCCGATTACGGTCAGTGCCTCAGTGTCGCAGACACAAATTACCGGTGGTGGCACTGTAACACTTGATGCCAGTGCCTCCGGTGGCGAGGGCAATTTATCTTACAGCTGGGCCCAATTATCCCCGGCCTCTCCTGAAGCAGATATTGCTTCTGCGACCAGCGCATCCACCACTGTTACCCTACCATCAAGCACTTTTGATGTGAGCTATGTCTTTAGCCTAATCGTCAGTGATGGTGACACTACAGAAGAAGCACAGGTAACCGTGCAAAACCTCGCGGTGGACGATACCGATGAAGACGAGGATGATGATAATACCGATGGTTCTGAGAGTTCAGTAACCGCAAATATCTCGGCTTCAAGTATCAACGTTGGCTGTAGTGGAATGGTTAATCTGGATGGCTCTGGCAGTACCGGTGGCAGCGATATCTCTTACATCTGGAGCCAAACCAGTGGCCCGGTTGTAAAGATGACCAACTATACCGGCAGCGCTACCTCAGTGACCCTGTCTGAGGTATACAGCGATGTAACCTATACCTTCCAGCTGACGGCCTCTGACTCCACCCAAGCCAGTGATGTGGACGAGGTCTCCATTAGCCAGGATGGCTGTGCCGCAGCCGATGGCTATGTGATGGGCATCAGCGAACTGGAAGTTGCAGAAGAGTCGATTACCAGCAGTGATTCCCTGCTTCAGGAAGTAAAGGATACTGTCGAAACCCGGGACAACGCCGTGGTTGAGGCGGTGCAACCTGGCCGCAGTGCAAACCCTGAAAATGTCCTCCGCGTTGAGAGCATCCTGTCTGAAGAAGATTGGGATTACCTTTTCGCCCTCAGAGCGGAAGAGTACACCTACACCAATTTCCTCCGAGCCGTAGCCAAGTTCCCAGCTTTCTGTGGTGACTACACCGATGGCCGTGATGCCGAGGCGATCTGTCGCAAGTCGATGGCGGTAATGTTTGCACACTACGCCCAGGAAACCGGTGCCCACGCAACAGGTTGGGAAGTGCCGGAATGGCGCCAGGGCCTGTACTGGTTGCGGGAAATTGGCTGGACTGAAGATACTTCCGGTGGCTACGGCGCCTGTGATGCCAGCAGCAGCTGGGCAGCTGAAGCATGGCCCTGTGCGATCAATAGTGATGGTGGCTACAAGAGTTACTTCGGCCGCGGCGCCAAGCAGTTGAGTTGGAACTATAACTATGGTCCCTTCTCCCAGGCGATGTACGGTGATATTTACACCCTGCTGGAAGCACCGGAGTTGGTAGCGGATACCTGGTTGAACCTGGCAAGCTCCATCTTCTTCTTCGTCTATCCACAGCCACCCAAGCCAAGCATATTGCATGTAATCGATGGTACCTGGGAACCGAACAGTGTGGATCTGGCTAATAACCTGACTTCTGGATTCGGTGTTACCACCAATATTATTAATGGAGCGATCGAATGTAGTTCTGGTACTGAAGACTACCGCTCACAGTATCGGATCGAGTACTACCAGAGCACAGCGGAATACTTCGGTGTAGAAATTCCGGCAGATGAAGAACTCGGTTGTGCCAATATGGGGCAGTTCCAGACTGGTGGTGCAGCCTCCCTGGATATTTACTGGGATAAAGATTGGGGATGGTCTGCAGATACCCCAAATAATGAGAGCTACGCATGTCAGTTGGTGAATTACCAGACTGCCTACTCAGCACTGAATGAGGGCGATTATGCCAAGTGTGTTGAGGGCAACTTTGATATGACCATCGATTACCAAGACTAAAAACCAGGGGGCTGAATAGCCCCCACCCAAACCTTTTCAGTGACTTGGTTCTCCCCCGCAGCCAAGTCACTTTTTTATTGCCTTTCCTTCGGTGTTATCTTTCTCCAAACCTATCTACAGGCATATACATTCCTGTTAGACAAAATTCTAATCCAGGCAGTTGGGGTTAGCAGTTGTAAAAGTGTTAGAGATCCATGTATTGGAAGACGTACAGGCATCCGCATTGGCGTCATTAAGGTCGAAGCCAATGCCGAAGCCGCCCGCATCAACTCTGTTGCCAGTGATAAGGTAATTGGTTTGCGCAAACTCCTGCATCAATATGCCGCTAAACATAATATTTAAAACGGTATTTTGCGTAATAATACCCCCGGACGAGCTTCCGATAACGATACCATTCTCTCCTGTTACGAAACTTCCAGTTACTGGCTCTATGGTGTTTTGCGAAACGAGTGCATAGTCCCCTTGGATAACAATAGAGTCCCTCTCGTTATTTACAATTTCATTTGAAAGTATGCTGTTAAAATCCCCATCGGAAGAGATACCCATTTCGGTATTTAAAGAAATTGTCGAACTGCTAACAAAGTTGTTATTGCTGGTTAGGGAAATACCTATTTCGTTAGTTTGCACTAGGATATTGTAAATTCCATGAAATCCCGAGTCCTCTGCGCTGACGCCGGTATAACAATTTTCAATAGTCCCGTTTGAGAGAAAAGCCCCCTGACCAGACAAAATAATGCCAGTATTTAGCACGGGAAGTTCGGCACAGTGCACGGTAAACCCGTTCATATCCAGATTGCCGCTAGGACCGGATATGGTGATTGGCGGCATAGCAGTGCAGAATAATATGTCTTCAGTCATTATTTCAGCGCTGGTAATGGTATCGCCGCACTGAACGTCAGCAAAAGATAGGGTTGGTAAAAGCACGGATGCAAAAATTAACGGGAAATATTTTCCTGCCTGCATGGGGTTCTTCTCTGTCAGTTGCTTTAAGGTGGCGCTTAAAAGAGATCCTTTGAGCGGATCTTCTGAGAAAAATATAGATATGATTGATTGGAGGGTGAGGTAATAGATGACGGAGATCAGGCGTGGGAAATGGGTGCATGTTATTGATATTTGCATAGATTCCAGCCAAACAAGTAGGAATAATTAGCGGCTCAGAACTTCCTGGACAGACTGTTTTTATACGTGCAGATTACTCTTTTTACTCTGTGGTATCGTGACTGCGCCTTGCGTATAAGGTGGAAATATGCAACAGGACTAATAAACTACAATGCCGCCGAATATCACAAAGGATATTGGCGGCATGGTGTTACAACATATTCAAGAGCTACTTAAAAATAGGGGTGCCGGTTTACTCCTACTGTGTGACCTGGGCAAAGTTGGCGCTGCCGATTTGGATCGTGAAAGAGGAATGACCTTCACCAGATTGTGATATCTCCTTGTAATGCCCTTCGCCGATTTGTAGGAGTGTGATGGAGTTATTCAGGCCACTTTGTGAGATCACTGCTTCATTGGAATTACCAATTTGGGCAACATCTGCACTGAGAATAACGCCATCCTGTTGTAGGCTGACGGCATTAGCTGTTCCGATCTGTGCAACCAGCAAGTGTACATCAAGCCCTAACTGATCAGTATCCACTGCATTTTGGCTTCCGAGCTGAGCAATCTCACCACTACTAATCAGTGTATTTTGGTCGGCCTCAACACTATTTCCTGAACCGCCTTGGGTAATGATTAGGGAGCCATCTTCAGATAGATTCTGGTTAGTAGTCGCTGTATTTAAGGTTCCTAGCTGGGCAATGAATACACTATTAGAGTTACTAATAGTCTGGGTAGTTTCAGCGGAGTTCTGAGTGCCAGTTTGTAATACTTCTGCACTATCAGAATTGGCATCCAGCTGAGAAATCTTCGCATAGTTATTACCTCCAATTTGGGTAATAGACCCTTGAGCGGTGTCGCTGTCGATTTGGTCAATACGGCCTGTATTTAATGATCCGACCTGAAGCAGAGTTCCAGTGCTACCAGACCTTAGCAGTTGCAGAATATTTCCCGTATTTGATACTCCAAATTGTTGAAGTGTGCCACTAGCAGAACTTATATTCTCCTGGTAAATTTCCGCAGAGTTTTGTTCTCCCAATTGAGTGGTGAGTGATGAGATTGAAGAGGTCACAACCTGTTGGGAGGTAGCGGTATTCGATACGCCGATTTGATTGACGATAATCGATCCGTCTGATGAGCTTCCCTGGCCAGCATTAGCGCTGTTACTATCCCCTGTCTGAGAAGTGTTGATATGCCCATTACTGGTATTTTCCTGGGCAGTCTCACTGTCATTGGCGACACCGATCTGGCTTTGCACGATGGTGCTTTCACTGGTTCCATCAATTTGGAGGGCATCCTCGCTGTTGTTGACTCCAATTTGAGTTTGTACTATTAAGCTGTTGTTAACATCAGAGTCTGCATTATTGGCTGTCGCGGTATTGCCTATGCCAGTTTGGTTTTGGATTACAAAATTGTTTTCGGCAAAAACCACACTGCTGATTGCCAACGCAAGTGAGCTAAAGATAAGTGGTGAGATTTTCATAAGTTACTCCTTTAAACTAAAAATCCCTAAATCATTGTCCGTTCAGTTACTGCTTCCTCCTTGTAAATCGAATTGACCACTGATATCCACTTGAGGCTCTGCCGATGAACGATACTGCATACAGAGCCTAATCCTGTGAGTTTTGGATATAACTATTGCTGCACACTGGCAAAGTTGGCATTACCAATTTGTAACGTAAATGAAGTTTGGTTTACATACACTTTGTGAAATTTCTTCAGAATGACAGCAGCCAATCTGGATTAATATCATCAAATTTCTCAGATCCGTATGGGTATTGTCTGCCTCATGGTACTGCCATTTTGTGTTACAGCGGTGCTCAGAAAGGCCCTACCTTGCTGTGAAGTAACAAAATTATTCTCGGCGATAGCAGCACTGCTGATGGTCAGCGCCAGGGAATCGGTAAGGAAGGAAGAGATTTTCATAAGGTACTCCTTGACTACAAAATCTCTATGACAGTATATGGTGATGTTTAGGCGATGTGCTCATTAACTTTTGCATATTGAGTAGGTTAAGATGCCCAAAGGGCACCTTAACGAAAGTCTCTATCAGTCTACTGTATAAATGTAGCGCTATTGCCGTCTCCAAGTTGGGTAACACTGATAGCATCATTAAAGCCAGTTTGCGTAACCGATATGTAGTTACTGCTACCGTCTTGAGATAATGTTGCAGTGTTTTGCATGCCGCTCTGGGCCAACTCAATCAAATTCAAGTTACCTGCCTGCAGCATGGTTGCTGTCTCCATATCTCCATCCTGTGTTGAGGTAATTTCGTTCTCATCACCTTCCTGGGTGATATCCAATGAGCCACTGAATGCTGATTGGCTAGCTAAAACCATATTCATATTTCCAATTTGTTCAACAGAGGATGTATCCGATGAACCGCTTTGTGTGACAGTAGCATCGTTTTGTGTACCGTCCTGGGAAATAATATTGGAGCTATTGTCAGTCGACGCCTGTAAGGCTGTAGCCATATTGGATGAGCCTGACTGATAAATTTCAATGTTGTCACTGGCTCCTGATTGTGTTGCCAAAGCCATATTATTGTCATCACTTTGGCTAATATAAATGTTACTTTCAAAAGCACTACTTTGTGTGGCAACCGCTGATTGATTATCCCCATATTGGTAGATGGATAATGTATTGTCTGCAGTATCAAAACTAGTAGCACTGGCAAAATTGGAGTCTCCGGACTGTACTACGATAGCACTATCGGAACTTGAGGTGTTTCTGTTAATTGAGGCATTGTTGAAATCACCAACCTGACTTATCAAGTCTGAATTGGTAAAGGAGTTAAGGTGAGATATCCCAGCAGCATTTTGTTGCCCAAATTGAATTGTGGTAGCGCTGTTACCAGAGCTTGCTGTGTTTTGCAATGTAGTTGAAATATTTAAGTCACCGGATTGGGTAATGACTACAATATTGCTGGAACTCGTGTCCTGAGTACTAGTAGCCAGGTTTTGATCGCCATACTGGCTGATTGAAATAGAATCAGAATCTGAGGAGGTTTGTTCAGAGCTGGCAAAGTTAGTGTCACCATTCTGGAGGATTTCACTGCTACCGTTTGAAGCGGTTTCCTGACTGGTTAAAACGATATTGTTATCCCCGACCTGGAGTGCTGATGCCGTAGTGCTGGTTGTGGCATCTTGTGTCGAGGTGACACTATTATTATCCCCCTGCTGTGTTTGATAAATGGCGCCGCTGACATTGCCATTAGTTTGACTGGCATCAGCGTCGTTGTTATCACCAATTTGTGTTTGCACAATAAGGTTATCAAATACGGTCGGATCACTTTGATCAGCTGTCGCGTTATTATCTGTACCCATCTGGTTCTGGATGACAGTATTTTCCGCATAGGAAATCCCACTGAGCATAAAGGATAAGGCCGTGGCTATAAGGGAATAGGTCTTCATTGGATAACTCCTTTACCAATTTGGACTTTGGGTGGTAAGCATATACTCTGCCTTTAACATCCATATAAAGGCAGAGTGTTTTTCGTGTTTCTACGAAAAATTATGTGCGGTCAATAATGATTGGGAATCTTAAGTGGAGGCTAGTACATAAAAAATATCACTCTACTACACGATGATATGGTTTAAAGCCATAGGTTGGGTTGTTAGCCATTTGATTTATAGCGTCAGATCAATCAAAGGCTACTTTAATTTTTGTCGATGAATTGGTATGTAGCTATGAGAATTTAGTTTGGCAAAGTTAGGAATAAAGTCGAGTTTGTGTTTTGACTGACTACGTACTGGGCTGATCTATATTTTATAGATTGACAAGAATATAGGGAGGTTGCGCCCTGATGATCACATCAGCTCACCGATCAGCACAGCTTTCGAGACAACCTTGAAAGGGCTAGGTTATTGCTGCTGGTAGTTTGCGCTGTTGTCACCACCTATTCGTAGTATGTCAGCACTGCTATTAACCCCCAGTTTGCATCATTTGTATAAAGTTATTGCTACCAATTGGGGAGAGTTCGACAGTATTTTGTCTCCCACTCTGGGTTAGACTGAGCCCATGATCGCTACCTATTTGGTGAGTGTAGAGGTGAGTCTCTTCTCCACTCTAAGTGACGTTTAAACTATTAATATATCCCTCCTGCAGTAGTTGCAGTTCGCTACTTGTGCCGCCCAAATTCACTGTTTTAATAATACTACTGCCGAATTGATTAATAATGACCTCATTGTTAGCTGTAGAGATAAGACTAATATCGATAGTGTGCCTGGCCCCAGCTTGTATAATCTCTACTTTGTCATTATCACTAACACTGTGAATTAGAAAAACCTGGTTGTCCGCACCAACTTTCTTGATATAGTCTATTGCCGAGTTTGTCGTGCTAATAAATACCTAGTTTTGATTGGTATCACCGATTTGAGCGGAAAGTGTACTATTATTAGAGCCATTGTTTGAATCTAGTATTGTTGGTTTGTTACTAAGTCCTATCTGATGAAATTGCATTTCTCCATTAATAATATTACCTTGTGAACTAGTGGCAGAATTTTCTGTGTTTTTTTGATAGATAGAAATAGAAGCATTTTTAGAGTAGGTTTGAACACCTTGGGCGTTATTTTGATGGTCTAACTGGATATAGTTAAAATGGCTGTTAGTAATGGAGTCTTGTAGTGAACTTCCCTGGTTGCTATCGCCAATCTGGTAGCCAATACTAGTAATATCGCTTTGGTCAGTAGTGGCACTGTTAGCGCTACCCTACTGATACAGTGATGTACTATTTGCTTCAGCCAAAGAATTTGTGGCAATAAATGAAGATAGAGCGACGTAAATACCAGCCTTGGTGTACATGATAATTCCTTTCTATGACCGAACATTAAGTAACAGTTTTCCGAAGTTAGTACTTCTATCATGAGTAAATTTTATATAAATAACCTAAGTTTTTCATAATAAGCTGCATGCACTAGCTGGCGAATAAAATCGTACTTTCCAAAATTGGATCAGAGTATGGGTTCTGGATTAAATGCTAGTAATCATTAAAAAGTAATTGCGCCAGCTTAAGATTCTATTTTTAATCGTTGCTATCGATATGGCTGCGCTAGCTTCTTCAAAAGAATGACGTAGTTTTTTATTCGTTCGAACGTCAATTATTTTAGGCAATTTTTCTTATGGTGGAAGCTATTATTGCATCCAAACTTAGGGGACTCAGTATCTCTGTGCTGAGATGTATTCTTTATTCTGAACTGATAGGAGTTGGATGTGAAAATTAAGCAGTCTGTAGATAAGGTGGCACTATTAGCGATAATGGCTTTTTCGGCGTCTTCATATTCATCAATTGCCTTGGCTGAAGTGGCTTGTGGCGATGTAATTACAACTGCAGAAGTGCTCACTGAGGACTTATCTTGTGATCTAACTACCGATGAACCTGATGCACTTACTATTGTCGGCCCAAGTGGCAGCTTAAATATGGGCGACTATTCCCTGACCTGTACTACAGGAGGAGATCTAGGTGGTGCAGGAATTCGAATCGAAGGCAATGGCGCCACCCTCACTGGGGGCGTTATAGATGGCTGTTTTGATGGAATTTTCTTAGAGGGAGAGGGGTATCACAAAGTACTTGGTACCGAAGTTGTTAATAGTGTTAATGATGGGATAGATATAGATAGTATTTACAATACTATAAATGACTGCGTTATTACTGATAGTGGTAGAGTCGGAGTCGATATGGATGATGACTACAATACTTTTTCTGGCTGTACCGTAACAGGTAGTGTTGCCGACGGAATCCAGGTGGATGATAGTTTTTCACGAGTTTTTAACAACACTTCAAGTGGAAATGGAGGGGCTGGTATTCTGATAGAAGGATCGTCAAATAATGTGATATCACAGAACACAACTACCGATAATGGCAACGGTGATAGCCAAGATGGTGGTATAGTTCTTATTTTTACTAATTCCAACTTCAATATTATTTCTGCGAACTCTTCTCTTGGTAATGATCCTTTTGATCTGAGGGATACAGTTGACCCTGATTGCAGTGGTACTAATATTTGGGTAAACAATGAATATCTCACTAAAGATCCAGATTGCCTGGATTGACAATTCTTAATAGACAATTTCTTTTCCATGGGCTGTTAAATTTGGTGGTAACGTTTTGTGGAATTTTATAGATCGATTTACTTAATTTTTTTATAAAACTTATCAATCAGCAATCTATTAGGGGCTCGTATATGAAATATATGAGCTTCCTTTATGTAGCATAATATAAATATATTTATATCTATTATAGTGAAATGTGGTAGAGGTTTAATTAAAATAAAAATATCTCTAAGGTGAGTATCTTGTAAAGGGCTCTCAGGCGTGTATTTTTCACTTTAAATGTTATTGTATGAATTAAATAATATTTGCATCTAAATGTTGATATGTTTCCATGTATGAGATTTTGATGTGGAAGATTAGATGAGTATTTTAAAAGTTAGGCATTAATAGGATGTTGAGTTGAACAGCAGGTATGCGGTTAGTAAGCATGATCTAAATGTTAAATATATATTCCTAAGTTCACCACTTAAAATACGATGGATGTCTGATGGCGTATATGTAGCCAGGTATTTGAAATTTTCAAGAGGGGACTTTTTTGGAGAGTACTATGTGAGTGCAGCGATGCTGTAGTGTTTCGGTAATTTGGGGGGGCGCAAACAAACCGAAGAGTGTGAGTAAGTGTGGGTGTAATTTTAAATTGCCTCTTTTTGTGGTATTACCACGATATTCAATGTGCTGATGGTTGGTTCTATAAGAAATAGTAGTTTTGGGGATGCACTGAGACGATAGATATGATAACAAAACAGAATAATATATATTCAATAATTGTATCAGTTCAGTGAATCCCCAATTTATGATCACTAAATATTTTTCTATGAAATTAAAGTGAGCTTGAAGCCAGGCATATTATTGCATTATGTTTCCGCTATTGTTGTCTCCAAACTGTGTCACGGTAGTTGAGGCAGATGGGTTCGCCTGCATGGCCTGTAGAAAATTATTATTTCCACTTTGTGAGAGTGTGGCCCAGCTACTCATACCTGTCTGGTTAAGATCGATTTCGTTGAGCGTACCATTTTGGTCTGTATCAGCAGAAATCAAATCACCATCCTGAAAAATAGTGAGGACATTTTGTGTACCTGTTTGCGTACTTAGAAGGCTATTTGATGATCCAGTTTGGCTAGCCAAGGCCATATTTTGTTCGCCATTTTGTGAAAGGGTTAATATTGATGAATCACTCATAATTTGGAAAGCAATTGCATCATTGGCAATGCCTATCTGAGTGACTTCTACAATACCGTTGCTACTGGAAAAATGGCCCATACCTCCAATGATATTTTGATCGCCGATTTGGGTTGCAGAGCCGATTACATTGGAACTTGAAAGTGCCTGCACACCACCTACTAAATTATCATTCCCTATTTGCTGGGAAAACGAGTGGCTTTGTGTACTGTCAAGTTGGCTTGAGCCCCCAAGGTTTGAGTTCCCGACCTGATTAGTAAAAGTACTACCAAAACTACTGTTTGAATTACTGCTCCCCCCCAAGTTATCAGTGCCATTTTGAATAACAGTGCTTGTCATAAAGTCAGAATTGTCGAACTGTGAAATTCCACCGTTGTTAAGTGATCCAGTTTGTAAAACTACGGAGGTGGTGTTGTCTGTATTAAGGCTTGCAGATGCAGAACCAATATTTTCAGATCCATCCTGGCTAATAAATATGGAGTTGTTATTTGAATTATTGAAATGAGAAGCTGCTGATTGGTTGTCAGTACCAACCTGAAAAATATTTGTACTGTTTAAGCTGGAGTTAAAGTTTACGGTTTCAGCAAAATTGATTTCACCGGTTTGGGAGACAAAGTTGGTGTTATTGGAGTCACCAAGCATACTGGATGTAACTTCGTTAGTATTACCTACCTGTAAGGTTGTCAGCGTTGTGCCTGTACTATCCTCCTGGCTCGCGTTGGCTAAGTTTCCATCTCCAATCTGGGTCTGAATAATCACGCCATCACTGCTATTAATGATCTGTTCCGCCTCTGCTGTATTATTATCCCCATTCTGGGTTTGTACAATCAAATTATTGGTAACGGTGGGATCGCTTTGGTCTCCCATAGCCATGTTGTTATTGCCTGTTTGATTTACAATATATATATTACTAGCCTGTGCCGCAGCGCTGATACTAATTGCTAAAATGCATGGGATTGCTGGAATATACGAAGACATTCTCATTGATAAAACCTCGACTTCTCTAGTGTAGTCATTTTCCTAAAACAAAATTTTAAAAAGGCTTGTTACATATTTAAATTGAGTAGGTACAAGCTTAAATGAATATCATTAATGTCCATTTCTATCTGGAGCTGATAGCAGGTTGGCGCTATAGAGATCAATATTTGCTTGGGGAAGTTTCAGAGCTGCCAAAAGAAATTTTCCGAAACTGACTAATCGGCATTAATACTTAGCTATGCCTGTTATTGATCAAAGCTGAACATGCTTAAGATTTCATCAAGTATGGACTAAAAATTTTGCGATTAATAAATGCATGCTTACTGTCTAATTCTCCTTTAAACCTCCTGAAATCTATTAATGCCGGGTAGAGCTATTTAATCTTCTACCCTACCTATATATGATTACTGCCTTTGGTTTCCCTGAGTAAGTTGAAAGTTTGGTAAAAGTATTGATGAAGCATGAGTCTTTTCAATGAGAGATAAGTGTGTAACTGCTAGTAATAAAGTTTACTTCCAGTGAGTTAGGCCAACTGATATTTTTTGCACTATAATTTTTCTCTTCTAGAATGGATCAAAATTTATCTGGTTGTGAATAATTTTAAATCTAGATAGAGGTTGCAGTCCTAGCTTATGAAAGCTTTAGGCTAACCCTGTTGCCTTGATTTATCCAGGAAGATTATCCGGGGATAAACTTACACCCTTTTTTAACAGAAAAAATGACACCAAACAGAAGCATTTGGTATCATCGACTACATATAAAGAAATTCACGTCTTAAGTGGAGTAAATGATATGAGCATTTCTCCTAATGCATGTCCTTTATGAATGGTCATGTATTCCGCTACTTTGTGTACTTTGAGCTAATAGTGGGTGAGTTACTGCATGATATTACCACTATTGTTTTCGCCAAACTGCGTCACAGTGGATGAGGCAGATGGATTTGCCTGCATAGCCTGTAGAAAATTATTGTTACCACTTTGTGTAAGTGTGGCAACACTACTCATGCCGGTCTGATCAAGGTCAATTTCATTAAGTGTGCCACTCTGATTGGTATCGGCAGAAATTGAATCACCATCCTGAATAATAGAAAGTACGTTCTGTATTCCTGTTTGCACGCCAAGAAGGATGTTAGATATCCCTGTTTGCCCCGCCAGGGCCATATTTTGTTCTCCATTTTGAGAAATAGCTAACAATCCCGAGTCGCTCATAATTTGGAAAGCAATTGCATCATTAGCAATACCTATTTGAGTGACCTCTACAGTACCATTGCTACTGGAGGAGTGGCCTGAACCACCAATTATATTTTGGTCGCCTATTTGTGTGATGGAGGCGCTAACATTATTGCTAGAGTTTATCGATATGCTGCCTAAATTGTCAGTACCGGTTTGCTGGATAAATGTATGGCTCTGTGTGCTATCAATTTGGCTTGAACTTCCTAAATTTAAACTTCCCACTTGATTAGAAAAGGTACTGCCGAAGCTACTATTTAAATTACTAGCTCCCCCTAGATTATCATCGCCACTTTGAATGACCGTACTTGTCATAAATTGAGAGCCACTAACTTGCCCAACTCCCCCATTGTTCAACGATCCATCCTGTAAGATGACAATACTGTTGTTCTCCGTATCGAAACTTGCGCCTGGAGAACTCGTATTTTGAGATCCGCTTTGGTTTACAAATATGGAATTGTTGCTTGAGTTAAAGCTATGAGCTGTGAAAACTTCATTGTCGGTTCCGGTTTGTAAAACATTAGTACTATTAGATGTAGAGTTGAAATTAACGGTAGAGGTGAAATTCAATTCACCACTTTGAAAAACGAAATTGGTGCTCGCGGTATCATTTTGCATAAAGGAATCGACTTCGTTATTGTTCCCCATCTGTACGACGGTATCGATTGTGTCGGTGCTATTTTCTTGGCTTGCTGTGGCTAAGTTTCCATCTCCAATTTGAGTCTGAGTGATCACTGCATTATTGCTATTTATGATTTGTTCTGCCTCAGCTGTATTATTATCACCATTTTGGGTTTGCACAATTAGGTTGTTGGCAACGGTGGGATCACTTTGATCCCCCATGGCAGTGTTATTGTTACCATTTTGATTGACTATGTAGGTGTTGCTCGCTTGTGCTAGCTGTATCACAGCAAGGGTGGATAATCCGGCAATTGTGGCTTTGAATTTCATTGTTGAATTCCTCTTCGAGCTACGCTGTGACTAAGGTTTGGTTTAGTGGGTGACTTAGATTTATAGCTCATCGTTAAAGCTAAATTTAAAATCATCGCTGGTGCTGCCTTTTTGTATTGGCTTCAAACCATATTTTTGGCATTAAAACTTGACTATGCCAGGTGGGGGAACTCTTCGTTTATTTGGGATAAAGCATAGAACTTCCAAACGTACACTGTACTGCTTTGTACTAAATTAAAGCCTATGATGTACTGCACTGATAAAGCAATAGTGACAATTGAAATGTTTGTTGCTGATATCTACCATTAAATTGTCCCAAAAAATTATTGTCAATGAGCGGTGAGATGTATATAGGATAAAAGTACTGAGAAAGTAGTAAGAAAAACTCAAGCCGATAATTTCAAAACTGTCTTGTCAGTATTTGAAATTCTAATAAGGTCTGATAGGGCCTGCAAAGAGGTTTGCAAGGCCCTTGGTTTTTTTACTGCATATAGGTGGCGCTGTTGTTGTCACCTAGTTGGGTGACACTGATTGTATCGCTAAAACCGGTCTGCGTTACCATTAGGAAATTGCTATTGCCATCCTGAGACAATGTAGCAATATCTGAAGATCCACTCTGAGTCAGATCTATTTCGTTGAGATTGCCGCTCTGGTTAAGGGTGGCTGAAATACTGTCTCCGTCTTGGAGGGAATTAATCAAGTTGTCCTCGCCATCTTGTGAGGCGTAAAGGTCGGCATTGAAGTTGGTTTGCTCCGCATTTATTGTGTTTATTTCACTCATTTGAATTATCTCAGCCGAGTGGTTGGAGCCGGTCTGTGTCAGATCCGCATCATTGCCATTACCAATTTGGCTGATGGAGTAGTTATTATCAGATACAGTTTGCAGGCTAACAGAAATACTATTGTTGTCACCTTGCTGAAGGTTTGAACCTACACTGTTATTGGCATTGTCATCTGTGGAACCAAAGATATTGTCATTTCCATATTGTTCAACTGTAGTAAATTGATCAGAACTTTGGCCTCGTACGGTAAACCCTGAATTGAAATTGCCGATCTGTGTTAATTGGACTGAAGTGTTTGAGCTGCCATCATCATCTACCCCTCCGCCGGTATTATCATCACCCATTTGAAAGACGCTGATACTGCTATTAAAACTATCCCACTGGCCTGATGTACCAATATTTCTATCACCGATGGATACTACGTTCAGAAATGCTTCATCCATATTGGTCTGTCCTGAAGAACCAATATTATCGGTGCCAATCATAGTAAATTGCATTGAGCTATTGGTAGAGTCCCTTTGCGGAGAGCTACCAATATTGCTTGTTCCGCTAATGGTATAGATCATTGTAGTATTGGTGGTATTTTCCTGTATTGATCCGCCATTATTGTCGGTTCCCGTTATTGTGAAGGTCATTACCGTATTAGTCGTATTCTCCTGTATGGAGCCACTACCATTATTGGTCCCCATCATGGTGTATGTCATAGTTGTATTGGTGGTTATTTCCTGTCTTGAACTAGCGGAGTTGTCAGTGCCGATTAATGTTTTTTGCATTAGACTATTACTAGTTGATATTTGGTCCGTTCCTGCACTATTATTGTCTCCTATCAAAGTAATTACTGCTGAAGAATTACTACTGCCGTCTTGCTCACTATTCGCGAAGTTGTTGTCTCCCTGCTGGGTTTGAATAATGGTTCCATTGCTGGTGGCATTGAATTGTATTGCCTCGGCATCGTTATTGTCTCCAATCTGAGTCTGCGAGATTAAACTATCAGTGGCACTAGTTTGGTCCCCCATGGCCATATTTCCGATTCCCTCTTGATTGACAATATAAGTATTGTCACCATACGCAATACCGGAAATGGCTAACGCTAAGGTAGTGATTGCAAAGGCTGATGTTTTCATAAATGATTCCTTTCATTTAATGATTTATGGATGGTGTTAAGAGCGATAGATCTCTTGCTTCTATAAAGGTAATTAACGAATGAAACTTCTGTAGCTCAGTTAATTTTTAATGAGCGCTAAGTAAGAAGCTTAAGGGCCCTAAATGGTGAGAGAAGTAGTGATAATGCTTGCTTGTACTGATCCCAAGCCATTTTTTGGCATTAATGCTTGGAGATGCCGAGGCTATATTCATTTTTGCTTCGATTGATGTGAAATATTTATTCCAAATTTTTCACCTGTATTGGTTGATTTTACTATTCATTTAATTTGCTCCTATTTGGTTTGTTGGTCCGCCAAAATGTAGTGAAGTGATAAATGACCCCTACTTACGGTATCGCTTTTAGTATTATTAATAAATAAGATAATTGGTATGAGATAAAAGCACTGAGATGCTAGTAAAAAAGTCTGATTTAATCAGTATTTTCATTGCAGAGTTATATTGATATTTGATAGTGGATAGAATATGTATGGTTAGGTGGAGTCCATATATGGGTATACGGACTCCTATCAACGATTTACTGTGTAAAAGTGGCGCTATTATTGTCACCTAGCTGGGTAACATTGATGCTATCGCTAAATCCTGTTTGAGTGACACTCAGGAAGCTGTTGTTACCATCCTGAGGTAGAGTGGCAGTGTCCTGTTGTCCACTTTGGGTGAGATCTATTTCATTCAGGGTGCCTGCCTGACTTAGTGTTGCCATTTACTGTCCCCATCCTGCAGTGAATTGATCAGGTTGTCCTCACCGTTTTGTAGGGAGTAAAGGTCGTTATCAAAGCTTTCTTGATCAGCATTTATCTCATTTAAATCACTCATTTGAATGATCTCAGCAGTGTGACTTGATCCAGACTGGGTAAGAAATACCATATTTCCATCACCGATCTGTGATATGTAATAGGCGTTATCAGATACCGTCTGTAATAGGGTAAGACTAGTATTGCTATTTCCTTGCTGTAGGACCGTTCCAATACTATTGCTTGAGTCAATGGTTGCATTATCAAATAGGTTACCGTCTCCAAACTGCTCATACGTAGTGCTTTGACTAAAGCTATTAAAACGACCAAGTCCACCTATATTTGAGCTCCCAATTTGAGTAATTGTGGCTGTATTATTCGCACTACCAATCTGCTCTCCAGCGGCCGCAAGATTACTATCCCCGGTTTGAAAGATCATTATCGTAGTACTTGAGCTGACATTCTGGGTGGTGCTAACAAGATTATCGTCACCATAACTTTCAGCTACTAAAGTTGCGGAATCGGAGTCTTGTTGTACAGAGGAGCCAAGATTATCGTCACCTACAAAGGTAAAGCTCATTGAACTGTTGGAAACATTATTCTGAACTGGAAAGCCAAGATTGTCATTGCCTTCCATGATGTATATTAATGAGGTATCAGAAGTGGCATCCTGTGAGCCGCCTCCAGAATTATTATTCCCTGTTACATCCAATTGCATGAAGGAATTGCTGGTTGATGTTTGCGTGGGATCCATATCATTGCCGTCACCAAAGATAATGACCTCAATGATGGAGTCAGTGGTGGCATCTGAAGTGTTATTATCCCCTTCTTGAAATTGAATAATAGTGCCGTTGGTATTGCCATTAGACTGGATGGCCTCAACATCATTATTATCCCCAATTTGAGTCTGTTCGATGAGGTTGTTAAATATAGTGGGATCACTTTGATCCCCTGAGGCTGTATTTCCCGTACCTTCTTGATAGATAATATATTCATTGTCATCTGCATGAACCAGGCCACTGATGGCAAGGGATAGAGCGGTAACGGCTATAGGTAAGATCTTCACAAGTAACTTCTTTACTTCAACTCGCTATGGCGCTTTGACTGCGTCCACAGTACTTCCTGTACAACACAGGTGAAATCCATATCCAATCCCGTGTAATCGAACGTCGACCTACCATCCGTCGGGCATTGGAGGTTATTTGATCGGCCCTAAATGGTGAGAGAAGTAGTGAGACTGCTGACTTGCACTGGCTCCAAGCCATCGGCATTAATACCTGGCTATGCCGGGGCGGTGATCATTGGCGGCTTTATCTAAAAGGCTCAATGATTCCAAATTCTGGTGGGCATAAGTGCTCACCGTTTGTCATAGATATTTCTCCTCTGTAATCCGTTTGATTGGGCTCTCCAAAAGTCGAAATCCAGCTCGTTTCAGATATTGGAGCCTTGGAAAAAGTATTGACAATGAGACTCCTCAGGGGAATGAGATAAAAGCACAGAGATACTGGGACTAAAGTCGGAAAATATCTGATATTTTCAGTGTGTTAGGATGTGGCTGCTGGGAGGAGGGTTGGATGATAGATTCTGGGAGATAGCTGTCTGAACATACAAATTCCTAGAGATAGGCACATGGCTTTACTGCAGAGAAATCGCGGTATTATTACCAAATTAAGTAGTGGTGATGCTATCGTTAATTCCTGCCTGCGTGGGCATTATTTAATTGTTGTTGCCGTTAAATTGTGTTGCTTCAACGTTATTACTGTCACCAATCTGAGCTTGATTTATTAAGTTGTTAGTGGTTGTTTGTTCAATTTGATCTTCAGTAGCAGTGTTGCCAGTTCTTACTTGGTTGATGAGTAAGTACTGTTCGCCTGGGCCTGATGGCCATGATTGATCGAGAGAATGGTAATGGCTAAAGATAGCACCTTCATGGGAAAATCCTGTCAGTCTTTGATTTTTGATTTTTGGTTTATAAGAATTGGAGTAGGGGCCCCGCTCAAGACTGTCGATCAATCCTGATTGATCATCGGCTGATAGCTTTAAATACTTCTGCTACCGGATACTGCTTTTGGACTGTTTCGATCTGCTAAACATGGAATGAGGATTAGTGAGACTGCGGACTTACACTGACATCAAGCCATTGTTGTTGGCATTAATGCTTGTCTATGCCTGAGCTGGGACCTAATCAGAGTATTGCGGAAGAAAGTAATTCTGGATATAGGAGAAAAGCACCGAGAATCTAGTAATAAAGTTTATGAGAACCCCCTTGGTACTAGGCTGTTACTTGGTGTTGCCTGATAATTTACGCTGCAGTTGGTCCTTCATTGGTCCAAGCTTATATATCCATTGCATAATTTGCAAAGTGTAAAGTTTGGCATTTATGGCAGCCTCAAAGACCCCGCTATCGCGATCACAGATTATTGGCTTAACAGCATTGTCGTTGGCAGTCTTTTTGGTGGCCAATGATTTTACGGCCTTCTCAGTCGCTATCCCTGCAATGGAAAAACACTTTAACGCAGATATCTCCACTCTTCAGTGGGTGATTAACGGTTATGCATTGGTGTTCGGGATTTTTATAGTTACTGGCGGGCGCTTGGCGGATATGTTTGGTCGACGCCGGCTATTTTTTGTTGGAACCTCAATCTTCGTCTTTTTTTCAGTTTTGGGTGGTCTGGCCGTCAATGAATGGATGCTGCTGGGAAGCCGGGCATTAATGGGTGTTGGTGGTGCTCTGATGTGGCCCGCTGTGCTCGGCATGACCTATCAGATCATGCCTGACGACCGCGCCGGTCAGGCAGGCGGTTTGATAATGACGGTGTGTGGCTTTGCGAACTCTGTAGGGCCACTGTTGGGTGGTTTTTTTACAGATTTTCTTAGCTGGCGCTGGATTTTTTTTATTAACTTACCCATCGCTTTGGCGGCAATGTTGGTGGGTTGGAAAGTAATTGAGGATGATAAGCCCGATGAGAGCAATGAAAAGGTTGACTATTGGGGGATGGCCTCATTATCAATTAGCCTTTTGGCTTTAATGTTATCTCTGGATTTTGTTATCGATGTAGGATTTAGAAGTCCTTTAGTGATTGGACTTTTAGTAACATCGGTGATTTTCTTTTTGGTATTTGCCTGGGTTGAGCCTCATACTCGCTCTGACCCACTTATTCCCCCGGATGTAGCTACTAATTGGCGCTTTTTTTCTATCTGTGTGGTGACTTTGCTTCTATCGGTCACTTTTGTATCTATGTTGCTTTATATTCCTCAATTTTTAATTAAGGAGTTGAGCTATTCTGCAGTTTGGTCTGGTGCGGGTTTATTGCCGGTGATGATTACCTATGCGGTAGTCTCATATATAGCAGGGTGGTTATATGAATTTTTGGGGGCTCGCCTAATTTTAGCGGGAGCGGCACTCTTTTTAGGTTTGGGTATGTTTTTACTTTCTGGCCTAGTGGTTCGCGATCACTATCTGCACTTGGTACCGGGAATGCTCACTCTCGGTATAGGATTAGGCTTATATTTTCCTACGATAACGACTACTGCGGTTACGGTATTGGGGCCTGCCAGGGCAAGCTTGGCGGCGGCCTTAATTTATATGTTCCAAATTATCGGCGGTGCTATTGGTCTGGCGATGAATACAACGGTTGTTGCGATGGCTCCGGAATTATCTGAAGGTATTGATCGGGCATTTACTGTTAATGCGTGTTTGGCTGCTGCAGCACTGATTGTAAGTTTGCTGTTTGTGAAAGGGGATGTTTCCCAGAAAGAAAAAATCTGAGCAATAAATAATATGGTTTTTCTTAGCCTCTTTCTCTACTGTATGTGTATCGCAGAATTGTTACTGCCAATCTGTGAAATGGAGATAGTAGCACCAAAACTCAATTGAATTACCTGGAGAAAGTTGTCTGTACCTAGTTGTAGTAGCTCTGCACTATTAACGCTGCCGGTTTGAGTGAGATTGATAGTGTTTAGCTCACCCAGTTGAATGATGTCCGCATCATCAATATAACCAGACTGCGTTGAACTTACTTGATTCTGTAGGCCTTGTTGCAGCAACTGTAGTCTTGCACTAAAGCCATCTTGAATGGCTATTAATGTGTTTTGATCAAATTCCTGGTCTATAGCTGCCTCAGAGACTGATCCACTTTGACTAATATCAGCACTATTATCCGATCCACTTTGTGTGACAACACTACTGGCCCCTTCAATAGCGAGTTGTATTGACGTGGCGCTATTACTTGTTCCTGTTTGTGTTATCTCGGAAAAATTATTGATGTTTATCTGGTTGATTGTGGACCCGTTGTTTGTTCCACTTTGAGATGTAAAGGCCTGGTTGTTTTGAGCAAGATTAACAATTATAGAAGCGCGATTACTCTGTCCTTGCTGGATGGAACTGTTAAATCCCTGAATAGAGTTGCTTGTTTGGATGCTAGTAGCACTGGAATCTGTAAGTTGTACTATTGAGTTGGTATTAAAGGCGCCGTTAGTATTTGTTATCCGGGCAGTGTTGTTATTGCCAAATTGTTGAATTTGATTATTGGTTCCCAGAGACTGTATCAGGATAATTCTAGTATCAATATTCTGGCTTCCACTTTGGATAATACTGGCAGAGTTTGCTATGCCACTTTCTTTATCGATAATCTCAGCTCTATTAAAATTACCTAACTGGCTAATAGAGACATCACTAAGAGCAACATCATCTTGGATAGATTCCGAAAAATTTAGGGTTCCTATCTGCGAGATGTTAGCAGTTGTACCAGTGGAAAGGTTTTGTATGCTCGTAATTTGATTTAGGGATTGTTCCTGACTGATGCTTATAGTGCTAAACAGTGTACTTGTCTGTGAGGTTTCGGCCTTGTTGAGAACATTAAGCTGGGAGACTGATGTCGTGCTACCCAGGCTGCTGGATTGGACTGACATTAGCTCGTTTGATACGCCTCTCTGCAACTGGATAATAGATCCTTCAGTATTGCCGTTGGATTGCTGAGCCACCACATTATTAAATTCACCATCTTGTGTTTGCATGATGAGATTGTTAATGATGGTTGGGTCGCTTTGGTCCCCTATAGCCCGATTGCCAATACCCTGTTGTGACAGGATATAAGTGTTGGTTGCGAGGGCCTGGCAGCAGAATAGTAAGGTTGATGCCGCGATAAGATAGCCTGGTATGAGCATAATTCCTCCACTGCACAGGCTGGCGTAAATCTTTAACTTAGGCTGTATCTTGCCGGCACTGGGCACCGTGTAATGATTGCCATATAAAATTATGGTGAAAATATAATGGTTTGTATATGAGAGATAAGTACTGAATTACTAGGGAAATAGGTTCAAGCTTTATTCCTGGTTGAGTGTTTGTTTATTGGTGGCTCCGTGTATGTTTCTGTAAATGGAAGTGCTTCCCAATTTGAGTAAACTTGTGAGATACTTCAAGTCCACTTCACCTTTGCCCAGTTTTTCCTGAAAATAGAAATAACCCTATAAAACGTGTGGTTTTTTCAGGTTATCTACACAGAAAAAGATTCTTCACCCCAGTTAGAATAATTCACAGACTACTCATTTTTTTGTTAACTATTTTTGTTAATTGAGTGAGAATAGGGCTCTTTCCCAATCCCTGGAAATGGAATCTCGGGCGATATCCCGCACTGATGCGGATGACTGAAAAGTCGGCGCTTTTGCCTAGGTTGCGGCGCCGCCGGACAGATAAACCCCTGTGTCCTGCTTTTTTTAGGACGCCTTTGATTCTCCAAGCAAAGCAGGCCTGTCGGGGTGGTCTTGTACTGCGAATTATTTGTGTAGGGAGCCTGGTGTTCCCGTAGTTGGTAAGGAGAATGGATTTTGATACCTATCGTTGACCGCGCGCGCGCGGAGTCTATTGCACCTATTTGGCGTATGCCGTTTCGCCCTTTTTTCTGGGGAGCTGCTCTGTGGAGTATGGTTGCCCTGGTTATCTGGCAGGGGCAGTTATTCGGTTGGCAGATGCCGGCTTTTCGAATGGGGGTAGTCTGGCACTCTCATGAGATGCTGTTCGGGTTCGCGGCTACTGTTGTTGTAGGTTTTCTCGGCACGGCCATGCAAACCTGGACTGGTATCCCCTCGCCAAAGGGAACCCAACTTATTGCTTTGGTCGGCCTGTGGCTCTTGGCCCGTTTGGGTTACCTGTTGGCGGCGGTCCCTATTTGGATGCCGGTAATTGCTGAAGTCTCCTTCTTCCTGTTCTCAGCGTTTTTGCTCGGAGCCAGGGTGTTGCGAACCAAGCAGTGGCGAAATATGTTTGTATTGCCTGCGATGCTGATGTTTGCCGCATTGTCCGCTAGCCACTGGTTGCTGCCAGGGGCACAGAGCCGAATCGCCTTGCTGGCTCTGCTGTTGGTGACGGCGATTATTCTGATAATCGGCGGGCGGGTTATACCCTTCTTTACGGCGCGCCGCTTTCACTTGAGCCCAAGAGATAAGATACCGGCTGTAGAGTGGGGTACCCATATTGCCGCGGTGGGTTTGTTACTGTCGGTGGCTGTTGGTTTGCCGCAAATGGTTTGGGCTTTTTTTGCGGTCTCTCTGGGTATTTTGCAGGTGATCCGGGTAGTTCGCTGGCACCCGACAAAAATATGGGCAGAACCGATGGTTTGGTCTCTGCATGTGAGCTACTGGTTAGTTATTTTGGGGTGTTTTCTCGCGGCTCTGGCCTGGAGCCAAATTGCCCCTTCCTGGCAGAGTCCCGCTTTACACGCATTTGCCGTTGGCGGTATTGGCGGATTGATCTTGTCTATGACCAGCCGCGTCAGTCTCGGCCACACAGGTCGGATATTGAAGGCGCCGCGCTTGATGCCCCTGGCTTTTATGGCCCTGGCGTTATCTGCTCTCGCACGTGTGTTTTGGGCACCCGCCCCGAGTGGTTTGCTCGCAGCAATTATTGCCTGGGTAGTCGGTTACACGCTTTTCTTACTGTATTACACCCCGGTGCTTTTCCAGCCGCGCGTTGACGGTCATCCCGGCTAATTCTCTCTATGTGATCTTCAGTTGCTGCGAGAAACCTTATCATCGCAGCAACTGTGGTCGAGTAAAGCCATCATTAGCTGGTCTATTCAGAGTCCGCACTAGCTACCTGGGGTAGTTTGTCTACTTTAGGTACTGTTTCCAGTTCCCGGTCCCACTCGGCTTTACTGGCCATAAAGATATGGGCATTAGGCCTTACATCTATTGGGCGATCCAGGCTGCCAGCGGGAACCGCTAAGAGGCCAATTTCAGGATCTTCTCGTGGCACTGCGGAACCGCATTGATTGCAAAAGCTTTTGCTGTGCCTCGTCCCTGCTAACTTAAAGGTTTTGACCTGTTCTGCACCGGATAGCCATTCAAGTTTCGCTGATGCGAAGAATAGGTTTGCTGCATGAGCTGAACCGGTATCTTTGCGGCAGTAACTACAGTGGCAGAGAAAGAAGCCCCCAAAGTCACCTTCAATTTCGAAGTTAATAGTGCCGCATAGGCACGATCCTTTTTGTTCCATTGCTCAATGCTCCTCTATTTAGTTGTACTTATCGTAATTGGGGGAAATTGTGATTTATTTTGGATGTCTCGGTGGGTTTTTGGGGTATCAAACCCGTATGGTCCCGCTCAAATAGGGTACTGCTTTGCCTGAGATAATGACCCTGTCCCCGGCGATGGTGCAATTCAGCAGGCCGCCGCGCTTGGAGGCTTGATAGGCGATCAGCTCTTTCTTATCCAGAATTTGTGACCAGTAAGGGGCGAGCCCTGTGTGAATAGAACCGGTCACCGGATCTTCGGCACCACCATTGGATGGCCAGAAATATCGGGAGATAAAATCGTACTTATCGGATTTTGCCGTGACGACCACATCGTAGGGGGCGAGCTTTCGCAGGCTGCTCGCATCCTGCTGTACATCCAATACTTCTCGCTCACTATTGTAGATGGCAAAGTAAGCTTGGTTGTGAAGTAACACTTGACTTGGTGTTATTGAAAGCCCCTCCAGTAATTCTGGCGGTATGCGATCTATGGGTTGTGGCTCCCTTCGTGGGAAGTCCATGGAAATAATTCTATTTTCCCCTCGGCTTATTGTCATTTTGCCCACAGCGGCCGCATGGAGCTGGAGTTGCTCGCATAGAGGGTTTTGAGAAAAAAGAACATGGGCTGACGCCAGGGTGGCATGACCACAAAAATCAATTTCCGTTAACGGTGAAAACCAGCGAATTCCATAACTGGTATCTGGGCGTTTTACCAGGAACGCGGTTTCGGAAAGGTTATTTTCTGCAGCGATGGATTGCATTAAATTTTCATCCAGCCAATCCTCAGTAACAACAACTCCTGCTGAATTTCCGTGAAAGACTTTGTCGGTAAAAGCGTTAATGAAATGAATTTCAAGTTCCATATTTGAACTCCATGGTGCTCCAGTTTTTCAGAAGCGCTGGTGGCGGGCGTGATATTTTATACCCCTAAAGTTCACCAATTTATACCTCTGTAGAGCGGCTTGGGATTGGCTTTAACCTGATCTGGATCAGTTTATCCCGGATGTGAGTCACTAGAGTGAATTGTATTTGTTGCGTGCAAATCAGGGGTGTGAAAATGACGGAGTCCGATGTAGCTATCGTAGGTGCTGGACCGGCGGGACTTTCCTTGGCGGTGATGCTCGCCCGCAAAGGGTGTCAGGTGGCAATTATTGAGCGCCAGGATAAGTCGGCGCTGTCCTCTCCCGTTGATGATGGCCGCGAGATTGCCCTGACACATAAATCCTACAAGCTGCTGCAAGAACTGGGGGCTTGGCAGAGATTATCCCCGGAAGAGATTAGCCCGCTAAATGCTGCCGAAGTAGTCGACGGCAATTCCCCTTCGACACTCCACTTTAGCCCGGGAGAGAGGGGGCCTCTGGGTTTTATTGTCTCCAACTCTGCAATCCGGCGAATCTTATATGAGACAGTTTTGGAGACTGAGAATATAACTCTGCTCGATAACTCGACCGTTACCGGGATGACATTGAGTGGCGCCATGCGTCATCTTGAGTTGGCAGAGGGGGAGGGCGTGCGCGCTTCCCTGGTGGTTGCAGCCGACAGCCGTTTTTCTGAAGTGCGACGCATGGCGGGAATTGGCGCCGATATGCGCGACTTTGGCCGAGTGGCGATTGTCGGCCCTGTACGCACCGAATTACCCCACGATGGTATTGCCCGGGAGTGTTTCCGCTACGGCTCGACACTGGCGCTGTTACCTTTGCCCAAGGCAAATATTTCATCGGCCGTGGTTACTGTTCCCGCCAGTCTCTCTGCCCAGATTATGGCGATGGGCAATGAAGAGTTTGCCGGGCACGTATCCCGCGAAAGCGCGTCCCAGCTCGGCGGTGTCGAAGCTTTTGGTGAGCGCCACTGTTATCCATTGGTTGCGGTATACGCACATCACTTTTTCGCTGAGCGCTTTGCCTTGGTGGGAGATGCCGCTGTGGGGATGCATCCAGTGACCGCACATGGATTTAATTTGGGCTTGGCCGGTGCGGATACTTTGGCCCGCCAACTGGATAGTGTTAGCCGTCTATATAACCCGGCCAAGCTGACTCGGGCCCTGGCCCGTTACCAGATGCTGCACCGGGTTGAATCCAAGCCGATTTACTCTGGAACTAATAGGGTGGTGGATTTGTTTACCGACGATCGCCTGCCGGCCAAGTTGCTGCGCAAAATGGTGTTGCGGGTCAGTGATCGCTTTCCCCCAATTCGAAAAGCAATAGTGCACCAGTTAACTCGCTAGCTTATTCAGAGGCTTGTTAAGAGAGTTTTACTCTTCGTTCTTTTTATAAAAAGTACATGTGCAAGAAAGAAGACGGTATATGGAAGTGGCCTGCTTGCGGGATTTTCTTCCTTTTCTATACTGATTTGCGAGATGGTAGAGACGGCTTTAACCCCCCGGTGAAAACAAATGCCAATTACGGCTTGACTCACCGGGTCAGCACCAATAGAATGCGCAGCCTCTTGAGTGGTTGGGCAGGTCCCACCGCAGGGAAACAAAGATCAACCAGGCTTTGTTTCTTGGAGTTGTTGCGGGGTGGAGCAGCCTGGTAGCTCGTCGGGCTCATAACCCGAAGGTCGTAGGTTCAAATCCTGCCCCCGCTACCAATTTTACCTTCGGGTAAAATATTTGATTGCGCATTTGTTGTTGCGGGGTGGAGCAGCCTGGTAGCTCGTCGGGCTCATAACCCGAAGGTCGTAGGTTCAAATCCTGCCCCCGCTACCAACTTTCCTTAGGGAAACTTTGATTGCGCTTTCGTTGTTGCGGGGTGGAGCAGCCTGGTAGCTCGTCGGGCTCATAACCCGAAGGTCGTAGGTTCAAATCCTGCCCCCGCTACCAAATTTTGCATTCGTGCACACTGACTGCGCGAATGTGCGGTCAAAGCCCCGTCAGGGGCTTTTTCGTATCTGCAAGAAAAGTTGCAGATATTTTTCGAAGTGGGCCGTAGGCCCATTTTTTGTATGTGGTGACGAGAATGGCGAGCAAACGCGAATTGCTGGAAGAGCTTCTGGCGCCGGTGGTGGCATCGCTGGGGTGTGAGTTGTGGGGTATTGAGTACCAAACCCACGGTCGCAACGCGCTGCTGCGCATTTATATCGACTCCGAAAACGGTATTTCCGTTGAGGATTGCGAGAAAGTGAGCCGCCAATCCAGTGCTGTACTGGATGTGGAAGATCCCATCAGTAGTAAGTACACACTTGAAGTCTCTTCCCCAGGGCTCGACCGCCCTCTTTATAAGCTGGCCCAGTACGAGCGCTTTATCGGCGCCCAGATTGAAGTTCGCCTGCGTATGCCTCTGGATGGGCAGCGTAAGTGGCGCGGACTGCTGGCCGGTGTAGAGGGTGATGAAGTGGTTCTGCGTGTAGATAGTGAAAACGAATACCTTTTGCCGATCGACAGTATCGAAAAAGCAAATATCATTCCCCAATTTACCAAATAACCTGTAGGAGCCTGAGCTCAGGCGATTTTGAGGCACAGTTGCATGAACAAAGAGATCTTGCTGGTAGCCGAGGCGGTATCCAACGAGAAGGGCGTTGACCAGGAGATTATTTTCCAGGCCATCGAAGCGGCATTGGCAACGGCCACGAAGAAGCGCTACGACGAAGATTCAACCATTGAGGTTATCATTGATCGTCGTTCAGGCGATTACGAGACTTTCCGCAGCTGGGAAGTGGTCGGTGATGAAGTCTTGGCTGAGTTGGGTACCCAGTTCACCCTGGAAGAAGCCCACGAAAAAGATGCTGACCTGAAAGCAGGTGACGTTTTCCGCGAGCAGGTGGAAAATGTAGAATTTGGACGCATCGCCGCACAGACTGCAAAGCAGGTCATCGTACAAAAGGTACGTGAAGCCGAGCGCGCCAAAGTTGTAGACGAGTACCGCGATCGCGTCGGCGAGATGGTTAGCGGCACTGTGAAGAAGGTGACCCGCGACTTTATCGCTGTAGACCTGGGTAATAACGCCGAAGCGCGCCTGCCCCGCGATCAGCTGGTTGGTCGCGAAATTTTCCGACTCGGTGATCGCGTGCGTGCAATCCTGTTGGAAATCCAACCGGAAGCCCGCGGCCCCCAGCTGATGCTGAGCCGCTCCTGCCCGGAAATGATTGTCGAATTGTTCCGCATTGAAGTGCCGGAAATTTCCGAGCAGGTAATCGAAATTAAAGGCGCGGCCCGCGATCCCGGGCTGCGTGCAAAAATCGCTGTAAATACCAACGACGGTCGCATCGACCCGGTGGGTGCCTGTGTGGGCATGCGCGGCGCGCGTGTTCAGGCGGTATCCAACGAGCTGTCTGGCGAGCGCGTAGATATCGTTCTGTGGGATGAAAACCCCGCTCAGTTCGTTATCAATGCGATGGCGCCAGCAGAAATTGAATCCATCGTAGTCGACGAAGACACCGGTTCTATGGACGTAGCCGTGGCAGAGGAAAACCTCGCAATGGCTATCGGCCGCAGCGGCCAGAATGTGCGCTTGGCCTCCGAGCTGACCCAGTGGCAGATCAATGTCATGAGCAGTGACGAGTGGCAGAGCAAGCAGGAAGCCGAGTCCAGCTCCATCATGCAGGTGTTTATGGATCGCCTGGATATCGATGAAGACGTTGCTGGTGTACTGGTTGAAGAGGGCTTCGCCTCTCTGGAAGAAGTAGCTTATGTACCCATCGAAGAGATGCTCGCAATTGAGGGCTTCGATGAGGATATCGCTGAGGAGCTGCGCGCCCGCGCCAAGGACACCCTGTTGACCCAAGCGCTGGCATCCGAAGAGAAGCTGGATGCATCTGAGCCCCAGGAAGACCTTTTGAATATGGACGGTATGGAGCGCCAGCTGGCATTCCAACTGGCCAGCCGTGGTATTTCCACGATGGAAGACCTGGCAGAGCAGGCTGTCGATGACCTGCTGGATATCGAAGGTCTCGACCAGGAGCGCGCTGCAGCGCTGATTATGAAGGCGCGTGAGCCCTGGTTTGCCGATGACAGCGGCGAAGAAGCTTAAGTGCAGCGAAAAATAACTTACGTATAAGTAACCCCCTCCGACCAAGTGACTTTTAGGAGAGAGAATGGCCGAAGTAACAGTTAGTGAACTCGCCAAATCGGTTGGTGCCACCGAAGACCGTCTGCTCAAGCAGATGAAAGAAGCGGGTTTGCCTCACACCTCTGTGGATGCAGTGGTGTCAGACGAGGAAAAGCAGGTCTTGCTCAGTTTCCTGAAAAGCAGTCACGGGGAGCAGGGCGCCGCGCCGCGCAAGATCACCTTGAAGCGCAAAACCACAAGCACGCTGAAGACTGGCTCTGGCACCGGCCGCAAGACTGTGAATGTGGAAGTGCGCAAGAAGCGCACCTATGTGAAGCGCCCTCAAGCTGAGCTTGAAACCGTAGCGGCAGGCGAAGAATCGAGCAGCCCCGAGCAGGAAGCGGCAGTCGATGCCCTGCAAAATGAGCAGGAAAGACTGGAGGCCGAAGCCGAACGCGCTCGCGCAGAAGCCGAGGCAGAAGCTGCACGCCTAGCGGCGGAAGAAGAGGCGCTAGCCAAAGCCGAAGCCGAGGCGAAAGCCAAGGCTGAAGCCGAAGCGAAAGCCAAGGCCGAAGCAGAAGCAAAAGCCAAGGCTGAAGCCGAAGCGAAAGCAAACAATGAAGTAAAAGCCGATCAAGATGCGGCTAAATCAGAGGATAAGACCGCGGAAAACGTAGTGAAAAAGGCAGAGCCCGCCGCACCAATCCGCTCAAGCTACTCCGACGATATCGAGGCAATGCGTATTGCCGCGATGGAGCGTCGCAAGCAGCAGGCTGAGCAGGAAAAGCGTGAACTTGAAGAGAAGAAAGCTAAAGTAGAAGCTGACCGACGCGCAGCCCAGGAAAAGAAAGAGAAAGCTGCGCAAGCTGCACAGACAGCCAAGGCTAAGCCAGCACCGGCAAAAAGTGCTGAGAAGACCACTGAGGTCAAGCCTGCTCTGCGCCGCAAGCTGGAGGCAGCATCCACTGCTCCCGCTGAAGCTGATCGCTCTGAGGACGAGCCGCGTAAGCGTCGCGGTCGCCGCTCCAAGTCCGGCCCGAAAAAATCCAGCAAAACCGCTCTGTACGAACAGGCGCTGGAAGTATTTGAGGAAGACGAAGCATCCAAGCGCAGCACGCGCTCCCTGTCTCGTCCGACCTTGAAGGTTAAACCTACGCACGGCTTTAAAAGGCCCACGGAGAAACAGGTGTACGAAGTACAGTTGGGCGAAACCATCACTGTTGGCGAGCTGGCCAAACAGATGAATGTGAAAGCCGGTGACCTGATCAAGCGCCTGATGAAAATGGGCGAGATGGTTACTATCAACCAGAGCCTGGACCGTGAAACTGCACAGCTGATCATCGAAGAGATGGGCCACAAGGTGGTATTCCGCTCTGAGAGCGAGCTGGAGGAAGCGCTGGTTGCCGAGACCCAAGCCAGTGAAGGCACTGAGGTGTCCCGCGCACCAGTAGTTACCGTTATGGGTCACGTTGACCACGGTAAAACCTCCCTGCTGGACTACATCCGTAAGACCAAGGTGGCTTCCGGTGAAGCCGGTGGTATTACCCAGCACATCGGTGCTTACCGTGTGAAAACCAGCCAGGGCGAGATCGCTTTCCTGGATACCCCGGGACACGCCGCCTTTACTGCGATGCGCGCCCGTGGCGCCCAGGCGACTGACGTCGTGATTCTGGTTGTGGCCGCTGACGATGGTGTGATGCCGCAGACTGAAGAAGCTGTGAACCACGCCCGCGCTGCCGGTGTACCGCTGGTTGTTGCAATCAACAAGTGCGACAAAGAAGCTGCCGATCCCGATCGTGTTAAAAACGAGCTGGCTGCGAAAGATGTAATTCCTGAAGACTGGGGCGGTGATACCCAGTTTATCAATGTGTCTGCACACACTGGTGAAGGCATCGACGACCTGCTGGAAGCGATTTCCCTGCAAGCAGAGATGCTGGAGCTGAAGGCCAAGGTCAAGGTACCGGCAACAGGTGTTGTGATCGAATCCCGCCTGGAAAAAGGTCGCGGTGTTGTGGCCACCCTGCTGGTACAGAACGGCGAGCTGAAGCGCGGCGATATCGTACTGGCAGGCCAGAGCTACGGCCGTGTTCGCGCCATGACCAACGAGCTGGGCAAGCAGGTTAAAGAAGCTGGCCCTTCAACTCCGGTTGAGCTGCTGGGTCTGGACACCACACCCAACGCCGGTGACGAGTTCATGGTGGTTGCGGATGAGCGCAGAGCTCGTGAAGTAGCTGAACAGCGCGGTGATAAAGAGCGTCGTGAGCGCATGCAGCGCCAGCAGGCGGCCAAGCTGGAAAACATGTTTGCGAACATGGAAGCCGGCGAGCGCAAAGTACTGCCGGTTGTGATCAAAGCGGACGTTCGCGGCTCCCTGGAAGCTATCCTGGGCGCATTGGCGGATATCGGCAACGAAGAAGTTTCTGTCAACGTCGTGTCCAGCGGTGTAGGTGGTATCGCCGAGAACGATATCAACCTGGCCCTGACCTCCGGCGCTATCGTACTGGGCTTCAACACCCGTGCTGATGTGGCTGCCCGAAAGGTTGCTGAGACAGAAGGCGTAGAGATTCGTTACTACAGCGTGATCTACAACCTGCTCGACGAAGTGAAGCAGGCGCTGTCCGGTATGCTTGATCCGGAAATACGTGAAGAAATCGTGGGTATTGCCCAGGTTCGCGATGTATTCCGCTCACCGAAGTTTGGCGCCATTGCCGGTTGTATGGTTACTGAAGGTACCGTCTACCGCAACAAGCCGATCCGCGTACTGCGCGACAACGTTGTAATCTATCAGGGTGAACTGGAATCCCTGCGTCGCTTCAAAGACGATGTGCAAGATGTGCGCAACGGCATGGAGTGTGGTATCGGGGTTAAGGACTACAACGACGTTAAGTCCGGTGACCAGATCGAAGTTTACGATATCGTTAAGGTTGCTCGCGAACTCTAAGGAGTTCCGCAGCGGATCGAGGATAAACCCGCGCGGCCTAGCCGTGCGGGTTTTCCTGTCTTTAAACCGCCATTCTCAATAGGTAAACAATGGCAAGAGAATTTCATCGCGCAGACCGCGTCGCCGACGCCATGCGCCGCGAACTGGCCCAGCTGATCCAACACGAGATTCGCGATCCTCGCCTGGGTATGATCAACGTCAATGATGTTGAAGTCAGCCGCGACTTAACCGTTGCTAAAGTTTTTGTCACCCTGGTGGGTGAGGATGATCGCAGCAAAATTAATACCTCTATCGAAGTGCTGAACAAAGCCGCCGGCTTTTTGCGTACGCAGCTCGCGCGCGCAATCCAGATTCGCACTATTCCCCGTTTGCACTTCCGCTACGACGAGACCTCGGTGCGCGGTCAGGCGCTGTCTGCCCTGATCGACAAGGCGGTTAAAGAAGATCGCAAACACCAAGACGACGATAGCGACTCCAACGAAGATTAATCCATGGGCCGCAGACCAAAATGGGGCCGGCCGGTTCACGGCGTGCTGTTATTGAACAAGCCCGCCGGGATTACCGCCAACGACGCCCTGCAAAAAGCCAAACGACTCTTTTTCGCCAATCGCGCCGGTCATACCGGAGCGCTGGACCCCCTGGCAACCGGCGTATTGCCGATCTGTTTCGGCGAAGCGACCAAGTTTTCCCAGTACCTACTCGATGCGGACAAGCGCTATCGCAGTACTTTTGTTTTCGGTATGACCACTGCTAGTGGCGATGCCGATGGCGATGTACTGGAAACCAAAGATGCTTCCGATTTGACCGAAGAAGCTGTGCTGAAAGCGATGGAAGCCTTTCGCGGTCCCATCAAGCAAGTGCCGTCCATGTACTCTGCCCTCAAGCACAAGGGGCAGCCGCTGTATAAGTTGGCGCGCCAGGGCTTGGAAGTGGAGCGCGAGGCGCGGGAAGTAGAGATTTTTGAATTTGAACTGCTGAGCTTTACACCGGGCGCCCAGCCCCGTGCAGAAGTTGAGGTTCACTGCTCCAAGGGCACTTATATTCGCAGTATTGCCGAAGACCTGGGTCAGGCCCTGGGTGTCGGTGCCTATGTGGAAGAGTTGCACCGCAGCGCAGCCGGTCCCTACGTCGAAGCCGATTCAGTGACTCTGGATGAACTCACCGAGGAGCGCGGTGAGGGCATGGCGGAGGAGTTGGATCACCACCTGTTATCGGTGGATTCTCCCGCCTCTTCGCTGCCCAAACTCACCCTTCCGGACGAGTCTGGTTACTATGTGCGTCAGGGGCAGCCGGTAATGGATTTGCAGGTCTACCGTATCGGTGAAGAAGGTGATATGGTGCGCCTCTTCCTGGAAAATGGCGATTTTCTGGGCGTAGGAGAAATTACTGACGACGGGTGCGTAGCGCCTCGGCGTCTGGTAAGCAGTACTTAAGCAGAAAACGCTATATTGGTGAGAGCCGATAGCGGTTGATGTGAGAGTATTGCAGTGGACTATGTCCACAACAGTGAGTAGCTGGTCTGTAAATATGCACGGGCCAGCCGAATCTTTTAAAGCATATTACGACGAGGTTAATCGTTATGGCACTGTCTGCAGTAGAAAAAGCAGCAATCCTGAAAGAGCACGGCCAATCTGAAGGCGACACCGGTTCTCCGGAAGTCCAGGTAGCCCTGCTGACTGCCAACATCAACAAACTGCAGGGTCACTTCTCTGCGCACAAGCAGGATCACCACTCTCGCCGTGGTCTGATCCGCATGGTAAACCAGCGTCGCAAGCTGCTGGACTACCTGAAGCGCAAGGATCTGAACCGTTACGCACAGCTGATCGCTAAGCTCGGCCTGCGTCGCTAAGACCCTGGAATGCCCGCCTCTGGCGGGCTTTCTTCTTTAATGCTTGCTGAAAAGTGGCGCTGTTGTCACTTTTCGGCAGTTTCGCAACACAACCCCAGGGGCAAATATCCCGGCGGATGTGCTGCGTTTGCACCGGCCACCCGGGTCGGTAGCGGTACATCCCCGTATCGCTCTGGATTGAAGGTTTGGAACTTCTATCCAGGCAACCACTGTAGGGGTTACTGGAATGGGCCAGTAACCGTAAGGAAATAGGAAAAAAACTAGTGAATCCAGTAAGCAAAACTTTCCAATACGGACAACACCAAGTCACCATCGAGACCGGCCGTATCGCGCGCCAGGCTACCGGTGCTGCCCTGGTTAGCATGGGAGAGACTGTTGTCCTGTGTACTGTTGTCGGCGCTAAAGAAGCCAAGCCTGATCAGGGCTTCTTCCCGTTGTCCGTGCACTATCAAGAAAAAGCCTACGCGGCTGGCAAAATTCCCGGTGGTTTCTTCAAGCGTGAAGGCCGCCCGTCTGAAAAAGAAACCCTGACTTCCCGTCTGATCGATCGCCCGATCCGCCCGCTGTTCCCGAACGGCTTTATGAACGAAGTTCAGGTGATGTGTACTGTTCTCTCCGCTGAGAAGGACATGGACCCGGATATCGCTGCCATGATCGGCACTTCCGCAGCGCTGTCTGTTTCCGGTATTCCTTTCGCAGGCCCAATCGGTGCTGCGCGCGTGGGTTACACCCAGCAAGACGGCTACCTGCTGAACCCGGGCTACGAAGCTCTGAAGACCTCCGAGCTGGACATGGTCGTTGCCGGTACCAAAGACGCCGTACTGATGGTGGAGTCCGAAGCCCAGGAGCTGCCGGAAGACATCATGCTGGGTGCCGTACTCTACGCACACCAGGAAATGCAGGCCATTATCAAGGTTTGTGAAGAGTTGAAAGCGGAAGCGGGCAAGCCCCAGTGGGACTGGCAGGCTCCGGCGGAAAACACCGAGCTGAAAGCTGCCCTGGACGCTCAATTTGGCGAGAAGGTTGCCGAAGCCTACCGCATCACCAACAAGCAAGAGCGCAGCACCCGCCTGGCGGAACTGCGCAGCGAAGCCGCTGAAGCCCTGGCTACTGAAGAAATTAGCGCCGATCTGGTAAAAAGCTACTTCGGCAAGCTGGAGAAGAAGCTGGTGCGCGGCGCTGTCGTTCGCGGCGAGCCCCGTATCGACGGTCGCGACAGCAAAACTGTACGTTCGATCGCTGTGGAAGTTGGCGCTCTGCCCAAGTCCCACGGCTCTGCGCTGTTCACCCGTGGTGAGACCCAGGCTCTGGTAGTGGCTACCCTCGGTTCCACTGGCGATGCACAGATCATCGACGCCCTGGAAGGTGAGCGCAAAGACTACTTTATGCTGCACTACAACTTCCCTCCCTACTCTGTAGGTGAAGCGGGTCGTGTAGGTGCTACCGGTCGTCGCGAAATCGGTCACGGCCGCCTCGCTCGTCGCGGTATCGCTGCAGTTCTGCCGAGCCCGGACAGCTTCCCCTACACCGTACGTGTGGTTTCCGAGATCACTGAATCCAACGGTTCCAGCTCCATGGCTTCCGTCTGTGGTTCCAGCCTGGCGCTGATGGATGCGGGTGTTCCGCTGAAGGCACCGGTAGCCGGTATCGCTATGGGTCTGGTGAAGGAAGACGAAGGCTACGCGGTTCTGACCGATATCCTCGGTGACGAGGACCACCTCGGCGATATGGACTTCAAAGTAGCGGGTACCGCCTCTGGTGTGACCGCGCTGCAGATGGACATCAAGATCGAAGGTATTACCGAAGAGATCATGGAGACCGCTCTGGAGCAGGCTCTGCACGCGCGTCTGCACATCCTCGCGGAAATGAACAAGGTGATCGACTCTTCCCGTACCACCGTGAATGAGAACGCACCGCGCTACGCGACCCTGAAGATCCACCCGGACAAGATCCGCGACGTGATCGGTAAGGGCGGTGCGACTATCCGCTCCATCACTGAAGAGACCGGCGCCTCCATTGATATCGAAGATGACGGCACTATCAAGGTCTTCGGTGAAGACGGTGAGAGCCTGGAAGCGGCGGTAACCCGCATCGAGGAGATCACTGCGGAAGCTGAGATTGGCGCTATCTACGAAGGTACCGTGGTACGTATCGTAGACTTCGGTGCGTTCGTTAACTTCCTGCCGGGCAAAGACGGTCTGGTGCATATCTCCCAGATCGCTGAAGAGCGCGTAAATGCCGTAACTGATTACCTGAGTGAAGGTGAGAAGATTAAGGTTAAAGTACTCGACGTTGACCAGCGTGGACGTATCAAGCTTTCTATCAAGGAAGCCAAGGCCGATGCAGCTGCCGCTGAAGAAGCCAAGCAAGCTTCCGACGAAGCTTAAGTCTACGGACTGAAAAAACCCGGCTTTTAAGCCGGGTTTTTTTGTATCTGCCGAAGCGGAATTGTCGCTTATTACCGGTTTTCTATTAGAATTCTGGAAAAAAAGGGCAAAACATTGGACAACTTCTGGCTGATCGACATTCTCCTCACCCTCGCCGCACTGCTGATTGCCAATCAGTACTGGCGTCTTACCAATGCTCGCTTCCAATCAGCTGCACTCTTGGTGATGGCGGGTCTTCTATTTATCGCTGTCTCCGCGATTGTCGGTGCCTATCGCTACGGTATTGATCCCGGGGCAACCCAATTACACCGGGCTTTACTGCAACTATCCGGGTTTAGTTCGCTGTTGCTAATTGGAATAGGGTTGGTTTGGGCACGTTTCGAGATAGGTATTGGACAGAGTACCCGGGGACCCGCTTATGTAGTGCTGGTGCTGGTATTGGCCTCGTCTATTGGCGTCTCGGAAAGTGGCAGGTTATCGCCGCAGGAAGTGACAGAGGTATTTTCCGCCCTGGGGCTTTTGTTGTGGTTGTGGGTTGCAATGATGGAATTGATGTCACCGCGACGACTATCGCCACCGGGTCCTTTGTTACTGGGGGCAGGGGCAGTAGTCATTGCAATGGATGGATTGTTTGTGGGTACCGGCGCTCCGCGAGTGCTGGGCTTGGCGCGTACAAACTGGTTCCACCTGCTGCTGGGCCTTTCGCTGTTTTCACTGTTGGCTGCCCGCCCGTTATTTGAAAAGGACAATAATTCAAATGAGTAAAGTTACTACTGAACTTCGCGGAGGTTGCCACTGTGGCGCTATTCGCTATCGGGCGCGGCACGAGCGCGACTCAGAGGAGAAACTGGTAGCCCATGCGTGCAATTGCTCGATGTGTGAGAAAGTGGGTTTTCTGCACGTCATTATTCCCGCTGAAAACTTTAAGCTGGAGTCTGGGGAAAAAGACCTGGATTGTTATACGTTTAATACGGGAGTGGCCAAGCACCTGTTTTGTCGCCATTGCGGCGTTAAGTCTTTTTATGTGCCGCGCTCCAACCCGGATGGCTATAGTCTTAATGCGCGCTGTTTTGATGAGAGACCCGGAGACTTGGAGGTAGAACCTTTCGATGGTCAAAACTGGGAGCAGAACGCCGCAGAGCTGGCCCATCTCAGCAAATAAGTCGCGCAAAGAAAGTGATGCTCCAATCAATATCAGGTGATATGAGAGCCTATGGAAACTGGTCTGGTCTACGCTGTCTTACTCGATCGCAAAGGCTCGGGCCGAGAGCTTTCCTGGGCAGAGGTGAAATCCTGGCAACCTGATCAGGGAATTCTCTGGCTGCATTTTGACTACGACAGCACGAACACCGTCGAGTGGCTGCAACAGGATAGTGGACTCACAGCTACGGCGATAGAGACCCTGTCTGCGAAGACAACGCGCCCCTGTGTAATGACTGTGGATCAGGGGCTGATGTTGGCTATGTACGGCATTGAGCGAAAATCCAAGCCGCGCGCAAAGGATATGATCGCCATTCGCATTTGGGCCGAGGAAAACCGTATTATCAGTACCGGCCGACGGAAGTTGCTGTCAGAGGATGACTTGCTTTCTCGCTTGCGCAGTGGCTTTGGTCCCCGTGGAACTGCGGCTCTTTTGATGTCCCTGGCAGATCTGTTGGTCTTGCGTATGTGTGATCGGGCCGAAGACTTCGAAGAAAAAATCGATGACCTGGAAAACCTGTTATTAGATAAGGGAGGTTCGGAGCTCTCTTCCCTACTGGTTCGGCTACGCAAGAGAACTATCGTATTGCGACGCTACTTATGCCTGCAGCGGGAGGTGCTCGGGCGTTTGCAGCAGGAATCCCTATCCTGGTTTGATGAGCACAGCCACGCCCTCCTGGGAGAGGTAAATGATCGATTACAGCGCCATATCGACGATATCGATGCGGTAAGGGAGCGCGCGGCAATCGCTCAGGAGGAATTGTTGAGTCGCACTTCAGATCAGTTGAATAGTCGTATGTATGTACTATCAGTGGTGGCAGCAGTTTTCCTGCCTCTGAGCTTTCTCACTGGATTGTTTGGGATTAATGTCGGTGGTATTCCCTGGGGGCAGTCATCATTGGGCTTTATTGCTTTTTGTATCTTGCTGGTGGTGGCATTGGCTGGACAAGTCGCTTTATTCTATTGGAAAAAGTGGTTGTAGCGTTCTTTCGCTGCTTTCGAATTTTGGCGATATAGCAGTTAATTACGAAAACTCTATAGATCTTACAATTCGATCTGCATTTGCCATTATTGTATAAGCAATGGTTGAACCTGCAATGTTGGGGAAGTTAGCGGAATCCACAATATGGACGTTTTTGAAGTTTGCAGGCCGTCCTAACAGGTCAGAGAAAAAGGTTTCATGTTCCCCCTTCATTGGGAAGCTTCCACCGCTATGGTAACTTTTCCCCGGAGGAAGTACTTTCAAATAAAAGGGAGGTACCACCCCCAATTTAATTAAACTGCGCCTTATCAATGACTGAGTTCTTGCTATAACCCACCGGGCCCTGGGGTTTTCAATCCCTTTTATTTCTACTGTAGAGCTATCTGGGCGTTTGTTAGTTAAAGTCAATTCCAGAGTGTCCGAATCTTCCGAAGATAAGAAACCCTGAATGATATATAGACGGTCCAAGGCAAGATCTTTTGAGATAAATGATGGCAATAAAGCTTCAACCTGGTCTTCAATGATTTGACTGCGACCATATAATTGAAGGTGAATCTGTTCTGGGCTTATGTTTGCGTTTTCTATTTCCAGGAAAATTTCTGCTAACGTGAACTCAATTTCATAGTGGTGTCTTTTATAGGTTAGAAAAGGAAAAAAGAAATATTGACTGCTTTGAATCTCGATAGGTGTATTTAGCAGGTTAAGGGATCTTGCTACGATAGTGGTTGTGGCGAAGTGCCCCGCAGCCAAGAAGACTTTTTCTGCAAAAAAACTGTATACCTTTCCATCGTTTATACTAACTGCAATAACTTCCACTCCCTCTTTGTTCTCTTTTAGCTCCAATACAACAAATCCCTGGTGTATGGTCAAACCATCCTTTTGCAAATCTTCAAATAATGTTTTGGGGTTGAAGATGGATTGATATGCACAGCCGTAAAGGCAGTGTCCGCAATATCGACATCCACGTTTGCCAGAACTTGCATCCACGGCTAAACGAGCCCGACCAAACTCAATGCCATTGCCCCGGAGGTTGTCTTCGACATTGGTGAGTTTTTGCAATATAAAATCCGTTGCTGGGTTTCTTTTCAGGGTTTCATAATTTTCCGAAAACAGTGGGAATTTTGTCTGGAGGTTGTCTGGCTCCGCACTTATTGGCATAAATCGGAGAACATTTTTATAAGATGGGGCCAGTTCACTTAGGGAGAGTGGCCAGTTTCTTAATTGGCGCTCGCTGTAGGGAAGGATGGCTGCACCCCACACGTTTCCAAGGCCACCAAAGCCATGGGAAAACTCTGTGTTGCAGTTGGTTGTGTTGACTTGAAAATGTTCTGGGGTTCTGTAAGGAAAGTCAGACCCAAAGATATACCTTCTTTCTACGCCGCTGCTGGAGACTTTGGGGGGAGGGAAAATCCGTTTTTTTTCTTCATCTTTCCAGCTGTCCACATGTTTTTGCGATAAGGAGTGAACCTGGTGCTTAATGTGATGTTCAAGATCATATGAGACGTCAATGACTTCAACTTCTTGCCCAATATCTTGCAATGCCTTGACTGTAGCGATACTCGCAGGACCACTCCCGACAACTAGGTTCTTAATCCTGTCCACTGAAAGCCCTTCCCGCCAAGCATGCGGTTTATGCGTGGGTTAAAGTTCTCCTCAATAAGCAAAATTGTAGCTGGATTGTGTTTTCAGTCCGGTGTCGTTCACTCTGTCGGTAAATTGGTTAAGCCCCTTCCGATCCCCTGCGGAAGAGGCTGTGAGCCGCTCGTTTAGTGCTTAACCCATGAGAAGTCTACAAATACTGGGTCGTGGTCGCTCAGCCCTGTGTACTCTGCGGAGCCAATGTAGTAATTGGTTACGTCCAGCGTGTAATTGGGGTTGTTATTAATAACGACGACATGATCGGTATCGTCCTGAAGTTCATCAGCACAGGCTTCCAAGCTGGTGTCGCTGCCAGATAACATATATTGGCAGGCATGCTTGCCGCCGGTTTTGGCAAAAAATGCTTTCCAAGTTTGGTAGTTTGTACCGCGCCAGCCATCGTCATTTTCATCAAACGCCATATTGAAGTCACCGGCTAATATGACTGTGGCATTACTAGAATGGGCGACGATCATATCGGCAATCTGGTCGAGTTGCTTGGCTTTGGCATTTAGGTCATCGTCTTGGTGTCCTGCATCCATATGGGTGTTGTACACATGGACATGGAAGTTTTTGGTCACTTCAACTTTTGCTACGGTAAAGCCTTTTTCGGTATCACAGTCATTACCTGCGCACTTATCAAAAGTTTCCTCCTCATAAGTGGCGAAGGTGTAGTCGTCGTCATCGCGATTATCTCGGTCAAACGGAAACTTGGAAAAGGTCAGCAGGCCATTGCCAAAGCTGGTACCAGTGCCTTTCCAGTGTTTGGAGCGATAGGGGACTGTGTCGTTATCGAGCTTGTCGTCGTCGTCCAGATAATTGGCTTTGGTTTTGCTCCAAGCCTCCTGCATCAACCAGAGGTCTTTGGGGTTATTATCAAAAGTGTTAATAATTTGTTTGAAGTCAGACTTGCTGTTGCCGCCTATACACTCCAAAAATCCATCCATGTTGTAGACGATCATGTCAAAGCTGCCTGAATTGGCATCGGCAAATTCAGTGTCACCGTATTCATAGCCGTCCAGGTCTTTTGAGCCGGTATCGTCGACATCATCAATAAATTCAAACCAGTTACAAGAAGTAATTGCATCCCAAACGTCTTCAAAATCTACTGCTGCGGCGGAATGGCTGAATAGAAGTGTGAGTGAAAAAAATATTCTTTTTATCATTATTGCTCTCCAACTTTGTTATTACCGACGGTTTTGTAGTGGGGTCGAAAATTGGGGCGTTTCTCTGGCGGCCCCTTTGTTTTCGATGGAGGGGATGATGGATAGCGTAGATTACAAATTGGAGTAAAGGAGGTTTTTTTTATTTTATTTTTCTGTAAGGGCGGCGCGAATTATTTTTTTCATAAAAAAATAATAAAAATCACGAAAGTTGTATATTTTTATGCAGGTAATAATTGATTCGTTAGGCGGGTTAAGCAGGATCGGGAAGTATTATTTAGAGTTATCTGAAGGCTGCAGAAAAGTTACAAAATTCTTTAGGACCGTTTAAATGGTTCCATCCGTGGAGCCAAGGCACTCAATGAGTGGCGGTAAAGGGATAGTTGATCGACGAGTGCTGGTTAACCAAAGATAGTGACCATTTGGCGGGAGAGGGCGGTTAAACGTCCATCGGCATCCCACAAGCGGGCCTGTATTACTGCGTAGCCATCCTCAGCCTGTTCCACTTCGGCCTCGTATTGCCACCAGTCAGAAGCGGTGTGCTCTGGGAGTGGCTCCATAAACTCCACTGTCCATGTTAATGAGCTGGCGGGAGCCGGCTCTTTCATCATCGGGAGTGTCGCCGGTGGCCAGGCATCGATCAGTGCGAGTAAGTGGCTGATACCGGTACGGCCTTTACTGCCATCCTTAAATCGTACCCAGCCACCTAAAACTCTCTCTTTCGCGCCGCTGAAAGGGAGGCTCCCACATGCGATACGGTAATCGAACTTCTGTGTGAACTCCGGTACTACACCTTCGATATAGGGCAGGGGCAGGCATTTATCCGGGGTGGGGTACTCCGGTGCTGAGGGACCTTTGGCGAGAACGGATGACTCCCTGCCGCGACCAAAACTGGCGAGGCCCGCCAGCATAACGGCACCATTCTGATCGAGGTGCCCCTGTACCTGAGTGACAGAGCGGCCTGCGCGGAGGACATCCGCACGGGTGTTAATCTCCCCCGGGGCAACCGGGCCTACGAATGAGGTGGTAAAAGAGCGTAAGCTGCTCTCAGAGGGCAGCTCTGAAGCCATCTGCTCATACAGCATTGCGGCTACAAGGCCGCCAAATGTAGCTCGCCCCTGGGTCCAGCCTTCGGGCACAGAAGTGGCGCCATTGGTCGAGAGCCAATCCTGGATTAGTTGGTCGAAAGTCATAGTGTTACCGCTTGAGAGCGGCAGGTGGGACCTGCCGCAGAAAAATACCGGGTGAGAAGCACCCGGATGAGGGGAGTATTATTTAAATATGTGTTCCTCGCCGGGGAAAACGCCCTGCTTGACGTCCTCGGCGTATTTGCGCAGGGCCCCGGGAATATCCTCGGCCTCTACCAGGAAGTTTTTGGAAAACTTGGGGGGCTGTTGGGTGAGGCCCAGGATGTCATTGATTACTAGTACCTGGGCATCGCAGTCGCGGCCCGCGCCTATGCCGATGGTGGGCATGGATACGGCTTCGGTAATACGCTTTGCCAGGTCGGCGGGTACACATTCCAACACCAGCAGATCAGCTCCGGCTTCGTCGAGTTGTAGAGCGTCTTCGAGGATTTGCTTGGCGTGTTCTTCGTCGCGCCCCTGAACGCGATAGCCTCCCAGTTTGTGTACTGATTGAGGGGTGAGGCCCAGGTGGGCGCAAACGGGAATACCGCGATCAGTAAGAATCTTCACGGTGTCGGCGAGCCAGGCGCCTCCCTCAATCTTCACCATATGTGCACCGGCCTGCATGATCCGGGTTGCATTCTGGAGTGCCTGCTCTGGGGTGGCGTAGGTCATAAACGGCATATCCCCCATAATCAGGGACTTCTTATTGCCGCGCGCGACCGCCTCGACGTGGTAAATCATTTGCTCCATCGTCACTGGCACGGTGCTGTCGTAACCCAGCACGGTCATGCCCAGGGAATCTCCGACGAGCAGTGTCTCAACCCCGGACTTTTGTGCCATCGCAGCCATAGGGGCATCGTAGAGAGCAACGGTAATAAACTTCTCACCATTCGCTTTCATTTTTCGCAGGGTTTGAACGGTTACGAGCTTTTCTAATTCAGAGGGTGCATACATAACGATTAACTTCCTGGGTTGTAATAGTGCCGGCCACTGGTGATCGTGAACAGATATTCGACCAGCTGTTGGTAGTCCTCTGGGCTATCGACAATGTCGATCTCCTCGGTATTGACGATGAGTAGAGGCGCCTCATCGTAAAAATGGAAAAAGCGGGTGTAGGCGTTGTTGAGGGTGGCGAGGTACTCATTGCTTATCGCCTGCTCAGCTGGGATTCCCCGATTGCGGATTCGGGCTTGTAGCACATCGAGGGGGGCTTGCAAATAGATCACCAGGTCCGGCTTGGGTGCTTCCAGGGTGAGGTGTCTGTACACCTGTTGGTACAGGTGCAGCTCATCCTTATCCAGGGTGACTTCAGCAAACAGCTGGTCCTTTTCGATCAAAAAGTCCGACACCCGCACCGGCTCAAAGATATCGTCCTGCCGCAGTGCCTGGATTTGCTGTGATCGCTGTAGGAGAAAGTGCAGCTGGGTGGGCAGTGCGGCGTTTTGGGGGTCCCGGTAGAAGCGCTCCAAAAAGGGGTTCTCCTCGGGTAATTCCAACAGCGTGTCGTAATTGAATGTGGAGGCCAGCTTCTTTGCCAGTGTGGTTTTTCCCACACCAATATTGCCTTCCACCGCGATAAACTTAGGCGGTGTTTTATTAGACCGGTTGAGTTCAGCTGTGCTGGTCTCGGGTTTTTCGATAACCACTTGAGCGACTCCTCTTTGTCTGGGGTCTTCCCTGATGAGTTGCAAACGCAAAAGTACTATTGAGAGGGCCGCCCGTCGAGTAGTTGGGGAGCCTCAGTCGATCAAACCTTTTCCAGGCGGTTTTCCGGGCAGCCCTGTAAGAGTGCTGGAAGGGCTCCCAATCCGGGCAGTTCCATCGCGGGAGCCAGTTCAGAAAGGGGTAGCAGTACGAAGTTGCGCTCGGCCATGCGCGGGTGTGGGACCTGTAGGCGGGGCTCATCGATTTGAGATTCCCCAAACAACAGGATATCCAGGTCCAGGGTGCGGGCGCCCCAGCGGATGGAGCGCTCGCGCCCGTGGGACAGCTCGATAGATTGGAGCTGGTCCAGTAGTGCCAGCGGGGACAGTGCTGTTTTCAATGCTGCGACGGCATTGATGTAATCGGGTTGATCGCCGGGGCCGACCGGGGCGCTTCGGTAAAAGCTCGAACACCCCAATAATTCTGTACTGGGGATTTGCTCCATGGACGACAGGGCGCTGCGCAGTTGTTTGCCGGGCTCTGCCAGGTTACTGCCCAAGCCGATGTATACCGTTTCCATTACTGTTCTGCTCTCGGCTTGCGACGGCGGCCGCGAGAGTTGCGGTTGCGGCGCCCACCGCTGCCTGTGCGCTGTAGCTTGCGTACCATTTGCTGGCGCTGCTCATCGTCAGCCTGTTGGAAGTCGGTCCACCATTTGCCCAGGCCCGCTTCAATCTCGCCACTTTCTTCCCGCAGCAACAGGAAGTCGTAGGCGGCGCGGAAACGGGGGTGTTCCTGTAAGCGCTGGGCCCGACTGCCACCGCGCTGGGGCAGGCGCTGTTGCAGGTCCCAGATTTCCCGCATTGGGATTGAGAAGCGCTTGGGAATAGCGGTGTGGGCCAGCTGTGAACTGGTAACTTTTTGTGCTGCTTGGGCCAGCGCTGGCGCTGGCGGGGTGCCCTTGGCAATCAGCTTTTGTTGCTCGGTGCTCACCGCAGGCCAGAGTAGGGCGGCGTAGAGGAACGCTGGGGTAACACGCATATCGGCGCGGATACGCTGGTCCGTATTGCGCAGGGCTTGCTGGGATAGTTTCAGGGCCGCGTTGTTGGCCTCAATTTGTGCGGCGTTATCCGGGAACAGGTGTTGCCAGAGCTGGTACTGGCGCAGCAGCTCAAAGGTGCGCTCTCCGTGGCCACTCATCAGCAGCTTGAGAATCTCATCGAACAGGCGAGCCGGGGCAATATTGCGTAACAGTGGCGCCAGCTCGTGCAGGGGGGCTTCCGTCTTGCCTTCAATAGTGAAATCCAACTTGGCGGCGAAGCGCACTGCGCGCAGCATGCGCACCGGGTCTTCTTTGTAGCGGACCTCTGGGGAGCCGATCATTCGAATCAGGCGCTTTTCAATATCCTCGACACCGCCGGTGTAGTCGTGGATTTCAAACCCTTTGGTGGTGTAGTAGAGCGCGTTGACCGTGAAATCCCGGCGCATGGCATCACTTTCCAGGTCGCCATAGACATTGTCACGCAGCAGCATGCCGTGTTCGGACTGCTTGGCCTCGTGGGTCTCGCCATCGCTGTGGTGACCGCGGAAGGTAGTCACTTCGATAACTTCACGGCCTATACGGGCGTGCAGGATGCGAAAGCGGCGACCGACAATGCGGGCGCCGCGAAACAGCACCTTGGCCTGCTCTGGAGTGGCGTCGGTGGCCACATCAAAATCCTTGGGGTGACCGCCGAGCATCAGGTCGCGCACACCTCCACCTACGATATACGCCTGGTATCCGGCATCCTGAAGGCGCTTCATAACGGTTAAGGCCGCGCGGCTGATTTCCCGGCGCGAGATGCTGTGGTCGTTGCGGGCGATAACCCTGGGGCCTTTACTGGCCGGCTTGCGCCAGCGTTTGATACTACTAATCAGGTTGTTGAGCATACGGCTGTCTATGTTGACTGCTGCCATTTAGGGATGGCCGGGAAAGCCCCGCTGTGCTTGGCCACGCATTGGTTGGCGGCCTGTATAAGTGGTGGTCCCTCTGGGGAGATTCACGATGGCACTGCTGGAGCCTCTATACCTGGGCTACCCCAGGAGCGAGTCCGGAAAGGAGCCTCAGTGGCTGTTTATCCTCAGAGATTGGGACTCGCGGGCGCGATTCTAACACACGCAAAGGAATGCGCCCGCAATATGCGGGTGCCTGTAAGTTCGGGGGAAAAGAAATATGGGAATTATTATTACCAGTATGAAGGCAGCGGCTTCCTTGCGCTCTCAATTTGCTTTCAAGCAAACACCCTCTCCCAGGTACAGTTCAGTCAGTTTGCAACGCGCTTGTTGTTATTCTTATTCTTCTTGAGTTTTATTGTTATTGTTTATTGTTGTTCTTGCGGTTTTGGCCACTCATTGCTTTTATTGTCGGCCGCCCCATTATTTTTATTATGTTTCGCCCCACTTATTGTTAGTTGTTATAGGGCTTTTAACAGTCATTTATTTTTATTGTTGGCTGTTTTCAATTTTTGTACTAAGAGTAAAGCACTTAGTATGCCAACTTTTAAAAATCCTTATAAATCAATAAGTTACGATCTTTACGAAATTTGACGGAACTTTTCTGAGAGCCATTGCGTTACGGAAGGTGCGAGAGTTGTTACTTCTGGGTGGGTGTGGGTAACACTCTGGTTGGTAACCCCTGTGGGGGTGGGGTAACAAAGTGGCCGAAGGAGTTTGACAGGTGAGGACGGATTGGGAGCAGGGGGCGAAGCCCCCTGGGGATAGCGTTAGTTTTACGCTTCTGCGGCGGCGCTGCGGCGGCTCTTCTTGCGGGGAATACCCAGCTTTTGGCGTCGTTCCCACAGGCATTTGCGGCTGACACCCAGCTTCTTGGCCAGGTCTGTCTCACTCATGGTGTCCTGGTGCTCAATAACGAAGCGGGCGAAGTAGTCTTCCAGGGACAGGTCCTCACGGGGGTCAGTGTGCAGACTGCGGGGGCGCGGGATGCCGTCGGCCTCTTCGATCGGTACCAGGTCCAGGTCGATATCCAGGGTTTTGTGGTCGATTTCGCGGCTGTTCTTATCCGTTAGGATTACAGCGCGCTGGATGGCGTTCTCCAATTCACGCACGTTACCGGGCCAGGTGTAGGTGGTAACAGCCTGGATGGCTTCCGGTGACAAGCGCAATAAAGGGCGCTCGATCTTGGTGCAGAACTTTTCCAACAGGTGCTCTGCCAGTGCTAGGACGTCTCTGCCTCGCTCGCGCAAGGGGGCAAGCGTCATTTGCACCACATTGATGCGGTAGTAGAGGTCTTCTCGAAATTTACGCTCCGCTGACAACTGGCGGAGGTTGCGGTGGGTGGCTGTTACCAGGCGCACATCCACTTTGCGGGATTCGATCGAGCCGATTGGCCGCACTTCGCCCTCTTGCAATACACGCAGCAGGCGGGCCTGTGCCTCCAGGGGCAGCTCACCGATCTCGTCGAGGAACAGGGTTCCTCCATCGGCTGCCGCTACCAGTCCCTCGCGGGAACTCTGGGCACCGGTAAATGCGCCTTTCTCGTAGCCGAACAGCTCAGATTCAATCAGTGTGTCGGGAATCGCGGCACAGTTGACGGAGATCAGCGGTTTGTTGGCCCGGCGGCTCTCCTCGTGAATAGCCCGGGCAACCAATTCCTTACCGGTACCGGTTTCACCGTGGACCAGGACGGTGGCGTCTGTGGGGGCAACTTTATGGATGCGACCGTAGAGCTCCCTCATCACAGGGCTGCTGCCAATCATGCCGGCGATAGTGCCGGTATTTTCTTTCTCGTTGACGGGCTGGGCGCGATTCTGCTCCGCTTTGCCAATGACCCGGCGGACGGTTGCGAGCATTTCGTCGTGATCAAAGGGTTTGGCGATGTAGTCGGCGGCCCCCATACGCATGGAGTCCACTGCAGAGCGGAGGCTGGCGTAACTGGTCATGATCAGTACCGGAATATCACCGGCGTGCTTGAGCAGGTCGGTGCCCGGTGCGCCGGGCAGGCGCAGATCGGAGATAACCAGGTCAACTTCATTGAGTCGGTACTTGGTGAGCGCCTCCTTCACAGAACCCGCTTCACTGATTTTGTAGCGGTGCCGCTCTAAAAGCTTGCGCAGTGCCGTTCGGATAATGGCTTCATCTTCGACGATGAGGATGTGGCTCATATGTTACGCCTGGTTACAAAATGCTCAGTAAGCGCCTAGTTTTACCCGGGCGCCGTTTCGATGCAACTCAAAAACGGTTAATCGGGTTGTTTTTGCATAAATAATGATCGATATGGTTGTCCAGCCACCTCAGTCTCCCAGGGGGATCTGCACAATAAATCGGGCGCCAGTCCCGGTTTCTGGGTTGGCCGGACTGACCAATTCCAGCTGGCCGCCGTGCTCCTCGACAATGCTGTAAACCATTGCCAGGCCCAGTCCTGTACCCTCGCCGGGCTCTTTCGTTGTGAAGAAGGGCTCCAGAATCCGTTCACGATGCTGAGCTGAAATTCCCGGTCCGCTGTCGGTGACAGAGACACAGGCGCTGCCGCTCTTGCGATAGCCCTCGATTACAATCTGGCCGCCATCGGGGCTGGCATCGCGGGCATTGCTGAGCAGGTTGATAAATACCTGGATCAGGCGCTGGTTGTCTCCCGGGGCGATCAAGTCTTCAGGTACCCGGTTCTCAAACTGGACCTCGGTCTTATCCCGTTGCAGGGACAGCAGGTTGACCGCCTCCTGTACACAGGCATAGAGGTCCACTGGGGCCCGCTCGCTGTCTTCCTGGTTGCCGCTGTGAGAGAAGTTGACCAGGGAGTGGACGATACGGCTAATACGCTGGGTCTGGCTTAAGATCTGGTCGGCGGTTTCCAGGACTTCCGGATTGTCACAGTCGTACTGGAGGTTTTGCGCCAGGCAGGCGATTCCCGTTACCGGGTTACCCACTTCGTGGGCTACGCCGGCGGCCAGGCGACCCACAGAGGCCAGGCGCTCGCTGTGGATAAGTTCCTGTTCCAAGACCTGTGTTTCGGTAATGTCCTCCAGCAACAACATTTGTGCATCGCCGCGCTCGTCGCGGGAGCGGTCGCTGCGGCTGCGTTTTTGCCGCGCCTTGTGCAGGTTGAGCCAGTGGCTATTGCCGTCGAGGCTCACCTGTTGCTTAAAGCGGCTGGCATCGGTGGATAGGGCAAATTCCCCCAGCAGGCTGCGCCAGGGTTCTGCCAAGTATTCCAATTTCGAGCCGATTACCTCGCTGGCACTGATACCGGTGAGGTCCTGCATGGCGTAGTTCCACAGCAGGACTTCTCCGTCGCGCCCCAGGGAGCAAGCGGCCATCGGCAGCTCTTCCAGCATTTGGCGGTGATACAGACGCAGGTTATTGAGTTCTGCGGCCAGGCCGGTGAGCTGATGCTTATAACGACCCAATCGGGTCTCGATCAGGTGGATGTCCTTGTTTGCCGGCTGGTCGCTGTTCTGGAATGGGAAGTGTCGATCAATAATTTGCACCGCCAGAACCCGCCCGAGCAGGCCGGAAAGATTGGACTCCAGCTTGTTGCGCAGTTGGCGCAGGGCGTAGGGGCGGCGCTCGTTGTCCGGCAGATTGAGGGCGGCGAGGGCGCGTTTAACTTCTTTATTCGCCGTAGCGGCCCCGAGGCTTTCAGCCAAGCGCAGGCGAAAATCTGCGGCGGATTCCACATCCAGTCCCAGGCGTAGAGCCTGGGCGATGGTGTCGTCGCTACACAGGTCAGCGGCGTATTGCTCCAGGCTGCTGGTGCGGGTGAATAGAGACAGACTGACAAATAACAGGACATTGACCCCCAGTGACAGGGTGGTGATCTGTGTCCAGATAGACATTCCCAAGGGAATTTGGAGGGAAGTGCCGGGCAGGGTGATGCCGGTAATCCCAAAAATTGACGGAATTAACAGGCCGCCCCCCCAAAGTAACATGCCCGCCAGCAGACCACCGACAAATCCGCGTCGATTGCCTCGCGGCCAGTGGATTACAGCAAAAATCCCAGGCAGGAACTGGAGTGATCCGATAAATGCCAGCAGGGCCAGATCCGACAGGGAGAGTCGGTTGTTGAGTAACAGGTAAAAGGCAAAGCCGGCAATAAATAGAGCGGCGATCAGCGCGCGGCGCAGCCACACCAGCTGCCGGTACATATTGTCCTCAGAATGCCAGCGGGTGCCGGGCAGCAGCCAGTGGTTCATCACCATGGTGGCGAGGGCCAGGGTGATCATGATCAGCGCGCCAGTGGCTGCTGACAGGCCGCCGATAAAGGCCAGGGTGGTGAGCAGTGCCGAGCCACTGGCGCGGGGTACCGCCAGCGAGAAGTACTGCACCGGGCCGGCCACATCCAGGGCAAAGCCCGCCCACATGATGGGGAAGATGGGCAGGGCCATCAGCAGCAGGAACAGGGGGAAGCCCCAGCTGGCGGTGCGCATTGCCTGTCCGGTGGGGCGCTCGGCAATACTCAGGTAAAAAATATGTGGCATAGCCACGGCAGTGGCGATAAACACCAGCAGCAGGGTGTGGGATGAGCCCTGCTTGATGGGGGTGTAGAGCAGCTGGTGCATATCGGGGTTCTCCAGCAGCCACTCATCCAGGCCGGAAAACCCACCGAAGACGCCGTAAATGGCATAGCCGCCCACAGCGGTGAGAGCCACTAGTTTTACCAGGGACTCCAGGGCCATGGCACTGGCCAGGCCCTCGCCACGCTCGCGGGTAGCGCCGTACATACTGGTGAATACTGCCAGCAGCACGCAGTAGAAAAATGCGATTAAATTTTTGCTCGATACACCGCTGTCCGGCAGTGCCAGGGCAGCCACACTATCCCGCGACAAAAGGGCCAGGGTCTCGGATACCGCCTGGATTTGCAGGGCGATCAGGGGGAGCAGCGCCAACAGCATAAACAGGGTGGCGAGAGTCCCCGCCTGGCGGCTGTGATAGCGGAACACCAGAAGATCTGCCGGGGAGTACAGCTGGTAGCGCTGTGCCAGGCGCGCCAGTGGCTCCAGGGCTACTGGCGCAAATAGGAACATGGCGCCAGTGCCCAGATAGTAGGCGAGCACCCCGTAACCATATTGCCAGGCCAGGTCGACGATACCGTAGAAAGTCCAGGCCGATAACGATACGCCCAGGGAGAGCACATAAACCAGCGGGTGGCGCACCCAGCGGGAAGGCAGCCAGCCCTTGGAGGTGGCGAAGGCGACAAAAAACAGGGTGGCGATATAGGCCACTCCCACCAGGGCAATGTGGGCAATATCAAAGCTCATTCGATTTGCGCCTCCACTGGATAAAAATCGCCAGTAGGATCAGCACGAACCAGAGGATAAAAGGCCGGTACCAGGCGCCGACGGGATTGATCATCCAGGTAAAGATGGTGGGGGAGAATACATAACCCACCAGCACCAGCAGAATTAATAGTGTGCGGTTACTCATAGATCGCCTTGAAAACCCGCTAGAGAAATTTGTTGCCCGCGCACTGTACCGGTGAGAAGTCATCCCTGTGTAATCGTCAACGCGGGTTATCAGCCGGACCCCTAAGGGCGGCTGGCGCGGAAATGGTAAGTGCAGCTTGGAATCAGTGCAATTGGCGGTTGCGCATATCTATCTGATGGCGGCGCCAGCGCGCGGTAGCCCACTTGAGAATATGCTCGGGGGATTCTGTTAGGGCAGTGTTTGGCAGTTTGAAGCCGAGGAACTGTAAAGCCTTACAGAGGTTATCGGAAGCCATGTTGTCGTCGATAGCCGGCGCGTGATTTTGTTTGCTGAGTTTTTGCCTGTCGTCAGGGCCCATCACCAGCGGCAGATGGCCGAACTGGGGCGGGGTGGCGCCGAGGATTTTATACAAGCGCTGTTGTGCACCGGTGGTATCCAATAGGTCTGAGCCGCGCACCACCTGGTTGATCTGTTGATCGATATCGTCGACAACGACTGCCAGTTGGTAGGCATAGAGGCCGTCGCGGCGCTTGAGAATGGTGTCTTCGCGGATTAGCTGCCGCTGCTCTCCGTGCCAAATATCCACAAAGCCTTCCTCGCCGCCTGCGCATTGCAATCGCAGCGCTGAGGGTTCGCTCACATCGTATTTAAGGCGACAGAAGTCGTTCGCATGTCCACCATTTTTCTTAATCTGGCTGCGTGAGCAGTCGCAGGGGTAAATAAGTTGCCGTTGGCGAAGTGTGGACAGGGTTTCCTCGTAGAGTGCGTAGCGCTTGCTCTGCCATTCGACGGGGCCGTGCCAGTGCAGTCCGTGGGCTTCCAGGGATTTCAGAATGCGGGTTGCCGCGCCGGGCTCTTCCCGGGGAGGGTCGAGGTCTTCCATGCGCAGGAGCCAGTGTCCGCCATGGGCGAGAGCGTCGAGGTAGCTGCCGACGGCGCACACCAGTGAGCCGAAGTGGAGCGGTCCACTCGGGGAGGGTGCGAAGCGACCAATATAGGGAGTTGTGCTGTTCAAAATGAATAGGGGCGATACATTGATCGCCCCCTCCGAGCAGGGCGATCGCAAGCGAACGCCGTGCCGCTATCGGTTGTGGATCAGCCGGAGATCTGCCGTTCCTTGATTTCCGCGAGGGTTTTGCAGTCCACGCACAGAGTGGCGGTTGGACGGGCTTCCAGGCGGCGAATGCCGATATCAACACCACAGGCTTCGCAGAAACCGTAGTCATCCTGGTCGATAAGCTCCAGGGTGGCATCGATCTTCTTGATCAGCTTGCGCTCGCGATCGCGGGTGCGCAATTCCAGGCTAAATTCTTCTTCCTGGCTGGCGCGGTCTGCGGGATCGGGGAAGTTTGCGGCCTCGTCTTTCATGTGGGAAACGGTGCGGTCCACTTCCGCCATCAGCTCGGCCTTCCAGGCCAACAGCAAGTTGCGGAAATGCTCCTGCTGCTTCTCATTCATGTACTCTTCGCCCTGCGTCTCCTTGTAGGGCTCAAAGCCGTGCAGAGATTCGGTGCTCGCAGCAGTTTTGGGCATAGTCGTTGCCTCTCTTTCTATACGGGCCCCCCTTTATGGGGGCGATACCACCAAATTCAATCTAGCCTAGACCGGAATCTTTCTAAGTGATGCTTTTTTCACCTATCAAATTCACTGTGGTGTCAGGCTAATCCTGTTCTCGGTACCGATACCCCTGGCGACCGAGAGCGAGGAAGCTATCAAATCTGCGCGATTCGCGCCACAAATAGTTGTCTGCTATTTTGTGGCGCCTGAAATTACAGCCAAGTGGTCCAGCCCGTGAAATTTACCCCTCCGTTGCAAAAGGCAACACTTTTGCGCCGATACAAGCGCTTTCTCGCCGATGTGGAATCTGCCAGTGGCGAAGTGTTTACCATCCACTGCCCAAATACGGGGTCTATGAAGAATTGTTGGGTGGAGGGGGGAGACTGCTGGTACTCCGATTCTGGCAACCCCAAGCGCAAGTATCGCCACACTCTGGAAATCTGTACGACCCCGGATGGAGCCCTGGCGGGGGTGAACACAGGCCGCGCCAATGCTTTGGTTGAAGAGGCCATTCTGTCCGGCGTAGTCAGCGAGTTACAGGGCTATGAATCCCTGCGCAGGGAAGTGCGCTACGGCGAGGAAAACAGCCGTATCGATCTGTTGTTGTCCGGCGCCGATGGGGACTGCTACGTGGAAGTGAAAAATGTGACCCTGGCAGATGGGGCACGGGGTTACTTCCCCGATGCGGTAAGTACCCGGGGCGCCAAGCACCTGCGCGAACTGCAAAAGTTGGCTGAGAGCGGAGTGCGGGCGGTACTTTTTTACTGCGTCCAACACAGCGGTATCGAGACGGTGCAGGCGGCGCGGGAAATTGACTCTGCTTATGCTGAGGCCCTGGATTCCGCTGTTGATGCTGGTGTGCAAGTGCTTGCATACCGCGCGAGGCTCGGTGCTGAAGGCGTCGAGCTAGTGGAGGCCCTGCCTTTTCTCCCGTAAGGGAAAGGCAGGGGGCTGTCAGTCGGCCAGTAATGCGTAGAGACCGTCCTGCGCATATTCCACCGGTACTGGCGTAAGGGCATCACCAGTACAGGGCCCGGCGATACACTCCCCAGATTCAATCAGGAATAGCGCGCCGTGGGAGGCGCACTGAATAAGTGCGCCATCGGGATCGAGGAACTGGTCTTCCTGCCAGTCCAGATTGATGCCCCGGTGAGGGCAGGTGTTTTTGTAGGCGTAGACCTCGCCATCTTTCATCACAGCAAACACATTGTCAGTGCCGGCGGCAGTGTCTCCGAGGGAGAACCCTTTGGATCGACCTTCGCTTAATTCGTCATAGCGACACAGGAAGTACTTCTGCATAGGTTTTCGGCTCCCGGCCTAATTCTTGTTCAGGGCGCAAGCGCCTGCTTATTCGGGTGCCGCGAGTCTAATGGACGTGTAGCGAATTGTCCCGTCACGCAGTATGCCGATAGTGATTTCGTCACCGGCTCTGTGTTTTTCCAGGGCATTGAGCAGATCGTCGTAGCTGCGAATCGGCTGCTGTTCTATTTCTACAATCACATCGCCCAATTCCCAGCCTCCACCCCGGGTGCGGTGGATACCGCGCAAGCCGGCTTTCTCTGCGGGAAGCCCGGGAGCGGTACGCAATACGGCGACCCCTTCAAAGCCGTAGCGGCTACTCCACTGGTCCGGGGCGGATTCGATACCAATAATCGGGCGCACCAGGCGGCCGTGATTGATCAGTTCCGGCACAATTTTTTTGACCGTATCCACTGGAATCGCAAAGCCAATACCGACACTGGCGCCACTGGGGCTGTAAATTGCGGTATTGACCCCGATTAAACGCGCCTGGGAATCCAGCAACGGGCCGCCGGAGTTACCTGGATTAATAGCCGCATCTGTTTGGATAACATTGCGAATGGTGCGGTTGTTGGCGGCTTCAATTTCCCGCCCCAGAGCGCTGACCACCCCGGTGGTGAGAGTGGTATCCAGGCCGAACGGGTTGCCGATAGCCAGTACTTTACGGCCTACCGCGAGATTGCTGGAGGTGCCCACAACCAGCGGTTTTAGCAACTCCCTGGGAGCGTTAATTTTCAGAACTGCCAGATCTTTTTCCGGCGCAGATCCCACCAGTTCGGCCGGCCACTCGCTGCGATCCTGCAAAGTAATAGTGATTTGCCGCGCACCCTCAATGACGTGGAAATTGGTGACAATATGGCCCTGAGTGTCCCAGATAAATCCGCTGCCGGCGCCTTTGGGCACTGAGTGGAGGCGCAGGGTCCTGCGATCCCGCACCAGGGTTTCATTGGTGACATAGACCACCGACGGACTGGCAAAATTGAACACCTGCATGGTGTTGCGTTCGTCGTCGGTGGCAAAGGTTTCCGCCTGTGCAGATATTGCTGGGGTAAGCAGCAAAAAGACTGAGATTAAGCTGGCGCGTAGAGTTTTAAGTAGAGTCATTAATACAATCCTCCCTTTGAACTACCGGATTGGAAGAGACGTCTGTAACTGTCGTCTTCCTTTTTGTTTGTTGCTGTTTTAAAAGTGTATCTTGTTTGCAATCGTTATGCGGTGTTGGCTGTTTATTGGGGGCTGCTGGCGAGATTTAAAGTTGGGGGCTATGGATCGGAACTCACTTTGGCTGAGCGTCGCCGACTGCTGCTGGAGCAATGAAATTTCTGCGGTGGGATTAATGATGACATATGCGCTAGTTTTGTCGAACAGTACAAAACCTGTTACGGCCTGTCAGGTTGACTCGCCACGGGCCTGGTGATTAAAAAACAGTACCAGGTTCCGGACCGTTGTTACCTTGCCAAAATAGGGATTGCTTTGATAGTCCTCAAGGGTTCGCCCGGTTCTTTGTGCGATCTCTTCAAATAAGTCCAGATAGAGATCATCTTCATCCAGTTTTAGGGTCTTAAAGAAATCATCTGATGTTTGAATTGGGACCAGTTGTTTGGTGGGAAGTGTCGCTTGTAGTTGCTCATACACCGCTCTAATAATCCATGTATCTACAATTTTGCAATCAAACTCCCGGGCAAATTCACAAATGGATAAACCTTTGCGGTTGTCACGTAGATGTTGGAAATGCCTATCAATTTTGGGTTGTTCGAGATAGCCCCAAATTATGGCCAATAATACTAAGCCAACTAAAGCTAAAAGGTATATTGGATGGTAAATAAGAAGAGCTAACACTGCTGTTAGAAAAGCAAATAGTGTAAATTTACTTGCCCTTTTAGGCTTGTATTTAGGCATAAATCTTGATGCTTTTCTCATGTTTTTATTGTTGCTCCAGTTTTGGTAGTCGTAGCTTTTGTTGCAATTGAACAAAGGTTTTTTCTGTGTAGGGGCCAAAAACAAACTCGGAAGAATCTGCAAATTTGTGGTCTTTAAGTCGATCTATGTAATAGTAAGCGCAGGCACCCTCAGGGCAAGCGTAGACTGAGACGAACATCTCGTTTGCACTGATATGATGTGGCTTATCGATACGGCGGATGTAGGCATCGTCACCCAAATTAAAACCAAGGGCTTTTTCGCCATCTATCCAATAAATCTCGTAAGGGCCATCACTCCATGAAGGAGAACACCCAATTAAAAATATGGCGACGAGTAGTGGGATGTACTTCAGGACACTTCTTTGCATAAATGCTTTTACTTTGCATCTGTCCACATAGAAAGTAACTACGTTTTAGTGGCAGCTCTGTGAGAAATTGAAACTACAGCTCTGATCACTTATCTATCCAATTAGACACTAATTACGGAAGTTTTGCAGGGCGAGAATACGATCATCCAGTGGTGGGTGCGTGGCCATAAGCGCTCCCATGCTACCGAATATACCGAAGGCTTTCATATTACCGGGTAGGGGTTCCTCGTGGCCGCGATCGGACTCCACCTTGAGCCGTTGCAGTGCGGCAATCATGGATTGAGGACTGGCCAGTGTGGCGCCGGCATGGTCGGCCCGATATTCACGGCGGCGACTGAACCAGGCGACAATCATCATGGCGAAGAAGCCGAATATGATGTCCATAACAATGGATGTGACAAAATAGCCGATGCCCAATCCCTCTTCGTTGCGCAAGATAACCCGGTCTACGAAGAACCCAACCAAGCGGGCAAGGAACATCACAAAGGTATTTACCACGCCCTGGATTAGTGCCAGCGTCACCATATCGCCATTGGCCACGTGACCAATTTCATGGCCAATAACGGCGCGGGCTTCCTCTCGGCTGAAGCGCTGCAACAGACCGGCACTGACAGAGACCAGAGCGCTGTTGCGATTCCAGCCTGTGGCGAAGGCATTCGCCTGGGGCATTGGAAATATCCCCACATCTGGCATACCGATGCCTGCTTTGCGGGAGAGTTCCCGTACGGTTTCTACCAACCACTGTTCATCGGCACTGCGGGGCTGCTCGATAATTTGTGTGCGGGTACTGACCCGTGCGATGGTTTTCGATAAGAGCAGGGAAATAAAAGACCCGCCAAAACCAAAAATCGCGCACATCAGCAACAAGGCGCCGAGGTTGAGATCGACACCGTTTGCCTGAAGAATTCCCCCAATTCCAAAAATATTGAAAATAATGCCAACCAATACAAGGACAGCAAGGTTGGTCAGCAGGAATAGCCCAATGCGCAACATCGGATCTCTCCTTTGAGTGAGTGTCTTTACGGAATTATTCCGCGGCTCCACCGGTAAGTTTAGATAGGGTTGGCGCAACTTGCCTTACTGTAGATCGGCACAGCTTGGCCTGCTGTGCCGAGTCCGTCGAGTGCGTGTGTCTGCGACTCTTTCCGTGGTGCTTGAGGGGAATTACTAGTCAGAGTTTTGGGTGGCAAGGAGGCGGTCGACCTCGCTGGTGAGGTGTTGTTTCAGCTCCGGCTCCAGGTCGTTCCAGTGCACATCCATCAGGGCGCCCTGAAGAGCGTAGAGCATTACTTTGGAGGCGTTAATCCCCCGGTTGCGAATACTGATAAAGGCCTCGACAGGCCCAACCCTGCGCAGGTCATCGTGGGAGCGAATGCCAATAGAGTGGAGAATATTGACCGAGGCCAGGCCCAGGTTTTTTAGTTTTAATAGTTCTGATTGACTCGGGTGCATTCGGTTTTCCCTACCAGTTTGAGCGTCCGTTGTCGCAGCCAACCCCTCGACTGCGGCTTTGAACTTAACATAAATTAACAGGTGGCTAACAAACATTACCGCCAGATTATTGTGCGGCGCGCCTGCTTTTGGTGCCCCTGCTTTGGTGTCATAGTTAAGGGCGACTGTCTGCGCTCTGTTAAAGTAGGCATAGCCTGTTGAATAATTTAGCCTGCCCTTTGGAGTTCGCCTAATAATGAGATGCAAATGTTATCGACACCGCTGAAGCGTATGTTGTTTGGACTCGGCGATGAGCATGTCATTGTCGACCCAGCTTCTAACCAGCTTTTACATCCCGAAGCACTGATCGCCTTCCAGCGCTTGAGCCGGAATGCCCGTGAAGAGGGGTTTGCCCCTAAAATCGTTTCCGGTTTTCGCGCCTTTGATCGACAACTGTTGATTTGGAATGCCAAAGCACAAGGTCACCGCCCGGTTCTTGATAGTCACGGTACTCCCCTGGATATTGAACAGTTAAGCGAGCGGGAGCTGATCTTCGCCATTCTGCGCTGGTCCGCATTGCCGGGAGCATCCCGTCACCACTGGGGCACCGATTTCGATATTATCGATGCGGCGGCGGTCCCCGCTGACTATGCAGTCCAGCTCACCCCCCAGGAGGTGGCGGACGACGGAGTTTTTGGCGCCTTCCATCGCTGGCTGGATAACCAAATCAGCACGGGTAATAGTTATGGGCTGTTCCGACCCTACGCAGAGGATCGCGGCGGAGTCGCACCGGAACGCTGGCACCTGAGCTATGCCCCCAGGGCCCGAGAGCTTCAGGAACTTCTCAGCGTGGAACGCCTGTCCGAGTTGCTGCAAGAGTCAGAACTATCCTTGGGCACTGCGGTTTGCGAGCACCTTCAGGACATCTATACGCGCTATATCTGGGTTCCGGATCACTGCTACCCCCCATTTAATGGGCAACTATAGCGGCCTGTTGAGATAGGTTGGTTACAGTTCATTACCACCTCATTGGGGGTGGCAAGAAAGCTACTTTGCGATGGAGGCTTCCTCTTGAAAGGGGCTAGTGATCCTGCCAAGCTGCGCCGCAGTGAGTGCCCTGGGGAATATAAGGGAGATGAATTATGGGTGAGGAAGCGGCCGTTCAAGGCCAGCGGGATATCTGGCAGGCGATGCGGGCTGAAGCCTCAGAGGCAGCTGCCGGTGAGCCTATCCTGGCAAGTTATTTCCACAATACCATTTTGCGCCACAAGTCCTTGGATGATGCTATAGCTGATCACTTGGCTTCGGTGCTTGAGCACAATGCCCTCACGGCAACCGCGCTTCAGGAAGTGATTGCCCTGGCTCTGGCCAATGACCCGAGTATTTCCCGCTGTATGGGCGAGGATATTTGCGCTTGGTATGACCGGGACCCGGCTTGCGACCAGTACCTGACGCCTTTCCTGTATTTTAAGGGTTTTCACGCCCTGCAATCCCACCGGATAGCGCACTGGTTGTGGAATCAAGGCCGCCATACCTTGGCGCTCTATTTCCAGAGCCAGGTATCGGAACAGTTCTCGGTGGATATCCACCCAGCAGCGCGATTTGGCTGCGGGATTATGATCGATCACGCCACTGGATTAGTGGTGGGGGAGACCTGTGTGGTTGAGGACAATGTCTCGATTCTCCACTCGGTGACATTGGGCGGCAGTGGCAGCGGCAGCGGCGATCGCCATCCGAAAATTGGCCCCGGAGTGATGATTGGCGCCGGTGCTAAAGTACTGGGTCCGGTTAAGGTGGGAGAGGACGTCAAAATTGCCGCCGGTAGCTTGGTCTTGCACGATGTGCCCGCTCATACAACCGTCGCCGGTGTTCCCGCCCGCCAGGTAGGAGGGCGTGTTGAAGGGGCTCCGGCTTATACCATGGACCAGACTCTGGATTCGGAAGAGTAACTCAGGGAAATATTATTGATGTCGCAATCTACCTACAGTTTGGTTTTTCGCGGTGACTTGGTGGCGGGTTTTACCGCTGGTGATGTAAAAGCCAGTATGGTGCGCCTGTTTAAAAGTAATCCCCAGGCGATAGAGAAACTATTCAGTGGGCGCCCGCTGGTACTGAAAAAAGGCTTGTCTCTGCCCCAAGCACAGCAGTTTCAGGCAAACCTGGCCAAAATAGGCGCACAGGTCAGCATTAAGGATGAAAGCGGAACAGCTGTTACTGAGCAGAGCAAGCCCAAGGAGGAAGCTGCGGCCAAACCGCAGTGGACCTTGGCACCCATGGAGGGAAACCTCGTAAAGGAGCATGAACGCAAGTCGGTGGAACCGGTCAGCGTTGAGGTAGAGCATCTCAGTTTGCGTGCAGCGGAAGGCCAGCTTCTGGATGAGAGTGAGCGCAAGGGGGAGGAGCCGTCTCCGGTCCCTGTTCCCAATTGGGAAGTTAACTGACAGGGTCTCTCCTAACAGGCAATAAAAAAACCGGCACTAGGCCGGTTTTTTTATTGCTCAGAGTCTTCTGAAAGAAGTGAGGCTTAGCCTTCTTCTTTCAGGTAGCGCTCGCGGGAAGCCATAACTTCTTTGCGTGCAGCTTCGGCGTCAGCCCAGCCTTCTACTTTAACCCACTTGCCCGCTTCCAGGGCTTTGTAGTTTTCGAAGTAGTGCTCGATCTGCTTGATCAGCAGCTCGGGCAGGTCGCTGATTTCTTCAACGTGATCGTACAGCTTGGTCAGCTTGGTGTGTGGTACGGCCAGCAGTTTGGCGTCAACACCGGATTCGTCGGTCATATTCAGAACGCCCACAACGCGGGAGCGGATTACAGAACCAACCATTACCGGGTAAGGCGCTACAACCAGCACGTCCAGGGGGTCACCGTCTTCAGACAGAGTCTGGGGCACATAGCCGTAGTTTGCTGGGTAGAACATCGGAGTGGCAACGAAACGATCCACAAATACTGCGTCAGAGTCCTTGTCCACTTCGTATTTGATCGGGTCGTGGTTGGCAGGGATCTCGATGATTACGTTGATATCGTTGGGCAGTTCTTTACCTGCCGGGATCTTTTCGAAGCTCATTGCTGGTCCTGAATGAATAGATAACTGAAAATCTGGAGCGCGGATTATATATGCTGAGGGGCTCGGCTGAAAGTCACGCCTGCGCCGGGTTTATGGCGTCGAAGCTCGTCTGGCGGGTCTATCCTGTAACTCGGAGATAACAACAACGGGGCAGGACCAGTCATGGTAAAGGCACGGGAGGTAAAAACCGCTCAGGAGGCCCGCGCAATTGTCGAAGAACGAGGCCTCAGTCATGTCAAAGTGGGCTTATTCGATACCGATGGTGTAATGCGTGGCAAATATATGAGCCGCGCCAAATTCCTCTCATCCCTGGAAAAGGGCTTCTCGTTTTGCGATGTGGTCCTGGGCTGGGATGTTAAGGATCAGCTCTACGACAACACTCGTTATACCGGTTGGCATACCGGATATCCAGACGCCCCGGTACGTATACTCCCCGATAGTTGCCGTGATGTGCCTTTTGAAGGCGATATGTTGTTGTTTCTCGCGGAGTTTGATGGTCGAGCCCAGGCGCTGTGCCCCCGCGCAGTTCTGCGCAGGGTGATTGAACGCTGTCGCGCATTGGGATTTGATCCCTGTGCCGCCCTGGAGTACGAATTTTTCCTGTTTGACGAAACGCCCGATTCAGTGCGGAACAAGGGTTTCCGCAATTTAAAGCCTTTTACCCCTGATGTGTTTGGCTATTCCATACTGCGAAATTCCGTACACGGAGAGCTGTATCGGGAAATCCTGGAGCTGAGCGAGCGCATGGATTTCCCCTTGGAGGGCTTACACACGGAAACAGGCCCGGGAGTTTTAGAGGCGGCTATTGCAGTCGATGGTGCTGAGGCCGCTGGAGACAAAGCTGCTCTGTTTAAAACCTTTATGAAAGTGTTGGCACAGCGGATGGGTTTGATGGCTACTTTTATGTCCCGCTGGTCCAGTGAGTACCCGGGGCAAAGCGGGCATATTCATTTGTCACTGCGCAATAGTGGCAGCGGTGATTCCGCCTTTCTCGATTCGAGCCAGCCAGATGGTATCAGCCAGATAATGCGTCAGTTCATAGCTGGGCAGCAAAGGCTGATGCCGCAATTCCTTGCCCTGATGGCACCGACCGTTAACAGTTATCGCCGCCTGGTACCCGGTTTTTGGGCGCCGACGGGAGCCAATTGGGGAGTGGAAAACCGCACAACGGCACTGCGTGCTATCCCCGGCGGCGACACTTCCCAGCGCGTCGAATACCGTTTGGGGGCCGCCGATGCCAACCCCTATTTAGCACTGGCAGCAGCTTTGGGCTCGGGTCTTTACGGTGTTATGCAGCAGTGGCAGCCCAGTGAGCCTGTCGCCGGTAATGCTTACTCGCTGGAATTGGAAAACGAACAAGTGTTGCCGGGTACACTGTGGGAATCCACTCAGCAATTTAAGGCGTCAGAAGCGGCACAGGAATTATTTGGCAGCGACTTTGTTGAACACTTTTCTGCCAGTCGCGAATGGGAGGAGCGGGAATATCGCCGCCATGTGAGTGACTGGGAGTTGGAGCGGTACTTCGAAATTATTTAATTGGGAGTATCGATGCCGATGAAGACTACAAAAATCATGCACCACCTTCAGTGTATTTCCCCTATTGATAACAGTGTTTATGTAGAGCGCGCTCTGGCGGGAGAGGTGGAAATCCGTGTAGTGCTGGATCGGGCCAGTAAAGCACAAAAAGCATGGAGGCGAACTCCCCTCAATGAGCGCATCGCCATTGTCGAGCGGGCTGTGGAAATATTTGCCGTTAAAAAAGAGCGTTTGGGGCGGGAGCTGTGTTGGATGATGGGGCGTCCAATCCGTTATGCAGGAGGAGAAATTAACGGGTTTATGGATCGTGCGCAGACCATGGCACAGCTTGCTACTGAAGCCCTCGCTGACATTCAGTTACCTGAGAAGCCGGGTTTTACCCGGTTTATCCGCCGCGAGCCCTTAGGGGTCTCCCTGGTAATTGCCCCGTGGAATTACCCTTATCTGACGGCGGTTAATGCAGTGGTACCGGCACTGCTATCGGGCAATGCAGTGATTTTAAAACACTCGGCGCAGACACCGCTGTGTGCTGAGCGAATGGTGGAGATTTTTCGCGAGGCGGGACTGCCCTACGGTGTCTTTCAGTTTCTTCATTTAAATCATGCTTATACCCAGCGATTAGCCTGTGCGGGGGAAATCCAGCATGTTGCCTTCACCGGCTCGGTTGGCGCTGGCGCGAATCTAGAACGCACAGTTGCCGGTCGATTTATTCAAGTGGGACTTGAACTGGGGGGAAAAGATCCAGCTTATGTCCGCGCCGACGCCGATATTAATCAGGCTGTGGCTGCGGTAGTCGACGGCGCCTATTTTAATTCCGGGCAGTCCTGTTGCGGTATTGAGCGGGCCTATGTGCATGAAGATATTTTTTCTGAGTTTATTTCCCAAGCGGTCGACTTACTGCGTGACTATCGACTGGGGCGCCCGGATAAAGTGGAAACCACTTTGGGGCCTTTGGTGCGTGCGGAAGCTGCAGACCGGGCTCGCGCACAGGTGGATGAAGCGATAGCAGAGGGTGCGAAGGTCCACTTGGATGTGAATGAATTCCCAATGGACAAGCGGGGTACCCAATATATGGCACCGCAACTGTTAACCCGGGTGCGACACCACATGCGAGTGATGCGTGAGGAGACTTTTGGGCCGGTGCTGGGGGTGCAGAAAGTGCACGATGATGGCGAAGCTCTAGAATTTATGAATAACAGCCCATTTGGTCTTACTGCGGCTATTTTTACCCGCGATGAAGATGTTGCAATGGAGATGGGAGGGTATTTAGAGGCCGGCACTGTTTTTTTAAATCGTTGTGATTACCTGGATCCGGAATTGGCCTGGACGGGTGTTAAGCAATCTGGTCGTGGATGTACGCTTTCTAAAATTGGATTTGAGAATTTAACCCGCCCCAAGTCATTTCATTTTAAACATGATGGTTAGCGGGAACGATTGCCGGATGCAGAAAGTGAAATTGTCTGCCTGTTTTCCGAAAGGTCACAGCCTATTTTGAATATGCAAAAGTGACAGAACGTCAGAGAGGAAATTGTGGATAAATACCATGTCAATTGGAATTATCCCACGACCGTTTGGGTTGGCCCCGGTCGCATTACTGAATTGGCTGAAGCTTGCCTGGAGCTGAATATTCACAAGCCTCTGTTAGTTACTGATCCTACAGTCGCCGCATTGCCACTGGTCGATAGTGCGATTAACCCATGCCAACAGGTGGGTCTGGAAGTTAGCGTTTTTTCCAAAATCAAAGGTAATCCCAATGAGATAAATATCGCCGATGGGGTGGCCAAGCTGCGTGAGCAGAAGTGCGATGGGGTCATTGCCTTGGGCGGGGGCTCGGCCCTGGATGCGGGCAAAGCCATTGCCCTTATGGCGGGACAGCAGCACAGTATTTGGGATTTTGAGGATATTGGCGACAACTACAGGCGTGTGGACCCAGAGGGTATTTTACCGCTGATTGCCATTCCCACGACGGCTGGCACAGGTTCTGAAGTTGGCCGGGTTGCGGTAATTACCGATGAGAAGGCACAGGTTAAGAGGCTGATTTTCCATCCGCGCATGATGCCGGATATCGTTATTCTCGATGCTCAATTGACTATTGGGTTGCCCCCAGACCTCACCGCAGCGACGGGAATGGATGCGCTGTCACACAACCTGGAGTCTTTTTACTCCCCTCAATACCATCCTATGGCCGAGGGAATTGCTCTGGAGGGGATGCGCCTGATCAAGGAGTATTTGCCTCGAGCTTATGCTATAGGCGCAGAACTCGAGGCGCGCCAGCAAATGTTGGTAGCGTCCTGTATGGGGGCTACAGCTTTCCAGCGGGGCTTAGGCGCTATCCACGCCCTGGCACATCCACTGGGAGCCCTGTACGACAAGCACCACGGTTTGTTAAATGCGATATTGATGCCCTACGTCCTGATCGCCAACCGTCCAGCCATCCAGGTGCCTATGGGGCATCTGGCACTTTATCTACAACTGGCCGGTAATGAAATGTTTGATAGCGGATTTGATGCGGTACTCAACTGGTTGCTCGGATTGCGCAAGCAGCTGGGGATTCCCCACAGCCTGTCGGAGATTGGAATTGATGACACTGATGCCGACAGAGTTGGGAAAATGGCATCGGTAGAGCCTTCCGCTAGTACTAACCCGATGCGTTTTAATGGGATAGAGTATCGGGATATTTTCTTGCGCGCCTGTGAAGGTACCGTCACTCTGTAATAAATTCCTGCGAATAGACGACAGAAGAGAATGTGTTCCATCGACAATCGGTAAAGGACTGAATGATGCGCAGTATTATTGCTCTCTTGTTCCTCTCATTGGCCAGTATTTCCCTGGCTCAGGATTCATCGAATATTCGCACGGCTATTTTTGCAGGAGGGTGTTTCTGGTGCATGGAGCCGCCATTCGACAAGGTCGATGGCGTCCTGGAAACCACCTCAGGATACAGCGGTGGCCATGTCAAAAACCCGACCTATGAACAGGTGTCTTCCGGTGGTACGGGGCATGCGGAAGTTGTTCAGGTAAAGTACGATGCGAATAAAGTCAGCTATTCCGACTTACTGAATATTTTTTGGCACAACGTTGACCCTTTTGATTCCGGTGGTCAATTTTGCGATCGAGGTGACCAGTACCGAGCCGAGATTTTTTACGGCAATCAAGAAGAAAAGGTGTTAGCAGAGGAAAGCAAGAAAAAGGTAGAAGCGGAGTTGGGTAAAAAGGTGGTGACACAAATAAAACCCGCTGCAACCTTTTATCCCGCAGAGGCCTACCATCAGGACTATTACCAACGTAATCCCCTGCGTTACAAGTATTATCGCTACCGCTGTGGGCGTGATAAGCGCTTAGAGGAGGTCTGGGGGAAAGCGCCAAGTTAACGGATTGCCTCTCCGCAGGGTGAATATGGCACCGAGTCCCACTTTGTTTGACGGGGAAGTCCTGGAAACAATCAATGATTTTCCAGTGCTTTACCGTTATATTCCGGCGGTTAGTACCAATCCGCTAATGGTATTTATTCCAGGCACAGCACATCTAGCGCGTATTTTCTACGGCTATCCCGGTGGCCGCCCAGATGATTTTATAAGTCACTGGGTCAATCGAGCGGGTTTTCCCTTCCTTGCTATTTCTTACCCTATGGAAAATGCGGTATTTTGCAGTACTCACCCGGAGTTTACAATTCAAGATTGGGGAGGTCAGGCTGCAGAAATTATTGCCAAGATTTTGTCTGAATATAACCTTCCAAATTCGGTAGTGGTGTGCGGCTGGAGTATGGGAGGGAAAATCGCTGGGGCTCTAGCGAGGGCGGCGAAAGCCATGAATTTTTCGATTGAATGCTTTGTGGCTATGGCCGCAGAACCCGCATTGCCGGGTTTTCTTCCCGAAGCTAATGCTAAGGCCATCGAAATGACAGCCGATGGGATGGCCAGTCGAAAGGGCATATATCCTGCCTTTTTGGCCGCACTTGATGAGCAGAATGCCTTAAACCAACACACAATTATCCCCAAAGATATCTATCGGGACGCGTTCCTTGGAGCAATTCCCATCGCGCTTATTGGCACTGGATTAATGTATGATGGGCAAGGGTTTAAGGAAGATCTTTCCAGGGCATTGAAAACGGCAAACATCTTTGACTTCTTGGACTATCCAATTCCTGTTGTTATTCAGAGTGATTCAATGGGGGATTTGGAAAATGTGCTGTGCAATATTGATGATTGGGCATTTATTCGCAATCGAGTTCTTGCCAGTAAACTTTTAGGGGGTGCATCTCCAGAGCAGATTCCAAGGGAAAGGTGGGAGCTAGTACAGCTTATTATCCGCTCGTCTTCCGCTTATTTTTCACAGACCGTTACAGGTAACCATTTCTTCTTTGTTGGCGCTATTGGGGCGCGCACTACTGTTGAAAGTATCGAAAAGCTTTTGGCCAGGGTGAGAAGTATCCAGTCCTAATAAAGCACTTCTTAATAGCCTCATGGCGCTCTGGTTAAGCTGTCAGAGATTTTTAAATTAACATTTTGGTTATTTTACGATCCGCTCTACTTGTTTAAGGCTTAATACTGGGGTGGAAGAAAAGAATCACCATAGGGTCCAAGCGCGGTGTATTCTTCCTTTTAGTAGGCTATGCGGGTTGTAAGGCTTGTTCATGCTGATATTTGGTGAAATAGAGTTTCTCAGAAAGCTCAGCAATAAAATCGATGTTTTCGACCTTGTCGGCCATGCTTTCCATTCGGTCTTCTCCATTTAATGCCCCCCAGATGCTAGCAGCCATGGCACCCAAGGTATCTGTGTCACCACCTAGAGAAAAAATATTAGCTAATACAGACGTTAAAGGAGAGTTTCGATACTTAAGTCCAAAGTAAATGGCGGTGATACAGGACTCTGGCGCGGTAATGCCATTACCTAGCCATTGCTTGATTTGCTGCGGATGTGGGATTTTCTGGTTAAACAGTAGAGTCGCACACTTTTCCAGTTTGTAGCGATATATTTCGGACTTACAACTTACTTCCAGTTTGTTCAATATCTCTCTGTTTGAACGCTCTTGCAGGGATTCACAGATGGCGATAGCGATCAAGTATGCCCCCTCGACAGCAACTGGATGGGCGTGGGTGATTTCAGACACCGACTGTACATATTGCTTGAGGCGATAGTCATTTTGGGGATGGCAGAGGGCAATAATAGGTGCTCTCATGGCGGCCCCATTGCCGATAGAACCGTGCTTAAATTTTTTTCGGTTTAAATCTTGCCAGTGTTTACCATCCCTGACGCCTTTGAGTAGTGTCGCTGCACTGGGACCATACCCTCTACTCCAGCGATAACTTTGGGCAAACTTTTTGGCAATGTGGTCCTGATCAAGGTAATTATGCTCAAGAAAGGAGGTCGCAATATCAATAGACATCTGCGTGTCATCGGTGTAACGCTTTTTACCCTGTTCGGTTTTCCCGATAATTTTCCAGAGTTGTCTCTCTAGAACGCCACCCTCATACGGGGCGCCAAATGAATCGCCGATGGCTATTCCTTTAAAGCAACCTCTGTATTTACTGAGCTTTATCATTTTTTGATTTCTATACCTTGTTCTCAGGGGTAGTCGCTACTAGCTATAAGTACCACTATTAATTGCTGTTATCAGTAATAATTTTATTCTAGAAAACATCTATTGGTAGTTAATGGCTCGCGAGTGGAAGGATTTTATTTTAGGTGAGAGCGAGCCGACATTTAAAGCTAATCGGCTCGCCACTAAAGTCGCTATATCATTTAATTAATACAGGCATCGTTAGCACTTCCAAAAGTATTTCTAATCCATACATTGCCAGTGCAAGCAGGGTGGTTGTGGTCAGCAAGATCTGCGCCAGCATTATTTTCCGCAGTATTGCCAATGATCAAGTATCCGACTTGACCCAATCCCAACATCATAATGCCATTAACGCCGTTATTATCTGATAGATTGTTGGCAACAATGCCGCCATCCCCACTATCAATTACAATCCCACTCGACGTATTGAGATTCGTCTCATTGAATCTGATGAGAGTATTGTCACCAACGATCTTTATTCCTTGGAGACCGTTACTTGATGCAACAGAGTATCTCACACGATTACCGTCACCCATAACGCGTATGCCCATACCCCCATTGCCGCTAGCATCGGAGGCTTCCACAGTATTACCTGAACTCCAAAGGGCGATTCCTGCAATAGAGTTTGACGAAGCAGTGATATCAAAGATTTGATGGCTGCCATCACCTTCGGCAGATACGCCATTGTTACAGTTTGTGATAGTGCTTCCACCAACAGTATCCTCAAGGACTCTATCGCTGTCTTTCAATTGAATGCCAATTCCACTGCCATCGCAGCTGAGGTGGTAACCCGCCATATCGAGTGATCCGCCAGCATCTATCACGAGTGCAGGATGGCTTGCGCAGTTTAGAATATCGCTGGTAAGTGATTCTGCGGTTGTAATGGTATCTCCACAGCTGACAGCTGAAGCGACGGCGGAGAGCGATAGTGCGGCAATACCGGAAACAGCGAGCAATGATGCTTTTATAGAATTCATATTTCTATTTTTCATATCAAATTTCCCTAATTATCTGAGTAATTAAAAAAGAGAGTGAACACCCAAAGCCATGGAGATTGTGACCTAGGTTTGGGAAAGAGCCATAGGAAATTTTTCCTAATTTATTGGGTTTTATTTGATATTTTGGTGATAATAGATTGTTTTTATTCTATTAAAATATTTACTTTTTTATTTTAGATGGAGGTGCTTAATACTGATGCGAAAAATGAAGAAACCTGCATTATAAAAATAAGTTTTGTTTGGGTGTTTTATGGATACTTTTTCAGGGTTTTTGCGAGAATCTTTGCGCAATCTGCCCTCTGTTCGAAAGTTGTGTTGGCAAACCCGAGCACCAATCCTGGATCTTCAGTTTTATTGGAATAGAAGAGCGATAGTGGTGTGCTGCCAAATCCGTATTCGCGTAGTTTTTTTGAAAGGGTGATGTCGTCGTGTCCCGGCGTAGATATTACCAAGTGCATACCGGCGCTATTGGCAATTAGTCCGGCTGGAGGTGGTATGTCTTCTCGAATAAGCTGACAGAAATGTTCCCATTTCTTCATATAGTTAGTACGCATTTTGCGAAGATGTCGCACAAAATGCCCTTCATCGAGAAAGTCTGCCACGACAGCTTGTGTGACTAAGGGGGAGTGGCCAGATAACATTTCTTTGGCTTGGGTAAATGCCTCTACAGTGGAACTAGGCACCACTAAATAGCCTAATCGTAGGCTGGGTAGTAAGGTCTTACTAAAGCTCCCCATATAGAGTACAGGTGTATTTTCTCCCATGCCCTGAAGTGCTGCGATGGGTTTGTGTTGGAATGAAAATTCACTGTCGTAATCATCTTCAATTATCCAGCAGTTTGCCTCTGTCGCCCAATCCAATAATTTGATTCGTTCACCAGCAGGCATAACACCACCCATCGGGTACTGATGTGTTGGTGTGGTAAAAAGTAACTTGGCTTGGGTTGCATTATTGGCCAGCTTATCAACATCCAAGTGCTTATCTTTCAGGTTCGCTGGTACGAGCTTTGCTCCAACAGATTGGAAAGCTGCTCGAGCACGGCGATATCCCGGATTTTCTATATAAACCTTGTCTCCCTGGTTAATCGCGACTATTGCACATAAATTCAGGGCCTCCTGAGCTCCATTGGTAATAATAATTTGTTCAGCGTTACAGCGAACTCCCCGGGAGTTGCGCAAGTATTCAGTAAGTGCCATACGCAAAGGTAAATAACCTTGGCTTTGCCCGTAACCTGTGAGAGCTAACCTGGATTGGTGGCGGCGGTATAATTTGTTCCAAATAGTGAATGGAAATGCGCTTAGATCCGGTAGGCCGGGGGTGAAGGGAAGAGATTGATCTTTACTCTTCTTACCCCAAGATAAAGTCTGCGCAAAATCACCATAGTGAGAAAGTGATGGTAAGTACTTATTCCTCTGTGCTTGCCAACCTTGCCTGTATGTTTTCTTTGTGTAGGCAGGCAATTCGGGAGATACAAATACGCCTTTCCCAGGATGGCTGGTAAGGAAGCCCTCCGCTTTCAGCTGGTCCAGAACTAATGTCACCGTATTGCGGCTGATAGAGAGGGATTCTGCCAACCGGCGCGAGGAGGGGAGCTTGGTGCCAGCAGTCAGCCGGCCGTTGCAAATCCAATCTACCAATTGCCGATACAACTGTTCTTGTAGCGGCTGGCCTGATTCGAGAGTTAGGTCTGTAAGCTCGGCGGCACTCAAAACTGGCACCATGAAATAGTTAAAACTGGCGCTTATCAGCGTACCAGCAAGATCCTACATTGGCGATATCTATTTCATACCAGAGTGAATTAAAGGAGGATTTATGAATTTACATTCGCCAATCTCTGATGAATTGCCAACTTCAGCGAAGAGTCGTGTACGTCGTGCTCCCAAACGTGCCAGTTATCGGCGAGAGGATGTTTATAAGCTTGTCGACGAGCTAAAACTGGGCCATGTCGGTTTTATTGAAGACGGTGAAGTCATCATTATTCCTTTAACCATTTGGCGTCTGGGGGAGTTTTTGTATTTTCACCTGGCTAACAAGAGCCGGCTACAAAAACTATTGGAGGCAGGAGAACAGGTCTGTATTTCATTTGCCCGCTGCGATGAGTGGGTACTGGCCAAGTCAGCTTATCATCACAGTGCTAATTATCGCTCTGCGGTATTGTTTTGCCGAGGTGAGAGGGTCAAAGAGCAGCGGGAATTTGATGCGGTTTTTAAAGCGATTATTGACGATATAGAGCCGGGGCGCTGGGATCAGGTGCGCCTCCCCAGCCTACAGGAGCGCAAGGGAACAGCTTTAATGCGCCTGACCATAGTGGAGGGGGCTTTCAAAAGCCGAACTGGCGCACCATCAGATAATAAAGAGGACTTGGCTCTGCCTGTATGGAGTGGGGTCAAGCCTGTGTGCCCGTTTCGCTAGTGTTCAATTTAGCAAAAAAGTAAAGGGAGCCTTATAGGGCCTCTGCCACTACTTTTAATGCGATTTGAATGATCTCCTGTTGGCCGGCTTCAATATCGGGGATCACACCCTGTCCTTCCCAGTTGGGGCGGCTGCCGGCAATCGTAGAAACCGGGCGTTTATCTGGGATACCGATTTCAAAGCCATAGGGGAGGGATTGAGGAGACTCCATCATATGTGCCCCACCGGCGCTGGCATTACCGACAATCGTGGCTCGGCCCAGCTGTTGTAGTGCGAAGGCGGTACTCTCAGATGCAGAGAAGGATCTCCCGTCAATCAGAATGACCATTGGTCTGTCACTCCCATAGCTGGGCCAGGGTTGAGGTGAAATACGTTTCGGTATTTCTCTCCCCTTGCGGCTTTCAATAACAAAGGGAAAGGGAGAATGGGGGTCAATAAATGACTGCAGAACAGCATTGGCGGTTTCTTCGTCTCCGCCGCCATTACTGCGTAAATCGAGTATTAGGCCCTCGCTGTGGCGAAGTAGGGTGAAAGCCGCAGCGAGGGTTTGGTGGGCATTTTTATAGGTGTGGAAAGAAGAGAGGGAAAGGTAGCCAATGTTACCGGGAAGAATCTCAATTTTCTTAACGCCGTAGTTATTGCTGGGCGCTTCAGCCTGCCACTGTTCAATCCAATTGTGGGCTTCTTTTTGGTTATCTATATGCTCTATATAGAAATGCTTATCACCGGAAAGGGTGCGAATTTCTTTGGTAAGTGCGCTGGCTAATTGTTGGTAGTCACTACAAAGATGATTAAAGTGTTTGGATTCTGCCAGGCTATTGAGTTGAGCAGATAGCGCCTTTCCTTTTTCCTCCAATATATAGTGCTTCTGAATAGCTACTGCAGCAGCTTTAATAACCGGGCCTGTCTCAAACTGGCAGGAACTCATTGCGCCGGAACTTGCCGCGAGAGACATGGAAAAAAAACTGATTAATACCGCTAAACTCATCTTGAGTTGGCGTTTCATATTTATGTAGCCTCTATTGATAGATTTTCTTTTATCCGCTCTAAATAAGAGCGTTTCTCTAAAGCTTGTATTGTTTGATTGAGCAGCTCTGATAGTTCTGTCGGTAATTCGCTATTGAGGGACTGTTCAGCTTCCAGAGTTGCTATCCACTGCTGTTTTAGCTTGGGTATCAACGCACTGCCTTTGCGGGTCAAGCGTATTTTGCGCTGGCGAGCATCTTCTCCAGAAGAGGTCTGTACCAGCCCTTGTTTAATCATGTCTTTTACAGTTTGACTCACTGCGGGCTGGGAAATATGGGTGCTCGCTACCACCTCACTAATGGTTATATCTCTCTTGTGGATAAGTGCACGCATTATCGGGGTGTAGCGGGGTTTGTAATTCTCCAGGCCAGAGGCCCTATAGCTCTCTGCTACATCGCCATCCAGTAATTCCAGAATGTGACGAAGCTGAGTCCCCAGTTGGCTGTATTTCATAAAAGCTGTTCCATAAGCACTTATATAAGTGACTATATAATTTTTGGCGAACTTTTCAAGCTTCTTTGCTGCTACTCATCACCCCGCACAAATTCTTTGGCGCTTTTTTTGCATTGTGTGGCGAGTTTGGCGGGTTTTGTGTGAAATGGATTTTTGAACAAAGAGCTGAAATTTAAATTTCATATTTCATTCATCGAACTTTAGGAATTAACCGCCAATCTTTGCGCCGCGTGATCTGTGTCAGGTACGAGTGAAGAGAACATTATGAAAGAGATTGGCTTGGCTGCCCTTGCAGCCTTAGGGTTACCATTTTTGGCTGAAGAGGTCCAAGCCAGCGACCTCATTATTTCTGAATATATCGAGGGCAGTAGCAATAATAAGGCCCTTGAAATTTACAATGGCACGGGTGCAGCGGTTGACCTCAGTAGCTACAGCATTGAACTTTACTTCAATGGCTCCTCTGCAGCGGCTTCAACCATCGCCCTAAGTGGCAGCTTGGCAGACGGCGATGTTTACGTATTCGCCCACGCTAGTGCTGATTCCTCAATCCTGTCAGTAGCCGATCAGATTTATACCAGCGGCCTGTTTAATGGGGATGATGCGGTTGCCCTGAGTGGCCCCAATGGATATGTGGATGTTATCGGCCAGATCGGTATTGATCCCGGTAGCCAATGGGGCGATAGCAGCCTGGGCACCCAAAATCAAACCTTAATCCGCGACTGGAGTGTGAGCGAAGGCCGTGTTGATGGCAGCATGGATTTTAACCCAGCTTCAGAGTGGTCCAGCTTGGGCCAGGACGACTTTTCCAACCTCGGCTGGCACAGCGAAGACGGCACTGGTGGCGGAGATGACGGCGGTGATGACGCTGTTGTTCTCGGCGATTGTGGAGATGTTTCTACATTAATCAGCCAGATTCAGGGTGATGAGTTTGAAAGCGCTCTGGAAGATGAGCGCCACGTAATTGAAGCGGTTGTTGTTGGTGATTTCCAAGATACCAGCACCGGCTTTTCCGGCTTCTTCCTGCAAGAGGAAGACAGTGACCAGGATGGCCAGATCAATACCTCTGAGGGGCTGTTTGTACACGACAAAGGCTTCGGTGTAGATGTGCAAGTCGGAGACTTGGTTCGCGTCGGTGGTGTGGTTACTGAATACTATGACTTTACCGAATTAGATGAGGTTGATGGCGTTACGGTTTGCGGTAGCGGCTACAGTGTCACTGCCGAGGAAGTCTCCCTGCCGTTTAGTTCTGCTGAAGAGCAGGAGCAATACGAGGGGATGTTGGTTGAGTTCCCGCAAGCCCTGATGGTGAATGACCACTATAACCTGGGGCGCTATGGTGAAGTCACCCTGGCCAATGGCCGTCTCTATATTCCCACCCACAACAATGAGCCTGGGGTTGCAGCTGTAGCACAGGAAAGTGCTAACGATCTGAACAGGATTGTGTTGGACGATGGTTCCAGTGTGCAGAACCCGGAAGCGGTGCCATACCCGGTCTCTGGCCTCAGTGCCAGTAATACCTTACGCAATGGCGATACGGTAGAGGGATTGCGCGGTGTAATGGGGTATAGCTACAGCGCCTACCGAGTACATCCCGTGGAGGCGCCAGAATTTGTTGCTGCCAACCTGCGTGAAAACGCTCCACAATTACCGGGTAAGGGCAGTTTAAAGATCGCCAGCTTTAATGTTCTGAATTATTTCAATGGGGATGGTTATGGCGGCGGTTTCCCTACCTCCCGTGGGGCTGATACTGAAGAAGAATTCCTGCGCCAGAGAAATAAAATTATCTCCGCTATTTTAGGCCTGGATGCCGATGTAGTTGGCTTAATGGAAATTGAGAACGATGGCTACGGTTCGGAAAGTGCTATTCAGGATTTAATTAATGGTCTTAACGCGGCTACTGGCAGTGAAAACTATCAATTTATTAATCCAGACCTGGCTCAACTGGGCACCGATGAAATTACTGTGGGGCTGATTTATCGCAGCGATCGGGTAATGCCTATAGGCGCTGCTGCGACAACTGATAGCTATCCCTTTGATGACGGTAACCGCCAACCACTGCTGCAGGCTTATGCCGAACTATCAAGTGGTGAAGAGCTGGCCGTGGTGGTCAATCACTTTAAATCAAAGGGGAGTTGTCCTGACGATGGCAGTTTGAACGATGATCTGGGTGATGGACAGGGCTGCTGGAACTCGCTGCGCACCGAAGCCGCAGATGCCCTGGTTTCATGGATTGATTCTGACCCGACAGGTAGCGGCACCGATCGTGTTCTGGTGCTCGGTGACCTCAATAGCTACGCCCGTGAAAACCCAATTAGCACTCTAAAGGACGCTGGTTACGCTGATTTGTTGGAGGTTTTCGGTGAAGGAGAAGCTTACTCCTATGTCTACAGCGGTGAGTCCGGCTACTTGGATCACGCCCTCGCCAGTGAATCACTGGCTCCTTTGGTAACAGGTGCGGCCGATTGGCATATCAATGCCGACGAGCCTCGGGTGCTGGATTACAACATCGAGAATAAAACCGATGAGCAGGTGGAGAGTTTCTACTCGACTGATGCATTCCGCGCTTCAGATCACGATCCGCTTGTGGTTGAACTGGATCTGGGGGCAGATAACCAGGAGCCGGTTGCTGGGTTTGAGTGGGGTGTTGAAGGCTTCGAAGTGAACTACTTCGACAGCAGCATCGATACCGATGGCACTATCGTTAGCTGGGCCTGGGATTTTGGTGATGGCACTACCAGTACTGAGCAAAACCCCAGTCATAGCTACGATGCAGCAGGCACTTATTCAGTAATCCTCCAGGTTGAGGACGATAGGGGAGCGATCTCCACTGTTGAGCAGCTTGTACCACTTGAAGAAGTTGTTGATCTTCGGGCTGATTTTAAAGTCCACAGCTTCCTGCGCTGGGTGTGGGTTGAAGAGCGCAGTAGTTACGATGGCGACGGTAACCTGAGCTATGAGTGGGACTTTGGTGATGGCACCAGCCGCTCCGGCCCCATGGCACTGCATCGCTATGCCACCGGTGGTAGTTATGAAATTACCCTGACTGTGAAAGACGATTTCGGTAATGAAGATAAAGCCTACCGTGAAATTGAGATTCGCAAGCCGTTTTGGCACTGAGATGGATATCAACAACAATAAATAATTAACTCCACATATTGAACGGTCGGATATTAAGGCAAGAGATATTCGGCCGTTTTCTTTCCTCCCCATGTTAATTACGTATTTTTCATCTTTACCTCCTTGGGCATATGCCCGAGTGTTTCACTTCCTCGTTTTCATATTGGTAGCCCGGCAAGACTCCATTGCGAGTCATTAAAATCTTTATTATATGGATCATTGGAGGGGAAAGTGTTTGTGCGTGCCCGATCCCTGAATTGGAAAAAGACTTGAGTAAAGTGCCTAAGATGTCTTCCTGGAGTATTGAGATATCACTGGGGCCTATCAGAGACGTATCAAAATAGATAAATATTTAATGCAAAGAGTGTCGTTTTTAGTCAGCGTGTGTTTTATTGCTTCAGGTAAATCAGTTACTAGTGATCAGCGAAGCTATTAAACCACTGGGGGAGACATAGTTTGCAGGCATTTAAGACATTGGAAGGTTTAAGCCTGGAATGGACCGGCACCCACTATTCAAAGCAAGGTGATTTCCCCGACCTTTCTACCCACACGGTAACCTATGAAACCGCGACACATTGTTACGTTACGGCGTCGGGAGAGTTAGTTGGGGAAGCTTCATATACCTATGAAGCCATGGACGATAGGATGGCGGCGTTGATTTATCGGCCTGATATATATCAGGGGCGAAAAGGTGTGGTGCTTTATGCGATGCTCGATTTTGTACAGATGATGGATCGCGCCATTATTCTCTATCAGGATCGGCCACTAGCGCTGGCAAATGGCAGTTTTCAGGTGGTGAATACCCCTGTGCGACCTACAGCCTGAAAATTGAAAAATAAGGAAAATGGTGAGCTTATGAGAGAGTGCGAGAAAATTAATTATATTGAGTTGCCCTCCAGGGATTTGGGTAAGACAAAAGCATTCTTTACCGAGGCATTTAATTGGACTTTTACCGATTACGGTCCGGAGTACACCGCTTTTTCAAATGCGGGATTAGACGGTGGCTTTTTCAAGGCAGAGTTGCAGAGCACTACCGAAAATGGATCTGCATTAGTGGTGTTATACAGCCGCGACCTGGAGGGTACCCTGGAGAAGGTCACGCGATGCGGAGCCGAAATAGCCAAGCCAATTTTCCCGTTTCCCGGTGGCAGGCGCTTCCATTTTAGGGAACCTTGCGGCAATGAATTTGCGGTTTGGTCTGATGTGGAGTCTGCGTAGAGGCGTTTACAGAAAAAAGCCCCCGATTTTACTCGGAGGCTTTTGGGAGACTGGCAACCGTTTCTATTAAGCTTCGAAATCGGTACCCAGCTTCTTTTCCACCAGCTGCTTTTTCAGGGTGGCGTACTGGGGAATGCCATTTTTGTAGGGAGGGTAGTCCTCGCCTTGAATCAATGGCAGTAGGTACTTGCGTCCCTCTTCAGTAATTCCAAAGCCGTCTTCGCTGATATATTCGCGCGGCATAAATTTTTCTACGTTGGCGACTTCAGACAGCGGCGCCTCTGCGATGGACCAGCTGTACTCTTCACCTTCTGCGCGAATAATGGCTGGCATAATGGCATTTTTGCCTGCTACAGCCATTTCCACTGCGGCGCGACCTACGGCGTAGGCTTGCTCAACGTCGGTAGCAGAAGCGATATGGCGGGCGGCGCGCTGGAGGTAATCTGCCAGGGCCCAGTGGTACTTCAGGCCGAGTTCGCTTTTGACCATGTTGGCCAGGGTCGGTGCAACACCGCCCAACTGCTTGTGGCCAAAGGCGTCGGTGGTGCCGGCATCGGCAAGGAAGGTGCCGTCGCCGTACTGGGCGCCTTCGGAGGCGACGATAACGCAGTAGCCTTTCTCGTCTACGGTCTTTTGTACCTTGGCGAGGAACTTCTCTTTATCGAAAGCGATTTCCGGGAACAGGATAATGTGGGGTGCATCGCCTTCCTGTTCCTGGGCCAGAGCGCCGGCAGCGGCAATCCAGCCCGCGTGACGGCCCATCACCTCGAGAATAAATACCTTGGTGGAAGTGGCGCACATGGAGGCCACGTCCATGGCCGCTTCCTTGGTGGAAACGGCAACATATTTGGCAACGGAGCCAAAGCCCGGGCAGTTGTCGGTCAGGGGCAGGTCGTTATCTACAGTTTTGGGAATATGGATGGCCTGGATTGGATAACCCATGGTCTCGGACAGCTGGGATACTTTCAGGCAGGTGTCTGCTGAGTCGCCACCACCGTTGTAAAAAAAGTAGCCAATATTGTGCGCTTTGAAGACTTCGATCAGGCGCTCGTATTCTGCGCGGTTCTCTTCCAGACTCTTCAGCTTATAGCGGCAGGAACCAAAGGCACCGGAGGGGGTGTGGCGCAGTGCAGCAATATCCTCTGCGCTCTCTTGGCTCACGTCGATCAGCTCCTCGCGCAGCGCGCCGAGAATACCGTTTAGCCCTGCGTAGACATTGCCAATCTGGTCCGGGTTTTCACGCGCAGCTTCAATTACGCCGCAGGCGGATGCGTTGATCACGGCGGTAACGCCACCGGACTGCGCATAAAAGGCGTTCTTTTTCGACATGGTTATCCTGTGCTTATAGAGATATAGAGAAGTATCCCGATCCGGTAGTCCGCCTCGCATCTAGTTTTAAACATTTGTGCCAGTGGGGATAACCGGGAGCTCGTATCGGGTGTCGACCCTTTCGGGAAAATTCCTACCACCGTACCGGGGATGAGGCCGACCAATGCGGGGGCGGAGTCTAATGGAATAGCGAGTAAATTGCATGGTAACTGGGGTATTTGGCAATTACTGGCCCGAATTGCCGTGTTAAGCTTGCGCCGCAACCCGTAGGAGTACATTTTTCCGCTATGCATATTCATATTCTAGGTATTTGCGGCACATTTATGGGCAGTTTGGCCCAACTGGCGGTGGCGGAAGGGCACCGCGTAACCGGCAGTGACGCCAATGTTTATCCCCCTATGAGCACCCAGTTGCAACAGGCGGGTATCCAAATTACCGAGGGCTATGATCCCGCACAGCTGGAGCCCGCCCCGGACCTGGTGATTATTGGCAATGCTATGTCCCGGGGAAATCCGGCAGTAGAGGCGGTGCTGGAAAAAGGGTTGGCTTACACCTCTGGCGCCCAGTGGTTGTGCGATCACTTCCTGGGTGGCCGCTGGGTATTGGCGGTTTCCGGGACTCACGGTAAAACCACCACCGCCAGTATGCTGGCCTGGATTTTGGAAGCGGCAGATATGCAGCCCGGCTTCCTGATTGGTGGGGTCCCGGCTAATTTTGGTGTCTCTGCTCGTTTGGGAGAGTCTCCCTTCTTTATTGTTGAGGCGGATGAGTATGACACTGCCTTTTTCGACAAGCGTTCCAAGTTTGTGCACTACCGCCCGCGCACGGTGATTATCAACAATCTCGAATTTGACCACGCAGATATATTTGAGGACCTGGCGGCAATCCAGAAACAATTCCATCACCTGGTACGAACTGTACCTGCTAGTGGCTTGATAGTGGCCTCTGTCGAAGAGAATGTAGAGCAGGTGCTTGATAAAGGCTGCTGGAGTGAAGTACAGCGGGTTGGCAGCGAGTCTGCCGATAGTGTGCGAGTGGGTGATTGGTGCGCAGTGGATATTGCCGCTGATGGCAGCAGCTTTACGGTTCAGTTTAAAGGCGAAGTCGTGGCGCGGGTCGAGTGGGACCTGACCGGGCAGCACAATGTGCAAAATGGCCTCGCGGCTATGGCTGCGGCGCGGCATGTGGGTGTCACCCCAGATTTGAGTGCGGCAGCTCTGGCACGCTTCCAGGGGGTTAAACGTCGTATGGAATGCCTGGGAGAAGTGGCCGGCATCCGTGTTTACGATGATTTTGCCCATCACCCCACCGCGATTGAATCCACCCTCAATGGCCTGCGGGCGAAGGTTGGGGAGGATAAAATCATTGCCCTGATTGAACCGCGTTCCAATACCATGCGTATGGGAGTACACCAGGGCAAGCTGGCCGACTCCTGCTCCGGGGCCGATATGGTGCTCTGGTATCAGCCTGAGGGAGTTAACTGGTCCCTGGAAGACGTCGCCCACCACTCATCGGTGCCGGCCAAAACTTTTGATTCGATTGAAGATGGTGTGGAATCTGTGTTGCAGCTAGCCGATTCCGGTAGCCATATCGTAGTGATGAGCAACGGCGGCTTTGGCGGTATCCACCAGCGCCTTATCGGTGCCCTGGAACAGAAATACGATCTCTAAGTCAGAAGACTAATGTTTCCTGCGCAGCCCTATGCTCGCAGGGCTGAATAAGGTATCGACTTTGCATCAATCCCCTTTCGAGAAGACCGTGACCCTGGCTATGACCGGGGCTTCCGGTGCCCAGTATGGTTTGCGCCTGCTGCAGTGCCTGCTGGCTTCGAATGTGCGCGTATGGCTGCTGCTGTCCGAGGCGGCTCAGGTGGTTATCAACACCGAAACTGATATGCAGTTGCCGGAGGGCGATGAGCGCGAGTTGCAGAATTTCCTCGCCGATCGTTTTGCCGCGCAGGAAGGCCAGCTGACCCTTTTCAGCAAGCGCGATTGGTTTTCCCCGGTGGCTTCTGGAACCGGGGCGCCAGCCAGTATGGTGATCTGCCCGGCAAGTGGTGGCACCTTGTCTGCTGTGGCCTGCGGAGCATCGAACAACCTGATTGAGCGGGCTGCGGATGTAGCCCTGAAAGAGCGCCGCCAGCTCATTCTGGTTCCCCGCGAGGCACCTTATTCCGAGATTCATCTGGAAAATATGCTGAAACTCACCCGCATGGGGGCCATGATCCTGCCGGCCAGCCCTGGCTTTTACCAGAGGCCCAGTTCGGTAGAAGATATTGTGGACTTCGTGGTGGCGCGGTTGCTCGACCAACTGGGCATTGAGCAGAAGCTGTTGCCCAGCTGGGGAGAGCAGGATGGGCAATGAGATAAAACCGAATATTACGATTCACTACTGTGTGCAGTGCAACTGGATGTTGCGAGCCACCTGGATGGCCCAGGAATTGCTGCACACTTTCGCCGATGACCTCAATCAGGTTGCATTGCAACCGGGTACTGGGGGAGTATTCGAGATTCGGGTTGGCGAAATTTTGATCTGGGAGCGCAAGCGTGACGGCGGCTTTCCCGGTGCTAAGGAGCTCAAACGTCGCGTCAGGGACACCCTGTTTCCCGAACGCGACTTGGGGCATATCGACAATCCCTGAAAAAAGTTCCAATAAAACGGTGCGGTGGCAAATTTAAGGTTTGCTAATTCATCGCATAGGCGAACAATATGCGCGCCGCAATGCGGCCAGTTTTTAGTTTGGAAAGAAGCGGAAATTTATGCTGTCAGCTTTACAGAAGTCTTATGAATACTTGGTGACCAAGCGGCCCGCTGCGGTGTTGGTGGTTATCGGCCTGTTAACCCTGCTGGCAGCCCTCGGATTGTCCCGCCTGAAGATCGACGCCTCTGCCGATTCCCTCACTCTGGAAGCTGATAAATCCCTGGATTATTTCCGCGAGATTTCCGAGCGCTATGCCAGTGGCGACTTCCTGGTTGTCACTTACCGCTCCAAGACTGGGGACCTGTTCAGTGATGAGTCCCTGGAAACCCTGGGCAAGTTGCGGGATGAATTGGCCAAGGTAGATGGTGTGTCCAGTGTGCAGAGCATTCTCGATGTCCCACTGCTGTACAGCCCCAAGCTGGTTCTCACCGATATCAGCGATGAGGTGCGCACGCTCGCCAGGCCCGATGTCGATCGGGATATGGCCCGGCAAGAGTTCCTCTCAAGCCCGATTTATCGGGAGTTGATCCTGAGCCCGGACGGGCAGACGACAGCCATTCTGGCGAACCTGAAACTGGATAGCCGCGGCATCGAGATGGTGCGCGAGCGGGATGCTTTGCGCAGCAAGCGCAATACAGAGGGACTGACTCCGGAAGAGGCCGTTCGCCTTGAGGAGATCAGCGCGGTCTATCTGGCCCACCGTACTGAGCAAGAGAAAATTGCCCACCAGCGAGTCGATACCGTGCGCGCAATTCTGGCTGGCTACAACGGCGAAGCGGAGTTGTTCCTCGGTGGTGTCACCATGATTACCGCCGATATGATTTCGTTTATTAAAAGCGACCTGCTGGTATTCGGTGTGGGGATCCTCGCTTTTATCGTGATTACCCTGTTGCTGATTTTCCGCCAGCCGCGCTGGGTGCTGTTGCCGCTGATGACTTGTGTTACCACTGCGGTGGTGATGCTGGGGCTGCTCGGCTGGCTGGACTGGCGACTGACAGTGATCTCGGCCAACTTTGTCGCACTGCTGTTAATTATTACCTTGGCAATTACCATCCACCTGGCGGTGCGCTACCGGGAATATATTGCCCAGAACCCAGATTGGGACCTTGAAAAGCTGGTATTGCAGACAGTGCGCTTTATGGCCAAGCCCTGCCTGTATACCGCACTGACTACCATCGTGGCTTTTGTGTCCCTGGTGGTGAGCGGCATTCGCCCGGTTATCGATTTTGGCTGGATGATGACAATGGGTGTGACCGTGGCTCTACTGCTGTCGTTCCTGATTATTCCCAGTTTCCTGATGGTGCTGCCGAAGCGTGTGGGCAGTGTGAGTGCAGATAACTCCCACGCATTTACCCTGCAGTTTTCCCGCTTTGCCGAGCGCCACAAGTTTGTGGTATTAGGTATTTCACTGCTGGCAGCCGTCGTGAGTGTGGTGGGCATATCCCAGCTGAAAGTGGAAAACCGCTTTATCGATTACTTCGATGATTCCACGGAAATTTATCAGGGCATGCTGGTGATCGACCGCCGCCTGGGTGGCACTGTGACCTTGGATATTATCCTGGATCAGCCCGAGGAGCAGGAGGCAGCTTTCGAGGGAGAAGAAGATCCCTTTGCGATGGAAGCAGGGGAAGATCCCTTCGCTGTAGAAGAGGACCCCTTTGCCTCCGATGATCCATTTGGCGGTGAAGAGGAGTCAGTGGAGCAGAGCTACTGGTTTACGGTTGCCGGTTTGGCAAAGCTGGAGCAGCTGCATGATTACCTGGAGGAGCAGCCGGAGATAGGCAAGGTTCAATCTCTGGCGACCCTGTATAAAGTTGCCGTGGATCTGAATGGCGGTCCCCTCAATGACTTTGAGCTGGCGGTGGCCAATACCAGCCTGCCGGCCGAAATTCGCTCTGTCCTGGTAGACCCCTATTTGTCTGTGGAGAACAACCAGGCTCGTATCACCCTGCGAGTGATGGAGACAGACCCCACCCTGCGTCGCGATGAGCTGATCCAGCGCATCTACAACTACGCTCACAATGAGATGGGCATAGCTCCAGAGAATGTTCATCAGACCGGCCTGTTGGTTCTGTACAACAATATGTTACAGAGCCTGTTTAAATCCCAGATCCTGACCCTGGGTGCTGTTTTTGTCGGAATCCTGCTGATGTTCCTGGTGCTATTCCGCTCTCTGTGGATTGCTCTGATTGCACTGGTGCCAAATATGCTGGCCGCCTGTGTGGTACTTGGTGGTATGGGGCTCGCGGGTATCCCGCTGGATATGATGACCATCACTATCGCCGCGATTACCGTGGGTATCGGGGTGGACCACGCGATTCACTACCTGTATCGCTTCCGCGCGGAGTTTGCGAAAGATGGCAATTACCTGGCGACCATGCATCGCAGCCATGCGACGATTGGCCGTGCCATGTTCTACACAGCGATCACGATTATTGTCGGTTTCTCAATTTTGGCGCTGTCGAAGTTTGTTCCGTCGATCTATTTCGGCCTCCTCACCGCGCTGGCGATGTCCGCCGCACTGTTGGGTTCCCTGACACTTCTGCCCCTGTTGCTGGTGATGTTCAAGCCGCTCGGTCGTCAGAGGCAAGCTGATAAAGTTGAGCCCGAGGCACCGATGCAGGAGGCGCCCAGCGCCTGAAGCGAAGGAATTTGAAATATAAAAAAAGCCGGGATAACCCCGGCTTTTTTTATGTCTGCTTAACAGTCGGGACTCAGTCTTGGCGGCTGGTAATTTCCAGCAAGTGGTAGCCAAACTGGGTTTTGACTGGGCCATGTACCTTATGCAGCTCTTCGGAAAATACGACCTTGTCAAACTCGGGAACCATCATTCCCTTGCTGAAAGAGCCTAGGTCACCGCCGGAACGGCTAGAGGGGCACTGGGAGTACTGCTCGGCAATTTTACCGAAGTCAGCGCCGTTATCGATTTGCTGTTTCAGGTCCTGGCACTGCTGTTCATTTTCAACCAGGATATGGCGAGCGGTTGCTGTAGGCATGAAAAATCTCCGTTTGGTCAATTTACCGCAGCAGCTTAAAGGCTGGGTGTTGGGCTTGCCAGCGGCAATTACCGCAAAGTGGAAAAACTTGCTCGCAATCCAACCGGTTGGCGGTAAAAAGTCTCTTAACCTGCCGCAGAGTTCCCTAGGGCGATGTTATCTTTAGGGCACACAAAAAATAATGAGTGATGACTTTGCAACAGATACCCCTTTTTCCCCTGAGTGTCCCTCTATACCCCGGCGTGACTTTACCCCTGCGGATTTTTGAGCAGCGCTATATTCACCTTGTCAGTGAGTCCATGAAAACCAATAGTGGCTTCGGCATTGTATTGATTCGCTCCGGGGGTGAAGTGGGGCGCGCTTCAGTATGGCCTCTCGGTGTTTATGTCGACATCGTGGATTGGGGACAGGGCGAGGGAGGGCTGCTAAATGTGGAGGTGAAAGGTCGGCGTCGCTTTCGCATTGTCCACACCCGTCGCGCAGAAGATGACCTGCTTCTGGGGGACGTGGAATGGATACCAGATGAAGATGAAAAGCCGATTCCGGCGGATTGCGATGGTCTTCTGTCGGTGTTGGAGGAGTTGAAGGAGCGGGCGCAGTCGCTATCACTTAAATTTGAGCCGGTGGAGTCTGCGGACTCACTTTCCTGGCAATTGGCTCAGCTTCTGCCACTGGAGGATAAGGTTCGTACAGATCTGTTGGCGGTAGAAGATCCTCTTATGCGACTTGCCACTATCGCCGAGAACCTGGACCGTTGGACGCGGGAATAGCTAGATACAAAGCTGTGGGGCCCGGTAATCGGCACTTTCAACCGGGTCTCGCTGGGTTATACTGCGCGGCCGACCGGATTTTGCACGGAGAGCCATGTGACCGCCACAGACACCGCTGATCAGCAATCCACTCGCGCCAAGCTCGAACAGATGGGGCGCGCTGCCCGTACCGCCGCCAAACAGATAGCTGCCGCGGATACCTCCACCAAAAATAATGCTCTCAAAGCCATCGCTGCCCAACTGGAGGCTCAGCGGGTGTCTTTATTGAAGGCCAATGCATTGGATATGCAGGCGGGTCGCGAGCGCGGCCTGGATGCGGCTCTTCTGGATCGCCTGGAGCTTAACGATGCCCGCATCGATGGCATGATCGAGGGTTTGGTGCAGGTGGCAGAGCTGCCCGACCCGGTGGGAGAAGTTGAAGATTTACGCTATCGCCCCAGCGGCATTCAAGTGGGCAAAATGCGTGTGCCCCTAGGGGTGGTGGGCATTATTTATGAGTCCAGGCCCAATGTGACCATTGATGCAGCGAGCCTGTGCTTAAAATCCGGCAATGCCACAATTTTGCGTGGAGGCAGTGAAGCGCTGCACTCGAACAAGGCAATTGCCACCTGTATTACCGCTGGCTTGCGCGAAGCGGGTTTGCCGGAAACGGCGGTGCAGGTTGTCGATACCACCGATCGAGCGGCGGTGGGTGCCCTGATCACCATGCCGGAGTATGTGGATGTAATTGTACCCAGGGGCGGAACCGGCCTGATTGAAAGGGTCAGTCGCGAAGCCCGGGTGCCGGTGATCAAACACCTGCACGGTGTTTGTCATGTGTATATCGATGATCGGGCTGACCTGGACAAAGCTTTCGATATCGCCCTCAATGCCAAGACCCATCGCTATGGTGTTTGTAACGCCATGGAGACACTTTTAGTTGCCGAGATGGTTGCGGCGGATATACTGCCGCGCTTGGCTGGTGCCTACGAAGAAAAAGGGGTTGAATTGCGCGGTTGTGACCGGACCCGTGAAATCATTCCTCACTGTGTAGCGGCGACAGAAGATGACTGGAGTGAGGAATACCTTGCCCCGGTTCTCGCTGTGCGTGTTGTTGCGGATATGGAAGCGGCTATGGAGCATATTGCCTGTTATGGATCCGGCCACACCGAGGCAATTGTCACTCAGGATTACAGTCGCAGCCGCCGCTTTATGAGTGCTGTGGATGCCAGCTCAGTGATGATTAATGCCTCAACCCGTTTTGCTGACGGCTTCGAGTACGGCTTGGGGGCGGAAATTGGTATCAGTACTGATAAAATCCACGCCCGCGGCCCGGTTGGCCTGGAAGGGCTCACTTCGCAAAAATGGATTGTGTTCGGAGATGGCCATATCCGGCAATAAGCACTTTTCCCTTTGGGGCAGCGAGTGCGAGAGGTACGAGAAATAATTGTGGCGAGCAAAAGGCATACGTTGGCCCTGTTTGGCGGAACCTTTGATCCGATTCATCTCGGTCATTTGCGCATGGCGCTGGAGCTGCGGCAGGTGCTCGAATTTGATGAAATGCGCCTGCTACCCAGCCACCAGCCTGCCCACCGGCAGACGCCAGGTGTATCGTCCCGCCAGCGTAGCGAAATGCTGGCTCTGGCGCTGGAGGGGTGTGAGGAGCTCACCCTGGATGAGCGAGAACTCCATCGTGGCGGAGCTACTTATACGGTAGACACCCTGGAGGAGCTGCGCAGTGAACTGGGAGGTGAAACCTCCATCAGTTTCTGCATGGGATTGGACTCCCTATTGAGTCTGCACCGCTGGCACCGCTGGGAGCGCCTCTTGGAGTTGGCACATCTGGTGGTGGTAACAAGGCCTGGCTGGCACCTGCCAGATCGCGATAGCGAAGAGCATGGCCCTCTGGCAGAACTGCTGGAGAATCATCGGGGCACGGTTGCAGACTTGCATACACGAGCATGTGGTTGCCTGCTGTTACGGGAGCAGACCATGTTGCCGATTTCCGCGACGCAAATTCGCGAACTAATTAAAAGTGGCCAGTCGCCACGCTATTTACTGCCCGCAACTGTGTTGCAGTACATAGAAGATCATCGACTTTATACAGAGGTTGCTTCAGGCGACCCGCAATGAATCAAGGTGTTATGACAAATATTAAAGATATCGCTCTCAATGCGCTGGAAGATTTGAAAGGTAAGGATATTGTTTCCCTGGATGTTTCCGGACTTTCAGATGTAATGGACAATCTGCTGATCTGTACTGGTACTTCCAGCCGCCAGGTTAAGTCCCTGGCAGAGAACGTTGTAGACGAGCTGAAAAAAGAAGGTATTCGTCCCATTGGTGTTGAAGGTGTCGACCAGGGCGAGTGGGTATTAGTCGACTACGGTGACTTGGTTGTTCACGTGATGCTCGCAGATGTTCGCGGTTTCTACGATCTGGAAAAACTCTGGTCTATGACTCCGAATACCCGTGACGATGCCGATGGCAGTGATCCGCACCAGGGTTAATTGCTGTGAAAATCCGCATTCTTGCCGCCGGTGGAAAAATGCCGGCTTGGGTGCAGGAGGGCTACGCCGAGTACGCTAAGCGCCTGCCCCGGGAAATTGCTCTGGAAATGGTGGAAATTCCACTCGGCCAACGAGGCCAAAAGAGCTCTGCAGCCCTGATTGAAAAAGCGCGAAAAAAAGAGGGCGAGGCGATGCTCGCCGCTTTGGGACCGCGGGACCACGTGGTAGCGCTCGATGTGAAAGGCAAGCCCTGGAGTACCGAGCAATTGTCGGTGCAATTAAGTGATTGGCAAATGCTTGGGGAAAATATCAGCCTGTTAATTGGCGGGCCCGACGGTTTATCCGAAGACTGCCTCGCCCGTGCGCGCCAGCGCTGGTCTCTGTCCCCACTGACCTTGCCGCACCCGCTGGTGAGAGTGGTTCTGGCTGAACAAATTTATCGCGCCTGGACATTATTGGCCGGTCATCCCTACCACAAATAAAATATTTGCGATAAGTCGCGGAGAGATTTGCCGACTCGGTTCTCTCTCCTGACTCGCCCTGTGTTAATGTAGGGAATTAGATTTTTTGCACGCCAGTCAAAAACCATCGAATAAATTCTGATGCCGCACGATTACCATCTCAAGGACCCCCATACCGAGCAGCGATTGTTTCGCAATCGTATGTTGGTGGCGCTAGTGGGGGTTATCTTTTTACTGGGTGTTCTCGTAGCGCGTTTCTACAACCTCCAGGTGGTTAATTACGAAGACTACCGCACTCAATCTGATGAGAACCGTATCCAGGTGCGCCCGGTCGCGCCAACCCGTGGATTGATCTATGACCGCAATGGCATTTTGCTAGCCGATAACCGCGCCAGTTATAACTTGTCGATTGTTCGCGAGCGCGTGCGCGATATGGATGCCACTTTAGAGCTGATCGGTAACCTGGTGCGACTCGATGAAAATGATGTCACCAAGTTCCAAAAACGCCTCAAGCGCCGGCGCCCCTATGAGCCAGTGCCTCTCCGGTTTCGATTGAACGAAGATGAAATCGCACGGATCAGTGTTAATCAATTCCGTATGCCAGGGGTGTCAGTGGAGGCGGAGTTGGTGCGCTACTACTCCCTCGGGGATTTATTTGCCCACAGTGTGGGCTATGTGGGGCGAATCAGTGACCGGGACCTGAGTAACTTTACCGAGGATGATGTGCGCCGCTATCGCGGTACCCGCAGCATCGGTAAGGTTGGGTTGGAACGCTCCTACGAGGACCTCCTGCTCGGAGAGGTCGGTTATGAAAATGTTGAAATTAATGCTCGTGGCCGGGTTTTACGAGTACTGGAGCGCCAGGACCCCAAACCGGGCTCGGATCTGGTGCTCAACCTGGATGCTCAACTGCAACAAGTCGCCTCTGATGCCCTGGGAGATCGCCGCGGTGCAGTAGTTGCGATCGATGTAAATAGCGGTGGCGTGTTGGCGTTTGTCAGCAAGCCGTCCTTCGACCCCAACTTGTTTGTGACCGGCATCAGCTTTGCCGACTATCGCGCCCTCAGCGATTCCCTCGATGTGCCCCTGTTTAATCGGGCGGTGCAGGGTCAGTATCCACCGGGTTCCACTTTAAAGCCGTTGATGGGGCTGGGTGGACTCCAGGCGGGCATTATTACCCGAGAGAGTACAGTCAAGGACCCCGGCTTTTACAAGCTGCCCAACGATCCGCGCATCTACCGCGACCACGTGCGCTGGGGGCACGGTGAGAAAGTGGATCTGATACAGGCCATGGCGCAGAGCTGTGACGTCTACTTTTGGGATATGGCGCACCGCTGGGATATCGATGATATGCACAGCATCGCCTCTCATTTTGGCTTGGGCAGCAAGACCGGAATTGATCTGCCCATGGAACGCTCCGGGTTGTTTCCCTCTAGAGATTGGAAGCGCGGCGCCCGCGGAATGCCCTGGTTCCCCGGTGACAGTTTGAATGCGGTGCTGGGGCAGGGTTTTGTGTTGGCGACGCCACTGCAGCTTGCAGTAATGACTGCCACGATTGCCAATCGCGGCACCCACTACCGCCCGCAGATGGTCAAGTCGATCAACGGGGTGGAGCAACCTCCCGAGATACTGCACAACCTCGAGGCCCGCCCTGATCACTGGGATTTGGTATTCGAGGGAATGGAGGCTGTAGTCAACCACAGTACCGGTACGGGGAAACGGGCAGGTAAAGATCTGGATTTCCGCGTGGCGGGTAAGTCCGGTACCGCTCAGGTGGTCGGCATTGCCCAGGGGGAGCGCTATGACTCAGAGGCCCTGCAAGAGCGCCACCGAGACCACGCCCTGTTTGTGGCTTTCGCGCCTGTGGATAACCCCCGTATCGCTGTTTCGGTACTGGTTGAGAATGGCGAGGGCGGCGGCAAGGTTGCTGCTCCGGTGGCAAGAGAGCTATTTGCGGAGTGGATGTCACGCCCGCAGTTGGAACCGCAAAAGACGGCGGATACCACTTATTTGAGCGAGGGGGCTGGCAATGGCTAGTCGCGATTTCTCCCACCGTTTGTCAGATGCCCACGGCAGTCTGCGCAAGCCGATCAGTCTCTCACGCCGCCTGCATATTGATATACCGCTACTGGTGCTGTTGTTGGTGTTGGCCGCTGTAGGACTTGGAGTGCTGTACAGCGCTTCTGGCGGTGATATGAACTATGTGCGGCGCCAGTCAATTTTTATGTGCGTGGCCTTTGTGGGCATGTTTATCGTTGCGCAAATCCCCCTGGATTTTTATCGGCGCTGGTCCCCCTGGGCCTATTTGGCCGGTTGTGCGCTATTGGTTGGGGTATTGTTCTTTGGTACCAAGGCGATGGGGGCACAGCGCTGGCTGGAGATAGGCGGGTTTCGCTTCCAGCCATCGGAAGTGATGAAGCTCGGTGTCCCCATGGCAGTGGCAGCTTACCTGCATCAACGCCGTTTGCCGCCATCACTGACCACAGTGATTGGAGCTTTGGCAATTGTGGCGATTCCCGCAGCTCTTATCGTACGGCAACCGGATTTGGGGACTTCGATCCTGATTGCGGCGTCCGGTCTTTTTGCCCTGTATCTAGCGGGGTTGAGTTGGAAGATGATCAGTGCGGCAGCAATGGCGCTGTTGGTTGCTGCCTATCCAATTTGGCACTGGGGGCTCCACGATTACCAGCGGCAGCGAATTTTGACCCTACTCAACCCAGATGATGACCGTTTTGGTGCTGGTTGGAATATATTTAACTCCAAAGCGGCTATCGGCTCCGGTGGTGTTTACGGCAAAGGCTACCTGCAGGGAACCCAGTCACAGCTCGATTTCCTGCCGGAGAGCCATACCGATTTTATTATCGCGGTACTGTCGGAGGAGTGGGGTATGCGCGGCGCCCTGTTGCTGCTTTTGCTATATGTACTGATTATTTCCCGCGGCATTTACATCAGCTTTATGGCCCAGCACGTATTTGGCCGACTGTTGGCGGGGAGTATTACCCTCACTTTTTTTGTCTATGTATTTGTAAACATTGGTATGGTTACAGGATTGTTGCCGGTGGTGGGGGTGCCTTTGCCAGTGATTAGTTACGGCGGGACATCCTTGATTACATTGATGGCCGGATTTGGCTTGTTGATGGCTGTTGGCACTGAGCGGCGCAGAGTTCACTTTTGAGGAACACTGCATAGGGACAATAACCGGATTTAGAGACGCGAGATGAAGACAGGAGCGGTCGTTTTGAAGTGGACCTCGGGATTATTAATCGGGATGGGACTGGCCCTCGCCGCCTGTGCGCAGGAACCGGGTCATGGAAATAATAAACAAGCGCAAGAATTCGTAGATTATATGGTGGAAGAGCACGATTTTAATCGCGAAGAAATGCAGACTCTGATGCGTGAGGCCAAGCGCAAAGATTCCATTCTAAAGGCGATCAAACGGCCAGCCGAGAAAGCCAAGCCCTGGCACGAGTATCGCAAATTGTTTCTCACCCCGCAGAGCATTGCCGGTGGGGTGGACTTCTGGGATCAAAACGCCGAGGCCCTGGCTGAGGCTGAAAAGAAATACGGTGTACCGGCAGAGATGATTGTTGCCATCATCGGAATTGAAACCCGATACGGCGGTAATATGGGCGGCTACCGGGTTTTGGATGCACTTTCCACGCTGGCATTTAACTACCCCCGTCGCTCTGCGTTTTTTACCAAAGAGTTAGAAAATTACCTTCTGCTGACTCGTGAGCAGGATATGGACCCCTTGGCTCTCAAGGGCTCTTATGCTGGGGCTATGGGCTACGGTCAATTCATGCCTTCAAGCTACCGTTCTTATGCGGTGGACTTCAGCGACGATGGCAAGGCAGATATATGGAATAACCCTACCGATGCGATCGGCAGTGTGGCTAACTATTTCGTCAAACATGGATGGAAGCCCGGTGAACCGGTCGCGGTACTGGCCAGCCCCCGCCCGAATGCGGACATGACAATCGTCAACGATACTCTGCAGCCGCAGTGGACCGTTGGAGAATTGGCGGACAAAGGCTTTAACGCTACTAGCCAGGTGGCTCCGGAAATGCCGGCCAACGTATTCTCCCTGCAAACTGAGCAGGGAAAACAGTATTGGCTCGGTTTGAATAATTTCGCGACTATCACCCGCTATAACCGCAGTCGTCTCTACGCTATGGCCGTCAATGACCTGGCCCAAGAGATCGTTAAAGCGAGAGGCGGCAAGTCTTAAGGCGGCTTCAGTCCCGCAGCTAAATTTAACCCAAATGGAGGGAACCATTTGGGTTTTTAGCGTTCATATTTTTCTATTTTATTTAGCAGTTCCAGATAATAGCGGCTTGGAGACGGCAGCAATAAGTTGTCGCGCGCCGGGGGGATTATGTTTCAGTGCAAAGCGCGTTGGGGAGTGGCCCTGGCGGTCCTGATATTAGCGGCCTGTAGTGGCCCGCAGCCAAAACCACAGAAAACCGAAAACACCAAGCAACCGGACTTTAATAGCATCAAGGATAGTGGCCCTGCTGCTCCGGTAAATATGCAAGCAGCCCCTGAGCCGATCCCTGTCCGAGAGCCGATCGGCGACGCCGGCAATAAATCCCCTTATAAGGTCAACGGTGTCACGTATCGTGTACGCAATGACGTCAAGGGCTATAAAGAGGTGGGGCAGGCTTCCTGGTATGGAACAAAATTCCACGGCCGACGCACTGCAAATGGCGAGGTCTACAATATGTATGCCATGTCTGCTGCCCATAAAACGCTACCACTGCCCAGCTATGCCAAGGTCACCAATCTCGACAATGGCCGCAGTATTATCGTGCGGGTAAACGATCGGGGGCCCTTTGTGCACGGGCGCATCATCGACCTCAGTTATACTGCTGCGCAAAAGCTCGGATACATTGATAAAGGCATTGCTCGGGTTGAGGTAGAGGCTCTGGACCCGGCCGCGTTGCCGGCGGCCAATGAAGTACTGGCCAATAGTGATGGCACCGCTGGTTTGGCGGAAGATACGACTATCAAGTTGCCCGACAATACCTATCTGCAAGTTGGTGCTTATAGCAGTTCCGCGCAGGCCCAGGAAATTCGCACCCAATTGGCAGCGGCCATTGACTATCCTGTTGCTGTTAGTTCTGTTCAGAGTGGCGGCAAGACTTATTATCGAGTTCGAATTGGCCCACTCACCCAGCAGAGAGCTTTGGCAACAGCGCGGGAAACTGTTGAGCAAAAGCAATTTGGACAGCCACAAGTAGTTTACGAATAGTGTTGTGGGCTTTTGGGTATCAATAGGTAAGGGCGATATCTGCCTTAAATGATTGTGACTGATGCTATCGGCGGCAGTCATTTGAATACCCGTTCACAAAATAGTGCGCATTGACGCGTTTTTTCTTGTATTTTGTAATTTTGTAATGATAGGCGGCGTTTGGTGACAAGCTCTAGTGCCGCTGATTAACCTTGTAGATTTCGTTGCAGGTTAAGCCAACGAAAACGAGGAATGACGAGACATATACCTATGATCACACGGATTATCGCCTGTTCTTTCCTGTTGTTATGTGCGGGCCTGGCCCAGGCGCAATCTCTTATCCCTGCACCGCCTCAATTGGCGGCAAAGTCTTACCTGCTCTTAGATGCCAATACCGGTCAGGTCCTGGTTGAGCACGAGGCGGATACTCCGGTACCGCCGGCAAGCCTAACCAAGATGATGACGGCCTATATCGTTTCTGAGGAGATCCTTAAGGGGAGCATCAAAGAAAACGATATGGTTCGTATCTCTGAAAAGGCCTGGCGTAAGGGTGGCTCCAAGATGTTTGTCAAAGTGGGTGACCAGGTGCCGGTTATCGACTTGATGCGCGGTGTGATTATTCAGTCCGGTAACGATGCGAGTATCGCCCTGGCAGAACACGTCTCCGGTAGCGAAGAGGTCTTTGCCGAAGTTATGAACCAGCAGGCAGAGCTGCTGGGCATGGAAGATACTAACTTCGTCAACGCCACTGGCTGGCCTGCAGAGGGGCATGTAACGACTGCCCATGACCTGGGTGTACTGGCGCGTGCGCTGATAATGGACCACCCGGAGCATTACGATATTTATTCCGAGAAGTATTTCAGCTACTCCGGCATTAACCAGCCCAACCGCAACCGTTTGCTGTGGCGCGACTCCTCTGTAGACGGAATTAAGACCGGTCATACGGAAGAAGCAGGGTACTGCCTGGTGGCTTCTGCAATGAAGCGCGGCATGCGCCTGGTTGCTATTGTTGTCGGCACCGACAGTGATGAGAAGCGCGCCTCTGAAACCCAAAAACTGCTGGCCTACGGCTTCCGCTACTACCAAACCCACAAGGTCTACGGTCAGGGTGAAGAGTTGCAGACGGAGCGTGTCTGGGGTGGTAAAGAGCCCAGCGTGGGTATTGCCGTAGCTAAAGATGTATTCGTTACCATCCCCCGAGGCGGTGAGGAAGGCATTAAGGCCGACCTGATTGTGGATGGTGAGCTGGAAGCGCCTGTGCAGAAGGGCCAGCCAGTGGGTAAAGTTGTTGTGACCCTGGATGGTGAGACTGTCGCCGATGTTAAAGCCGTTGCTGCCGAAGATGTGGAGCGTGCCGGTTTCTTCAAGCGCATGTGGGACTCCATCAAGCGCTTCGTAATGGGCTTTTTTAGCTAAATGCTGATTTAGGGATGGGAATGATTCCCATCCCTGTCCATCCCTCCCCACTCTCTGTCCACTTCCCCTTTTGCTCACTGTCCACTGCTGTTTAGCCGCTGTATAATCGCCGCCCGGCTGTGCCTAAGCTTTTCTCAATATCTAACAGCCCGGCCCCGGAGAGTGGTATGAGTCAAGATCCCAATCAAAAAGCCCCGAAAATTGAATTTCCCTGCGAAGACTACATGGTCAAGGTCGTGCGTGATGCCAATGATGAGGCGCACGAATTTGTACTGGATGTGATGCGTCGCCATGCCCCCGGCCTGGATGAAGAGCGCGTTACCTTGCGTGACAGTAGTACTGGTAAATTCACCTCAATGACTTTCTTTATCCTCGCCACTGGTGAGGAGCAGCTCAAAGCATTATTTGAAGAACTGAAACAGCACCCCGCTGTGCATATGGTGCTCTGATGACCATTGTTCGCGATCTTGCGCGGCGAGATTACAAGAGTGTCTGGCAGGCCATGTCGCGCTATACCGATAGTCGCGATGGTGAAAGTGTCGACGAGATCTGGTGTGTAGAGCACGAGCCGGTTTTCACCCAGGGGCAGGCAGGCAAAGCCGAGCACCTGCTGAATACCGGTGATATACCCGTGGTTCAGGTGGATCGTGGGGGACAGGTGACTTATCACGGCCCCGGCCAGTTGGTGGTGTACCCATTGTTGGACCTACGCAGAGCAAAAATCGGAGTGCGTGATCTGGTCACTGCCCTGGAGACTGCCACGGTGGCAATGCTGGAAACTTTTGGTGTTGCAGCGGCGCCCAGGGCCGATGCGCCCGGGGTCTACCTCACTGAAGGCCCCCGTGCGGGAAGTAAGATTGCCTCTATCGGATTGCGAGTTCGGCGGGGGTGCAGTTTCCACGGTATCGCCATCAATATCGATATGGATCTGGCTCCATTCCTGCGGATCAACCCCTGTGGCTATGCGGGGATGCAGATGGTGCAGATGGCAGAAATATTGGAACCAACCCCGAGTTGGAGCCAGGTCGCCGAGATTTTTGTACGCGAGCTTCTCCACACTCTTCAGTTGCCCGACGCCCAGTGGCAACCCATTGATGAAAAAGTATTTGCGCAGCTGAGCGCAGAACAGCAGGAATTAAGTAATGGCTGATAAACCCGACCTGGTGCCCGTTAAGCGCACTCGCCGCCTCCAGCAGGGGGAGAAACTTCGCGATGGCGATAAGGTAGAGCGTATCCCGGTGAAGGTAATTGCCAGCGATAACCTGCTGCGTAAGCCTGACTGGATTCGCGTAAAGGTTCCCGCTTCAAAAGAAGTGGATCGCATCAAAAGTATTCTCCGCTCACAAAAACTGTCAACGGTTTGTGAAGAGGCGAGCTGCCCTAATTTGGGAGAGTGCTTTAGTGGCGGTACCGCGACATTTATGATCATGGGTGAAATCTGTACCCGTCGCTGTCCTTTCTGCGATGTGGGCCACGGTAAGCCCAATCCACTGGACCCGGAAGAGCCTAAGAACCTGGCAGATGCCATTGCTGCAATGAGTTTGCGCTATGTGGTAATCACCTCTGTTGACCGGGATGACTTGCGCGATGGTGGCGCCGAGCATTTTGCCAATTGTATTCGTGAATCGAGAGCGCAATCCCCGAACCTGCAAGTGGAAATTCTCACCCCGGATTTCCGCGGCCGTATGGATGTAGCGCTGGAAATTCTGGAGAAAGAAGCTCCGGATGTGTTTAACCACAATTTGGAAACTGTGCCACGCCTGTATAAAGAGTCTCGTCCCGGTGCCAATTACAAGTGGTCTTTAAAGCTGCTGCAGGAATACAAAAAGCGTCGCCCTGACGTACTGACCAAGTCCGGGTTGATGGTTGGCCTGGGTGAGGAGAAAGAGGAAATTTTCCAGGTAATGGACGATATGCGCGAGCATGATATCGATATGCTTACGATCGGCCAGTATCTGCAACCGAGTAAAGAGCACTTGCCGGTACAACGCTACGTCCACCCGGATGAGTTTGAAGAGTATCGCCGCTACGCCGAGCAAATCGGCTTTAAGCACGCGGCCTGTGGTCCCTTGGTACGCTCTTCCTATCATGCCGATAAGCAGGCTCATGGAGAAAAGGTAGGTTAATACAACTTGTAGGAGAGGGAAGTATTTTTCACATCCCTCTCCCAATTTCTCCCTCCTCAATCTCGCTTTTAACGCCCAGTTAAACACATCTATTTTTATACAAAACTGACAATGCTTTTGGTGTTGCGAGCTCTGAAAGTATATTCTTGATTGAGAAATTAAAGTTATTTTCTCTGAAGTGTTGAGGTGGCTATTTTCAATATTTAAGAGCTGTTAGTGTTCTTAATTAAATTAAGGTTAATGTAATAATTGCCTTAAATAGATTTTAAGTCTCCGCGGGTTTTTGTCGTTTTTAGTTTGCCTGAATGCTCGCGCTTACTAAAAGAAAGCTTTTGTAGTTTTCGGACTTTTAAGTTGGGTGTTGCTATTTTTTTTGCTTGTTGTCTAAGGTTGTTTTTCTGTAACCCTGAAATCAAATTAGAAATTGGTGCGGATTAAATTTTTAAGAAATCAAAAATAATTTTAATTACATTCATGTGACACTGTGTACCACAATGCAGTAGTTTTTAGTTCTATTAGTAAGTAGAGCCCTGATAAAAGAGATACTTTTGTTAGGCCTGATGTCCCAATTAGGTGGCAAAGAGCCTGGCTATTTGTGACCAGTCATCCGCATTTTCCAGTTGGTAACAATAATTGCACTAATAGCCGATCTTCAGTAACTTAAGGTAAAACAATAACTGTCAGAGATTCTGCCTTTTTAGGTGTTTCATCTGCCATATTCATTCGGCGGATCTAGCCAAGCCGGCTAAAAGTCGTTATTTAATGGCTTTACTGCTTAGTTATCTTGGTAACTCCGCTCAGGGTGTGCTGCATATTGGTGCAATCTGCCCGGACAAATGATACTGCTCATAATTAAAAAAAACACAATAATCAGAGAGGACTAGCGATGACCCCGGAAGAAAAGTACGAGAAGGTGAAGGGCCTGCAACCTTTAGAGCTTCTTTACCAGAGGGAGGCGCAGCAGGCTGATACGGTCTTTCTTCGCCAAATGCAGCAGCGGCAATGGAGAGACTATACTTGGGGTGAGGTAATGGATCGGGCCCGCAGGATTGCTGGCTACTTGCGCGCTCAGTACGAGCCCGGTGATCGCATCGCTATTCACGGCAAAAATTGTGCAGACTGGATTATTGTGGATGTGGGTATCATGCTGGCGGGAATGATCAGCGTGCCGCTTTACCCTGGTCAATCTGTCTCCTCGATGACTTATGTTTTACAGCACTCTGAATCGAAGATGCTTTTCTGTGGGGCCACCGACAATAATGCGGCTCTACAGGAAGTTGCTGATATGCTGCCCTCGGTCGCTATCCAGCGCTGTGAGATCCGTTGTGACCAGGATCTGGAAACCCTAATCAAAGAGAGTGAGCGCTTTGAGGAGAAGCCGACTTTTGATCTGGATGATATCTTTACGATCATGTACACCTCTGGAACTACAGGTAATCCAAAAGGGGTTATGCATAGCTGGTCTTCGGTGGTTTTTGTCTCCCCGAATATGATTCGCGGTTATGGAATGGATGAAAATGACCGTGTTCTTTCTTATTTGCCCTTAGCCCATGCCGCAGAGCGGATACTGGTTGAATTCCATTGTTTGTATTCTGGTACCCCAATTCATTTCCCCGAATCTCTGGATACTTTCCTGGAAGATTTAAAGCGTACGCGCCCGACGATGTTCTTCTCGGTTCCTCGCCTTTGGACCAAGTTTAAAGAGGGTATTGATGAAAAAATCCCGCCTTCACTGCAAGAAGTACTGCTACGTATTCCTGGAATCAATACCTGGTTGAGAAAGAAAGTTCGCAATGGTCTGGGGTTGGATGATGCAGAAATATTGGTTAGCGGCGCGTCCCCTATTTCCATTGAGTTACTTCGCTGGTACCACCGTATGGGAATGAAGGTGGCTGATGGTTATGGTATGACGGAGAACTTTATCTATGGTTGCTTTGCTCCGCCGGGGGAAGATCCTGTGCCGGGGACGGTTGGTAAGCCTTACCATGGCTGTGAAGTTAAGATTTCTGAGGAAGGGGAGATACTCTTTAAGAGCGGTTCCTTGATGAAGGGATACTATCTTGAACCGGAAAAAACCGCGGAGGTAATACGGGACGGTTATTACCACACGGGTGATTCTGGTTTTATTGATAAGGACGGTCTGGTACATATCACTGGGCGTATTTCAGAAACCTTCAAAACCAGTAAAGGCAAGTTTATTCAGCCCAGCCGACTCGAAGGATTTTTTGGTAATGAGACTATGCTGGCGCAGCTCTGTGTTCTGGGGCACGGTATGGATCAGCCGGTAATGCTGGTGACTATCTCCGAGTCTGCTGAAAAATTACCACGGGAGGAAGTCAATGAGCATTTGCAGAAACTACTGACTTCGGTAAATGATAAGTTACCGCAACATGAGCGGATTAAGACTATCTTTATTACCAAGGAAGAGTGGACGCCCCTCAATGAATTCCTAACGCCGACACTAAAGATTAAGCGAAAGGTACTTGAAGCTCATTATCAGCCTTTATTTAAACAACACGTGGATACCAAGGGGATTGTATGGGAACCTCGCACTGCGGTGAGTGAGGGCTCAAAAGAGGCTTCACTTGAACCTGTGAGTTAATCGCCCCCGATTAATAGAAAAGCCCGGTGAGTATTGATCCGGGCTTTTTTATTGGGTTGTTGGTTGCCTAGTCAGTGAGTGTAGCTCTGACAGTGCTGGGATTTTCCTGTCAGCCCAATTTGAATGCTTTCTGCTGAGCACTCGAAGTCATCATTAAATTTACAGTCTTCCATTTTGCAGGCACCAACGCCGGCGGTACGGGAGCTGCTTGTATGACGGGAGTTGGTGAAGAAAGTATCACAGTCGGGATCGGCACCGTCACCAATGGTAATTGCTCTGGCGTGGCAAGCATCATTGGCGTTATAAGCACATTGGCTGGCGGCACATCGACTGACTTCTGGCATATCGGTTGCGATAATCATGGCAGTCCTCTCCTTAATAGTAAGTTGGAGACTAGACCAGCATGGTTGCATGTCAATGAAAAACCACAAGGTCTGTGTGGTATTTTTATTATCAAGGTGCAGCGACGTTGTATATCAGAATAACTTTCTTAAGAAATAGTTTTTATTCTAGTTTGTTATTTCAGCTGCGTCTTTGTGCCAGGCCATTAAAGCCAGTTTCTCAGTCTCGCCTGGCAATACAATTTGCTTCTCGTGGGCTAGGCCGAGTTTTTCCAGTAATCGGATAGAGGGTTTATTTTCTGGTTGTGCAATCGCAAGGATTCGCGTTAATCCCAGTATATCCCTGGCGTACGTCATTACAGCTTTGGCAGCTTCTAAAGCAAAACCCTGGCCACGATAATCGGGTAAAAAGGCAAAGCCAATATCGGCTCCATTGAGCCCCTCTCGCTTAACCAGTCCGCAGATGCCTATTGCAGTGCCATTTTTCAAGGACACTTTGTACATACCAAAACCGTGCTCACGATACATGGCAATGGGACCATTTAGGATATAGTTGCGAGCCTCACTTTCTGTGCGAATTCCGCGGTCGCCAATATTCTTTAGAAAATCGGCATCATTGAGTAGTGCCAGCATTAAACTGTTATCCCGGTCTTCATTAAGCTCTTGAATAACCAGGTTGTCAGTTTCCAATCGGAGCATTTGGACGGACCCTATTTTTTCAGTTTCACTGATGAGGGAAGGCTGTGAGGTGAGAAGAATCGTAGCTAAATAGAAGGGGAGGCTGTGCCCCCTGGAAGAGGGGGCACAGTTACCACTTAGAAGCGGTAGGTCAAATTGACAGAGGCAGATTCAGTCGTCGGGCGGGAAGCGACAGTTGCGCTAACTGCGATAGCGTCAGCTGCTTGCCAGCGGATACCGGCAATCATACCCATACCACCGTTGAAGATACCTTCGTCGACACTGGCATAGCTAGGCATGGCATTCATATTGCCTTCCATGGATTTTACACCCACTTCAATAGTGTCTTCTTCGGTACCGTTGGTGTCTTCGTACCAAATTTCTGCATAGGCATTAATGGTGTCCCAGCTCTTATTGGCGAAGGCACCAAAACGCATGTTTCTCAGGCGGCGCTCCTGATCACCGTAGTGCATACCCAGTGGGTCGAGCTCATTGCCACTCAGGTCGGTGTAGGTAAAGCCTTCGATGGCATCTTCGGTGTAGCCATCTACATCCGTAGTTACCTTGGTAAAGCTTACAAATGGACCGAACTGGAAGGTTTCGCTGTCGAGCAGGTTGGCACCGGCAGTAATACCCAAAGACAAGTTCTCGCCAGAGGTATTCCCGGTCAGGTTACCGTTATATGTGTCGCCCAGAGAGATAGAGCGGCTGACGTCATCGTAATCTACATCGGTCAGGGTCGCGTTACTTTCGACAAAGAAAATGTCGTAGTGCATGCGGCCAAAAACGCTGTAGTTGGTCGAGGTGGAATCAATAGCAAGCTGTGAATTATCCACATCAATATTGGAGCGGCTTACTGCAAAACCGATTTCCGCATTGTCGCGTACGGCAAAAGTCAGGCCGAGAATATTGGAGTAGCCGTCTCCCCTGACATTGGCGGTGTAATCGGTATCGTAGTCGACGTTACCCAGGGAGCTGCCGGCGAAAACGCCAGTCTGAGCGGACCGGTAACGAACACTGGCCAGGCTCTCGTCAAGGCTGTTGGTGTGGGTGCGAGTAGCCTGGATTGCGATATCCGGCAGCTGACCGGCAACCTGGGCAGCATTCACGATTGCGGTGTAGTAGTCACCGAGGATTTCCTGACCAATTTGAGTGGGGTGAACACTGTCGTTGAAGATCAGTTTGTCTGCATCGGGGTCAGTGCCGTTAATGCCGTAAACGGAGTGCTCAATACAGTCGTTGCCACTGCCGTCGTAACAGAACAGTTGGTTCTCTGAGGAGGATAAGCCAAAGATGGTCGGGTTATTAAGGGCGACTTTCAGGATACCTGCCTGGTCAACCATCAGAACGCCGTCGATATCCTTGGCCTTAGCTAACAGTGCTGAGTTGAAGGTTTCAGACGTGGCACTTGCTTCCAGAAGTACTTCTTCGAAGGCGGCGGCCAATTGAGCATCCGCATCCTCCTGGCTCATTAGTCCAGCCTCAACTGCGGCTTGCAGAGCGTCTGCATCATCGCTGGAATAAACGGCTTCATATGCTGCAGCGTAAACACCGGGGGTCTTGCTAACATCCGGCACATTGGACACGAGGATGTAATTGGCACCTGCATCGGATAGGGCGCCAGCTGCGCTTGCCAACATAGTTGATGCAACGTCTAGGTCCGCAGTGACTTCTTCGATGGTTGAGGTGCCAGCGACGACATCTTCGAAACCGCTGAGTAAGTCGTTACCACCGCCGTTTACCCAATAAAGCGCGTTGTGATCAGCACTTCCCAGGGTGCTTTCCAAGTAGCCCATTCCCAGTGGGTGTGGGTTACCGGAAGTTCCAGTAGTGGTTATAAGATCAGCAAAGGTGCCCTCAATGGCGTCGCCCATAGCAGAAGCTTGGGTCATCAGGTCAGCATAAGTTGCGGTATCACCTTCTGCCAGGGCAGCTTCGGCTTGGGCTACTAATTGGGCTGCAGTGGCCTGTTGTACCAGCAACTGGGTCAGGAGTTCGGAGTCCGGGTAGCTGGGAGTTAAGCCTTCGTCACCAGTGGTTGGCATCAGGGCGCTTAACAGGTTATGACGGCTCGGGTCAGCCTCCAGGCCATATGCTTGCAGGTAGGCTGCATAGTTGTCGGGACCGATGATATTCATCAGAACATCAGCTGCTTTATGCCCTCCTACGGCCCAGCCTGTACCAGCATTGCTCAAGCCAGCAGCAATCTGAGCAGTAACGGAAGCTTCAAGTTCCTCTGCACTCAGTGAGGGGTCTACGGTGGGTAGGCAAAAGGAAGATTCCATACCTGCACAAGACGGAGTTACTGCACCCAGGCCCAGATTCTGGGATAAAAGACTAATGGCTACTTCGCGATCGTCGCCCCCATTAGTGAATACATCGTAGTTGCCGACATCGGTCAGGCTGTCACCGAAGGCGATAACCTGGGAAAAGGCTGCCTCTTTGGCAAAAGCCGCAGAGCTTGTTATTGTTGCGAGTGCTATGGCCGCTGCGAGGCTACGCTTGGCGTTATGCATGGTTTTCTCCTTGTCGCGGTAATCTCACACCCGCGGAGACATCGGGAGCAGTCCAGAGGAAACTACAGGGCGCGAGTCTTTATTGTTCTTTGCTCCAGTACTTCTAGGAAGCCGGGCAATCTTAGCGGATTTGACTATGACTTGAAAATAAGTCACAAATCATTCCGCAAATCTTGGTTGGCCTTTAAGGCCCCTTTAATAGCTTTTATTCGGCTGGCGCAATATTACTTAATGAGGGTTTCCCGGTAAATGAGGTTTACCCCTAGATACACTCATTTTATAGGAAGCATTTTTTTATAATTTGATTTCTGTCAATGGCGAATTGTATCTGTGTGGTGGGGCTGGTTAATAGCTGCACTATTTGGGCAGAATGGTCATTAGATTTTGTATTTTAAGTAAAATGATGTAAGTCGGGCATTGGGTGTTTATGGTTTATGGAAAAGGGAAGGTGTCTGTCCCTCAAGAAGAAATCGAAATGAGTGCGATACGCGCACAAGGCGCCGGTGGCCAAAATGTAAATAAAGTTTCCAGTGCAATTCATCTGCGGTTTGATATTCGGGCTTCTTCACTTCCACAGTTGATTAAGGATGGTCTTTTAAAGTTAAAAGATCGTCGAATCTCCTCTGATGGCGTGGTGGTTATCAAGGCTCAGAGGTTCCGAACCCAGGAGAAAAACCGCCTGGATGCCCTGGAGCGACTGCAGGAACTGGTGGATAAAGCTGCATTTAAGCCAAAATTCCGCGTGGCCACAAAACCCAGTCGCGGTGCCAAGGAGCGTCGCCTACAAGCAAAAAGTCGCCGCTCTCAGGTGAAGTCAATGCGGGGTAGGATAAAAGACCAGCACTGATCCGGTTGTCCGAAATATAGAGGATAATTTTTCTTGGAAGTGTCTTTTTACTTGGTTCTTTGGTGCAAATTTCCTGGTGGTCTATAAGTCGAATAGGGGGCAACCGCTGCAAGCCTGCCTTTTGTAGGAGACCTACTTTCTCTATTTATCATATGGTGTCAGTTTGGTAGTGATGGAGACCGGGATTAGAAATGGTTGATTCGCGCCAATAGATAGAGACAGGAATTAATCTCTGCAGATTAGGGCCCGCAGAGGTAATCTTGGCTCTTAGTGGATTTTAGAGCAGGGTCACAGGTAGGGAGAACGGGCCAATACTTCCTGATACTCGGCTTCTCGTTGCATTAGTTCGAACTGCAAGCCAGTAATTTCCATCCCCAGTTCTGAATGCCTGACCTTTAGGCGAGTAATATCAGCGAGCAAAGTCACCCGCTCAGAGTTGTCGACTGTCTCATCTACCAATAAAGCACCGATCTCTGTCATATCATCGAGAATATGCTCTCTCGCCAGTTCCAGGTCATGAATTGCCGATACCAGTTCCTCGACAGCAGATTTGGCAAGAAAAATATCCTGGCCTGAATTGTATCCCCGCAAGAATAACCCTTCGAGGTCTGCGGGGCAGACCCCGTTATAGCTGTTGCCAGAGCGACCCTGATCAAAGCCGCGCAGCTCGGTGCAAAAAAGCTCTAGTCCTTCAGTTCGCCCATTGCGATAAGCCGTTGTATTGACTGACACACCGTACTTTGCACAAGCCTCACGACGCCCCCCTAAATAAGAAATGTCTCGACCTGCTGCACCGTCTTCATACCCGATTGCCTGCCAGTCTGCGACATAGCATTCATCTTCGCTCATGGTGGCACATCCCGAGATCAATGAAACTAAAAGAAAGAGGAGTGCAATTTGAGAGGGAAATTTCACAGCGGTTATCCGTGTCGGTGATTTCACCAAAGCTTACTGTGAATTTCCTGACTGGAAGCTGAACTTTCTGTATTGCGTGAAATTATTCCATCGGATCTTTTTAAGAGAAGGTGGAGCAAGTAGTTAGCTACCGACGACTAGTCTGATGAAGTTAGCGGATCAGTAATTGGAAGGCTTACTCGATGGGCGATTTCGTTGGGATGACAGCTCTTGAGCTGTTGCATGGATACAGGAAGAAGTCTTTCTCACCGGTTGAGGTTGCCGCAGAGTTACTCAACCAAATTGAGCGACTTAATAGGCATGTTAAGGCTTTTTGTTTGATTGACAGAGATACGAGCCTCGCCTATGCGCGGGAAGCTGAACACCGCTATATGTCTGGTAATGCGCGGGGATTACTTGATGGGGTGCCAGTGGCAATAAAGGATGTCTTCTATACACCGATGTGGCCAACGGTTTTCGGCTCCCAAATAATTGATCCAGAGACGACGCTGGGATGTGCGGCCCCTTGCATTGCGGCATTACAGCGCAACGGGTACACGCCAATAGGGAAAACTACGACACCGGAGTTTGGTTGGAAGGCGGTGACGGATAATGCCATAGACGGTATTACGAGAAACCCCTGGGATAGGGATAAGACATCGGGTGGTTCGAGTGGCGGGGCCGCGGTTGCAGTATCACTGGGGTTGAGCCCTCTGGCTGTGGGGGCTGATGGCGGTGGATCTATCCGGATTCCTGCCAGCTTTTGTGGCACGGTTGGGTTCAAACCGAGTTTTGGGCAGGTTCCCCATTGGCCATTAGGTACCTTCTCCTCCCTGGTGCATGTGGGGCCCTTAGCATCGACGGTGGAAGACTGTGCACTGATGATGAATGTAATCAGTGAACCGGATCATCGGGATATCCGCGCAATACCACGTCGGAACATTGATTTCCTTGCAGCTACAGAGGGAAGGTTGATTGAAAGAACAGGAAAGTTGCGTATTGCTTACAGCCCCAGTCTTGGTTACGTAGAACCTGATCCCATGGTGGTGAGCAACGTTTCTGCTAGTGTAATGCACTTCCAGGAATTGGGTGCTGAAGTTGTAGAGGTTGACCCAGGTATTGATGATGCTAGTGCAGCTTTTGGCTGTCTGTTTTGCGCGGGAATAGCGAGTATCTTTAGGGCGATGGATAGTACCAGGCGCCAACTGGTGGAGCCCCAATTGTTAGAGGTCGCAGAACAAGCGGACAAATTATCCTTACCTGATTATCTCGACGCGCTGAAGTGGCGAGATAACTTTGTCGAGCGATTACAGGAACTTTTTCTGAAATATGATCTGTTAGTGACCCCAACTTTACCCATTACCGCATTTAGTGCTGGGGCCAATGTGCCGGATAATAATCCAGGCTCTCTATGGTATTCCTGGACACCTTATACCTACCCCTTCAATTTATCAGGCCATCCGGCAATATCAATTAATTGCGGTTTTTCAGGGAATGGTCTGCCAGTAGGTCTGCAAATTGTAGGCAGAAAATATGCTGATGAGACAGTTTTATGTGCAGCCGCTGCTTTACAAAACCAGCAGGGATTAAAAAGGAGGCTTCCTGGTTGGGTAGATTCTGTGTGAGTTGCAATCTTAAAATTCTTCTTGTAGATCTAATTAAAATAAAGGGCTGAAAAACCCTTTAGTTCAGAAATTATTCCTAGTTCTATTTGCTATTAATAGTGTTTTTATATTCTATGTTTTTTGTGTATTTGTGATCCACTTAAAGTTTATTGCGGCTCTTACGCTGAAAGATGCCAAATTGTTTTAGTATTTATTTGAATGTGCTAGCTTTTCCTTGCCGGATTGGTCAATCCGGTTTTGTTTGTTCTCTCTGCGCTTTTCGAAATTCGAATAATAAAAATATTTCTGGATTGTCTGCGATTGTTTATAGGTATGGCCTGTAGTTCCATCCTCATTGATTTTTGTATTATTTGAATATTATTGAGATTCAAAACTGCTGTTTGTGCAGGCTTCTTGCATGTGTGTTTATTGCCTGCCTGTGTTTTTGAAATATCAGGGATTCGCAGGGGGCTAACTTAATGTGGAGAAGATAATGAAAAAAATTATTAGTAGGTCTTTAGTTGGGGTTCTTGCACTCCCCGGCGCTGTTATGGCAGAAGAGCTGTGGATAACTATAGGTAGTGATGGTTATAAAACCTTAAAGCAAAACAGTAGCCTGGTTGCCAAGCAACCACTCTCGATTCAAGGTGAGGAACGTAACGGAGTCACTATTCTAAAAGTTAATGAAAAGAATCTTTCCGAAATATCGACTCTGATGCATATCAACCATAACCGTTGTGGCGGCTTTATGGTACATGACTCATTGGAGGAAGCAGAAGCTGCCCAGATTTCATCGCTGACGACAACAGTGAATAACGTGATCGCTTACTCTATTGATAATGCAGATGTGGTTAACGCCCTGCAAGCAGAGATCTCAGAGTCTAATATACGGTCAACTATTCAAAGTTTGTCGAATTTTACTAATCGCTATTACACCACTTCAACCGGCGTGGATGGTGCTGAGTGGATAAGGGATGAGTGGCAGGCATTAACGAGTTCACGAAGTGATGCTTCAGTCGAACTTTATAGCCATAGTTGGGCGCAACCCTCTGTAATTTTGACTATTCAGGGGCAAACTGACCCGGATGAAATTATCGTGCTGGGGGCGCACCTGGATTCTACGGTCGGTTTTGGCACTGGTGAAGGTACGAGAGCGCCGGGGGCTGACGATGATGCGTCTGGCATAGCAACATTGACTGATGTCATTAATGCAATTGTCGCTACAGACTATAAGCCGGATAAAACGCTGGCTTTTATGGGGTACGCTGCTGAGGAAGTGGGGCTGCGGGGGTCAGATGATATTGCCAGCGATTACAAATCACAGAATAAAAATGTGATAGGTGCCTTGCAGTTGGATATGACTAATTACTATGGCTCAAATAGTGATATCTATATTATTGGAGATTACACCAATAGTGCCCAGAATAGCTTTCTTGAGGATCTGGCCCAGACCTACCTGAGTGGTCTCACTGTTGGAACAACTTATTGTGGTTATGCGTGTTCTGATCACGCATCTTGGTATAACCAGGGTTATCCGGTTTCCTTTCCTTTTGAGGCGACTTTTAATGGCTCAAACCCTTATATCCACACTTCAAGTGATACCCTTGCCAATAGTGGTGGAGATGCCAGTCATGCGGTGAAGTTTGGAAAGCTTGCTGCTGCCTATGTCGCTGAATTGGCCAAGGGTTATATAGGGGATGATCCGGGCCCAGACCCAGATCCGGACCCCGATCCCGACCCCGGTGAGGAACAAACAGAAACCTTTAGTGGTGATGTGGGTCGAGGTTCGGAGGATCACTATGGACCTCTCAGTGTAACGCCCGGTACAGATTTTATCGCGGATATGACCGGTACTAATGATGCCGATCTATATGTCCGTTTTGGTGCGGCACCTACTTGGCGCTATTACGATTGCCGTCCCTATGAGGGAGATAGCTCTGAGAACTGTTCCTTAACCGTGCCAAGTGGTGAGAGTGAAGCCTATTTTATGGTGCGGGGCTACAGTCGCTTGGGATCGGATTATGAGGTTGACGTTACTTATACTCCTCAATAGACGGTGCTGATTTCACCTGTTTATTTTTTAAAGTGAATTTATTGCTGTCACTTTTGCTTCAGCCTCTATAAAAGTCACGTTTGGCAGTTATTGGCATTTGCTAAACGTGTGCTCATCCCCTTTTAAAATAAATATTGCGACATTAATTTTTTGACTTGTTGGAAGTTGACTTTTAATCGCGTAAAAGAGCTATCCCAGGCGTGCACTAATTTCTGGCATGGATTCAATTTAACGGAACGTCAGTATGCCGCTTTTTTTGTTTAACCCCTGCACGGATCTAATTTGATGTGCATTGCTTTGATGAATTATCCGGTGATGTTCTGTTTGATGTTAATAATGAGAAGAGAGGGTGGTGAATATGAAGCGTTACTTGTTGAGACCTTTGTCATTGGCGGTGGCAGTTGCGATTTTTAACTCTGGTGGGTATGCGATTGCTGAGGAAAAGGAAGAGGGTGCCTCTAATACTGCTGATCGGGCAATGGAAGAGGTGATAACCACGGGTACACGCAAAGAGGGTGTATCTCCCACTGAGACTCTTTCTCCGGTAGATGTGGTTGGAGGAGGGGACATTGCGGATCAAGCGAGCTTTGATCTTACTGAGTCCCTGGCAAAAATTGCCCCTTCATTTAATACGCAGAGATTTCCAATTGCTGATGGAACCGCTTTTATCCGCCCGGTAACTTTACGTAATTTATCCCCAGATCAAACCTTGGTGCTGGTCAATGGAACCCGCCGCCATCGCTCTGCGCTGGTTAACTTGCAGCTTGCCCCCCTGGGCACAGTTAACCAGGGTGCCCAAGCCGTCGACTTTTCGGCGCTACCCTCTATGGCTATAGAGCGAGTTGAGGTTTTGCGTGATGGCGCTTCAGCACAATATGGCTCCGATGCGATTGCCGGTGTCGTTAACATTATCCTGAAGGATGATGCAGAGGGATTTAGCTTATCAGCTCAGACAGGAGAATATTTTGAGGGGGATGGAACCCGGATGAGTATTGCCGCAAATACGGGATTTGCGCTGGGTAATGCAGGATTTATTAATGGTACCGTTGAATTTTCCCGCGCAGATAAAACCTGGCGTAGCGAAGCGCGGCCAGATGCGCAGCAGGTAGGATCAGTTGTGGGAAATAATTTAGTACCACTGGATGGCTTGGGTCAGAGATGGGGTGATCCCGATGTTGAGTCCCTGAAGTTTTTTATTAACAGCGGCCTGGAGATCTCTGATTCGGTAGAGCTCTATGGAAACTTCGGTTATTCACAAAATGAAACAATTTCTGACTTTTTCTATCGTGGACCGGTGCTCGATCCAGAACACCAGTTTACTGCGAGAGGTACCCTGCAAGTAGACAGCCCTAATGATCCCCTTGATCCGAATAGTATCGACTACATGCCTGATCCAGCTCCCCAGTCTTTAGTGGATTCTATTTTGGCGCAGGGCCTAAACCCCTCGGATTACCTGGTAGCAGATACTTCCAGCGACAGTGGGTACGTGTTGCGAAACCCAATTTATACTCAGTTTCCCGGCGGCTACAACCCTGAATTTGGTGCAGATATTTATGATATCGCGGCTGTATTCGGGGCGCGTGGAGAGCTTGCCAATGGCCTCTCCTGGGATCTACGCGGACGCTTGGCTGAAAATGAAGTGGACTATGTCCTGAAAAATTCCATCAATCCAAGCTTGGGTATTTTGTCTCCTACTTCCTTCAAGCCGGGAACCCTCACGCAGGAAGAGTCCAGCCTCAATGCGGATTTTGTCTACCCCATTGATGTCATGGCTTTTGCTTCGCCATTGAACCTTGCATTCGGCGCTGAGTGGCGTGAAGAGACTTACTCAATTGGTAGGGGGGATGCAGCGTCCACTGAGGTAGGTCCAACTGCTGCGTATTTTGGTGTGGGTTCAGATGGTTTTCAGGGGTTCCCGATTGAAGCGCTGGGTAGTTTCAGTAGTGAGAGTATTGCAGCTTACATTGACCTTGAAGCCGATGTGACTGAGGCTCTGACTTTGGGAGCGGCTTTACGGTTAGAGGAATATGATGAGTTTGGCTCGACATCAGATTGGAAATTGTCAGCACGGTATGATGTGAATGAACAACTGGCATTTCGAGCGACGGTAAATACTGGTTTCAGGGCGCCAACACCCGGACAGGTGAATACCTTAAATGTTACTACTACGACAGACTCCAGTGGCAACCTGATACCCAATGGAACCTATCCTGTGGCTCATCCGGTAGCGTCAGCGCTCGGAGCCGTTGAGCTGGAGCCGGAGGAATCCACCAGTTTTACCCTGGGTGCGGTTTTTGCTCCACTGGACAATACCAGTGTGACAATAGATTACTACAACATCGACATCGAGGATCGCCTGGCTCTGCGCAACAATGCCATCGGAGATGAGGAAGTAATTCTGTTGCAAAATGCCGGTATAGAAAATGCAGCACTACTCAACGGCAGCAATGCAAACTATTTCGTCAATGCTTATGACTCGGAAGTGTCTGGTATAGATCTGGCAGTTACCAGTGATTTCGAGATTTTTGAAAGTTTATTGGTGGTGGATTTACGCCACAATCACAATCGCCAGGAAGTTACCAGTGTTACGCCAAATACCATCAATGCCTCACGGGTATTTGACCTGGAAAACCAAGTTCCCAGTGATCGAACGACTTTAACTTTTGATCTGGATACGGGTGATTTATTTGCAGGGTACCTGCGTTTTAATCGCTATGGCAGTTGGGAATCAACAGGCGGGTTGTTTGGTGCTGGGGATGCCAGTGATACCTATAGTTATGGCAGTGAAATTCTCGTTGATATCGAAGCGACGTTTACGCTGTATGAAAATTATAAATTGTCGTTGGGGGGCGAGAATATCTTTGACGTAATGCCTGATGATGAGCAGGAGCCCACATTGCGATATCTCGGGGTACGTCATGCCCTCACATCACCATTTGGTTTTAACGGTGGCTATTGGTATTTACGTGCTAGCGCAGAGTTTTAAGCAGTATAAATAGGGGAGACTATTTAGCCTCGAGTCTTTTCCTGCTTTAACTTACAGCAGTAGCCCGGTAGTTGACCCGGGTTACTGTCTGTTCTCTTAGTTGGTGAAGGGGATCTTCTCCAACGTCTAAGTGCCAGTTTTTGTGAATTCAACACGGGCATTAAAATCGGATACGATTTGAGGTTCATCAGTGAAAACCCCATCAATACCTTGAGCTGCCAATAGTATCAAATCGTTGGGGTCGTTGACGGTAAATACGTAGTTCTTAAGCCCGCGCTGTTTTGCATCGGCTATTAAATCTGCATTTATAAAATCTACGTTCGTATGTAATGAATAGGCCATTAATGGAGCAGAGCAGGCTGCAAGATCGAGGGGAACACCGGAAACCAGCACTCCCCGCCGAACCTCAGGAGCTAATTGCAGGCACTGGTACAACTGGCGGTGATCGAAAGAGGAAACGATGTATTGCTCGTAGCTTGCACCAGTATCCTGCGTAAAGGTGTGGATTTCATCCGCGAAAAGGGCTGCACAGTTAGGCCCTTTCAGCTCGATATTGAGTTGGGCACTATTTCCCACAAGTTCCAGGACTTCCCTTAATGTAGGGACCTTATTCCCGCAAGGGAGAGGTCTCTCTTTCAGGGCATCGGGATGCATTTCAGTGATGAGTTCGGAGCCCGCGATTAGGCGTCCTAGTCGCCGGTCATGCTTGACCAATAGTTGCCCACCGATATTCCACACATCAATTTCGATACCCCCGACGTTGAGTTCCAACGCATGCCCGATTGCTTGGAGAGTGTTTTCACTGGCTCGCTGTTGATAGCCCCGGTGGGCGAAACAGAAGAGCGTAGTTGAAGTCATGGCTTATCAGTCCATTTTCATGGTTTGCTTCAGACTGCCCTTGAATTATTACGAGGTCACTAATGCAATACCAAAGTTTCTGCCAAATACTGGTTAATTGGCATTAAAAAATTATTTTTATAGCCTTTGGGTAGTGATTAGGCTCCAAAAAGTGAGCTGCTACTCTCCAGCCAGTGCACGGTAACAGCCTTGATGAAAGACCAGGGGTTCACCACCAAAAGCGGCAAATTCCAGCACCTCTCCAAGCAATATTGTGTGATCTCCACCATCAATGCACTGCGCGCGGCGGCAATGGAAATAGGCTGCACACTCCTCTAGGCGAGGTATACCATTGGGGCCTTCATACCAGTTGACCTGCCCAAACTTGTCTGCCCCTCGCCCAGCAAATAGGTTTGAGACATGTTGTTGGTCTGCTCGCAGGATATGCACGGCAAAGTGCTCCCGGGTGGTAAATGCTTTATAGCCCATGGATTGCTTATCGATACTCCATAGAACCAGGGCGGGATCCAGGGAAACGGAATTAAAGCTGTTAGCCGTCATGCCGGCAGGTTGGCCATTGGTATCCTGAGTGGTAATGACAGTTACACCGGTAGCAAAGTGGCCGAGGGTGTCCCGTAGTAGCCGGCTTTGCTCGGGTGACGGGGAAATCGTACGGCTTTTCTCTGTCGTCATACTAAGGCTACTTGTACCAAAACTTTGAAGGGCCGCCATTTTAAGGCAAAAGTTAACGGTTTGCGCGCTTTACCTCGAATAGCTATTAAAATAAGTACGATTATCAGTTATTTTTTGACTGATCGTTCATAGTTGGCTGGCACTCTTGGCTGAGCCTTTCCCGAAGGGCGATTGCACTACCGGTAAGGGCAAAACCGAGTAGATTGCCCTTTTCGTCGCGAAATTCGGCGCAAACCCCTGAATCTTCTTTGTTGATTTGCCAAGTCCCCTTGGTATCAGGGCTTGGCGGGCAAACGGTAGTTGGGTGTAGGGTTGTCTTTACGGCCACAGGAATAACGCCAAAGCAAACGGGAGTCAGATTTCCTGACAGAGTTTGTGCCAGACTCTTCGCACAGCTGATTAGGGGGGCGACAAAGAGTAACTGATGGCCGTCTATTTCTGCGCAATCCCCCAGGGCGTAGATATCGGGATCGCTTGTTTGCAGATATCGATCTACAGCAATACCTCTTTGCACGGCTATACCGGCCATGGAGGCTAAGCCGGTGTTAGCCTCAAGTCCAAGTGCGGCGAGAACGATATCCGCTTCTATTTGCTCTCCATTACTCAGCTGGGCCCGGAAACCGGTGCTCAATTTCTCGATACGCTTTAATGATGAGCCCCCATGGAAGCGAACGCCATAGTCTTCCAGGGCCCTCTGCAGATCGCGTCCGGCGACTTCCGGCAGCAGTGTCGCCAGTGGCCATTGCTCCATGTCAACCAGGTCCACTGCGAAGCCGGTCTGTACCAGATCGTTGGCAAATTCACAGCCAATCAAACCAGCGCCCAGGAGTAGTATGCGCTTGCGCCCCACCACGGCAGTTCGAAAACGGTGGTAGTCTCTGAGATTATTTATGCGAAAGATATGTGATTGGGCATCCCCCTCATAGTGGGGAAGTTTGCGGCACTTGGCCCCGGTTGCCAGAACTAGCTTTCCATAGGGAATCTTGGATACATGCTCTGCACCATCCTGCTGAATCGTTAGAGTTCTGTTTTGGCGATCTATATGTATTACCCGCGTGTGAACCAGAATTTGTGCATTGAGTTCGCGAGCCATATCCTCGGCACTGGAAGTGCTGAGTTGCTGTGCAGTCTTGCCGTGAGAGAAAGAGGCTGACAGCAAAGGCTTGGAGTAAAAAGCTCCATCATCGGCAGTGATTAACAGGAGAGGAGACTGGGGGGGAAGCTTGCGAAACTCTCGCGCCAGATTATACCCGGCCAGCCCTGTGCCAATAATAACTAAAGGTGCTGAGGTTATAGTGGTTGTTTTTTGGTTGGCTGAAGGGGACGGGGCGATGGGGGTTAGGCCCACGAGGACCATATCAAATTCTTGTTTACTAACGCCGCATTGAGGGCAATTCCATTCGTCGGGAATATCCTCCCACCGAGTACCAGGAGCAATGCCATCTTGTGGACATCCCTCGGCCTCATTGTATGTCCAGCCACATACCATACACTCCCAGATTCGAAAGCCATCATTGCTAGCTAAGCTGGCTTGAGTGGTATCGGCGCCAATCTCCAGCATGGAGAAATCTTGTTTGGCTGCACCACACTCCGGGCAGTACCAGTCTTCAGGGATATCTTCCCAGCGAGTACCGGGAAGAATTCCATCCTCGGGCCAACCTTTGGACTCATCGTATATCCAGCCGCAGTTCTGGCACTGCCACTTTCTGTATGCCGACATGTTTCTCCACCAAGCAGGGTCGAGCCCGATAGATAAAATACCGGGGCTTTCCCATTTATAGCGGTAAAAACGAAAGGAGTTGTGGTTGGGCGGTATTATTCTGTGCTGCGCTGGGCGATTTTGCTGAGAGCACTTTGATAAATATCAGCAATTTCCCCCGGGTGCTTGATTGAAATACCCAAATCGTGCACCAGGCCATCCTTGAGTCCATATACCCACCCATTGACGGTCAGTTCCTGGCCCCTACGCCAGGCATCGCGGACAATGGTGGTCTGGCAAACGTGTATTACCTGTTCCAGAACATTGAGTTCGCACAGTAAGTCTGTGCGTTGCTGTTGCTGGAAAAGATCTATCAAGGTGTGATGCTTATCCCTGACATCCTGAATGTGTCTCAGCCAGTTATCGATCAGGCCAAGCTGCTCGTTATTAAGTGCAGCCTGGACACCGCCGCAGCCGTAATGACCACAGACAATAATATGTTTTACTTTTAGGATTTCTACAGCGTACTGCAGTACTGAAAGGCAGTTCAGGTCTGAGTGGACTACTACATTGGCAACATTTCTGTGGACAAAAAGCTCCCCGGGTAATAGGCCGACAATTTCATTCGCGGGAACGCGACTATCAGCGCAGCCAATCCAGAGATATTCAGGGCTCTGCTGCTCAGACAGTTTAAGGAAAAAGTCAGGCTTATCTTCGCGAGTTGCCTCTGACCAATGTTGGTTGTTCTCTATTAAATGATTAAGCGGGTGCAATGAATCTATCCTGATGTGACCGTTTGGACAATTAGCCAGCAGGATAGCGACTTTGTTCGTGCGCGCCAAGTGTATCTGGTCTAATCTAAAAAGATGACTATTGCCTAAAACCTGGTCTAAAAAGGAATCTAAGATCATGGGAAGAAAGAAAAGCGCCATTCCCAGAAGGCGGCAGAGGGTTTCCAGGCACTCGAATTCAGTGGGGCGGCATCGCTTGAGAGTGCGTCAATTGCTTGCAAGAAGGACGCGTTTGCGTAGCTATTTACAGCATTTCCCAATGGATGAAAAAGCCAATATCGAGGCGGTACCGGAAAAGAAGGGTGCTGAAGTTACGGAGTAAATCCGATATTGTACCCTCTGTTGTCCACGCTGTATCAGAGATCTATAAGTGTGGTGAATAAGTTGGCTGTATAAGTGGTTATTAAATTACATTCAATAAAACCGTTGAGCTAATGGAAAAGTAAAAAGAGAATCATATGGTGTTGTCAGGTTGTAATGTAGATATTGATTTAAAAATTAGTTTGGCGAATTATGATGACTTGCATGATGCAAAAAGCATAATTGCTTTAATGGAAGAGTATGCACTTCATCCATTTGGTGGTGGTGAAGCTCTTTCTGATCATTGTCGAACAGGGTTGGTGCCGGCACTAAATGAATTTCCTGGAGCTTTTAGTATTTTAGCATACCGAGATAGTAGAGCTGTTGGTCTTATTAATTGTTTTACTGGTTTTTCCACTTTTTTATGTAAGCCTCTTATTAATATTCACGATGTTGTTGTTAGTGAATCTGCACGAGGTTTGGGCGTTTGTACGGCTATGCTGGGTTTTCTTGAGAAAGAAGCAAAAGATAGGGGATGTTGTAAGTTGACCTTGGAAGTTCTACAAAAAAATTACACTGCGCAGGCTGCTTACCGTAAGACTGGTTTTAAACCGTACGCCATGGATGAGGAGTTCGGTCAAGCCGAATTTTGGCAGCGATATCTTTAATGTTCACCTTTTCAAATTTGTAGTCATTGTATGGAGCTATCTTCCAATAAGCTGTGGCTGTGGCTGTGGCTGTGGCTGTGGCTGTGGCTGTGGCTGTGGCTGTGGCTGTGGCTGTGGCTGTGGCTGTGGCTGTGATCTGAAAGCTACGGCTGGCCAATACTGTTAGATATTTTATTGGTAGCTCCTGAAGTGCGATGTGCCCCAATTATTAGTTCCATTGATTGAGTCTGTAACCCTGAGACTTTACTGATTGATAATATTAAAAATAATGTCCACACAAACGGTGGTAGCAGTAGATACGCAGAAGCTTTTTGGAAGGGAATGTTTCTTGGGGTTTTGGGTGTTTTAAGAATCCTAAATACCAATATCATATTTCTTGACTTTGGTGACGCTAGTGCGTGAAAGCTGATAGGAGAAAGCGATATTTATAGGGATCTAATGGTTGTATTCCAGCAACATCATGGATAGCTAAAGATATTGTCTCCGTAGCTCTTCTAAGAGCATTAGTAGTTGAATTAGCGATCCTCTATTCAAACAAATTTCTGACATGCTGTTGCGTCGAATTTTACTCGCCATGAAAGCCATTCACTTTGCTGTACCAGCAAGTTACTGGTTTCGATGAGTGATATGGATAATGATAAAATTCGAGAGTTTACTCTTTGGTCATGCTCAAGAATTAAAGGCTACCAAATATATTTGGCTCATTCCCCCGGAAATCCTGTGCTGATAGCTGGAGTTTTGTGCTTATGTGACGTGGGAAAAATTATTTGATGTTTATTGCGTCAGCTTGACGTTATTCTGCTTAAATAGCTTAAGTTTCTTTTGGGTGAATGAGAATAAAAGAAGAGGCTTTAAGTACTTTTGAAGATATAGGTTTTCCAATGATTGATAGTTGGTTCTAGGTCAGGAGTTACCTGGAATTTTTGATGAGCCTATTTTGGGGATACCTTAAATAAACCTCACTAGAGCTTTATATAAAACGTTTACTCTTTTGGTGCATCCAGCTGGAAAATTCTTCAACTACTTCAGGTTAAGTCATTCACTTTGGGGGTATTTCAGCTGTTTCATAGTTTTCTCCTATTTTTAAATCCTTGTGTTAGTCACTGTCTCCATAGTGTTTGGCTAAAGGAGGCGTAAAAAACGAGGTTAGCCTCCCTCCATGTGCAATACTTTTTGGGTACTGGACCGCCGGTCTGATGTACAGCGAGCAAGGAGGGAACCTGCGATGCGTTTAAATTCAACTTTGGCTCAGGGTCGCTATCACTACAGTTGTGACGGCAGGGAAATGCCTGTGCAAGATAGTTGGCAGTTAGGGAATGATGAGCAGGGGCGACGCTCGCTTGTCAGTCGGCGCTTAGTCGGGGACCAGGGGTTTGGTATCGAAGTATTTGCTCTTTTGGAAGGGGGGCTAGTGAGTGAGTGTGTTGTGCATTGGCGAGATGAAGTTGATGAGGTGAGCGCCCACTACAAGTTAATGCCAGAAGAGGGAAAGAGTCCTGCGATAGGTGATGATATTCAAGCCAGCTGGACAGGCCCCAATGGCCCTCAGCAACTCAATATCGAAGGGGAAGAGCGGCTATTGTTTCCACTGATGCGGGTTTTTATGGGGCCTGTCTTGTCGAGGTTGGTACAACATGAAAATGGCCTGGAAGTTGTATCCCCTGATATCGTCGACCCATCTCAGCGGGGTAAGTTGCTCTCTCCTAGGGTGAGCCATCGCACGGCAAGATCAATGGCGGGGGATGTTTCGAGCCAGAAGGCTCAGGAACTGGGTTCCGATATTATTGCTTACATTTACCAGGGTGATGAAGCTGAAAGAGATGCCCATTGCTATGTTGATAGTCGGAGCCTGCTAGTGGGGTACGATTGGCCATCTAGTACTGGCCGCCTGTGGCAGGTTCGGCTGAGGGACTTGGAGTGGTCTTCGAGCTTAAAAGGACTACTTTAGCCCAGCTTGAGGAAACTTTATAACCACTATTGGCCACACAAATAGGCTCAAATGGAGATTCCTGTTTCTATACCTGTCACTATTTAGTTTTCTGTTCTATCTAAGCTGAAATTAGAGCTTCTCTAGCCTGATTGGCTGTCTTGTCACGATAATCGCAAAGTTATGTAGTGGGACTTGTAATCCTCTCCAGTGTAAGCTTGCATCACGATTGCAATAAATGACTGGGGGAAAGCGTTTTGTCCTACTATCGAAGAAGGGTTTTTGCCGGGCTCACATTACTTTCTTCTGTTGGGTTAGTTGCACAGTTGCCAACAGCTTTAGCTGAAGAGGCGCCAGAATCAACTTTTTCTATGGATGCGGGAGAAAACCTGCAGACCCACCATAAGCGCTGCTTGAACGAGCAAATTCTTGTTTCGGATGCCGATGTCACGATAAGGGAAATTCGACGTATCTGCGCTGAAAGAGTCAGAGCTGAACTGACTCTTGAAGAGGATCCGGTGATAGCGGACTTTATTGTCGACGAGTATGAGGAAGACCTTCCGACAGATGAAGTATTGTTAGGGGGAAGGGCTCAGGCTATCAGGGATGCTGCCAATAACCCTTTTACTTTAGCTTCCCATAAAACTAACTACGTGCTGCCAATGGTCTACAATCCAGCCCCTGAAGAGGGAGGGCTGGCAGACATTGAAGGCCTAGCTGAGGCAGAAGAGTTGGATAACGTCGAAGTTCAATTCCAGCTTTCTGTGCAGGTGCCTATTTGGCGGGGTTTTTTGGGGCAGGCTTCTGTACTGAGTGTCGCCTATACAAATCGCAGCTTTTGGCAGGCGTACAACTCCGATGACTCCGCTCCCTTCCGTGAGACAAACCACGAGCCGGAATTGATTCTGAGTTGGCTCAATGACTGGAGTCTATTTGGTTGGAATAATGTGGCCAACCAGGTAGCGATTAACCACCAGTCAAATGGGCGCAGTGAACCCTATTCCCGTAGCTGGAATAGAATATATGCGAATTTCATTTTTGAGCGGGATAATTATTCAATCAGCCTAAAGCCCTGGTACAGGGTTCCTGAAGATAAGGATGATGATGATAATCCGGATATTGAGCACTACCTGGGGCATTTTGAACTAGGTGGGCGATACCGCGATGGAGATCACACGGTTTCACTGATGTTACGTAACAATTTGCGCTCAGATAATCGTGGTGCAGTGGAGCTGACTTGGGGCTTCCCTCTCGGGAAACGCGTCGATGGATATATCCGCTATTTCAATGGTTACGGCGAGAGCCTCCTTGATTATGATGAATCAGTGCAAACTTTAGGATTTGGATTTGTATTAGCCCAGGGGTTTTAACCTTAATGACGAGGGCGTACTCGCAATGAATAGGCTCTCGTTTTTCCCTTCTTAACCTGACTTGTTATCAGGGTTTGTTCATGGCCTTTGATGATAGTTACCGCTTGAGTGCCCATGCGGTAATCACGAATACTGGCGGAGAAGTACTGCAGCTGAAAGCGACTTATGCTGAGCGTAGCTGGGGCTTGCCAGGCGGAGCATTAGACCCGGGTGAAACTGCCCATGAGGCATTGGTGCGGGAGTGCCATGAGGAACTTGGACGAGAAGTTCGAATAGAGTATCTCAGTGGCATCTATTACCACAACGCTTTCAATTCACATGTTTTTATTTTTCGAGCCCATTTCATTAACGAGGGTGACTATATTCTCTCTGATGAACATTCCCAATGGGCTTACTTTCCGCTTCACCAATTATCCCAGGTACAACGTCACAGGGTCGAGGATTGCCTCACGTTTAATGGTATTGTGCGTAGCGCAAAGTTCTAACTTTATTATCTTCCTTGGCAATAGATCTGGTATGCCTGGGTACATTTGGCGAAAATCGCCAAATGCAATGTAGTCGCAGAATTCCCCTCCCTCCTACATTAGTATTTGCCCCCTGGTGTTTATTGCCCTGGAATTCCAGAGCCACCGCAACTCGCGGAGGCCTTATAAAAGTTAATAAAATCAAATAGTTGAATAATTGATACAGCAAGTTGTACTCACCTGCAAGCTATGCTGATGGATAAGAATTATGGGTTTGGAATTGAAGATGCCTGAGTTGGGCAACCTAAACGAAAACAGCCTTGAATTAGAGTGCCGGGTCGCTCTGGTCAGTTCTGATAGCAAATTGGCCAATGAGTGGATTACCGCTCTCAATAATACGGCAGCAGTACACGACAATCCTTTTGGTCTTCATTTTGAAGCCGTAACGCCCGCAGATGCTGAAAGGTTGGCAAAAGAAGAGGATTCCCTGCAAGCGGTCATTGTCGATGGTGGCAGTGACGGGCAGGGGCTGGATGCTGCAGATGACCTCGCTGACCGAATTCACGCTTTGCGTTCCCAGCTTAATATCTTCCTCGTAGCTCACAGTGGTTTTGCTGGAACAACCTCCAAGCCGGGCAAATCCGGTTCAAAATCCCTGGCAAATTTGCGTCGCCGCTTCGATGAGTTGTTCGACCGCCGTGAGGGCAATTTCAACCATATGTTCCGCTTGGTGCAGGCGTTTATTGCTCGACGAGCTTCGACTCCTTTTGCCGACACCCTGAAAGAATACGTATTCTCAGCTCGGGATGCGTGGCATACACCTGGTCATTCTGGTGGTGACAGTTTGCGCAATAGTCCCTGGGTGGGGGATTTTTATCGTTTTATGGGTGAACATATCTTCAATACAGACTTGTCTGTATCTGTTCAAGTTTTAGATAGTTTACTCGAGCCCCACTCGGTTATTCAGGAGGCGCAGGATCTGGCGGCTCAGGCTTTTGGAGCTCGCCATACCTTTTTCCTGACCAACGGCACCTCTACCGCGAATAAAGTGGTTATTCAGCAAATTCTTGGCGGTGGCGGAAAAATTATCGTTGACCAAGCGTGTCACAAATCAGTTCACCATGCGATTGTGATGAATCGCTGTGAGCCGGTTTACCTGAAGTCTGTACTACATCCAGAATTTGGAATTTACGGGCCGGTAAAGCGTTCGGATATTGAAGCTGCCCTGGATGAGCACAATGACGCGCGCCTATTGGTAATTACCTCCTGCACCTATGATGGATTGCGTTACGACCTGAAGCCAATTATCAACTACGCCCATGAGCGTGGAGTGAAAGTGCTGGTGGATGAAGCCTGGTTTGCCCACGGTTTCTTCCATCCCGAGTTGCGGCCCACAGCACTGGAGTGTGGGGCAGATTATGTGACCCAAAGCACCCACAAAATGCTATCGGCCTTTTCCCAGGCCAGTATGATCCACGTGCAAGACCCGGACTTTGATGAATTCCGTTTTCGTGAAAACCTGAATATGCACGCCTCTACCAGTCCTCAGTACGCAATGATTGCGAGCCTAGATGTGGCGCGTAAACAAATGGCGATGGAGGGGTATGGTCGTTTGAAGCAATGTCTAAAGATGGTGGAAATTTTACGTAATGCCGTTAATGAGACAGGTGTGTTCCGCGCACTAACACGTGATGACTTGATTGCTGACCCGCTTGCCAGTGATAACATTCGCCTTGATCCCACCAAGGTGACTATTGATATTTCCAAGAGTGGTTACTCTGGCAATGAAATGCAGATTAAATTGTTTGATCAGTATGGCATCCAGGTGGAAAAGACCACCTACAATACCATTACTGTGCTTGTAACCCTCGGTAGTACAGAGAGCAAATTACTTCGCTTGATTCATGCTCTTAAGCAATTGGCAGGAAATACTCACAAGCGTATTCATATCGGGTCGCCGAGGCGTTTGCCAGAATTTACCCGTTTTACATGTCTACCGGCAGATGCTTATTTTTCGGAAGCAGAAGAATTACCGCTGATGGACAACGGCACAGAAGCTATTGAGAACCTGGTTGGCCGGACCAGTGCAGATGAAATTGTTCCTTATCCGCCAGGCATTCCGGTCCTTGTGCCGGGACAGGAAATTTCAGCCCAAATAGTACAGTTTTTACAGCAGCTACTTCAGGGGCAGAATACGACAGAAATTCACGGTCTTATTTTCCGCTCTGATGAGCCGATGCTAAGGGTCGTTAAGGAAGCCTCCAAGGGCAAAGCTGAGAAAGTGCAGTCTTCTGGAGAGAAAAAGAAAGGAAAATAGTAAAACTCCATAATCCGGCATGGAGGCCGGTATGCTCGAAAGTCCACAATCTGTGTTGATAGCCGGTGCTTCCGGTGGCATAGCGCAGGCTATTGGCGCCGAAATTATTCGGCGCTACCCTCAAGTTACGTTATTGACCTTGAGTCGAATCACAGTTGATATGATTCCTGGCCATGTCGGTGAGCGACACCATTTATCCGTTTGTCTAGAGCAAGCCGAGTCCATCGATATTGTTGAAAATTTTTTGGCCGAACATTCTGAGCCTCCAGGTTGGGTAATCAACTGCTGTGGCATTTTACATGATGAGTTCCACGGACCGGAGAAGTCCCTATCGCAATGTGATGATCACTGGTTATTGCAGTCGATTCAGGTCAACGTACTTTCCCATTTACATTTAGCACGCGCACTGGATGGATTCTTGAAGCGCAGATGCCCTTTATTGTGGGCGTCGCTTTCGGCAAAGGTGGGAAGTATCACGGATAACCAGCTCGGTGGCTGGTACAGCTACCGGTGTAGTAAGGCCGCATTAAATATGCTGGTTAAGAATCTGTCTATTGAGTGGGCGCGGAAACTGGAGGAAAGTTGTGTGGTAGCGATTCATCCAGGTACGACAGATACTTCACTATCCAAGCCTTTCCAGTCTAATTTGCCCCCAGATAAACTCTACACCCCTGAATTAAGCGCGAATCGTATTGTAGATGTCTTGAGTCAACTGGCATCGTCAGATACCGGAAAATTACTATCATGGGATGGAAGTCTTATACCCTGGTAGTGATCAGCTTGAAATAGGCGCGATAGTAGCTGTTATCGTATCTTAAGTTATAAGAGGGTTTCCCCGCTCCAGAATAGTGGCGATGTCAATCCCGGTGGGTAGGCTTCCAGTATTGTGTGTGCCGTTAATCCCTATTCTTGATTTGATAAAGGCATCAGTTACACAAGGGCTACTTCCCTGTAGCAGAAGGTGCGCCTGCATGGTCAGGGCCATTTCATCAATAATATGACGTGCACGGTATTCAAATTGATTTAGGTCGGAAAGATCGTTTCTTAACTTGTCGACTGCCGTATCAAATTGTGTGTTTATGCCTCGACTAATGTTTAACTCATCAAACCAGTGGCTAATTACTGCAGGGGTTTTAGTGATGGCACGTAACACGTCCATCGCTTGAATATTCCCTGAGCCCTCCCAGATTGCATTTATCGGAGCATCTCGGTACAGCCGTGCCGTAATAAAGTTTTCAATAGCTCCATTGCCTCCCAGACACTCCATAGCCTCATAGGCGTGATGAGGGCTGCGTTTGCATATCCAGTATTTTCCCACCGCGGCCCCGAGTCTGAGTAGCATCTTTTCGTGTTCGCTGCCCTCTTGATCCATTGCTCTGGCTATGCGCATGGTAAAGGCAATTGAGCCTTCCACCTCCAATTGCAGGTCGGCAAGCACATTTTGCATCAGTGGTTGATCAATCAGCTTTTTGCCAAATGCTTTACGCTCACTAGCGTTGTATATTGCCTGGATCACAGCTTGCCGCTGCCCTGCAGATGAGCCCATCATGCAATCAAACCGCGTAATCGCTACCATCTTGATGATGGCGCTGACCCCACGCCCTTCTTCGCCGATTAGCCAGCCCAATGCGCCGCGTATCTCAACTTCTGAAGAAGCATTGGAAACATTGCCACACTTTGTCTTCAGGCGTTGAATCTCCAGCTGGTTCTTCGATCCATCCGGTCTCCATCTTGGAACCAAGAAGCAGGATAAGCCGCCGGGCGCCTGGGCAAGAATTAAAAAGGCATCGCACATAGGGGCGGACATAAACCATTTGTGCCCTAATAATTCATAGGTTCCATCGGCGAGGGGAATTGCAGCGGTGGTATTTGCCCTGACATCTGAGCCCCCTTGTTTTTCGGTCATGCCCATACCGATCGTCAATGAGTTTTTCTCAAAATATGGGCGATTACTTCCATCGTAAGTGCGGCTGGTTATTTTGGGGATCCATTCAATGGCGATTTCAGAGTTTAGCTCGATAGTGGGCACTGAGGCGAAGGTCATAGTGATAGGACACCCATGACCGGCTTCAAGCTGAGTGTGCAAGTAATTTTTTGCAGCTCTGGCCACGTGGGCACCTGCGCGTGGGTCGGTCCAGGGAGAGCTGTGTAAACCTTCTGAAAGTGCCAGCTGCATTAGCTGGTGATAAGAGGGGTGGTATCGAACCAAATCAATGCGGTGGCCGGAACGATCGTGACTTTCGAAGATAGGTTTAAATTCATTAGCGGCATAACCCCGCTCAATCATTTCTGGCCTGCCACACACCTCCCCATACCGCTCCAGGTCATCTTCAGCCCAATGGGCCCCATTAATATGTACGGCTTCCTTTAACGCTTGATCGGCAATATAGAGGTTATGACCAGAAAGCGGGCTGGGCTGGTTGGCAACCTGATAATTGGTTTTGCAATCTGATGTGTGGATCTCACTGTTCATAACTTCACCCTGGAGGATGTAGATTTCTATTTGATGCTGTAATTTAACTTGTACGGTTTTGCCAATTCCCCTAGGGGAATAGTTCAGGCATAGCCGAATATGAGCATAAAACAAGCTTTTCCTGATTACTATTTAAGCTGTTTAATTTTAAGTCGTGATTTTGCCGTTTTTATTTGCAGGGCCTGAACCTATGAATTCTCAGGTGATTTTACTCGATCAAATATGGCTTAAAAGTAATGAGGTGAAATTTATATTTTATTGCTATCGAATACCGTTTTGTCAGTCTGTCTCCGATGAGGCTCGAATCATCTTGTGTTTGTCGTCTTATTGTTGGTGGCAATTTTTTTTATCTTAAATTATTCAAAATAAATTTATTAATAATGTGGACCAGTACAAAAAAATTGATATTTATAGAGCTCTATTGCCGATAGGAAATCTATACCAAAGCATGTTGATTTTTCTTTATAGTTTACTGATCCATGATACCTTTGTATTACAAAATGGTATTAGAGAACCAAGTTGGCACACTTAAGATTGAATTTTTGATATCTAGATCACTACCGGTTGCAGTTAATGAGTTGATCGAATAGATTTAGCTCACAGCGTAAGATGAGCGCGGAAAATTGATAAAAAATAGTTAGGCTGGTAACAGGCTGAAACATAAAAGGACTGCACATTGGGGGAACCCAGATGAATTTGCATAAGGATTATGCACCACTAAAGGTTGTTAGCCCTAAGTCAGAAAAAACAGGGATTACAGTTGCCTTTTTAACTGCATGCGTCAATCTTCAATCATCAATATTTGCCGGGCGAATTGAAGATGAGTTTAAGACTACCTGCGCTATCCTTCAGCGCTCGACACTTTCATCCCTAAGTGGTATTAAGGCCGAATACCTTCTTCTTGATTGTGCCGATGTATCCTCTTCAGATCTCGAGAATCTTTTGAGGGAGATACACTCCCTGCCCACACCTCCCAACATAGTATTGATCAATGTCGATCAGAAGGCCGATATTGATTTTGTTCTGCATTGGGAAAAAGTTCTGGGGTTAATACCCTCCGAATGCGAAGCAAAAGTCATTATGGAGAGGTTGGGTAGGATATTCTCGGGAGAATACTGGTTTCCAAGGGATGTTCTCCATAATTTTCTCAGGCAACACAGAAAGCCTAAAAAGTGGTGCGATAAGGCTTCAAACCTCACGCAGCGAGAACGGCAAATTTTACAGTTGATCTGTGACTGTAATACCAATGCAAATATAGCCGAAACATTATGTGTTAGCGAGCATACCGTTAAAAGTCATTTGTATAAAATCTATAGAAAAATAGGCTGTAAGAACCGGTTAGAAGCAAGTAGTTGGGCCAGTCAAAACTTGTAATATTATGAAATCAATATTTTTGTGCGCAACTGTGTTAACAGTTGCGCTTTCGTGTATCGTTCACAAAAGTCACGCTCAAGAAACAAGTGATCAAAGCTCTGAGGAATCCCTGCTTACTGGATTGGTAATTGATAATACGGTAAGCGGTATAGGTCATGAGTTCGCTAGATCGCTATCAATTTATATAACAACTAATTTGACAGGATTCGACTACAACCTGACCGTGCATGAAAGGCCTTCGGCAAGGTGGGGCAGTGTTGTTTGGGTAACCTTTGATAGCAAGCAAGTCTTTAAAACTGTCATTTATCCTGGGCGGAGAAAGTTCGGTGCAATTGTCGAGCAGGCTGCTTCGCAAATAAATAATAATGTGAGGCAGCAACGGTTGCAGGATCTTTTATCTCAAAATGTTGATTTGGCGGGGGATGAAATATAATGAAATTTTTATTCACAACGGCTTTTTTATTGTTTTCTGGCTCGGTGTTTGCAACAGAACTGGTGTACACGCCTGTGAATCCATCGTTTGGGGGCAATCCTCTTAATGGTAATTATTTACTGAATAATGCTAGTGCACAGAACAGTAAAAAAGATCCTGATGCTAAGGATTCGCCGTACTCTGACTCTTCTTCCCTGGATAGATTTACTGACACGTTAGAATCTCGTTTGCTCTCACAGCTACTAACAGATGTGGGAAATGGTAATGACGGTACTTTGGTAACTGATGACTATATCGTAAATATTGTTGATATTGATGGTGAATTGACGATCACCATTACCGATGCTGTTACGGGTGAGATATCTGAAATTGTAGTTGTAGGTCTTAATCCAAGCAACTAATAAAATTATATTTGCAAGCTTAGGTTTTGTGGGGTGGTGCGATGTTATCGAGAATATTTATTCTAATTATTATTTTTAGCATTAGTGGGTGTAGTTCTGTTAAGGAGGCGTTGTTCGGCCCTGGACAACAAAAGGCAACTTTGACGGATAGAATGAGCACCTATTCTGACTTAGTCAGTTTGCCTGCTCCTAGAGGGAAAATAGTTGCAGCAGTGTACGGTTTTAGTGATCAAACTGGACAATATCGGCCAGCGCCCTCCAGCTCATTCTCGACCGCAGTGACTCAAGGGGCTGCAGCTATGCTGGTTCAGGTTCTAAATGAATCTGGATGGTTTGTGACTCTTGAGCGGGAGGGTTTACAAAACCTCTTAACCGAAAGAAAAATAATTAGAGCTGCACTGAAAGAACAGGACAATCCTGCCAGTCCTGTATTCGATCTGCCTTCTCTTATGTCAGCCAATATTATGTTAGAGGGTGGAATAGTCGGTTACGATACAAACATCAAAACAGGGGGTGCGGGGGCACGTTACTTCGGTATCGGTATTTCTGAACAATATCGTGTAGATGAGGTTACTGTAAACCTGCGTGCGGTAGATGTCCGAAGTGGACGAGTTCTAAGTAGTGTTTTAACGAGCAAGAAAATCTTGTCGAGGCAAGTTCAAGGCGATGTTTACACTTTTGTGGAATATAAGCGCTTACTTGAAATAGAGGCTGGGATGACCACGAACGATCCAGCTCAATTATGTGTTCTTTCTGCGATAGAGTCGGCGGTAATTCATCTTATATCCCAGGGAGTTAATGCTAATTTGTGGGCATTGGAAGATAATAGCCAATACCCTATGTCTGTCCTCAGTGAATATTCTGCGACACCAGTAAAAATATTATAAATCTTTAGCGGATATTAAATTTTATTGGCATGTTCATTTAGATGTATATGTAATTTAGCGAAATGGAATTTTATTAAATTATATCTATGTATTTTCATGTTTGTGTGTGTAATTTGGTGGAATTGAACTGTTTTATTTTTTGTGTATTTTGATTTAAATCACCACCTTAATACAAAAGTTTTACGTTCTTCTTATTCTTTCCGGTTAAATGTAATCTTTCTTCTGATTTAAGATATATTTTTTTTTACCTATAGTGTCCATGTTGTTTCTTATAGTTGTTAACCGTTCTTATTGGAGAGGTGGTTGGTGATTGCTACAGCTAAACGAGTAACGGCAATTTTATTTCTGTTTCTGGTTTTACCGCTTTCGGTGTGCTGGGCTTCTGATTTAGATGACCACAATGAATTGTCTGCGGGGCAGGGTGCTCTGGATCTTCTTTTGTTAAGAAAAGATTCAATTACGGGTAACTTGGCCCAGGTTTCACAAGTAGGTGATTACAACCTTGCTGAAGTTACCCAGTCTGGTCTTTACAACCAGGCTGTCCTGATCCAGGAGGGTGGCTCCAATGCAGCGTTGGTGCAACAAACAGGCGATTCTAATTATGCTGCGATATCGCAGTCAGGAGCCTACAACCAAGCTACAGCGATACAGAATGGCGTAGATAATGTGGCTTTAATTAGCCAGGTTGGTTACGGAAATTCTGCAAACATTATTCAAAATGGTGATGGATTGTTTGGTTATGTCGCGCAGTTCGGTGACGACCATGCGGTGCAACTGGTGCAGTACGATTAAGGCATTGCACTATTTTACTTGTATTTATAATTTTATTCTGAGGGAGATTGATAAATGAAAAAGATTACACTTGCTGCTGCTATTGCTTTGATTGCTGGCGCAGGTCAGGCTGTAGCCGATAATAACTACGGTGATCAGGTTCAGCTCGGCGAAAATAACTCTGCAAATGTATCCCAAGTATATGAGGCTAACAATAATGCTGCCTATCAGTGGCAGGAGGGTAATGATAACGTAGCTGTTGCAGCTCAGGATTATGCTGATGATAACTACATTGATCAGACCCAACTCGGTGACCGCAATGCTGCTTACACCAGTCAGTCCAGCCAAATGGGCAGTGAAGCTTTGACCTACCAGGATGGGGAAGGTAACAATGGAACTATCCACCAGTGGACCGGTTCCTACAATAGTGCCTACGCTGCGCAGTTTGGTAGTGAAAATATGATCCACTTGGATCAGTATACTAACTCTAACTTTAACTATGCCGACATGTATCAAGACGGCAGCGACAACATGGGCGTTCTGCAACAGGAAGGTGACGGTAACTACTTCGTCAGCACCCAGGTTGGAGACAACAATGGTGTTTGGAACAGCACCTGGTACTCCTCATTTGATGGTTTTGTTGGTGGTCAGGTAGGTGACTTCAACGTAGGTACTGTTTTTCAGTCAGGTGCTGAGAACACTGCAAACCTGATGCAGAGTGGTGATATTAACCTGCTCGACCTGTCTCAATCCGGCCTCAGCAACACTGCGACTATCCTGCAGCAAGGTGATGCTAACGCTGCTTTCGGTTACCAATCCGGTGTTAACAACGTTGCCAATATCACCCAGAATGAGACCAATAACTTTGGTGCTATGGCTCAATTTGGCAATGACAATACCGCTAACCTTGTACAAACCGGTGACATGAATAGTGCTGACTTTGGTCAGTATGGCGATGCTAACCTGGCAAATATTGATCAGACAGGCAACAGCAACTACGCCTATGGTTACAGTGCTGGTGTTGCAAATATCGTAGATATTGATCAAGCGGGTGAGTTGAACCTGGCAGAAGTTCACCAAGACTTTGGCGGCGATAACCTGATTACTGTGGCCCAAACTGGCTACGAGCATTCCGCTCACGTTGGACAGGGTGGCTATGAAAATGTTGCCACTGTTAGCCAGAACAGTGCATATAATATGGCTAGCATTGAGCAGGTTGGTGCAAGCAACGTTGCCACCATCACTCAGAACTGATTCTGAAGAGTTTCAGGTATGAAGAAACCGCCCTATTGGGCGGTTTTTTTATATAAAGGTAGAAGCTAATCCTTATCTAAGAGCAGATTGACTAAATGGTTCTCTGCCCGCAAAAATTGAGAGTCAGCTCTAATAGCCCTGTCCATGGAGATTGCTGCCCACTACCACCTTTAATAGAGCTATCTATAGCTCGAGCGCGAATTAATAAGCTTTCCAGTTGCTTCTTATTAAGTCTGTGTAGGGCTCCTTGGACCAATGGCTGTCGCTTTTGCAGCCGAACCAATCTCGCTAGAGGTTGGCCTTGATCCAGTTTTTCCATAATGTCGAGAAGAGTGCGAATTTCTCTTGCTATTGCCCAAAGCACAATGGGTGGTTCAATACCTTCGACCCTCAATCCGTCGAGTGTTTTGACTGCTTTGGCTGAGTTGCCAGAGAGTGCTGTGTCAATTAGGTCAAAAACACTGTAACGGGCGGAGCTGGTGACACTATGCTCCATCATTTCCCGGGTGATTTCTTGCCGGGGGCTGGAAAGCTTAAGTTTTTCTATCTCCTGGCTTGCGGCAAGCAAGTTACCCTCTACTCTTTCTGCCAGGATTTGTACTGCTTCTGGTTCGGCTGAGAGGCCTGCAGATGCAAGGCGCTGGTTGATCCAGCGGGGCATTTCCTGAATCGTCACAGGCCATACCTGAACCAGTACTCCTGATTGTTCTAGGACTTTGACCCATTTGCTGTTGAGTTGCGATTTATCAAGTTTCGGTAATACCAGTAAAAGCAAAAGATCTTCACTCGCCATTGAAGCAAACTCTTGCAGGGCTTTACTGCCCTTATCCCCGGGTTTACCTCCGGGTAAACGCAGCTCGACAAGTTTTTTTTCTGCGAAAAGAGACATATTTCCGGCTGAAGCAACCAGCGTGTTCCAGTCAAAATTATGCTCTGCGTGAATAAGTTCTCGCTCGGTGAAACCGTGCTTTTTCGCTGTTGAGCGGACTAAATCGCAGCACTCTTGTACTATTAAGGGCTCATCACCAGTGATAATAAAAATTGGCGATAGGCCCTTTTTTAGATTTTGCGATAATTGATGGGGGTTAACGCGCATTAATAAAACTAACCTAGTAGCTCTTTTCTTCTAATGAAGCATTCACATCGATACGTCGTAAGCGATCGATAATGCGCCCAATAAGCTCCCGCTGCATCTCCGCGCGCAAGGTATTTTCCTCTTCACTTTTACTGACAATTTCATCGACATCCCACTCCAAGGTGCGGTAAACATCTGCCTGTGCTTTATTTAGGAGGACTTGGCCTGAAGCTGTGCGTACGCTATAGATTGCACTGGTAATTAATTCGTATTCAGATGCTCGCCCTTCAGAGTCTACAGCTACGGTTAGTTTTCTCTCGGTTTCCTGGTGAATGATGAGTGTATAGTCAGCTTCTGCAGGTGATTCCGCCATAGGCACACCCGCATTATTGAGCAGTCGAGTTAATTGATCTGCGATATCACTGCGAGGGTCTACTGTGGATATATAGAGTGTACTACCGGGAGGAAAATTCTTAGGGGCGCCTCTTAGATGCCAGCCGCAACCGGCAATAGTGATAGCGAGAAGAAAAATAAAGGCTCGAATTGCGATTGTTTTCATAAACTACTTGCCTTGGTCTTGTCGGCTACAGCGAGCTGACTTAAGTGAGCCGGGAGTGAAACTCCCGGCATCATATTGCGGGTCTTTACTTGGCGACAATATTAACCAGCTTGCCAGGTACGACAATTACTTTGCGCACCGTAGCTTCACCGATAAATTTCTGAACGTTCTCATCGGCGAGGGCGAGTTTTTCCAGGCTCTCTTTGTCTGCATCAGCAGGCGCATCCAGTTTTGCGCGTACCTTGCCATTGACCTGGACGACCAAAGTAATCGAGGTGCGCACCAGTGCTTTTTCATCTGCCATTGGCCAAGGAGAATCGATTAGGGCACTGGTATTCCCCAGCACCTGCCACAGTTGGTGACAGATATGAGGAGTAACCGGAGCCAACAGCAAGACGGCGGTCTGTAGGGCTTCTCTCTCTACAGCCAGTCCTTGATCACTGTTGCGATCTGCCAGCTTGCCGACTTCATTGAGCAATTCCATTACTGCTGCGATAGCGGTATTAAAGGTCTGGCGGCGGCCATAGTCATCCCCCACTTTTTGGATGGTCTCGTGGGTCTTGCGGCGCAGCTGCTGTTGCTTGTCATTGAGGGACTGCTGGTCGATCTGTGCTTCACTGGAGCCCGCTGCAATATGGGCGTGAACGGTCTTCCAGAGTTTGCGCAGGAAGCGGCTGGCACCTTCCACACCGGCATCGTGCCACTCCAGAGTCTGCTCCGGAGGGGCGGCAAACATGGTGAACAGGCGAACGGTATCGGCACCGTACTCCTCAACCGCAGCGTGAGGGTCTATGCCATTGTTCTTGGACTTGGACATCTTTACCACGCCGCCGGCAATAATCTCTTCGCCGGTGGCTCGCTCAATCGCTTTGGTCGGCTTGCCCTTGTCATCGCGCTCGACGTCCACATCGGCGGGGTTGATCCAGGTCTTGTGGCCGTGTTCTTCCTTGTAGAAGGATTCGGCTAACACCATGCCCTGACACAGCAGCTGCTTGAAGGGTTCATCGCTATTGACCAGGCCCTCATCCCGCATCAGCTTGTGGAAGAAGCGCGCGTAGAGAAGGTGCAAGATGGCATGTTCAATACCGCCGACATACTGGTCCACTGGCAGCCAGTAGTTGGCGCGGTCCGGGTCCAGCATGCCCTCTTCAAAATCGGGACAGGTATAACGGGCGTAGTACCAGCTGGACTCCATAAAGGTGTCGAAGGTATCGGTTTCACGTTCTACGGGAGTGCCGTTGAGTTCGTCTTTACGCCATTCGGGGTCGGCTTTAATAGGTGATTGAACGCCGTCGAGCTCGACATCTTCCGGCAACAGGATCGGCAGCTTGTCTGCGGGTACTGGTATTTCTCCGCCGTCGGCCAGGTTGAACATGGGGATGGGCGCACCCCAGTAGCGCTGGCGGGAGACACCCCAGTCGCGCAGGCGATAGTTGGTCTTAACCCGACCCTTACCTGCAGCAATCAGCGCTTCGGAGATCGCAGTAAAGGCGCCATCAAAATCCAGGCCGTCAAAACTGCCAGAATTCACCAGTTTGCCTTTCTCTGTATATGCCTCTTGTTCCAAATCGACAGACTCGCCGTCGGCAGCCTCGATAACCTGGATAACAGGCAGCTGGTATTTTTGTGCAAACTCCCAATCGCGCTGGTCGTGTGCCGGTACTGCCATCACCGCGCCTGAGCCGTAATCCATCAGAACATAGTTGGCCACCCATACGGAGACTTCTTCACCGCTGATGGGGTGAATTGCCTTGAGCCCGGTATCCATGCCTTTCTTGTCCATCGTGGCCATATCGGCTTCGGACAGGGACTGCTTTTTGCACTCGGCGATAAAGGCTTTGAGTTCGGGGTTGGACTCGGCAAGCTCCAGGGCGATAGGGTGCTCGGCGGCGAGGGAAACATAGGTAACGCCCATGAGTGTATCCGGGCGGGTGGTATACACATCGAAGTGGTCCATGCCCGCAATAGGCTTGGGCAGGGCAAAGCTCAACTCTACACCCCGGCTCTTGCCGATCCAGTTGCGCTGCATGGTGCGCACCTGCTCGGGCCACTCGGGCAGTTTGTCCAGGTCTTCGAGCAGCTCTTCCGCATAATCGGTGATCTTGATAAACCACTGGGCCAGCTCGCGACGCTCAACGGTGGTGCCACAGCGCCAGCAGGCGCCATCTTCGACCTGCTCATTGGCCAGTACGGTCTGGTCGTGGGGGCACCAGTTCACCGCAGAGTTTTTCTTGTAGACCAGGCCTTTTTCGTAGAGGCGGGTGAAGAACCACTGCTCCCAGCGGTAGTAGGAGGGTTGGCAGGTGGCCAGTTCGCGGGACCAGTCAAAGCCAAAACCCAGGGCCTTGAGCTGGCCTTTCATGTACTCGATATTGGCATAGGTCCATTTGGCTGGAGCGGTCTTGTTCTGGATGGCCGCATTCTCTGCCGGCAGACCGAAAGCATCCCAGCCCATCGGGTGCAACACGTTTTTGCCCTGCATGCGCTGATAGCGAGTAATTACATCGGTAATGGTGTAATTGCGCACATGCCCCATGTGTAGCTTGCCGCTGGGGTAGGGGAACATGGATAGGCAGTAGAACTTTTCCCTGCCGGCGTCTTCCTTTACTTCAAAGCTCTTCTCGGCCTCCCAGAATTCCTGGGCGGAAGCTTCGACTGCGGAGGGGTTGTACTGCTCTTCCATCGATTCGGGACCTATACTCTGTGATCAAAATTTGCGGGAAACTGTTCAGTGTTTATTGGGGGATGTGAACGCTTGTCAATCGGTAAAGATTGATCGCGATCAAGTTTCGCTCCCAGTGCATCTTTTACGATGCGTAAACGCGGGATTATAGGAGGGATACCGTGACGAAGGAACCAAAGTTGCCGCCGAAGGACGATCTGATTAATGAGTTTCGCGAAGACTTTGAAGATTTGGTCGAAGGTGAGCTGGCTGTTGAGAATCTCACCGCCAATAAGATGGCATTTTTGCGCGCTTGGCTGAAAGATGACCTGCATCGTGCTGCTGACTATATCCGGGGACTAGGTGGGGAATTGAAGACCCTGGAGGAGCGCAGCGGTGATTGGCTGCTGGATGCGGCGGACCCCACAGAGACCGCCTGGCCAAACTTAATGCGATGCATTAAAGAGGGCAAGCCCTGGGCTTTGGCCGGCGAGTTTGTAGGGCCGGATGAGGAGTTGCAGTGTTTGGGCTGTGGATACCGAGCTATGCCGCCGGCAAATACCCAGATCACTCCCTGCCACCGGTGTGGTTATGGATGCTTTCGTCAGATTGAGGGTGGTCTCGAGTATTGAATGGGCTCTATACGGCGGCGGCCACGCTTCTGATGCCTCCAGCAGCCCCATTGTTGGGGCTGCTGGTTGCATTCCTTTTGCGATTCTCTTCATCCGGGTCCCTGCTTGAGAGATGCTCTCTACCCTTGGCTGTGATTTCCTTTTGTGTGCTTTGGTTAGGGGCGACCCCGGCATTCTCATCCTGGCTTGGGGATCGATTGGGAAAAGTACCTTATCAACCCCATATAAGGCCTGAGGCTGTTGTGATCCTTGGTGCAGGGCGTTATCGCGACAGGTATTCGAATAGGGAGAGACTCTCTGCGGCGAGTCTCGAAAGAGTTGCCGGTGCTGTCGAGCAAGCACCAGAAGAGTTACCGATTCTGGTATCTGGCGGTCGGGTTCACAGCGGAGAGCGGCTGGCAGAGTCTGATTTAATGGCTGCGTTGTTGGAGGAGGAGTTTTCCACTCCGGTCACTTGGCGTGAAGATTGCAGTCGTACTACTGCAGAGAATGCAGTAAATAGTGCTGATATTTTGCACAGTGCTAACGTGAGGTCGGTTTTTTTGGCCACTCACTGGTGGCATATGCCTCGGGCAGCGGAAATTTTTACCCGCGCTGGCTTAGAGGTACAGCCCCTGCCGGTTGGGAGTGCCGGAGAATTGATGCCTCGCGCTCAGACAGGTGTGGGGCGTTGGTTGCCCAATGCTGTCTCCCTGCTGAGGACCCAGGTCTACTGGCGGGAAATACTGGCACGGATCTGGTATCGGTGGAGTTCGCTACCGTCCATCAGAAAATGTTGAGGATGGATAAGGAACTTTTTGATAAATGTAATCTCAGAGGCCTACAGGATTTGAGGGATCAGGCGTCGAGCCCAAATGTTTGAGAGCTCTTGATTGCTAGTTGTACCGGGCTTAGGATGACTGGCGCCACAGGACATACCCATTGATTACCTTTTTATATGGAGTAGCGGCTGTGGATAAGAAACATAACAATAATCGAGATAACCTTATGATGAAGGGCATCCCACTTTCTTTCTCTCCGATACAGTTGCATAACCGGTTAAACCGGGCTGTTTGGATTGGCTTCAAGCGGGTTGAGCAAGATGGCCGCACACTGGTTTTTCTGTGTGCCGGTGGCGATAGCGGCGCCCAACTCAGTAAAAATTTTGAGACCTTTGCCGGGCAGATTGTTCGGGAGTTCGGTTTTGCTCCCGCCGAAGTGGAGTTTATCGAGCTGCGTTCAAAAGCTGAGGAGTCCCATTGGTATCGCTGGCATGCCCAATGGGTGGGGTCTGCGCCAATGGAGTGCCATGGCGACCTGGTGACCAGTGAATCTAGCCGACGCTACTTAGCCCAGGCACTCGAAAGCGATATGGCCGCTGCTTAAATTCATTTGTTCAGGCGCTGGCTTTAGTGGTAGCGCCGTCACCCTTGAGCAGGTCTGAGAGGGCCTGCTCCAGAGTTGGAAATTGGAAGGTATAGCCGGTTTCCAGTGCTGTACAGGGCTCGACCCTATCACTGGCTAGCAGTAATTCATCAGCCATCTCTCCAAAAGCTATCTTTAAAGCCCAGGCCGGTAAGCGTAAAAACGCCGGGCGATGCAGCTCTTTGGCCAGGATCCGGGCAAAGCTGTTGTTGGTTACAGGTTCCGGTGCACTTCCGTTAAATGGACGGCAAAGTTGATTGTCGATGGCGTGTAATAACAGCCCGACTTCGTCTTCTTCGTGAATCCAGCTCATCCAGTGCTCGCCCGAGCCCATGGGGCCGCCAAGCCCGAGCCGAAATGGTGGCAGCATTTGGGGAAGGGCGCCACCGCGCATGGAGAGAACGATAGCTGTGCGGATAATGCCTACCTTAACGCCAGAGTGCTGCAGCGGGAGCGTGGCGGCCTCCCAGTCCCGACACAGCTGTGCGGCAAAGCCCCCTCCTGGAGCGCTGTCTTCTTTCAGTAACTCCCCTCCGCGATTGCCGTAATAGCCGATTGCGGAGCCGGACAAGAAGTAGGATGGCTTGTCTCTTTGGCCCAGGGTCCAGCGAACCAGCTTCTCTGTTGTGTCCAGGCGTGAACTGCGAATTTCAGTGCGATATTTTTCTGTCCAGCGACGGGAGATGGGGGCTCCGGCAAGGTTCACAATAACATCTACGGGCTGGTTTACCTCTGCGGGATCGCGGCAGGCCTTGGCTGATTCGCCACACAAGTTTCGAACCCTGTCCGGATGTCGGCTTAATACCGTAATAGTATTGCCTCGCTCCAGCCAGCGCCGACAAAAGAGTCTGCCTATAAGCCCGGTGCCACCGCTAATCAAGCAATGCATGGGGAATCACCTTGCCTTATATTCGCTAGAAAATTGAATGGAGCATAGCAGTGATATTCAGTGGCGGTAGCTTACCGATGGCCACCCCGGCAGGGAGTGGCCACAGGGCTTGTTTTAATCGGGTAGCTCGCCACTGAGAGGGGAGTTGGATTGGGGTTCCACCCTACGGCGTAAAAACAGGGCCAGGGCCAGCATTGGAAGCGCCAAGGCAAATACCAATGAGATGCCGGCTAGCATAAACGGAGTGGCGCCACTCATCGCTCTGATATCCCCGGTCATATTCGCGCGCTCGAATTGGGGGAGTTTTTTAATAACCTTCCCCTTGGGGTCCACAATTGCCGTCACACCAGTATTTGTCCCTCTCACCAGGTAGCGACCAGTTTCCAAAGCGCGCATCTGCGCCATTTGCATATGTTGTAATGGGCCAATAGAGGTCCCGAACCATGCATCATTGCTAATGGTCAGCAAAACCTGGGAAGACAGTGCTGAGTCGGCAACCAGCCTGGGATAGACAATCTCATAGCAGATAAGCGGCGCCCAGCTTGCACCAGCAGCATTGAGCGGTGATTGTTCGTCCGGGCCTGAGCGGATAAAGGAAGTGGGGAGATTAAAAAACTCGATAGTGCCCCGAATAAAATCCTCCAGAGGTACATACTCACCAAAGGGGACCAGGTGGCGCTTGTGATACACGCTGGGGCTCTGGCCAAAAACAGCGGCGGAGTTGTGAATACTCCGCCCCTCCTGTGCCGAACCCCGGGTGTCATAGAGAATACCGGTGATCAAATCGATGTTGGTAGTCTCAGCATTGCGTTGCAGCGCCTGCATAAGGTTGGGGGCTTGCCCGTAGAGCATGGGCAGGGCGGCTTCGGGCCAGATAATAACGTCTACATCCTGATCGCTAAGGGCGCGAGTACCCTCCTGGTAGCGACTGATAGTTTCCCCGCGAAACTCTGGCAACCACTTCTTTTCCTGAGGAATATTAGCCTGCACCAGCCCAACGCTGATAAGAGGACCTTTTGCGGAGGTCCACTCCACTTGGGAGATGGCAGCTCCTATTGGCCAGGGGGCCAGTGCCGCAGTGAGTAGAATGATATGGCTGTGTCGCTTGAGCGGGGATAGGCGGCCACTGACAACCAGGGCCAGCACTGCGCCGGTAAATGCCAATAGCAGGCCTATGCCGTAGACACTCAAAATCGGCGCCCAGCCCGCTAGCCAGGTTTCTGTATGGCCATAGCCGGCGAAGAGCCAGGGGAAACCGGTAAAGGCCCAGCTGCGCAGCCATTCACTGATAAACCACAATGCGGCAAAAGCCAGGGCGAAGCTGAATTTATTATCTGTGAAGCGGCCCAGAATGTAGAAGGGCGCAGCTAACAGCAGCGCCATAATAGCGACAAAGCTTCCGGTGAGGGCCAGTCCTAATGGCACCGATGAGTTGCCAAAATTTGTAATCGAAACGTAGACCCAGGAAGCCCCGCAGGCGAAGAGGCCCAATCCATAGCAGAGGGCGAGCCAGAAGCTTTTGTGGCCCGGTAGCACCTGCCCTTTGGCTGCAGAGAGCAGAATCCAGGCGAATAGTGTGAGGGACAGCAGGCCACATACCCAATAGTTAAATGGGGCAAATGAAAGTGTCATCAACCCGCCAGCTACAACGCTGGCGAGAGGAGAAAATAATCTGCGCATAAAGTTGTTGTCAGGATACCCCGTTCGCTCAGGGTATCAGTGTGTTAAGGCTTGCAGTAATGGGCGGTACTCAGCTGTCTTCTTCTGGCGGTTTGCGCATATGGGCAACCCGCAAAAGGTGTATCTGGCGGCTGTCTGCATAGAGTACCCGGAACATAAAGTCACCCAGTCGGGTGACTTCGTCACGGCCCGGCAAATGGCCGAATGACTGCATAATAAGACCGCCGACAGTGTCGAATTCTTCATCACTAAAGGCGCTCTCGAAAAATTCATTGAACTCTTCAATGGGAGTCAGAGCTTTAACGATAAAATCGTTTTCCCCAACTTTACGGATATAGCTATCCGCTTCTTCCTCGTCGGTCTCGTCTTCGATTTCACCGACAATTTCCTCAAGGATATCTTCGATAGTCACAACACCGGATACACCGCCGTACTCGTCTATCACGACCGCCATATGGTAGCGGTTCTCACGGAACTCGCGCAGCAGGATATTGAGGCGCTTGCTCTCGGGAATAATATTGGCTGGGCGGATCAGGTCTTCGAGCTGAAATCCGTCGAAACCTTTCAACAGGAGAGGGAGCAGGTCTTTGGCGAGCAATATCCCGCGAATATCATCGACACTTTCGCCGACGACAGGGAATCGGGAGTGACCCGAATCAATAATTTTGGGGAGGAACTCTTCCGGCTTATCGTGAAGGCCTACCACAACCATTTGCGAGCGTGGAATCATAATCTCACGGACTTGCTGGCTGGAAACGTCCAGTGCGCCTTCGATAATAGAGAGCGCTTCAGCATCTACCAGCTGATTTTCAGCGGCGTCCTTAATGATGTCCAATAGTTCGTCGCGCGACTTGGGTTCAGCTGAAAAGGCGCTGAACAGCTTTTCCAGCCAACTTTTTTCACTCGCGCGGGATTTGCTCGCTGAGTGACTACTTGGGGGCTCGTCTGTGGTCATGGAAGTGGCCATGCTCCGGGGTTCTCTCGTTTGTAGATAAAGTTCAGTAGCAGTTTGCCATTACTTCGGTGGTACAGCGGCTATCATCCCACTTCATCCAGCGGGGCGTAGGGGTCTGCAATGCCGAGGTTGGCGAGCAACTTCGTTTCCAGGCTTTCCATAACCTGAGCATCTGCATCTTCGATATGGTCATAACCTAGAAGGTGCAGTGTGCCATGGACCACCATATGTGCCCAGTGCGCCGATAGTGATTTGCTCTGTTGCTCCGCTTCCAATTCAACTACTGGGGCACAGATCACAAGATCTCCAAGCATAGGGAGATCCAGCTCCGCAGGAAAATCGGTAGGGAAGGATAAAACATTAGTGGGTTTATCCTTGCCCCGGTACTGGTGATTAAGTTCCTGGCTCTCACTTTCGTCCACGATTCGCACCGACAGTTCCGCATCGTTGCGGTGGCCGGTCAAAGCCTTGGATACCCAGTTGCTGATAGCTTCATCGGAAGGGATGTCGTGGCAGCGGCTGACCCGCTGCACATCGAGTGTTAAATCAGTCATAACTCAAGTGCGGACTCTAAGCGGCATTCTCATCGGCTTTATTGGAGATTCGATCTGCCGAGGCCATTTCCAGCTCGGCTTCATGAATATCGTAGGCCTCCACAATGCGCTGCACGAGGGGGTGGCGAACCACATCCTTGGCTCCAAAGTGGGTAAAGCTAATTCCGTTAACCCGCTCCAGTACTCCAACAGCATGGCGCAAACCGGAAGCCTGGCCACGGGGCAGGTCGACCTGGCTGGGGTCACCGGTAATAACGGCGGTGGAGCCAAAGCCAATCCGAGTGAGGAACATTTTCATCTGCTCGCGGGTGGTATTTTGGCTCTCATCGAGAATAACAAAGGCGTTGTTCAGGGTGCGCCCGCGCATATAGGCAAGGGGAGCAACTTCGATAACGTTGCGCTCGATCAGCTTGCCAACAGTCTCAAAACCGAGCATTTCGTAGAGGGCGTCGTAGAGCGGACGGAGGTAAGGGTCTACTTTTTGGCTCAAATCACCGGGCAGGAAGCCCAATTTCTCGCCGGCTTCAACGGCGGGGCGGACCAGGAGGATTCGCTCAACTTCATCCTTGAGCAGAGACTCCACAGCACAGGCTACCGCCAGGTAGGTTTTACCGGTACCGGCGGGTCCGATACCGAAATTGATATCATTGGTCTGCACAGCGCGAACGTATTTACGCTGATTAAGCCCTCTGGGGCGTACCGAGCACTTCTTAGTGCGAATCAGTACTACTTGGTCAGCTTCGCTGGAATCACCGCTACCATCTTGGCCGGTGAGTTCTTCAACCCCCGCTTGTTGTAGAGCCAGGTGAATCTCATCTGGAGTGAGATAGTCCTTGGTACCGGTTTCCTTGTAGAGCCTACTGAGTAGTTCGCCAGCGGCACGCGCCGATTTGGCGTCGCCGAAAAATGAAAACTGGTTGCCGCGATTTCGAATTTCGATATCCAGGCGCTGTTCTATTTGGCGTAGGTGTTGGTCGAACTGACCACAGAGATTGGCGAGACGGCGTGCGTCGTTGGGCTCGAGAGTGATGCTGTGAGCGAGGGTTTGTGTTTCCAAATTGGTTTCCGGCACCTTTAATCCAGGGGTTATATTGCTAGGGTATACCCATTTTCCCTAAAGGGGAAAGAGGTGATTCCTACAAATAGGTTCTAACTTTACCTGATTTTAATTACGGGGCGTAATTTGGGGGGTAAGTTGAGCCTAATTTGGCGGCAGGATGTGCTTTTGAAGTACATCTTGCCGCTATTTGAGGTAATCACAAAGTCTTAGAACAGGTCTTCTTCCAGCTCAGATGTGACTAAAGTACCGCGCAGGGAGTTTGGCAGGGCCTCTTCAATCACAACATCGGCAAATTTGCCGATCAGGGCGAGATCGTCCGCGCGGAAGTTGACTACCCGGTTGTTCTCGGTGCGGCCTTGCAGCTGTCCGGGGTCCTTTTTGGAAACACCGGTTACCAGTACACGCTCGGTGTTGCCAACCATGCGGCGTGCAATAGCTGCCGCCTGCTGGTTAATCCGCGCTTGCAGCAGCTGTAGGCGCTGCTTTTTCACCTCTTCAGGGGTGTCATCGGCCAGGTCGGCAGCCGGAGTACCTGGGCGAGGGGAGTATATAAAGCTGAAGGAGATATCGAAGCCCACGTCCTGGATCAGGTTCATGGTCGCCTCGAAGTCCCTGTCAGTTTCGCCGGGGAAGCCGATAATAAAGTCTGAAGACAGGCAGATATCCGGGCGAATTTTCTTCAAGCGGCGGATCTTGGATTTGTACTCCAGGGCGGTGTGGCCGCGTTTCATTGCCATCAGAATGCGGTCGGAGCCACTCTGTACGGGCAAGTGAAGGTGACTAACCAGTTCTGGAACCTGTCCGTAGACATCGATCAGCGCATCGGAGAACTCTACCGGGTGAGAGGTGGTATAGCGGATACGGTCGATGCCATCGATCGCTGCCACATAAGTGATCAGCTCGGCGAAATCCACTTCGTGGCCATCTTCTCCTGTAGCGCGGTAGGCGTTTACGTTTTGCCCAAGCAGGTTCACTTCGCGGACACCTTGGTCTGCCAGGTGGGCGATCTCTTCGAGTACATCGGCCACAGGGCGGCTGACTTCTTCGCCACGGGTGTAGGGAACCACGCAGAAAGTACAGTACTTGGAGCAGCCTTCCATAATAGAGACAAATGCGGTGGCGCCGTCGGCCTCTGGCTGGGGCAGGCGATCAAACTTCTCGATCTCCGGGAAGCTCACATCGACGATAACTGCGCCGCTTTTTTGCTCCTTGGTCTCCATCATCTCCGGTAGGCGATGCAGGGTCTGGGGGCCAAAGATCAAGTCTACATGGGGCGCGCGCTTGGCAATCGCCTCGCCTTCCTGACTGGCTACACAGCCGCCAACACCAATCACCAGGTCGGGATTTTTTTCCTTCAGGTGCTTCCAACGGCCCAGCTGGTGGAACAGCTTTTCCTGGGCTTTCTCGCGGATAGAACAGGTGTTGACCAATAGTACATCCGCCTCGTCGGGATCGTCGGTAGGTACCATGTCGTGGGACTCGCCGAGCAGATCGCGCATCCTCGCGGAATCGTACTCATTCATTTGGCAGCCGTGGGTCTTAATATATAGCTTTTTCACCGATGTTTCGGACATATCGCGCCTGGTTAAAAACTGGTCAACAATTAGGGTGGGGCATTATAGCGATACGACCCGGCACTGCATAGATGGCTATATTAGCTGTTGCGAACCTGTGCTATTCTTGCGCGCTTTTTCGGGCTTTGCCCGTTCTTTGATCAATTTGAGCTTCGGGGTCATCCCCATCCTGAGAGACTTATGGCCAACCCGATTTATAAAGTTATTTTCCACAACCAAAACCAAGTGTACGAACTCTACGCTCGGGCCATTTATCAAAGTGATATGTACGGCTTTATCGAGGTGGAGGAGTTTGTATTTGGGGAAAAGGCTCAGCTTGTGGTCGATCCCAGTGAGGAAAAGCTGAAAACCGAATTTGCTTCGGTAACCCGTTCCTATATTCCGATGCACAGCATCGTACGTATTGATGAAGTGGAAAAAGAGGGCACCGGCAAGATTGTTGAAGTAAAGGGTGACAAAGTTGCCAAGTTTCCTTTTGCCCCGCCTATCCGTCATCCCCAGGACACAGAGTAAGCTTTATTTTTACTCTGAATCAGGCCGGGCTCTATGCCCGGTTTTTAGCGCCAAAATCATCCGCTGCACCTTTTTTTCCTCTGCAATATAAGCTTCAATAAAAATCCTCCTGACTGTCATCAAATCGCTGCAAAGTGGTTGCGCTGACGATCAACGACGTTCTGTATTTAGTTGATCTCAATTTGCTAGCAAGAGAGCAAATACGGATTTATCGATTTTTCTCAAGTTAGCTCAAGCGACGACCTATATTTTTGCCGCGTATCTGCCCTGATTTTTATGGGCTGATAACTGGTACAGACTGGAACTTTGCTATGAGCAATCGCTATCGCGCACTGTGGATTTCCGATGTCCATTTGGGCAGCAGAGACAGTGAGCCCCATCGACTTGCAGATTTTCTGGCTCAGAATCGCGCCGATACGGTCTATCTGGTTGGGGATATTTTTGATATGCAGGCACTCGCTCAAGGACGGGGTACATGGTGCCAGGCCTCTTCGCTGCTACTGGAAATGCTTTCCGAATTAAGTAGCCTGACGCCTGAAGTCATTTATATTCCTGGAAATCACGACGCTCCAATGCGCAGCTGGGCCGGAAAGCGGCTCGGCAATATCCGAATTGAAAAAGACTATATCCACACCGCTTCCAATGGGCGTCGTTTTTGGGTAACCCACGGCGATCAGTTTGAACACCGAATTAAAATAAATCCAATCAGTTACCATATCGGCGATCGCAGTTATTACCTGATGCTGCGCTTTAATCGCTGGATCAATTATTGGCGCAATCGATTTAACAAGCCCTGGTGGTCGCTGGCCAGCCAGATAAAAAATCGTGTGGGTGCCGCTCGACAAATGATGAGTGATTTTGAGGATGTCGCCTCCCGTGAAGCGATATCGCGTGGATTTGATGGTGTTATTTGTGGCCATATCCACAGGCCTGCCCTTAGAAATAAAACAGTGTGTGGGGATGCTGTGACCTATGCGAATTGTGGTGATTGGGTCGACTCTATGAGTGCGGTTGTAGAACAACAAGATGGCAATTTAGATCTTTTACATTGGTATCGGACTCCAAAAATTGCCAGCATAATGACAGAGGTGGTTGCGGCATGATTCATCTTGAGACTCTTTTGCAGAAAAACGCCTGGTACAGCGCGGCACCACAAAAAACCACGCGAAAATTGGTTTCTGCCACAGTAAAGAAAATCTGTTGTGAGGAGCAGCTACAGGAATTTACCAGCAGTTACCCCCACCTTGGCGGCCTGGATTTTATTCGCCAGGTATTCGATGACTTGAATTTTCGCTACGAATTAAATCCATCAGAGTTGGCTCGGGTTCCCACTAGTGGGCCGCTAGTGATTGTGTCTAATCACCCCCTAGGAAGCCTGGATGGTCTCGCTCTGATCGATATGGTGGCGCGGGTACGGAAAGATGTTCGAGCTGTTGCGAGCCAATTATTATGGAACATAAAATCCCTGCGCCCCTGTTTATTGCCTGTAGATAACTTTAATGGGCGTACCCGTCGAGCCGATATCGAAGGTATCTATAGCCATTTAGGTGAAGGGGGAGCGATTATTATTTTCCCGGCGGGAGAAGTATCCAGGCTCACCCCCCATGGGGTTCGGGATGGACGCTGGAATTCAGGCTTTGCCCGTTTTGCGGAAAAAACCAATGCGCCGATATTGCCAGTGCAGGTTTTAGGGAGAAATTCCTGGTGGTTCTATGGCCTCTCCATGTTGAACAAGCCTCTCTCGACTTTATGGTTGATTAGGGAGATGTTTAAACAGGCCAGCCGCAGTATTGATATTCGAATAGGACGTCCCCTGGAAGCGGAACACTTTCGTAGCTGGCCGCTAACACCCCGCGCCAAGGCTGCCTTGTGGCGTAAACATGTCTACCAATTACATCGTTCGCCGGCCCCTCTGGGACCGGAATTAATTGTTGAAGCTGAACCAAAAGCCGATGTAGCGCGAGTGGTTGAGTCCTGTGTATCACTCTCTGAACTGGGTAATTTTTCTGTGCGTTTATATCGGCAGAAAGCAGATTGCCCCGTCATGCGGGAATTGGCCAGAGTGAGGGAGATTGCCTTTCGATCAGTGGGGGAAGGGACCGGGCAGAGCCGGGATTGGGATGCGTTTGATGCTCATTACGACCATCTATTGTTGTGGGATGCAGAAAATCGACAGATTGCAGGAGCTTACCGCATAGCAGCGACCGAGGCGCTCTCGGATGATCAGATATACAGCAGTACGCTTTTTAATTACCCGCAGCCTCCTCGGCAGTGCCTGCCAGATTCTGCAGAGCTAGGGCGTAGCTTCCTACTGCCGGAATATTGGAGAGGGCGCGGGTTAGACCTGCTCTGGTGTGCTATTGGACAGTGGGTATTGCGCAATAAGGTACGCTACCTATTTGGCCCAGTGTCTATGCCCGGTACATTTTCCGTGAGAGCGAAGTCCGTTATTGTGCGCTATTTTTCCCATTATTTTGCTCCTGAAAACTCCTTGGGGGATGCTCGACTGCCATTTCCGGAAGCACAATCTGAACTGCCTGAATTACTTGGGGATTCGGTGTCAGATATGCGTCAATTGAAGCATATTTTGCGTGAGGAGGGCGTTATGCTACCTCCCCTATTTAAAAAGTATGCCTCTGTTACTAAAACGGGAGGGACCAGTTTCCACGCCTTTAATATTGACCCGGATTTTTGCGATGCTGTGGATGGGCTGGTCGTTGTTGATTTATCAAAAGTGGACGAGAAGTTTGCTAAACGTTATTTATCCAGCTGACTTAGAAGTGACTCTTTATGAAAAAGGCAGCGTAAAGCTGCCTTTTTTTAAGATTCAGGAAATCTCACCTGGCATTTTGGATGGTTAAATTTTGCCAAGCTTTTTACGTAGGCTCACCAGTTTGACACAGAGGACGAAAACAGACATTGCGGTATCCAGTTCTTCCAGCGGTGGGAAACTGGGTGCAATACGAATATTGCTGTCCTCAGGGTCCTTGCCATAAGGGAAGGTAGCGCCGGCAGGTGTTAATTTTACTCCGGCATCCGCAGCCATTTTAACCACTGCTTTTGCGCAACCGGGAAGGGTATTAAAGGAAACAAAATAACCTCCTTCAGGTTTTTCCCAAGTACCCATATCTGCATCGGTGAGGGCATTATGTAAATGCTCCAGAACACACTCGAACTTCGGGCGAAGAATATCTGCATGTTTATGCATGTGTTCTGTCAGGCTGGTGTATTCGGTAAAAAATCTCGAGTGACGCAATTGGTTGACTTTGTCAGGACCAATGGTCATTGCCTGCATTTGGCCTTTGAGGGAATCGAGATTTACCTGGCTGGCGCTCACAAACGCAACGCCTGCGCCAGCGTGGGTGACTTTTGAAGTTGAGGCAAACTGTATTACGGAGTCTGCAGTATCATTTTCCAGGGTTGCTGTGCGAATATTTGGCAGATTTACATAGTTGCCAATGTCGTGCACCGAATAGGCATTGTCCCAAAATATCCGGAAGCCGGCGCCGGCAAATTGTCCCAGCTGCGCCAATCTTTCTACAGTTTCCTTGCTGTAAGTGGCTCCTGTTGGATTTGAAAACTTGGGCACACACCAGATACCAACAATCTCTGCGTCTTCACGCACGAGCTTTTCCACAAGCTCCATGTCGGGCCCCTGCTCTCCCATGGGCACGTTAATCATCTCGATACCCAGCTGCTCACAGATCGTAAAATGGCGGTCATAGCCGGGAACAGGGCAGAGAAATTTGGGAGCTTTTAATTCGCGCCAGGGGGTAGTGCCCGCAAAGCCGAACAGGTAACCGGTGACTAGGGCGTGATACATCAGTGTGAGAGAGCTGTTGCCTCCGGCAATCACTTCGCTGACCGGCACTTGAAGCATTTCGGCTCCCAGCTCCCTTGCGCAGGTCAGACCGATTAGGCCACCGTAGTTGCGAGTGTCGGTACCGTCTGCCGCTCGATAGTCACCGGAGAGAATTCCATCAAGTTTATCGGAAAGTTTTAATTGCTCCGCCGAGGGCTTTCCACGTGTGATATCCAGGCTTAACTCGTGTTGACAGATCTTGTTGTAGTGAGCGCTTAATTCTTTTTCCCACTCGATCAATTGTTCCTGTGTGGCGGATTCGATATGCACTTGAATTCCCCTGGCTGGTAATGTGAGTTGGCGAGCTTATCAGCCTTAGGTTGCTTTCGTCAGCAGGAAATCACACATGATTATTAGTTTCTCTTGAATCTATTGCGTGGAATTTATCCTGGATACGCTAGCTTTTTGAGCTCTCATGTCGTTCATTAGCTTGGCGGTGGTGTTGGGATCTGGGCGTCTGATTATTGGCTGGATAGAGAGTGGAAGTCCTGGGCATAGTCGCGCAGAGTTTTGCTTAGGTGACGACGTTGTGTGGGGCTGGTACTGGACAGAATTTGTTCTCCCAGTTCGCGAGCTTGGATTTTGCGCTGCTCTTGCGCCTTGCGATATTCGTCGGACCAAAGTTGGTCTGGGTTTTCCAGCAGACCGCGCAACTGTTGTTGGTATCCATCAGGCTTCTGTCGGAGAAGCTCAATGGCATGTTGCTGCCAAATCATATGTTGTTCGTTACGTAATACAGGGTTGTACTCTACCTGCTTTACCCAGGCTGCGATCAGCTGCTTTTGTTGCTCGGTTAAACTTCCCAGCCATCGCCTGCTCTCCCGGCGAATTTGCCGATCGCGGTGTCGTTGTATTTTCCACGGCGAGCGCTGCCATTTTTCCAGTGTTTTCTGCTGCTTTTTGGCCAAGTTGTGTTGCAGGCGATCAATCTGTTGTGGCGTTAACTGCGCCACAATAGGAAGCATTAAGTTGAAGGCGTTGTTACTGGCGCTTTCGATGAAGTGGTACACCTCTTTTTCAACCGGAGCCAGCTGAGGATTCTCAAGTTGACCTTGATCTACTTTATCTGCCAGTTGGCTCAGGAAATCGGCATATTTTGGTAGCTGTGTTTGGCGGTGCCAGTGAAAGAAGCTGTTTAGAGCCCCTTGAAACTCCAGCTCTTGCTGGGAATTTAAGTCGACATAGTCACGAAGCTTCCAGCGTATCCAATAATCAATGTTGTTATAGGCGAATTGTATGCTGGAGCAGCTGCTCAGTAAGCTCGCAACTACAAGGAGAATGATTAAACGCCATTTTTGTGTGGTGTAACTGCCCGGGGTTTGGGGCATTGATCCTTCCTGTAGATATGATCGACAGCAACTGATAGGGGTGCCTTAAGCATAGATTAAAAAGGTATACCCAATTCCAGTTTTGTTGTGACAGTAATGGGGTCTCGGGTTGGCGAGCTAGTGGGCGTTTGAAAACAAAGCAGGACGATTAATGGCGTCAATTAACCGAGGTGAAGTACTGCTGGGCATAGACTGATTGATGGAGCTCGGTATTAATGTGAGAACTGGGTTCATATTTTGAGTGAGTCAGGTAGGAAGTATTATGGTTACCACGGTCATGGAGGCTGAGGCTCGTGAGGCGCCGGATAGGATTGCTGAACAGCTGCATTCCAATGCCAATATAATGTCCCATCTGGGAGAGCGGCTGCGCCAGAAGCCTCCTCGTTTTGTGATGATTGTGGGGAGGGGTTCTTCTGATCATGCGGGCGTCTTTGCCAAGTATCTGATAGAGATTGAAACTGGTACCCCTACTTTTGCTGCCGCACCGTCGGTCTCCAGTGTTTATGGTCGCAAATTAAAGCTCGATGAGGCCCTGGTTATCGTCATTTCCCAGTCTGGGAGAAGCCCAGATATTCTGACCCAGGCCCGCATGGCGAGAGAGCAGGGGGCTTATACAGTCGCTTTGCTTAACGATGAAGATGCGCCGATTAAAGATGTGGTTGACTTGGTAATTCCCCTAAAGGCTGGCCCGGAAAAAGCGGTTGCAGCTACGAAAAGTTATCTGGCGACCCTATCTGCGATACTGCAGATGGTCGCCAATTGGACGCAGGACCCCGCTCTTTGTAGTGCTCTGGAAAAGTTGCCGGAAACTTTGAGATCTGCGGTGCGGGCAGAAATTCAATTGCGCCCGGAAAACCTGGCCTCGGTACAAAATCTGGTAGTTTTGGGGCGGGGTCCCGGTTATGGGATTACCCGGGAACTGGCGCTGAAGTTAAAAGAAGTCTGCAATATCCATGCGGAGTCCTATTCCAGTGCGGAATTCTTGCATGGCCCCGTTACGCTGGTGGAAGGGAAATTGACAGTGGTGAATGTTCCAATCGAGGATGAGTCATTCCCCACACACAGCCAGCAGATCGATGAAATTCGACGGCGTGGGGCGGCTCTGATTAATTTGCATGTGCCGAGTAAGGGGGTTCACCCGAGGGTGGCTCCACTGGCGCTGTTGCAGCGTTTTTATATCGATGTGGCCCACGTGGCGGTAAGTCGGGGGATTAATCCCGATGAGCCGGCGGGTTTAAAGAAAGTTACTCAGACAGTCTGAATAAAACAGAAAATAATATTTGGGAGGGGGAAGTGGGGGTTATCCTGATTGCTGAAAAGCTATTTGATGGCGAGCGCATACTTGCAGATGTTGCTATCACCATTGGAGATAGCGGACTGATTTCCGCAGTGGGTGGGGGAGTGAGTTCCGATGCTGAGCGCTTACCGGGTTTGTTGGTGCCGGGCTTTATTGATATCCAGGTCAATGGTGGTGGTGGTGTACTGTTTAATCAGGAGCCCTCAGTTAATGCGCTTCAGCAAATAAGCGAAGCCCATAGTCAGTTTGGTACCAGTGCTTTCCTGCCCACCTTGATTACGGATAGCTTTGCAGTGATGCAGCGGGCAGCCGATGCGGTAAGTGGGGCCTTGTCCAGCGGTGTTCCGGGTGTGATTGGAGTACATTTTGAGGGGCCGCATTTAAGTGAGGCCAAAAAGGGTACCCATGAAGGAGGGTTTATCCGCTCTTTGAGTCATGAGGAGCTTTCCCTCTACGCCCGGGAAGACCTGGGAATCCGCTTGGTCACTCTGGCGCCAGATTGTGTATCGGTATCCGATATCCGAAAGTTGGTTTCCCTGGGAGTTCATGTTTGTCTCGGCCATTCGAATGCGAGTGCTGAAGTTGTTGAAGCTGCGTTGGATGCTGGAGCGACAGGATTTACCCACTTATACAATGCAATGTCCCCGCTTCATTCGCGTGAGCCGGGTATGGTGGGGGCAGCCCTGATCCGGGATGATGCCTGGTGTGGATTAATTGCCGATGGCCACCACGTCAGTACCGGCGCTATGGCGTTAGCTTTGAAAGCAAAACCTCGCGGTAAGTTGTTACTGGTAACCGATGCAATGTCGCTAGTGGGCAGTGATGCCACCAGTTTTCCCCTATTTGATCGAGTGGTTACACGAGACGGGGGTAAACTGACCTCCAGCACCGGAGAATTAGCGGGTTCTCACTTGGATATGATCGGCGCGGTTAAAAATATCCGTGACTGGTGTGGGATTGAGTTGCCGGAAGCGCTGCGCATGGCAAGTTTGTATCCGGCGCAGTTCCTTGGTCTGGGAGCAGGTGTAATTACTGAAGGGGCCCGAGCGGATTTGGTTTTATTAGGTGAGGATCTGCAAGTGAATAGGACCTGGAGCCTGGGGCGTGAAATTTATCGACGAAATTAACTTTCCAGATCTCTCTTAAGCTGAAGGGGTTATGTGGGCGCGGGGCCTGTGGATTGTCGAATAATTAACTCGGGGGTGAAGCTACGGTATGTTTCACCCTCTTTCCCGGAACCATTGAGTTCTTTTGAACTTTTACACTGAATTTTCTCAAGCAGTAATTCTGCTGCCGAACGGGCGATTTCCTGGTTGGGTTGGTGTGCGGTTGTAAGTTTGGGCCAGGTTTGTCGAGAAAATGGGCTGTCTTCAAATCCTGCGATAGAGACTTGCCCGGGAACATCAATCTTTAACATACGGGCGGCAAATAGAGCGCCCGCTGCGATTTCGTCATTAGCGGCAAATATTGCTGAGGGAGGTTTGTCGCTGTCGAGGATCTTTCTCGCATTGATCTCGCCCGATTCAAATGAATATTTCCCTTCAACAATCAAATGTCGGTCTACTGCTATTCCTGCATCTTCGAGTGCCTGGCTGTATCCATTTTGGCGCCCCAATGTGGAAAGGTGCTCCTCGCCTCCGCTTAAATAAGCGATACGCTTGTGCCCGAGTGAAAGTAGGTGCTGGGTAATATTGTAGGCGGCCTGGCGGTCGTCAATCTGTATAGACTTTCCCTTTGCTTTCTCTGTATTGGTGGAGGAAATAATTCGCACAAATTCCACATTCATGGATTGGAGCGTATCGATAAAAGAAGGTGACTCTGAAAAAGGGGGGGTTAGGACCAATCCGGCTACTTTGCCGTGCTCGACCAGTTTATTTAAGTCGCTGTGGATAACTGGAGATTTCGAATTGCAAGGGTGGATAAGTAGCTCATACCCTTTTGCTCTGCAGGCCTCCAATATGCCGTTTTGCATATCGATAACGTAGTGGGCATTAGGGTTGTCATAAATAAATGCGATGGAATAGGAGTGTGTCCCCGCCAGATTCCGCGCTGCCAGACTGGGTGTGTAGTTCAGGCTTTTGACTGCGTCGAGCACTTTTTGCCGAGTGGCTGCGCGTACAGAGGGCTCATTATTGATCACCCTGGACACTGTTTTGATAGATACGCCGGCGCGCTCGGCAACATCGTTAATTGTGACTTTCATGCATCAACTAGTTCTATCTGAGCCTTGGCCTTGCTGGCATCGACAAGTAAGTATTGCTGGAAGGTGGGATTTTAACAGTTATGAGTCTGCAATTAGCTTATGGGGTGCGCCTCCTTTCTTAATTTGTGGGTAATTTGTAGTTTTTTATCCCAATTCTTTGAGATTCCTAGACCTTATCATTTGTCTGTAAAAATTCTACACCTAAGTAAGGCCAATCTGTCACTTTGTGACTGAATGAAGGCATTAAGCTTCCCAGTATTAAAGAAAATGATGGCTTTTATGCCAAATACTGCCTATATGCCTGTCTCCCTTGGTTAACATCTTCAATCACTATTTGAAGCCTCTTGAAAGTTTTTGTAGTTTTACTACATAATGCGCATCAATAAGATTGAGTGGCTACAGATTGGGTGAATTACTCAAGCCGGGTGTCCAAAGTCTCTACCACCTCAGTGGGGAGGAGGTTCCGGCATTGTTGGATCACTAACATTCAGCTCTAAGAGCGGGAAGAGGCTCGGAAGTGAGATTTCTACCCGATAACAGGATTTCCCATGAGTCTCCATAAGCAGTCTTGCCGTGGGCTGAAAGGTTGTCCGCTGGAATGATTGGGTTTCCAGCGATCTGATAAAAGCAACTTTGTTCCTCCTGCTTCAGGTTTACGATTGGGCAATAGGACATTGATGGCACTACAACCGTAGGGTTGCAGCGGGAGCCATTCCGCCGAAAGGCGCTCCACGGAAAGATAATCACAGGTGGCTGATGCCACTGAAATGTGACCCTGGTGGTTTTTGTAACTAGAGACCACCTCAACAGAGTTATTACGGAATAGTCATGGTTCACAGCAAGCTTCAGACCGTTACCGAACGCATCATTAAGCGCAGCGAAGAAACTCGTGCAGAGTATCTGGCGCAGGTTGAGAAAGCGCATATTGAAGGGCGGGCAGCGGCACATGTGTCTTGCGGAAACTTGGCCCACGCAATAGCCGCATCTCCGGAAGGTGATAAGCAGTTGATCGCCTCGGGGCGGGGGCCGAACCTGGGTATCGTCAACGCCTACAACGATATGTTGTCCGCTCATCAGCCTTATGGTGCCTACCCTGCTCAATTGAAAGAGGCAGCTGCGCGCAATGGCGCAACGGCCCAGGTTGCCGGTGGCGTACCGGCAATGTGCGATGGGGTGACTCAAGGGCGTGCAGGGATGGAACTCAGCCTGTTTTCGCGAGATGTGATTGCCATGTCCACAGCAATCGCGCTTTCGCATGATGTTTTCGAAGGAGCCATATTCCTGGGTATCTGCGACAAAATTGTCCCCGGCCTGGTTATTGGTGCTCTCTCTTTTGGCCACTTGCCTTCAATTTTTGTACCTGCGGGTCCAATGCCCACAGGCCTGTCCAATGCGGAAAAAGTCCGGGTTCGCCAGCTCTATGCTGAAGGTAAAGTAGGGCGCTCTGAACTATTGGAAGCCGAGAGTGCTTCCTACCACAGTGCCGGCACCTGCACCTTTTACGGCACTGCCAACAGTAACCAGATGTTGGTAGAAATTATGGGACTGCAATTGCCCGGCAGTTCCTTCGTAAACCCCGGTACCGAATTGCGCTCGGCATTAAATGAAGCTGCCGTGGCGCAATTGGTAAAAATTACTGAACCGAGCCGGCACACTTCGGTAGCTAAAATTCTCACCGAAAAAGCATTCGTCAACGGAGTGGTGGGACTGCTCGCTACCGGCGGATCCACAAACCACACATTGCACCTTATTGCGATGGCGCGTGCAGCAGGTATTCAGTTGACTTGGCAGGATATGGCAGACCTCTCTGAAGTGGTGCCGCTGCTTTGTCATGTCTACCCGAACGGCACTGCGGATATTAACCACTTTGCCGCAGCCGGCGGTATGCAGTTCCTGATTCGCGAACTCCGCTCCGCAGGCCTTTTACACGATGATGTTCACACAGTACTCGGTAATTCCGGTCTTGAACCCTACTGTGAAGACCCCTTCCTCAACAGTGATGCTGGCGGCGGTGTGGTTTGGAAACCTACTCCAGAAGAGAGCGGTGATACGACGGTCATTCGTCCAGCCACTGACCCTTTCTCCCAGCATGGTGGTTTGCAGTTGCTCGAAGGAAACCTTGGGCGCAGTGTAATCAAAGTCTCTGCGGTTAAATCTGAGCATCTCAAGGTGAAGGCGCCTGCCATTGTCCTGGATAACCAGGACGACCTGCTCAAGCGATTCAAAGCTGGTGAGTTAGAGCGCGACTTTGTCGCTGTAGTGAGATTCCAGGGGCCTCGCGCCAATGGTATGCCGGAACTGCACAAGCTGACACCGACGTTGGGGGTGCTGCAGGATCGTGGCTTTAAAGTGGCATTAGTCACCGATGGGCGTATGTCCGGCGCTTCCGGGAAAGTCCCAGCGGCCATTCATATGTCACCGGAAGCCGTAGAGGGCGGTGCAATTGCCAAGGTGCAAGAGGGTGACATGATTGAACTCGACTCGGAGGCTGGTGTTTTACGCGTACTGGTAGATGAAGCTGAATTTAATGCCCGCCAGCCGGCCCAGTGTGACCTGTCTGAAAGTGCCCGTGGTACCGGCCGTGAACTATTCGCTAATATGCGCGGGCTTGCCAGTGGTGCAGAGACCGGTGCAAGTATTCTTTATTGATTATTACGGAGCCAAACAGGCTCCGAGACAAGAACGATCTCAGAGCAAAATTTATGATTAACCCTTTTGATATGGTGTTATTTGGTGGAGGCGGAGACCTTGCACTGCGCAAGTTACTACCGGCACTTTACCGAGCATTTAGAGAGGGCAGCTTGGTTGAGGGCTGTCGCATCCTTCCGGTGTGTCGCCGCCAGTCAGATGTTGATCAATATATCGATACAGCCCACCAGGCACTGCAAAAATATCTCCGTGAGGGTGAGTACAGTGCTTCGAGCTGGGACCAATTTAGCCAATTACTTTGTCCGATCGCACTGGATATCGCCGTACCGGATAGCCAGTGGGATCACCTGGCAGAAATTCTCGGTTCCGACTCAGAGCGGGTTCGTATTTTCTATTTGGCAATACCGCCTGCGGTATTTGGTCCCTGTTGTGAAAACCTCTCAGTAAAAGGCCTTATTACTGGAAATTCCAGAGTCGTAGTGGAAAAGCCACTGGGCTATAACGCCCAAACCTCTGATGAAATTAACAGTAAAATTGCCAGTTACTTCCCGGAAGATAGTATCTTCCGTATCGATCACTACCTGGGTAAAGAAACTGTCCAAAACCTTCTTGCACTGCGTTTTAGCAATGTATTGTTTGAGCATCTTTGGGATGCAAAAACCATTGATCATATCCAGATCAGTATTTCAGAAACCGTAGGCCTGGAAGGGCGTGCGGGTTTTTATGATGAAACTGGTGCTATGCGGGATATGGTGCAAAACCATCTGCTGCAACTGCTGTGCCTTATCGCCATGGAATCTCCCAACAGTATGTCGGCGAAGAATATCCGTGCAGAAAAAATTAAGGTGCTTGAGGCTTTGCGCCCGCTTACCGGAAACTTGGTCGATAAAAACGTTGTGCGTGGCCAGTATATAGCTGGGCAAATCAATGGCAATGATGTTCCTGGTTACCTCGATGAGCTCGACGGTGGAACCAGTTCAACCGAAACCTTCGTTGCCATTCGAGCGCATATCGATAGTTGGCGTTGGGCAGGGGTGCCGTTTTACTTGCGTACTGGTAAACGCATGGAAAAGCGCTGTGCCGAAATTGTAGTGCAGTACAAAAATGTTTCTCATCATGTGTACGATGAGTCAGCCGGAAAGATTGTTCCCAACCGTTTGGTTATTCGCTTACAGCCAGAAGAAAGTATCAAACTGGTTTTGATGGCGAAGAAAATGGACAGTCTCACCACCGAGTTGCAACCGGCTGAATTGAATTTAACCCTTTCTGATACTTACGACAGCTTCCGCAGCGACGCTTATAAGCGCCTGATGTTGGATGCTGCAGCAAATAATCCCGCGCTTTTTATCCACCGTGACGAAGTAGCTGCTGCCTGGGCGTGGGTGGATCCAATTATTGAGCATTGGCGCGAAACGGCTAATCAGCCGCAGCCCTATCCTGCAGGTAGCTGGGGGCCAGAAGAGGCAGAAAAACTGCTGTCACGCAGTGATCGTCATTGGTTTAACGCGCAGTAATAATTTGGAAAGCCGGCGCAGCTATTAATTTTACCGCGCCGGTTTCCACTAAGAGAAATGGAAGAATCCATGGCTGAAGAAAAATTTTTCCAAGATCGCGAGCGCCTGGTGCAGGCTCTAGCCCACGATTGTGCTTGCGAACTGCAAAAAGGTATTAAAGAAAATAATCACGCAAGTCTCCTGGTATCTGGCGGCAGTACGCCGGAACCAGTATATCGCGAGCTATCCAAACGCCCGCTTCCGTGGTCGCAAATTACAGCGGCTCTCGTTGATGAGCGCTGGGTAGAAAAAACCGAAAGCGGTAGTAACGCAGCTTTTATTGAAAAGTCGCTTTTACAGAATTTTGGCGCCGAAGCCAATTTTCTGGGTATGAAAAATTCACATGCATCAGCCGCTGAAGGTGAAGAGGCCTGTGAGCGCGCATATAGCGAGTTGCAGAAACCGTTTGATGTTTGTCTGCTGGGTATGGGCAGTGACGGCCACACCGCATCACTATTCCCCCATTCACAGGGCTTACAGGATGCACTAAATCCTGAATCACAAAAGTTGTGCAAGGCAATTACTGCTAATCAAAGTGAAGTTACCGGCTCCAATACCGAGCGTATGACTTTGACCCTGAGTGCAATTTTGCAAGCGCGCAATATCAAGTTATTGATCACTGGCGAAGAGAAGCTAAAAGTTTATCGCGAGGCGTTGCTCGGCAGTGATGAGTTAGAAATGCCGGTGCGCAGTATTCTTAAGCAGGGGCTGAAACCAGTCACTGTTTACTGGGCGCCTTAACGAAAGATTTGGAATTATCTGATGCAGAAAAATATCGCCGAGATTTTGCAGGTAGCTGGCGTTGTCCCAGTACTGGTTGTAGATAAAGTTGAAGATGCCCTCCCTCTTGCCGGCGCTTTGATTGAAGGTGGCCTGAAAGTACTTGAGGTAACCCTGCGCACTGAGGCAGCCCTGGAAGTTGTTGAACAAATTGCAAAACACCTGCCGGAAGCCCATGTGGGAACTGGCACGGTGCTCAATGGTGATGATCTGCGTCGCTCTATCGAAGCCGGCGCCAGCTTTATGGTGAGCCCCGGTGCAACCGACCGCTTACTGGATGCTGCTGAAGGCAGTGAAGTACCGTTGCTGCCCGGTGCTGCCAGTGTTTCAGAAGTGATGCGCCTCAACGAGCGTGGTTATCGCTACCAGAAATTTTTCCCAGCCCAGGCGGCAGGGGGAGTGCCAATGCTGAAATCCATTGGCGGTCCGCTACAGGACGTTCGCTTTTGTCCCACCGGTGGTATAGGGCCTCAAAATGCCCCGGACTTTCTGGCTCTGAACAATGTGGTCTGTGTCGGTGGTTCCTGGATGGCGAGTAGTACTCTGGTTCGTGAAAAGAACTGGGCAGAGATTACTCGTCTGGCAAAACAAGCTGCGGAATTGAAATAACACACACTCGGTATGGTGCACTCGCAAGCGGGTGCCACTTGAAAAACCAGAAGCATATAAAGAGGGTAAAGCGAGATGAAAATTAAAATTGCCATTAATGGTTACGGTCGTATCGGTAGAAATGTCACCCGAGCTATCTATGAATCAGGCTACAGCGATCGTGTTCAATTGGTCGCGATTAATGATCTCGCTCCGGTAGCTTCTAATGCTCACCTAACTCGCTTCGATACTATTCACGGTCGCTTTGGTACAGACGTCAAAGTCGATGGTGATGCTCTGGTTATTGGTGGTGATCGAGTTCAGGTTTGCCAGGAGCGCGACCCTTCCAAATTGCCTTGGAAGCAATTGGGTGTGGATTTAGTCCTGGAGTGTACTGGCCGCTTTACCGATCGCGCTTCCGCTTCTGCCCATATTGAAGCCGGTGCCGCTGCAGTGCTGATTTCTGCGCCCTCAAAAGATGCGGATCTCACAGTTGTTTACGGTGTAAACGACAGCAATCTCACTGCGGATCACCGTGTGGTATCCAATGCATCCTGCACCACCAACTGTCTGGCACCTGTAGCTCAAGCACTGCATCGTGAATTGGGTATTGAGCGCGGCTTTATGACCACCGTGCATGCCTATACCAACGACCAGAATACCCAAGATGCGGTGCACGCAGATATTTATCGTGCCCGTGCGGCGGCGGATAATATGATCCCTACCAAAACAGGTGCGGCTGCAGCGGTAGGTTTGGTATTGCCTGAGTTAAAAGGTCGCCTCGATGGTATGGCCGTCCGTGTACCGGTAAGCAATGTGTCTCTAGTGGACTGTCAGTTTATTGCCGGCCGTGACACCACCGCCGAAGAAGTTAACCGCATTATGCAGGAAGCTGCTCAGGCCAGTGGCGGTGTACTGACTTACTGCGATCAGCCCTTGGTATCTGTGGACTTCAATCACACCAGTGCCTCCAGTCACTTTGATGCCAACCACACTCGTGTGAATGGTAACTTGGTGAAGGTCATGGCCTGGTACGATAACGAGTGGGGCTTCTCCCACCGCATGTTGGATACCAGTCTGGCAATGGCTGAGTCACTTCAGTTGAAGCAGCCTGTTGCTGAATCCGCCTGATCCCCCCTCATTTACCATATTTTGGTAATTCAATTACTGAGGGCCATTAAATGGACATAGAATTCCTGTTTGATAGCCCTCTGAACCTCCTTCTCAAATTATTAGATGACGGGATCTTATGATTCGCCATACAAAAATCGTAGCAACCTTAGGCCCGGGTACGGACAAGCCTCGCGTAATTGATGAAATGATTCGCGCAGGGGTGAACGTTGTACGTCTGAACTTTTCTCATGGATCGGCAGAGGATCACCGACGCCGCGTTACAGAGGTGCGCAACGCGGCCGAAGCGCAGGGAAAAATTGTTGCGGTTTTGGGGGACTTGCAGGGTCCCAAAATCCGCATTGCCCGTTTTGCCAAGGGCAGTGTACAGCTTGAAAACAATGACGAATTTACCCTCGACCTGGATTGCCCGGTTGAAGGGGGAGATGAACACCGCGTTGGAGTGGATTATCCAAGCCTGATCAGCGACTGCCAGTCCGGCAATATCCTGCTGTTGGATGATGGCAAGATTCGCCTTGAAGTAACCGGCACTACACCAAGCAAGCTCTATTGCCGAGTTTTACAAGGCGGTAAGCTGTCGAATAACAAGGGCATCAACTTGTTGGGCGGGGGCCTGTCTGCACCGGCACTGACAGAAAAAGACTACCGGGATATCAAGCTGGCAGCAGATCTCGAAGTGGATTTCCTCGCAGTCAGTTTCCCGCGTTGTGCGGAAGACCTGGATACTGCTCGCAAAGCCATGGCAGAGGCTGGTAGCCAAGCGGCGATCGTCGCCAAAGTTGAAAGGGCCGAAGCTGTTGCCGATGATGAACAAATGGACAGCCTAATCCTGGCTTCCGATGCGATTATGGTAGCTCGCGGTGATTTGGGGGTAGAGATCGGAGATCCTGCTTTGGTCGGGGTGCAGAAAAAACTGATCAACCGCGCAAATGCTCTCAATCGCGCCGTAATCACTGCAACACAAATGATGGAGTCGATGATTACCAGCCCGACTCCCACCCGTGCCGAGGTGATGGATGTTGCCAATGCGGTGCTGGACGGTACAGATGCAGTTATGCTGTCGGCGGAAACAGCTGCAGGCGATTACCCGGTTGCCGCTGTGGAATCTATGAGTGAAGTGATTATCGGCGCTGAACAGTATTTGGGCAGTGTTCCCTACACTGCAGAGGACCACGGTTCTTCAGCTTTAATCGATACTGTAATTGCCCAGGCGGCGATTGATGTTGCAACGCGCGTGGAGAATCTCTGTGCTGTAGCCGCACTGACCGAGTCTGGCCGCACACCGAGAATGATGTCCCGTGCAAATACTCGCTTGCCGATCTATGCACTAACCCGGCACCCTAAGGTCGCTCGCCAGCTGATGCTGTTACGGGGAGTAGAGACAGTGAGCTTTGATCCGGCTTCAGTTCCCCTGGGACATTTAACCGAAGCGGTTATCGAGGTATTAAGCTCTAGAATCGATTTGCAGAAAGGGCAGCGGGTACTGATTACCCAGGGGGAACGCCTCAATATGGGTGGGCATACCAACTCCATGAGGATCAAAGAGATCGAATAGGCTTTCTGAAAAAAGGCCCGGGCACCTGATAATGAGGTTACTGGGCCTACTTCAACCCATACGCGCTTTATTTGCAGTTAACGCTATTTTCCAGCTATTCATGTTTGCTGATTTTCCCCTTTCCCTCAGCCTGTAATTGAATTGTTTTGTGATAAGTGTCACAAATTTAAAAGTTCAATTTCACGGTCCGCCAAACGTTATCTAATTAGATACTTTTATCAATAACGGAATATTGATACTCGCTGTTGAGAAATTATCCAATTACTTTAATCAACTGGACAATAATTGTTCATAGAAATTGTATTGCGGGATATTTTTCTAATACGCAGGTACTATATCTATTTGATTATTAAAAATTAATCGATGATAGTTTTAGTCTAATTCTTCATTACTGAAGTTTTGATCATTGTTCCCGAAAGCTTCGCGACTCAGCTTAACACTTGCTATCTACCGTATTTACCTAATTTGCGGTAACCTCGCGAAGTAGATCTCAGCCCTATGTTTTATTCGGCGCCACCTGGATTCTTAACCTCTTTAGATTGAAAAGGAAAATAAGAATCTAATCGTTAGTATTCTTCTAGCACGGTAGCCCTTAAGCTCCCTTTTTTGTATAGAGAATGTTCTTCTCAGCGGCTTCGTTGTGTAATGGCGTGGTATTGGCTGGTCTTTCAATTTCGATTTTAATCGACGCCGACAAAGCCCGGAGGAATTATCAGTTGAAGTCACGCTGGTTTCAGCTTAAGGGTATTTTGTTCGAAAAATAGACGGAATCGAAAGCTTACCGGAGTTCTTTGGGGGTTCCCTAATGTTCGCGGGTGAGAGTTAACTGAATTAGGTCCCCACTAGGTCCAGATAGGCGTAAGTGTTTAAAGGATTATCATGCAGCTACGTGTTGAAAATAAGCAAGGCATCCAGTACGAAGTGAGAGTAGGGTGGACGTACCCGCTGGGAATTCCTATGCAGGTCGATGTCGGTCACTTGCTTTCGATGTTCGACGATGCGGTTATTGAGAAAATTTACCAACACTTTTTCAGCCTGGGTGGTAGCTCCTGCAATTTGCTCAGTACCAGTATTCAAGCGGGTACTTCGGGCACAATCTTCCTGGGGCCCCTATCTGAGCCGCCTGGCCACTTGTCCTCTTCTGAACGAGAGATTTATCGCGCTTTAATCCAGAATCGACTGATTATTGAAGAAGCGCCAACGGCAGCTACCGTAATTGCTGAGAAACAGGCTGAGTTGATTGCCAAGATTCGTATCGGCCTACAGCAAATTATTGCCCAGGAGAGGGCAGAGGCGGCTCAAATCCAGCAGCAGCATGAGAAGCGCTCAATGCTGGAAAAAGTGGGTGCCTATATTGAAAGTGGCGCGACCGGTTTTGGCAATGCCGCCTGGGGCTTGGCGGTATGGACAAAAGATGTGCTTGAAGTGGCGCAAATGCTGAATCCTCTGCGTCAGTCGCATAGGTTGGGTGTTGCCACAGCAAATTACTTCTGGAATGACAAGAGCTTCGCAGAATCTGGCCAGGAGTACGTTACGGATCTGCAAAAAGAAGTGGTGGATGTACTCGGTTTTGACCCTTCAAAGGTTACTCGGCAGCAATTGGATTTGGCATTCGACGTTGCTCAAATTATTTACGATGATCCGGCCCTGCGCGGGGTTATCTTCCGTTTTGCCGAGGATTATGTAAAAGCACAACACAGCCTGGAAATTACTGAAATAGCCGGCGGTGGTGCCTTTGAAATTATCCTCACTATCGTCCTAGCGGCGATTACTGGAGGCGTCGGCGCCGCTGTAGCTATGGCCAAAAATGCGCGCCTGCTGAAGTCCTTTAAAAATGTCGGCGAGCTGATGTTGGACTTGGCCAAACTGAAGAAGCAGCAACAGTTACTTTCCAAGAAAAAGGGTGGCAACGCTAAGGGAGGGGAAGGCGCTAACTTCTCCGATTTGAGTTCCTCTGAAGCGGCGGCTCCGCCAGCCAGCTCTGGCAGTTCTGGTGGCTCAGGGGCTAGCAGCACTGCCTCAAATTCCAATCAAAGCAATAGTGGTTCCAATAATAATTCAAGTGAGTCGCAAGGTAGCCAAGCGAATAATAGCAACGAGCCGGACAATACCAATAGCGACACCGGGGAAAACCAGAACGGTGACACCTCCCAGTGCAATGCCAATGCCTGTGAAGGTGGTGAACCGATCAACTTAAAAACAGGTGAAGAGCGTCTGACTTTGGTGGATACGGTGCTGGATGGCCCGCTGCCACTAACTCTGGCGCGAACTTACCGCAGCAGTAACGCCAGGGATTTCGGTTTGGGCCACGGCTGGACCCACACGTTGAATGAGCGCCTGGTATGGCGTCCAGGCAAAGCGGTACAGTTTCATGATGCCGAGGGCCGGGTAATCAGCTTACCTGCACCGGGTAATAGCGGCCGCAGCCACAATGTGGTGGAAAAGTTATCGCTGACTCGCATCAATGATGAGCACTGGGTTGTAACTCCTTACGGTGCTTTAAATGGTATTCAGAAACACTTTAAGGCTACGGGTAATAATGGTGCCTTAAAGTTGTCCGAGATTCGCGATGGTTATGGTAACTATTACCTCTTCCACTATATCGATGAGCGTCTGATTTGTATCGAGAGCAGCCTTGGTGAAGCTCTGCATATCAGCCCGCCCGAAGGGCAGTCGAATAGTCTGCGCATTGGCGAACTGAAGAAAGAAACTCGCGATGGCCGCATCAAAATACTGGCCCAGTATGAATACAGCGAAGAAGGTGATTTGATAAAAGCCACCGATGCGGATGGCTACAGTGAGCAATATGAATATCACCAGCATGTTATTTCCAAGCGCACCCTAAAAACCGGTTACCGCTTTTACTTTGAGTGGGATAAAGAAGGCCCATCTGCCCGTTGCGTACGCCAATGGGGTGATGCTATCGACGGGCAGGCTACCTACAACTACAAATTTGCCTGGGATGAGGATGGCCACGGCGTTACCGTAACGGATACTCGTGGGGGACAGGAACGTTACCGCTTTAATGATCGCGCCCTACCGATTTATCACCGCGACCCTGAAGGTGCAGAGACCCTCTACAGCTACAACGATCTGGGCCAAGTTACCAAAGTACAATTGCCCAGCGATGATGGCAGTCGGCGAGAAGAACTCTATAAGTATGATGACCAGGGGCGCTTGATACAAAAGACCGATGCCGCTGGCAACAGCCACCGCATCGAGTACAACGGTGAAGGTCTGCCTGCCAAAGTGACTGATCCCGCCGGTAACTCCTGGCAACGTGAATACAACAAGAAAGGCCAGATCGTCACCACCAAAGACCCTCTTGGCAGTAGCACCCGATATAGCTATAACCCGGTAGGCTTGATTGGCAGTGTTACCGATCCCTTGGGCAACGCCACTCGCTATCTATGGAACCCGGAAGGTAAGCTGGCAGCGGTCAAAGACCCCATGGGCCGCACCCAGCACTATCGTTATGATGGTGCCCGCCGCCTGGAAGAAGTTCAGCATGCCCCCGGCCAGATAACCCGCTATGAATACGACGCCCAGGATCGAATCCATGCAGTTATTACCCCGGATGGAGCCAGGACTCAGTACAGTTACAACCCCCAGGGGCTGCTTGCGGAAGTTATGGACCCCGAAGGCCGCAGCACCTGCTACGCCTACGACGGCCTCAGCCAGGTTAAGATGCGCACTAACCCGGACGGCAGCCGCCTGGAGTACCACTACGACGGCGAGCGCAATCTTGTGGGCCTCACCAACGAAAATGGTGAGCGATACCAGCTCAAATACGACCTGAACGAACGCCTGATTGAAGAAGTGGGCTTCGATGGACGCGTGACTCGCTACGCTTATAACCGCGCCGGGCACCTGATTAGTTCCAGGGCAGTCACTGATGCTGATACCGGCAAAGGTGTGGATACCATCTTTGAGCGCGACCCCTTTGGCCGCCTATTGGAAGAAGTCACCCCAGATGGTGCAACCAAGTTCCGCTATAGCCGCAGCGGCCAGCTGATCGAAGCGGAAAACGCCCACCGCAAGCTGCGCTGGGAATATGATGCTAACGGACGCGTAACTGCGGATTGGCAGGGCAAAGATAAACTCAGCCATAACTATGATGCTGCCGGCAATCGCATCGCCACGACCTTGCCCGATGGTGAAGTGCTCAACTTCGCCTTTAACCCCGCCGGCCAATTCCAGAGCCTGCACCGCCGCCCGGTAGGCAGCAACACCGATCAGCTGATTACTAATATCAATCATGATGAGCAGGGCAGGGAGAGTCAACGCCAGCACGGTAATGGACTGAAAAGCCAGCGAGACTATGACCCTCAAGGGCGCCTGCAAAAGCTGAGCCTGGGCAAGGCCGGTGGTCCAGTGTCAGATCCGACCCAGGAATCTAACTCAATCCTGGAGCGCAGCTACCAGTACAATAAAACTGGGCAGATTGCCAAAATCGAGGACAGCCTGCGCGGTACTCGCAGCTACCATTACGACGCCCTGGATCGCCTCACCCAGGTTGATGGCCCCAGCCCCGAATATTTTGTGCACGACCCTGCCCACAATATTCTGGCCGCCGCTAGATCAGAAGATGAAGCCAAACAGCAGGCCAGTGCCACTCAAGTCAAGGGCAATCGCCTAGCCTTCCGTGGCGATACCCACTACCGCTACGATATCCACGGCAACCGTATCGCCGAACTGCGTGGTAAAGGGCAGAAACTGCAAACCCGCTATCACTACAACAGTCGCCAGCAGTTGGTGCGGGTTGAAAAGCTCAAGGTGGAAGATGGTGCAGAACAGCTTCAGCAAGAGATTCACTACCAGTACGACCCGCTCGGCCGTCGTATTGGTAAGGTAACTAACAGTGAACAAACCAGCTTCCTCTGGGATGGGGATATCCTGCTTCGTGAAAACAAATCCGATATCCGCACCCAACAAGATCTGAAAACTCGGACCTACTATTTTGAACCGGGTACTTTTAAGCCGGTTGCATTGAAAGAAGATGAACAGGTTTACCACTACCATCTGGATCACCTGGGAACGCCTGATACCCTTACCAATCAGGAAGGTGAGGTGGTTTGGAGTGTTGCCTATAAGAGCTATGGCAATATTGCGTTAGCTCATAAAAATCAGATTGAGCAGCCGATTCGCTTTCAGGGGCAGTATTTTGATGAAGAGACTGGGCTGCACTACAATCGGTTTAGATACTATGATCCGCAGATTGGGGAGTTTACTCAGCAAGATCCAATAGGATTATTGGGTGGCATTAACAACTACAAATATGTTCCTAATCCTGTTCATTGGATTGATCCATTTGGGTTAACATGTAAAGAGTATGTTTACCAGCTGAAAAAAGATGGAAAGGTCGTGTACATTGGGATTACGGATGATCCAAGCCGTAGGGTTGGAGAGCATGCAAGAGTTAAGGATTTTGATGAAATGGAAGTCCTCACAGGTGTTTTAAGTCATGATGATGCGCGGACACTTGAGGGCGGGTTAATAAGGCAGCGGTTAGAAAACTCTGGAGTTCCTAACACGCTATCCGTTGAAGACCAGCTAAGTGAGGCGGGTTTGCTAAACAAGAATCGTGGGCGAATTGAAGATCGTTGGGTGGGTACCCCTAAATACAGTAAAATTAAAGCCCAAGATGAAAGAACTATTTTAAAGCCAAAAAGTTAGAGAGATATTTATTATGGCAATTTTTGGTGTGAACCCAATAGAAGGCTCAAACAATAGTGTTATGTTTGGCCGTATTATAGTTGATATAAAGAAAACTCTTAAAAAAATAGTGGATAATCCCTCTGCTCTAAATGACCCGGACAATGGGTTTGTAGCCTGTATCTATGCATTAAGAGTTTTGGCGGAGGCAGAGCCTGAGCGTGCACATTCGTCGATTTACAAGGGGCAGGTTGAAGAGTGGGAAAAATTATTTTTTGAGTCCCTAGATAAGAGTCGCAAGTTGCCGGCAAAGTATCGTGAGGGTTTTTTACAGAGTGCTAAAGATAATTTTGGCATCTTGAAATCTATTGGGTCTGATATGCCCAGAGATATGTGGTAAAGATTGTGACTTTTGAGCCATGTGAATTTGTTGAAAACACTTCTGGCCCAGAAAATAGCTTAATATTTTTAGATTTTGAGCCCTACATACAATTGATTCAAAGCTATGGGGGAGAAGGAGGTGGGTACTCTTGGGATGTCTTAATTGGAGTAGCTTTGAAAAAGAGCCACCTAGAGACCTCAGGAAAGCTTAGATTTGATTCAGAATCTAGTATGTTTTCAGCTGTTTCTGAAAATAATGATGATTTAGCTACTGTATCTCGGGTCGTGAAAAGATTGACAAGTGATAAAGAGTACTTGGTGAGTATTTTAAAGGGTGCGCGGGAAAAAGGAATTCTTGAATGATTTGAGGCGATTTCTAAATTCTACAGCGGATTTTCTTGTTAACTAAAAGATCGGGCATGGCTTTGGAGGTGGATGTTCTGGGCCCCACAGTTAGTTGAACACACTCCTGGACACCCACAGTTTGCAAAAGGGTTCTGACCTTGTTGTTAGCACCATAACTAATGCAATTTCTCACGGATTTAGCGATTAGGGATAATGAAATACCGAGAATTTAATACTTGATGCTCATCCTTCGTAGTTTTGGATAAAAGCTGGAAGAGGTGGTTTCAAGAGATTGTATTAAAAATAGCAGGGTATAGTAGAAAGTAAGTGCCGACAGTCACTGATGCCGTGTACCCAGCGTTTATTGAACTACGTATAGGCTTGCTGTACTGCCTCGACTGATCCTACCAAGCCTTTAAAGCGACTTTCAAAGTTTCGATTGAGGTGGAGCCAGTGTTTTGGTGAGATACCCAGCCGCTTGAGGATGGGTGGAGTGTTCTCGGCAATACAACCCCATTTTCTTGGATCAAAATTTCGGCCTCTCCAGTCCACCAGCTCCAAATAATGAACCAACTGAAAGGACAGCCCTTTTGACCTGTTCAGGTGTTCGCGGCCTCTGAATGGCAGAAGCATTTTAGGTTGTCGACCTGAGATTGCTGTGCGAATACGTTGTTGAACTGAAGTGTAGTCAGAATTTTCAGGGGCTTTCGCTATATTGGTACGGATAGGGTTGAGATTGACATAGGCCATACAGACGGCAATGGCTATTGAAACGACCTTCCCAGAAGCAGCCTGTACAGCTGTCTTCAGTATTAGCATTGCGAGCGATAGATTCATTTAGACAGTGCATAAACCAGCTGATATTCATTAGGAGTTCCCACCATAGAAAGGCGACTTCTTTTAGTCTGTTTAATTCAGCGTGATCGAGGGTATCGCCTTGAATATAGCGCTGGACTAAGCTAGAGGCTTTGAAGAGCTTTTGTCAGCGAGTAATTATCTCTGCGACCACTTATCAGCAGATTCTGTGTCGATGTATAGGGCTATATGGTGATGATTACTTATTACCACATAGGCAGCAATATCTAGCGCAAACACCTCGACCAACTTATGCATATGGCTTTCAATCCATTCGTGCCGATGCTCGTAATCTTTTCCGGATACAGCATCTCTGATACAAAGAAATGCACGCAGCACACAGATGGCAACACTTAAAGGTAGAAAAGTATCAGGAAGGAAAAAATTGTAACCTGAATTTGACCTGATGGGGCACCTTTTTAAAGCCGATAACTGTGATAACAAGTCTGAACTACTACATTTTATACACACCCTTTAATTCGATTTAAAGTCTCCGCTGCCTCCAAATAATAAAGCAGTTTAAAGTGTCCCTGCCAAACAGTTTTGATACCAGGCTCACCACCGCTTCTTAGCCCCAGAAAGTCTCCAATTTCTACCAGCATACGATTTATATCTCTCATATTTGGAGGTTAATTTGGTGAGGAATTTTTATCCATGCCATATGCCACTCTTTTCAGAGTAGACATTCGTCCACAGCTCATCAATTCATTCTTTTCAGCTTAAAATAGTAATCCAACTGAGAGGGTGGGTTGTCAAGCTGTTTAAGTCTTAGTCGTCTGTGAGAGATTTCTCTCTAGTATATTTGTAAAAAATAACTCTGTATTTCATATGGTGTTACTTATGTTAGCAATCTAGGCTTTTGTAGCTTATTGGTCTCTCTTCCTAGAGCAATGATGAGAGATGGTATACTTTTCATCTCAAATTTTAACCAAAAAAATTTAAATAAAAGCTTGCTAGGTGTGCTTGACTGTATGATGGTTGCAATAGTCAATAATGTTGTCTTTTATCTGTAATAGAACTTTTTTTCGCGCGAAATTGAGTCTCGGTTTCTCTAAGGTTACATAACCATTTTTTGTGAGATTGTTCATCAGGTTTTAAGTCCATTTACTCCTGGTTTGAAATGTGGATGAAAAATTCCTCAATTGAGATTTTGTGGTTTTTTTTGGGTTTTGTGTGACGCTTGTTTCGCAGTCCATAGTTTTTTTACTTGTCTTGATTACGGTTTTGCTCGAATGAGAGGGTGGTAATGAAGATTGGATTTCAGTCGCTTACATAGATTTTATTTTCGTTGATCTAATTTTATTTATCTGTAACCATTAAAAGCAGGTGGGTTTTATTTGAAAAGAATAATCTTAAATTTGTGACCGCATTTTGATGGTGTGGTCAAAAAAATAGATTCTCCAACCTTTGATCGATAAGGAATGTGATGAAAACTGTTCAGTTTGGAAAAGTAATAATTCATAAAAAAGAACAAGCCAGTGGTAATGAGGCGATCCTTTACGCACATGGTTCATTTGATAACGGCTCTTTTGGTAAGGCTGAATTGCCAGAGAATTTGGCTCTATACTTCTACTCATTTCATGGTTCGGCGTCTTCTGATCATGCAGTCAGGAGTTTGACAAAAACAGGTAAGCCTGCCAATGAGGAAAATAGTAAAGAAAAATTTGGGACTTTAGAGTTCCTAAATATGGGGTCAGGAAAAGTTCACTCGATAGCTGGTGGTGGTGCGAGTATTTATAATTATAATCTCTCATATAATGAAAAAAGCCCTGGTCATGTGGATAATATTAAGAAGGCTTGGCAGAGTGGTCTTCATGATCATGATTTGATTTTGGTTGAAGAGGGGGCCCATATTCATTTAGATGATGTTCTAAAAGTCATTACTGAAAATAAGCTAGGTTATAACAAGCTTCACTTTACCGCCTGCCGCTCGCCGAGCAGCGGAAATGATCTTAGCTCTCAAAAACAGTGGGGTTAATTTAGAGTAGAGTGTTCACTCTAGTTTAAAAACTGTAGAATTTATAAAGGCCGCTTACCTTCATGGCCACAGAAGGTAAGTGGCCTTTGTTATTTGTGATTGGCCTTTTGAATTAGGTGCTCTAGTGGTTGGAATATCTTTTTATTGTTAGCCCCAGTTGGTGCGAGCTGTTTTTGCGATGATGTATCATAAAAAATATAACTGTCCGCTTTGTTGAAATAAAATTCGGTATTTTTTATTGGAATTTTACCTGTCAGTAATTTCAGGTTCCTCAACTTTTTGTTCGCATTTTTAAGTGAGTTGCACCTTGTGTTTTCCGTGAAAAAAAATTTCATATGTAACCAATTTTAGAGAGAAATGTATCTGCATTTTGTTTTTTTTGGGTTTTTATTTTTTTATATTTACATTTTTCTTGTTGAACGTTACGCCTTATTAAAGAGTTTGATGTCATTATCATCAATTTAAGAATTGGTGCTATTGACAAAAGTTTATGGAAGCGTGGAAAGTTGGCGGGCTCTTATGGGAGTGTAAATAAATAATAAAATTAAGGCTTAGGTTATGAGAAAGACTGTTTCTAATATCTCGATAAAAACTGCTCTATCATTGTGCATGCTTGCTTCATCAACTATAGGTTTTGCTCAGAGTGTTTCTTCGGTTGAGGCTGCCAACAATAGCGTTGGGCTAAAGCGCTGCGGTACAGACCACCCATCAATTCAGGAAGCTGCATTAAAAGAGCAGCATTTTTCTACTCTGCGTGGTATATCAAGTGATAGAAGTGTGGCACACACATTGCGGCCCGCAGGTTCTGTAGAAGTTGATGTTTACTTTCATGTAATTACTGACTCAGCTAATAATGGAGCGCTTTCTAATAGTGAGATTAATGCGCAAATGGATGTGTTGAATGATGCTTACGCAAATACTCCATTTACTTTTAATTTAGTTTCAACCACTGTTACAGCAAATAATTCTTGGTATAACGTTGGTTACAATTCATCGGCTGAGCAGTCAATGAAATCTTCCTTACGAGTTGGCGATGCCGGGGATTTGAATATCTATGTAGCTGAAATTAGTGACGGCCTACTTGGGTGGGCTACATTCCCAAGTAGTTACTCCTCTGATCCACTTGATGATGGTGTAGTAATTTTAACTGGTTCTGTGCCTGGAGGTGATGCTGCGCCCTACAATGAGGGGGACACCTTAACTCACGAGGTTGGCCACTGGTTGGGTCTTTATCATACGTTCCAAGGTGGATGTTTTGGCCGGGGGGACTACGTCTCAGATACTCCTGCGGAGAGATCGGCTGCTTATGGCTGCCCTGTTGGTCGGGATACCTGTACCAGGGGAAGAAATGCTGAAGGGGAAGATCCGGTAACTAACTTTATGGATTATACTGACGATAGCTGTATGTACGAGTTCACTGAAGGTCAAGCCACTCGCGCGGATGAACAAAGCGCGACTTATCGTGGTCTTTAATGGTTAAGGGGGCTTGCCCCCCTTCTTTAATTATGAATAAAGAACATTATTTATTTTTAGTGCTGAGCTTATTTGTTTTTGCTAGCCCGAATCTTTTGGCTCAAAGGCTAGCTGTTCCAGAGTACGTGACTTGTGATCGAAACCAATTAACTTCATGGCAGGGGGAGATTACAAAACTTGTGCGGGTGAAAGATGGAATTAAGCTTTGGGTTGCTACTGACCATGGAACAAATGAGTTTCTAAACCTGACTATGCCAAATTGGAAGGAGGTTCTCGGGCAGTTCCGCATCCATGGCCGTTCTTTTCATTCCAGCGATTGGGAGAAACTCATTGATACTAAGGGGAAGCTTAAGGTTGGCATAAAAGCGATTGTTTGGTTATGTAATACTGAAGGAGTAAACCCGGTAATCAATTGGCAACCAGCCTCAGAGTGAAATCTTACTATAGGCGGAGAAAGAAATTTTTGAATCTTATGCTTAAGCGATTATTTTGAGTGCATAAAGTTCTGAGATCAAAAGTATATTGGTGTGATTTTATCTGTGACATAAATTGCAAGAAAAAGAGCTATAAAAGTGCCCATTATCCATATACTCGATTCCATTAAAGATAAAGAATGCATTTCCATTTTAGGCGTTTCTGCTTGTGAGGTAGCATGGATGTGCGGTGCTGAATTTGAGGCGCATTCATGTGAGCAATGACCAAAATTGGGCGCGGCTCCATCTTTTCCCGGAAGAGTCATACATCCATGTTTTAAGTGATTTTTTACCAGCCAATAGTTAATAGGGTAAGCAATGATACCCCCAACAATGGTTGCCAAGCTCATACGAAACCAAAAGGTAGCATTTGTTGGGTCTTCAGAGTGTGGCCATATGGAAGTCAGTATCACCATAGCGGGTATCATTCCAGCCATAACCATATTCATCGATACAGTTTCAGCAAAGAAAGTTTTACCCACTGCTTTTAAGTAGTTTCCCTGATACATATTTCGCATCATCAATGCCTGAAAAATAAACAAACCACAAACAAAGCCAGCCAAGTACTCAATTATGGAGTCCCATCCATTGGCGAGGCCCAGTGTGGGTACAATAGATGCTGCGATAAGGATCCCTGTTGCATCACCTGCAAGACAATGCATTTCGCTATTTACACTTTGCTTCCATGTCGCCCGAGTGAATTGATCGTGGCCGCCAGGAAAAGGACGGCGACAGGTGAGTAGGTAGAAGATTAAGCCGATAACACCGGTATAAAGAATTACTAATACCCAAGCCAGGCGCTGAACCCAGCTGGTTGGCGCATTAGTGATTGAGTCCCAAATAATAAAAACTAGGCTGAGACTCGTAAGAATAAACCAAACAAGCATTGCTCCGGTTAACATATAGGCTACCCATGATTGAGGGGGCGATATAAAACAATTATATCTTCTGAGCAATCAAGTAGGCGTGTAATTCTGGTGGTTGATCGTACTCCAGATATCTACAAATACAACCAGATGAAATAAGAAGTTGTATAAATTTATTTGTGCCTAACGTAGAGTAGTATAATTCCGGTCCCATCGCATTATTCGTATGATAGTCCTCTTTATCTGTTCCACCAAAGGAGAATATTAGAACGCCTTCCTTGTTTAAGTAAGACGCTAGATTCCTTATTGTTTCCTCTTGTTTTTCAATTGGTATATGCCAGATGCTATCCCACGCACTTATAAAGTCATATTTTCTTGTGGCTTTCCACTTACATATATCCTCTAGATAGAAGTTGACAGTAGGGTGCTTATCCCTGGCGATCTCTATCATTTTCTCAGAAACATCAATTCCCTCGGGAGAAAATCCTTCAGTTAGCAGAAGCTCGATATGCCTTCCTGTACAACCACACCCTACATCTAGTGCGGAGCCTCTATTTTTTACAAAGCCAAGTGCCCGCTTATACTGGCTAATACCGTTGTTCCTGTTGAACTCTTTACGTTCCCATAGATGTGTGATGGTATCGTATGCTATCCCGGTTTGTTTCGGTTCCATAATTGTAAATTCTGTTTATGAGTTTTATATAATGATTGCTGCACGTTTTTTGTTTTTTAGATTCGTTAGAGTTTGATTTATTTGAGGCGAATACTTCAACACCTATAATTATAACGGTCGCCATGAGTATCCACGCGAGCCACTTCATGCCATTTTAAGCTAGTGTAACTTGTAGTGGGTTGCCAATAAGGTAATCCATCAATGGTTGCCTCATAAGGGCGCCGTGAATGGCTGTTAATAGAGCTGAAAAAATTAGAATTCTAAATGGAAGTCTGTATTTGAACAGTTTGTCCTGTATCAGGATATATAGAACTATTGCAGTGACGCCATACATCGATTGATGTCAATAGAGCTATATATGCTTCTATTTTGGTATTCCCTGGTCGATAAATCCAGAATCAACACCAAACCAAAAGCTTCCATCCATATTGTTAAAATACATATATCTTATATTTCCACCACTTGGAACTGGGGTCTTGCTTGTAAATTTCTCTTTTTCTGTGTTAAAGGCAAAAATGATATTTGGAACCTCTCCAGTATCAGCGAGCCAAAGTTGGTTATTGTTGTCCAGTGCTGTTCCGTAGGGGCGTGGATTCTTACTGGGTAGCTTCCACTCTTTAAACTCCTTGGTCGTCGGGGTATAGCGCCCCAAATAGCCTTCTGGATAATCTACGTACCAAATATTGCCGGTAGGGTCGATTTCCAGTCTGCGAGGGCGAGCATTTGGGCGCGGCAGGTTAACCTCACTTATGGCCATGGTTTTTGCGTCTACTCGCGCTAACTTGTTGGTACCGAATAGAGCGACCCAGGGGTTTCCCTGAGCATCAATCTTAATACCATAGGGGCGAGCATTAGCGGTTGTTGGGGTGGCACTTAGAACTTTGCCACTTTGTATATTTAGCAGGCCTATGCGGTTACTTTGCTGGGCCGTGAACCAGATATTTCCCTCTCGATTGAAGATTAACGTATGTGGGTCTTTGATACCTTCAGGCATTGGATACTGTTTAATTTGCCCATTCTTGGTGTCTAATTGCCCAATATGCGCATTGCGATTACCTGCATACCAAACAATATCGTTTGAATCCACAATCAGGTTATGAGGGTGAGTGCCTTCAGGTATTTCATACTGCTTAAACTCTTCAGAGGTCGGTGTAAACTTTCCGATGTAGTTACCCGCTTGTCCACAGAACCAGACATTACCTTTACTGTCTACATGCGGGTCTCTGGGGAGTCCCTCCCAGGGCACCTTCCATTCGTTTAATTTAAGTTTGTCAGGTAAGTTATCTTCTTGAGCAGCGGCGTTCGTCAGTAGAAAAGGGAGTGTGGTAAGTAGCATGACTAAGGTGAGATGATGAATTCGCCAGGAATGAATGCGCATTTTTCTCTCCAAGAGTTATCTATGTTGGTAATCAGTCATGCTGTGGTGTAAGGCGCCTAGACATATAGCAGTTAAAGCATAGGTGAATTTAGGTTGGAGTTGTCTGATTCTAGTCATTATATGTAGTGAACTAAGTTTACTCATCTCATTAAAAATACATGATTAGCGGGAATTTATACATAATTAGATGGCTTGCTACTTTTCCAATTGGTACGTCTTATTCACCGTTTTTTCGGGCATTTGAGCAAGTTGTTGGTCGGTGTTACCTCTATTTAATGGCTTAATTAGTATTTAATTTTATGAACTGCAATATTCTCAATGAAAACTCATTCCTCAGTACTATTTTTATAATTTTACAGTTGGATATTGAGGGCGTATATTGCGGACCTTAGCTATAGGAGGTCATTTATGCTACAACGTCTTCGCCGGCCTGAAATTCTTTTGCTTATTCTGGCAGCTTCGATGCCGCTCTCATTTGCTGTTTGGAATACGCTACTTAATAACTTTGTTATTGAAAAGGCAGCATTTACCGGTGCAGATATTGGTTTGTTGCAAAGTGTGCGCGAGATACCTGGCTTTTTAGCCTTCCTAGTGGTCTTTGTTTTGCTTTTTGTCAGGGAGCAGCGGCTGGCGATAATCTCACTGGTAGCAACTGGCCTTGGAGTGATGCTAACGGGACTGTATCCATCATTGACCGGGTTGTTACTCACTACACTTTTAATGTCTACGGGATTTCATTTTTATGAGACCTTGCAGACTTCCCTGGCACTCCAGTGGTTTCCTAAACAAACAGCAGCAGTTTGGATGGGACGCATGGCTGCCGCTGGTTCCTTTGCTGCGCTTCTGGCTTATAGTTTGGTGTGGGGTTTAATGAACTTCGCAGGTTTGGATTATTCCTGGGTTTATCTAATTGGTGGTGGCGCGACCATTGTCATTGCTTTAGGTGCCTGGGTCCTTTTCCCTCAGTTTGCTCAGCCCCACAGTCAGCATAAGAAGCTTATTCTGCGAAAACGCTATTGGCTCTATTATGCGCTCACGATGATGAGTGGGGCTCGCAGGCAAATCTTTATAGTATTCGCTGGTTTTTTGATGGTGGAGAAATTTGGATACAGCGTGGGGGAGGTTGCTGCTCTCTATACGGTAAACCATTTACTTAATTTGTATATCGCACCGAAGATCGGACAGTTTATCGTTCGGTTTGGCGAGCGCCGTATCCTCACTTTGGAATATATTGGCCTGATACTGGTATTTGCGGGTTATGCGCTGGTAGAAAGTGCTGCGCTGGCAGCGGCATTATATATTGTTGACCATTTATTCTTTTCTATGGCAATTGCGATTAAAACCTACTTCCAGAAGATAGTCGACGAGCGGGATATCGCGGCTTCGGCCGGAGTCAGCTTTACTATTAATCATATTGCCGCAGTAGTTATCCCTGTAGTATTTGGCTTGCTGTGGCTTGTCTCTCCGCCAATGGTATTCTTTGCCGGGTCTTTAATGGCCTTAATTTCTCTTGGGTTGGCACAGCTGGTTCCAGAGCAGCCGTTGCCCGGTAATGAGGTTAGGGTTGGGCAGTATTCTGAGGCTACCTAGAAAGAGTTGATGGAGTTTTTGTTCCATTATCCTTGGCGGCAACTTAAACAAGACTGTTTACTATGAAATACGCGCAAGAACTTCTTTCTATATGTTGCTGCCAGGCAACCTGCGTGCTTCTGTAAATTTATTCGGAAGCGTTTTTGCTTCCGTAGAGTCAAAGAACCCGGAGCGGAAGCGCCGGGTTTTTTTATGGCCAGGTGGCAGAGAGGAAATGCGACGGTCTGCAACACCGTTTTTCACCGGTTCGAATCCGGTCCTGGCCTCTATTTATTCTGTTGATCTATGGATATATGCTTTGCAAGCTGTCTTTTGTATAGCTATCCCCCTTTTCTTTTCTCAGCTTGCTTTTAAATTCCGTCGATAGCGCCAAAGAGCCAATAGTTGTCTGGATTATCCGGGCAAACAGTAGGTCCACACTCTGCGAAGGTTATAAATATATTAAGTGTGGTAATTGAAAATGCAGCCACTATGGCCGTTTTTCCGAGAGCTCTCTGATCTCGAAAGCTAATAAATATGGGGTTCCCATATTGCTTATTAAATGCACTGACAATCGCGATGCCAATAATTGTCATGTAGAAGATAATCAGAGCCCAGGTGTAATAGTGATACCCCATTAATGGATTGCCATAACCTGGCGTTCCGGGAATAACATGTAGGCTGACTTGGCGCAGCGCGGTAGCGGCGCCAAATAGCGCTGACAGTGTAGCCAGGCTGTAGTGTAGAGGGCGGTTGCCATAGAGTACATTTAGCATCAGGCCAAATAAGACTCCTGTGAGCCCAATTCGTTGAAGTAAACAGAGAGGGCAGGGCAATTCTCCATTCACTAATTGAAAGTACTCTGCGGCGACGAGTACGGCACATACGGCGAGTATGCCCAGTGCATTAAGCTCTCGAAATGTATGGCCCATTCACCCTCCTCTACAAGGCTAAGTTGAGATTGTCGCCGGTGTGATAGCCCAGCCAGGCGATGCTTGATATCAAGGAAAAAATGAATGTTACGGTTGCTAGGGTGTGGTAATTCTTCACGGCTAGAGCCATTGCAAGGAGATGGAAGAGAAATAGTAGGCTCATCATAATGAGGCGCCCCTCGGTTTTTGCATCGAACTCACTCCAACCACTTTCAATCGTATAAAAAAGCACCACTTGTTACGATAGCTGTAGAGGTGGGGGGAGGGGTGATACAGGTAATGCGCTACCTGTCAGGGTTGGCTAGCTAATACTCGATTCGTTGAGTTTGAAGGTTGCCGGGTCACTTTAAGGGGGGAGTAGTGAATTTAATTGGTGCGATAGTCTTGAATAGTATTAACCTAATCAAATAAATTTGTCTTTAGGTTAATGTTGGTGGACTTTGTTTGCCAGTTGGGCTTCTTCCCTGTTTAATGCTGGCTTTGGTTTCCGGCGACTGTCGGAAAGCACTTGTCATCGTAGATGCGTAGAAGAGTGGTACGTTAGGGTATCTCTGAAAATTTAGTAACTATAAAAGTAGCTAGGAGTTGTACTTATGGCACAGATCAAAGCTTTGGATAAAAAGGCACATGCCAACCTGAAACTCACCCAAGACATTACTTTTGACCATGTAAGCAGTAATCATGTTCTGCCGCTGGTGGTTCAGGAAATCGTACAGGCAGCTCAGAGCTACCCGATCCTGTTCGTTAAAGACCAGAATACTGACCAGTTTAAAGTTGTGGCGCTTACCGGTCTGCGCCCCGGTGAGAACCTGTTCTCCGGTGCTGATGGCTGGAATGGTAGCTACATTCCTGTGCAAGTGCGCACTTACCCGTTCGTTTTGGTGAAGAACCCAGACAACGCGGATCAGGCTGTTCTGTGCATCGACGAAGACTCCAAGATGCTGAGCGACTCTGAAGGTGAAGCGCTGTTCGATGGGGAAGGCGAGCAAACTGACTTCCTGAAGAATCGCGCCCAGGCGGTGGTTGAGACTGCACAGCGTGTTGCTGTGACCGACTCTTTTATTGAGTTCCTGGTTTCCAAGGACCTGCTGACCCAGAAGAAACTGACTCTCCGTGTTAGCGAAGATGACAAGCCTTACGATTTGACAGGTTTCTTTGTTATCGATGAAGAGAAGCTTAACAAGTTGTCTGATGAAGACTTCCTGGAGCTGCGTAAGCGTGGAGCCCTGCCGGCAATCTACGCCTCTATGATGTCTTCTATGCAGGTTCAAAACCTGATTCGCAAGAAGCGCTTGAACTAATTGCGCTTTGCCCGGCAGCTGCGGCTGCCGGGCAACCCTCCTAACCGGAATAGGCGAACTCGCCAAATCTTGTCTTGATCCCATCTTACACTCGTACCACTATTGTCTCCCTCTGACGCTTTAGCTCACAAATAATAAGATGAAAAACGTGGCGCGATTCTCTCTTCGCTATTGGTTCGCTTGGTTGGTTCTGTTTTACGGTGTTTGGTTGTTCCTGATTTTACAGGGCGAGAACCTGGCCCTGGCACTCGAGCATTGGTCCATGGCCCTGGCGATGGCGCTGGGTAGCTATGCCGCTGGTTCTACGCCGATGGGAGGCGGGACAGTTGGGTTTCCCGTGCTGGTGCTGTTTTTTGATATGCCGGCAAGCCTGGGGCGCGACTTTAGTTTTGCAGTTCAATCGATAGGTATGGTCAGTGCCAGCTTGTTTATTCTCTGCCGGCGCCAGCAGCTGGCCTGGTCGATGTTGCGGGGGGCGCTGCTGGGCTCTCTTCTGGCGACTCCCGCCGGTATCCTGCTGTTTGCCCCTCTGATACCTGAACTCTGGGTGAAACTCTCCTTTGCCGTCCTCTGGGGCAGTTTTGGCATTTTTCATTTGTATCGCCTCAGCGAAATTACTGATTGTGAGCACGCGGGAGACCCCCAGTGCCCGACAGATTTTCGTGTCGGCTTGCTATTGGGTGCTTTTGCCGGCTTTTGCGTGGTGGCAGTTACCGGTGTGGGTGTAGACATGCTGGTGTATGCGGCTCTTGTGCTGTTGAGCAGGGTAGATCTTAAGGTGGCGATCCCTACATCTGTGGTGATCATGGCATTTTGTTCGGTACTCGGGGTAATAGTGAAGTCGCTGGCGGGAGATTGGCAGCCTGGCGTGTTTGGGAATTGGCTGGCAGCAGCACCGGTAGTGGCCCTTGGGGCGCCTCTGGGCGTTTTTGTGGTTAGCTTGCTGGGACGCAAGCCGACCCTGTTGATTGTGGCCTTCCTGTGCGTTGTGCAGCTTGTGTGGACTTGCATGTCCGAGAGTGAGGCTATGAAGGGATATGGCGGTCCGCTAGTGCTGCTGGCATTGCTGTGCTGCCTGGCGGGCTTCGAGTGGCTGCGGGCCCTGGGTTTGCGCAGGGAGCAAGTGCGAACGCCTGTAGCAACTTCAGGTACTGCTGGCCTGGAGCCCGATAGCGCCGAAGTGACAGTTATGGAAGCTAATGGTGTGGTGCTGCCGGAGTAGTTGATTTTTGGATTGCGTTCGCGGACGAGTTCTGGCGAGCTATTCGCAGAATCAGATAAAAAACGGTTGCGTTTTTGGTTGCTGCCCAGATTTGGGCCTGCTAGATAATTTAGGAAGATGGCTGGGGCGGAAGGATTCGAACCTTCGCATGACGGGATCAAAACCCGCTGCCTTACCGCTTGGCTACGCCCCAGTTTCAAGTTTCACAAAGAATAGTCTCTGTGATTTGAAATGGTAGCAAGGGGGAGACTCGAACTCCCGACCTCAGCATTATGAGTGCTGCGCTCTAACCGGCTGAGCTACCTTGCCATTTCTTTTGTTGTCTCGGCTGTCCCGAGGGCGCGCATTATTAAACGATGGGCCGGGGGTGTCAACATTTTTTTTGTATTCTTTTCAGATAGTTAGCGATTTTTTTCATCTGATGCTCGGGACTGCTCAGAACGGCGCCTGGAACTGATTGCGGCGAGGGCGGAACCGAGTACTACGGCGCCGGCGCCGGCCCAGCTGATCCAGTTGAGCGGCTCAACTGCAATATAGTCGGGCCAGATAGAGCTGATCAGCGTACTGAACAGAAGGGTGATGACTGGCACTAATGACAGGGTTGCGCTGACACTGGATGCCTCCCAGTGCGCTAGTGACTTGCTAAAAGCCCCATAGGCGATCAGCGTATTGGCGGTGAGAAATGCCAAAAGTACCCACTCGAGCCAGCCCAGGTGGGAAACCTTCATTGGCTCCGCCATGGGCAGGAAGAACAGGGTTCCTGCGATATAAATCACTACCAGTAAATCCTGGGGTGTTGCGCGGCTCAATATTTTTTTCTGGAAAAAGCCGTAAATCGCCCAGGTGACAGCGGCGATCAGGATATAGCCGAGCCCCAGCAGGTATTCGCCGCCGGCGCCACTGGTCAGCTCTTCCAGGCGCTGGTTAAAAAATAGCAGTAGCCCAATTACTACCAGTACTACGCCGCTCCACTGACGCGGCGAGAAGCGCTCGCCCAGCCAAAGTACGCTGGATATTAGTAGAAGCAGGGGGGCCAGCTGGATTACAACCTGAGCGGCACCAGGGGTAATGTAATTGAGTCCACTGGCGTAGGCGAGGTAGTTCACCAGGAGGCCGGCAACGGCGAGGAAGGTGAAAAGCAGTAAGCCGCGACTGAATAGTGGCTTGAGCTGTAACTTGCGCGCCTGTCCGTAGTAGACGCCCGCTAACAGTGCTGCACCGGCAAAGCGATACCAGGTGGCGGTACCGGGACTGATGTATTCGAGAAGCCCTTTGAGAGCGATGGGCAGGGTTGCCCACATAAATACGGTGATCAGCGCCAGGGGCAGGCCGACTTTCCAGTTTGATTGAGCCATGGAATTTACACGGGTGGCGCGCCTCCCCGGGGTGGGGAGGCAAAAAAAGGGGAGGCGGTTAGACGTTAAAACGGAAGTGGATTACGTCGCCGTCGGCGACAATGTAGTCCTTGCCTTCCAGGCGCCATTTACCCGCGTCTTTAGCGCCGGCCTCACCGTTGTTGTCAATGTAATCGCTGTAGCTGATCACTTCTGCGCGAATAAAACCCTTTTCAAAATCGGTGTGGATTTTACCGGCGGCGTTGGGAGCGGTAGCGCCCAGTGGGATGGTCCAGGCACGAACTTCCTTCACTCCAGCGGTGAAGTAGGTGTGCAGGCCCAGCAGTTGGTAGCCGGCGCGAATCACGCGGTTCAGCCCGGGCTCTTCCATACCCAGCTCTTCCAGGAACTCCTGCTTTTCTTCGTCGTCCAGCTCGGCAATTTCCGCTTCGAGTTTGTTGCAGATAGGTACCAGTACCGCGTTCTCTTCAGCGGCGATGGCTGCCACAGCATCCAGGTGCGGATTGTTCTCGAAGCCATCTTCGTCCACGTTGGCGATATACATGGTGGGCTTGATAGTGAGCAGGCTCAATTCGCGCAGGTCCGCCAGTTCGTCTTCTGAAAGCTCGAAAGAGCGCAGCGGCTTGGCTTCATCCAGGTGGGGCTGGATTTTTTCCAGCAACGCTTTCATCTTGATCGCGTGCTTGTCCTGCCCCTTGGCGGCGCGGGTAAAGCGCTGCAGGGCCTTTTCCACAGTGTCCAGGTCGGCCAGGGCTAACTCGGTATTGATTACCTCGATATCCGCTACAGGGTGTACCTGGTTTGCGACGTGGATAACGTTATCGTCTTCGAAGCAGCGCACAACGTGGGCGATAGCGTCGGTCTCGCGGATATTGGCAAGGAACTTGTTACCCAGACCTTCCCCCTTGGAGGCGCCCGCAACCAGACCGGCGATATCGGTAAATTCCATGGTGGTGGGAATTACCTTTTCCGGTTTGACGATCTCAGCCAGCTTGTCGATGCGGGGATCTGGTACCGGCACGACCCCAGCATTGGGTTCGATGGTGCAGAAGGGGAAGTTTTCCGCATCGATACCCGCTTTGGTCAATGCATTGAATAGGGTGGATTTGCCCACATTAGGTAGGCCGACAATACCGCAAGTAAAACCCATGGTGATATTTTTCCGTTTGCCCGAGGCGCATACAGCGCGCTCTGCTAATTGCGTTTGAGGTCCGGTAGTGGTTGCGCTGGCGGGATTTTGGATGGGCGGGATGTCTCGGCCACCTCAGGGTCCGGGCCAGCCGGGAAAATACCGGCAATTTAGCGCAGCACACTATCGAGATTTCCGCGGCAAAAGGCAAGCCGGCGGGTGGGATCTATTTGTTGGTGTGCAGCGTTTTCATGGCTGCGCCCCAGTCGCCGGAAGCGGCGGTGGGTAGAACGTCGATCGAGCGATCGATCGCATCAGCCAGTGTTTCCTGTTCCGCCCTGGGGGCTCGCTGGAGTACAAACCGGGCCACTTCGCTCGAGCTGCCGGGGTGGCCAATACCGAGTCGCAGGCGCATAAAGTTTCGGTTGTTGCCCAGTGCGGCAATGATATCCCGCAGGCCGTTGTGTCCACCGTGACCGCCGCCGGCTTTCAGGCGCGCGATACCGGGGGCCAGGTCCAGCTCATCGTGAGCGACCAGAATGGCTTCCGGGGGAATCTTGAAGAAGTTCGCCAGTGGGCCGACAGATTGGCCACTGCGATTCATATAGGTGGTGGGAATCAGCAGCCGGATATCCTGGCTGCCGACCCGCACACGGCCAGTAAGGCCGTGATACTTGCTGTCGAGGCTGAGCTGGGTGCCTTGTTGGCGGGCCAGCTCGACAACAAAGTCGGCACCGGCGTTGTGTCGCGTCCGATCGTATTCCGGTCCGGGGTTTCCCAGGCCGACAATCAACTGGATCGGAGTATCCGGTGCCGCAGCCAAGGCGATTACTCTTCGCCTTCGCCAGCTTCTTCAGCTTCAGCTTCCACAGCGCCGCGAGGCTTGTGGATGGAAGCTACAACCAGGTTGTGGTCTTCGCCGTGGCTCAGTGCCACAGACTCAACACCTTCCGGCAGTTTCAGGTCGGAGATGTGCAGTACGCCGTCCATTTCAAGGTCGGCCAGGTCCACTTCGATGAACTCAGGCAGCTTGCCGGCAGGAGCGTTAACTTCCAGCTCGGTCAGGGTGTGGGAAACGATACCGCCAGCCTTAACACCTTTGCTGCTCTCTTCGTTCAGGAAGTGCAGAGGTACTTTAACGTGTACTTTGGTGTTGGCAGATACGCGCTGGAAGTCGATGTGCAGCAGCAGGGCTTTAGCCGGGTGACGCTGCAGGTCGCGCAGGATAACTTTCTCTTCTTTGCCGTCTACGTCAACAGTCAGCATGGAGGAGAAGAAAGCTTCGTTTTCCAGAGCTTTGGTCAGGTCTTTGTGCAGCACGGAGATAGAAGCAGGCTCTGCTTCACCGCCGTAGATGATGCCGGGTACACGGCCTTCCAGGCGACGCAGGCGGCGGCTCGCACCTTTCCCTTCATCGCTGCGGGCAATGGCGTTCAATTTAATATCAGACATGGGATAAACCTCGGGTTGTCTGTCCAGAGTGACCTGCGACCGGACCGCTCTGGCATGGATGTTAAATGGGCACTGGGCCCAAAAGTAATCGCCCGGCAGTGCCGGGCGGGCGCGTATTCTACGGGAATCAGCGCTAAAGGCAAAGTGCCCCGGCATGCGGGGCGCAGGGATACCTTGATCGGCAAGTTCCTAGCGGAACATTGCGGACAGGGATTCCTCATTGCTGATACGGCGCATGGACTCGGCCAGCATTGCAGACAGGGTCAGCTGGCGAATTTTTGGTGCCTTCTCCATTTTGTCACCCAGGGGGATGGAGTCGGTAACCACCAGCTCATCCAGAACGGAGTTGTTCAGGTTGGTGATGGCGTTGCCGGACAGTACCGGGTGGGTACAGTAGGCGACAACTTTCTCGGCGCCGTGCTCTTTTAGTGCGTTGGCGGCGTTACACAGGGTGCCGGCCGTGTCGACCATGTCGTCTACCAGCAGGCAGGTGCGGCCGCTGACTTCACCGATAATGTTCATGACTTCAGCAACATTGGCGGCTGGGCGGCGCTTGTCGATAATGGCCAGGTCGCAGTCGAGGCTCTTGGCCACGGCGCGGGCGCGCACAACACCGCCGATATCCGGGGATACCACCACCAGGTTCTGGTACTTTTGGCGCTCGATATCGTCGAGCAGGACAGAGGAGCCGTAAACGTTATCCACAGGAACGTCGAAGAAGCCCTGGATCTGTTCCGCGTGCAGGTCGACGGTTAATACGCGGTCGATACCTACGCTTACCATCATATCGGCAACCACTTTTGCGGAAATCGGCACGCGCTGGGATCTTACGCGGCGATCCTGGCGGGCGTAGCCAAAGTAGGGGACTACAGCGGTAACGCGGCCGGCGGAGGCGCGGCGCAGGGCGTCTACCAGCAGGATCAGTTCCATCAGGTTGCGGTTGGTGGGTTGGCAGGTGGATTGCACCACGAAAACGTCGCGGCCGCGTACGTTATCGGTAATTTCTACTGCAATCTCGCCGTCGGAGAAGCGCTTGACCGTGGCTTCACCCAGGGGGATCGCCATATGGTCGACAACCTTCTGTGCCAGTTCCGGGTTTGCGTTGCCGGTAAAGACCATTAAGTCAGCCACTGCGAGTTCCTTTAATTCTGTCTTGAAGTGAATTGAAGTGTAGATGCCTGCATATTTGCTAGCAGTCAGGGTTTTTGCTGCAACACTTTTGTGTTGAGCGGCGCACTGTTGCGCGGATAAAAACAGGGTTTTGGCCACAGTTTTTTTCCTTGCTCAACGGGTTGCTCTGGGTGCGTGCTCGCACAACCATCGGGCGCTTGCATTCAAGCCTGCCTTCAGGATTCTTTAAAAATTGGGGAGTGGCTCTGTAAAGCCCTGTGCGAATGGCCTGGGCCGGCTGGATCAGCGTAGACTGAATCATGTCGGAACCGGTTTTTGACTGTGCCATTGCATATAAAGAAAGTGGCTGGGGCGGAAGGATTCGAACCTTCGCATGACGGGATCAAAACCCGCTGCCTTACCGCTTGGCTACGCCCCAGTAATGTTTCCTCAAAAATCTGAGGAGATTTTCGCTAGCGCTTGATGTGTCGGTGAAACCAATACACCCGCTGCTGTAAAACCCTGCCACGCTTCAGGCAGTTTGGCGTGTGCCTCAATGGCTGCCTCTGCCGTAGGGAATGCCGCAAAAATGCAGCCCCCGGTGCCGGTGAGTTGTGCTGGAGCAAGTTGCTCGAGCCATTCTCTGGCATCGCGTATTTCAGGGTAGAGCTTTTCAACTAATGGCTGGCAGTCATTGCCGGAAAATGTTTCCAGTTTTTCGCTGCCGAGTCGCATCTCGTTGGCCTGCTCCTCGCGAAGGGCCGCTAATGTAATTGCGACTGAATCTCTTGTCAAACGTGAATCGCGAAAAATTTTTGCAGTGCTCACTTCGCAACCAGTTGAGACAACCAGGTAGTGGCGTTGCTCGGTGGTTATTGGGGTTAATTTTTCACCAACCCCTTCCGCCCAAGCGGTGCGCCCGCGCACAAAAACTGGAACATCGGCGCCTAATTGCCGTCCCAGCTCCGCCAGTTTATCGATCGATAAATTGCACTGCCATAAGTGGTTGAGCCCGAGCAAAGTGGTGGCGGCATCGCTACTGCCTCCACCGATGCCGCCACCGTGAGGCAACTTCTTTATCAACCGAATAGAGGCGCCGAGAGAATTTTGTCGGTCCTGCTCAGCTTGTTTGCGCAGCAATTGAGCTGCGCGATAAACCAGGTTGTCCTCTTCAGCCACATCCAGCTGGCCTGCATCGATACTGACAATGCCATCGCTGCGCTCACTGAATTCCAATAAGTCGCCGAAATCGAGAAGTTGGAACAGGGTTTGTAACTCGTGGTAGCCATCCGGGCGACGGCCGAGAATGCGCAGAATCAGGTTGAGTTTTGCTGGAGCGGGCAGGGTTAGCAGCATGAGGCAAAAAGGGGTCAATCAATTACAGGATCGCCATAATACCTGCATGCTGCGATTTGGGCATTGGCAGAGTTATGTAAAACTCTTTACAAACCCCAGTCTTTAATCACCAGGGTGACGGATACCGGGCCAGTGGGACTGTTGGTTTGTGCTTTGATCCGGGTTGGCAGCATAAAGGAGCCTTCGCTGCGATATTCACTAAAACTCAAGGCCCAGCCGGATTGTTGCAGGCTTTGCAGCTGGCCCTGGGCGTTGCGCTGCTCACCACTTTTGGCGCCGGGCGCGGGAAGACCGCGCACCCAGTAGAACATCTCCCGGGCGGGCAGGGGCCACCCCAGTGCTTCTTGGGTTAGCTGTGCCGGGTTGCGCGCATAAATTGGCGGCTCGCTACCACGTACCAAACTGACGCCACCGGCTGAGCCGGTGATGACGGTAGTACCCGCTCCGAGCGGACCGCTGAGATGCAGGCGAAAATTCTCTGCACCGCCCTGAAGCCAGGCCAGGTTAGCGCTGCCGTTTTCTTTGGGGGAGCGAACACCCAGCTTGCCCTTGAGATTCCACTGGGTAAATTCAGCTACTGTTTGCGGCGTTGGATTTTGATTTTCAGTGGGGGAGCCTGGCTCCGGTTCCTGTTTGGTTTTTTGACCGGCACAAGCGGAAACCATTATTGCCAGACATGCCAGCAGTAACAGATAGAATCTTCGCGCGGTTGTCTTGTCAGCTATCTGATGCATGTTGTTCCAGTGACTCTTTGATTTGTAGGCGCTTCATGGCAGCCGGAATAATTTTGCTGTGGGGATTCAGCAGAAGGCCTTTTCTCCACATATTCATGGCGGCTTCTCTGTTTCCCTGAACCCAGAGTACTTCACCGAGGTGTGCGGCAATTTCGTGGTCGGGCAACTTTTCCATCGCCTGCCGCAGATACTTTTCCGCAGCTTCGTGATTGCCGAGACGGTACTCTATCCACCCCATGCTGTCGATTATTGCCGGGTCCTCAGGCTCGAGTTCCAAAGCGCGGCTAATCAATTGGTAGGCTTCTGTGTGCCGGGATTTATCTTCAATCAGTTTATAACCGAGCGCGTTGAGAACTGTGGCGTTATCGGGATTTCTTTCCAGCAGGTTTCTCAAGTCCTTTTCGAATTGTTGTGCGTTGCCGAGTTGGTCATGCAACAGCGCGCGAGTGTACATCAAGCGACCGCTGGTGCTGTTGGTTTGTAATGCCTCGTCTACTCGCTGCAAAGCCATACTGGCTTCACCACTTTTGCGAAGTAATTCGACCTCCATCAGGTAAAAATGTTCTTCCTGAGTGGGGTGTTGTTTTCTCAGTTCAGAAAACCACTCCCGGTTAGTGTTGTACTGTCCGAGGCTCGCCAGTAATTCCGTACCGCGAGTAATGGCTTCTACGTAATCACTACCGGGCCCCACTTCGCGGAAATATTTAATTGCATGGGAAAAATCCCCAGATTTTTCTGCAATGCTGCCCAGGTAAAAATAAGCAGCGGATTCGTGCTGCTGTAATTCAAGTAGTTGGGTAAAGAGGACTTTGGCCTCGTCAGTTTGCTCGGTCTCGTACTGAATTAGGGCCAACGACAAAATCAGGTTGCCATCTTCAGGGCGCTGCTTAACCAGTTCGGCAAACTGCTTGCGTGCCAGGGCCAGGTCCTCCCGAATCAACAGGCGGGCGTACTGAAGGCGCAGGCGGCTCTCGGAAGGATGGATGCCGACGAGTCGCTCGAGAAGGGAAATGGCTTCCTTGCGCTTGCCCTGATCAACCAATAGATGACTTTCCAGCAGTGGTGCATCCAGTTGGTCTGGATGGTGCTCTTGGACGCGGCGCACCAGGGACAGGGCGCGGGCAAATTCCCTCTCGGTGCGCAGTACCATGGCATAGGCGAGCACGACCTCGTCATCGAGGGGATAGACTTTTGCCAGTCGGGCAAACTCCCGCTTGGCTTGTTCCGTGAGTTGCTCGTGCCCAATAGCGGTTGCTGCGAGAGATTGCATGGGTGGGTTGCCGCCGAGTTCCAGGGTTTTACTGGCGTGAATCAGGGCTGTGTGTAAGTCGCCGGACAAAGTCAGCTCGGCTGTGAGGGCCAGCTGTGCATCGGCGTTTTGTGGCTCAAGCTCTACCCATAGCCTGGCTGAATCCAAGGCGGCCTGGCGGGCATTTAAAAAGCGGGCAATGCGTGTAGCGCGGGCGGCAACCCCGGGATCTTTGGTGACCTCCGCCTGGTGGTAGTAATTGGCCAGTGCGACATCGTACTGTTCGCGGATACCGGCGACTTCGGCCACCAGAAGGGTGTAAAAGGTATCAATAGGGAAAGTTTTAGCTTCCGGCCCACCTGACTCAGTGGTTTCCTTCCCCTTAAGGTTGCTCGGCTCCAGTGCTGTGCTCGCGATTTCTGTAGAGGGGGCTGCCGGCGTCTGGTGCTGGGTACAAGAAGCAAGTATTACGGATACGGCAAGGAATGCGGCAAGCTTGAGCTGGTGGCTGGAAATTCGGGTTGGAAGCTGATGTGCGCGAGGTGGGAGCATAGATCGTGTCCATACGTTACGTTGTCGCTGAAAGCGGGGTATTACTGGCGTGTTTTAAACGATTATCGCCATATAATTCTAGTCGTGAATCGGGTTTGGAACGGTGGTGGGCAGTGGCTCTTGCCAAATCGGCGGGCAATTTTACTGCCTCTTGCGCTTGCAAGGGAGACGGCTGCCTATGAAAATGCGCTCCCAGTGCGGTTTCCGCCTTTTAAGATTTAATGCTAACGGAAGTCTATGCCAATTCTTACCCTGGGTATCAACCACGATAGCGCGTCGGTCGAAGTGCGCGAGCGGGTGGCCTTTGCCCCCGAGGTGATGCCCGGCGCACTGGGAGATGCGCGAAAAGCACTGGGGTGCCGCGAGCTGGCCATCCTGTCTACCTGCAATCGCACCGAAATATACGGAAATGTGGAGTCAGAAGCCCTGTTGCAATGGCTATCTGAATACCACCAAGTGCCCCTGGAGCAGCTCAAGGGCTGTGCCTATGTGTACAGCGATGAAGAAGCGGTACGCCATATGATGCGCGTTGCCTGTGGTCTCGATTCCCTGGTGTTGGGTGAGCCGCAGATCCTCGGCCAGATTAAGTCCGCCTATGCGGTGGCGCGGGAATCCGGCAGTGTGGGCAGTGAACTGCACCGGGTTTTCCAGCGGGTGTTTACCGTCGCCAAGAAGGTTCGCACCGAAACTGCAATCGGTGAAAACCCGGTTTCTGTTGCCTACGCCGCTGTTTCTCTGGCTTCGCGTATCTTCACCGACCTGAAAAAGCAGACTGCCCTGTTGATCGGTGCGGGAGAGACCGTGGAGCTGGTTGCCCGCCATTTGCTCGATCAGGGAATCAAGCAGGTCATTGTTGCCAACCGCACATTGAGCCGGGCCCAGTTGCTCGCAGAGAGCTTTGGGGCCGAGGCAATCCTGCTTGCGGATATCCCCGAGCATCTGGCGCGCGCGGATATCGTTATCAGCTCCACCGCGAGCCAGCTGCCGATCCTGGGTAAGGGAGCGGTCGAATCGGCGCTGCGCAAGCGTCGGCACAGCCCCATGTTTATGGTGGATATTGCGGTACCCCGTGATATCGAATCGGAAGTTGGCGAGCTGGATGATGTTTATCTGTATACGGTGGACGATCTGCGCGGGGTTATTGATGAGGGCAAGCGCTCCCGTGAGAAAGCGGCGGAGGCCGCTCAAGAAATCGTAAATGCTGCAGCGGCTGAATTTACCAAAGAGAGCCGCTCTTTGGAGGCTGTGGATAGTATTCGCGGCTACCGGCAGCGAGCCCAGGAAGTGAGCACTTCCGAACTTGAACGGGTACTTTTGCAGCTGGAAAAAGGCGAGGACCCTCGTCGACTGATGGAGCAGCTCGCTCGCTCTCTCACCAATAAATTAATTCATGCACCCACCGTCAGTCTGAAAAAAGCCACGGCGGAGGGTGATATTGAGCGTTTGCGTATCGCTCGCGAGGTCGTTGGGTTGGATGATCTCACCGATATCGATTTAGAGAAAAAGCATCAATGAAAGAATCGTTACTGAATAAACTGGAAACCCTGCTTGAGCGCCACGAGGAAGTATCTGCGCTGTTGGGCGACGCCGACGTAATTGCTGATCAGGATCAATTCCGCGATCTTTCCCGCGAGTATTCTGAGCTGGAAGAAGTGGTGAAATGCTACGGCGCTTACAAACAGCTACAGGAAGATATGGTCGCGGCTCGGGAGATGATGGGGGAAGATGATCCGGAAATGCGCGAAATGGCTCAGGAAGAGCTGCGCGAGGCTGAAGGTCAAGTGGAGCCGCTGGAGCGAGAGCTACAGACTTTGCTGTTGCCGCGCGATCCCAACGACAGAAAAAATGTCTTCCTAGAAATTCGCGCAGGAACCGGTGGTGATGAAGCGGCTATTTTCTCCGGCGATCTGTTCCGCATGTACTCTCGCTATGCGGAGAAGCAGGGATGGCGAATAGAAATTGTCAGTGAAAATCTTGGTGAGCACGGTGGTTACAAGGAAATTATCACTCGCGTCGCCGGTGAAGATGTCTACGCAAAATTAAAATTTGAGTCCGGTGCGCACCGGGTACAAAGGGTTCCTGAAACAGAATCCCAGGGTCGTATTCACACTTCGGCTTGTACGGTCGCGGTGATGCCGGAGCCGGATGAGCGCGATGCGATTGAAATTAATAAAGCGGATTTGCGTGTGGATACCTACCGTGCATCCGGTGCTGGTGGTCAGCACGTTAACAAAACCGATTCCGCTGTGCGCTTAACCCATATTCCCACGGGAATTGTGGTGGAGTGTCAGGATGAGCGCTCCCAGCACAAGAACAAAGCCAAGGCAATGGCACTGTTGCAAGCGAAGCTCAATACTGCGCAGGAAACGGCGGCGGCCCAGGAAATTTCCGATGCCCGCCGCAGCCTGGTGGGCAGCGGTGATCGCTCTGAGCGAATCCGTACCTACAACTATCCCCAAGGTCGGGTTACCGATCACCGTATCGGCCTCACCCTCTACAAACTCGATGAGATTATGCAGGGGGCTCTGGGGGAGGTGATCGGGCCATTGCGTACGGAATACCAGGCCGACCAGTTGGCGGCCCTGGCCCAATAAATCCAGATTTTTTACGCCGCCTCGAGCGGCGTTTTATAGGTTTTTCTCCATGACCAGCGTCAAGGAAAATATCGCACGCTGCGCCCAATTAACCGATAGCGACAGCGCGCGCCTGGATGCAGAGCTTCTGCTCGGCAGTGTGTTGGGGCGCGAGCGCACCTGGCTCTATACCTGGCCGGAATACGAATTGAATGAAGCTGAACAAGTGCGCTATGAGCAGTTGCTCCAGCGCCGGCAAGCGGGAGAGCCAGTGGCACACCTTATCGGTGAGCGCGAATTTTGGTCCCTATCGCTAAAGGTGGATTCCTCCACCCTGATCCCCCGCCCGGACACTGAATTGTTGGTGGAGACCGCGCTGGAGCTTTTCCCCCAGGGCAGGTTGCGAGCATTGGACCTGGGCACTGGCACTGGTGCTATTGCACTGGCTCTGGCGTCGGAGCGACCGGGATGGGAAATTATTGCAGCGGAGAAATCACCCGCTGCGGTAGCACTGGCAGAGGAAAACCGGCGCTCCCTCAAGTTGCAAAATGTGCAAGTTATCCAGAGCGATTGGTTTTCCAGTTTAGAGCCACAGCCGTTTTCCCTGATCGTTAGCAACCCTCCCTATATCGATGCATCTGACCCGCACTTGGTGCAGGGCGATGTGCGCTTTGAGCCCCGCACTGCGTTGGTGGCAGAGCGACAGGGTTTGGCAGATATTGAGCATATCGCCACAACCGCTAGTGATTACTTGGAAAACGATGGCTGGCTAATGGTGGAGCACGGTTGGCAGCAAGCTGAGAGCGTGCGGGATATTTTTTCTGCGGCGGGATTGAATAAAGTTTCAAGTCGCAGGGATTATTCCGGTTGGGAGCGAATTACCTTAGGGCAAAAATAGTGATACCTGCGGAGCTGCCACAGGGATTTGAGGAGGGAGCCTGTGCATGATCATGTCCACCACCGAACCGGCAATGGGGCTTTGCGCCCATTAATTATTGCACTGGTTCTCACTCTCAGTTTTTCCATAGTTGAAGCCATAGGTGGTTGGCTATCTGGCTCACTGGCATTGCTCGGCGATGCCGCCCATATGCTGACCGATACTTTTGCCCTGGCACTGGGGGCTATTGCCGCAGTACTGGCGAAAAAACCCGCCGACCGGGAATTGTCGTTTGGCTGGGGGCGAGCGGAGGTCTTAGCTGCGGTAACCAACGGCCTGATTATGCTTCTGATCGTGGTCGGTATTTCTTTTATGGCCATTGATAGGTTGCGCAATCCCCAGCCGGTGCATGGCAGTACGGTGATGTTGATTGCAGCCATGGGGTTGCTGATTAATATTCTGGCGGCCTGGGTTTTATTAAAAGGCGAGCGCACGCTCAATATTCGCGGTGCGCTTTTGCATGTGATGGGCGATATGCTGGGCTCTGTCGCAGCACTGGCTTCCGGAGCTGTGATTTATGTTACCGGCTGGGTACCCATCGACCCCCTGCTTTCACTGCTTATTTGCCTGTTAATCCTGGTTTCCTGCGTGCGACTGCTCAGGGATGCGATCGATGTATTGATGGAGCGGGTACCCAGGGAATTGAGCCTTCCGGTTGTGGGCGAGACACTGGCGGCGGTAACCGGCGTACGCTCTGTGCACGATCTCCATATTTGGCGTTTGGATTCCAGCACTATTTCCCTATCGGCCCATATTGTGGTGGATGACTTACAGGCTTGGCCCAGCGTACTGGAGCGCTTGCGGGAAACCCTGGTCAAGCGCTTCGATATCGACCATATAACCCTTCAACCGGAACCTTTGGCAATGCCCGAAGTGACGGTGATCGATAAGGTCAGTGATTAATAGGTGAGGATTTACTCCTCACCTTCTGTCGGCGGCTGGCGGTTTTCTGGGGTGGCTGGTACTTTACTCTCTGATTTGTCAGCGACCGATTCTTCCGCTACTACTTCCTGGGGCTGGCTGATTTGTTCCTGGGGAGCCTGGATACCGATATGGTAGGCGGCAAACCCCGGTTGCACGACCTGGTTTAATGCCATGCCGAGAATGCGGCCGTTGTGCTCGGAGCGAATTTCTGTGCGTACATTGGTAATAGGGTTGGTTACTGTTCCCAGTAAGTCGCCTTTACGCACAAACTCGCCGAGCTGGACTTCACTAAAGATAACCCCGCCAGTCGATGTCCGCTGCCAGGTGGAGGTGTAGTAAACCGGTTCGGGATCGCCCCAGAGGCGGAATTTACTCACCATACCCAGCTGGTTGAGCAGAGTGCGTATACCTTTCACACTGTGACTTACCGATAGCTCATCCAGCACCATCGGTGCTCCGGCTTCCAGAGTGACGGTGGGGATACCTGCCTCCACAGCGGCGCGGCGCAGGGTACCCTTGGCTCCGGCGCTGTGCAGCACCACAGTGGAGCCAAAACCCTGGGTCATTTTCACTACCTTGGGATTGGTTAAGTCGCCGCGCAACTGTGGCAAGTTGGTGCGATAAAAAGAACCCGTATGTAAGTCCACCACGGCGTTACAGTGGCTGATCACTTCGTGGAAAAATGAATTGGCAATTCGCGAGGCCGAAGAGCCATTGGGATCGCCGGGGAAGTGCCGGTTCAGGTCGCGTCGATCAGTCAGGTAGCGGGAGCCTCGATGGAAGCCTTGCAGATTGACGATGGGTACGCCAATTACCGCACCGCTTAAATGGTCTGCGTCCAGGTCGTACATAACCCGCCGCACGGTTTCCACACCGTTCAGCTCATCACCGTGCACTGCCGCAGTAAGGCAGAGAACCGGCCCTGGCTTGGCGCCGTTAACCACCAACACAGCGGTGGGGCTATAGACCCCTTCAAAGTGTTGGCTGGGAGACCAGGCTAGGCGCGTAGAGGTCGCAGGGGGAACCTCTGAGCCTAATAATCGCAGAGGCTTGGCCGTCTCTCCCGGAACCAGGGAAATGGTGCCGGGCTCCGGTAATTCGGGTTGAGGTTTAACTGTTTCAGTTTCTTTATCGGCAGTGGGAGCAGTCTCGGTGGGAGCTGCCGGTTTATCCAGTTCCTGAATAGGTTGGTCCAGCTCCAGATTTTCCGCTTGGGGCAGGGAAATTTCTTCAGAACCAGCATCTGTCGACTGGGATTGCTCTTCAGTAGGGGCAGCGTTGGTGGGTGGCCCCAGCTCTGTGATCACCGGTTGGTCCAGCTGCATATTGGCAGCTTGAGGGACCGCTTCTGTCTCTTCGCCAGTGCTGTCATCGGCGCTCAGGGCCTGGGTGGATGAAAGTAGTAAAGCCAGGCTTAGCAGGTGTCGGGTCCTTCGGGAGGATTGGCGCGGGATCATTCGGCACTCCGGTCAACTTCGTATATCTGGGTGTGCCGGAGAGCCTTGTGTCCGGCACAGATTGGGACTTTGGAGCGCCAGTATAGTCAATACGTTCCCGAGGAATGTGATACGCGCCGAATTACGCGTATCCGTAGGTTCGCTCGATGGCTCTGCGGCTGGTTCGCCAAAAGCGAATTCCCAGCAGGATTGAAGCCGTTCCCAGGCCGATACAGACACCGGTCCAATAACCGTATACCCCCCAGAAGCTCTCTCCCAGCCAGTAGGCGGTAGAAAGCCCCACCAGCCAGTAGGAAAATAGCTGTATAAACATGGGCGCACTGGTGTCCTTATATCCGCGCAATGCGCCCCAGGTCATTGCCTGGGTGACATCCACCAGTTGGAATGCGGCACACAGCAATAGCAGGTTGGTGGCCACCGCGATAATTTCTTCATTGCTGGTGTAGGCCTGAACAAACAGGGTGCGCAGGGTAATCAAGAGTACACCGGTGCCCAGTGCGTAGATTAGGCCGCTACTGATGCCCACTTTGCCACAGAAGCGCGCGCGCTTTGGCCGTCCCTGACCGAGTAGTTGGGCGGTGCGGATACTTAGGGCCTGGGCCAGTGCCAGTGCGACCAAGTAAAAAATCGATCCCACATTCATGCTTATCTGATGGGCGGCGACAATGGCTGCACCATAAGGGGCAAGCAAAATGGTAAGGCTGGCAAAAAAAGTAACTTCACTGGCCGCACCTACACAAATTGGCAGGCCAACTGCGAGCAAGTGGCGCAGGGTTGGCCAGTGGGGGCGAGGTGGTAACAGCCTAAGTTTTAGCTTGTGGTAGACCGGATCAGTGTTCGCGTGCCAGAAGAGTGCCAGTGCGATCAGGCAGCTGACCGCTGCGGTAGCCCACCCACATCCCGCTCCTCCCATCGCCGGTATGGGGCCGGCACCAAACACCAAAAGAATATCCAGGGGAATATTTAAAATTGCGGCAGTGATATAGATACGCATTACCGGGCGCACTTGTCCCATACCCTCACAGTAGCCGCGCAACGCTGTGCCGAGTGCAAAAGGCAGGGTGCCGACAGTCAGGGCCAGTACATAGCCCTCCATCACTTTTCGAACCGACTCTTCCGTGTCTATCCAGTGACTCCAGATAGGAACCGCAAGCAGGGCGGAAAACACCAGAATGCCACCGATCAGTGCGATCCACAGCGCCTGGTGTAATTGCCTGGCGCAGCCGGCTTCATCGCGACCACCGCGCAAGTGTGCAACAACCGGGGAGATAGCAGCGAGCAGGCCGATTAGTGTCACTGCGCAAACAGCCCAAATACTGGCTCCCAAGGCGAGCCCGGCGAGACTTACTTCTCCAGCGCGTCCTGCTACCAGAGTATCGACAACTCCCATGCTCACTACAGCCAGGTTGCTGACCACCAGGGGGCCTCCCAAGGTGGTTAGGTGCGACAGTTCGGTTTTAGTGGCATTTCGGTAAAGCTTGAACAAAGAAAAACCTGAGCTCTTGTTACTGATCTCGATAGAGGGTTCTGGGGTCTGGGCTAATTTTGACAAAAAATTAATCCTGCGGGGGAGTGTTAACAGACCTTAACCTTCGCAATGTACACAGGCAGCTGAAAACGGTCGGTGGGTCAAAGTTCGGAAAGGCTTTCAGTCTGCTTGGGAGCAGCGGGGCAAAACCGCAAAAAGGTCCGACATTCTACGGTACAAACGGCGCCTGCGCCCAGTGCCGATTACGGACTTTCCTCAAGTAGTTTGGCTACAATTTCGGGCTTATTGATGATGCAGTCGTGGTTTATTTCCACTTCCCGATATGTCCATCCGGATATTTGCTTAGCCTTGTGGCTACTGTAGATGGCTGGCGGGTATTCGGGTTGGGTGCAGTGAATGAAAGTACACGGCGGGCCCTGCTCAGGAGAGCGTTTTAAGTGGATGGGATCCAGTAGCGTTTTGATGGGATGCGGGGTCATACGGCGTTTTAGCCAGTTGATATCATCTGGCTGGGTTATCCCCAAGGCTTCTGGTGGTGGAGGCATAATACAGAGAGTACCGTCGATATCCTGTGCCTGCTTGAGCCGCTGCTCCTCTATACCGCTGGGGAGCTGCCTGCTAAATGGGCGCCCCGGCTCAGGAACAGCGCCATCCAGGTAGATTAATCGGTGTACCCGCTCGGGTAGAGCGTCGGCGGCACCGGTTGCGGCCATTCCCCCAAAGCTGTGGCCCACAAGGATGACTTGCCGCAACTCCTCCCAGAGGATTGTATTGATCAGGTCCTGGATAAAGGTATCCAGACCAACGGAGGGAGAGAGCAGGTGTTTGCGTTCCCCCAGGCCAGTATGGGTGGGGGTGAGTACTCGATGCCCATTACGCTGCAAGAGGTGGGCGACTCTGCTCCAGCACCAGCCTCCATGAAATAGCCCGTGGACCAGTACGTAAGTTTTCCCCACCAGGTTGCCCTCAAGTTACTTGGGTTCTGCAAGCATAGATGTGCTTTCTGGGGCGCTGAGATAGTGCGGTGTAAGAGTTGGCGATATCACTCGACTAAAGTGAACAAAGACACTGATAAGAGAGTGAGCTAAATGAGTGGAGCTATGAATAGTCTGAGCGGTTGGTACAACTGCTTTGTACATTATGTACGCAAAATAGACTGGCTGGGGCCATTATTACTACGGATTTATTTGGCGCCAATTTTTATCCTGGCCGGCATGAATAAGATGAATAATATCGAAGATGTTGCTGCCTGGTTTGGCAATCCCGATTGGGGGTTGGGGCTTCCAGCGCCGATGTTGATGGCGTGGATAGCTGCATTGGTGGAATTCTTTGGTGGTATCGCTATCTTGCTGGGCGTAGCGACTCGGCTGGTGGCGATTCCCCTGATGTTTGTGATGGCAGTGGCAGCCTATACGGCCCACTGGGAGAACGGTTGGTCTGCGTTGCCGGATAAAACCTTGAGTGTGCCCTGGGAGTGGCGCAAGGACCTTATCGATGAAGCTTCGGTGCGTAAAGAGAAGATTGTTGGTTTACTCAAGGAGCACGGCAATTATGAATGGCTTGTGGAAACTGGAGGAGTGACCATCCTGAAAAATGGTATTGAGTTTGCAGCTACCTACTTCATTATGCTGCTGGTGCTATTTTGTAGTGGGGCGGGGCGGTTTTTCAGTGTGGATTACTGGCTGTGCCGTCACTATAGCGGGCAGGGATCCCCGTAGAGATGTTATACTCGCCGATTATTTGAACATTTGAGCGAGTATTTCACTTGATAGGAAAGTTGTTCCGCCGATCCTCCTCCAAAGAGGATAAGGGCTCCCGCCGGGGAGAAGACAGCTCCGGACGCCGAAAAGAAGGGCAAAAGCCGTCTGATAAGGCTGCCAAGGGGCGTACAAAATCCGCACAGGCGGAGGGGAAGTCGCGCCGGGGCGGTAGCAGAAACGCTCAAAAAGGGCGCCAGCGCAGCAGAAAGCCAGCGGCACCCGCACCGCCCTGGTCCCTGGATGAATTCCAGGTTCCAGAACAGGAGGGCAAGGTCCGCTTCCACGACCTGGGACTGCCCAACGAGCTGATGCACGCTATTCACGACCTGGGTTTCCAGTATTGCTCGCCAATTCAGGGTCGCTCCCTTCCCCACACCCTCAATGGCCACGACCTGGTGGGTAAGGCACAAACCGGTACCGGTAAGACAGCGGCCTTCCTGATCACAGTGATTGACGATCTGCTCAAGCACCCGTTTGAAGGTGAGCGCTATGCTGGCGAAGCCCGCTCCCTGATTATCGCTCCGACCCGTGAGCTAGTAATGCAGATTGCCGATGATGCCAAGGCACTGTGTAAACACACCGAGCTGGAGATTCATACCCTGGTGGGCGGTATGGATTATGACAAGCAGCAGAGAAACCTGAATGAGCGGCTGGTGGATATCCTGGTGGCGACGCCGGGTCGCCTGCTGGACTTTGTCAGCAATCGGGATTGTTTCCTGGATCAGGTGGAAGTCCTGGTGATCGATGAGGCGGATCGCATGTTGGATATGGGCTTTATCCCCCAAGTGCGCCGTATTGTTCGTCAGACGCCGCGTAAAACCCATCGCCAAACCATGTTCTTCTCCGCCACATTTACTCCCGAAGTGGATGATCTGGTGGAGCAGTGGACGGATGATCCGGTAGTTGTGGAGATTGAGCCGGAGAGGGTTGCCACGGATACCGTAGAGCAGCATGTCTACCTGTCCGCCAGCGAAGAAAAGTACACCTTGCTTTACAACATTGTGCAGCGGGAAGAGGTGGATAGCCTGATTGTATTTGCCAACCGCCGCGACCAATGCCGCCGCTTACACGAGCAGCTTCTCGCTCACGGTATTTCTGCGGGCCTGCTGTCCGGTGAAGTGGCACAAAATAAGCGGGTTCGCACTCTTGATGACTTTAAGTCTGGTAAAACCAAGGTGCTGGTAGCTACCGATGTCGCCGGGCGTGGTATTCATATCGATGGCATCAGCCACGTGGTGAATTTCACCTTGCCTGAAGAGCCGGAGGATTACGTTCACCGCATTGGCCGAACTGGTCGGGCGGGTAAAACGGGCACCTCTATCAGTTTCGCCTGTGAAGATGATGCCATGCGTCTGGAGCCCATTGAGCAGCTGCTCGGTGGCAAGCTCAAGTGCGAAGTGCCGCCAGAAGAGCTTTTGGTTGAACCGCCCAAGGTGAAAGTTCAGCGCAGTCACGGTGATCGCGATGGGCGTCGCGGTGGCTCTGGAGGTCATCGTCGTCCACGTCGGCACTGATTCTCCTGTGTGCTGTAAGGGGGTTAGCCCTTACAGCACTTACTACCTGCTCGAGAATGCTTTTCCCCCTCCTGCTATTCACCGCTCCTTTGCTTTGTTAAGGTTTAAACTGTGACGAATGTACCAGTAGAGGCTTTAATTTCATTCAAACTTTCAAATCTGTCCTAAAATTAAACAAATTTGGCCTATTACGTGAAGTAAGGCCCTGCAACTTCAGATGACACCGGTAATACTGGAGTCTACTTGCGGCCTGAAATTGACATCCTTCATTCAATAAAAATTACAGTTCACATTCGGATGCGCATCCTTTATCTACATATTGGTTTCCATAAAACCGGCTCCAGCTCCCTTCAATTGGCAATGAAGGAGCAAGTACAGGCTCTGGACCAGGCAGGCTTTGAATTTCTTTCCCTTGGGAAAAAGGGGAACTCTTCAGGGTGTATTGATGTATGCAAAGAGAAGGGTCGCGTCCATTTCCAGGTAAATTCCCGACTTGATGAGCTTCTTGCTGCGAGCCGCAGTGAGCAAGTGATAGTTTCAGCTGAGCACCTTTCCTATCTGTACCAGCGCGATAGTATCGAGCTTGTTCAGCGAGTATGTAGCAAGTATTTCGATAAAATTGTGGTAATTGTTTACTTGCGTAGGCAAGACCTACAGGCAATATCTTTTAAGAAACAAGGAGCTAGAGGAGCGGCTTCCAATCGGAGTTCCTCAAGTAAACTACTCGGCCACGATGAAGGGGCCTTCCCTTCTTTCAGTAAGGATATTGAAATTTACTACGACTATTTTGCCAAGTTAAAGCTGTGGGCAGCTGTATTTGGAGCTGACTTCCTCAAAGTGAGGCTTTTCAGCCGAGAAGCTTTGCACGGTGGTGATATTGTGAGTGACTTTCTCGCTTTACTTGGCGGGGATGTGAAGCTTTCTGCTCGCAGAGTGAATGAGGGAGTAGGTAGAAAGGAATTTTTGCTGACCCATAAATTACTGGAATTGGGAGTGGCGGAATCTGAATTGATTAAGCTGAAGCCAATGATGTTGGAGGATGACACTCAGTTGCTGCCTTCAAGGGGTGATGCCAAGCAGTTCTTTATGAGGTTCAAAAATTCCAACCATTTGTTAAATAATACTTTTCTTAATAACGATTCCGGCCTGGCATTCGATACTGATTTTTCTGGCTATCCTGAGCAGGGAAACGATTGGATAACGGTTCGGGATCTGTCTGAGTGGATTCCTGAAATTCTTTCTGCAGGTATTCAGAGGCCAGAGGGATTGCGTGACGCATTGTTGGCAGACAAGCTCCAGCAGATGGTAAGGAAAAAATTTTCAGGTGAAGTGCTTACCCAGGAGCTTGAGGATTTGGCCAATTGCCTGTCGGCTAGCGCTTATATCGCCAAGGATCAGCAGCCCTGGTATCGCGCACTGAAAAAGAAGAAAACATCGGGAAGATAGTGTCAAAATAAAAAGCCCTCTGTACGAGAGGGCTTCCTTTCTTACTGGTAAGGTTACTGAAGTACTGGTGTTTGAGTTCCCGGATCCCCCTCGATACGCAATCTTTCAATCCACAGAGCCGTACCGCCAGCAACTGCCGCAGGCATAATAAAGATATTTAAAATCGGCACCATTTTGGCAAGCATCACGGTCCCACCAAAGGTAAGGCTAGTGAGTTTACGGCGGCGCAGTACCGTTTTTAATTCATCGAATGGCCGCTGGTGGTTATCCAGTGGGTAGTCAACGTATTGAATAGCCATACACCAAGCGCCCCAAACTGCGGTGAGCACTGCGGGGATAATAATGGTCCAGCTGGTGATGGTGGCAATTATAAATACGATCAAACCCCAAAATATAAAGTAACCCAGCTTACGCAATTCCCGGCCCAGGGTACGCCATACCATTTGCATTATCGGCTCGGCAGGAGGAGCTTTACCGGTTAGCAGTTCCTCTACTTTCTCAGCGAGCAAACCGTTAAAGGGGGCGGCAATAATGTTGGTGATGACGCTAAATAAATAGCCGTAAGCAAGGAAAAATAGGAAAAGCACTATTAGTGCAATAATCCAGGCCAGCCAGCGAAAAACACTGGCGGTCCATGCTGCACCCTTGGCCATAATGGCTTCCCACCAGGACATATTCTCCGTATTTACCGGCGTGTGGGAAAGCAGGCTACTTATATAATCGGTAAGCCCTCCGAGCTGTGAAATCATTATGCTACTGATAATAATAAACAGCACCAGATTTATTAGTAATGGCACCAGGATAAATGGGCGTAACTCACGCCGGGTAATCAAGTGGATACCGCGCACCAATGCGTCGATACCGTGAACGGGATTTGAAGTCATACTCTCACCTTTCGCTGGTACGATGCCTAAATTTCCAGAGTTCTCAGTTGGCGCCAGCGGCTTTTAAAATCTCGCTATATTCTGCGCCCTGGCGGTGTTCAGCAATACGTGCCAGCAGAGTTTTTCCATCGGGACCAGGACTGTTCAGATCCAGGCCTTCAGCGAGAAATAATTTTATAAATGTGGCAAAGCTCTCTGCTTTCATACTTCGGTAGGCGCGCTCGAGAAGATGAAAATCCCGGTTTACGCCTGCGGGAGCTTCGCCAATCAAGAATCCAGCAATACGCTCCTCGTCAAAAACTTCTCCGAGTACTTTCTGTTTGTCTTTTTTCAGGCTCAAAACTATATCCTTGCTACATAAATAGGGGGCGGGCGAAGCCCGGCCCAGGTCTTGAAATGTTGAGGGTTAAAGCAGTGCGTCCAATTTTTGTTTGAGAATTTTATTAATCATCTGTGGGTTTGCCTGCCCTTTGGACGCTTTCATAATTTGCCCGACGAAATACCCCATCATTTTGGGGCGCTTTGATTCATCGGCCTTGCGGTAGTTTTCTACTTGGGCATCGCTTGCAGCGATCACTTCATCCACCATTTTTTCGATAGCGCCGGTATCCGAAACCTGTTTCAGGCCACGTTTTTCGATGACTTCGTCGGCACTGCCCTCTCCGTCGGCAATAGCCTCGAATACCTGTTTGGCGATTTTGCTGGAAATGGTGTTGTCTTTGATGCGCGCGATTAGTCCAGCCAGCTGGTCGGCAGAAACCGGGGATTGTGAAATAGTTAGTTCACGACGGTTGAGCAGCGCTGCCAGTTCACCGTTAATCCAGTTGGCAGCAAGCTTGGATTCGCCACAGGATTTACTCACAGTTTCAAAATAGTCTGCACTGGCACGCTCCTGTGTCAGCTGGTCTGCATCATAAGCGGATAGCTGGTATTCCGCTTGGAAGCGGGCTGCTTTTGCATCAGGCAGTTCTGGCAGGATGTTGCGCAGTTGCTCGACATATTCATCAGTGAGTACAACTGGCAGAAGGTCCGGGCAGGGGAAGTAGCGGTAATCATTGGCCACTTCTTTACTGCGCATAGAGCGGGTTTCATTTTTGTCCGCGTCGTAGAGGCGGGTTTCCTGGGTAATGGTGCCGCCGTCTTCCAAGATATCGATCTGACGTTCAGCTTCGACTTTAATTGCGCGCTCGACAAAACGGAAAGAATTGATATTTTTTAATTCTGTACGGGTGCCGAGTTTTTCTTCGCCTTTCAAGCGCACGGATACATTGGCATCACAGCGCAGTGAGCCCTGGGACATATCACCATCGGAAATGCCCAGGTAGGTTACGATGCTGTGAATTTTTTTCAGGTAGGCCACAGCCTCGGCGGCACTGCGCATATCCGGTTCAGAGACAATCTCAATCAGTGGCGTACCTGCGCGGTTCAGGTCGATACCGGACATTCCGTGGAAATCTTCATGCAGGGATTTACCGGCATCTTCCTCCAGGTGAGCGTGATGCAAACGCACCTTCTTACTGCTGCCATCTTCCAGGTGAATTTCCACTTCACCTGGGCCGACAATCGGCTGTTCCAATTGAGTGGTTTGATAGCCCTTGGGCAAGTCGGGATAGAAGTAATTCTTGCGTTCAAAAACAGAGCGCTTGCCGATCTCTGCGTTCATCGCCAGGCCGAACATTACTGCAAAGCGAAATGCTTCTTCATTCGGTACTGGCAGGGTGCCCGGCATAGCCAGGTCCACAGCGCAAGCCTGGGTATTCGGCTCGGCGCCAAAGCGGGTGCTGGCGCCGGAAAAGAGTTTTGACTGGGTGGAGAGCTGGACGTGAATTTCCAACCCGATAACGATTTCCCATTCCACAATTTATCTCCTTATACGGCGCTGGCTTTGTGCCAGTCGGTTACCTGTTGGTATTGGTGGGCGATGTTGAGCATGCGCGCCTCTTCCAGGTAATTACCGGTAATTTGCAGGCCCACCGGCATATTGTCCACCAGGCCACAGGGTACAGACATACCCGGCAGCCCCGCCAGGTTGGTGGCGATGGTGTAGATATCCTCCAGGTACATAGCTACTGGGTCAGCGCTCTTTGCGCCAAGCTCGAAAGCGGGGGAGGGGGTCGTGGGGCCCATAATCACATCCACTTTTTCGAATGCTTCGACAAAGTCCTGCTTGATCAGGCGTCGGGCCTGTTGGGCTTTGTTGTAATAAGCATCGTAATAACCGGCGGACAGGGCGTAGGTGCCTACCAGGATTCGACGCTGCACTTCTTCGCCGAAGCCTTCACCGCGGGAGCGCATATAGAGATCGCGCAGGTCTTTGGGCTCTTCGCAGCGGTAGCCATAGCGCACCCCATCGAATCGAGATAGGTTGGCAGAGGCTTCAGCGGGGGCGATCACATAGTAAGCAGGTATCGCTAACTCGGTATGTGGCAGGCTGATATCGACCAGTTGCGCACCCAGCTTTTCAAACTCTCTCAAAGCCTCCTGAACCCGGCTTGCGGTTTCAGGGTTAAGACCTTCCCCAAAGTACTCCCGGGGTACTCCGATCCGCAGCCCGGCAATCGGGTTATTCAGTTCGGCGGTAAAGTCAGTGGGCTGCTGCTTCAGGCTGGTGGAATCTTTCGGGTCGTGGCTGGCCATGGCGGATAGCAGGTAAGCCGCATCTTCTGCGTTGCGGGCGATGGGGCCAGCCTGGTCCAGGCTGGAGGCGTAGGCTACGATGCCATAGCGGGAAATACGCCCGTAGGTGGGCTTCAGCCCGGTGGTATTTGTCAACGCTGCCGGCTGGCGAATAGAGCCGCCGGTATCGGTAGCTGTGGCGCCGGGTATCAGTTGTGCAGCAACTGCCGCAGCTGAGCCACCGGAGGAACCGCCGGGCACACAGCGGGTATTCCAAGGGTTTTTTACTGGGCCGTAAAAGCTGCTTTCGTTGGATGAGCCCATGGCGAATTCATCCATATTGGTCTTGCCCAGGGAGACGGTTCCGGCAGCGTTGAGGTTATCTACCACCGTGGCATCGTAGGGAGGGATAAAATTATCCAGCATTTTTGAGGCACAGCTGGTGCGCACGCCGTTAGTGCAAATAATATCTTTGTGGGCGATGGGCACACCGCACAGTGCCGGTGCCTCCCCGTTGGCCAGGCGTTGGTCGGCGGCTGCGGCTTGCGCTAGGGCGCTCTCTTCGGTGACGGTAATAAAACTGTTGTAGTTGCTGTCCAGTTGCTGGATGCGGCCGAGTAAATGGCGGGTTAGCTCTGTACTCGAGAACTCTTTGCTCCGCAATCCACGGATGATCTCGGCGATAGTAAGCTGATGCATATTATTCCCTTAAAGGCTCTAGACGGGCTGAGGGCTGGGTATTTAGGTGAATTTCGTCAGTGTTGGGCCGGCTAATCAATTACTTTGGGAACCAGGTAGAGGCCTTCTTCGGTTTGGGGAGCCAATTCTAGGAAGTCTTTGCGCTTGTCAGTCTCTGTCACTGCGTCGGCACGCAGCTCCTGGATCTCGTCCAGTGGGTGCGCCATCGGAGCGATACCATCGGTATTGGTGGATTGCAGCTGGTCGACCAGTTGCAATACATCGCCGAGGCGGTTGCTGACTTCTTCGATGGTTTCTTTGGATATGGCGATACGGGCCAGTTCCGCCAGTTTTTCTACAGTTTGCGTATCCACTGCCATGGTGATGGACTCCTCCAGCTTGAGTTGCGAGTCGAAAACTGCCCGGATTATTTGCGGCGGGCAGAACCGGCAAATTTAGCACATTGGGGTTATATTCTCACCGGCTCCGGCAGTAATGGATAGCGGGCCTCAAATGACCTCCCTTCAGCCTTGCCCTGATGCCTAGCGGTTGTTAGAGTTTGCCGAATCCTGCCGAGTGATGAGAGACTCCGGTATTTTGCGTAGAATCCGATTCGAAATGCGGCTCGGAACTCAGAATTATTTTTGCGGACTAATTAGGATTTGTATCCATAAAAGAAGCCGCGCCCGCAGTGCCCGACCTGGGGGCTGATAATTAGTACAAGGTAATCGAATTCCATGTTTAAACGTTTGCGGGGTATGTTTTCCAGTGATCTCTCCATCGACCTGGGAACTGCCAACACGCTGATTTACGTTCGCGATCGCGGCGTAGTACTCGACGAACCCTCTGTCGTCGCAATCCGTCACTACAATGGCCAGAAAATCGTTGAGGCTGTCGGAGTAGAAGCCAAACGCATGCTCGGCCGGACTCCTGGCAATATTACCGCTATTCGCCCGCTGAAGGACGGTGTTATCGCCGACTTCCAAGTGACCGAGAAAATGTTGCAGCACTTTATCAAGAAAGTGCATGAAAATAGCTGGATGCGCCCGAGTCCGAGAGTGCTGGTGTGTGTTCCCTGCCAGTCCACAGAAGTGGAGCGCCGCGCGATTCGCGAGTCGGCCCTGGGTGCAGGTGCTCGCGAAGTGTCACTGATCGAAGAGCCCATGGCCGCTGCCATAGGCGCAGGTTTGAATGTCGAGGAAGCGAGCGGCTCCATGGTGGTGGATATCGGTGGGGGCACCACTGAGATCGCTATTATCTCCCTGAATGGTGTGGTTTATTCCGATTCAGTTCGTATCGGTGGTGACCGTTTTGATGAAGCTATCGTCAACTACGTGCGTCGCAACTACGGCAGCGTAATTGGTGATGCAACTGCTGAACGGATCAAAGAGGAAATTGGCTGTGCTTATGCAGGCAGTGAAGTTCGCGAAATCGATGTGCGCGGACGCAATCTGGCCGAGGGCGTGCCTCGCAGCTTTACCTTGAACTCCGACGAAATTCTCGAAGCCCTGCAAGAGCCTCTGACTGGTATTGTGCAGGCTGTTAAAAGTGCGCTGGAGCAATCCCCTCCCGAGTTGGCTTCTGATATCGCTGAGCGCGGTATGGTGCTGACTGGTGGTGGTGCTCTGTTACGCGATCTGGATCGTCTGTTGATGGAAGAATCGGGCCTACCGGTAATTGTTGCCGATGACCCGCTGACCTGTGTGGCGCGGGGGGGCGGTAAAGCGCTGGATATGTTGGATCGCAGCCGTCTCTACCTGATGTCTAACTAGTAGACATCGGTATTATGAAAACTGCTAGGGAGCTTGTGGCTATATCCGCAAGCTCCTTGTAATAAAAAAATGCGAGTCATCTTTTGTGGCTTGTGCTGTTCTCACCATCTTTGATTGACCTGTTAAGAGGGGATTGCCTGTGAAACCGCTATTTACCCGCGGTCCCTCTGCCGAATACCGCCTGGGCTTTCTCATCATACTCGCGATCTCGCTGATCGTTTCCGATCATTACACCAATTGGTTTCAGCCTGTTAGAGAACGCTTATCAGGAGTTATTGCTCCACTGTACTGGGTTACAGGAGCCCCCGAGCGTGTGGGCGATTGGGCCGATGAGCAGTTTCGCTCACGCGAAGAACTGCAAGAGGAGAATAGCCGCCTCAAGCGCCAGGTTTTACTGCTGGAGCAGCGCAGCCAGCTATTGGCGGCCGTAAAAGCGGAAAACACTCAGCTCAAAGAGCTGATGAACTCAGCAGAAATGGTCGATGACCGAGTATTGGTGGCTCAGGTAATTGGCGTTACCCCGGACCCTTTGGAGCATGTGCTGCTGATTGACAAAGGCCGCGATGACGGCATTGATATCGGTACCCCGGTAATGGATGCCAGTGGATTGCTGGGGCAGGTGATTGAAGCTGGCGACTCCTATAGTCGTATCCTGCTGATAACTGATTCCAGTCATGCCATTCCCGTCCAGGTTCTGCGCAACAGTATGCGCACCGTCGCCGAGGGTACAGGTGACCTGTATCGCCTGAAGTTACGCCATCTTGCTAATACCAGTGATATTCGGGAGGGCGATTTGCTGCTCAGCTCCGGCTTGGGTAGTCGCTTTCCCGCAGGTTATCCGGTCGGGGAGGTTATCTCGGTGCAGAGAGACCCGGGTAAACCTTTTGCGGAGGCTGAAGTGTTGCCGAGGGGGCGGATGAATCGCAGCCGCTTTGTATTGGCGGTCATTGGCAGTGGAGGACATTCTGTTGCAAGCGAATAACCGCTGGTTTATCGCGGTCACTATTCTGCTGTCACTGCTTCTCTCGGTTATGCCCCTGCCACAGCAGTGGCTCTGGTTTCGGCCGGCATTTCCGGCTTTGCTGGTGATATTCTGGATTACCCGAATGCCCCAGACCTTCGGGGTGGGGTTCGCTTGGATGATCGGTATTGTCCAGGATTTGGCTACGGGGGCGAGCTTGGGAACCCATGCCCTGGCCCTATCGGTACTCGCCTATTTCAGCTTACTGACTTACCAGCGCACCCGGGCATTTAATCCGGCCCAGCAATTGTTGTGGGTATTTGTTCTGGTGGGCATTCATCAAGTGGTGGGCAATTGGGTGCACGGCCTTGAAGGTAAATCGGTACCCGGGCTGACGTTCCTTTGGCCCGCCCTGACTACAGCCCTGCTCTGGCCCTGGGTGACCCCGTGGCTCAGGGGGCTTTCCGGGCGTTTACACGTTCGTTGACCGTCTCGTCGGCACTGTAAATCAGTGTAAAAAATCGATCATTTTTCGAACAGTGCCGCTATAATCAGCCGCTGACCCACAGGGAATATGTAATAGAGTGACAACAAGCGCTTCAGAAAATCGACTTCTTTTGGCCTCTGGTTCGCCGCGCCGCGCCGAACTGTTGGCCCAGATTGGGGTGCCTTTCTCCCAATTGTCCCCCGCTGTTGTAGAACAACGCCAACCTGCTGAAAGCCCTCTTGAGTACATAGAACGCTTGGCCCACGACAAGGCTGTCGCCGGGTTTCAAGCCGCTGACAGCCCGCAGGGACTCTGGTCTTTGGGAGCGGATACGGTGGTTATGGCAGGTGAGAGGCTGCTGGAAAAACCCCAAGATTTTGCTGACTTTGAGTCCATGATGCTGGCGCTATCGGGAGTAGAGCACTCTGTTTTCACGGCAGTGTGCTTGCGTTCACCGGATCGACAGTTTAGCCGAGTAGTGGAAACTCGAGTCAGGTTCCGCCACTTGTCCAAAGTTCAAATAGCGGATTACTGGAGTACTGGAGAGCCTGTCGATAAAGCTGGCGGTTACGGTATTCAGGGGTTTGGTGCCGCCTTGGTAGAAGCTTTTAGTGGCAGTTACAGCAATGTTGTAGGGCTCCCATTGGAAGCTGTAGTCCCAATGCTGGATCATGCGGGCATTCCCTATTGGCAGGAGGGCCAATCTTGAGCGAAGAGCTGTTAATTAATGTTGCGCCGACTGAAACCCGGGTTGCGCTGGTAGAAAATGGTGTGCTCCAGGAGGTCTACCTGGAGCGGAGTGCCCGGAGAGGGATTGTAGGAAATATCTATAAGGGAAAGGTGATTCGCGTACTGCCCGGAATGCAGGCCGCTTTTGTCGATATAGGCCTTGAGCGCGCGGGCTTTATCCATGCCTCGGATATCGCGCCTCTCGACGAAGAAGGTATGGAGGCGCGGGATGCCGAGGTGGCGGATATCCGGGCGCTAGTCAGAGAGGGGCAGTCACTGATCGTGCAAGTAGTGAAGGACCCTATCAGCAGTAAAGGTGCCCGGCTGACTACCCATCTGTCGGTTTCTGCACGTTACCTGGTGTATATGCCGCAGACGCGCCATATCGGTATCTCTAATCGAATTGAAGACGAGAACGAACGCGAGCGATTGCGCCAGTTGGTTGAAGCAGCTTCTCTACGCCTCGCGGAAGATGGTTTGTCGGCCGATGGGGGCTTTATTTTGCGTACCGTTGCCGAGGGAGTGAGTGAGGAAGAGCTGCTGAGAGATATCCCCTTTCTGTACAAATTATGGGGGGAGCTGGATGAGCGCATTAAGGAGCGTCCAGTGCCTTCGGTTATCTATGAGGACCTTCCACTATTTATGCGCGCATTGCGTGACCTTGCGCGCCCTTATACCGAAAAGATTCGTATAGACTCCCGAGAGGCCCACGGCCGTGCGGCAGAATTTGCCGGTAAATATGCGCCGGAAATTGCCGGTCGCCTGGAACACTATCCCGGTGAGCGCCCACTGTTTGACTTATACGGTGTTGAAGAGGAAATAAGAAGGGCACTACACAACAAAGTCACCTTGAAGTCTGGCGGCTACTTGATCGTAGAGCAGACAGAGGCGATGAGTACAATTGATGTCAATACGGGTGCTTTTGTTGGGCATCGAAACCTTGAAGAGACTATCTTCAAGACCAACCTGGAGGCCGCTACAGCGATTGCCCGCCAGCTGCGTTTGAGGAATCTGGGTGGGATTATCATTATTGATTTTATCGATATGAAAGACCCCGAGCACCAGCGACAAGTCTTGCGCACCCTGGAAAAGACCCTGGAGCGCGATCATGCCAAGTCCAGTATCACCGGGGTCTCCGAACTGGGGTTGGTGGAGATGACTCGCAAACGCACCCGTGAGTCACTGGGGCAGATTTTATGTGAGCCTTGCTCTGTTTGCAGTGGGAGGGGCACCTTAAAGAGTGCAGAGACAGTTTGCTTCGAGATTTTCCGCGAGATTATTCGAGAGGCGCGCTCTTACGATAGTGAAAAAATTATGGTACTGGCCAGTCAGGTGGTAATAGATCTTTTACTGGATGAAGAGTCGGCTAATGTCGCCGATCTTGAAGAATTTATTGGTCGGCCGATTCAGTTCCAGGTAGAGCCCATTTACAACCAGGAGCAATATGACATTGTTCTTGTGTAATCCATTATTCACTCGCCAGCAAGCTAAGAGAGCTTATTGTCAGCGCTCGGTCCATGCCTGTTTGGTGGTGAGGGTATAGCGATGGTTGTAATACGCTGGATTGCAAGAAAGTTCTGGTTACTGTCGGTAAGTTTGGTGATTGCTCTGGCAATCATCGTGCAAACAGGCCGACTGCTGTCCCCGCAGGTAGAGAACTATCGTCCCCAGATTAGTCATTGGCTTAGTGAGCAGCTAGGCGTTCCTGTACAGATGGATCGTATTTCCCTGCGTTGGGAGGCCCTTGAAGTTGCATTGCAGCTGGATGGGCTGCGTCTGGGGGAGCACGGTGAGCTGAGAATGGGGCACGGCCTATTCCAGCTGGATCTACTTTCCAGTCTCTGGAACCGGGAATTGGTCTGGAAAGACCTGCAAATGAATCAGTTTTCGGCCGGGCTCAACCGCGATGAAAATGGCCTCTGGTATCTACAGGGGTTTCCCGATGCCCCGCTTAAGCTTGAAGGCAGCACTGCACCCAATTCCGAAGCGGCAGATCCGGCCCGCCTATTCCAGTTGAGCCCCAAAATCCAAATCAGTGATGCAGCGATCACTGTGCGCCTTCCCGATGAGCAGCTGGCAGAAATCAATTTGCCTGAAATCCAGCTGGAAAATAGCGGAGATTTTCACCGACTGACTGCACGGGCTTTTATTTCCCGTGAAGGGGAGAGTAGCCAGGTTGATGAAGAGACCCTACGGGTTGTGTTAGAGGGGCGGGGCAATCCCAAAGATAAAGAGCACTTCTCACTGCGCGGCTATATGCAGCTTAATGAGTTGCTACTGGATGAAGACATTGTCAGCTTGCTTCACGAACTCACCCCGTTACCCGACCGGTTTCACTGGCAGGGGAAGAAGTGGGCAGACGGCCGCTTGTGGTTGCACAGTGATGCCGTAAGTGGGTATCGCATAGTGGGCCAGGTGGACTTGGCCCAAGTAGAAAGCCTGACCGATATGCAAAGGGCAGGAGAAGATATAGAAGAGCATACACTGGCTCCGCTGCGCGCTTTTTCTGGCAACTTGTCGGGCCGCTGGTTGCCGGGAGAGCACTGGCGATTAGCGCTGCAGGATATTGAAATCGATTGGCAGGGCTTGAAAATGCCGTCGCTGAACCTGCAGGTTAACAGTGACCAAGAGGGTATAGCCCTGATGGCTGATCTGGTTGATCTCGCTGGTTGGAGCAGCATCTTAAATCGCTTGTCGTTACTAGAGGGAGCTGCAGATGACTGGTTGCGTGCACTAAAACCCCAAGGTCAGTTGCGCAGCCTGCGTCTGCGAGCTGGTGCGGACCGGCAGTTAGAGATCAGCGCAAACTTGGAAGATATTGCGGTCGAGGCGTTTCGAGGAGCCCCGGCAATTACCCAGTTGAGTGGATATCTTCAAGTTCAGGGCGCCAGTGGCCGGGTTGAACTCGACGGTACCTCCCTCGGGGCGCACTTTCCCAGTCTGTATAAGAATGCTTTTGGCTTTGAGCAAGCCAGCGGCACCATAGCCTGGGATGTCGATAAGGCGTTGAACGAAGTCAACGTATTGTCGGGCCCGCTGATGCTTGGCGGTGAACTTGGTCAGGTCGGTGGTCAGTTTATGCTGTCACTACCCTTCCACGCCCAAACACGACCTGTGGATCTGGTGCTTTCCCTATCGATAAAAGATGCGGGGGTTATTACCCAGGAAGAGCTGGTGCCATTTGTGGTTAGCGATGATTTGCGCAGCTGGTTGAAAACTGGCCTGGGTAAGAACAATCTAGGGCGCGTTGAGAGTGCGGCCTTTATCTATCGCGGCAGCAGTTATAGCAAAGAGGGTAAAGAAGAATTCCTTAGAGCATTCGCGACTCACCAGAAGCGCAGAACGATTCAGTTGGCGCTCGACTTTTCAAATGCGAGCCTGGACTACGCCAGTGAGTGGCCTGAGGTCAGGGATGTGGATGGCCGTTTGTTGCTCGATGATGAAATTGTGCGGGTCAATGCCGATAAAGCCAAGCTCTGGAATATGGATGCTGGAAATATTCTGGTTGCGGTAACCCCTCAGAAGGGTGGAGGCTCACGCCTTGATGTACAAACTGAGGTGGTTGGACCCGCTGCCGATGGGTTGCGACTATTGCGTGAATCACCACTCAGAGATCACCTTGGAAGTGCCTTTGATGATTGGAGCCTGACCGGGAGTTTGGATGGCGTTGTATCCTTAACTCTACCTTTGGGACAGTCATCAGTAGTTCCCGAGCAACAGGTTGAAGTCAACTTGCAGCACGGCGACCTGCAGCTGAAAGGGCTCCGCCTCGATGCGACTGCGTTGAATGGTTTGGTGAAATACGATAGTGCGACAGGCCTTGAAGGGACCCAGCTGAATGGCAAATTGTGGGGCCGCCCGCTGACTGCTCGTATCCAACATATTGGCGAGGGGGATGCACGGGATACCCAGGTGGTTATCGACGGCAATGCATTGGTTGAGTCGGTACACGCTTGGAGTTCGCGGCCAGAACTGCAGTGGCTGGAAGGAGAAATGGATTATCAAGCCCTGGTGACCATTCCTGCAAAATCAGCGGAAACCCCTTACGCCGCAGTATTTGAGCTCACTTCCAACCTGGCCGGTGTGGCTGTAAACCTACCTGACCCACTTGGCAAGACGGCGGAAACAGAAACCAATTTTGTATTGCGAGTGCCGATTGGAGAGCAGGGCAGCTTGTTCCACTTGGACTATGGAGAACATTTACAGGGGCAATTCTGGCTGATTGATGGAGAGTTAGATCGGGCTGCAATCGCCTTGAATGCTGAGGCAAATTTGCCCTCCAAACGGGAGTTGACGGTCACTGGAGATATTTCCACTGTTGACTTGCCTCGCTGGCAGTCTCTGCTGGATATTTACCAGTTGTCTGAACCAGCGAAGCCAAGCGCTGCCAGTTCTGTTGCAAGTAATGCAGAAAATCCAGGAGAGGCTGCGGGTAGTGCCAGTGAGCCACTTCCGATACGCCTGGATCTCAGTACAGATCAGCTTCGGTTGGGCTCTGCAGAAATTGAGCATATCCATGTTACCGGTGAGGGAGTGGGGACGGATTGGAAGCTCAAATTTGACAGTGAAATGATTGCAGGAAATCTAACCGGCTTACTGGATGGTAGTACACCGTTACGCCTCAAACTGGCTCATTTGCGTCTGCCTCAGCCAGAGAAACCGGCTGAAGTCAGTGATGAAGCTTTTCCCTTAGACCCCTTTGCGGAGGAGGTAGTAGCGGATCCTTTGGCGCAGTTTGATTTTACTAGTTTGCCACAAATCGATTTTAGTACTGATAACCTTCAAATAGGTGAAGAGGCCTTGGGGCCTTGGTCATTTAAGTTGAGGACAGCTGCAGATCGTTTGGTGGTGAGTGATATCCACGGCACGGTGAGAGGGTTCCGCATCGAGGGGCAGGGCAAACACAGTGGTGAGCTAGGTGCAGAATTGGTGTGGATGAGGGATGCCGAGGGGCAGCAGTCATCACAATTTATCGGCCGATTGGTGGCGGATGATCTTGCAGATATCCAGCGCAAGATGGGCCATGAGCCGTTGATTGAGAGTAAATCGGCGATCTTTGAAACTGCTTTGAAGTGGGAGGGGGCCCCGACTCAGGTGAAAGGAAGCCTTCTCTCCGGAGAGCTTAAGGTTGATATTCGCGATGGCCGATTCCTGCGATCAACCGGTGCGACAGGCTCTACTGTGTTGCGTCTATTGTCACTGTTTAATTTTGATACCTGGGCGCGACGTTTGCGTCTTGATTTCACCGACCTTTACAAGAGTGGTATGGCTTTTGATAGGGTGCGTGGTGAAGTAGTCTTTGAAGGCGATGGTCAGCTTTTAATCGCTGTACCCATCCAGGTAGAGGGACCCACCAGTGAACTGCAGATGGCGGGGCGGGTTAATTTAGTCCGCGAAGATCTGGATTTAACGTTGGTGGCTACTTTGCCAGTTGGGAATAACCTGGCTTTGGTTGCAGCGCTAGCCGGTGGCTTGCCTGCAGCTGCGGGTGTCTACCTGATCAGTAAGGCATTTAAAAAGCAGGTGAAAAAGGTCGCCAGTGTCAGTTACCGAATTAGTGGTGGCTGGTCAGACCCGCAAATGCGATTTGAGAAATTGTTTGATGGAGATGGCGCCAAGCGAGAGGGCGCGGTTCTGGACCACGAGGGGAACAAGACACAGGTTGGGGTCGGCTCTGAAGAGAGGTCTCCTCCTGCAGCTTGAGTTTTAATATCCAGAGGCAGTGTGCAATAGCCATCTAATCTTAGTGAGGATCCCCTGTAAAAGGAGCACTGTAGATGGCGTTGCATTCATTATTGCCCCTCCTTCTTTTTGCAGCCGTCACTCTTTCGGCGTGTTCTGAGGCAGATGACCATCAGCGCGACCAGAATATGACGGTCGCTCAAGCTGAAAAGCATATTGCAGAGGGGACTGATCTCGATCAGATCCCTAAGTCTGTGTGGAAGCAGATCCTGCCAGAGGATCGCTATAAGGTTCTCTGGAAAAAAGGTACCGAGCCCGCTTTTAGTGGCAAGCTTCTGAATAACAAAGAGAAAGGGATTTATGTCACCGCGGGTTGCCGTTTACCGGTTTTCAGCTCTGAGCAGAAGTTTGAATCGGGCACTGGTTGGCCCAGCTTTTGGGATGTTGCCTACCCACAAAATATTATCTTAAAGGACGATTACAGCTGGGGATTGAAGCGGACTGAGGTGTTATCAAAGTGCGGGGAACACTTGGGGCATGTTTTTAAAGATGGCCCGGAGCCCACTGGTTTACGTTACTGCCTAAATTCTCTCGCCCTGGACTTTGTGCCGGCTTCTGGGGATAAGAAATCGCAATAACTTCTGGTGTCTAGATTGCGGGCGCTGCCAGCCAGTTAACTCTGGAGCGCCCGGAGCCCTTATTCCGCTTCCTGGATAAAGAAGTCGCGAAGATAGCGGAATAATTTTCGTTGATTGGTTGGTGGCTTATTGTTTTTGATTTCTCGATGGGAGTCCCTAATCAGTTGGCGCAGCTGTTGATGGTCGACACCGGGATGCTGGTCAAAGAACTCACCCTGGGCACTATTGCCTTCTTCCAGTAGTCGTTTGCGCCAGTCTTCAGCCATTTTATCGAAACGCAGGTGCTGTTGGTCTCGCTCTTTAAAGCGGTTCAGCACAGTTTCTATCGCCTCTTGGTCGGCACTGCGCATCAACTTGCCGATGTACTGCATCTGGCGCCGGCGAGCTTCATTGGATTTGATCCGATGTAGCGTAGCAATAGCCTCCTGCAAGTCCTCATCTATGGGGACTTCAGCCAGTTGGGCCTTGGAGAGCTCGGTTAGTTGCTTGCCGAGATCCTGCAGCTCGTGCATTTCTTTTTTGACCTGAGTTTTACTTTTCGGCAGGTCGTCATCGTAATCGTCGTATTCGTACATCTTTGATTCGCTTTCGGTAAATAAGGGGGCTTGGTCCAGAGGTGATTTAGCTAAAGTACCAAGTGGCCAAGCCCAGAAAAGACATAAAGCCTACTACATCGGTGACTGTAGTAAGGGCTACCCCGCCGGCCAGTGCCGGGTCTATATTCATGGCACGCAATGCTACTGGTAATATCGCTCCAGCGAGTGCGGCGGTTAATAGGTTGATTATCATGGCGGCAAGGATAATTACCGCAATCCATATGTCGCCAAACCACATGGCGGTTATCAAGCCCATCACAAGCGCCCACAAAAGAGCATTGAGTGCCGCCGAACCCAGCTCACGGGAAAGTAGCCAGCTTAAATTACTGCGTCCTATCTGGCCTAAGGCCATACCGCGAATGACCACTGTCAGCGTTTGGCTACCGGCCACGCCCCCCATGCTGGCGACGATGGGCATTAGGACTGCTAGGGCTACCACCTTGTCCAGGGTATTTTGGAACAAACTGATCACCCAGGAGGCAAGCAGAGCTGTGAGCAGATTAATACCCAGCCAAACGGCCCGACGCCGAGCAGTGCGCCCAACTGGGGCAAAGGTGTCTTCCTCCTCATCGAGGCCGGCAAGGCTCATCAGGGAGTGATCTGCATCCTCTCGGATAACATCTACTACATCGTCAATGGTGATTCGCCCCAGCAGGCGGTTATCTTCATCGACTACTGGTGCGGTAATCCAATCATATTTCTCAAACAAGCGCGCGACTTCAGTGTCGGGCATATCTGCGGGTATCGGTTCCACATCGGTATTGACCACTTCGCGAACTGTCACCGATGGATCTGTGGTGAGAAGTTTGGATAGTGGCAAGAGACCGATATATTGGCCCCTCCGGTTAATCACAAAAAGGCTGTCGGTAGATTCCGGTAGTTGTTCATGGCGCCTAAGGTAGCGAAGTACCACATCGAGAGTCAGGTTGGGGCGGACAGAGATGGTGTCTGTATCCATTAAACCGCCGGCCGTGTTCTCATCATAGGCGAGAACACTTTCAACCCGGAGGCGGTCGGTTTCCGTCATCGATGAGAGCACTTCGGCAACAACTCGCTCCGGCAGCTGCTGAAGTATATCGGCGATGTCGTCGGCATCCAGGCCTTCCATCACCTCCACCATCTCCTCGGTATCCATAGTGGCGAGGATCTGGCTGCGTACATCGTCGGTGAGTTCCTGCAGGACCTCACCCTCTATTTCCCTATCCACCAAATTCCAAAGTACCTGGCGGATACGCGGTGGAGAGCTCTCCAGCAATTGCGCAACACTCTGGGGAGTCAGGGTCTTGAGCATGCGCCGGACTTCTTGTCCCGTACCGCTATCCAGCGCGGCATACAGCTCACCCAGCTGATTCTGTGCGCGGAATTTGATTTCGGCTTGGGGAGAGCTGGGCACAACAAGTCCTTACTGCTAGTGGTGGATTTGGGAGGCGATGTAAAAGCTTAGCGGTTTAATGTTTAGAGTGAGCTTTTCGTGGCAATAGTATACTGGCCTCTATTCAGCTTCGCCGAATCGATCGGAGATCAGTGTGCTGATAGCTTCCAGGGCGGCACTTTCATCTGTCCCCTCTATTTCCAGTTCCAGCTCCGTGCCTTTGCCTGCAGCTAGTAACATTAGGGCCATCACACTTTTTCCATCTACGGCTTTACCCTGGCAATGCACTTTAATATTGGAGCAGAACTTGGAGGAAGTCTGCGCGAACTTGCTTGCAGCGCGGGCGTGCAAGCCGAGTTTATTGATGATGGTCAGTTGGTGTTTCTGCATTGCGCTGCTCGACAAAAATCTATTTTTGTTGCTCCCTGTGGCGTATCTGGACGTTATCAAACTCTTTGGAAAATTTCTTTACCAGCTGTTCAACCATATAAACTGATCGATGTCGGCCCCCAGTGCAGCCGATAGAGACACAGGTGTAGCTGCGATTACTTTTCTGGTAGGAGGGCAGCCAGTTTTCCAAAAAGTTGGTGATATCAGCCTCCATCTTTGCGGTCTCTGGGTGAGAGCGCAAGAATTCAGCAACCTCGATATCCTTACCGGTTTTTTCTCTTAGAGCTGGTTCCCAGTAGGGATTGGGTAGACAGCGCAAGTCAAAAATCAAGTCTGAATCCACAGGAACCCCATACTTGAACCCGAAGGACTGGAAGAGAATCGCCATGCTGTTTGATTGTTCTCCAACAACACGATTTTTAATCAGTTCACGCAGTTGGTGCAAACTCAGGGTGCTGGTATCAATAACCATATCTGCGATGGTTGAGATAGGGGTGAGCAGCTCTTTTTCCTGATTGAGAGCTTCTAGCAAATGGGTGCAATCATTGCTGAGAGGGTGCTTCCGTCTGGTCTCACTGAATCGCTGTACTAAAACCGGCTCGCGGGCATCGAGATAGATAACATCACATTGAACCCCTGCCTCGCGCAAGGACTCAATAACACTGGGAGCCTGTCTAATGTCTTGCCAGAGGTTGCGGGCATCGACACCCAGGGCCAGAGGTGTGTTTTCTTTTGGCGGTTGTGCCTTGACCCTCTTAACCAGCTCCGGGAGCAGGCTGGTGGGAAGGTTGTCGATACAATTGAAGCCGACATCTTCCAGTAATTGCAGTGCAGAACTTTTTCCGGAGCCGGAGCGTCCACTAATTATCACCAAGCGCATGGAGAGCCCTTTTCTTTGATCAAGTCTTTATTATTTCGCTTGTTGCACTACCTGAACAACGAGGCGAATGTCAGCTCTGAGACTCAGTTACTAACAAAACCTCCTCTAGGCGGCTGCAGTACTATCAATAGCGAGGGCATATAGCTCATCACTACTTTGTGCTTGCCTTAGCTTATCTCTAACCTGGCTGCTGGAAAACAGAGCGGCGATTTCGGCTAGCGTATCCAGATGTTCCTGCTCAGCATCTTCGGGGACCAGAAGAGTAAATAGCAAATCGACAGGCTGGCGGTCGACAGAGTCAAAATCAATGGCGGGCTGGGTGGTACAGAGAACCCCAATGGGGCTATCACAGCCGGGCAGCCTGCAATGGGGAATGGCAACACCATCGCCGATACCGGTGGAACCAAGGCGCTCACGGGCGATCAGTTGGTTAAAAACTGTATCGGAATCGTGTTGGGGATATTGTTCGGCAATGGCCTGGGCAATATTGAGCAGTAGCTTTTTTTTGCTGCTCCCCGCCAGATGGCAAAGGCTAAGGCGGGGAGAGAGTAATGCTTCCAGTGTCATAGTTCAGCGATGGTTCTGCAACTTCTCTTTGTGTTTTTTCAGTTGGCGGTCCAGCTTATCGGTGAGCGCATCAATTGCCGCGTACATATCTCTGTCTTCGGATCCAGCACAGAGGTCGTGACCGTTTATATGTACCGTCGCCTCAGCTTTTTGGATCAGTTTTTCGACGGATAAAATTACTTGCGCGTTGGTGATGTTGTCGTAATGTCTGGACAGCTTCTCCATTTTGCTTTCGCAGTAGCTGCGCATAGGTGAGGTAACGTCGACGTGGTGGCCACTAATATTGATCTGCATGGATTTCTCCTTGAAAGGTGCATCACAAGCCGGCGCTCACCCCCTATCGGGTCGCAACCCTACTAGGAAGTGGGCCAGAATGGAAGGATACACTCAAATTTTGGATTTTGGTTGCAGGTTGGGGGCGGAAGGCGCCAGTAGCGTATGACTGGAGGTGGGTTAGGGGTCAGATTAATTGGCTGTGTTTGGGTTGTGACTTAAATGAGCCTCTTTCTCTCACTTGAGGAGGGGATACCCATAGATTCGCGGTATTTCGCTACCGTTCGGCGCGCAACCTTGATGCCTTGCTTGTCCAGCTCCTGAGTGATCTTGTTATCTGATAGCGGCTTTCGAGGTACTTCCGTGTCAATCAGCTTGCGAATCAGGGCTCGAATGGCGGTGGATGAAGCATCCTCACCGGAATCTGTACTGACGTGGCTTGAGAAGAAATATTTGAGTTCGAAAACTCCCCGTGGAGTCAGCATATATTTTTGAGTGGTCACTCGGGATATGGTGGATTCATGCATGCCAATGGTTTCAGCAATATCTGCCAGAACCATTGGTCGCATTGCCTCCGGGCCTTCCTCAAAAAAGCCTTGCTGCTTATCCACAATGGACGTGGCGACCTTTAGCAGGGTGTCGTGGCGGCTCTGTAGGCTCTTCAAGAACCAGCGGGCCTCCTGCAAGTGATCCCGCATGAAATTGTTTTCCCGGGAGTTATCCGCCCGTTTTACCAAGGAGGCGTAGTGGCCATTAATCCGGATCTTTGGAGTGATTTCTGGATTAAGTTCGACCAGCCAGCGGTGATCCTTGCGGGACACAATAATATCGGGAATGACATAAGCGGGCTGTTCCCCGCTGAACTCCTCACCTGGGTTGGGGGTTAGTGTCTGGATAAGGCGGATCACTTCGCCGAGCTGGGCTTCGTTGAGGCGTGTGCGTCGGGTGAGTTGCCTGAAATCCCTTTTACCAAGTAATTCCAGGTGGCGCTCAATGATGGTCTGCGCTTCCTTTAGCCACAGAGTTTCCGCTGGTAGCTGCTTGAGCTGGAGTAGAAGGCACTCTTGGAGGTTTCTGGCCCCGCAGCCAGCTGGTTCGAATTGTTGTACAGCTTTAAGGACTGCAACTACCTCATCTTCTTCGAGCTGAAGTGAGGTGGCTACGTCATCAACGGTGGTATTGAGAAGACCGTTTGGGTCGATGGCGTCAATAAGGTGCTCGCCGATCCATTTATCGTGACTGGAAAGTGCTGTCAGGTTTAATTGCCAGCGCAAGTGGTCTTGAAGTGTGTCGGTGGAAGAGTTGCGCTCAAAATTGGGGTCGTCGCCTTCGGCGGGGCCACTGTAGCTGCTGTAAATGTCGTCCCAGTGAGAATCAACCGGCAGCTCTGTTGGAATATCCTGGCTCCAGTCGGAATCACCAAGCTCTTTTTCCTCAGCGGCTGTTTGGTTTAAATCCTCCCCTGCAGCGGCTGGCGGCTCTTGTTGTGCGTTGCTCTCGGTATTGGCTGTTGCTTGTTGAGCCTGATCTTCACCCTCAGCTTCCAGCATTGGGTTGCTGTCGAGGGCTGCCTGGACTTCTTGCTGTAAATCTAGTGTGGAGAGCTGCAGGAGGCGTATTGCCTGCTGCAACTGGGGGGTCATGGTTAGCTGTGCGCCGAGCTTGAGCTGGAGAGACTGCTTCATAATTTAAAGTTGCAGGCCAGTGCGACAAAGGGTTCGTCAAAATTAACCCGAGATGGCGCAGACTACCTTGGCCCTCAAACTATTACAAGCAATAAGCGTGCCGACTATTGCCTGCTAAGAGGTCGTTTCTTGGTTGATGTATGATAAGTTTCTCGAAATTTTTATTATTAAGTTACACTTGTCATCATTTGCCATTAAATCGTGAACTCATGTCCCAAATAGACTTCGCGTACCTGCTGGTTAGCGAGGACATCATCGGGAGTGCCAGAGGCAATAATATGTCCCTCGCTAACGATATAAGCGGTTTCACAGATATCCAAGGTTTCCCTTACGTTGTGATCTGTGATCAAAACGCCGATATCCCTGTCCCGCAAGTGGCGAATAATGTGTTTGATATCGTTAACTGAAATAGGGTCTACACCAGCAAAGGGTTCATCGAGCAAGACAAAGCTTGGGTCTGTAGCCAGGGCTCGTGCAATCTCCACTCTGCGCCGCTCTCCGCCGGATAGGGCCATTCCTAGGCTGTTTTCAATGTGTGTGATATTGAACTCTTCGAGCAACTCCTGGGCCTGTTCTTCGCGCTCTGTACGATTGAGCCCTTTTCGGGTTTCGAGGATTGCGAGAATATTGTCACGCACTGACAGTCGTCGAAAAACAGAGGCTTCCTGGGGCAGGTAGCCGATTCCTTTGCGGGCGCGCCCATGCATTGACAGGCGGGTAATATCTTCGTTGTCGATCAGGACTTGCCCGGCATCGGCCTGCACCAGTCCTGCGATCATATAGAAGCAGGTGGTTTTCCCGGCTCCATTGGGGCCAAGTAAGCCAACGACCTGTCCACTTGAGACGCTGACAGAGACATCTTGGACAACTTTTCTTTTCTTATATTGTTTGGCGAGGTGTAACGCTTGTAGCGTTGGCATAATGAGTCCTGAAATCTAACCGCAGCCGAGACAGGCCGCGGATTACATCATTGTAAATAGCGCTGTTTTACAGGCATTGAAATTTGGGTGGATTACTGATCTGTGTCGGTATTTGTTTCAGTTGGCTCGCTGGATTCGGTGCTCTCAGGTTTCCAGATCATCTCAACTCTGCCTTGACCCGGTTGGCTGCGAGCGCTCATTTGCTCAGTAGCGAGATCGTAGTCGATTTTCTCGGCAGTCAGGGTGTTGCCATCGCGATCGATATAAGCTTGCCCTGTGAGCTGCAGTTCTTCAGAGCTGATGACATACTCTATGCGCTCAGCGCGGGCTTTAACTGGTTCCTCGCTCTCCAGTATCTTTTGCTGGAAGTGCGCGGGGCGGCCCACAGCAATGACCCGGCTGATTTCATCGCTGGCCGTAAAGTACACTTCCACGCGATCCGCCCTGATTTGGAGTGAGCCCTGTGTGATGACCACATTGTCACTATAAACCACTAAGTTATTGGCGCGGTCGGCTGACATAGATTCCGAGCCCACAGAGATTCTCTGGGTTCTATCATCAGGTAAAGCCTGTGCTACGGTGGTAATAGCTGCCAGCGTAATCGCAGTGAAGGTCTTAAGCATAGAGGGATAGCGGTTATTGGGTGTCATAGCTGCTCTTCACGTCGGATAGAATTTCCATCCGGTTTTCTTTCAGGTAAGCGCGCATCCCCGTTCCTTCAGTGCGGTTGGGGCCGGAGCTAATAGTAACAACTTTGTCGGTCTCGGCGAATTCCCTGTCAGGGAAGATTGTGATTCGCGGTGTCTCCAATTGGATGCCATTCGGGCCAGGGAGTTCATCAATTTGAACGTCGCCACTAAGTACGATACGTTCTCCTCGATTGAAGGCCACACCCCTTTTGGACCGAGTTGCCCACTTGGGCTGGTCGTCCGTATAGAACAGCATGCGCGGCTCTTTAAGGTTGGCTCGATCCCGACGTTTAAATTGAAAATAGGTGATTTGCTCTGCATCCACTCGATAAGCTAGGTTGCCTGCCTGGTCAAAATGGCGAGTTTCAGCCCTTTTGATAACAAGGTCCGCAGCCCGATTTTGTTGCTGAGGAGTGGGCCTTTTGCCTAAGAGCTGTTCTGGCGGACTCTCGGAAAACCAGAGCCCGGCACTTATAAGCAGAATGACCAGTATGAGAGGCAACCACGAGCGCATCATTTTTCTCCGATATAGGGGGCGAGCGCCGCGTCAAAGGTCCCTTGTGCAATCATAATGCGGTCGCAGACTTCGCGTACAGCACCCTCGCCGCCACGGGCCTCTGTGATCCACAGGGCTCGCTCCTGTACGGGGGGGGCTGCATTAGGTGGTGCGATGGGACATCCGATCTTGGTCATTACCAGTAGATCGGGATAATCATCCCCGACATAGGCGATATCTTCCAGGCGGCATGACTCTTCAGAAAGTAACTCCTGTAGTGCGGCAAACTTGTCCTCCCGGCCCTGAATCAATTTATTGATACCCAGGTCGTGCGCTCGGCGCTCTACAACATTACTGCGCCGGCCGGTAATGATTGCTACACGTACTCCAGAGTTTTGCAGCATTTTAATGCCGTGCCCATCCAGGGTGTGGAAGGTTTTGAGCTCATTACCGCTATTGTCAAAATAAAGCTTGCCATCTGTCAGAACACCGTCCACATCCAGAACAAGCCAGCGGATATTTTTCAGGGAGTCATTTAATTTTTGTTCGGGCATCACCGGAGTAATCTCTCTTCGCCATTGATTGTGAGGGCAAGACCTGTGTGTTAATTGTCCGGTATTATCTCAGATAACTCCGGCGCGCAGAATATCGTGCATATGGAGTACGCCGACAGGGTGGTGAGCTTCATCTTCTACCACTAATGCAGTGATTTTGTAGTCCTCCATAATTCTCAGGGACTCTGCAGCGAGAGTGTCAGCAGAAACCGTTTTAGGGCGGCGACTCATCACCTCCTCCATGAGTGCTTTGTCGAGTTCGATTTTTTGATCTATTACTCGGCGCAAATCACCGTCGGTGAAAACGCCCAGTAATTCACCGTCGCTATTTACAATAGTTGTCATGCCGAACCCTTTGCTGGTCATCTCTAGCAGGGCTTTTGATAGCAGCGTCTCTGGAGTTACCTGGGGGAGTTCATCGCCTGCATGCATCACGTCCTCAACCTTCAGTAGAAGCCTGCGCCCGAGGGCGCCGCCGGGGTGAGAGAAGGCAAAATCTTCGGCAGTAAAACCCCTGGCCTCGAGCAGGGCGACTGCAAGTGCGTCTCCCATCACCAGAGTAACTGTTGTTGATGAGGTGGGGGCCAAGTTGAGGGGACAGGCCTCCGTGGCTACCGATATATCCAAATTGACTTCCGCAGCTTGAGCCAGAGGGGAGTCGGTTTTTCCTGCCATGCTAATTAGTGGAATGCCCAGTCGTTTAAGCAGAGGCAGTAGGGTGAGGACTTCAGCGGATGAGCCAGAATTGGATATGGCTATGACAACATCATCCCGAGTGATCATACCGAGATCACCGTGGCTCGCTTCGCCGGGGTGAACAAAAAAGCTCGGTGTGCCAGTGCTGGCAAGGGTGGCCGCGATCTTTCGGCCAATATGCCCAGATTTCCCCATGCCGGTAACGATTGTGCGGCCGCGACATTGCATGATCATTTCACAGGCTCGCTGGAATTCGCCATTAACTCTGTGCTCCAGTGCTGCCACCGCTTCAGTTTCCATGCGGACGGTGCGGCGCCCAGCTTCCAAAATTAAATCCTGTGTCATCAACTGCCTCAATCGCTTACTGGTGCTCTAACAAGTTCTCGTAAAACTGCCTTATTATGCGACAGTTTCGATATTTACTTATGCGACAGCGTGGATAATTTTTGTCATATGAGTCCAATATTTAAAGGCGACTCGATCTTTTGCTGTCGTGCTAATCTATATTAGCGGGCTGCTGGCGGCGGAAAAAGCCAGTGCGCATTTTAGATGTGTCAAATGACACGCTCGTACACCGCCACATTGCCGGGTGTGGCCATGGTATAGTTTGCCGTCTCCGCTGTCAGCTATGTCACTCAATGGATGATCGACACACTCTCAGTTGGGCTGCGGGAAGGTTGATATGTGGTATTGCTATGGCACTAAATTCTGTCATATGCGTCCAAGGATTGATTTGCTAACTGGAGATAATTTGTGAACGCATCATTTTGGATTGGCCGAAACGGTTTGTCGCGGTGGATTAGATTTGCGCTTTGTGTTGTTTTTGCTTCTGCAGTGGTTCCTGCAGCCAATGCGGCCCAAAATCCATATGTAATGATTAAAGGGGTTTCCGATGAGCTTTTGGGGGTAATTCGTACCAACGCTCAGTATGCAAATTCAGACCCACAAAGATACTACAGTGCTGTTGAAGGGGTGCTGACCCCGGTTGTTGATTTTGACTTTATCGCTCGCGGTGTAATGGGGCGCTATGCCAAGCAGGCGACTGCCGACCAACGCTCTCGCTTTACGGATGCTTTTCGTCGCGATCTTGTAGCGACATTTGCTCGCGGCGTGGCAAATTTTGGCGACCTGGATGTAAAAGTGGTCAATCCCGGCACCACACCTCAAGGTAATCGTGTAAATGTGCTGCAGGAAGTTCGCAGTAAAGAGGGTATAACAAAAGTTTCGTATACCTTGGTGCGCAATCGGGCAGGCCAGTGGAAGTTGATCAATGTGATTCTGAATGGGGTCAACCTGGGTAAGACTTTCCGCAGTCAGTTCTCGCAGTCAATGCAGACTTATGGAGACATCGACAAGGTGATTTCTAATTGGTCAGCGGCAGATGATGCCGCAAATAAAGTGAGTTGATCCGCGAACTTTGGAGTGCGCAGCTGCGCACTCCGCTTGATTCAAGTACACTTGCGTGCTGTTTTTAACCAATCGCAAGTCCCTCCTATGCAACCAGACGAAATCAAGGCCCTAATCGAAGGGCAAATCCCCGATAGTACTGTTGAAGTGGCTTTTGAAGGTAGTCACCTGATGGTCACTGTAGTGAGCAGTTCCTTTGAGGGTCTGAGTCGTTTAAAAAAGCAACAGCTTGTCTATGCCGCTCTTGGTGAAAAAATCGCCGATGGCACCTTGCATGCCGTGCAAATGCAGACTCTGACTCCAGAAGAAGCCAGTCGTTAACTTGCCATTGCCACTGAGGTGTTGGCTATCTAGAAAGAGATTGAATGGATAAGTTGATAATAGAGGGCGGCAGCCCAATTTCCGGGACTCTGCGGATTTCTGGAGCTAAGAATTCAGCCTTGCCGATATTGGCTGCTGCTTTATTGGCTGACGGGCCTGTGCAAATCGATAATTTGCCGCATCTCAATGATATTACCACCATGATCACCTTGCTCCGGTGTATGGGGTGTGATGTCACTATTGATGAAAAGTTGGGTGTTGAGATTGACCCTCGCTCAGTCAATGACCTGACCGCTCCCTATGAGCTGGTTAAGACTATGCGGGCCTCAATCCTGGTTCTTGGGCCCCTGCTGGCTAGGCATGGGGTTGCGAATGTCTCCTTTCCTGGTGGTTGTGCAATTGGTAGTCGCCCAGTCGATATTCACCTAAAGGGCCTTGAGGCGATGGGTGCTGAGATAACCATTGATGGTGGTTTCATTCGGGCGCGCTCCAACGGTCGCCTTAAGGGAGCCAATATTGTCATGGAGAAGGTGACAGTTGGCGGCACAGAAAACCTGCTGATGGCAGCGGCACTGGCAGAGGGAACTACGACTCTGCACAACGCCGCTCGCGAGCCCGAAATCGTCGATTTGGCAGAGTTCCTTATTGCTATGGGGGCTCAGATTGAAGGGGTTGGCACTGACACCCTGCGTGTTCACGGTGTACCTAAGCTTACCCCCTGCAAGTTCACTGTTATGCCGGACCGTATTGAAACCGGAACCTTCCTTGCGGCAGCTGCAGCGGCGAGGGGCAAAGTACGCCTGCTCAATACTCGTGCTGATATCCTCGATGCGGTTATGGTTAAGTTTGAAGAGGCTGGAGCTCATATCAGTTGTGGCAATGATTGGATTGAGCTGGATATGAAAGGCAATCGCCCTAAAGCGGTGAGCTTCCGTACAGCGCCTTACCCAGCCTTCCCTACAGATATGCAGTCCCAGTTCACAGCAATGAATGCTGTAGCCGAAGGGAAGGGAACTGTGATTGAGACAATCTTTGAAAACCGCTTAATCCAGGTTCATGAGCTGAATCGAATGGGAGCGGATATCACCCTGGAAGGCAATACGGCAATTGTTACCGGGGTGGAAAAGCTTAAGGGCGCTCCAGTAATGGCTTCAGACCTGCGCGCGTCAGCCAGCTTGGTTATTGCCGGTATGGTGGCAGAGGGCACTACTATGGTGGATCGTATTTACCATATTGACCGCGGCTACGAGTGTATTGAAGAGAAGCTCCGACAGCTCGGCGCGAATATTCGGCGTGTTCCCGGCTGATCGCTAAGAAGTTAACCCCAAGAGCCAATGACGGACTGGCGTAAATCGAAATGACTGCACAAATTACAATCGCACTGACAAAAGGGCGGATTCTTCAGGAGACTCTACCGCTTCTTAAGGCGGCGGGGTTGGAGCCTGCTGAAGACCTAACTAAAAGCCGAAAGTTGATATTTCCGACGAATCGCGAAGGGGTGCATCTCCTCCTCCTGAGGGGAGTGGATGTACCCACTTATGTGCAGCATGGAGCCGCAGATATTGGCGTGGCGGGGAAAGACACTCTACTCGAGCATAGTTCTGATGGTATTTACGAGCCTCTCGACTTGGGTATTGCCCGCTGTCGCCTGATGACCGCTGGTGTTAAGGGCCGGCAACTGCCCAGTGGCCGAATTAAGGTTGCCACCAAGTTTGTACAAAGTGCCAAAAAGCACTATGCCTCGATTGGCCGTCAGGTTGACATCATTAAGCTGTATGGGGCTATGGAGCTTGCTCCGCTAATGAATTTGGCCGACGAGATTGTCGATATTGTTGATAGTGGCAATACGCTAAAGGCCAATGGCCTTGAAGCCCGAGAGACTATTGCGCAAATCAGCAGTCGATTGATCGTCAACAAGGCAGCCATGAAGATGAAATATGCGCCAATCAATAGTTTGATTGAGAAGTTGGCATCGGCTGTAGCACAAACCAAATAGATACCCGAAGCATTATGACGAGCAAAGTAATTCGTCGGCTAAATACGGTCGATAGAGATTTCGATGGCCAATTGAAGCAGCTATTGGCTTGGGAGGCAGTGGCAAATCAAGAGGTTGAAAGTATCGTTGCAGAAATATTGCAGCGTGTTCGCGCTCATGGTGATAAGGCTGTTATCGAGTTCACCAACCGCTTTGATCATCGGCACCTGGAAAGCGCGAAAGACTTTGCTCTGCCGGCTGCTGAGCTTACCGCGGCTCTAGACCGTATAAGTACCGAGGAGCGCGAGGCCCTGGAGGCAGCTGCTAATAGAGTGAGGCATTACCACGAGCATCAAAGACAGGAGTCCTGGCGCTATACGGAGGCCGATGGGACTGTGCTGGGGCAGCAGATTACCCCAATGCAAAGTGTCGGCATTTATGTTCCTGGAGGTAAGGCGAGTTACCCTTCTTCCGTGCTTATGAATGCAATTCCTGCAAAAGTTGCTGGGGTTGACGCCGTAAATATGGTGGTGCCGGCTCCGAAAGGGGCGCTGAACGACCTGGTGTTGGCGGCAGCGGCAATAGCAGGGGTGGACCGGGTGTTTACGATTGGTGGTGCCCAGGCAGTAGCGGCACTAGCCTATGGTACTGAGTCTATTCCTGCGGTGGATAAAATTGTTGGTCCGGGGAATATCTTTGTGGCCAGTGCCAAGCGTGCTGTTTTTGGTCATGTTGCTATCGACATGATTGCGGGCCCTTCTGAAATTCTGGTTATTTGCGATGGGCAAACAGATCCCGACTGGATTGCCATGGATCTGCTGTCACAGGCTGAACACGATGAGCAGGCGCAGTCAATTCTGTTGTGCCCTGATGCTGAGTATCTAGATCGGGTTGAGAGTTCGCTGCAAAGGCTTTTGGCCGAGTTGCCCCGAGCTGAAATTGCCTCCCGCTCCCTTGCTGACCGTGGAGCGTTGATCCAAGTGGAGTCCATACAGCAGGCGATAGAAATCTCTAATCAGATTGCGCCGGAGCACCTGGAAGTTTCAGTAGATAACCCTGAAGCTTACCTTCCTGAGATCCGGAATGCCGGAGCCATTTTCCTTGGGCGCTATACGGCAGAGGCATTGGGGGACTACTGTGCTGGCCCCAATCATGTCCTTCCTACCAGTGGCACTGCCCGTTTTTCCTCACCGCTGGGAGTTTATGACTTCCAGAAGCGCAGTTCGGTGATCTACTGTTCTGAAAAAGGCGCTGATACCTTGGGGCGCGTAGCGCATACTCTTGCGCTCGGGGAGGGGTTAGAAGCTCATGCCCGCTCTGCGGGTTTTCGGGTCAAGGATTTCTGAGTAATACACCCCAACAGATTCCTCTATGCGGGGTGTGTACATAGTGCACTTATTCTGTAGGGGGTATGCGGGTAGCCTGCCAGGCTAGGGCGCGCCACTCACCGTCTCGTTTAACAAACATGCCGGTGTTGAAGTAATAGCTTTGTTCCCCTTTACTGCTGTCATTAGCCGATAGTTTAAATGCAGCAATAGCGGTATCTCCTAACAATCGAATGTCAATTTCCTCGGCGGCATAGCTCGTTGTCACTGGTTCAGTGGGAGGTGTTTGCATTCCTTGCATAATTTCGCTTTTGCCAAAGCGCTTTCCGTTTGAGCTGGTGTATACTAGGTCCTCGGCCCAAAAGCGTTGGTGGGCCTGGGGATCAGAGGCAGCTTTGCTGATAAAATCAATCAGCAGTTTTTGTAAGTCTTCCTTATCTTCCGCTACTGCGGGAGTTACAGTTATTGTAAAAAGCAGAGCTAAAACCATTGAGCGCATGGAGGCTCCTCCTTGAGGGGTTATTCTATTGCTGTTTTTGTCTGTGGCTCTTCTGAAACTGTGGCATTAACTGTATGGGAAGCACCTTCTCTAATAAAGGTTATTGAGATGGTATCTCCGGGGCGCAGAGTGGCCATAGTGGCCTCTCCCTGTTTGCCATCGCCGATAGGGAGGCCATCAATATGCGTGATGACATCTCCTGGCTGAAGACCTGCAACATGCGCGGGGCCCTCGTTGTAAATAGCTGTTACTAATACGCCACCAGTAGAGTTTAAATTGAACTCCTTGGCCATTTGAGGGCTAATGCCTGTAGCTTCAATGCCCAGCCAGCCGGGTACGACGCGGCCATAAGCAATAATATCCTGCATGACTTTGAAGGCAATATTGGCGGGAATGGCGAAGCTGATCCCGCCTGAATAGCCGGATTGATTGAGAATTGAGGTGTTGATGCCTAGCAGGCGCCCTTGAGAGTCAACCAGTGCGCCACCAGAGTTTCCAGGGTTGACCGCAGCATCTGTCTGTAAAAAGTTCTGTAAGTAGCTGCCGGTGCCTGAGTTTTCAAGGTGACGGCCTTTCGCACTGATAATGCCTTGAGTCACAGTTTGCCCAACTCCAAAAGGGTTGCCGATTGCTAGGACGACGTCGCCCACCTGTGCCCTGTCGGGTTCACCGACAGAAATGGAGGTCAGGCCGTCGAGGTCAATTTTGAGGACGGCCAAGTCAAAATCTGTATCGCTTCCGACGAGCCTTGCTTGCGCTTCCCGTCCATCAGCTAAAAGAATAACAATGGCATCGGCCTGGTCGACCACATGATGGTTGGTCAGGATATAACCGTTATCACTGGCAATGACACCTGAGCCAAGATTGGATTGCATCCTCTGTCTTTGCGGGACATCCATGTTGTCGAACAAGCGCCTAAAAAGGGGGTCATTGAACAGAGGGTGCTGGCGCTGTGGCATGGCCATTCGGGTGTAGATATTGACTACAGCAGGGCCTGCCACATTGACGGCATGGGCATAGGAAACCGGACCTTGGGTATTATTTCCATTGGCCTCAGGGGCGATACCACGCAGTTGTGGGAATATAACCAAGAGCAGGGCAGCCATGGCAAGGCCTACCAGGGTTGGTAGGATCCAATCTTGTAAAAATCGGTTTTGGGACACTCGTGACTCCTCTTTGCGCTGATTATACACACGTCTCCAGGCGGAATCGCTGCACATGGACTTTGTTAGAGGAAATAGTTTCTTTTGGCTGGGTGGTTGTTCACGGCACAACAATTAGCATATAGGGGCTCTACAAACTGGCTTGGACAGAGGGGCAGTTTGTGAGCCTAATTGGAGGGCGCTTGTATTTCTCACTCTACTATATAGCGATTGCCCAGTGTCCGGGTCTGCTTGCTTGGTTTTTGAGACCCTGGAGTTGCTCGGGGAGTGGAATTTGGGAGGTATAATCTAACTCCTGTATGGCAATGGCATTGGTCGCTTACGATAGATGCGTATAATGGCCAATCGAAATTTTAAGACTAACCGGTAACTACTGTTTTTGGAGACCTAAATGTCCCTAGTTCGCCCCCATGGCAGCGTTGAACTTCAGCCACGCTTTGTATATGACAGTGAGAGGCATCACCAGTTGATGCACGAAGCGGAGTCCCTGCCGTCAATCGTGGTCAGTTCGGCAGCTGCCGCTAATGCGGTAATGCTTGGGGCAGGATACTTCAATCCGTTACACGGCTATATGAACCTGGCAGATGCCATGAGTGTTGCTGAAACCTTGCGCACAGTAGATGGCCTGTTCTGGCCGGTGCCGGTTGTTAATGTTGTTAAAGACGCCAGTGAAATTGAGGGTGCCTCGCGTATAGCCCTGCGTGACCCAAATGTCGAGGGTAATCCGGTTCTCGCCGTGATGGATGTTGAGGCGATCGAAACCATTTCAGAAGAGCAAATGGACACCATGGCTGAGCAGGTGTTTGGCACTCTGGATGAGAAACACCCCGGTGTCGCAACCTTTAAGTCTGCGGGTCGAACTCTGATATCGGGCCCGATCGAAGTGTTGAACTTTAGCTACTTCCAGAATGACTTCCCGGATACTTTCCGCACCGCGGTTGAGATTCGCAATGAATTCAAGGAGCGTGGCTGGAATAAGGTGGTAGCCTTCCAGACTCGCAACCCGATGCACCGCGCGCACGAAGAGCTGTGCAAGATGGCCCTCGACGGGGTGGAAGCCGATGGTGTGCTGATTCATATGCTGCTTGGCCAGCTGAAGCCAGGTGATATCCCCGCTCCGGTGCGCGATGCTTCCATTCGCAAGATGGTAGAGCTGTACTTCCCGGCGAATACTGTGATGGTGACCGGCTATGGCTTCGATATGTTGTATGCTGGCCCGCGCGAAGCGGTATTGCATGCGGTATTCCGCCAGAACTGTGGCTGTAGCCACCTGATTGTTGGTCGCGATCACGCCGGCGTTGGCGATTACTACGGCGCTTTCGATGCTCAGACGATCTTCGATGAAAAGGTGCCCGAAGGCGCTCTTGAGATTGAGATTTTCCGTGCCGACCACACCGCTTATTCCAAAAAGCTGAATAAGGTGGTGATGATGCGTGATGTTCCTGACCACACGAAAGAAGATTTTATTCTGCTTTCAGGTACTAAAGTGCGTGAAATGTTGGGTGATGGTATTGCGCCGCCCCCAGAGTTTTCTCGCCCTGAGGTGGCGCAGATTTTGATGGATTATTATCAGAGCCTGTAAGTACCGAATAAAAAAGGCGGGTGATTACCCGCCTTTTTTATTGCTTGGAAATCTGCGTTTCATTATCTCGTACAGCTTATTAATTATTAGCTGCTCTCATGGGCCTCTTTTTCGAGCCCGTAGTCCTCAGCAAGCGTGCCTTTGGCACCAGGTTCCTTGGGGGCCCAGTCGCGAGGTGGCTCTATATCCTGTAATTTCTCATCGTTGTCTTTTAACTTTCCACTGCCGGCTTTCAGCATCTGGCGGCCAATATCCTGGCTGGATAAGCGCAGCGCACTATTCGATAGGTATTCGTGAACCTCTTTATAGCTCTCGGTGAGGTTGTGAACAAGTTGTGACGTTTGGTCAAAGTGATCGTTGACCTGCAACTGGAAATCTTCGAGTTTGTTGTTGGCTTCGCGGAGTCTCTGCTCCAGTTCCTCTGAGCGCTCCACACTGGTACGCCCGCGCACAGCCAGGAATGCGAGGAATGCACCCAGGGTCATACCGAGGACGCCGACTAGAATTAATACCGATGTAGAGTGCACTTACTACCTCCTCAACTTGCTTTTTTATTGTACAGATCGCCTCGTGGAGAGATGAGGCTGCCAATCTTGGCCCAGCCGGTTTCTGCACTTTGGGTAGCCCGCGTTCGTGGCTATTGCCCCTCATAATAGAGAGGCCAGTATACGCGATTATTACGCTGACAATTAATGTTGTCGGTCAATTGCGGCAGAATGGTTAGTGCCTGGTTCCAGTTTGCGGGGAGGGCTGGCTATTTCGGGTAGTTGCACTGTTGTAAAGGGTGCCAACCATGTCTCTCCGCGGTCTATGCGTAGATTGGTTGAATTTGATAGAGTGCGCGCCAGTTATTCAGTAGTCGAAGAAATTTTCCTCTATGTTGCCCGCCAAACCACTATTTTCTTCCCCTCTTGAGCGTTATGAGAGTGATCTTCAGCGCCCGGACTTCGTTGAGGATCAATCCCAGCGTCAGGCAGTTGAGGAGTTGCAGGACCTTCATCGGCGCCTGGTGGCTCGGTCTGAGCGCGGTGCGATCGTCAGTTTCTTGTCCCGTATTCGCAGTGGCGCTAATGAGCCCGAGAAGGGTCTCTACTTTTGGGGTGGGGTAGGTCGTGGAAAGACCTACCTAATGGATGCGTTTTTTGAGTCCCTGCCATTCGCGGAAAAACAGCGCACCCATTTCCATCGCTTTATGCGGCGGGTTCATCAGGATCTAAAAGAGTACGCTGGAGAGAAGAACCCGCTGGAGAAGGTGGCAGATAAGATTGCCCGCCGCGCTCGGGTGCTCTGCTTTGATGAGTTTTTCGTCTCAGATATTGCCGATGCCATGATATTGGCCGGTCTGTTGGATGCGTTGTTCCGCCGGGGGGTGGCCCTGGTGGCGACCTCGAATATTGTGCCCAAGGGCTTATATAAGGATGGGCTGCAGAGGGTACGGTTTCTTCCCGCCATCGATCTGTTGGAGAAATACACCAAGGTGGTTAATGTCGATAGCGGTACCGATTACCGGCTGCGCACCCTGGAGATATTGGAGCTATATCATTCTCCGCTGGGACCTGAGGCGGATAGCAGTCTGGAGCAGAGTTTTTCGCAGCTGAGTGTCAGCGGCTGCGAAGCTCGTAGCGAGGTTCAGCTGCAAGTGGAGGGGCGCCAAATTCGAGCCTTGAAAGTAGCGGATGATGTTGCGTGGTTTGATTTTGTGGATCTATGCGATGGGCCGCGATCGCAAAATGACTATATCGAATTGGCCAGGGAGTTCCATACGGTGCTTCTGGGGTCGGTGGTCAAGTTTGATGAGCGTATGGATGCCCAGGCGCGTCGCTTCATTAATCTGGTGGATGAATTTTACGACCGGTGCGTGAAGCTGGTGATTTCTGCGGAGGTTCCAGCTGAGGAACTGTACGTCGGCCGGAACCTTAAGTTTGAGTTTGAACGCACGGTGAGTCGGCTTTTGGAGATGCAGTCCCGCGAATATCTGGAGCGGCCCCACCGCCCCGAATAAGTCTGTCGGGTCGGGGTAAATTCTGCTTGAAAAGCATACACTCCTTTTGTACTATCCGCGCTCTTTTGTGGGACGGCCCCTAATTCTGGGGGTCATATTACAGGTGTTTATAACATGAAGACTTACAGTGCCAAGCCAGAAGCGGTAAAACGCGACTGGTACATTGTTGACGCTGCGGACAAGACCCTCGGCCGTATTGCTGCCGAGATCGCAACCCGCCTGCGCGGCAAGCACAAGCCTGAATACACGCCCCACGTGGACACTGGTGATTACATTGTTGTAATCAACGCAGAAAAGGTTCGCGTGACCGGTAACAAGGCCAAAGACAAGATCTACCACAGCCACTCCGGCTACCCCGGTGGTCTTAAATCCATCAGCTTCGAAAAGTTGATCGAAAAAGCGCCCGAGCGCACCGTTCAAAGCGCCGTAAAAGGCATGCTGCCGAAGGGTCCTTTGGGTCGTGCCATGTTCAAGAAGCTGAAAGTATACAGCGGTAGTGAACATCCTCATGCGGCACAACAGCCGATTGAACTGGCGCTCTAAACGGGAATATATCTGATGGCAACTACTCAATACTACGGTACCGGCCGCCGCAAAACCTCCACCGCTCGCGTCTTTCTCGCGGCGGGTGAAGGTAAAATCACCGTAAACGGTCGCACCCTGGACGAATACTTTGGCCGTGAAGTGGCTCGCATGATCGTGCGTCAGCCGCTGGAAAAGGTTGAAATGGTCGAGAAATTCGACATCACTGTTACTGTTAAAGGTGGCGGTTCCTTTGGTCAGGCGGGTGCTATCCGTCACGGCCTGACTCGTGCCCTGATGCAGTATGATGAAGCGCTGCGTCAACCGCTGCGCGCCGCTGGTTATGTTACCCGCGACGCCCGTGAGGTTGAGCGTAAGAAAGTGGGTCTGCGCAAAGCGCGTAAGAAGCCGCAGTTCTCCAAGCGATAAGCTTTCTTTTTGGCCCGGCTTTTGCCGGGCTTTTTTATATTCCCGTATCTGTGGTTATCCAGTGTTCTTATGACTTTTGCTGGATATATCGCGGTTTCGCCGCGTGATTCCCGACGTTCCCCGTAGCATTGCCTTGTATCAAATTGGCATTTTCTTTAACATTGCGCCGATTTGTATCCGCTTGATTTGTGGGGTTTATTCGCGCGGGCAATCTGCCGGGCGGGACTTCTTTCAAGACTTTTTGGGTTTGGGCCAGCGAATCTCCGGGCTATCGGGGTCGCTGTGATGGGAGAACTACGTCATGAGTGATGACGGTGTAAATGTAGGACGGCGCCGTTTTCTAACCGCAGCCACCTCAGTTGTTGGTGGCGCGGGTGCGGTGGGGGTTGCCGTTCCCTTCGTCGCTTCCTGGAAGCCGAGTGCCAAGGCGAAAGCTGCGGGCGCTCCGGTTAAATACAATGTTAGCAAAGTTGAACCGGGCCAAATGGTCACCGTAGAGTGGCGAGGCAAGCCGGTCTATGTTGTGCGCCGCACCGATGAAATACTGCAAGACCTGGAGAAGGTGGAGCCTCTTCTGCGCGACCCTAACTCCGAGGAGTCTATCCAGCCAGCTTATGTAGATCCGGAAAACCGTTCTATCAAGCCAAAGCTGTTGGTGTTGGTTGGTCTGTGTACGCACCTTGGCTGCGCGCCTATGTACCGCCCGGAAGTGGGTGCTGCCGATCTGGGTGGCGATGAGTGGATGGGTGGCTTCTTCTGTCCCTGTCACGGTTCCAAATACGATATGGCTGGCCGTGTTTATACCGGTGTTCCCGCGCCTACCAACCTGGAGGTGCCGCCTTATTCCTATGAAAACGACGATGTAATCGTGATTGGCGTAGACCAGGAGGGCACCGCATGAAATGGCTCGCAGATTTCGGTGATTGGGTAGATCAGAGACTACCCATTTACCAGGCCTGGGATAAGCACATGGGCAAGTACTACGCGCCCAAAAACTTTAACCTGTGGTATTTCTTCGGCGTTTTCTCCCTATTGGTCCTGGTCAACCAGCTGTTGACCGGTATTTGGCTCGTTATGAGCTACAACCCCTCTGCCGAGGAGGCATTTGCCTCGGTTGAGTACATCATGCGCGATGTGGAGTGGGGTTGGTTGATACGATATCTCCATTCCACAGGTGCGTCTGCCTTCTTCGTGGTGGTATACCTGCATATGTTCCGCGGTTTGATGTACGGCTCTTATAAGCCGCCCCGCGAGCTGGTGTGGATCTTCGGTATGTGTATCTACCTGGTGCTGATGGCAGAAGCCTTTATGGGTTACGTACTGCCTTGGGGCCAGATGTCCTACTGGGGTGCCCAGGTGATTGTTTCCCTGTTTGGAGCAATTCCCGGTATTGGCGATAGCCTGGTTGAGTGGATTCGCGGAGACTACCTGATCTCTGGTATTACCCTGACCCGCTTCTTCTCCCTGCACGTTATTGCACTGCCGCTGGTATTGGTATTGCTGGTAGTTCTGCATATCCTGGCGTTGCACGAAGTGGGTTCTAACAACCCAGACGGCATCGAGATCAAGAAGAACAAGGATGAGAACGGCATCCCCAAAGACGGTATTGCTTTCCACCCTTACTACTCTGTTCACGACCTGGTAGGTATCGCGGTATTCCTGTTTATCTTCGCAACTGTTGTGTTCTTCTTCCCGGAAATGGGCGGCTTCTTCCTGGAGTACGCTAACTTCGAAGAAGCGAACCCGCTGAAGACACCACCGCATATTGCTCCGGTTTGGTACTTCACGCCGTTCTACGCAATCCTGCGTGCGGTTACCATGGATATCGGTCCGCTTACTGCGAAATTCCTTGGCTTGGTAGCTATGGGTGCCGCTATTGCTGTGCTGTTTGTGCTGCCTTGGCTGGACAAGAGCCCGGTTCGCTCGATCCGCTACAAGGGTTGGTTGCCGAAGGGCTTGCTGCTTCTGTTTGCTGCAGTATTTATTATCCTTGGCTACCTGGGTGTTAAATCTCCGACCCCGGATCGTAACTTCCTGTCTCAGGTAGCGACCCTGTTCTACTTCGCCTTCTTCCTGACCATGCCGGTTTGGACGAATCCGAAGAGTAAGAAAGGCATTGGCTCCTGGGCTGTTTGTGTCATCTTCGGCGTGCTGTTCCTGTGGATGGCGGTAGCTAATTACTCCGTGAATACTTTCATGGTGGTTGTAACTCTGCTGCTCGCTGCCTTCTTTACTTTGCTGCCCTGGATTACCAATCGCGATGAGGTTTACCCAGAGCCCGAGCGTGTAACCAGCCCGTCTGGTGGTAAAACTTTCGGCATCCTGTTTATCGGTATTATCGTTGTCGGCCTGCTGACCTTTATCCCGATTAAAGCGGTAGGTGCAGAATCTGAAGTGGAGCTGGATCACATCAATATCGATCTGCGGGACAAGCCGTCCCTGCAGCGCGGTGCCAAGTACTTCGTCAACTACTGCATGGGGTGTCACAGTGCCAATTACTCCCGTTGGGAGCGTGTGGCCACTGACCTGGATATCCCGGTTGAGTTGATGATGGAGAACCTGGTTTTGGGTGATGACAAAATCGGCAACCTGATGACGATCTCCATGCGTCCAGATGATTCCAAAGTATGGTTCGGCGCCGCGCCGCCGGACCTGACGCTGGTTGCTCGTTCTCGCTCACCGGAATGGCTCTACACTTACCTCCGCAGCTTCTATAAGGACGACAGTCGTGCTACCGGGGTAAATAATAAGGTCTTCCCGAGTGTGGCCATGCCTCACGTTCTGATGGAGCTGCAAGGCTTGCAGGAGTGTGCCCCTGGCCCTAAGCGCGACCACGGTAAAGTTGTCCGCGATGAGCTCGGCAACCCGATTATGGATGCTGCCTGTGGTAGTCTGGAGGTGGGTAAGGTGAAAGGCTCTATGACACCTGAAGAGTTTGATGGGGCAATGTATGACCTCGTCAACTTTATGGAGTACATTGCTGAGCCGATGGCTGAAGATCGCAAACGTGTTGGCTTCTATGTGCTGGCGTTTATTTTTGTGTTCTTTATCTTCGCCTGGTTGCTGAACCGCGAATACTGGAAAGACGTGCACCACTAAAGCCGTCGCTAGTTTGTCTCTAATGGGTGGTGGGTTTACTCACTGCCCTTTTATATTTTGAATAAATGGTCGGCTCTAGCCGGCTTAAAGTTTGAGGTAGTTTGAACATGGGTGTGCCTACCAACAAGCGCTCCTCGATGACCTTCTTCTCCGATGGTCGCAGCCACTATAGCCACCGAGTACGTATCGTACTTGCAGAGAAAGGGGTTTCCGTCGATATCACCGATGTGGACGCCGATGATAAACCAGCTGAACTCGCTGACCTCAATCCTTACAACTCCCTGCCAACCCTGGTAGATCGCGACTTGGTTCTGTTCGAGACCAAAGTGATGATGGAGTATCTGGACGAGCGTTTCCCGCATCCGCCGCTGCTGCCAGTTTACCCGGTTGCCCGCGCGCAGAGCCGCCAGATTATGCATCGTATCGAGCGCGATTGGTGTCCTCTGGTGGACAAGATCCTTGCCGGTGGTAAGGACGCGGCCTCCGCTCGCAAAGAACTGCGCGACAACCTGGTTGGTATCGCTCCGATGTTTACCGACCTGCCGTACTTCTTTAATGAAGAGTTTTCTCTGGTAGATTGCTGCATGGCCCCGCTGTTGTGGCGCCTCGAGCAGTTTGAAATCAGCCTTCCGAAAACCAAACAGGTTAAGCCGTTGCTGGATTATATGGACCGCCTGTTTGCCCGCGAGGCATTCCAGCAGAGTCTGACCGAATACGAACGGGAAATGCGTTGAGGGAATACTGGTGAGCAAGCCGGCCATGACATCCAATCGTCCCTACATTCTGCGGGCGTTTTACGAGTGGATAACCGATAACCGGTGCACTCCTTATATTCTGGTTGATACGCACCTCCCCGGTGTTTTGGTGCCGCAACAACATGTGAACGACGATGGTCAGATAGTGCTGAACATCTCGGAATCAGCGGTTGCCAGTCTGACTATGGATAATTACGCCATCAGGTTTAACGCCCGTTTTGGCGGGGTTCCGACAGATATCCAAGTTCCAGTGGGATCTGTGGTCGGAATCTACGCGCGGGAAAACGGGCAGGGGATGGTATTTGAGGCCGAGGAAACTCCAGAGCCGCCCGAACCGACGCCACCCACCAGTTTGGGTAAAAAATCGGTGAAAAAACCGGCTCTGCGTGTCGTTAAATAGTGCTCCTTTTCGCTGGTAGGGCAGATTTCTAAGGCCCTGCCAGCTCCCCCCTTCGCTTCAATTTTGTGACCTAGTTCCGGGTATACGCTTGTCCCAAGTCCGTATAATGGCGCGTTATCTTTTATTGCCGCGAATGTCATGCCGCCATACCTTCAATGGCTGCGCTTTATTTGGCTGCCAGGGATGCTTCTGGTGCTTCTCGTTGCGCAGTATCTTCCCTGGATTGATCTGACCCACTTATACAGTCCGCAGTTGCCAGTCTTATTATTGGCTGTGGCGGTATTGCTCAGTTTTGGTTTTCGCTCGAGCCGGGTTGCGCTTTCAGCACTGCTTATCATGGCCCTATACATAGCGGCTCACTCCCAATTGCTCCCCAGCTTGCACAGGGATCTCCCGCTTTATCTCTCACTGGTTGCAGTAAATCTTGTTCTGTTTACTTGCAGCCGTGATCGCAGTGTCTTCAGTATTTTTGGGCTGCTATGGGGCCTGTTTTTGCTGGCTGAGGGGGTGGGTTTTGTCTTGCTCTATGATTGCTGCGCACCGCTGAGGTTGGCATTTCCTGTCGAGAATTTGCCCAGCGGGTTGTCCGGGTTTTTACCCGACGCATTTTCGTTGCCACAATTGATTGGCGCTGTCTCCGCTCTCGGTGCTTTTGCCTTACTTTTTCTCTACCCTGGCCCCACCGCTATGGGTCTATTTAGCTGTTCTATTTTGCTGTTGTGCAGTGTTTGGTTGAGCCTTCCTCTCGAGTTTACCGGCTCTGTAGCCGGAATATTATTGGTCGCTTCGCTGCTTGGGGCCAGTTATGAATTGGCGTTTCGCGATGAGCTGACTGGGCTTCATTCCAGGCGGGCCTTCCGCTATCAGATGCTGACGCCAGCATGGAATTACAGTCTTGCCATGGTTGATATCGATTATTTTAAAAAGCTGAATGATCGCTATGGCCATCAGGTGGGTGATCAGGCTTTGCAAATGGTTGCGGCTCAACTCGCGCGCCACTCTCACGGTACCGTGTTTCGCTATGGCGGTGAGGAGTTTGTTATTTATCTTCCGGGCCGCAGTCGCCAGGCGAAAGAAGCTTTATTGGAAAAAATCAGGGAGAAAATCTCAAGTTACCCACTGCGCCTAAGGTCATCGGGGCGTCTTTCCGCAGGGGCTTCGCTCAGGGGGAAGGGTGGGGGGAAGCCAGTAAAAGTTACCGTGAGTATTGGCGTTGCCCACCGCAATAAAAAACTAAAGAAACCCGAGAGTATCCTTAAAGCGGCTGATCAAGCGCTTTATAAAGCGAAGCGCAGCGGGCGAAATTGCCTGTCTGTCCACAGCTGATATAAATCAAGTAAATTTGAAAGTGACGCTTAATTCCCTTTTGGCATTGGTCAATCTGTTGTGCGCCACCGATACTGCAAGGCAGGGTATTGGAAGGGAGATTTGGTGTGCGGATACTCAGTCATACAATAGGTATTCTTACCAACCCGGAAAAAGAGTGGAAAGCGATACGCGCTGATCGCCATTCTTTTTTTGAGGTGTTTGTAACTCATGTGCCGCTTCTGGCGTTGATTCCTACCGTGGCCGGTTACTTTGGGGTTACCCGGGTAGGCTTTCAGGTTGGGGGACATCTGGCAAAGCTGACACCTGAAAGTGCAGCTGTTCTGTCGGTTGTTACTTATTTTGCATTGCTGGTTGGCGTCTATTGCCTCGGAGAGTTTATTAACTGGATGGCGCGATCCTACGGAGTTGAGGGAGATGAGCCCACGCGCCATTATGAAGGCACGGCACTTGCGGTGTTTATTACTACGCCAATCTTCCTGGCGAGTATCGTCGTCCTTTATCCACACCCCTGGCTCACGATGGCGTCGGTAGGCATTGCCGGGATGTATTCTATTTACCTGGTCTTTGCTGGCATTCCGATCCTGATGAATATGAATAAGGATCGAGCATTTCTGTATGCCTGTGCAGTATTAACCGTTGCCTTGGTAATGATGGTTACGGTGCTTATTGGCTCCGTCATTTTATGGAGTGTGGGCATCGGGCCGGTTTATCAGCACCACGCCCATTAAGGTTTCACAACGCCAGCATTTGTGCTGGCGTTGTGCGGCTACCTAGACTTATCGACAATCGGTGGCATAGGGCAGTCCAGGCTGTCAGCGACGGCCCTTAACAGTTCGATCTCCTCCGCTTTAATTACCCCATTGTGATTCAAGGTGATCACAATCGCTTTCAGTAAGTCGGGTTTCTCCAGGGGCGGTATAAGGCTGGCGATTGCAATGGCCTTGTCCAGTCTTGGCAGGGTGATATCAGCGATGCCGGGTAGCGGGGTTATTTCAAGCCTGAGAGCACTGAGTCCCTTCTCATGAGCACGTTTTGCTGGAAGGTATTGGCTGTTTCCCGCATGGGCGATGGCTGCAATGATAAATCGTGAAGCATCTTTGTTGGCATGTTTGCTATGGGACAGGCGCTGTCGATCTGGAGCGCCGTCGAGCGCGTGCATTAATACCCGGTACAGGGCCCATTCCCAAACTTCAACTTTCCCATCGCTGTGTAGAAGCTTGATAAGATTTCGTTTAAAGATCTGGTACTGCTGAGGGACTAGGGCACGTAAGGCCGGGATACATAGGTCAATCAATGCGAGGCGAGCGTTGCTCGGCAGTGATTCCATATGTGGTGTGAGTTTTTTCATCTCGCGGATAACAGCAGGATGGGCAATTTTCTCCAAGAGGTTTAGCTGTTTGTCTCGCTCGGTTTTATCCTTGTGCAGAAGAAGGTAGTAGACCAGTGCCCGGGCGGTAAAAGGTTCGTGTGCAGCCTGTTGGATAAGGGGTGGAATAGAACCCAGCAGTTGATGTCCAAGCTCAACTTGGTGTGTATCTGGTTTGGCAATACTGTTGTCCACTGCATCCAGAGCAGCCTGGAAAGGCGTCGTAGGAGCGGCCATGGCGAGCTGCGGATTTTGCAATTCACTGAGTTTTACAGTCTCGGCTTCACTTTTTACCTGTTCTTCCGTATTGGCGAATAGGCCATTCCAGGTGGGTTCTAGCCTCTTGATGCGCACTGGCAGTGGAGGGTGAGTGGCAAAAAGGCTGAGCAGGGAGCGTTTTACTCCAACCGCGAACAACATATGGTTAAACTCTGCTGCGTTGGGGCTGCTGAGTTCTGAGCCTAAATCGCGGCCACCGATCTTTTTCAGTGCGTTGGCAATACCGAGGTTGTTGCGAGTAAATTGTACTGCGGAGGCATCGGCAAGAAACTCCCGCTGCCGACTGACTGCGGCCTTGATCAGGTTGCCGATCAGTGTACCGGTGTAGCCGAGGATAATCAGAGTTATTCCCAGGCCTAGTAGCGGATATCTTATGGGGGTTACGCGCCGGTGGGGTGCCGGGCTTCTGACAAGGAGCTGCCCCAAAAGTCCAATAATTAAGATTCCATGCAACAGCCCGGTGATCTGGGTATTTAGACGAATGTCTCCATTGAGAATATGACTGAACTCGTGGGCAACAACTCCTTGTAGCTCCTCCCGGGTAAGCTTTTCCAAGGAGCCCCGTGTCAGGCCAATAATGGCGTCGGTAGGGTTTTGGCCAGCGGCAAAGGCATTGATGGTGCTGTCCTCAATGATGTAGACATCGGGTACCGGAATACCTGCTGCAATAGCGATCTCTTCCACAACATTGAGTGCTCTCTTTTCCCGCTCAGTTCGCGCGGAAGTATTAAGCTTGTGCCCTCCCAGGGATTCCGCCACAGCCTTTCCCCCAGGGGATAATTGATGGAACTTGTACAGACTGCCCAGAATAACGGCAGTACCGATAACAAAGGCTATTGAGCCAAGGGTTTCCCAGCCCAGAAGCTGCACGACTTCAAAGGGAGTAAATGGTTGGCCGCGAGATAGTGACACCATGGCTGCCGTAGCCAGGGTGCTCAAACTGATTAGGGCAATGAGGGCCAGGCTGAACAGGAAAACCAGCATACGACTGCTGTGCTTGGCTTTTTCCTGGTGAACGTAGAAGTTCATATTTAAAACTCGATACGTGGTGCGACTTGAAAGGTTTCTGAGTCTGCGAACTCAAGCAGTTGGGCGTTGGCTCTGTGGCCAAAAAGGCCGGCCAGAAATACTGGGGGGAAGCTCTGCTTGTAGATGTTGTAGCTGGTGACGCAGTCGTTAAAAGCTTGGCGTGCAAATGCCACGCGGTTTTCGGTGCTGTTTAACTCCTCGTTGAGTTCGCGGAGGGTCTGGTCGGCTTTCAGTTCCGGGTAGGCCTCAATCACCATATTCAGGCGGCCGAGGGCGCTGTTGAGAAGACCTTCAGCGCGACCGAGCTTATCGATTGCGGCGGCATTAGTGGGGTTTTTAGCGGCGGTTTTGAGATCTGACATTGCACCATTGCGCGCGCTGATAACCGCTTCCAGGGTGTCTCTCTCATGGTTCAGGTAGGCCCTGGCGCTCTCCACCAGATTTGGCACCAGATCGTGGCGCCGTTTTAACTGTATGTCGATCTGCGCAAAAGCATTTTCACTGTGGTTTTTCAGTGAAACCAGTTTGTTAAAGATACTGATAATGAAAAAGAACAGTGCGATGACTACCGCCAGCACAACAAGTCCCGTAGATCCCATAACGCTCCCCTATTTATCCCTGTTGGTGGCGTAAATAGTAACACGATGGGCTGATACTGCTGCGCACTGGTCGCACCCCTGGCGGAGCGGGGTGGGGCTTCGGCTATAATGCGGCGACATTAAAACAATTGCCGCCACCACGGTGATGGCGGCACAGAACTTGGAGCAGCCAGAATGAGTGATGTAACTTCGGACCCAGTAGTGATTGTCGGAATGTCGCGTACGCCAATGGGCGCTATGCAGGGCAGCCTTTCAGCCCTCACTGCCCCGCAGTTGGGTGCTGCGGCGATTCGCGCAGCCCTTGAGGACGCGGGTGTGGCACCTGCCGATGTGGATGAAGTGCTGATGGGTTGTGTGCTCCCGGCAGGTGTTGGTCAGGCTCCGGCACGTCAGGCATCACTGGGTGCCGGCATCCCTGTCGGCACTCCTTGCACCACTGTTAACAAGGTGTGTGGCTCCGGAATGAAGACTGTGATGATGGCCCGCGATGCCCTGCTGATGGGTGAGGGTAAGGTTATCGTTGCTGGTGGTATGGAAAGCATGAGCAATGCCCCCTACCTGCTGGCCAAGGCCCGCTCTGGTATGCGCCTCGGTCATGGAGAGGTCAAAGATTCCATGTTTCTGGATGGCCTGGAAAATGCTGCGGATGGCAAGCTGATGGGCACTTTCGCCGAATCTACTGCCGATAAGTACGATTTCACCCGCGAGGAGCAGGACGCTTTTGCTCTGGAATCTCTGGCGCGTGCCCAGGCTGCGATTGAAGGTGGTGATTTTACTCGTGAAATCTCCCCGGTCACGATTGCCTCTCGCAAAGGTGAGATTGAGGTGAGTATCGACGAGGCCCCAGGTAATGCCCGTCCAGACAAAATCCCTCAACTGAAGCCCGCGTTCCGTAAAGACGGCACTGTAACCGCAGCGAACTCCAGCTCTATTTCTGACGGTGCTGCGGCGCTGGTGTTGATGCGCAAAAGTGAAGCCGAGAAGCGCGGCTTGAAAGTTCTGGCTGTTCTCAAGGGGCAATCCCAGTTTGCCCGTGAGCCCGAGTGGTTCACTACGGCTCCGGTCGGCGCTATGCACAAGCTGCTGGAAAATGCCGGTTGGTCTGCGGCGGATGTGGACCTATTCGAGATTAATGAGGCATTTGCGGTAGTGACTATGGCTGCTATGCGTGAGCTCGATTTGCCCTGGGAAAAGGTCAATGTTAACGGTGGTGCCTGTGCCCTCGGCCACCCGTTAGGTGCCAGCGGTGCCCGTATCCTGGTTACCCTGTTGGCAGCGATGGAGAAGCGCGATGCCAAGAAGGGCGTGGCAAGCCTGTGCATTGGTGGCGGTGAGGCTACAGCGGTTGCTATAGAGCGCGTATAAGTTACAGACTTGAGCGCTAACAAAAACGGAGGCAGTTGCCTCCGTTTTTGTTTGTGTAGTGCGGGAACTATTAGTTGATGTATTCCACTGCTTTTACAACCTTCTGTACCCCGCCTACCGAGCGGGTCACTTCGGCTGCCCGTTCCGCTTCGGCAGGAGTTAGCAGTCCCATCAAATAAACAACTCCATTCTCGGTCACGATTTTGATGCGACCACTGTCTACTTCCTTATTGGCAAACAAGTTGCTTTTCACCTTGGTGGTTAGCCAGGTATCGCTGGTGCTGGCCAGTAAAGTGACTTTACCGCGCACCTGAATTTCGTTGTAGACCTGGCGAACATTCTGTACTTGTTCTGCCGTGCGTCCGGCGAGCAGGCGCAGTTCCTGGCTGGGTACCTGGCCGGTGAGCAGGACAACACCATTAAAAGAATTGATATTGATATTTGACGTTTTCAGGTCCGGGTGAGCTTTGTTGATATTGACTGTGGTCACCGTCTCGATGCGCTGGTCGTCAATATAGGTGCCAAAAGATCGCTCGCCGGGGTCCTGTTGTATGGGGCCGTCATGGGTGGCCTCCAATACAGTGCTGCATCCCGCTAACAAGGTGGTTGCCGCGAAGGCAGCCAGGAGATATTTCCCCAGGGTCAACTTTTTGTTGTTCATCGTTTATTCCTCGTAGCCACCAAACAAACTACTGTCGATTAGGTCGCACAGGCAAAAAATTGTCAGAAGATGTACTTGGTGTACCTCAGCTGCGACATCGGATGGCACCCGTAGTTCAATATCATGGGTATCGAGCAGGGCGGCGCAGTCGCCGCCATCACCGCCGGTCAGTGCGAGTATGCCCATATCCCGGTCCCGAGCCGCACGCATGGCCTGAACCAGGTTTGAGTCGCGCCCATCGCTGCTGATAATTACGAGAAGGTCACCGGGTTGCCCCAGGGCGCGAACCGGGTGTGCGAAGGTGTCTGCACCGCCGTGGTTCGAGGCAACGGTGCCCATGGAGACGCCGTCGCTGTTGAGGGCCATAGCCGGTAGGCCGGGGCGTTCGCGCTGGAAGCCGCCGGTCAGTTGCGAGCTAAAACTTTGCGCCAATGCGCCACTGACACCATTGCCACAGAGCAGGACTTTGCTCTCTGCCAAGAGTGTATGCACCACCATTTCGCTGGCTTCTGCAATCAGCGGGGCCAGTATCTCGCCAGCGTTCATTGTGGCTTCAAGGCTGTGGTGAAAAAGGGTTACGACTCGCTGTTCCATTGTGTCCTTAATTCAGGTGAGCTCGAACTCACCATAACTTGACGGGGTAAATCTCGGTTTTGCCTCAGGCTTCGAAGGCGCTTTTAATCCACTGGACGTTTTGTGCATCGCCATCTATGGCAAGGACATCGAAGCGGCACGGACAGTCCAGTTTATGTTGCTGCAAATAGCGGCTGGCAGTGGCCAGTAGCTTAGCTTGCTTGCGTGAATCCACGCTGGCTGCGGCCCCGCCGAATAGGCTCTTACGGCGGAAGCGCACCTCCACGAACACGACAGTATCGCTTTCACGGGCGATAAGGTCTATCTCTCCGTGTGAACTGCGATAATTGCGCTCCAATAAGGTGAGCCCCGCGCGCTGCAAATAGCGGGCTGCGGCAGCCTCCATTTGGCTGCCGACAGTACCGCTTGAGCCCTTAAAAAGCCTCACGATTCCCACTTAATTCAATCGGCTCCCGCTGCGGCAACTGGGGCTCGACGGTAGTGATGGGCACCGGCACCCCTTTGTCGATTCGCGCCCACATTTGTTCGCGCACTATGCGGCCATCAGCGCTCAGGCTCAATGCGCCAGTGAGACCGTGTACTTTCTGCTCCGGGAATTGGCGCAGCATCGGCAAGCGCGGGTAGAGGCGGAAGGCATCGGCACCTAGGGCATACAGTCTGGCAAAAGCCGGTGCGGGCGACGCCTGCTCCTCGATATCTTGCTTGGTTTGATTGCTTTCAAACAGCCAGGGCAGGGCGGTAAAGCGAATACCGTTCATATCCCTGTCGCGATTGCGGTTGATGCTGCCACCAAAGACATGAGAGGTGGCGTATACGGGCAGGTCACTGGCGTAGTAGTAGGTCAGCATGGGGTTGAGCTGGCGCGCCTGCTGGGGTTGTGCTGCCAGGAATACCATATCGACATCGTCACGGCGTCTGGGGGTAAATTCCAGCTTTGCCGCCAGGCGACTCTGCAATTCCTTCTTGCGCGCGTTGCTGGCGGGAATTAACAGGGCATCGCTGACCAGGGCTGAGAACTTGCTGTTGTCCTTAAACGTCCGGCGAATGCTGACTGAGCCACCGAGGCGCAGCCACTCTTCTTCAAATGCTTCAGCGCCGCGCTGCCCCCAGCTATTGTCAGCGGTGAGGACCATTGCCTGTCGCCTGCCTTGCCGGTAAGCGTGCTGGGCAATTTGCCGCGCTTCATCTTCAATTGCCAGGCCAAACTGGACCAGGTCTGTGGTCAGGCGCCCCTCATCGCCGTAGTTGAGGGCGAGAGTAGGCACTGGCAGCTTTTCTGTGGCAAGCAGGTTGGCTACCTTGCTCTTATCCAGTGGGCCAACAATCATCTGCGCACCGGCATCTACGGCGCTCTGGTAAATTTCCTCAAATGGCTGATCGGAACCGGTGTCGTAAACCATCACTTTCGGAGTTGCGCCGCCAGCATTCAGAGCGGTGTAGTGGGCGGCCATAAAGCCATCCCGGATTGCCCTGCCGGCGTTGCCCAGGGGGCCGGACAGTGGCAGGAGCAGCGCCACGCGGTCTGCCCGCTGGGCGGCCAAGCGCTCTAACAGCTGCAATGCCTGTGGCGGATGGGAATTGGCACTATGGGCGGGCCAGCGCTCGCGCCAGCGGCTGAGGGCGGTCAGCTGTGAGCTGATATCCGTCTGGGTGTCGCGGCCCAGCAGGGCGAGTTGATACCAGGCGCGCATCTGGGTGTCATTGCTTTGGGTGGCGCGAGCCTGCAATTCACTGGAGGGCAGCTGGGTCAAGAGATGCCAAAAGCCGTTGTTATTCTCTGTGATCGCTTCGTCGGACTGGGCGATATAGGAGATTTCGCGCCGCTCACTAATAGCGCTGTCGAGATTTCCCAGAAGTCCCCATAGGTCAGCGCGCAGGCTGCGTAGAGGTAAGGCAGTCTTCTGTGGCAACTCCGACCACACATTTTCCAGGCGTGGAGAGGCTGCCAGGTCGAGGGCCTCAAAGAAGTCGTCGTCTGCGGCAAGTAGGCTGCCATAGACCTGTGCATAGCTGGCGAAGAGGTTGTCGTCCAGCTGTTCGGGCGTAATTTTGATTACCGCCTCTTTTGCCGTCTCTTTATCTCCCAGCTCGTATAGAATAGCGGCCGCTTGCAGGCGCTGTTGATCCCGCGCCGGTGCCGGCAGGGTGTCGGCACTGCGCAGCATACGTACAGCTTCACTGCGGCTTGCGGTGTGGCCGGCCGAATAATCCGGCTGGTAAACGTTTGGCCGGGAAGCCGGTGTCTGGCAAGCAGCCAGTGCGACTGCCAGTGAGGCAGCTGCCATTCTGGTGATTACAGTAGAGGTGCGCCGGGAAGAGGCGGACATAATCTTCTCCCGCAATATTTATATTTGGAGTGAACAGCTATGGGGCCGGATCAGGCGCTGCTTTATATTGTCGCTACGCCCATTGGTAATTTGGCCGATATGGTACCGCGAGCGATCGAAGTTCTACAATGTGCCGATCTGGTTGCGGCGGAGGACACACGTCACAGTCAGCGATTATTTTCCCATTTTGATATCGATACGCCATTGATGGCATATCACGATCACTCGGATAACAAGCGCACAGAGCAGATTTTGCAGCGTTTGGAGCAGGGCCAGACCATTGCCCTGATTTCCGATGCGGGCACCCCACTGATCTCAGATCCCGGCTATCGCCTGGTACGTGAAGCCCGGGAGCGTGGAATCAAAGTCTCCCCGATACCGGGGGCTTGTGCTTTCGTCTCCGCACTGAGTGCCGCTGGACTCCCCAGTGACAAGTTTAGTTTCGAGGGATTTCTGCCGGCTAAGTCCGGTGCCCGTGAGCGAGCCCTGCAGGAATTGGCCAGTGATACCCGTACCCTGGTGTTCTACGAGGCCCCGCATCGGGTTGCTGATACTCTGGAAGCAATGGCTGTCGTATTCGGCGGTAATCGAGAGGCGGTGATAGCCCGCGAGGTCAGCAAGGCCTTTGAAACTTTTCAGTTGATGCCTCTGGCTGAGTTGGTTGAGTGGGTCCGAGCTGACAGCAATCAGCAGCGCGGTGAGATTGTTTTGATGGTGCGTGGTGCAGAGCGCTCTCGTGACAGTGAGCTGGATGGGGAGGCACAGCGTGTAATGTCGCTGTTGCTGGCGGAGTTGCCGCCGAAAAAGGCGGCGGCGATCGCTGCCGAAATTACTGGAGTGAAAAAGAAAGTCCTGTACAACTGGAGCCTGGAGCAAAAATAAGGCACTGATTGCTGCAATTGCCTGTTGCAATCCGTCTGTCGCCTCTTTACTCTTCGCCGCGAGCTGGCCGGGCAATCGCTGTCGCCTTGTGCGATGGAGGAAAGTCCGGGCTCCATAGGGTGGAACGCCAGGTAACGCCTGGGGGGTGCGAGCCTACGGAAAGTGCAGCAGAGAGTAGACCGCCGATGGCTCCTTTTTTGGGAGTACAGGTAAGGGTGAAAGGGTGCGGTAAGAGCGCACCGCGCGGCTGGTAACAGTCCGCGGCATGGTAAACCCCGTTCGGAGCAAGACCAAATAGGCCCTCTATAGGTGTGACCCGCACTGAGGGCGGGTAGGTCGCTTGAGGTGTCTGGTGACAGGCATCCCAGATGAATGATTGTCCTCGACAGAACCCGGCTTACAGGCCAGCTCAACAATTTCAAAAGCCCGGCATTTGCCGGGCTTTTTTGTTTGCCTGATGTGGTGGTCCCGGCTCCGGTAGCCCTCTTTGTATTCGCCTATTTCTTCTCGTTTAATTTCGGCTAAAGCCTCTTCTTGGCGCAAAAAAATTGATTAACTGTTAAGGGGGCGATCGTGCCAGATAGTGCTGTTCCGACTAGTTTCAATGTGCCAATATGCGCCACATCTCTGGAGGCCGCGATTTTACAAGGGGTTATGGGGACTTTGGGGTCGAATTCCTTGACTTTGTGTCGACCAGTTTTATAGTGTCGAGAGTGGGAAAAAGTGGAAAATCGTGGAAATTTGTGGTTTATTCGCGATAAGTAAGTGGGTGTTCACACCGCCAGGTTAAAGTCGAACATCTTTCTCCATTGACCTGCCATATGGGAGTGAGTCGCGAGAGGCGCGATCTCCAAAGCGAGAACCACTAAACGTGTATTTGGGCAGCCACGCAATCAATATGGACGCCAAGGGGCGTCTGGCAATACCGGCTCGCGTCCGCGATAGGCTATTGGATGAGTGTGCGGGGTGCTTGGTGGTGACTGCCCATACAGAGGAACGCTGTTTGTTGGTGTATCCGTCGCCTCAATGGCAGCAAATTCTCCCGAAGATTGAAGCATTGCCCAGCTTTAACAAAGTGGCTCGGCGCGCTCAGCGCCTGCTGATCGGGTATGCCTGTGAGCTGCAGGTGGATGGCAATGGCAGGGTATTGATTCCGCCAACTCTGCGTGAGTACGCGGGGCTGGAAAAGAAATTGATGTTAGTGGGTCAGGGGAAAAAGCTGGAGCTCTGGAGTGAGGAGCGCTGGATGTCCTGGCTCGATGATAGTGAAGACGAAGAGGGTATGCCTGAGGAAATGGCATCCCTCTCTTTATAAGGGGAGTACCGGGTGTCTCAAGAATTGCATCGCAGTGTGTTGTTACGCGAGGCCGTAGACGCTCTGGTGACTGAGCCGGATGGGTTTTATATCGACGGCACCTTTGGCCGGGGTGGGCACAGCGCCTCAATCCTTGAGCATTTGGGGCCCAATGGCCAGTTGGTAGGGGTGGATAAAGATCCCCAGGCTGTTGAATTTGCAGAACAGCGGTTTTCCGGTGAATCCCGTTTTTCCATTTGGCATGGGTCTTTTGCCGATATGGATAAGGCTGCCGGGCAAGCTGCCGGTAAGGTCAGTGGAATATTGCTCGATCTGGGGGTGTCTTCGCCGCAACTGGATCAGGCCGAGCGCGGTTTCAGTTTTATGCAGGATGGCCCCCTGGATATGCGTATGGATACCAGTCGAGGTATCAGTGCAGCGGAGTGGGTCAACACTGAGGCTGAGGCCGAAATGGCCCGGGTGTTTAAAGAGTACGGCGAGGAGCGTTTTGCCCGCCGAATGGCTGCTGCCATTGTAAAGCGCCGGCTGGAAAAACCATTTGAGCGCACCCTCGATTTTGCCGAGGTTGTGAAAGAGGCGAATCCGGCTTGGGAAAAAGGTAAACATCCCGCTACTCGAGTCTTTCAGGCTATTCGTATTCATATTAATGGCGAGTTGGATGATCTGCAGAGTGCGTTGGATAAATCCCTGCAGTTGCTGGCACCGGGTGGGCGTCTGGTGATTATCAGTTTCCACTCTCTTGAAGACCGAATGGTGAAGCGTTTTATTCGGGAAAAAGAGCGCGGTCCCCAGTTGCCTCGTGGCCTTCCGGTTATGGATAGTCAGATAGCCAAGTCACTGCGTTCGGTGGGCAAGGCAGTGAAAGCCAACACGGTTGAAGTGGATGAAAATCAGCGGTCCCGCAGTGCAGTAATGCGGGTGGCAGAAAAGCTGGCGGGAAGCTGAGTTTATGTCTGGCAAGGCTCTACTTGGAGTGGGGGTAATGTGGATAGCGGTAATACTGTCGTCGCTATCTGTTATTCATACCACCCAACAAAGCCGAGAGTTAACTGCTGAGCTGGGTAAGGCACAAAAAGCCCACGATGAATTGCGCTATGAGCAGGAGCGCCTCCTTTTGGAAAAAAGTGCCTGGTCTGCCTATAGCCGGGTCGAACAGGTCGCTCGAGAAAAATTAAAAATGCATATGCCAGCACCTTCGGAACAGGTATTGGTAGTGGCGGATTAAGTTTTAACCGCCTTGGATGAAGACGTAAGTACCCCACTGCTTGCCCGGTGGGGTTTCTGCGTTTGGGGGCTTTGGCCTTTAAATAATTATAAAGAATTTTGCGTTAATTGAGTTTTGGAGTTCAGGCCCTGGAGAGTGGCATGCTCAGCCGGGATGCAAAATAAATAGATAACGCCAACTGGGAAAACATGGGCGCAGTCAAAAAAAAGGATATTCAGCCGGGTATAGCCCGCTGGCGCTTTGCGCTGGTGGCGGTCCTGCTGTGCCTGCTCGCTCTTACCCTTGTGTTCCACTTGGCCAAACTGCAGGTAGTGCCTGCTGCTGAGCGCGGATATCGTTTCCTGCAAGACCAGGGCCGGGCCCGCACCTTGCGCACCGAAGAGATTGCTGCCTATCGGGGCTCAATAGTCGATCGAAACGGTGAGCTTCTTGCTGTCAGTACTCCGGTACACAGCCTGTGGGCCAATCCCAAGCTGTTGAGTGAAATAAGCGATGCGAATTTAGTGCGCCTGGCTCGCGCGCTGGATTTACCGTCTTCCAAACTGGGCTCTCGCCTGAAGAAATACCGAAACAAAGAATTTATGTACCTGCGCCGGCACCTGTCTCCAGAAGAGGCTGAGAAAGTGCTGGACCTGGGTATTACAGGTGTTTTCAGTAAAAAAGAGTATCGGCGCTTCTATCCTGCTGGGGAGGTCGTAGCCCAACTTCTCGGTTTTACCGACATCGATGATCGCGGCCAGGAAGGAATGGAATTGGCCTACGACGATTGGCTGTCCGGACAGCCGGGATCACGTCAGGTAATTAAAGATCTGAAAGGGCGCACGGTAAGGGATTTGGCAATTCGTCAGGAAGCGCAACCGGGCAGGGATCTGCGTTTGTCTATCGATATGCGCCTGCAATATTTGGCCTACCGGGAATTAAAGCGGGCGGTGTCGGAAAACGGCGCCGCTTCCGGCTTTATGGTGATTCTCGATACTCACAGTGGCGATGTGTTGGCCATGGCCAACCAGCCTTCATTTAATCCCAATGACCGCAAAGGGGTTAAGTCGGCGGCTATGCGCAACCGTGCGCTGATCGACCAATTTGAGCCGGGCTCTACAGTGAAACCCTTAACAGTATTGGCGGCTTTGGAAACCGGGCGCTACACCCCAAGAACAGAAATAAACACCAGTCCTGGATATATTCGCGTGCCGGGAAAAACCCTGGTGGACCCGGTTAATTACGGAAAAATAGATCTCACCAAGATTATTACCAAGTCGAGCCAGGTGGGAATTACAAAAATTGCTCTCGATTTGGAACCAAATTCTCTGCGGGGACTCTTTTATCGCTTGGGTCTGGGCGAGGCTGTGGGCAGTGGCTTCCCCGGTGAAGCACAGGGGATCTTGCCCAGTCGCAGCCGCTGGCACCCAATCGAGCGAGCTAATTTCGCCTTCGGCTACGGTTTAACAGTTAACGCCGTGCAGCTGGCACAAGCCTACAGCGTACTGGCGAATGAAGGGGTTAAGCGTCCTGTTTCCCTGGTTTTATCCGGTGACAAAGTACCGGGCGAGCCTGAGCAGGTTATTGAGCAGTCCTTGGCTGGGCAGGTTACTGCGATGTTGGAGACGGTGATTGGTGCTAAGGGTACCGGACGCCTTGCCGCTGTAGAAGGTTATCGTGTCGCCGGCAAGACCGGTACTGTGCACAAAGTTGGCAGTAGTGGCTATGCGGATAATCGCTATCGCTCAGTATTTGCGGGCTTTATCCCCGCTGATAATCCGCGCCTTGCCGCGGTAGTTGTTATTGATGATCCCAGTCACGCCAAATATTACGGTGGTGAAGTTGCTGCACCGGTATTCGGTGCGGTGATGACTGGTGCTATGCGCCTGTTGCAGGTTCCGCCGGAAAAAATTAAATCGGCGGAGGGGCAATTGGCCGCGCAGTTAAGCGAGAGGGGTTCAAAATCGTGAGTCAGCGCGAAAAACATTCTGTTTCTATCAAAGAATTAGTGCCGGGTTACGCCGGTATTCCCGATATTTCTGTCACTGGTATTGCCCTGGATAGCCGCAAGATAAAAGCGGGCGATGCATTTATGGCCTTGCGCGGTTCTGTGGTCGATGGTCGGGAATATATCGATGCGGCAATTACTGCAGGTGCTGCGGTAGTGCTTGCTGATGGTGACAAGTTGGAATGTAAAAGCCGTGGTGATATCCAGGTGGTCAGTGTTCCCGGTCTGGCAAAGCGGGTAGGGGAAATTGCCGCGCGCTTCCACGGTAACCCCAGTGGTGAAATGCACTTGGTTGGAGTGACTGGCACCAACGGTAAAACCACTTGCGCCTATTTGACTTCCCAATTACTGGCTCGCCACTATGGCAGTGCAGCATTGATAGGCACCATTGGTAATGGGGTCTGGAAAGATAACCAAATCGAATTGCAGGAAACGGGTTTAACAACGCCTGACCCGGTGAGTTTACAAGCGGACTTTGCAAATTATCGCGATAGTGGTGTTGCCGCTGCCGCAATGGAAGTTTCTTCGCATTCCCTTTCTCAGGGACGTGTGCATGGACTGATTTTTGATACGGCAATTTTTACCAATTTGAGCCGCGATCATTTGGATTATCACGGCAATATGGCCGCTTACGGCGCAGCCAAAGAGAAACTTTTCGGACTGCCAAAATTGAAGCGAGGAGTCATTAACCTGGATGATCCGTTTGGCGCCCAGTTGGCAGAGCGCTGCAAATTGCGTGGCCTGCGCGTTATTACTTATGGGCTGCAGGCGGGTGATTTATATGTTGCAGACCTGCGTCGCCATGAGCGCGGTTTTTCTGTAAAACTTAATTCCCCTTGGGGTAGCGGTGAGCTGCACGCACCCTTAATTGGCGATTTTAATATTCACAATGCCTTGGCTGTCGTAGCTGCTGCAGCGGCAGAGGGCATGCCTTTTGAAGATATTCTTGCCGCTTTCCCCACTATCAAAGCGGTGCCGGGGCGTATGGAGCGTGTCCTGGTTGAGGGTTCCGATGATGTGGGTGTATTGGTGGATTATGCCCATACACCAGATGCTCTTCGCGCGGCTTTAGCAGCAGCGCGCCCTTACTGTCGCGGTAATTTGTGGTGTGTTTTTGGTTGTGGCGGCGACCGGGATACGGGTAAGCGCGCGGCGATGGGGCGTATTGCCTCCGAGATGGCGGACCGTGCCATTGTGACTAGCGATAATCCGCGCAGCGAAGAACCACAAAAAATTATCGACGATATTCTCGAAGGGGCTGCCAGTAATATCGAAGTTGAAATTGATCGCGCGACAGCGATATCTCAGGCGGTATCTGCAGCACAACCGGGGGATATTGTATTGATCGCCGGTAAAGGGCACGAAAATTACCAAATTATCGGCAGTGAAAAAATTCACTTCTGCGATCGTGAGCAAGCTGCTGCAGCTCTCAAAGCCCGCGTGGATGAATCGGGCCAGTCAAGTGAAGGCAAGGAGAGCCAAGGTGATTAATTCCCTTACGTTGCAGCAACTGCAAAGCCGTTTTGGTGGTGAGTTAATCAATGGCTCTGTGGAGTTTGAACTGGTTTGCACGGATACCCGCAAGCTGGACCCCAAATCTTTATTTGTTGCTCTGGTTGGCGAAAATTTTGATGCTCACGACTTTGTCGGTGAGCTGGATGGCCAGGTATTGGGGTTGGTTGTCGATCGTGAAGTGCCTAGTTGCAGTTTACCGCAGTGGCGCGTTGAAGATACGACGGTCGCATTAGGACAAATTGGCTTACTGTGCCGTGAACAGTTTGACGGTCCGGTTGTGGCGATTACAGGGTCCTGCGGTAAAACTACCGTTAAGGAGATGCTGTCTGCAATTTTTTCCCAGAGTCATACACCCTGTGTAACCGAGGGAAACCTGAACAACCAGTTCGGTTTACCCATGACTTTGTTTGGGCTGACAGCGCAACACGATGTGTTGATTCTCGAAATGGGAGCTAACGGCCCTGACGATATTGGCTACCTGTGTAGTATCGGCAAGCCGCAGGTGACGGCGGTAAATAACGTAATGCCAGCGCATGTCGAGGGCTTTGGCTCTGTTGATGCTATCGCAAAAGCCAAGGGCCAAATTTATACCAGTTTGGATGTATCGGCGACGGCGGTGATCAATACCGATGATGGCTATGCGAATTACTGGTTGGAGAATATGCCCGAAGGGGTAAAGACTCTGGGTATTGGCTTATCTAATGAGTGTGCTATCCATGCGGATAATATGGTATTGAATCCTAACGGTTGCCCTTCATTTGACTTGGTAATTGAAGGCGTTGCTCACCCTGTTAGCCTGAAATTGCTTGGTGAGCACAATGTTCACAACGCTCTGGTTGCTGCTGGATGTGCTTTTGCTGCGGGAATACCTGCGGTGGAAATTATCAGCGGACTTAACACGGTGACCGGGGTTGCTGGGCGCTTGCAGGAGCAGGCAGGTATAGCCGGTGCAACCGTTATTGATGACAGTTACAACGCGAACCCGGGTTCAGTAGGTGCGGCCATTGAATTGCTGTCACAGCGTTCAGGTAAAAAAATTCTGGTGCTGGGGGATATGGCGGAGTTGGGGCCGGACGCGGAGGAAATGCATAGAAGCGTTGGAGCTTTGGCACGAGAGCGGGGCTTGGATGCGCTGTTTACATTGGGGCCGCTGGGTACTGCCGCCAGCATGGCCTTTTCTGCGGGGAGGCAAGAGTCGCTGCGCAATTATCGCGAGAGAGAACCCCTGGTTACTGCTCTCACTCAACAATTGGATGAACAAACCACAGTTTTGGTTAAAGGATCACGCAGCGCCCGTATGGAATTGGTAGCGCAGGCACTGCTTGGCAATAGCAGAGGGGAGAAGTAATGCTGCTTTGGCTAGCGGAGCTATTACAACAACATGTCAGCGGATTTTCGGTATTTAACTACCTGACAGTGCGCGCAATTCTTGCTGCGTTGACGGCTCTGGGTATTTCACTACTTGTGGGTCCGCGCATGATTCACTGGTTGAACCATTTACAGGTGGGGCAGGCTGTTCGCGATGATGGTCCACAAAGCCATTTGAGTAAATCTGGCACCCCGACTATGGGCGGCACCTTGATTCTCGCCTCAATTTTTGCCTCAGCCCTACTCTGGTCTGACCTCAGCAATCGTTACGTGTGGGTTACTTTATTAGTTACCTTTGTTTTCGGTGCTGTGGGCTTCGTGGATGACTATAAAAAAGTCGTTTATAAAAACCCCCGTGGCCTTATTGCTCGCTGGAAATATTTCTGGCAATCCGTTGCCGGGTTGGGTGCAGCTATTTATCTGTATATGAGTGCTTCAAGCCCGGCAGAGACCCAGTTTTTTGTTCCCTTTTTTAAAGATGTTGCGATAAACCTGGGACCGATATCTTTTATATTGCTGACCTACTTTGTCGTTGTTGGCTCCAGTAACGCGGTTAACCTGACTGATGGCCTCGATGGCTTGGCGATTATGCCTACTGTGATGGTGGGTGGAGCACTTGGGGTGATTGCTTATTTATCCGGCCATATGGAATTTGCTGACTACCTGCATATTCCCGCAATTCCAGGAGCTGGGGAGTTGGCGGTGTTCTGCGCTGCTCTCGGTGGTGCCGGACTTGGGTTCTTATGGTTTAACACTTATCCGGCCCAGGTGTTTATGGGGGACGTGGGCGCTCTGGCACTGGGGGCGGCGCTGGGAATTATTGCGGTAATTACCCGTCATGAAATTATTCTGTTCATCATGGGCGGTGTGTTTGTGATGGAAACGGTTTCCGTAATTTTGCAGGTGGCATCCTTTAAATTAACGGGGAAGAGAATTTTTCGCATGGCGCCTCTGCACCACCACTTTGAGTTAAAAGGGTGGCCGGAGCCTCGAGTCATTGTGCGCTTTTGGATTATTACCGTCATTCTGGTCTTGGCTGGTTTGGCAACACTGAAAATTCGATAAATAGATAAATGAGCCTGATCGCGACTTCTTCACAGCAGAAAGTGGTAATAGGTCTTGGCGCTACCGGAAAGTCGGTGGTGCGCTACCTGCTGCGTCACGGCCATACGCCGGTCGTGGCAGACAGTCGCGATAACCCGCCGGGGCTCGAAGCTTTCCGTCAGGAGTTCCCTGAGGTTGCGGTGGAAACAGGTCCACTGCGCCCGGGGACAATACTTGCTGCGAGCTTGATTATTGCCAGTCCGGGAGTTGCGCTTGCTGAACCCGTATTGCAGCAGGCGATTGCGGATGGGATTCCTGTGGTTGGGGATATTGAGTTATTTGCCCAGGTCCTGACTCGGATGCAATCGACAGCAAAGCTCGCCGCGATCACCGGCTCCAACGGAAAGAGTACAGTGACCACACTCCTGGGGGAGATGGTTGAAGAGGCAGGGCTGACAGTTGGTGTGGGTGGCAATATCGGTGTGCCGGTGCTGGATTTACTTGAGAAACCTCTGCCGGACATCTTTGTTTTGGAGCTTTCCAGTTTTCAATTGGAAACCACCTACTCGCTGGCACCTACCGTAGCCACCATTTTAAACATGAGTGCGGACCATATGGACCGCTACCCCAGTATGGTGGAGTACCACCGGGCCAAGCAGCGCATTTATCGCGGAGCGGATCAGTTCGTGATAAATCGCGCGGACCCCTTATCCCAGGGGCCTCTTTCCCGAGAGAGACGGGAGTGGAGTTTTGGGCTTGATCAGCCGGATCTCAATCAGTTTGGCCTGCGCTTGCATGAGGGGCAGAACTGGTTGGCTCGAGGCACAGAAGTTTTAATGCCTGTGGCCGATTTGGCTATGGTGGGTAAGCATAATATTGCCAATGGTTTGGCAGCCCTGGCAATGGGCTATGCACTGGGCCTGCCCACAGAGGCGATGTTAAAAATTTTACGCAGCTTTCGCGGGTTGAAACATCGCTGTGAGCGCGTGGCTGATTTTGAAGACGTTGTTTATGTTAACGATTCAAAAGGCACCAATGTAGGAGCAACCCAGGCGGCATTGGATGGCTTGGCTACGGCAAGCAGAAAAATAGTGCTTATTGCTGGAGGGGATGGCAAGGGTGCTGACTTTGCTCCCTTACGAAAAAGTGCAGGAGCACTCCGGGCCCTGGTTTGTATCGGTGTGGATGGAGAGAAAATAGCCGGTGTCTTTGATGGCCTGTGCGAGATTCGCAGGGCTAGCACAATGGCAGAGGCCGTCGCTGAGGCCAGACAATTAGCCAATGGCGGTGACTATGTATTGTTATCACCGGCATGTGCCAGCTTTGATATGTATAAGAATTTTGAAGCCCGCGGTGATGATTTTCGCCAGGCCGTTTTGGAATTAGGCGATACCGCTGGAGGCTCCCAGTGAGTGCCCAGGTAATCAAGGCTCAAGGTAGTGAATGGCAGGATGGGCTGCTGCTACTCAGTGTTCTGGTTCTGGCTAGCATTGGTGTGGTGATGGTTGCTTCAGCATCTATCGCCTTTGCTACGGATATTTATGGTGACCCCTGGTATTTCCTCAGGCGTCATTTGGCTTTTTTGATGGTTGGCGGATTAGCTGGATTTGTCGTTAGTCAGATTCCCCTGTCAATTTGGTCGCGACTGTCCTGGCCATTATTACTGTTTGCTTGCCTGCTATTGATCGCCGTGCTTGTGCCGGGGATTGGGCGGGAGGTGAACGGTAGCCGGCGTTGGCTGGTATTTGCAGGCATAACTGTGCAACCCGCGGAAGTGGCTAAGTTCTGTCTGCTAGTTTTTTTTGCCAGTTTTTTAACACGTCGAAATAAGCAACTACGCCATTGGACCAGCTTTATGGTGCCAGTGGTGATTCTCGCAACGGTTGCTTTGTTACTGCTTTTACAGCCGGACTTCGGTTCGGTGGTTGTAATTTCAGGCACCGTGCTGGCAATGGTTTTTTTGGCGGGAGCGCGTCTTCCCCATACTTTTTTATTGGTAGCTGCGGCTGCGAGTGGACTGGCGTTAATGGCACTGATGAGTCCCTATCGCTTACAACGATTGCTGACGTTTCTGGATCCTTGGGGGGATCAGTTTGCCAGTGGCTACCAACTTACCCAGTCCCTGATTGCATTTGGTCGCGGAGAGTGGTTTGGAGTTGGTTTGGGCAATAGTGTGCAGAAACTGTTTTACCTGCCTGAGGCCCATACGGATTTTATTTTTGCCATTCTGGCAGAGGAATGGGGAATGTTGGGTGGCGTAGTGCTGGTAGGGCTTTTTGTTGTTCTCACCTACTCACTGCTCCGCCTGGTAAAAGAGGCCCTGGTGCAGGAGAAATTTTTCGCTGCACTTCTAGCTTTTGGTATGGCAGTGTTATTGGCAGGACAAGCTTTCGTGAATATGGGCGTTGCTTCAGGCCTGTTGCCGACTAAAGGGCTAACGCTGCCATTTGTCAGCTCTGGTGGCAGCAGCCTGATTGTATGTTGTGCATTACTTGGCTTGGCGATGCGGATTCGGGCTGAACTAAAAGAGCCTGCTGAAAACGGAAGCGGGGGGCTTGAGCTTTTGCGTCAGCTGCCAATATTCCATTCACCCAAGTCCAGTGTGAAGGGCAGCAACGGAGAAACGGTTTGATGTCTGAAGTAAATAAGCGTTTTTCTGGAAAGAAGTTTTTGCTGATGGCCGGTGGTACCGGCGGTCATGTGTTCCCAGCGTTGGCTGTGGCTAAAGCGTTGCAAGAGCAGGGAGCTGTTGTCGAGTGGTTAGGTACTGCCCGTGGGATTGAATCCCGATTAATACCTGCGGCGAATATTCCTTTGCACTGCATTAAAGTGGAGGGTATTCGGGGGAAGGGAAAGTTGGCCTTACTCAAAGCCCCGTTGCAAATTTTGCGGGCAATTGCTCAGGCCAGGGCAGTTGTTAAGCAGGTACAACCTGATGCAGTGCTCGGCTTTGGTGGCTTTGCGACCGGCCCAGGGGGCGTTGCAGCCCGTCTTGGGGGGATACCGTTAATTATTCACGAGCAAAATGCTGTTGCCGGAACGACAAACCGCTTGTTAGCGCGGATTTCCAGCCAAGTGCTTGAAGCATTTCCCAGTGGGTTACCCGGTGCCAGGCAAGTGGGTAATCCAGTGCGCAAAGAAATTGCAGAATTGCCTGAGCCAGAAACACGAATTGGCAGCCAGTCGTCTCTGCGCCTTTTGGTATTGGGCGGTAGTCTCGGTGCTGTAGCAATTAATGAACTGGTTCCTAAGGCAATCGCATTGCTGAAACCCTCCTTGCGCCCGGTAGTGGTCCACCAGGCTGGAGAGCGCCACCTTCAGGCTGCCAAAGACGCCTATAAAGAGGCGGCAGTAGAAGCTGAGGTGGTCCCTTTTATTGCGGATATGGCTGAGGCCTACCGCTCTGCGGACCTGATTATTTGCCGTTCCGGGGCTTTGACTGTTTCTGAAATTTCAGCGGCGGGAGTCGGTGCAATCATGGTGCCTTTCCCCTTTGCAATTGATGATCATCAAACGCGTAATGGCGAGTGGTTGCAAAATGCTGGCGGAGCGATTGTTATGCAGCAGCGGGAAATGGACGAGCAGAAGTTATCCGGCTTGTTACAAAGCCTGTTAGAAGATCGCCAGAAACTATTGCAAATGGCGACCTCCGCGCGGCGCGCGGCAAAAACTGATGCGACTGAGCAAGTGGTTAACGCTTGCAGAGAAGAGCTGGCCTCGGCCAGGTAACACAGAATAAGTGGACGAAGGTTAAAGTAATGTCTTCAGTGCGGACAAACGAAGATAAAAGTTATGCGGTACCGGCTATGCGCCGTATCCGCCGTATCCACTTTATCGGTATCGGCGGTGCCGGTATGAGCGGTATTGCTGAGGTATTGCAGAACCAGGGCTACGAAGTCTCAGGTTCTGACCTGCGTGAATCTGCGGTTACTGATAGATTGCGCAAATTGGGCGTTAAGGTCCAAATCGGGCACAGCGAGGAAAATGTTCGCGGCGTTGATGTTGTGGTTAATTCCTCTGCCGTACATGGCGATAACCCGGAGCTGATTGAAGCGAGAGAAAAGAGAATCCCTATTGTACGCCGTGCCGAAATGCTCGGTGAACTAATGCGCTATCGCTATGGCATTGCTGTGGCGGGAACCCACGGAAAGACCACCACGACCAGCTTAATCGCCTCAATTTTTGCGGCAGATAAAAAAGACCCGACCTTTGTTATCGGTGGCCTGGTCAACGCTGCCGGTGCCAATGCTGCCTTGGGCGAAAGTCGCTATCTAGTGGCTGAAGCTGATGAGAGCGATGCATCTTTTATTCACTTACAGCCGATGGTGACGGTGATTACCAATATCGATGCGGACCATATGGAAACTTATGGTGGCGACTTCGAAAAGGTGAAACAGATCTTTATCGACTTTGTACACAACCTGCCATTTTACGGTCTGGCGGTAGTTTGCGGGGATGATGCCAATGTTCAGGAAGTCATCCCCAAGTTTTCCCGCCCGGTTCTGACCTATGGATTTGATGAGGGTAATGACTACCGCATCGTTGAAGTAAAGCAAGAACCTCTGCGCAGCCATTTCACGGTACAGAGACCCAAGGGTGATCTATTGCAGGTTTCTGTGAATACACCGGGTATTCATAATGTTCTCAATGCGACTGCAGCAATTGCTGTAGCTAGTGATGAAGGCGTTAGTGATGAAGCAATTCGCCAAGGTCTAATAGGCTTCCAGGGCGTTGGTCGTCGATTCCAGATCTACGGTGATTATGCAGTTAGCGATGATACCGAAGCTGATAAGGTGATGTTGGTAGATGACTACGGTCACCACCCACGTGAGGTAGCGGCTACCGTAAAGACAGTTCGAGATGGCTGGCCGGATCGTCGCTTGGTAATGATTTATCAGCCCCACCGTTATACCCGTACGCGGGACTTGTTTGAAGACTTTGTCCAGGTCCTCTCTGAGGTGGATAAGTTAATTTTGCTGGATGTATACAGTGCCGGTGAAGCGCCAATTGCTGGTGCCGATGGCCGAACGCTTGCGCGAAGCTTACGCAACAGGGGACAGGTAGATCCGATTTTTATGGAAACTATCGATCAGGTTCCCCCGGTATTAGCTGATCTGTTGGAGCCGGGTGATATTGTCCTGACCCAGGGAGCTGGCAACGTCGGAGCACTTTCGCAAAGGTTGGCTGATTGGCGCTTGGGTGAGCGCAGCAGTGAGGGCTAGGTAGCGAGTGAAAGGGGCTGGAACGAAATCAACCTCCAGGAAAAAAAAAGCTGCTCGCGGTGCGAGCCCCTTAGGGGCCAGCGATTCTGAAAAGCTTCGCCTGAACTGGGGGCGGTGTTTTTTTTTGCTGGTGATGTTCGCAGGCTTTTCGGCTTTGCTCTATGGTGCAGTCTGGTTGTGGCGGTGGGCGCCATCGGTTGAGCTGAGTAATGTTGATGCCCTGGAGCAAGTTGAGGTGCGCGGGGCTTTTAATGCGGTAACTGAAGAAGAGTTAAGAGAGGTGCTTCTTCCTCACTTGAAAGCAGGCTTTTTTTCAGCGGACATTCAGGCGATGCAGCAGACATTACTGTCTAACCCCTGGATTACTTCCGCCTCGGTGAGCAGGCGTTGGCCGAAGGGTGTTGAGGTTGATATCACTGAAGCGCAACCTCTCGCCACCTGGGGTAAAGATAAATTGTTGGTAGCGAGTGGGGATCTGCTACCGCGTCCGTCACATATGGGGGTTCAGTCCCTGCCCGAGCTTGCCGGGGATGAAGAATTGGTAGAGCGGATTATGCTGCAATACCGCGCGCTTGCGGGGTTACTGACCACGCGGGATATGGAGGTTAAACGGTTGTCATTTGACGACCTAAGCGGTTGGCATCTGGAGTTAGTGTCGGGAATTGAATTAAAACTTGGCCATGATGCTTTATTGGAGCGGGTACACCGTTTTCTGTATTTGAGTCGGGGTGTACTGGCGCCGCACTTGCAAAAAGTTGTCAGCGTCGATACGCGCTACAGCAATGCGGTAGCGGTTCAGTGGAAAGACGAAGAAAAGTAAACATCGAGGCAGCCCGGGTGGCTGTTTTATAGATAAAAGTTTAAAAGCGAATGCTGTGTTCTGGTCCGATAGCAGAACCTGAAACAGAATGCAGCTCAGCGAGGTTGGCACGAAAATGACACAGGTATCCGATCAGCGCATGATTGTTGGACTGGATATAGGCACCTCTAAAGTAGTCGCTATTGTCGGTGAAGCTTCCGGTGATGGGGAACTTAATATTGTCGGTATCGGCTCTCATCGTTCCACTGGAATGAAAAAGGGCGTAGTGGTTAATATTGAATCAACCGTGCAATCTATACAGCGCGCTGTGGAAGAAGCTGAGTTGATGGCGGGTTGTGAAATTCACTCTGTGTACGCAGGGATTGCGGGAAGTCACATTCGCAGCTTGAACTCTCACGGTATAGTTGCGATTAAGGATCGAGAGGTTACCCAGCAGGATCTCGATCGTGTTATTGATGCTGCCAGGGCTGTCGCTATTCCTGCGGACCAGAAGATTTTGCACACGCTTCCGCAGGAATACCTGATTGATAATCAGGAAGGGGTAAAAGAACCTCTCGGAATGTCTGGTGTTCGCCTCGAAGCAAAGGTCCATTTGGTCAGCGGTGCAGTGAATGCTGCACAGAATATTGAAAAGTGTATTCGTCGATGTGGTCTGGAAGTAGAAGATGTCATTCTTGAACAATTGGCTTCAAGTTACGCAGTCCTGACCGAAGATGAAAAAGAGCTGGGAGTATGCATGGTAGATATTGGTGGGGGAACCACCGATATTGCTGTGTTTACTGGTGGATCTATTCGGCATACCGGTGTGATACCGATTGCTGGAGACCAGGTTACCAATGATATTGCCATGGCTTTGCGCACACCGACACCGCACGCAGAAGATTTGAAAATCAAATATGCGTGCGCGTTGGCAAAACTCGCTCGCGAAGGTGAGACCATTAAGGTACCGAGCGTTGGTGATCGCGCGCCCAGGGATTTATCCCGACAGGCATTGGCCGAGGTCGTTGAGCCGCGCTACGACGAATTGTTTACATTAGTACAGGCGGAGTTACGTCGCAGCGGCTTCGAAGATTTGTGTGCGGCGGGTGTAGTACTTACCGGCGGCTCTTCAAAAATGGAGGGCGCGGTTGAACTGGCTGAGGAAATTTTTCATATGCCGGTTCGCCTAGCAGTGCCTCAGGGTATTGCAGGTTTGACGGATATCGTCAGCAACCCAATTTATTCCACTGGAGTTGGATTATTGATGTATGCGATGCAGCAGGAAGAGGCTCGAGAGGGCAAAATACAGCCTGTGCGCAACGATAATCAGTGGTGGGACAAGGTAAAGCACTGGTTTCGCGGAAATTTGTAATAGAGTGCAACCAGATTTAGCCATCCGGTGAAGGATTTTTTTTAGGCATGGCTGTAAAATTCGACATGAGCAAGAAAGGGGAACAGCAATGTTCGAACTAGTTGATAGCGTACAGGATAAGCCTGTCATCAAGGTGATTGGTGTCGGCGGCGGTGGTGGTAATGCTGTTAAGCATATGATCGCCAATGATGTTGAGGGTGTAGATTTTATCTGTGCAAATACAGATGCACAGGCCCTCAAAGATGTTGAGGCCCGCACTATCCTGCAACTGGGTAACACAATTACACGCGGTTTGGGCGCAGGGGCAAACCCGGATATTGGCCGTCAGTCCGCACTTGAAGATCGCGATCGCATTGCTGAGGTATTAACCGGTGCGGATATGGTATTCATCACTGCCGGTATGGGCGGTGGTACCGGTACCGGTGGTGCGCCGATTGTCGCTGAGATTGCAAAAGAACTGGGTATCCTTACCGTTGCTGTGGTTACTCGCCCATTTAAGATCGAAGGGCGCAAACGCACAGTTGTAGCTGAAGAGGGTATCCTCGAGCTGCGTGATAAAGTTGATTCTCTGATTACTATCCCCAACGATCGTTTGCTGGAAGTACTCGGTAGCAAGATCACAATGAAATCTGCTTACAAAGAGGCAGATAACGTTTTATTGGGTGCTGTACAAGGCATTGCCGACCTGATGATTCGTCCGGGCATCATGAACGTGGACTTCGCCGATGTGCGCACCGTAATGTCTGAAATGGGCATGGCGATGATGGGGTCCGGTTCTGCCGTCGGTGAAAACCGTGCGCGCGAAGCGGCTGAGAAAGCCGTGCGAAGCCCGCTACTGGATAACGTCAACCTGGCAGGTGCTCGCGGTATCCTGGTGAATATCATCACCGGTAGCGAAGAGGCGGGCTGTCAGGAACTGACCCTGGGTGAGTACTCTGAAGTAGGTGAGATTGTCCAGGAAATCGCCTCCGATGAAGCTACTGTGGTTATCGGTACAGCGGTAGATGATAAGCTCGGTGATGAGATGCGGGTTACCGTTGTGGCCGCAGGTCTTGGCGAGGGTACTCCTGCAGCGCGTCCGGCGAAGGTGGTGGATAATACTCGCCGCCCAGAGCCTCGCGAGCCTGTTCGTGAAACCCGTGAGGTTCGCGATAATCACAGCGCTCACGCTGGCCACAGCTCTGCGGGACTGGCAAGCCGCGAGGCCATTGATCCGCGCCCTCGTGCTGAAGCGGAGCGCCCCAAGCGCCCGGCTCCTGCCCTGAATCCCGCTGATGCGGATATGGAGTACCTGGATATTCCAGCCTTCCTGCGCCGTCAGGCAGACTAGGAAACGGTACCGCAGAGGCAGAACACCGCTCATGTCTGCCCGGCTCCGGCTGGGTATTGCCGCTGCGGTGCGGCTTTTGCTCGGGTCTACCTTGTCGAATGGGTGGGCCCTTGCCCCGTTTGTGTAGATTTTGATCAGAACTGGTGAGTCGCAATAACTATCTAAAATAATTAACAATTATTAACAGCGCTTGCGGAGCTTAGGATCTTAGAATGCTGTCATAGCGACATGCGTTGGCGCTGCAATCTTTGCTTGATCTATCCTCATATAGGTAGGTGGTGCACAGTTGTGGTGACCACTCGCCCAGAATTGGTATTGGCGTCGCAATTGTGCTAGTATCGATGGCTTGCTGCGCCTTAGGGGCGTAGTCCACCGACGGGGAAAAGATAGTTTCATGATCAAACAGCGCACGCTTAAGAATGCTATTCGCGCCACTGGCGTAGGTCTGCACACTGGCAAGAAAGTTGTACTTACCCTTAAACCAGCGCCCGTAGACACCGGTATCGTGTTCCGTAGAACCGATTTGGACCCGGTAGTTGAAATCGAGGCTCGTGCGGAAAATGTCGGCGACACTCTCCTTTCAACCACCCTGGAAAAGGGTGATGTTCGCATTGCTACGGTAGAGCACCTGCTCTCGGCAATGGCGGGCCTTGGCATTGATAACGCGGTTGTCGAGTTATCCGCTCAAGAAGTGCCTATTATGGATGGCAGTGCCGGCCCATTTGTATTTCTAATTCAATCTGCAGGTATCCAAGAGCAAGCAGCTCCGAAGAAATTCCTGCGAATCAAGAAGCCAGTAACTGTAGAGGATGGCGATAAGGTTGCCAGCTTCCTGCCTTTTAATGGCTTTAAAGTATCCTTCACAATCGACTTTGACCACCCGGTTTTCCAGGGGCGTAACCTGAGTTCATCCGTGGACTTCTCCAGCACCTCCTTTGTGAAGGAAGTGAGTCGCGCCCGTACCTTTGGCTTTATGCACGAAATCGAGTACCTGCGCTCCAAGGGCCTGGTTCAGGGCGGTTCCGTTGATAACGCAATTGTGATTGATCAGTACCGCATTCTGAATGAAGGCGGGTTGCGTTATGAAGACGAATTTGTGAAACATAAAATTCTGGATGCGATTGGCGATCTCTATCTTCTGGGGACTAGCCTGATTGGTGAGTTCAAGGCATTTAAGTCTGGCCATGCGCTGAACAATAAATCCCTTCGCAACCTGATGGCTCAGGAGGATGCTTGGGAAATGGTCACCTTTGAAGGTGAGCAGGAAGAAGCACCGATCTCTTATATCAAACCTATTTTGGCAGTTTGATACTTTCGCAAGAAGCCGGCATTATAGTGCCGGCTTTTTTGTATGATTGTTTCACAGAGAAAGCCTATAGATTTTTGGTATCCTTATTGGTTTGGCACCTCGGCTTGTGAGCTGGGGACTAACGAAAATTAAAAATGTCGAACTTCTCACAGCTCCTATGAAAGTAATCCTGGTTAATGAGCGCGGTGCGACTCGCAGCTTTAATTTTGGCAGTTTGAGCAAAGCCCTGTTGGGGTTGTGCTTGCTGAGCCTCCCTGTGGGTGCATTTCTGCTGGGGGCGAATTTACCGGTTACTAAAACTGACCTATTTGATTCCCGAACGGCCAAGGCCTGGAGTCGCGCACTGCGCAAACAGCAGGAAGAAATTGCTGAAGCAGATAGAGAGGCGCGGGAGCAGCTGGCAGCTCTTACCGTTAAGCTTGCGGAGTTGCAGGCACGTTTAACTCGCCTTGATGCACTGGGTGAGCGTTTAACCTCTGTTGCCAATCTCGATGAAGGAGAGTTTGAGTTTGGCAGTGCACCTGCTATTGGTGGGCCGGAAGACCCCGGAATCGCAGGTGCATCGGAGTTGCCGTATCAGCCACCGGAATTCCTGGATGTTATTGGAGATCTCTCTCATCAGATTGAAGATCGCCAGATGCAGCTGAACACACTCGAATCCCTGATGGCCAACCTCAAACTTGAGGACGAGCAGTTTTTGGCGGGCCGCCCGATCAGCAAGGGATGGATGTCTTCCCGTTATGGTTATCGCACCGATCCATTCACTGGCCGTAGGACTTGGCACAAGGGTGTGGATTTTGCTGGCAAGATGGGCTCCGATGTTGTTTCGGTAGCCGCAGGTGTTGTCACCTGGGCTGATGAGCGCCATGGCTATGGTCAGTTGGTAGAAATTAATCACGGCAATGGTTATTCAACCCGCTATGGGCACAATAGTGAGCTGAAAGTGGGATTGGGTGACGTGGTCAAGAGAGGGCAAATTATTGCCCTGATGGGTTCCAGTGGCCGTTCTACCGGGCCCCATGTTCACTTTGAGATATATAAGAACAACCGCACGGTTGATCCAGCTAGCTATATCCGCCGCACAGGCAGATAAGAACTATCCTTCCTTTACGCGTAATTGTTGGTAGCTTGGCATAAGAGTTGCCAGCGCTTGCGCCTTCCTGTTTACTTGCACCCCTCGCATAAAGGAGCGTCGGTGCATCGATCTGCCCGATATTAGCGCCGACAGCGCAAATAAGATAAGTGGTTTCTAGATAATGATTGGCAAACTGATTAAATCGGTCTTTGGTTCAAAAAATGACCGCGAGCTGAAGCGCATGCGACGCGTCGTGGGAAAGATCAACGCTTTGGAAGAGGATTTCCAGAAGCTTGACGATGCAGGCCTGCGGGCTAAAACGGATGAGTTTAGGCAGCGACTCGCTGACGGGGAAAAACTCGATCAAATCCTGCCTGAGGCGTTTGCGGCGGTGCGTGAAGCGGGTCGCCGGGCCATGGGTATGCGCCACTTCGATGTTCAGCTGATCGGCGGGATGACCCTGCATGAAGGGCGTATTGCAGAAATGCGTACCGGTGAAGGTAAAACCCTGGTTGCAACCCTGCCGGCCTATCTGAATGCACTTGAAGGCAAGGGTGTTCATATTGTTACGGTGAACGATTACCTCGCTTCGCGGGATGCCAATTGGATGCGCCCGGTGTATGAATTCCTGGGTATGACAGTGGGAGTTATTGTTTCCCAGCAGCCACCGGAAGAAAAGAAAGCGGCCTATGAGGCTGACATTACTTACGGCACTAATAACGAATTCGGTTTTGATTACCTGCGTGACAACATGGTGTTGCGCAAAGAGGACCGTACCCAGCGCCCTCAGAACTTCGCTATTGTCGATGAGGTGGATTCCATCCTGATCGATGAGGCGCGTACTCCGCTAATCATTTCTGGAGCCGCCGAAGACTCGTCCCACCTTTATATGGCAATGAATAAGTTGGTTCCCCAGCTGGAGCGTGCCGAAGAAGGTGGGGAGGGGCACTACACCGTTGATGAAAAGACTCGCCAGGTTGAGCTGACGGAACAGGGTCACTTGTTGATCGAAGACCTGTTGTCACGCAGCGGGTTGATGAAGGAAGACCAGTCCCTTTACGCCCCTGGGAACCTGGGCCTGTTGCACCACGTGCACGCCGCCCTGCGCGCGCATGTACTGTTTAATCGCGATGTGGATTACATCGTGCAGAATGGCCAGGTGGTGTTAATTGATGAGCACACCGGCCGGACCATGCCGGGTCGCCGTCTCTCCGAAGGCCTGCACCAGGCGCTGGAAGCAAAAGAGAGTGTGCAGATTCAGAGTGAGAGCCAGACCCTCGCTTCTACAACATTCCAGAACCTGTTCCGCTTCTACCCCAAACTTGCGGGAATGACCGGTACAGCGGATACAGAAGCGTTTGAATTTCAGCAAATTTATGGCCTGGACGTGGTGGTGATCCCCACCAATAAGCAAATTCAACGTGAAGATCTCAATGACCTGGTTTACCTAAGCCAGGAAGAGAAGATGGAAGCGATTATTGAGGATGTGAAGCACTGTCGCGAAAAGCAGGCTCCAATCCTTGTAGGTACCGCTTCTATCGAAACCTCTGAAGAAATGTCCCGCAAGTTGCAAAAGGCGGGCATTAAGCACCAGGTTCTCAACGCGAAATACCACGAGCGCGAAGCACAGATTATCGCCCAGGCGGGTCGCCCGGGTGCAGTGACTATCGCTACCAATATGGCTGGTCGCGGTACCGACATTGTTCTCGGCGGTAATTGGGAGGCTGAAGCGGCAGCCCTGGCCCAGGAGAAGGGTAGTGAGCTGACCGAAGCGGAGCTCGCACAAGTCAAGGAAGATTGGAATAAGCGCCACGAGCAGGTGATCGCTGCGGGCGGTCTGCATATTATCGGTACTGAGCGCCATGAGTCCCGCCGTATTGATAACCAGCTGCGAGGCCGTGCAGGTCGTCAGGGTGACCCGGGTGTTACTCGTTTTTACTTATCCCTGGAAGATAACCTTATGCGCATCTTCGCCTCTGACCGGGTGAAGAATTTTATGCAGATGCTGGGTATGGAGCGCGGTGAGGCGATTGAGCACCGCATGGTTTCCAACGCTATCGAAAAAGCCCAGCGCCGTGTTGAAGGCCGCAACTTTGATATTCGCAAACAGTTGCTGGAATACGATGACGTGGCCAATGACCAGCGCCAGGTGATTTACGGCCAGCGCAATGAGCTGCTGGAAGCTGAGAGTATCAGCGATACGATCTCTGCCATTCGTGAAGATGTGGTTGATGGCATTGTCTCCGGTTCTATCCCCCCCCAGAGCGTGGAAGAGCAGTGGGATATTCCAGCCCTGGAGCAGCAGCTCTCTGGCGAATTGGGCATCCAGCTCCCGGTTCAGCAGTGGCTCGATGAAGATCGCACTCTGCACGAAGAGAGCCTGCGGAAAAAGATTACTGTTGCTGCGCAGGAAGCATATGCTGCAAAAGTTTCCCGCATTGGCGAGTCTTCTGGTGATGCCAATCTGATGCCGACTATCGAGCGTCAGATTATGCTGCAAGTGTTGGATCAGTTGTGGAAAGAGCATCTTTCCAGCATGGACCACCTGCGTGCGGGTATTGGATTGCGGGCTTACGCCAACAAAAACCCCAAGCAGGAATTCAAGCGCGAGTCTTTCCATCTGTTCCAGAGCATGTTGGAGAACCTCAAGCATGAAGTGGTGCGTATTCTTGCCCATGTAGAGCCGATGACTCGTGAGCAAGCGGAAGAGATGGAGCAGCGTCGCCTGGAAGAGCAGCGCAGGCAGCAGCTTGAGCTGCAACACGCTCAGGCTTCGGCGCTTCCGGAAAGTGAGCCTAAGGAGCAGCAGCCCGCTACTCCGGCACCGGAGCGTCGCGGTCCTAAAGTCGGGCGCAATGATCCCTGCCCCTGTGGTTCCGGGAAAAAGTACAAGCAGTGTCACGGTAAGCTGGCTTCCTCTACCCAGAGCTAATTATTTACTGCTTGAATTCAGAAAGTGCCCCGCTTAGCGGGGTATTTTTTTAATTGGTAAAAGAATTATCTGCGGAAAAAAGTTTCCATTCCGCAGATAAGTCTATTTTTGGCTTGCCTTACTGAGGTTCGGCTTTGATAATGTCGACCGCTCATTTATTTCCGCTAATCCGTTTGGGTGGACCGGGGTCTAGGTTTGCCTGTGCTGTGATAGCCCAAAGTCGTTATTCTTATGCCTGAATTATCCATACCCGTTGTCGAAGGAGTTCGCCTCGCCAGTGTACCTGCCAGGGTCAAAGACTGGGAACGCAATGACCTGTTGTTGGTTGAGCTTGCTGAAGGAACTTCAGTTGCAGCCACTTTTACCCAGAATACTTTTTGTGCGGCTCCAGTAACGGTTGCTAAAGAGCATATCGCCAAAGGAGAAGTGCGAGCCCTGGTCGTTAATGCCGGCAATGCCAATGCCGCTACTGGGGTAAGGGGGCTGGCGGATGCCCGGGCTACTTGCGAGGCGGTGGCAGATGCACTGAAGATTTCTGCCGAACAAGTATTGCCTTTTAGTACTGGCGTCATTGGTGAGCACTTACCGATGGAGAGGTTACTCGCTGCTATTCCGGGGTCTGCTGGACAGCTTGATCCCGCCGGATGGGAGTTGGCGGCCGAGTCCATTATGACTACGGACACCCGGCCAAAGATTGCGAACCGCAAGTTAATGATTAATGGTGAAGAGATTGCCGTTGTCGGTATTGCCAAAGGTTCCGGCATGATCCAGCCGAATATGGCTACCATGCTCGCCTATGTCGCCACTGATGCCGGTGTAACGCAGCCCCTGCTAGATCAAATGGTGCGCGAAGTTGTCGCGGCTTCATTTAATCGAATTAGCGTAGACGGAGATACCTCGACGAATGATGCTTGTGTTTTGATGGCCACAGGTGCGCGGGGGGAGATGATCAGCAGCTCTGAGAACACTGGCTACATGGAGCTGTACAGAGCAATTTCGGAAATACATATAGAGCTGGCCCAGGCCATTGTCAGGGACGGTGAGGGGGCGACCAAGTTTGTTACCGTACAAGTGGATGGCGCGCTCAGCAGTGAAGAGGCCTTGGCAGTAGCTTTTGAAGTCGGTGATTCTCCGCTGGTGAAAACTGCACTTTATGCTTCAGACCCTAACTGGGGTCGGCTGGTTATGGCGATCGGCAATGCTATCCAAGGCGAGTTAGACACCGATAAGGTGGAGATTTTCCTCGATGATGTACAGGTGGTAAGTGCCGGTGGGCGCGCATCTGGATATCAAGAGCAGGCTGGAGAGCGGGTATTTTCAAAACCCAAATTTAAAATCCGTATAGAGCTGGGTCGCGGTGTCTGCAGTGAGCATATCTGGACCTGTGACTTCTCTCACGAGTATGTCACCATCAACGCAGAATATCGGACTTGAGGTAGTAGAGTGAGTAAGGTTGTCCATGTTGCTGTCGGTGTAGTAACCCGAGGGGATGGCAAGATCCTGATTGCCCGCCGTCCCGACCATTTGCATATGGGAGGGCGCTGGGAATTTCCCGGTGGCAAGGTGGAAGCTGGTGAGTCTGTGCAGGAGGCGCTCTATAGGGAGCTACTTGAAGAAGTGGCCATTGAAGTACAGGAGTTGCAGCCGCTGGTGGAAATTCGTCACGATTACCCTGAAAAAACCGTGCTGCTGGATACCTGGCAGGTAACGCGGTTTACGGGTGAGGCCCTCGGGCGAGAGCAGCAGGAAATCAAGTGGGTATCTGCTGGGGAGCTGGACAACTTCCACTTCCCCGACGCCAATCAAGCGATTATTGAAGCGGTAAAAGGGAGTTTCTCCTAAGCTTCATCTTGAACAGCTGCTTGCAGGCAGCTGTTCAAGTGAGTTGGATGGCCTTAATGGCGGGGCTTGTTCGGGTCCAGGTCATCACTCAGCACATCGTCATACACTGACTCCCCGGGAATCTTGTGTCCCTCACTAGCCCATTCGCCGAGATCAATCAGCTTGCAACGTTCGCTACAAAAAGGTTTGAAGGGAAACTTATCGCTCCACTCAATGGACTTTTTGCAGGTAGGGCAGTTGAGTGTCGGCGTTACGCTGGATTTAGGCATAAGTTAGCTTGGGCTCTAAAGTGATCTGAATCGGAATTGTACTCTAATTAACTTAGGGAGCCTCTGAATAACTCCGTGATACCTCTGGCATGCAGAGCGGTTCACAATCAAGGCGCGGCTTCGCAGGAATGTCTAGACCTTTCAAGAGGTCGCAACGCATAGTGTGAATCGCTCTGCAAGCCCCGAAGGGTGGGCCTTGAAGGCCACAGCTGCTGCGTTGCAGCTCTTGCAAAGGGCTGCGGCCATTCGCGGCGAGCTGCGCCTAACATCTGCAACCTTCAAGGCCCGCAGAGGCATTACGGAGTTATTCAGAGGCTCCTTAGCTCGATTGTTCCAACCGAGCAATCCGTAAGTATTCCCGATGGAGCTGCTCTACTTGAGCTTTGAGTGAGGTTAAGTCACTAGCGTTATCCAGCACATCATCCGCCTTCTCTAGTCGTTGCTCCCTTGTAAGTTGGGCTGCCATGATTTTGCGAATCTGTTCCTGGTGGCTGTTATCGCGCGCGCTGGCGCGGTCAAGCTGCAAAGCCTCGGGTAGATCGACTACACAAATCCTGTTTACGAGCTCACATTGGCCTGACTCAATCAGGAGGGGTGATTCCAATATTGCGTAGGACCCCTGAGTTGCGTTCAGCGAGGAAGTTATCTCTTCTCTTATCAGCGGGTGTAATAGACTTTCCAGCCATTGCCGTTCGCCTGGGTCGTCAAATACCAGTGTGCGCAGTTTGCTCCGGTCTAATTCGCCACTTTCCAGTAAGACATCGGCCCCGAAGTGTCGGGCTATCTGTTCCAGAGCTGGCTTTCCCGGTTGTACAACAACCCTTGCCGCCAAGTCTGCATCTACTACATTAATGCCGAGGCCACGGAAATACCCAGCTGCTGCTGACTTTCCGCTACCGATCCCGCCGGTTAAGCCTACGGTAAACAATGGCTGTCCTCCCCAAGAATAAATAAGGTTGCGCTAGAAATAAAAACCCCAGCCAGATAGCTGGCCGGGGTCATAGTAATGCAATTGAATGGAGAGTAGGTAGTTGGCGGCTTAACCGGTAAGCCCAGAGATATTGAAATACCAGTTCATAATGTGGTTCCCCCACAGCATAGCGATCCAGCCGGCACCAGCGAGATAGGGGCCAAAAGCGATGGGCAGGTTTCGGTCCCGCCCTACGGCAATGCTCCAGGAAATTCCCGCGATAGCCCCTACGACGGCAGAAAGTAGGATGACCATCGGCAGCACCTGCCAGCCAAACCAAGCTCCGATAGCTGCCAGGATTTTAAAGTCACCAGCCCCCATACCTTCTTTGCCGGTAACAATCTTAAAGATGTGGAAGACCAGCCAAAGAGATAGGTAGCCGGCAATAGCACCGATTACTGCGTCCTGCAGAGAAGTAAACACTCCCCAAATATTGATGAGTAAACCGGCCCAGAGTAGCGGCAGGGTAATACTGTCTGGAAGCAGTTGCTTGTCAAAATCAATAGCTGTTAGAGCAATCAAAGCCCAGGTAAAAAAGCATCCAGCCAAAGCCTGCCAAGTGAAGCCCAATTGCCAGACAACGATAGCGGTCAAAATGCCGGTAATCAGTTCCACCATTGGGTAACGTTTGGAAATGGAGGTGCCACAGGAGCCGCACTTACCGCGAAGAAATAGGTAGCTAACAATGGGGATATTTTGCCAGGCTTTGATCTCAACATGGCATTTGGGGCAGTGGGAGTGTGGGAGTACCAGATTAAAAGGCTTTTCTAACTCTTTCTGCTCCTCGCTAGGAGGCTTTTTATCAAAGTAACTATAGAAGTCCCGCTTATATTCCCGCTCCATCATAACCGGGAGGCGCAGGATTACGACGTTTAAGAAGCTGCCTATAAGTAGGCCCAAAATAAAGGCGCTGCCTATGAGCAGCACCAGGTAGGTTGACAACGTTTCTAACATTTTTCTAGATAACGGCTCCCAGGTTGAAGATAGGTAGATACATGGCCACCATTAGACCACCAACCAAAATACCTAGGACAGCCATAATCATTGGTTCGAGTAGGGTAGTTAGGTTATCTACTAAGTTATCTACTGCCTCTTCATAAAAATCGGCTGCTTTTCCAAGCATTTCATCGAGAGCTCCAGATTCTTCACCGATCGCTGTCATTTGGATAAGCATGGTTGGATAGAGTCCTGATTGGCGCATCGCCAAATTCAAGGGAACCCCGGTAGCAACCGAATCCCGAATTTTCAGTGTAGCTTCTTCGTAAACGCAATTACCGGTTGCGCCAGCTACAGATTTGAGGGCGTCAATTAGGGGGACACCTGCAGCAAATGTAGTAGACATTGTTCTGGCAAAGCGGGCGGCAATTGAGTTATATGTGATTGTGCCAAGTATTGGTAGACGAAGCATGAGTCTATCAAAGGCCTCCGCCACTTTTTTGTTACGCTTTTTTATTTCAATCGTTCCTGAGATGATTGCAACTACAGCCAGCAACGCAAAAAACCAGTTTGCTTGCATCCAATCAGAAATGTTTACTACTAACTGAGTAAACGCGGGTAAGTCAGCACCAAAGCCGGCGAAGGTTTGTGCAAATTGTGGTACCACTTTAATCAAGAGGATTGATGTAACGATTACGGCTACAACAACTACAGCAATCGGGTAAGTCATTGCTTTCTTGATTTTTGCTTTAAGGGACTCTGTCTTTTCCTTATATGTAGCGATCCTGTCTAGCATAGTTTCCAGAGCGCCAGACTGCTCACCGGAGGCGACTAGGTTGCAAAATAGATCATCGAAATAAACAGGGTGTTTGCGCAGGGATTCGGAGAAACCTGTACCTGAGGCGACTTCTTCGCGAATTTTTAAAATTAGCTCCTTCAGTGCTTGGTTATCGGAGCCATCTGCAACTATGTCAAAGCTTTGAACCAGGGGTACTCCCGCTTTCATCATTGTTGCCATTTGACGTGTAAAAATAGCAATATCCGCAGGTTTAACCTTACCCTTGCCACCGCCAAAAAGGGGTTTTGGCTTCTTTTGCACCTTGTTAGCAATAATACCCTGCTTGCGAAGTTGGGCTTTGATTAGTGCAGGGCTAGTTCCACTGATTTCACCCTCGACCTTCGCGCCCTTACTGTCTATACCTTTATAGATATATGTTACTGCTGCGGCGTTGGCCATAGTTATTATTCCTGCCTATTTTCTCTTGATACCAGTTTTCAAGCTGGGACTCTGAATGTTATCAAACCATTTGGTGCTTGGGTCGCTGAAAACGATGCATAAACAGCTTTTGAAGGTGTTAGATTGCTATCTCACTCAGCCATCGCTAGAAGTTAGTTTGGGCTTACTTAATCTTTGGTAACCCTGTTAGCTTCCTCTAGGCTGGTTACTCCCATAACAACCTTGCGTAGTGCGGACACCCTCAGGTTATTAAACCCCTCTGTTTTTGCCTGGTCAGCGATCTGAATTGAATTGCCTCCTTCCATTATAATTCTTGCTATGCCATCGGTGATGCGAACCACTTCATACACGCCAACACGCCCTTTATACCCTTTGGAGCAGTGCTCGCAACCAACAGGCTGAAATATTGTCCACTCTTTTTCAGGAATAGTCACCGCTTCAAAGCCTTCGGCTTTCAATACCTCAATCGGCAGAGACGTTGGTTTTTTACATTCACCACACAGTCGTCTCGCCAGACGCTGGGCAATAATAACGCTAACAGAGGTTGCAATATTGAAGCTGGGTACTCCCATATTCATAAGGCGGGTGAGAGTTTCAGGTGCAGAGTTTGTGTGGAGAGTGGAAAGAACCAAGTGGCCGGTTTGTGCGGCCTTGATTGCGATTTCAGCTGTCTCCAGATCTCGAATTTCCCCCACCATGACGATATCCGGGTCCTGTCGTAAGAAAGAGCGAAGGGCTTCAGCGAAGTCCAGTCCTACCTTGGAAGATACGTTAACCTGGTTGATGCCTTCCAGGTTGATTTCTACGGGGTCCTCGGCGGTTGATATATTGCGTTCTGGCGTATTGAGAATATTCAGGCCTGTATAGAGTGATACTGTTTTTCCTGATCCTGTAGGGCCTGTAACTAGAATCATTCCCTGCGGTTGAGCAAGTGCATCCATATAGATCTTTTTTTGCTCATCTTCATAGCCTAGAGCATCAATCCCTAGTTTGGCTGACGATGGATCCAGGATACGCAGTACAATTTTCTCTCCCCATAGCGTTGGGAGGCTGTTCACTCGGAAGTCAATGGCCTTAGTTTTAGACAGCTTCATTTTGATACGGCCATCCTGCGGTACGCGTCGTTCGGAGATATCCATTTTCGACATTACTTTTAGACGTGCAGAAATGCGGGGCGCTAGCTGAATCGGCGGTTTGGCTACCTCGTGGAGAACCCCATCGGTACGCAGCCGCACACGATACGATTTCTCGTAGGGTTCAAAGTGAATATCAGATGCACCGGTACGAATGGCATCAAGCAGTACTTTATTGACAAAGCGGACTACCGGGGCTTCATCGCCTCCTGGAGCATCGTCATTGTCCTGGTTATCTTCACTGTTGCCAACATCTAAGGCTTCGAGTTCTCCATCATCTATACCTTCAAGGCCGGCTCCAATATCCTCACCATTGGAAAGGTAGCTCTCTATTGCTTTACTAAGTTTATCAGCCTCCACCAGAACAGCATCGGTATTCAGGCCAGTGTTAAAGTTGATTTCATCCAGGCCGGCTAGATTGGTGGGGTCTGCAACAGCAATAAAAAGCCGGTTTCCCCTTTTGTAGAGAGGTAAGGCAAAATGTTTATTGATCAGTTTTTCATCCAGAACATCCCTGGGAAGCAGCTCAAAATTAAAGCTGCCGAGATCCATTAGAGGAGTACCAAAGGCCTGTGATGCTATAAGGGCGAGTTCTTTACTCTTGATGAATTTGGATTCTATTACATGCTGAGCAAAAGTCTGCCTGGCCCTTTGTGCTGTCTTTAGGGCCGACAGGGCTGTTGTCTCATCGAGAATATTGTCTGCCACCAATTTTTTGGCAAGGCCGCTTAAAGGGGAGGTGCTCATGCTGGAAATTGCTCACGAAAAGAGTCGTTGATAGTGTATGTCGCCATAAGATCGGCTTATGTCTGCAGCTATATGATTGTGGGTTTTAGTTGGCTGCTATATAAAGATTGCAATATAGCGAATAAGATGCCAGGAGCCAAATAGTCATATTTCTCAATAGATCTCGCCTAGTGGAGAATCTCAGTTCGACCAATTCTGACATTTTTTGTCAGTTAGCATTCGATGTTGTCGGCTTTAGTTTTGGCTTTTCCTCCTTAATAGCTTGTCTGTGCTATTGGTCGCATTAATAAAGCCTGCACCATCGTATGTCTTGCCAGAGTTGGCATAAACCTTGTATCTTTGTTGTCGACTTCCTCACGGGATGCTCTCCCTAGCGGGATTCAATATCTAAAGTCTGTATGGAGACGGTTACAATGAAAAAGCAACAGGGTTTTACTCTTATTGAATTGATGATCGTGGTAGCGATCATTGGCATTCTCGCTGCGGTAGCGATCCCGCAGTACCAAAACTACGTGGCCAAGTCCCAGGTAAGCCGCGTAATGACTGAAACTGCATCTTTGAAAACTGCAGTTGAAACTTGCCTTCTGGATGGTCGTACTACCATCGGTGAGGATGCTGGCGAATGTGATCTGGGTTGGACCAGCAGCAACTTGATGGGTGCTGGTGAAGAGATTCAAGCTGGTCTGAGCGTTGATCTGACAGGAGATCCCGTCACCATCGCAGCAACTTTTGGTGCTAACGCTGCTTCTGCGCTTCACTCACAAACTTTGACTTGGTCTCGTGACAGTGCTGGTGCTTGGAGCTGTGCTACTACTGTTGGTGACGTTAGCGAAGCTTACGTACCCTCTGGTTGTGCCGCTGCTGAAGACGACTCCTCTGATGACAGTACCAGCTAAGCTAATTAGCATTGAAGTATAAAAAGGCACCATGGGGTGCCTTTTTTTATGGGGTATAGTTTGTTTTTTGGTAATGAATCAGGTGCTTAGATGGGTAAGTACAATTTTTCCAGGGTTAAGATATTATTTTGGATAACCGTGCTTCTATTGTGTGGTGCTGGAGCAAATGCCTGGATACTGGATTACAAAAATATCCTGCGTAAAATTTATCCACTCTCTGCATCTTTCTCTTTAATCTCTACACGCTGTAACGATGCAGCCCCTGATTGGATGGATAAGGTGATTCGTCGAAGTGTGTGGGAGCCTAGGGCCTTGTCCTCTCAAATTGCATTTATAGATAGGGTAGGGCAATTACATCATTGTGAGGTTGGATGGAGTGATAGCCCCTTTGTTTCTGAGTCAGTGAATCAAGAGACTCGGTTCCGTTATGGAAGCATGACAAAACCCATAACCTCTGCATCCATATTGCTATCAGTACAAGAGGGGCTTTTTTCCCTTGATACGCCTCTTGTAGAATTACTCAACATAGAGAATGAAATAGGTAATTCCAAGCTGGGAAGAATAAAAGTCAAACATCTAATGGCCCATCAATCCGGTTTAAAAGGGAAAGCTTTTGGTAAGCGTGAATCCTTATGGTGTCCATATAATATGTCGAATATAGTAAATGTTCGCTTGTCGGAAAGGGCACTAGAAGAGACAAGTTATTCTAACCTTGGTTATTGCGTGTTAGGCGAAGTACTTTCTGAAGTTTATCAGCGTGGGTATAGAGAGACGGTAGAACAATTATTTGAGTTGAAAAATCGAGGGATTCTATTTGCCGGGAACCTTAATGAAGCAGACGAGGTGTGGCATGACTATCGATATAATAGTTTTTATGGAGAATCCTATCTACCCCGATTTGATTATGGAGCTGTTTCTGCTACTGCAGGTATGACCGGTAGCGCTTCTGCTTATGCGCTTCTTTTGAGCAGTATTTTAGATAAAAAGCTCCCCGGATTTCTACACTGGGAACAGCGAGAGATTGGTGCTAAATGTGATATTAAAAAGATTCGTAGTTGCTATGGGGCTGCATTCTACTTATTTCAGTCACAGAATGGTCGGAGATTTAATGTAAAAGAAGGGTACATGCCGGGATCTGCAGGCTTTATTGCAGTAAATGAGGAGTCAGAAATTTTTGTGTGGCTTGGGAACTCTGATACTTTGGATGCTGTGAAAGGGGAGGGAATGACCGCTTACCTTAACCTTTTGGGACGGGCGGGGTTTTAGTAAAGCTGCACTGTTTCTCTGCTAGTTGTGGTAAAGCTTGGAGCTTAAATTGTATTATGTATAGTGGCTAGATTCCCAGAATAAGTGACTCACGCTTGTGTCACCCAAAACTTCAATAAACTCCTTCTTTGAAAGTATGGCGATCACTATGCCTTTTGTATGAATCGTCTTAGAACCCCATTTCTGTTTTCGTTAAGGTCTCGCTCCCAGGAATGATAAGACTTTGCAAAATGGGTTTTATGCCTGAATGCTCAATTTGTTGATTTGTGTCCTGCAAACTCTTCACCATTGTTGAAGGTAACGCATTTTGAATGGCATCTGATTAGGCTTGAGGGGGCGCTTGGATACCTTGCTCACCTTTGATACGGGCTCGTACAGCAAGTGGTAGTATGGACTACCAGAGTTGTGAGCTGGCGGTCTTACCGATAGGTAGCGTTACCGCCCTCTGGGCCTGATTCTCAATTTTCATCAGGGATCAAGGGGTGCTTATGAATGTAGGGATTACTGGGGTTTTGTTTTCCGTAGGATAATTGAGCCTCAGCACAAGGACTCAGGTTGAATAGCCCTCCCTAATTGAGGGCTTTGATCTAGTATCGTTCTTTCAGGAGTGGTTGGTATGAGCTCCCTGGATTGTTTGTGGAAGCTGACCAGCCTGTAGCCATCTGGTTTCCTTCGTTAGCGTCATGCAATCGGTTATTGTGAAAATCTAGGGTAGAATTTAAATGGGAATATCTTACCTCTATCGTTAATAAGTAGGATTTTATGTGTGTAACGTTAATGGGCTATTTTGGGGAGTAGCATCTCTAGCTTTTCTTTTAGTAGTTTTGTTAGGGACCTAATTTTAGGTGCTCCAAACTATAGTGTGGCTATTATTTTTTGGCTAGTTTCATACTGTCAATTTGGAAAGAGGGCTTAGGGTTGAAAAAGAAAATTCCTAGATATATTCAGAGAATAAAGCAAAGTCTATTTGGCTTGGTTTCAAGTATTAAGTGCAATCCTTTTATGCCGCAAGCAGATCATCTTGCAGTCCCATAAGTAACTTATTCAGTAACCTTCCATCCTGATTCGCTCCTGGTCGCCTATTTAGGTGGTCCATTACAAATTGAACCTGCTGGCCTGTTACTTTGTAAAAACCGGTATCCTTTGAGAAATACTTTCGAATGAGACCGTTAGTATTTTCATTGATCCCTCTTTCTCAAGATGAACATGGGTGAGCAAAATAAATGTCAGCTTCTATGTCTTTTGCTGTTTTTTCATACTCGGCGAATTCAAGGCTATTGCCGAAGGCAATTGTTTTGATTTTATCTTTTAAATTCACGATATGAATGGCTGCTGCTTCAGTCATCAGGCTTGTATTAATCTAATAATAACAGTAAGTAAGGTCTTACCCTTAACCATTGACAGTAAAGCTCTACCATACTCCTTGCCTATAACGGTATCATTTTGTTGGTCACCTATTCGATTCATTCGGTCCACAACAGCTGGTCGATCATCTATGCTCGCCCTATTTTGGTCTTTCTGCGTCGATCATACTTGCCGTAGCACTTGCGATAGGGCTTTGAAGCAATCTAAGGTGCTTGTGTAAATCCCCACCATTTGCCTGACCTAAATAAATGAGTTGGTAGATCGTCTAACGATATACTTGTATGTCTCTTTAATTAGCTTGTAGTTTGCTGAGAACTTAATTCTTCCATAGTTAGGGTGATTATTTATTGCTATAAGTGACTTTATTGCCTTCATGGCCGCATTATCTCAAGTTTTGTTATTGGGAATGTTTCGGGTGGCCTGTAAAATTGGAGGGACATTTTTTGTGATAGTGATAATGAAAGTAGAGAGGTTCATTCCGTGTTTACTTCATTTTTTGAAGTTTGATAGGTTTTTAATTTCTGCAACATGCTTTTCATAGTGTTACTGGCCTTTCAGTAGAATATTCCTATATAGGGTTAAAATTGAACGAAGCTTTTTAGTTTAGCTGCGAGTCGGCAGGCCTCAAGCGCCTCTTTCTGTTCTCGTCACTGAATGAAGTGTAGCTGCGTGATTAAAAATTACTTGATAAAACACTGGGGCATCTTTAGGGGTATTTTTTAATGAAAATTTCTTGCCTTCTGGTAATTTTTCCCACTGATACTTGATATTCTTCTGGCGATGATATGGGTGGTCTTATAGCTGTTGTTATTGGCCTCTTTAGAGATTTGTAGCTCCCCATGAACAATCAATATGCCTCCATGGATAATCTCTGCTTTATATAAGGTTTGATAGGCCTCATAAATCACTACATTTATGCAGCCTGTTTCATCTTCCAGGGTTAAAAACATCACTCCAGATGCGCTTCCGGGCCGTTGTCGGCAAGTTACCAGTCCAATGATGTCAATCTTTTCTTGATCAAGACGGTAGGTAAGGTCCTTTGCCTTAGTATATTTCTGAAATTTCTTTTGCCTTCTTAGTAGTGCGACAGGATGTTCGCCTAGAGTTAGTCCTGTACTGCTATAGTCAATGTCGCTACTGTCTTTTATATTATTTCGCGTTAAAAATTTTGTCTGTGGCTTGCTGTGATCGGTTTCTATAGAAGTCCAATTGTCGTTATGGCGATTTCGAGTCAAGCTGATAAATGCATTAGCCTTAGTAAGGCAGGAAAGCTGCTCATGGTTTAGCTTTGAAAGTTCTTGAAATTGTTTTAAAGATTGGACTTTTGCATCCGCTCTAAGCTTTAGGATAGCTTTCTCTGTAGTTTCTTTTAGCCCTTTAATTAGACGCATGCCCAGGCGTAAAGCGGGAGTTTTATTGTTGAATGCTGAATTTTCCCTGAACGGCACTGCCGGCGTATTAACTGCTGATTTTCCTTTAGTATCGTAATTTTTCGATGAGGCTCTTTGTTGAGGTGAAGAGAGCTCTTGTATCTCTAAGCTGTGATCCCAATAGCTATAAAGTACATCAATAGGCAAAACCTTAACTCCGTGGCGTTGAGCATCATAAACTAGCTGTGCCGGCGCATAGAACCCCATCGGCTGACTGTTGAGTAGCCCACAGTAAAAGGCCGCTGGATGATGATATTTAATCCAGGCAGAAAAATAGGCTAAAAGCGCAAAGCTTGCAGAGTGAGATTCGGGGAAGCCATAGGAGCCGAACCCCTTCATCTGGTTGAAGAGCTGCTCAGCAAAACTTTCCCTATAGCCATTACTTTGCATTCCCCGCACAAGCTTATCCCTGAATTTATACAAGTCCCCATTTTTTCCCCAGCTGGCCATGGCTCGGCGAAGCTCATCCGCTTCACCGCCGCTAAACCCTGCTGCGACCATCGAAAGTTGAATAACTTGTTCTTGAAATATAGGAACACCGAGAGTGCGCTCAAGCACTGGGCGTAAACTGTTATGAGGGTAGCGCACGGTCTCCAACCCCTGCTTGCGTTTCAAATAGGGGTGTACCATGCCGCCTTGAATTGGCCCAGGGCGGACAATGGCGATTTCTATAGTAAGCTCATAAAAATTTCGAGGTTGTAATCTTGGCAGCATGCTCATTTGAGCGCGAGATTCAATTTGAAAGACTCCAACGGTATCGGCCTTGCACATCATTTCGTAGACCTGTGGATCTTCGGCGGGAATATCTTGCAAACGCAATTTGGGGCCGTATAGAGCAATATAGTTCAGGGATTTACGCAGTGCAGTCAGCATACCCAGCGCGAGCACATCGACCTTCATTAGTTTTAAATCTTCAATATCCTCTTTGTCCCATTGGATTAGGGTGCGATCCTCCATAGCGGCATTTTCAATAGGAACCAGCTGGTGCAATGGTTGTTCTGTAATAACAAAACCGCCCACATGTTGCGATAGATGTCTTGGAAAACCATATATTTGCTGCAGTAACTGTGGGAACATTTTTCCTATTGCGCTGCTCGGATCTATTCCCACTTTCTGCATCTGTTGGGGGAAGCTATCTAGAGTGTCCCACCAGGCGCGTTCAGCAATAAGTTGTTCTATTGTGGCAGCGTTGATACCAAGGGCTTTGCCGATATCCCTTACGGCACTTTTAAAGCGGTAGGTGATCTTACTAGCGGTAAGTCCAGCTCTTTTGCGGCTATATTTTGTGTAAATATACTGAATAACTTCTTCACGTCGTTCGTGCTCAAAGTCTACATCAATATCTGGGGGTTCATTGCGTTCCCGTGAGATAAACCGTTCAAATAGCAATCCAATTTTATGAGGATCTATCTCTGTGATGAATAGGCAGTAGCAAACTACTGAATTGGCTGCGGAGCCACGGCCCTGGTACAAGATATGATTTTCCCGGGCAAACTGGACTATATCGTAAATGGTTAGAAAGTAATGCTCATACTGCAGTTCTGCTATTATTGCGAGTTCTTTATTGATAATCTCATCAATTCTCTTTTCAGGACCCTGTGGCCAGCGAGCAGCCCTTCCTATTTGTACTAGCTTTTTTAAATAGCTGCTCGCATTACTTTCTTGAGGGATAACTTCTGATGGGTATTCGTAACTGAGTTCGCTCAAGCAAAAAGTACACTGTTTGGCAATAAGGTTGGTATTGTCTATAGACTCTTTGGAGTGTAACGACTGGATATCACCTAAGCTGCGAAGGTAACGTTCAGCATTTTGCTCAATACGATACCCTAGATTATCCAGGGTACAGTTATGATAATTTGCGTTGAGTACATCTTGTAATGGCTTTCGGCTATAGCAGTGCATCAACACATGATTGGTTGCAACCAAGGAAATATTCTCTCTTCTTGCAAGCTCAGTAATTATATTGGACTTAAGGCTTTCCTCTGCGTGTAGGTGGTTGTTGATGGCAATGTAAAACCGTTCGCTGAAGGTTTTCTTGATTTCTTCAGGTATTTCTATCTTAATGAAATTTGGAATCCAGATGGCAATTAGGTTTTTGCATAGCTCTACCAAGTCACTTTGATAAGTAATGTAGGTTCCTTTTTCCGCCCTTAAGCGTGATTTTGAAATTAACTGGCATAGCTCGCTGTAGGCAGTTTTGTCCGGAGCCAGTAGAATTATTTCTATGTTGTTATGGAGCCGGAAATAACTGCCAAAAATTAGTTTAAACTCGGGATTTTTAGAGTCTGTAGACTTGATGGTTTCAAGTTCTTTATAGGCTCTAACAGCTCCGGAAAGGGAGCATTCATCGGTGATAGCAAGGGCTGTATATTGCAGGTTGTAAGCAGTTTGGACTAATTCCTGCGGATGCGATGCCCCCTGCAGAAAAGAAAAGTTGCTTTGACAAAAGAGTTCGGCGTACCTCATGCTGATTCTCTCGGCGTCTATCTGTTGATTGTGATGGGATTTGGGTTTTGGTGAAGATCAGTATTAAGAAAGGGGTTTAGGCTTAGCTATAAACGCCATGTAAAAACCACTCTTCGGTTGTAAGATCCTGAAAGACCCAGTAGAGCTCATCTCTTTTATTTCTTGCGATATAGTAATCCCGCCCATGACGCCCGTGCTGCCACCAATAGCCATCAATTCGCTCTGGCCCCTGTAATAGTTGTAGCTCTCCCTGATAAAATAACTTGTGCTCGCTACTTTCCAGTTTGGTTGGACGAGCTAATAGCCAGTTGGGGCGCGGTGCTTGGATGGGCTTAATTTGCTGTCCCTTAGCGTTACTTTTAATTATCAGGGTATCTGTATTTTGCCAGGCCTGCTCTGGTAGGTAGCTTTCTTTTAGGGCAATTCCCGAGAGTGCTTGATGACCGAGGCGGGCTTTTAATTTGTCTAATAGCTGTTGATTGCGTTTATGTTGGCTGCCTTCACCAAATAAATCTTCATCCAGTGATCCCTGCTCTAAGGGGAGTAAATGCTTGCAATTTAAGCTGATGGACTGCACTGGCTGATCAAGAGTTACTCTTTCCATTTGCAGCTTGGTTAGTGCTATTAGGCGTTGAGGGTCCAACTGCGGAGTGGAGAGTTCTACGGTTATTTCCTGAGATTTATTTTGGCCGAAATCCATATGCCAATTTAACTGTTGTGTGTAGAGCTGGCGTCGCTGCAACTGGAAGCATAATTCCCTTAGTAGGCGACCGATAGGAAATAGCAGCTGTTCGCTATTATCCAAGGGGCTGGGGAAAAATAGCTCGCTGCGGAATTGTGCTGGGGGCTGATAACTACAGACTGGATCTTGGCGAGTTCCGTTCAGGCGTGCCAGGTAGTCCACAAATGGGCGACCAAAACGAGAGCCTACCTCAGAGAGTGGAATAGCGAGCAGCTGGCTTACTCGCTTGATACCACATGCGTAGAGCTTGGAAATAGTTTTGTTGTCGCAATTAAGGAGCTTGGATGGGGCAAAGCTAATCCACTGTCTCCACTGCTGAGGGCTGGGCGGAGAATCTGATTGCGCAAGCCAGTGCCGGTGTTCGGTCAGTTGGCTTAGCATATGAGCTGCACTGGGACTGTGGCCGAGGCCCATCAGGCTGTAGATCCCCATCTGTTCAAGCTCATCGCTCAGCTGTTGTATCAATGCCTTGAAGCCACCGCTGGCTTTTAGGCAGCCACTCAGTTCCAGATAGAGGTGGGCGGGAGTGCTCTCGCCATTACTCAAAAGCCCTGCGGACTGAGGTGATACAAGTGGTGTAAAGCTGTATGCCCACTGGGCCAGCTGCTGTAACTCTTGTTGTTCCCGCTGGGAATCGCGTTGTAGCAGCTGTAAGTCTGCACAGAGAGCAGACGCAGTGGCAATACTGAGCCCGGTCTCGACGCCGCATTGGGATGCCGCTGGGTTTCTATCAATCACCAACTGTTTTTCAACCACAACTTGGGGTAGAGCCTCTTCTCCTTGTTGCTGAGCGCGGGTCAGAACTTCTAACGGAAGCCTGGGGAATTGAATACAAAGCCAGAGCATGGAGCTATCCCTCGGAACCGTTCAGTGCATTGGTTGGTCCCGTCGGACCAGTTTTGCTGCTCTTGCCAAATAGAGGTTCTGGCCTGAATTTCCACCCAATTGCTTTAAAAGCCTTAGTGCCAGCTCTCCTTCCCTGGGAGTGAGCTGTATGCGCAAGCTCGCGGGTGAGGGGTTTGCTGATTCACACTGAGGGCGAAAGTGGAAGTGCAGACAGTCCCCATTGCGGGCAGCGAGTTGCAGGCGACGAAGATCTTTATGCTTCTGGGATTGCCGCCCCTGCCAGCTGAGTAAGGCACCACAGCTTCCGGATTGTAGGGACTGCTCGATCGCCCAGAGAGTATCCTTGGGGCCTCGGGGGTGCAGGATCAGCAGGTTCTCAAGGCGGATACCACTGTTGGCCAATGAGGGCGCATAGGGGATATGGGGTGGATTGACCAGTATGATCATTTGCCCCCTCTGAGTGAGATTTGCCAGGGCCGGAAGTATCAGGGTGAGTTCACCGATACCCATCTGGTCCATGAGTAGCTCAGTAGTGGCCCCTCTTGGCCAGCCGTGGTTCGCTAGGAGGGCATCGAGGCTTGGATAACCACTGGCGATGCCGTTTCGCTGTCGTCGGGGTTCATTCGCTGCTTGCCAGATATCGGCTCTGGTGAGTAGCTGTGCCAGTTTCTGGTGTTTTGCCTGGCGGTCTAACTGATTGTTTTCTATGAAGTTTTCTGCGCTGCCCACGATTCCACCACTGAATTTTAGTCCGATCTGGCCACTATCTTCGCCTTAAACTGTATGTGCATACAGTAGCGCTGTTAATTTATACAGTATCTGTCCAGTGGCAACAAGTGAGAATTCCTTGGATAGGCACTTTTTTGCACAGCCTAAACCGGCTATGATTCCGCCTCTTTAATTGAGCACTAATTATTCTATTCAGGGGGGACGGAGTGAGTATCAAGTCCGACAAGTGGATTCGCCGCATGGCAGAGCAGCACGGTATGATTGAGCCTTTTGAGGCCGGTCAGGTGCGTCATAACGATAATGGCGATCGACTCATCTCCTATGGCACCTCCAGCTATGGCTACGATGTTCGCTGTGCTCGTGAATTTAAGATTTTCACCAATGTTCACTCAGCGACAGTTGACCCCAAGACCTTCGATGAAAACAGCTTTGTGGATGTTGAAGGCGACCACTGCATTATTCCGCCAAACTCCTTTGCCCTGGCGCGTACAGTGGAGTATTTCCGTATCCCGCGCTCTGTATTGACGGTTTGCCTGGGGAAATCCACTTATGCCCGTTGCGGCATTATCGTCAATGTGACGCCACTGGAGCCGGAGTGGGAAGGTCATGTGACTTTGGAGTTCTCAAATACCACTAACTTGCCTGCGAAGATCTATGCCAACGAGGGTGTGGCACAGATGCTGTTCTTCGAATCCGATGAAGTTTGTGATGTGTCCTATGCCGATCGTGGTGGCAAATACCAGGGCCAGCGCGGCGTTACCTTGCCTCGCACCTGATCACCGGTCTTACTGCAGTACTATTTCCTACCTATGACAGAGGTTTCTACCAGCCAGCTACCTGAAAGCGTCGATGTATTGGTCATTGGCGCTGGGGCAGCTGGACTAATGTGCGCGGCTACAGCGGGCCAGCGCGGGCGCAACGTGTTGGTCCTGGACCACGCCAACAAAGTCGGAAAGAAAATCCTGATGTCTGGTGGTGGCCGTTGCAACTTTACCAATCTCTACACCAGTGCAGAGAACTTCTACAGTAACAACCCCCATTTCTGTAAGTCCGCCTTGGCTCGCTATAGCCAGTGGGACTTTATTGCATTGGTGGAAAAGCACGGGGTTGCCTATCACGAAAAAACTCTCGGTCAGCTCTTTTGCGACAATAAATCAAGGGATATTGTCGACTTGTTACTAGCGGAATGCCGTGCGGCTAAGGCACAGATCCGCACGCGCTGTAGCATTACTCAAATTCGAGCTTTGGGGCAGGGGTATAAGGTCGAAACCAGTATGGGGACGGTTACCTGTGAATCCTTGGTCGTGGCTACTGGAGGCCTTTCTATTCCCACCATGGGGGCGAGCGGGTTTGGATATGAGATCGCTAAGCAGTTTGGGCTTGATGTAGTCCCAACTCGAGCAGCGCTAGTGCCATTCACCCAGCATAAACGGCAATTAGAGCGTCAGGGTACCCTGCCCGGCACCTCTCTATCAGTGACCGCTTCTTGCGCTGAAGGTAGTTTCCAGGAGCAGATGCTGTTCACTCACAGGGGGCTGAGTGGGCCAGCGGTTTTGCAAGTTTCCAGCCACTGGCGAGAAGGTCAAACGGTAATATTTGACTTGGCTCCAGAGAAAAATCTGGCAAAGTGGTTACCGCTGCGCCGACATCAGAGCCCGGATAGCCACTTGCACAGCGTTTTGGCTGAGGTTTGGAGCAAAAAGTTAGTACAGTTTTTCCTGCAGCGAGCGCAAATTACCAGCCGCCCCCTAAAACAGTTTGGGGAGGGGGAATTACAGCAAGCCGGGGAAAAGTTACAAAGCTGGAAATTGGTACCGGCGGGCACTGAGGGTTATCGCACTGCTGAGGTAACATTAGGTGGAGTCGATACTGCACAGGTCTCTTCCCGTACTATGGAATGTAAAACCCGGCAGGGGCTTTATTTTATTGGCGAGGTTCTCGACGTAACCGGCTGGCTCGGTGGGTTTAATTTTCAATGGGCTTGGGCTTCAGGTCATGCCGCAGGAGAGGTGGCTTAATGGGAGATGTTATTCCTTTCAAAAGAAAAACCGCTTGGCAAAAGCACAAGGGCAGCACCCTTTGCAGGGAAGGTTTTCATAAATGGAAAGTGGTCACCGAGCGCAAGTTTGACGTAAAGCAGGGAAAGTTGGTTACTGAATATCGCTGTGAACGCTGTGGAAAAACAAAAATTAAACACTTGTAAATTTTCACTCCCGCCAAGTCCGATATTCATAGGTCGGCTCAATTAAAAATTCGGTAATTTACTTTCCCCTACTAAGAGAATTGTCAAAATTTAACATCTCTAATACGGGTGATTACTGCGAAAAGATATTTTGGGGTCTCAGGAATTTCTATAATTCGCCCATCTATGATTATGGGGTTAGCAAATAATGCAACGTTACTGTTGAGTTACGCAGTAACGTTGCATAGGTTTATAAGTAGATTAAGAAACTGATTTGGTTTGCCCTGATAGATAGTCTACTGAACTGTGCCTCTTTAGGTTCAGCACACCTTGTGTTACTTGCCATGTGGTAGCCAGTGCACCGACGATAAACACCACATCACCAATAGTTCGTATCCATCTTAGAGTAACTAGCGCTCCACTTTGCATTAGGGTTTCACTGCGGGCATACCAAAGGCCTTCTGAAGCGCTCGCCATAAACTGGATAATACCGACAGGTAAAAGGCTGGTGAACAACATTAAAGCCAAACCTATATTCATCCACCAGAATGCCGTTCTCATTAATTTCTCGCTAAATATAAACTGGGGACGAATATATCTAAGAACGAGTAAACTAAAGCCCAATGCCAAGAACCCATATACTCCAAACAATGCACCATGGGCATGTGTGGCCGTGGTATTTAAGCCCTGAAGATAATATAACGCTATCGGTGGGTTAATGGTAAAGCCAAGTACGCCTGCTCCTAACATATTCCAGAAAGCAACAGCCACAAAAAACATCAAAGGCCATTTGATTTTTACCATCCAGGGTGCACGATTTTTTAAGCTATAGTGATCCCAGGCTTCATAACCCAATAAGATAAGTGGGACCACTTCGAGCGCACTAAATGTGGCCCCTACCGCCATAACTGGTGTTGTCGTCCCTGAGAAATATAGGTGGTGAAAAGTTCCCGGTACCCCCCCTAGTAGAAATAATGACGCTGATGCTAGAGAAGTCACAGTAGCCATGCGTTTAGATACAAGGCCCATACTGAAGAAGATAAATGCAAGCGCAGTTGTAGCAAAAACTTCAAAGAAACCTTCTACCCATAAGTGCACTATCCACCAGCGCCAAAACTCCATGACCGATATGTGTGTGCGCTCGCCATAAAAGAAGCCTGCACCATAAAACAATCCTATGGCAATTACGGAGGCAGTAAACAGGGCTAGCAGGTTTTTATCACCTTTTTGCTTTAATGCTGGAACAATGCCGCGCAGCATTAATGCCAACCATAATACGATGCCGGTAAATTTACCGATTTGCCATAGTCTGCCAAGATCTACAAATTCATATCCTTGATGACCTAGCCAAAAGCTGAGTTCTGGTGGCAGAGTTTGCGCAATGGCTAGATAATTGCCGACAAATGATCCAATAACGACTGCTATTAATGCCCAAAACAATATATCAACACCAAGTTTTTGGAACTTAGGATCTTTACCACCGTTGATAATTGGAGCAAGAAATAGTCCGGCAGCTAAAAATCCTGTAGCTATCCAAAATAGAGCAGCCTGTATATGCCAGGTGCGTACCAGGCTGTATGGAAACCACTCCGATGTTTCTATCCCATAGAACCCTTGTCCTTCGACAGTATAGTGGGCAGTAAAACCACCCAAGAAAACTTGGAAAGTAAATATTCCTACTATAGCTAGTAAGTATTTTCCAAGAGCTTTCTGTGAGGGGGTTAATTTGAAGGTGCTGATTGGATCTTGCTTGGGGGCAGTAGGGTGTTTGTCTTCAGTGCGTAGGAACGCCCATGCCCAAACTAGGGCGCCAATACCGGCAATCAATAAGACCACGCTAATAATAGACCAAATAATATTTTCGCTAGTTGGCTTATTATCAATTAATGGTTCGTGGGGCCAATTGTTAGTGTAGGTTGCGCCACCTGTTGAACGCTCGGTTGAAGCTACCCAGGATGTCCAAAAGAAGAACTCAGTAAGTCGCGCTCGGCGATCCGCATCGGGCAGTGTAACCTCTTTCATTGCGTAATTTGCGCGGGTTGGCTGTAAAGCGGGGTCACCTCCAAAAAGTGCATCATAATATTTTGCGGTTTGCTCTATAGCTGTGACTCTTCGCTTAGATAAAGTGGCAATTCCAGATTCGCTGCTATAGGTGTTGGTTCTATAATCTAATTTAAGATCATAGAGAAGTTTGTGTTTTTCCCTTTTGGATAAAGATTCATATGGGAGACCAAATTCCGCTTTTGACGCTATTGATAACCAATTAATTAGCTCTCGATGTAACCAATCAGCGGTCCAGTCTGGGGCCTGGTAGGCACCATGCCCCCAAATAGATCCCAGTTGCATTCCTCCAACGGATTGCCAAGAAGTTTGGCCATCTAAAATTTTATCTTTAGTGGTCAGTATTTTGCCATTTTCTGAGACAAATGCCTCAGGTATCGGGGGTGCCTTCCGATATATTTCACTGCCAAAATATCCGAGTATTGAAAAGGTTACAACTAAAACGCCGATCAATGTCCACCAAAGAGATTTGTAAGTTCTCATCAGAATTATCCTTGCCAATATAAATTGGCTTTTTTAGCAATATGCTATTTAAACTATTAATTTTCGTATATCCCCCTAGGCTGCTTGTAAAACAAAACATCGTAAACATCGGGTGTCTGTAATTATTCGGAGTGGATTTATGATGCCTGATTGAGTGTTAATAGGTTTTAAGCTTGACTCTTCGCATTCTTGCTTAGCTGTGTTGAACTCATGAGGTTGACCTCCAGTAGAGGCGTTAACTTGCAACAGAAAAAACATAAACTCTCCTTTTCCTTGTGTTGCTTGAATAAATCAAATTGAGAATGGGCTTCTCAAAATAATGTTTGGTCGTGTAATACATTGATTTTTAGGTGACCGATACCTTGTATTTGGGTAATAAAAAGTGGCCAATAATCGTTGTTAACCTGCCGCCCCTAGGCAGAGTTTCCGTAAGCGAACATGTCGATGTTCATTGCTTGGCCTCTTGAATTAATTGGCGGCCTTAAATTCAGGAAAGCAGCCTCTGAAATCAGGGCGCTTTCGCTCGAATCGCCTCTAATAGCTTTTGGGTCAGTCATGAATAGCACATTCGGCTGTAACCGTAGCCTAAGGGCTAGGTTGAACGAGCATTTGAGACTGAGCATTCTCTACCCCTTTATCTATACATGCATATAAGATGCATCTTTTGCATGGCAATTTACACCTAAATTTCAATGATGTAAACTAGATGCATCTTTAAATTTTCAAGGGATGAAAATTCTTGGCTTCACAATGAGGGACTTTGCCAATGAAGATCACGCAATTTACTGACTACTCTTTGCGAGTGTTGATGTACCTTGCTATACAGGATCGAGAGTTAGTAACCATCAGAGAAGTTGCTGAGCGCTACCAAATATCTAAAAACCACCTAATGAAGGTGGTACAAGAGTTGAATCTCAAAGGCTACTTGATTGCAACCCGGGGTAAATATGGTGGCATTCGGCTAAGCCGAGCTCCTGAAGACATTAATGTTGGAGAGTTAGTTCGATTATTGGAGCAAGATACCGTGTTAGTAGAATGCTTTGGGACAAATAATCAATGTGTCATAACTCCTGCGTGTAGGTTGAAGATAATGTTCGCCGAGGCTATGGAAAGTTTTTTTATTTGTTTGGAGCAATACACCTTGGAAGATCTAGTATCAGGCCCGAATCAGACTGACCTTATCAATATACTAGCTTTTCCTGCGAAAATTGAGAGGGCGTAGCAAGGTCCCTAGGTTAGGCTCATCTTATATTTGCTTGAGGGAGAAAAAGTACAGTTTTCTATTTAAAACCTGGAAGATTCATACTCCAGGGCCCTTATTACATAAAGGGCTTTGTTTTCCGCCAGGTGAAAAGCCTATCTTCAATTTCCTCTCACCCTATATCAGGTAGCCACCCAATGCACGTTGGTCTGACTTTTAGGTTTTAGGGGGTATTGGGAATGCTTCCTGGAGTAAGGAAATACTCAGCACAAATTTATTGCTCCTGCTCAAGCGCAATGCCTTTATCTGAGAGATGGTTACTGAATATCGTTATGAATGCTGTGGTAAAACGAAAGCGAGGATTGTGTCAATTTTGTCTTATAGAAACCAGTTTAATTGGGAGTCGGCTTCCCTGCCTGCCTCAGTAGTGCGAGTATCGAAGTACAATGATATCCGCAACATACTGATTAAAAACTTAAAAACAGCAGCGAATTAATAACGATAGTAGCGACCGCGATAACGATAGTAATCTCTGCGCTTTCTTTCCCTATCATAGAGGTAGCCTGCACCTGCACCAATAACCGCACCTGCGGCAGTGCCACCGGGGCGTCCGCCACTAATCAAGGCACCTGTTACTGCGCCTATACCGACGCCGGTGCCGATTCGGCGGTCGGTATCACTCATATTGGCGCAGCCCGTACCTCCAAGGCTTGCAGTCAATACTGCGGCCAAGCTGAGATATTTGATAGCTTTGATACGCATAGACACCTCTGTTACTGGAAGGTTGAGGTATAAAGAATCGGCGCAGGCCGACTATTTCGGAGCCAGTGTAGAGTCCGCATGCACTGGCAACAAATCCAAATTGGGAGTTTCATTCCCTTTTTTTGTCGATATTTAGGTGGTTGTTAAGGTGTTCGAAAAACAAGACTTGGTAGAACTGGCTCGACTCAAAATGCCATTTGGAAAATACTCGGGCCGGGTTTTAATAGATTTGCCTGAGGAGTACCTGCTTTGGTTCGCAAAAAAGGGGTTTCCAGAGGGGCGTCTAGGACAGTTGATGGCATTAGCCCTGGAGATAAAAGTAGAGGGATTGCAGGGGCTTATTGATCCACTGCGCTGACCTTTTAGCAGGTTTTCCCAGTATTGCAATCACCTTGGTCGGTTTGCTCTGCGGGACTTTGACATTAATATAGTAATGCCTAGGTGTGCTTTGCGGAGCGAAGCCCAAGAAAAAGCGGGCCGTAATGGAGACTGGACTGACCCGGAAATAGGCCCACAGCGGGTAACCACTGGTCTGAATGATTTCAGCGAGGTAGTAGCGGGAGTAGAGCCAGTCAGCTTAAAAGAGGGAGCGGTCGAAACGAATTCGGCCGCCACTCTTTTAAATTATTCTAAACTCAGTTCTCACCGACTAATATCCGCCGGCAATATTTTGTGAGAGAGTTGCCCGACTCGAAAGTCGGACGTAGCTATCTACTGACTAACTGATCAGAGTGGGATTCGGATAACAACACCACCCATAGTGTGGCCCAGCTCAAAGTCAGTGCGCGGGCTGTCTACGTGATCGTTGTGACAGCTCACGCAAGCAGGTGAAACACCTACATCCGCATATACTGCAGTGAAGTACTCGGTATCACCTAGTTTTTCGCGGCCGTAAAAGTTTTTCCCTGGGTTGTCGATTACGTACTGCAAGCCCTCTTTTTCCATCTCAGTGCGCGGTTTGTTTTGCTTGTTGATTGGCCACAGGGAGAGCAGGGCATAGTTAAAGCCAGACTCATTTTCGGCAACACGCTCAGCTCCCATACGCATCATCTGCGCGGGGAGTGGTAGCAATTTCTTATCTTGCCAGTGCTCATCAGCGTCGAGGATTTTCTCCTCGTTCTGCAGGCGGTTTACAACCTTGTTGGTGTAGTTGGCCCTGTCTGCCTCGATAACGGCAAAGATGGCATCCGCCATTCGCTCCGGAGCAACTCCCTGGTTTTTCTCACAGCCGGTGAGCAGTGCCAGTCCAGCGATAATACAAGCGGCAATACGCATATTTTCCCCTCCTATTGGGATTGATTTTGCTTGTTTTTGCTTTTGGTAATCCTTGCAATACGCTCGCGGATCAGCTCGAAGGTTTCATGCTTCTCTGCGGGTTTATGCTTGAAATTATTGTTAATCAGAGTTTTGTCAGCCAGGGCAGCCAGGGAGAATTCGGCTCCATGACAGCTCAGGCAAACGGGCATCATTTTTTCATTGGGGCGAAAGTTATGATTTTGATTATGGTTAACTACAACCTGTTCGCCATGGGTTTCCCGTGGTAAATGGCAGCTGGCACAGCTTACGCCACCCTCTGGGTTTGAATTCCAGGTATCGAAGTGAGGGGACTCTTTGTAAGAGAGACTGTGCTCATCACTGTGGCAACCCAGGCAAGCCTCTACAGCGGCAAATTGCAGATTTACTTCATGGGGCCCGTGACAACTAACACAGCTCAATTCATCCGTTGCGCTGGTATTCATGGGAAGGCGGGCCTGTTGTGGGGAGATGGCGCCGACCTGCTGGATAAAGCCCTCTTCCAGCTTGTTGGACATGCGCATTCCATGTTTTCCTTGAGTGAAGGATTCTTTTTGATCGCTGTGGCAACTAGCACATTGCTCGACAATCTCAACACTACTGAATTGCATTTGCCCATCGACGTGACAGCTGCTGCAGTTCACCTCTGTTTGTGCGTGAATACTCTGTGCCCAGACCGTTGCGATTTCTGCAGTCTGGCTAGAGCTACTAATGTCTGCTTCGCTAACTTTTAAAGGGGCTTTATCTGAATGCTCATTTAGCCAGGACTGAACTGCTGTACGAGCGGGAAGCTTTGCAGTTTCCAATAGATCAGGTTGATCAACATGGGCGATAAGGAAGTCTTCATAGAGGGAGCCATTATCGTGATAGTTGTGGCAGCCCGCACTTGCGCAGGTTTCAAATCCCAGGTCTTTGTGACTACTGCGCTCTTCGGCAATATCGCTGTGGCAGTGAAAGCAAAAGTCGCCCGCCAGGGTTACTCCCATCTCTCCGGTGATTTGTGGTTTGTGCTCAGTGTGACAACTTACACATAGCCGGGCGTCAAGAGTCTCCAGAAGTACAGCATTGCGCGGATCTAAAAATTTCTGCCGGGGGTGTGAGTCGTCTACAAGCTCCAGTTCTTCCGCATGGCAATTCAGGCAAGCTTGCTGAACAGCATCCTCACCGGCAAAGCCATCGGTATGGCAGGAAGTACAAGCCAGCTCAATTTGATGGTGACCGTGCGTGGCATCTCCACTGATAAATAGAGATTTATCGTCAACGTTAAGGTTGTATGCCACCGCAGAGCCGATAGCCAGCGTTAGCAATACACCGTAATGCCAGAATTTAAATTGATATGATTTCATCTAGAAGTAATAAACCGCAAAAATATGGTAGGCGAGAAGGACCGGTAAGGCCCAGAGCAGGGCATAGTGAACTCGGGACCACCATTTTCGGTGTTCGCGAAGTTTCAGGTCAGTCCAATGGTGGTTGCGCGCCATAAAAACGCCGACGAGAGAACCAGTTGCGGTTGCAGTTAGAAATACCAGCATCAATGCTAAATTCAGGTTTTCACCAAGGCGGAAGCCTGAATGTACAGCGAGTGCAAGTAGAGCGATTAAACCTGTAACGCTGTGTGCATAGCGCCAGTGATCGACATGCCCAAGGCTAAGTTTATTCCAACGTTTCCTGATACTGAGAGCGGCAGTAAACAGGCACATAGCGAGAATGGTATAGCCCGTAACCTGCTTCCAAAAATTGTCGTACCAGAGCTTTTCCCAAAAAAGTGCAGTCTGCACTGAGGAGGAAACTGGAGCTGGCGGCATCAGGAAAGCCAGGGCTATCAGGATTAATGACAGAACAGAAGTTATCAATATCCCCTTGGAGTGTCGCATTACCAAGTTGGGAGCTGGCACATCCAGAAGCTCAGCCATTAGCGGGCGGCAACTACCGCAAACAGACCCGGCTGTTGTCGCTTGTTGCAATTCGTTTAAATTGCGCTTCCCAGCGGAAATAGCTTTGCATAATTCCCCTTTGGTGACAGAGTTGCACTGGCAGACCAGATAACTATCGGGAAAATCTTTAATGCTATTGCCGCTTTTTTTGGCAAAAACTCGCCCTTCGCTTTCAAAGTCTTTCAGTGTGCGCAGAGAGATTTTTTGCTCCTGTGCTACGGTCTGGCGTAATTCATTGGCTTCATCCCAGCTGCCAATATAAATGGCCCCAACGATGTATTCGCCTTTGATAAATAAGCGTCTATAGATCCCCTTAAAGCGATTGCGATAGACATGGCTCTCAACGCCCTCTTGCTGATTGAGGTTTTCCGGGGTTACCTCTCCCATTATTCCGCAGGGAATATGGGCAATTTTCAGCTGAATATCGGTATAAGTGCCGGAGTAGGGCTGCGAGAGAGATTTACCGCTATGGTTGCGACGAATATGTGAGCAGCAGCTTTCAGCTTGTTCATAGCCCGGTCGGACCAATTGGTAGACTTTCTTGTCAAACTCAGCGCACTCGCCTACGGCGTAAATATCCGGGTCGGAAGTTTGCATCCATTCATTGACTACGATTCCGCGTTTAGTTGAAAGTCCGCTCTGTTCGGCCAGGCTAATTTCCGGCTTAATCCCTGTGCACAACACGATAGCGTCGACGGGAATTTTTTCGCCACTTTCAAAAGTGAGTAGGCGCTTGCTATCGCTCTCTTCAATGGATGTTAGGGAGTCCGAAATTTTTAACTCTACACCCAGTGCAGTGAGTGCGGACTTTAGGAACTCCTCTCCTTCTTCACCCAGGAGCCCGCTGAGTAAGTGTCCTCTGGATTGTAAAGTGATGTTGTTTTTAGGTGTTTTTAACGCGGTTGCAGCTTCAAGGCCCAGAGCACCAGCACCGATAACACAGATGTCTGCATTCTGCTCCCTTAGCTCAAGTAAATCATTGGTGTTACGCAGACTTCGAAAAGGGTAAACACCAGGCAGGTCCGCACCCGGAATCTTCGGAATAATAGGATTTGATCCAGTCGCTATTATTAGTTTGGAATAAGGCTGTATATTCCCTGCAGCATCGGTGACTGTTTTTTGGGAGCGATCGATAGAGACTATTTCACGGTCAATATATTCTGCCAGGCGGTGGTCACTTTGACTGAGAATAGGGTTATCAAGCTCCTCCAACTCTACATGGCTTGATAGATATTGAGAAAGTTTAACCCGGTTGTAGGGAGACTCTGTTTCTGCCCCATAGATAACAATTTGAGCTTCATCACAGAATTCTAATAATTTTTGTGCGCAACGCACGCCCACCGGACCAGTACCGATAATTACATAAATTGGGTAGCTGTTATCATTAGTGTGGATGCCGCTTGGTAATTGCTCGACAAGTGTGTCGTCTAGCTCAGTCATACCTCCCCCCGACTGCTTTGATTTTCTATTAGTCTTTGTATTTTTAATTTGTCTGCCAGATGGCTTGCTAATTTTCTTAGACTAATATCCCACTCTTTAGTGTTTTTTTGAATTCTAATCCCTATATGTTTAAACAAAATTAAATAAACGTCTAGTGCCGATTAGAGCATGACGATAGAGAATTGGGTGTAAAGTAAGGTCAGGTCGGAAAATAAGGCTGGATTTAACTGGCGTGCACAGTTTTTTCTGAGGGCTAAATGTATCTTGCCCAAATTCGGTGCTTATATTTAATTTGATTGTGAAAAATTGGCGGGGGGAGGGGAGTGCTTTCCAGTTACTCTGTGACCGCTGAGCGGCCAAAAAATATGCGGCCCCGTCCTTGTGGGCTGCGGACTGTAAAATAGTATGCCTATTGTAAAGATTTGTTTCTTGTCGGCATTCCTAGGTTAAATATCTCACTACTCCTGATAAAAAAACTAAACGTTGCTTTTAGGAGGGTTGGTAAAGGACGTAGAGTTCTTTTTCTTCTAGGGCAGTACGGCGAGTTAGCGCTTCACCGATTTTCTGATAATCCATTTTGAAATCGCGAACCATTTCAGGAGTGAAGGCTTCGTGGTTATAGCGTTTGCAAAATTGCACAACAGCATTTGCAATTTCATTCATATCGGTGCGGAAATCTTTAACTACTTGCAGTGTGTGGGCATCGCCAGCCAGTGCTTGCTCCAGGTATACGTAAAAACGTACATTTTCTTTGATTAGATGGGCCTGGAAGCCAGATTTAAATTGAGTCAGTAGCTGCGACAACTGGCGGTAGTTCTGCTTCTCATAACCCTCTGACCACATGCGCTGAAAAATACTGATCAGAGTGCGGTGATCGTCTTCAAGGGCTTTGATTAGAGTGGGATCGTAAGAGATTGTGCGGGCACCTTTAGCTCCTGCATAAGAGCTGCGAGTATATTTTTCCTCAAGATCCGCCGCGTCTTCTGTTTTGTTACTTCGGAACATTCCAGAAATAAAACTAAGCATGAATTTAGTCTCAGTAAATTTAAAGGTTTGTTATTAGGTCTGATAGCGCCGCGAAGTTGGGGGTAACTTAAAGAAAGCAAAGCTGTTTGGGTCCCGGCGGGCGTGGCGGATTTTACATTGGATGACAGTTGGTTTAACTGTTATGGAAGGGGCGAGTAAAGCAAAATTTCCAAAGTGGGACTTGTGTCACATTTCAGACCTTTGCTTTTTAATTTTTATCGAAATGTAGTTGATTATCGCCAGTGGAATCAAAATAAATTCAAATATTCAATTAATAAAAAACCCGGCATAGCCGGGTTTTTTTGATTGCTTGAGCTTAGCGCTGCTCGAGCGGTACATAATCGCGCTGCGGGTAGCCGGTATACAGCTGGCGAGGACGACCAATTTTGTACGGATTGGAAATCATTTCATTCCAGTGTGCAATCCAGCCTGAAGTACGGCCGGTGGCGAAAATTACGGTGAACATATCGGTGGGGATACCGATAGCCTTCATAATAATGCCGGAGTAGAAATCTACGTTCGGGTAGAGCTTCTTCTCTACGAAGTAATCGTCCTCAAGGGCGATTTTCTCCAGCTTCTTGGCGATCTTCAGCAGAGGATCATTTTCTGCTCCCATGGCACCCAGAACTTCATCACAGATGCCCTGCATTACGCGGGAGCGTGGATCGAAGTTCTTGTAGACGCGGTGACCAAAGCCCATCAGGCGGAAGGGGTCATTCTTATCTTTGGCGCGCTTCACGAATTCGTCGATACGGCTTTCGTCGCCAATTTCCTGCAGCATGTTCAATACCGCTTCATTGGCACCGCCGTGAGCGGGTCCCCACAAAGTGGCAATGCCGGAAGAAATACAGGCGAACGGATTGGCACCAGAAGAGCCAGCCAGGCGAACAGTGGAGGTGGACGCATTCTGCTCGTGGTCTGCGTGTAGCAGGAAGATGATGTCCATTGCCTTGGCGACAACCGGGTCTATCTTGCTGGGCTCGCAGGGGTTGCCAAACATCATGTGCAGGAAGTTCTCGGAATAGCTGCGGCTATTGTCCGGGTACATGAAGGGCATGCCCTGGGAGTGCTTGTAGCACATCGCTGCCAGGGTTGGCATCTTGGCAATCAGGCGGTGGGCGGAAATCTCGCGGTGCTCCGGATTAGTGATATCCAGGGAGTCGTGATAGAAGGAAGCGAGGGCACCGACTACGCCACACATCATCGCCATTGGGTGGGCATCGTAACGGAAGCCTTTAAAGAAGCTCACCAGGGATTCGTGAACCATGGTGTGAGACATAATGGTGTCTACATACTTCTTCTTTTCTTCTGCGTTGGGCAGTTCGCCATTCATCAGCAGGTAGCAGGTTTCCAGGTAATCGGATTTTTCTGCCAGTTGCTCGATGGGGTAGCCGCGGTGCAGCAGTTGGCCCTTGCCGCCATCAATAAAGGTGATCTTGGAATCACATGAGGCGGTAGATACGAAGCCCGGGTCGTAAGTAAATAAGCCTTTACTGGTCAGACCGCCGACATCAATAACATCGGGGCCGAGGGTGCCGGAGCGAACTGGCATCTCAAGGGCGCCGTCGATACCATCGACTGTGAGGTGCGCTTTTTTATCGGACATTGCGGACTCCTAAAAATGTTCTTATGCCGGCCTTTTCCCGCTGTTTTCGGGAGCTAGCGGCCTTTTGAGCGGGGCCAAACTTAAGTGCCGCGCCGCAAATTGTCAAACCAAAAGGAATGGACGACCAGTCTATTGGCGACAGGATATCCGGTTCCGCTCCATACTCGTAGAGTATTTGTCTAGATAATGCACAGGAAAGTCTGAGGAAATCCCGCGATTCCCGATTTACTGCGCGATACTGGTGGGAACCCGGCGTAATCGCAGGCGTTCGTTGTGTTTTGACTAGTGAATGCCTATAATCCGCGCGGCTTGCGCCATGGTACGGCTACTTTGTATAAGGCTTCATCAGGTCGAGTGCAAAGTAATCAGCAAGCAGCTCGTCCCTCCATTGAAAAGCTAACGGGCGCCCGGTCGTTCAGGGCAACAAGGTGTTTTTCCTGTGAACAAAAACAGACCTGTCAATTTAGACATTTCCACTATAAAGCTTCCCGCTACCGCTGTGGTTTCCATTTTGCATCGTATTTCCGGTGTAGTGCTCTTCGTTGTTGTTGCACTACTACTGTGGATGCTCGATGTCAGTTTGGAATCCGAGCAGGGATTCGCCGAAATTGCAGCGGTATTTAACAGTATCCCTGCCAAGCTCATTCTCTGGGCATCGCTGGCGGCACTTATTTACCACATTCTGGCAGGTGTTCGTCATCTGTTTATGGATATGGGAGTAGGTGAAAGTCTCGAAGGCGGCCGTCGCAGCGCTGTGTCAGTGCTGGTGCTGGCTGTAATCCTTATTCTTCTGGCGGGAGTATGGTTGTGGTAAAAACAGTAACAAGCTTTGGCCGTAGCGGTACTTTCGATTGGCTCTACCAGAGAGTCACTGCGGTAATATTGCTCGCCTATACCCTCTTTATAGTGGGTTTTATCTTTTTTAGTAAAGACTTCGGCTACCAGGCCTGGTCCGAACTGTTCGCCCAGCGCTGGATGCGTGTTTTCAGCCTGGTTGCCTTGCTGTCCACCATTATTCACGCCTGGATTGGCCTCTGGTCCGTGGTAACTGACTACATCACCAACCGGATGATGGGCGGTAAAGCCACTGTTCTGCGCTTGTTCGTAGAAGTGATTCTGGCTGCCGTTGCCGTGTTGTACGCGGTGTGGGGCATTGAAATTCTTTGGGGTGTATAAGCAATGGCGAACATGCGTACTATTTCATTTGACGGGATTGTAATTGGTGGAGGCGGTGCCGGTATGCGCGCTGCCCTGCAGATGGCCCAGTCCGGCTATAAAACTGCGGTTATTACCAAGGTATTCCCGACTCGTTCTCACACAGTATCTGCCCAGGGTGGCATTACCTGTGCAATTGCCAGTTCAGATCCCAACGACGATTGGCGCTGGCACATGTACGATACCGTTAAGGGTTCCGACTATATCGGTGACCAGGACGCTATTGAATATATGTGTTCCGTAGGTCCCGAAGCGGTATTTGAGTTGGAGCACATGGGCCTGCCTTTCTCCCGTACTGAGGAAGGTCGTATTTATCAGCGCCCCTTTGGCGGTCAGTCTAAAGATTTCGGCCGCGGTGGCCAGGCTGCACGTACTTGTGCTGCTGCTGACCGTACCGGCCATGCACTGCTACACACCCTCTATCAAAACAACGTTAAGCACAAAACCGAATTCCTGAATGAATGGTTTGCGATTGACCTGGTGAAGAACCAGGACGGTGCTGTTGTGGGTGTGATCGCCATGTGCATCGAAGATGGCGAAGTGGTTTATATCAAATCCAAAGCGACTGTATTCGCTACCGGCGGTGCCGGTCGTATCTTCGCTTCCACCACCAACGCACACATCAATACCGGTGACGGTGTCGGTATGGCCCTGCGTGCTGGCATGCCGGTCCAGGATATTGAGATGTGGCAGTTCCACCCCACTGGCATTTACGGTGCCGGTGTACTCGTGACCGAAGGTTGTCGCGGTGAGGGTGGCTACCTGATCAATAAAGATGGTGAGCGTTTTATGGAGCGCTATGCGCCCAACGCCAAAGACCTCGCTTCCCGCGACGTTGTGGCTCGCTCTATGGTTCTCGAGATTCTCGACGGCCGCGGCTGTGGCCCGGAAGGCGATCACGTATTTCTGAAGCTTGATCACCTGGGTGAAGAGCTGCTCAACAGCCGTCTGCCCGGTATCTGTGAGCTGTCCAAGACCTTCGCCCACGCCGACCCGGTTAAGGTGCCGATCCCGGTAGTACCTACCTGTCACTATATGATGGGTGGTATTCCCACCAACGTTCACGGTCAGGCTCTGACCCAGGACGCTGCGGGTAACGATCAGATTGTTGATGGCTTCTACGCCTGTGGCGAAGTTGCCTGTGTGTCCGTACACGGAGCCAACCGCTTAGGCGGTAACTCCCTGCTGGACCTGGTGGTATTCGGTCGCGCTTCCGGCCTGTTTATTGAGAAGTCCCTGCGCGAAGGTATCGAGCACCGCGAAGCTTCCGAGTCTGATCTCGAAGCCGCTATGGCTCGCTTGAATCACCTGGAAACCAATGAGAAGGGTGAGAAGGCTGCCGACCTGCGCAAAGAGCTGCAGGGCGTGATGCAGAACCACTTCGGCGTATTCCGTCGCGGCGACTTTATGGCCGAAGGTGTGAAGAAGCTTGCAGATCTGCGCGAGCGTATTGAAAATGTGCGCCTCGAAGACAAGAGCCGCGCGTTTAACACCGCCCGTGTTGAAGCGCTGGAGCTGCAAAACTTACTGGAAGTTGCCGAGGCCACTGCAGTTGCTGCAGAGACCCGCACTGAGAGCCGCGGTGCTCACGCCCGTGAGGACTTCCAGGAGCGCGATGATGAAAACTGGCTGTGCCACTCTATGTATTTCCCCACGGAAAAACGTGTTGGCAAGCGTGCAGTAAACTTCGCGCCTAACACTATGGAAGCCTTTGAACCGAAAGCTCGGACTTACTGATTCGGGAGCGGAATAGAGTATGTTGAAAGTAAGCATTTACCGTTACAACCCGGAAACCGACAAAGCGCCTTATATGCAGGACTATGAACTGGACACCAAGGGCAAGGACCTGATGGTGTTGGACGTTCTGGAACTGCTGAAAGCCGAAGATCAGACCTTGTCTTTCCGTCGTTCCTGCCGTGAGGGCGTTTGTGGCTCCGACGGTATGAACATTTCCGGTCGCAATGGTCTGGCGTGCACTACGCCACTGTCTGAAGCTGCCCCCAAGGGTAAACTGGTTCTGCGTCCGCTGCCGGGCCTGCCTGTTATCCGCGACCTGGTTGTGGATATGGAGCAGTTCTACGAGCAGTACAAGAAGATTGAACCGTACCTGCAAAACGATACCCCGGCTCCGGCCATTGAGCGTCTGCAGTCTCCGGAAGATCGCGAAAAGCTCGACGGTCTGTACGAGTGTATCCTGTGCGCCTGCTGTTCCACTTCCTGTCCGTCTTTCTGGTGGAATCCGGACAAGTTTATCGGCCCAGCTGGTTTGTTGCAGGCTTACCGCTTCCTGGCAGATAGCCGCGACCTGGCTACTGATGAGCGCCTGTCAAATCTGGATGACCCCTTCAGCGTATTCCGTTGTCACGGTATTCAAAACTGTGTCAATGTTTGCCCGAAAGGACTGAATCCGACGCGCGCGATCGGCCATATCCGCAATATGCTGCTGACCCGCGCCGTGTAGGGGATGCTGCGGCCGGTTATCGGCCCGCTGGGGTTCGCGCTCTGCGAACCCGGTGCCAGGTAGGGTACCAAGCAAACGACAAAAAGCCGGTTCTAACCGGTAAAAAACTGAAAAGGGGAGGTGGCTTTGTGCGCCTCCCCTTTTGTGAGTGAAAGGAAAGCGCAGTGGCTCAAGAGAAGATAAGCACACTGCAATTGAGGTAGGCATCAACATGCACGAAAGTACCATGGAGCAGCTGTGGCGTAGCTCCCATATCTCCGGGGGCAATGCTGCCTACGTGGAGGAGCTTTACGAGACCTATCTGCACGACCCCAACGGTGTCCCCGAGGAGTGGCGCAATTATTTCGATAGCCTCCCCCGCGTTGAGGGCAGCAGCGATGTTTCCCACGCCGCTGTTCGCCAGCACTTTGAGCTGCTCAGCAAACACCGCGCGCGTCCGGTGGCCGCTCCCGGTGCGGCCGGCTCTGCCAATATTGAGCACGAGCGCAAGCAGATTAAAGTTCTGCAACTGATCGATTCCTACCGCCATCGCGGCCATAAAAAAGCGACCCTCGACCCCCTGGGCTTGATGGCTCGCGAACAAGTGCCCGACCTGCAACTGAGCTACCACGGCCTGACTGAGGGTGATTTCGATACCACCTTCAATACCGGTAGCCTGTTCCTCGGTAAAGAAGAGGCGACCCTGCGTGAAATCGTCGAGGGTTTGGAGAATACCTACTGTGGCAATCTGGGTGCGGAGATCATGCATCTCTCCAACCTGGAAGAGCAGCAGTGGTTCCAGCAGCGCCTTGAGCGCAGCCAGTCTAAAGCCAACTTCGGCACCGACATCCAGATTGAAATCCTGCAGCGCCTTTCCGCCGCTGAAGGCCTGGAGCGCCACCTGGACTCCAAGTACCCCGGCACCAAGCGCTTCGGTGTAGAGGGTGGTGAGAGCCTGATCCCGATGATGGACGCTCTGATCCGTCGCTCCGGCACCTACGGGGTGAAGGAAGTGGTGATCGGTATGGCCCACCGCGGCCGCCTGAATACCCTGGTCAATATCCTCGGTAAAAACCCTGCGGATCTGTTCCAGGAGTTTGAAGGCAAGAAGACCCTCGATACTTCCGGTGACGTGAAGTACCACCAGGGCTTCTCTTCCAACGTGATGACTCCCGGTGGGGAAGTGCACTTGGCCCTGGCCTTTAACCCGTCGCACCTGGAAATCAGTGCGCCCGTGGTAGTGGGTTCCGTACGCGCCCGCCAGGATCGCCGCAAAGATGTGACCGGTGAGAAAGTAATGCCGATCAACATCCATGGCGACGCAGCTTTTGCCGGCCAGGGTGTGGTGCAGGAAACCCTGCAGATGTCCCAGACCCGCGGTTACTACACCGGCGGTACTGTGCACATCGTACTGAACAACCAGGTGGGCTTTACCACCAGCAAGCGTGAAGATGCCCGCTCCACCGAGTACTCCACCGATCCCGCTAAGATGATCGATGCGCCGGTGCTGCACGTAAATGGCGACGATCCGGAAATGGTCGTATTGGCCGCGCTGCTGGCGGTGGACTACCGCTACGAATTTAAGAAAGATATCGTTATCGACCTGGTCTGCTACCGTCGTCGCGGCCACAACGAGACCGATGACCCCTCTGGTACCCAGCCGCTGATGTACCAGACTATCCGCAAGCACAAGACTACCCGCACGCTCTATTCCGAGAAGCTGGTGGGCGAGGGCATCCTGGACAAGGTTGCCGCAGACAAGCTGGCCAACGATTACCGCGATAAGCTGGATGCCGGTGAAGACGTTGCTACCGGTCTTGTGAAGAAGCCGGACTCCTCCATGTTTGTGGACTGGAGCCCCTATCTGGGCCACGACTGGCAGGTGCCTGCAGATACCGGCTATGCGCTGCCGAAGCTGCAGGATGTCGCCACTCGCATGACCAACGTGCCCGACGGCGTGGTAATGCAGCGCCAGGTCTCCAAAATTTATGAAGACCGCCGCAAAATGGCCGGTGGCGCCCTGCCTCTGAACTGGGGCATGGCGGAAACCCTGGCTTACGGCACTCTGCTGGAAGAGGGCTTTATGGTCCGCTTTACCGGTGAAGATGTGGGTCGCGGTACCTTCTCCCACCGCCACGCGGTGGTTCACAGCCAGAAAGACGGTCAGAGCTATGTGCCTTTGCAGCATATGTTTGAAGACCAGCCGCCTTTCTATATCTACGACTCGCTGCTGTCCGAAGAGGCGGTGTTGGCGTTTGAATACGGCTACGCCACCACAACACCAAAGTCCCTAGTGGTGTGGGAAGCCCAGTTTGGTGACTTCGCCAACGGTGCCCAGGTTGTAATCGACCAGTTCATCACTTCCGGTGAGCACAAGTGGGGCCGTATGTGCGGCCTGGTAATGCTGTTGCCGCACGGTTACGAAGGCCAGGGCCCAGAGCACTCCTCTGCGCGTCTTGAGCGCTTTATGCAGCTGTGTGCGGAGCACAATATCCAGGTGTGTAACGCCACTACCCCGGCACAGATCTTCCACCTGCTGCGTCGCCAGGCGGTGCGCCCAATGCGCCGTCCTCTGGTGATTATGAGTCCAAAGTGGATTCTGCGTCACAAGCTGGCCACGTCCAGCCTGGAAGAGCTGGCGGAAGGTCGCTTCCACAACGTGATCCAGGACCAGGGCGTAGATCCAGACAAAGTGAAGCGTGTGGTTCTGTGTTCCGGCAAGGTTTACTACCACCTGCTGGAAGCCCGTATGGAGCGCGAACAGGAAGATGTGGCGTTCGTACGAATCGAGCAGCTGTACCCATTCCCGGACGAAGAGTTTGTGGAAGCGGTTTCCGCATTCAAGAAGATCAAGAGTGTTGCCTGGTGTCAGGAAGAGCCCATGAACCAGGGCGCCTGGTACTCCAGTCAGCACCACTTGCGTCGCCTGTTGTCGGAAACCCATCCGAAGCTGGATCTGGAATATGTGGGCCGCGCCCCATCCGCAGCACCTGCGGCGGGCTATATGTCCACGCACCTTGAAGAACAGAATAAGTTCATCAACGAGGCGCTGACCGTCAAATAACCGGCGGCAGTAATAAGTGAAGAGTCAATCTCAGGAAACAGAAAAAATGACGATCGAGATTAAAGCGCCAACTTTCCCTGAATCAGTTCAGGACGGAACTGTCGCCACCTGGCATAAACAACCTGGTGAAGCTGTGTCCCGCGATGAACTGATCGTGGATATCGAAACCGATAAAGTTGTGCTGGAAGTTGTTGCACCTGCCGATGGTGCCCTGACTGAAATCATCAAGGGTGAGGGCGATACCGTTCTCTCCAATGAAGTGATTGCCAAGTTTGAAGCGGGCGCTGGCGCAGCTGCTGCCCCGGCGGAAGAAAAAGCAGAAGCTCCGGCTGCCGAAGCCGCAGCTCCTGCGGCTGGCGACAAAATTGCCATGCCATCTGCCAAGAAAATGGCTGCTGAGAAAGGCGTAGACCTGGCCGGTGTTGAAGGCACTGGCAAGGGTGGCCGCGTTCTTAAGGAAGACGTAATGAAAGCGGGCACTGCGCCGGCTGCCGCTGCTGCACCTGCCGCCGCTGTTGCTGAAGTTGCGGTTGCTCCGGGTGAGCGCGTAGAGAAGCGTGTTCCCATGACCCGTATGCGCAAGCGTATCGCTGAGCGCCTGCTGGATGCTTCCCAGTCCACCGCCATGCTCACCACCTTTAACGAGGTGAACATGAAGCCGATTATGGACCTGCGTAAGAACTACAAAGACCTGTTTGAGAAGACCCACAACGGCACTCGCCTGGGCTTTATGGGCTTCTTCGTAAAAGCTGCAGTAGAAGCGCTGAAGCGTTACACCGCAGTGAATGCGTCTATCGACGGCAACGATATCGTTTACCACGGTTACCAGGATATCGGTGTAGCGGTTTCCTCTCCGAAAGGCCTGGTTGTGCCGATTCTGCGCAATGCGGAGAACATGGGCCTGGCGGATATGGAAAACAATATCCGCGATCTGGGTGTTCGCGCCCGCGATGGCAAACTGTCTATCGAAGAGATGACTGGCGGTACCTTCACCATCACCAACGGTGGTGTATTCGGTTCCCTGCTGTCCACTCCGATTCTGAACCCACCGCAAACTGCAATTCTGGGTATGCACAAAATCCAGGAGCGCCCGATGGCGGTAAATGGCAAGGTGGAAATCCTGCCGATGATGTACCTGGCGCTGTCCTATGACCACCGTCTGATCGATGGTAAGGAAGCGGTTGGCTTCCTGGTAGCGATCAAGGAAATGATCGAAGATCCAGCGCGTATCTTGCTCGAAGTTTAAACAATAAATCTTGGGGCCTGCGGGCCCCCTCGATCACACTGCATTAGAAATATCTGGAACTGATCATGTCCGAAAAATTTGACGTAATCGTAATTGGCTCCGGTCCTGGTGGTTATGTCGCTGCCATCCGTGCCGCTCAGTTGGGCTTGAAAACGGCTTGTATCGAAAAGTGGAAAAACAAGGAAGGTAAATACGTAAATGGCGGTACCTGCCTGAACGTTGGCTGTATTCCTTCCAAGGCACTGCTGGACAGCTCCTGGAAATACCACGAAGCCAAAGATGCTCTCGACGTGCACGGCATTGAAGTCGGCAAGGTCAAGATGGATGTGAGCAAGATGATCGAGCGCAAAGGCGAGATCGTTAAGAAACTGACCGGTGGTGTAGCAGGTCTGTTCACCGCCAATAAAGTGACCTCCATTTTCGGCACCGGCAAACTGCTGGCGAACAAGAAAGTGGAAGTAACCGACGACGAAGGCAACAGCACCGTCTACGAAGCTGAAAATGTCATTCTGGCTTCCGGTTCTGTACCGGTAAATATTCCGCCCGCTCCGGTAGACAACAAAATTATTGTCGATTCCACCGGTGCACTGGAATTCGCTGAAACTCCAAAGCGTTTGGGTGTTATCGGTGCCGGTGTTATCGGTCTGGAGCTGGGCTCTGTATGGAACCGCCTGGGCTCCGAAGTGGTTGTTCTTGAAGCGATGGACAAGTTCCTGGCGATCATGGACCAACAGGTTGCCAAGGAATCCCAGAAAATCTTCAAGAAGCAGGGCCTGGATATCCGCCTCGCTTGCCGCGTAACCGGCTCCGAAGTGAAAGGCGAAGAAGTGGTTGTTACTTACCAGGACAAAGATGGTAAAGAGCACCAGGAAACTTTCGACAAGCTGATCGTTTGCGTTGGTCGTCGCCCTTACACCGAAGGCCTTCTGTCTGAAGATGCTGGTGTGAAGATGGACGAGCGTGGATTCATCTATGTCAACGACTTGTGCATGACTTCTGCACCGGGCGTATGGGCGATTGGTGACGTGGTACGTGGCCCAATGCTGGCACACAAGGCCTCAGAAGAAGGTGTTGTGGTTGCCGAGCGCATTGCCGGCCAAAAGCCGATGATGAACTACGACGTTATTCCCAACGTTATTTACACTCACCCGGAAATTGCTGCGGTCGGCCGCACAGAAGAGCAGGTGAAGGCCGATGGCGAGCCCTACAACGTAGGCAGCTTCCCGTTTGCTATCAACGGCCGCGCTATGGCCGCCAACGATACCCAGGGCTTTGTGAAAATCATTGCTCACGCGGAAACTGACCGCGTACTGGGTGCCCATATTGTTGGCCCGTCTGCCGCAGACCTGGTTCAGCAAGTGGCGATCGCGATGGAATTCGGCTCCAGTGCTGAAGACATCGGTATGACGGTATTTGCGCACCCGACTCTGTCCGAGGCCGTGAAAGAAGCGGCGCTGGGCGTGAACGGCCATGCGATTCACACCGTAAATCGCAAGAAGCGCAAGTAAGAATATTTTTCGATTTCGGGGCACTAATTATTGATTAATTAGCGCCCCGGTTTCATTTGTGGAATTTGAAATTTGCAACGACGGAAATTTTAAATTTCTCTTTCAGGTGCAGAGTGATCTGCAATTAGTAAACACATTTTATATGTGAATTGGTATTGACTATGAACTTGCATGAGTATCAGGGCAAACAACTGTTTGCGGAATACGGATTGCCGGTTTCCAAAGGCATTGCAGCGGAAACCCCGGCAGCGGCAGCAGCAGCGGCTGACGAAATTGGCGGTGATAAGTGGGTAGTAAAGGCCCAGGTACACGCTGGTGGCCGCGGTAAGGCTGGCGGTGTAAAGCTGGTAGATTCCAAGGCAGAGATTGAAGAGTTTGCCAAGAAGTGGCTGGGCGAGCGTCTGGTAACTTATCAAACAGACGAAAATGGCCAGCCGGTTTCCCGTATCCTGGTTGAAAGCTGCACTGACATCGACCAAGAACTGTACCTTGGCGCTGTTGTTGACCGCTCCACCCGTCGTATCGTTTTCATGGCTTCCACCGAAGGCGGCGTTGAGATCGAGAAAGTAGCGGAAGAGACTCCAGAAAAAATCCTGAAAGCCACTATCGATCCGCTGGTAGGCGCTCAGCCTTACCAAGCGCGCGAGCTGGCTTTCAAACTGGGCCTGAACCCGACTCAGGTTAAGCAGTTCACCAAGATCTTCCTCGGCCTGGCAAAAATGTTCCAGGAAAAAGATCTGGCCCTGCTGGAAATCAACCCGCTGGTAATCACCACCGAAGGCAACCTGCACTGCTTGGACGCCAAAGTGGTAATCGACAGCAACGCGCTATACCGCCACGCTGACCTGCGCGAAATGCACGATCCTTCCCAGGAAGATTCCCGTGAAGCGCACGCTGCCAAGTTCGACCTGAACTACGTAGCTCTCGATGGCAACATCGGCTGCATGGTAAACGGTGCTGGTCTGGCCATGGGTACCATGGACATCGTAAACCTGCACGGCGGCAAGCCAGCTAACTTCCTGGACGTTGGCGGCGGCGCGACCAAAGAGCGCGTTGTTGAAGCGTTCAAGATCATCCTGTCTGACGAGAACGTAAAAGCCGTACTGATCAACATCTTCGGTGGTATCGTTCGCTGTGACATGATCGCCGAAGGCGTTGTGGGCGCAGTAAAAGAAGTTGGCGTTAAAGTACCGGTTGTTGTTCGCCTGGAAGGTAACAACGCAGATCTGGGCGCCAAGGTTCTGAGCGACAGTGGCCTGAACATTATCGCGGCTACCAGTCTGACCGATGCGGCTCAGCAAGTGGTTAAAGCTGCGGAGGGTAAATAATCATGTCAGTATTGATTAACAAAGACACTAAAGTAATCTGCCAGGGCTTCACCGGCTCCCAGGGTACTTTCCACTCCGAGCAAGCGATTGCTTACGGCACCAAGATGGTTGGTGGTGTAACTCCGGGTAAAGGCGGCCAGACTCACCTGGGCCTGCCAGTATTCGACACCGTTAAAGAAGCGGTAGAGAAGACCGGCGCTGAAGCTTCCGTAATCTACGTACCTGCGCCTTTCTGTAAGGATTCCATCCTGGAAGCGGCCAACGCTGGTATCAAGCTGATTGTTTGTATCACCGAAGGTATTCCGACTCTGGATATGCTCGACGCTAAAGTGAAGTGCGACGAGCTGGGCGTGCGCCTGATCGGCCCGAACTGCCCGGGTGTTATCACTCCGGGTGAGTGCAAGATCGGTATTATGCCAGGTCACATCCACAAGCCGGGTAAAGTGGGCATCGTTTCCCGTTCCGGTACCCTGACCTATGAAGCGGTTAAGCAAACCACCGACTACGGCTTTGGCCAGTCCACCTGCGTGGGCATCGGTGGTGACCCCATCCCGGGTTCCAACTTCATCGATATCCTGGAAATGTTCCAGAACGATCCGCAGACCGAAGCAATCGTTATGATCGGTGAGATCGGTGGCACTGCTGAAGAAGAAGCAGCTGCTTACATCAAGGAAAATGTTACCAAGCCTGTAGTTTCCTACATCGCTGGTGTAACTGCTCCTCCCGGCAAGCGTATGGGTCACGCGGGCGCGATCATCTCTGGTGGTAAAGGCACTGCCGATGAGAAATTTGCTGCTCTGGAAGATGCTGGTGTTAAAACCGTGCGCTCCCTGGCTCAGATCGGCGATGCTCTGAAGGAAATTACTGGCTGGTAAGTAATTGCCAACTTTTAGTTTTCAAAAAAGCCACCCATTGGGTGGCTTTTTTTATGGCTGTATAAAGTCGGGTCAGATTAGGCAGGGTTGCGCTGGGCTCCCCCAGTAAATAGTTTTACCTATCTTTACATTTTCATGGTGTTTACAGTTTTATCTGTTGTTAAGTTTTCTTTTTTTCGCTGAAAGTTGATTTTCATTCTCTCTTCATTTTTGTACATCTATCTATAGGTCACGTAAGTCTGCGTTTTGTAAGGCTTTTCTTGTGGTTCCTGGTTCTTTTGGTTGCTTGCTGAAAATATTTGAATATTTTTTATTGCAGGAGTCGATTTTGGTTTTGGTGTTTGGAAAAGGTTTTTTGTGATCTCTTCCCTCTTTTTGTTTTCTATTTCTGTCGGGTGAATTTTGACTTGCCGAATTTGGTGCGGCAGTGTTGGTTCTCGTTATGGCAGCGAAAATAGCTTTTCAGGAGGTGCGTCAGCATGGGGCTAGCTATAGATAAAAATATTCGAAAAATATCCTATAAGATAGACTTTGGTGGATTTTCTTTGGATAGGAATGAAGAGGTAGGTGGGGTTTGGCCGAATGGTGTGGTGAAATATTATGTGCCCTCCAATTTAGATTCCGGTTATGTTAATTCGGTAAAAAAGGCTATGTCTCATTGGGAAATTTGCATTTATCGAAAGTTCAGATTTGCAGCGATTAAGTTCCTGCAGGTTGGAGCGGCAGGCCGTGGAGTGGTTACAATTAAGGACGACCGCAGTAGTGCGACGGTAGGGTTTACCAATAAAACCGATCAATATTGTGGTGTAGATTGGAAAACTAATAGAGCAGCGATTGCCTCCCTTCCCCATGAAATCGGTCATACACTGGGTTTGGCCCACGAACACATGCGTGCCGACGCCCCTCTGTCAGTGAAGAACACACTGGACTCCCTGCAGCAGCAAACTCGGGTGCAAACCCTCACCAGGTTTTTAACACACAATTCTGCTTTTGATGGAAACTCCATCATGATGTATGACGACCAGGCAAGGGCACTGGGGATTGTTAAAAACACTCGTGAGGGAGGCTGTAAAATATCGGCCAATCAGGTGAATAGTTCTACCTGGAATCCCAGTGCTGGGGATCTGGATATGCTTTCATATCTCTATGATGGCAATCGTCAGACGCTGCCGAGATCTTTTGCTGGGCCTTTGATGTAGCCAAAAGAACTAGGGTGCGATGCGGTTATTTTTATTGGAGTAAAAATAAGGGAGTTTTTTACTCCCTTATTTATGTTGCTACATAGTGTCGGGCTGAGCTGTAGTGGCCTCTTTAAAATTCAATTTCATATCTATCAATTAAGAAAAGGATTTTCTGGGTTTTGCTAGGAGAATATTGCCTTTTCTGTGTCGATGATTATTAACTGTCAGCTCTTAATGTGGCGAATAAAAATTCATTATCGTAAGCTGTAAATCGTGGCGTCCTATTGATCTAAATTCTGAAGAGTAACTCTAGCTTACCTGTCAAATTTTAGCGGCCAGGGGTATAGGTAATATAGATGCCACTGCTTTTCTAATTTTCCTTTCTCGTAGCTGGTGATATACACGACTTGCCCCCACTCCTATACTGCCGAAAACCAATTGTTTAGGAGCGAATATGACCAGGGCATTGATTGGGGTGATTGGAGGAAGTGGCCTTTACGATATGCCGGGGCTGACTGAGGTGGAGGAGGTCCATATCGACACTCCCTTTGGCAGGACTTCGGACGCCATTGTCTGCGGTAAGCTCGCAGGTGTACCAGTAGCTTTCCTGGCCCGTCATGGTCGCAATCATCACCTGATCCCCTCCCAAGTGCCTTATCGGGCAAATATCCATGCCCTGCGCCAGCTCGGCGTGCGCTACATCCTGTCTCTCTCAGCTGTGGGCTCCCTACAGGAAGAGGTACGGCCGCTGGATATGTTAATCCCCGATCAGTTCATTGATATGACTCGCCGGCGGCAAAGTACCTTTTTTGGAGATGGTGCGGTTGCCCATGTGTCCATGGCCGATCCTGTATGCCCTGCTGTCGCTGATAGTTTGGCGCGTGCTTTCACGCTGACCCAGGCAGAGCAGCCAATTGAGTTACACCGGGGCGGCAGTTATATCTGTATCGAGGGCCCCCAGTTTTCCACCCGTGCCGAGTCCCACTGGTATCGCAGTATGGGGGCGTCGGTCATCGGTATGACCAATATGCCTGAGGCCAAGTTGGCCCGGGAGGCACAAATTGCCTATGCCACGCTGGCCATGGCTACTGACTACGATTGTTGGCACCCTCGTGAGGAGGCGGTAACCGCAGAGATAGCGATTGCTAATCTTCAGCAAAATGCCGCGCGCGCGCAGCAGATTGCGATGGAAGCTATACGTATTTTAGGCGCTGAGCAACCGGAGTCCTCCGCTCATACAGCACTGTTGAGCGGTCTGGTGACTCCCCTCGAAGCTATGCCTGAGGAGACACAAGCTGTAATAAAACCACTGCTTGCTCCGACAGAACCAGAGCTTGAAGAAATGGAGCAGTGATATCGATGCGTGAGACCTTACCCCTGCTGGAGCTATCGGACTTTCCCTCTCTGCACCGAGGGGCCATTGAGACCTTGCAGGTCAATATTGGCTACCGTTGTAATCAGCGCTGTTTACACTGCCACGTCAATGCTGGGCCTAATCGAACCGAGATGATGTCGGACGAAAATTTGGCGCTGTTATTGGAGGTTCTCACGGTCCGTAAACCCCGTGTGCTGGATGTGACTGGTGGGGCCCCGGAATTGCACTGGGGCTTTCGATCCCTTGTAAGAGGGGCGCGTGAGCGAGGAGTACATGTAATAGATCGCTGCAACCTGACAGTTCTTTTTGAGCCGGGCCAGGAAGATACCGCAGAATTCCTCGCTGAAAACCAGGTTGAGGTCGTTGCCTCCCTGCCGTGTTACTCAATCGATAATGTTGATAAGCAACGAGGTAAAGGGGTATTCGATAAGAGTATTGCCGCGCTACAAAAATTAAATGCATTGGGCTACGGCAAGCCCGGCAGTGGCTTAGAGCTTAACTTGGTTTATAACCCCCAGGGACCCTTTTTACCCCCGGAGCAAAGTGCTTTGGAGGCGGACTATCGAAGAGAGTTGGCAAACCACTTCTCCATTAAATTTAATCATTTGTTCGCTCTCGCCAATATGCCAATCAAGCGTTTTGGTTCCATGTTGGTTTCCAAGGGGCAGTTTCACGATTATATGGCGCTACTTAAAGACAGTTACAGTGAGGATAATCTCGCTGATGTTATGTGTCGTAGCTTGGTTAGCGTCGATTGGCAGGGAAACCTATTTGATTGCGATTTTAACCAACAACTCAATATGCCTATTCCCGGCCGATTACATTTGCGAGATTTAATCGAGATGGATCTGAAGGGATCGGCAATTTGCGTTGCAGATCACTGTTACGGTTGTACAGCCGGGCAGGGAAGTAGTTGTGGTGGGGCTCTCTAGCTTTTTGTTATGGCGGATGGAACCTGAAAACGATGAGTAAAAAAATCCTGCTGGTAGCCGCCATTGTTGTATTGGTGGTGGCTTTCTACGTGTTTGATCTGCACCACTGGTTGAGCCTGGAAAAGTTAAAGGATGGAGCGGAGGACTTTAAGCGCTGGCAGATGTCGTCGCCGCTTTTAGTCGGATTTTTGTTTCTGGTCTTCTATATTTTGGTGACTGGCTTATCACTTCCCGGGGCAGCAATTCTAACTATTGCAGCCGGCGCATTGTTCGGTCTTTTCTGGGGTACTGTAATCGTTTCTTTTGCTTCCAGTATCGGTGCCTCCCTGGCCTTTTTAATGGCTCGATATTTATTCCGGGACTATATTCAGGGGCGTTTCTCAGAGCGGCTTCAAGTCGTCAATAAGGGAATTGAGCGGGAGGGGGCATTTTACCTTTTTGCGCTGCGATTGGTGCCGGCTTTCCCTTTTTTCCTAATTAATATCCTGATGGGGCTCACCCATATTAAAGTCTGGACTTTCTATTGGGTTAGCCAGCTTGGGATGCTGGCGGGTACGATAGTTTACGTAAACGCGGGAACTCAATTGATGAGAGTGGAAAATCTCAAGGATATTTTATCTTTACCGCTGTTGTTATCTTTTGTTCTCTTGGGTGTATTTCCCTTAATTGCAAAATATGCGCTCAACTGGCTTAAGCGCAGGCGTCAGGCTGGATGATCTAATTATGCAGAAACCTAAGAAGTTTGATCGTAACTTAATTGTCGTTGGTGGTGGTGCGGCGGGCCTGGTTACGGCTTACATCTCTGCGGCGATAAAAGCAAAAGTCACTTTGATCGAATCAGGTAAAATGGGGGGAGATTGTCTCAATACCGGCTGTGTACCCAGTAAAGCATTGATTATGTGTGCGCGACAGGCCCATAGGGCAAGATGTGCGGGCGAGTTTGGGGTTGTACTCCATGAGCCAACAATTAATTTTCCCCGGGTTATGCAACATATCAGGGAGTCGATTAAAACTATTGAACCCAATGATAGTGTGGAGCGCTATAACGAGCTGGGGGTTGAAGTGCTCAAGGGAACTGCAGAGCTTATCGATCCTTGGACAGTTAAAACCCAATTAAATAGTGGAGGGGAGAAAACCCTAACGGCAAGGGCTATTGTACTAGCCACTGGCGCCGAGCCGAGTGTTCCGCCTTTTCCTGGGCTCGATCAAGTGAATTACCTCACCAGTGATACTTTATGGGAGCGGTTTTCTCAGTTAAAAACCCCTCCCCACAGGCTGGTATTACTGGGTGGGGGAGCTATTGGTTGTGAGCTGGCACAAGCCATGGCCAGGTTGGGTTCGGAAGTGGTTCTGGTGGAGAGGTCCGACACTATATTATTGGAGTTGGATGCTGACGTATCTGCGGCCGTCGCTGAGGCGCTTACTATGGATGGCGTTAAAATTTTGACAGACCACGAAGCTGTTGAGTTTGAAGGTGTTCCTGATCGAGAAGGAGGCATACTCATTGTAGAAAATAAGGGCGATAGGGTTAAGCTCGAGTTTGATGAGGTGATACTAGCTCTCGGCAGAAAGGCGAAAGTAACCGACGAAGGTCTCGAGAACCTGGACTTGCTGGATAATGGCAGGTTGAAACTTGATGGCTACCTGCGAACTCGCTATCCACATATCCTTGCAGCTGGGGATGTGGCAGGGCCATACCAATTTACCCATATGGCCTCACACCAAGCTTGGTATGCAGCGGTAAATGCCCTTTTCGGTGACATTAAAAAATTTGCCGTAGACTACTCTCTGGTTCCCAGTGCTGTATTTGTCGATCCGGAAGTGGCGACTGTAGGCCTTTCTGAAAAAACTGCTAGTGAGCAGGGAGTGAATTACGAGATAACCCGCTATGATATCGAGCATTTGGACCGAGCTATAGTCGATGGTGCGCGGCGAGGATTTGTCAAAGTCCTTACGGTGCCGGGAAAAGATAAAATACTAGGTGTTTCTATTGTTGGGGAAAATGCTGCAGAACTAATTGCGGAGTTTATTTTAGCGATGAAGCATGGATTGGGGTTGAATAAAATTCTCTCAACCATCCATATCTATCCGACCATGAGTGAAGCCAATAAATTTGTCGCGGGCAATTGGAAACGTGCTCACGCACCAGCAGCTATTTTACGTTTCTTAGAGGTTTTTAACCGCTGGAGGCGCAACTAATGCAATTCAGTGTGATAGTCCCTCTATTAAATGAAAAGGAACAAATAGCCTCTTTACTGGAGCACTTGCAGCAATTGAACGTGCAGGAAGATTGTGAGGTTATTGTCGTAGACGGCGGCAGTACCGATGGTAGTGTTGAGATCCTAGAGCAGTCTGGTTTGCAGTTGGTCCACGCCACTCGGGGTAGGGCGGTTCAGATGAATACCGGTGCGTTAATGGCTAAAGGTCAGTGGTTAGTGTTTTTGCATGCCGATAGCCGTCTACCCGCAGATGCCCTCAAGTCCATCACAAACCTCGAAAAGGAGAATGCCCACTGGGGGCGTTTTAATATTCAAATTGTCGGACACAGTTTTTGGTTTCCCTTGATTGCGACTCTAGTTAATTTACGCTCTCGATTTAGTGGTATTGCTACAGGGGATCAGGCTATTTTTGTGCGCCGTGGTTTGTTCGAAGCTATCGGTGGATTCCCTGCGCAGCCGTTGATGGAAGATATTGAACTGAGTCGTCGTTTGCGCAGTTATTACTGGCCCTATTGTTCTCGGGAAAAAGTAGAAACCTCAGGGCGTCGCTGGGAAAAGTACGGCGTATTGAGAACTATTTTATTGATGTGGCGATTGCGTTTTGATTACTGGCGGGGCGTATCAGCAGAGAGTTTGGCAAAGCGTTATGAGTAGTTTTCTATTGCCGCCCATGCGTCTTGTAGTGATGGCTAAGGTTCCGTTGCCAGGGTATGCAAAAACTCGGCTAATTCCTACTTTGGGAGAGAAGGGCGCAGCGGCTCTCGCATTACAGTTATTGCAGGATACATTGGCAGAAGCGGTGAAGGCGGATCTGGGCCCTGTCGAGCTGCATGTTGCGCCTAACTCCCGGCATCCTTTCTGGCAGGAGTTTAAATTGCCTCAGGGGGTAAAGCTTTACGGCCAGTCAGATGGTGATCTCGGTCAGCGCTTGTGGCGGGCTGCAAAAAGTTCCTACGCCGCTGGCCAGGGGCTCTTTTTGATGGGGACAGATTGCCCGACATTAAATGCAGAAAGGCTCAGAGCCGCAGCTGTGGCGCTAGTGCACACGGACTCTGTTATGTATCCCGCAAATGATGGTGGCTACACCCTGTTGGGCTTGAAGTACCTGCATTCTCGCTTGTTTGAAGATATATGTTGGAGTACTGAAGTCGTTGCCCAGCAAACCCTGGAGCGATTACTGGAATGTGATATGCGCTGTCAGCAATTGGATGTGCTTGCGGATATTGATGAACCTGAGGATTTGCAGTTTTTACCTAGAGCTCTTTCGAGGAATCTGGCAGATTTTCGGGAAGCAGATTAAAAGCAATTGAGAGTAAGGAGTATTTCTAGCTTGAACCAGGAAGTGCTGGCTCTAGGAATATAACTTCCCGCGTGACCTGCCAGCGCCCATCTTCATACACCAAATCGATCGCCAGTTTTAACAGTTGCTCCTGGCCAGCCAAATTGTTTTTTCGCGAGAAGATTACTAAAGCACTGTTTTCATTTGCCACTATGCGGTGAATTTTTTTCCAGTCGTTGAGAGGTAGTTCACCCGCGTCACGCTTGGCTTTAAACATATTGATGAAGGCCGTTTTGTCTGCCACCGTGACCCGGTCCGAAGGGTCTAGTATGAAGACCTGCATTTCCCGGTGGTAGACACTTTCCAGTTCGTCTTCTCTGCAGTACACCCCGGCCTGCACGAGGTAGTCAATAAACTGCTCGATCTCTCTTACCGTATCTGGATTATCCATCGCTCAGGCACTCCAATCGGGACCAGATGAATATAGATTAAGGTGGAGATATTTGGGGCTTTCTTCGGCCAGGCTAAGCTGGCCTAGAGGGGGATTAGAGAGCGGGGGCGGCGCTGGCTTCGGAATTCACTGCGCTGTTCTCAGCAAGGATCCCGCCGTTTTCATCATTGGCTGCGGCCAGTCGTTGTTCCTCAATGCGGCTACTCCAGCTCAGAAGGGCTTGATAGTGGCGGATATTCTGTACATAAGTCACCGGTTCCCAGCCTCGGGCATAGCCGTGTTTGGTGGTCTTGTAATACTGACGCTTGGCCAGAAGGGGCAGGTGTTCGCGCACATCGGGCCAAAGATCTGGATTGCCGCCCATTCGTTCTGTCAGTACCCGGGCATCCTCAAGGTGGCCATAGCCTACGTTGTAGGCAGCCAGGGCCATCCAGGTTCTGTCGGGCTCGCGAATGCGATCCGGCAGTTTGTTGCGGATTTGTACGATATAGCGGGCACCACCCTCAATGCTCTCTTCGGGGTTTAGGCGGTTTACACCGAGATCTTTTGCGGTGTTCAGAGTCAGCATCATCAGGCCGCGTACACCGGTGCGAGAGCGGGCACGCGGATTCCAATAGGATTCCTGGTAGCTGAGGGCCGCGAGTAAGTGCCAGTCGAGGTCATATTGGTCGGCAACCTTTTGCATGGTGCCGCGCCACTGGGGCAGGCGCTCGCGGCTGCGCTTGGCAAAGGCCTTGGCGCCGCCCACATTTAGGTCGCTGACGTGGCCGAAAAATTCTTCCCGCAACTGGGCAATCATGCCATTGGTATTGGCGCGCAACATAAAGCGGCGTGCACTGCGATAGAGGCTGTCGTCATCACTTTGTGGGAAGGCCCAGGAAACCGGCTGGAACTGGGTGAGGTTGAACGCAACCGCAGTGTTTGGGTAAAGGCCGCGGTGAACTGCATAGGCGTTGGAATCGACAATTGCATAATTGTATTTTCCTTCCTGCACCATCTCTACCAATTCCATGGCGTCCACGTCGGAGACTTCCTCCCAATCCAACTCAGTATAGCGGGTGGAGAGTTTCTTCATTTCTTCTGCGTGAGCGCTGCCCGCGATGACGGCGACCTTTTTTCCTTCGAGATCGCTAGTTTTGCGCGGCCGCTGTTCGCCAACTCGGTAGATAACCTGCTGGCGAATTTCAAAATAGGATGGGGTAAAGCGGACTTGTTCGCGACGCTCTGGAGTTACCGTGAGGCCGGCAGCTGCGAAGTGCGCGCCACCCTCTGGGTCGCGCAGCTGATCGAACATTTCGTCCAGATCGTGCACGTCGCGAATTACCAATTTCACCCCCAGCTCTTCAGCAAATGCACGCAGCATGCCGTATTCAAAGCCGGTCGGGTTGCCGGAGGCGTCTTCGTAATAAGTGGTGGGGCCGTTTTGTGACAGGACAACCAATTCACCGGTGGCTTTGACACGCTCGAGCGTATTCGGTGCTTTACTGGCAACCAGCAGGGAGGCGCAGCAGGACAGGGCGATCCCTTTGCACACACGGCGGACGTAGCGCAGCATACGGCTTTTCATCATCATAGGCTGTCCCCTTTAGCTAGTCCGTTGGTTTTTTTGCTGTTGTGCCTAAGGCCCTGTATGTCGATTTCGCTCTCAAATACGAGGGCAAAATTTGACGCAGTCCGCCAATTTTACATTATTTGACGACAATCTGCCCAGTTTGTCTTTTGAACACTGTGATCTGCGCGCTTGCAAAGCATTACAGACTTAGGTAGGTGAACCTGACTTTGATACAAAGTTGGTTTATTTACAGCCAAGCTTGCTGGTCTTTTGAACATTCAGGTTACTAATTAGTTCATGTGTACCCAAGTGTCGGGCGGGTGTGTTGGAGTAGCGATGCTTCAGGTACAATTGCGCCTCTCAAATTTCCGGGGCCTTGTGCGAAATCCCATTCGCGCAATCTTTCTCATTTAGACAAGAGGCTATCTCCCGCAATGTTAGTTCTGCGTGGTGCTCCTGCACTGTCGAAATTCCGCCATAAAAACCTGCTCAATCAACTGCGCGCGCTGCAACCAACCATCGACGATCTCTACGCTGAGTTCGTTCACTTTGCAGACAGCGACTCACTGGATAACCAGGAGATGGCCCTGCTGGAGCGGTTGCTCCAATACGGCCCAACCGAGGAAAAACACGAGCCGAAAGGCGAGTTGATCCTGGTAGTGCCGCGTCCGGGCACAATTTCTCCCTGGTCTTCCAAGGCTACTGATATTGCGCATAACACTGGCCTGAACAAAGTTCATCGCCTGGAGCGTGGCATCGCCTACTACGTTACTGGTGTCGAGTTAACCGAAGCTGAACGCCTTGTGCTGGCCTCCCGCTTACACGATCGTATGGTTGAAGCGGTATTCACCGATTTTGCTCAAGCTGAGCAATTATTTGTGGAAGAAGCGCCGCGCCCGTTGCGCGGTGTGGATATTCTCGAGGGCGGTCGCGAAGCTCTGGAAGATGCCAATGTTACCTTGGGCTTGGCCTTGGCCGAAGATGAGATTGATTACCTGCTCACCAGCTTTCAAGAGCTGGAGCGCAATCCCACAGATGTAGAGCTGATGATGTTTGCCCAGGCAAACTCCGAGCACTGCCGCCACAAGATCTTCAATGCCTCCTGGACCATCGACGGCGAAGAAATGCCGCACTCCCTGTTCGGCATGATCAAGAATACCTACCAGAAGGGGGGGGGCAATGTGTTGTCCGCCTATGCGGATAATGCAGCCGTCGTTACTGGTAGCGAAGCGGGGCGTTTCTACCCGGATCCTGACAGCAAGGAATACGGTTTCAGCACTGAAGCCATTCATCTGCTGATGAAAGTGGAAACCCACAATCACCCTACCGCGATTGCTCCTTTCTCCGGTGCTGGTACCGGGGCCGGTGGTGAAATTCGTGATGAAGGTGCAGTTGGCCGTGGCTCCAAACCAAAAGTGGGCCTGACCGGTTTTACGGTTTCCAACTTGCGTATTCCCGGCTGGGAGCAGCCTTGGGAAGCCAACTATGGCAAGCCTGAGCGTATTGTTACCGCTCTGGATATTATGATCGAAGGCCCGATCGGTGGTGCAGCATTTAACAATGAGTTTGGCCGCCCGAATATCTGCGGTTACTTCCGTACCTTTGAAGAAAATTTCGATGGCGAGCGCCGCGGCTATCACAAGCCGATCATGTTGGCTGGTGGTTACGGCAATATCCGCGAAGAGCATGTAGACAAGCCCGAGTTTTCCCCTGGCGCCAAACTGGTAGTGCTGGGTGGCCCGGCGATGTTGATTGGCCTCGGTGGTGGTGCAGCCTCCAGTATGGCCAGCGGCTCCAGCTCTGAAGATCTGGATTTCGCTTCAGTACAGCGCCAAAACCCGGAAATCGAGCGTCGCTGCCAAGAGGTGATCGACCAGTGCTGGCAGTTGGGTGAGAGCAACCCCATTGCCTTTATCCACGATGTGGGTGCGGGCGGTTTGTCCAATGCTTTCCCCGAGTTGGTGAAAGATGGCGGTACCGGCGGTAATTTTGAACTGCGCAATGTGCCCTGTGATGAGCCGGGTATGAGCCCGCTGGAAATCTGGTGTAACGAATCCCAGGAACGCTATGTATTGGCGGTTATGCCGGAAGACCTGGAGCGCTTCGAGCAAATCTGTGAGCGTGAGCGCGCGCCTTACGCCGTTGTCGGTGAAGCTACCGAAGACAAGCACTTGCTGTTAAATGACAAGAAGTTTGAATCCAAGCCTGTAGACCTGCCGATGTCGGTGTTGTTCGGCAAGCCGCCGCGCATGCACCGTGAAGCAGAAACTCGCCAGGTGGAAAGTAAGGCATTTTCCACAGTAGATATCGACCTGAATGAAGCGGCTGAGCGGGTGCTGCGCCTGCCCACAGTTGCTAGCAAGAGCTTCCTGATCACTATCGGTGACCGCACTGTAACCGGTCAGGTTTCCCGCGATCAGATGGTCGGTCCCTGGCAGGTGCCGGTGGCCGATTGCGCGGTAACTACCGTTGCCTATGACAGCTACGCCGGCGAAGCCATGTCTATGGGTGAGCGCACCCCGGTGGCATTGCTGGATGCACCGGCCTCGGGCCGCCTGGCAGTGGGTGAGGCAATTACCAATATCGCCTGTACCCCAGTGAAGCAACTGTCCGATATCAAACTCTCCGCTAACTGGATGTGTGCAGCGGGCCATCCGGGTGAAGAGGAAAAACTTTATCGAACCGTAGAAGCGGTGGGTATGGAGTTGTGTCCTGAATTGGGCATTACCATCCCGGTGGGCAAAGACTCCATGTCTATGCGCACTGCCTGGGAGGAAGAGGGCGAGCAGAAATCGGTTACTGCACCGCTGTCTCTGGTAATTTCTGCCTTTACTCCGGTAACTGATGTCCGCAAGACAGTGACACCGCAGCTGCGCACCGATAAAGGTGAGAGTGAGTTACTGTTTATCGATCTGGGTGCCGGCAAAAATCGCTTGGGCGGCTCCTGTCTGGCGCAGGTATACAACGAGCTGGGTGACAAGCCCGCAGACCTGGACGATGCCAAGAAGCTGAAAGGTTTCTTCGAGGTGGTACAGCAGGCTCTGAATGAAGACCTGATCATGGCCTACCACGACCGCGCTGACGGCGGTCTATTTACAACCCTGGCGGAAATGGGCTTTGCCGGCCGCGTGGGTATGGATGTGGAAATCTACGAACTGGGTGAAGACCCGATTGCGGCGCTGTTCAGTGAAGAGCTGGGTGCGGTATTGCAGGTTCCCGCCTGTGAAGCGGATATGCTGGTACAGCGCTTTGCCGCTGTGGGTGTACCCACCCACAAGATCGGTTACCTGAACAATAACGAACACCTGTGCATCACCAATAACGGTGTTGAAATCTTCAAGCGCTCCCGTGCTGAATTGCAGCAGATCTGGTCGGAAACCAGCTTCCGTATCCAATCCCTGCGCGATAACGCCGAGTGCGCCGAGCAGGAATTTGCTGCAATTGCCAAAGAAGACCCGGGCCTGACAGTAAACCTCACTTTCGATATCAACGACGATATCAGCGCACCCTATATCGCTAAAGATGTTCGCCCGAAAGTTGCTGTACTGCGAGAGCAGGGTGTGAATAGCCAAGTGGAAATGGCGCACTCTTTCCACCGAGCTGGCTTTAACGCTGTCGACGTACATATGAGTGACATCCTATCTGGCCGTGTAGCGTTGGATGAATTCAAAGGTTTGGTGGGCTGTGGTGGCTTCTCTTACGGCGACGTACTGGGTGCCGGTGAGGGGTGGGCTAAAACCATCCTGTTTAACGATCGTGCCCGCGATCAGTTTGAGGGCTTCTTCAATCGCAACGATACCTTCGGCTTGGGGGTGTGTAACGGTTGCCAGATGTTCTCTGTGATCAAAGAGCTGATTCCAGGTGCGGATCACTGGCCGCGCTTTGTACGCAACCTCTCTGAGCAATATGAAGCGCGCTTCGCACTGGTAGGCATTGAAGACTCACCTTCCGTGTTGTTTAAAGGTATGGCGGGTACTTACATGCCGGTTGCCGTTGCTCATGGTGAGGGGCGCGTAGAGTTTGCTGACCAGCAGGCGCTGGAGAAGTGTGAAGCTTCCGGCACTATCGCGATGCGCTACCTGAATAACAAAGGGGAAATTACCCAAACTTATCCGGCCAACCCCAACGGCTCGGTAAATGGTATTACCTCCCTGAGTTCTGAGGATGGCCGCGTGACTATTATGATGCCGCATCCTGAGCGTGTTGCTCGGGCTGTCAGCAATAGCTGGCATCCAGATGAGTGGAAAGAAGATTCCGGCTGGATGCGCTTGTTCCGCAACGCGCGGGTGTTTGTCGACTAAGACAAGTCATTCCCTCGGTTTTTGCCTGCCGAGGTACGCGTAAAGATTGTGGTGGCCGTTTCAGGTCACCACAATCTTTAGTAAAAATAGAAATATTTCTGTAATATTTTTCAGCCCTTTCATTTCTTGGCGTATTTTTTCCCTTCCTTAAAGTAGAAACTTCAGCTACTGCTATACTTAAACGATTATTCGAAATAACGTTTTCGCTATGGTGCAGTTATCTGTTGTATTTGCAGTTTACTTGCTCATTGCTCCATCCAATGTCTTGCTGGGATTAGGGTTCACATTTAATTCCGTTCGATTCTTTTCAAATTTCATCGTTTTTAACCTTTTCAGAAAAAAGCAGTTTCTGAGGGGGTATTCCTGCCTGGTAAAAGTGATTAAGGAGAAAACTATGGCGTACAGCGAAACTCTGGCTGAAAAAGTGCGCAAATTACTTCAGGGAAATGAAGGCCTCAGTGAAAAGCAGATGTTTGGAGGTCTCGCTTTTATGTTGAATGGCAATATGGCCTGTGGGGTTGTTGGAGAGGAGTTGATGGTCCGGGTTGGGCCTGATGAGTATCAAACTGCGTTGGCCGAACGCTATACCCGGCCTATGGATTACACCGGGCGCCCCTTAAAAGGCATGGTGTATGTGGAAGAAGATGCTGTCGCAGAGGATTTGGATAACTGGGTCAGTCGTGGAGCGGTATTTGCGGGTTCACTTCCTCCAAAATAATCGCTTATATTCACTGAACTTAGAAAATTAGTTTCTTTTTATTGCGTGGTGAGTGATTAGCAGTCAGGAGTTGGCGTGTGTTCGCTGTTTTCTACGCGTTGACTTCTGTTCGGCCTACACTCAGCGAAATAAATGTGACTCCGGTTATATTCTCTCTTGGTCCTTGCTGATTTACCGCTCAGTAGTCTGAAAGGATATTGATTATGTATTTTCTCGAATTGAATAACGGTGTTGAGATACCTCAGCTCGGCATGGGAATGGCTGCGATTGGCAGCTGGCAGCAGGATGATGAGTATGTAACAGAAGTTATTTTGAAAGCCATGTCTGTGGGATATCGTCATTTTGACACAGGATCGGTCTACGGAAATGAGCGAGCGCTGGGAAGAGCGATCAAAGAGTCCGGACTAGCGAGGGAAGAGCTTTTTATTACCAGTAAAGTTTGGGATACGGAGCAGGGAACCAATAAAACTCACGATGCATTTGCCCGTAGCCTGGAGCGTTTGCAGCTGGAATACCTGGACCTATATCTGATCCATTGGCCCATGCCGGCCTATACCCGGGAGACCTGGGGTGCAATGGAGGCGCTTTACCAGCAGAAAAAAGTGCGGGCCCTGGGGGTGTCAAACTTTCGTAAATCTGATATTGAACAACTGGCGACTTTCTCGGAAGTGCGCCCTGTTTGTAATCAAATTGAACTGCATCCCTATTTCACTCAGCAGCCTTTAGTAGATTATTGCCAGTTCCATAAAATTGCGATTTGCAGCTGGTCTCCTTTGGGGTCGGGATCTACATGGAGCGGTGTCGAGGCTCATGAAAAACCTCTCATAGATCCAGTAATTGTGGATATTGCGAAAAATCACGGGGTGACTTCGGGGCAGGTTATCCTTAAGTGGAATATCCAGCAGCATCGCATAGTTATTCCCAAGGCGGAAAGCCTGGATCACATTCGCAATAACTTCTTATTATCTGATTTTAATTTGAGCAATGCGGAGATCCAGGCAATTAATGGATTGAACTGCAATAAAAGGTTGGGCGGTGATCCCGACTATGTTAATCAGAAAAACATAATGGTCAAAGTGCCCGACTAAATTTTTTCCAGCAAAGCATAGGTCGCTATAGCACAGGCGGAAGTAACATTCATTGAGGAATTGATACCCTGCATAGGTATGTGTACCACAGCATCTGCCAGCTCCAGAAGTTCGGGGTTGACCCCATCCTTTTCAGAACCCAATACCAAACATATTTTATTCCCTTTGGAAATGGGGGTATCTTTGAGTTCGACGCTATTTGAGGCAATCTCCAGGCAAATTAATCGATAGCCCTTATTTTTTAAGGTTTGCGCGATATTGACTGCAGATGAGTGATATTCGTAGGGAACGTACTTTTCTGTAGACCGGGAAACTTTCCGAATTTTGGAATTAGGTGGAACCAGGCTTTCACCAGTTAAATAAATTTTCTCTACGCCGAGTGCATCGGCGATACGAAATAGGCCGCCGACATTGCTCGGTGTACCAATATCGGTGGCTAAATAGCATAATGGGTAAGTGTCTGTGCTGGGTTGATGACTACTGTGATCTGTCTGCATTTTTCGGTTTGTTACTATAGGAAGTGGGGAAGTCACAACTTCCCCAGGAAAGTACTGCGGTATTGATGGGGGAGTTAGTGGCTGCTCTCTGCGATTTCGAGAGCCTCCTCGGCGACTCTTTGCGCAGCAGCCTGGCGATTACGCATCTGCTCTACCAGAGAGGGTTCTCGGTTGGCCTTTTGATTCTGGATATGCACCGCTTGCCTGTATACCTTATCTGACACAATAAACTCTTCCGCTCGCTGGTTGATTTCGCTGTAGCGTGTATTCAGTTCTGAGATCTTCTTGGATAGATGTTCAAGATCCAGGATATCGTCGAAGTAAAGGGCGATCAGCCGCTCGCACTCCCTGGCGATTGCAAGGTACTCGTTGCCTACCTGCCGGTGTCCCTCATAGTTCTTTTTAAAATTGAAGAAAGTTTGCACACCGCCCAATAGCGCGGCCAGCAGGGCCAGCGCCGCACCACTCCACTTGGTCCAATCAGGCAGCTCCGCATTGATCAAGGAGAAGAAAAGCGAACCGAGGAATAAGTTGACGACAACGATGGGCACCCCGCAAAGCACATGCAAATTGCGCCCCTTCATAGAGGCTCGAAAGTGGCTGTGTTTGCACAGGTGAGCATTCCAGCGGAGCTTCTCCAGGACTTCCACGGTATTGGGTATAGTGCTCATGATTCCTTTCCGCCCTCATTCTACTTCTAGCTATTGTGGGCGATAGTTTGACGGATGCCAGCGAGATGTACAGGGGAGATGACCAGATTCGAAAGTTTGGACTACGGGGGTGGCTCTAGATGTTCCAAAGCAGGCCCTAAATGTAAGTGATTACCTACAGCTAGGGCCTTACAACCCGGGCTAGAAGTTGTAAGTTACTCCCAGTGCAGTAAAGTCGGCCTTTTCATCCTCGACTTCATAGATGGTGTGTTCAAGGCCAATATCCCAAGTGCCGGTAGACCAGGATATCTCAGCACCATAGTAGAGGTCTGAGCCGTCTGTGGCGCTATCTGGGTTGTAGCTGATTTCGTAGGGTTCCGACGTCATATAGACATCATAAATACCGCCGTTTTCGTAGTAGCTACGAGTGCCTGTAATTTGTCTTTGCCCGCTTTTATTCGCGCACCACTGGTGTACACCTAAGCGAACAATTGCATTGAAGTTTTGCTGGAATTTTTGGGTGAGAGCAAGTCCCAGGCTGTAGGATTTATAGTCAGTTTTAATGTTCGAATCGTAAGTATAGCTATCAACTACATTTACATCCTGGCCTTGGTAATAGTCCGAATAATAGAACTCCCCATCACCTTTATACTCCTGGCGAATCTCTCCCAAATCCACCATCCCACCTTCGACAGCTAAATAGTTATTTATGCGATAGCCAAGAGTAAAGCTATATCCAGTTGAATTAAGGTCTTCACTCTCTGTATAGCGGGCTCTGGTATCAAAGCTCATATAGCCCAGTGTAGCTTTGGCATAAAAGGGTTTTTCTGAAGCGTAAGTGTTGGCACCTGATGCCAATGCGAGAATGGACAGGGATAGGGGAGTGATGCGTCTCAAGGGGTACCTCTATAAAAGAAAACTAACGATTGGTCATAGATTCGCGATATCTCTGCATTCAAATGGGACATACAGCAGAGTTTAAGTAGTTTGTACCAATCTGCTTATTTTACACTTGTACCGCCTCAGCTGAAAGTTATTAACCTTGTTTTAGTAAGGATCTACTAGTAAGTGAGCGCCAACTTTGGATGGTGGTAAGGATAAGAGAAGATGTGGGTGCTTTGAATTTTGAATAATTTCTTGGTTATAGGTCTGCGCAAAAGGGTAAGTTTCTTGTATTTTTATTGTCCATCTTGACCGAGGGGTTTACACCCTTCCTAAGATTCAAACTAAAAAAATAAACCCTTGAGTAGTTGGGGGCAGGTATGTCAATCGCGCGACAGCGCTTTATAGTTTTGGGGCCTCTTTTTGCTGTGGCCTTCTATTTCTTTTTATCAGCGCTGGGAATGCAGTATCTACCGGCAGTAACTGCTGCAATTACCTTGTTAACAGTGATCTGGTGGATAACGGAAGCACTTCCAATCCCCGCAACGTCACTGGTGCCTTTTGTCCTCTTGCCTCTATTTGGAGTAGCGGATCATCGGGAGGTGGCAGCTTCCTTGGGAAGTCATGTCATTCTGTTACTGATGGGGGCCTTTATTTTGTCCAAGGCCCTGGAGAAAAGTGGGGCTCACGAGCGTCTTGCCCTGTACATGTTGCGTATTGTGGGGGTCTCCAGCGGCCGCAGGCTGGTGCTCGGATTTATGTTGGCGGCAGGCTTCCTGAGCATGTGGATTTCCAATACCGCTACCACATTGATGATGCTGCCTATAGCCCTGGCGATTCTCAGTAAGATCGACAACGAACGCTTAAGTATTGCCCTGATCCTGGGTATTGCCTATGCCGCAAGTCTGGGTGGGGTAGGTACTCCTTTGGGCACGCCGCCCAATGTGATTTTTATGGGAATATACGAGGAAGTAACCGGACGAGAGTTTAGCTTCCTGGGCTGGATGAAAATAGGAGTCCCAGTTGCTTTGGTGACACTGCCTATAATGGCCCTCTGGCTGACCCGTCATGTGCATCTGAAAAATGACATTGAGCCCCCTCAAGTGGGAGAGTGGAGGCAAGAGGAAAAGCGAACCTTAATGGTTTTCGGTGTGGCAATTCTCCTATGGGTTACTCGCAATGCACCGTTTGGCGGTTGGAGCGAATTGATAGGTATTGATGCTGCCGGTGATGGAACCGTGGCTCTAGCAGCCGTTGTCGCTATGTTTCTAGTACCTAACGGTAAGGGAGGCCGTCTGCTCGATTGGCAGACGGCAGAGACGATCCCCTGGGGAATGTTGTTACTTTTTGCCGGAGGTATAGCACTAGCAAAAGGTTTCTCCAGTTCCGGACTGAGCGATATGCTCGGCAACGGTCTTTCTTTCCTGACGGCGATGCCACTGTGGTTGTTGTTGGTCATTCTATGCCTTAGTGTGACCTTCTTGACAGAGATAACCAGCAATACAGCTACGGCAACTCTACTTATGCCAATTTTAGCTGTAGCCGCCACTTCGGCGGGTTTTGAGCCCATGGTGCTGATGATACCTGCGGCGATGAGTGCCAGTTGCGCATTTATGCTGCCTGTAGCTACGGCGCCTAATGCGATTGCGTATGGAACCGGTAAAGTACGTATACAGGATATGGTTCGAGAGGGCGCAATACTTAGTGTGACGGCATCGCTGATAATAGCGGGGATGAGTTGGTTGATCCTGGCTGGTTAGTGTTCGCCAAGGCCATAAAAGTAGGGCTTAAATAGTTGTTAGAATATGTATTTAAAGGTTGGGCTTTGGAATTCCCACGCTGATTGAGTCTCTGAGGATCAAATTCAGACAATAAAATATCAATGGAACAAAGAAAAATAGGTAGGAGAGATAGGGTTCTATGAATAAAACCACAGCAACACTGTTGCTCACCCTTGGTTTAGTAGGGTGTGGCGAGACAGAAAATAACCAAGTAGCAGAGGACAAAACCTTGTTTAGCGAACAGGCTTCCGCCCCTGTAGCCAAGAAAGTACCTCATAAAATGGTTATGCATGGCCATGAGCGTATCGATAATTACTACTGGATGCGCGACGATGAACGTAAGGCGCCAGATGTTATTGCTCATCTGGAAGCAGAAAATGCTTATACCGATTCGGTAATGCACCACACCAAAGAGTTACAGGAATTACTCTTTGAGGAAATGACTGGCCGTCTGGAGAAAGATAAATCAACGGTCCCTGTTTATTATAATGGTTATTGGTATTACAGCCGCTATCTTCCCGAGAAAGAATACGCGATCCACGCGCGACGTAAAGGTACCCAGGAAGCAGATGAAGAGGTTATGCTGGATGTGAATGCACTGGCTGAAGGCCACGGCTACTTTAGTGTAGGGCGCCTAGCCGTTTCTCCCAGTAATCAATTGGTAGCATATCCTGAAGATAGCGTTGGGCGCCGTGTTTACACGATTCGCTTCAAGAACTTAAAGACCGGTGAGATGCTGCCAGATAAATTGGAAAATGCTTCACCAGTTGCGGTTTGGGCAAACGATAACCAAACTGTCTTCTATATCAATAAAGACCATCAAACTCTGCTCGGCTATCAGGTAATGCGCCATAAGTTGGGCACGCCACAGAGTGAAGATGTTGTTGTTTACGAAGAAATGGATAAGGCTTTCTATACGTGGATTTCCAAATCCCGGGATGGAGAGCTGATACGTATTCACCACAGTTCTACAACTAGCAGTGGCCAGTCAATTCTGGATGCAAACACCCCTCTCGCGGATTTTGCTCCCTTATACCCCCGGGAAGAGGATCATGAGTATTCAGCGCTAAAGTTAGGGAATGATTTTTATATCATGACTAACTGGCAAGCTGAAAACTTCCGCCTTATGAAGGTTGCCATGGAGGATGCAGCGGATAAATCTAATTGGCAGGAAGTCATACCTCATAGTAGTAAAGTTTTGTTGGAAGATTTCACTTTATTTGATCATCATCTAGCAGTAATAGAACGAAAAGCGGGGCAAACGGGCCTCCGAATTATCAATTTAGAGAATAATAAGGACCTTCAAGTCGGTTTTAATGATCCAGTATACAGACTGGGCTTGAGTTCAAATCCAAACTTGGACTCAGAGAGTGTTCGAGTATCTTATTCGAGTTTAACGACACCAAATAGTGTTTATGAAGCCAAGCTGGATAGTGGCGAATTGGAATTGCTTAAGCAAGACAAAGTTCTGGGTGGTTTTGACCCAGAGCACTATCAGAGCGAGGGTATCCTGGTAGCGGCACGAGATGGTGTTAAGGTGCCGGTATCTTTGGTTTATCGTAAGGATAAATTTAAGAAAGACGGCTCTAATCCATTACTGCAATATGCCTATGGCTCATACGGTAGTACCGTTGACCCCTGGTTCCGCTCTTCAGTGGTATCCTTGCTTGACCGAGGTTTTGTATTTGCTATTGCCCATATTCGTGGCGGCCAAAAGTTGGGGCGTGCCTGGTACGAAGATGGAAAGATGTTCAATAAAAAGAATACTTTCACTGATTTTATCGACGTTACCAAGGCGTTGGGGAAATTAAAATATGGCGCCTCTGATAAGATCTTTGCTTCAGGTGGTAGTGCCGGGGGGCTGTTGATGGGCGCGGTAGTCAATATGGAACCGGGTTTGTACCGGGGTGTTACTGCGGCGGTGCCATTTGTTGATGTGGTAACTACCATGCTGGATGAGTCAATTCCCCTGACTGTTAATGAGTATGACGAGTGGGGCAATCCTAATAATAAGGATAGTTATGAATATATGCTTTCCTATTCTCCCTATGACCAGGTGAAAGCTCAGGATTACCCAAATATGTTGGTAACCACTGGGCTACATGACTCCCAGGTGCAATACTTTGAGCCAATGAAATGGGTGGCAAAGTTACGCGAATTGAAGACCGATGAAAATCAGTTGTTATTCAATACCAATATGAAAGCAGGTCACGGTGGCTCTTCGGGTCGTTTCCGTCGTTATAAGGAGACCGCTTTACAGTATGCATTTTACCTCGATTTACTTGGGTATAAAAATGGAGAGTCTGATAAGAAGGTTAAGTAATAAATAGGTTATGCTTATTTTAAAGATATAGGCCTGATTATGGGCGGCTAATTATTTTTTATATCTCTACTTAAGTGTCATGTAAATAAAGGGGAGCTAGCTCCCCTTTATTTATTGTGGCAGTTGAAGTGTCCTTTTCTTTTTCAGCCTCCTGAAATATTAACTTCAAGAGCCAGTTGGCTTTTCGTGTTGTTTGAGCAGGATAAACGCGCACCACCTTTTTAGTATTCCGCTAAAACTCCAAATGCTTTGAATTTCTATTTATAGGCGTAGAATGGAGATAGATTTACTGGAAGGTCTGAATTATGCGTGAGTTCGCTGCCATTGAGGCACCTGTGATTGATCGATTTGGAGGGTTAGGCGGACTTCAGTCGAAGCTGGTTAAGCCCAAGCCTGCGCAGTTCCTGAGAGATATACATGATAGTCAGTGGTTGTCATCGGCATCCCGGGCTGTTTTCCAAGCCGGTTTTAGCTGGAAGGTTGTTGAAAAAAAGTGGCCGGATATAGAGAAAATCTTTTATGGCTTTGATGTTTCGTTCTGTCGTTACTTGCCGGAAGAGGCATTAGATGACCTAATGCGGCAGGAAGGTATGATCAAGCACTGGACTAAAACTCGCTCCATTCAGAGAAATGCAGACTTCTTTTGGTATTTATCTAATGAGCATGGAAGTTTGGGAGAATATTTTTCCAGCTGGAATACAGCCAACTATATTGAGAATCTTCTGTACTTGCGTAAAGGTGGCGATCGACTCGGCGGAAAGACTGCCCAAGTATTTTTAAGACGAATGGGAGTTGATACTTTGGTTTTTGCAAGTGATACCATTCGAGCCCTTATCCGAGAAGGGGTTGTCGACAAGTCTCCCTCCTCTAAGAAAGACTGGGCAGCATTAAAGGAAGCTATTGAAACTTGGCAGTCCCAGTCAAATCGTAGTTTGAATGAGATTAGCCAGATATTGTCCTTCTCTGTTGGGTAGACATGCTTGGATCCAGGGTCGGTAAGTGGGGTATCAGTTTGGCAGGAACCACTATTCACGGCTTCTGCCGGCCTCGCTGCTTGATCGAAGTTTACTCAGTTATGTGTACCGGTCTAACCTGGAACTCCACCGACAGTGAAGCTTCATACTGGACCTCGTCGAATGAGCTAGTTTCTGTTTCGATATAGGAGTCCGAAAAACTATCTTTTAGTTTTCCAGCTCTACCCCTGGCAGCGGTAACGACAACCTCTTCCACCGCACCAGCACCCGCCGTCCCATAAAAGCCGATATTCTTTGTACGGATATTAACTGGAATTAGTTGAATACCGAGAGTCTCCTCATAATCCGCTTTTTGCGCCATAATTTTTGCCAGTGCCTTGGATTGTACTTTTTTTGTGTATTCAGAGGTTTCTGAATGTTCAAAAGAGGTACTTACTATATCTACTTCTTTATTTTGGTCAGTTAGTTCTGCGATTGCCTGTAAATGGTTTTCCTGGTCTATTGTTACCGCTACTCTATTTATCACTTTATAGCTGGATGGGTTTTTGCCCAGCCATCCAAATTGAGGAGAAGATGAGAATTTGGAATTCTTGATCTTGGATCCGTCTATTCCAGCCTTGATTAAGCTTTGGGTTAAGTTTTTTCGCAGGGAGCTGTTGCTGGCAATGGCGTCTGATAACAATGGCTCCTCAGTCGTGACAATCACATTCACAATGGCCTGATCAGAGTAAGCGGTCTCTTTTGCGTTGCCATGCAGGGTAACAATTCTGGACTCCGGATATATCAGACCGCGTAAGTCTTGTGGAGTACCCGTAATTTCAGGAGCGGCCTGTGACAGGGCGGGAATGATTAGTGCAGCAAATAAGGCTAGTCTTTTCATATTGACACTTCCATGTAGGGAGGAGTTGATCTTCCAGTGCAGCACTGGTCCAGTGTATTTCACCGAGACTATATCGGTTTTACAAATTTGGAGCTAATTGTTACAGCTGTAATAGCTAGCCAGTACCTTTGTGCTCAAACTATTGCCCAGTTCCTGTCTGGGCAGTGATATCTCAACCATTTGGTGGCCCGGCACCGTTTATCGGCGAAGGATTACCGCTTATCGCCCTCCGGATATTTCGAAAACCAGCTCACAGACAATCGATTGCATTCCTTTAAAGTTCACGCCCGCTGTCACATTGGGTATACAAACTTAGTTAATGGCAGCAAGTAATAACTAAAAATTTTAGCGGCATACAAGTTGGGCAGAACTGATGGGTTTACTAGTTAATAAGAAATTAATAGCGCTTGCTTTGACGGCGCTGCTGGCTGCATGTGGCGGTGGTGGAGGCAGCTCCTCCTCGGATTCAGACAGATCGTCAACAGATGGCGGCAGTGGCCAGGGCGGTAGTGGAAGTGGCGGTCAGGGGACTTCCGGTGATGATGATACCCCGATCTCAGATAATGTAGGGACCACGGTTGTGGTGGGGGATGTAGAAGTCAGTGACTTGGGTTTTGCTTCACTGACTGCGATTGATGTGACTTTACCAGAAGGTATGAACAACGCTCGTGAGGTCTACCAGATGGCCCACTATATTGCGCGCACTGATGGCGAGCAGGACGAAGAGGATATTGATATTCCAATTCGGAACTATACGGCGACCTGCGCTACAGATACCGATACTCCCAGGATGTTTGTTTCTACTACTTTGTCAGAGGGGAGCAGTGCTGCGGATACCACTTACGGTTCTGTATATGAGTTGCAGTATGATCCAGATACCTCCAGTTTTGAGCCAACGGGTAATGCCACGATTTTAAATCAATGCTACGAATCCCACGGTATAGCCGTCAGCGCTAACTGTTCCACAGTGGCGGTACTGTGTAATACAGAATATCAAGCCAGTGAACGCTATGATGTGGAGGCAGATCTAGTTGAGCAATACGGCTCAAGCTGGATGAAAATGGAAGACAATATTGACTTGATTGAATCCCGTATAGCCAATGAAATTGGTCTTATGGTGGCAACCAATCACGGTAAGTATATCGACTTTTTTACAGAGCACCCGACTCTGACATTCGATGATTTTTTTGCCGGGCTGGAAGCAAACTTCCCCGATACTGACTTTGGAGATTCTCCCTCGTTCAGCACGATTAAAGGGTCTGATATGCAGGAGGAGATGGAATACATTATTACCAGTCTCTCTTCTGGTGACTATGACGATTTGTTGCAGCATATTCGCGATGCCAGTTACAAATATAACGAACAAATCTGGCTATTGGAGTGGGAAAGCCAATCGCTGGATGAAGTTCCTGATGCCTACGTAGTGAATAAGATGCATGGTGGCACCCACCTTGGTGCGCAAGAGCTGATTCGTGTTGAAGATGATAGCCAAGGCCGCAGCAGCTATGGTTTCTCTGTGTCGGCACGAGTATTTGATGGTAATGGGAGCTCTCACTACTCGGCGGGGTTAACGGTGATAGACCGTGACAATTGGTCCCTCGATATGACCAGCTCAGATAACCGTGGTTGGTACTGGGCTTGTGGCGATGGACATGTGGTTAATATTCGCTCATTTTATAATCCGGACAGTGAGCTTTATGGAGCAATTTGCACCAGTGATTGGAACGACTGGATAGGTAGTACACACGGGCAACTGGGTACCATTGCAGTAAAGATGGAAACATCCAGCTCATCTACAGAAGGGCGCTTCAATCACTTTGTTCCTTCAACGTCGGCGATGGTATCTAATGGTGGGGGACATACGGTTGTGCCTGTAGATGCTGATACAAATCTTTCACTTATTGTTTCTCCCAAATATATTGAAGATGCAGATATGGACCGGTTCCTGCAGGATGAAGTTGGAGTTGATTCTTCTGATGCTGGTCCGTTTGATGAAGATTGTGCAGGCTATGACACTACCAACTGTTTCCTGTCTTATATGAGTTATAACTACTGGGAAGATGATGATAGTTTCTCCACAATAACAAGGCAGGGACTTTATTCCGGTGATGCACTAGATTCCAGCTCTTTAACCCGTATTGGCATCGCCAAAGTCAGCTCTACCGGTAGTATGGAAGGCCAGGGTTTTAATTGGTTGGTTGAGGATGATGATTGCCAAATTAGTGATCCACAACTTATTGATTTAAAGAATGGACGCTACTTATTTGGGTATGCAAAATTCCAGTGTATTTCTGATAACTTGTCCTATAACCGTATTTATGCCGACAGCGGCTCTAAAAGGTTATTAGTGCCAAAAGCTTATTATGTAATGGAAGTCGATGCAGATCTAAACGTACTTGAAGGGCCAATCGAGTTACCTAATTATGGATGGGGTGGTTTGGATGAGCCTATGTACTTAGGTGATGGAAAAGTAGCTTGGACTTATATTAAAAACCCCACCTACGATAACTATGTGAATGGTCAGCAAAATGTTTGGCAGGCGATGATTTACCACTCAAATAGCGTTAATTAATTTTTTCTCCTGAACTGTTGTAATGATACTGGGAGATAAATTTGGTAAGGGGGCTCCCCCTTACCGCCCTCCTGCTTTTTTCTACTGGAATTCGTGAAATATGGCCGCGTATATGGGGAATGAAGAACTTACTTTTTTGCTATCAAAAAAATTGATTCCTTACTAGGCTGCCATTCCTGGTCAATAAGAAAACCAACTCGTGTAAGCTTGTCTAAAAGCTCCTGTCTGTCAATTTTGTGGACATAAGGGGCCAGGTTTATGCGTTGCATCACTGGGATCAAGAATCGCCAATTGCTTTTCTTAATTAATGCAGTACTTGATACAAATATGCCCCCCGGTTTTAATAAATTGTAAACCCGCGCGATAGCACCATCTATATCCTCCAGAAGATGTAATATATTTAGCCCTAAGATGGCGTTAAAACTATCTGGTTCGAATTTTAGTGAACCTAAGGTGCCTTGTTGAAAATTTATATTTTTAATAGAGGCACTTTTTACTTTTTGCTTGGCAATATCCAGCATCTTCTCGGAAATATCAGTGGCAGTTATACTGTTTACATAGGATGAGTGATGAATGGCGGTGCTACCCGTGCCGCATCCGAATTCCAATACAGACCAGTCTGCCTGAAAATATTCTTGTGTTATAGCCAGTTTTCTCTTGTAACTTTTTAAATCTTTTATAGGGCTTTTGGCATAGCGCGCTGCAGTTTTATCCCAAAACCTTTTTGGCTCTATCATTTTTCCCTTCCTACCGTAGATGTTCAATGAGTATGCATTCGATCGGCGGATAACCTACTACTAGATGATTATCTTTTGATTTTAAGTGTATGTAGTATATTTCCCGAGTAGTTAGCCTCTAAAAATTATCTCCGTAGATATGCTCATATATTTATACCTTGTAATTCTTGCTGTATGTTTTAATTTAGTGCCACAATTTTTATGGGAAGGGTGCATAACGTGTCACAGGTATATCGATAGAAAAGTGGCTGCGATACTTGTGTGCTACGATAGGGGTGGTTGAAATTTAAACGATCCAGCCTTTTCTTTACATAAATCATTTTTTCGAAAAGATAGCTTGCTCCAAAATTTTTTGTGGAAGTGCTCACTCACCTTTAGTTTCATCAATACTGTGACCTAGAGCGTGGTCGCGGTTCTTAGTTTTTGCGAACTTTGTCACATTCAGCTAAGCCTCTTTCTCTTTATGACTGCAGAGTCATATTGCTTGTCGCCCTAAGATTCTGTTTGGCGCTAATAGTCATATTCTTGGCACTTCTTAACCGGATACCTTTCGCAAGCCATAAAACAGTCTCGGCAACATAAAAAGACAATTTATAAAATTGGGATCAAGCCCGAGCAAAAATAAAAGGACATCAAAATGACACTTTATCAGCGATTGGGTGCGAGCTTCTCCCTAGTAATAGCGGGGCTTTTGGGATCAGCCTCAGCAAGTGCGGATAACTGCTACATCCTGGTTCATGGCCATGGTACTGAGGGCCATATCAAGCAGCGTACTAACTCCCAGGGTAATCTTGAGCAGCCGGCTTTAGATTATTGGAGTGAGGCCTACTTCGATGAATACGCGGGTAGTGACTTTATTGAACAGTTACGTGTAAACGGCGGCAATTACGGTGTGGTTGGCTACAACTCCACCGATGAGGGCGAGATGCCCTACTGGCATGACGGCACAGCGGGTGAAATCGCTCGGCAGATAATCGCTATTCGCAATGGCGAAGGCGATGATTATGAGCATGAAAACCAGTGCGCTGCCGATGACACTTTCTACGTGATCGCCCACAGTCAGGGCGCCACCCAGATGATGTACCTCGCAGGCAATGCCGTACCGGGGTCCCCTTACTATAACCGTGCTTACAACCAGCTGGATTCCAATACTGTGACCGAAACCTCGAAGGTTTGTACTGGCTCCTGGTTCTGGAAAAGCTGTAAGAAGAAAACCGAAACCGTTAATGTCGCAGGCCTGAATGATAGTTATGCGGTTGAAGTGGACTTTGACACTGCCATTAGCGGTATCGCGGCAATCTTTACTACTGGTGGTGCAATCACTGGTACTGAAGGGGTTGATCGACTGTGTAACGGTAGCTGGATCGAAGATTTGATCAACGATTGGTTTATCGGTCGTGAGTGCGCAGCAGTACGTTACCTGCAAACCAATGATGTCTATGCTGTACGCAACTATGTCGGCACCAACCTGGCTGCACCGGTGTATACCATTGGAGGCTACGCCGGTTTCCCAGGTATTGAGAGTGCTAGCTCTTTGCTGTTGGGCGGTGAGGACGATGGTTATATCAATCTGGCTTCCCAGATGAACTGCTCTGGTTCTGCTAAGCGCAACTTGTGGTCAAATCTGAAGGAATACAAGACTTTCCTGGGTATCGCTTACGGTAGCGCTATCTTCTCCTGCGATAATGACAACAAGGGGACAGCGCGTTCCTATAACCTGGCGAGTATTTATACCGATCATGACGCTCAGCGTAACGGCGGTATTATGGCCCCAGACTACACTGGTATCCCCGATGGCCTGAACTGTGGTGCCGGTAAAAATACGGCTGGTCGTATTGCTGCCTGTACAGAGTAATTAGCTCATCGTTTTAAAAAAGCCCGCTTAAAAGCGGGCTTTTTAGTTTGCGGGAATCACATATTTACTTCTATTAGTTTTTAGCTCTAGTGATCCTCTACCACTTGCAAATTGTTCTCTGCTTTCATACGAGATATTTCGATCTCTTCTGCAAAAATCTCGTGGATGCCGAAACGGTAACTGTCAGTACTATTTGCCGCATGGGTACCGCCTGGAATCGTTGTAAATGCAATGCGCCAGGGAGTGGTCTCTTGTTCTTTCCAGTGCTTATGCCAGGAGAGTGCATCTTTGCGCAGGTTTGGCATGTCTTTGGAGCCACTTGTTACTACCAGAGTCAGATCCTCTCTTGTCGCTTGTACAGGTTCCCTGTAGAAAAATTCCTGTTGTGGTAGGAAGGTGGCATTGCTGGCTATCAATCCTTTAAACAAGTCGGGCTTAGAAAATGCTGTGTAAAGCACAAAATATCCCCCTCGACTTTGACCGAAGAGAACTCGTTGATGAGGGTCTACCGAGTAGCGGCTTTCAACTGTTGGCAAGAGCTCCCGCTCTAGAAAGTTGAGAAACTGTGCTGCACCGCCATACGTAAGTGTGTCACTGTCACCGGGTAGTGAAAAGTCAAAACTGCGATGATTGATCTCGGGTTTAAATGAGCCGTAAGCAATACCTACGATAATCGCCTCGGGGGCGTAATCATCGTAATGCATAAACAGGTGATTAGTAGCCAAAATTGGGAACAGTGAATCCCCATCGAGGAGATAAATGACCGGGTAGGTTGTATCCTCGTTTGGATTATAGCCCTCAGGCAGGCGAGTATAGATATGGTAGGGGCGCCCAATAATCGCTGAATCCAGCTTAAAGTAGTCCCCTTTCAGGGCAGGTAAGAACTCAAGAGGCTGGGAATGACTTTCAGGAGAAGAGTTACTTTGGTGGTTAGCAGGGCAGCCACTTAGCAGTCCGGCTGCTAATAGCGTTGATAGAAAACGAATAAGGGGCTTTTTCATCGAGTCTCCTATACTAACGGTGGGATTCATTGGTTGACTAAGTCTCTTCTTATATTCTCAAGTGGGGTGCTAATGAGCAATATAAAGCTTGCTGCTGGTATCGATTTTCCTGCAATAGAAGTAAAGCGACTTGGTGGAGGTGAGTTGGTACTGGGGAAGCTTGAAGGTAGTTTCCCTTGGCAAATGGTAGTCGTTTACCGAGGTAAGCACTGCCCACTATGTACCAAGTATTTGCGTGTCTTGAGTGTACTACTACCCCGCTATCATGCGGAGGGTATTGACGTGGCTGTTGTCTCTGCCGATACGGAGGAAAAAGCTTCTCTGCATATGGAAGCAATTCAGCCGGGATTTACTGTCGGTTACGGTTTATCAATACCCCAAATGCAGCAGCTTGGGCTCTATATTTCAAAACCCCGCTCCCCTGAAGAAACAGATAGGCCCTTTGCTGAACCGGGTGTTTTTGTCATCAACGAATCTGGAAGGCTGCAAATAGCCGACATTTCCAATGCACCTTTTGCGAGGCCTGACTTGCAAACGCTATTGGTGGGTATCGAGTTTATCCGAAATCCTGATAACCATTACCCAATTAGGGGAACATATTAAGATTTTTTAAATACCCTGCTAATTCAGGGAGCTATATTTTGGATTAAAAGTTTGTAGTAAAGTTAGAGGTCTGGAATTTAAGGGGGTAGGATAGTGACGAACGCTTTTCTCTCTGAGGTGAATCACTTCAAGCTTAATCCAATTGATAATAGTAAAGTCGTATTAATTGATGGCCCCAACCAAAGAGCTATACCCGTTTATGGTAGAGAGATTGTTGCTCAATACCAATTTCTCGATAAAGTGTTAGTTATCCTACATGATTGGTGGTCTCTGGATCAGGGAGTTAATATCTACCTACTCTCTAGAGGAAGAGTTTTGGATTTTGCTTTGAGTTCGGATATCGACTTATGGGGAGATTTAGATGACGTGAAAGTTATCCAACCGGATACTATTTGCTTTTCTTTTCCGAATGCTTTGCACTGGCGACTGCGCTGCTATAAGCGGGCAAGGCCGGCTTTATATCTTTCCCTTCCTTATAGTTTTTGGTGGCGTCGAAACTTATTTTATTCCTGGTTTTCATTGCAGCGCCTCAAGTGAATAGTATATATAAATATCAGGCGGCGAATCTGTAATTGTATATTACCCAAGTAAGATAACAGGTGTTTACCCTGTTATCTTACTTTTATTCAATAGAGCTGAACTTTCTTTGTCGGATTTTTGAAGCGATAGCTTCAACGTGAATAGCCTATTTAGAAGTTGTTCAGCTCTTCCCGTAGATCGATCTCTAGTTCCTCTGAGCTAGTAATCCATACGCTTTTATCCGGCGCAGGAAACACACCTATTTCAATGTCGTCACCTTTTAAGCCAGAAAGCCACTTCTTTAAAAACTGTGGTAAGGGAATGCTTTTAGGGGTGAGGCCCGTTTCATTCTCGGCATAGGCTTGGGCAAATTCAGCGCTTGGCCATACTGGCAGATATTCAAAGCCACCATCTTCATCGGTGTGTATTTTAAGAAAGCAATTTTGGCTATCGATCAGTATCCAGATCTCCCGCTCTTCTCCGGCTATGCTCAGAAAATACTCGTAGCGATCTTCACAGCTCAAGGTGGCAATATCATTCAAATCAGGGGTGTTCATAGAGAATTCACAATCATAAATTTAAGACGGTCGGCTACGACAGACAACGCTTTCTTGGGGGTCGAGTGTAGCTAATATGAGTTATTATGCGCCAATTCTGAATCTTGTCCAAACTGTTTAACCTACTGATAGGCGTCAATGGTGATCTATAAGGGCTTTAGTGGAACATAAGTCTAGTTTGAGGGAGGTAGCAAGTATAGGGGCTCATTATATGCTGTACTCCCAAAGTCACTATCTATATACGATGATTGCTATTGTTAGCTGACTGTACATATCTCAAAAGCAACTCTCTGGATGTTGCATAAAGGTCTCGTGAGCATATCTTATTTGGCTTTTCCCCCTGTTTATTTGGGTTCTCCCCCTGTTCACAGCTTTCTTCTAGAACACTTTCCTTCTACCTCCTAACTTTGAGGTTCTATTTAGGTAAGGAAGCTAACATGGAAAATCAAAGACAAGTATCAAGTCGTCAAAGCAAAATTAATGTACTACTAGCATTGAGCGTATTTTTTTTGTGCGGCTTAATGGGGCTTAAGAGAGACACCGTTGAGTTTGAAGAAATTTTTGTCGAGCGAATCAATATTGTAGAAAAGAACGGCTTGAACCGTATGGTTCTAGCAAACTCAGATAAGGCGCCAGGGGTCGAAAGGTATGGGCGAGAGGTATTTCGATCAGATTCATCTAGGCCTGGGATGATTTTTTACAATGATGAGGGGACTGAAAATGGGGGATTTATATTTCGAGGAAGTCAGGACGGTGGTATAACTAACCATGGGTTGCATCTATCTTTTGATAGATATAATCAAGATCAAACTCTAATGGTGCAACACATTGAAAGTTCTGATTATATGGTCACGGGCCTTACAGTAATGGACCGTCCTGATCAGGATATGGATTTTGATCTGTCTAAGGAGTTTAGTGAGGCTAAAAGGCTTGGCGATAAAGAGCGAATAGAACGGCTAGCAAAGCTGTATAAAGAAGAAAAGCTTGGTGGGACTAGAAGGGCTTTTTACGGTACCCTAAATGGTGATTCGAAGCTTCAGCTAAATGATATTGATGGAAACAAACGTATTCAGCTAATGGTTACCAAAGATGGTGAGGCAAAATTAGAGTTTCTCGATGTCAATGGTCAGGTTATTATGCGCCTTCCGCAGTAAATAAATAAGTAAAATATAAAGATGAGCAAGGTAGCCATTATTTTTTTGACGACATGTTTCTCAATTTTGGTTGTCTTGTACTCTGCTACAATAAAAGCTACTCCGGGAAGTGCCATCGTTATACATTATGATGCACCAATTTGGATTGTATTACAGTGCTTTCTCTCTCAATGGTTGTCGCTGAAAGTATATGGCACGTTAATACCAAGTAAAAAAGAGGAAAATATATCTATCCAATCTTTCCTTGCAGTTTTTTTAATTAGCGGCTTTATCTACTTTTTCCTAGCAATATTTCTTACTTTGTCTTTGGAACTGTTCTTTGGTATCCAGAAGATAGATAGAAGACATGTGTCCTTACTTGCATTGAGCTTGATTTTTTTACATGTTTTAAACTGTGGTGCAGTTATTTCCTTCAGGCTAATTAAAGGGGTTAATGAGCAGCGTCTAGATTTGGAGAGAGTACAAAAGTTACTTTTGGAGAAACAGCTTGAAGCTATGCAGCAGAAGCTGGATCCTCATTTCTTGTTTAATAATCTAAATGTTCTGTCGGCACTTATAGGTTCCAATCCTGAGGTGGCTGATGAGTTTCTAGATAAGTTTACAAATATCTATCGATATGTCTTAGAATGTCAAGATTTTAAAACGACAAGTCTTGAACGTGAAATTAATTTTGCAATGGATTACATGTCATTGGTGGAGCAAAGGTTTTCTCATGCGTACAAATTAGATGTTGAATGTAGAAGAAATACTTTATATCAACATGTAACTTTACCTTGCTCTCTTCAGTTGGCGTTGGAAAATGTAATCAAGCATAACCAGGGGGATAGGGAGAATCCTTTGTGGGTTAAAGTAATAGTGACTGATCACTGGCTTGAGGTGAGAAATAAAATAAGGCCAAAAGTTACAACGGTTCCTTCGGGAAAGTTAGGGCTAGTAAACCTGAGGGAAAGATCGGAGATGATCTTAGGTAGGTCAATAGAAGTCACGCAAAAGGATGGTGAATTCATGTTGCGCCTTCCACTAATCTGTAACTAATGTAATCATTCAATGAATATTCTGTTGATTGAGGATGAGCCGTTAACGGCCGGGAAGCTAAAGAACTATATACTGAAGTATAACTCTCAAGCCAAAATCTTGGGTCCGTTGGATAAAGTTGAAAAGGTTCGGAGATTTTTCCTGGAAGAAATCGAATTAGATCTTATATTCTCAGATATAGAGCTACTCGATGGGCCGGTGTTTCACGTGTTGAATGAGATTGATTTACCCTGCCCGATTATATATACCACCGCCCATGACTCCTATTGGATGAATGCTTTTCAAAATATGGGAATTGAATATTTACTTAAGCCATATTCTTACAAGCGTTTTACCGGTGCTATGCTGTCTTTCGAGCAGTTAAAGAGTAGTTTTTCGAATAAAACTTATGCCAAGGAAGAACCGGCTGTCGGCGCTGGATTTAGATATAGATTTCTATTGAGAAAGGGCGGATGTGTAGAGGTTTTATGGGTAGAAGATATTATTTGCCTAAGAGCTGAGCAAGGAATTATTGTTGCTCACGATAAAAAAGGGATGACTCACTCGTTAGTGCAACAGTCGGTGACTGATCTTGAGTCCCAGCTGAACCCTCAAAAATTTATTCGAATCAATCGTAGTGATATTGTCAATATTCAGTATGTGCAGCGCTTTGAGGCTTATGGTAAAGACACTCTCGCAATTCATCTCTCAGGTTTGAACGAACCTCTTATAACTAGCAAGACAAGAAGTTCTGCTTTTCGGCGCTGGCTTGATAGTTAAAGTTAGGCAGTAGTATTTGTGGGGTGAATACTAAGGAGAACCTTTAGCAAGCTATTATTAGGATAAAAAAAACGGGCATTAAGCCCGTTTTCAATACTTCTCTTCCTGTGAGCGACTACTTTCTCCTTTTTAGTAATTCGCTAACCAGGAAGCGCTTACCACTGCAGTGCGCCGCCGGTTTGGTATTCGATAACGCGGGTTTCAAAGAAGTTTTTCTCTTTGCGCAGGTCCATAATTTCAGACATCCACGGGAATGGGTTCTGAGCGCCAGGGAACTGCTCTTTCAGGCCCAGCTGGCTAAGGCGGCGGTTGGCGATAAACTGGAGGTACTCCTCCATCATATTCGCATTCATGCCGAGTACGCCGCGGGGCATAGTGTCGCGGGCATAAGCTACTTCAAGCTCCATACCCTCGAGAATCATCTGGGTGACTTCCTGCTGGAATTCTGCTGTCCACAGGTGTGGGTTTTCCAGCTTAATCTGGTTGATGACGTCGATGCCGAAGTTCAGGTGCATAGACTCGTCGCGCAGGATGTACTGGAACTGCTCGGCAACACCGGTCATTTTGTTACGGCGACCCATGGACAGGATCTGGCTGAAGCCACAGTAGAAGAAGATACCTTCAGTGACAGCGTAGAAGGCGATCAGGTTGCGCAGCAGCTCCTGGTCGGATTCAACGGTGCCGGTTTTGAAGTTGGGATCACCGATGGCCTGCGTGTGAGATAGGCTCCAGGCCGCTTTTTTGGCAACCGCAGGCACTTCGCGGTACATATTGAAGACTTCACCTTCGTCCATACCCAGGGATTCTACACAGTACTGGTAGGCGTGGGTGTGAATGGCTTCTTCAAAAGACTGACGCAGCAGGTACTGGCGGCACTCCGGGTTGGTGATATGGCGGTAGATCGCCAATACCAGGTTGTTAGCAACCAGGGAGTCTGCGGTGGAGAAATAGCCCAGGGAGTATTCCACGATGCGACGCTCGTCCTCGGTCAGACCGTTGGGGTCTTTCCACATGGACACGTCTTTGTTCATGTTGATTTCCTGGGGCATCCAGTGGTTGGCGCAGCCGTCCAGGTATTTTTGCCAGGCCCAGTCGTATTTAAAGGGAACCAACTGGTTGAGGTCAGCGCGGCAATTAATAATGCGCTTTTCATCTACCTGGATACGGGCCGCACCCATTTCCAGTTCTTCCAGGCCGGGAGCCGGGTCCATATTAGCAACTGCGGCACGGGCGGCATCAACGGCAGTGGAGCCGCTTTGGGCCGCAGGCGACGCCGGAGCGGCTGTGTAGGAAGCGCTGGGCTCCTGCACGGACTTTGCCTGGGTCTCCGGCGTCGGTCGCGGTTCGGTTGCTTTTTCAGGTTGTTGGGGCTTGGTGTCGATGTCGTCCCAGCTCAGCATAGTTGGCCCTTTTGATCGGTCTCACTATCGAAAGTTCGATAAAAAATTCTTAAATCTTCCTGGTGTATTACTCACTAATTGGGTGCAACCAGGGATGACATACCGGTGATATTTTTTACCGGTATTAATTCATTACAGGCTCGTATTTTTAACTCGCCTGGGCACAGAAAATCCTGTGCCAGATCAATTTTTGCTGCGCTTTTGTGCATTTATTTGCACTGAATTTTCGCTGGCAATTGCACTGGGTTTTCTCGGGAAAATAAGCCGCAGCCGATCCCCGGTCCCTATGGTATTACCCACTATTAAAATAATGGGTGGACCGGGGTCGCTGCGCATGGTCATGCCCGCACTTGCGGTTACGACGCTCTCCCCCGAGAGTCAGTGCAGCCCCTATAAAAAAGGGGCTTAAATTTTACTGGCAGGCCTCGCAATCTGGGTCGTCCAGTGAGCAGGCTTGAGGCACTGCGGCCGGTGCGGGTGCAGCTTGTTCAGCAGGTGCTGCCGCAGCCACTCCGTTGCTACCGCCGTGTGCACTTACCGCGTTCAGGGTGCCGCTATTTACCGTAGATTTCTCTGTGGTAGTGGCAGCCAGTGCGCGCAAGTAGTAAGTGGTTTTCAGGCCGCGGAACCAAGCCATGCGATAGGTCAGGTCCAGCTTCTTGCCGTCGGCGCCGGCAATATACAGGTTCAGGGACTGGGCCTGGTCGATCCACTTCTGGCGACGGCTGGCAGCATCCACGATCCAGCGCGGCTCCACTTCAAACGCGGTGCGGTATTTCGCTTTCAGGTCTTCCGGTACGCGATCGATTTTCTGTACAGAACCTTCATAGTATTTCAGGTCGTTAACCATGACCTGATCCCACAGGCCGCGATCTTTCAGATCGTGTACCAGATAGGGGTTTACTACGGTGAATTCGCCGGACAGGTTCGATTTCACATACAGGTTTTGGTAGGTCGGTTCGATCGACTGGGAAACTCCGGTGATATTGGCAATGGTTGCAGTAGGAGCGATCGCCATCACGTTGGAGTTGCGCATACCTTGGGCTTTTACTTTCTCGCGCAGGCCATCCCAGTCCAGAGTGGAGCTGGTGTCCTGTTCGATAAACTGCTGTCCGCGCTGCTCAGCCAGGATCTGGATGGAATCCAGCGGCAGAACACCTTTGCTCCACAGGGAGCCTTCGTAGGTCTGGTACTTGCCGCGCTCGGCAGCCAGGTCGCTGGAAGCGGAGATGGCTTCGAAGCTGATCGCTTCCATGGTGTTGTCGGCAAAGGCGACGGCTTCATCGCTAGCGTAGGCGATGCCGGCTTTGTACAGCGCGTCCTGGAAGCCCATCAGGCCCATGCCCACCGGGCGGTGACGCATGTTGGACTGGCGTGCACTTTCAACTGCGTAGTAGTTGATGTCGATAACGTTATCGAGCATACGCACCGCGGTTTTTACGGTATTGGCCAGCTTGGTGCGGTCGAGTTCACCGTTCTCACCAATGTGTTGAGCCAGGTTCACGGAGCCCAGGTTACACACGGCGATTTCGTCGTCGGCCTTGGTGTTGAGAGTGATCTCGGTGCACAGGTTGGAGCTGTGAACCACACCGGCGTGTTGCTGCGGGCTGCGCAGGTTGCAGCTGTCTTTAAAGGTGATCCAGGGGTGGCCGGTTTCGAACAGCATGCCCAGCATCTTGCGCCACAGGTCTAGTGCGCGGATCTTCTTGAACAGACGCAGCTTGCCTTCGGCAGCCAGTTGCTCGTAGTGGTTGTAGCGCTCTTCGAAGGCTGTGCCGAACAGGTCGTGCAGGTCCGGGCAATCGGCCGGGGAGAACAGGGTCCACTCTTTGTCTTCGAACACGCGCTTCATAAACAGGTCGGGGACCCAGTTGGCGGTGTTCATATCGTGGGTGCGGCGGCGGTCGTCACCAGTGTTTTTGCGCAGCTCGAGGAATTCCTCGATATCCAGGTGCCAGGTTTCCAGGTAGGCACAGACAGCACCTTTGCGCTTACCGCCCTGGTTGACGGCTACTGCGGTGTCGTTGGCCACTTTCAGGAAGGGCACAACACCTTGGGACTTGCCGTTGGTGCCTTTGATATAGGAACCCAGCGAGCGCACCGGCGTCCAGTCATTGCCGAGACCGCCTGCCCACTTGGACAGCATGGCGTTATCGCGGATCGCGCCGTAAATGCCATGCAGGTCGTCCGGTACCGTGGTCAGGTAGCAGGAGGACAGCTGCGGGCGCAGGGTGCCGGCGTTGAACAGGGTCGGGGTGGAACTCATGTAGTCGAAAGAGCTCAACAGGTTGTAGAACTCTACCGCGCGCTCGTTTTTGTTCTCTTCATTAATGCTGAGGCCCATGGCGACGCGCATAAAGAAGATCTGCGGCAGCTCGAAACGAATATCGTCGCTGTGCAGGAAGTAGCGGTCGTACAGAGTCTGCAGGCCCAGATAAGTGAACTGGTGATCGCGCTCGCCTTTTAGAGCTTCGCCGAGTTTTTCCAGGTCGAAGGTGGCCAGTGCAGGGTCCAGCAGGTCCAGCTCGATACCCTTTTTCACGTAAGTGGGCAGGGTAGAGGCGTACAGCTTTTCCATCTCGTGCTGGGTGGCGCGCTCGGCAACACCGAGGAAGCGCAGCGCTTCGGAGCGCAGCTTGTCCAGTAGCAGGCTGGCAGTGGCGAAGGTGTAATTGGGCTCCTGCTCAACCAAGGTGCGCGCAGTGATTACCAGCGCGGTGTTGATATCGTTTTCGGAAACACCGTCGTACAGGTTTTTCAGGGCTTCGTTAAGAATTGCCGCGCTGTCGACATCTTTGAGGCCTTCACAGGCTTCTTTGACAACGGTGCGCAGGCGCTCCATATCCAGAGGTGCAAGGCTGTCATCGTCCTGCTTTACACGGATGCTGGGGTGGGCATCGACGGCTTGCTCGGCAATTTGAGCAGTTTTTTCTTTCTCTGCGCGCAGGCGGGCGTGTTCTTCGCGGTAGAGTACGTAGTCGCGGGCAACCTTTTGTTCACCGGCGCGCATCAGGGCCAGTTCTACCTGGTCCTGGATCTCTTCAATGTGGATAGTGCCGCCAGAGGGCATGCGGCGTTTGAAAGTGGCACTGATCTGGCCGACCAGTTCTTCAACTTGTTCGTGGACACGGCTGGAAGCAGCGGCGGTGCCGCCTTCAACAGCGAGGAAGGCTTTAGTGACGGCGACGGCAATTTTGCTGTCGTCGTAGGGTACAACGGTGCCATTGCGCTTGATTACGCGGATCTGGCCCGGTGCAGTAGCGGCCAGAGTCGTGCCGCCAGTCGCCTGGTCGCTGGAGGTGCCTGATTTTTCCGCAGGCACGGCTTGAGAGCGCCCTGTCTCTGTGTGCATGTAAATCTCCGAAAGGTTTGTTCTGTTGTCTGTCCGCGTGCGTTCAAAAGAACGGCGGCCACATGACTGTGTGGCATGGCGGAGCGTGTCCTTCGCTTTGCCAGTGTTTATCCACAGCTGTGGACACTGGAAACAGGCGGCTTGTCACCGGCTATCTGAAAAGGTTTGCCAGCTGCTGCCTGTGGCGGAAATTCCATTCCGCCCGCTTACCTCTGATTCTGCTTTGAAAAAAGCAGCGCCTGACGCCCACCGCCAAAAAGTGTGGTGGTGCGCCGGAATTTGCCCCACATAATGGGGGTGCTCTTGAGCCTCTACCCCAATATATAGGGGGTCGGCCTCGAGTGCGCTACAAGATAATGCGGTAGGCGGGTCAGTTCAAGGCGAATAACTATGTAGTTGTTTGTGGATAAATTGTGGGTAGAGGTGCTGAGTCAGTAGCCACTTTCGCGGCAGAGCCCGCCAGCCCTGGGCTGCAAAGGAGTGGGTGCCGGGAAAGAACGCTGGGTACAGTGTCTTACAATTTTTTTTAATAGCTAGAGCGCTGTAAATTAACAACGGCAATAACCATTTGCAAATGGCTGCTCTTTGAGCAAAGTGGTACTCAATTGCTCAATTTACTGACGCTTATTTAATTCTGACATCTTGGCTGGCTGTAAATTAGTCGTTGGCGCCGATTGCTAAATTTAGCGATCTCTTGGATTTTTTGTCGCCAATCGCATCTTTTATACATTGTCGGGGAGAGGCGCAGGGGAGTGAGTACAGGTAGCAGGGTACAACCGCAGGAGTGGCTGTACCCTTTTAGGGTTTATCGACTGTGGTCTTGGAGGAATTCCATCAGGGCTTTTTGCGCATGAAGGCGGTTTTCAGCCTCATCCCATACCACCGAGATGTTGCCATCCTCTAAAAGTTCGGCACTCACCTCCTCTCCACGGTGGGCGGGCAAGCAGTGCATAAAGATGGCATCGCTATTGGCGTGGCTCATCAGCTCATGGTCCACCAGGAGGCTCTCGAAGGCTTTCAGGCGGATCTGTTGTTCAGTTTCCTGTCCCATGGAAGCCCACACATCGGTGGCCACCCAATCGGCCCCTTTAACAGCCTCCACCGGATCGTGTACTACGGTGACCCGATCACTTGCCGAAGCGAGGATATTGGCGTTGGGCTCGTAGCCGGGCGGGCAGGCTATACGCAGCTCAAAATTGCACAGGCGGGCAGCATTAATATAGGAGTGGCACATATTGTTGCCGTCGCCGACCCAGGCGACCACCTTGCCCTCAGGACTGCCGCGGTGCTCCACAAAGGTTTGGATATCTGCGAGTAGCTGGCAGGGGTGGTAGCTATCGGAGAGGGCATTAATCACCGGTACCTTTGAATATTCTGAGAAGCGCTCCAGTACCTGGTGGCCAAAGGTGCGAATCATCACCATATCCACCATGCTGGAAATTACTCGGGCGCTGTCTTCAACGGGCTCCCCGCGGCCTAACTGAGTATCGCGGGGAGATAGGAAGAGGGCGCTGCCTCCCATCTGTGCCATACCGGCCTCAAATGAAACACGGGTACGAGTAGAGGATTTTTCAAAAATCATCCCCAGCACTTTGCCGCGAAAAAGGTCAGTATTTATTCCTTGAGTGCGCAGTGTTTTGAGTTCGATCGCGCGCTCAATAATTTGCTTGAGCTCTTCCGAAGACAAGTCTGTCAGGGTGAGAAAATGTCTGATCGCCATAAGCTGTTCTCCTTTTTTTGCATCAGACTGCTTGCAGTGCAAACTGGTGAATCAGTGAGCTGACATCGTTTGCCAATTGATGGCACTCGTCGTCGCTGAGTGTGAGTGGGGGGAGCAGGCGCACTACATTGCCGGCGGTAACATTAATCAGCAATCCGCGCTCGCGGGCTATGTCCACCAGTTTGGCACAGGGCTGCTGCAATTCTATTCCGATCATCAGCCCCAAGCCCCGTACCTCTTTGACCTGATCGCAATCGGATAACTGTTGTTTGAGTTGATGCAGCAGGCGTTGTCCCAATGCCTCGGCGCGCTCTAACAACCATTCACTTTCCAGCGTATCGATCACTGCCAGTGCGGCACTGCAGGCTAGAGGGTTGCCGCCGAAAGTGGAGCCGTGGGTGCCCGCAGAAAATAATTGTGCGGCAATTCCCCTGGCCAGGCAGGCTCCGATAGGGACACCGTTACCCAGTCCTTTGGCAGTGGTCACCACGTCGGGCAATATGTCCGCATGCTGGTAGGCAAACATTTTGCCGCTGCGGCCGTTTCCGGTTTGCACCTCATCCAGCATCAGGAGCCAGTTATGTTGATCGCAGAGTTCGCGCAATTGCCCCAGGTAGTTGGAAGTGGGCACGCGTACACCGCCCTCTCCCTGAACCGGCTCAACCAGCACTGCGACAATATCGTTGCGCTCACCTGCAAGCTTTTCGATGGCTGCGGTATCGTTAAACGGCACACGCAAAAAACCCTCGGGCAGAGGGCCGAAGCCCTCTTGGATTTTTTCATTGCCGGTTGCTGTCAGGGTAGCCAGGGTGCGGCCGTGGAAAGCGCTTTCCATTACCAGGATTTGAGGGATCTCAATGTTGCGGCTATTGCCTAGCCGCCGCGCTAATTTAATCGCTGCTTCATTGGCCTCAGCTCCAGAATTGGAGAAAAACACATTGTCCATACCGGATAGCTGTACCAGCTTGTCTGCCAGTTTCTCCTGCGCAGGGATATTGTAGAGATTGGATACATGTAACAGGGTCCGAATCTGCTCGTGCAGGGCCAGGGTCACTTTGGGGTGGCAGTGGCCAAGGCCGCAGACGGCGATTCCAGAGATTGCATCCAGGTATCGTCGGCCCTGATCATCCCATACATAATTGCCTTCACCCCGCACCAGTGTGAGGGTTCGATCGCCATAGTTTTGCATGAGTGTCGGGGTGGCCACCGGGGCATCTCCTTAAATATTGACTATTTGAACTATCTATTTTCCGCAGAAAATTCTGTTTAAGCTTTCTAATCTGCACTTTATATCGATTAGAGCAATGGTAACACAGCCTTTATAAGCTGTGTGCTATCTGGCTGGCTGAATTTTCAACATGGTATCCGGTGTTGCAGATCTGCGGCTTTTGCTTTCATCGAGGGGATGGTGTACTTATTGCCGGCCCCACTGGGGTACAATGGATGCCGGCGCGCTATACCAGATGATGGTATGGTGCCTGTACACTTACTTTTTGCTTCGACCACCTGAGGTTTTTCACGCTTATGGATACACTGGAGAACATCAAGCAGCAGATCGCTGATAACACCATTCTGCTTTATATGAAAGGTAGCCCTAATGCCCCCCAGTGCGGCTTTTCCATGCGGGCCTCCCAGGCGATGATGGCTTGCGGTAAGCGCTTTGCCTACGTTGATATTCTGGCTAACCCGGACATCCGCGCTGAGCTGCCTAAGTATGCGAACTGGCCGACCTTCCCCCAGCTGTGGGTTAAGGGCGAGCTGATCGGTGGCTGTGACATCATTATGGAAATGCATGAGAACGGTGAGCTGAAAACCTTGATTGATGAGGCATCAGCGGAGAGCGAAGGCGAGGATTAATTTCCGCTTTTGCTCCAATATGTCTGCTGCTATAGATGGTAGGCATACTGTAGAAACAAAAAAACCGCAGCGGAAGCTGCGGTTTTTTTATGCCTGTGAGAGGACTTAAGCTACTTGCCAGAGTGGCCGGCTGCAGTTTCCATTTGAGTTTGCAGGTAGTTTTGAATGCCAACTTTGTCGATCAGCTCCAGCTGGGTTTCCAGCCAATCTACATGCTCTTCCTCAGACTCGAGGATTTTCTCCAGCAATTCACGACTGCCGTAATCCCGAACGGACTCGCAATAGGCGATGGCTTCACGTAAGTCGGGAATGGCCTTGGATTCAATTTTCAGGTCGCACTTGAGCATCTCTTCGGTATTTTCGCCGATAAGAAGTTTACCCAGGTGTTGCAGATTGGGAATACCCTCGAGGAAGAGAATACGCTCAATCAGCCAATCGGCGTGTTTCATCTCATCGATAGATTCGTGATACTCCTGCTTGCCCAGCTCTTTTAAACCCCAGTTGTCGTACATGCGGGCGTGTAGGAAATACTGGTTAATAGCTACCAGTTCATTACCCAGTACTTTATTTAAATGCTCAATTACCTTGGGGTCGCCTTTCATAGCCTGTGCTCCTGAAGCCCTGCCAACTTAATTAGGTTTGCAGAGAGTTCCTATTTGTTAGTCGCTAGAGATTAGTTGATATTTTTAGCTACTAAAGTTTATTAGTCACTAAAGTCTGCGGCTGCCTGATTTACCTAATTTTATTTTAGGGTTTAAGCTGCAATCGGGGCTGAGTTTGCGTTGCGATTTGCGGCAAGTCAAGGAATAATTTTTCTTGCGGAATGCAGGAAAAACAAGGGTTTTAACGCAAATTTAGCCGAAAATGGCAACGAAAATAATTATCATTTAGGTTGTGTGAGCAATACAACAATAAGTCATTTATTTCGAATATTAACCCTTGTTATTGGTGGGTTTTGCATTTCAGTTGAGGTTAATGTTTTCATGTTTGGTATTAATAATGCTTCTTATTTATATATACGGGTGAAACGCTTGCAGTTATAAGATGAGCCAAAACCTTTTCTAGTATTCGAATGGCGCTTGAATAATTAACTTTTTTCTAAATTAAATGATCCCACCTTTTGATAGTTTGCCATCTGACCGACTCATTGAATGGTTACCTGGAATATAAACGCGATTGAGTTGATATTTTGTTGATGGACTCATGCCCTGAATTGATGTTGACCACTGTCGAATGTCACGAGGATTACGGAGGGGTTAACAAAGCGGTGTCTGAATAAATCCGTAATATTTTCGGGCTCCTGAAGTCAGCAGATTTTAGGTGCGTCGCTGCGAGTGCCTTGTCTAACAGGACCGACCCTACAGGCTTTCATGGCAGATTCACGCTCTGAGCTGTAAAAACCAAAAACATCACGGAGTTGTTTTGGGGCTTTCTAAAACAGATTTTCTCAATATCCAACTTTTCCGATCCAAGGGGTATTGCAGTGAGATTGGAGAGGTAAGTAAATCGGAGGGCTAGAGTTTGGCCGGTATGTAAAGCTGGGAGACGCGTTTACAGGTTGAGATTTATAGCTGCCCAAGGTTGGCCGATATGTGTTCAGGTTGAGAGCGGAGATAAAGACAGTGGAGGCACGCTAGTTCGACTTGGATGGGAGTCTTATACAGGTTTTTAAGGTTTTACGAAGAGCTGGAGGGCTGGGTAGATAAAAGTGGTATAGAGGCCACCAGAGGAGGGTGGCCATATTGGACTGTCAGCTGGCGGAGTAGAAGAGGCCGTTGTTGGCAGAGGACACCATCCCACCGCTCATGGTCTCGTCGATGATCTCCTTGGTCTGCTCGGCACAGCGTCCACATTGAGAAGAAACGCCCAGCTGGCGTCTCAACGCCTTCACCGAAGTGGAGCCATCATAGATCGCCTCTTTAATCTGGCGGTCAGTTATGCCCTTACAAATACATACATACATGGCGGTGGCTCTGTTCAACTCTTACTCAATAGTAGTCAGGTAGGAATCCTATTGCAATTGAGAATGAGTGTCAATAAGATTCCGGAATGGTCGCATTTCGCCCTCTTTGTTTGCTATTTGTACATTTTTGCGGGTAGGTCATCCTATTTTGGGCGTTAGTTCACGCATAGCCGTTCTGCTATCAGCCTGATTTAAAAAATTTATGGGCCTGAAATAAGTGGGTGTGTATCATAGCGGCCCACTATTAATTCCCATTCGATTTATAGCTGTTGCTCATAAATTGAACACTCTACGTATCATCAACAACCCATCATTGGATTGAGGAGGTTTTCATGGCAGTTCTGGTAGGCAAGCCGGCTCCGGATTTCACCGCTGCAGCGGTATTGGGTAACGGCGAGATCGTCGATACTTTTAACCTGAAAGAAGCAATCAAAGGTAAGAAGGCTGTAGTTTTCTTCTACCCGCTGGACTTCACCTTCGTATGTCCTTCTGAGCTGATCGCTTTCGACCATCGTTTCGCTGAGTTTGAAAAGCGCGGTGTTGAGGTAATCGGTGTATCCATCGATTCCCAGTTCTCTCACAACGCATGGCGTAACACCTCCGTCAACGACGGTGGTATCGGCCCGGTTAAGTACACCCTGGTTGCGGACGTTAAGCACGAAATCTGCCAGGCGTACGACGTAGAAGCTGACGCTGGTGTTGCTTTCCGCGGTTCCTTCCTGATCGACGAAGAAGGCAATGTACGTCACCAGGTAGTTAACGATCTGCCGCTGGGCCGTAACGTTGACGAAATGCTGCGCATGGTTGACGCTCTGGCGTTCCACCAGGAGCACGGTGAAGTTTGCCCCGCCGGCTGGCAGGAAGGCGACAAAGGTATGAACGCTTCTCCGGAAGGTGTAGCGGCTTACCTGAGCGAGAACGCTGAGAAGCTGTAAGACGCTTTTTGCGCTGGGGTCTCCGGACCCCAAAAAGAAGAACCGCCGCAAGGCGGTTTTTTTGTTTGTACAAGCCTTGTTGCGCTGACCTGCGCTGATTGGCATGGCCGTCCCCGCGCCGGAGAAAAGTGCAGACTAGAATTCAGCAGTCAGTCCTGCGTGGCGCCTAAATAGAGTTTTTGCCCGCTGGCTGCTAGTCTTATCTGCAACTACCGGATTGCTTTGGCGGCTCGATTTGCTTATGAGACCTGCAATTCTTTCAAATATCGTCTACGTCATGCGCGCCTCTATGGCACGTTTTTTTCTCTTCCTGGTGATTCTGGGGAGTCTGTCCCTGCCTGCGCAAGCGGCTGATATAGACGACAGGGCCAAACAGTTTGGCCGATACTTCAAACAGATGATGGCGGGTAAATCTATACCCGGCGGCGCCTATGTCATCGTGGATGGCAACCGGGTGGTCGCGATGGATACCTATGGCGTCAGGGTCAGGGGTAAATCCGGCAAGGTGGATCAGGACACGGTGTTCCGTCTGGCCTCGGTATCCAAGACCTTCGCTGCCAGTATGGCCACTATGTTGGAGCATGAAGATCGCTTCAAATGGGATGACAAGGTGGTCAACTATGTGCCGGACCTGAGCTTTAAGACGCCTTCACTGTCTCGCCAGCTTCAGGTGGAGCACCTGCTCAGCCATTCCTCGGGCCTGACCCCCAACGCTTACGACAACTACCTTGAGGACAACAAGCCTCTCAGCAAGATATTGCCCAAGTTTGCCAATATCGATCCGCGCTGCACGCCGGGAAAATGCTACGGCTACCAGAATGTGTTGTTCAGCCTTATTGAGGATGTGATTTTTGAGGCGACCGGGGTTTCCTTTGCCAGCCAGCTTAAGAAGAGAATTTTTGTCCCGCTGAAAATGCAGAATGCATCGGTTGGCTGGGAGAGCTTTATGGCCTCCGACAACCGTGCGGCACCCCATATCCAGACTGGTAGTGGTTGGCGCCCAGTGAAAGTGGAGAAGGAATACTACTTTGCTGCACCGGCGGCGGGAGTGAATGCCAGTATCTCCGATATGGCCCAGTGGTTGAAAGCGCAGATGGGCTACTACCCGAAGGTGCTGTCACCGGAAGTGATCGCCGATATGACAACTGAACGAGTCGCTACCCAGCGCCATATGCGCCATCGTATCTGGAGAGATTACCTGTCTCATGCGGGCTACGGCTTGGGCTGGCGCCTCTACACCATCGGTGATGACCGCATTATTTACCACGGCGGTTGGGTTGCGGGCTTCCGTGCGGCGGTGGCCTACTCGGAAAAGTTGAAAGTGGGTATTGCCATCCTGATGAATGCGGAGTCCCGTGTGATCTCAGATCTCACTGCCAATTTCGTGATCGATATTACTGGCAAAGGTAATATCGCTACCGCTCAAACCAGTGGAGATCGCTGATCTCCACTGGTAAGTGATTGTCCCTCCCCCCCTTGAAACCTGCTGGCTGATCCCAATATTTGCTCCCTGTTCCGATTGACGTTTACGGGGAGACCGAATAGATGACCGTTGAGGCCCAAAAAGAGAGCCATGGATTCCAGACGGAAGCCAAGCAGCTACTGCACCTGATGATCCACTCGCTCTACTCCAATAAGGAGATTTTCCTGCGCGAGCTGGTATCCAACGCTTCTGATGCCGCCGACAAGCTGCGTTTTGAATCGCTGTCCAAGCCCGAATTACTGGGTGAAGATGCAGACCTGCGCATTCGCATCGAGTTTGACAAGGAAGAGGGCACGCTCACCATTACCGATAACGGTATTGGTATGAGCCGCGATGAAGTTATCGAAAACCTCGGTACTATCGCTCGCTCCGGCACCTCTGCATTTATGCAGCAGCTGACCGGAGACCAGAAGAAAGATGCGCACCTGATCGGCCAGTTCGGTGTGGGCTTTTACTCCGCCTTTATCGTCGCTGACAAAGTGGACGTATTCACCCGTCGCGCCGGTTTGAATTCCGATCAGGGTGTGCACTGGGAGTGTCACGGTGAAGCGGAATACTCCGTAGAGACTGTTGAATGGCCCCAGCGCGGTACCCGGGTGGTTCTGCACCTGAAAGAAGAAGCGAAAGAGTTTGCCGATAGCTGGCGCCTGCGCTCCATCATTAAAAAGTACTCCGATCACATCGCCATTCCGGTGGAAATGCTGAAAGAGGAAATGCCGGCGGCGGAAGAGGGCGAAGAGCCGAAAGAAGAAAAGGCGCCTGAGTTTGAAGCAGTAAACGCTGCCCAGGCCCTGTGGACTCGTCCCCGCTCCGATGTGAAATCTGAGGAGTACAAGGAGTTCTACAAGCATATCTCCCACGATTTCGACGATCCCTTAACCTGGAGCCACAACCGCGTAGAGGGTAAACAGGATTACACCAGCCTGCTATACATCCCTGCGCGCGCACCGTTTGATCTGTACCAGCGTGATGCCGCTCGCGGCCTCAAGCTGTATGTACAGCGCACCTTTATCATGGACGACGCCGAGCAGTTCCTGCCGCTGTACCTGCGTTTCGTGAAAGGTGTTCTGGACTCCAACGATCTGCCGCTGAACGTATCCCGTGAAATCCTGCAAAAAGATCGCAATACCGATGCGATCAAGAGCGCGTTAACCAAGCGTGTATTGGATATGCTGGACAAACTCGCGAAAAAAGATGGCGACGAGTACCAGAAAGTCTGGGAGCTGTTTGGCAACGTGCTGAAAGAAGGCCCGGCTGAAGATTTCTCCAACAAAGAGAAAATTGCCAAGCTGTTGCGCTTTGCCAGCACCCATACCGATACCGAAAAGCAGGATCAATCCCTGGAAGACTATGTGGGTCGCATGAAGGATGGCCAAAAGGCGATCTACTATGTGTGTGCCGACAACTTCGCTACGGCCAAGTCCAGCCCCTACCTGGAAGTATTCCGCAAGAAGGGTATCGAAGTGCTGCTGCTCACCGATCAGGTGGACGAGTGGTTCGTGGGCCACATGAACGAGTTCGACGGCAAGCAGTTCCAGGACGTGGCCAAAGGTGCGCTGGATCTGGGTGAAGCCGAGAGCGACGAAGACAAAGCTGAACGCGAAAAAGTTGAGCAGGAGTCCGGTGCCCTGGTTGAGCGGGTACAGGAAGTTCTGGAAGGTCGCGTTGAATCCGTACGCGCCACCACTCGTTTGGTGGATTCCCCTGCGTGTCTGGTGGTGAGCGAACAGGATATGGGCCCGCAAATGCGCCGCATCCTGGAACAGGCCGGCCAGGCCCTGCCAGATGCCAAGCCGATCTTTGAAATCAATCCGTCCCACCCGCTGGTACAGCGTCTGGACCAGGAGGCGGATGAAGATCGCTTTGCGGATCTCACCAATATCCTGATGGACCAGGCTAACCTGGCTGCCGGTAACCAGCTGGCGGACCCGGCGGATTATGTGCGCCGCCTGAACACGCTGTTGCTGGAAATGCACGGCTAAGTCAGCGCTATTGATTGGTGCTAAGCGATAGCCAGTGGAGTTGTTTTAGACTTTGCTGGTCTCAGAAGCGGCCCCTGTCGGATCGAGCGGTGTTTTATCGGTTGGTCAAGGCAGAGGGCCGTTTTTGCTATTTACTGTGCCGTTTCGCACAATTGGCAGAAGTTTAAAACAAATTGACCCCATTGGGCTCAGCGGGTCATGCCTCTATAATCCGCAAGTCTTATAAGAAGCTTTATCGGTGTGACAATGCAAAAAGAAACTTCCAACCCCCTCGCTATTGCCGTATTGGGCGGCGGCAGTTTCGGAACCGCGATTGCTAACATTGTGGCGGGCAACGGCCACGACACCCGCCAGTGGATGCGCAACGCGGAGACGGCGGCTGAGTGTCGCGACACTCGAGAAAACCATAAATACCTGCCCGGCGTGCCCCTGCACCCGGAATTACAACTTACCAGCGACCTGGAGCAAGCGGTCGATGGTTGCAGTATCGTTTTTGTCGCGATACCCAGTAAATCCTTTCGCGAGGTGGTAAAAAAAGCGGCCCCGCTGTTGGCGCCGGGCACCATGCTGATCTCCACTACTAAGGGAATCGAGCACGACAACTTCCACTTAATGAGCGATATCCTGCGCGAGGAAACCACCGACATGCGTGTCGGGGTCTTGAGCGGACCAAATTTTGCAAAAGAAATTGTTGCGGGGCACTACACTGCAACGGTGGTGGCCAGTGAAGACGAGGCACTTTGCAAAGCGATTCAATCGGCACTGCACTCGGAGACTTTCCGGGTTTATTCCAGTAGTGATGTGTTTGGAGTAGAGCTTGCCGGTGCGCTAAAAAATATTTACGCGATCATCACTGGTATGGCTGCGGCACTGGAGCGCGGGCAAAATACCATCAGTTTATTGATCACCCGCTCCCTGGCAGAAATGATGCGTTTTGCCGAAGCGATGGGTGCCGATCCCATGACGTTTATCGGCCTCGCTGGTGTTGGCGACTTGATTTTGACCTGTTCCTCAGATCTCAGCCGAAATTACCGGGTGGGGTATATGGTCGGTAAGGGCAAGCCGCTCGATCAGGCTGTCGCAGAAATTGGTCAGGTGGCCGAAGGTGTGAATACGGTTCGTCTGATTAAACAGAAAGCGGACGAAATGGGTGTCTACATGCCCTTGGTTTCCGCGATTCACGCCATATTATTTGAACAGCGGCCGATTCCTGAGGTGATTCGCAATTTGATGTCGGGCGCACAAACTTTTGATGTGGCCTACTCGGCCAAGCCTTAAATGGAAGCCTCATATGAAAAATGACGATCTAAAGCGCAATCTTACTTCCGGCAACCAGTGGGTGCGCCTTATCTATATGGTGCTGTTTGCAGTGTGCCTTCAGGTTGCCGCGTGGTTACTGATGGCGGTAGTGATACTGCAATTCCTGTTTTCGATTATCAGCGGGAAATCCAACGATAATCTGCGTCGCTTTGGCGATCAGCTCGCCTCCTATGTTTACCAGGCGATCCAGTTCCTGATCTACAACTCCGACGAAAAACCTTTCCCGTTTTCCGAGTGGCCTGAATCTGAAGTAGAGGATTTGTCCGGTTACGAGGGCGCCGAAGATGTTTCTGCAGAAGTGGTTTCTACGGAAGTAAAGCGTGAAAAGGACAAGGCTGAAGACGAAGCTGAGGATGCGATTATCCTGGGTAGCTCCGAGCCCGAGAGCAGTGAAAAGCCCGAGCTGGTTGAGGAAAGTGCCGACGACGCCGACAAACCTGTCGACAAGAATTGATCGCTTTTCCTATCGCTAATTTATCCGGTGCCTTATCCGAGGGCGCCGGATAAATATCCGCTGCCCTCCCTACGAATATTCCCGCAGATATCGATAAAGTAACAACCCACCCTTGAGGAAGCCCCATGCAGCTGTTTATTTTGCGTCACGGTAAAGCCGAGCCCATGCTCGCCAATGATGCAGAGAGAGCCCTGACAGAGCGCGGGCGCAGGCAGGTTGCACAGGTTTGTAAAAAGCGCGCCGAGGAACTGGCGGCGGTAAAGGCAATTTGGGCCAGCCCATTTGTACGCACCCAGGAAACCGCTGAGATTGCTGCCGCCCAGTTGGGGTTGCCCGTTATTACCGAGTCGCTACTGATCGGCAATACCTATCCACAGCAACTGCTCGACCATTTGCAAACCCAGGATACCTTCCCGCTTCTGCTGGTTAGTCACCAGCCTCTGGTGGGCAGTCTGCTCAATGGCCTCTGTGGCAGCGGTAACGAACACCCGATGGGCACTTCCAGCCTCGCCTGTGTCAGTGCGGATGTATGGGCTAATGGCTGCGCTGACTTGGAGTGGTTGCAGCACGCAGAGTAATTTTTCTGGTCGTGTCTGCCAGTAAATCCCTATTGCGCTGATCACAACTGTCATTGCGGATGTTGTTGGTGGGCCGCACCATTTCACCACCTGTTTTAGTCACTATCCGGTGGATATCACTTTGGCGATAAATCAATTCACTCCCCGTGAAATCACCCTTGAGTTTGATCACAAGTCGATTGCCGCACGCCAGTGGGGCGACCCGGAGGGAGAGCCGGTAATTGCTCTTCACGGCTGGTTGGATAACTGTGCCACCTTCAGTCGGCTGGCTCCCCTACTGAGCGGAATTAATCTGGTAGCGATAGATATGCCGGGCCACGGACGCAGCTATCACCGCTCACTCGATGCCAACTACAACATCTGGGAAGAGGCGGAAGATATTTTGGGGGCGGTGCACGCGCTCGGCTGGCGCAAGTTCTCCATTGTGGCGCACTCCCGAGGTGCTATCGCCGGGGTGATAACCGCAGGTGCTTTTCCCGATCGGGTAAAGCGCCTGGCACTGATCGATGGCCTGGTACCTCCCTCCACCGAAGATGAAAAAGCTCCGGAGAACCTGGCCAAGGCCATTGCCCAGAGAGCCCGTTACGGCACGCGCAAGCTGCGGGTTTACGGTACCTTCGAAGAGGCGGTCGAAGCGCGCAAAAATGGCATGTTCCCGCTAACTGAGTGGGCAGCGCAGGTATTGACCGAGCGGGGCACCCGGGAAGTGGAGGGGGGTTATATGTGGAGTAATGACCCCCGGCTGATGGCGGCTTCCACAGCCAAGCTCAATGAGCCACAGATTAAAGCTTACTTATCCCGATTGAAGATGCCGGTGCAGCTGGTTCTCGCTGAAGATGGTATTGCAGATATGCTCAAGCGCCTGCGCCCTGTACTGCAAGAGTTTCCGGGTATCGAGGCACGTGAGATTCCAGGAAGCCACCACTTACATCTGGAGGAGAGTGGTGCCCGGGCGATTGCAGAGTGGTTTGGGCCTTTTTTGCGCGGTGAGACCGCTTAGAAGGGAACCCGCTTGGAATAGCAGCTGGCATCCATCTCCCGCACCTCTACCGAGACTGCGGGAACTCCCTCGGCAAATTGGCACAGGCTGTTAAAAACCGCCGAGCTTAATGCCTCCCTTTCCCGCGTAGAGCGCCCTTCAAGCAAGCGGATCTCTGCGTGGATAAAGCTGTTGCCATTGTCCCCAGCAATAAACTGATCGTAGGACTTGGCGCGGGTCTTGATATTGTGGGAGGCGAACAAACCGGAACGGTGCATCGCCTCCTGAGCCGAGCTGACCAGTGCAGCGACAGAAATCTTCTCTTCCAGATTTTTCGCATACTCTATGATCAGGTGAGGCATAGCGGTCACTCCTCGGTCAAAGCGGCCCTGGCGGCCGCTGGGTACCTGTGGCGTTTACTGGCGCAGCAGGGAGAGGAACTCGTTGCGGGTAGCCTGGTTGCTGCGGAAAGTACCGAGCATAGCCGAAGTCTTCATCACAGAGTTCTGTTTTTCCACACCGCGCATCATCATGCACATGTGCTTGGCTTCGATGATCACGCCGACACCGGCAGCACCGGTAACGTTTTGCAGGGTCTCGGCGATCTCTACGGTCAGCTGCTCCTGGATCTGCAGGCGGCGCGCAAACATATCCACAATGCGTGCTACCTTGGACAGGCCAACGACCTTGCCATTGGGAATATAGGCTACGTGGGCGCGGCCGATAAACGGCAGCAGGTGGTGCTCACACAGGGAGTAGAGCTCGATATCCTTAACCAGCACCATTTCGCTGCAGTCGGACGGGAAGAGCGCGTCGTTGACTACATCTTCCACGGTCTGTTTATAGCCGCGTGTCAGGTATTCCATGGCTTTGGCGGCGCGCTCCGGGGTGTCTTTGAGCCCAGGGCGTTGCGGATCTTCGCCGATTGCTTCAATAATTCGCGCGTAATGTTCGTTCATGCTGCTCTTTCCAACATCTCAGCCCGAAGGGCGGGTGCGCTACCCTAAGCGTTTGTAACCCGAGAGTAAAGATCCTCGCGGCCCCAGGAGCTTGTTAGCTGTTATTTGACGACCACTGGCGAAGGCTATTTTGTTAGCAGGGCGGAGCGAAGTTGGGCGGAAAAATGGCTTAGGGTCTTTAGGTAGCCGCTGTAAAATGGCCACTTAACCTTACTCGTCGCTTATTTGGTGTGAGCAAACTACACTCCCCGGGCATTGATTGGCCCCTCTGCAGCAGCAACAGAGGGCACCCGCTAGTGACAGTGGGCCCCGACGAGATACAAAGCACTTAAGGATAGATTGATGATAGAAAGGCGTGAAACAAGCCTCCACGAACTGACCACGGTTTTGGACTATATCCGCTGGGGGACCAGCCGATTCAATGAGGCCGACCTCTACTACGGCCATGGCACCGACAATGCCTGGGACGAGGCCGTTTTACTGGTAACCCACGCCCTGCATCTCCCCCCTTACAGTAAGCCGGAGATACTCCAGGCCCGTTTGACCATGGAGGAGCGCCGTGACGTACTCACTATCCTGGAGCGGCGCTTTAGCGAGCGGGTACCGGCGGCCTACCTGACGAAGGAAGCGCATTTCTGCGATATGACATTTTATGTGGACGAGCGGGTACTGGTACCCCGTTCACCGATTGGCGAGATGATTCGCCACAACTTCCAGCCCTGGCTCAATGTTGAGCCCCTGGCGATTCTGGACCTCTGTTGTGGTAGCGGTTGTATCGGTATCGCCTGTGCCGAGGCCTTCCCGGAAGCGCGTGTCGATGTGAGCGATATTTCCGAGGATGCGATCGAAGTTGCACAGATCAATATCAATCGTCACGAGTTGAACGAACGCGTGCGCGCAGTTCAGTCGGACCTATTTTCCGGCCTGCACGGAATGAGTTACGAGTTGATCGTGTGCAACCCGCCCTATGTGGATGCCCGCGATCTGGCTGAAATGCCCAAGGAATACCAGGCTGAGCCGGATATAGCCCTGGGCTCTGGCGATGACGGTCTCGATTTTACCCGCCGCTTGCTGCGCGAGGCTGCCAACCACTTACAGCCCGACGGCCTGTTGATCTGCGAAGTGGGCAATAGCTGGGAAGCCCTGGAAAAAGCCTTCCCGGAGGTGCCGTTTATGTGGCCCGAGTTTGAGGATGGTGGCCACGGTGTCTTTGCAATCAGCCGGGAAGAACTACTCGCCTATCAACCCTACTTCGAAAAGGAATAATTCCTTTTGCCTCCCCGGCAATCTCGGTTGCCGGGTTATGGGTACAAGCCCGGTTCTGCGGACACTTGTGCTTTTTGCCCCAGTCTGCGCACTGGGGCGGGCAGATCATTTATAATGCGCGCCCCTATTGTGGGCCATCCTGTTTTACCACCTACTAGCTGGAAAAGTCGTCTATGTCGGGCAATACCTTTGGCAAGCTGTTTTGTGTCACCACCTTTGGCGAAAGCCACGGCCCCGCACTCGGTTGTATCGTCGATGGATGCCCTCCGGGTCTGGAGATTAGTGAAGAAGAAATTCAGCGAGAGCTGGACCGCCGCAAGCCGGGCACTTCCCGCTATACCACCCAGCGCCGCGAACCCGACCAGGTAAAAATCCTTTCCGGTGTTTTCGAGGGAAAAACCACCGGCACACCCATTGGTCTGTTAATTGAAAATACCGACCAGCGCTCCAAGGACTATAGCAATATTGCCGAACAGGTAAGGCCAGCCCATGCCGATTTCACCTATTGGCAAAAATACGGCATTCGCGACTACCGTGGGGGTGGTCGATCCTCCGCCCGTGAAACTGCGATGCGGGTTGCCGCTGGGGCCATCGCCAAAAAATGGCTGAAACAAAAATACGGCATTGAAGTGCGCGGTTATCTTTCACAATTGGGCCCGATCAAAGTACAAAAACTGGATTGGGATCAGGTAGAACAAAACCCCTTCTTTTGCCCGGATGCCGATCGGGTCCCCGAAATGGAGACCTATATGCAGGAGCTGATCAAAGAGGGGAACTCCATTGGTGCGCGTATCTCAGTACATGCCAGCGGCGTCCCAGCCGGACTGGGTGAACCTATTTTTGATCGCCTGGATGCAGATCTGGCCCACGGCTTAATGAGCATTAACGCGGTAAAAGGCGTGGAAATTGGAGCTGGCTTTGACAGCGTGGAGCAAAAGGGCACTGAGCACCGAGATGAAATCACTCCGGAAGAGGGGTTCCTGTCGAATAATGCCGGTGGTGTGTTGGGTGGTATTTCCAGTGGCCAGGATATCATTGCTCATATCGCCCTGAAGCCGACTTCCAGTTTGCGTATTCCCGGCCGCAGCGTTGACCGCTCCGGCAATCCCATTGAAGTCGTTACCAAAGGCCGCCACGACCCCTGTGTTGGTATTCGAGCAACGCCTATCGCCGAAGCCATGATGGCCCTGGTTCTGATCGATCACGCACTGCGCCACCGCGCGCAAAACGGCGATGTAACACCGGGATAATTTGATCGGCCCTTTTCTATTGCGATACCGGCGAAAGCCGGTATCCGGTCTCCGCGCTACTAAGATGCAGCCGATAAGCCAAGCCCCTGTACTTCCCCTACCTTGCTCCCAACAAAATAGTTAGCTCCAGCCTCCTCAATTTTATTAATGTTGCGCAGTCGATCTGAGGGGCTTAAAACGCCTTTATTTCCCCGATTTACGACATGGGTATAAATTTCAGTAGTACTAACATCCGAATGCCCTAGCAGTTCCTGAATCGTACGCAAGTCATAACCCGCTTCGAGCAAGTGAGTCGCAAAGCTATGGCGAAATGCATGGCAACGAGCCGGTTTGTTGACTCCCGCTAGCTTGACAGCTATACGAACCTGGCGCGCTAAAGTTGTTGCGTGCATATGGTGCCTTCTGTTTTCACCGGAGCGAGGACATTGGCCGATGGTGCTGGAAGGGAAAAGGTATTGCCAAGCCAGTTGTCGGCTTGCACTTGGATACTTTCTTTCCAAAGCGTTAGGTAAATAAACCGAACCAAAACCAGCCAAAAGATCTTGTTGGTGTAATAGGGAAACAGTCTCTACCTGCCTATGTAACTGCACAATTAACCCATTAGGTAATATCGTAGTGCGATCCTTATCCCCCTTACCACCTCGAACAAAAATATTATTGCTATCGAAGTCTATATCCTTTATACGCAAAGAAAGCAGTTCGGCGCTGCGAAGGCCGCTACCGTACATTAGCTCAACCTGTAATCTGTAGGTGCCTTCAAGGTGATCCAAAATTGCTGATATTTCTCTACGGCTATAAACCACGGGCAAGTACTTTTGTTGTTTTGCCAGTTTAAAGTCCAGAGCCTGAATATCCCTACCTAAGAATCTCTTGTACAGATATATCAAAGCGTTCAGGGCTATTCGCTGTGTATTTGCTGAGCAAAGGCCCTGAACTGCAAGGTGAGAGAGAAATGTCTCAATCTCAACAGCTCCCATATCGTCAGGGTGCTTCTTTTTATTGAAATGAATGAAACGTTTAACCCAATGCGTGTAAGCTTGCTCTGTTCGGTACGATAGTCCCTGCTTTCGAATATGAAATCGCAGATTGTCCATAAATCGTTCAGGCTTACCTGGGATTTTGTGGCGAATGTCGTCCATGATATTGCCCTTAGACTGTTTTTATATACAGTATTTGCTCTTTTGTCCTGCTGTCAATATCAGAATTCAAGAGAAGCTTCTCCTATTTCTGGAGGTGACGATCTATCTCTTTGATTTTTATAGGGTTGGTAATGTTATAAAGAGCAGAAAAAGCAGGTAGATATATAGCGCCTGCTATATATCTACCTGTTGAGAAATATGCCAAAGTTCTTAACTTTTTGATATTATTGGATTTTTGAGGTTATCTTGAAAGAAGTGGGTAGAATTATATAGTAGGGTGATATAAAGACGCTTCTTTTGAATTAACTGTTAAATGTCATCATGGATATCAAGCAAAAAGTTAAAGAATTAATCAATGAAGGTTACGTAGAAGGCGAACTTGAGATTGATCCGCTTTGGTACATTATCTGGAAGCCTGAAGAAATTGATCAGTTCAATAAAGAGTATCAATTCTCAGAATATGCTCCAGAATTCACTGGCTTCGGGGACAGCGGAAGCAACGAAATATTGGCAGTAAATGCAAAAGGGGAAGTATTTACAATTCCATCCATCGGTATGGAATCACAGTATGCTGATAAGATCGCCGATAGCATTGACGACCTTAAGCAGTACATGAAGAAAAACATTTAACAAGCGCAGGTTGTCGGACTGGCTTTTCGCTGCGCTCCAAACCAGCCGCAACTGCGGGCGTTAAATCTATGAGCAAGCTAGAGATAAAAAGTGTAAGTACTGGAAATTGTTATATTGATGACGATGGTTTAGCCATTGTGTATTTTGGTTCGAATCGAGTTTCAGATGACTTCTTTGAATTTCAAAGAATATTGGATGACGACCCATCTGAAGATGATGATTGTGTCTATCTTTTAAACGGCGATTTTACACACGCTGCAAGAATTTCAAATCTTTCTGTATCAGTAGGTAATCGTATAATATTGATTGAAATCTCTCCCTCCTGCAAAAATGAGTTTGACGGAATAGAGCAGGTCGTAATACATCATCAAGTCGATGAGGAGATGCTTTCGGATATTATTAAGGTGCTCGAGATATTGCTGAGAGGTCCTGGTAAGGAGTTGAGAGTTGAAATTTAACAAGCGCAGGCTGTCGGAACGTCTTTCCGTTGCGCTCCAAGCCGTCCGCAGCTGCGGGCGTTAGGGTTTAAGTAGAATTTATGCCAAGAAAGCAATTATATATCTTGTTTTCGTCAATTATATGCTTCGCGGTGTCTGTAGAGATATTGAGTCGAAGCATTGGGGTTTGTCAGGGCGTTTTTATAGAGGAGCTCCCAGATCATGAGCAAGTTTTTCCTTAAGTGCTTACCGTTTACTGTAGGCATATTTTTTACAGTTGCATTTGTATTCCTGCTCCATGAATTCGTAAGGGGTTTCGACTATGAAGACATGGAGTTTACTATTGAGGTTCTGCCTTATCTCGGAATGTCATTTCTTTGTGCATTAATTGGCATTCCTTCAGTAGTTTTTGGCATAAATCGTTTGTCTGAGGGTCAACCCTAACAAGGCACTGCAGGGGACGTCTTAGTTTGTGTATCTTTTGCGCAGTCGCTGCGCTCCATGTTCGCGCAAAAGTCACACAAACCAAGCCGTCCCTGAGCGCGGCGTTAGAGCTACCAATAAAATCGAGTGTAATTAATGTTCACACAAATATGGAAAGGTTGGACTACGGGTGTTTCCGTTGTCTTTACGCCGCTGTTCTTAATTGCTGCTTTGGTACAACCTGACGCCCCTGGTAATATGCTTTTAGCCGTACCATTAGTTCCGATCATAGCTGCTGGGCAAGGCGTGTTAATTGGAGCGCTGGTTTGTCTTGGTCTCAAAATATTGTCATTTAAAAATTAACATGAGTGCCACAAACTCTAACAAGCAGCAGCACGAACGCCCGGCAAAAAGCGCCGGGCTGGACGGCCTACACGCCGCTTCGCTCTGTTTCGGCCGCCCGTGTGCTGGGCGTTATATTTCAGAGAAATCATGATAAATAGCAAGGAAAATCCAGTTGAATGGAGTCAATTAATGAGTGAGCTAGAAGATGCACATGAGCATCTAGGTGATCTCATTAAAGAAATGGGATCTAAGGGGAGCCTCGATATCGAGGGCTATTCTATAGATATAGCCCATATATATGCGCACTTAAATCGAGCGTGGAATTCCCGTGATTTCAAAGGTGAAATGAGTGAATCTCAATGGGAGGAGTTTCGTTATTTTCCCGCTGATTTGGAGCCAATCGCGTAATGAAATATAACCAGCGGCGGCACAATCGGCCTTCGGCCTGGACTCAGTACTGCGTACTTCGCCTGTGCGCCGGACGTTATGTGCAAAACCAAAATTAGAGATAAAGATGGATATTGAAGTCGCAAGACACGTAGTAAAAACCGCCTTTAGAAGCTCGTCAGAACTTACCAATCTCTATGCTTTCATAAACGAGCACTGCGTTGATGAGGCTCTAAAAGAATCTCTAAAGTCATCTCTGGCCCAGGTTATTGCCGATATCGGATACAATTTCAACAAAAAAATCACTGATATACATCCAGAGGTTCAAGAAGAAATTGATCATAGCATTGAGACTTATGGCTTTCTTATTAGGCAGTAGACACATAACAAGTCAATGAACTTCGCGCCTTCGGCGCCGGACAGCTTACACTGCGCTTCGCTTCGTTCCAGCTGCCGGTTATTGAGGCGTTAGGTTTAAGACTTACCCACGTTTAGTAGACACCCTGTATAGTTAGGTTTAGGCCTAACACGGAGGTGTATCATGGGTAAGAAAAGAACTCAGGCGTATACGGAGGAGTTCCGCAGAGAAGCAGTTAAGAGAGCGGAAAAGCCTGGAGCAACAACGGCTTCTGTGGCGCGAGAGCTAGGCGTCAGCGCACAGCAGATCTACAACTGGCGTCGTCAATTTAATCGACTGTCTGATAAGCAGTTCAATAGTTTAGACGGTGTCGACTATTCCAAACAGGAAAGCGCTGAAGTTCGCAAACTCAAGAAGGAGCTGCATGAAGCTCGTCAGGAGGTTGAGTTTCTAAAAAAGGCAGCTGCGTACTTTGCGAACCACCAAGAGTAAAGTACGCATTGATACAAGAGCATGTAGGGTCATTCCCGGTTAGCTTGATGTGTCGGTGTTTAGAAGTCTCAAGATCGGGTTATTATCGATGGCGGGGGCGATTGCCATCTGCTCGCACGATTAGAGAGATACGAACAATCGAGAAAATCCGAGAGACGTTTGCTGAGTTTAAAGGTCGTTATGGCGCGCCTAGAATTGCTTGCGAGCTTCAAGGGTTAGGTGAGCCATGCTCGCGGAACTACGTCGCTAAGCTTATGCAACAGGAACATATTAAAGCGAGAAACGGCAAAGGCTTTCGATATAGTCAGCCCGTGGAGGGGAGCATTAACGTCTCCGCCAACTTACTTAAGCGTTGCTTTGATGTGGATCGACCAAATTGCCGCTGGACCAGTGACATTACGTATATCTGGGTTCTGGATAGGTGGCTATACCTCGCGGTAGTTATGGATCTGTACTCTCGACGTATTGTAGGTTGGGCATTCGACTCGCAGATGACCGATGAATTGACACGTCGAGCATTGAAAATGGCCCTAGAGCGACGACCAATAAAGCCTGGACTGCTAGTTCACTCTGACAGGGGTGTGCAATATCGATCGCAGAAATACCAGGATCTCTTGTCCGAAAGCAAGTGCAAGCCGAGTATGAGTCGCCAGGCTAACTGTTGGGATAATGCGGCAATGGAATCATTCTTTAGCAGGCTAAAAGTCGAGCTGGTCTATGCCGGAACATTCGAAAGCGAAGAGCAAGCAAAATCTGAGGTGTTTGAATACATTGAGATTTTCTACAATAGGGTTCGTAGGCACTCTGCATTGGGCTATGTAAGTCCAGCAGAGTATGAGCGAAAATACGCATAGTTAGAGTGTCTACTTTTTGTGGGCAAGACCAGTTTCCCCAGTATGGATAGAGCAGAAATAATCGGAAAGTGGAGCTTCAATACAGCTTTTGAAGAAGATCTCTCGAATGATAAACAGCTGCATTTCCATGAAAATGGCACTGGGTGTGTAGTTGGTGGAGACGAAATCGTCCTTAATTATGAGTGGGGTATTTCAGAAGACGGTGCCGATATCCTTATCGGGAATAACACTACCCCTGATGGCGAGCCGTGGGGTAAAAGAAAGCTGATGGAATCAGGTGCAACGTTGAGAATAGAGGCACTGCCAAGAGGTGAGTTTAAAGTGCTAAATTTTACAAAGTTCTCATTGCCATTCGGGTTGCGAAAGTTTGCAAAGCTATAAACCTAACAAGGGCCAGCACAATCGCCAAATGCAAAAAGCGCATTTGGCTGGACTCGCTACACTGCGTTTCGCTCGCCTGTGTGGCCGGCGTTAAACACCTAAAGTATGGAGCAGCAATGCTGCAGAAAGTTGGATTAATTCATCTACTGTTTGCCATTTTCACGTTAGCTTACTGCGTGTTTGCTGTTGTGATCGGTAAAGTAATTGGTTATAAACGAGCTGGGCTCTCAGAAACAATCAGTATTGATATTGAACCAGAGAGATTTTGGGGTATCGTGTTGCTTTATGTAGGTATAGCATTAATTATGGTTATACTAAGTATAAAAAAGAACTTCCCCAAAAAACTTTATGAGCTCATTGATTTTGGTATCCATTCCAAACTATCCATTTTGCAAGTTATATTTATAATCAGCTTTACCGCTTTAATGTACATCACTATTTTTTGGTTAGCTGGGGTGTTAGCAAATGCTTAACAAGTACAAGCAGGTTACTGCGGGCCTTTGGCCCTTCGCGGGACAGCCTACGCTACGCTCCGGCCACCCCTGTTGTAGTCGTTAGTCAGAATAAAGCGTGAAAGAAGTATTAATCTTAATATTGGTTTTTGTGTCGAGTACAGTTATGGCAGAGTCAATACCCGAGGGCGCAGATCTGGACGTCCGATCTGAAATCGGTCACCCACCCTCTATAGAAAGCTTGCACTTTAATTTGCAGGGTGCAGGAGAAGAAGGTGTCTACATCCTTTCTGTTTATGAAGGTCTTGAATATTATCTTGGCTCTGAGTCATTTGATGGACTAGAAGAAAGGTTTTCCGCAATTGATGGCGTATCCGGTGCTGAGCACGCGGATCGAGAAATCTTCGTGGTTTATTCACAATCACTGTCATTAGACGATCTGCGTAGCAAGCTCTGGACAGTGCTCCTGTCGGCAGCTAGCGAGTCATTCCCCGGTGCCTAACAAAGCAAAGCACGTTCGCCAGCATAGCTGGCTGGACCTACATTCCGCAGCTTCGCTGCTACATTTCGGCCCGTGTTTGCGGCGTTATGAGTCATCGGTTAGATAATGAAATTCAATCTTATTTCAGCACTCATTTTTGGTTTATTTATTGCGGTACTTAGCTTATATGTTGCTTGGCAGCATAATCCGCAATGTGAGTTTCATTGTGAGGGTACAATTTATTGGGGGGCGTGGCTGCAAATAGGTTTGTCTTGGTTTATTGTCGGCTCGCTTTCGGTATACGGTATTATCTGGTTAATTCGAATTTTTTATAGATTGGTACGGAGATCCGGTGGCAACTCATAACAATCACAGGCACGCTGCTACGGCCCTTCGGGCCTACGCGGGACGGCCTACGCTCCGCTCCAGCCGCCCGTGCTGTGGGCGTTATGTGTAAGACTTACCCATGATCGATTCGAACCAAATTAAAGCCTTGTACGAAAGTGAAAGAAGACAGGACCTTCTTGATCTATTGCTAGAGGAATCCCAATACACGATTCCTTTGGGGGATTATGATGGTGATGAAACAAGGCTGACGTTAGAAGAAAAAGAGTTGCGTGGGTGTGCTATCGATCATTTGCGATTTGTCATCAGCTATGGTTTCGTACAAAGCGTGGTAAATGATAATGGTAAAATATACGCACCACGCTACCAAGAGTTCGAGAATTGGTTAAAAACTGGATGTCCGGGGCTAATCAGTCTAGAAGTAGAAGCGTATTTAAATGATAACTCAGTCAACACATAACATGGTGCAGCACAGCGCGGCTGAGCCGCTCGGACAAGCTGCACTGCGTTTCGCTTGCCCGTATGCACGGCGTTACAGAGCAGCAGGGTTCGAGTAATGGAAGTATCTATATCCCAAGAATTCGTAAAAATCTGTAAGCAAATTAAAGCCAAATCGCATTCAATCTCCCGGTGGTCCAAAATCGAATCCGATGATATGTTTCACTCAGATTCTTTTCGTGGTGGTTTTGATGCAGATGAACAGCAGTTCTGCTTTAGCTTTTATGACCAAGCTGGAGATGAGTATTGGTTTCAAGTAAGTCTTTCTTTAATCATAGAAATAGCTAGTGGTATACAGCTTAAAATTGTAGGTAGGGCTGCAGAGTGAAGGCCTATAACAAGGTGCTCAAACACCGTTCCGGCCGAAAGCGGCCTCCACTGGACGCGCAAAAAGCGCGCGCCGTTTAGCACGGCGTTATGTTTCTTGGGTAGTGAATGGTCAATAGATATCTTGAAATATACCTTGGCTCTCCAGATGGTTTGAAATGCCTGATACAAGGTAATCTCAGTAAGTTACTCCAATTTTACAGGGATAGCTTATGGTATGGCCTGTCTGAAGAAGTGTTGAACTATGTAGACTCTTTAAACTTTGGTTCAGAATTAGAACCTATGGATGTAACGCAAGCTAGATATATCGACAAGTTTATTGAGTATGTATTTGACTTTTATGGTGAACATCATGAGTTCCCAGAAAGTTTGGGAAATGTGTGGTGCACTGAATCAGAGATAGAGCATATTTTTTCCATAACAGGCAGGCGCATATTTGCTGGTTATGGTGCTGATTTTGATACGGGAAATACATCGACAAAAATAGGGTATTTATCAAATTCTGAATTAAGAGATTTAAAAATATCTGGTGCGAGCGATTTTTTACAATTGTTAACGTCAGCGAGAGATTACGCAAAATCAAAAGGGTGCGGTCTTGTATATACCATCGATTAAACATAACAAGCGCAGGTTGTCGGAACGCCTTTCCGCTCCTTCGTCGCTACAAGTCGTCCGCAACTGCGGGCGTTAAATTCTGAATCACGAAGTATCAGGACAAAAATATGAAAATAGTTTCTCTTTCTGTTTTAGTATTTGCCGTGTCGCAAACACTAGGGTGTGGGGTGAAGGTAGGCGTTGGCTCTGAGGATATCGGCCAGAGAGAAGGAGAGGCTCAATGTAGGCAGTTGGTCAAGAAAGAAAACTACTTGGAAGCAAGGGGGGCTTGCGAGGCCAGTGCAAATCAGGGTAGTGCTTACTCTATGTATGCGTTAGGAACAATGTATTCTAATGGTTTGGGTGGTAAAGAGAGTAAAGAAGCAGCATATACCTTTTATAAGAAAGCCTCAGATAAGGGACATGCACCGAGTCAATATAACCTGGCCGCTTTCTATCAACAAGGCCTCATAGTGGAACAATCGAGCCAGAAGGCATTTGCTCTTGTAGGAAAAGCGAGTGAAAAAAATTACGAGGTAGCCCTTGCAGATCTGTCGGTCAGATATAAGAGCGGTGTAGGGGTAGAAGTGAACGAGCAAAAAGCTCTGGCTTACTTGAAGCAAGCTGCCTACATTGGCGATGGACAGTCCATGTACAATTACGGCTATGCAATGATTGAAGGAGCATATGGCGAAAAGGACTCCGATGGCATAGTTTGGATGGTCGCTGGACTGGAGTTAGGTGCTAATCAAGGGTTGTCAAGTACTGAGTTATTTAATGAATTCGGTTTGTCGAGCTCAGAAGGTCAACAGATCCATGTTTTCGCAAAGCAATGCATAGACATGGTTCAAAAGAACCAGGCAATTGCCAGATCTAAGTACTTATAACCAAGCTACGGAATTTAACAAGAGCCGGCACAAGCGCGCACGTAGTGCGCTGGACTCGCAACAAGTTGCTCGCCTGTGCGGCAAGCGTTATGCTCTTTGGAGGAGGGGTAGTTGAACTGGTATGGTGCTAGAAGTGTTTACCACTTCGGAGTCAATTCTGAGGGCTTGAATATATTTGAAGAAAGGGTAGTTTGCATTAGGGCTGAATCTTTCAAGGAAGCACATAGTAAAGCGAGAAAAGAAGCTGAGGAATACGCTGAAAGTAACGGCTTTGATATGCATCCGGAGCAAGTTTGTTACAAACAGGATGGCGATAAGCTTATTAAAAATTACGAAGTTTGGTCCGAGTTATTTCAGTCAAAACTGAGTCTTGAATTTTTTTATCAAGAGCGATATTTAAACTATTTATATGTCCCAGAACAACCATAACCAGGCTAGGCAAGCTCGCCCAACCCCTTCGGGGCTGGGCTGGACAGCCTACGCTCCGCTTCGGCTGCCCTTGCTAGCGGCGTTATGCATAGGAAGACACGATATACCAAGGATACAAATCTCGGGAAGAAGTTTATGAAATGGTGAAAGATTCGTTTCCATTCCAGAGTAAACCCGAGGGCTATAGGCTAACGAATCAAGGAGCAGAAGATTGTATCTGTAGGTATATTGTTGAGCATATGGAGCGCTACTCTGAAGCTGAAATTCCTATGGATGGTATTCGATATCTCCACTCCGAATTACCAAATCTGTCTGCTCGTGGTATGAATTGGCTTTTGCCCAACTTGCTAAGAAAGGCCGTAATTTGCACCAATCGTTTTGATACGATTACGGATACAATAATCTACGATCTTGAGCTTGCCGCTGAAGGAGAGAAGCAAGCAGGGTCACGGTATTCGTGGTTGTCTGCTGTTCAGCGCCAATGCCTAGAAAGTACCCTGGAGTATCTATCCGAAGAGCATGGTCACGCTATATCAAAGGCAATCTCAGCACTTAGTCCAACAAATGCATAACAAGTCAATGAACTACGCGCCTTCGGCGCCCGACAGCTTACACTCCGCTTCGCTGCACTCCAGCTGCGGGTTATTGAGACGTTAACTGCCTTCGGAAATTATGAATCTTTATACTGTTACGATAGATTTTGAAGATCGCACTAGGGCAATTAAGCAAGTGGAGTGTTCCAGTGAAATAGACGCGCTTCATAAAGTGTTGCGTGAAGCTGAAGCATTAGAAAATCATGATAAGAAAGCGATAGAGGATACCATTAAGACATATCTGCGAGTTACCCATATAGCTATGGGGTACAAAGGCGTCTGGATCTGGCATCACTGTAATTTTGACAGTGAAGAAGTTGAGGATATATACGGCGGGTCTATCGTACAAACTGATAAAAATGGGGCTGTCCGTGAGGGTAGCAGTTAAATCGGGTAGCCGGTAGTTTCTAGCTACCGGCCCCCACACCACCCATCGTGCGGGTCCGCAATGGGCGGTTCCCTATCCGTAATGAATCTCTACCCAACGATCTCGCAATGAAATCAAACCCATCTCTTCGAAGAACTCATTATTGAGCGCAATATGAATACCCTCAGTTTTTGCGCTTCGCCAGTAACTTTTACCGGACGAGCCGCAGGTAACTGCCAGCGACTCACTCACACCCATACGCAGTAAATTTCGAACTTTCGTTCTCACTCTGCGCCAATTCTTCCAATAGCTCATTCTTAATCGCCGCCGTATCCAGCAGTCTAGATCTATACATTTTTGATAGCCTTGCGCTATTCCAAAATAGTTGATCCAACCACGGAGGTATACGGTAAGTTCTTTCAGTTTCTTTTCCATAGAGATACCACGAGATCGCCCTGTAATCTGGCGGACGCAGTATTTAAATTGGAGCAGGGACTTATCATGCCAGACAAGCTTTGCCCCACGGAAAGAAAAACCCAGAAACTTACAACGACTAACGGGGGCTACTTGGCTTTTAGCATCGTTAACTTTGAGTTTAAGCTTGCGCTCAACAAAGCGTTTAATGCTCGTCATAACCCGCTCACCCGCGCGTTTAGAGGAAACGACAATCACAAAATCGTCCGCATAGCGGACGAAATTGTGTTGGCGTTTTTCCAGCTCTTTGTCGAGCAGGTCGAGTACAATATTAGACAGCAGCGGCGATAAAGGGCCACCTTGTGGCACCCCCTCATAACACGCTTGCCAACATCCATCTTCCACCCAGCCTGCACGCAAGTAGCTTGCAATCAGTTTGAGTAAACGCTTATCGCTGATTCTTTGGCTGAGTAAACTCATGAGGAAGTCATGGTTGACCCGGTCGAAGAACTTAGATAAATCGACATCTACGGCTATTCGCTTCCCGCCTTCGATATACTTCTGTAGCTTTTTCACCGCATGATGCTGTGATCGCTTTGGCCGGAAGCCATAGCTAAACTCTGAAAAAGTCACATCGAAGATGGGGTTGGTGATTTGCGCGATAGCTTGCTGAATAACACGATCAAAGATCGTAGGTATCCCAAGGCCTCGCTGACCACCGTCTGACTTACGAATGTAGACGCGTCTAACAGGCAGCGGCTGGTAATGACCTTGCCGAATGGCTTCGATAATTTCATCCCCAACTGCCTTGAAGTGCTGCACAAAATCATCAACGGAAATCTCATCGATACCTGCGGCACCTTTATTGGCTCGAACGTGCTTCCATGCAGCATTGAGGTTTTCTTTGCTGAGGATAGCGTCGAGTAGATTTTCATTTGAGTTGAGTGTCATGGCTGTGCGCTACGTCAATTTTATATCCGGCTGGCAACATATCGGTAGGCTAGCCCTGTCTTTTAACTCGTGGATTTTGGGTTCAGGCCTTCACCCTGTCCAAAGTATTAATCTTGGCATTTGGCTACTATGCCGTCTGCTGACTTCTGTTTAATCACCCTACTCATTACTGAGCGGAGCGCTGCTGTGTTCCACCATTTTTTTCTATCCCCGCGATGGCGGCTAGCGAGTTGGGCCTATTTATGAGTCAGCGGCCACGCTGACAGCTTCACAGCGGCAAGTTAAACAGATCTCCCCATATAAGAACGTGAACTTTCACTACATAACTGCATCATTTACTCTACCCGTTAGATCACATGGCTTCGGTGTCCTTGGCCACCTCGCCTCCAGGCTAAGCCTTATATGATGTTTCTGTCCGTCAGCTCGTAGTTTTGCTAGCGGCTTCCTCCCCACAAGACCTCACGGTATTGCAGTTGCCATTCGCTAGTAGTTAGCATTTAATGAAGTCCATTAAACGGTGATCTTCCTACAGGGGACTTTCACCCCATTAGTTCACGCCCATGCTGGGCGTACCAAGTGGCGGCAAAATCGCCCTGCGGGCTGGACGCACCTGACGGTGCGCCTTTGCGCCAAGCGTGTGTGCCAGGCATGGCATTTAACTAGAGAGGTGAAAGTCCTCTTACCAGGTATTCGTGGAGCCGAAGGTTAGCGAAAGGGCAAGGTTAATGTCGCGAGGTATTGGCTGGAGGAAGCTCAACGCAAATTCACGGGGTGATGAACAAGAACTGGATATGAGGTGTGACGTAGGCGGAGCCAGTGGGCACGTGACCATAAAGCTCTCCATCCACAATTGGCCTACGTTTTATAAATCCAGCATCTACGTGAAGAAAGTTAAATGTCTTACCCTGGGAGGTCTATGGGTTGTTAATGGAGTAACTGAAAACTGAGAGATTGGTTTTGACCGACCCATAGAAGTCAGCAGAGGGCATAGTAGGTAGATTTCGTGCTACTGAAGGCCTGAACAATTCTGGACAGTATTATTAATGCAGAGCTTGATGACTGCATCTGACAAGTAACTGAGTTGCCAGGAAAAAAAAATATTTTTTTTCTGGGTGAACATCAAACTGGAAACTTAATCATACATTGTCCAATTTCCCATCTCTTTTAATGCAGCGAATTCTAGATAGGAATAATCTGTTTCGAGCATTACAACAAGTTTCTCGTAACCAGGGTGCGCCAGGTCTCGATGGTATGACGGTAAAACAGTTGCCGGAACATCTTAAGCAGACTTGGATTGCTACCCGACAAAAGGTGTTAAGTAGTATCTATCGTCCTCAACCGGTGAAACGCGTCTTTATACCAAAAGGCAATGGAGGCCTGCGTCCATTGGGTATACCCACTGTGCAAGATAGGTTGATCCAACAAGCTATCGCACAGATACTCAGTGAGCAATGGGAGCCGAAGTTTCATGCTCTTAGTTTTGGTTTTAGACCAAATCGATCGGCACACCAGGCGATTAGACAGGTCCAAAACTTTGTCCGGCAAGGAAAGCGCTGGACGATCGATATGGACTTGAAATCCTTCTTTGATGAAGTGAATCATGACAGGCTCATGCTAACACTGAAGCAAAGCGGAATACCGGCTGATGTGCTGGGGTTGATAAACCGATACCTAAAAGCGCCAACGGTAGTCGATGGCAAGGTAATAGCTACAACAAAAGGCGTCCCGCAAGGTGGGCCGTTATCTCCGCTTCTAGCGAATATTGTGCTTAATGAACTGGACTGGGAGCTGCACAAGCGGCAACTCAGTTTTGTACGATATGCCGATGATTTCCAAATACTGGTGGGAAGTCATCGGTCTGCAGAGCGGATAAAAGTAAGCCTTACGCACTTCATCAAATGTAAGCTGAAGCTCACAGTAAATACTGAGAAGAGTGCAGAGGATCACTTCTGGAAGCGGAGCTTTCTAGGATTTAGATTGCTGAAGAAGGATGCCCGGATAAAGGTATCAGAATCATCGATTAATAAATTGAAGGCAAAGATCAGAATGATCACCCGCCGAACACGAGGCCGTAAGTTTACTGAGATCATAGAAGAGTTAAAGAAGTCCCTGCTTGGTTGGAAAGCGTACTTTGACATCAGTGAAGTACTGAGCCCTCTGAAAGATCTGGACAAGTGGATAAGGCGGAAGTTGCGATGTTATTTATGGAAGCAATGGGGACGTAGTGGTTACCGCAGATTAAGAAGGCTGGGCGTTGATCGTTTTTTAGCGTGGAACACGGCCAAATCAGCACATGGACCATGGAGGCTAAGCAAAAGTCCTGCCCTTTACAGAGCATTGCCAAATAGATACTTTAGGAACTTGGGGCTGCCGGAATTGGCAGATAGGAAGGGGAATAGAATTGAACCGCCATGGTACGTGACCCGTATGCCTGGTGGTGTGGGAGGAGGGGCATCGTGAGGTGCCTCCCTATCCCGATTAAACGGTAATCGTAGATATGAGTAAGAGAAAGGCATTTAGCTTCACGAAGGGTTATACGTTTATATTCGAAGAAGACGGAGCCGTAGTTGAGGCTTGGTTCAGTGCTCTCTCTGGACTTGAGAAAGTATTTGTAAATGGCGAGTTAGTATCTTCTCAAAGAAACTTATCAACTGATTCAACCAATAACTTTTCTATTGGAGAAAATGAATATTCGACAAATCTCAACGTGGTGAGCTTATTGAAGGGTCCGTTTGTATGCACACTAAGTAAAAACGGCAAGGAGTATAAGAGGCAAAAGCTAGTTTTTCCCAAGGCCGAACCATCGAGGAAAGGACTGCCTTTTATTATTAGGCTTTCGTTCTTCATTCTTTTAGGCGCATGCTTTGGCGTTGCCAGTTCTTATTCGCAGCTTTCCAAAGAGTCTATTTACGTGTTTATCGCTCTAATATTCATAGTTGTATTCGCCTATCACTCCAAGAGCTATAAAGGAAAGGGGCCGGTGATTGAGCATGAAGAAATCGTTTAACAAGGCCAAGCAAGCGGGACGCCGTAACCAGCGCCCCATCTTGAAGCGTTATAGCAATCGAGATATGAACATAGAACCAGGTGTCGGCATAGGTGAAATTAAATACGGAATCTTTGAAAAAGATTTGATCCGCATCCTCGGTAATCCCGATAGGATAGAGAAAGGCGAGTATGTCGAAGGCAGTGGTGATTGGCATAGGGTTTTGTGGTATTCCCACAAAAATCTAAGTTTTACCTTTGATAAGGAAGACGATTATCGACTTGGCGTTATTACGGTTATGGGCTCTGGCTATCCTCTGTTTGGGAAAGATCTTTTTAACTTACCTAAAAATACTGTGAGAGACTTTATAGCTAAAGTTACAAATGAAATTCCAAAGTTTGAAGATCATTCATTTGATAGTGATCCGCATGAATGCCTAGATCACAATAGTTTAGGCATTATATTTTGGTTTGATTCGGGAGATCTATCAGAAATGCAGTGTAGTTATCTATTTGAAACTGATAATGAGACGGTTAAATGGCCGTGAAGCTATAACAAGGCAGTGCACTTGACGCTAACCTGCTGCTTTTTTTTGTGCATTACGCTACGCTCCATTCTTACACAACAAAAATCATCAGGTCAGCGTAGGTGACCTAGGCGTTAGGGCAATTGGTAGATGAACGTATTTAAGAGGTTAGAAGAACTCAGTAATGATGGTAGCTTCTACCTGAAGGGCTTTGATTTGAGTTTTCAACCATTTGAAGTAGAAAGTGATCTTTCTATCTTTAGTGCTCTAGCTACTGAGCTTGAAACCGAACATGCAGGTTATGAAACTCTGCTACTTGATGTGAATTGGCGTTCGCACTTAATTGCATGTATGTGCCTCATTGTCTCGGAGAATAAGTCGCACCTGGAAGAGCTAAAGAACCGCTTCAAAAATGGTAGTATGGTTAGCCCACAAATTGCTGTTGCAATGGCTCGCCTTCATTTCAGGGAAATGATGGACTTTTTTCCCAGCTATATAAATGGCGGGCATGGGCCGGAGTCTTCTACCCAGATAGGGGCGGCACTAGTACTCTTGCAATCGATGTTCGTGCGTGAATTCACGTTTCCAAAATCACAGCTGAACATCGAGCGTTTCTACTTAGGGCTGTCGGTTGCACAGCATCATTCTGGGTTTTGGCTTAAGCATAGAGGCAGTGCCCGGGGTTAGCCCTAACAAAGCGCTGCAAGGCGACGTCTTACTTTGTGCACTTTATACGCAGTCGCTTTGCTCCTATTTTCGCGCATAAAGCGCCCAAAGTAAGCCGCCTCTGAGCGCGGCGTTAACTGCAAGTATGAATAACTCAGAATATTTTAAAGCAGAAGAGTACGGCTTTTCTTATCCCAAAGAATATAACGAGCTCATATCTAATACTGGAGAATTTGGAGAACTAAAATGGTGGTTTATCGGTTCATCTAGTGGCCTGTTTTCCATAGCATACGAACTTTTTAACAAAGAGCTTAATTCAAGTATTGAGTTCTTCCCATTCGCAAAAAGTAGTGAAACAAACGCTGTAGCTTGCTTTGATAAAAATGGGAAAGTTTATATTGTTATAGGCAACAATTCCCTTAAAAAAGTAGACTGGGGCAAGCGTTTAACACAACCAAATATTATCGCTTGGCACAACGGGGTAATGGCTGGTGACTTCTAAATTCATAGTTAACAAGCAGTAGCACGTTAAGCACAACTTCGTTGTGCCGGACTGCCAAACTGCTTCGCAGTTCGTCAGCCTGTGTGCTGGGCGTTATAGAGTAGCAGGGTTCGAGTAATGGAAGTACCTATATCCCAAGAATTCGTAAAAATCTGTAAGGAAATCAAAACCAAATCGTATACAATCTCCCAGTGGTCCGAAATCGAATCCGATGATACGTTTCACTCAGGTTCTTTTCGTGGCGGCTTTGATGCAGATGAACAGAAGTTCTGCTTTTGCTTTTATGAACAAGCTGGAGATGAGTATTGGTTTCAAGTAAGTCTTTCTTCAATCATAGACATAGCTAGTGGTATACAGCTTAAAATTGTAGGTAGGGCTGCAGAGTGAAGGCCTATAACAAGGTGCTCAAAAACCGTTCCGGCCGAAAGCGGCCTCCACTGGACGCGCAAAAAACGTGCGCCGTTTAGCATGGCGTTAGAATTTTATGAAAAGTTATTTATTAATTCCTTTAATATGGGGCTTGTCATGCTATTTAGAGGCATCCACAGATGGCCCATGCGGCGCATCAGAAGATGATCGATTAGATGCTCTGAGGTCGCTTGTAGATTTACATGAATCGGTTTTTCGCTCTGAAAATGAAGAAAAATTTTACTTGGAGAGTTTCGTAGGAAAATATGAAAATGCTTATCCGGAGCCATTAAAAAATGATCTGATATGGGTGATGCCAAACATGCCAGAATTCGGAACTAAAGCAGGTATTTATAGCAGTTGTAATATCCAGAAATCTGGCCGCTACAGCCACACAAGTATTTGCAAGGTTGAGTTTGATAGCGGTCTGGCTATTTGTGAGGCGAGTAAAATCTACGTTCCAGTTGAATAGAAAATGCTAACAAAGCAATACAGCGCGACATTCAAAGCTATGCACCTTTTGTGTATGCTCGACGTGCTCACATTTTATACGCAAAAGCCGCTCCGCTTTAAATGCGGCTGATTGCGGCGTTAGGCCACATAAGGAGATACTGAGGTGAAGAAGGTCATTTATATCTTGCTTTCTTTGTTTTATGGAAATGCTGAAGCAAGTAGCGAAGACATTGATATTTTACTCAAAAATGCAACAGAAAGAGAGGGGCTAAGGAAGGCGCAGATAGAGAGAATTTTAGACACGTATGATCTGGAGAAATGGATTTTTACCAGCCGAGTTGTAGTTGATGAAAACGCAATTCGCCCTTCAAGTCACCCCGTTTTAACTTTCAATGTTAAGCGCATCGGAAGTGATGAATCCTTTCTTGCTAGCTTTTTGCATGAGCAAATTCATTGGTTTGAAGAAAAAAACAAAACACAAGTAAGTGCGGCCATTGAAGACTTGAAGAAAATATATCCAAATGTTCCTAAAAAGCGTCCAGACGGAGCAAGAGATGAGTACTCTACCTATTTGCACTTGATAGTATGCTACTTAGAGTATGATGGGTTGCGTCAAAATATAGGAGATGAAAGAGCAACAGAGATCATCTCTAAGAACTCCGAGTATTTTTACAAATGGATTTATAAAGCTGTGCTAAATGACGGAGAGGCTATTCGCAAAGTAATCGAGGCGCATACACTTCGCATATAGTCTGCCGGCCTAACTAGGCAATGCAGCCGACGTCTTACTTTATGCACTTTTTGCACAGTCGCTATACTCTCATTTTCGTGCAAAAAGCACACAAAGAAAGCCGCGCCTGATTGCGACGTTAAGTTTAAGACTTACCCACGTTTAGTAGACACCCTGTATAGTTAGGTTTAGGCCTAACACGGAGGTGTATCATGGGTAAGAAAAGAACTCAGGCGTATACGGAGGAGTTCCGCAGAGAAGCAGTTAAGGGAGCGGAAAAGCCTGGAGCAATAACGGCTTCTGTGGCGTGAGAGCTAGGCGTCAGCGCACAGCAGATCTACAACTGGCGTCGTCAATTTAATCGACTGTCTGATAAGCAGTTCAATAGTTGAGACGGTGTCGACTATTCCAAACAGGAACGCGCTGAAGTTCGCAAGCGCAAGAAGGAGCTGCATGAAGCTCGACAAGAGGTTGAGTTTCTTGAAAAGGTTGCTGCGTACTTTGCGAACCACCAAGAGTAAAGTACGCACTGATACAAGAGCATTTAGGGGCATTCCCGGTTAGCTTGATGTGTCGGTGTTTAAAAGTTTCAAGATCGGGTTATTATCGATGGCGGGGGCGGTTGCCACCTTCTGTGCTTTTCTATTCGGGTTATGCCTAGTGAGTGTCTGTCACATTCATACTTGTTTACGATCTTTATAAGCCGGCTCAGCAGCGAAATTTGGCATACAAGGCCTTCGGTGGCCGCCGAAGATACGGCTCAATTTATCCATGAGTGGAACGGGTTTTCAAAATTAGAGTTAGGCAAGAATAAATATATAAACGTATATTGTTTTCCTCTATTGCAGCTGGGCAATATATGTTATGTACCAGTTGCCGCAAATATGAATGTTGGAGCTAATATTGGAAGATAAATATCTTATTTTTTACCAATAATAAAGAATTGAGTAGTTTAAGAGTTAAAATGCTATTTTGTAAATTACTGGGAAGTGAAGTTTTGAGATTTTTATTGTATTTTTTTATTATTTTGACTGCTTCTTGTGCTACTAAAGTTAGTAATGGTTCGGGATGGGTAAAGCCAGAAACTACAACTATCAGCTGTGAAGACTTTCACAATGTACCTACCAAGCTGGGTATCGTGACTAATAACGTTTGGAATAAATATGCTGCAGAAGATGACCCTTGGTTCCAATGCTTGGAGAAGCGACTGGTAGAGGGGGAGTTACAATTTGGTTGGTCATGGTCTTGGCCTTTGGATCGACGGGTAATTTACTCCCAGCCACAAATAAAAATAGGATCTTCCCCCTGGGCGCCGGAGCCTAAGTTTGATGATGCATTCCCCTTAAAGATATCCAGTCTGGCGAATCTTGATATTTCACATCATACAGAAAGTAAGTCGAGTGGAGATTATAATACGGCTACGACGATGTGGTTAATTTCTGAAGCTTATAGGGGGCGTGAACCAAATCGTTCAGTAATAGCTGCTGAAATTATGATCTGGACATATTTTACTGACGGACATTTCAATCCTGCAGGGATAAAACATAGTGAGGTATCAATTAATGATTCAGTATGGGAGGTTTGGTACCATAAGAATTGGAAGGATATGTCGGGAGTAAATGATAATAATTGGGTGTATGTATCATTTAGGGCCAAGCAACCTTCCATGATTGCCACTATTCCTGGTTTGGAATTACTGAATTACGCAGTTCGAAATGGTTTAATCCCCCAGGGTCTATTTATTGCCGATATAGAGCTTGGGAATGAAGTTATGAGTGGCTCCGGAATTACATGGGTAAAGGATTTTACAGTTGATTATCAGGTGAGAGAATTGTGAATTTGTAGATACTGTTGATTATATATTGCTACAAGTTTCTTTTCTTTTGAAGGTCGAGATACCTATTCTGCCAGAAAAAAATCTATTTTTTTGATAAATCCAAGCAGCTTGTGAAAGCTTGGATTCAAGTATTTGAAGATGTTGAAATTGTAGGCGTTTTCGAGGGTGATTTTTTCCGAGTCAGCTGATGCTATGGTTAGCCCTCTCAATAGCTTCGGAATTGTGGATGGAGGGTTGGATCTGTCAGTTAAGGATAGGCTCGGTTTTCAAGTAGAGGATCGGGTGGAAGAGCGGATTGAATCTGACTTTCATGGAGAACTCCCGATAGGATCAGCTGTATTAGTACCTACCTCTCATGAAAATTGGCCATATTTAATATCAGCTCCAACTATGCGCGTGCCGGAAGATGTTTCCAGTACGCTAAATGCATATTATGCTTTTCGAGCAATCTTAAACTCTGTGCAGCTATTTAATCGATCAAACTCCCCGGAGAGAATTAACTCGATTCTATGTCCTGGCCTGGGAACAGGTATAGGTAACTTATCGGCTAGGCGTTGTACAGGCCATATGTGAGCAGCCTACAACTCCTTATCCAAGCCTTCAAGAATATCCAATTATACAGAAATTCATGCAATACATAGAGGGCTGCAATTAGCTTACTAGTGCATAGCAAGTATCTTTATAGAAAGTGAGTGAAAAATAGTCAGGAAAGCCTTAAGCTGCGTTGAGTTGAGAAGTACATCTTCTTTTAGCAGATTAAGGCTTTAGGCATAAGTACCAGTACTAAGGGGATACTCTATGGCGTTTGATTACGGCTCGATTGATTTGGGCCTGAAGAACCCTTTTAAGAAAGAAGGCCGGGTTACCGCAATTAGGGGGGGAGTTCAGTTTCTTGTTGCCCTAACCTTGCTGTTTACCGCTGCTGGCCAAGTAAAGTCGGACCCCGTAAGTGGTTGGGTGCTTGTCGTAATGGGGGCAATCCTGCTGGTCGGCGGTATCAGGGCTCTATCAGGCGGCATTTTGGCCTTATTGCGCTTCTTTGTTGGTCGAAATCATCCGGTATCATTAGCTTTTAACCATTCTAAATCTGAAACGAGTACGGCATCAGAAGAGAAAAATGAAGTGGCTTATACCGCTTCCGGCTTAGAAGAGATGTTAGTTGGCCGTAAGAATCCAACCTTTCTAGAGCCTAAGGGCTTTTTGGCTCGGGTATTACACAGTATCTTCCCTAAATTGCTTTATATGCCATACCCCATTCGAAATATGGCTCAGGCACAGTTTGGCGCATGGGTAAGTACGTTAACTGTCTTGCTCTCTTATGTCATTGTCGCTTTTATTTGTCTCAGTGGTTTTGCTGGTGATATGGGGGAAAAGCTATTCCCGATGTACTCTGCCATCGCTTTACTTTATACATTGATTGTATGGCACTCTGCGAGTAAAGGTATTTCGCGGGAAGCCCAGAAAAGTGTAGCGAGTCTTACGGGGGGAAGTATTGCAAAAACGATATTATTTTCGATTGTGGTGCCCCTGTTACTGGGATTGGGGTTAAGCTTAGGCGTTGAGGCTTTTAAGGGAGAAGGTACTACTTCCCTAGATGAAATAATCAGTGTGTCCAGTGTATTGACTGAGGCTTTACCGAGCTTTAGCCCGTTCTTGTATATTCTTGGGGTTATATTTGTAGGCGCTGCTTGTAGTTTCGCTGTTGTCTATATGCTGCGCTTTAGAAGCGAAATTGCAAACCCGGTCACTGAGGTTTCTGAATTAAGGGATAACTGGCAGGAATCGGTTCACCCGAAGGAAATCTTTATAAACTTGGATAACCTTGTGATGGCAAATCGTCGTTATAAGGAAGTGCCCAATCGTATTTACAGAGAGCTTGACCCTAAACTTGAAGAGCAAGTGGATGGTAAAGGTTCATTCAATGGGGAAATGATACAGGAAGTACAACCTACCGTTCGTCCTGTTAATTTGGGTGATAAATTCAAGCTGATTCGCGATATTAGTCTTTTCGCAGGTAATGGGCTCTATATCGTTGTTACTGCGCTAGCTATTTGGCTGGCATACTCTTTGATTGATGTTATTCACTTCTTTCAGCCGGAATCTCTTACAGCCATTAAACAGGAGTTTGGCGCCTTAGATGAGGAAGCTGGCCGCTTAGCTCTGCTAGAACAGTATATTTCAGCAGGCGGCGCTCTCTGTATGACGCTAATTCACCTGCTATTGATAGGATTTATTCTTAATACATTTGCTCGCTTGTTGGTCAATGCGGCACATATCTTCTTTGCTGAGATGCAGTTTGAATCACTATTGGTGTATTTTAAATGCGAAGGGACATTCACTGAATCTAAGATCTCAACGGGCACTGGAATACACGACAGTACTCGTTCTGAAAATGTACTAGTCAGAAGCTCGATTACGCCTTGGGTGATAGTAACCAGGGTTGTCTCAAGTACATTTGCCGCATCTGGCATGAGAAACTTGGAGTATCCAAGGCATATACTTGAAATGCACAAGTCTGAACGCGACTTATCTGAAATCAGGGATGACGTAATTAGTTTCTTGAAAGATAGAGAGTCTATTGCCTCCATTACAAGCAGCAGAGACTTGGAAAACACTTCGAATATTCATGCTATTAATCAGCAAAGTCGCGCTCTGCCAATGACAGAACAGGGACAATTAGCTCAGGATGAAAATGCGGCTGGTTATTTGAGGCAAGAAGATAAGGACACGGTTGAGTAGGATTTACAGCCTTTTCTTTGGCTCTACTGTCACTTACTTTGAGTGAAAGTGATAAAAAAAGCTGGCAAGGTTCGGAGTCTCTGGACCAGAAAGAGAATTCCTGGTACCCCTTGCCAGCTGAGGGTACTAGGCTAGCAAATTACGTATTTTTAGTAATACTGAGCCCCTAAGATTGACCGTATTTGCTGGTAGAATTACAGAAAAGTACTGTTTTATCTTTATTGTTAGGTACACAGGACCACTTTTGTTGGTATTTAACAAGCTAGGTTATTATTCTGGAAGCAACTCTAGCACTGTGTGAGACTCTTCTTTTGTGACTTTCAGGTTATAAAATTTGCTCAGACAGAGGACGGTATCTTCTATATGATTCAGGTCATAAACTCCACTAACAAGTAGTCTACTAGTGTTCTGGTCTCTCGTCACAAGTGGGGTATTTGTAAAGCGATTTAGCGATATTAGGAGTTCTGTTAATCTGATGTTATCAGCCTTTGTAAATCCACTTCCCCAATCCTTATAGCTGGAAACCTCAAAATCTTTGATTGCACCGGTGTTGTGCTCAGTTACTTTGAGCATCTCCCCTTTCTTTATTTCGGCGCGATTTTTATTTTGTTTTATCGGGCTGACAGTGATATTCCCTTCGAGAACAGTGACTTCTGTTACTCCATATCGCTGGTCAATATTGAAAGTGGCTTTATGTGTACGGATCAATGCTTGTCGTGATTCTACTATAAATGGCCAGGTTACCTCTTTACAAATACTTATTTGGGCCTCCCCATTTAATAGACGTATGCGTCTGCGTGTCTCTGAATAATTGACGAGTACTTTAGTTGTGGCGCTCAACTTTATATGGCTGCCATCGGGGAGGGTTTGTTTAGATATTTCCTTGGGAGCTGTTTGGTAACGGCATTTAAATGGCTCCCGTGTCTTTAAATCTTCCATACTTTTCCCCTCGGCTTGGCTCGAAAGCAGAATTGGTCCTTATAACTGGGACCTTAGTTCGCTTTATATATTTTATTGTTAGCGCCTGACTTTTTATTATTCCACCTAATTGGAGAATTAATAGGGCATGCTTATCTCCGATACTGGCTCTTATCTTGCGACGCTTTCTTTTCTTTTTTAAGGGGGATTTGTTGTGATTTTATTAAATGGTAAAGATATTTCACTGTGGTTTTTCCGTACTACGATAAATTTTATCTGTTTGGAGGTAGGTTATCTTGGCCTGAACCGGGGATTGTTGCTGTTTTGTGAAAAAAACAGGGGGCTTATTAGGGGGCCTGGGTTACTTTGTGATAGGCGATTCAGAGAGTTTCCACGGGGACACTTACTATTTCGATGTAAAAGAGCTTTAAACGCCATCAGGGACTAAAGTTGGAGGCGTATGAGTTTGGTACATGTGTGATATTTGGCATAAAGATTGCTCCTTTTATCTTGTGGGTAGAAGTTCATATTGTGGGAATCGTAAAGGAATTGTTCATCAAGGGAGCTGAAAATGTCGTCACTCTATTTTTCATCGCATGCCATGCCACTTAGAGTCCCAAGTTACTGCTGCTTTGAACTTGGGTCCTGTTCGGACATAGAGTATGAAAGTTATAAGATAGCCTTGTTTAAAAAGGGGATTGCGCTTATCCATCTAAAATTTTCTGATGATTCTGCTGAAGTGATGGAGGATATTGTCAATACCATTGGGTTGGTACATGAGCATGATTCTATGGGGCGAACGGTTTGGGATGTGAGGATTGGTGGTGAGACAGGCGATGAGGCATTGGCTATATCTCATAGTGATAGAGAATTCTTCTTGCACAATGACGGTGCTTTTGAATCGGAGATGCCTGGCTACTTTGGTCTCTTCGTTGTGCACGCTGATATGCATGGAGGTGGAGAAAATATTCTTGTCTGTGCCGACAGGATAATCGAGAGCCTCTCCGATAAAACTTTCCAGGTGCTTTCAAGTAGTAAGTTTAAACTGCGTGTTCCTGAAGAGTTTCGCAAGTCGTCTGAGTTTATAGAGGCATCCTTAATTGATGAGAGCCATGGTTTCAGATACAGGTATGATATTATCGAGCGTGAGTATTGCTCTTCAGATGAGCTTGATGCTTTACGTGAGCTGGAGCTAAAAATATCGTTGCCACATAATATGTTTAAGGTTAGGTTGAATAATAATCAGATATTGTTGTTGGATAATCGACGATACCTTCACGCAAGAACTGGAATAAAGGATAGGAAAAGGCACCTTAAACGAATACGTTTTAATATGCCTGCTATATCGAGGGTTGCTTAACGGGTGGTCATAGAGACAATTATAGTTGGGTTGTTGCTTATTTTGATAGCAGGTATGGCTCACGGAGCATTGGGGTTTGGTTTCCCAATGCTTGCGACGCCTATTCTGGCACTTGCTTATGATTTGAAAACGGCAGTGGTGTTAACCATCTTGCCGTCGCTTTTTGTAATTATATCCAGTCTTTATAAGTGCCGAGATTATAGGACTAATTTTTCTAAATATAGTTTAGTAATATTATTGGTGTCTCTTGGAAGCCTTACCGGAACATGGCTGTTAACCTGGGCAAATCCGGATATTCTCAAGTTGCTACTGGCGGTATCAATCTTAATTTACCTGTTTTCCAATCGTTTAAGGGGTTATCTGTCCAAATTCTCCAGTCGGCCAGTACTTTTTCCTGTCATTATGGGCGGCTTGGCGGGGGTGATTGGCGGCGCGACTAATGCGATTGCGCCTCTACTGATGATTTACTTATTGGAAGTTGCCAAGTCTTCAAAGGAGGTAATCCTTATTTCCAATATTTGTTTCTTGATTGGTAAGCTGATACAGCTTTCTGTGCTTTCAGTTTACTTGAGTTTTGATGATTTGGAGTTGATGTCGCTATCTGCAATTACCGTATTTGCATATTTTGGACTAATTATCGGATTTAAGCTTCAATCGAAGATTGATGAAGAACGATATCGTTCGATTATTCGGTATGCCTTATCAATTTTTATGTGTGTGCTGACTTATCAGGGAATTTCTAATTTGGTATTTCCTGATGGTGCGATTGTTTAGGTTCTCTACTTGAGGCCTCACTGACTGTGATTATCAAACGCCCTAAGCTGGCTCTACTGAATAGCTCTGCTGTTGCAGGCTAATCATCTTTTCAAATGGTTTCAGAAGCTTGGAATACTCATTTTTATCTTCAAGTTGAGCCATAGCCAAGGCAATACTTTCAATGGTTGACAGACCATCCGCAACGGTGGTTTTCCGAATAGCGTAGTTGGATTTCAAGTCCCCACTGAGATTGACTCTTGGAAGCTGTTGTAGCTTGGGATTCAGGTGAAGAATCTTTTTAGATTTTTTCCAAGTCGCATCAATAACAATTAGCTGTTCAATCTTTTCCAGCTGATTCTGGTGGCTAGGGATATTATTCCCTTCAGCTAATCGGGGTGTTTGGGGTAGCCATGATAGTGACGGATAGAGTAGAGCGCTGGGTGTATCGAGTAGCCTTTCCAACTGTTGATTAGGAAGAGTTTCAGAAATAAGCATTTCACTGTTATTTAAACACAGGTTCGCCATACGCCCGGTATTGAACGGGTGCTTCTCTTCATGTGGGTGCTGTATGATCACCACTTTTATGGTATTAGCCAGGCTCACCAACGCACTGCAGTAGCAGACATTGGGCGGGCGCAGGCAGGTGCTACAGGTCTCTCTGGGCATTTTTCTACTTCAGGGGTACAGGGGCAGGTTTATGGCGAAAACGCAGCCTTCTAATAGTGTTCAGTGGCTGGCAGATATAGAGATTCCGCTAGCGAACAAATTTTATCGCATGTATGGATTTCGTGGCAAAGCCAAACGCCATGAGGACTGCGGGATAGTACGCGGCGAACGGGGGGAGGTGATTGCCTGCGGTTATTTGCGGCGCTATGAGACCTTTAAGCTCCTGGCCGGAGTTGCTGTTGCACCAGATCATCAAGGGCAGGGTGTTGCAAGGCAGCTGTTGATGCTCCTTGCTGAACGTTTTGATAGTGACACCTATACATTTCCCTACGACCACCTAGAGCCTTTTTACTCCTCTTTGGGGTTTGAGAGGGTTGAAGTGAATGAGTTAAGTGGCCCTGTTGGGGATTTATTCCGCGGTTACGTGAAGCAGGGGCGCTCGATTCTGGCGATGGTCTACCGTTAGCCTTGGGAAGGTTATTATTTTCAGGTTGGCTTTGAATTAGAAAGAATTACTGTGAAAAGGTGTGTAGTACCTCTAGCTTTGGAATTTTAGTTCTTTCGGTGGCAGTTTATAGGTAGGGCAGCACTGTAAAAGTGCTGCCCGAGTTGCTACTACCAGCTGCTATTAGTAAGTGCTAATTTCCCAAATGGAGTAGCCGTACACGGTATTGCGTTCGGTGCAGTCAATCTTCAGGTAACGGTAGTTTCCCTCTACGGTGATTGCGTCGGTGCGTTCACCGGTTCCCATTCCAGAAAATGACTCAACAGTTGTCCAGTTGCTACCATCGGTACTGCCGAGCAGAGTGTAGGCAGCCGCATTGGCAGTTTCCCAGTCGATATTGAGGGTGCCAATGGACTGTACAGAGCCCAAGTCATAAGTCAGGCTGACATTGTCTACACCGTGGGCGCTCTCCCAGCGGGTATTGCTATCTCCGTCGATTGCCAGTTCAGCACTTTGCAGTTCAGAGGTTGCAGAGATACTTGAAGCCTGACCGTCGCCACCAGTTAAGCCCAGCTCCCAGATGGAGTAGCCATAGCTTGTGCTGCGCTCAGTGAAGTACAGGCGCACATATCGATAGCTTCCACTCAGGGAGTGCTCATCGGTTCTCTCTCCGGCGCTGCCGCCACTAAAGCTGGCCAGTGTGGTCCAGGAAATAGTGTCGTTACTGCCTTGTACCGTATAGGTCGCAGCGTTGGCGGTTTCCCAGTCGATTGTCAGGGTGTTCAGAGCTTCTGCCTCACCCAGGTCCAGTAGCACCCATACTGAGTCACCGCCATGGGCGCTTTCCCAGCGGGTGCTGCTGTTATCATCAACTGCATTTGCGATGGGCTGGATTTCGTTGCTGGCGGTGACGGTAGCCTGTGCAATCAGGTCCTGGCTGCCAGCTTCACCGCTATCGCCAGAGCCTTCGCCGTCGTCCTCGTCGCCTCCACTATCGGAATCGTCACCGGAGTCATCGTTGCCGCCAGTACCGCCAGAGAAGTAGATATTGTCGATCTCGATATCGCTGATTTCTCCATCTACGCCTAGAAGCTCGAATAGTTGAACTACGTTAGACATGTCTACTTCGTCACTGAAGTCGCTTACGGGGATAGAGATCTGGTGCCACTGGCCATCCCGTGCGAAACCGTAGGGGTCGGCGCCATTGGCAAAGTCAATCCACTTTTGTTCTACATCGTCAATGCTGCCGCTCTTCATGCCGATCTTAAAGGTCGTGGTGGAGCTGCTTTTCAAAGCAAAATTGAGCGTGGCGGTATCGTTGTCGAAGGCTGACATGTCGTAGTAATAGTCAGCAGTGAAAGCCATACCAAACCAGCCAGCACCTGCGGAGGTGTAGGACAGGGATTCAGAACCTTCGTAGGGAGAAGGAGAAGTTTCGATCAGGGTTTCGCCCCAGATATACAGATTGCCATCAGTGCCCAGTTCGAAACTGGAGTCGGCTTCGGTGTTTTCACTGTATAGGGAGAAGGTGCCGCTTGGTGTGTTTTTTTCGACGCTCTCACTAAAGTATATATCGTCAATGGACAGGGTGAAGGCTTCTGACGGTCCATCGCCGCGTACCATAAATGCCTGGCTAATGGTGTTGTAGTCCACCCCAAATTTGCTCAGGGGGATACTCACCTCGTGCCATTGCCCATCCCGTTCCAGGCCAAAAGTATCGCCTTCTACGCTCAGGTCCACCCAGGAATCACTACCGCTGGTACTGTTGATACCGATGCCGATTGTCTCTTCGCTAGTGGTTTTCATGCGGAAGTTTAGGTGACCATTTTGATAGTTCATCAAATTCAGGTCGTAGTGCATCCATACACCCATGCCATACCATTCGCCGGTATCGATTTGGAACTCCAGGGCATCACTCTCATCGACGCTGGATTGGCTTTCCATATTGTTCCAGACGTAGAGCTCGATATCAGTTCCAAACGTCAGGGATTCGGAAATATCGCTGCTGTCCCCGAACACGCCCAGATTGCCGCTTTTTGCAGTATCGGTAGCCAGGGAGAGCTCGGTACTGTAGCTGCTGTCATCGTTGTCGTAGATACGTACGTAGTCAACATACATCTTTGCGGGCATTGGGGCAGTGATCTCGCTGTTGTCATAGATCTGCGGGAAGATGCCGCCTACTGCCAGGTTGAGAATTAAAAAGTTATGCTGGCGAAATTCATCGAATGCGGAATCACTGGTATCCGTCAAAGCTGCGATTTGGTTGGATTCGTCGTCCACCCACATAACGATGCTATCGGGCGTCCAGGTCATGCCGAAGATATGGTAATCCTCAGTGAGGTCGGAGCTGGAACCGAAGTCCTCAACCAGGTTTTGCGATACACCATAATCTGCTTGCCCGGTGTAGTCGTCGGACTCGTGCCACCAGTGGAAGGCTCCGGAAATTTCAGAATTTACGACGCCGGCTTCTAGCGCCTCGGCCATACCCGCTTCGAGAATATCCAGTTCGCCACAGGCTGGCCAGCCGGCTTGACCGTAGTCGCTGCCCAGTTGCCAGAATGCTGGCCATAGTCCCGCATCCAAATCCGGCAATTTAATTCGAGCTTCAATGGTTCCGTATTTGTAGGACAGACGCCCGAGAGACTTTAGGCGAGCAGAAGTAAAACTGCCGTCACTTTCCTGTACGGCCTGAATAATCAGGTTGCCGTCTTCGACATAAGCGTTGTCGCTGTCATCGGTATAATTTTGTAACTCGTTGTTACCCCAGCCGGAGTTGCCAACATCGTAGGTCCAGACGGAGGTGTCGATAGTGTCTCCGTCAAAATTATCTTCCCAGACCAAAGTTTTTGCATTGGCTATTGAGGACACAAAGGTGCCGACAATAGCTGCGGCTATCGCTGATTTTTTAATAATCATAATTTTCTTTCGTTGTTAATTATTTATAAGAATAAAATGCCTGATAGGAATGGTGTGACTCAGTCAAATGTTACTTGTGGATTTAATGAATGCAGATTACTTAAATTGTAATTGCCTAAAATTCACGCGAAAAACAGGCGCTGGTCACGGGCAAAGCCTAGCAAAACGATTGTTCCACAGGAAAGCGAATCTGGACCCCTTATCGCAGTTGTAGTCCTGCTTATCGCATACACTTGAAAAATTATTTTCTTGTAATTTTTTTACAAGAAAATAAATTCCTTTTTGTGTTTTTGTTTGCAAGTGTTTTGTGCGGGAATTCTGTTTTTGGTCTTTCTGTGTTGGGCAAAAGTGCAAGCAAATTTAATCTGGATTTATTGTTGTTGCGCTTTCCCTCACACAGGATCATATCTTTAAAAGATAATATCTGACGGCAGACAGGGCGGGTTTTGATGCTGGTGAAAAAATTGGGTGGCGTAAAAAAGAAAAGGGCGCTGCTATTTAGCGGCGCCCTTGTTTTTTAATGTCTACGGGGTCCCTGTGCGCATCGTGCAGGCGGGATGCAGTTCCCATGGCGATGCTTGTGCCTTTTATGATGAGGGCGGCACTTGTGGGAGTGTGGACGACAGTTGTCATTACTATCGCTGTCTGAGCTTCCGCCGGAGAAATAGATATCGTCAATTTCAATATCGCTGATATCTCCATCAACGCCCAGTAGCTCAAATAGTTGGATAACATTTGACATATCTACTTCATTACTGAAATCAGAAACGGGGATTGATACCTGATGCCACTCGCCATCCCGCGCGAATTCATAAGGATCGGAGCCGCTGGAAAATTCAATCCACTGCTGGCCAATATCGCTGACGCTACCGCTCTTCATGCCAATCTTAAAGGTGGTTTCTGAGCTGGTTTTCAGGGCGAAATTCAGCGTTGCAGTATCATTATCGAAGGCGGATAGATCGTAGTAGCTGTCGGCAGTAAATGCCATTCCAAACCAGCCGGCCCCGGAGGAGTAATAGGAGAGGGATTCTTCACCTTCGAATGGGGTTTGAGTGGCCTCCAGCAGGGTATCGCCCCAAATATACAGGTTGCCATCAGTTCCCAGTATGAAAGTTGAATTGGCCTCTGTAGTTTCGGTGTAGAGAGAAAAGACACCGGTTGGGGCTGTTTTTTCCACACTTTCGCTAAAGTAGATATCGTCAATGGATAGGACAAAATCTTCAGAGGCGGCATCACCTCGAATCATAAATGCCTGACTGATAGTGTTGAAGTCCACTCCCAATTTACTCAGGGGGATACTTACCTGATGCCATTCGCCATCGCGCTCCAGGCCGTAGGTACCATCACCATCCACCAGGTCTACCCAGGCATCTCCGCCACCAGTACTGGAAATACCAATACCGATAGTTTGGCTGCTGGTGGTTTTCATTTTGAAATTGAGATGACCGTTTTCGTAGTTCATTAGGTTTAGGTCATAATGCATCCAGAAACCCATACCGAACCATTCACCAGCGGTAATATCAAACTCGAGGGCTTCATCACCCTCGGCAGCTTCGGCGCTGACAGTAGCTGACATGCTGTTCTGGTTCCAGACATACAGCTCGGTATCGGTGCCGAGCTCCAGGGATTCGGAGAGGTTACTGCCCTCGGAAAATACGCCGATATCACCTGTTTTGGCAGTGTCTTCTGCCAGGGAGATTTCTGTGCTGTAGCTGCTGTCGTCGTTATCGTAGATGCGAACATAGTCCACATACATTTTGGCGGGCATCGGTGCGGTGATTTCACTGTTAGCGTAAATCTCTGGGAAGACGCCACCTACCGCTAAGTTCAGGATCAGGAAGTGGTGTTGACGGAACTCGTCAAATGCGGGGTCTTCACTGCCGATGCTAATAATTTCATTGGCTTCGTCGTCGACCCACATGACGATGCTGTCCGGTGTCCAGGTCATACCGAAAATATGGTAGTCCTCAGTGAGGTCAGTGCTGGAGCCAAAGTCATCAACAAGGTTTTTCGATTGACCGTAGTCCGCCTGGCCGGTGTAGTCATCGGATTCATGCCACCAATGGAAAGCGCCGGAAACTTCTGAGTTGACCGTGCCGGCACTGAGAGCGTCGGCCATGCCCGCCTCGAGAATATCCAGTTCGCCGCAAGCGGGCCAGCCCACTTGGCCGTAGTCGCCACCCAGCTGCCAGAAGGCAGGCCACAATCCGGCATCCAGGTCAGGTAATTTAATGCGGGCTTCAATGGTGCCATATTTATAAGTCATACGACCCAGGGATTTCAGGCGGGCGGAAGTAAAACTGCCGTCGTCGTTTTGCAGTGCTTGAATAATAAGGTTGCCATCTTCAACATAGGCATTGGCGCTATCATCGGTGTAGGTTTGAAGCTCATTGTTACCCCAGCCTGAGTTGCCCACATCGTAAGTCCAAACGGACTTATCAATACTGTCGCCGTCGAAATTATCTTCCCAGACCAAAGTTTTTGAATTGGCAAGTGAGGACACACAGGCGCCTACAATAGCAGCCGCGATCGCTGATTTTTTTAAATTCATGATTTTGTCTTTCTTTAATTATCTATGGGGGTGCCAACTTCATTGTATTTTTATAATGGCGGTGATCTGCCACGATGATTAATGCTTGTTGGGCTTGGGGATTTATCTGCTTTTTTATTGTGATATTTATATATTCAGTACAGCAGTAACAGACTAACAAAAAGCCGATTGTTGCATAGGGAAAGCCCGGGCCCTTTATCGTGAGACTGGTCCAGCTTATCGCATATACAAAATTTTTCTGCTTTAAAATTAGAATCAGCCAGTGCGTATTAATGTGTTTTTACATTGTTTACGTTTTTATTTTTAAATTTGTTGTTGCTTATTGGGTTGCCCGCTTGAAATTATTTGCTGATTTAAGACCCCTTTTAAAATTTAAATTCTAATTTGAAGGTGGGCCGGCGGCGGAAATTAGAATTGGCAATTTGGCTCCCATAGGTAGTTTTATTTTCTAGAGTGCTGCCGCCGCTTGCGAGCGCTTCGACAGCGTGAGGTTTATCTTTTGGTGTCGGCGCCGGTGTGCAGCCGGCGTGGATTGAGTTTTTAAAGGGGTTGCGGCTTCACCACTGAGGGGCGGTTGTATATTCGGTATGGGGCAGCTTACTTAGAATGGAATTTGCAAGATTGCCGCAGGTCGGCACCCAGAATAAGAGCCCGCTTCTGTGCTGTAATATTCGGTTGTGGCCCTGGAGCGGTTGAATAGGAAGAAACGGTGGAATACAGAGAGATAACTGAGCTTGCCGGAGAGTTGGGCGGGGAGCTGGAAAAGAGAGATTGGCGTGTGACGTCGGCAGAATCTTGCACCGGTGGTGCGATTGCGGCGGCTATTACCTCTATAGCAGGTGCTTCGAATTGGTTTGATGGATCGATCGTGAGCTATGCGAATCGCATCAAGAACGGTGTTCTGGGTGTCGACAACGATGATCTCAAGCAGTTTGGGGCAGTGAGTGAACCGGTCGCCCGGCAGATGGCTTGTGGGGTTCTGGCGATGATGGATGCCAATCTCGCCGTTGCGGTCAGTGGTATCGCGGGGCCTGATGGTGGCACTGCCGAGAAGCCGGTAGGTACGGTTTGGATTGCCTGGGCCCATGCGGAGGGGCAAGAGCCAGTGCAGATTGATGCGAAGTGTTTTCTGTTCAGTGGTAACCGGGCAGAGGTGCAATCGCAGACGGTCGTTGAGGCGATGAAGGGAATGTTAAGGATTGTTCGTGAGCACCCGGTTTGAACTTGTCCGCTGGGTCAATCTTTGTTCGTTTGCCCCGGCTTCAGACTTCTTTTTGAAGTGAGGCTCACTCAGTCTGAAGCTGGTACTCAGTATATGGAATTACTGGTTGCCTATACAGTAATCCTTCGTTAAGCTTGCCACCACTCAATTCAGCTCAGAAATACGGGAATGGTCATGGATTCCAATAAAGACAAGGCATTAAAGGCGGCGCTATCTCAGATTGAACGTCAGTTCGGTAAAGGCACTGTGATGCGTATGGGAGACAAGGAGCGCGAGCGTATTCCTGCGATCTCCACCGGCTCCCTCGGCTTGGATGTGGCCCTGGGTATAGGCGGCTTGCCGCGTGGCCGTATCGTTGAAATCTATGGACCAGAATCTTCCGGTAAGACCACCCTCACCTTGCAGGTGATTGCCGAGGCCCAGCGCAAGGGTGGCACTTGTGCTTTCGTGGATGCAGAGCACGCCCTCGACCCTATCTACGCTGAAAAACTGGGTGTTAACGTCGATGAGCTGATCGTATCCCAGCCGGATACCGGTGAGCAGGCGCTGGAAGTTGCCGATATGCTAGTGCGCTCCGGTGCCGTTGATGTGCTGGTAGTAGACTCCGTTGCGGCCCTGACCCCGCGCGCTGAGATCGAAGGTGAGATGGGTGATTCCCACGTGGGCTTGCAGGCTCGTTTGATGTCCCAGGCTCTGCGTAAGCTCACTGGTAATATCAAGAACACCAACACCCTGGCGATCTTCATTAACCAGATTCGCATGAAGATCGGTGTTATGTTCGGCAGCCCTGAAACCACTACTGGTGGTAATGCCCTCAAGTTCTACTCTTCTGTGCGTTTGGATATCCGTCGTATCGGTTCCGTTAAAGATGGCGATGAGGTGGTGGGTAACGAAACCCGAGTGAAGGTGGTTAAGAACAAGGTCGCTCCTCCGTTTAAGCAGACCGAGTTCCAGATCATGTATGGCGAAGGCATTAACATGATTGGTGAGGTCGTCGATTACGGCGTGAAAATGGGGCTGGTGGATAAAGCCGGAGCCTGGTACAGCTACAAGGGTGACAAAATTGGCCAGGGCAAGGCGAACGCTACCAAGTTCCTGCGCGATAACCCCGATATTCGCAACGAGATTGAAGGCCAGTTGCGTGCGCAGCTGCTCGGTGATTTAGTGCCTGCGACCCCTGAAGAGGCTGCGGAATTACCGGAAGAGTAAATGCCGTACTCAAAAGCGGATTTTTCCGTTGATCCAGCTCAAGCGCTTTTCAGCGCGGCGCTTGAGCTGTTGACCCGCCGCGAGCACTCCCGCCATGAATTGAGGCAAAAGCTCGCGGCAAAATTCCCCAGCGCCGATTTCGACACGCTTTTTGAGCGACTACACGAACTCAACTATCAATCCGATCAACGCTTTGCCGAAGTTTTTGCCTGCTCCCGTGTCCAGCGCGGTCAGGGGCCGATGCGTATTCGCCAGGAGCTACAGCAGCGTGGCGTGCGCGGTGAACTAATTGCCCAGGCGCTGGACCAGTTGGAAGTGGATTGGTTTGAGTTAGCTGCGGAAATGCTTCAGAGAAAATACCGGGCCCCTATGAGCGCAGAGCTTCCACGGGATCAGTGGATGAAGGAGCGAGCGCGGCGCCAGCGATACCTGGCTTACCGGGGCTTCCCCACAGATGCGATTAGCTGGGCGCTGGACGGCAATTGATCGGGCTTATACTCTGACTACTACCTGAATGACTGGTCGATAGGTTTCGGCCATTTTTCAGGTACAGAAAGAGACTAAAAGAATAAGCGCGAGAACCCTATGATCCTGTCTATTGACCAGGGCACCACTGGTACCACGGCCTTTATCTTCGATAGTAAAGGCCACCTGATTGGTCGCAGTTACTCGGAAATTCCCAATCGTTATCCCCAGCCTGGCTGGGTTGAGCAGGATGCGGAAGAGATTTGGTCGGTAACTCTCCGGGTTTGTGCCGCAGCACTCCAGCGCGCTGGTGTTCGCGCGTCGGATATCACCGCAGTGGGAATTACCAACCAGCGCGAGACCACGATCGTCTGGGATAGGTATACCGGCGAGCCGGTTTTTCCTGCGATTGTGTGGCAGTGCCGGCGCTCGGCAGAGGTATGCCGGGAGTTGGGGGAACTCGGCAGATCTGATTGGTTGCGAGAGCGCAGTGGCCTATTGCTGGATGCCTACTTTTCCGCGAGCAAGTTGACCTGGCTGTTCCGCCGCAACCCGGATCTACTAACCCGAGCTCAAAATGGCGACTTGTGTTTCGGCACCGTAGATAGCTGGTTGATCTGGAAAATGAGCGGTGGCAAAGCCCATCTCACCGATCACACCAATGCCAGCCGTACCCTCCTGTACAACATAAAAGATAAAGCCTGGGATAGTGAGCTGCTGAATTTTTTCCAGTGCCCGGAATCTATTCTCCCCAGAATTTTACCGTCGGCTGGCCACTTTACCGATACAGACCCCCACGCTTTTCTCGGCACATCGGCTCCGATTTGTGGTGTTGCCGGGGATCAGCAGGCAGCACTGTTTGGCCAGGGTTGTACCGAGCCCGGTAGTATAAAAAACACCTACGGAACTGGTTGCTTTATGCTGGCTTTTGCCGGCGAGGATCGCCCGGAGCTACCCCAGGGGTTGCTGGCTACAGTGGCCTGTAATGCCCAGGGTAATCCGGCCTATGCCGTAGAGGGTTCAGTTTTCACAGCGGGCTCCGCTATACAGTGGCTGCGGGACGAGATGGGAATGATCCAGCAGGCGGTGGATACCGAAATCATCGCCCAGAGTATTCCTCATACCCGCGGCGTTTATCTTGTGCCTGCATTTAGTGGACTGGGTGCGCCGCACTGGGACCCATCGGCACGGGGGACTATTTGCGGCTTGAGTCGGGGGGCTGGTCGAGCTGAGGTGGTGCGTGCCACTTTGGAATCTATAGCTTACCAGAGTGATGAGCTGGCTCGTTTGATGGAGCAGGCCTTGGGCTTGCCGATTACCCATATGCGTGTGGATGGGGGTGCTTGCGCGAATAATTTCCTAATGCAATTCCAGGCGGATGTTTCCTCTTTGCGTGTTGAACGGCCCCGGCAGATTGAGTCCACAGCTATTGGTGCTGCGTTGCTGGCTGGTATTGGAAGTGGAACCTGGCGACCAAAGGAATTACCGGAGTGTTTGCAGGAAATTGAACGGGACTTTATGCCGGCAATGACTCAGGCGGAGAGGGAGCAGTTGTTGACTGGTTGGCGGAGGGCGGTAAAAGCCTGTAAAGCTTTTTAGGCTGGACCGCCTATCCTCTTAGCGTAATAACCTAAGGGAGGGGTAGAGATGTCACATATCGATATGCTGGAGGAAACTGTAGCAACTTTGGTCGATGGTCAAAGAGGCATCCTGGCTGCCGATGAGAGTGGCGGCACTATTGCCAAGCGCTTTGCCACGATTGGAGTGGATTCCACTGAGAAAAACCGGCGCGACTACCGTGCTGCGCTGCTGTCCTGTAAGGGGTTGGGTGAATGTATCAGTGGCGTTATTTTGTTCGAGGAAACTCTGGGGCAAAAAGATACTGAGGGCCAGCCCTTGCCCCAAGTCGCTGCGTCACAGGGGATAGTGCCGGGCATTAAGGTGGATAAGGGCAAGGGCCCTCTGCCTGGAGCGCCTGGGGATATGATCACCTACGGGCTGGACGGATTATCTGAGCGATTGCAGCAATATAAAAAGCAAGGAGCTCGCTTCGCCAAGTGGCGTGAAATCTATCCTATAGGCCATCACAACCCCACGGGCCTGGGGCTTACCGCAAATGCTGAGATGTTGGCCCGCTATGCAGCGGTATGCCAGGCCGAAGGGGTGGTTCCTATTGTCGAGCCAGAGGTTCTGATGGACGGTGAGCACGATATAGAGCGCAGTGCGGCGGTAAATGAGCGGGTTTGGCACTCTGTGTTCCACGCTCTCCACCAGCACGGGGTAATACTGGAACTGATGTTGCTCAAGCCCAGTATGGTAACCCCTGGTGCGGAGGCGGAAACGGCTGATCCTGAGCAGGTGGCCGAATATACCCTGCGCAGCTTGCGGCGAACGGTCCCCGCAGCAGTGCCGGGAATTAACTTTCTTTCCGGGGGGCAGGGGGCAGAAGAGGCCACAGCCAATCTTAATGCAATGAATCAGCAAGGTGGTGGCCCCTGGCAGCTGAGCTTTTCCTATGGGCGCGCACTTCAAGAGCCAGCACTCGCTGCTTGGCAAGGGCGCCCGGAGAATGTTGAAGCAGCCCAGGAAGCGCTACTTAAACGGTCCCGTATGAATCATTTGGCCATGCTGGGCAGGTACCGCGAAACCCTGGAATAGCAAATAGCTAGCAAAATAATAATCAATAAGGAGATTGCAATGGAGTTTGTCACCAGGGGAGTGACGCTGTATTACCGGCGCTGGTGGGTAGAAGAAGCTGTGGGTGTGGTGGTTATATCCCACGGGTTGGGAGAGCACAGTGGGCGTTACATTGAGCTGGCAGAAGATCTCAATCGAGCAGGGTACAGTGTCTATGCCCTAGATCATTATGGCCATGGATTGTCGGATGGGAAGCGCGGGGATATTGAGGATTTTGCACTTTATAGTGAGGATCTAAATGAATTTATCTCTTTGGTAAAAAGTGGAAACCCCGGACTTGGGATGCACCTTCTTGGCCACAGTATGGGAGCTGTTATCGCTTGTGGCTGTGCTATTCGATATAAATCTGTCGACAGTTTAAATCTTTCCGCACCGGGTTTTCGCGGTAAAAGTGAGCCGAAAGGCCTTCTGCTATGGCTCGCGCTATTTTTGGCTCGCTGGCTTCCGGGGTTGGCTCTTTCCAGCCAGATAAATAGTCAGTGGATATCTCGTAGTCCAGATGTGGTCAAGCAGTATGTCAGTGATGAACTTGTACATCACAGTATCTCTCTGCGCTGGTTTAAGACTTTTTTGCAGGAGCGGGAGTTTTTATCTGGCCGGTTGGATGGGATATCCATGCCTTGCCTTCTGTTATTGCCGGAATCAGACCATATTGTCGATGTGGAACTCAGTCGCAAGTGGTTTGGTCAGGTGGGGTCAAAAAACAAGCAGTTGCACTGTTTCTCAAGGTCTTACCACGAGGTATTTAATGAAATAGAGGAGGGACGTTTAGCTCGGGAGCTGCTACTTAGCCATCTCAATTCTGTTTCAGTAGAGACTGCTTCTGTCATATAAGGGTAAAAAAGCGCAAAGCTAACAGGTGGCGCAGCAGAAGCTATGGCGAATACCGTGTAAAAGCGTATGAAGCATTGTATGATACGCGGTCATTTTTGCCCCTCGGAAGTATTACCGAGGGAAAATAGTGGGGTGGAACATGGATAAAAAGTTGCTGAGCCTGTTGGTATGTCCGGTGAGTAAAGCGCCGCTTGAATACCGGGAGGACACTCAGGAGTTGGTCTGCAAGGCCAGCGGTCTAGCCTATCCGGTGCGGGACGGTATACCGGTAATGCTGGAATCTGAAGCGCGGCAGCTGACAGCCGAGGAAAAGCTGGAAAAGTAAACCAATGGGTGAACCCAGCGTTTTCAGTCAAATTATCTCGGGAGATATCCCTGCTGAGATGATCTACGAGGACGACCAATGTGTCGTTATTGAGGATCGCGCGCCACAAGCGCCGACCCATCTCCTCATTATCCCACGCAAACCCCTAGTGAATTTATCCGCTGCTCAGGCTGAAGATAAATCCCTGCTCGGCCACCTTATGTGGCTGGCGGCAGAACTGGGGCGCAAGCTGGGGCTCGAGGGCTATCGACTGGTAGTTAATAACGGTCGAAGCGCAGGTCAAACCGTTTTTCACCTGCATGTTCACCTGCTTGCCCAAAAAAGAATGCCCGAACAGGGGCTGGCACAGTAGTGGAACAGAAGTGACACCGTGTCACTGACGCCAATCAAATAAAACTCAACTAACGAAGTGGAATTACGCCGGATGAAAAGCGCACAGATTCGCGACGCCTTTCTGAATTATTTTGCTGAGCAGGGCCATGCCATTGTGCCCTCCAGCTCCCTGGTTCCGGGCAATGACCCGACGCTGTTATTCACCAATGCCGGCATGGTGCAGTTTAAGGACACCTTCCTGGGGCAGGAAAAGCGTTCCTACAATCGCGCCACCAGTTCACAGCGCTGTGTACGTGCAGGAGGCAAGCATAACGACCTTGAAAATGTCGGTTACACCGCACGGCACCACACGTTTTTTGAAATGCTCGGTAACTTTAGCTTCGGCGACTACTTCAAGCGCGAAGCGATTCGCTTTGCCTGGGAGTTCCTGACCAAAGTATTGAACTTGCCGGAAGAGCGTCTCTGGGTAACCGTACATATCAGCGATGATGAAGCCGCTGATATTTGGCTGAAGGAAATGGGAGTGAGTGCCGAGCGCTTCTCCCGTCTCGACGAGGATAACTTCTGGCAGATGGGTGACACTGGTCCCTGCGGTCCAAGTTCTGAGATTTTCTACGATCACGGTGCCGATGTGCCCGGCGGCCCTCCCGGTTCCGATAATGACGACCTCGATCGCTATATCGAGATCTGGAACCTGGTATTTATGCAGTATGAGCGCACCGCTGATGGTGAACTGCACCCACTGCCCAAGCCCTCAGTGGATACCGGCATGGGGCTGGAGCGTATTGCCGCCGTAATGCAGGGAGTACACTCCAATTATGAAATTGACTTGTTCCAAGCGCTGCTGAAAGCGGCGGGAGAAGTGGTTGGCTGCAGCGACCTGGAAGAGAAATCCCTGCGAGTGATCGCCGACCATATTCGCTCTTGTTCATTCCTGATTGCCGATGGCGTAATGCCTTCCAACGAAGGCCGTGGATTTGTACTTCGCCGCATTATTCGCCGCGCAGTGCGCCATGGCCACAAACTTGGGCACAAAGATATCTTCTTCTACAAGCTGGTAGAAGCGCTTGCCGAGCAGATGGGTGACGCATACCCGGAGCTGCGTGAAAAGCAGCAGCTGATTGAGAATGCGCTGCGCAAAGAGGAAGAGCAGTTTGCGAAGACTCTGGATAAGGGAATGGCGCTGCTAGAGGATGCCCTGGCTTCCCTCGAAAGCAGTGAGATCCCCGGTGAGTTGGTATTTACTCTGCATGATACTTACGGCTTCCCGACAGACTTAACCCAGGATATTGCCCGTGAGCGCGATCTATCCCTGGATATGGATGGGTATGAAGCTGCTATGGAAGCCCAGCGCCAGAGAGCTCGCGCTGCCGGTAAATTTAAACAGGACTATACCGACGTCCTCGAACTGGAAGGGGCTACAGAGTTTCTCGGTTACAACGCGACCGAGGCAACAGGCAAAGTGTTGGCCATCGTCAAAGGTGGTGAGCAGGTTGAGCGCCTGGAAGACGGTGAAGAGGGTGCAATTGTTCTGGATAGGACCCCCTTCTACGCAGAGTCCGGTGGTCAAGTAGGTGATAGTGGCTATTTGAGTTCCGGTGATGCCCGCTTTGAAGTGCGTGATTGCACCAAGCAGAGCGCGCACCATTTGCATACTGGTAAGGTGTTGAAGGGGGGCATCGCTGTGGGCGAAACCCTTGAGGCAGTCGTATCTGCAGATGTTCGTCAATCCACCGCCCTGAATCACTCTGCAACCCATCTATTACATGCCGCCTTGCGCAAAGTGCTGGGCGAGCATGTCACCCAGAAGGGCTCCCTGGTGGACTCGGAGCGCCTGCGCTTTGACTTCTCCCACCCCGAAGCTGTAACGGCAAAGCAGCTGCACGCGATTGAATTCCTGGTTAATAGTCAAATTCGCGCAAATACCCCAGTTGAAACTCACGAAACCGATATTGAGTCTGCAAAAGCGATGGGCGCTATGGCTCTGTTTGGCGAAAAGTACGGCGATACTGTGCGTGTACTTTCCATGGGCAAAACCGATGACAAGGCTTTTTCCGTTGAGTTGTGTGGCGGTACTCACGTGAAGCGCACCGGTGATATTGGTTTGATTCGCATTGTTGGGGAAAGCGGTATTGCTTCCGGCCAGCGCCGAATCGAAGCGGTTACTGGCGCTCACGCAATGTCTTTGTTTGATCAGGCGCAGCAGCGTCTGGAGCATGTAGCGACTCTGCTTAAGGCGCGTCCGGACTCCTTGGCTGACAAAGTTGAACAGTTGCTGCTTAACAATCGAAAACTGGAAAAAGAGATTGCCCAGTTAAAAACCAAGTTGGCCAGTGGTGCTGGCGGAGACCTTTCCGCTCAGGCCATTGAGTTGGCGGGCTTTAAGTTGCTGGCAACCTCTATTGATGGAGCTGACCCCAAATCACTGAGAGATCTGGCGGATCAAATGAAGAATAAGCTGGGCAGTGGCGTGGTGCTGCTGGCGGCTCCGGGAGACGAAAAGGTGGCTTTGGTTGCCGCAGTGACCCAAGACCTGACAGATCGTCTTTCTGCGGGTGACCTTATGCGCTTTGCTGCCGGGAAACTGGGCGGCAAGGGTGGCGGTCGAAAAGACATGGCCCAGGGTGGTGGAACCGATGTGTCCGCGCTCCCTAATATGCTGAAAGAAGTGCCAAATTGGATTGAGCAATCCTTAAACTAGTTAAGTTTTGTCAAATTCGTGGTCTGAATTCGTAGTTGAGTTGATTTCGCAGAGGTTTGGTGATTAAGTGCGCGCCTGCACGAGTTGGGCAGGAAGCGTACTTATTGTGGAGCTAAGGAAACACAGTAAGTTATGAGTTTGTTCGTGCAGAAGTATGGCGGGACTTCAGTTGGCTCAATTGAGCGAATTGAAGCTGTGGCCGATAAAGTCGCCGCGTTTCGCGCTCAGGGACATGACATGGTTGTCGTTTTGTCTGCCATGAGTGGTGAAACTAATCGCCTGATTGATCTCGCTTATCAAATCCAGGAAAAACCAGATCCCAGAGAATTGGATGTTCTGGTTTCCACAGGAGAGCAGGTCACAATTGCCCTTTTGAGCATGGCTCTGAAGAAGCGTGGTTATGACGCCTGTTCCTACACGGGTGGGCAGGTAAAAATTCTTACGGATAATGCTCATACCAAAGCTCGCATTCAAAGTATCGATGTGGAGCGAATGCGCACCGATCTCGATGAAGGCAAAGTCATAGTTGTGGCTGGTTTTCAGGGGGTGGATGACGACGGCAATATCACCACACTTGGGCGCGGCGGGTCTGACACGACGGGTGTGGCGTTAGCTGCGGCGTTAGATGCTACCGAGTGCCAGATTTATACCGACGTGGACGGGGTCTATACCACTGACCCTCGAGTGGTCGACAGTGCACGCAGACTCGATCGAATCACATTTGAAGAAATGTTGGAAATGGCCAGTCTTGGCTCCAAGGTTCTGCAGATCCGCGCCGTAGAGTTCGCCGGTAAATACAAGGTTCCCCTGCGCGTACTCTCAACTTTTGAAGAGGGTAACGGAACCCTGATTAGCCTGGATGAGGAAGATAACGATATGGAACAGCCAGTTGTATCCGGTATCGCGTTTAATCGCGATGAAGCAAAACTGACAATTCGTGGAGTGCCGGATACCCCTGGGGTTGCATGCCGAATCCTGGCACCGGTCGGCGCTGAAAATATCGAAGTCGACGTTATTGTTCAAAATATCAGTGCTGTCGATGGCACGACTGATTTCACCTTCACTGTTCACCGCAATGATTTAGGTAAGGCTCGTGATGTTTTAGAGCGAGTTTCTGCGGAACTTGGTGCGCGAGAGGTGATCACAGACGACAAGATCGCCAAGGTTTCTATTGTTGGCGTAGGTATGCGTTCACATGCAAATGTGGCAAGTCGTATGTTTAGTGCCCTGGGTGAAGACAATATCAATATCCAAATGATCACTACTTCTGAAATTAAGATCTCAGTGATTATTGACGAGCGTTATTTAGAGTTGGCTGTTCGGGCGCTGCATAGCGAATTTGAGCTTTCAGACAAAGAAAGGTAACGAGATTTTATAGCCGGCCTGCAGGCGGAAAAAACAACCAATTGCAATTCAGTGGCTCGACGTAGCATGCAACCTGTTGAGATTTTGTTCGACTGGTCAATACTGAAGAGTGTGAAGGTTAGTTTTTAGCCTTTTGTGCACCGCCATCCGGTTA
>NZ_CP174299.1:0-392500 GCF_052467065.1 Microbulbifer maximicatervae (SeqCode) | reverse complement strand
TCGAAGTGACCAGGTGGCTGCGACTGTTTATTAAAAACATAGCACTCTGCAAACTCGTAAGAGGACGTATAGGGTGTGACGCCTGCCCGGTGCCGGAAGGTTAATTGATGGGGTTAGCTTCGGCGAAGCTCTTGATCGAAGCCCCGGTAAACGGCGGCCGTAACTATAACGGTCCTAAGGTAGCGAAATTCCTTGTCGGGTAAGTTCCGACCTGCACGAATGGCGTAACGATGGCCACGCTGTCTCCACCAGAGACTCAGTGAAATTGAAATCGCTGTTAAGATGCAGTGTACCCGCGGCTAGACGGAAAGACCCCGTGAACCTTTACTACAGCTTTGCACTGAACTTTGAGCCTATTTGTGTAGGATAGGTGGGAGGCTTTGAAGCAGCGACGCTAGTTGTTGTGGAGCCGTCCTTGAAATACCACCCTGGTATGTTTGAGGTTCTAACTCTGGTCCGTTATCCGGATCGAGGACAGTGTATGGTGGGTAGTTTGACTGGGGCGGTCTCCTCCCAAAGAGTAACGGAGGAGTACGAAGGTGCACTCAGCATGGTCGGAAATCATGCAATGAGCATAATGGTATAAGTGCGCTTGACTGCGAGACAGACATGTCGAGCAGGTACGAAAGTAGGTCATAGTGATCCGGTGGTTCTGTATGGAAGGGCCATCGCTCAACGGATAAAAGGTACTCCGGGGATAACAGGCTGATACCGCCCAAGAGTTCACATCGACGGCGGTGTTTGGCACCTCGATGTCGGCTCATCACATCCTGGGGCTGAAGCCGGTCCCAAGGGTATGGCTGTTCGCCATTTAAAGTGGTACGCGAGCTGGGTTTAGAACGTCGTGAGACAGTTCGGTCCCTATCTGCCGTGGGCGTTGGAGATTTGAGAAGAGTTGCTCCTAGTACGAGAGGACCGGAGTGAACGAACCTCTGGTGTTCCGGTTGTCACGCCAGTGGCATTGCCGGGTAGCTATGTTCGGACGGGATAACCGCTGAAAGCATCTAAGCGGGAAGCCTCCTTCAAGATAAGATCTCCCTGAGGCCTTGAGCCTCCTGAAGGGCCGTGGAAGACTACCACGTTGATAGGCTGGGTGTGGAAGCGTTGTGAGGCGTTGAGCTAACCAGTACTAATTGCCCGTGCGGCTTGACCATACAACAGAGATGGTTACTAACGACTAGCTAAGCTAGCGGATTGTGAGTTAGAGACATACGATCGCTTGCGGTGTATTACTACAGATTGTTTTACCGACTTATTTGGGGTTATCGCCGGTCACCAACATGACCGAGGCAAACAGCGATAACACGGTAGGCCAAGCACTTTGCTTATAAGACCAACGCCAACCCAAGCCAGTTTGCCTGACGACAATAGAGTTGTGGAACCACCTGATCCCTTGCCGAACTCAGAAGTGAAACGCAACATCGCCGATGGTAGTGTGGGGCTTCCCCATGTGAGAGTAGGTCATCGTCAGGCTTCTAATCCGAAAGGGCCACCCAATAGGGTGGCCCTTTTTTTATGGCTAAAAAATATTTCAAAGAAGCAAAAAACAAAAGCTAAAAAAATAAGAGAGAGAAAGCAGAAAATACTTAGTAAAAATTAAATAGAAAAAATAAAAGTAATTCTGAAAAACTTTAATACCTAACTTTCTATTTAAAAGTCAGTCAGTAAATAAAAAAGAAAAAGCTAAAACTACCTGAGCACCTTAAAAAGCCTATAAAAATAGGCCTTTACCTACCTCCGTAGCAAACGCCTTTGCACTCACACAAAAAATCATCCAACAAAAATAACCCTCGTAAAAACCAGAAAAGTACCCATACCACTTCCGCCAAAAATTAAATTTAGCCGGTAAAAATACCGGTGATTTTTTAGTCTCTGCAGTAATCCCCTGTAACCACGGGGCCTGTAGCCCGTTTATTAAAGTTATGCACAACTCTATCCAGACTTTCTGTTAGTAACCTCTGGCTGTGGAAATCCGCGCAAAACAAAACCCCTGCAAGTTTCCCTGTTGGGGCTTTGTTTTTTGGATAGGGTGAAATACTTTTACTACCGGGCAGCACCTACGCTGCCATGTGAGTCGTGCGCGATCCCGGAGCCGTGCCAGCTTGGAACGCCGGGGGCGCCCATAGGGTAGTGTGAGACAGCCCTACCCGTTGGATTGGAGGTGAACCGCGCCTGTGGTGGTCTAAACCGGTATAGTGGTTTATCAGACTTCTAATTCGAAAAAGGGCAGTCTAATAGGGCGGCCCTTTTTAGTGCCTGCGCTGTACTCTAGCTTATCTGGCGAGCAGCGTTGTAAGTCTTCTATTGGGAATTCCTAAAGGCAGCTGTCATTTAAATTACTGTAACAGCTATACATTGGTGAGGTAATTTAGTGTCCTCTTTTCACTCCAACATTAAAGCTATAAACAAACGATATATCGCTATTATTGAGCTCTTCCTCAAGAGCTGGGTTAAAAGAAAATTTATTTTTTATAGAGTCAGGAATTATTCTTTTGGTAATAAAATGGCGCATGCAGAGGATGCTGTTTTCGCTAGCTGCTGAGTATATTGCGTTTAGTAGGGAAACAAAGCTCTCCTCATCAAGATAAGCTGAAACGTCAGAAATGGAGAATTTATCAATTTTATTTTTACAGTTGTATAAATATTGTTCTATCGGTGAGGTTACTATTTCTATGACTGTTTTATCTAGTGCTCCCTTAATTACTGGGTAATTATTTTTTTCCAAATATAAAGGCATTCCATATTCTGGGTTGTATTTTCCAGTTAGCAGGAATGTCATAAAGAAATTATCAAGAACCAGGTGGTTCATTAGAGAGTGGTCCATTCTGCCTAATAAATACTCAGAAATTGACACTTCTTGTGGGATGTGTTCATAGAACCCAGGATCTTTAAGGAAAGTTCTGAAGAAATATTTGTTGGTAAGGAAATGCAAAAATTTTTTCCAGGCTGGGGTGTTCCATTTGTTTTTAACAAACTTACGCTGTTCTTCAATGCTTTTTAGGTGGGTTAGAGTTTTTATTTTTCTGGGTCGAATAACTTTAATGATCATACTGATTAACTTGAAATGCTTTTCGAAAGCGCCTTCATAAATAAACCCTTTTTCAATGATATTTATGTTGTTTGACCAAAATAACTCCGCCTTTTTTGATAAAGAGGATTTCATGTTGTCATAGGTGTTTAATCTCTTTTTGCATGAGAGTATTCCTGAGAACCTTAAAAACTCCTCATAATTTAATTTCTGGATGGCAATTTTTTTTAGTTCCAAGAGATAGTTTTGGCTGGGGTTCAAGTCAATGGCGGTTATTTTTTTGGGATTGCTCAGTAGAAGGCTTAAGACGCGATCTCCACCGCCAGTAACACATAAAATACTATCATTTTCATTGATATTTAGAGCCTTAAGCTCTGATCTTGAATCTTCGTTTGGCCCTGAGTAACTGATTCTATTTGCATAATGGGAAAGTGATATGTCACTAGGTTTGTTCATGGCATACCTGATTGGGCTGAATTTAGTTACGTTTGGTTTAAAAAATAGTCCACCACTTTGGTCAGATAACTCTTGCTATTACGCCATTGATCCTGAACAGGGTGACCTAAGACTCTTTGGCTATTTGCGCTACAAAACCTGAAGTCACTGTTTAAAAATGGTCCATTTTGCATTCTATTAATGATCTTAAGTATCCGCTTTTCTTTTTCTGGTAGGCTGCTTAACAATACGCGGCTGTCTTGAATTTGCCTTAAATCTAGCTCAAAGTAATCGCGGTTAAACATAACGAATTCGTCGATTGTCATTGGGTTAGAGTCGGCAATATTAAAGTATTGGTTTTTTGTGAGTTTATGGTTGTTTGAAATCTTTAATATTGCATCACAGCAAGTGTCAACTGGAATGACATTGATAAGGCAGTTTGGAAGATATTTTAGGTGAATGGGGATCTGTACATTCTGTTCTTTTAGTCTATTTAGCAGTTTTACATATTCATAGTAACCGGACTGAGAGTTTGTGTAGCCAGTCACCGAGTCTCCTAGGACAATAGTTGGCCTATAGATGGTGTATTCCAGGTTTTTGGACTCTGCGATTAAATTCTCTGCTGCATTTTTGGTGTAATCATAGGCATTAAAAAATTCTTTAGGTTGATAGAGTTTTTCCTTTACGGTCACTCCGCTGGCATGATCTTTACCGGCAATAAAACTGGTCGATATTTGGTTGAACCGACATTTTGCTGCTACAGCAACCTCTATTAATCGTTCCACACCGTTAACATTTGTATTAATGCTTTGTTGCAGGTTGCTATAGCTATAGCGCATGTCAGCTGCACAATTCCAAATTGAACCAATGTGTAGAGAGCGTAGTTGTCTGTAAGACGTAGAACTTAAGCTGAGCTTTGGCCTGTTCAAGTCTCCTGAAATGATTATAAGTCGGTCGAAATCATTTTTCGAAAGTTTGTAAATAGGATTGACAAAACTATTTCTTTGTTTTAGTTGCTCGAATCGATCATGAATATCATTTCGCGCAATTAAAACTACATTAAAACCTTTTCGTAATAGTCCCCATGTTAAGTACTGGCCTATAAAGCCAAGACCACCAACAACCAGTTGTATTCTTTTCAGGTCTTGTATTTCTGATAATTTTTTAAAGGTATGCTGGTTTTCTTTCATTGATCCATACGAACCAGTCATAGTGGTGAATTAGATGTGTGTTTCTTTAGCCCAAAAGCATTATTCTCCTTGAGAGTCACTTTTACTTTTTTACTGTGGAATATAAAAATTTGGTCTGGTGTTGGGTGTATCTTGAGGGTGCTTATGATTAACACAACTAAGCTATCCATCTATTTAACAAAGTCTATAGGCTCGTTGTGAAATCAAACGATGGTAATAAGTGGTAGTCGTATCATGATGATGTCATCCATTGCGAAAGTTGTACCAATAACTCGAGCTATGGATTTTCAGTAAAGTACCATTGAGTAATTGTAGTACATCCGAGTATTTGGCCGTAGATTGACTGTAGATCCTTTATTTTTACTGTCCCCGTCATAAACGGATCTGGCATCATTGTAGGAGACTTGAATTTATTCTTCCGCTAAAGCGTCTTCTTATAGACGATTTGGAGTTTCCTGCAATCGATACTTTTGGCTATAGCTCTTATTGGATACTTCGATATGATCTATTGCTTGTTTTGGTTTCAAGATTTTCCCATGTAGTTTTAAAAGTGATTTCATATGGGGGACAGTGATCTAAGGATCGAATAGGCTCGCGAAATTACTCAGGGTTAGTTTGTTGGATATTTTCTCTCCTGGAGAGACGTTAGCTTAGATGCCAAAAAGCTTGCCTGGTTCTCATTTTTTGAACACGTTCTGAATAAAGCTCGCTGTAAGCGGTTGAAATGAGAATTGGCGAGTAAGATTGGTCAAAACCGGTAAAAGGAGAATTACCAGTGAAGCGACTAAGGAATGTTATAGTAAAGTTAATGGCGTTGGGTATTTTGACCCTAATGGGGGGGTGTTCAAAGGATGCGGAAATAACAGTAGGAACTAAAGTACTTGATCAGCAACATATAGCTGCACGGATTGATGGCCAGGAGGTCAGCGTGAAGGCCTTGGATAAGGAGCTCCAGCTTGTGTTGTATGATATTGCTGAAATGGAGCATAAATTACGTCTCAACAAGCTGCATGAAATGATTGCCAAAACAGCAAAAGATGGTCAAGAAATAGAGGTTATGCTTCCCGTTCCAGAGCCACCACGGATAGATCTTGATTATGGCGGGCGCGCCGCTCGAGGAAATCCCGAAGCGCCTATAACAATTGCTGTGTTCTGCTCCTTTCAATCTCCCCACTGTAAATCCTTTCAGCCAACCTTGAGGCGTTTGTTGAGTGACTATTCTGGTTGGGTTCGCCAGGTAAATTTTGATTTTCCCCTTAAGTTTCATCGGGAGGGTATCAAAGCTGCTGTTTCGGCTAAGTGCGCTGGTGAGCACAATATTTTTTGGGAATATCACGACGCCTTATACGCAAAAACTCCAAACCTTGGTGAGAAGTCTTACTCCCAGACCGCAAGTAGTTTACTGATCGATGACAAGCAATTTAAAGCCTGTATTGGAGATATGAATTATAAAGAAGTTGTTCTGGGGGATCAGGAAATTGCTTTAGAGCTTGGCCTTACAAATGTGCCGGTTGTTTTTATAAACGGTTTGTATCTAAAGGGCGCGCGATCATTTGAGCAATATTCTTACTGGATAGAAAAGGAACTAATCAGGCTTGATATAGATCCTCAGAAAAAATATACATGGAAACAACAAAAAGATACTGAGAATCATTTACCTGTTACGGATCTACCTCTTGCCCTGGTAGGAGTTAGTGAATCGAGTATAGAAAGTAAGTCCAAAGCTTTAATAGAAGTAAATGGGCAGAGAGCACAGAGTTTTTCACTGGGGCAGTCTGTTCTTAAAGATGTCGTTCTGAAGAGTTTGAAAGGGCACTATGCCGTTATTGATAATCAGGGATCCCTGGAGCGTCTGCTATTGCAAGGTGAAGAGGGTAATATTATCCCTTTAACTTTGTCCCATCAGCACGATGAGGAGCTGCGCAAACGTATTGAACAGCCTCAGGGAGAAAAGGGTAAAAAACTAATCGAGCCGGCTGGTGTCTTGACTCTTGGGCAAGAGTGGTTGGCGAAGCAACTCGAACAACGAGAATTCTTGGAGGCTAAATTTATTGAGGCGGAGCTGGAAGTTGAGGGCCACCATTTGATGCGCTTGGAGGGTGTGGCTAACAATGAGTTTTTTACTGCACTTGGGTTCGAGGAAAACGATGTGCTGTTGAGAGTCAATGACAGTTGGGTCCACAGTGGCCAGAATGAGCTGTGGAGTGCTCTTACCAGTGGAAAAGTAATTGATGTTGCCTTTATGAGAAAGGGTTTGCCGCATAGATTGCAGTATGTGGTTGAAGAGAGTGGTTACTTTGATGAGGATTTAGGTAAGTGAATTGATTAGGGCCCGCGGTACTTTATTGCGGGCCCTGAATTTACCGAGCAGTAAAAGTTACTTATTTATCCGGATTTCCTTGCCACAGTAGGTCAGCGACAATATTTTGTCCTTGAATGCTTGGGTGGAAACAGTCTCCACCATCAATATCATCTTTATTAAACTGAAAAGTCCCGGCATTTAACTGATCCTCACCGGTATATTCAGCAACAACTTCTACCCCATTCATACCGTTGTAACTTTCTGCTTCCTCAACAAGGATTTCGTTATAACGTTGTTGGGCTGCGGCTATTCCGTTATAACGAGTAGCAAAGCTCTCTCCATTCATCGAGCCGCCATTCGTTGCAATTCGGCAGATTCCGAAAGTCGACCAGACACTCTCGCAATCTACGCGGGAATTACCGCTTTGCTTATCCAGACCTGCTGCCCGGAGATCGTGTACTCGTGGTACTGAGCCGAGTACTATCGTTGAGCCGTTAGGGAGACCATCGACTAATTTGTCCAGTCCAGCTTGAACTGCCGAGCGCCACTCGCTATCGGTGTAAAGTGGATCGTTACAGTTGGCTGGATCGACGCAATCCCGGTTACAGATGTCATTACCGCCCAATACTACCTCGACATGATCAGGTAAATTACTTTGGGATAGAATCCGATCGGCTTGAGTGGAGAAATTGTCGCCTCCACTACGCATCTCAGCACCGGATTCCGCTGCACTTTTATTGGCAGCCATATTGGGGTAGTTAACTTTATATTTATCGTGAACACTCTCCACTGAATTGTCGTCGCCGTCAAACCAGGAATGCTCGGGTTGGTCCCCGCCGAGAAGACAAAACAGGTCCCAGAAATACTTATTGCGGGTACAGTCTGCACCGAATGCCATGGTAATACTGTCACCCGCAGCAACAGACTTGGAGGGGGCTGCCATTGCTGGCTGTATCGATAAGATGCTCAAACAGAGCGTTACTAGAACTCCATATTTATTCAACATTGTATTTTCTCCCACACCGACTTTCGCCGTAAGTTGTTATCGTTTTATTCACTGCTCCGGTAAACGAGAAGGAGTGTAGGACGCACTCAGATATTGTGAGTGGTGAATGCTTGAGACCCTTTGGTCAGTTATCAATAAATTGAAGTCTGTTGGAGTTTTGTCGCCGAGAGCATTGATTACTTTATTGGCGTTTCAAAGCTTTAGTTTTTCTGGCACAGTTTTATGCCATCTGTTTTTCTTCGGGCGCTTCCACTATACTGCGCTCTACTTGTCGGAGTGCCTGTGGGCTGAGATCGCTGTTGCGAGATCCGTTGAACCTGATCGGGGTAACCCCCGCGTAGGGAACAAGATCTGAAGTCGCCTGTTTTGTTACAGTTTGGCGTCTTTTCTCTTTGTATGTGCCCTGGATGCTGCGACCTTTAAATTTCCAAGTTTTAAGGTTACGCATGTCTGAGATCATTGAACAATCCGGTAAAGCCGGAAAGTCCTCCCGCGCTGCCAGTCGCGATTCCGCTAAAGAATTTCTTGAAAATCTCACGGTTCAATCTTTCCCCAGCTCGAGCAAGGTGTATTTGCCCGGTGAAACTCCCGACATTCAGGTTGGTGCTCGTCAGATCTGTTTGGGAGATAGTTTGGTAGGGGGGGATGCAGAGAATCCGGTGTTTGAACCCAATGAGCCCCTAACCATTTACGACACTTCGGGCCCCTATTCCGAGCCCAATTTTAAAGTGGACGTACGGGAAGGGTTGCCCAAATTGCGCCAGGGCTGGATAGAGGCCCGCAGAGATACTGAACTGCTGGACTCTCGCCAAGCGGCCTACAGCCAGAAGCGTATGGCGGACCAGGGGCTGGATCATATCCGCTTTGAAAACCTTCCCAGCCCTCGCCGAGCCAAACCGGGACAGAATGTATCTCAGATGCACTATGCCCGCCGCGGCATTATTACCCCAGAAATGGAATTTATCGCAGTGCGCGAAAATATGGGGCGAGCCAAATTGGCAGCGGAAATGAGTGAAAGTGAATACCAGAAGGCACGTGATGGTATTTACATCCCCGAGCAAATCACGCCGGAATTTGTGCGCCGGGAAGTTGCAGAGGGGCGGGCAATTATCCCGGCGAATATTAATCACCCGGAAGTGGAGCCGATGATTATCGGGCGCAACTTCCTGTGCAAGGTGAATGCAAATATTGGTAACTCGGCTGTGACTTCTTCCATTGAAGAGGAAGTGGAGAAACTGGTTTGGTCTACCAAGTGGGGCGCGGACACGGTGATGGATCTGTCTACCGGTGCCAATATCCACGAAACCCGCGAGTGGATTCTGCGCAACTCGCCAGTGCCCATCGGTACTGTGCCGATTTACCAGGCGCTGGAGAAAGTAAACGGAATTGCTGAAGATCTTAACTGGGATGTGTTCCGCGACACCTTGATTGAGCAGGCGGAGCAGGGGGTGGATTACTTCACTATTCATGCTGGCGTGCTTTTGCGCTATGTGCCGCTCACTGCCAAACGTATGACCGGGATTGTCTCTCGCGGTGGTTCCATTATGGCCAAATGGTGTCTCGCCCATCACCAAGAGAATTTCCTCTATACCCACTTCGAGGAAATCTGCGAGATTATGAAGGCTTACGATGTGAGCTTTAGTCTCGGTGATGGCCTGCGCCCGGGCTCCATTGCGGATGCTAACGATGAAGCCCAGTTTGGCGAGCTGCACACGCTTGGCGAGCTGACTGAAATTGCCTGGAAGCACGATGTTCAGACGATGATCGAAGGCCCCGGTCATGTGGCTATCCATAAGATCAAAGAAAATATGGATGAGCAGCTGAAGCACTGCCACGGCGCACCTTTCTACACTCTGGGTCCATTGACCACGGATATTGCTCCCGGCTACGACCACATTACTTCCGGCATCGGCGCTGCACTTATCGGCACCTACGGTTGCGCCATGCTCTGCTATGTGACCCCCAAAGAACACCTGGGTCTACCCAATAAAGAGGATGTTAAAGAGGGCCTTATGGCCTATAAGATTGCGGCTCATGCCGCAGACTTGGCCAAAGGGCATCCGCGGGCACAGAAGCGCGATGACGCCCTGTCAAAAGCCCGCTTTGAATTCCGTTGGGAAGACCAGTTCAACCTCGGCTTGGACCCGGAGCGGGCACGCACCTATCACGATGAAACCTTACCAAAGGAATCCGGCAAGGTGGCTCACTTCTGCTCCATGTGCGGCCCGAAATTCTGCTCCATGAAAATCACCCAGGATGTGCGCGATTATGCGGCCAAGCAGGAAGCGGCACAGGGCATGGAGGAAATGTCGATTAAATTTAAGGACATGGGTAGCGAGATTTATCACAAGGGCTGATGAGTATTTTGGGGGAGAGTCCTCTCCCCCAAGAATCGGATAGCAAAAGTACGGCGAGCGCATAGCGCATATCGCTGGGTGTCGATTTGGATTTGCGAAGATAGGTGGTCTGTGACAAGCGAAACCAAAGCCAAAGTAGCTATTGCCGGTGGCGGCCTGTTAGGTCGCTTGCTCGCCTGGCGGCTCTGCCAACGGGAACTGGATATTACCCTGTTTGAAGCGGGTGATCTGTCGGCACCAGTCGGGGGAGCTTGCTGGACGGCAGCGGGAATGATTTCACCACTATCGGAATTGGTGCACAGCGATAAACAGGTTTACAACCTGGGGCTGAAAAGCCTTGAGATTTGGTCTGAGTGGGCCCGGCAGCTGGAGGAGCAGAGCGGGCAAGACGTGGAGTACCGCAGGGCGGGCTCAGTGCTGGTTGCTCATGGCAAGGATAAAAGTGAGCTGCTGCAATTCCTGCGGGAGCTACAGGGCAAGTTGGGCGAGTCTGCCAGGGAGCAGGTGCAGCCCCTCGATTGTAATACTTTAGCGAAATTAGAGCCCGCCTTACACGGCTTTGAACAGGGGCTTTACCTGCGGGGTGAGGCGGATATCAATAATCACCGCTTATTGCCTGCGTTACTCAGCGTATTGCGCCGAAGTGCAGTCACTCTGCGAGAGCACAGCAAGGTAAATTGCAAAGCCGGGTATATCTCTGTGAACTCGGAGTGCGAACAATTTGATTGCGTGATCGACTGCCGTGGTCTCGGTGCCAAGGGGCAGATTGAAGGCTTACGCGGTGTCCGTGGTGAGGTGATGGTGGTGGAATCCCGGGAAGTGGTTTTGCAGCGTCCAGTGCGACTGCTCCACCCGCGCTATAAGCTCTACGCTGTACCACGCAGCGATGGGCGTACAGTAATTGGTGCTACGGAAATTGAGAGCGAAGACCAGTCGCCCATTTCCGTGCGCTCCAGTATGGAATTGTCTTCCGCGCTTTACTCCCTCAACCCGGCTTTTGCCGAGGCTCGTATTGTTGAGGCCCGCGTAAATTGTCGCCCCGCCACTATGGATAATATGCCTTATATCCACAGCGAGGATGGGCTGATTAGGGTGAATGGCCTTTACCGTCACGGTTATCTTTTAGCGCCGGCAGTAGTGGAGCAAGTGGAGAATCAAGTGGCACAACAACTGTTACAGGTGGTTTGATGCAGGTACTAATTAATGGGGAAACACAGAGCCTTGAATCCCCGCTAAAACTCTCTGCGCTTTTACAGAAGCTCGGCTATCGCGGAGAAACATTTGCCGTTGCGATCAACGGTGGATTTATTCCCCGTACGGAATATAGCAATACACAGATAAATAACGGCGATAGCCTGGATATTGTTGCTCCGGTAGTGGGGGGGTAAAGGTGAGCGATCTATTAACACTTTACGGAAAAACATTTAACAGCCGGCTCTTGGTGGGCACCGCCCTGTATCCCTCCCCAGCGATTATGCGCGAATCCGTGCAAGCCTCAGCTTCGGAAATTATTACTTTGTCTCTTCGCCGGCAAAATCCGGCACAGCAGCAGGACAATCGATTTTGGGATTATATTCGCGAGTCCGGTTGTCAGTTGTTGCCTAATACCGCCGGTTGTAAATCGCCGCGAGAAGCGGTGGAGCTGGCAAAAATGTCCCAGGAAATTTTCCAGACCGATTGGCTCAAGCTGGAAGTGATTGGCGATGATTACAATTTGCAGCCAGACCCCTTTGGTCTGGTAGAAGCTGCACGGGAATTAATTCAGTTAGGCTTCAAGGTTTTGCCTTATTGCACAGATGACCTGGTTCTGTGTCGAAAACTTTTGGATGTGGGTTGCGAGGTATTAATGCCCTGGGGGGCTCCCATCGGTACCGGGCAGGGCCTGCTCAATAAATATAACCTGCAAACACTGCGCGAGCGCCTGAGTGATGTACCGCTTATTATTGACGCCGGAATCGGTGCGCCATCACAGGCGGCAGAAGCACTGGAGATGGGCTTTGATGCGGTGTTATTGAATTCCGCGATTGCAAAAGCCCAGGATCCGGTACTGATGGCTAGTGCTTTTAAACTGGCTGTGGAATCCGGGCGCGCCGCCTTTAATGCCGGCTTGATGCTCAGGCGTCAAACTGCCAGCCCCAGCACCCCCACCCTGGATATGCCTTTCTGGCAGCAGGCAGAGAGCATATTGCAGGATTAGTATTTTTATGCGCGATCAACTCCAATTGAAAAAGCCAATTGTCTGGACCATTGCCGGCAGTGACTCCGGCGGTGGCGCCGGTATTCAGGCGGACCTGCTGACTATTGCAGACCTCGGCTGCCATGGTTGCAGTGCTATCACGGCCAATACTGCACAGAATACGGTGGAAGTTACTGCAATTAATGCAGTTTCCCTAGAGGTCTTGGGTTCTCAGTTACAGGCTTTACAGCGGGATCTATTTCCTGCCGCAATTAAAATCGGTCTGCTAGCGAATGCTGAACAAGTTGTTGCGGTGGCAGATTTCCTGCGCCAGCTGCAAGCGGTGCAGCCGGTTCCGGTTATTTACGACCCGGTTGCTGTTGCTACCAACGGAGCCGGGCTCACCGAAGGGAATATTACCGCAACGGTGTTGGCTCAGTTGATGCCACAATGTGATCTGGCTACTCCCAATTTACATGAATTGGAATGGCTTACCGGAGCCAGTGTCACGGGTTCGGAATCTATTGTGCAAGCTGCGCATCAGTTGCACGCCTACGGCGGTACCGCAATTTTAGTTACCGGCGGCCATACGCAATTGCGTGCGGGAGAAGTTGCCGACTTACTGTGGGATGGTGAAAAAGCCGATTGGTTTATTGGCCGGGAAGTATCCAGTACAGGCACACATGGCACTGGCTGCACCCTGTCCTCCGCTATTGCCGCTTGCCGCGCTTTGGGCTACCCATTGCGAGATGCCTGCGTTGTGGGTAAAGCCTATGTTCAGCGGGGCTTGCGTCGGGGAAATAATGCACATATCGGCGCTGGTGCTGGACCTGTAGGTCACTGTGGCTGGCCCCTGGATTTCATCGACTTCCCGGAGATTTTGGTGCGGGGAGAAGAGCGTGCGCTGGATTATGGTTTTGGTGCGGCCCAGCCTCTTGTTCAAGGGTTTGCCCAAACAGACTCTCAAGCATTGGGTTTATATCCGGTAGTGGATACAGTGGAGTGGTTGCAGCGCCTGGCTGAGCTGGGGGTGCGTACTTTACAGCTGCGAATAAAGAATCCGGGTGGGGACCTGCGCGCACAGATTGAGAGGGCAGTGGCTATTGGCAGGACATATAACCTGCGCCTGTTTATCAATGATTACTGGCAGTTGGCGATTGAGTGCGGCGCCTACGGCGTGCATTTGGGCCAGGAGGATTTGCAGTCTGCTGATCTGAGGGCAATTCAAGCGGCAGGATTGAAGCTGGGTATCAGTACCCACGGCTTCTATGAATTACTGTTGGCCTACCGTTATCGCCCCAGTTACCTGGCCATTGGTGCAATTTATGCGACCAACACCAAGGATATGTCGGATCAGTTGCAGGGTGTGCAGAAACTTGCGCGAATGGCAGCACTATTGCCCGATTATCCACTCGTGGCAATTGGTGGTATTAATATGCAGCGAGCCAGTGAGGTTATCGCTAGCGGCGTTGGCAGTATCGCCGTGGTCAGCGCTATTACTAAAGCAAAAGATTACAAGCAGGCGGTTGCCGATTTTAATGTCCTGTTGAAAGGTAAGCATGCGGAAGTAGAGCCATGTTAAGTAGTAAGGAATTACAGCGTTACAGTCGCCAGATAATGTTGCCCCAAGTGGGTGAAGAGGGGCAGAAAAAACTGTCTTCTGCGCGAATTCTGATTGTTGGCTTAGGTGGGCTCGGCAGCCCGGCAGCGATGTATCTGGCCGCAGCCGGTATTGGAGAGTTGCACCTGGTGGATGGTGATCATATCGATCTCTCCAATTTACAGCGCCAGGTTTTGTACAAAACCAATCACCAGGGAAAATCCAAAGCCATGGTGGCTGCACAACAATTGGCTGCAGCCAATCCAACTATTCGCATTCACCCCCACAGCCAAATGGCGAATGAATCGTGGCTGCTTGAGCAGGTAAAACAGGTGGATCTGGTGTTGGACTGCACCGATAACCTGGAAATCCGCCATACGATCAACCGGGCTTGTTATCAGGCAGGGTGTCCGGTGGTAATGGCATCGGTGCAGGGGTTTTCCGGCCAGCTGATTAGTTTTGATTTTTCTGAAGGAAAAGGTCCCTGTTATGCCTGCCTGTTTCCGCCCCAGGAGCAGGCTGAAGTCCAGAACTGCTCTACAGCAGGTGTGATCGGTCCGGCGCTGGGTGTGGTTGGCAGCATGCAGGCTCTGGAGGCCATGAAATACCTGATGGATTTGCCGGTATCGAGCTTGAATAAATTGCACTTAATCGAGACGGAAACCTTAGCCCTGCAAACTTTGCAGCTGCCGAGCCATAGTAATTGCCCGGTTTGTAGTGCCTGATTTCTTGTGTTGCCAGCAGGGGGCTCGATAAATAGTTTTATCTGGAGAGTCCCTTATTGGCAATGTCTTGTCGCAAAATTTTCTTCCAATAGCCGGGTTAAAATTCACGCCATTTTTGTACCTTATAAATCTTACTTGTCTATATAAATAAGCTATTGGCTCGATAGCTTGTGAGAAGTGAATAAAGGTACCAAAATGGCCTTATAACCATTTCGGTGACAACAGTTTTTGGAATAGGGATTTGTATTATGAAAAAAATCGATATTGGTATCAGTGAAAAGGATCGGGAAAAGATTGCTGCCGGTTTGAAACATTTGTTGGCAGATAGCTACACCCTTTACCTGCAAACCCACAACTTCCACTGGAATGTTACTGGGCCTCTGTTCCGCGAATTACACCTGATGTTTGAAGAGCATTACACCGAGCTGGCCACTGCAGTGGATGATATTGCCGAACGCATTCGTACCCTCGGGGTTTCCGCTCCCGGTACTTACCAGGCCTTTGCTCAACTCAGCTCCATCAAAGAAGTTGTTGAGGTACCACCGGCGGAAGAAATGGTAAAAATTCTCACTAAAGGGCATGAGCAAGTGATCAAAACCTGTCGTGAAGTTTTAAAAGATGCCCAGGCGGGAGAAGATGAATCCACAGTTGCCCTGGTATCTGATCGTATGAGAGTTCACGAGAAAACGGCTTGGATGCTGCGCGCAACCAGCAGTCACTAGTCGCTCAAATAAGTAGAGGCACTTTTATAGACCTCAACCAGTAATCGCGGATAAAAACGCGGTTGCTGGTGCCGACAAGGTGCCTCGGCTCTTTAGTAATATCCCCACCTCCTGACTCACTACTGGTGCCGATAGCGGCAGGCATTCCAGCCCATATTCCCGAACCTGTGTTTCGCACAAGCTCGGCACTGCACTAATCCCCATTCCCGCACGTACTAACTGGCCGATTGTGCTTAATTGATTAGCTTCGCAGATATAGTGAACGCCTTTGCCACTTTGCCCGAAGGCCTCATCGGTCCAGCGCCTCACCGCTGAGCCGCGGTTCATAGCAATAAAAGGAAAACTGGCCAGGTCACTCCAGCGCACTTTTCCTTTTTCGCTGAGGGGGTGCTGGGATGGTATGACTGCGATAAAACGATCCCTGTGTAGGGGCACAAACTCAAGCCCGCCTAAATCCTCGGGGCGAAAACTGATGCCCAGCTCCGCCCGGCCATCCTGCACCGCTTGGGTTACTCGTTCCATCACCACATCTTCCAACAGGATATTGATTTGTGGGTGTTGGCGGTGAAAATTGGCTAATAATTGGGGGAGTTGGTTTAGTGCATAGGCGGGAATTACTGCCAGGCGCAACTGCCCACGCTCCAGGCGAAAGGCCTGCTGTACCGCATCCAGGGATTGATCCCAGTTGTGCAGTAGTTGTTCGGCGCGGGAGAGAAATTCTTCGCCCTCCGGGGTGAGAGTGAGTTGGCGGGCTTCTCGACTGAAAAGCGGGCCGCCAGTCGCATCCTCCAGGTTGCGGATGGCAATGGACAGGGCTGGCTGGGAAGTGTGCAACTGAGCGCTGGCCTGGGCCAGGCTGCGGCTGCGGGCCACTGTGACAAAGGCGCGTAGTTGTTTGATCGTGGCGCTCACAGCGGCAGGTTCCTGGGGAATTGATAGATTTGGCTATGTTAACTTTTATTTAACAAATCTAAAAAAGATTAAAATAGTTTTAAGTGGTGGGGCAGGGCATGATTGCTCCCCTTGTGCCCGAGAGGGCGATTTGAAAACACAATAATGAGCCACAAGGTCTGTTGAAATGAAGGACAACTCCCAACCGCTCTGGCAACCCAGCGCAGAGGCTATTGCCGCCACTCAGATGGATGAATTTCGTCGCAGGGTCAACCAGCAATACCAGCTGGATCTCAATGATTATGCGGCTTTATACCAGTGGTCAGTAGATAATCGCGAAGCTTTCTGGCGGGAGTTGTGGGATTACACCGGAGTTATTGCTGCAGATAAGGGTGATGAGACACTCGGTAACGATTCCATGCCCGGTGCGCAGTGGTTTCCACAGGCACGCCTGAACTTTGCTGAGAACCTGCTGCGATATCGCGATGACAAGGCTGCCCTGGTCGAGCGCCTGGAGAACGGTAGCCGCCGCGAGCTGAGCTACAAGGAGCTGTACGATCGGGTGGAGCGCCTGTCAGCGGCCCTCGTTGCCCAAGGCGTTGTTGAGGGAGATCGGGTAGCGGGCTTTATGCCCAATGTGATCGATACCGTAGTAGCCATGTTGGCCACCACGAGCCTCGGTGCTATCTGGACCTCCTGCTCACCAGACTTTGGTATCAATGGAGTATTTGACCGCTTTGGCCAGGTGCAGCCGAAAGTGCTATTTGCCTGTGAAGGATACTTCTATAACGGTAAGGTTATTGATTCATTGCCGCGTCTGCGCGAGATCATGCAGCGAATCGAATCCATAGAAACTTTGGTAGTGGTACCGGTTGCGCGCTCAGAAGAGGAAACTGCTCAGGTACTAGCGGCAGAGCCGCTGGGTAAGGCGGTACTACTGCAAGCTTTTGAAGCTGCGGCGCCCGCTCGCGAACTCTCCTTTGTACAAACAGAATTTAATCACCCCCTGTACATCATGTACTCCTCAGGTACTACTGGTGTACCCAAGTGCATCGTCCACGGAGTGGGGGGCACTTTGCTCCAGCACCTGAAGGAGCATCGCTTGCATGGCGATCTGCGCCGTGAGGATACACTTTTCTACTTCACCACCTGTGGCTGGATGATGTGGAACTGGCTGGTGAGTGGCCTGGCTTGTGGGGCGACTCTAGTGCTGTTTGATGGCTCACCTTTCTACCCTTCATCCCAAAGTCTATGGGATATGACCGATGAAGAGGGAATCAGTGTGTTTGGCACCAGTGCCAAATATATTGCTGCGCTGGAGAAGAGTGGCTGCAAACCCCGGGAGACCCACAAACTGGTGAACTTGCGTGCGGTGCTCTCCACAGGCTCTCCGCTGGCCCACGAAGGCTTCCGCTATGTCTACAGAGATATAAAAGCAGATCTCTGCTTATCCTCTATTTCCGGCGGCACCGATATTGTGTCTTGCTTTGCCCTTGGCAACCCAACCCTACCGGTCTATGCCGGTGAGTTGCAGTGTCGAGGCCTTGCTATGGATGTGGAAGTCTGGGATGACCAGGGTAAATCCGTAGTTGCAGAGAAGGGTGAGTTAGTATGTGCTAAGTCCTTCCCCTGTATGCCGATTGGCTTCTGGAACGATCAAGATGGAGCCAAGTACCGCGGTGCTTACTTTGAAAATTGGCCTGGTGTGTGGGCGCATGGGGACTATGCCGAGATTACGGCACACGGTGGTGTTGTGATCTATGGCCGCTCCGATGCAGTACTTAATCCCGGCGGTGTGCGTATCGGAACCGCAGAGATTTACCGCCAGGTGGAGAAAGTCGAGGAGGTGCTCGATAGTATCTGTATCGGCCAGCCCTGGCACGACGATGTACGGGTAGTGCTGTTTGTGGTTTTGCGAGAGGGTGTTGTACTGGACGAGGATCTGACCCAGAAAATCCGCTCCACGATTCGCGCCAATACCACGCCTCGCCATGTGCCGGCCAAGGTGATCCAGGTGGCGGATATTCCTAAAACTATCAGCGGTAAGATTGTGGAACTGGCTGTGCGCAATGTGGTGGAGGGTAAACCGGTTAAAAATAAGGAGGCCCTGGCCAACCCTGAAGCCTTATCGCTATTTGAAAAGCTGCCGGAGTTGGCAGAGGAGTAAGTTAGGGAGCCTCTGAACAACTCCGTGATACCTCTGCATGCCCCGAAGGGCGGGCCTTGAAGGCCACAGCTGCTGCGTTGCAGCTCTTGCAAAGGGCTACGGCTATTCGCGGCGAGCTGCGCCTAACATCTGCAACCTTCAAGGCCCGCAGAGGCATTACGGAGTTATTCAGAGGCTCCTTAGGAGTAAGGGAGCGTAACCCGGCGCCATTTAGTTTGCTGCGGTTCTGCGCTACCCTTCACTTTATAAACACCAATAATTTACGGTAGAAAAACAGTCATGGTTACTTATTTGTACTGGGCAGCGGTGATTGCCCTGGTTATTGCTTCTCTTTTTATCGGCAGTCGCCTGGGCAGCCTTAAGATCGGCGCAATCGTGGCTGCGGTTTTCTTTGTTGGCGGCTGGCTTGCCTACTACTTTCACTATGAGCAGGTTTTCGTGAAGCGTTTTGGCGGGGTCATGCGTATCTCTGTGCCCGATGGGTACCGCCATATCGGCGCCACCTGGAAAGAAGATAATTTGTGGATCGAGAATTATAACCCCAAGACTAACCAGTGTATTTTCACGGAGTATTCCAAAGGAAATATTCTGGAAGGGCGGGTGATTATCCAGGATTGTAATCCCTTAATGCCCAGCCAAGGCACACAGCCATAGAAGTCCCAAACGCCGAATCGGCTTATTGGCTGCTCAATAAGTCGATTTAATTATCCCAGCTGTTGTCATCAGCTGGATATTCCAGCCTACGGAGGGAACGGATACCCGGATTTTTTGCGGAGTAGCCGCTACTGACATTGGATAAAGATCTTGCGAATTCTCTTTGTCTCCCTACTTGTTGCCCTTCTAGCGCTGCCAATGCAGCTGGCAGCAGCCATCCCATTTTTTGATCGCTTGCCGGGTTTTACCCTGCTGGTGCAGGGCGATCCCCAGCTGCAGGAAAAATTGACCTCCGAACTCAACGAGTTGCGCAAGAACAGTAGTGCGCTGGAAAACTACGATGATCCGGCGGATATTGCGCACTATGAGCGGGGTAACCTGGAAAAATTACTGCGTGCGCAGGGATATTATGATGCCACTGTGTATGAGTCTGTTTCTGGCAACCAAATTTTCTATAGTGTCACTCCCGGCCCCCAGTACCATATCAAGAGCCTGGATATTATTATGCCGGCCGGTTTGCGGGCAGGCTTTAGCGGTTTGCCTATCCATGTTGGAGATCCCCTGATTGCCAGCAAGGTACTTGAGGGCGTAGAAAAAATTACCAAGTACCTCAATGAAAATGCCTGTCTGTTGAATGTGGATGTCAGCTACCAGGCAACGGTGATTCACCGGGAAGCTGCTGCGAGACTGGAATATCGGGTGGCCCCCAGCCCCGAAGTCCATGTTGGCCAAGTCCGCATTGAAGGAGTCACCTCTATCGAAGAGGACTACCTGTTGGATAAGGTCAAGATTAAATCCGGGGATTGCTTCAGCCGCAGTAAACTGGATGCTGCGCAGTTGCGCCTGCTGCGCACCAACTTAATTGCCAATGTAAATACTGAAGTTTCTGAACCCTACGATGGGTTGGTGGATGTTACTTTTGTTATTCAGGAGCGCAATCACCGCACCATAACCTTGGGGGTGGGGTACACCTCTGATGAGGGAGCCGGTATTTCAGCAGCCTGGGAACATCGCAATGTTTTCCATCGTGGGGAAAAAATTGAAGTCGAAAGTAAGCTGAACGAGGTAAAGCAAACCCTGGAAGGCAAGCTAACTATTCCCCGTTTCTTCCATGACAAGCAACGCTTGACCGCCAGTATTGCTTTGGAAGGAGAGGATGTTGATTCCTACCGTTCAGAGTCCCTGACATTCAGTGCACTGGTATCGAGAAAAATCAGTAAGCATCGCACGCTGAGTGGTGGCGCTGAGCTGAAATTCAGTGAAGTGGACGAGAAGGTGGAAGGGGCAGTTGAAGCAGATGATCCCGATGAAAACTACACGCTGTTAGCTTTCCCCTTGGGCTTTAAATTAAACACGACAGACAAACCCCTGGATGCCCGCCGTGGCGCCACTTCTGCGTTGGAAGTAAAACCCTATATCGATCTTAGAAATACCAACACCACCTTTATTAAAAATACCCTACAGCTCACTGCGTATAAAACAGCCGATGACTGGCGTTATAAGCCCACCTTGGCAATAAGGTTGAAAGCCGGGGCAATTACAGGAGAGTCGAATCTTGAGCTGCCTGCGGATGAGCGCTTTTATGCCGGTGGCGGTGGCTCCGTGCGGGGTTATGGTTACCAGGAGTTGGGTCCGCGACTTATTGAGATTAATGATGAGGGTGAGGAAACCCTCTCCGATGCTATCGGTGGTCGGGGACTTAGCGAGATTTCTTTTGAGGGCCGTTTTCGTTTTACGGATACCTGGGGAGGTGTGATTTTTCTCGATGGCGGCAATGCCTATGAGGACGCAGCGCCCAAGTTTTCCGACCTGTTTTGGGGAACGGGTTTTGGCGTGCGCTATATCACCTCCTTTGCCCCTATCCGCATGGACATCGCCTTTCCTCTCGATCGCCGTGAGGGCATCGATGATCGCTATCAGGTGTATGTGAGCTTGGGGCAGGCATTCTGATGCGCTGGTTGGGCCTGTTTGCGCTGGGCGTTGCCCACTGGGTGGGTGCTTTCCTGCGTGGGCTCTGGCGCTCTCTGGGTGCTGGGGGTTCCCTGGTAACAGGCATTTGTCTGTTCCTCCTGATGTCCGCTATCTATTTCCTCAGCACGGAACCGGGGCGCGTCGGCCTTACTCGTGGGGCTTTTTACGCTGCCGAGCAACTGGTGGACGACCTCGAAATTGAGGCAGAGGGAATTCGCAGTGAAAAATTAGGATTTTGGTTTTTCGAGCGACTGAGAATTGACTATCGAGCTAATACGCTTGCCGAAGCCCAGGACCTGGAAGTTAATCTCAACAGCTTGTCCCGAAATCCCATCGATATCGAGCGAGTGGGGGCCAAAGATTTACTGCTCAACCTGAATATCCTCAATGAACTTCTCTCTGCGCTGGCAGATTCCGGCGAAGAGGAGGTTGAAGTTGTCAGTGAGGAGCAGCCATCGACTACTTGGGAGTTGCTAGTTCCCGGGTTTCGCTTGGCGCAGCTGGATATAGCTCGCCTGCAATTGGTGGACAGCCGGTTGAAGGGGATTCCCCCTGTTGCTATTCAGGCTAACGCCCAATACCGCTGGCAGGGTAAACCGGCGCAGCTATTTATCGAAGTGAGTGAGCTGAATGGTTCCGAGTTTAATCTCACTGTAAATGGCCGGATGCAGGGCGAGCGCTTTGTAATCGATTTCTCTACCAGTGAGGTGGGCCAGGGGTTTGTCAGTCGACAGCTGCATCTGCCGGAAAATCAGGTATTGGATGCTCGCGGTGAATTATCCCTACGTAAGCAGGGTGAAAAACTGCTGCTGGATATTAATTCGATCGCAGCTCCTCTAGCAGAACATCAACTGGATCTGACAGGAAGAATCGAAGCCGATATCAATCCCTGGCGCTTATCTTCAACGGGGATTTGGCTGCGAGTGGATGAGCGGCGCAGTACGATTAAAGGCAACATTAGCGCGGACGGTGTCAATGGGACAGTTAACCTCAATCAAATCCCGCTAACACTTTCCCGCCCTTGGCAGGATATCCTGGACAGTGGTTGGCTCAGCGCAGATTTTTCGGTGCAGGGCTCCCTGCAACAGCCGAATATTAATGGCAGCTTACAAGTGGAAAGCAGCTATCGGCAGCAGCCCCTGCAATTGGAAGGCCGGGTCGATACCCAGGCAGGTGTGATTGACTTGCAAGCCTTGTCTTTGCACTTTGCCGGTGCACGGATCGAAGTGCTCGGTACTGTAGATACGAATTTGAAAGCACTGGATTTGGTGGGAGAGATTGATGAGTTGGGTGTTGAAGAAATTCGCCTGCTTGCAGCTTCGCTACCCCAGGCTGATAGGGTAGTTATTCCCACTGCTTTATCCGGCACCTTGCACCAGTTGCGTGTGGAGGCAATCGGCTCATGGAAAAACCCAAACCTCAATTTGTCTCTGAGTGCAGTGAGTGCTTACCACGACTTACAGGGTGAGTTGTCGGCGGCGATAAGTGGAAACCTGCACGCGCTGACCATTGATGAATTGGTGTTTACTGGTGAGAAGCTAAATCTGGAAGTAATCGGTCAGCTTGATATTGAACAGAAGCAGCTGGATTTACACGGGCAGATCGACGGCAAAAATATCAGCTTGCGCGATGACCTTGGAGTTACCGAGGCAGGGGGGGTAAGTCTAGGGGGGACTTCCGAAGTAACAGTCCGGGGAGAGTGGAGTAATCCCCAGGTAAGTATTTTACTGGATTCCAATGGCGTCGCGCAGGATTACCCCTTTAACTTAAAAGGGGAAGCCAGTGGCGATATGGACCTGATAGAGGTCAGTGACCTGCGATTGGAGTTATTTACCAACGGCAATGGCAACCAGTTTGGTTCATCCTCAAGCAGAGGCCCTCAGTCCCCCGTGATTGCCTCAGGTTTTGATAAAGGGGAGCCGGAGCCCCTACAGAGCCAAAGCCGCCTGACAGCCCTCGCTGAAGATGCCCAGCAGTTGGGTCGGGTGGGGGTGGCATTGTTGCAGGCCGATGGCTCTATCGAACCTAGGCAAGACCGATTACAAATTGATATGGGCGCGCGCAATCTACCGCTGTTCCTGGTAGATCTCGTCGGTCTCTCTCTCCCTAACTCCCTTGAAGGGGAGTTGAGCTTGGATGGCAGGGTTGATGGGGCTATTTCAAACCCGCAGATTAAAACCAACCTGATCGCCCAGGGAGAGTTTCATCTGGAGCCCTGGCATTTACAGGGTACTTTGGACTATGCAGACAGGAGTCTGGTAACTGATGGTATCGAGCTGCTCTGGGCGGGTCGCAACCAATTATCGATACTGGGTAGCTTGAATGCAGAGCGACTGGATTTAGAGTTGCGCGGCCAGGGTGATCTATCGGATTTGGCGAATAGTTTTTCCAGCGGTAGGGCGGGTAATGGTGATGTCAGCCTTTATGCCAGTATTGGTGGAAGTCCCAAACAGCCTGAATTCCAAGGGGAGTTGCGCGCTACAGGAGAAGCCCTGGGGCTAGGGCAGCGCGGAATTCAGGTTCAACCGCTTTCGATAGTGTTGGATTGGCAGACAGAGAATGGAGAGCTGGATGCATCCCTGATTGCCCAACACGGCGGTAGCAACGCAGTAAATAGCCAAGTAAGTGTCTTGATTGCGCCGATCTTCGAACAATTATTTGCTGAGAATAATCAAACTGGTGGCCTGCGAAATGTGCCCTTCCAATTGCAGGGGCGCGGTACGGCCGATTTGTCAGTGATTGCGGAATATATTGATCCCCGTGTCCACCGTATGCGCGGCTTGCTCAGTTTCAATGTTGACGGTACCGGAAATTGGCAGCGTCCTCTATTAACCGGTGATATCGAATTGAGTAATGGTCGTTATGAGCACCGACCGAGCCATACTCGCATTGCGGATATTAACTTCTACGCGCAGCTGTCTCCTGAGGAGTGGCGGATTGTACGAGGAAGCGCTACCGATGGTGATGGTGGGCGGATAAACCTGGGAGGGGCGGTCTTTTTACCTCCGGATAGCTCGCCCAGTTTTGATATCGTATTAAGCCTCAGTCGGGCCCACTTGCTGAACTCACCTGGAGTACGCGGTGCAATATCCGGTGATGCCCGTTTGTCGGGCTCAACCCAGGATGCAGAAATTACCGGGCGATTCACTTTGAAGCCGCTGGCCGTACAGATTGAGCAATGGATTGGCAGCAGTGTTCCGGAAATCCAGGTGGTGGAAGTTCAGGTCGATGGCCCACAGGTGCAGCGATCTTCTCCCCTGTTTAGCAAAATTGGATTGGATGTAGAGATTGTTTTGGACCAACAATCCTATGTGCGCGGACTTGGCTTAAATTCTCAATTGCGCGGCGTGGTGGATATTCGAGGCACCGCAGATAAGCCAAAAGCCTCCGGCGAATTAACAATTGTTCGCGGCAGCTTTGATTTATTCGGTAAGAAATTTGATCTGGAAGATGGCGAAATTCGCTTCGAGAATAATGAGGTCGCTATCCTGGTTGAAGGTGTCTATGAATATAGCGATGGAGAAATAACCGCGCAGATATCAGGCACTGCTGCGGACTTGGATATTACATTTACCTCTGACCCCTCGGCCTCTCAGGATGAAATTTTGGCGCAGTTGCTTTTTGGGAAGTCATTATCAGATATTTCACCTTTACAAGCTGTTCGTTTGGTTAGTGTCGTACGCAGTTTGCAGTCGGGTCGAGCGGTATTGGACCCTATCGCCAAGACACGCGAGCTGTTGCACCTGGATACACTCAATATTGAGCAGGAGGAGGGAGACGAAGGTGATGAGTACGCATTGAGCTTGGGCAAATATATTACCAATCGAATTTATGTGGAATTACAGAGAAGTACCGATCCTCTCAGTCCATGGCAGGCGGAGATGCAAATAGAACTTAGGGATAACCTCAACCTGGAGTTTAAAAGTGCCGATGACGGTGACAGCGGTTCCGGTAGTGTAGAGTTACAGTGGAAAAAAGATTATTAGGGTTTTCGCCACTAACCCCCTATCGTTGTAAGAAGCATCGTTAATATTTGGTGATTAGCATATCCGTTATTTTTAACGTGCAACCTGGCTGGGGTGGATTGTTGACGCCCCAGTTGTCGATCACGATCATCATGGATTCATCAAAAATTGCAGGCCCCTTTTCCCGGTAGGCATGCCAAAGCTGATTTGAATCATCGCACTTAGACGCAGATGCTTCACACACTCTTATATCCCATCGATAGGTTCCACTAGCTTCACCCGATATGATTTTCCTGGATGTAAAAGTTATATGCTGTTGGGCACCACTCTTCACCTGTAGGGGACCTGTTTGGCTTGTCCACGCCGCCTGTTTGGGAAGCCCTCCCCAATTGGAAGCGAAACCTCCCGGACCATTGGAGCCCGTTGTTTCTACAAAATCGACTTCCCGCTGCCCCCCGGCCCAACATCCACCGGGTTGTCCACACCAGGGAAACATATAAACGGCAATCCACTCTTTAGCACCGCACTTACCTGGGGGCACGTCAACCTTAAAGTCAATTGCAGAAATATCTTTCATTCTAATCTCGGTATTCCCGCACTGAACCGCAGATGTATAAGCGCAGGAGCCTTTGATATCGCCATCCATAATAATAACAGCAGATCCTTCCGTATTGTTTGATTGAAAGCTGATTTTAGTGCAGCGATTGTTCTTGGCCACTTTGTCATCTTGATGATTGAATATGGGCTTACATGTTGTTGCTGATGCCAGATTTAAGGTGGATAGGGCAGCAAAGATCAGGAAGAGTCGGGTTGCTTGTAGCATGGTGTGGAGCTTGCAAACTATAAAACTCAATAAATTATAGTTTGTGTCTTGATGATCAGACTTTAGTAGAAATGTTTAGCCTGTCAATAAGATCAATTTTGGCTGGTAGCACAAAGGTCACTTTCACTTATCCAGAAGGTAACCTTTTTATAGATGAAGTCCAATGATCATTGAGTGCTTACAAATGATTCTGAACGTAACTTAAAACATCTGTTGGAGTGCAATTGTCCATAAATCTATCTTGCAGGCTGTAGGCCATTTTTTCCAGAGGTGCACCGTTGTAGCCGTAGGTCTGAATTTCACTGATATAACGTTTGATAAATGACTCTGCTCCCAAGAGAGACCATTGGTGGACATGGACTAACTCATGGAAATGGAGGGAAATGTCCGCAGCAAAAGGTGTTTTGACAAAGTAGGTATCTTTGTAAGTGATACCGGCTACTTCCATGTCGACAAAGTCACCCAGACCAGCCTGGTAGAGCTCGGGAAACCTCGGTTTTGGAATATTATCAACCACTACAAAGTAGCTTTTGCTAAGAAATTCTTCCGTATAATACCCTGAAAACTTCTCTGTGAACCTTGCGCAAGATTGTCTCTCTTCTTTGAAGTCTATCAGTGTTTGATCAATCCAATGGTCTATTTTTTGCAACATCTATATCGTCCTGATTGGGAGGCAACTCTGGGGCTTTGCTCACCCCAGAACAGAATTTTCAATATACGAAATAAAGTTGTGCCGAGAGTTATACGTAGGAGTATATCACCGATCCACTTTCTTTTTTCTTTTGAAGATATTTCTTGCAGGGATAGTAAAGTATCGCAATCAGAGCAATCCAGTAAGCATAGGTTCTCAGTAAGTTAGGTGTGTAGCCCTCAGGCCATACTTTGGAGCCGTTGAAGAAATTGGTTGCTACTCCAAACTCTAAGTAGCTCCATAGATGTGCGGACAGATTGATCACTGGAACATGGAGTAAATAGAAGAATAATGAGGCCTGCCCAAAGAGGAGCAATACATCCAGTATTCGGTTTTGCCGATTTTCTACGATAGCCATGATCAAGAAAACTATACTCATTGTCATAAGGATATAGCTGAACGACATTGGGTATTTGGCGGTGTTGATAAAGCCCAGAAGCCCCTGTTGTGAATTCCAATCATTGGGGTCGCCAAAGCCTATTAGTCTAACCGCAATAAATATAATCGATAGCGCAGTTGCTGTTGTTATTAGTAGACGCACTCGTTGCTTGTTTGCCATCTCGTAAAGAGGCCCAAATACATAACCAAGGTACATAAGAGCAAAGAGGGGAATAATATTGTAAGCAGCAAAAATCCCGGTGTTGAACTCGAAAAGTCTAAAACTAGTGCGTACATGCGCAAGAATCCAAAGCCATTCATAGCCACCTAATAGCTGGCGCATGAAGTCATCATTCAGGTATCCATGTAAGGATATTACGGCCAGGCAAACGATAGTGGTCCATATCATTGGCAAATAGATTAAGCCCGCCAGTATGATCATGGATACGCCCAGGGCCCAGATTACCTGTACAAAAGCGTAATTATAAGCAAACTGCCAAGAGAGGTTTACCAAAGTTAGTTCGAGGATAACTAGTACTAACCCTCGAAGTATTAAGAATTTTGCCAACTCCGGCTTGGAGTTAAGTTTTTTACCGTGAAAGTAGGCACTCAATCCTGTAAGAAATATAAATCCAGGGGCACATATATGCGTGATCCAACGAGTTAAAAACAAAGCGATGGACGATTGGGATAGATCCAATGGGTCAAACTGGGTCGAAGTCCAATAATCTCGAGTATGATCGAGGGCCATAATAATTACTAATATACCTCTAGTGATGTCTATTGCTGGATATCGCAATTTGTTATCTCCAAAGTTAGTGGGTTTTATAGCGTTTTCTCTCTAAGGGTTCTTGTTACCCTGAGGTTGGAATGTAGAGGCGGTTAAAGAGAGCTATAAATGATGTCTCTCGGTCTTTGTTTATTATTGTTTAGGGGCAGGTGGGAGCTGTCTGCCTTTCATATTGTACATATATTCTTCAAGCAACCAATTGCTTTTTAATTGTGTGATATGTAGGTGGAGGGACGATAGTGCAGGCATTTTGGTTCTGGCAAGTCCAAGAAATTTTGCCCATCCAATAATCAATATTATTTAATTTGTTTAGTTTTGCTTTTAGCCTAGGGGCAGCTAGAGGCCGGATCATGGATTTGAAAGTAAGACAAAATCAGTGATCGCGGCCTGTTCCCAATAAAAATATTTTTCTGTGGTTAAAAGAGAGACTTTTCAGTTGGGCTTATTAATAACTACTTTAAAATTGTTAATCTACAGGTGGAGCATATCAGTTTACTTCGATATTACCATGCTTCGCCTGAGTCACTACGGTATACGGCAAAACAACGGTATCAGCGGCTACAGAAAAAACAGCATCTATAGCTACCAGTGGAACACGGTTGATAGTTGATCCAGTATTTACAGTCTGACTGGGTTCGCTATTTAGCAAGCAAAAGGAGTAAGAGGTTCCGCTATAAACTCTTGGAATACTTTCGCAATAGCTTTTGTGGCCTCTATGAGTGATATCTACCTGATTATTCTTAGGGTTAACTGTCTTCACTGTGGCACATGATACACAAACTAGAGAGGCTGATACTAAAGAAATAATACGTTTCACAAACTAATCCTTGCTGATGTGATCTTTTGCGGGGCTATAGAGTAGTGTTTTCTAAATTAGTTCCAGATTTTGCGTGTACTATAAGTAATATCTGTACTCAATTGGAAGTGAGGAAAGTCAAAATTTTCATATCTGAGGTTTACTTTGTCGCTGCTTGGCGGTATCTCAAACTCAGAACATTAGTTTCAAGTAAAGGGCGGACTGATATACGATATTGGTTAGAATTTAAATATTTTTTGCCTGATAGTAATTTTTTAGAGTTATACCCATTTGGCCTCTATGCCTTTTCTTTTGAAATCTTCTAAAATTTCTGGATTTTCTTCATTGTAGAAAAGTATGAGCTTTTTCAGGTTTGGTAGGAGGTTTGTGTCTTCGGTGGAATGGATATCAAAGTCGTCAGTAGTTCCACACCAGAAGGGAATGATTTGTAACCAGATATGGCCACCCCCATCCTGATGAAGGTCAGTTATATCGTTTAGCCATTCTTTCTTAATTGGAATGGACCGGAAGTGGTCGAGAGCTTCGGGGATAGGCTCGTACCCTTCTTCTTCTATATCTATATTTCTTTTGGTGTAACTATCGGCAAACTGAAAAATATCGAATTCAGGCTGTATTACCTTATAATGGTACATTAACTTATCTAGGACTAATAACCTGAAGTTTTCATCCTTGAATTCCGCATATTCACTCATTTTTAAGTCTACCTTTACTTTTCATATAAGTATTGTGAGATCCATTTTTTTCATTGTCTACAATATATTTCGTAATAGGGGAAGTTCTTTCGGCTTGAGAGAATAAAAGTAGTTTTTACTAGGTCAATCAAGAATTTTAGGTATATCTTTGGCGGTTAAGTAATGCCGATAAGTTAGAGAATTTGAGTTATCGTACTAATTGCGAATGTTGCTTGTTTCAAATGCCCGCCAAAACTCCCGTTCATAGGCTTGGATTAACCGCACGCGAATGGCAATATCATTTTCTCGAACACCTGAAGCTAGTCCTCTTGCAATTATATCGATAGCCTGTTCCCTAAACCCTTCTGGAAGTTGGCTAAAAGTCATTAAGAAACTGAGCTGTTCATTGGTAAAGCGTTTATTTTGTTTGAGAGCTTTTGCAACGCGCTCAGCATTTTTGCCAAAACTCTGAAAGTTGATTAACAGGGCAGCGGCAATTTCGGCGGGTGTAGCGTAGTTGGCTAGCCAGGTAGTGTAGGCTGGGTAGGCTTGGGCACCTGCGAGTGGTTGGTATTGTGCGATCTGCTCGGGTGAGATACCCAATGCTTGAATTAGGTTAGGTAACAGGGTATTAGCTTGAATTTCTGCTGTCGTAATTCGAGTAAAAAATGCTCTCGTACTATGTCCCGGTAAGCCACCAAAACGATGCAGAGATAGTGCATTACTTCTCAAGTCCGATAAGTTAATAAGGCGTTGCTCCATTGCAAAAGCCTGTAACTTAGCGTCCGGTAGAGTATTTTTTTCCAGCTGTAGAACAAAGACAGGAGTAGGGCCCTTGAGATACAGTTTTTCAAGGCGCTCTATCAGAGCCTTTGCATCCTGTTGGTTTGTGGCGATATCTGCTGTGGCCGGTTGAGTCATGGCCAAAAGAACAACCAGTCCCACAAGAGCGAATCTTAAACAATGCGTATTGGCCACTATTCCAACTCCGCTGGTGCACGAAATAAGCATAGCAGGAGGACAGAAACCGGGCTGGTAGTGTATTTGTCAGGCCACGGTACTTTTTCCGCGTATTAGTTCGGCGGGATCAATTCGATAGAAATGACTTAACTCCTTATAGAGCTCTGGGTGTAAGGCGTGCATAGCCGTTGGGATCGTATAGAAACTTTCTGTTGCTACAGCAAAGAACTCAGCGGGAGACTGGGCGCCGTATAAATCGAGCACAGAGGGTGTATCACCAGGAAACTCACCGAATTCAGCTCTTTGTCTCAAGCGGTGGAATTCCCGGCTCATAACCTCAGCCCAGGTGGCCCCTTCATCACTGCTTTCAAATAGAGGGCGGCCATCAAAGTAACCATCCTCTTCATCGACTTTGTGGGCGAACTCGTGCAGGGCGACATTGTGGCCCCGTTCAGGCGATTGTAAATCTTTCTCCAGGTCACCCCAGGAGAGGACTACGGGTCCACGATAATGTGCCTCCCCTTCACGGGCACTGTGCCTGGCTGTTTCTATATAGCCTTCCCGACGGGTTTCGTGAGCGACATAGGTGTCCGGGTAGAGCAACAGGCTGTAAAGGTTGGGGTAGCATTCATTCTTGCGGCCCAATAGGAGTAGGCAGGCATGGGCAGCGATGGCCACCTTCATGCGTTCATTGACCTGAAGCCCCTCGCAACCGACAAACTCTTTGCCGTGGAGAAATAGGGCGATATTACTGCATAACTCTTGCTGTTGATTGGAGTTAAGGTAGTGATAGAGAGGAAGATTTTCCCTAATGAGTTGTAGCTGTTCCCGTGTTAAGGGTTGTGAGCGCAGGTAAAAAATGCGCCACTGTCGGTAGAAGTGGGGAACCAGCCATATCGCCAGGGCCAGCAGGATAATTGCGATAAAAGCACTCACAGCTTAAACGCCGGTTGTTTGCGTGAGATATTGTCTTCCAGCTTAAATTCTTGGCAGGGAGTCCCCTGGTGAAATTTCATTTGCCACTGCCCTTTACTTCTAATCCAAATAGATGATCGCTTACAAAACCCCTTGTACTCCCCTTGCTGGCCTCGCCGTGCAGATTTATACAACAGCATAATGACTGTGTCAGAGAGAGGAATGCATTCATAGTTTTGGCTGTGAATTTCCCAGCCCGTATTTTCCTCCTGTTGCATTGATCGCACTATTGCCTTGAAATCAAAGGTCCGCCCGGATTTCCCTACCTCTATAAAATCAGGGCTTAGTAGCTTGCTAATGACTTCAGGGTCTTTGCGTATCTCGAACTGATGCAGCTTTGTTTCATTCTCAATCAGAATATCGGCAATCTCATGTATCACTGTTTTACCCGGTATGCCCCAGTTGCGACAAATTACTATTTGCCTGATTTTAGAATGGGGAGTTTACTGCCGAATTCAAGGTTGCGGATGGATAGAGTTATCCGGAAGCGAAGCTTGATAAATGGGGGATGTCTGCCAACACTTAGAGCGTCTGGGTGATTTTCCTGTCACTGTGGAGAAGCTTATGCGTTCGCTATTGGCCCTTCTTATCTTGATGTTTGGAGTCTGTACCCAGGTGCTGGCCCAGTCCGGTGAAACTCCGTTAAAAGTGGCGATCGCCGGGGATGCACCGCCCTATGTGATTGATGGTGCGACCACTGGTTTGGAAATAGATATCGTTCGGCAAGCTCTCCCTGGCTATAAGTTGGAGTTCGTACAGATGGGGTTTGCGGAGACGGCCCCAGCACTTGAGCAGGGTATGGTTCAGGCAGCGGTGAATGTACTCAAGAAGAATGATGGCCTATTTTACTCGAACAATATGATCAGCTTTGCCAACTATGCCATTGCCAAAGCCAGTGCAGAAATGAAGATTGGCAGTATTGCAGATCTCGCGGGTAAGAAAGTGATCACTTGGCAGGGAGCTCCCATGGATCTTGGGCCCGAATTTGAAAAAATGTTTGGGCCCAATGGCACCCAGAAACAGAATGTTATGCAGGCGCCAACAGCTCGTGACTTGGTTGCCCAATTCTGGAAAATGCCAGATGCGGTCGCCGTGGTGGATATGGAGCTATTTAAGTACTACAGCAATAAAATGGGTCATACCATGGCTCAGGTTGACCTATTCCAGATATTCCCGATGATGACAGATTTTCGAGTCGGTTTCCGCGATGAAAAAGTGCGAGATGACTTTAATCGCGGGCTGGCAGAGCTGTGCAGCAGTGGCCGCTACAAAGCTCTATTGCAGAAATACGATGTGGTGCAGAAGCAGGATATTTGTAAATGACCCCTTGTTACTGATTATCGATAAGACTGTACTGCATTAGGAGAGCCGAGTTTCCCTCGGCTCTTTTTTACTTGAAGAGTTCAGTGTCAGGTTGCCACGCTTGGCTTTACATTCCACTCAAAGGTCCAGCAGGTTTTCTCCTGCTGAAGTACATGAAGGATTTGTCTGGATAAGGCCGCTTGATCGATAAAGTACTCATTTCCCAGGTCTTCATTCCCCGGAAAATTACGACTTCGAGTATTATCAAGGATACCTTCAATTAATAAGTGAGATACATGTACTCCCTTTGCCCCAAGTTCTGCAGCCAGGGACTGGGACATCATTCGCAGAGCTCCCTTGGCAGCAGCGAAGGAGAAAACATGAGCAAAGCTATCTACCGAGGCTGAAGCGCCAATATTCATAATGGCTAAGGGTGGCTGTCCATCCAGCTTCCATACCGAGAGAACTTCTTGGGTGATATGGAAAGCGGTTTTAAAATTTAGGGTAATCGATCGGTCGAAGTCCTGCTCGCTGATATTGGTTACTGTATCTCCACCTGTCCAGGTTCCGGCATTATTTACCAGTGCAGAGATGCCACCGAATTTGCTGCGAATAGCTGCGACTGCTTCCTTTGTGGCTTTGGGGTTAGTGATATCAACTTGCAAAGCTAGCACTCTTGAGGGATCGTCAAATTGCTCGGAAACTTTCTGAAGGTCCTGTGAATTGCGGGCCAATAGGGCAACGGGGAAGCCTTGTCGGTAAGCCTCTGCAGCGATATCCACTCCCAGCCCACGACTTGCACCGGTAACTATAAGGGCATTTTTTTTCTGGAACATAGTAAAACTCCTAATGTGAATTTCTTTTTTCTTGCGGTTTATACTGGTGAGGAGGCTTCCGCAGTGAATGTGGGATAGTCGATATAGCCTTCAGGGCCATTGGTGTAGTAAGTGGATCTGTTCCCGGTGTTGATTGGCCAGCCATGGCGAAATCGCTCAACCAGATCCGGGTTGGCGATAAAGGGTTTTCCGAAAGAAACAGCATCAGAGCCATCATTGAGAATCATTTGCTTGGCTGAGGCGGCACTGTGACCGCCGTTTGAAATTAGAATGCCGTTATATATCTGACGTAGATTTGGGGTTTGGTAATCGATAGTTTGAATATCATGACCTGAGTCAGGACGAGGTTCGAGTAAGTGCAGATAGGCTAGGTCGAGAGGATTAAGTAGCTCTACTGCTCGCGCGTAGGTGTCCCGGTACTGGCTGTCTTTCACTTGCCAGATCTCATTGCTCGGAGATAGCCGAATACCGACCTTGCCACTTCCGATAGCATCGCAAACAGCGTCAGTAACTTCGCTAAGAAACCGTAGGCGTTTGTCGATAGATCCACCGTATTCATCGGTACGCAGATTGCTGCCATCTCGCGTGAATTGATCGATCAGGAAGCTGTTTGCGGCATGTAGTTCGATGCCGTCGAGCCCTGCAGCAATGGCGTTCTTTGCTGCCTGGGCAAATTCAGCAATTATTTTTCGAATTTCTGTTTTGCTGAGGGAACGTGCTTGCTTGAAAGGGCGGTCGCGCCCAATGGGGGTCGGAAGTGTGCCTTCAAGGGTAATCTGTGAGGCTGAAACCGGTTTGTTCCCGCCAAGAAAATCTGGGTGCACAGCGGCACCCATATGCCATAGCTGTACAAAGATAACTCCTTCATCTCTGTGGACTTCTTCACTGATTTGCTGCCAGCCTGCTATTTGTTCTCGAGTGTAGATACCGGGCCCGTTGATCCAGCCGCGTCCAGTTGGGGATGTTGCTGTAGCCTCAGCGATGATCAGCCCCGCACTCGCTCTCTGCCGATAATACTGAGCAGATATGGGTTGGGGGACGCCATTACTGTTGGCGCGGCTGCGGCTCAGTGGAGCCATGACTACTCGGTTTTTAAGGGTGTAATCACCCAAGGATAAAGGGGTAAACAGGTCGGGCATGGGAGTCTCCTCGCCGTGTTGTATTTGGTACAGCGCAGAGGTTATCCAGCTCAAGCCTGATAATAAATAATCGATTCTTAACAGCCTTTGTGCAAATATGCACAGAAATAAGAAAGAGTGGACGAGAGAAGAGGCAAAATGACTAATTGGGATGACATCCGCTACTTCCTTGCACTTGCGCGCAATGGCACGGTGTCTGCGGCTGCCAAGGTGCTAGATGTTAATCACGCTACGGTTTCCCGGCGTATTCAATCTCTGGAGCAGTCTCATGGTGTGCTTTTATTTCATCGCACGCCGAGGGGCTATGCCCTTACAGAGGCGGCAGAGGCAATTTTGCCGATAGCCGAGAAATTGGAGGTTCAAAACTTAATGCTGGAAGAGCGAATCAGTGGGGCGGATAGCCGCATGGCAGGTCCCCTTGTTCTTACGTTACCCCATGATTTACTCAACCAGTTACTGTTAGAGGATCTGTGCCAGTTCCAGGCTGATCATCCAGACATATCCCTGAGGGTTTTGGCTTCCAGTAGCTTGAAGGACCTGGCAAATATCGAGGCAGACGTCGCTCTAAGATTTACGCCTGAGCCACCTGACCTTCTTACTGGTATTCAGTTTGCCCAGCTGGAAATGGGAGTTTACGCTCATCGTTCACTGGTCATCAGCAACAAAGTTAAAGCAGTACTTTGGTCGGCGGAAGAGCAGTTGCCAAGGTGGTGTGATGATCTTCCCAAGTGCAGTGCGGGATTAAGAGTGGATGACCTGCATGCCATGTTTCTAGCGGTAAAAAATGGATTTGGGGTGGCTCGAATGCCCTGCTGGTTTGTCAATGCGATAGGGCACCCTTCGGTGATTCAGCTTCCCCTACGTCAAACTCCCTCCTCTTGGGCTTTGTGGTTATTAAGTCGCACTGACTCACGGCATATAGTGAGAGCAAATAAGTTAAAAGAATTCCTGCGGGAAAGATTGGAAGAAAAGCGAGCTTTATTTGAAAACCCCTTTCCAGTTCAATCTTAAACCAGTTTTGAACTGGCTCCATTCGGGCTTGGATAGGGCTCCAGAAAAATAGAAGAGACTATTTCCTGTGATATAAGGCCTTCTTATGTGGATTGCCCGGGAAAGTTCGAACCTCCAATTGCCTGGCCCGTTGCCAGCAAATTCAAATTTATTGTTTAGTAAATTTCAGTGGCGTAGCTCGCTGTATTTGTCACTGCCAGGGCGTGCCGTTTAGCAGTGAAAAACGCAAATGGATTACTTAGGGTTGGCAAGTTTTTCTGTGCGGGCGTGTTTGCGGGTAGTGGAAAGGTCCGTACTTCGTAAATATTTTTCACTCTATGGTGACTGTTCAAACTGCTACCTGAGTAAACGGTAAATCTCACCAGCATTAGGCTTTAGTTTCTGAGTGCTCATAACCTCTGGCCAGTTTGATAAAAGCGCTCAGGTATTCAACTTCGCAGTCGTCTTCACGAGTTCCTAAGAAAATCTGTTTGGCAATACCTTCTCGCCCGAGGCGCACCACCGATAGTGCCAGCTTGGTAGAGTACTCCTCTGCAAGCCAGCGTGGCAGGGCCGCGACCCCGCGGCCGCTGGCCACCATCTGTAGCATGATATCGGTAGTTTCACTGGTCTTGTGGCGCAGTGGCACCACGCCCGCAGGGTTGAGAAACTGGGTATAGATATCCAGGCGGTCCGGCGGCACGGGGTAAGTTAACAACACCTGATCCCGTAGGTCTTCTGCTGTCAGGTACTTTCGCTTTGCCATTGGGTGATCGCGAGGGACTACCAGCACCTGCTCGTAGTCAAATACGGGATCGAAGCGCAGTCCGGCTTTATAGAAAGGGTCAGGGGTAACTAGCAGGTCGATTTCGTAACCCAGTAAAGCGCCGAGACCTCCAAACTGGAATTTCTGCTTAACATCCACATCCACGTCCGGCCAATCTTCCAGAAATGGCGACACTACTTTCAGTAACCACTGATAGCAGGGGTGGCATTCCATACCGATACGCAGGGTACCGCGTTCACCCTGGGCCATTTGCTTGAGCTTGCTCTCAGCGTGTTCCAGTTGTGGCAGGACTCGATTGGCCAATCCAAGCAGATATTCACCAGCCTGGGTCAAGCGCAAGCTGCGGCCCTCACGCAACCAGATAGGGGCCCCGAGGTTCTGTTCCAGCTTGCGTACCGTGTGACTCAGCGCCGACTGGGTTAGGCAAAGGTGCTTGGCCGCAGCGGTTAGCGAACCGTGATGGTCTACGGCCTGGATTATTGTTAAGTGCGTGCGCTCTAGCATAGCTTTACCCGAGCAAACCATGAGTAAAATTAATGGATGGTTGAAAATATACCATTTTTTTTCATTTATAAAGAGGCTTATCCTGCCTGGCAATGTCAATCACCAAGCAAAGAACTCAGTTTTTGCCTTAGGAATCAGGATACCAGGCCGCAATGAATAAAGAGTTTGCATTCACCATCAAGAGCTTACGTTTTGATGAAAACTATCATCCAGCGGATAGCACGCGGATCACCACCAATTTTGCGAACTTGGCGAGAGGGGAGAGCCGTCGGGATAACTTGCTCAACACCTTGAGAATGATTGATCGTCGTTTCAATGCCTTGGCGCATTGGGACAACCCTAGTGCAGATCGTTACTCTGTAGAGCTGGATATTATTTCCGTTGATATTGATATTGAAGGCAACGGAGAAGCCTTTCCTACCATTGAAGTATTGAAGACGAATATTGTTGATCATAAAAACAATCAACGGATTGAGGGCATAGTAGGAAACAACTTTTCTTCATATGTGCGGGATTATGATTTCAGCGTGTTGTTGTTGGAGCATAACGAGAAGCAAGACAAGTTTAGCCTTCCTGAAGGTTATGGTGATCTTCACGGGAAAATTTTTCAATCGTTCCTGAATTCAAGTGCCTACAAGGATAACTTCAGCAAGCCCCCTGTTATTTGTCTGAGTGTATCGAGCAGTAAGACTTATCATCGAACTGAAAACCGGCACCCCGTGCTGGGTGTTGAGTATCGGCAGGACGAATACTCTTTAACTGATGAGTATTTCGAGAAAATGGGTTTGCAGGTTCGCTATTTTATGCCGCCGGATAGTGTTGCCCCTTTGGCTTTTTACTTTCAAGGTGATTTGCTTGGTGATTATACGAATCTTGAGCTTATCGGCACTATCAGCACGATGGAGACCTTCCAAAAGATATATCGGCCTGAAATATACAATGCAAATTCTGTAGCGGGGACCTGCTATCAGCCCAGCTTGAAGCACCAGGATTATTCACTGACTAAAATTGTTTATGACCGGGAAGAGCGTAGCCAGCTGGCTATAAAGCAAGGGAAATTTACTGAAGAACAATTTATCAAGCCATACAGAAGTATCCTTGATCAGTGGGCCGCTAATTACGCGCTTTAATTAACAAATATAGATAAGATTATTTTTCATGAATCGCCTATTGCCAACTTCAAGCGCTGGAAGCTTGCCTAAACCATCCTGGCTCGCAGAGTCCGAAAAACTTTGGTCTCCCTGGAAATTACAGGGCGATCAATTACAAGAAGGTAAGCAGGATGCCTTGCGCCTGACATTACAAGAGCAACAACAAGCCGGTATCGATATCGTTAGTGACGGGGAGCAGACCCGCCAACATTTTGTAACTACATTTATTGAGCACCTCAACGGCGTTGACTTCGAGAAGCGGGAAACCGTTAAAATCCGCAATCGCTATGATGCGAGCGTGCCGACAGTTGTTGGCGAAGTATCTAGGCAACAACCAGTATTTGTTCAAGATGCCAGGTTCTTACGCCAGCAAACCAGTCAAGCTATCAAGTGGGCATTACCTGGCCCCATGACAATGATTGATACTCTCTACGATAGCCACTATAAAAGCCGTGAAAAGCTCGCCTGGGAATTTGCCAAAATTCTCAATCAGGAAGCGCGTGAGTTAGAGGCTGCGGGTGTTGATATTATTCAATTTGATGAGCCCGCATTTAATGTGTTTTTTGATGAGGTGAATGACTGGGGGATTGCCACTTTAGAAAAAGCCATCGAGGGGCTGAAGTGCCAAACTGCCGTACATATCTGCTATGGCTACGGTATCAAAGCCAATACAGACTGGAAGAAAACTCTGGGTTCAGAGTGGAGGCAATATGAAGAAGCATTTCCAAAACTGCAAAAATCCAATATCGATCTAATTTCCCTCGAATGCCACAACTCCCATGTTCCAATGGATCTCCTTGAGCTGATTCGTGGTAAAAAAGTGATGGTGGGCGCTATTGATGTGGCAAGCAACACGATTGAAACACCGGAGGAAGTCGCCGATACCTTGCGAAAAGCACTCAAGTATGTGGATGCTAAGGATCTCTTTCCCTGTACGAACTGTGGTATGGCGCCGCTATCCCGTCAAGTTGCGAACGGTAAGCTCAATGCATTAAGTGCAGGTGCAGAAATTGTCCGAAGAGAGCTCTCGGTTTAGCTGTCCCCAATATTCAGGTGCTCCCATGTCACTTTCCAGTACGGCTATAGAGCCATTGCGTTTTCGCGAAGCGCTGGGGCATTACGCCTCCGGTATTACGGTGATCGCATCGCACTGTGAGGGTGAGCCGATAGGCTTCACCTGCCAGTCGTTTTATAGCGTATCGACGAGCCCGCCATTAGTGTCATTCAGCGTTATGTCGAGTTCGTACAGCTACCCCAAAATTCGCCAGGCAGGCCGATTTTCGGTCAATATTCTGTCGGATGATCAGGTTACGATTTCCAACCAGTTTGCTCGTCAAGGCGCGGACAAATGGAGTGAAGTCGAATGGCAGGAATCGCCGCTGGGGAATCCCATTATCGCCGGCAGCCTGCATTGGCTTGACTGTGAAATTCATGCTGAACACGCTGCGGGAGATCACCTGATTGTGATTGGTGAGGTGAAGGCGTTAAACCTACAAAAAGCTGCTGCAAGGCAGCCACTTCTGTATTTCAAAGGTCAATATCGCAACCTTACTGCGGTGTCCCCAGCCGGGTAATACATGTGAGCAACGGGTTGCGGACATGCGGCCCCATCGCCTGCTTCCGGAAGAAACCCGCATCAATCAATTCGAGGAATTTATGGAATTTCTACTCTACCTGCTGCTAGGGGCTGTGGCCGGGGTGTTGGCCGGTTTGTTTGGCGTCGGTGGTGGCATCATCATTGTACCTGTGCTGGTGTTCAGTTTTACAGCCCAGGGTATCGATCCGCATGTACTGACTCACCTGGCTGTGGGTACTTCGCTAGCGACTATTGTCTTTACTTCGATTAACTCGGTTCTGGAGCATCAGCGCAAAGGCGCGGTGCTATGGCCAACTTTTGCCTGGATGAGTCTGGGTATTCTTCTCGGTGCAAGTCTCGGCTCGTTCACTGCGGCAGCTATCCAGGGGTCGATGCTGCAAAAGATTATTGGTGTATTTGCTATCACCATTGCCATTCAAATGGGGTTGGAGCTTAAGCCCAGGGCCAGCCACGCTGTCCCCGGCAGGCTGGGGCTGACAGCGGCCGGCGGGGTAACAGGCTGGGCCTCTGCCATCTTTGGCATCGGCGGTGGCACACTGACGGTTCCCTTTCTGACTTGGCGCAGCGTGCCGATGCAGCAAGCAGTGGCAACTTCCTCAGCCTGTGGTCTGCCGATTGCTGCCGTCGGCGCTCTGAGTTTTATGGCTATTGGTTGGCAGCAACCTGAACTGCCGCAGTGGAGTTTTGGTTTTATCTACCTGCCAGCCATGGTCGGCATCGCTATCACCAGCATGTTCTTCGCCCGTTTTGGAGCGCGACTGGCCCACAAGTTATCTCCGCGATTGCTTAAGCGTTTGTTTGCCCTGCTGTTGCTCTGCGTGGGTGGGAGTTTTCTTCTCTGAGGTATGAATGAATTGCAGTATATCGATTGCTATCTTGGCGTAGGCGCAGCTGCAAAAGTGGAAGGGGGCTTCAATCCTTTTCCAAGTGCGATCGAGCCCAAGTGAGGAGTAATAACTCCTAACTTTCTTTTGTGTGTCGAAATCTCTAGTCGAGCACAGGACCCTAGCGAGATGAAAATGGATTAACGTATCTGGAGGTTGCACAGTTGGTGTAATTGCCCCCGCTGACTGATGTGCGTATATCTATCTGCTGTATGGAACGAATGAAAGAGATTGTTTCTAACCCCGTTGGATCATTGAAGCTGTTTGTGATTGCTTAAAGTGAATGGGGGTTGCTGGGGTGGGGCGAGGCCGCGAAGAATAAATTGTGCAAAGAGCAATTTGGCACTAGCTGTTCTACAACAAAAAAGGGCTTACGTCGTGAAACGTAAGCCCTTTTCTTTGTATGGCGCGCTCGGGAGGATTCGAACCTCCGACCGCCTGGTTCGTAGCCAGGTACTCTATCCAGCTGAGCTACGAGCGCGTCGTTATGGGTGCGAACTATAGAGAGTTGATTCGTTGCCGTCAACCTCTTTTTGGAAAAAATCCTTAAAAATCCGCAACTTACCGAGTTTCTGGGGCCCTCTGGGAGCGGTCGACCAGTCTCGACAGGGCGCGAATTCTGCCGTGCCTTTCCTCAATTTGCAAGTCTTACTTTGAAAAATATGCCTTGAGTACCGATTGCGCCAGTGATCCAGGGGCGAGGCATTAAATTCTTCGGTGTGATTGGCGGCGAACTATACTCATTACTCTACCGGGATTCCGATGATTCGCACCTTTTCCATTGCCCATTGCCAGGTCCGGCCTATCTTCCGGCGGCAGGCTTCTCCAGAGATATAGTGAGAATATATGGCGGACGAGCAGGACCAAGAGCGAAAGCTGCCGCAGGGGGAGTCTCCTTCACCGCCATCGGGAAAGCCGGTTCCGCAAGGGCCGCTGAATTGGCTTCAGTACTTCCTGTGGATTTTCCTTTTAATACTGACTGTACAGTACTGCACTAACGGACAGCTTTCTGGCAAGCGGACTGAGTTAGCTTACAGTGACTTTAAGAAAGAGGTCGCCGAAGGCAAAGTTGCCAGCGTGGTTATCGAGGGGGATAGAGTCAGCGGCACTTTTAAGCCGGAGGCGGGCAAGCTGCCGGCGTCAAACACTGGCGAGAAAGAAAAAAAGGCTCCACCGCCGGAACACTTCACAACCATTTTACCTTCCGTTCAAGACCCCGAACTGCTCCCCCTTCTGGAAAAGGAGAAGGTGGAAATCCTGGCAGAGTCCCCGGGAGGGGGCTTTATGCAGCGGATGTTGATACTGCTTCTGCCCTGGATACTGATTATTGGGCTCCTGGTTTGGATGGGGCGGCGAATGCAGGAAAAGATGGCCAGTGGAGCTCCCGGCAGTCCCTTCGGTTTTGCTCGATCACCAGCAAAGCGGTTTGAGCGCAGTGAGTCTCAAGTGACTTTCGATGATGTGGCCGGGTTGGCAAATGCGAAGAAGGACCTGCAAGAAGTGGCGGGGTACCTCAAGAACCCGGAGCACTATCGCAAGCTCGGAGCGAAGATACCCCGGGGCATTTTGCTAATGGGGCCTCCCGGTACGGGCAAAACCCTGATGGCGAAAGCGCTGGCTGGTGAGAGTGAAGCGCCATTTTTCAGTATTAGTGGCTCTGAGTTTATTGAGATGTTTGTAGGGGTGGGTGCTTCCCGTGTGCGGGATATGTTTGCAGAAGCCAAGAAAGATGCCCCTTCAATTATTTTTATCGATGAGATTGACTCCGTCGGTCGGGCGAGGGGGACGGGCGTTGGTGGCGGACACGATGAGCGGGAGCAGACGCTCAATCAGATCCTTGGGGAGATGGATGGCTTTGATCCCCAGGAAGCGGTGGTGGTGGTTGCGGCAACCAACAGGCCCGACGTTCTCGATGCGGCGCTGCTAAGACCGGGGCGCTTTGACCGAAAAATTACTCTGGACCTTCCAGACAAGGCCGCGCGCAAGGAAATTCTTGAGATTCATTCCCGCGATGTTCCATTGCACGGCAAGGTGGATCTGGAGCGGCTCGCGGCCCTGACTGCAGGTTTTGCCGGCGCGGATCTGGAAAACCTGATTAATGAGGCCGCACTGTTGGCGGGGCGAGAAGATAAGTCCGCAGTGGATATGGATTGTTTATTGAGGGCGAGGGATAAAGTGGTTCTCGGTGGCGAGCGCGAAATGGTTATCAGTGAAGAGGACAAGCGGATTATCGCCTACCACGAAGCGGGACATGCGCTGGTAGCAACGCTATTGCCCAATGCAGACCCCTTGGAGAAGGCGACTATTATCCCCAGGGGGCACAGTCTCGGCGCTACCGAGCAGATTCCCACCGAAGAGCATCACAGTATGCAGGTCAGTTATCTCCGCGATCGTATCGGCGTAATGCTTGGAGGGAGGGTCGCTGAGCGGGTGGTATTCAAGGAGGTGAGCACTGGTGCAGAGGCAGATTTAAAGCAGGCGACGCGACTGGCCCGCCACATGGTGACGCACTGGGGGATGAGTGAAAAATTAGGCCCCGTTGCTTTCCGCCGGGGAGAGGAGCATATATTCCTGGGGCGCGAGATGGCCCAGCAGAAGGACTTCAGCGAACACACCTCAGAGATTATTGATGACGAAATTATTGCTTTGATCAGCGGTATTGAGATGAAAGTAGATCAGTTGCTGACAAAAAATCGCAAGAAATTGGATGCATTGGCTGGGGCTCTTTTGGAAAAAGAAACCCTCGATGCAGCGGAAATAAATGAAATACTTTCCCATGTGGCTGCGGGTGGTGATGACACACCTATTGCGCCGAAATAGCTCCTGGCTTTAATGGAAATTTATTTTTCAGGCGGACCCACTGGTCAAATTTAATGTATTTAAAAGTACCAGGTTAATTGAGTTTATTAGTTTTGAATTGCCGATAACCTGAAATATCGAAGGGCACTTTCAGCCTGATCTAAAAGAGCTGAGAGCGCATCAATTTAAAATAGACAAAAAGTTTTGTGTTTTTGGGGTGGTTTAGATACATATTGTCATTGGCTTTTTTGAAAATAATCAATTTTCTATGTAAAAGGGCAACTTAGGGTATCGCCCTTAAACAGTGCATAATTTTATTTTTTCCATTCCCTTTAATTTTTTTCTTCAAGTTGAAAGAACTTTCCAGACTAATTGAGTTATTTTTACAGACATTTACGTTAAATAGACTTCCACACACGGTTGTGAGCCTGTAACCTGTCCATGTCACAGATTCACTACGAAATCTGTGCCTCTTTATCAGCGCGGTCTTGAATCGGAGCTTCACTTAGTCGGAGCCTCTTTATAGAGGTAGAGCGGTGGAGCCAGGCAGTACCGATTGCGATAAGTCCGTTGTTGTACATAAAAAAAATAAAACAATGGAGAGAAAACATGGGAAGTCCGTCAAAACCCAAGCAGCACTCTGCTCTGCTTTCCGCCTGTTCCGTAGCAACTCTTTGGTTAGCCAGTGGTATTAGCCCCAGTTATGCCGCAGAGGGAGCAGTCGGCACCCTTATGGAAGAAGTGCAGGTAACAGCCCGTAAGCGTGCAGACGCAGAATTACTTCAGGATGTTCCGGTAGCGGCAACCGCCTATTCCGGTGACCAACTGGAGGCTCTGCAAACCAGGGATTTACAAAGCCTTTCTTTCAAAATGCCCAACGTCCAGCTGGAGGATGTGGGTACCGTAAAAAATACGGCAAACTTCACTGTGCGCGGTCTTGGAGTGAATAGCTCTATTCCATCAATTGATCCCACAGTAGGGGTCTTTGTCGATGGTATGTACCTCGGTGTGAATGCGGGTGTTGTTACCGATGTGTTTGACCTGGAGGGTATCGAAGTTCTCCGTGGTCCGCAGGGCCTGCTATTTGGTCGTAATGTTACCGGTGGTGCTGTCGTAGTTAAAACAGCGCGCCCAACTGATGAATTCTCTGCTCGCGTCAAGGTGTCCACAACGGATAATCTGGATGTGGTGACTGCGGGTTCAATTAATGGTGCCATCTCTGACGATGTTAACGGCCGTCTGACCGTTTACTACAACGATGACCGTGGCTGGTTCGAAAATGTTGCCACCGGCAATGATAATGCCGGTGCCTCTGACAGCTGGTTTATTCGCCCAAGCTTTAGTGTTCAACTCAATGAAACGGCAGAGCTGCTTGTGCGGATGGAGCACGGCCGCATGGACTCCGATGGAGTGGTTGCGCAAAACCGTGGTAATGAACCTTACATAGTTACCACTGATGACGGTTTTGTTGCCTACCCGAGTGCAACCCAGATTGCTGAGGCTTTCGGTATTCCTGATTGGGACAACAGTGAAGATTCTTTTGAGGTGGCCCAGGACGAAGAGGGTTATCAAAAAGACGAGTGGTCCCAGATCATTACTGAGTTCAATAAAGATGTTGAATTCGGTGATGGCACCATCACAAATATCCTGGCTTGGCGTGAATATGAGGCGCGGGGCTTGGGGGATATTGATTCCCTGCCTTTTGTCGGTTTCCATGCGGACTCAAGCGTGGATCAGAGCCAGTTGAGTAACGAGTTGCGCTATGCCGGCCGTTTCGGTCGCACGGCCATCACTGCCGGTGCCTATTGGTTCTCTCAGGATGTAACCTACCTGGAAAATCGTTTGCTGGCCGACGGTGAGGGCGGCATTATCGATTGGACCGGTGGTGGTGTGCAGGATCACAGCACTTATGGATTCTTTACCCAGGCTGATATCGATCTGAACGAGGCCTGGGTGTTGACCCTGGGTGGACGCTACTCGAGTGAGGAGAAAGACGCGAAGATTGCCTCTATTCCCCTGAACCTCTGTACGCTGGACGGCTGTGCTGCCTACGACTTTGAAGATAGCGAAAGCTGGAATGCCTTCACTCCCAAAGTTGGCTTGCAGTGGACTGTTTCAGACGAGACGCAGCTCTACACATTCTGGACCAAGGGTTTCCGCAGTGGAGGGTACAACTTCCGCAACGCAGGTATAGATCCGACCACAGGAATGCCTTATACCCCGCAGGCAACGGACCAGGAAGAGCAAAGCAGCTTCGAAATTGGGGCTAAGGTAGACTGGCTCGATGGCCGTGTTCGTACCAATATGGCGGTATTCCACAACACTATTGATGATATGCAGCGGGAGGAGAATCTCGCTGACGCAGTGACCGGTGTGGCGCAAATCATTCGAAACACCGCAGATGCGACAATTCGTGGTGCTGAACTGGAGACCATGGCTGCGCTCAGTGAAAACCTGCTGCTTACCTTCAACGTGGGCTATGTAGATGGCGATTACGATAAGGTACTCGGTGACCTGAATGGTGACGGTCTTGTGGATGATGAAGACCTGGGTCTCGAGATCCCACGCCTGGCGCCATGGACTTATGGTATAGGGTTAGTGCACGATTTGTCTCTGGGTTCCTACGGAACAATCACCTCCCGCATTAACTACAATCATCGCGATGAAGCACCGTATACGGATGACAACAGAGGCATGCTGTCTGAAGTGGAAATGGTGGACTTTAGCATTGGTTATACTGCGGATAGCGGCCAATATACAGTTTCTGTATTCGGCAAAAATATGCTTGATGAAGTTACTGAAGGTAATGACACGCAGCTACCAGTTACCCTTGGTGGTATCGGTGCCAGCTTTACTCCGCTGAATAAAGGTCGTGTTATGGGGGTTGAGTTTATTTACGAGCTCTAATCTCGGCTGAGAACTTGCTGCTTAGAGAAAATATTTTTTAAGTCAGCAGACTTCGAAACGGCCAGTTCCTTTTCGCAATTAAATGTTGTGATGGGGCTGGCCGTTTTTTATTGGGTTGCGTGTTGAGTAAAAATTGCTTGATGATTTTTGGTACTCTTGTGTCGATAGTGTGGCAATAAAAGTGAACCTATAAAGGGGAAAAATATGCGGTTTATTGATCTGCCTACATTTGGTGGGCCTGAAGTCATGCAATTGCAGGAGATGGATAAGCCTGCTCCCGGCGCAGACGAAGTCCTTATCCGTGTAGCCGCAGCTGGGGTTAATCGCCCTGATATTGTGCAGCGCCAAGGGCATTATCCGGCACCTCCCGGAGCATCGCCGGTATTGGGGTTGGAAGTGGCTGGTGAGGTTGTTGAAGTTGGGGAAAAAGTTGTGCGCTGGCAGGTGGGAGATAAAGTTTGCGCCCTGACCAATGGTGGAGGTTACGCAGAGTTTGCAATAGCTCCAGAGGGGCAATGCCTCCCGGTCCCCGAAGGCCTTAGTCTTATTGAGGCAGCTGCATTGCCGGAAACTTTTTTCACCGTATGGACTAATGTATTTGACCGCGCCGGTTTAAAACCGGGCGAGGTGATTTTAATCCATGGTGGTTCCTCTGGCATTGGTACCACGGCGATCCAGCTGGCCCATCAATTGGGAGCCCGGGTTTTCACTACTGCGGGAACAGAAGATAAATGCGCAGCCTGTGTGGCTTTGGGAGCGGAGAAGGCGATTAACTATCGGGATGAAGATTTTGTCTCCGTTGTGCGCGAGATGACTGATGATCACGGAGCTGATGTTATCTTGGATATGGTGGGCGGTAGCTATATCAATAGCAATATTCGTGTGGCCGCAAACGACGGCAGAATCGTAAATATTGCCTACCTGGCTGGCGCTAAAGTAGAAGTAAATATGATGCCGGTGATGTTGAAACGACTTACATTGACCGGCTCAACTCTGAGGGCACGCTCGCCAGAAGCGAAAGCCGGTATTGCGAAATCGCTGGAACAGAAGGTTTGGCCGCTGATTGAAGCGGGTAAAGTGCGGCCGCAACTAGCCGCTGAATTTCCGCTGCAGCAGGCGGTTGAGGCCCATAAATTACTGGAGTCCGGCACTATCACCGGAAAAATCGTTTTAACCTTGTGAGGGCTTGTGGCTGCCTAGGGCGAGGAGTAAGTGGGCATCCGCTGAATAACGCCCTCAGGCACATCCCCGGGTTCACAATAGATTTTGCCGGGCAGGCGCTGTAGAGGTGGGCGGACTGTCACATCATCGCTCATCATTTCCACATAGGCTTTGTAGAGATTGCTGATATTGCGCACATACTGCACGGGCTCGGAGCCTCTCACATAGCCGTATCTAGCCCGCTTAAAGTACTGGGGCTGGGCCAGTTTCAGCATGGCGACTTCCACATTGTCGAACCACACATTGGGATCCAGTCCCAGTTCTTTAGCCAGCCGCTGGGCATCGAGTAAGTGGCCGTATCCTGCATTGTAGGAAGCGAGAGTAAACCAGAGTTTATTTACGGTTGGCAAAGCGGGATTAAAGCGATCGCGCACCCAATCCATATATTTTACCCCCGCTTTAATACCTCTTTCAGGTTCGAACAGCGGCGGAGGAAATCCCATTTCCTCGGCTGTGGCAGGCATTACCTGCATCAATCCCTGCGCGCCAACTGGAGATACGGCTTTAGGGTTGAAATTGCTTTCCTGCCACATCTGCGCGACGATCATGCGCCAATCAAAATCGTATTTAAAGGCGGATTCCTTCACCAACTCATCGTAAGGAGAGAGGTTTTCTCCCGGTATTACCCGGGAACTTACTCGCTGGGTAAATCGTTTGTTCGGCTCAAAATAAGCCTGGTATTGTTTTTGATATTGGCTCGTTTTTCTGTAATTTTTCAAAAACTTATTCAAGTTCTGTAGCAGGTGCCAATTTTGTCTTAATACCATCCAGCCCTGTGGACGCGGGTCACCGATAAGAGTTCCGAGTACCAGTTGTGGCTGAACGGATGCCTCAATCTTGGCTCGACCGGAGTGGGATATAGTCGCATCTACCAGCCCGTCGGCGATTAATGAGAAGATTTGTGACTGGGAAATATCTGGCGGCGCCACACGGATATCGACATCAATACCTGCTTCTTTCAGTGTTTCAGCGGTTTCAATAAATGATGAATAGGCGCGCAGGGTTAATTTGCGGCCATTAAGATCCTGAATCTGGGTAATAGGGGGGCTGCCTTTACCACTGACGATCTGGTCTGTGGATTCGACATAGGGCTTGGTGAATACCATGCCCTGGTCTTCACGGGCACTGGTAATATTGAGTTCGGCCCCGGCAAAGTCACCGCGACCCGCCCTCAGCCAGTCGGCAAGGTCTTCTTCGTAGGGGACAACAATAACCTGGAGTTGGAGTTTGTGCTTATTGGCAAAAGCCTGGGCCAGGTCGTAGTCAAACCCCATTAATACCCCTTTCCATAAGAAATAGGTTGTCGGCCCGTTATAAGTGAGTAGCCTGATTACTCCAGATTTTTTAATACCCTTCCAATCGGTAATGCGTTCTTCCTGGGATTTAACCAGGTTGCGGGTCAAAAAATTATCGAGAGTGGTATGCAGGCGTTTGGAGTCTTTGCGTACGCCCCAGGCAATATTTTGTACTTCAGATACATCTGCACCAATCCGCATGTCATCGCGGTAATTGCGCAAATCCTGGGCTGAAAAATCTTCCAAAATAGCAACACGGTTCTTTTGGCCATTAATGATATCCAGCAAGGTATCTCGGTTACCATTAATATCAATTTCTCGAATAGTTAGGTTTGAGTTTGGATTTTCGGCAACAAGTTGCTCTGCAGTTTCTTTAATAGAGGAGCCGGCGGGGATAATAAATTCCAGATCCTTTAATTTGTTCGCATCTGAAATATCTGGACCCTCAGGACCAGTGACGAGTACTAACCGCGAATGGCGGAGAGGAACCGTGAAGTCAATAATTTCTTCACGGGCGTCAGTGACAGTCAGGTTATAGGCAATTACATCTGCCTGGCCATCGATCAGCATTTGCACCGCGTCATCGGGCGTTTCAGCTTTTATCCACTTGGGTTCCAGCTTTAACTGTTTGGCCAGTTTGTTGGCCAGTTCGAAGTGACGGAGACTCACCACATCGTCACGAGGTAACAGGTCCTCGGAAGCACCGGTTAGATTAACGAACCGAATTGTGCCGTGTTTTCTTATGTCCCTAAGGTCACCGGTTTCGATGTAGTTGACTTGCTGTTCTTTAGCGGGGGTTACTTCAGGCAGTTGCCCTGATCGCTTGTCGGCATCCTGCGCTTCGGCAGCTGACATGGTGACTGATTCGGCTACTCCAGAATCACGCTCTGGTTCCGTGCAGGCTGCAAGGGCAAGCAGTAGTACTGAAAGTAGTATCAAGGTCCACTGGTTGAGGTGGATAGCAGTAGATTCACTATCCATATATTGCTCCGAAGGCACTCTACCTCAACCATTATAGTGTCGCTTGATTTGCGCCCTTTAATTGTTAAAGAAATCAGTTTTCGATGGTTTTAACTTCTGCAGTGAAGTTCCCTTTGGCCAGCTTAATATGGACTTGCTGGTCGGTATCCAATTCTGAACTATCGCGAATTGCGCGATTTTCTGAATCCAGAACAATGGCGTAGCCTCGCTGCAATACTGCCAGAGGACTGATGTTTTGTAGTAATTGGGCCCCGTGGGAGAGTTTGTCACTGCCGCGCTGTAATATCAGTTGCATCGCACGCTCCAGGTTTCCCTTGAGTTGAATTAACTGCTTTCGACTATTGTCGAGTCGGCGTGTCGGCAGGTTGTGGGCAAAAGCTCTGGAGGCGGAATCCAATTGGGATTTGCGACTTTGGATTTGTTGTTGGCAAGCTGCTACCAGGCGCATCTCCAAATGATCCAGCCGTTGGGCTTGGTTGAGGAGCTGCTCCTTGGGATGGCGCAAACGGTTGCGTCGCAATTGAACCTGTTGAGATAAATGCTTCAGTTGGTTGTCCATGGCGCGGTGTAATCTGCGCTGGACCTGGTCAAGCCGCTGTAAAATTTCTGCAGCATTGGCGCTGGCTATTTCCGCTGCGGCAGAGGGGGTGGGGGCGCGCAGGTCTGCGGCTAAATCTGCAATAGTCGTATCGGTTTCGTGGCCGACTGCAGAAATAGTGGGAATAGGGCTTGCGGCCAGTGCGCGGGCGACAATTTCTTCATTAAAAGACCACAGGTCCTCCAGGGAGCCTCCGCCGCGACCGACAATTAATAAATCGTGGCGACCACTGCGGCCCGCTTTTTCAATCGCTGCCGCGATTTGCTGAGCGGCCCCCTGGCCTTGAACGGCTACGGGCCAGATTTCAATTTGTGCAGAAGGGTGTCTCCTGCCCAATACGTGAATCATATCCCGTATTGCCGCGCCTGTCGGCGAAGTGACAATGCCGATATTGGTTGGCAAAAACGGAAGAGAGCGTTTTCTGCTTGTTTCGAACAGGCCCTCAGCATTCAGTTTTGCTTTGAGCTGTTCCAGCTGGCGCATCAGGGCGCCAAAGCCGGCCTCCTCCATATGCTCAACGATTAGCTGAAATTCTCCGCGCCCTTCGTACAGGCTCACCCTGGCCCGAATTAAAACCTCACGACCATTTTGCGGCCGAAAGGCGACACTGCGATTGCGACCGCGAAACATGGCGCAGCGCACCTGGGCTCGCGCATCTTTAAGGCTAAAATACCAGTGCCCGGAACTGGGCATGGAAAAATTGGAAATCTCCCCACTGATCCATAGAAGGGGCACACTGTTTTCCAGAAGATGTTTAACTTCCCGATTCAGGTCACTGACCGACAGCACGCTGCGCTTGGCATTTTGACTAGGGGGAATTGTCTGCATCGGTGAATCTCGTCGGGCGTATTGGGCGGAGCAATATTGCAGTATCGCCCTTATAGGTAAAGAGCTTTACTGTACAAATCCGTTTTTCTGCAAATTGATGTTTGCGCTTTGGGCGCGTAGAGGTATAATCGCGCCGATACCCAATCCCGCCTATTCGAGGTTTGAGTGTCAACAATGTCTGAATCCAATCTGCGCATCGCGCGCGAAGCCCTCACTTTTGACGACGTCCTACTTGTGCCCGGATATTCCGAGGTCACGGCCAAGGATGTGAGTTTAAAAACCCAACTCTCCCGCAACATTACCCTGAACATCCCCATTGTGTCCGCTGCTATGGATACAGTGACGGAAGCTCGCCTGGCCATTGCGTTGGCCCAGGAGGGGGGTATCGGCATTATTCACAAGAGTATGTCGATAGAAGAGCAAGCTCTTGCCGTTCGCGCGGTGAAGAAGTTTGAAGCCGGTGTTGTAAAAGACCCTATTACTATTGAGTCCGATGCCACTGTGCGCGAGTTGATCGCGCTGACCAGTCACCACAATATTTCCGGTGTACCGGTAATGGATCGTGGCGACTTGGTAGGTATCGTTACCAGCCGCGACGTTCGCTTCTTAACTGATCTCGACGTCAGTGTCGCCAGCATCATGACGCCGAAAGAGCGTCTGGTGACGGCCCACGAAGATGCGAGCCCCGACGAAGTCCGCGAACTGCTGCATAAGCACCGTATCGAAAAGGTACTGGTGGTTAACGACAACTTTGAGTTGCGCGGCCTGATCACGGTTAAAGACTTTAACAAAGCAGAGCAGTACCCGAACTCCTGTAAGGATTCCGACGGTCGCCTGCGCGTGGGCGCGTCTGTGGGTACCAGCCCGGATACCGATGATCGCGTAGCTGCATTGGTAGAAGCCGGCGTTGATGTGCTGGTAGTAGATACCGCCCACGGCCACTCCCGCAACGTGATTGAGCGCGTGCGCCGCATTAAGGAAATGCACCCCCAGGTGGATGTGATCGGTGGCAACATCGCTACGGCTGACGCAGCGCGTGCACTGGTTGAGGCCGGTGCGGATGCGGTTAAAGTGGGTATCGGCCCCGGTTCTATCTGTACCACCCGCATCGTAACGGGTATCGGCGTACCCCAGGTGACGGCAATTGCAGAGGTTGCCACAGCCCTTAAAGAATTTGGTGTGCCCATGATCGCCGACGGTGGTATCCGTTACTCCGGCGATATCTCCAAGGCAATTGTTGCCGGCGCCTCATCAGTCATGATGGGTTCCATGTTCGCCGGTACCGAAGAGGCGCCGGGCGAAGTTGAGCTCTATCAGGGCCGCACTTACAAGTCCTATCGTGGGATGGGTTCTCTCGGTGCTATGTCTCGCACCCAGGGTTCTTCCGATCGCTATTTCCAGGATGCGAGCAAGGGCGCTGAAAAACTGGTACCGGAAGGTATCGAAGGTCGAGTGCCTTATAAAGGCCCGCTGTCAGCCATTGTTCATCAGATGATGGGTGGTTTGCGTTCAGCCATGGGTTACACCGGCAGCGTCGATATCGAGACCATGCGTACTCGTCCTGAGTTTGTGCGGGTCACGGCAGCCGGTATGGGTGAGTCCCATGTCCACGACGTTCAAATTACCAAAGAAGCCCCCAACTACCCGGTGGGCCGACGCTAAGCCTTCGACCTTCTCCAGGTGAAAAAATTTAGACGGAACAAGCAGCAAACGGACCTTTAAGGTCCGTTTGCCGTTATTTAATCCAGTTATCGAGTAAGTCATGAGCCAAGATATCCATTCCAGCCGAATACTCATTCTCGACTTCGGGTCCCAGTACACACAATTGATTGCCCGCCGTGTTCGCGAGCTGGGCGTATTTTCTGAAATTCGAGCTTTCGATATGACCGAAGAGGAAATTCGTGAGTATCAGCCCAAGGGCATTATTCTCGCCGGTGGCCCCGAGTCGGTACCGGAAGAGGGCTCCCCGCGCGCGCCGGAAGCGGTTTATAACCTGGGCGTGCCGGTACTGGGCATTTGCTATGGCATGCAGACCATGGCTCATCAGCTTGGAGGCACCGTACAGGGCAGCGATATTCGCGAATTTGGCTACGCCCAGGTAAAAGTTGAAGGCCAATCCAACCTGTTGAGCGATATCAAAGATCATATCGCTGATGATGGCAGTTCCCTACTGGATGTTTGGATGAGTCACGGCGACAAGGTAGTGGCGATGCCAGAGGGCTTTGAGCTGCTGGCTTCCACCGATTCCTGCCCAATTGCCGGTATGTACCACGCTGAGAAGAATTTCTTCGGTGTACAGTTCCACCCGGAAGTGACTCATACCCTGCAAGGCATGCGTATTTATGAGCACTTTGTGATTGATATTTGCGGGTGTGAGAAACTCTGGACTCCCGCGAACATTATTGAAGACTCTATTGCTAAAGTCCGCGATCAGGTGGGCGAGGGCAAGGTGCTGCTCGGTTTATCCGGTGGTGTCGACAGCTCTGTGGTAGCCGCTTTGCTGCACAAGGCTATTGGCGATCAGCTGACCTGCGTATTTGTAGATAATGGCCTTCTGCGTAAAAACGAAGGCGACCAGGTAATGCAGATGTTCGCCGACAATATGGGCGTCCGCGTTATCCGTTCTGATGCGGAAGAGGATTTCCTTGGGCGCCTCCAAGGTGAAAAAGACCCTGAGGCCAAGCGCAAAATCATTGGTAATACCTTTATTGAGATTTTTGATCGTGAAGCTTCCAAGTTACAGGACGTGAAATTCCTGGCTCAGGGCACTATTTACCCAGACGTTATTGAGTCTGCCGCCGCAAAAACCGGCAAGGCCCATGTGATTAAGTCTCACCACAATGTGGGCGGTTTACCAGAGGATATGCAGTTTGAGCTGGTAGAGCCCCTGCGTGAACTGTTCAAAGACGAGGTTCGTAAGATCGGCCTGGAGCTGGGCCTGCCTTACGACATGGTTTACCGTCACCCCTTCCCGGGACCGGGTCTGGGCGTACGGATTCTCGGTGAGGTAAAGCGGGAGTATGCCGATATTCTGCGAGAGGCAGATGCGATCTTTATCGAGGAACTGCACAATGCCGATTGGTATCACAAGACCAGCCAGGCCTTTGCCGTATTCCTTCCGGTAAAATCTGTGGGTGTTGTCGGTGATGGCCGTCGATATGAATACGTGGTTGCTCTTCGCGCGGTAGAGACCGTGGACTTTATGACAGCGCGCTGGGCGCATCTCCCCTATGAGCTGATTGAGAAGGTCTCCAACCGTATTATCAATGAGATAGAGCAGATCTCTCGTGTGGTCTACGACGTTTCCAGCAAGCCTCCCGCGACAATTGAGTGGGAGTAAACTGCAGAATCGAGAGGGGGTGCTTAGCACCCCTTTCTTTTTTTGTTTTGGGCTTCGCGTCTCATTTTCCACAGCAGCCCCTTCTCTCTATTCGATCTTTAATTGGTACGGATTGTCGCTAAACGCTTAGCTAAGTTTTCTCTAACTCGTTGATTTTTTGAGCGTTTCCCGGGTTGTTTATTTTTTCTTCATATTGTCACAAAGACCAAATGGCGGGCCTTTGCGGCCTACTACTCTAAGTTAGTCACAGAGATATCCACAGAATCTGTGGGTAGTGGATAATCCTGGCTAGATTGGGATTGAGCTCGTGGGATAAGTTGAGGGAGTGGGAGGCGGGTACCTCCCACAGGGGCAGAGCTAAATTTCTCGGCGGAAGCTAATTAGCGCGGCCGTGACCGCCACATTCAGGCTTTCCACATCGTTTTGCATGGGGATACGTACCAGTTCATTGCACTGAGCTGCAACGGCATCGCTAACGCCGTGGGTTTCATTGCCCAGCACAAAAATTGTGGAGACTTTACTGGAGACCTCTTTTAAGGTCGTCTGGGCGTGGGATGACAGCCCGCAAACCTGAGCCCCCGCTTCGCGGAACTCCCCCAGGGTGGCTGCCAATTTGTCACAGCGCAAAATCCGGGTTTTAAACAGTGTGCCTGTGCTGGCTTTGATAACCAGGGGGTCTATCTGTGCACAGCCTTTCTTTGGCAGGATGATTCCATCAATGCCGCCGGCACAGGCTGAGCGAATAATCATGCCCAGGTTTTGAGGGTTGGTTATGCCATCCAGGGCCAGAAGTTCATAGGTGTTTTTGTGCTCTGGGACTGCAACCTTCTGTAAAAAGTCCTCCGCTCTGCCGTAGTGAGGCAGGGCCAGGTCGAGGGCTACACCTTGGTCCTGACGGGAATTCTTCGAAATCCGGGACAGGCCCTTGCGATCCCAGTAAGCAATTTCAATCTGGCGCTCTTCCGCCAGGGTTTCCATTCGCTGGATTAGCTGGTCGCGCCGGTTGCTGCTGGCCAGATGTAATTTATGGACGGGTACAGATAAATCCTCGAGAGCCTCGAGCACAGGCTTGCGCCCATAAATTGTCAGGAGGCTATCGAAGAAGGCTTTCTTTTCCAGGTATTCGGAGGAGTCTTTCACCGCGTTGGCTCACTCAGCAGTTCGATCAATCTGGCTGCGCTCTCAGGTGAGAGCGAGCCGCGCCGCGCCAACTCTACACAGGCGAGGCCCAGATGGCGATAGCAAAGTGCCAGTTGGCTATCTACTGAAGCAAGGCTTTCCACCTGGGCGCCAACGGTTTCCACATCCCCCCTGGCAATGGGGCCTGTCAGCGACCTTTCTGGTCCCAGCGCCAAATTGTTTTGCAGAGTCTGTGAAACAATCGGCGCCAACAGACGAAGAGCACTGTCCCGCTCTATGCCGGCGGCTGCAAAGCTTTGTAAGCTCAGGTCCATTAGGGTGGTGAGGTAGTTGGAGGCGATCACTGATCCAGCGTGGTACAGAGACTTGTTAAGGGGATCAATAGCCAGTGTTTCACAGCCAATGGCTGCAAAAGCCGCAGAGATAACCTCTACTGCATGGCTATCCCCTTCGACAGCGACGCTGGTTTTGGCAAATGTTTGCAGCGAGGTTTCCGGTTCGGCAAAACTGTGAACCGGGTGAGCGCTGGCAACCAGGGCGGGTCTCAGGGGGGCTAGTTCTTTAGAGCTAAGAGCGCCACTGCAGTGGAATATAATAGTGCGCTCGTCGACCAGACCGCTGTCGGCAAGTCTCTGCGCAAATATAGCGATTTCACTATCGATACAACCAATCAGCCATAGGTCTGCTGACGTCATTGCTGAGAGGGAATCGACAGCATTGCCTGCACCGATAAATCGACAGGCACTTTGTCCACTTTCGAGACTGCGGTTATAAATTGACTGTACCCCGAATACACCGCTCTCCTGCCACAGCCGCCCCAGGGTTTTGCCAAGGCGGCCTGCGCCAATAATATTGAGGCTTTGCATCAGCTTCCAGCGAGGCAGTCGACGTAGGCGTTAACGGCATTTTCCAGGCCCATGCCAATAGCATCGACAGTAAAGGCGTGGCCAATGGAGACTTCCTGCAAGCCCGGTAATGTGCGATAGCGCGGTAGGTTAACCAGGTTGAGGTCATGGCCGGCATTAATTCCCAGCCCCAGCTGATGTGCGTGCTCGGCGGCGGCACAGTGGGCAGAGAAAATTGTTTCCAGCTCTGGGCTCTGTTTGGTTACGGCTTCGGCGTAGGGGCCTGTGTAGAGCTCAATACGGTCAGCGCCGACCTGTTTGGCCAGGCTGATCTGGTCCAGGTCTGGATCCATAAACAGGCTGACACGTATTCCGGCATTTTTAAGTTGATCAATTATCGGAACTAATCGATCGCCATCTTGCTTGAGGTCAAATCCGTGATCAGACGTGAGCTGATCATTGGTGTCGGGAACCAAAGTGCACTGGTCCGGTTTGGTTTCCAAAACCAGTGGTATTAGGCCGGGGTAGTCCCCCAGGGGAGCGGCGAAGGGGTTGCCTTCAACGTTGAACTCTATGTTCTTGCGGCTGGCGCAGAGTTTTGCCAGGTCGCGCACGTCGCCCGGACGAATATGTCGTTGGTCTGGACGGGGGTGTACGGTCAGCCCCTGGGCCCCGGCATCGAGGCAAGTGCGTCCGTGGGCGATTACGTCGGGAAAATTGCCCTCGCGGGAGTTGCGGATTAAGGCAATTTTATTGAGATTTACGCTGAGAGCGATCAATGCTTATTCTCCCTTGCTATGTTCAGCGACTGTGTTGTCGCTGGTTGTAATTCGTTTTGCGGAAAGAATCCGAATCGGAGTATTGGGAGCCTCTGGGTGCCTGCGATAAAGGCCGCGGGGTTCCCGCTCAATTTTTTCTACGATATCCATTCCCTCGATAACCTTGCCAAAAACTGCGTAGCCAGGCTTATCCTCGCTGGCATCCAGACGGGTGTTATCTACCAGGTTAATAAAAAACTGGGACGTGGCACTATCGGGATCGTTTGTGCGCGCCATGGAAAGGGTGCCACGCAGGTTTTGGAGCCCGTTAGCTGACTCGTTGGCGATAGCCTCGCGAGTTTCTTTTCTTTGGAAATCAAAAGTGAAACCACCGGCTTGGACGACAAATCCAGGCACAACACGGTGAAAGATAATTCCATCGTAGAAGCCGCTATCGGTATAGGCGAGGAAGTTCTCTACGGTGACTGGTGCTTGCTTGGCATATAGCTCGATACGAATAACCCCAAGATCAGTTTCTAGTTTCACCTGAGGGTTTTGGGCAAATAGCGGAAGGCAGAATAGAGTACAGAAAAGAAAAATAACTAATTTACGCATCATCCGTGTCCTTTGAGTGTCCGGGGGTAATCGGTTTACCTCTGTGCCAGCGAATGGTTATAGGTAGAGAGAAAGTATTTGAATATCGCTGCCTGCGGGGTGCTTCTCAGCACTCCCGCAGTCGTATAGTAAGCGATTTTGGTTGTAGCGAGGGAGATCAGTTGGCCCACTCGGAATTGCGCTTGCGCGGGCGCACATGGGGGGCAATCATCGCCAGAATAGCGCCTAATGCAACGGATAGGGCACCATACAATTGCCATTTGCGGGCATCGCTACCGGATAGGCGCTGAATTTCCGCTTCCGCCATGCTTTTTTCCTGTTTCAGCAACTCGTACTGATGCAGGAGCTTTTGATGGCGATCGTTGAGCGAAATTGCGTCGGCAGAAAGGGACTTCAGGCTTTTGAGTTCGGCGGCCAATTCCTGGCTCTGCTGCTGGGCAGAGGTCAGGGCGCTATTCAGTTCGCCGTTTTCTGTCTCCAACCGGCGAACTTCTCCCCCCAGATTACCTTCCATTTTTTCAAAGCGGGCCAGGTTGGCTTCTGCGGTTGCCAGCTTTAGTTTTGCCACGGGCTCACTGACAAGGTATTGGCGTCTGATCCAGCCCTCAGTGCCGTTGGGGGTACGCACTTTTGCCCAGCCGTCCGAGGCGGCATCTTCGAGCAGAGCCAGCTCGGTACCACTGGCCAGGCCGCGGTGCAGAATCCGGAATTCATTGCCTTTGCCAGAGCGCATGGGCACGTGAAGTTGGTCGGTAATATAGCGGGTCTCCGCTGCAAGTGCCGCTGGTGCTGAGTTCAGCAGCGCTACAGCGAGCACACCGGACAGTAATTTCTTCATTGTGATGCAGCTTGTTAGTTAGAGTTTTTATCAGGGCAGTACAAGCTTGTAGGGCTTGACTGTAACCGATGCATAGACGCCAGCTTCGATATAGGGGTCACTGTCAGCCCAGGCTTTGGCCTCTTCCAAAGAGGGGAACTCAGCAATTACCAGGCTGCCGGTAAAGCCGGCTTCACCGGGCTCTTCGCTGTCGATGCTGGGGTTTGGGCCGGCAGCCAGGAGACGACCTTCATCTTTGAGAAGGTTGAGTCGGGCCAAATGACCGGCGCGGGCTTTTTTGCGTAAAGGGAGACTATCGCTAACATCTTCACTGATGATTGCGTACCACATTGTTTTGAATGCTCTTGTTAGTTTTTTTAAGGTGTTATTGCGCGACCATCACTTCTTCCAGCTTCAACCCGGTCAGCTTGCCGATACGGGAGAACAGGAAAAAGAGTGCACCCATCAGAATCAGGGTTGATGGGATCGCAATAACCAGATATCCATAGGCGGTCATTTCGCCAAGTTCGGTGTTATAGGCCTCTGTGCCCGGCGGGCTGGTGACGATCATTTTGGCGAGAATGTAATTCAGCGCCGAGGAGAAAAAGAATGACCCGGCAACGATCCATGAAGTCTGGCGCAAGGTGCGGTCGAAGGCTGGCTGGTTACCATTGGCCTGTAATGACTCGGCGATCTTTGTCGTATTCAGGATTTGATCGTTGTAAAGCAGGGTTTTGACCAGCGGCCAGCGGGTATAAACGGATAGTGCCGTTGCAACACCCAGTAGGCCAGGGATTGCAGCTTCCTTAATCGCAATATACTGCGGGTCCAGCTTGAGCAAGCTGATGCCGCCAGTGAGCAGGATGCCAATAAACCCGAGGGCTGAGAAGAAATTGACCTTGCCCAGGCGCAGCAGGTCGCGAAGGCCATAACCCAGTGGGAAGGCCAGGGCCACTATCAATGCCCAGGTTGGGCCCAACCAGTCATCCCCGGAAAGTTTGGTCAGTATCAATGTCGGAATAATGACATTGAAGGCGATATTGCTGAGAAACCCTTCCTTTTTAGGCTTCTCGGGAGATGTCGTGGTCGAATTCGTTTCGGTCATACTCAATTCCGGTGATAATGCCCGCTGGAAACTGATGGGGCTGATAGCCCGTTCAATTTCCCCGCTGACAAAACTACTGTCAGACTTCGGCCCTGGCGAGTCACCTGTGAGTGACTGCTAGTCCGGGCCTTATCCCTGAAAACGCCGAGTGCCGCATAGACAGCGCAATAGGGCGATTGTTCCTGAAAAGACGGATATGGCGATCTTTTTCATCGTCGAACTGAGTGAGAGCCTGTTGTTGAAGACCCTTTCAGCCGATTTGAATACAGACCTGGTAGATCTGCACTGCCACAGTACCGCGTCTGACGGTATTTTAAGTCCTGCGCAGCTGGTGTCGAGAGCGAAATCCCAAGGTGTGACGATGCTCGCCCTGACCGACCACGATACGGTGGATGGTGTGCTTGAGGCTCAACAGGAAGGTGACTGTTTGGGCGTAGATGTGGTGGCGGGGATTGAGTTCTCCAGTCTTTGGGGGCGTAGACCCGTACATATTGTAGGTCTGAACATCAATCCCGAATCGGGGCCTCTGCAAGAAGCCATTCAACTTCGTGAGCAGTTGCGCGAGGAGCGGGCAGAGCGTATCGCGGAAAAGTTGGAAAAGCGTGGCTTTAGCGGTGCCTTGGAGGGTGGGCGTGCCCTGGCGGGCGACTCGGTACTGGGTAGACCCCATTTTGCACGATGGCTGGTGGAAGCTGGGCATATAGATGATACCGGTAAGGCGTTTAAGCGTTACCTGGGGGCTGGCAAAGTAGGAGATGTGAAAGTTGAGTGGCCCCAGTTGGGTGAGACCATCGCTACTATTCACAGTGCCGGCGGTTGTGCGGTATTGGCCCACCCGCTTAAGTACGGATTGACCCGCACCCAGTTATTGCGACTGCTGGGAGCTTTTCTTGAAAAAAATGGGGATGCGATAGAGTTGCTGTGCGGTCGGCAAAACCCGACACAGACCCGAGAGTTAAAGAAATTGTTACTCTCGGCCGCGGAAGCGGCGGGCAAATCAATGCCATATTGCTCTCTTGGCAGCGATTTTCACCAGCCGGAGCAGCCCTGGCGTGAATTGGGTTGTGTCAGGTTGCCCGCAGACGTCGAGCCGGTGTGGAATCTGTGGCACACTCTGCACCGGGAACAGCGGGGTCACGTTTCGCTGCCCTGATTCCGGCTTGTGAATTGGGGGCCATCGTCCGGCTTTAAGCCTGGTGGATGGCAGTGAGGTATTTTCAATCGGTAAGGCTTTTGGGGGGCTTTGTGGCGCAGTTTTTTCAGATTCATCCGGATAATCCTCAAGGCCGCCTGATCACTCAGGCAGCAGAGATCGTCGCCCAAGGGGGCGTTATTGTTTTTCCCACCGATTCAGCTTACGCCATAGGCTGTCGACTGGGAGAGAAGCTGGCGGTTGAGCGCATTCGAGGAGTGCGCCAGCTGGACAAGCAGCACAACTTCACATTGATGTGCCGAGACCTATCGGAGCTGGCGACCTATGCCAAGGTCGACAACCAGATGTTTAGGTTGTTAAAGAATCATACGCCGGGTTCCTATACCTTTATTATGCCGGCGACCGCCGAGGTGCCGCGCAGGTTAATTCATCCGAAGCGCAAGACCATCGGTATTCGCGTGCCGGATAATCCCATCGCCCTGGCCCTGATTGAAGAATTGGGCGAGCCGTTGATGAGCTGTAGCCTGATTATGCCCGGCGAAGAACAGCCCCTAACCGAACCTTACGATATCCGCGATACCCTGGAGCACCAGGTGGAATTGGTTATCGATGGCGGTTTCTGCGGGTTGGAGCCCACCACCGTGATCGACCTGACGGGTGATGAGCCCCAACTGATTCGTCAGGGATGTGGGGCAACTGACGAAATACTCGGCTGAAAGCTGCGGCGCCGTGTATAATCGCGCGTTTGCACGATTGAGGGTGGGGCAGGGTGTCCAGTGATGAGTTACTAGCAGAGGTCGAGGAGCAAGTGCTGGCCGAGGTTGCGGCAAGCGATGATGAAGCTCCTGCCCAGGCTGGCGATGCGGAATCGCAGGGCCAGGACTCGGATGAGGATTCCCCCCTGGCTTTGGTGCAGGGCGAAATCTTTAACGACCTCCCGCAGGATCTCTTTATTCCACCAGATGCTTTGGAAGTTGTTCTGGAGGCTTTCGAGGGGCCTCTGGATCTCCTGCTATACCTGATTCGCCGCCAAAACCTGGATATTCTCGAGATCAACGTCTCCGACATTACCCATCAATATATGGCGTATGTGGAGATGATGACGGCAATTCGCTTTGACTTGGCCGCCGAGTATCTGGTAATGGCCGCTATGTTGGCGGAAATAAAGTCGCGGATGCTGTTGCCGCGACCGCCTGAAGCGGAGGAGGAAGAAGGCGAGGACCCCCGCGCGGCTCTGATTCGCCGTTTGCAGGAGTATGAGCGTTTCAAAACTGCGGCTGAGGATCTCGATGAAATCCCCCGTGTTGGCCGGGATGTCCATCAGGCCAATGCAGAGGCTCCCGATCGCAGTATCACACGCCCCGACCCTGAAATTGACTTGAAAGAAGTCCTGGTCGCCCTGGCTGATGTGCTGCGGCGTGCGGATATGTTTGAGAGCCACCAGGTTGAGCGGGAGAAGTTGTCCACCCGCGAGCGTATGACCCAGGTGCTGGATAAGATCCGCCACGGCCAGTTTGTGCCCTTTGTAAGCCTGTTTACCGTTGAGGAGGGTCGCCTCGGTGTCGTAGTGACCTTCCTGGCAGTGATGGAGCTGGTAAAAGAGTCACTGGTGGAGCTGGTGCAGAATGAAGCTTTTGGCCCGATCCACGTGCGCGCTCGCGCTGCTACCCACAGCAGTGAAAGCGAAGACGGTGCTGACAGCGAGCCTGAGGACCAGATTCTCGAAGAGGTTGAAGATCCAGAGGACGCTGTAGAGGCCTCGGATAAAGCGTCGGAAATGTATTCGAGTTAGAAAATAGAAGATGACAATCGCCCCCGAATTACTGCGCAAAATCGTCGAAGGCGCCCTGTTGGCCGCGGGCCAGCCTCTCAGTGAAGAAAAGCTGTTGTCTTTGCTGGACGAGGAAGAGCAACCCTCCAAGACTACCCTGAGAGATGTGCTTGAAGAAATCGCCCAGAGTTGTGCTGACCGAGGGTTTGAACTGAAGAAAGTCGCGAGTGGTTGGCGTTTTCAAGTGCCGGAAGACCTGGCTCCATGGGTGAATCGGCTGTGGGAGGAAAAAGCGCAACGGTATTCCCGTGCAACCTTGGAGACCCTCGCCATTATCGCTTATCGACAGCCGGTAACCCGTGGTGATATCGAGGATATCCGCGGCGTTGCGGTGAGTTCGCATATTGTTAAAACCCTGCTGGAGCGCGGTTGGATTAAAGTTGTGGGGCAGCGGGACGTGCCCGGTAAGCCGTCTCTCTACGCAACAACCCGGGAGTTTCTCGATTATTTTAATTTGAGCACCCTGGATGATTTGCCGACTCTGGCGGAGATCCGCGATATCGAGAGTCTGAACCAGATTCTGGAGCAGGAAGGTTTGCCTCCAGAGCCGGTTCCCGAGGAGGGAGAGTCCGAGGTGGACAATGGTGCTTTGGAAGATTCTGAGTCAGAGCAAGACACCGAGGCAGAATCCTCTACTGAAGGCCCTGCGGCTGAACACGAAGATATAGACGATGCCCTGGTAGAGGCTTTGGCTGAGGAAGTTGCTGCTGAAGCATCAGGCGCCGAGACCGAGACCGAGACCGAGACCGAGTCTGAGCCCGGAGTAGATGCCGATGCAGTGCCCGCCGAGACGGATGCACAGGAAGATCCAGTGGAAACTGCGGCAGCAGAGATCCAGTGGGAAATGGAGCAGGAAGACTCTGAAGGTAATTCGGAGTTGGATGTAAATGTTGATCTAAGTGAAGAGAGTGAACTTCACAGTGATGAGGGAAGCAGCGTTGAATCGCTGCAAGTAGAAGAAGAGAGCGAGAACTCTCTAACGGCAACGTTACCACCCAGCAGTATGTTTGCCGAAGACGACACAGTTGAAGAGGTCGCCGAGGAGTCGGTGGAGGCAAATGCTGATGTCGATGAAGATTCCAAAGAAGTAGTACAAGTGGAAAGCACCACCCCATGAGTGATGGTACCCCGCCAGCAGGCGAGAAATTACAGAAAGTATTAGCGCGCACCGGCCTCGGTTCGCGCCGTGAAATGGAGCGCGCAATTGATGCGGGCCGCGTAACCGTAAATGGAAAAGTGGCGGAGCTTGGCGAGCGCGTAACTGACGCGGATCATATCGAGTTTGATGGTAGCCGGCTGCCTTCGGCAGAGCAGAATCGCTGCCGGGTAATACTCTACAACAAACCGGTTGGAGAAATATGCTCCCGCCACGACCCGGAAGGCCGCCCGACGGTCTACGATCGCCTGCCGAGACTGAAAACCGGCCGCTGGATTTCTGTTGGGCGCCTGGATTTCAATACCAGTGGTTTGCTGCTGTTTACCAATAGCGGAGAGCTGGCCAATAAATTAATGCATCCCTCCTCGGTAATCGACCGCGAATACTTGGTTCGAATCCAAGGTGATGTGGATGAGGAAATGAGGCGGCGTCTGCTCAAGGGCGTGTTGTTGGATGATGGGTCGGCGCGCTTTACCGACATCGTAGAGAGTGGTGGTGAAGGTAAAAACCGCTGGTTCTACTGCGTAGTGATGGAGGGCCGCAACCGCGAGGTGCGTCGTCTGTGGGAGTCCCAGGGAGTTAGAGTTAGCCGCTTGAAGCGTGTGCGCTACGGCAGCGTCTTTATTCCCTCCCATGTGCGCGTCGGGCAGTGGATTGAGATGGAGCCCCGCGAGATCGATGACCTCTGCGTAACGGCGGGAATGCCGAAACTGGGCCAGCGCCCATTGACCCAGGGTGAGAAACAAAACCTGGAGCGCCAGCGCAGGAAGTTGCGCAAGTCACCGGCGCCAGCCGCGCGACGCAATCGACCGAAGTCGGTTTAAACAGAAAAAGCCCGCAAATTGCGGGCTTTTTTGTATTTCAGTAATCGCTACTCTTAATTGCTGAGTGTTACTGCTGGTTTTCCGGTGTTTCTCCTGCTTCCTCTTCATTCTGGTCTCGCAGTTCACTGGGGACACCCTGAGGGCCATCACCCATTGCATCATCTACATCGGATGGAATATCTGAAACTGAATCGGTGGAGGTTCCGTCGGAGGTGCTATTTTCCGGTGCTGTTTCAACCAGGTTTTTAAGTTTTTCCAACCCTTGTTCATAAGACTCTCCCACCATTTTTTTCACTGCCAAGCCCATCCAGCGTTCTCTGGGACCACCGCCGGTATCGCTGTGGAAGTTCCAGGTAAGAAGGGTGCCGCCATCCTTTGGTTCCAGCTGGAATTCTGCCGTGGCCTGGCTGCCATCACCAAAATCCAGCTTGGTGGCGACTACAGAATCTCGCTTGCTGGCGAAGATAGTTTGACTACCGCTTCCGGCTTTGGAGTTTTCGCCACGCCAACTCATTTTGGCGCCGACGCCTTCCTGGGGACCGCTGTACTCATAGAGTACCGAGGGGTCGATATGGCGCCATGGGGACCACTCGTTGAATTTGTGGAAATTATTAACGTAGGGGAAAACCACTTGTGGCGGTTTGTTGATAAATACGCTGCGATGAACAGTGACTTCGCGTGGGAATAAATATCCCGCGAGCACGAGAATTACCAAGGCAATAAGAATATAAATAATCCAGCGCATAGCGGGTTCCTTTGCTATTTGCGGGTGCAAGGAAGCAACCGCCAGAAAACTCTGGCGGTAGAGATGCTTATATTAGCTGCTGCGATGCTTAATCGTCGGCAATATGTAGCAGGGGGAGTTTAATCTCAACACACAGGCCCGCATCCCGACTGTTTTTGGCGCTGATGCTTCCCTGGTGATGTAGGATGGTGCGCTGGGCGATAGCGAGTCCCAGTCCAAAGCCACCACTTTCCCGGGTGCGTGCACTATCTGTGCGATAGAAGGGGCGGAAAATAGCCTCCAATTCCTCATCTGCCACGCCGGAACCTGAGTCGATGACTGAGATGGTGCAGGATTCTGAGGATTCTTTAATCGACACCTTGACCCGGCCGTGCTCGGGACTGTACTTGATCGCGTTGCGCAGGATGTTCTCCAGGGCAGCGGTCAGGGAGCTGCCCCGGGTTGCGACAAGGAGCTCTTCCCCTTCGGAGCGAATTTCAAAGGACAGGTCTTTGTCAGCAGCTTCGCTGTGGAGGTCTTCCGCCAGGGCGCTTATCAGGGCATTAACTTCCACTACGTCATCCAGGGGACGCTGCTCCTGGCTGCTAATAGGAAGTGATAGCACGTCGGCAATAATATCTTCCAGGTAATCCGCAGCCTTGCCGATTTTATCCAGTTCTGTATCGAGCCCGTTGATTTGCTTTTGGCGGGCGATGGCCAGTGCCACTTGCAGGCGTGCTAGTGGCGAGCGCAGTTCGTGAGAGACATCCTTGATCAGGCGGCGCTGCTCGGACATCGACTCCTGAAGCTGGGCGGTCATGGAGTCGAAGTCCAGGGCCAGGTCAGTCAGTTCATCATTCCGAGACTTCAGGGATGGAGTCACGCGGTAGTCCAGTTCGCCGGCAGCCACGCGCTTGGTGGCTGCGCGCAACTGTTCAAGAGGGCGGCTCAGGTAGCGGGCTAACCAGTAGCAGGCTAAACCTGAGGCAATCATGGAAAGCAGTAACATCGGCCAAAAGTTGCGCCACAGGAAGCGCAGCAATAGGCCTTCCTTGCTATCCCCAGCAACGACGACGATACGCAGGGGGTCTCCGGTGCGCAGTGGTAGAAAGAAGCCTACAGTGGGCTTGTTATTTACCAGTTTGTGAGCTTCGCGATTGCGGTAATCAAGACTGTCGATTAACGAGCCCATATTTGATGGCACTTCGCGACCGAGGATGTCGTTGCCTTGTTGGTCAACCGCATAAACCCGCCGTTTGACTTTTTTGGGGGCTTTCTCGAGCCAGTGCTGGAACTGTTCGGGACCGTGACGGCGGGCGATTCGCATATTTCGCATGACCTCGCGAAAAAGGGCGGGGCCCTCCCAGCGTTCCTCTTGTCGGGGATCGCCGAATTCACCGAAGTGGGTAATGTAAATGGCGGCTACAACCATCACCATGGCGGTGATCCAGGCCCCAAAGAACATTTTCCAGAAGAGACTGCGCATCGTGGAAAACCTACTGCTTGCTCTGGGTGAGCATGTATCCGGCACCTCGGATATTGATAATTAGGTCGCGGCTGGCACCTTTATCCGCGAGCTTCTTGCGAATGTTACTGACATGGACATCAATGGAGCGGTCGTAGGGCATCAGCTTACGGCCAAGGGCACTTTCAGTGAGAACCTCTTTGCCAACCACTTCGCCGGCATGCTGAACCAGTACCTTGAGCACGGCGAACTCTGCGCCGGTCAGAGCCAAAGCCTGGTCGTTCCAATAACCCTGATGCTCTGCAGGTAGTAGTCGAATCTGGCCGCTGCTAAGAGTGTCGTCGCTCTCTTCAGCTTCGACTCGGCCGCGGCGGAGTACTGCGCGCAGTCGGGCCGCCAATTCCCTGGGATTACAGGGTTTGGGCAGGTAGTCGTCGGCACCCATTTCCAGGCCGACGATACGATCCACAGTGTCCCCTTTTGCAGTAAGCATCAAAACTGGTAGGGAGCGGCTTGCTGCTGACGCCTCCTCCCTAAGTTTGCGAAGTACTTCAAAGCCATTGTGAACGGGCAGCATGACGTCCAGAACCAGAGCGTCAAAGCTCTCGCTCTGAGCGAGCTCTAGTCCCCGGCCACCATCATTGGCTGCGGTTACTTGAAAACCCTCTCCGGTAAGGTACTCCCTTAGCAAGTCGGTGAGTTCGGTGTCATCGTCGATTAAAAGGATGCGGCTCATGGCGTTCTCTCAGTTTCTGTGTGGCCATTATATGCAAAGCGCTGGCGCTGGTTACCGCTGGCGATAGGGCTTTTTACCGTTCTTAACAAATGTTTACCGGTGTTTTCCCCCGTTTACACAAGCTGGGCTTACTATGTAGTCACTGAACGCGAACATGAGGACGTAGGAATGAAACACTGGAAACAAGCAATGGGAAGCTTGGCCTTGGTAGGTGTTCTGGTTGCCCCTGCGGCACTTGCTTTCGGCGGTGGTGAAGGTGGTCAGGGGCGTGGATTTGAATATATGGTCCGCCAGCTTGAGTTGACCGAAGGCCAGCAGGCACAGTTAAAGGCCAACCGGGAGAGCAACCGTGAGGCGAGAATGGCACAGCGCGAGCAAATGATCGAGCTGCGCAAGGAATTAAATGCGGCGATTGAGTCGGGCGCTGACCAGGCGACACTGGATCAATTGGGTGAAGAGCTAGGCAAGCTAAAGCTTCTGGAGATGCAGAGCCGCAACGAAATGAAAGAACAGTTTAAGGCCATTCTGACTGATGAGCAGAAGGCCAAGCTAGAGCAGCTAAAGAGTGAGCGCAAAGCGCGCCAAATGAAACGGCGCGATGAAAGCTCTGCAAGCCAGGATTCAGAGTCCTAGGCCCCCCAACCAAAGACTCCTTGTGCGATCCGCTGGGTGCACCCTTCCCCAAGGCCCAGCAGGTTCATAACCCTTAGCCCCCGCTGCCCCGGGGGCATTTTTCTTTATACCTGCCGAAACCTGATCAGATAGGTAACTTGCTGAGCCAGGTTATTGCTGGGAGAATACGCCGCCTTGTAATTTAGTATGTAGCGGCCCGGACTGGGCGGAGAGGGTTGACTGTGAGTAAAATCGGCTTGTTCTATGGCAGTGATGAGGGTAATACCGAGTCTGTAGCTTTGCGCATCCGCGCCCGCCTTGGCGAAGAAAATGTAGACCTGTTTGATATTGCCGATGTCACCCAGTTGGATATTGCTAATTATCAGTATCTGATCTTTGGAATCCCTACCTGGGACTTCGGTCAGATTCAATCTGACTGGGAAGAGTTCTGGGAGGATGTGCAGGAAATCGATTTTAGTGGAAAGACCGTCGCTTTATTTGGCCTGGGAGACCAATTTGGGTACGGCGACTATTTCCTGGATGCGATGGGCATGCTCCACGATGTTATTGTGGAAAAAGGAGCCACTATAGTCGGTCACTGGTCCACTGAAGGCTATGAGTATGAAGCCTCAAAAGCTGAAGTCGAAAGTGGAGCAAAGTTTGTCGGTCTGGCTATTGATGAAGACCAGCAGGAAGAGCTGACCACAGAGCGGCTGAATCGCTGGTGTCAGCAAATAGCTGAAGAGCTTGCGCTTGACAGTGATGTTCTTGAGCTGGATGACTGATTCGTTATGAAAAACTCCCTGTTGTTCAGCGAGTTTTGGCCCTGGCTGGCAGAGCATACAAATTGCATCGTCAGGGCCGGAAGTAGTGATTCGGTAGTATACGATGATGATGACTACCACTGGCGCTTCACCGCTGAAGATGCCCGTACCAAGTTGGTTCAGGTAATGCGCGGTAAACGACCCGTCGCCGAGCTGTTTATTGAGCCTGAACATATAGCCGCTGTGCGTATTTCTCCCGGGGAGCGGGGAGAGTACAACTTTGACCTGGTAGCAGAAGTCCAGGGGCGCGAACAGGTTGTTTATTACTTTGTTCTGACTCACTCACTGGAAGATGTGGATACGAAACAAAATCCCTCCTCAGCCGCTCTCCATTAAAAAGATTTTGATCTTGTGGAAGTTATACTAGTCAGGCCTGTATAACTTCCGGATTAAATTTCTAACTTAAATTCTATCCCTCTCTTTTATTTCCCTTCACAACCATTAATTTGAAAATTTTTTTACAGTCGGTGCATTTTTTAAGCTGCATTTATTATAAAAAGCGCTTGTTGTGAGTTCTTAACAAAGGTTTACCACAGTTATCCCCCGTTTACACGGGGCCCACTTATTATGAAATTACTGAATGCAAACGAGAGGGTTGAACGATGAAAAACTGGAAAACTGTAGTAGGTAGTTTGGCTTTGGCTGGCGTTGTAGCAGTACCAGCCGTTGGCATGGCATGTGATGGTAAAGGACGAATGGAAGGTCGCGGCCATGGACCAGAAAAAATTGCTAAAGAGCTGGAGCTGACGGAAGCTCAAAAGGATCAACTGAAGGAGCTTCGCGAGTCCAACCGCGAAGGAAAAATAGCTAAGCGCGAAGAAATGCACAAAGCGTATGAAGAGTTGCGTGAAGCAATTCGTTCCGGTGCCGATCAGCAAACACTGGCAAGCCTGGGGGCGGAGATTGGCAAGCTGGAAGTCGCTAAAATGCAGAGCCGCAACCAGATGCGTACTCAATTTGAGTCGGTATTAACAGATGAACAGCTCGCCAAGCTGGAAACCCTGAAGGCTGAAAAAAAGGATCGTCATATGAAGAAGTGGAAGGCGTATCGCGATCACGGTTAAGTGGGTAGCCTGGTTGAGGTGACTGAGCAATTGAAAATATGTAGCCCCTAAATTAACTGGGGCTACATTTTAATTGAACTCTTTACCTTTCGCTAGATTGCTTTTCGCTAGCTCCAACACCAATATGTTGATCCAGGAATTCTAATAGTTCTGTATAGAGTTTCATTCTATTTTCTTCGGTATAAAAGCCGTGTCCTTCATTTTTTACAAATAGAGTTTTAATCGGTTTGTTTTCTTTTCTAAATTCCTTTACTAGCATTTCTGCATGCTCAATGGGGGCTCGCTCGTCTTCCTCTCCATGAATCAAGAAAACTGGCAAATTAAGTTTGCCGGCATTGTGTACAGGAGAGTTGACTTTTAGAAAGTCCTTATCTTTACTAAGTGTCTTTTTAAGGTAAGCAACGCCGCGATCTCTTCTCTTAATATCCCCTTTTGTGTACATCATCTCCAAATCGTATACGCCTACATAACCTACAGCACATTGGTATAAATCAGGGTTGCGGATAGGACTCATCAGAGCCGAATAACCCCCAAAGCTAGCGCCATAGATGCAAATTCGATCAGGGTCTGCATATCCTTTCCCTATGGCCCAATGAACGGCGTCGGCAATATCTTGTTGAATTTTTCCTCCCCACTCCCTGAGTCCTGCTGAATAAAATCCCTGGCCATAACCAGTGGAGCCACGAAAGTTAACTTGAAGTACAAGATATCCATTTTGAGACAGAATTTGTGCATTGCGATCATACCCCCAATAATCACGTGAATGAGGGCCGCCGTGAGGTAATACAACCATAGGGTTTAATTTTTCAGAGCCCTGTGGAAAGGTGAGGTAAACTCCTACTTCTAAATTGTCCTCTGTAGTGAAGCTGCCAGCGAGCATTGGATTGAGCTGGTCGGGTTTTAGCCATTCAGCAGAAGATATTAAAAAATTAACGGATGTTGATTTCAGGTTTACCAAGTAATAGTCGCCTGGCAAGCGATCACCGTATACCTTCATTACACCTAAAGAACCATCGGCGGTGAAGCTTGTAAACGTTACATGAAACCCCTGAAACGCCTGTTTCAATCCTCTAAATAGTGAAGAAAAACTGTCATCCTCATCAAAAAAATGTTCAGTTGGGTAGTCTGGCTGTAGATAAACGCCTAAAGGTTTATATGAGGCTGGGGAATAGATGATATCGTGTATATCTGATCTTTCATGCTGGAAAACCAAAGAGTAGTCTTCAGATCCAGGTTTTAACTTTACTAAGGCTTCGGTTTGAGATTTTTGAGGGATGGTTAAGTAAGATTCGCCGGTGTTTGTGTCAAAACCGACTGGAGTTCCAGATTTTAGCAGAGGAGTTTTAATTCTGTGCCAATCGTTCTTTTCTCTGATAAATAATTGATATTTGTTATTTTTGTCAGTGCCGTCTGCGAAGAGAAGGTTTCCTGCACCGTCAGTGTAAGCGCGCCCGTCAACTTGTGGAAGCCTTGCAATACGCTTTTTCACCCCTGTATATATATTGAGTTTTGCAACCTCACCCCTGGATTCCTGGTTCCTTGCCCAAGGGTACGTGGAAATTAGTATCTCTTTCTTTTTTTGAGGGAGTGGATCGATAATTTTTGCATGTGCACGAGTAGTTTCAGCTTTTTTGAATAAGGATCCGACTTGGTTCTCGCCTGCAAGATGCCCAAAAATATTCTTCCCGAATGAGCCATCGTAATTAATAGCATAAAGTGAGCCGTAAAAAACAGGAGTCTCCAGAGCTGACTGTCGTGACATTACTTCAGCTACTACTCTTTCATTGTTTGCCCAGTAGAAATCACCGACCTCCTCCTTACCTCTAAAACGTAAAAGACCAGTAATTTTTAGAGGGGTAATAGACATGAATACCAATATACGCTCACCTTCGTGTAATTTTCTCACTGCTAGGTGGGAGCCCGCTGGAGATATTTTCACATCTTCAATATTTGCATGTCGTATGAGATCTTCTAGGGGTGCTGTACTGGAAAATACAAATGTAGGCCAGAGAATTAGAACTAATATTAGTCTGCGCATAAATTCCTCCTTGTAAATTATAAGGATAATTATGCGTTAGATTTAGTGTGGAAAATAGTGGTGAATTAGGGCGGGCCTTTAAAGCCCGCCAGGAGGGGGTTAAATTAATTGGTACGAATGATTAGTTTTTTGCTAAGTCTTTACTTTCCCTATCGGGTTTGTGCTGATCAAACCAATATAGAATCGATGCAACTTTTGCCACTAACTGACTTGGCCTGGCAGCGATACTGTGGGATGCCCCTGGAATGCGAACCATGGCAGCGTCAACGTCATTAAGTTTTAGTGCTTGATAAAACTGTTCTGTTTCTGACATCGGTGTGCGGTAATCCTCTTCCCCGGTTAAGAGCATAGTGGGAGTGGTAACGTTTCCGACATAGGTGAGCGGTGAGCGACGGCGGTATTCCTCAGGTTTCTCCCAGGGCATCCCTGAGAACCAATAGCTGGTAAAAAACCTCGAATAATCAGCAGTTAAAACGAAGCTCTCCCAGTTGATGACAGGCTTGGCAACAACAGCAGCTCTGAAGCGGTCAGTTTTACCAATGATCCAGGCTGTCAATGTGCCTCCGCCACTGCCACCAGTAACAAACAACTGCTCTTCATCAATATAACCTTGAGAAATTACAGCGTCGACGCCAGAGATCAGGTCGTCGTAATCCTGGCTCGGGTAGTTATGGTGAATTAAGTTGGCAAATTCATGGCCGTAGCTGGTGGAGCCTCGGGGGTTAGTGTACAGAACAACATAACCAGCAGCGGCAAATAACTGGACTTCGGCGGCAAATCTGGGGCCGTAATTAGAGAAGGGACCACCGTGAATTTCCAATAGAAGGGGATACTTCTTCTCGGGGTCGAAATTGGGTGGGTAAGCGACCCAGCCCTGAACATCTCGGCCGTCAAAGCTCGATTTGTAGTTGATTTCCTCAATATTTGCCATCTCGCGCAGTGGCATCAGGTCGCCATTGAGCTCGGTGAGTGCCTGGGTTTTGCCGTTGCGCGCTAGAGCCAGTTCGGCGGGATTTTGAGGGGTTGTTTGTGTGTAGGCGATGTCCCCGCGTTTGGAGACTGCAAAATTGGCACCGGAGTATGGGCGTCCCAGCGAAAGGCCTCCAGCGTCGCTGGCCATTAGGGTTTCGCTGGAACCAATTTTCTTGATGGCAATTTTGGTGGAGCCGTGATCGTCGTAGCTATAGGCAATTCGCTTGCTATCGTCTAGCCAGTGGAAGTTGGAGATGCTGCGATCCTTGGCAGTTTTTATTTTACGGGACTTCCCGCTATTGAGATCCAGGACGCGCAGAGTATGTTGTTGGTATCCGAGCTTTTGATCCTCAAAGCCTAAATAGGCCAGCTTCGTACCATCTGGAGACATCTGCGGGTGATGGTCGGGACCATAACGTTCGGTAATTTGCTCGATACTGCCGTTTTGTAGGCTTACCTTGTAAATTTCCGAGTTCATCAGCTCGATTTCGTGATCGGGATGACGATTGGCTGAGAAGTAAATTGCATCGTTATTTTTACTCCAGGCGAGACTGCTGTGGTGATCGTACTCGCCTTCGGTAAGCTGGCGAGGGGTACCGCCCTCTCGAGGGATCACAAAAACCTGTACATGCCCCTGCTTTAAATAGCCCATGCCATCTGAACGATAAATGCTGCTGTCGATAAACTGTGGTGGCTTAGCCCACTCTGCGCCTTCCGGGGCACTGGGGAGCTTTACTGGCAGAGGTTTGCTCTCCGGTACGAACATAGTGAAAGCTATTTGCTTACCATCCCGTGACCACTGGATATTGGAAGGGGATTTTGGCAGGTGAGTAATCTGCAGATTCTGGCCATTATCTAACCACAGCAGGTGGATCTGCGGGCTGCCACTGCGGGTGCTGATAAAAGCGATGGTCTTCCCGTCTGGCGATAGCTGTGGGGAGTAATCGGAGTAGTCTCCAGAGGTCAGAGGGCGGTGATCTTTGCCATCGGTACCGATACGCCAAAGGTTCGCGCGCTTGCCGTCTTTCATTTTGTTCATTGAGTTGCGGACGTAATAAATACTTTTCCCGTCACTGCTGAACTGAGGGCTGCTCGCGTATTCGAGGTCAAATACATCCTCGTAACTAAAATTGGGTAGTTGGTTATCAGCGAGCGCAGGGCTGGCGATAAACATCGCTGCGACAATTTTTATTAGCCGGTTCATGATCTTGAGGCTCCTCCTTTTTGTTTCCTAGAGGATACCTGAGGAAGGGGGGACAAAGGGAGTGATCCGTTGACTGGTGTGCTCGATGGGATAATCCGTGATGGAGCAGCAGGATGGCTGACCTGCTACTCCGTTATTTGGCCGAATATACCTGTAAAATTTTGAATTAGTTGGTTGCCAAATCCTCGCTTTCATTTTCTCTATCGGGTTTGTGTTGATCAAACCAGTAGAGGGTTGAAGCTACTTTAGAGATTCTCTTGCTGGGTCTATCGGAAAAGTTATGGGATGTGTTTGGAAGGCGCACCATAGCCGCCTCTACATCATTTAACTTTAGTGCTTGGTAAAACTGCTCGGTCTCGGATATCGGGGTGCGATAATCGTTTTCGCCAGTCAATAGCATGGTGGGTGTAGTGACATTGCCAATATATGTGAGTGGAGAGCGGCGTCGATACTCCTCGGGGGCCTCCCAAGGCATCCCGGAAAACCAGTAGCGAGTAAATATTTTGGAGTAATCGGCAGTTAGAACAAAGCTCTCCCAATTGATTACCGGTGCGACAACTACCGCAGCCCTGAATCGTTCAGTTTTACCAATAATCCAGGCTGTCAGTGTGCCGCCGGCACTTCCACCTGTGACAAATAATTGATCCTCATCGATATAGCCTTGGGCGATAACTGCATCGACACCCGCCATTAGGTCATCGTAATCCTGGCTAGGGAAGTTGTGATGGATCAGGTTGGCAAACTCATTGCCGTAGCTGGTAGAGCCACGAGGGTTAGTGTAGAGCACGACATAGCCTGCGGCGGCAAAGAGTTGCATTTCGGCAGAAAAGCGCGGGCCGTAGTTAGATAGTGGGCCACCGTGAATCTCAAGTAACAGGGGGTATTTATTTTGGGGGTCGAAATTTGGGGGGTAGACTATCCAGCCCTGGATATTGCGACCATCGAAGCTGGATTTATAGTTGATCTCTTCCACATGGGCCATATTGCGTAGAGGTATCAAATCACTGTTGATCGCCGTGAGAGTTTTTATCTTGCCGCCACGAGAAATTGCAAGTTCTGCGGGAATTTGAGGTGTGGTTTGTGTATAAACTACGTTTCCACGTTTGGAGACAGCAAAATCTGAAAAACTATAGGGCGCGCCTAGTGTCAGTCCACCGGCGTCATCCGCTATCAAGGTTTCCTTTCCGCCAATTTTCTTAATGGCAATTTTGGTTGAGCCATGATCGTCATAGCTGTAAGCAATACGCTTACTGTCAGCTAGCCACTGAAAATCGGAAACGCTACGATCGCTGGCAGTTTTTATTAGCTGGTTTTTTCCATTAGCGAGGTCGATCACTCGTAAAGTGTTTTGGTGGTAGGAAAACCGCTGATCTTCATAGCCTAAATATGCCAGCTTTCTTCCGTCGGGTGAGATTTGAGGTTGAAAATCGGGGCCAAATCTCTCGGTTACTTGCTCAATATTTCCATCGTTGATATTTACCTTGTAAATTTCTGAATCCAGCAGTTCAATTTCATGATTTGGGTGGCGATTTGCTGAAAAGTAAATGGCCTTATTATTTTTGCCCCAGCTGAGTTGGCTGTTGTGCTCGTAGTCCCCACTGGTGAGCTGGCGGGGAGTGCCTCCTTCACGGGAAATCATGAAAACCTGTGAATTACCCTGCTCTAAGTATCCCTGGCCCTCAATGCGATACAAGCTCTTGTCGATAAACTGAGGTGTTTCCTCCCACTCGCCCCCTTCTGGTGGTGTGGGAAGCTCCACTGGCAGCGGTTTGTTCTCGGGCACGAACATGGTGAAGGCTAGATGCTGACCATCGTGGGACCACTGGATATTTGATGGAGCTCTGGGTAGATGGGAAATTTGCTCACTTTTACCATTGTCCAGCCACAACAAATGTATCTGGGGCTTTCCACTCCTGTCGCTGATAAAGGCAATAGTTTTTCCATCTGGAGATAGAAGTGGCGAGTGGTCGTGAAAATCTCCCGAAGTTAAGGGGCGGTGATCTTTGCCATCATCGCTGATATACCAAAGGTTTGCCCTTGTGGTATCTGCCATTTTGTTCAGGGAGTTGCGCACGTAATAAATATTTTTATCGTTAGTGCCAAACTGTGGGTCGCTGGCATACTCCAGATCGAAGATGTCCTCGTAGCTAAAATTGGGTGAAGGGCCACTTGTATTTTCAGGGGCGGAAAATGCGGGGCTTGTAATAATCGCCGCAGCAATAAACTTTATAAACCTATCCATGGTCAGTGAGCTCCTTTTTATTGTTGGGTGGAGCATACCGAAGGGGCGGTATCAGAGGGGATAAATACGCTGAAATGCAATATTGAGGGGATAGTCAGTTTGTTTGGCGGATAAATCTACTGAAATCTTTCCTTTCCACCCAGGGAATCTGGGGCACCTCGCAAGTACACTTGGAGCTTTCGCCCTTTTCGAGCTTCCAGCCTGAGGTGGGTTAATTTATATAGGTATCTCTTTTAATATTTCTTGATAAATATATTTGAGGATACCCAAAAGTTTGCCTTAACCTTTTCGTCACTATTATGAATGGTGGTATTTAGCAGCCCTGGTTTGCAGGGACAGGGCGCGTATTGGGTTTACGCAGCAGGGGATTAACTATTACTGCGACGATTGAGACTGTATTGAAAAAGAGATTAAGTAACGGTACTTAGCGGCTATGGACCCCACTCCTTCATAGGTTGGTTGTTTCTACTACAAAACCCCGATAGCCTCGCAGGTCCTCTTGCAAAAGAGCGGCCTGAGTCTCGAGATTTTCCTAATTGTCTGGATGGCCGTTTGTTCGGTCAAAAGTGCAACTCAAAACTATCGAACATCTTTAGCCCTTGTAGCGAGGGAGCGTAAAGATACCAACTATATAAGTTATTGACGCTATTTTTTATATTGCCAGGCACGGTTTTATCTGCTGTAAGCATTGAATTCCAAGGGATCCCACCTAAAGCCAATGACAGATGGTCCACACATTTTCATTTCTTCCGTCTGTTGATGATCAGCTGGGAGACTAGGGCTCCGCATAAAAGGATAAGAAAGACCACTAGGTTGAGGCCTCCCGCTACCAGGCGTGCCTCATTAGGGTAAGCAATAGTGCGCTCTAATGCTGATTTTTTATAGTGGTGTTTTTCCCTGAAGGTTGGATCTATTGCTAAATCCAGAAGGGTGCGCATGCTGCGATATCTTACCACTGCGGCAGTAGACCAGTCACCTTCATAATCAACACCCCACTTTGCTGCAGTTACGCCTAAAGCGTCCCCAAAAAAAATCGGATAGCTCCCGCGCTTAATTAAGAAGTTTGTCACGTAATTATTATATTTTTTCGCGACCTCCTTTGAGCTCATTGGTTTACTGTGATCTTTGGTTATAACAGGTTCGTCATAGTACTTGATAGCATTCAGAATAAAAATTGGTTCACCGCGATCCCGTTCAAGTAACTTCAAAAATTCTGATGGCGATTCATCGGGATTTAATTCTGCCAGCTTTTCGGAGTAGTACTGTTTTTCTTCTGCGGAAAGAGGGCGTTCGAATGTTCCATGCCACCAGGAGAATAATAAAAAGAGTATTGACCAAAAGCTCCAGTTGATAATAGTTTGAAGGGGGTTTTTTAAATTTTTCATAAGCTATCATTTCTTAGATGTCGAAACGTAACCAATGATGGTTTTTTAGTTGAAACGGCAGTATTGGCTACTTAGGTCCAGTATATAGGGCTCGAAATGCTATGGAAAGTGGAGTGCTAAAAAGTCTCTCATATTAAGGGTTTTTATCTTTACATATCTTTAACTTTAATGATCGCTCGGTTTATGAGGACGGTAACAATAGCTGGGATTTTAATTTTCACTTTACAGAAGATTGGGTTTTGGAATGATAAGAGGGTATCAGTTACTTAAATCGCTTAGTTTTCCAGTTTGCAGCACTCTTTAGAAGGCTGGTTTTACATATTAATTTTAATTTTTGTAAAGATATGATTATTTTGTTGATGTTTATGTTAAGTGATTTGTTGATGGTTCAGCTTGGCCTTTTAAAACAATAAGTTGCTGGGTAGAAGGGTCGGAAACAACCTTATAAGTGTCCGTGTGAAAAGCTTTATCATTTGGATTGTTGAATTAATGTCACCCTCCATGAAGGTTGAAAGGGTTTCGAAGATTTTTTTGACCTGATAAACTAGATATAATTTCTCTATTCGTTATTAGCTTTTTACTTTTCACAGATAGAATGATTAGTGTAGGCAGACCCCAGGGAGTTGTGCACGTAATAAATATTTCTATCGTTGGCGCCAAACTGTGGACCGCTGGCATACTCGTGGTCGAATATGTCCTCGTAACTAAAACTGGGTAAGGGTTTATTTGTGTTTGAATGGGCTGAATCGCCCCAGCAATAAACTCTATAAACCTGCTCATAGTCAATGGGCTCCTTATTATTGTTTGACGGAGCATATTGAAGGGAACGTATCAGAGGGGCCAAATACGTTGAATTGCAATTTTGAAGGAGTTGTCAGTTTATTTGGTGGATAAACTTCCTGAAGATTCACTTTCCCAGCTAGGAGAACTGTGGCAGCTCAAAAATAAACTTGATGCTTTCGCTCCTTTTGAGTCTCCAAACTAAGCCAGGTTAATTGAAGTGGTAGCTCTTTTAATACTTTCCGATAAATATCTTCGAGGGTATCAAAGTGGTCGGTCTCAATCCTTTCGTCCACTATGTGAATAGAGGTTTTTCAGGTCCTGGTTCGGCAATCATAATTCTGGTAGGCGCAGTTTCAATGAGAGCCGGGGCCAGGGTGTGTATTGGGCTAACGGCACAAAGGGCGATCTACCACTAAGGCGATAGCGGCTGTGTTGAAAAAGGGATTGAGCTACGGTACTTAGCGGCTTTGGGTTTTACTCTGCCATATGTTGGCCGTTTCTTCTACGAAACTCCGATAGCTTCGCGGCCCCTGGGGCAAAAGTGCGGCCTGAGCCTCAAGATCTTCCTGATTTACTGGGTGGCCGTTTGTTTTGAACCAGCGATGCATGACCAGAAGATCGAAATTCAGCCACGGAGGCACCATGGTTTCGATGCTGTTGGCAAATTCTTCCGGCGTTAGGTCAGGGTAGATGACGGCGTGACCAAGTGCTATGGACCAGAGTGCGGCGGTTTCATTGCCGTTAGGGGCATCCAAACTCGACAAAAGAAATACTTCGTTCTTAGCCCTTATGTCTAAGAGTGCTGACGCTGCTGCGAGCGCAACATCACGGGTATCGATGCGTGCAACCGGGTGGGGGCCCAACGGCGTTGCATAAGCACCTGCAGTGATCACATCCTTCTGAACAAGATCATTCTGAGCGAAGTAGGTGGGCCGTAGTATCGTGTGCGTGATCCCACTAGCTCGCAGCGCTGTTTCAATGGCAAATTTTCCGCCCGCATGGGGGATCATCGGTGCGCGAACTGCAAGATCGCTCGATAGGTAAACGATGTGCCTGGGGGGGGATTCAGCGGCGATCGCCAGCGTGGAGAGGCCTTGCTGGGTCTCCTTGGGGCTATTCGCGATGAGCAAAAAGACACTCTCAACCCCCTTAAATGCGGGCCTCAGGCTGAAAGGATCATCCATATCTGCAATGACTGTATCAATATCATCGGGGAGGCTCGCGGCATAGGCGGTCGATCGTGTGGCGACACGGATCTTTGCGCCACTCGCATGCAAGATCGGCACGAGTTCCCGGCCGACATTTCCTGAGCCGCCAAAGATGAGGACAGTCATCGATGTAATCCACTGATGCTCAGGGCCAGACTGCGCAAAAGAATGCGCGAAAAGGTTTGTCGGCGTGCCACCCTACTGGGGCATCCAATGGTATGAAGAAGCTGTCACCGGCGTGGAAGGTCTCCTCGCCGTTTGATGTTGTGACCCGCACCGCCCCCTCCAGCATACATAGCAGTTCGTTCCGGCTGAAAGCTGTGATATTGCAATGACAAGGGCCGGACATCAAAGTGCCGACCTGGATCCTGCTATCGCCAGACTCGTATGCCAGGTGCCGGGCTTGGTGTGGTTCTAGAGCGCTGAGATTGGTCTTTCTACAGTCGTCTTCTGAAATGTTTGGAAGCGGGCGCACGACTTTCAGCTTAGACGGATCAGTCTCTGTTGGATATTCATCATGGAAAAGATTGATAAAGTACTTGCGGTAATATATTGGCATGTCCCATGCGCAATTAAGGCCTTGTGGGAGGAAAAACGGCTCTCCAGCAGAGATGACTTCTTTGTGTCCTGTTTCGTCGATAATGCCGACGTGGCCCTCGATCAGAAGCATGAACTCAAAGAGAGGATAGGGATTGAGCCCTGTGCTGCTTCCGCCAGAGCAATCCCAGGTCCCAGTGCAGAGGCCGTTGCGCTCAAAGGCTTTATACCCTCGCTGGATAGGTGTCGGGCCGGTAAGAAAAGAGGGAGGGATGACAGCCCAGGACTCAAGGCCTTCGCCACTTGGGTTGTGCGGGTCCAACTTGATTACGCTTTTCATGGCGTCTTTCTCGAGGGCTCGAGTTGGTGGCAGGAGCCGCGCGACTCGAGAATCAGTGAGCGGTTGGTGGTCGTCGGCGCGATTCACTAAGTATCTCTGCCGCAACTCATTTAGTAGTCTAATCCAACTTGGCGATAGATGTTGCTCTCGATAAATTGTGTCGGCCCGAGCCACCCTGCACGGTCTGGAGCAATGAGGTGTTGTATTGGCAGAGTTGGCAAATACGCTGAATAGTAATATTCAAGAGGTAGCCAGTTTTTGGCAAGATAAACCTGCTGGAGTTTTACTGCCCCAGCCATGAAAGCCGGGGCCTCTCAAAAGAATACTTTGAGCTTTCGCCTTTATGAGCCTCTAGGTTGAGTCGGATTAATTTAAGTGAGTAACTCTTTTAAGACTTCCCGATAAATATCTTTAAGGATATCCAAGTGGTCGGCCTCAACCCTTTCGTCTACTTTATGGATAGTGGCATTTACCGGTCCCAGTTCTACGACCTGGGCTCCGGTAGGGGCAATAAAACGGCCATCGGAAGTGCCGCCGGCGGTCGATAGCTCCGTTTTTTCCCCTGTGATGGTGAGAATTGCCTGCTGAGTTGCCCGAACCAGTGGGCCTGCGGCAGTGAGAAAAGGCAATCCGGATAATTTAAAATTCGCCTCATACTTGAGATTGTGTTTATCCATAATTGCGCGGGCCCGAGTCTCAAGGTCTTCGGCGGTTAATTCAGTGGAAAAACGCCAGTTGCAGAGTAAATCCACTTCGCCGGGAATAACATTGGTTGCGCCGGTGCCTCCATTGATATTTGAAACCTGGAAGCTGGTTGCGGGGAAGAATTCGTTCCCCTGGTCCCACTCTTCGGCAGCGAGTTCAGCGAGAGCAGGGGCCAGGGTATGAATCGGATTCTCGGCCAAGTGAGGGTAGGCTACATGGCCTTGGGTGCCGAGAACTTTTAGTTCCAGGCCGAGTGAGCCCCTGCGCCCATTTTTAATAATATCGCCAACCCGTTCACTACTGGATGGCTCGCCGACGATACAGCAGTCAATCTTTTCTCCCTGTTCCTCGAGCCACTCGACAACCTTAACGGTGCCGTTTGTTGCGGGGCCCTCTTCGTCGCTGGTGATCAGAAATGCTATGCGACCACTGTGGTCTGGGTGTGCCGCAATGAACTCCTCACAGGCAACCACCATGGCTGCCAGGGAACCCTTCATGTCCGCCGCACCGCGGCCATATAGAAAACCGTCGCGAATTTCAGGCTCGAAGGGGGGGCAGCTCCAGTTTTCTTCTGGGCCTGTGGGTACGACATCGGTGTGTCCGGCAAAGGCGAGTAGGGAGCCTTCACTAGAGCCATCGCGTACAGCCCAAAAATTATCGGTGTCGTCTCTGCGCAATTTTGTTACCTGGAATCCTATTTTTTCCAGGCGCTGGATCATAAGGTCCATACACCCCGCATCTTCTGGGGTGACAGAGCGGCGGCGAATCAGGTCGAAAGCGAGTTGGAGGGTGGGAGTCACTTGGGCTTTCCTTGTATAGGGAGATGGGTCGCAAAGAAGCGGCTAGAGGGGTGGGATGCAGCAGTGCGGAACCGAAGTTCCGCACTGTGCAATTTTAATTGCTGTGTAGAGCTTCATTGAGCTCGATAGCACTCTTGTTGGTGAGACATTCCACTGCACCATTAGTGGAGTTGCGGCGGAATAGTAAATCGGATTTTCCGGCCAGGTCTCTGGCCTTGATGTGCTCTACCAGCTTGCCGCTGTCATCCAACAGGGCGATTTTGGTTCCAGCTGTAATGTAGAGCCCAGCCTCTACTGTGCAGCGGTCGCCAAGGGGAATGCCGATGCCGGCATTAGCGCCGAGCAGGCAGTTATCGCCTACCGAGATAACGATATTTCCGCCGCCGGAAAGCGTGCCCATGGTGGAGCTGCTGCCACCGAGATCGGAACCGGCGCCGACAAATACCCCGGCGGAAATACGGCCTTCAATCATGCCGGGCCCTTCGGTGCCAGCATTAAAGTTAACAAAGCCCTCGTGCATGATTGTGGTGCCTTCCCCAAGGTATGCGCCCAGGCGCACTCGAGCGGTGTGTGCGATACGAACCCCAGCCGGTACTACGTAGTTGGTCATTTTGGGGAATTTATCCACGCAGGAGACATCCAGGTACTCACCTTTGAGCCTTGCATCCAGTTGTCGCTGCGGTAATTCCTCGAGATCGATGGCCCCCTGGTTGGTCCAAGCGACATTAACCAGCTTGCCAAAAATACCATCGAGTTTGGTCTCGTGGGGTTTTACCAGGCGGTGGGATAGAAGATGTAGCTTCAGGTAGGCCTCGGGCACTGACTGCGGGGCTTCGTCAGTAGCCAAAATAACTACTGCGAGTGGTCTTTGGGAATTGGCAAATTGCTGCAGGATTTCCGCCTGGTCAGCGGCGCCTGCACTGTGGAGAGCATCGGCTAATTTCTGTAGCTGGGTGGAGTCCAGAGGCAGGCTGTGATTTCCCTCTGCCACGCCGAGCGTTTCAGTAACCGCGTTAGCGATTTCTGCACTGGGTTTAAACAGGGGTTTGGGATAGTAAACTTCGAGCCAGTCGCCCTTGCTGTTACAGGTGCCGACACCAAAACCGATGCTGTAAATATTGCTCATGGTGGTTATCTCCTAATTCGACTAGCTTTGCAGTTGTTCGAAGGTCGCCTCTTTAAAACCGAAAAGGGTTTCCTTTGAGGTGGTGGTGACCGGGCGTTTGATTAAGGTAGGGGTCGCACTGGCCAGATCTAAGGCGAGTGCATTGTCCATTTCGTTTTTCTGTTCATCGCTCAGTTCACGCCAGCTCGTTGAGCGGCGATTTAGGACCTCTTGCCAGCCAAATTTATCCAGCCATGCTTGAAGGGGGACATCTTCCATGCCGTCTACGCGAAAATCGTGAAAGCGATAATCGACTCCATTTTTCTCCAGCCATTTGCGGGCTTTTTTTACGGTGTCACAGTTTTTAATGCCGTACAGAGTAATCACGGTTACGCCTTTTTGGTTTTCTTGGGGTTTTTACGGTTGGGGTAGCAGGTTGTGCAAATTTCACAGACGGTGCCATCGCAGCCCCGCGCAGAGCAGAACTCGCGACCGTAGAAAATAATCTGCAGGTGCAATTTATTCCACTTGTCTCTTGGGAACAGCCGCTTCAGGTCTTTTTCAGTCTGGGTAACATTTTTGCCATTCGTCAGGCCCCAGCGCTGGGCCAACCTGTGAATGTGGGTATCGACAGGAAACGCCGGGTGTCCAAAAGCCTGTGACATAACCACGCTCGCCGTTTTGTGTCCGACCCCGGGCAGGGTCTCCAGCGCAGCCATATTCTCAGGCACTTCGCCGTGGTATTCGCTGATCAGGATCTGCGAGAGCTTGCTGATGGCTTTGGATTTTTGCGGGGAGAGGCCACAGGGGCGAATGACTTTTTGGATCTCCTCTACCGGGACCTGCGCCATATCCCTGGGATTGTCTGCCAGCTGCCAGAGCGCAGGGGTTATCTGGTTGACCCGCTCATCGGTGCATTGAGCGGATAGGAGTACCGCAACCAACAGGGTGTAGGAGTCATTGTGATCGAGAGGAACGGGAGTTTCCGGGTAGAGTTCCTCCAGGCGCTGCAAAATATAAGTGACGCGCTCTTGCTTGAGTAGATTTTTTACTGCCATTGTTAAGATATGCCTGGGCGTGGAGTTCCTGTATGTGCTCGAGTTGTCAGTTGTTCTTGAAAAGTGAGTTGGCCTTACCTGCAAAATGCCTTTATGCGGTGCGCTGCGTCGATGCACTCTTGCAGTGTCGCTACCAGTGCCAGACGCACATACTCGCGACCGGGGTTCAAGCCGATGCTATCGCGGGCGAGAAATGCACCGGGAAGTACCGTGATATTTTGCGCCTCATAGAGTTCCCTGGCAAAACGCTCACCATCCCCGACCTTGGGCCATAGGTAAAAGCTTGCCTGTGGCTGTTGTACCTCTAGGCAGCCGTCGAGAATTTCGAGAACTGAAGAAAACTTTTCACTGTAAAGCGCGCGATTCTGGCGGACGTGTTCCTCATCCTGCCAGGCTGCGATCGAAGCATATTGATTGGGCAGCGGCATGGCGCAGCCGTGGTAAGTTCGATAGAGCAAAAACTTTTGCAGCAGATCGGCATCACCGGCGACGAAGCCCGAGCGAAGCCCGGGTAAGTTCGAGCGCTTTGATAGGCTGTGGAATACTACACAGCGGCGAAAGTCTGTTCGCCCCATTTCCTCGCAGGCCTGTAATAGTCCTACCGGCGGTGATGACTCGTCAAAATACAGCTCCGAATAACATTCATCGGAGGTGATGGTGAAATCGTAGCGGTCTGCCTTCTCTATCAGCTGTTTGAAATCTTCAGCTTCGAGAAGAGCGCCGGTGGGGTTGCCGGGAGAGCAGAGGTAAAGCAATTCGCATTGCTGCCAAACCGATTCCGGCACCGAGGTGAAATCTGGTTTGAATTGGTTTTCTGCTACACAGTTAATAAAGTGCGGCTGCGCCCCGGCGAGAAGGGCCGCGCCCTCATAGATCTGGTAGAAGGGATTGGGCATCAGGACTTTGCTGCCTGCGGAAACGGTCGCCTGGGCGAATGCAAAAAGTGCTTCCCGGGTCCCGTTCACTGGCAGCACCTGGTTATCTGCGCTCACATTGGAGAGCTGAAAGCGCTGGCTCAGCCAATCGGCGATCGCCTGCCGCAGGGGCTCTATTCCCTTGGTCAGTGGGTAGGCGGCAAGCTTGTCCAGGTGTCGAACAAGCTCTGCACAGACAAATTCTGGTGGCGCATGCTTGGGCTCACCGATGGATAGTGCAATATGGGGCTTGTCCGCCGCTTGGAGGCCCTCTTTCAGGGCTTGCAGCTTGGTAAATGGATAGGGCTGCAGCTGTTCCAGATTTGGGTTCATGGTCGTGAGCGGGCCTCGGGCGTTTTTTCGGTTAGGCGTCTTGGTTGTTCAGTTCCAGGCAAATGGCTTTTTCCAGTGCGCCGTTGGCCTCGATGTCGGTAAGTGGTGATCCCTCGGCATCGGTAATGTGAAAAATATCTTCGACTCGTTCGCCGAGTGTCGAAATTTTTGCATTGTGCAGGCGCAGATCGTGGGAAATAAAAATTCGCGCGATGCGGGCCAGCAAGCCGGGTCTGTCGGCACTGGTAATTTCCAGGGTGCTGTAATGATCGCCGGGTTCGGTTGAGAGATGAGCCTGGCTCTTCAATTCAAACATTTTAAGGCGGCGGGGCGTACGTCGCTGAATGATCTTTGAGTAGTCCTCAACCAGGGCTAATTCCTGCTGTAGTGTGTCGCGAATCTGCGCTAGGCGCTGGGGTTCGTCCAGTAGCGGTTGGCCCGCTTCATCCAGCACGTAAAAAGTATCCAGCGTATAACCGGAGGCAGAACTGTACAGGCGCGCATCGTGAACGTTCAGGTTGAGCATATCCAGCCCGGTAACCGCTGCGGCAAATACGTTGGCTCTATCAGGCGTGTAGACAAAAACCTGGGTAGCGCCGTCGTGCTCGCCAGGCCCTGAGTTTCGCGTTAAAACCAGGGTGTCCTTTTGGCTGGCGTCGGGGCTGCTGTGCAGTTCGTGGATGGCTGAAGTGTGCCAGGTGATATTGTCAGCGGTCTCGCGAACAAAATAGTCATCCCCCATTTGTGCCCAGATATTTTCCACCGAGGCTTGCGGAAGTCCCATAGCGTCCAGTTTTTCCATTGCCTGGCAGCGGGTTTCCTCGCTGATTTCTTCCCGGTCGATGGGGTTTTCCAGGCCTCGGCGCAGAGCGTGCCGGGTGGCCTGGTAGAGCTGGCGCATCAAGCTGGCCCGCCAGCTGTTCCAGAGTTCCGGGTTGGTGGCATTGATATCTGCGACTGTGAGGGCGTACAGGCAGTCCAGATGTTCGCGGTCACCCATTTCACGGGCGAAAGCGTGCACGACTTCGGGATCACTGATGTCCTGCTTCTGTGAAACCTGGCTCATCAATAGATGCTTTTCTACAAGCCAGCAAACCAGACGCCGGTCGCGGGCGGGCAGGTGGTGGCGCTGGCAGAATTCCGCTGCATCCACAACTCCCAGCTTGGAGTGGTCGCCACCGCGCCCTTTGGCGATATCGTGGTAGAGACCGGCGATATACAGCAGTTCCGGTTGGCGCATGCGCTCGAGAATTTCCGCTGCAATCGGGAATTTTTCCTGCGCCTCGGGGCTCCGGAAGCTGCGCATATTGCGCACAACTTGCAAGGTGTGGGCATCCACGGTGTAGATATGGAATAAGTCGTGCTGCATTTGCCCGGTTACCTGCCCAAATTCTGGTAGGTATCGCCCGAGAATGCGGTAGCGGGTCATTCGGGATAGCTGGGTCGACAAGCCCCGGGGTGAGCGAAGCAGCTGCATAAACAACTGGGTATTTTTCGGATCTGCGCGGAATTGGTCGTCGATCAGGTGTCGGTGCTCGCGAATCAGGCGGATGGTGGAGGCCCGTACCCCGCTAATATCCGGGTTGTTGGCCATCAGCACGAAGATCTCGAGCAGGGCCGACGGCTCCTGGTTAAATACTTGCGGGTGGGTAACCTCAATATTGCCGTCGCGCAGCTGGAATCGCTCATTTAGCGGAATGACCAGCTGGCTGCCTTTGCGCTGAAGGATGGCTTCGCCGAGATATTGGAGAAGTACATCGTTCAACTCCTGCAGTGCCATCACAATGCGGTAGTAGTTGTGCATAAACTGCTCAACGGCGAGCTGGGTGTCGCTATCCACATAACCGAATTGCTTCGCCAGTTCTCTTTGGTAGTCAAACAGCAGTCGCTCTTCCGCGCGGCCGGCGAGCAGGTGCAAGCCGTAGCGCACACGCCAGAGGAAGGTTTCTCCGGACTGTAATATGGCGAACTCTTCCTCGGTAAAAAATGCCTTGCCCTGCAGTTGCTTCAGGGTGCGCACTTGGAAAAAATATTTGGCAACCCAGGCAATTGTCTGGATATCCCGCAGGCCCCCGGGAGAGTTCTTAATATTGGGCTCGAGAATATATTCAGCAGCCTGCTGGTTGCTGTGCCGCTTTTTCTGTTCGGCGAGCTTGGCCTTGAAGAATTCTTCGGTGGGCCAGTGCCTTTTGTGTTCCATTTGCGCAGTTAGCTGCTCGCCAACAGTACTGTCGCCGACAACTGTGCGGGATTCGGTGAGGTTGGTGGCCACGGTGATGTCCTTCGCGGCTAACTCCAGGCACTCCTCGATATTTCGTACAGAATGGCCGACATCCAAGCCCAGGTCCCATAAAAAGGCCACCAGGCGCTCTATGTTGTCGATGGTATCCGGGGTTGGGTGATCGTTGGAGAGGATGAGTAAATCGATATCGGAGTGGGGGTGTAGCTCTCCGCGCCCGTAGCCGCCCACAGCGAGAAGCCCGATACCGTCTCTCCACTCGAACTGGTGCCAGGCGTAATGCAGAAGGCAGTCCACAAACAGGGCGCGCTCGTGTACCAGTGTGACAACGTCCTCTCCCTCGCGAAAGCGCTCTGCCATTTGCCGTTCGGCTGCGCCGACAGCATCTTTAAATATCTCCAGAGTGGGTTTGTCGCCGGAGCTTAAATCCCTGCGAAAACGGGACTGATCAAAGAAAAACAGGGGGCGTTCAAAGTAGGGAGGGCTGACCGGCTGCATGGGAAGTCCGTTTTGCTCTTGGGCTGCCGCAGGTGGGGGCGGCTTGGGTTCGGTTTGCGGAGAAACACACTGTGGTGCCGGGAGTAATGCATTTATTCCTCGCGGCACCGTCGGTACGGCTTTAGAAGTTCTCCTCGCTACGCGCTGTGAGTACTTCTACGCCGTCGCTAGTGACTGCCATGGTGTGTTCCCATTGTGCGGAGAGACGGCGGTCCTTGGTTACCGCAGTCCAGCCATCTCCCAGCACGCGCGTGGCCGCTTTGCCTGCGTTAATCATGGGTTCAATGGTGAAGGTCATGCCCTCTTTGAGCACTTCACCAGTTCCCGGCTGACCGTAGTGAAGAATTTGTGGGTCTTCATGGAAAACGTCGCCGATGCCGTGTCCGCAGAAGTCGCGTACCACTGAGTAATAGTTTTTCTCAGCGTGCTGCTGGATGACGTGGCCGATATCGCCGAGGGTAGTGCCGGGGCGGACAATTTCGATGGCTTTGTACATGCACTCCTGGGTGATTTGTACCAGGCGTTCAGCGTGGGCGGCGGGCTTGCCGGCAAAGAACATCTTGCTGGTGTCACCGTACCAGCCATCTTTGATAACGGTAACATCGATATTAATGATGTCGCCCTTCTTGAGAATTTTGCTCTCGGAGGGGATACCGTGACACACCACTTCGTTGACGGAAGTGCATATAGATTTTGGGAAGCCGCGATAACCGAGGCAGGCCGGGATCGCTTTCTGTACCTTCACGATGTGTTCGTGGCAGCGTCGATCCAGTTCTTCGGTAGTGACTCCTGGAACGACATACTCGCCAATCATTTCCAGCACCTCTGCGGCGAGGCGGCCTGCGGTGCGCATCTTGGCGATTTGTTCTGGGGTCTTAATGGCTGAGGTCATGCGTATCCTTTGTTTCTGGGTTGGGGCGGGTAGCGCCCAAGAGGCGGGCTATTGTAGCGGATTGCTGGCTGTAGGACACATTTTGCCGCTATTGGCGCAAGGATGGCTCAGGCGTCCCGCCAACAGCATTGAGGCGTGATCATTTGCGCGAAATCGGTGCCAATTCTTCACTATGGGGTGCACTTGTGGTATAAAGCGCGCCGCCTGGGGATACTCCCTGGGCGAGTAAAAGCCGCACACGCATCGACACATGTGTCTGGGTGCCCTGAAAGGGGTTGACGCATGGGATACGTGGAGGACTAACCCGTATATATAGAGGTTTATTATGCCGCAAGTAAGTATGCGCGATATGCTGCAGGCTGGTGTTCACTTTGGTCACCAGACCCGCTACTGGAACCCGAAGATGGGTCAATTCATCTTTGGTGCCCGCAACAAGATTCACATCATCAACCTTGAGCACACTGTACCGGCTTTCAACGAAGCCCTGCAGATCATCAAGGGTATGACTGCTCAAAAGAAAAAGATTATGTTTGTTGGCACCAAGCGTGCTGCACAGAAGTCTATCAAAGAGCAGGCAGAGCGTTGTGGCCAGCCTTACGTCAGCAACCGCTGGCTGGGTGGTATGCTCACCAACTACAAAACCATCCGCGCTTCCATCAAGCGTTTCCGTGAGCTGGAAGCCCAGTCTCAGGACGGTACTTTCGAGAAGCTGACCAAGAAAGAAGCTCTGATGCGTACCCGTGCCATGGATAAGCTTGAGCGCTCCATCGGTGGTATCAAGGATATGGGTGGCCTGCCTGACGCGATCTTCGTAATCGACGTTGAGCACGAGCGCATCGCTATCCAGGAAGCTAACAAGCTGGGTATCCCCGTAATCGGTGTTGTCGACACCAACAGCGATCCCGCTGGTGTTGATTACGTGATCCCCGGTAACGACGACGCTATCCGCGCAATCAAGCTGTACACCACAGCTGTAGCCGACGCAGTACTTGCTGGCGCTGCAGAAGCTGGTAACACCGTTGCGAAGGACGAGTACGTCGAAGCTAACGATGACGAAGCCGCTGCAGAGTAATTTGCAGGGCTAAGTGGTGTAACACAGTCGTTTTACACTGCGAACTCAAAAAGGGGCCCGAATTACGGCCCCTTTTTTCTAATTTTTAGTGACAGAACCCCGAGGATTGAATCATGGCGATTACCGCGTCTATGGTAAAAGAACTGCGCGAGCGCACCGGCCTGCCGATGATGGAGTGTAAGAAAGCTCTGACGGCTGCTGATGGCGACATCGAAAAGGCGATTGAAGACCTGCGCAAAGCCTCCGGCCTGAAGGCCGCTAAGAAAGCTGGCCGCACCGCTGCTGACGGCGTTGTTGCCGCTAAAGTTGCAGAAGATGGCAGCTACGGCGTACTGGTTGAAGTGAACTCCGAGACTGACTTCGTTGCTCGCGATGAAAACTTCCAGGCGTTTGTTGCCAAGGTTGTAGAGAAGGCATTTGCCGATCGCCAGCAAGACGTAGCTGCCCTGATGGAAGGCGAGCTGGAAACTGCTCGTGAAGCACTGGTTCAGAAAATCGGTGAGAACATCGGCGTGCGTCGTATCGAGCTGGTTGAAGCTCCAGTTGTAGGTGCTTACGTTCACTCCAACAACCGCATCGCTGCCCTGGTAGCTCTGAGCGGTGGAGAGATCGAGCTGGCTAAAGATGTTGCCATGCACGTGACTGCGGTTAACCCGCAGGTAAACAAGCCGGAAGATATGCCTGCTGACGTCCTGGAAAAAGAAAAGGACATCATCAAGGCTCAGCCGGATATGGAAGGCAAGCCGGCTGAAATCGTAGAGAAAATGATGGGCGGTCGTATCAAGAAGTTCCTGAAAGAGAACAGCTTGGTAGAGCAGCCTTTTGTTAAAAACCCGGACGTAAGCATTGGCAAGCTGGTTAAAGATGCCGGTGCCGATGTGGTTTCCTTTGTTCGCTACGAAGTGGGTGAAGGTATCGAGAAGGAAGAGGTGGATTTCGCAGCGGAAGTTGCGGCCCAGGTTAAGTCCTCTTCTTAATCGCATATTATTGGGTGCCCTCGGGCACTCAATCGCAGTGGGGTGCTTCCGCTGGGGTTTCTTGCCCACAGTGGAGCACCCCTCTGTGTAAATGACTGAAATTGTTGTAATGTTCAGCGGCAAGGCCTGGCCACTAACAGGTACATTGAGGGGGACTAACGAATGCCCGGTATTAAAGACCGCAAGTACAAGAGAATTTTGTTAAAGCTCAGCGGCGAAGAGCTGATGGGTGATCAGGGTTTCGGTATCAGTCCCAAGGTGCTGGACAAAATGGCCCTGGAAATTGGGCAGCTGGTTGGTATCGGGGTCCAGGTGGGCCTGGTTGTTGGCGGTGGTAACCTGTTCCGTGGCGCTGCGCTGAGTGCGGCCGGCCTCGATCGTGTTACTGGTGACCACATGGGGATGCTCGCTACGGTGATGAATGCCCTGGCGCTACGCGATGCCCTGGAAAGATCTGACATCTCCTCGAGAGTGATGTCCTCAATTCAAATGAGCGGTATTGTCGATCACTACGATCGCCGTGCGGCTATTCGCTACCTGGAGCGTGGCGAAGTTCTGATTTTTGCTGCCGGTACCGGCAACCCTTTCTTTACCACTGATTCTGCAGCTTGCCTGCGCGGTATCGAAATTGAAGCCGAATTGGTTTTGAAGGCGACCAAGGTCGATGGCGTCTACTCTGCTGATCCCAAACTCGACCCGACAGCAACTCGCTATGACCAGTTGACTTACGATGAGGTTCTCGACAAGAAGCTCGGCGTGATGGATTTGACCGCTATCTGCCTGTGTCGCGAGCACAATATGCCTGTACGTGTATTCCGCATGGATAAAAGCGGGGCGCTGTTAAATATTGTGGTTGGCGGCGTGGAAGGCACCTTAATTGAAGAGGAAGTGAAATCGTGATTGAAGATATAAAAACAGACGCGAAAGCTCGTATGGGTAAGGCACTTGATGCCCTGGCTGGAAATTTCAACAAGATTCGCACCGGCCGTGCACACCCGAGTATTCTCGATGGCATCCACGTCTCCTATTACGGTTCTGATACTCCGTTATCTCAGGTTGCCAATGTTACTGTTGAGGATGCGCGCACTCTCTCCGTAACTCCCTGGGAGAAAAACCTGGTCCCGGATATCGAAAAGGCCATTATGAAGTCCGATTTGGGCCTCAATCCCAGCACAGCTGGTGCGGTTATCCGTATTCCAATGCCTATGCTTACCGAAGAGACCCGCAAGAACTTCACTCGCCAGGCAAAAAGTGAGGCAGAGACAGCGCGGGTTTCCATTCGCAATATTCGTCGCGATGCGCTAGCGGACGTGAAGTCACTGGTCAAGGATAAGGAAATTTCTGAGGACGATGAGCGCCGCGCAAGTGACGACATTCAGAAAATTACCGATCAGTTTGTCGCTGATGTGGACAAAGCACTGGCAGCGAAAGAAAAAGACCTGATGGAAATTTAATGAGCATCGGTGGTACCGAGCTACATGCTCCCGGCCCACGTCACATCGCCATTATTATGGATGGCAATGGGCGCTGGGCTGCCCGCAAGGGCCTTTCCCCTTCAGCCGGCCACAAGGCCGGTGTCGAGCGTATCCGCGACCTGCTTTCAGCTTGTAAAACTCGCGGTGTTAAAGCGCTTACTCTGTTCGCCTTCTCCAGCGAGAATTGGCAGCGCCCTCCGAAGGAGGTCGAGCTGCTGATGAGCCTGTTTAATTCCTATTTGCGCAAAGAGGCCCGGCGGATGCGGGAGGAGGGGGTTCGCCTGAGAGTTATTGGTCGACGGGACCGATTCTCTCCGCGCTTGCAGCGCGCTATAGCCGAAGCGGAAGATATCACCCGCGCAGGGACTGAGGGCGACCTGATAATTGCTGCTGATTACGGCGGGCGCTGGGATATTGCCCAGGCGGCCCGTAGATTGGCTCAAGAGGTTGCCGATGGCACGCGCTCCCCAGAGTCGATTACTGAGGATGGGCTTGGCAAATACATACAGCTTCAAGACCTGCCGCCGGTAGACCTTTTGATCCGCTCCAGCGGTGAGCAGCGTATTAGCAACTTTATCCTCTGGCAGGCCGCTTACAGTGAATTCTATTTTACTGATACGCTTTGGCCCGACTTTGACGAAGCCGAGCTGGATAAGGCTATCGCAGAATATGAGTTACGTGATCGCCGCTTCGGCGGTCGCGCCGAGGGGGATGACGCGATCGCTCAGGCGTGATCCGGGCAAGTCTGCGGCGCCAGGCTTGCGATACAAATTGGTTGGAAATCTTTGCCGACACGCTCTTGATCTGTACAGAGTATCCAGACAGAGTGGTCAAGTTACTAACAAAGGGGTTTGCGGTGCTAAAACAAAGAATAATTACTGCTTTGGTGCTATTGGCACTGTTTATGGGGGTATTGTTTTTACTTCCAATGCAGTGGTTTTCACTGATATTTGTGGCGGTTATCTTGCTGGCGGGCTGGGAGTGGGCCAACCTCTCGAATTTGAATCGAGCCTTGCGCTTCGTTTTTTTGGCCGCATTGGGGTTAACCCTAATGGTCACGGCTCAATACGTCTTTTCAATGAATTTTGATGATCCAGATATCGATCGTGGCCGCCAGATTCTGGCCGTGGCCTGTGGTTGGTGGGCGCTCGCTTTCTTGTGGGTGCAAAGCTACCCGTCCAGTGCTGCTCTGTGGGGCAACCGATGGGTACGAGGCCTGATAGGCCTTGTTGTGTTAGTTCCAACCTGGTTGTCACTGGTAGTTTTGCGAGGCTTGGATCACGGAGCCTGGCTGGTTCTTTATGTGGTGGCGATCGTTGCAGCGGCGGATGTCGGTGCTTATTTTGTAGGCCGCAAGTTTGGTAAGCGGAAGTTGGCTAGAGAAGTTAGTCCGGGCAAGTCCTGGGAGGGCTTTTTCGGTGGCTTGGGTGCTTGCTTGATTTTGGCTCTCGTAACTTCCTACCTATTTGAGCTTCCACTGAAAAATACTGTCTTGTTCACTTTTGGTGTCTTGGTTACTGCACTGGCGTCAGTTATTGGGGACCTGGTGGAGAGCATGTTTAAGAGGCACAGAGGGATTAAGGACAGTAGTCATATGTTACCGGGGCACGGTGGCATCCTCGATCGGATAGATAGCCTTTCCGCGGCTCTTCCAGTGTTTACGATGGCCGCACTAGCGAGCGAGCTGCCGAAATACTTGTAGGGGCGTTTCCGCTCCAGTTTTGTGTTTTATTCGCTAGCGCCCAGCTTAATGCTGGGCGTGCAATTGTTTGGTGGCAGCAATATTGCTATCAGAGGTACGAAAAGGGCCTATGCAAGTAATTCCCCCGCAACAAATTACCGTTCTCGGCTCCACTGGTTCGATCGGCGTGAGCACTCTGGATGTGTTGGCGCGACACCCGGAAAAATATTCTGTTTTTGCCCTTACCGCCCGTGAAAGGGTTGCCGATCTTGCTCAGCAGTGTCGGCGGTTTAAGCCTCAATATGCTGTTGTTGTCGATGAGGCGCGAGCTGAAGAGTTGCGAGTACTGCTTGGCGATGAAGTGGATACGGAAGTCCTAAGTGGGGTGGAGGGTTTGTGTCGTGTTGCCTCCGATACTCTGGTCGATACAGTCATGGCGGCGATCGTAGGAGCTGCGGGATTGCGCCCAACCTTGGCGGCAGTAGATGCGGGCAAGAAAGTGTTACTGGCGAACAAGGAAGCGCTTGTTATGGCGGGCCCAATATTTCAGAGGGCCTTGAATAAGAGTGGCGCGCAACTGTTGCCGATTGATAGTGAGCACAATGCAATCTTTCAATGTTTGCCATTCCCCTGTGAGGATCTCGAAGCTGCGGGCGTGGAAAAAATACTGCTTACGGGTTCGGGCGGGCCATTTCGCACACGGGCTGCGAATGAGTTGGGGGCGGTGACGCCGGATGAAGCTTGTGCACACCCCAATTGGTCGATGGGCCGGAAGATCTCTGTTGACTCCGCCACAATGATGAATAAAGGGCTCGAGTTTATAGAAGCGTGCTATTTGTTTAATGCGCGCCCTGAGCAGATTGAGATAGTCGTGCACCCCCAGAGTATTATTCACTCGATGGTACAGTACCGGGATGGCTCTTTACTGGCGCAGATGGGTAATCCGGATATGCGCACGCCTATTGCCCATGCCCTGGCTTTTCCCCAGCGCATTGATGCAGGGGTGCCAGCTTTGGACCTGATTGCGCAAGGCAGGCTGGATTTTGAGGCCCCGGATTTTAATCGTTTTCCTTGTCTGCGTTTGGCGCGAGAGGCTGTAAATGAGGGAAAAAGTGCTCCAACAGTCTTAAATGCAGCGAATGAAATTGCAGTAGAAGCCTTCTTGGAGGGGCGTTTAGCATTTACTGATATTGCATTGGTGATAGAAAAAGTGATGAATAGGGCTCCCGTTGTTGAACTGTCGGGGCTCGAGGCAGTCGAAGCCATTGATTTCAATGCGCGAGAACTGGCCAAGCAGGCGCTTGCCGCCCTCTAAACACATTGCCCGGCGTATAATGGCCGCTAAATTGCGTATGACAAGAAGTTGTAGCTGAGTATGGATCTAATTCAGACGGTAATCTGGGCCTTGGTGGCTCTCGGTGTACTGGTATCTTTCCACGAGTTTGGGCACTTTCTTGTAGCACGTCTATGTGGTGTTAAGGTGCTACGCTTTTCTGTGGGGTTCGGCCGCCGGTTGATCTCCCGCTATGATCGCCACGGTACCGAATTCACTATTTCCGCTATCCCCCTCGGTGGTTACGTAAAAATGCTCGATGAGCGCGAGGGGCCTGTAGCGGCTGAAGAGCTGGATCAGGCGTTTAACCGCAAGAGCGTATGGGCGAGGATGGCGATTGCCGCTGCCGGCCCTGCCGCTAACTTTCTTTTGGCGGTAGTCTTTTTCTGGGCTGTGTTCCTCGGTGGAACAGCGGGCCCGGTTCCTATTGTGAAATCCGTTGAGCCCGGGAGTATTGCTGCGTCGGCAGGCCTTGAGTCCGGGCAGGAAATTGTTGCTGTTGATGGTGAGGCTACCCCTACTTGGCAGGCCCTCAATTGGCGCCTGGCAAACCGCCTGGGTGATAGTGGCACCATAGAATTCTCTGTGCGCTATCCGGATTCCAACCTCGAATACCATATGGTGGCGGATATCAATCGCTGGCTTGCCGGCCGTGAAGTTCCCGATCCGCTCGGGGAGATTGGACTGCAGCTCTGGACTCCACCGGTGAGTATGACTCTTCATAATGTGGTGGAGGGAAGCCCGGCAGCCTCAGCTGGACTAAAGGCTGGAGACAAGATTGTCTCGACCGATGGCCGTGACTTTTCATCTTTTCAAAGCTGGACCGATTATGTGAGAGCCCGCGCTGGTGTTCCAATGGATATCACTGTCGAGCGTGGAGGCGAACCGCTGACGGTGTCCGTAACACCGGCGGAGATCAAGCTGGACAGCGGTGAAACCATAGGGCAGGTCGGAGTGCAGCCGGTATCAGAGACTTGGCCGGATGATCGAGTACGGATTTACCACTATGGGGTGGGCGGCGCTTTAGTAAAGGGCTTGCAGGAGACCTGGGATAAAACAGTCTTTACCCTGAATAGTTTGAAGAAACTATTATTTGGTCAACTTTCGACCAAAAACTTGAGTGGCCCCATTACCATTGCTAAAGTGGCGGGTACTTCCGCGGAAGCGGGATGGCAGTCTTTCCTGTCATTGCTGGCGTTGCTCAGTATTAGCCTTGGTGTACTCAACCTGTTGCCTATCCCGGTACTCGATGGTGGTCACCTCCTTTACTACGGTATTGAGGCGATCAAGGGGTCCCCTGTGTCAGAGAGGGTGCAGGTGATTGGTTTACAGGTGGGCATGGCCCTGGTGCTCTGCATTATGGGGCTGGCTCTGTACAACGATATTTTACGTTTGTAGTGCCCTGGATTGGCTTTTTTCCGGGCTGATAATGTGAGTGAGATTTTTATGCGTGTAAGACGTTTTGTCTTGGCACGAGTTTGTTGTGAGTAAAAGCGACTCGGAAGCGGTATGAAGTATTTGCTGAAAGCGATCTTTCTGGGCCTGGTGCTGCCTCTCAGCGCTTTGGCACAGTCGTTCGTTCTCAGCGATATCCGAGTAGACGGGTTACAGCGGGTTTCTGCAGGTACAGTTTTTTCAGCACTTCCGATTCGGGTAGGCGACGAAGTTGAGCCTGGCGAGATTCAGGATGCAACCCGAGTATTGTTCCGCACTGGTTTTTTTGAAGATATTCAGATTGGCCACGAAAACAGCGTTCTTGTTATTACCGTGAGAGAACGGCCGGCTATATCAAAGATAGATATATCCGGGAACAAGGCGATTGCCACTGAGGATCTACTGAAGGCGATGAAGGAATACGGTCTCGCCGAAGGCCAGATCCTAAAGCGTTCGACCCTCAGGGGGTTGACCCAGGAGTTTGAACGCCAGTACGTGGCGCAGGGTCGATATGGCGCCAGTGTTAAAGCGGAGCTCAAGGAGCTGCCACGCAACCAGGTTGAGCTACGGGTTGCTGTCGATGAAGGGGCTGTTGCTGCGATAAAACATATTAATATCGTAGGAAATCGAGCCTTTTCTGATAGAGAGCTGGAAGAGATTTTTGAGCTTAAAACTACTGGCTGGCTCTCTTGGTTGCGCAGCGATGATAAGTATTCTAGTGAGAAACTCACTGGTGATTTGGAGCGCTTAAAGTCCTATTACCTGGATCGTGGATATCTTGGTTTCCAGATTGATTCGGCTCAGGTATCTCTAGGGCCGGACAAGAAGAGTGTATTCATTACCATTAACGTGGTTGAGGGTGGTGTTTACACGGTTAGTGAGGTGGAAATTGCTGGAAACCCGATAGTAGCGGAGGAGGAAATCAACCGCCTGCTATTGGTGCGAGAAGGTCAGCGGTTTTCCCAAGCGAGGGTGACGACCACTTCAGACTATATTGCTAAACGCTTGGGCAACAAAGGTTACGCATTTGCCGAAGTGAATGGTGTTCCTGAGGCCAATGAAGACGAGAGTACAGTAAAAATTACCTTCTTTATTGATCCGGGAAAGCGCACTTATGTGCGACGTATTAGTTTTCGCGGGAACACTCGCACCGCAGATGAAGTCTTGCGGCGTGAACTGCGCCAGATGGAGTCAGCTTTGGCTTCCTCTGCGCGCATAGAACAATCCAAAGTGCGTCTTGAGCGCCTTGGATACTTGAAGGTAGTGAAAGTTGAAACAACTAAGGTGTCCGGCACCTCAGACCGGCCCGATGTTGATTACATGGTAGAGGGGCAACCCTCTGATTCTGGGGGAGCGGGGCGCTAGTTTGCGTTGTAACTCCTGGATTGCGAATAAAAACACCTGGAATTAGTAGATGAAACATTTCCTGAAAGCGGCTTCTCTTAGCCTGGCACTGCCTCTCAGTGCTTTAGCACAGTCATTTGTAGTTGATGACATCCGTGTGGAAGGGCTGCAGCGCGTCTCTGCCGGTACCGTATTCTCAGCTCTCCCTGTGCGAGTAGGGGATGAGGTGGAGACTTTGGAAATCCAGAGTGCCACTCGGGCACTGTTTCGCACCGGTTACTTTGAGGATATTCAAATCGGCCAGGAAAATGGTGTCCTGGTCATTACTGTGCGCGAGCGACCTGCAATTTCCAAGATCGAGATTACGGGCAACAAGGCGATTGCGACAGAAGACTTGTTGAAAGGCATGCAAGAGAATGGCCTTTCAGAGGGGCAGATCTTCAAGCGCGCAACCCTTGAGGGGTTGGCCCAGGAGCTGCAGCGTCAATATGTTGGCCAGGGGCGCTATGACGCCAGTGTTAAAACTGAAGTAAAAGAGTTGCCGCGCAATCAGGTTGAGCTTCGTGTAATTGTTGATGAGGGCTCAGTAGCCGCAATTAAGCACATCAATATTGTCGGCAATAAAGCGTTCTCCGATGAAGAGCTTGGAGAGATTTTTGAGCTGCAAACCACCGGCTGGTTGTCGTGGCTGCGCAGTGATGACAAGTATTCCCGGGAGAAATTGACCGGCGACCTGGAGCGTCTCGAATCCTATTACCTGGATCGTGGGTACCTGGATTTTAAAATTGACTCTACCCAGGTTTCCCTGAGTCCCGATAAAGAGAGTGTATTTATCACCGTCAATGTATATGAAGGCGATGTTTACACCATTAGTGAAGTGGACCTGGCGGGTGATCCTGTAGTTCCAGAGGAAGAAGTTAAGCGCTTGCTGCTGGTGCGGGAGGGGCAGACCTTCTCCCAGGTTCGTATGACAACAACCTCGGATTATATTACCAAGCGCCTGGGGAATGAGGGCTATACATTTGCTGAGGTTAATGGCATTCCCGAGCCCAATAAAGAAGAGAAAACGGTAAAAATTACCTTCTTTATCAATCCTGGCAAGCGGGCGTATGTTCGCCGAATTAATTTCCGAGGTAATACTCGCACTACAGATGAGGTTTTGCGCCGCGAGATGCGTCAGATGGAGTCAGCTTCTGCTTCCTCTGCCCGTATAGAGCAGTCTAAAGTCCGCCTTGAACGCCTGGGTTACTTCAAGGAAGTAGAGGTGGAAACTTCAGAGGTACCGGGTACATCCGATCAAATTGATGTTGAATACACGGTTGAAGAGCAGCCTTCAGGGTCTATCGGCGGCACAATTGGTTGGGCCCAGAGCAGTGGCTTGGTACTGGGAGCTAATATCCAGGAGAATAACTGGTTAGGCACCGGTAAATCTGTAGGTATTGGGATGAATGCCTCCACCTACCAGACTTCTGTGAACTTCTCTTACCTCGACCCTTACTTCACACCGGATGGTGTGAGCCGTGGTTTTAATGTCTTCTACACAGAGAATGATTACTCCGAAGTTAACCTTTCTGACTACAACACCACGACTTATGGTGGTGGCGTTAGCTTTGGTTACCCGATGTCGGAAATTTCCCGTGTCGGATTGAATATTAATTTCAACCACTTGGAACTAACCGCTTCAAGTAGCTCTGTGCAGGAGATTTCCACAACACCTCAGCCTGTTGATGGTGTGACCGGTGTTATTACCGATGCTGACGCTGATGAAATTTTTAACGATTGGCAAGATGGTATAGCTAATGACCTGGCAATGTCATTAACTGATGACCTATTTCCCACTCCAGATGGTTTTATTGATCGCTATGGAGATGCCTTTAACAGTCTAAGCCTCACGGCATCTTATGCGCGATCAACTTTAAATAGGGGAGTTTTGGCAACTCGGGGTGCTTCGCAAAATCTTTCTCTGGAACTCAGTGTGCCTGGGAGTGACCTGGAGTACTACAAGCTTGTTTACACTGGGCAGTATTTCCGTCCATTAACAAGGAGTTTGACTCTGCGTTTACGTACTCGTTTGGGTTATGGCGACGGTTTCGGGGATCTTGATGAGCTGCCGTTCTTTAAGAACTTCTATGCCGGTGGTTTTGGCTCTGTGAGGGGCTTTGAGCGCAATACTTTGGGGCCTCGTTCAACCCCTGCAGAAATACTAGGTCTTTACTATGACCCCGATGGCTTCCCTTCTAATCTCGCTCCTTGCGCAACAGATGGAGAGACAATAACGCAGAGTTGCTATTTGGTTGATGATGATGGGAACCTGGTGACATCTACTAATGGAGATGCTGATCCATTTGGTGGAAACATTCTGGTTGAGGGTAGTGCAGAAGTCATTTTCCCGCTGCCCTTTGTTAAAGATCAGCGTTCCTTACAAACCGCTTTCTTTGTTGACGCCGGTAATGTATTCGATACCAGTTGTGGTGATACCCAAATCAACTGTTACGATGTGGACTTTGGTAAGATGAATGTCTCTGCGGGGATAGGCTTGACCTGGATTACCGGTTTTGGCCCGCTGACATTCAGCTTGGCGAAAGCTCTTAAGAAAAATGATGATGACGATGTGGAAGTATTCCAGTTCACCCTGGGTAACAGCTTCTAAATTTGTCAGATAAAATGAATTAGGCGTATATCAGCGCAATTAAAATAAAATCTATTGGAGAGACCGACGTGCTTAAGAATGTAAAAATTGTTGCAGTATTACTTGCAGGTATGACCTTGTCCGGCGCAGCGCTGGCGCAAACCAAGGTTGCGGTACTTAACCTACAAGCTGCGATCATGAGCACAGATGCAGCTAAAACCAAGGTTAACTCCTTGAAGACCAGCTCTGAATATTCGAAGCTGCAGAGCAGTGCCGAGTCAATTCGTTCTGAGCTGCAAAAAATGGCTGAAGATGCCAAGAAAAACAGTGTGACCTGGTCCGATGAGCAGAAGACTGAGTACCAGCGCAAGATGAATTTCCAGCGCTCAGATTTTGAGACAACGGTGAAAAAATTGCGTGCAATGGAAGCTCAAGTGGGTCAAGAGATCCAGGCTTCTATGGGACCAAAGGCCAGGGATGCCCTGGACGCACTGATTAAAGAGCAGAAGCTTGACGTAGTGCTGGATTCCAATACTGCCTACTATGTAAGTCCTAGCGTCGACCTCACAGAGGCTGTTGTTAAGCGTATGAACGCAGCCAAGTAAGTCGATAGTCTTATATGAAAGATAGCTTTTCTCTTGCCCAGTTGGCGCAAGAGCTGGGGGCCGACTTGCGGTTGGCGCCCGGTTCAGATTCCAATCAAAAAGTTCAGGGTTTAAATACACTGCAGGATGCCGGTGCAGAGCACTTGGCTTTCCTCGCAAGCCCTAATTATCGACGCTTTCTGAAAACGACCAAAGCTGCCGCAGTGCTGGTATCGGAAGAGTTTGTTGAAGAGTGCCCGGTAACGGCTTTATGTGTTGCGGACCCCTACTTGGCCTTTGCTCGAGCAACAGCCCTGTTCGATACAACTCCTGAAGCACCTATTGGTATTCACCCCTCTGCAGTGGTTCACCCCACGGCAGAGATTGGTGCTGGTGTCAGTGTGGGGCCCGGCTCTGTGGTCGAGGCCTACGCAAAATTGGAGCCTGGAGCGATTGTTGGTGCTAACTGCTATGTTGGCGAGGGCAGTTTAGTCGGTGCAGGAACACGCCTGTATGCCGGCGTTGTTTTTCATCATAACTGCTCTATCGGTGCACACGGTATTATTCACAGCCAGACGGTTATTGGAGCCGATGGCTTCGGGTTTGCGCCTAATAAAGGCAGCTGGGTAAAAATTCACCAGCTTGGTGGGGTGCAAATTGGCGAAGATGTGGAAATTGGAGCCAATACCTGTATAGACCGTGGAGCTTTGGGTGATACGGTGATTGGGCGAGGAGTCAAGATCGACAATCTGGTCCAAATCGCGCACAATGTGAAGATTGGTGACTACACGGCCATTGCCGGGTGTGCCGTAATTGCCGGTAGTGCTGAGATAGGGAAGCATTGTCTTCTCGGTGGCTGTAGCCGTATTAACGGGCACATAACGATTGCAGATGGCAGTCAGGTATCGGGTAACACGTTTGTTACTAAGTCGATAAAGGATACTGGTAGCTACTCTGGAGCGCTATCCTTTGCCGATAGTTCTACCTGGCGTCGTAATGCTGTGCGTTTTGGTCAGTTGGATCAAATGGCGCGCAGATTGAAAGATTTGGAAAAACAGGTTCAGGCACTGTCCCAAAAGAGTGGGACAGACGATTGAACTTTAGTTATTAATTAATTTGGCTTTGTTGTTTTCGGGGCGTTTTACGCCCCGAAGTGGTTTCTGGGGGCATTTGGAATGATGGATGTACGTGAAATTCGCGAGTATCTGCCGCACCGTTATCCTTTTTTGTTGGTGGATCGTGTAGTAGAACTCGAAGAAGGGAAGTATATAAAAGGCTATAAAAACATTTCTGGAAATGAAGAAGTTTTTAATGGCCACTTTCCGGAAATGCCTATTTTCCCGGGAGTGATGATTGTTGAAGCCCTGGCTCAGGTCTCGGGAATCCTCGGCTTTAAAACGTTTGGCAAAAAACCGGAAGATGGATATCTGTATCTGTTCGGTGGGGTTGATAAGGCGCGCTTTAAGCGTCAGGTGATCCCAGGTGATCGCCTTGAGCTCGAGTCTGAAGCGGTATCTGTTCGCAGAAATATCTGGAAATTCGCTTGTAAAGCCAGTGTTGATGGCGAGCTGGCAGCTTCTGTTGATATCCTATGTGCCGTCAAAAAGGTTCAGTAATTCTGTAAAGCTCGCTGGAGAGTTAGATTCAGGATTTTCCGGGTAGCCTTTGTTTTTAAGGGTACAGGTTACCCAGTACGATTAATGCCGAGGAGTAGATCCCAGAATGCAGACAAGTATCCACCCTACAGCTATTGTCGACTCTACGGCAGTAATTGGTTCCGGGGTGAGTATTGGTGCTTACACCATTGTTGGAGCCGGCGTAGAGATAGGTGATGGCTGTGATATTGCCTCTCATGTGGTGCTTAGTGGGCCGACCAAACTGGGGAAGAACAACCGAATCTACCAGTTTGCTTCCGTAGGGCAGGATACCCCGGACAAAAAGTATCGTGGTGAAGAGACGACACTCGTTATTGGCGACAATAACGTGATTCGCGAGGGGGTTACGATCCACCGTGGTACCGTTCAGGACCGAGGTGAGACCACTATTGGTGACGAAAACCTGATCATGGCCTATGCCCATATTGGCCACGATAGTGTTGTTGGTAATCACACTATTATGGTGAATAACTGTGGTTTGGCCGGTCATGTTGTTGTTAAGGACTGGGCGATTCTGAGTGGTTATAGTTTGGTTCACCAGAACTGTACTGTGGGAGAGCATGCTTTCCTGGGAATGGGCGCTGCTATCGGTAAAGACGTCCCTGCTTATGTTATGGTTGCCGGAAACCCTGCTGAAGCAAAGACCATTAACTCAGAAGGGCTGCGCAGACGGGGCTTTTCTAGAGAAGATATTGCCCTGATCAATAAAGCTTACAAGACCGTTTATCGTCGCGGTCTTACTATGCAAGAGGCGCTGCAGGCCTTGATGGAGTTGCGCGAACAATCTCCAGTTATTCAGCCGTGGATAGAGTCTTTGCAGTCTTCCACCCGCGGCATTGTTCGCTAATTCACTTCTCTTTGGAGCTGTTTCGTGCGGCTCCGATTGCACTTTATGCAACTCCCATTTAATTCCAACGTAAACAGCTCCCCAAGAGGAGGGATTTAGGCGTGTCAGAAAAAAATAAGCCGATACGAATTGGTATCGTTGTCGGTGAGGCGTCAGGAGATATCCTCGGTTCTGGTTTGATGGCCGCATTAAAAACTCGGCTTCCCAATGTAGAATTTGAGGGGATTGCCGGGTCGCGTATGCTGGAACTGGGTGCTAAAAGTTTATTTCCTATGGAGCGGCTGTCGGTAATGGGGCTGGTAGAGCCTTTGAAGCGCCTTCCGGAACTGTTGAAAATCCGCAGATCTCTCCGTCGCCACTTTACTGATAACCCTCCCGATCTATTTATTGGTATAGATTCCCCGGACTTTACATTGACTCTTGAGGCTGCACTCAAGGCTGAGGGTATCCCCACCGTCCATTATGTCAGTCCTTCGGTTTGGGCCTGGCGGCAGGGTCGAATTAAAAAGATTGCGCGGGCTGTCGACCACATGTTGACCCTGCTTCCATTTGAAGCGAATTTCTACCGAGATAACCAAGTACCGGTGACCTTTGTTGGCCACCCTTTGGCTGATGAAATTCCCCTGCAAGTGGATATCGCCGGCGAACGCAAAGCATTGGGCTTTGAGAAAGACGACCGGGTAATTGCCCTTTTGCCAGGCAGCCGTGGAGGAGAGGTTCGCATGTTGGGGCCGTTGTTTTTGCAGACGGCCCGATGGTGCCACCAGCGTCACTCGGATATTAAATTTGTTATTCCCGCTGCTAACAAGCAGCGTATGGATGAGATTCAAGAGCAGCTAAAAGATTACCCTGAGCTCCCTATTACTTTACTTGAGGGGCAATCGAGACGGGCCGTTTCAGCGGCAGACTGTGTGCTTATTGCATCGGGTACAGCAACCCTTGAAACGATGTTGCTTAAAAAGCCCATGGTCGTTACCTACAAGCTGGGCAGATTGACGTCTATGATCGTCTCGCGGATGCTGCATACCCCATGGGTTTCGCTACCAAATTTACTTGCCCAAAAAGAACTGGTACCGGAAATTTTGCAGAATGATGCTATTCCGGAGAATCTTGCTGCGGCGGTGATGCAGTACTTTGAAGATCCGCTTCTTGGGGATCATTTAGAGCGCGAGTTTTTCGAAATGCATCAACAGTTGAGACGCAATGCTTCTGAGCGGGCTGCCGATGCCGTGGTGGGGCTACTGGAAGCTAAGCCTGAATCTGCCGAGTAGTAAGTTATGAGTAGTAAAACAGAATTGCCCCCCTATGTTTGCCCTTTCAAGGGTGATTTGATTGCAGGTGTCGATGAGGTTGGGCGCGGCCCCTTAGCTGGTGATGTAGTTGCCGCAGCTGTGATTCTTGATCCTAACAAGCCAATTGCCGGGCTTGCCGACTCCAAAAAGCTGACTGAAAAAAAGCGCGAGCAGTTGTTTGATGAGATTTGTGAGCGAGCGCTCAGTTACTCCATAGCTCGTGCGACAGTTGAGGAAATTGACCAGCTAAATATTTTGCAGGCAAGCTTACTGGCGATGCATCGTGCAGTTGCGCAGCTATCCGTGCAGCCTGAATTTGTGTTGGTGGATGGCAATAAAAAACCGAACTGGGATTACCCTTGCGATACCGTTGTAAAGGGAGATGGTCGTGTCGCTGCAATTGGGGCGGCGTCTATTTTGGCTAAGGTGACCCGTGATAGGGAAATGGTGGTACTGGACTCTGAATATCCCGGTTATGGCCTTGCAGGTCATAAAGGGTATCCCACCAAGGCGCATATGGAAGCTTTACAGTTGCAGGGGCCCACTCCAATACACCGCACCAGCTTTGCGCCGGTAAGGCGCTTGCTAGAAGAGGTTGAGTGATTAACGGCTGTAGCGCTATTTATCGATTCGCTTGATTCTGGCCCGGGTAATCATCTTGTCTGAGACCTCCTCAATTTCCACCAGGTAATTGAGGATGTACAGGCTGATATTGCCGTCGGGGATGCTCTCCAGGTGTTCCATTGCCAGGCCGTTAAAAGTTTTCGGTCCGTCAGTGGGTAGCTCCCAGCCCAGGGTGCGATTAATATCGCGAATAGAAGTGCCGCCTTCGATCATGTACCAGCCATCTTCTATGGCGACTATCTCCTCGTCATCGCTGGGTACTGGACTTGCGGTAAAGTCGCCGACAATTTCCTCCAGCAGATCTTCCAGGGTAACGATACCCATTACCTCTCCGTACTCATCAACTACCAGCCCCATGCGGCGCTTGGTTTTCTGGAAGTTCATCAGCAGTGTGGGGAGTGGTGTTGCCTCGGGTACGAAGTAAGGCTCATCGGTGAAGGAGTTGAGCCGCTCTGCCGTTAAATTTTCTGGTCCGTCGCGCAGTATTTGCGCCGCTTTTCGCAGGTGAAGTATGCCTACTACTCGATTGATGTCACCGCGATATACGGGGAGGCGAGTGTAGGAACTTTCCGCTAGCTGCTGCAGGATCTCTTCGGCGCTGTTTTCCAGGTCAACGCCCATGACTTCATTGCGCGGAATCATGATGTCTTCAACGGTTGCCTGATCCAGGTCCAGCACGTTGAGCAACATGCCTTTGTGCTTGCTGGGAAGCAGGGCGCCTGATTCGAATACAACGGTTCGGAGTTCTTCGGGGGCCAGGTGTTCCGCTTCGCTATTCGCTTTTGTTTCGACTCCCAGCATACGCGCCAGGCCGTTGGATATGCCACCAATCAAAAGAACCAGAGGAGTGAGCAGCCACTGCAGTGGGCGCAAAATAAATGAGGCGGGGAAAGCAATTTTTTCCGGGTGTAGAGCGGCAATAGTCTTTGGTGTGACCTCAGCAAAAATCAGCAGGGCAAGAGTTAAGACTATGGTGGTGAGTATTTCTCCGTATATCTGCGCGAATACCGAGCCGGCGATTACAGATACAAGAACGTTAACGAGATTGTTGCCGATTAGAATTGAGCCGATCAGCTTGTCCGGGCGTGCGAGTAGCTCGGTGGCGCGTTTTGCCCCGCGGTGCCCGCTTTTGGCTTGGTGCCGCAGACGATAGCGGTTAAGCGCCATCATGCTGGTTTCGGAGCTGGAGAAGAAGGCGGATATCAGTATCAATAGGGCCAGCAAACCGAATAGCAGGCCCGTGGGCATCTCGTTCAAGGGAGAACTCTTTTTATTTCCAAGCGGAGATATTGGAACATATTGCCGACCTCCGCAAGCTTTGCAGTCGTATATTCGATTACCCGCGCTGGAGAATGACTTCCATAACCAGCTTACTACCAAAATAGGCAAGTAGTAGAGCGGCGAAAGCGCTTAAGGTCCAACGCACAGCGGTATTGCCTCTCCAGCCCAATCTCCAGTGTCCCCATAGGAGTATGGTGTAGAGAACCCAGGCGACCATAGAGAGGATGGTTTTGTGTATTGGCCCCTCTTCAAACAAATTGCCAACAAAGACGAAACCGGTCAGCAGGGAGGCGGTGAGCAGTAGTTGCCCGAAAGTGATCAGACCGAACAGCAGTGATTCCATGCTCTGCAATGGTGGCAGAAGACGGGTGGCGCCTACCGGCCTGTGGTTGTGCAGCTGCTGGTTGAGGTAGTAGAGGTAGATCGCCTGAAGGGTAGCCAGGGTCAGCAGCGAATAGGCAGAAATAGACAATAGAGCGTGTACCGCAATGCCGGCAGAGATTTGTTGGTGTGGCGTTACGGTGCCCCAAATATGGGATGCGGCAAATTCAGTGGCGGCTCCCACTGGTGCGAAAATAAGAATAAGTAGCGTAAGTGGCCGGCCAACGGCCAGGATCAATAATAGAAAGTTAACTACCCAGGAAATCAGCGAGAGCATTGCCAGCAGGTCAAAGCGATAGCCTTCGGGTGAAAAGAGAATGTGTCCCAGGGATATTCCGTGGGTGACAAGTGCACCCGCCAAAAGGCTGAGAAGCAGTTTGGAATTCGGCTGTTGTTTTCGGGCCAGAGCCGCACCTGCAACTATGGTTGTGGCCAGGTAGAGAGCGATAGCTGTCCAGTGGGCGAAAGCCGCCATGGGTAAATCCGTGTCTTCATTATTGCGTTAGGGCAGGAGTGTGTCATAGCCAGTTGAAACAAGGAAGACTTGCGATATTTCGGCTGTGGCGAGACCTGGGCTATACTGCCGCGCCTCAGAGAGGGAGTTGCAGTTTGCTCCCCCCTAATTTCGCGCCCCTCCGCACTGGGGTTGAGTCCGTAAACGGAGAGATCGAGACGAATTTATGTTCGATAACCTGAGTGACCGCTTATCGGCGGCCTTAAAGAAAGTTACCGGTAAAGCGCGCCTTACGGATGACAATATCCGCGATACTTTGCGCGAAGTGCGCAAGGCGCTGTTGGAGGCGGATGTCGCTCTGCCAGTGGTTAAGGCATTTGTTCAGCAAGTGCGCACCGCTGCGGTAGGACAGAAGGTTAGCAAGGCTCTCAACCCGGGCCAGCAGTTCGTCAAGATTGTTCAGGATGAGCTGGTTAAGGTGATGGGTGCGGCTGCAGAGCCTCTCAACCTCGCCGTACAACCTCCGGCGGTAATCCTGATGGCGGGTCTCCAGGGCGCTGGTAAAACCACCAGTGTGGCCAAGCTGGCCAAATACCTGCAGGAGCGTGAAAAGAAAAAAGTCATGGTGGTGAGTGCGGACGTCTACCGCCCCGCTGCAATCAAACAGCTGGAGACCCTGGCCGGCGAAGTGGGGGCGCAATTCTATCCCTCTACTGCCGAGCAAAAGCCGCTGGATATTGCCAGGGGTGCTGTGGACGCTGCCCGCAAACAATTTGCCGATGTGCTGATTGTGGATACTGCTGGTCGACTGCATGTGGACTCCGAGCTGATGGATGAAATCCGTGAGCTGCACAGCGAGTTGGCCCCAGCTGAAACCCTGTTCGTGATCGATGCAATGATCGGTCAGGATGCGGTAAATACCGCAAGTGCCTTTAATGATGCACTGCCGCTGACCGGTGTGATTCTCACCAAGGCCGATGGCGATGCCCGTGGTGGTGCCGCTCTCTCCGTGCGCCACGTCACCGGCAAGCCAATTAAGTTTATTGGTGTTGGTGAAAAGACCGACGCCCTGGAAACCTTCCACCCGGATCGTATCGCCTCCCGTATCCTGGGCATGGGCGACATTCTGTCTCTGATTGAAGAAGCAGAGCAGAAGATCGATAAAGAGAAAGCCGAAAAGCTGGTTAAGAAGGTCCAGAAGGGTAAAGGCTTTGACCTGGAAGACCTGCGCGATCAGCTGCAGCAAATGCAAAACATGGGTGGCTTTGGCTCCCTGTTGGAGAAAATGCCCGGCATGGGCGGTGTGGCGCAGGCCGCACAACAGGCCGATATGGGCAAAGAATTTAAGCGTATGGACGCCCTGATTTCCTCCATGACGCCGGCCGAGCGCCGCAATCCTGACCTTCTTAACGGTTCGCGCAAGCGCCGCATCGTTGCCGGTTCCGGCACCCAGCTGCAGGACTTGAATCGCCTGCTCAAGCAGCACAAGCAGATGGGCAAGATGATGAAGAAGCTCAAAGGCGGCGGCATGGGTAAAATGATGCGCGGCCTCGGCGGCCTGCCCGGTATGGGCGGTGGTATGCCTGGCGGTATGGGCGGTATGCCCGGAGGCCTGCCACCGGGCCTCAAAAAGAAGTAGAGAACCACGGTTCTCCGGGCGGCTTGGCGACCCTATACAAATCTGGGGTGGTACATTAGAATACGCCGCCTTTCTGCCGGCCCTGCTGCCGGTAAAAAGTTGTTGTGGTGACTGCTTAGTGCGGTTGCCTAGTGTTGAACCTATAGGAAAGTTACATGGTAACCATTCGTTTGGCCCGTGGTGGTGCTAAAAAGCGCCCGTTTTATCATCTGACCGTTACCGACAGCCGCAAATCTCGCGACGGTCGTTTTATTGAGCGTGTTGGTTTCTTCAACCCGGTTGCCCGTGGTCAGGAAGAGCGTCTGCGTGTTGATCGCGAGCGTGTTGATTTCTGGCTGGGTCGTGGCGCACAGGTTTCTGACCGCGTCGGCAAGCTTCTGAAAGAATCTGCTTAATTTGCGCGTAAGTGGTGCTCCTGTGACAGATAACGGAAAACCTTCCGAAGAGTTGGTCACGGTTGGGCGCGTTACTACCGTTTATGGTGTGCGCGGCTGGGTCAAGGTTCACTCCTATACCGAGCCGATGGACAACATCCTGCAGTTCCCTAATTGGCGCTTGCAGGGGCCGAAAGGTTGGGAAGCTCTCGAAATTGACGCTGGTAAGCGTCACGGCAAGGGCTTGATTGTGCATGTGAAAGGCATTGATGACCGCGATTTGGCGGCTCGACTTTGCCAGCGCGATATTGCTGTAGCTCGTGAACTGATGCCTGAGCTTGAGCATGGTGAGTATTACTGGCACCAGCTCGAAGGGTTAAAGGTTGTCAGCCATTTCGATGGCGAAGATCACGACTTTGGTACCGTTGCTCGCATGATGGAAACTGGCGCCAACGATGTAATGGTGGTGCGCGGTGGAGCGGATAAGCGCGAGCGCTTGATTCCCTATCTACCTGATCAGTTTATTACCAATATTGACCTGGAAGTCGGTGTAATAACCGTCGACTGGGACCCGGCTTTTTAAGGCGTAGGAGCGATGACAAAACGAATCGCTCTGGTAAGCATTTTTCCGGAAATGTTTGCCGCATTGACCGAGTATGGCGTCAGTGGACGGGCTGTGAAAGATGGCCTTTTAGAAGTTCGCTGTTGGAATCCTCGGGACTTTACCAGTGACAGGCACCGGACTGTGGACGATCGCCCTTACGGCGGCGGACCGGGAATGGTGATGTTGGCTGAGCCCCTTTACCAGGCTCTCGAGGCTGCTCGAGCTTGGGCTGGTGAAGACGGTGAATCTGTACGCAGTATCTACATGTCTCCCCAGGGTCGACAGCTCGATCAGGGTGGAGTGGAGCAGCTGTCTGCAGCTGGCAACCTGGTGTTGTTGGCGGGGCGCTACGAAGGTGTGGATGAGCGTATCGTCGAATCTATGATCGACGAGGAGTGGTCCATTGGTGACTATGTCCTCAGCGGTGGCGAACTGGCTGCTATGGTGATGGTGGATGCTATTACCCGCTTGATTCCCGGCGCACTTGGACACAACCAATCGGCGGTTGAGGACTCTTTCTCCTCTGGCCTGCTGGACTGCCCACACTACACCCGACCGGAACAATATCGGGGAGTAGCGGTACCGGAAGTTTTGCTTTCCGGCAACCATGAAAGAATACGCCGCTGGCGCCTGAAACAGGCATTGGCGCGCACGCAACAGCGACGCCCGGACTTATTGCAAGGGTTGGCGCTGAGCGATGAGCAGAAGTTGTTGTTGGATGAGATCCAGCGGGAACAGAAGCTCGAAGAAAATTGAGGCCGAATTCGCCGGGAGGCGCGAGTAGTTCGGTGAACTAGCTGAGAAGCTACACAATCTGTATTTGGGAGCGATCCAAATGACTAACAAAATTATCCAGCAGCTGGAGCAGGAACAGCTGAAGAGCGAAGTACCTCCCTTCGCACCGGGCGACACTGTAATCGTTCAGGTAAAAGTAAAAGAGGGCAACCGTGAGCGTCTGCAGGCGTTCGAAGGCGTGGTTATCGGTAAGCGCAACCGTGGTCTGAACTCCTCCTTCACCGTGCGTAAAATTTCCCACGGTGTTGGCGTTGAGCGTACTTTCCAGACTCACAGCCCGATGGTTGACAGCCTCAAGGTTAAGCGTCGCGGTGACGTGCGTCAGGCCAAGCTGTACTACCTCCGCAGCCTGACTGGTAAAGCTGCACGTATCAAAGAGAAGCTCAACTAAGCTCTCCTTGATCGCAGAAAAAGGCCGAAGCGTACGCTTCGGCCTTTTTTGTATGTGGGTTAGGAGCAGCTTATTTAGTGTCCCAGATGGGGCCTGCTTGCCTTAACTGACATAAATGGACACGGGCTTGCCCTGGCGCGGGGATACAGTCAATTTCGCTAAAGCGCTCACGTCTTGCGGTGTTTTGCGTAGTCCAAGGTGACTGGATATGTTAAAACGTGCCAATTAGGTTCGCAGCGGCAAAGAGCTGCCATACTGGCTGGAACTGAAGGCCGATGATTAAGTCGAAGCCCAATGAGAATTTAAGGAGCAATTGGTAATGACGCTTATCAAGAAGCCGCTGGCAATCGCTGGCGCGCTACTCAGTCTGGTGGGCTCTGCAGCGTTGGCAGAAGTCGATACCAACGTTGTAAAAACCATCAAGACACGCCTTGAGGCGAGTAATCCCAAAGCAACCTATGGAGAGGTGCGGGAGAGTCCAATTGAGGGGCTTTACGAAGTGGATGTCGATGATGGCAACACGACCCTGTTCGTCTCTGCTGATGGCAATCACTTTGTTTATGGCGATCTCTACCAGGTGAAGGCTGGCGGTGTTGCCAACCTTTCCGAGCAGCGTAGAGCGACGCGCCGCGCTGCGGTTATGGGCGCCCTTGATACAGAAGATATGATTGTCTTCTCCCCGAAAGGTGAAACCAAGGCAAGCGTTTATGTATTTACCGATGTGGACTGCGGTTACTGCCGCAAGCTGCACCAGGATGTGCCCGAGTTGAACAAGCGCGGTATCGAAGTGCGCTACCTGGCGTTCCCGCGCGGTGGTCTTAACTCCCTGGGATATCGCAAACTGGCAACTGCATGGTGTGCGGAAGACAGCAACAAGACGCTGACTGCACTTAAGAACCGTGAAAACGTGCCTTTGGATGTCTGTAAGACAAACCCGGTGGCAGCTCAATACAAGTTGGGCAACGAGGCTATCGATGTGCGCGGTACGCCGACTATCGTGATGGAAGATGGCCGGGTTGTTCCCGGTTACTTACCACCGGATCGCCTGCTTAAAGAGCTGGGAATTTAAGCCCGGCTGATAGCTAAAAAACCGGCTGCCGAGAGGCCGCCGGTTTTTGTTTTTAAGCAGGATTTTTAATTTCTACTTTTCTCGGCTGAGTCATATTCTCTGGCGCGAGGATATCGTTCAGTTCCTCCTCACTCAGTAACCCCTCATCAAGAATTAACTGCTTCACACTGGCTCCGGTAATTAGTGCCTGCTTGGCGATGCGGGTGGCATTTTCATAGCCAATAAACGGGTTGACCGCAGTAATCAGGCCGATGCTGTTCTCAACCAGTTGCAGGCAGTGCTCTTCGTTGGCAGTGATGCCGCTCACACAGCGCTCCGCAAGCGTGGTCATGGCTTGGGTCATCAGGCGCATGGACTGTAGCAGGTTAAAGGCGATCACTGGCTCCATTACATTGAGCTGCAACTGACCGGATTCAGCAGCCAGGGTAATCGTGAGGTCGTTGCCGATCACCTGGTAGGCGACCTGGTTAACCACTTCGGGAATAACCGGGTTGACCTTGCCGGGCATAATGGATGAGCCGGGTTGCATCGGCGGCAGGTTAATTTCATTGAGGCCAGCGCGAGGACCGCTGGAAATCAGGCGTAAATCGCTGCAAATTTTCGAGATCTTAACGGCGATGCGTTTCATTACGCCGGAGAACATTACGAAGGCGCCCATGTCGGAAGTGGCTTCCACCAGGTTTTCTGCGCAGACGAAATCGATGCCGGAAATTTCTGACAGTGCGTTAACAACCAGCTGGCGATATTCCGGATCGGTATTAATACCGGTGCCGATCGCGGTACCACCCATATTGATCTCTTTGAATAGAGCGACCAGCTCCTTAACTCTATCGACATCTTCGCGCACAGTAGCGGCGAAGGCGGCAAACTCCTGGCCCAGGGTCATAGGTACCGCATCTTGCAGCTGGGTGCGCCCCATTTTAATTACTGAGGCAAATTCTTTGGCCTTCTTGTCGAACTCAACGCACAAGCTCTCCATGGACTGAACCAGGTCGCTGTAGCTGAGCAGAATGGCCAGGTTTATCGAGGTTGGATAAACATCATTGGTAGATTGCGACAGGTTTACATGGTTGTTGGGGTGTACTTTTTTGTACTCGGCTTTGTTGTGACCGAGTAATTCCAGCGCGCGGTTGGCAATCACCTCATTGGCATTCATATTGGTAGAAGTGCCGGCGCCGCCCTGAATCATATCTACCAAAAATTGATCGTGCAGTTTGCCATCGATAATCTCGTCACAAGCAGTGGCAATGGCATCTTGCAGTTTGGGCTCCAGGTAGCCGAGCTGTCCATTGGCGCTGGCTGCAGCTTTTTTTACCATCGCCAGTGCTTTTACCAGATTGGGGAAGTGATTCAGGGTAATTCCGGTAATCTGGAAATTTTCCAAAGCGCGCAAAGTTTGAATGCCAAAATAGACATCGGCCGGTACTTCGCGCTCACCCAATAAGTCTTTCTCCAAGCGGGTTTCTGCACCTGCACTAAAAACCGGCATTGGTTTGAGTGTGTGGAAATCGTTGGTCATCAGTTTCTCTTCTCTTCATCGTATGGGCCTGTGTGGGGTGAGGTAATATCCCCACCTCCCGCAAGCCTCGTGTTGGGGTAATTTAGTAATTAATTGGGAAGTATTTTTAGAGTGGTGTCGCAAAGAAACTCTGCGGCCCCTCTGTAGAGGTTGCGCGAATATTCTCGCGAATATTTTTGTTTATCTCTTCGGACTCAGGACCAAAAACACCACATAGTTTCAGTGCATTTTTTATGCTGATGTTGCGACCGAGAGATTCGAGAACCACTTTTGTGCAGACTGGCTCACGCCTGTCACTGGCGGATGCTCCCAGCTTTAATCCGGATAGATAGCTGACCCGGCTTTTATAAGTAGGGTATAAAATAGTTTGTGCGATTTCATTGTGAGTCAAGGATTCATAGCCGACCAAAAAAATACGATCGGCAAGAAAGAGCAGCATGCCTTTATAGCGGGATTTATACCACTCATCCCTATCCGGGTAGCGCATACGTTCGAAGCGCTGAAAATAATACCCATCACCATCCGACTCAATATGCAGCAGGCTGCGAATAATATGGTCGGAGAAGGTCATGGAGTAGTGGTACTCGAAATAGAAGCCTAAATATTTATCGGCCCGCCCCTGGGACTCCCGCATCAGAATATCAATATCGCGATTGTAGGGCCTGGCGGGGAGGCTGTCGGAGACGGGTGCGCTGCGCACGCGAACAATTTGGCTGAATTGCTCGTGGGGCATCACGATTTCATGGGGCTCTACGCCAAAAAAATGACATATCTTTCCCAGGGTATACTGGGAGGGCTGAGTGTTACCGTTGAGATATTTATTGAACTGGGCACGATTCACCCCAATTCGCCGGCACACCTCGGCTATGGATGGGTAGAAGCTGCACAGAAGGCGGAGGTTTTGCGAAAAATCATTGCTCATCGGTATTTTGCTTCTGGATAGAGGTTATCCCTTCAATCCCTGTTAATCACTCGATCCCTTTTAAAAGGCGAAGCCATATGGCCTCGCCAATAGTTTCAGTTTCTATCAGTTGGGGTGATTGCACTCACCGCACAACGGGCGCTGTAATAGGGTTTTAATTTCCGTATCGGAATGGCCCATTGCCAACAGGTGGTTGAGCTTTACAAAACAGGCTTCGCTGGTCATATCCAGACCACCTATAACACCGGCATCAAGCAGTGCGGAGCCCGCAGCGTATTTACCCAGATCCACCTGGTGTTCCAAACACTGGGACACTGCTACACAAATAGTGCCGAGCTTTGAAGCCTTCTCAAGCTGCTCAGTAAATGCAATGTCGTCAGTCGGTGCATTGCCGGTGCCGTATGTTTCAATAATCAGGCCCTTGGGGCGGCTCTCTAAAATTTTCTCAATCAGTGAGGGAGATATACCGGGAAATAGTTTCAGTAAAATCACTCCGCCATTGGCATTGGTGGGAATCTGAAACTGCGGTTCACCGGTGGGCACCAGCAGGGCGTTGTGGTCGATATTGACCTGGATACCCACTTCCCCGAGACAGGGGTAATTGGGGCTGCTAAAAGCATCCAGTGAGCCAGAACTGACCTTCACTGCACGGTTGCCGCGTAGAAGTTTGCCGTTGAAGTAGAGGCAAACCTCCCTGATATCGTCGGAGCCGCTTAATAATAGCGCCGCAATTAAGTTGTTATAGGCGTCGCTACGCATCTCCCGCAAGGGAATCTGGGAACCGGTGACGACCACAAGCTTTTCTATGCCTTGCAGGGCAAAGGACAGTGCTGAGGCGGTGTAGGCCATGGTGTCAGTGCCGTGCAACACCAAAAAGCCTGAGTACTGGCTATAGTTGTCGCGTATCAGGCTGGCAATGTGATACCAGTCCTTTGGTCGCATATTGGCGCTATCCAGCAGGGGGTCGAGTGCCTGGAAATCGTATTGTGGAAGCTGGCCGATAACATCTTGTAAGAGGCGGCCCAGAGCGCCTTCCAAGTCGGCGTCAGGCACATAGCCCGATTCGCCTCGGCGCATTCCCAGGGTTCCGCCTGTATAAAGGATTAGGGTTTTCTTCATTACTCGACCACTATCTGAGTCCGGATTCAGTACGCCCCTATTTTGTGCAAAGGCGCGGTGGATGCAATTTCGCAGGTTGCTGTTACCTGATGCTAGTAGATGCTTCTATAGCATCTACTGAGGACGCTGTTGGTTTCAAGAGGTGATTTTGGGTGACAGAAGTTTCGACTCTACTCTAGCTGGAAGCGGTGCCTTTATGGCGCAATTATATTGACTTTTTTACGTTCCGCTCGGTAAGGTTGATGATCTTTTGTCAATTTTATTTGCATTTATTGCGCGACTTCCTGTGGTGGCACTTTCTATGTAATCGGGGTAGATCCCGGTCTGGTTCGCTGCCCTTATAGTTGCGCGGAGGAACATTGTGAGCGCAACAGTGGAAGAGACTGCGGAGGCGGAGGCTCAGGTGGTTGTAAAAAAGGCACCCCGTGCCGTGCGGATCGGTATCTGTGGCCTGGGTACTGTCGGCAGTGGAACGGTGAATGTATTGGCGCGCAATGGGCGGGAAATTGCAGCCCGTTGCGGTCGCGCCCTGGTCATTGAGCAAATAGGTGCGCGCCGCGATAACGCACACTGTGATACCAGCCAGATAAACGTTACCCGGGAAATTTTCGATGTCGCCAATAATCCCAACGTGGATATTTTGGTGGAGCTTATCGGTGGTACTACGGTAGCCAAGGAGCTGGTGCGCACAGCGATTGAAAATGGCAAGCATGTTGTCACCGCTAACAAGGCGTTGATTGCCGAACACGGCAACGAGCTGTTTGAGCTGGCCGCAAAGCACAATGTCACTATTGCCTATGAGGCGGCAGTAGCTGGCGGTATTCCTATTATTAAATCCCTGCGCGAAGGATTGGTGGGCAACCAGGTGCAGTGGCTCGCCGGAATTATTAATGGCACCGGCAATTACATCCTCACTGAGATGCGGGAAAAAGGGCGGAGCTTTGATGAAGCTCTGGCCCAGGCCCAAGCATTAGGATATGCAGAAGCGGACCCCACTTTTGATGTGGAAGGTATCGATGCTGCTCACAAGCTGGTGATTATGGCTTCCCTGGCATTTGCTATGCCGCTCGCTTTTGACAAGGTGTACACCGAAGGCATCAGCCGGATCTGTAGTGAAGATATTCGCTACGCCGATGAGCTGGGATACCGTATCAAGCATCTGGGGATTGCGCGTCGCACCGACAAGGGCGTGGAGTTGCGGGTGCACCCGACCTTAATCCCCCAGCGCCGCCTGATCGCCAACGTAAACGGCGTTATGAATGCGGTGCTGGTCAGCGGCGATGCTGTGGGACCAACCCTGTATTACGGCGCTGGTGCGGGCGATGAAGCCACGGCATCGGCAGTGATTGCCGATCTTGTTGATGTGGCCCGCACTCTTGAGGCCAAGCCGGAGCACAGAGTGCCGGCAGCGGGTGTCGCTCTTGCGAACCAAGGGGGAACCCAGGTTCTACCGGAAGAAGATGTTATTACCAGTTATTACCTGCGTATCGCCGCCCACGACAAGCCCGGTGTTATGTCTCAGGTGGCCACCATTTGCAGTGATCAAGGCATCAGCATCGAGGCTCTGATCCAGCACGAACCGGTTGAAGGTGAGGCACTTGTCCCGGTGGTGATTTTGACCAGCCGGGCCGATGAAGCCAGCCTCCGCCAAGCGGTTGCACAAATAGAGGCGTTGGAAACGGTCGAAGGTGAAGTCGTCAGGATTCGTGTCGAGAGCCTCGGATAAACCCCGCGGGCGCCGAGTGACATAACCCCGGGCTCGGTGCCCCAATCAATAAACTCCCCAGCCAGCGATAAGAGCCAAGAAATACTGTGAAATTTGTCAGCACACGCGGCAGCGCGCCGTCTCTCTCCTTCGCCGATACCGTACTAACAGGCCTTGCCAGCGATGGAGGCCTCTATGTTCCCGAGACTTTGCCGAAGTTTTCTCGCGAGGAAATTGCCTCTATGGCGGGGCTCGATTACGAGCAGCTGGCCTTTCGCATTATCCAGCCGTTTGTGGGGGATGATCTCAGTGATGAAGAGCTGAGCGGTATTATCGGACGCTCCTACAAGCACTTCCGCCACAAAGCTATTGCCCCGCTGGTGCAGACAGACACCAATGAGTGGGTGCTCGAGTTGTTTCATGGGCCCACCCTGGCATTCAAAGATTTTGCCTTACAGTTCCTCGGTCAACTCTTTGATCACCTGCTGAAAAAGCGTGGTGAGAGAGTGGTGGTTATGGGGGCAACTTCTGGGGATACCGGTTCGGCCGCGATCGAAGGTTGCCGCCACTGCGACAATATCGATATTTTTATTCTGCACCCCCATAACCGTGTGTCTGAAGTCCAGCGACGCCAGATGACCACAGTGCAGTCGGACAACGTATTTAATATCGCTCTCGAAGGTAATTTCGACGATTGCCAGAATATGGTGAAAGCGAGTTTTGCCGATCAATCATTCCTGCCCGATGGACGCCGCCTGGTAGCGGTTAATTCCATTAACTGGGCGCGGATTATGGCGCAGATCGTCTATTACTTTTATGCTGCCCTGCGCCTGGGGGCGCCGGATAAAACCGTTAATTTCTCCGTGCCCACCGGTAATTTTGGCGATATTTTTGCCGGTTACCTGGCGAGGCAGATGGGATTGCCTATCGACCAATTGATAATTGCGACCAATGCCAACGATATTCTGCATCGTTGCATCAGCGGCAATGACCACACTCCCAAACCACTGGTGCACAGCTTGTCTCCCAGTATGGATATTATGGTGTCGAGCAACTTTGAGCGATTGCTGTTTGATCTCTACGGTCGCGATGGCGCGTCGGTTGCTGAATTGCTGGCGGATCGCAGCCAGCCCATGCATTTGGGTGAATCGGCCCTGGGCAAAGCGAGGGAGGTTTTCTCCTCCAGCCGGGTGGATGACAAGCGCACGGTTGAAGTGATTGGCGAGACCTTCAGCTCCTGCGAATATCTGCTCGATCCGCATACAGCTATCGGGGTTGAAGCCGCACGACAGGTACGTCACTCTACCGAACAGCCCATGGTTTGCTTATCTACCGCACACCCGGCAAAATTCCCCGATGCCGTGGCCCAGGCCCTGCCAGAAAAAGAGATTCCCCTGCCGACTCATATGCAGGATCTCTGGCAGCGGGAGGAGCGCTTCAAGGTATTGCCCAATAACTTGTCCCAAGTACACGACTATATGGCGACGATGCTGTCAGAAGGCAGCTAATCGGCACACTGTCGTGCAATAAGCGGCAACCGATTAGCTATTAGTTTGCTGAGAAATACATTGAGTACAAAAATTCAGCGGCGGCCAGTGGATTTGTCTACTGGCCGTTTTGCTTCTGAAACACCAAAAATATTGCAGCGTGTCCTGTTGGGGCGGGGGATTGTCAGCGAAGAAGCGCTGGATCACAGCCTCTCTCAACTACAGAGCCCACAGAGTATGCGAGGGCTGGAGGCTGCCGTTGCCATGCTGGTGGATGCTATCCACGGGCAAAAGAAAATCCTTATCGTGGGGGATTTCGATGCGGATGGAGCCACCAGCAGCACCTTGGGGGTGTTGGCCCTAGGTGCAATGGGCGCGCCGGGAGTGGAGTACCTGGTGCCGAACCGCTTTGACTTCGGCTACGGGCTGACTCCAGAAATTGTCGAGGTAGCCAAAGATTATCAGCCCGATCTGCTGATCACCGTAGATAACGGTATCAGCAGTATCGAGGGCGTGGCAGCGGCAAAAGCTGCTGGTATGAAAGTGATTGTGACGGATCACCACCTGCCCGGCAGTGAGCTGCCGCAGGCGGATGCCATCGTAAACCCGAACCAGCCGGACTGTGACTTTCCCAGCAAGAATCTCGCTGGGGTGGGGGTGATCTTTTATCTGCTCAGCCGTTTGCGCACGGCCCTACAGCAGAGTGGGTGGTTTGAGCAGAGCGGTATCGCCCCGCCCAATATGGCCGAATACCTGGATTTGGTCGCCTTGGGTACAGTGGCCGACCTGGTCCCGCTGGATCACAACAACCGGATTCTGGTTCACCAGGGCATCGCCCGTATCCGTGCCGGCCGCTGCCGGCCCGGTATTGCCGCCCTGATGGAGGTTGCCGGGCGCGACCAGCGCAGGCTCTCTACCACAGATATTGGTTTTATTTTGGGGCCGCGAATTAATGCGGCTGGTCGTCTCGACGATATCGGCACCGGTATCCGCTGCCTGCTCACCCGCGATCCCACTGAGGCGCGGGAGCTGGCCGGCGAGCTGGACGCCCTGAACCGGGATCGCAAAGCGATCGAGCAGGGGATGCAGCGGGAGGCAATGGCGGCCCTGGATGAGTTGCGCCTGGAGGGCGAAATTCCCTGGAGTTTGTGTCTGTACGATGCCAACTGGCATCAAGGTGTGGTGGGTATTTTGGCCAGCCGCATCAAAGAGAAATTCCACCGCCCGGTGATCGCATTTGCTGAGGGTGATAACGGCCTCGTGAAGGGCTCTGCGCGTTCGATTCCCAGGCTGCATATTCGCGATGCCCTGAGTGACGTAGCCGCCTCTCACCCGGACCTGATCAGCAAGTTCGGTGGCCACGCCATGGCGGCGGGGCTGAGCTTACCCCAGGAAAACCTGGAGGCTTTCCGTAAGGCTTTTGAGCAGGTGGTGCGCAACCGCCTGAATGAAAACCAGCTGCACGCGGTTATCGACTCTGACGGTGAGTTGGAATCTGGGGATTACACTTTGCACACGGCAGCCATGTTGCGCGCTTGTGCGCCCTGGGGACAGGCGTTTCCAGAGCCGGTATTCGACGGTGAATTCCTGTTGCTGCAACAGCGCATCGTCGGCGAGCGCCATTTAAAAATGGTGGTGGCGCCGCCCCAGGCGCCGCAACTGGCGCTGGATGCTATTGCTTTTAATGTGGACACCGAGCAGTGGCCGCAGCCCACGGAAAGAGTGCGCTTGGCTTTTAAGCTCGATGTTAATGAATTTCGCGGGCGGGAATCCCTGCAATTAATGGTGAGCCTGTTAGAAGCGGTATAGGGCGCACTTTGTATTTGGCTGTTGGGAAAAACACGGAGTTTTTTGCAACAGCTCCCAAGTTGTTTGGAAGTAAAAAGTAGTGAAACGTAAACAAGTCCAGGCCGAAGTCCTACTGTTATTAGCCGCTCTCTTCTGGGGCGTTGCCTTTGTGCCACAAAAGATTGCCATGGCGGATATTGAGCCGCTGGCATTTAACGCATGGCGTTTTATTCTCGGCGGTTTAATCCTGATCCCCATCGTTTACTGGTTGTCCTCCCGTCGCGATGCCCAGCCCGGTGAAGCCGAAGGGCAATCGGTGAATCACACCTGGCGCGCCTGCCTGCCCGGTGGCGCACTGTTGGGTTTTTGGCTGTTTCTAGGCGCGGCACTGCAACAGGTGAGCCTGCTGTATACCACTGCCGGCCGCGCTGGATTTATTACCGGTTTTTATTTACTGCTGGTGCCTGTAATCGGTTTGTCCCTGGGGCATAAAACCAATCGCTGGACCTGGATGGGAATTGGTCTCGCTTTGTTCGGTCTCTATTGGTTGGCGGACTTCAGTGAAGAATCCCAGCTGGTGGGCGACTTAATGGTATTTGCCAGCGCCTTTGTTTTTGCCATTCAGGTATTGACGGCGGATCGATTGGTAAAACGCTACGATGCCCTGCGGCTGGCCTGTATCCAGTTCCTGGTGTGTGGCCTTTTGTCCGCCGTAGCTTCGCTATTTACCGAAGAGGCGACACTGCAATCGGCGATCGATGCGGCTTGGCCTATTGCCTATATGATGATTTTCTCCACGGCACTGGCGTTTACTTTCCAGCTCTTGGCCCAACGCTACGCCGCGCCTTCTCACGCTACCGTAATTATGAGCCTGGAGGCAGTTTTTGCCCTGGCGGCGGGCTGGCTATTCCTCAATGAAATGCTCAATACCACGGAGTTAATTGGCTGTGGTTTGATGCTGGCGGGGATGCTGGTCAGTCACTACGGCAACCACAGCGGTACTCACCACTAGGAATATCAATGGAATTATCGACACTGGCACTCTTTGTTCCCGCAAGCTTCTTTGCCTCGGTCACACCGGGGCTCTGCATGATGCTATCGCTCAGTCTGGGAATTACCCTGGGCGTGCGTCAGACTCTATGGATGATGGTGGGAGAGTTGATCGGTGTTGCGTCGGTGGCGATTACCTCTGCACTCGGTGCTGCGGTATTGATGGTTCAGTATCCGACTTTATTTCAGCTGTTCAAATACTGCGGGGCCGCCTATTTGGCCTGGATAGGCGTGCAGATGTGGCGCTCCCGGGGGCAGCTGGCTCTGATGGATCAGGGTGATACGGTCGACGCTAGCCGACCATCGCGAAGAGCGCTGGCACTACAGGGTTTTGTTACAGCTGTGGCTAACCCCAAGGGCTGGGCGTTTTTTATTGCGTTATTACCGCCATTTATTAACGATACCAAACCTTTGATACCCCAGCTTTCAGTCTTGCTGGCGATATTGCTGCTTTTGGAGGCGTTGTGCCTGCTGATTTATGCCGGTGGCGGCCAGGCCCTGAGTCGATTGTTGGAGCGGTCTGAAAATGTGCGTTTGGTTAATCGGATTTCTGGTACTTTGATGCTATCGGTGGGAGCCTGGTTGGCGTTATCCTGACACGGCTATTTATCGCTTTATGGAGGATGTTCTGTGTTGAAAAAACGGTTGTCATTCTTATGGGTATGGGCCCTGATTATCTCAGTGGCGGCTTGCGGCCAGTCGAGGGAGGAGAAAGCGATGGAGAACGAGGTTGAGAACACACCCGGCGCGGCGGAGCCCGAAGTCGCACCCACGCCTCCTGCAGCGACTATGAGGCCAGGGGAAATGGTGTGGATTTACCGCGGCAGTGGCAGCAAGCAGTGTGAAGGGGGTGGTATGACCCTTCAGCAGAGTCAGGCCAAGTTGAGTGACAATGGGGTAAAGGTGCAGGAGTCCCGCTGTGGAGTCCGCACCGACAGGATGTTCCCCGCCGTATGTGGCGCACCCACAGGAGATATCCTGATGCACCTGATCGGTATGGATGCCCTGGATGCCTCAATTGAGCTGGGATATAGCCCCGCCGAGAAAGTGCAGTATCAGTTTGCTGCCTGTCGGGACAACAGTGCCTGAGTTGAAATCTTAAGTGGGGTAATCGTGAACATTTCCCAGGCCGCAGAGAATTCGGGCCTCAGTGCCAAGGCCCTGCGGCACTACGAAAATATTGGCCTGGTGGTGCCCGGCCGCTCTGCTAATGGCTATCGGGATTACTCCACTGCCGATGTCGAAACCCTCTGCTTTGTGCGCCGCGCGCGGGCCTGTGGCTTTACCACTGAGGAAGTCCGGGCGTTACTGGGGTTGCGGGATAACCCGGAGCGCCACAGCCGCGAGACCAAAGACCTGGTCAATCACAAGCTCGGGCAGCTCGAAGAGCAGTTGCAGACCCTGCTGGGGATGCGCGCAACCTTGCGGGCCTTTGCCGATAGTTGCGCCGGCAATGAGTCCCCGGACTGCGCAATCCTGGAAAAGCTATCGGGACAGACCGCCTAGTAGAGGATTTGCCGCCATATCAGCCCCTATCTGACTGGAAGGACCCCCGCGCGCTGCGGTAGAATGCGCGCCGCTTTTTATTTTGTCCGGACACCGAAAGTTCATGGAAATCAATCCCCTCATCAATCAATTAAAAGACCTCGAAGAGCGCACTGACGTTCTTAGGGGGTATCTTTGACTACGCCAGCAAGAAAGAACGCCTTACCGAAGTAGAGCTGGAGCTGGCTGAGCCGAGCGTTTGGGACGACCCCAACCGCGCACAGGAACTGGGGCGCGAGCGCTCTTCCCTGGAAACGGTGGTCAATACCATCGAAAATCTCGACTCCGGCATCGCCGATTGCCGCGAGCTGCTGGAAATGGCAGTTGAGGAAAATGATGAGGACTCCGTAGGGGAGGTCTCCACTGAGATCGAAGGCCTCCAGCAGCAGCTGGGGATTCTGGAATTCCGCCGTATGTTCTCCGGCGAGAACGATGAGAACAACGCCTATCTGGATATCCAGGCCGGCTCCGGTGGTACCGAGGCCCAGGACTGGGCGGAAATGATCCTGCGTATGTACCTGCGCTGGGGTGAGGCCCACGGCTTCAAGACCACCTTGGAAGAGGTCTCCGCGGGGGAAGTGGCCGGTATCAAAAGTGCCACTGTGCATTTCGCCGGCGACCACGCGTTCGGATGGCTGCGCACAGAAACCGGTGTACACCGCCTGGTGCGCAAATCGCCGTTTGATTCCGGCAACCGCCGTCACACTTCTTTTAGCTCGGTATTTGTGTCACCGGAAATCGATGACAATATCGAGATTGAAATCGACAAGTCCCAGGTGCGTGAAGACACCTACCGCGCGTCCGGCGCCGGTGGTCAGCACGTGAACAAAACCGATTCTGCGGTGCGTTTGACCCACACAGAATCCGGTATCGTCGTGCAGTGCCAGAGCGAGCGCTCCCAGCACCAGAACCGCGATAAAGCCTGGAAAATGCTGCGCGCAAAAATGTACGAGCAGGAAATGCTCAAGCGCAACGCAGAGAAGCAGGCCATGGAAGACAGCAAGGCCGACATCGGTTGGGGCAGCCAGATCCGCTCTTACGTGTTGGACGACCAGCGTATCAAGGACCTGCGCACCAATGTCCAGACCAGCAACTGCCAGGCAGTACTGGACGGAGACCTGGACCAATTTATCGAAGCCAGCCTAAAAGCCGGCCTCTGATTTAAAGTCTCCACTCTCACCGCGCCCCTCGTCGATGAGGGGCAATATCAATCACAAAACTGATAGATCACCATGACTGATATCCAGCAAGACGAAAACAAACTGATCGCCGAGCGCCGCACCAAGCTTTCCGCTCTGCGCGAGAAGGGCAATGCTTTCCCCAACAGTTTTCGCCGCGAGAACCTCGCTGCCGACCTGCAAGCTGAGTTCGGCGATAAACAGAAAGAGGAGCTGGAAGAACTGGGTAAACGGGCGTGCGTAGCAGGGCGAATCCTGGCTAAACGCGGACCCTTTATGGTGATCCAGGATGTATCTGACCGCATCCAGCTATACGCCGATAAAGCGGCACAGAAAGATATTAAAGAGCGCTTCGGTGCCTGGGATATCGGCGATATCGTCGGCGTAAAAGGCACCCTGCACAAATCTGGTAAGGGCGACCTCTACGTCAACTGTGAAGAGTACAGCCTGCTGACCAAAGCGCTGCGCCCGCTGCCGGAAAAATTCCACGGCATTGCCGATCAGGAAATGCGTTATCGCCAGCGCTACGTGGACCTGATCGCGACGCCGGAAGCCCGCGAAGTGTTCCGCGTGCGCTCCAAAGTGATCGAGTACATCCGCGACTTCCTCAACGGCCAGCAGTTTATGGAAGTGGAAACGCCCATGTTGCAGGTTATTCCCGGTGGTGCCAGCGCGCGTCCGTTCGTTACCCACCACAATGCGCTGGATATCGATATGTACCTGCGTATTGCCCCGGAGCTGTACCTGAAGCGTCTGGTTGTGGGTGGTTTTGAGCGGGTTTACGAGATTAACCGCAACTTCCGCAACGAAGGTCTGTCCACACGCCACAACCCCGAATTCACCATGCTTGAGTTCTACCAGGCGTACGCGGACTACAACGACCTGATGGACCTCACTGAGAAGATGCTGCGCGGTATCTGTGAAGATGTACTGGGCTCCACTACTGTGGAATACCAGGACAGCAGCTACGACTTCTCCAAGCCGTTCGCGCGTTTGTCTGTGTTCGACTCCATCCTGCACTACAACCCGGAACTCACTGCGGCCGATATCGACAATATCGAATCCGCCCGCGCGGTAGCTGAGAAGCTGGAAATCCCGCTGAAAGACAGCTGGGGCCTGGGTAAGGTACAGATCGAGATTTTCGAGAAGACTGTAGAGCATCGTCTCGACCAGCCGACCTTTATCACTGAGTACCCAACCGAAGTGTCTCCGTTGGCTCGCCGTAACGATGACAATCCGTTTGTCACCGACCGCTTTGAATTCTTCGTAGGCGGCCGCGAGATAGCCAATGGTTTCTCCGAGTTGAACGACGCGGAAGATCAGGCCGAGCGCTTCAAAGCCCAGGTTGCGGAGAAAGATGCCGGTGACGACGAAGCCATGCATTACGACGCCGACTATATCCGCGCGCTGGAATACGGCCTACCGCCCACCGCTGGTGAGGGCATCGGTATCGACCGTCTGGTAATGCTGTTTACCAACTCTCCGTCGATTCGCGACGTACTGCTGTTCCCGCATATGCGCCCTGAAGCGAACGACTAATCGCTTCTCACTGCCGGGTAGTTTGACCTGCCCGGCAGTATTTCCTCCCCCTATGCCGCAGATTTCCTCACTCTGAAACTTCCCTCAGCTCTATCTATCCTTATTCATTGGTGCTCTATCGAGCCTCGAATGATTTGGAGCGGTTGCTGCTATGAAACAGGGACAGGCGAAAGCGAAAAGCGCAAGGCAAATATTGGCGCTGGCGCTCTGTAGCTTTATCTCCTGTACCGCCGCTGCGCAAAGTTCGGAGCCTGCAACAGCTGCCAGCCTAACTTCCAAAGAGCCCGATGACTGGCGCTTCCTTGCCACTCCCTATCTTTTCCTCCCGCTTCGCACTAAAGGGACTTCCACTGTCGCTGACACCAGTGTCGATATTGATCTGGATTTAAGCAAAACCCTGGAGCTCCTCAACGCTGCATTTTCTGTGCGCCTGGAAGCCTGGAAAGGGCGCTTTGGGGTAGTGGCGGATCTCTACTATGTGCACCTCAGATTGGATAAGGGAGCAACCATAACCCCGCCGCGAAACCCACAACTGGATATCGATATAGATATTGATGTAGAAGTGGATGCTCGCCAGGGCTGGATAAATGCCCTGGCGGGTTACAGGGTTTTAGAAGGGAACCTGGCTAATAGTGGACGAAAGTACTTTGTTGATGTGGGAGCGGGTTTGCGCTGGAACCGATTAAAGCAGAAAGTGAAAGCACGAGCGGGAATTAATATAGGCCCCAGACCAGAGTTCAGGAATCGCCTTGGAGGCAAACAGAGTTGGTGGGAACCTACGTTATCTGCGCGAGGTGCAATCGGAATTACTGAATGCCTAACCATTGCTGTACGTACGGAACTGGGAGGCTTTGGCGCTGGGGGTGATGACTTACAGTGGAATCTACTAGCCGGATTCGACTGGCGCGCCTGGAAAACCAGTTCACTGCGTTTTGGGTATCAGTATTACAGTATTGATTATTCCGATCGACTTTCTGATGGGCGTTTTGCTTATGATATTACTCAGCATGGGCCGTATATAGCGGCGACTTGGCGGTGGTAGTTGAGCGAGTTCAGTTTATGAAGAAACTAAGTTCATTAGAGTCATAAGTTTAAAATCAAAGAGTTAGATATTTATTTGGTGCTTGTGATAGTGGCCATATAGAACGCATTTTTTATTTAGCTCTATGGTCCCATTTGTGTTTACCTTATCGGCTTCATAATTAAAAGTAAATGTGAGGAGTGAATTTACATTTGAAACCGTAGTAAAGATAATAGTGGTTTGGATAGCTATTATATAAATGTTAGATTTGAGGGGTATATATGGAGCTTCCATCGGTCCTAGATATTAAGGATTACTCGGAATTAAATTATTTTGATAAAAAGCAGCTCAAAGAGCTAATTGATGAATGTGAATTTATTATTGATGATCAGTATGATCAGCTTTAACCAGAAGCCTATTCATGTGTAGAGGGGCTTCTTGAGTACCTTCAGTATAAAGTCGGTGGAGAGGCTGCATTAAAAGCGATAAAGAAAAAGGCTGTCGAGGATGTTCGCCAATGGGTGTATATTCACCCAAAAAATCTAACTCCAGAAGATGATAAAAGAGCTGTCGAAAGTGGGTTAATTGCAATTCGATTGGGGTGTGGATGGGTAGTTGATGCATATGAGGCTACTACAAATATACCAGGTCACGAAATTGAATGGGCAGCAATATCGTCTATGCCAAACGTGATTTGTGAAGACTCGAAGGCATTTTCTCAGCTTAAATTAAATTTAGGTAGAGAACTGACAGAGGAGGAGGTTATGAGAGTTGCAAGCCTTTCTGAAAGCTTGGTCAATAGTTATATGGCAAATGATGGAAAAATGAGGGAGTGGTGATCTAACAGAGTAGGCCATGATCCGCTGCTTCGTAGTTTTGATCTCCACTCCGGTTCGCAAGCGCTAACTAGTAAAAATATTCTCATGACATTAAATGATTTAACAGTAAATTTTTCTCATATTAACCAGGGAGACCTTCTATCCGATTGGGAATGGCTTATTGGTAAGGGTAAGTTACCTATAGTTATTACCGCTCTTGGCGATGCGTTTATTCAAAACGTAAAAACCAATGAAGTGGAGTTTTTGAGTACTACACTTTGCCAAGTCGAGTTCATCGCAAAAGATGGAGAAGAGTTTCTCTCAAAATTACAAGACTCTGAATTTGTTAGCGGTTTTATGGGGGCAAAATTTGTACGTAGCTTGATTGAATCAGGTAAGTCACTTTCTAAATATATGATTTACAGCATTAAGATACCTCTATTTCTTGGTGGTGAAATTGACGTAGAAAATTTTGAGATAACTGATATCGAAGTCCACTTCTCAATATCAGGACAATTTCATAAAAAAGTTCAGGGTTTGCCAGAGGGCACTCCAATTGAAAGTGTTACCTTGGCCAAGCCAAAAAGGAAGGCTTGGTGGAAGTTTTAGGGCTAACAAGGTAGTACAATCGACTGCAAAGGTATCATCTAATTGAAATGGTATACGTAGATACAACGATGGATATATCTCAGTATTACGATGAAGCTAAGAAAATAGGAAAGCTAGTAGAGCCCCAGGCACCTTATGTTTTGGCTGTATTAGATTATCCTCCTGAGGAGGATAATCCATCCTTGTGGGTACCCAAAGTTCAAAACGCTTTACTGAATTTCTATAAAGAATTTCCATCTTCAGATGAAGCAGAGAAAGCGCTTAACTTGTACATTCAGGGCGCCATAATGGAAGATAGAGCAGAGCATAACTTACTGGTTAAAATAGGAGCTTCCTGCTTGGTTTTAGGAGTGGCTATCGGATGGGTTATTTGGAGTTAACTTCCTATAACTGGCGCATGCTGTTTCTGATGTTGTGGCTAGACAGCGTGCTCTATGCTCAAGTTTAAATGTCTAGGTAGAGAGTGGAAATAATTAAGTATCCTTTGACTAAATCTGTACTATTTACAATTTTATATACGATACTGAACATAGTGTCCATCAATGTTCAGTTTATTCCTGGAATAATTACATGGATTTTTTGGGGAGTTGTTGGCCCATTGATAGCCATAGGGGCTGTATGGTTTTATCACTGCAAATCGATGGGTGGAGAAAAGTATTGGGTACAACTGTCCATCGGCACTACCCTGTATTATTTGGCGCTAGGTATAATATCGTTTAATTATATAGGCGGTTTATGGGCGTCGGTGTAGCTTAATAGTTAATTAAGTAATGCAGCCATTAACATAGCATTATACATATTTTGTGAGGTTGCTGCGCTTATTGTTGTTAGTATTTACACAGTCCAGGCTGTGTCTGACTGCGATGTTAGTAGTGAACAAATTATCTAAGGTCTTCGAGAATATGGAAATTGATAAAAATGGTGCCCGAAAAAGAGCTGATGAAATTAAGCCCTATCGCTGTAAAAATCTGATAGCTGTTCTCGAGTGCCCAATGGATATGAAGAACATTGGAACAGTCATAAGAAACGTCAATGCGTTAGGCGTTGAAAAAACGTATATTGTTGATCCACGCAACCTATTGCCCAATGAATGGCAGGAAATGAGAGAAAGAAAGTCACTCTCAAAACCATCTGTCTCTGCGATCAAATGGAGCTTCGTAAAGCGTTTTGATAGTACCGAGGAATGCCTGGATCATTTGGCAAAAAATAGATTTATCTCGATTGTCACCTCTCCCCATGTAAAAGGAAAAGACAACTTTATATTGCATGAGGCTGATTACACTCAGCCAAAACTGGCTGTTTGGTTTGGTAACGAATCTAGAGGTATAAGTGATCTTGCAGTCGAAAATAGCGCTTTCTGCGTATCCATTCCAATGTTTGGAATGATTGAAAGTCTGAACCTCGGAACAACTTCTGGAATTGTATTATATGAAGTTACTAAGCAGCGCCGCGAGTACCAGGAAAAGTACAAGAGAGCAAACCGTAGCGACTAATAAAGTGATGAAGTTGACGTCCTATTTGTGTGTTTTTTTGCACTGCGGCTGTATTCTTTTTCTCAAATAAATAAAGAAACTTTCCCCATTGAATAGGCGCCTACCTTTCGGTCGCAATTACTCTTGGGTAACTTACAAAGCAGGCAAAAACTATTTTGTCTTTAAAGCCACCCCAAAACGAGAAGGTCAAAATTACTTTAATATGAGTAGAATCGAGTTTAAGGAGCTAACCCAAGTGAAGCGAGATAAGCTGTTAGCTGTACTCAATGAGGATTCACTTAGGGAGCACTTAATTAAACATGAATACTTTGATGTCCAGAGTATTAATGAGTGGATCAAGTTTAAGTTAGAAGTAGACTCCCTGCCTGGGTGCCGTGTTCGACTAATTTACATTGGTGGAGTATTAGCTGGGTGGTGTGGTATTCAACCTGATGATAGCGGCTATGAGATGGCTGTTGTTATATCTCAACAGTTTTGGGGTTTTGGACTCTCAGTATTCAAAACAATGATCGGTTGGGCTAAGGAGTTGGGGCATAAAGAAATAGTGTGTCATTTGCTTGACAGTAGGCCAGAATACAGAGCTTTGAAAAGAATATCCAAAACAGTACATAAAACCGAGCTGTTGGGTCGATGTTTTACGACATACTGTATCGAGCTCGATAAATATGCATAGATTAAACTATAACTGGTCGGTGTATCGTTTCTTTCTTGTTATATGAAAAAAATAAACTATGGCTTGGATTTTGGTTTCAGATATTTTTGGTCGTACAAAAGCGTTAGAGCGATTTGCAGCTGATCTTCCTGGTAGTGTAGAGATAGTTGATCCGTATAATTCAGAATTGATGAATTTCGATTGTGAAGTTGAGGCGTATTCACACTTTACATCAAAGGTTGGGCTCGATAAATACGTTGAAAAATTATCAGAACGAATCAGCGCATCATTTGGTCATGTGAGTTTAGTAGGTTTTAGTATTGGTGCATCGGCCATATGGAGGTTATCTGATCATCAAGCTTTGAGTAATGTTTCAGGGGCAATTTTATTTTATAGTTCACAAGTTCGCCATTACGTCAAAATTGATCCTATATTTTCTACGCGCTTGATATTCCCGGCGATGGAGCCTCACTTTTCTGTATTAGAGGTTATGCAGACGTTGAAGCAGAAAGAGCAAGTGGAGGTTCATCATTCCACTTACCTTCATGGCTTTATGAATCCCCAATCCAGAAATTATAATGCAGAAGCTTATGCTAAATACAAGCAGATAGTATGTAATACGCCCTTCAACGACCCCATCTGTAAAGGTTTCAGTTGAATGCAGTTCGTATTGGAGTTTGACAAATATCACATAGAGACAGTTGTTGTTGGTTAGTTTGTGCAAGTATTTAGCTAACCGAGGCCTTTCCAAAGGTCATAAACTAATTGGAAAGCCGCTGGGAAGACCGAACACTTGCTTCTCAACGGCTTCGGCAGTTCACCATCTATTCCTTTTGGATGCGCCTATATATTTCTTCTCGATGAACGGGTACGGACTTGGGGGCATGTATCCCCATCTTCACTTGATTGCCTTTAACCTCTAATACCTTAACCGAAACTTTGGTGCCGATTCGTAGGTTTTCACCTATTCGGCGTTTCAATATCAACATATTCATTTCCTACTGATATAGGCTACAAGAAAGAGCGTTCTCTTGGGTGAGTATTGAAAGAAGCGGCTAGAAGAGGGGGCGCACGAGAACGATAAGCATAGAAGAAGAAAAGGCGAGCGCAACGCTCCCAGAGCTTGGGGACACATCCCAAGCTACTGAATCTACTCCACTTTATTGAAGACGAGCGGGTATCTAGCGTATGATGCATATAGCCAGTGCGTCCTGAGTATTTTTTTATTTTTTATTTTTATAAATAAAAAAAATACGTGCTATCCAGGAGATGGAGGTCGGCCCTCCGTTATCGCTTTGCAGGAAGTGATAACAAACCCCCTCAAGGTGATCGGAGTAAAGAGCTTTGGTTAGAAGCGCTTGAGGAAAAGGCGTACGAGATACGTCAGGTATGTTGTGTAGAGACGAATGCAAATGAACCACTGATGAGGTGTCGAAAGCGTATTACCAAGATGATGTCAAAACCCGTGCACTGGCTAAGTGCGGGGATAAGCTTGGAGGTTACCTGTTTACCGACCGAGTGGCATCCGGCATAGAGGTGGCGTGAACACACAACAGGCTTTTGGGTGGAACAGGAGAACCTGTCGTCCAGGTGTTAAGGAAGAGCGTCAAGTAGAGGCCCTGCAAGACGTTGAGTACCAAGACTGGTCACAGGGGCGGAACAGCCCGTAGTAGTGGAGAAGCGGCTGTAATGGACGTGGAGCGAAGGGGTTGTCGTATTCGGCGACTAACCGTGTAATCAACCCAGATGGGGAGGAATTAACGATTAGCGCAAAGCCATTCAATATTCCCAAGCGAGCGGTTTGGGAAGCGTGGAAGCAGATCAAGGCCAATGGCGGCGGAGCGGGGATTGATGAGATAACGATAGAGCAATATGAATCGAATCTCGCCAAAAACCTGTACAAGCTATGGAATCGGATGTCATCTGGCAGCTATTTTCCATCAGCCGTCAAACGAGTGGATATTCCGAAACTCGATGGCAGCCTGCGACCACTGGGTATCCCCACAATCGAAGATCGCATTGCGCAAATGGTGGCTAAGCAACTGCTGGAGCCAGAATTGGAGAAGGTATTTCACCCTGACTCCTACGGCTATCGGCCAGGCAAATCTGCTATAGACGCAGTGCGCCGAGCTCGACAACGATGCTGGGATAGAATCTGGGTAGTTGATTTAGATATCAAGGGTTTCTTTGACAATATTAATCACGAACTCCTGCTGAAGGCATTAGATAAACATAATAATCATCAGTGGGTCAGACTCTATGTACAGCGCTGGTTAACGGCTCCAGTACAACATCGGGACGGACAGCTTGAAGAGCGAACACAAGGTACTCCACAAGGGGGTGTAATCAGCCCTCTACTGGCAAACTTGTTTTTGCACTACGCGCTGGACGCCTGGATGGTGAGAACGCACAGAGATATTCCTTTTGAGCGTTACGCGGATGATGCTGTTTACCATTGTCGTAATCCTCGAGAGGCGGATCGCTTACTGGCGGCTCTAAAAGCACGCTTGACTACCTGCGGGCTTGAGGCTCATCCAGAGAAAACGCGCAAGGTCTATTGCAAGAACAGTAATCGTAAAGACTCCCACCCAGTGATCCACTTTGACTTTCTGGGCTTTCGATTTGGTCCCAGAAAAGCAAGGAATCGCCAAGGACAGATCTTCACCGCATTTAGTCCTTCAATGAGCCCTAAGGCCTTCAAGAGGATTAAGGATAAGGTCAGGCAATGGCGAGTAATAAACTGGGTGGATCGATCACTATCTGAAATGGCAAAAGTACTTAATCCCGCAATACAGGGTTGGCTGAACTACTATGGTCACTTTGGGCGGAGATATGGTGTTTATCGACTTCAGAAGTATCTTGACCAAACACTGATGCGTTGGGCCAGGAAGAAGTTTAAGCATCTGAAGCGAAGCTGTTTCAAGAGTTGGGCCTTTATTGGAAAAGTTCGTCAACAAATGCGCGGCTTGTTTGCACACTGGAGAATGGGAAGATTGAAAATGTGCTGAATACGAAGAGCCGTATGAATTGAGAGGTTCACGTACGGTTCTGTGAGAGGTCGAAGGGGAAGTTCCTTTGGTCTACTCGACTTTTGATAGTTGCGTTATCAATTTGGTTAGCTGGCCCCGGGTGTTGGTAGCACCTTGGGTCAGCGCCTTTTACTTATTCTTATATCTCGCTACCGTTCTCCTCTTGAAGGAATAGATCGCTTAGGAAATTCTGGTACTTCTCTTTAGGTGAGAGTCGAATCAAGCCCAACCAAAAATGACAAAATACTAATAGAGATCTATCGATTTTACGCATCTTTGATATGGAAACAAACTTAATTGTTTTTAATAGGATAATTTAAGCGCCTTTTATTTACCTATGCGCTAGTGTGATGAAGCTCAACCAAAGAGTTTCTCTCGTAAAATACAAGCACCTGGTAGGTCAGCTTCAAATTCTTAGAATCTATATGTTAAACATAAAGAATCTGAAAAATTTTGGTAGAAATATCGTAAGTATTTTTTTAATGAAAACCCTGAAGGTTTAGGAATAATTGCCAAAGGTAACTTGCTACGGGGCCCATTGGATTAGAAGCTTGTCTTGCCACGCGTACTTCCAGTTCTTGCGGTTTTGGGATCCCTTCCACTGCAATGGGAGATAATAAGCCCTGTTCAAGCTCCGCTTCTATCATATGTTCTGGTAGCGTACCCCAACCCATACCTTGAAGAATAATTTCTTTTTTAGTCGGAAAATCGTTGACTTTCCATTGATCGCCCCCTTCAAGCACCCCGTAGGTTTTAGTGGATGACTTCCTACCACTGATGATTACCTGGGGATGGCGTAGCATAATCTGCCTTGGGACTTCCTCGTATTGGGTAAGTAGGGGAGAGTCGCCAGCGATCACAGAAATGAATTTCATATTCATTAGATGAATGGATTCAAGCTGGTCGTAAGTTTCAGTCCACGGAATAATAGCTATGGAAACCTGGCCTCCCTTCAATAAGTCCAGTGGCCCAAGGCCATTTTCGGAATAGACCTCCAAGCGTGTTTTTGGGTACTCAATTTTGCACTGACGGATTGCGCTGAGTATTGGGCCGACTGGTATGGCGGAAGTAAACGCAATACCTACTTCCAGTTCTTCTCCTGCGACTAGCTGTTTAGCTAAGCTCTCAAACGAGTGGGCTTCAGCTAGTACATGTTTGGATTGTTCATACAGGGCTTTGCCATCAGCTGTGAGTGTGCTCCTGTATTGGTCCCGATCAAATAGTTGTAGATTGAGGTCCGCCTCTAATTTCTTGATGGCGGCGCTTATAGTGGGCTGTGTTCGGTGAAGTGTTTGGGCAGCAGCTTTTAGCGAGCCACCTTCAACTATCGCCTTAAAATATCGTAATTGTTCCAAAGTCATAGTGGCGTGAGCTTAGAGAAAATATAGGTAAGTTTCTGATGCAGCATATTTGAGGATCTTAAACTGAAAATAGCCATTAACTGGCTTTCTTTTATGAAGCATCTTTTCTGTTGTGCTGACAGCATGAGTAATTTGCACTTGATACCATTTGCCAGTGCTTGCAAACTGGACAACATCAACACCGCTGATCATTTTGAATGAGCAGCTTTTACGTAAACCAGTTATTTGTTTTTCTTCTACCAGCAGAAGCTGGGAGTCTGCGTGCACCTTTTTACTTCATGCTTGCGCAGTATCATCACCCGATATCAGCTAAACCAACTTGTTAGGTGAAAGCTAACAAGAACTTAGATTATAGTTAATATCATTAGCTTAAGTCTAACTTTATCCTTATCTCCTTATCAAGAAGTGACCTGTTCGTGAGGCATTGCGAGCGGTCGCGCTTTATCCAAACAGCTGAACGATATTGAGGCGAGTTATGATCAAACGGACAGACGTGTTAATCGTTGGTGGAGGCTTTGCTGGTGTTTCTGTGGCCCAAAAGTTAGCTAAGCAGGGTATGCAGGTGGTATTGGTTGACCGAAAGGACCATTTTGAAGTGACCTTTGCCACATTACGTAATGCGATAGCGCCTAACTTACTGACTGCTAATCCACGTAAATATTATCGTGACTTTATTCAGAGCGATTTTGTTCAAGCAGATGTGGTTTCCATGGATGACCGGATAGCAAAGTCATCGAATGGATTAGAGATCCACTTTAAGCAGGCAGTTATCGCGACAGGCAGTCGCTACCCAACCTTGCCGATAGCTAAATCTACATCAGCTTATACGATTTCCGAGCGTGAGCAAGAAATGCGGAATGAGCAAAAAATACTGGCGAAATCTCAGTCAGTTTTGATTGTAGGAGGCGGTACCGTTGGCGTGGAGCTGGCCGGGGAAATTAGCAGCGCTTTTCCCAATAAAACCGTGACGTTAGTCCATTCTAAAGATGTACTACTTGGCCATCTTAAGCCTAAAGCTCAGAACAAGGCGCTAGAACAGCTTACGGCTAAAGGCGTTAGCGTACATCTCAGTACCCGGTTAGTTAAAGAAGGTGCAATTTACCGTTCTATGAATACTCAAGAAACTTTCAAGGCAGACTTGGTTTATGAATGTGTAGGTATGTCGCCAAATACCGAGTTTCTAAAAACAGAACTACCCGGTGTGTTAGATAAGATGGGATTAATTAAAGTGGACGAATATATGCGGGTTAGGGGTTATTCTAACCTTTATGCGATAGGTGATTGCTCTACTCTGGATGAAAATAAGCACGGCTATATAGCAAACGTTCAAGGAGGCATCTTGGCGAGTGTTATCATTAATCAAGCCAAAGGTAAAAAGACTAAGCCTTATAAAACACCTAGTTATGCCATTGTTACGCCGACCGGTACAGAGACAGGAGTAGCTCAAATGCCCTTTGGTGTGTTTACCTCAAAGCTATTCGTTAACTTAAAGCAAAAAGACATGGGGATAGGCCACATGCTTAAAGCGAGCGGTACAACTCCAGACTTACTTAGCTAGAGCTTTTTGGTATACAGTAAAGTACCTCTGATTAAAATCTACCAGTCTCTAAGCTTCCTTTGAATAGGCATTGCTCACTGCCATTGAAAATCAATTAAGAGGTAGTCTAGAACTAGTCATACCTGCTAGATGCGTATGAGGCGGCATAGGGGGTGTTACTGCCATTAATAGTAGTTTATTTACGTAGGTAGGTTCTCCCGTCTGAATTGATCACAGGAAACCAGATAGATGGCCCTTTCTTCTTAATTTGCGGTATTGCGTATTTACGTTCTTCAACGTAATGTTTATGCCGAAAGCATGAGAATGTAAGAAGTGAGTCCCGGCTCTTATGGGGTTCTACTAGGTACCCGTAAGAGCTGCGAAGGTCCCAAACTCATAGAAGGCTCCTTTCATGTGATGAATATTTTTCATAGGCTGTAATCTCAACGGGAAATTGAGCATAGGTAGGAGGTCTGTATGTTTATAGGAGAGGTGTCAAGAAGAACGAATCTCACTGTAAAAGCGATAAGATTTTATGAGGAAAAAGGCCTTATTGCCGTTCCTAAAAGGCAGGGCAGATATAGAGTCTATACGGCAGAAGATGTTGAAATTCTTACTTTGATCTCAGAAGCCAAAGTACTTGGGGTGACTTTGGCTGAGTTGAAGGATGTTATTCGGTACCATAATGGAGAGGTTGATTGGGCTCGAATCAGCGTTTTTCTGAAGAAAGTAAAAAGAAAAATTGAGGCTGAATTGGAATCACTTTCTAATAAAGCTGAGAAGGTTGATCAATGTATTGCGTCTATAGATTCCTGTCATAAAAGCCTTGACCCTCCCCTTAAGGGGAGACGGTAGACTTTTCATCATGTCTTTAAGCAATAGTATGACGAGATGAAAAATATCCTACTTTTAAATGGCAATCCAAAGAAGAACAGTTTTGTTAAGCAGTTGAGCGATGTCTATGAGTCTGAAGCAAAGAGACAGGCTAATGTTCGGCGATATAACCTGTCGGAAATGGACTTCAATTCGAATTTAGAGTTTGGGTACGATGATTATCAAGTATTGGAGGATTGTCTATCTGAATTTCAAGAGGCTCTTAAATGGGCACAGCATATTGTTGTGGTGTCGCCTATTTGGTGGGGCGGATTGCCAGGAAAGCTAAAAGGCTTGATTGATCGATCTTTTCTTCCCGGAATTACCTTTAAATTTGAGAGTGGTAGTGCAGAACCGATACAACTTCTTAAAGGCAAAACATCAAGAATAATTTTGACAATGGATGCCCCTACAGAATATTTAGAAGAACAAGCAAAGCCAGTATTAGAGCAGCTTGATCGATTTACTCTTCAATACTGCGGCTTCTCGAAAGCAGAGGTTAGTTTATTTGGTTCAATGATTATGTCTGATAAGAATCAACAGGACTCCTGGTTGAAAACTGTTAAAGCACTTGGTGCTAGCTGTATTTAGCCTAGAACAAATCAATCTATGTTAGTTATGACTTCCTAACGACAACCAATACACTTGACGATACCTTAACTTCAATAGTTATGATTATTGGCAACAAATCCTGTATAAAAGCCATTTACCCTATGGAACTTTCGGGGAAAATTTTACAGTCTCTGGGCTTATCGAAGATGAAGTCTTTATCGGCGACCAATTTAGCATAGGCGATTGTCTCCTCGAGGTAAGTCAGCCAAGAATTCCATGTTTTAAACTCAATATGGCTTTAGATAATAATAATACCGTTAAATTATTTAAAGATTACTTTAACACTGGTGTGTATTTTAGGGTGCTTGAGGAAGGTTATATAGGACAAGAAAAAAACTAAGTAAAGTTGCTGAGGCACCTGGTTCTGTCAGTGTAAATGCCATGTTTAGAGCCTTATTTGATAAGGGGTATGCTTTTAGCAAACAAGTACTTGAGGCCGTCCATCGATTGCGGCCCCTCTCCCAAGAGTGGCGAGAAAAAGTGGAAAGACGCCTGAAGAGGATTGATTAGATAAGCAGTTTTGTGATGGCTCGTAAGACCTTCCTGTTTGTATCTTTGGTCAATGGCGCTAAAGCATTATGCCTGCACTTCAGATTGATTCGCACTGCCAAGATGCACAGCCTTGCCCCCTAAATGTATTACGTCAAGTTGCTTGAGCAGATTCCTCACTGTCAATCCGTTGAGGGTTATGAGCCACTGCTACCTTGGGGCATCCAACTTGAGAGAGTGGAGTGGCCATTAATTTAAGTTCTGATAATTATTTCAAATCTGCTTTGAGCGCATTGATACCGTGCTTGCCAAGAACACATTTCACAAATACGCTTTACTAAGTACAGCCCTTGCCCCAAGCCGGAACTATGTTTGTTTTTTGCACTTTCAGTAAAAGGATCTTTTATCAACTTCTGCTGAATCTCATCAATATTATTCGAAAAATGTAAATTTCCTTGTGAAAATTTAATGCTCAATTTATGGTCGCTGGCGTAATGATCTGCATTTTCTATGAGGTTAGTAAAAAGGTGCAGCAACAAATTTTCATTAGCTCGCACCTTTTCTTCAGCAGAAACCTGAAGTTCAAAAGTTAAAAGGCTATCAGGGCTTGCTTGTACATGATTTAATATCGATTTTTCAAGTACAAACAATAAGCTTACCTCCTGGCGTTCCAGTGACTCCTGCCTTGCCAGAGCCAGCAGAGTTGATATAGTTCTTTGCATCTCTGATGAAGATTTTTGTAGCCTCTCAATCTCCATTAAAGATATTCTGCCAGTACCAGCTACCTTGCTAATAATATTACGTAATACACTCAATGGAGTTCTGAGTTCATGACTAATGTCCCGAGTAAAGTCGGACTCACGCTTTAAGATGACTTGTTTATACAATAAGGTATCTTCAAAAGTCTTTGCCAAATAACCTATTTCATCTTTAGGGTAAGCCCTGGCGAAGCCCGGCGAAATGGGCTGCTGCTTACTTCTTGAGATTGCATAAGCAAGAGATTGTAGAGGCTTTAAAGTATAACTTGATACCCAGAAGGCCAGCAATAAACCTAAAACTACGAGTAACACAAGCATCAATGATAGCCATATCGTTACTTCTGGTAGAAAATCAGTACTAACTTCGTAAGCGGAAATGTCTGCAACTAATACCATTTCCAGCTCCCCCAGAATTACTGGTTTGATATGGAGAGTTGGGCCTCGATCTAATACAAATTCAACTCTTTCTGGATCTTGCTCTAGCAAAACAGGAATATTGCCTGGCAAAGCACTTCTACTTCCATACAACTGAATAAACTGCAATCTTGGAGTTGTAATTTCTCCAGATGATTTATAGACTTCCTTGAGATATACGGCCTCATTATTGACTAATCTATTAAAAATATTATCTTCTACTACCCAAGCATAAGCCACTATTACAAGACTATAAAGCAAACCCAAAAAAATTGAGTAAATTGCAATTAAATACAAGGTGCGCTGCTGTATGCCTTTCTTTGGCCACTGAGCTGGGTTATTCATATGGCACATCTAATTTATATCCAACCCCATGAATATTTTTTAGCATGTTATATGAAAAAGGCTTATCCAATATACTTCTCAATATATAGATATGTGATCGTAATACATCACTATCAGGAAAATTGTCTCCCCAAATTCTACTTAATAGTTCAGAGCGGGTCATAGCTTGAGGGAACGCCTTGGCGAGTAACAATAGTAGTTTGAAGTCTGTACGACTGAGCTTTAGAGTCTGCCCTCGGCGGGTAGCTTTATGCTGGCGTATATCAATACACAATTCTCCAATATTAAGGATTTGAGATCGATAAAGGTTATGTCGACGATATAAGGCCTTACACCGCATAGCCACCTCTTCCAATGAAAATGGCTTGGTTAGATAATCATCAGCACCAGCTTCAAAACCAATCCCTTTGTCATAAATACTATCTCTAGCGGTGAGCATCAACACCGGGGTATTCACTTCATAATTAGTTTTGATCTGTCGGCATAACTTAATACCATCAATATCAGGCAACATTAAGTCCAGCAATACTACATCATATTGATGTTGTTGAAACAGGCTATACCCCATCTTGCCACTACTGGCATAGTCTACCTGGAACAGTTGTTGCTCTAAAAAGTCGCACACCTGGCAAGCGATGTCTGTATTGTCTTCAATTAATAAAGCTGTCAGGCTCATGATTACCTCTTAGTCAGCACTATTTCGTAAAGATAACACTTTGTTGATGGCCAAGTCATATCCGGCAGCGATAGCTTCTGCATCCGGAGTTACTGGGATATCTGGTATTACACCGCTAACTTTATCGTCCCCATTGGGCCTTACCAGTTTGCGTGTAGTGATATATGCCCTCAATTGTGAATGTGGCAAATTAAACAAGTTACCTTGCGCAGTTTGGTTAGAGTAGCCTTCCGTTTTCTGACCAATCAATGTAGCAAATCGATGATCTTGAGCCGCACTAGAAAATACGATAGCAGCAGAATAAGTAACCGGGCTAATCAGTATATAAACTTCTCCTTCAAATAAGTTATTATTATCTATGGGGCGGTGCCATTCATCCCAGTCGTATTGAATCAATTCTCCAGCTTTTCCCTTATAGTTAAAAAGCCCTCGATTTTGTTGATTCAATTTTTCTGTCATATAAGAAATCATACGAAACTCTTTGTGGGCAATATAGCTTAATAAATAGGTGGCACTATCAGTATTACCCCCTAAGTTTTCGCGCAAATCGATAATCAAGCATGTAATTTTTCTATTTTTTATATCAGTAAAAGCTTGATCGATAAACTCGCTAAACCAGTCCAATCCTACATCAAAGCTGCCTATATGAAGATAAGCAGTGTCATCTGATATGACTTTAAAATAGAAGTCCTGCCTGCCATTGATAATTTCATCTTGAAGGTGCCAGTTTTGTTTGGAAAGTAACTGGGTAGTATGATTGGATCGGCTCACAGGCTCCTGCCACTTCAATTCAAAATCGTCAATAAACCCAAAGACAGCCCATAACATTACACCAAACCGTTTAGTAATAATTTGCTCTCTTAGAAAGCGAGACTCCCCACCTGCAAACTTCTGCATATGATCCATCAAGGTTTGAATACTTTGACCATTAATTCCTGTAATTCTTGCCCCTGCCGGCACTGATTGCCTACCATTTATATACGTATTCTTTGTTACGATACTACCATCAGGAGTTAAAGTAACAGCCAATGGGAAGGGCTTTTTGCCACTGGCTATAAGTTTTTCATACTCCTGATAAGGCCATATCAGAAAAGAATGACCATCATTAAACTTGTGCGCCAGTTGCCCTACAACTCGATAGAAATGGAGTCGATTCATAGAATCAGAGATTTGTAGCTGTAAGTCTCTCACCGCTTCTTCCAGCTCCTGCAAATCGGTATAATGATCTAGTGCCGGATGTCTTTCTAAAGCCCCCAAGTAGAATGCCTCCACATCTTCTCGCATTTCAGCAACAGTTAATTTTTTTTCCAACAAAGAGCTGTCTGTTAACTCAGGAAAAATCTCTAGATGTGATGATCTACAAGCAATAACCAATACTGAACTTACCAGAAAAAAACAAATTTGATATAACCTTTTCATTTCGAAAACTCAAGTTTGAAATGAGCAGCTTAACAATGGGGTTGTGAAGATTCTGTCAAGCTACGTAATAGCAAAGCTAGAAGCTATTCCATTAACTCAACAGGCCTAGTTAAACACCCAGTTCAACTTGCGTCAGCTAAAGGCAGGTAGTTTGTTTGGCATTGCATCTCTGTTATTTGGGTAAGTTACAACCCCAGGAGCAGTTCTGGAAACCCAGCAAATAGAGTATTGACACCGGAGCTGATTAAATGTTGTAAATTCAATAGCTTGTCTAGCTCTAGGAACCTAACGCCCAGGGTTCTTTCTCCCAATCCAACCTCTAGACATCACTTACCAAGCCTCCCACCAAGGAAAGCGCTCTCACTTCAATAGGTAGAGATCTAAGTAAGTGTATTTCAGGCAATGTATCTAATTGAGCTGCACTTTCTACCAGATTGATGTCTATCTGGTAGAAAATGCAGCAGCCATTGGGACTAAAGTATCGCTCATTCTTAATCCCGCAGAATAAAAATTGATCATATGGTTGAGATTAGAAAATAGTACTCGTTGTTTCACAGTTTCCACTATCATTTATTTCTTTTGGGCAGACTTGTGGATTTACTTACAGCGAATAGGTGAATATCTGAGGGTGTATTTCTATAGGTTTAAGATCGTTGTTTCCCGATAACTCTCTCTGTAATTGGGGGCTCGGTGTGGATTGGCAATACAAAATGAGCCGCAAGGTCAGTATATATGGAGGGCAAAAGGGAGGTCTGAACCTTCGCTATAGAGTCGCTTTTGTGTATATTTCATACAAATAGTCTGCGGATCACACCTCTTCTCACAAGAATCAGACAAAATTCATATGGACGTCAGGTGTTATAAAGCCTGAATAGATACATTGGTTGCTTATTACTTCATGTTTAAGCAAGGATATGTCATGAGGCACCTTTGTATTTCAATTGCTCTACTCTCACTGCTAGCCCTGGGTGTTAACAGTTATAGTCAGGATACACAGACAGCTCTTGAAGGGCCCTATCTTGGACAGAAACCTCCTGGGTTAACTCCAAAGTTATTCGCTCCTAATCCCTCGAAAGAGTATCGGGATTGGGGTGGCTACTTCACGCCTGATATGCAGGAGTACTACGTTACAAGAAGATATCACCAAAGTGGCGAGTCTTCGAAAGTTGTATTCAAGCTTGAGGGTAATCGCTGGTATGAATCGGAGGTGGCCTGGGGTGGCTCTATCTCACCTGATGGTCAAATAATGTATTCTAGAAATCGATATAGAGAGCGCACTGACAATGGTTGGTCAGAACCTAAAAGCCTGGGGCCACTATTTGAAGACTTTCGTATCATGCGCCTTACGGCTTCTGCAAAAGGAACGTTTGTATTTGATGAAGTAGGTTCAAATGGAGATGGCATTCTTCGATATTCGCGTCTGTTAGATGGTAAGCGTGAAGCGCCAAAACCTTTTGGAGAGCAGATAAATACAGGCAAGTGGACTGCTCATCCGTTTATTGCTCCTGATGAGTCCTACATTATCTGGGATAGTGAAAGAGAGGGTGGATATGGTGATAGCGATATGTACATCAGTTTTCGCCAACAAGATGGCTCATGGGGCGCGGCTATTAACTTCGGTGATAATATCAATACAGAAGGGGAAGATGGTGGTGGATATGTAACGCCCGATGGGAAATACCTTTTCTACTGTCGGCGTTGTACTCCACCGAATTTTGAAATTATGTGGGTAGATGCGGAGTTTATTGAGGCCCTTAGGCCTAAATAAAATTTACACTAAGCTACGCCTAGTTCTCTGTATCTATCATCATGTTGCTAAATTTAAATTCTTTAATGATATTTCCGGTCTTCACGATACATGAAGCCCCGGTTGATCCCGCAGTAACCTGTTAAGTTGTATAGAATCCTTTCACCAAGTGAGAAAGTGAGCACCACACTAAGTGTGCGGGTGCTCACTTTTATATATTGCTCAACTCAGCCTCTATTAGCCACTTGCTACCGAAAACTTGAATCAATGATGAGAGAAATCAGGTTAGATAAAGGTTTGTGCAAATAGATATGCGCACCACAAAAGCCAGTTCTTTCTGATAACCTTTTATCTCTTTGGAGCGGAAGTTCAGCCTGAGACATTTGTTGTAGAACATATAGCTATTGCCGGACTTAAAATTAGCTGGGGAGATTGTTCAGTGCGAGTAGATGCTCTTTTGGGACTCTATGATCGGTTAAAATCTATACAAGGTGATATAGATGTCTCAGATATGTGGGCTTTGTATCTTTATATTATTAAAAAAGGAGTGTCTTTTTGACTAAAGGTGAATGCAATTGTGGAGAGATAGCTTATGAGATACAAGAATCCCTCACAGATTTATATATGTGCCACTGCTCAATCTGCCGTCGCTCCACAGGGAGTGGCGCTATTACTGTAGCTATCGTGCCTACCGAGAAGTTTAGTTGGGTTAAAGGTAAGGAGAACCTTAAGTATTGGTCTAAGCCTGGGCATGATTGGCATACAAATTTTTGCGCTACTTGCGGTTCGACTCTGCCCGGAGAGAATGATTCTTTAAATACTTACATTCCTGCAGGAAGCTTGGTGGATGGTAACGAAAACCTAAAAGTGGTTCATCATTTATGGGTTGACTCAAAGGCTTCTTGGGAAGTAATAGGTGACGCCGGGAAGCAGCATCCCAAGGGGTTTGGATCTTAAATTATTTAACGTCCTGATTTATTGCACTTTGTATTTTTATTCAATATTACGTGTGTAGTGACAGGGAGGTTAATTTTGGAGTGAGTTTTGCCTCTGGAGCTTGAGAATACAAGACATTTTTAGGTGTATTATCTCGAGTGTAATAGCCAGAGAGAAAACTCATTCTCCTGTTCAGAAGATTGCCGAAACAAGTTCATATCCTCTATCTAATGTCCAAATAAAAGCAATTGCGCTGCAGAGTCCAGCAACAGAATAACGTATCCGGATTTCCCATTCCTTTTTCCACAGCCTGGCTAAATAGGCAAGGGGCCATATGGCAAGAATTATGAGTATTTGCCCGGCTTCTATTCCCAGGTTGAAGGACAAGAGGCTTTGCCAGATATTCGGGGAGTCAACTTGGAGTATTTTATATAATACAAATGAAAAACCCAGGCCATGGAGCAGGCCGAGCATACAGGTGCCGATAAAAATTGTGCTTTCGCTACCTGTTATCTTAGTGTCTTCCCTGTGTAGTGATATCCAGGCCATATAGATTATGGATAGGGCGATACCGGTTTCTACCATAGGTACGAACCAGCTGACTGTGGGGACAAAGCCAAAGAATCCGGCTGAGAGGGTGATACTGTGACCGATGGTAAAGCCGGTAGCGCGCCATAAGAGTAGCGGTAGGCTGAGTGCACCGAGGCTTAGGCAGAGTACAAACAACACGTGGTCCAACCCCTTCAGGATATGGGCGATGCCCTCCGCCAGAAAAGTCTTCACAGCGTCTATTGAGGAGTGGGTAATCAGTAGTGGCTTTTGCATAAGACCGCGTGAGCGAAATACCTGGGTCTTACCTGGGTTGTAATCCAGTACCAGGTTGGCGGTATCTTCCTGGTTGGGGAGGCCGGGGTTAAGAGAGCTGGATAGTTGGTATTCTCCAAGGGGAGCTTCCAGAGGGTAGAAGATCTGAATATCAACCAAGGTGTCACCCACATACAACCTTTGATTGGTATCTTCAGGTAAATATTGCTTTAAAAATGCCTGCTGTGCCTCCTCCAGCGTTGCAAAGTCCGGTTCACTTCCTATCCGATACAAGCGCACGGCTTTTACATCGCCTTTTATTTGTTTGTCAGTACGGCGGAGAAAAGTGGCGCTCTCTGCAATTTTACCGAGTCCTAGAGGCGCTAGCTCCAGCTGCTTAAAATCCACATAATGGACCAAGTCGCCTTGATCCAATGAGTTTTTGATATAGGGCGCGGGTTGCGGGAGTTTGCCTGTATAGGGGTCGCGCCCCTTTCCTGCTTTATCTGCCAGTAAATAGGGCATAGGCACTCTCATATATAGGTTGGCACCACTGGCTGTGTGCTCTATATGGAAAATCCGTACATTGAAGTTAAGAAGAAAGTGCGCTTGTGCTTGCCCGCTGAGGCTGGATATGAGGAGGTATAGAGCGATCATTGCGGGCAACTTGAGTGTGCTGTTTTTCATGGCTCTAGCTATTTCTCTATTTTATTCTTACCGTACGGATAGGGGCGTAAATCCAGCGATTTTCCAGTGGTTATCAGACTGGATAATTGCGATATTGGCCCGGGTCTCTTGCGGTCTTTGTTCAAACTGTCCCCAGCTTCGGTCCTCTACTACCGCCTGCCAACTTGTAATCAACCGGAATCCTTTGTTGCCATTCAGGTTAATTTGGCTGGAGTACTCGACTTTAAGATTTGTAATAGCACTGATTGATCCCAAGCCACCACTCGTTGTTTGGGGGCGATAAATTTGTGCCAGATTTGAATAGGTACTTTCGAATCCTTCCTTGGTAATCAGGTTTTTTAGCTTTAATTCCAGATTGATCGGTAGAGGCTCTTTAAATGCGGCTGCAACTTTTAACAGTAGCTGTTCTGTTACTTGGCCCAAGTCCCGTTTTTTAGCGGTTCCTGGGAGGTTTACCCGGTATTCTTCTGGAAGATTGAGGTACAAAGCGACAGCTGAGATTATTATGGCGGTATAGAGAATAGTTGAACCCTTGCGGCCTATAAGTGAGTGTTTTGTGGATAGCGTCAATACAATTATCGTAATAATAAGAAATGAAAATAGGATAGCCATAGGGACCGCCAGGCTAGGGGTTTCTATTACAAGTGGATCGCTATTTGGAGGTCGGTAATCGTATAGGTAGTTGTGCCACTGAATATCAGGAAATGAGGGAATTACATGGGTGGGAAATGGGCCTGCGGGGTCCTGAATTAGGGTGGGAACGGAGTTGATCGTATCGGTGAATAGATTCCAGTCTACGGTAACACTCCGGGGCAGTGCATCGATGGAAAATTTTTCCCGGTAGCCAATCATCACTGAGCCCATTTCAATAGTGTCATTCTCTGAAATCTGTGAGTACCCGCTATTATTTGCGCGAAGAAAAACAGTCTCAATGCTATTCGGCTGTGAGGGCGACTGATCAATAGAAGTTGGATTTTTATTATTTAGATAGCTGCGTACTGTGTGGTGCAGGAAGGCCTTACTTTCTGGTGTTAATAGTTGCCAGGCATCGAAAGGGTGATTAGTCCACTCCAGTAAGTCCTTGGTGCGCACGAGTATCTCATGGCGTATCTGGCGGGGCTCTACGTAGAGGAAAGACATTAGAGGGTAGCGATTACGCCGACTAATATTGGTGTTCTTAAAATGTGTATTCCATGGGTCTTTCCAGTCGATAATGAGTGGTTCAGGTTGGGATAGGTAGTGAAAGCCGCTGATAGGTGTTTGCCCGTGGCGACTGGTAAAGCCAATTGTCACGGATGCCTGCTTATCACTACCGATGGGTGGTTTTAGTTGCAGGACTGAAAGTCCACCGATTGGATATTTCAGCTGAGTTAAAAGAATCTTTTTATCTGCCGGGAAATCCGGCATTTTTATGCCGGTGCGGGGATCGGTTTTCCCAGCAAAAGGGGAAATTCTAGGTTTTCTCTGGGCTACTCGAATTGAGATGAGTTTGGGCTTAATGCTCTTATTTCCAGAGAGTACTTGAAAGTCGAAAGATTGTTGGGTTTTTGCCGATTGTGCCAGTCGATAAATGTCTGGTGTATCACCAATTCCTGGCCAAAATAGTTTGGCATCGCTTGCTGATATCTCGAATCTAATGTTTAGGATATTTTTTTGTATATCGATCTCCGCAATATTGTTGGCGGTCTCAGCGCCACTTAAACTGATAAAATCAGCCTTGCTGGTTGTTGATAATGTACTGTTGAATAATATCAGGGCCAGGCTGATAAGTATTTTGTTGAATGATAAATAAAATTTCGCTTTGGGAGTCATGTGTTGCTTGAGCAGAGTTGATCAGTTGCACTTTATTCGTTTTTGAAGGGGGGTTAATTTAGTCTGGTACTTCAAGATCAATACCGAAGGCTATATTGACTTCCATATAGATTTTCCCAATCAGCTTTGTATAAATTACTTTTCCGCCATAAATAGTAGGTACGAATACAACCTCAGTGGGGGCAGCTGGTAACTTTTCGGACTCCGGCTTGGTACTGCTGGGGTCCCAAGTCGGAAAATTCACTTGCCGGTTACTGATGGCCCATTCCACCCTGAGAGCGTCGAGATCGCTAATGTGGTTGCTACACTGATGCTCGACATGAAATGTTAATTTATCACTGTTACCCAATGCTGGCAGGAAGCGGGTCGTGGCTTGCTTTGGGCGAGGGGAGGCTATACGAGTGCCCGGGAAGTTACCGTCCCCGATTGTCGAAGTCGTATTTTTCTTTTGTAGTTCTTGAGACCAGAGAGCGGCACTGAATCCAGATACCAGTAACAGAAGAGTAATACTGAAAAGCTGCAATAGGGTTTTAGTCGGAATCATCTTCTTGTACAGAGTTTACTTATGGGTTTTATGCCTTTAGGCAGCTTAGTTGATGATTCAAGTCACAATATGAGGGTAGGTTGGTATGGCGTGGAGTTTCGTTTTGAAACTTGAATAAGTTGGTGTTGCCAGTTTTGGGGGATACGGGGATTTAATTGATGACGACTAGATGATTCGGCAGTTCATCTTTAATGGTGCTGGTGGGTATCGCTTCGTGAAGTAGATCTCCGCATTGCTCAATACATGCCAGTAATGCCTCTCCAGCTTTTCCCCGCTTGATTTGTTGCACAAAATTTTCCACTACTCTCTGCCAGTTGTCATTGGTGATGTGTTGGGCAATGCCTTTGTCGGCCAGTATTTCTACATAGTGTTCGGCTTCTGAAACAAATATCAGTAGCCCGAGTCGGTCCTTGGTTGCGTGTAAATCCTGCTCCAGAAATTGCCTGCGGGCTAAATTTGAAGCTCGCCAGAATTTTATTTTCTTTGGTACCAGGCGCATGGTGATGGGGCGCCAGCGGAATATTACTGCCAGGACAATAAATAAAATCCACTGAAGCGTCACCGCCTGTTGGAGGTTGATCCAGAACGGCAGGAATTCGATCAGGGGGGAGACTAACAGTGTTAGGAATGCGGCCCATAGGGTAGAGATATAAAGGTAGCTGTCGGCTTCCTTGGCGACCACAGCCATGACTTCAGCGTCGGTGCGGGACTCTACTTCCTTGATTGCCTCTGCTACCTGGCGTTGATAAGTATTGGTGAGCATTACCATCCTCCCGATGCGCCCCCTCCGCCAAAACCTCCGCCGCCCCCGCTAAACCCGCCCCCAGAGCTGCCGCCGGATAGACCTCCGCCAAATCCACCTCCACCATAGTAGCCGCCGTAGCGCCCCCGCTTAAAAACGCGGCTCTGTGCAGGTGAACCCAGTACGGCACTGCCGAAGAGGTGTAGCATGACCAGCAGAAGGAACAGGCCTACCAGTACAGCAATTCGACGCCCCTCTTTGGTTTCTACGGGTTCAGCGACATATTCATTTTTCGTCGCGGCGATAATTGATCGAACCCCTGCATTGATTCCGCCGCTAAAATCGCCATTGCGAAACTCTGGCAGTACTTTGGTTTGGATAATATTTGCCGCCAATGCATCGGTTAGGGCTCCTTCCAGGCCGTAGCCGACTTCGATACGGACCTTTCTATCATTGGGCGCAATCAGGAAAAGCACTCCATTGTCTTTGTCTTTTTTTCCTAGCTTCCACTTGCGTGCCAGTTGGTTGGCATACTCCTCTATAGTGATGCCCTGAAGCTCGGGGATGGTGGCGACAACCAGCTGATTGTCGCTGTCGCGCTCATACTGCTGTATCAACTCAGTAAGTTGGTATCTCTCATCGGCCTTTAACAACTCTCCCTGATCTACTACCCGGCCGGACAGCGCTGGAAACTGTACATCGGCCCAGGCTGCTATGGCACAGACCAGAGCGATCAGGGTGGTTATGGCAAGACTGGGGCGGTTCATTTTGGGGTCGATGGCGCCTGTCTATTGGAAGTTGACCTCAGGTGCGTTATTGGCATCTTCACTGGTGGCTTCGAAAGTTTCTCGAAGCGGCATATCCCTGTAGAGCACGGCATGCCAGATTCTTCCTGGAAAAGTGCGAATCTCGCGGTTGTAGCGCTCTACAGCCTGGATATAATCCCGGCGCGCGACACTGATGCGGTTTTCGGTGCCCTCTAACTGAGATTGCAGTGTGAGGAAGTTCTGGTTGGCTTTGAGGTCGGGGTATCGCTCTACCACCAACATAAGGCGGGATAGCGCGCTGGTTAGCTGGCCTTGTGCTGCTTCGAACTGTTGCAGCTTGGCTGGGTCATTGAGAAGGTTGCCGTCAACCTGGAGAGAGCTGACTTTGGCCCTGGCCTCAGTGACGGCTTGTAGGGTTTCCCGTTCGTGGGATGCGTAAGCTTTTACGGTTTGCACCAGATTGGGAACCAGATCGGCACGGCGCTGGTATTGGTTTTGAACCTGGGCCCAGGTGGCTTTAACCTGCTCGTCATAGGTTGGGATATTGTTGACACCACAGCCGCTGAGGGTGGTTGCCAGCAGCAGTAGCAGTGAGCTCTGCCAAAAGGGCCAGCCGCTGGGGAGCGCAGAGGTCATGCGGAATATCCTTATTCTCACGTGAACCCATCAAGAATAGTCCGCCTGACTCCCGGCGCTGGAGAAGGCATCACCATGGAGCCAAAATGGCGCTAAAAGCAACAATATTTAAGGCCAAAGTCCAGATATCCGATATGGACAGGGATTATTACGCCGAGCACCCGCTCACTTTGGCGCGACATCCCTCGGAAACAGATGAGCGTATGATGGTGCGCCTACTGGCTTTTGCACACAATGCGGCGGAAACGCTGGAGTTTACCCGGGGATTGTCCTCCGATGAGGAAGCGGATCTCTGGCAAAAGAACCTGAGCGGGGAAATCGATCTCTGGATCGAGGTGGGGCTTCCCACTGAGGAGCGAATTCGCAAAGCCTGCAACCGCTCGAAGCGCGTTATCGTATACAGTTACGGGCGCCGTGCAGCACCAATCTGGTGGCAGAAACAGGCCAGCCAATTGGAGCGCTTTGATAACCTTACCGTCTACCATTTAGCCGCTGATGCCACTGAGCAATTGGCGGCTATGGCTGAGCGTAATATGGACCTGAGTGCAACCATTCAGGATGGTCATATCTGGCTCGCTGATAGTGACAACAACGCGGAGATTACTCCGGAAACCTGGAAATAGGAGCAGACAACTTAATGCCTTCTTTTGACATTGTATCTGAAGTGGATAAGCACCAACTCACCAACGCTGTGGATCAGGTGAATCGCACTATTACCAACCGCTTCGACTTTAAAGGTGTGGATGCGGAAGTGGAGATGAGTGAGTTCTCCCTGGTAGTTCGCGCTGAAGTGGACATGCAGGTAGACCAGATGGTGGATATGCTGCGCGGCGCACTGATCAAATGCGATATCGATCCACTGGCGATGGATGTAGGTGATAAAGAGCAATCCGGCAAGCAGGTCAAATTGGACGTGACCCTGAAAAATGGCCTTGACAAAGAACTGTCAAAAAAGATTGTTAAGCTGATCAAAGATGAAAAGCTCAAGGTGCAGGCTGCCATTCAGGGTGAGCAGGTGCGTGTTACTGGCAAGAAGCGCGATGACTTGCAGCAGGTGATCGCCTTGTTACGCGGTAAAGAGCTGGAACAGCCATTGCAGTTTAATAACTTCCGCGATTAGTTGGTTTTGCAGTGATCAAGCGTACTCTCTTCAGTGTTCTATCCGTGCTGTTGTCGCCACTGGCGATAGCCGCAGAAATTACCCCGGCTAGGTTGCTGGCCAGCTATTGGGTTGATAGTAGTGCAGGCCTGGATATTTCCGGCTTAAGTTTCTGTTCTGGAGATCTGCTGGCAGTCTCCGATAAGAATTCTGAAGAGATCTACACGCTTGAACTTCGCGATGGCAGTGCCGACCTGGTATCGCATCTTCGCTTAAGCGGCCTTGGGATACCGGAGCAGGATGAGCCTGTCAGTGCTTGGGAAGGCTTCAAGGAGTTGTTCCGCCCGGCAGGAGATCTGGACTTTGAAGGTGTTACCTGTAGCGATGGCCAGGTCTATCTGGTCAGTGAGCATTACAACCGTATTGCCATCGTAGATATCGAGGGAAATGCACGCTGGCAGGAGCATAGCTGGTCGGCATTAGCCAGGTCCCAGGGGTTTCTACAGAAGACCAATGCTTCCAGCGAGGGGTTGGTGAAAGCCGACGATACTTTCTGGATAGCCATGGAGCGCGAACCCCGTGGTTTGTTGAGGCTTAATGCAGATGGCGAGGCCAGCACACTGACTCTGCCTCAAGTAGATGGCCTGGATTTTGCTGGCCGTTCAGAGGACTTGGCGGGATTGGATTACCACGACGGCGCACTCTTTACCTTGGAGCGCAACGCCCACGCCGTGTGCCGCAGGGCACTTCCTAGCCTGGAAGCAGAGTGGTGCCTGGATTATCGCGCCCTTGAAGAATCTCCCGAGCGGGTTTATGAAGAAACCCGCTATGGAAAGGGCGAGGGGCTGGCAGTCGGAGAGCAGGGTATTTTCGTTATCCTCGACAACAATAATGTTGGCCGTGCCCAGGCGCCTGACGACAAGCGCGCGCTGCTGTTGCATCTGGCAATGCCAGATGAGGTCAGTAGGCTGCAATAATTGACTCTGTCTGGCGCCGTACTTTCCGGGAGTCGGCGCTAATCCCATCCCTTTAGTTCTTTCCCGTTCAACAAGTCCCTCCATTTTTAAAATATCTTCTAGTCACTAGCGCTAAAATTGTTTAGAGCAATTGGGGTAACTATGCTGTGTACCAATAGCTATTGGGATCTTACAGCTTGGTAGTGTCTGTTGGCCGCAGGGAATCTCCCGGTTCTTAAATCACTTTGGCGATAAATTGGAAGGATCGTGATTAAGCGTATTTTTTTAACTATCGTATGTGCGCTCTTGTCATCCTTGGGGCTGGCAGCTGAAATTATTCCCGCCAAAAAAATAGCTCATTATTGGGTAGATGATAGTGCCGGGTTAAGCATATCTGGACTGAGTTTTTGCGATGGAAAAATGGTTACGGTGTCGGATAAGCAATCCAGGGAGATCTACCAGATAGTATTGGGAGATAGGAGTGCAACCTTGGAGCCTTATATCAAGCTGGCTGGGCTCCGGGTTCCGAAAAAAGATAGGCCTACTAATTTATGGTATTTTCTACTGGAACTTACTCGCCCAGCTGCAGCGATGGATTTTGAAGCCATCACCTGTGCCGATGATAAATTCTATTTGTTGAGTGAACGTTACAACCGCATAGCCGAAATAAATATGGAGGGAAAGGGGCATTGGTTAGAAAATATGTGGTCGGCCACGGCTAAAGCCCAAGGCTATATGCACGGGTACAATCTCTCCGGTGTAGGGCTGCAGAAGGTGGGCGATGACTTTTGGATGGCTATAGAGCGGGATCCCCGTGCCCTGGTAAAACTCGGCCCCAAGGGAAGTGTACAGATTTTTACACCGCCGCCAGTAAAAGGGCTGGATTTTCGTGATGAGTCGGAAAATATGGCAGGCCTCTATTACTATGATGGGGCTTTGTGGACCCTGGAACCTAATGCCTATGCAGTTTGTCGCAGGGAATTACCCAGCTTGAAAGCTGAGTGGTGTCTGGATTACTGGGAACATGAAAACTCCTCTGAACTCGGCTACGAGGTATCGCGGACCGGTGGCAAGGGAGATGGTTTGGCTATTGGAGAGCGGGGCGTTTTTATTGTGTTTGACAATGATAATATCAGCCGTATTCACGACCCTCAGGATCGCAGAGCACTCTTATTACATCTGGCTCTGCCAGATCAATCTGACTAAATACCAATAGAGACTTTCTGTTATTGGGGTTCGAATAGTTGGGTTGTGTTTAATGGGGAATGTAATGATCAAGACAGTTTTCCTCGCAATTAATTTCATATTTTTAGCATCCGTGGGAATGGCTGCTGAGATTTTTTTGGCTAAAGATATTGCTGATTACTGGATAGATAATAGCTCGGGTGTAGGTCTATCTGGTTTGAGTTTTTGTGGTCAATTAATAACGATCTCTCCTAAAGAATCGGAAAAAATATATAGAATCAATTTACACGGTCAGAGTGCGACATTAGAAAAATACCTGAAAGTTAGCGGCCTGCCTCCGCCCAAAAGGGGAGTAGCCGATAATGTTTCTCACTTTGTTATGGATTTATTGCGGCCTAAATCCGCAATGCGTTTTGGTGGAATATGTTGTAGAGACGACGGTACATTTTTATTGAGTGAACGCCACAATCGAATAGCAGAAGTGGACACAGATGGGAGTTCACGCTGGATTAATAACAAGTGGTCATCAGCAATAGAACACCTGGGTTATTCGCTGAGATACAATAATGGCGGGGAGGGGATAGTTGAGGTTGGCGATGACTTGTGGGTAGCTTTAGAGCGGGAACCCAGGGGATTGTTAAAGGTGGGAAATAAAGGAGAGTTTCAAGTTTTCTCCTTGCCTTCTGTAGTGGGGCTGGATTTTGGAGACCACCCGGAGAATCTGAGAGGACTTGATTATCATGACGGCGCTCTTTTTACTCTTGAAAGCAACGCATATGCGGTATGTAGAAGAGCTCTGCCGAGCTTGCAAGCTGAATGGTGCTTGGTTTACCGTGAGATTGAAGAATCCCCGGAGCACGCCTATGAAGTGTCGCGGTTGGGGGGAATGGGGTCTGGAGTTGCTGTAAATAACCAGGGGATATTTGTGGTTTTCAATAACAATAATATCAGTCGTGCCCGTGATCCCCAGGATCGCCGCGCGCGGTTGTTACATTTGGCTTTCCCCGACGGTAAACAATAGGGACATATAGTAGGTGGTAGTTGAGAAGTTACCGGCACTGCTGGAGGAAATACGGGCTTGTCGCCTCTGTGAAGAACAGCTTCCTCTAGGGCCGAATCCAGTCTTGAGGGCTGCAGCGTCTGCACGCTTACTGATCGTCGGCCAGGCCCCGGGCACCAAGGTCCACGCGACCAGTATTCCCTGGAATGATCCCTCAGGAGATCGCTTGCGAGATTGGCTGGCGATTGATAGGAACACCTTTTACGACGAGTCCCAGATTGCCATTATTCCCATGGGCTTCTGTTACCCTGGGCGCGGCAAGGGCGGTGACCTGCCGCCGCGACCCGAGTGTGCCGCCACCTGGCATCAGCGCCTAATGGCACAATTACCCAACTTGCAACTGTCGCTGTTGGTGGGACAATACGCCCAGCGCCATTACCTCCCGCACTGGTATGGCAGTATTACCGAGAATGTTCGCCATTACCGCGATGCACTGCCAGCGGGATACTTTCCCTTGCCGCATCCAAGCCCGCGCAACACCCTGTGGTTGCGTCGCAGGCCCTGGTTTGAGGAGGAAGTTGTGCCCGAGTTACAACACTATGTTAAAAAGATATTGAAGGTTTAAGAATGCCGGTTCCGGACAAAATAAAGATCCACCCCTCTTGGTACGATGTTTTGGGCGGGGAGTTTGACCAACCCTATATGGCCCAATTGCGTCAGTTTTTAAAGGGGGAGAAGGCTGCCGGCAAGAAGATCTACCCAGCTGGTGGCCAGATCTTTAATGCCTTTAACTCCACACCTTTTGATCAGGTAAAAGTTGTTATCCTGGGTCAGGACCCATACCATGGCGTTGGCCAAGCCCATGGTCTGTGCTTTTCTGTGATGCCCGGAGTACGCATTCCCCCATCGCTGCAAAATATTTATAAAGAGTTGCACTCCGATATGGGTATTCCTCCTGCACACCACGGTTGCCTGCAACCATGGGCAGAGCAGGGCGTGCTTTTGCTAAATGCCACCCTTACTGTTGAGGACAGCAAGGCCGGCGCCCACCAAGGGCAGGGTTGGGAGCAATTTACGGATGCGGCGATTCACAAGCTGGCGGAACAGCGTGAAGGGTTAGTCTTTGTTCTTTGGGGGAGCTATGCCCAAAAGAAGGGAGGCTTTATCGACCGCAATAAGCATTTAGTGTTGCGTGCTCCACATCCCTCTCCTCTATCTGCGCACCGGGGTTTCTTTGGAACCCGTCCTTTTTCCCAGGCAAATAACTGGTTGCAGCAACGTGGTGAAAAGCCTATTGAATGGACTTTGCCAGAGGCGAGTCAATTGAAGCGGGTTGCTGTGGAGATTTAGTGGCTTAACCCGGATAGGTATTATCTATCTGGGTTTGTATTTATCCAGAGCGCCAAAAATTCTATTCCTGTTATCCTTCTCTTGGCTTTTAGATAAAAAATTTTAGTGGCTATATGCGTCTACTCTTTGCTTCGGCAGTGTTTTGGGATGGAAATCTATCGAGGCTTGAAAGCCAATTAGAGCTATTATCTATTTTTGGCTCTTTTGAAGTTATTTATCTGTCAGATAAAATATAACTTATGAAATCTAAGGTGATATTGCTATGAAAATGATGACTTGTAAGGAGTTGGGGGGTGCCTGCGATTTGGAGTTTCACGGGGATAGTTTTGAAGAGGTGGCGGAACTCAGTAAGATGCACGGAATCGAGATGTATCGTAAAAATGATGCCCAACACTTACTGGCTATGAAGAAAATGCAGGAACTGATGAAGGATCCTGAATCCATGCAGAAGTGGTACGAGTCAAAAAAAGAAGAGTTTTCAGCTCTCCCGGATTGTAAATAGAGAAAATTAGTATTTATAGGTAAAAATCATTTGAGCGTAAAAAATGGCGCTAAAATCGTGTTGGAATTGACTGTGGATATAGGGCTTGAGTAAGTCAGAAAGTATTTCCAGTTGAGTGGTGATATATTAATTGCTCAATAATCTTTTCTGTTTTGGATTAGCGGCCCTTCACAGGGTGTTTCTTTTTGGTTTCAACGGCCTTCCAAAGAGGTCGCATTAATAGCCGGGCAAATGCAAAGCCGACAAAAAACAAGTTACAGATATAGGCTAAAAAATAAGGGCCAAACTCTCTTTCGAAAAATATGCCAGTAGCGTTGAGGGTGCTGACGATAACTACCGATGAAGCGATACTGAAAAGCCCATAGTAGGTAACTTTCATTACAATAGACACAAATTTGAAGTGTCTTTTTTTCCACAGATAGACAATAAAGCCTGTGGTGGCTATTCCCATCAAGGAGCTGCTTGTAGACCACACATAGCCAGCATCGATACGGAAGTTCAAAAGTGCCAAAGAAAAGGCGGCGAGCAGTGCGCTGAATAGGCTGATATAGACAATCATGGCCAGGGACACCACATGCCCCCTAGATATACTCTCTATTTTCCGTGACTGAAATGTGGCAACCATTGCCGCAAACCCTGCCAACACTATGGATATTTCAATAATGACAAGTAATTGATCGATTTGTACCGACAGTTTTTCCATCTTCCGCTATTGCCCTAAGCAGAAAGGTTAAATAGGAAAGCTGATAACAGTATATGAGTGAAATGGAGAGCTGGTAAGTTGTTTCCCGTCTCACAATTAGCTTTATTTTAGCCCGCTTGCTATATGGTTAATAATTATTGTTAGGTGTAGGTGTCCAATGGTTGGCACCACACTTTTAGCTGAAAATCAGCCGGACGCCACCGTTTTCTCCTTGTCGGTTCGGCCTAGTTCATTTTCTTTAACAGCTACCCACAATGGGCGCATAAGCAGTCTTGAAAATGCATAACCAACGACAAAGAGGTTGCATACAAAAGATAAAAAATACGGCCCATATTCCTTGTTGAAGACAATCCCTAGCGCATTCATGATATTGATAATAACTACTGAGCCGGCAATTCCAAAAAGAAGGAAGTAGGTAATCTTGGCGACAATAGAGATAGATTTGAGCCGTTTCTTTATCCAGAGATAGCCGATAGAGAATGATGTAGCCACACTCATGGCAAAACTACTTAAGGACCACAGGGTGCGATCAGCGAGATCAAAATTGGATAGAGTCAGGGTGAAGGCAGCCAGTAATGCGTTGATCAAACTGATATAAATAATCATCGCGAGGGATACAATTCTTCCTTCGCCAAGATTTCTGCCTTTTGTGGGTTGGAGTGTGCCAACTATTGCAGCAAAGCCTGCCAGAATAATGCAGCATTCAAGAACGACAATTAGTTGGTCTAACTCTTTCAATATTGCCTCCCTCTACTGCTTTATTAAGCTGGAATTTTGAAGCCTAGGGGAATATCTATAAATATAGTAGCGGTAGTAAGCTGCGTTTTGAGTGGTGCAAACCTTTTTGCTTTTCAGAGGTTCTTTCTGGTTGTTAACTCATAAACAAAAAAGGCGACTAAAAAGTCGCCTTTTTGATTAAAAGTAATTTTCCTGTTTAGGCTAGCGGATCGGCGTCTGCATCGTAGGGGAGTTCCTCGATATCCAAAGTGCGGCCATCTTTCAGGTGTAAGGTTTCACCTGCGGCCACTTTGGATATGGTGAGTACGGCGAGTAGCTGAATGCCTTCTTTGCTATGGCAGGCTTCCACCAGATTACCAATACTTTGCTTTCCATCTCCAAATATCTCCATGCCCGATTCAGGGAGATCCCCCGAAGCGCAGCTGGCCCGGTAAAGGCGACGTTTGGCAGCGCCGCGGAATTGCATCCGGGCAATTACTTCCTGGCCGGTATAGCAGCCTTTTTTAAAGCTCACGCCACCGAGCAGGTGCAGGTTGGTCATCTGCGGGATAAACATCTCTGTCGTGGCGGCGTCCACCTGAGGGATACCGGCTTCAATTTGGCGCATTTGCCAGCAGTCATAGCCGGTAGCTTCACACTCTGGTGATAGCTTTTGCCACAGTTGCTGGACCTTGCTGGTGGGTACCAGGATGGCTAGCTGCAGGTCGGTAATACATTGGGCAATGCAGCGCTCTCCTTCGAAGTCAAATAGCTTCACCTCGCCGACTGAGGGTTGCTCGAAGCCCAGCAGTTTGGAGGTGCGCTCTGCCACATCGCGCCCCTGCAGGCCTAACCAGTGGGTTTCATCACTGATGTCGTGCAGCTCTGTCTTGAAAAAGACGGCGTACTTGGCCAGCGCTTGCTGGGCGATGGGGGCCAAATCCTTTGGCAACCGGAAGATGAATTCACTTTGCGAAAGTTTCAGTGCACTAAAAGCACTGATCATACGCCCCTTGGGGTTGCAGTGAGCTCCCAGGGTGCTGTGTTCATCGGGAAGGTTGATCAAGTCACAGGTGAGCTGCCCCTGTAAGAACTTCTGGCTGTCGGGTCCGGTAATGGAAATAGCTCCGATTGGGCCCAGGTCCAGCAGGTGCAAACTCTGAGGGTCTTCGCGACTGGTGAGAGGGAAGTGAGCTTTGCTGCCCTCCCAAATGGCGCCCTCGTTGCTGAGAAAATCCTGCCACTGTTGCTGATCCATAATCCTGCCACCTGCATTTGTATTCGGGGCATAATTTGGGGGTCCTTCGCGCCCTTTTCAAGTTTGGTGGGGCAGGGGGTATACTGCGCTTTTTATCTGGTTGGAAAGAAGTATGGATCGCAACCGCCTGTTTTGGGCCAGCCGCCGTGGCATGTTGGAATTGGATCTGGTGTTGCTGCCGTTTCTGGATAATGTTTACGAGACCCTGGAGCCAGAGGATCAGCAGCGCTATATCCGCCTGCTCGATGAGCAGGATCAGGATCTGTTCGCCTGGTTCTTGCGTCGAGAAGATCCGGCTGACCCGGACTTGAAGCGAATAGTGCAGATCATCCGTGACAACACCGGACTCCAGGAATAGCTCGACACCCCCGCTTTATGAGCGCAGCGCCCGCCTAAGTTGCGTCGTTGCGCCTTCCTTGCTTTTGCATTTGCTCCTTTTACTGATCACCCTTCTGGCGATCTTACTCGTCTGGTTGTGTAACTTGCCTTCAGTATTATCTGGGCTGGCGAGCCTTTTTGTTGTGGTTTACGCCGGAATAGAGTGGCGCAAGGTAAAAGCTGTGAGAGGCCATTTATCGACCCGCGAGCGAAGGTGGTTTTGGCACCCTGATGGCGCAGATCGTCGCGAATTCCAGTTTGTAAATGAGCTGGTGTTGTGGTCTTGGTTGGTGGTGATTAATGGTCGGGACAGGGCTGGGCGCCGGCTCCGTTTGGTGTTGGCCAAGGATATGCTGGCGCCGCAGGATTGGCGCAGGCTACAAGTGGCACTGCGCTATTCCCGCTAGTTAGCTGGGTTGCCGTGGCGGGCCCAGTTGGCTAAAAACTGGTCGGTTAAATAAATTGGCGCTGGCCGGCAAAGTTCTCTGGCACCAAAATCGTGTCCATAGCAAGTTCACGCAGTTGGGGGTAGTCGAGGGAGTAGTGCAGCCCCCGGCTCTCGCGGCGATCCAGGGCCGAACGAATAATCAATTCCGATACCAGGGAGAGATTGCGCAGTTCAACCAGATCGCTGCTGATGCGGTAATTGGCGTAGAACTCGCGAATTTCTTTCTGCAGCAACGTTACTCGGTGCTGCGCGCGCAAGAGTCGCTTGCGGGTGCGCACAATGCCCACGTAGTCCCACATAAACCGGCGCAGCTCATCCCAGTTATGGGAAATCACTACATCTTCATCGGAATCGGTGACTCGCGATGCATCCCAGTCAGGAGATGGGCGGGGCGCCTGTACCATACCCAGGTGCTCATCGATATGCAGGGCTGCTGAGCGAGCGTAAACCAGACACTCTAACAGCGAGTTACTGGCAAGGCGGTTGGCGCCGTGTAAGCCGGTAAATGTCGTTTCGCCAATGGCGTAGAGCTGGTCCAGATCTGTACGCCCATGGCGATCGACCATAATGCCGCCACAGGTATAGTGAGCTGCAGGCACCACTGGAATAGGCTCTCGGGTGATATCAATGCCATATCGAAGGCAATTGTTATAAACCGTTGGGAAGTGATCGCGTACAAACTGAGGATCTTTGTGGGAAATGTCCAGATAGAGGCAATCTGCCCCCAGCCGCTTCATTTCGTGGTCGATAGCGCGGGCGACGATATCCCGTGGCGCCAACTCTCCTCGCTTGTCGAAGCGGTCCATAAACCGGCTGCCGTCGGGAAGCTTGAGTACAGCGCCTTCACCGCGTAAAGCCTCTGTTACCAGCAGGGCTTTGGCCTTGGGATGGTAAAGGCAAGTGGGGTGAAATTGATTGAACTCCATATTGGCCACGCGGCACCCGGCGCGCCAAGCCATTGCGATTCCATCGCCGCTGGCGCCGTCCGGGTTGCTGGTATAAAGGTAGGCCTTGCTGGCCCCCCCGGTGGCCAGGACGACGGCTTTAGCCTGGATCAGCTCGACCTCATCGTTGCGCTTGTTGAGTACGTAGGCGCCGGCACAGCGAAATCGGCCTTTATCTGGATCCGGCTGGCGAATTAGATCGATGGCAACGTGGTGTTCGAAACAATCGATATTGGGGCTGTTTAGCACCTTGGTGATCAGGGTGCTGTGTACCGCTTGGCCGGTGGCATCAGCGCTATGAATAATGCGCCTGTGACTGTGCCCCCCCTCTTTAGTGAGGTGGTAGCCCTGCTCCTCGCGGGTGAAGTCCACCCCTTGATCGATTAACCAGCTGATCGCAGCAGTGCTCTCCTCTACGGTAAAGCGCACTGAAGCGGGGTGGCAGAGTCCTGCACCCGCGTCTAATGTGTCTGCAATATGCGACTCAACCGAATCCATCTCATCCAGCACTGCAGCGATGCCTCCCTGGGCGAACCAGGTGGAGCCATCTTGCAATCTCTGTTTGGAGAGCAGGGCCACGCGATACTGGGAGGCGAGATGCAGGGCCAGTGTAAGGCCTGCTGCACCGCTTCCAATTACGAGAACGTCGTAGTTTGCCTGGGCATTCATAGATTTCAATTATGTTTAAGGGTCGCGTAGTATAGCGCCTCCTGATTATTCGTCGATTTGACGTGGAACTTATGTCCTATTGTCATTGTCATCAACACAGTAAAAGAAACGCCTGCGCCGGTGGCCCCGCAGTTAAATTTTGTGGCGCCCGCAGTGTGGCTGGATATGGGAGTTGGGGATGACAGCGCATCAGGCGTCAACGAGTGACCGTGAGCTGGTAGAACGGGTACAAAAAGGGGACAAACGCGCTTTTGACCTTCTTGTACTCAAGTACCAGCACAAAATTGTTGCTGTAGTGAGTCGGTTCATTAAGGACCACAGTGAAGTACAGGATGTAACCCAAGAAGCTTTTATTAAGGCTTATCGTGCTCTTGCCAATTTTCGCGGCGAGAGTGCTTTTTACACCTGGATGTATCGGATTGCGATCAATACCGCCAAGAATCACCTGGTTTCCCGCAGTCGTCGGCCGCCATCTTCCGATGTTGAACTGGAAGATGCTGAGTTTTACTCGGGCGCTGACCTGCTGCGTGACAACGAGACACCTGAAAGTCAGATGTTTCGCGACCAGCTGGAAGCGGCGGTGCATCGCGCTATTCGCGCACTGCCAGAGGATCTGCGCTCAGCGGTAACGCTGAGAGAGCTTGAGGGACTGAGCTACGAGGAAATCGCCGAGGTTATGGGATGCCCGGTGGGAACTGTGCGCTCTAGAATATTTCGCGCACGGGAGGCGATAGACCGGACAGTCCAGGCCGTGATGGCCGGCGAGCCGGAAACACTGGGTGACAGGGGTTAAAATTGCGGAAAATTTTCCCAGTCGGGGAAACCAACCGCTCAGACTCCGGTCATAACATGTAACCAAATATGGTGCTTGTGGGCACCGAATAAATGATTGCACAAGAGGGTTAACCCCTATGTCCCACGGGAATCATCAGGAACGTCTTAACGAGTCGCTCTCGGCGCTCATGGATGGCGAAGTCAGCGAACTGGAGCTGCAACGGCTTCTGAAGGCCAGCGCGGCCTCTGAAGAGTTCGGTGAGCGCTGGTCGCGTTACCAACTTGCGGCGAGTGTTATGCGCCGCGAACAGGTCGCGCCGGTCGACATCGGCCTTGCAGCGAGTATTTCTGCCGCCATCGATGAGGAAGAGCCTCTGTCGCAAAACGGCAATGGGGGATCTGCGGTTGCTGGCAATTTGGTCAACAATCGCTGGTGGCGTCCGCTGTCCCGTGGTGCTGTTGCTGCGACGGTGGCCTTTGCTGCCATTTTGGGTGTGCAGCAAATGACAGATTCTCCACAGAGCGCTATTCAGGGGGCAAACCAGCCGGTAGCTTCGGTAGAACGGGAGGCTCAGCCGGTCGTTCAGTCTGCACCGCAGCCTTCCGGTTTCTATGTGCCCGCCCCTTCCACGCGCTCAGTGAGCACTGCGGCTCCCCGCTTTGTGCCGGAACAACGCACCGGTGTTGTGGGGCAGGCCGTAATTCAGCAGGCCCCGACTCCCGAGTTGATGCGCCACCTGAATCGCGTAATGATTCAGCACTCAGAACAAGCCGCTCATGTGGGCAGTCAGGGCATGGTTCCCTTTGCTCGCGCCACTTACGGCGAACAGGTTGGAATGTAGTGTGACGAAAGTCGAAACCAGGGGGCGCCGAATCCTCAGTGGGATTCTCAAGGCCAACGGTCTACTGTTGGCCTCCTCGTTATTGGCACCCATGTCATTTGCCCAGGTTGACGCTGGCGTAGAGCCCAGTGCCCCCACCACTATCAATCTCGATATGAGTACTGCTCCCGCAGCAGCCCCGGCTGTTGTGGAAGTTGCTATGACGGACGGGGGCTCGGGAGAGGTGGAAAGTCCCGCTGCGGTACCGGCCGTTCCAGCAACTGCAACTCCAGAAAGTGCTGTTGGCGGCGTGCCGGCGCAAGAGGCGGTGACATCTGGCGTAGTTAACCTCACCCCTGCAGCGCAGAGCGGCATGGTAAGCCCGGGTGTGGTGAGTAATAACGAGGTTGAGCATTGGCTAGCCAAGTTGGCAAAGGCAGTAACTGAGCTTGAATACAGTGGTCTGGTGACCTTTGAGCATGCGGGCCTCCTGGAGACCTTGCAAGTGGTTCACGCGGTTCGAGAAGGTGAGCAGGTAGAGCGCGTGCGCTACCTCAGTGGTGAGCCTAGAGAGTTGATCAGCCACGGCAGTGCCGGAAATTGCGATGTCAGTGCTTCGCCAAGAAATCGTGCTACAACATGGAACTCGGCGGGCCAACAACAGGCTCAGCGCGCTTACCAATTTATCTTGCGGGGTGAGGAGCGAATCGCGGATCGCGATGCTGTTGTGATTGAGGCGCGACCAAGGGATCGCTATCGCCTGGGCTTGGTAGTGAGTCTCGATAAACAGACTGGGCTGCCGTTGAAGACCATGCTGGTTAGCACCCAGGGCCGCGTACTGGAGCGTTACCAGTTTGTACAACTGGATCTCTCCCCTGTAGAGGATGCCGCACTACAGGCGGTCTCCAATAATGCCCGGCGCATCGATAATCGGAATGAGTGTACGGCTTCACAGAGCCGCTGGCAGGTGGGCTGGTTACCCGACGGTTTCCGGGTAGTGTCCGTCAAGCCCTTATCTGATGGCGATATGATGGTGTTTAGCGACGGGCTGGGAGTGTTTTCTGTATTTGTCCAGCGCCTCGGTCCAGAACTTGAGGGCTTTAAAGGTCGCGCAATCCGCGGAGCCACAACAGCCTATATGGACCGCCTGGAAATTGAAGGCGTTGCTTACACTGTAACAGTGGTGGGTGAAATCCCCGAAACTACAGCGCGCCGTGTCGCCAGCTCAATTACCGCAAAGAGCTAAGTGAGCATATAGGTGCTTCAAGAGCGTGGCCGGGTGGTGGCCATAGAGGCTGATGCTATCTGGGTGGAGACCACCCAGAGTAGCGCCTGTAATGGCTGTTCTACCAAGTCCAGCTGTGGGACCGGATTGCTGGGCGATCTGTTTTCTTCTTCGACCCGCGTTAAAGTAGCTCTCAACGGTTTTTCCGCAGATAAAATCCACCTCGATGATGTGGCGGTAATTGGTATTACCGAGAATGCCTTGACCAGTAGTGCCTTGCTGGTTTACCTCGTCCCCTTGATGTCCCTGGTGCTAGTTGCACTGATTGGGGATTCGCTCTTCGCTGAACCCGGCGCTGTAATCGGGGCCTTGATCGGTCTGGTCTTCGGTGCTTTGGGAGTTCGCTGGTACAGTAGGTCCCAGTCGCAAAACCCCACCTACACCCCTGTACTTCTGCAGATTGAGCCCTCCCAAAAGAAATAGTCCGTCGCCTCCGCCTTCGCCAGCTAGCCCTCGTCTCCCTGACCTAAACTGAGAGTTCCTTTTATTGCCTGGAGGCTCTGCCAATGAGGGCTCGCTGTTTTGATGAGCGCTGGCCTCTACGTACTGCATTTGTCATCTCTCGTGGCGCGCGCACTGAGGCTCAGGTTGTGGTGGTGGAGCTTAGTGATGGTGAAGTCTCTGGCGTCGGTGAGTGCACGCCTTATGCTCGCTATGGAGAAAGTGCTGCCTCTGTTTTGCACCAGCTGCAGCCGATGCTCAAAGAGGTGAGCGATGGGTTGACCCGAGAGCAATTACAGCTGCGTATGCCTGCCGGAGCGGCGCGAAATGCATTGGATTGTGCGCTGGCAGATTGGGAGGCTAGAAAAGCGGGGCGTCTACATCCGGCTCCGGATTTTCTCCCTACCGTACAGACATTAGTTGTTGATAGTCCCGAGGCAATGGCTGGTGCTGCGAAAATTGCTGTGACGGCGGGAGCTGATGTTCTCAAGTTGAAACTTGATGACCAACATGTGCAAGAAAGGGTGTCGGCGGTACGCTCTGCAGCACCGGATGCCAGGTTGGTGATTGATGCCAATGAGGCATGGCGAAAAGAGACCTTGTTACAGAGATGTCATGATTTAAGCGAGCTGGGGGTGGCGATGCTTGAGCAGCCACTTCCTGCGAGTGAAGATGAATTTTTGGAGAGCTTTGAGCACCCGCTGACGATTTGTGCGGACGAGAGTTGCCATACTCGGGAAGATCTGCCGAAGTTGCTCAAACGCTATGAGATGGTCAATATCAAGTTGGACAAAACTGGCGGGATTACCGAGGCCCTGGCACTGGCAGATGAAGCGACTGATCTCGGCCTGGAAATTATGTTGGGATGTATGCTTTGTACCTCTCGGGCTATCCGAGCAGCCTGGCCCTTGGGAAGTCGAGCGAGCTTTCTGGACCTGGATGGGCCCACCTGGCTGGCCAGCGATGTGGAGCCCCCTCTGCTTTTCAAGGCGGGTAGAGTTTATTGGTCGTAAGTCAGCAGGTCGATTAGCGCTTGCAGATAGTCTTCACTTGCCGCATCAGCTGATATTGGGGGGAATTCAAGGGTAATGCAGGGCAGTGTTTGTTCTGCGCACCAGGTGCCGAATGATCCTGGGGTCTGGTAACCCACATCTCCAACCAGAGGCAGCTTGAAATCACTGGCAAGCTGCATGCCCAGAGGGCTGTTGCTGGGGTCCTCGACACAGGCAAGGGGCTCGTGAATGGAAACGGTCCAGGTCGGTCCCAGCTTTGCAAACAGCTGGCAAAGTGCAGAGGTCTCGGGTTCAGAGGCGGCGCTATCACCTGTACTTAACCGAACATCGCGTTTTTCCGCAGCACTGTTCCACCGGTAGACATTGCCACTGCCATCCCAATTTGCAGTGGCAAAGTTGCGGTTGAGATCCACGCCGCGTGCGTTGGCCCTGGTGCCCAGCTGGCAGCCATCCGGATTGACAGCGAGGATTACGTGATGTCTCAATGAATTGGTGGCGAGGGCCCGCAACGCGCAGGATAGAGCGACGACTGCGGCGACTTCATCTCCGTGGGTGCCGGCCATTATGAGGCCGTGGTGGGTGCCGGTTTGCGCGGGAAAATAGAGTAGGGGGGCGCCCAAAACACTTTGGCCGTAGAGCTCGGTGGGCAGGTGAAACTGACCGCGTTCTGGGCGCGGGCGCATTTCGGACATCGTTAACTCTTTACACAGTTTTACAGTCTGTTGTAGAACTTTGGTGACTAGATCGCCACTAAGTCGTTACTGAGAGTCCCTAAGGGGCTGGACAAGCCAAGGCTCGCCCTTGAAAGGACTCGAAAATCCAATGGTTTCATATTAGAAGGGATCACTAGGGGTAACAAACCTATGGTTAAACGTTGTACACAATATCTACTGGTTCTTTGTCTGTTGGTTTCCGGGGCTGCCAGTGCTCGTGGACTACCCGAACTTACGGAGTTAATCGAAGATAACTCTCCGGCAGTCGTCAAAATCAACACGGTTGATCGCAACCGCACTAGTCGCAGCAGCCAGCCGCAGCTTCAACAGGAAATTCCCGATATCTTCCGCCACCTTTTCGAGCCGCGCCAGCGCCAGCAGCGCCCGGTAGCGAGTATGGGTTCCGGGTTTATCATTTCTGAAGATGGCTATATCGTGACCAACAATCACGTGGTTGACGGTGCTGACCAGGTAACCGTGACACTTACCGATCGCCGCGAGTACGAGGCGCAGGTTATAGGTAAGGATGTGCGCTCTGACCTGGCCCTGTTGAAGATTGAAGCGGATGACCTTTCCGCGGTGCGCTGGGGGGACTCTGAAGATTTGCAGGTGGGGGAATGGGTCGTAGCTATCGGCTCTCCTTTTGGCCTGGACTACTCCGCCAGTGCCGGGATCATCAGTGCGATGGGGCGCAGTATTCCCAATGAAAGCCGCGAGAATTACGTTCCTTTTATCCAGACCGATGTGGCAATTAACCCCGGAAATTCCGGTGGTCCGTTGTTTAACCTGGATGGTGAGGTAGTGGGGATTAACTCCCAGATCTATACCCGCAGTGGTGGCTCTATCGGCCTTTCCTTTGCCATTCCCGCCAGTCTTGCCCAGGACGTCGTTGCCCAGCTGAAGGAAAAAGGTCGTGTTGACCGTGGCTGGCTCGGTGTGGGAATCAGCAATGTCAATCGTGACATGGCGGAAGCCATGGGGCTTGGAAAGCCTGCTGGTGCACTGATTGAGCAGGTAAGTCCCGGGTCACCCGCAGCACAGGCGGGAATTCTTCCCGGCGATATTATAATGCGCTTCCATGGCCAGAAGATTGGTGTGCACGGCGACCTGCCCCATGTTGTCGGTCAAATTCGCCCGGGTACAGAGGCTCAGGTGGAGTTGATGCGCAAAGGTAAATCCGAGCGCGTGAGAGTCACTGTCGGTGCTTTACCGGGCGCCGGTGAGGAGGGCGTTCAGGCGGCTGCTTATCCCAGCTCAGCGGTAGGTGGACGCCTCGGTGTTGTGGTTGAAGAAATTCCCGATGTCCTCAAGCAGCGCTGGAATGTGGAAACCGGAGTACTGGTGAAGCAGGTGATTCCCGGGAAGCCCGGCGCCAAGGCTGGTTTGCGCAGCGGCGACATTATCGCTCAGCTCGGGTTTGAGGAAGTTGGCGATATCAGTGAGTACAAAACGGTGGTCAAGGATCTGCCGCAAGACGAGCTGTTGCCGATTCGCTTCTTCCGTGCCGGACAGTCCACTTTCCGTACAATTAAGATTGAAAGCTGACCGCTTTGCGGTGATAGGTGGCCCATTGGGCCACCTACCTCTCACCTCTGTCCATGAGTTCTGTTAGACTTGCGCCACACAGTTGGCACTACAGCCAGCTAATCAATTGATTTTGCAAGGGTTTTTATTCCGCAGTGGCCACAGATCTCACTCATATCCGCAATTTCTCCATTATTGCCCATATCGACCACGGGAAATCCACCCTGGCTGACCGCTTTATCCAGGACTGTGGTGGCCTCTCCGATCGGGAGATGGCTGAACAGGTTCTGGACAGTATGGAGCTGGAGCGCGAGCGTGGGATTACCATCAAGGCGCAGAGTGTGACGCTCGACTATGAAGCGCGCGATGGTAAGACCTATCAGCTGAACTTTATTGATACCCCCGGACACGTGGATTTCTCCTATGAGGTGTCCCGTTCTCTGGCAGCTTGTGAAGGCGCGCTACTGGTGGTAGATGCCGCCCAGGGCGTTGAGGCCCAGTCGGTTGCCAACTGCTATACAGCCATTGAACAGGGGTTGGAAGTTATCCCTGTCTTGAACAAGATGGACTTGCCCCAGGCAGACCCTGAAAAGGTTGCCGAAGAAATTGAAGATATTATCGGTATCGATGCCGCCGAAGCGACTCGTTGCAGCGCTAAGTCTGGCCTCGGTGTTGAGGATGTACTGGAAGATCTGGTGCGCTTGGTACCACCGCCTGAAGGCGATGTCGATGCTCCTCTACAGGCGCTGATTATCGACTCATGGTTTGACAGTTACCTGGGCGTTGTTTCCTTGGTGCGTGTTGTACAGGGCACCCTGAAAACCAAAGAAAAGATTGTCACCAAATCTATCGGCCGTGCCCATGTTGTGGACAGCGTGGGAATCTTTACACCCAAGCGCCACGAAACCGGTGTACTTCGCGCAGGTGAAGTGGGCTTTGTGGTGGCAGGGATCAAGGATATTCATGGCGCTCCTGTGGGCGATACGCTGACCCATGCTAAGGGCGCTGATGACATTGATATGCTGCCGGGCTTCCAGAAGGTTAAGCCCCAGGTTTATGCAGGCTTGTTCCCGGTTAGTTCAGACGATTATGAGGCTTTCCGGGATGCGCTGGAGAAGCTGTCGCTGAACGATGCCTCCCTGTTCTACGAACCAGAAACATCCGATGCCCTGGGCTTTGGTTTCCGTTGTGGCTTCCTCGGCATGCTGCATATGGAAATTATCCAGGAGCGTCTGGAGCGGGAATACGACCTGGATCTGATTACCACAGCGCCGACCGTGGTTTATGAAGTTGAGCAGTCAGGCGGTGAGATAGTGATGGTAGATAATCCATCGCGCTTACCCGATGTAGGCTCCATCGAAGAGATGAGGGAGCCGATTGCCGAGGTGAATATTCTCGTACCTCAGGAGTATTTGGGCAACGTCATCACTTTGTGTGTGGAAAAACGCGGTATTCAAAAAGACATGCAATACGTAGGTTCACAAGTGTCCCTGCGCTATGAACTGCCGATGAGCGAAGTGGTTATGGACTTCTTCGACCGTCTCAAATCCGTAAGCCGCGGCTTTGCTTCTTTGGATTACAGCTTTGTCCGCTTTGAAGCGGCTAAGTTGGTGCGACTGGATATCCTGATTAATGGTGACCGGGTGGATGCTCTGGCGCTGATTGTCCACCGCGATAATGCGCAGCAGAAAGGCCGCGCAATGGCGGAAAAGATGAAAGAGCTGATTCCCCGTCAGATGTTTGATGTGGCGATCCAGGCGGCTATTGGTGGTCAGGTAGTTTCGAGAACTACGGTGAAGGCGCTGCGCAAAAACGTGACGGCCAAATGTTACGGAGGTGATGTTACTCGTAAGAAGAAGCTGCTGGAGAAGCAGAAAGCGGGTAAGCGCAGAATGAAGCAGTTGGGCCGTGTTGAAGTGCCGCAGGAGGCATTCCTGGCGGTACTGAAGGTGGATCAGTAGGGTTTCGGCCCTACGCCACGACGAAAAATAAGGGATAGTAGAGAAAAGTAATGGATATAAATTTACCTCTGATTCTGCTGTGGTTGGTTGTGATTAGTGGCGGAATCTGGTTAGTTGACAGTCTGTTTTTCGCCCGTCAACGCAAGAAGAATGTCGGGGACCAGCAAGAAGATCCGATCGTTGTCGAGTACGCGAAGTCTTTCTTCCCGATTCTGGCGATCGTATTTGTTCTGCGCTCTTTTATTGTCGAGCCCTTCCAGATTCCTTCAGGTTCAATGATTCCAACATTGGAAGTCGGGGACTTTATTCTGGTCAACAAGTATGCCTACGGTGTGCGCTTGCCAGTGTCCCGAACCAAGGTGATGGATGTGGGTGAGCCCAAGCGCGGCGATGTCATGGTGTTCTTTCCACCCCACAATAACGATACTTACTACATCAAACGGGTGATTGGGTTACCCGGTGACAAGATAGAGCTGAAGAACAATGTGCTCTATGTCAACGGTGAGATGGCTCGCCAAGAATTGATCCGGGCCATCCCGCCGAGTAACCCGCAAACAGAAGTCATGTGGGAAGATCTCGATGGCTATCGCCACGAGATGCAGAAAAGTGTCCGCCCCCGGCAGTACAGTAACTTTAGTGGTGTAGTGCCGGAAGGGCATTATTTTATGATGGGCGATAACCGCGATAACAGCCTCGATAGCCGGGAGTGGGGCTTTGTCCCAGAGAAGGATATCGTCGGCAAAGCTTTCGCCATTTGGATGCACTGGGACAAGTTGCTCAGTTTGCCCAGCTTTAAGCGTGTAGGCTCAATCCAATAAAGAAACCAGCCGGGCGTTAGCCCGGTTATTTATAAAGGATAGAGGGCATAGTTATGGGTAGTAAACTCAACCTTTCACTGCAGCAGCAGCGCGGTATGAGCTACTGGGGTTGGCTGCTGATTATCGCGATGTTGGGATTTGCTTTGACCTGTGTGTCCAAGATGGCACCGGCCTACGTAGATGCTCGTTACGTTAACGAAGGGCTAAAAACCCTCGGTCAAAACCCAAACCTGGAAGATATGACCACGGGTCAGATTAAAAAAGAGCTGAACCGTTTTTTCCTGGTAAACAATGTGCGCGGAGAGCCTACTAAATCTGTGCAGGTAGTTCGTGGTGCAAAGGGTTCTGTTGTGAGCATCAATTACGAACTGCGTCAGCCGCTGATATACAACGTAGATGTTGTGATGAAGTTTAATAAACAGCTCGACACTGCGAAGCCGGAGCTTTGCTGTGATGCGCTGATCGATCTGGAGCAATTCCGCAAACGTGACTGATCTTTTATTGGAACGCCTTTGCAAGCGCCTCGGCCATGATTTTGATCAGGCCGAGCTGCTTGAGTTGGCTCTTACTCACCGATCCCATGGGAGTCGTAATAATGAGCGCCTGGAGTTTCTCGGCGACTCGATACTCGGGTTCACTATCGGCGCGGCACTTTACGAGCAGTTCCCCAACGGGCGCGAGGGGCAGTTGAGCCGCTTGAGGGCACAATTGGTTAGCGGTGAAACCCTGGCAAAACTTGCGCGGGAGCTGGAAATTGGTGATTGCCTGCGCCTCGGTGAAGGTGAAATGAAAAGTGGCGGCTTTCGTCGGGCATCGATTCTGGCCGATGCCGTAGAGGCTCTTATTGGGGCCATCTATCTGGATGCCGGTTTGGAGGCTGCGCGCTCCCGGGTACTTGAGTGGTTTGCATTGCGCTTGCAGGGCTTATCGTTAGAAACCGTGAAGGACCCCAAAACCCGCTTGCAGGAGTGGCTGCAGGCGCGTAAAAAGCCTCTGCCGGAATATAAAGTCGTAGATGTTTCTGGCGCTGAACACGCACAGCATTTTGTAGTGGAGTGCCGTGTCAGTGGCCTTACGCAGCCCGTAAAAGGCGAAGCCAGCAGTCGCCGTAATGCTGAAAAGACTGCGGCGGTGGAAGCTTATAAGCTCCTCACCGGGCAGGACTAACCTTACAATAGAAACGACGCGCCGGATCCATTTCCCGCATCGTAATGACAGCCTCCTGTATCACTGGGGGCGCTTCTGGCTCCGGGGATTCCCGGAGACCTCCAACTCTTTCGGAGAAATTTCTTGAGCGAACAACCTTCTCGCTGTGGCTATGTCGCGATTGTCGGCCGCCCCAATGTGGGAAAATCCACACTGTTGAACCACCTGCTGGGGCAGAAACTCGCGATTACTTCGCGCAAGCCGCAGACCACCCGCCACAATATGCTCGGTATTAAAACCGAAGGTCCAAACCAGATTATTTTTGTCGATACTCCGGGTTTGCACTCCGATCAAGAAAAAGCGATTAACCGCTATATGAACCGAGCTGCCGCCAGCGCTGCGCGGGACGTGGATGTAGTGGTGTTTGTTGTAGAGCGCACTCGTTGGAGTGAGGCAGACCAGTTGGTGGCAGATAAGCTGCGCGGTATTAAATGCCCATTAATTATCGCCGTGAACAAGGTGGATCAGCTCGAGGATAAAGCTGATCTACTGCCCCAGCTACAAGCCCTGGCTGAGGAGCATCCAAAAGCTGAAATTGTTCCCATATCAGCCTTGCGCAACGTAAATCTGGATACTTTGGAAGAGGTTATTCTGAAGCACTTGCCTGAGGGGCAGCATTTCTTCCCCGAAGATCAAGTGACCGACCGCAGCTCGCGCTTTCTCGCAGCAGAAATTGTTCGTGAAAAGATTATGCGTCAATTGGGTGCCGAGGTTCCCTACCAAGTTACTGTGGAGGTAGAGGAGTTTGCCCAAGAGGGTAAGGTCTTGCATATCAGCGCTGCTATTTTGGTTGAGCGAGCGGGCCAAAAACGTATCATCATTGGAAATAAGGGCGAGCGAATCAAACAGATTGGCAGCCAGGCTAGAGAAGATATGGAGCGCTTGTTTGATAGCAAGATAATGCTCAATTTGTGGGTGAAGGTGAAATCTGGTTGGTCTGATGATGAGCGGGCTCTGCGCAGTCTCGGTTACAGAGACGAGTAATCATCAGGGCAATTTCCCCTGCACCTATGAAAACGCCTCACCCGCCTCAACCCGCATATATCCTCCATTCGCGGCCCTATAAAGACTCCAGTTTGATCCTGGAGCTTTTCACGCCCGATTACGGCCGGCTGGGCTGTGTCGCCCGTGGGGCCCGCCGTGACAAGCAGCGCCGCCAACAAGCGTTGCAGCCCTTCACCCCGTTGCTTGTCACATTGATGGGAGCGGGTTCACTTAAAACGCTCGGTCCAGCCGAAAATGTTGGTGTACCACTATGGCTCAAGAGCCGAGCGGTTTATGCGGGCCTTTATGCCAATGAACTGATGGTAAGGCTCCTTCCCGAGGGCGAGGCGCATTACACGCTGTTTGCAGCTTATCAGAGCCTGCTGGAATCTCTGTCCCAGCTGGGGGGACTCTCCAATGCTGAACTGGAAGGTCCGCTTCGTTGCTTTGAGTTACAACTGCTCCTGGAGCTAGGTACCTGCCCATCCCTCAATATTTGCGGCCCGCAAGGAGACCTTGTAAATGAAGGCGGGGTTTATCGCCTGGATGATGAGTGGGGTTTAATTCCTGTTCACCGCTCCAAAGATGAGAGGCTGGGAGAGTGTTTTTTTTCAGGTGCCGAACTATTGGGGATGGACAGCGCTATGAATGGGGGTGTCTGGTCAGGTGAAGCTTTAGCACCTGCAAAGCGCCTTACACGATTATTGTTGAGGAAAGTATTGGGGGATAAGCCTTTGCAGAGCAGAGAGCTTTTTCGACAGGTTTACGGAAAAAAATGATTGTTAGTATTGGCACCGATATTTGTAACTACGACCGTATCGAGGTGGCGTGGCAGCGCTTTGGTGATCGCTTTGTTGAGCGTGTTCTTAACAGTGCGGAGAGGAAGGACTTTTATGCTATGGCTGAGCCCATCCGTGCTGCATATCTGTGCAAGCGATTTGCGGCAAAGGAGGCTGTAGCCAAGGCCTTGGGCACTGGGATTGGTGAAGGGGTTTCCTGGCAAGACATCGATGTCCGTCGCCGCAAGGGAGCTGCACCGCAGGTGGTGCTGGCGGGTGCAGCTGAGGAGAGGGCCGAAAAACTTGGTGTGGACAGAATCCACCTCAGCCTGTCTGATGAAAAAGACTCGGCCCTGGCATTCGTCGTATTTGAATCCTGCTAGGCAACTACCTCCAGGCCAAAGAGCGCATCCAAGTCTTGTTCAGAAGCCCACTCGCGCAGGGCCCGGATCTCCCTGAGAACAGCATTGAGTTTGCGCTGGTCAAAGGCTTGGGCATCGGACCCTTGGATAGTGCGCAATGCCTCTTGTAACACGCAAGTTGATTCTCTCAAGCGTGAAACTCCGCAATAGCAGCAGCCACCGTGCATGCGATGAGTGAGTTCGAACATGCCCTTGTAATCCCCAAGGTTGTACAACCTTTCCAGTTCTCTCTCATCTGAACTGAGACCGTCAATCAACATGCGCAGCATGTCCCTGGCCAGCTTGGCATCGCCGTTGGCGAGGGTCAGGCATTCGCCAATGTCTACCAGGCGCATCTCCTCAATCTTCACTTTTTCTGCGGCCTGGGGAGTGATGATCTTAAGCCAGCGCTTGATCATATGGGAGAGCTGGGCCTCGCTAACAGGCTTGCTTAAGTAGTCGTCCAGTCCCGCAGACAGCAGGCGTGCTTTTTCTTCGGCGCCGGCGTGGGCGGTGAGGGCAATGATTGGAGTACGGCGGCCGGTCTCCTGCTCACGAATCAGACGTGTAGCTTCGATACCATCCATTTCGGGCATTTGAATATCCATAAACACCAGGTCGAAAGCTCCCTGCTGCCAGAGCTGTAGAGCTTCTTCGCCGCTTGCTGCAATAACGACTTCTACATCTTGTGCTCGCAGAAGTTCGCCGACCAGTCGGCGGTTTGCCGCGTGGTCATCTACTGCCAGCACGCGCGGTGGTGCGGGCCACGGTAGCGCCTGTACCCCGCCACTAACCCGCTGCTGCCCCTGCTGTGGTACTGCTCGTTTCAGGGATCGCAGCAAATTGTCTCGGGTGACGGGTTTGCTAAGGAAAGTGAGAGTGCGGGTGCGTAGTTGGTCGTAGCAGCGACGCAATTCAGCGGGTGGGCCCAGTACGATCACGCGGCACTGATAGGTATCAACCAGCGACTGCACTTTGCTACTGAAATTATCAAAATCACCTTTGGCAGTAGCTGTATCGATAATAACCGCATCCGGTAGGGCATCGTGCCGCCACATTTGCTCGATTGCCGGTTGCAGAGTATCGGTATCGCCGAGTTCTATGGGCTCCACTTGCCATTGGCTGAGTAGCTGGGCTACCTGGGTCCGTGTAACTGGGTTGGGGTCTGCAAGTAAAATTCGGCAGCCAGGATATTGAATACGCGGATACATGCCTCGATTGCGTTCAGCCTGGAGGGAAATTTGCACCCAACAGGTGCTGCCGTCATTGGCTGTTTCTTCAATACCTGTGCAGCCGCTCATCCTCTCAACTAGGCTGCGGGCTATAGACATCCCTAAACCATTTGCGCTGATTTGTTGGGTGAGCTGTGGGGACTTGCTGGTGAGGATGTTCTCAATTTCACGGCGACCAGCCTCGTCAATACGGTTACCCAGGCCGGTAACCGAAATACGGAGTACAAGTTCTGAGTTATTAACGCTATGTACTGACAAGCGCACGGGGATATTGCCATTTGCCGAGCTGCGCACCGCGTTACCCACCAAGTTTGTAAGTATTTGCTTAATTCGTAATGGGTCTCCGATTAAAGTGGGAGGGAGTTGAGAATCGATCAAAGGCACCAGTTCCAGATGGTGCTCATAGGCGTTTGGGGCCAGTATTTGCAGGGTCTCTTCAAGTAGTAAGCCAAGGTCCATAGGGATATGGTCAAGGACCAGGTTGCCGGACTCAATGCGGGAAAAGTCCAGGATGTCGTTGATGGTAGTCAACAGGTTTTCCGATGAGCGTAAAATGGTTTGCAGGTAATCCTGCTGTAGCTCATCAATTCCAGTTTTTAACAACAGGTTGGTAAAACCGATAATTCCATTTAAAGGTGTGCGAATCTCGTGACTGGTATTGGCTAGGAACGTCGATTTAATCCTGCTTGCTTCCTGCGCCCTTTTACGTGCTAAGTCCAGCTCAATATTTTGTTCTTCCATACTGTCCAGGGATTGGCGCAGGTCATCCATAGACTGGAGCAAGTTGGCTTTGTATTCCTGTTGGTAACTGGACAGGTTTTCAGCCATCTCGTTAATTTGGTTTCCCAGTTGAGCGAGTTCTCGATTCTCCGTTTCATGGGTGCGTCGATCAAATTCACCTCTGCCAATCGCCTCCAGAGTATGTCCCATTCTAATCAGGCTGTGAGCAAAGCGCTCAGACATGATGACCGACCAGGCCAGCGCGGCTAGGGTACAGAGAATCAACCCCACCAAGCCTACGAGTAAAACTTGGTAAGTTCCCACCAGGAAATAGGGGCGATGTAGCTCAATACTTATCCAGCAGGTGGTGATATCGCCTTTCAATGGCTGTAAAACCTGAAGGGTCTCATCATCTTCAAAAATAAAGGGTTCGCGCTTGTTAAGGGTGTCTCTGCTAATGGGGGTGCGTGGACGCGGCCCGACACTGGCCAGTAAGCTGAGTCCGGTGCTGGGGTTGAGGGCTAGCTTGGGGCTGGGTTCGGTGGAGTAGACATGAACAGATCTGACCATATCTTTTTCCAGCATAAGCGCCAGCAAACTTTTACGCAGCCATTCCATTCTAAGTTCAGCTGGATGGCCCCCGCTCATCTCAATTAGTTCAGCTAGCTGTTCGGCGCTGGCTCGACCGTGGCTTAATAGTAATTGGCGACGATCGTGCATTTGCTGCAGGGTGAAAACGAGAGCGAGGAGCAAGGACAGAATTAGTGCAGGTGCTACAGTAAGGCGAAATACCAGGGTTCGTAAGGATCGAGGTTGCTCTGGTTCCTCGATTGAGAGAATAGGGTTGCCTGGGGCCATGTTAAGAGGGGCCTTGTACGATTATTTTTCCCTCATTTTACCGTCATGTACATCTGAGCGCACTCATTCACTTATCAGTAAACGCTTCTTTTTTGTCACAATATGCGCGTTTTAGAGGCTCAAAGATTCACTTTGCCAAGATTAGATAGCGCGGCATAGCCATCTGAATAATACCGCTTCAGGTATAACTCCTTTAATAACCTGGGTAGGGAGTAGACCAAAGTAGACGGTATTTAGTGCGTAGTACCGCTTGCTGTACACTTGGATCTCGCGAGATTTTTCTGGAATTTATTGCATTATGGATTATCCAACAATTGCTGACTGCGTAGGCAATACCCCGCTGGTTAAACTACAGCGCCTGCCAGGTGATACCAGTAATACTGTTTTGCTCAAGCTGGAAGGCAATAACCCTGCGGGTTCGGTAAAAGACCGCCCGGCACTTTCAATGATCAACCATGCGGAAGCTGCAGGATATATTTCTCCGGGAGATACCCTGATTGAAGCGACCAGCGGTAATACGGGAATTGCCTTGGCAATGGCTGCAGCGATTAAGGGCTATCAAATGATATTGATTATGCCCGACAGTGCTACCGAGGAGCGTAAGGCTTCAATGACAGCTTATGGCGCTGAGTTGATATTGGTTAGCGCTGAAGAAGGTATGGAGGGTGCGCGGGACTTAGCTTTGCAAATGCAAGAGGATAAGAAAGGATTGGTACTGAACCAGTTTGCCAATAGCGATAATCCACTGGCCCACTATAAGGGAACCGGTCCTGAGATTTGGCAGCAGACCTCTGGAACGGTGACTCACTTTGTCTCCTCAATGGGTACAACCGGTACCATTATGGGATGCGGGCGTTACTTGAAGGAGCAAAATCCCGATATTCAAATCGTGGGATTGCAGCCAACTGAAGGCTCCAGTATTCCGGGGATTCGCCGTTGGCCGGAGGCATACTTACCTAAGATTTTTGTTCCTGAGCAAGTGGATATGGTCATGGATATGGACCAGCGAGAAGCTGAGGATATGACTCGCAGGCTGGCGAAAGAAGAGGGTATTTTTTGTGGCGTTTCCTCTGGAGGGGCGGTAGCCGGTGCTTTAAGGCTGTCTGTGCAGCTAGAAAATGCGACGATTGTTGCAATTGTCTGTGATCGTGGAGATCGTTATTTATCTTCAGGACTTTTTGCCTCCCCAAAATAGTTCTTACTTTTATTCTCTAATTTATCTTATTTTATTGATCAATGCTGGAAATAAAGTGCTTTAACTCCAGCATTGTGCCTGATATCTACTAACAAAAACTTTGTGAGATTCGCAGCTTTGTAAAGTGATTCGCCAATCAATTTACAATCATCTCTTTTGCCCCTTTTTTTGGGGGGAGCCTCTAATCCTCTTGCTATATGTGCATTGCCAGTTAAAAAAAGCAATAACTAAGCCGGTAAATACAAAAAACTGATAGTTTGTAAAGTTCGGTAAAGCCTTGTTTTGTGTTCATGTAGAGGTGGAGAAATTCACTTTTAAGTAACAAATGCAACCTGTTCACTTCTCTCGATATTCCCCAATATCACAATTTTAGTTTTCTATAGGCATTGGTTTTCCAGGTTTACTGTTGGTTAAAAGGTCAACAAGCTGGACAAGACTTATACCCTCCCACTCAAATTGGTACGAAAAACTGCTGAATTTCGCGCAGCTTATTGAAATGTATACAGAAAATCATGGACTTTGGTGAGTTCAAACCTATGATAGAGAAGCGCTTAATCCAGCATGAGCACTGAGTAAATGTGCTGCTAAGCCAGGTAACGACAAAATTATGCCAATAACACAAATGACTCTTGTTAAAACATGGTTCAAGTAAGAAAGCATCATTCCTTTGGTGGAGAAGGTGAACTCGACCTTGAATCCTGGTTGCGCCATGTACAGAAACTCGCGGGCCTGGATGGTTCTGCGATAGTAACTTTGCGGCGCGCAGCTGAGGTGAGTGCCGAGGCAGAACAGCGCGCAATTGAGGCGGAAAATATCTGGGCTGAGGGCGCTAGCAGTTTTGCCACTGGCCTTGAGATGGCTGAGATTCTCGCCGACTTACAAATAGACTCAGAAGCACTTGTCGCGGCGGTGCTGTACCGTGCCGTACGTGAAAAACGCCTGTCACTGCAAGCAGTGGAAAAAGAATTTGGTGAGCGAGTTGCCAAGTTGATTCGTGGTGTTTTGCGTATGGCTGCGATTCGCAGTCGCAGCGCAGATACCGGAGAAGAGAGCCCGAGTGGTGCGGTAGAGGAACATTCAGAGAATATCCGGCGTATGCTGGTGGCATTGGTCGACGACGTGCGAGTTGCTTTGATCAAACTTGCTGAGCGTACCTGTGCTATTCGTGCTGCAAAAAACTCAGAGCCGGCTAAACGCCAGAGAGTTGCTCGTGAAGTAGCCGATGTTTATGCACCCCTTGCCCACCGCCTGGGAATTGGTCATATCAAATGGGAATTAGAAGATCTATCTTTTCGTTATCTTGAGCCGGAAGATTACAAGCAGATTGCTCGCTTGCTAGATGAGAAAAGATTGGCTCGGCAGCAGTATATCGATGAGGTATTGGAGCTATTGCGCTCTGAACTCGAGCGCGCCCATATTGAAGGTGATGTCTACGGGCGAGCAAAGCATATCTATAGTATCTGGCGGAAAATGCGCCGGAAAAATATCGGCTTTTCCCAGGTTTATGATATTCGCGCAGTGCGTATTCTTGTCCCAACAGTAAGGGATTGCTATGCGGTTCTGGGTATAGTGCACAACCTCTGGCGCAACATACCGAATGAATTCGATGATTATATCGCCTCCCCCAAAGAAAACGGTTATCGCTCCCTGCACACGGCTGTAATTGGCCCCGAGCGAAAGGTGCTCGAGGTTCAGATCCGAACTTTTGCTATGCATGAAGAAGCGGAATACGGTGTTTGTGCTCACTGGCGTTACAAGGGCACTGATCTTAAGAGCGAGAGTAAAGATAGCTACGAGCAAAAAATATCCTGGTTGCGTCAGGTGCTCGACTGGCATGAAGAGGTGGGAGGTAACCCACTACAAGATGATTTGCGCTCCAGTGAGGCAGATTCACGTATTTATGTATTTACCCCCGGTGGTCATGTTGTAGACCTGCCTCGGGGTGCAACACCATTAGATTTTGCCTACAAGATTCATACAGAGATTGGTCACCGTTGTCGCGGGGCTAAAGTAGATGGCCGAATCGTGCCGCTCAACCACCGGTTGGAGACAGCCAATCAGGTTGAAATCCTCACAGGAAAACTCGAAGCTCCGAGTCGCGATTGGCTCTCTTCGGGCATGGCCTATATCACTACCTCCCGTGCCCGAGCCAAGATTATTCACTGGTTTAAGCAGCAGGCTCGGGATCAGAATATCGCCGATGGCCGCAGTATTCTCGACCGGGAATTTAAGCAGCTGGCGCTGAGTGATTTCGATTTCGATAAGTTGGCAGCCAAGCTCAACATGCATTCCCTTGAGGACCTCTACGCGGCAGTGGGTGCCGGCGATATAGGCGTGGGTCAGGTTCTCAACGCAGCCCAGCGAATGGTGAAGGTCGACAATGTGCCTCGGGTACCATCGCTGACGGCTCCAGTTGCCCGGGGAGAAGGCAAGGCAGATGTCTATATCGACGGAGTGGGTAATTTGCTCACCCACATTGCCGGCTGTTGTAACCCCGTTCCAGGCGATGAAATTATGGGGTATATCACCCTTGGGCGCGGGGTTTCTATACATCGTAAAGACTGCGCAAATATGCTGCGTATGCAGGTTGAGGAGTCTGAAAGAGTACTCCAGGTAAGTTGGGCGGAAAAACCCCGCGAACTTTACGCCGTTGAAATTATGATCGAAGCTTACGATCGCCAGGGCCTGTTGCGGGATGTCACGGTGATGCTGGACAGTCAGAAAATTAATATTACCGCTATGCAAACCCGCTCTAATAAGAACAAGCATACGGTAGAAATGATCGTGACTGCTGAGATCCACAACTTTGAAGAGTTGAGCCAGGTTTTACATCGGATCAATCAACTGCCCAATGTGGCAGCGGCAAAGCGGCGAATTCTGCGCTGAACGCTGAGTAAGGAATAACGTGGAAAAGAATTATTCTGTGGAGGACCTCCTCCACTTGATGGCCCAGCTTCGTAGCCCTGAGGGCGGTTGTCCTTGGGACCTGAAACAGGACTTTGCCAGTATTGTCCCCTCTACGATTGAAGAGGCCTATGAGGTAGCAGAGGCTATTGAGCAGGAAGACTTTGAGCACCTGCACGAAGAGCTCGGAGATCTGCTCTTCCAAGTCATTTTTTATGCCCAGTTAGGGCGTGAGAAAGACTACTTTGATTTCCCCCAGATTGTTGACACTTTGGTACGCAAACTAGTGCGCAGGCATCCCCATGTCTTTCCAAGTGGAACTCTCTACGGCGACCGCTCTGCCGAAGCTCTTGATGAAGCTGAAGTAAAGAGGAATTGGGAGGCGATTAAAGAGGCCGAACGCACTGCCAAAGGGGATGCAGGAACCCTGGCAGGAATAGCTGTGGGGCTGCCGGCTTTGACGCGTGCGGCCAAATTACAGAAGCGCGCCTCCCGTGTCGGTTTTGACTGGCCCAATATTGATGGTGTCCTCGATAAGATTGAGGAAGAGGTTGCAGAGTTGCGGGAGGCTGTGACAAATGGGGATACGGAGCATGCAAAGGAGGAGCTGGGGGATCTGCTTTTCTCTTGTGTGAATGCATCCCGCCACCTGAAGGTTGATCCTGAGGTAGCTTTGCGGGGGTGTAGCAGGAAATTTGAGCGGCGTTTTGGTTATGTTGAGTCCAGTTTACAAAGTGAAGGTCGGCAAGTATCAGAGGCAACGCTGGAGGAACTGGACAGACTTTGGGATAAGGCCAAAGTTCAGCGGGAGCCCGGTGCTGATAGCTAGGGGTCTTAACAGGCTTACATAGAGCGGAGCTTTGTGCCCCTTTTAGTACTCTGTGGCTTGTATGGATTGTGGGGGTATCGGTAGCAATCTTGCCCAATCTGAGGTGTGAGTGTAAGGTAGCGCTCTTTTAGCGCGGCGGCTTTTGGTTCGTCGATAGTATTGGAGGCTTACTGAACATGCGAATTATTCTCTTGGGCGCGCCGGGGGCCGGCAAGGGCACTCAGGCTCAATTCATAACAGAGAAGTTCGGCATTCCGCAGATCTCCACCGGCGATATGCTTCGCGCTGCGGTGAAGGCGGGTACCCCTCTTGGCCTACAGGCCAAGGATGTTATGGACGCGGGAAAATTGGTTTCTGACGACCTGATCATTGCGTTAGTTAAAGAGCGCATTGCCCAGGAAGACTGCGCTAAAGGGTTCCTGTTCGATGGCTTCCCTCGCACCATTCCCCAGGCTGAAGCCCTTCTGGAAGCCGATGTACATATCGATCATGTTCTGGAGATCGCTGTTGACGATGAAGAAATCGTAAAGCGTCTCTCGGGCCGCCGGGTTCATGAAAACTCTGGTCGCGTCTATCACATCGTATACAACCCGCCCAAGGCTGAGGGTGTCGATGATGTGACTGGCGAGGCACTGATCCAGCGAACAGATGATACTGAAGAAACTGTTCGCAACCGTTTGGCGGTTTATCACGAGCAGACGGCACCGCTGGTAGGCTTCTATCGCGAGCTGGAAGCGCGCTCTCCTGAAGCGGCTCCCAAGTACAGCAAGGTAATGGGTGTTGGCGGTATGGATGAGATTCGCGAGAAAGTGTTGGAAGCTCTCAGCTGAGATCATCGCTAACATTTTTTAAAAGCCCCCACTTGGGGGCTTTTTTGTATCTCCAGAAGTGATATAGAGCGAGTTGATCACGGCGGTATTGGCCTGGCAGTATGCGCTCTTCCCTGCCTGATAACTGGCAGGATTTCTTGAAAGGATAAGATTTCTAACGGGGCGGTTTATGTCTACGGCAATAATTTTGATGAATTTGGGTACTCCAGCTGAGCCCACACCTACAGCAGTAAGAAGCTTTTTGCGGGAATTCCTTTCAGATCCAAGGGTTGTCGAGATACCGCGGCCAATCTGGCTGACCATATTGAACTGCTTGGTACTGCCTTTTCGTCCACAGCGTATTGCCCCTGCCTATGCGGAAATATGGAATAGCAGTGCCGATGAAACAAAAGTGGAAGGATCGCCGCTTCTCTACTATACGCAGAAGCAAGCAGAGCTGTTGCAGCAGCGTTTAAAAGCAAAAGGTTGCGATGTCGCTGTTGAATATGCCATGACTTATGGTGAGCCCCGCCTCGACAACACCATAGAAACTCTGCGCGAGAAAGGTTTTGAGTCTTTTATAGTGTTTCCCCTATATCCCCAATATTCGGCTACCACAACTGCAGCAATTTATGATCAGGTGGCGCAAATTTTTCGCAATAGTCGCGATATTCCGGATATTTCTCTGATTCGAGATTATTACCAAAATCCGCTCTACATAAAATCCCTGGCCAATTCAGTAAAAGAACACTGGGAAAAAGCGGGGCCAGCGGAAAAATTGTTACTTTCATTTCACGGTATCCCAAAAGCCAATGTCGATAAGGGGGACCCCTATTATCGCCATTGCATGGAAACCGCACGGTTATTAGCGGATGAACTAGAAATCAGTGAGGATAAGTGGCAAGTCACATTTCAATCGCGCTTTGGTAAGGCAGAATGGTTGCAGCCATACACCGATAAGACCCTTATTGAATGGGGTAAAACAGGAATTAGTAGTGTCGATGTAATTTGCCCGGCTTTTTCTGCGGATTGCCTGGAAACATTGGAAGAAATTTCGGTAGAGAATCGCGCTAATTTTATTGATGCCGGGGGCAGTGACTACCGATATATTCCTGCATTAAATTTACGTGAAGATCATATAGAGGCGCTTGCGGGAATTGTGCAAACTAAGCTCAATGGGACAAAATAATTTCTACCAAAGTGCTAAAACGGGACCCAAAAGTGAAAATTGATAAGAAAAATATACTTTTTTTATAAAAAGTTTCTCATTTTTCGCTTTTTTACTTGCAATGCCGGGTATTTTTATTAACTTTGATAAAGTTGTATCGAAATAGGCGGTGCGGCGCTCTGCATAAGTAATAAAAACGGCCGATTCCAGTTTTTATTCGATAGCTAAAAGGCAATGCTGCCGGCACACTTTTGGATGTACTTCTTCTTTCAGTGAGGAGACAAGGGATGGCAAGAGTAGTAAAAAAAGGTACACGCGCGAAACGAGCAACTAGTGCGACCGCAGCGTCGCCAGCGGTCGTGAAAGCGCAGAAGGCGGTAGATTCAGCGACCAAATCGCTGGATGCGCAAATGGACCGTGTTGCTAAGGCTAAGGCTCGAGCGCAGAAAAGTAATGCGGCAACAGCGAAAACTTCGCTGGCCAGTGCCAATAGTAAGGCAAAGGATTTGCGCGCCAAGCTGGCAGCAGCAAAGATGGATCTTGCCAAAGCTAAGGCTATGGATGCCGTACATATGGCTGAAGCTGCTGCAAAAGAAAAGGTGGAAAGTCTCTCTAAGAGCCTCTCCAGCAAAGCAGATAAAGAGTTAGCTGCCGCACTCAAGGCATTTGAAACACGCTGGGTAAAAACCAAAGAAAAGGCTCATGCCAAGAAATTGAAGGCCGCTGAGAAGAAGGCTGAAGCTAAAGTTAAAGCAGCTGCAAAGAAAGCTGCCGCTAAAGTTAAAGAGTTAGAGAAGAAGGCTAAAGCCAAATTAAAAGCCGAAACTCAAAAGGCCAAGAAGAAACCTGCAGCCAAGGCTACGGCAGCGAAAAAGCCCGGACGCCCCAAGAAGGCCGCCACAGCGACGGCGAAAAAAGCCGGCCGTCCAAAGAAGGCAACTTCAGCAGCTAAGCCTGCAAAAAGAGTCGGACGACCCAAGAAAGCGACGGCGACAGCAGCTGCTAAGAAGGCTCCAGCCCGTCGCGGCCGTCCACCGAAGGCTGGTGCTGCCCGTCGAGGTCGGCCACCGAAAAAGGCCGCCTAGGGTCATATATATGGGCTCAACGATGTGAACTTTGGCAGGCTCCTCATAAACCCCGGTTAGTCCGGGGTTTTTTAGTTGCGGGTTGCGATATTGGGCATGACTCCCCTCCGCTCCCGTGCCACAATTCCCTCCCTTTTTTATGACCAGGATTAAGAACGCTGTGAAAATACTTGCCCTGGATACAACGTCGGGCGCCTGTTCTGTTGCTCTCATATCTGATGGCCAGCTGATTGAGCGTTTTGTACAGGCAGAGCGCGATCACACTCGTCGCCTTTTGCCAATGGTGGATGACGTTCTCGCAGAAGCCGGCATAAAGCTGGCAGGCCTGGATGCTCTTGCTGTCAGCCGCGGGCCGGGGTCATTTACTGGTCTCCGTATAGCAATTAGTAGTGTGCAGGGGTTGGCTTATGCTGCAGATCTACCAGTGGTTCCGGTTTCCAGCCTCGCAGCCCTAGCACTTGGAGCTCGGCGATCGCACCCGGACTGGGGACAGTCACCGGTCGTGGCAATGCTGGATGCTCGTATGCAACAAGTATATTGGGGGGTTTACTCCAGTGACTCTCCCTGCGATAGCTTGATCCCGGAGGCGGTACAGAACCCGGAGGAGGTTCTGCTGTCTTTAGAGAAATCGGAGATTTGTACTCCGATCTATGGGGCGGGCCCGGGATTACATTATGAGGCTTTTGAAGGGGCGTTATTGGCTGCCGTTGATCAAGCCAGTCTCATTCACGCTCGGGATATAGCGCAGCTGGCAGTACCACTATGGGAGCAGGGTCATACAGTGACCGCTGAAGAGCTTGAGCCTGTTTATTTGCGCAATGAAGTGACTTGGAAGAAAAGACAAAAAATCCGATCTTAATAACACATGGAAACATTTCAGATTGTAATTTTGGCCCTGATACAGGGGCTGACAGAGTTTCTGCCCATCTCCAGTTCTGCGCACTTGATTTTACCTTCTGAGGTATTGGGTTGGCAGGACCAGGGGCTGGCCTTCGATGTCGCTGTTCATTTTGGCTCTTTACTGGCAGTAGTTTTCTATTTCCGCAAAGATATTTGGGTGCTGATTAGGGATGGTTTAGGAGGATTTACGGATAAACAATTTTCCGATGAGGGGCGGCTGGCCTGGTTAATTGTTCTCGCTACTATACCTGTGGGGCTGATAGGCCTGGTATTCAAAGGGTTCATAGAAACTCACCTGCGTTCAGCCGGTGTTATCGCTGCTACGACTATTGGCTTTGGTATTTTACTGTGGTGGGCTGATGCAAAGGGGCGCAGGGTCGAATCTCTAGCCCAGTTAAATTGGAAAAAAGCACTTCTGATTGGCTTATCACAGGTGTTGGCCCTGATCCCTGGCACCTCCCGCTCTGGTATCACAATGACTGCTGGTTTGATGCTTGGCATGAAGAGAGAGGCTGCAGCGCGCTTTTCGTTCCTGATGTCCATTCCTGTTATTGCCCTCAGCGCTATTTTGTTAACGATTGAATTACTTGCGCTGGAAAGTGTTCCATGGAATGACTTGCTGCTAGGTACCGTTTTATCTTGTATTAGTGCTTATTTGTGTATTCATTTTTTCCTTCAATTTATTAGCCGCATTGGGATGGCTCCATTCGCGATTTATCGCTTGGTTCTCGGTGTAATACTTATTTGGATGGTATGGGGGTAGAGGAAATGGCAACAGTTGCATTTATTGGCTTGGGGGTGATGGGATATCCCATGGCGGGGCATCTTTCTAATGCTGGCCACATGGTGCGAATTTACAATCGCACTGTTAGCCGTGCGGATCAATGGCTACAAGAATATGATGGAGAGAGCTTTGCAACGCCCGCTGAAGCCGCAAAGGGCGCGGAGGTTGTTTTTGCCTGTGTAGGCAATGACAACGATCTCCGTCAAGTGGTGACAGGAGAGCAGGGGGCATTCACGAGTATGGATGAAGGGGCTTTGTTTGTAGATCATACAACAGCCTCTGCCGATGTTGCTCGGGAATTGGCAGTTGCAGCTAGCGAAAAGGGAATCGGTTTTCTGGATGCACCTGTCTCTGGAGGCCAGGCCGGCGCTGAGAATGGTGCTTTAACGGTTATGTTTGGGGGAGATAAGGCAGACTTTGATAAGGTGCAACCTCTTATCGACTGTTATGCGCGGGCGAGCAACCTGATGGGGCCAGTAGGTAGCGGCCAGCTGTGTAAAATGGTCAATCAAATTTGTATCGCGGGTGTCGTTCAGGGGCTTGCTGAAGGTTTACATTTTGCCAAGGCAGCTGGCCTCGATGGAGAGCAGGTTGTCAATGTGATATCCAAGGGGGCGGCACAGAGCTGGCAAATGGAAAACCGCTCAAAAACTATGTTAGCAGGGGAGTATGACCACGGTTTTGCTGTGGATTGGATGCGTAAGGATTTGGCTATAGTCCTTCAAGAGGCACAACATAACGGAGCTTTACTGCCCGTAACTGCCCTGGTAGACCAGTTTTATAGTGAGGTACAAGCTATTGGTGGTGCTCGCTGGGATACTTCCAGCTTGTTTGCACGATTAATGAATGTGCGCTCTTTCGATTAATCCCTCCGATCAATAGCTACCGGGGTTGAGTTTGATCCCGGTGCCGCTTCTTCTTGTTACTATTTAATGAAAGTTTTATTACTCTCCGCTTATGATGCGGACAGTCACAAGCGTTGGCGTAAAGGGCTGGCAGCGGCATTCTCTGATTGGCAATGGACCGTACTAACCTTACCACCGCGATACTTTAGCTGGCGAATCCGTGGTAATAGCCTTTCTTGGGGCCGAGGGGAAACTGCGCAAATATTGAAGCAGCGTTGGGACCTTATTGTTACAACCTCAATGACCGATCTAAGTGCCTTGCGCGGTTTAGTTCCTGAAATCGTTAGGGTGCCTACAGTTGTATATTTTCATGAGAATCAATTTGCTTACCCAGTGAGCTCTGATGCGTTTCGATCGGTAGAACCCCAGTTGTTGAATATTTACACGGCCTTGTCCGGTGATCTGGTCTTGTTCAACTCTGAATACAACCGCAGTACCTTGTTAGGAGGAGTAAAGAAATTACTCAAGCGCTTTCCTGATTGTGTTCCTCCCGGAATTTGTGAGGAGATTGAGGAAAAGTCGCGAGTTCTTCCTGTGCCAATAGAAGACATCGTTTTTGATAGTGCGAAAACTGAAGAGGCCTTTTCCTGGAACTCCTGCGCAGAGAGCATTTATGGGGGCGAGATAGGTCAAGATACTTTGATTATCAGTTGGGCGGCCCGTTGGGAATATGACAAAGGCGCGGACCGATTGCTGGATATCCTTCGGGGCTTGAAAGCCAGAAATGTTAAGTTTCTTGTTAATCTAATGGGGCAGTCATTTCGTAATAGCCCTGCTGAGTTTGCTCAAATACAAGAAGAGTTTGCCGACCATTTATTGGTACTCGGGTATCTCGAAAGCGCTAAAGACTATCGTCAAGTACTGCGACATAGCCATATATTCCTTTCTACGGCTTACCATGAATTCCAAGGGTTGGCGGTGATGGAGGCAGCTATTCTCGGTGCGACTCCACTGGTGCCAGATGAACAGTGCTACCCAGAGTTCTATTCCGAAAACTTCTGTTATTCAGACTGTAATGATGCAGTAAAAAAGCTGGAATCAATGTTTTTGTCAATTCTATCGGGTTCAAAATTAAAAAAAGTTGATTTAAGTAATTTCTCAGGGAAAGTGATTTGGGCAGAATATAGGAAGCAGTTCTTAAATCTGCTTCAGAGTTAGGCCGGCTTCTATAGAAGTCGGATTTATAAAGGCTCCCAAAGTTATTGGTGAGTAAAAGCAGCGCCCTGAAAATTTCTAATCAGGGCCTGTTAAGCGAAATCCTAGTTAATTAGATACATGATCTATTGCTTTCAATAGCCCTTTATCTGGGATGTTACTGGGAAGAATACAAGAAGGAATATCTGAATGGCCAAGATTTTTACCATAAAGTAAGTTGCAAGCCATAATCTTGTGGCCTTCAGTTGTAGGGTGTACCGGGTCTCCAGTTGGGGTAATATTTCCTTGGTCTGCTAAGAAAATATTTTTGGTATTGGAGTCCTCTGATAGTGACTTCCTGATTTTTTGATTATAAAAGTCCGTACAGTAATTTTTCGGATCTTGTCCGTCTAAATCACTTCGACGAGGGATAGTTGAAATTACGAATGCAATTTTCTCAGTTGGAATATCTATGCTCTCAAAGTAATTTTGTATTCTACCTGTTATTGATATGCCTTGAGTATTATTGGGTGATGATATTATCTTACTAACGACCATATTTAGCTTCTGGGCGGATTCACTATTTTCTTCTATAGGAAGGCTACAATCAATCGCGTTATTCATGCTAAGGAAGGTGATGTCGTTAGTCCCGAGTTGTATAGGTATGACAACGCTATCTTCAGAGGTTATATCCCGCGTTAAATTGCAGGCTTGATTAGTGAGCCAGCCAGCACTAGTTTCGCCCTCCCTGCACATTTCGCTGAGAAATTGATTGAAGTTCTTGATGGAATTGAGGCAGTTGGTGAAATTGTAGCCAGGGGTGATTTGATGGCCTATCGGATCAAGATAGCAAAGTAAATCGCTGGTTGTAGCTCCAGGTATCCCAGAGTGCCAGTAATTCTTGGTCTGTTGAGACATATCGTCAGGGCCTGTTGGTCCAGTGATAGTGCCAATCGTTTCTAGTTGTTTTCCATTGTATTTTAGAATTAGCTGCTCACTGGTAGATTCTTGATCTATAGGAAAGATTGAGTTGCCATCGGCTGCTTTGGCAAGATAGTTCCAGATCTGGCTACGAAATCCGTTTGAATTATAAGGGAGTGTTGTCATGCCGTAAGTAATCGAATCACCAATAAACCATAGCATAATACTGCTACTATCTGAATGTTCATTGGGCTGATTGGGGGGCTGACTAGGTTGTGAAGGTTCTGTTGTGAGTGTACCCGTGCAGTTGCCAATTATAATTGGTGGGGTGTTTTCTCCAGAGTAATTTGCATTAAACCCAAAAGCTCGGGCCTCTCCTGCCGGAATAGATGATTCACTAGTAACAGTTATAGTCCCGTTACTTTCTGTGACTTGTGCATTCCAGAAGTGTGTGATCGATTGGTTACCTTGCCAGTTCCATTGTAGCTGCCATTTATCGAGAGAAGTCTTTCCTTTATTATAAATAACCACATTTGCCATAAAGCCACTTCCCCAATCGTTTTGCACTGCATATTCCACATTACACTGGTCTGAAGGTTCACTGGGTTCTTCCGGTATAGTAGGGGGAGTGTCAGGTTTGGGCTGTTGTGGTGGGATTTTCGATGATTCAAACCATTTTAAGGCATAGGTTCGAAATTCACTTTCTGACGGAAGGGAGGAGTTTTCCATATAATAGTTATCTAAGAATGCTCTCGCGTCCTTATAGTACTCTTGGTGAGTCTTATAAATCTCCTTTTTATTACCATCCCTGTCAATCAGCCAGTAGCCAGCGAATTCATTGATCCAGCTATCATACTCATTGTCATACATTTGCCAGTACAAAATAAATGGAGCACCCCATTGGAGTGCCGTTTTTATTACATTACGTGATAGCATATCCTGGGCTTCGCCAGAGCGGGCTCCCCAATCCTTAAACCAGGACTCTCCGTAACCATATTCGCCAATGAAAACCCGCTTTTCAAATGGCAGCCCAGATTTTTTGGGAAGATTTGAGTTGATAAATTCCAGAGCTGAGGTCAACTCACTATGTAGAGTGGCAAAATCTGAATGCTTTTCTTTGGTAGTGAGATCGTAAGCTGAATAAGACACCAAATCTACATTAGTATGGGGAAGTACGGCATTGGTTATTCGTTCTTTGCCCTGCATTGCAGATTCAACCCTATTGACCTCAATATAGTGATATAAGTTAACGTCAGAGTGGGTGATATTTGCTTTGGCATCATCAATGGCTTCTTGTCGAATATTGATCCAGTCAATTAGACCCTGTAAACGCTTAGGAGGGATAGTTTCCTGACTGTCATCTCTAGTACCATCAGTTTTTTGAACCAGGTTCCAATCGCCTTCCCAATGCCCAATCATGAATGTCTTACCGGAGCCGTTATATTCAGTTAGTAAATATTCAGCCAACGAATAAATTTTGTCATATTGCCACTTTAGCTCTTCTTCACTCATTCCTTTGTTATCCATCCAGGAACCGGAGTCCTCGACCCAAAACATGTAGATGGAGAAATCCATTTCCAAGACTTGCTGAAATTCTGGTATTTCTTCCAGCATTCGCTTGAATTGATAGTCGAGTCCAGAGTGACTTAGCTCGCTATATAGGCTCGGAGAAAGGGCTATCTTGAGTAAGTTAGAGCCCATTGAGTAAATGGCTTCAGCACTTTCAACAAGTGATCCCTTATCTGTAAATGTATACCTAGGGTTTATCGTTTGAGTGCCTAAAATTAAATTGTATTGTGAAAGGGGGTCTAACAGGTCTCGTGAAGGTGGGGTCGGATCTGGTTTATTGATGGTGTTGTTGCAACTAGCGTTAATATGAGCAGGCGTCTTTTCACCACCCGAGTAGCGAATATTAAAACCAAAAGATTGGGCTTGGCCAACGGGTACTCTTACATAGCCTTGTTTTCCAACTACAGAGATCAGGTTTTCATCCTGGGCTGAAGTAGCATTCCATATATGTGTGACTTCTTGGTCTGAGGGCCATTGCCATGAAAGTTCCCAATCACTTATTGGCTCGGTACCTGTATTACGTACAACCACTGAAGCCATATATCCATCTTCCCATTCGCTCTGTATCGTCATTTGTACATCGCACTTTTGACCGGCCAGGGATGGTAGGGATAAGAAGGTCAATATGGTAAAAACTGAGAGGGGGAGAAGTTTAGCGTGCATTATATATGTATCTATATGGATTACTGCAGAGTAGTCGGATATTGATAGCTACATAAAGTTCACATATTTATAGTCAGGGGCGTCAAATGCTAAAAGGACCGATTATTAATGTTATTCAACTTCCACCTTATTTCATGTCAAGAGAACTTTGAATGTTAAGTACAGGTGTTTGCCTAATTAATTGTTAATTTAATTGTTTTTGTGAACAAGTGATCAATCTATGGAATATAATTGGAAGCTTATTGAGTGATAATTTTGAATGGCGAAAGTTTTTAACATTTCCTCTCTAAATGTAATTCAAATCCCCTAATCTATCCTTTCTTTACACTCATTTTTAGATTGTACTTGCTTGAATTGTAAATATTTAGGTTTGCTGTAGTTCAGAAAATCTTCGTATATTTAAAATTATTTTACTTTCGACTCTAAATTAACGGATTTATGGCGGGCAATTACTCTGCGGGTGCTACCAAATACAGCCAGTTAGGGTATTCTGAACATGCGTACTAGAGCTGTACTCTCAGTTTTAGTGTGCTGACAGCAGGGAGGTTATGGCTACTATGAGTATTTTTAAAATAATAAAGCCGCTTTTCAGGATGAGATAATAAAAGCCAAGATTACATTGGCTAACTATCTAGAGAGTCGCGTCCGAGTTGATCGGAAGTGGCTTATTCAGGTATCAACTTTCAACGAAAAGGATGCGCCTTCACTTCTGTGAACTGGCGAATGTACTCCTGCGTGTATAGATTCTGGAGAAAAAATGAAAAAAATAATTAATGGTTACGTCATTGCTTTAATAGTATTTATTGGAGCTTCTTCTACTGTTAAAGCATCTGACTGGCGTGTTGGTGTTGGTAAGTATGATATAACTGGCCCGGCAGCAGATGTTGGAATGGTAGGATATGGAGAAACGGGGCAGACAACTAAGGGAATTCATACCCGTTTATGGTCCCGCGCATTCATAATTTCTGATAGCTCTGAAAATGAGCGTTTGGTATTCGTATCAGCAGATTTGCAAGGTATTCCGCAGGGCGTGAAGCAGGGTGTCGTAGATAAATTAAAAAATCTCTATGGTAATAGTAAGTACACCGAAAAGAATGTGATGCTGACTGCTACACATACCCATGTAGGTCCTGGGGGGTATGATCATTATGTCATGTTGAATATGAGTGCTCTTGGGTATGCGGAAGATAACTATGACGCTATTGTTGATGGTATTTTTCAGTCAATCGTTGACGCGGACAGTGGACTAACTCCAGGTGACATCTTTATTGAGCAGGGGATCTTGCTCGATACCAGTATCAATCGAAACCCAGACCCTTATTCAGAAAATACTGATGCAAGCGACTATCAATACGATACCAATAAAACCATGACCCAACTCAAGTTGGTCGATGCCAACAACAAAGCACTGGGAGTTATTAATTGGTTTGCAGTACATAATGTCTCTTTAGGAACAGGGCAGCGGCAACTTAGCGGGGATAATAAGGGGGCGGCGAGTCAATTGCTGGAGTCTTGGGCTGCCGAGCAGGGTGCTGCAAGTCAATTTACTGCGGCATTTGCCAATAGTAATTTAGGTGATGCGTCTCCGAATATTTGTGGCCCTAGGGATGGATGCGGAAATTCTGAGTATGAAAGTTTACTTTTATCTGCGGAAAAGCAAGTTGTAAAAGCTCAGTCTCTTTACCAATCAGCTACTGTGAAACTTGAAGGTGGATTAGATTATCGACATCAACATATCTATTTCCCTGGCTATACCGTAGCAGGTGAATTTACCGGTGAGGGGCAAATAGATATTTGTGAAGGTGCTGTCGGCTGGTCATTTACTGCAGGATCAAGTTGGGACGGTCCCAGCAATATTGATGGTATTTTTGAGGGAATGTCTGTTGAAAATGAGGGGGTGGATTGGGATAGAGATGTGGGACTATTCGAATCGGCTATTAATGGTTATCCACTTTTTGGCCTGATGAGTGCATTCTCTGCAGCCGCAGTATATGAGGATACTCAGGATGACCCCTGCCAGTACCCCAAACCTACATTTGTAGAGCGTGAGGTAATAGGCCAAGCACTTTATACCCCTTACCTACCTTTCCAAATGTTTCGCATAGGCTCACTTGTTTTGGTCGCCGCCCCGGGTGAAATGACGACTATGGCAGGCCGACGTCTTGAAGCAGAAGTCTTGTCAGCTTTTGAAGGAAGCGGTGTAAACACTGTGGTGATTGCCGGTTTGGCAAATGCCTATTCCGGTTACATAACTACCCCTGAAGAGTTTGATAGGCAGCACTATGAGGGAGCACATACCATATACGGCCCCAATACCCTTGCAGCCTATAGACAGATTTATACCGAAATGACACATGCTATGGTCAATGGCGTAGATATTGCTGCAGGGCCTACTCCGAAAGATCTGTCTGATGACCAAATCATTAATGTAATTGGGGTTGTTTATGATGACAAACGCCTGTGGGAGTCTTTTGGTCAAGTCTGGGATGATGTAGGTACCAGCTACAGTGCTGGCGATACTGTATCTGTCACTTTCCGTTCTGGCCATCCCCGTAATGACCTGAAGACTGAGAGTACGTTCATTGAAGTACAGCGTAAAGTTAACGGTAGTTGGGAAACTTATCTTACCGATGATGATTTGGATACACGCTTTATTTGGACACGAGATACGGCTATTGATTGTATGGCCTGTTCATTTGCTGAAGGGCAGTGGATCATCGGAGAGGATACACCATCAGGCACTTACCGAATAAAGCACTTTGGTAACTGGAAGAGTGGTTGGACTGGGAAGATTTCCAGCTATTCAGGTAAGTCGAGTAGTTTTACTGTTAGCAATTAGTGCTCATTACGGATCGGTTGGATAATCCAGCCGATCTATTATGTCTATACCCATAACAGACGTACCTTTATATATAAATATTCGACTGCTGAATCGTTATCAATTTTGTATTATATTATTTGAGCGAATACTATAATTTACGCTGACAATTTAATGGGACTTAAGTGCTCTCTTTGAGATTAGTTTACCATCCATAACTTTAAACTATATTTAATGTCGCTAAATGGTGCTTTTTTGTCAGAATATGCTGTCATATATCGCTTGACTGTTATTTTCTTTCTTTGACCCTAGTCAAATTTAATTGCACTATATGCAGTGTACTCTCCTGTAATCGCTTTTTCCTATCGCAACAATACAAATTAAGTTAGCTTTCACCTAATTTCTAGTTACTCCGAAAGATGGTGGTATGTTAGGTATCTTGGAGGATTGGCTTAGTAGCTATTAGATAGGGATTATAACTATTTCGTTTAGATCATTTGAAAAGTCTTTAGATGTGGATGAATTATGGTTTTCCTATTGGTATAGCTTTTGATGTTGCTATTGTGACTTTTAGTATTTTGCTTGTGATAGTGAAGACTTGAATGTGAATCGAGAGCTTAGTGTTCCCGGCTTTGAAACACGGACTACTAAACTTCACACTCATTGTCAAAATTTTGGACGTAGAAACTGTTCTTGGTTCAGCCGATTTTTTAAAACCGATGTAAGAAGGCTGAAATATATTTCTTTGTCCTTTGAAAGAAAAATCGTCCCAGTAGAAATGATTATGTCGAAGTTGAGCACCTAGTTTAGGTGCTTTGAATGGATTCGTTTTTTGATGACCGCAGAATAGTCGGTCAGCGGTTGATAGGATTTAACTTTTGATACAGCTCTATATCGAAAACTCTCAGGGCTCTCGTTATGCGGTGCGGCCTGGATGGATATGCCAGACGGGTCCCTCTAGAAAGATTGATGCTGCTGAATTATTGAGGATGTTCGATACTAACACTCTTCAGTTAGTGTATGACCAGTACCTTGGCTTATACACAACCTTTGCGCCAGATATAGACCCTGAGCAAGAGCGTCCCCCATCTCAATCGCGATTAAGTAATGTGCCTGGCTATCTTAATGAGCGGGATAAAGCCATTTATCGGGCATTGGCTCAGAATCAACTGATTATTGAAGAGGCCCCATTGCCATATTCGGCATTGGGGGATCTACAAACAGAGTTGGTTGCTAAGATTCGTATGGGCTTGCAGAAAATTATTACGCAGGAAGTTGCAGATAAGGCTTTTATTAGCCAGCAAACTGATTGGAGTTGGGTGAAGCGTGTAACAACTGCAAAAAAGAAAGTAAAAGAAACTGACAGCTCTGTGTGGCGCTTATCGATTTGGTCAAAGAGTGCTGTTGATGTTGAGAAGATAGTAAGTCCAGCACGTCAATCATTTGAGTTTAGCTCTGCGGCAATCAATTATGTCTTATATGAAGAAACTCCAGAAGAAGAAGCTGATGAATGTGTAACCTCCCTGTATCGAGGTGTGATTGATGTACTAGGCTTTAATCCCAGTTCTGTTTCAAAAAAGCAGCTCCGCTTGAGTTTCAACATAGCCGAGGTTATTTATAGTGACCCAACTCTTCGGGGAGCAGTTTTTCATTTTGCCCAGGACTACATCAAAACACAACATAGCTTGCAGCACACAAACTTAACTGCAAGTGGTACTTTTGAGATCATTTTGACTATAGCACTTGCGGCATTGACTGAGGGAGATGTAGCTATAACATCCTTAACTAAGAATAAGCGCTTAGTGAATGCTTTTCGTAATATTGGCGATTTAATGTTTGATTTTGCCAGGACAAAAAAGCAAAGGAAAATACTTGCTAAAAATTCAGGATATCCGACAGTAGGCAAAAGCACTGCTGTATCCGGAAAGAAAACCCCCAAAATAGCTGCACCCCGAAAAAATAGTCGAAATTTAGTGCAAGTCAAAGTGGGTAACGAGCTGCGAGAAAATAAAAGGGGTAGTGAACAAGCTTTCACAGTGCCCCATGATGTAAAGTCTGAATTTTATAAGATAAATTGTGTCAGGGATTATTCATATGATACTGATAACCACATTAGCGAAGTAGGTGAAAATTATAACTCCGATATATGTCAGAGCGATAATGTTACTGGTGAAGTAACTAGGTCTGTAAATCTAAAAACTGGAGAGGTTCAGTTTACTTTAGAAGATTTGGTATTGGAGGGGGCACTACCCTTATCGGTAACTCGTACCTATCGCAGTAGTAATTCAAGAAATTTCGGATTGGGTTGTGGCTGGACTCATACATTTAGCGAGCGCTTGGTTTGGCGTCCAGGCAAACCCATACTCTTCTTTGATTCTGAAGGTAGAATAATTAGCTTGCCAGCTCCCGGAAATAGCTCGCGCAGTCATAATATTTATGAGAGATTAACTCTCACGCGAGTAAACGATGAGCATTGGATCATTACGACATATGGAATTTCCAATGGAGTACAAAGACATTTTAAAGCTACTGGTGAAACTGGTGCGTTAAAGCTCGCTGAGATTCGGGATGATAACGATAACTTTTATTTATTCAACTACTCAGGGGAGTATTTAAGATCGGTCGAGAGTAGTTCCGGTGAAATTTTATACATTAGCTCGCTTGATGAATCTCCTGAAAGTCACCTTATAAATACTTTGACAAAAGAAAATAATTCGGGAAGTTCTGAAGTAGTAGCTCAATATGTCTTTGATAGTGAAAATAATCTGACTGAAGCTGTAGACAGTGTTGGCAATAATGAAAAGTATGTTTATCACAAAGGCCTTATTAAACAAAGAACTTTAAAAACTGGTTATAGTTTCTATTTTCAGTGGGATGCTGAGGGTAGTTCAGCTCATTGTATACGGCAGTGGGGGGACCCTATTGACGAAAAAGCTGCTTACAGTTATCAATTTATCTGGGAGGAAAGTGGTCACGGAGCAACGATGTGTGACACGAGAGGCGGGCGGCAACGTTTTCACTTCAATAATCGCGGATTACTCACGTTCCATCAAGATGCTGAAGGTGGAGAAACGTGGTATGAATACAGTGATCTAGGTCACGTTACAAAAGTACGGCTACCCAGTACTGATGGGACTATACGTGAGGAGTTATTCCGATATGACAATCAGGGTCGCTTGACCGAGAAGATAGATGTGGCCGGTAATAATTATCAAATTGAATATAACAATGAAGGTCTCGCCACAAAGTATACTGATCCATCAGATAGCAGTTGGCAGTATAGTTACAACAAAAAAAGACAGCTGGTGCTAGCTGAAGACCCGCTAGGCAACCAAGTGAAATATGACTATACCTCTGCTGGCAAGATTAATTCTATTAGTGACTCATTAGGTAATGTTACGAGTTATCTGTGGGGAAGCAGCAATAAGCTATTAAGAATAAGTTGCCCCTTCGGACGATCTATTGATTGTAGATATGATGTTGATATTCGCACGGAATTGTTAACGCCTGCTGAGACGAAAGAGGCTTCTTGCAAGAATGAGGATCAGGGTCGGATCAATGTTAAGGTTGCTCAAAAAGATACAGATATTCAGTGCAGATTTAACCAGCATGGATTAGTTTCAGAAATATTAGATAAGGATGGGAGTTATACGCGTTATTCTTATAACGCACTCCATCAAATAAAGAGCAAGACTAGTTCCAGTGGCAGTCAATTAGAATATCATTATGATGGAGAGGGCAATTTAATTTGCCTTATAAATGAAAAGGGTGAGTGTTATCGGCTGAAATATGATCTCAATAACCGATTAATAGAAGAGGAGGATTTCTATGGTCGTGTTACCCACTATGCATATAATGTTGCTGGCCACTTAGTAAATTCTACGAAAGTAATTGCTTCTCAATCAGGCATTGGTACCGATATCTACTTTGAACGTGATTTGCTGGGCCAATTAATAAAAGAAACTACGCTAGAGGGCGTTAATAGCTTTAGATATAATTGCCTAGGGCAACTGATCGAAGCTAAAAATAATTACTGTAGTCTGAAGTGGGAATATGATGCTAGTGGTCGTATTGTAGCGGAATGGCAAGATGATAGTAAGCTCAGTTATAAGTATGATATTTTAGGTAATCTTACGGCAACTTCACTATCCAGAAAAGAAGATGTTAAATTTATCTTTGATCATTTTGTGGAATCTGAGAATTCACCCTTCTCCTCAGTAAATGGAAATTTCAATTCTTTGTTGATAAAAACAACCGAAGGGTTGAAACCTCTGGACAATTATGATCCTCAGGTTTATGTGCAAGGCTTTATTGTTAGTAAGTTTGAAAGGCCAATTGATACAGTTACAAATATTTTGAATTTATTGCCGAATAGTAGCTGTTCACTTGCCAGAGTTAATCATTCCGGCAAGGTTAATAAAAATATCTTTAATGTTCATAACTTTTGTAATAGTGATTCAGATCAGTTTCTTGCCTTCTTAATTTATGACCCCGCTGATAGTCTCCTAGGTAAGCTTAACTCGACGAGTAAGCTTGATAGTCAGATTCCTGGCAAAGAAGTTATTGAGAATAGAATCGTTGATAATGGCAATATATCCCGTGGTTATACCTCTTCTACAGGTCGTGTTGAAGAAGTTGGAGGGGAGGGGGCACAGAGGATTCGATACCATTATAATTGTCAGCAAAAGTTGATTAAAATAGAAAATCTAAAAGTAGAAAAAGGTGTAGAGAAATTTCAGGATGTGATTCGGTATCAATACGACCCCTTGGGGCGATGTGTAAGAAAGGAAAATTATGATGGTTGTGTCAGATTCTTTTGGTCTGGTGATACGCTTATTCAACAGCTTAAGAATGACGATCAAAGTAAATGAAGTATTATTTCGTAAAGGCTTATAAGTTGTCTGTGATATAGGGGGTTAACTCGAAAGCTTGAATACGTTAATTTGCGTAAGTTTTTACAGCAGTATTGCATTTTGAGATAAATCATATTCAGTGCTTCTTTACATGAAGACAAGTTGCTGTCCTTTTTAGCTTATATAAGTCTATGCGGGTTAAATTGCTAGATAGGGCTTTCGGCAACATAAAGGGCAATAGCTTTAGTGTGTTATTTTCCATAAATAATGAAAACTCACTTTCTGAAGTCTTGGCTATCCTGCCAAGGTTGTCGGTAGTCATTGCTTATCCGCCCTGGAAGTAGCAGATTACCATGCGTAGCCTGAAGCCTATCTATATTTAATAACCCTCGAAAGTCCCAGCTATGGGGTTCAGCACCCAACCGACTGTAAGAATATGTTAGAGAGCTTGCTAAGCCTGAGGTTATTTGAGTCGATAAATTATTTAAATTTCTATGAGATCATCAATATTTTGATGCTCATATGAGCGAATAAGTAAGTGGTACGGCGGTGCACTTCTTGCGGGCTTTTAGGTCGTTATACGATAGAGCGAAGGCTTTAGGCGATAAATGTGAGTTTCTTTTGTTTCTTGCCTTGAATCAATTCATATTATCTGAGATGAATAGGAGTTTAGATATTTACAGCTCCTTTTATTAGGAATGATTATCTTTTTCCTTTAATGGCGTTAGGTCTTTGAAGCGGCTCTTCTGTTGATGTGGCTGGGTAGTGTTTCTTTGTTGTAATTATTGGCCGCAATCAAAGTTTATTTGGCAGGATGCAGGGCTGTTTCATATACGACTATATATTCCGAAAAAAAATATCGTTATTACTTTACAGAATAGAAAAAGCTGGTACCTTAGGGTCAGGATTGCTTAATTATACAGGATTAACAGTTTGTGATATTGGTTCTGAAGGTGCCTTATTAAATAGCATTTTTATGTATATGGATGATGAGAGTATGGCTGATGGATAGTGTGTTTGCCTGTAGTCTCTAATTGGGGTAAGAATCATCGTGTGATCAATTCTCACTATTGGGTAGTAGCCACCTGGTATATTACTCAGATCAAGTGAAGAATTAACTTATTAGTAGTGTTTCCAGTTAATCTGGATTTTATTTAGGTTTTATTAAGCTTCCGCTATGGCGTTTTTTCACCTTCCTCTGAGGTGGTTGGGCTACCCAAGATAGTATTCCTGAAGTTTCTTTTAATAAGTTAGTAATCCGCACAGTGATTTTTGAGTTTGGTATATAGTTTTACGCTTATTCTGCAATTTAAAATGAACTGTAAAAAGAAAGTATCTATCGTATTTTACCCTGGGGCACACTCATTAGATGTAATGGGGCCCGCAGAAGTGTTTTCGCTGGCAAATCAGCAGCTAAAGGATAGGGGCTTTAGTTGTGATGATCAGTATGAGGTCGAATTCTTAGCCGAAGATGGAGATACCAAGGAAATCTCATCAGGTTTAAGGATATGCTCAGATAGATGTTTTACTGATTCAAGAGGAATTCATACTCTCCTTGTGAGTGGTAATCTTAATGCTGCTGATGATTTGAATATCAGTGAATGTTTGAGTAGATGGCTTTCTCTTCAGTCTGGTTTAGTTAAGCGTATAGGCTCTATTGGCAATGGAGCTCTGATTCTCGCAAAAGTAGGTTTGCTAAATGGTCGGCGTGCCACTACCCATTGGAGATATATTGATCAGCTGAAGAGATTCCCAGAAGTGGATGTCGATTCAGAATCTGTATTTGTCAAAGATGATCATATATATACTTCTGCAGGTGTTAGTGCGGGGGTTGATATGGCTTTGGCAATGGTAGAGGATGATTTTGGTCGGGGTATTGCTTTAGCTGTTGCTCAATTAATGGTCTTATATCTCAAGAGAGATGGAGATCATAAACAGAGTAGCACTTATCTTATGAGCCAGTTAAAGAGTGATCGTTTTTTAGAGCTGGTGCAATGGATTCATAGTAATTTGGATAAAACTTTATGCGTTAATAGTCTCGCGGAAAAGACATCTATGAGTCCGAGAAACTTTGCTCGCTGCTTTACTCGGGATATGGGAGTAACTCCAGGTCGATTCGTTGAGAAAATTCGCATTGAAAAGGTTTGCCAGCTTTTAGCAACTCAAGCGTTAACTCAGGAGCGTATTGCTACTATCTGTGGTTTTAAGTCTCAAGAGCAGCTTAGAAGGGCATTTCGCCGAAATAAGGGTATGTTGCCGAGGGAATACCGTCGAAAGTTGTCGTGAGATAATTTATGGGACAGTCTATTCGGTGGGGTTGTCTCATTTTCAGAAAAGATATTTTTATCCTTGGATGCAAATATAGATAACATTTTCTGTTAGATATTTTTGTTCTTCTTACCTAATTCTTGCTTTGTCTTCCCTTTTGTAGATGCCTCCACTAGATTTGCATTTGGGTGAAAATCTTTTCGCTGACTTTTATTCTTACACCAAAGCTTGGTTCTCTCCATTATAGAACATTGCTAGGGCTGATTGAGTCGGTCCCATGAATAGGAATTAATTTGTTGTGTTAAACAGAAGCTCTAATTTTCGCAGGTAGAGTGCGAGCTTCTCGGTCTCTATTAGGAACAGGCCGGTAGTAATTGGTAAGTGATATAATATATCCCGATATCTATGTAGGTGTGGCGATAAAATAGTGATAGATTTGTGGCCTAATAAAATTAGGCTCATGAAAGGGAGCCCTTTAGAGGTGTAAATATTCTGGGAATCTAATATTGTTGGTGCGTTGTTGGTGCGTTGTGGGGGCGCGACCATACCCTTTTCAATATTAAATTTCTGAAAAATTTATAATGTACCCTTAATTATGTTGGATATATTGAAAGTTAGATGTCTTAGAAATGGATAAAGCAGGTACCGCGCGAGAAGTATAGTTAGAATTTAAACTAAGATTTTCTGGTCTGACAATTTTCGATATCTAATCTTCAGTATTAATTGACATATAATTAGCTACTCAGTCTAAGCTTTTTTGTAAAAGATTGTCTAAGTGAATTTTTTGGACATCAAAAACAATCTTTCAAGGTGTGCAGTAGCGATTGCCATTTAGTATGCCTCTCAGCTTGCAGATATACTTACTTTACCTATTAATGGATATGCTTTTAAGGGATACAAATTATTAGCTCTAGCCCTATTAATTGCACTCGCTTATGAATCAAACCTCCTCTTGGGCATTTCTGCGCTTGGAATAGCCCATGTCAATAAAACTGATAGATCTGAGTATCCTGGACTACCGGAAGTTGATATATAGTGGCCTAAATAGCTTAAGACCGCCCATATAGAGTGGCGGTTCGATGTATAGGATGGAGAGGTAAGATGGACTATCAATCTTCTAAAAGCCCGGTACTTAATCTTTGGGGGCGATTTGGCGGCTCGGCATTGGGCCGCTGGCTGGTGTCTAAATTAGTGGCACTTAAGGCACCGTATTTTCGTTCAATCAAGCCGCGTTTCCTGGAATTATCACCGGGTAAAGTGGAGGTTTTGCTAAATAAGCGTTGGAGCGTGACAAATCATATCGGTACTGTACATGCTATCGCTATGTGTAACGCCGCTGAATTAGCTGGCGGTGTTTGTTTGGATGTGTCTTTGGATCGACGCTTTCGCTGGATACCAGTAGGGATGGAAGTCAAGTACTTAAAGATGGCGAAGACTAATCTACGAGCCGTTTGTGAGTATCCAGGGTTTAAAACCATTGAGGCTGGCGATGTTGTTATGCCTGTGAGCGTTATTGATACTAATGGAGAGGAAGTATTTCATGCCGATATTACCATGCGTGTATCAGAGCGCCCCAACGCGAAGTAGTAGAGTTGTCATTTGAGGTCAACTCTTGGTGTATTTTCAAGGGGAATTGCCTTACTTTGAGCTTGAATATGGAGAAGAGTATGCAGGCTGGGAGGGGATGAAGTGTGCTCTACTCATAAATCTCGTAGAATATTTCTCTGTTCAGTCTTGATGTATTTGGAGGGTTTATGAGATTGGCTTGGCAGATAGAAAAGTCGACATGCCTCTTTGGTGGTGAAAATAAAACTGCTACGGAGCATGAGTTACACCGATCGGAAAGTACTGCCTTGGCGAATGATGATATTTATCAGGACCTTTCCGAGGTATTACAGCTCGCAATTTCCAAGCTTGATGAAAATGTAAGTGATACTTCTCTGTACTTCCTGATTAGTTGGGAGTCTGTATCTGCTTCTATGACGGTATCTGTAGTTGATGATAGCCGAAGCAATGACTCTAAAGTAGTTGTGCACTGTCACTTTGCTGGACTGGCTTCCCAATATGATGCTGAGCCGAAGAGGCAGCAGGCTTTGGTTAAATGGTCGGATGAACTTAGGTTTTGGTGTAAAGAGTATCTATCTACTGATCAAGGTTTTTCACAGTTTTCTCTGGTTGCATTGTTCGCGACAGGCTCCAGAGATACTGCTGTGATTCTTTAAAATGTAGCTGAAAACGATGCTTATATAGTGTGAACAACTAGGGCGGGGAGGCGAGGCTTAAAATGCCCTCCCTGTACAAATAACATAGGAAATGGAGATTTCTATGAATGTTTACTATTTGTGTATTGGGCTCTTAGCGGCATTATCCCTTTTGCTCGGCGCCTTGGTTACTGTTGGGCGGGGTAAGTATGAGGTTTTAGTTGGGCATTCTTTCGACCCCGATAATACCCTGCACAAATGGGTAAGGGCCCATGCAAATACAGCAGAATATGCTCCCCTTTTGATGGTACTTATTTACTTAGTGAGCTTAGGGCAGTCTTCTACCTGGGTTTGGTGGTTTGTTATTCTGCTGACCGCCTGTCGATTTCTTTATGTTGCAGGCATCTTATTTCCCTCCACTATGGCAAAGCCTAACCCAATGCGCTTCTTGGGTGCCGTAGGCACTTATATCTTTGGATTGGGGCTTTGCTTGGCGCTGGTGCAGCAAGCCCTGAGGCTTTGAGTTGGTTGCAGGCGCTTTCAAACCTTATATTGGTTGGTGCTTAAACTGATCAAAATCGATTGGTTTATCGATAGCTTTTAACTTTTTGCCAGCCGGCAAAAACTGTTTACGATCCTGGCTGTATAAAAAACAACCTAACAAGTTTCCCTGCAGGATGGTTGACCGGATGCGACACTTGTCGCACACTAGCCCTGACTGTCACACGGGAAGATAAAATGAAAAAGGTAAAACCGTCCCCATCAGAACTTGCGCTGTTGAAAGCCCTTTGGAGGCGAGAACCGCTGAGTGCCAGAGAGTTACATGATCGGGTGGGACCTGAATTGGGTTGGTCATACTCCTCTACTCGAAAGACACTAGATCGGATGCGGGATAAGTCGTTTGTGGCTCAATCTGAGATCCATGGAATCCATGTTTATAGCCCTGCGATTGAGAAGGTGGAAACTTTGGCGTCATATGCAAAAGATTTCGCTGAAAGAGTATTAGAGCTTGATGGTCCCCTTCCTGTGTCGATGTTTGCCGGCAGTAAGTTAATGAGTGATAAAGATATCGAGGAGCTTCAGGCAGTACTTGATTCCTGGCCTGACTCTGAGCCGGTCAGCAAGGATGGTGAATAGGCTATGGCCGAGATAGTCTCTACAGTTCTACCATTTGCACTGGATTTTCTAGCTACTTCTTTCTTCTCAATATTGTGGGCGGGGTTGGTTTTTATTGTTATTTGGCTGGCAACAGCTAGAAATAAAGACAGCTTTAATGCGATATACCATTGGCGAAGTTTCTGGTTGTGTGCAATGGTCGCTGCCGGTTCCCCATTTTTTCTTGCGCAATTGAGCGATCAGTTAACGTTGGGTATTGCTCCGGATCTGAATTTTGAATTACCGCCAGCTTATGAGGCTACCTCTATACCACCAATTAACATAGTTCTGCATGAGTATGTATCGACCTCTTTGAGCTCTGTTGAATTACTGGCTTTTCTTTGGTTGCTTATATATCTGTCCGGGGTGTTTTTTACCTTATCTAAAGTGGTAGTGAGTCAGTTTTTCTATGGTAAGAAATTGCGTTTAATAGCAAATAATAAGCTTTCTGTTGTTAAATTTGACCAGTTTTTTACTTCATCTCAAAGTGATTTTCTAATCGGAAGTAAGACTCAGGTGTTTATAACACACTCAACGATTACACCATTTGTGATGCAGCTATTCAGTCGTAAATTGGTGCTTCCCTCCTATATTTTATCAATGAATGAAACGGAGCGTCATCTAATCATTGAGCATGAAATTATGCACTTGAAAAGGCTTGACCCCTTGTTGATTCTGATTGTGCATATATTTACTTGCATCCTATGGTTCAATCCCTTCTTAGGTTGGATGAAGTCTCGATTCAGCTGGGCGATAGAGTTGGGGTGCGATCGCGAAGTTCTAAAGTCATGTAAGCGAGAATTGCACCGTGTTTATGCACAAGCAATGATTGACACTCTTCGACGGAACTCTTCAAAAAGAACAAGTGACTGGGTTGTAGCTTTCTCTTTCTCTGGTGGTACGAGTCAGGCTCCTTTTTTCCGACGCAGACTTTTGAATATTATGGAAGCCTCAAGGGCGGGGGCTAATAATGGCGAATTAGGTGTCTATTTACGCGCTATGTTGTTCTGCAGTTTTTCAACCATTTTAATACTCGGAGGGCTACTGTTAAAACCGGGATTAACAATGGCTTCAGTGGAGATTACCAAATTGACAGTCCCGGTTGAGAGTGCCCGTATTAGTAGCCCTTTTGGTGATTTCAGTAAAATTCGCAAAAAACCCCATGAAGGTACTGACTTTGCGGCACCGATTGGTACTCCGGTGGTTTCAGCTGAAAGTGGTGTTGTAATAGTCTCTACTGATGATTATAAGCATAAAAATTATGGGAAAATCATAATTATTGATCATGGTAATAATACGAAAACTCTGTACTCCCATTTAAATGAGCGGGAGGTTGAGGCAGGGCAGTCAGTACGTGCCGGCCAGGCGATAGGAACTGTGGGTATATCAGGGCGTGTAACAGGGCCACATCTTCACTTTGAACTCATCAAAGAAGGCAAGCGAATCAACCCAGACACTTTGCTTGCGAAGTAAGGGGGGAGTGTGATTTATTACTTAAGAAAAGTAGGGTTACCTGTGAGGCGATTAACTATTTTCTTTCTGATCGATATCTGGAGGATGGCTTTGTTGCTGGTTCTTTTGTCGATTCAATCACTGGCGATAGCAGGGCCGTTATTGGAAAACCATTCCAATGTTAAATCGGTACAATATGATTTATCTTTTACACTGCCCCTACTCAATGATCTATCCTTGGTACATCAAGATGAAGGGATGCAGCGTAGGGAAGTGGCCCCTCCATATAGAGTTGAGAAAGAATATCTAGAGCGCACAAAAAAAGTTCAACTAGCTAAAAACCAAGGGGTTTTATCATTATTGGTGGATAGTGGAGTCGATCGTGCAGAAGCGTATAAAATAATTCAGGCTTTGTCGGAACATGTCAATGTCAGTATCCTACCAGTTGGTAAGGAATTTAACTTAACAATAGATACTACTGGAAAGCTTAATAAGCTTACCTTGGTTGTTGGCTTTGCAGAGAGTTTGGAGTTGGTTAGACATGGAGACAATTATAGAGCTAATCAATTTGAATCTCCTGTCGATGCCAGGAAATACTACGTTAAAGGTGAAATTTCGGGCAGTTTATACCAAAGTGGAAAAGAGTCTGGTCTATCTAATTCTGTGCTCACAAAACTAAATGAAATATTTAGTTATTCCGTAGATTTTCAACGGCAGATTCGAGCAGGTGATCAATTCTCTGTTTTCTATGATACCTTGTTCAATAGCCAAACTGGAAAGGAAAAACTAAATAGAATTTTATTTGCTGAGCTTATTCTTAGTGGAGAAAAGATAAGTTTATATCGGTTTTCTACTGAGGGACCTCAGGGGGTGGATTATTTTTACCCTGATGGCCAAGGCTCTAGAGGGTTTCTAATGCGTACTCCGTTAGAGAATGCAAGGTTGTCATCTTATTTTGGGCGCCGCAAGCACCCAGTCCTAGGGTATACCCGAGTACATAAAGGTTTGGACTTTGGAGCCCCTTTGGGCACGCCGATATTGGCTGCAGGTGATGGTATTATTGAGCGAGCTTCTTATTTTGGTAGTTTCGGCAACTATATTCGTATTCGCCATGGCTCCGGGATAAAGACTATTTATGCGCACCTTAAGGGGTACGCGAAAGGAATTAGTAAAGGGGGAAGAGTAAAACAGGGGCAGGTAATCGGTTACCTTGGCGCTACAGGTCGTGTGCAGGGGCGTCACTTGCACTATGAAATTCATAAAAATGGTACGGCTGTTGATCCATTAAGGCTTGACCTCCCTATTAGTAAGGGGCTGGTAGGAGATTCTTTAAATCAGTTTTCTCAACAGGTTCAAAAGATTCAAGATGAATTGATAAAGTACGCTCAACCAAATCAGTTTGATTCATAATAAAGCTTTTCTTTATCTTTTTTATTTCTCTCTCACCTTATTATATGCAGGGTTTAACTGGCTTACATTTTTGTTGGTAGCGGATTTTTTCTTAAAGCAATATTGAGTATAAAATTAAACTAGGTTAAATATGATTAGAGCTATTCTGCTGATAGCCATTCTGGTGCTGTCTAATTCACTAATTGCAGAGCCCCTCATTACCAAGGTTTCTGAATCTTTTGAGTTAAGTGGATCTAAAATATACACAGTTGACTCTGATATTCTCAAACGCAAATACGACTTGTACGTGAAGTTACCATCAGGTTACTCGAACGATGACAATAAAAATAAGACCTACCCGATAATTTACCTTAATGATGGGCCTCATACATTTAAGGTTGCCTCGGGTGTTACACACTTTAAGGATATGGATAAAGCCATCGTAGTTGCTATTTCATTCGCTCACGGAGAAAATGGGCAGTATAGTCGAGTTCGAGATCTCACGCCCGTAGTCGATAGTGGGTGGAAGCGTTATACAACTGGTGGAGCCAGTAAGTACTTACAGTTTATTGAAAAAGAAGTAATGCCCTTTATTGAGGGGAGCTTTAGGGGGGATCCCACACGTAGGATTCTTTCAGGTCATTCATTGGGTGGATCTTTTGGTGCTTGGATATTACTTACCAATCCACAGTTGTTTTCCACTTATATCCTGACAAGTCCCTCTCTTTGGTTTAAGGATGAAATGATCTTTGATTTGGAGGATAAATATGCAAGCCATAACAACACACTGCCTGTAAACGTCTATATTGCCACTGGCGCTTTGGAGACAATACAAAAGAGCCACATGCGTAATGATATGGTAGATGGGCATAAGAGATTTCTTGCTAAATTACAGTCGCGTAATTATCGTGGATTAAAGCTTAGTGGAGAGGTGGTGAGCGGTACGGACCACTATTCCACTTTCCCGGTGGGGTTGGCAAAAGGTTTAAGGTGGGTATATCAGGATTTGTGGGCAATATAATAATTCTCGCGGTAAAAGAAGAGCTATAGCTGCCCGCGACAAATGGTAGATCTGTTATGCTATTGGAATTATGCGCGTTTGCCACTTTGTCCGGTCATTACTGCCGCGCCAATCATATGGGCTAAACGTAGAGCTTCAGGGACATACCCAGTGTCAGTGGTTTGCTCTAACACCTGGGCGGCAATCTCCGGTTCACATCCCTGTACTTGAAAATGGAAGTTATTGTAGTTATGGATACTCCCAGCTTTCATCAGGGTTTCTTTACGCAGTAGATAGTCAGGAAAATTTTGCAGCGCTTTATCAATGGCTTGAATGTCTGGTGGTTTTCGCATTAACGCGATACAAGGGCGCTGTAAGATATCGGCCAGCTTGGGTAGATCAATAATATTGAAACCACCCACTGCTACTCCATCGGTCAATACGACATTTACCTGGCTGTAGAATTTACTTTCTTTCAGCAGTGTGGCAAGTGTTTCTGTAGCTTCCATCCCATCTTTGCTTACCTGCCCCCAAAGCATCCCCTCAAAGCGAGTTTTGGTGCAGACAATACCGCTTACTTTTACCGGCGCACCCCTTCGTTTTTCAAAAGGGGCGTCATCAAAACCGATAACTCGGATCTGCTTCCTTAATCGTAATAATTCTGCCAGAGGCTTCATTATTTCTTGTTGCCCTGAAGAAATAAGTAGGGAAATAACTTTAGTTTTTCCTCATGGCTTAATGATTCCATGCGACGGATATTATTTTCTGGAATACTCTCTGGATCTGGATATAGATCAATCATTTTTTCCAGGTTTTCTTCTCTCAGCAGGTGTAAGATAGGATAGGGTGCGCGATTAGTTAGGTTTTCTGCATCGGCGGCTGCGGTGCCAGCAAATTGATAATCTGGGTGGAAGCTGGCTAATTGATAGGTGCCTACATAGTCGTTGCGTTCCAGTAACCACTCTGCTAAATCCAGGAACTGGTTGTAGTCGCTGAATTTCCCTAGGTGATTAGGGATAATCAATAAGGTGGTAAGCAATTCAGATTCCGAAGTGGTATCGAGCCGACGTAACTCCGTCAATAGATCACTGAGTAGCGCCTCGTCTCCTGTGGCAGGACTCACCTTGAGTCGAATTTGCCCTGCACGCAGAGGTTTGCGTGCGAAAGGGCAGAGGTTGAGACCGACAACCACATCAGTAAGCCATTGTTCTACCGCCTGAGTAACAGCTTTTTCCATTTGACTGCTTACCACATAAGATCATCGGGGATCTGAAAGTCTGCATAGGGATCATCTTCATCTACCACTGCTGAACTTTCAGCAGGCCTGATTACGATATCGCTATTGCGCTCCGCAATTTTCTCGGCAATAACCCGTGGAACCAGCTCAAATTGTTCTCCCTGGACAACAATCATCAGGCGCCCCGCAATCAAGTGATCCCTTAATTCTTCGCTGACATAGATGGTTTTGATTTTTTTGTCGAAAGTGAAATTGTAAGTAGTTTCGCCCGAATAAGGTTGGCGATTTTTTTCCACCAATTGCTTGATTTGCGCGGCAATAGCTTTCTGCTGTGCAGCCGCATCGCGCTCAGCATTGAGGGCGCGATCACGAGCGGCTTTCTCTGCTTGAGCCTTTTGTGCTGCTAGCTTTGTTTCATCAATCTGGGGTTGTGAAGACTTCTTCGCAACTTTCTGTTGCTTCCGTTTATCTTTGCTGATTTGTTTGGCTTTCTTTTTATCGACAAGTCCTGCTTGGAGTAGTTGGTCTTGCAATGAGGCCATAGTCTCTTCCCCGTGAAAGTCTAAAGTTTCGGCAGCCTTTACAGGTATGCCTGATCAAATTTTCACCAACCATATGGGTTGATAGTTTGTGAGGGTATTTTACCTGAAGATGGTCCAACTACCGCTAAAGATTTTTATGGTGTCCAAGGCTTACCGGAGGTAGCAGTTGCGATGATTTCATCGGGTTCCTTGCCGTCACTCAGCATTTGAGCGCCCCCTGGAATTACCAGGGCTGAGCCAGTAGCAATAGCCACCCGCTTGCCACTGGGAGTATCAATGTTGCAAGAGGATACCCTCAGCTGCCGGCCGCGGTGGAGTACCTGCGCCTCCAGAATCAAGTCGCCACTGTTGAGCTTGGCTGGGCGAGCAAAGCGGATATGCATGTCCAGAGTAGCGAATATAGATCCTGCAGGCAGTGTGGAGTAGACCGCGCCTCCCATGGTGAAATCTGCGGCCCATGCCAAAAGTCCACCATATATAGAAAGGGTCCCATTAGAGAACCAGGGAGAGGAGGGCATAGTCGAGATACAGCGACCATTTTCAACCTCTATTGCGCGGTAACCTGTGAGCATCCAGATAGGGTGAGTTCGCCCCTCACTAATCGTGGTTCTCTGCAATTCGATAGGGACTTGCTCCGGTAAGTGTGCCATGTCGCAAAAGAACGTTTTTGGAGGAGGGCGAAGATAAGGGTCAGGTGTATCTGTTGGTCCCAGGTCGGGAATTGGAAGCTCCTGATCTGGGTTGACTGGAAAGTCGGCAATAAGGCAGCGAGTGCTACCGAAAGCGAGGGTTCTCCCCTCCTGATCGTTAATCTGAATACTTGAGAGCCCCACCTGGTTGCCCGAATGAACGGTCGTAGCTCTACCAACAATATTTTGTGTACTGCTAGTGATGGGTCGAATAAAGCACATATTTAATTCTGATGTGCTCAAGACTTTACCAGCGGGCAAGGTTGTCCATATTGCGGAGGCCAAGGGGGCGTCTGCAAACATGGCATAGATCCCCCCCCAATAGATCCCGGTCCCATCAGCTAGCCACGGCGTAATAGGCATAGAATAGGTGGCCTTACCAAGGCCGGCCTCGGTGGGAGTCATACCCGTTAGTCGCCAAAAAGGGGGCCCGGGTAAGCTGCCGCGAATGTAACGTTTAAAGGTGTCGAGACCAGGTTGCTGCAACGCCCTGAGGTCACAGATGGCACCACGATGGACTTCGTCGGTGATATTGGTCATCCCCCAGCCTCCAGTTGCTTCTAGGACAAGGGTAATGTGAGGGTTTGTTGGATGCGAAAAAGGGAGAAAGCTGCGGAAGAGTCTTTTACCCTAACAGCGCAGCTATCGATCGGCGGATACTGGTTATGGAGCTAAGTTGGGTAGTTTGGCTACGATATGGGTATTCGGGATAGGCTGCCCTTCCATAAATAGGTTTATCGCATCCTGGACTTCAGGGGAAGCCATTAATAAATTATGCCCTGCATTTTCGACTGTTATTTTAGTGGCGTTTTTGAACCCTGAAATGGCTTCATATTGACCTTCCAGGTAAGTTCTTCCGTCCAAGGTCCCGCTAAATAGTAATACCGGAATATTGCTGACTGGCTTTTCCCTAAATTTATCCCCAAGATCCAACTCTGGCGCTAAATTTTCGTAGTGCAGAGAGAAATTTAGGTAGTCTTTCAGTAGAGATTTTTGTGCCTGCTCTACAACCTGTGCTTTACGCTTCATATCAATTCCAGAGGCTATATCCATCGCCGTAGGCATCGGGCGCAGGGATATGGGTATGCCTGGTTGCAGAAATTCATCGGGGAAGTAACGTCTGGGCACCTTGTCGAAACTTAATGTAGCTCCTTGGTCCAAATCGCGATAAAACCTGAGTAGATGGCTGACACTTTTAGGGTCCGCAATGAATGCCGAGGCTAGTTGTTGCATATCCCTACGCTGTAGGAGGGATTCGACTTCCCTGCCATCCCGTTGAGGGATTTTAATTTTCAATGGTTGTGACTCAAGTTTTTTATGGACTCGGCTTATAAGTGCTTTAATATCTGGATAGGCTTTTTTTGCTGCGGGTTGCTGATTGATTGCCTGTTGTAGACGGTTTAGATAGTAATCTGTTCGGGCGGGCAGCTTGATGGTTTGGTCCAAACCCTCTGCACTGGATAAAATTAGCTTATCAATAGAACCTTCAATCTCCTTTACCGCTGCCAAAGAGAGATGGCTTCCATAAGATGTTCCCCACAATACTATTTTCTCTGCACCCAAATGGCTCCGTATGGCATCAAGATCTCGGGCATTTTCGAGAGTATTATAGGCATTTAGGTTTACACCAGTAAGCTCCCAAAAATGTAAGCACTCTTTTAGGGCTTTGCGGTGGTAGTTGATATACTGGGTATCGGTGATTGGTTCAAGGGAAGGTACAATTTGCTTGGATTCACAATTGGGAAGGTCATTGGAACGGCCGCTACCACGTTGATCTAATGCGATAACATCACCAAATTGTCGCAACGCCATAAACATATCAAAGCGATAATTAACGGCCGTAATTCCTGAGCCACCAGGGCCGCCTGCCAGGTAGATTATTGGTGGGCCCACTTTCTTTCCTGTTGCAGGAAACCTTACATATTGGAGGGTGATATTACGGCTATCTTTCTTAGTGCGATCTTCTGGTACCTCAATAAAGCCTTGATAGCCCTCTGCAGTTTGTTTGCTCCATGTAGTAAAGGTGTGCGGTTTTTCATTGTTAATGGACTTTGCTGATCCGCTGACAGGGCTCAGTGATAGCATTATTATTAGCGGAGTGAAAAGATGTGCTTTTTTGGCATTATTTTTCATTGTTTCGATACTTCCTTATTGTCGAACTTAGGCGAATGTTATTGTTTTAGATTGGGCTCTTATTTTCAAGTGGATAATAATTTTATTCGAGAGCTCATGGGGCTTTTCTCGATATAGATACCCCGTGAATATCGGTAATATAAGCTATTAACCTCTCACTAGGGATTTCGGTTTAATTAGGCTGTCAGACAGAAGTCCGAAAAATAGTAGGTGGATGTTTAAAACCCAGTACTAATGGACTTATGGGGTCCGTGCAAGGTTATAATCAATGATAGGCAATGTTGCTACTCTATGAAAGCTAGCTTTCCTTAAATTCACTACATAGCAATTAAGCTCCTGCTCTAAAATAACTAAAAAATGGTTCTACGCCTGGGGTGGCAAGTGTTCAGGTATTATGGGTTATTATATAAAATCATTATGCTCAGATTCATGGGGCGCCTCTGATGTAGATATTTTACCTGAAGTAGGGTGTCTGAGAGCGAATCGTATGGCGATTTGAAATTCATCATCCCCTAGATAATAGCTTTGGTAAAGTGAGGCTATAGTGTCAATGAAAAAATGCCAGCTATAACAATAAGGATAGCCTTTTTATCTTTGGTTTGTTCATCACGCCTATGAGATTTTTATAAATTTTAGTGGTTGTATATCGTTGATATAAAAGACCTTTGTATTGATAAAACTGTCATCTAGTAGTTCATATTATTATTGCTCTTACATTCTCGTTCTGTATAGCAAGCCAAGTCCTAAATGGCAGTAGTTGGAAATGAAGTGCCATAATTTGCTTCTGGAAAAATGAGCAGTCGGGGGCTTATCTCTAGCCTTCTTCAATGACTAATTTTCTTTGGGGCTGTCTCGCTCCCCTTACCATGTCGTTGCGAATTTGGCTTTTTTTTGAGTTTCTATAGCACCAAATCCAATAAACACCTTTCGGTAATTAGAGCTGAAAGTAGCTTTCATATTAAAGATTCTTGCACGATCGTGCCACACCGATATCCTGCTGAGGATATAGTCATCAAAGCAGCTTAGCCTGGTAAGCAACATATATGTGCCAAATAGCCCGCCTAGAGAGTGCGCTATAAAGGTGTGTCCGATGTCAGATAGGCGATGTGATCTTGCTAGGAGGGGCAAAATGACGTCATGAATAAAAGTGGCATGCTCATAGGCCTTGCCAGTTAAATATTTCCAGTTTTTATCGCTGATGGGGGTAAAGCCCCGAATACGGCTGGCATGATTTTTGACCCTTTTGAGTAAGATAGTCCAACTAAAATGACTTCCTGCAGTTTGCCAAAATCCATCGGCACTTGAGTTGTACCTGAAGTGGCCTGAAAGGCTGAGTCTGCATCTGTCATAAGCACTAAAGGATATCGTTAGTCGAGGGTACTTTCGTAACTCTTAGGTAACTTAACGTAAAGTGAATAGGACCTAGTACTGATAGGATCTTTAACTCCAGGCTGCTGCTTCGAGGAATTTGGAACGGTGAGATGTCTGCGTTCACTGAAAGTGAAGGGGCTGAACAAAGGCTGAGAGTGCAAAACAAGGTTGCTTAGAGCCCTCTCAGGGCTTTAGCAAGGATAAAACGCTTGTACTTTTTGTATAGTGGCTTGACAGGCTCTATAAACGAAAGTGTCATTTTCTTTCCCAGTTGCGACTATGCCGGCGTGAACAAAAAGTCAGGAAAGTACTCTAGCATATAGAAATGATTCATCTTGAAAACTGTTCGCATAAGATTTATTCAAAAGATAGCAATTTTTTTTGTAATAAGATAAAGAGTATGAAGCTCTCAATGTTTCTGTGGAAGTGTAAAAATCTACTTTACTACTACAAAAACGGAAGAAGTAAGTAATTCTATTTTTATATTTCGTAATGTAACTTTTTCATATCTACAATTATCCAAGTACTTGTTCCATTTTCCCCTCTTTTATTTTCCCTCCTTTTGAAGGTTAATAGTCTACGATTTGATTAGCCTTTAGGCGCTGAAGTTCATAGTAATACCTCTCTATGCTTGTAATTTAGGCGTTACTTTTTTCCAGTCACTGGAGGTGGTCGTTTATCGTATGTTTTTTGTCTACTCTCTGTGTTTTTAAGGGAAGTTAACTTTAGTAAAACTAAAGACTTATATCGGTTTAGCTAGTTGATACTCGATTTTGAAAAGAAGGCTGGTTTTGTACTACAAAAATAATTTGACCAAAAAATAATTGATCGATGGTTTGTTTTGTTCATTGTCTCTAGAGAGCCTCTGTAAGTTGTACTAAGTATTGCAAAATTTTCCAGAAGCTCAGAGAAACCGGTCGGTCACACGAGATGGTTTACTAGAAAAATGGAAAACTTTTATCAGGATGATGTGACGCAGTGGGTTGGTGAGTATGGATTGGATTTGAAACGTTACTTTTCTTCCCGAGTTAATCTATCTGATGTTGATGATCTAGTTCAGGAGGTTTTTATTCAGTTATATATTCGTATCAAAAAGTATGGAGGGCAAATCGAAAACCCAAGAATTTACATTTATGCCATGGCAAGAAATCTTTTGATTAGTCATGGTAGGCGTCAAAAGTCTAGGTGTGGAGGGTTACATGACTCTATTGATCACAAAGTCGATATCCCTTACATGATTAGTCCGGAACGGACGGTGATGGGAATACAGGCTTATACCCGAGTTCTGGAAGCTATTTTAGGATTGCCGCCAAGAGCTGGTACAGCTTTTCGCTATCATCGCTTTGAGGGAATGACTTATCAAGCAATTGCGGAGCAAATGGGAATCTCTAAGGATTCGGTTAAAGAGTTAATACAGCGTGCTTTGACCAAGGTTAGGCAGGTGGCAGAGGAAGCTCCTTGATGGCGCAAAATAGGTCATATTGTGCTGTAGGTTGTGACCTTTTTTCGAGTAGATGTCTAACGGGACAACAAGCTCAACTAGAAATTTTTTGGTGAGTGATTCTGCTAGCGCTACGCCAGAGGTTTGGCTTTTTAGTTCTAACTGTTGAAGCTTTCTAAATATTTAGTTAATAATTCTGCTTTAGCCCCCCAAAAATCAAGTTTATTTTTTATCCCCCCTTTCTTTTAGCTCTCGCGTCTTAAATGTTGTTGAGCCTGAAATAGGTTTATATCAGGTCAATAACCCAATAATACCGACAATAAAGAGAGACGTAGTGTGATGATGAAACCTGTCAAAAAGAAAACATTGATTGCACAAGCCATTTATCAATCTGGACATTCATGCCAAATTACTCCCTGGTACAGCTCCATTGTTGCCTCTTTGGCATTTGCAGTTGTTCCTACCATTTCCAGTGCCCAGGAGAGTGAAGAAGGTAAACACCCAAGACAGGTGATTGAGGAGATCACGGTTACTGCGCAGAAGATTGAAGAGAGTATTCAAGATGTGCCCATTGCAGTATCTGCACTCAGTGGTGACAGTATGGATGACCTTAAAATTGAGCGGGGGGAAGAGTTGCTACGAGCTGTCCCAAATGCCAATTTTTCTAAATCCAACTTCAGCACCTATAACTTCTCTATTCGTGGTATAGGCACTAAAGCTGTTTCTGCTGCTTCAGACCCGGCGGTTGCTGTGAGCTTCAACAATACTCCTTTAATTCGCAATCGATTATTTGAGCAAGAATTCTTTGATGTGCAACGGGTTGAAGTCTTGCGTGGCCCCCAAGGTACACTTTATGGCCGTAACGCGACAGCTGGCGTAGTTAATATGTTGCCAATTATGCCTGGAGATGAGTTTGCCTCTGAGATCAAGGCGGAGGTGGGCAGTTATAACACCAAGCGCGCCAGCGGAATGTTTAATATGCCATTGGGGGAGACCATGGCGTTGCGTTTCTCCGGGGCCATGACTAAGCGTGATGGTTTTGATTACAACACTTATACCGGTAACGATGTTAATGACCGCGATCTATATTCTACTCGTGCAATCTTTGAGTGGGAGCCCAGTGAATCCTTTAGTGCCAATTTAATATGGCAGCACTTTGAGGAAGATGATCGGCGCTCACGCACGGGCAAGCAACTTTGTACAAAAGATCCAGGCCGAACACATATTGGTGATACTGAACTAACAGGCTTTACGCCAGTGTTTTTTAGTCAGGGTTGTCTGCCTAGCTCGATTTATAGTGATGACGCTTACAGCGCACCCAATGCCCAGGGTTTTGCAAGCGTTTTGGCTACCGGGTTAATTGTCACGAGCTATGGCCAGGTTATTGACTGGTTTACTGACCCTTATGCGAATTCAACGCAGTCACGTGATCTTCGTAAAATTGAAACCAGTTATGATCCGGTATTCCGCGCAGAGAATGACTTAGTGCAACTGAACTTCGAATGGGGCCTGACAGACTCTCTTACATTTTACTCTCAGTCGACTTATGCTAAGGACGATTACTATTCATCCCAAGATTATAATCGTTATGTTTCAGATCCCATCTTTAATGATGGGGGTAATTTAGAACCTACACCGGGGGGAGTTTTTACTGATCCACAGTTGGGACCCTCTGAAGGACTGTTGGCGGTTGATATTAGTCGATCAGATAATAAACAGTGGAGCCAGGAATTCCGATTGCAGACATCTTTCGATGGTCCTTGGAATTTTTCAGTGGGTACAAACTATTTAGACTTTAAAACCCAAGATGACTATTTTGTATTCAATAATATATTTAGTATGGTGGCGCAATATCTATATAATGCCGACCGCGATGAAAATTTCAACTTAGTATTTCAAAACTGTACTGATCCAGAAGTAAATGTTGGTTCAGATTGTATTTATGTTGACCCTAATTCGATAGAAAACATTGATGAGGAAGGACATAACTATTTCTTGAGCCGAAATTTGGTGGAAGTTAATTCTTGGGCATTATTTGGTGAAACTTATTGGCAAATTAATGATGATGTAAAGCTAACTACCGGCCTTCGCTATACAAATGATCGTAAGCGCTCTACTCCAGTACCCAGTCAGCTGTTGTTAGGTACTTTTTATGATCCGGTAACGGGGGAAGTCTCCTCCGGTGAAGTCTCCGGGGGGCTTGTCCATCGAGGCTATCCGGAAGGTGATCCGGCTACTCAGAGCTGGAAGGAGTACACCGGGCGTGCAGTTTTGGACTGGAGAACGGATCTGCCCTTTACGGATGAAACTATGCTCTATATGTCCTTTGCGCACGGCTATAAAGGTGGTGGTACTAACCCTCCCCGAGCCGAGGTTGATCCAGCAATAGTACAGTTTCAGCCCCTGGAAGATTCTTTTGAGCCGGAGTTTGTCAACGCAATTGAGTTTGGCAGTAAGAACATTCTTTTCGATGGTAGCTTATCGCTTAATGCTAGTGCCTTTTACTACGATTATACCGACTATCAAGTCTCTCAAATTGTTGACAGAATTTCTCTCAATGAGAATTTTGATGCGGAAACTATGGGGCTTGAGCTTGAGCTGGCTTGGCAGCTTACAGATGCAACACGAATAGATATGAATTTAGGGTACCTAAAAACCCGAATTGCAGACGGAGAAGAATCTGTTGACGTGATGGATCGTACTCAGGGCAATGAAGATTGGGTACTGGTTCGTCCTAGCATCCAGGTGCCGTCTAACTGTATTGCACCTGTGGATTTAGTTGAAGCGGTTATGGCTGCGCCTAATATTTTCGCTATTTGGTCGCTTTGTGCGGGTTCCGCCCAGTATGGTTCATTCTCTCCAGAAATCGAAGTCTCGGATGCATTGCGCCATGATATCAATTATGGAGTTGATCCCTACAACCCGCTAACCGATGCACCTAATGGGGGGCGTGGTTTTGCTGCTGATTTAAGTGGAAATGAGTTGCCCAACGCACCACGTTTCACCGTTAATTTCGGAGTGGAACATACGATTCCTATTGAGAATTGGGATTTAACTCTACGAGCAGATTACTACCGCCAGTCGGAAAGTTATGCTCGTGTATATAACACTGAGTATGATCGTTTGAAGGCTTGGAGTAATCTCAATGCTTCAGTTAGCCTCAGCAATCCTGACTCTGATCTATATATGCAGCTCTACGTGAAGAATATTTTTGATGATGCGCCTATCACTGATATGTTCACTAATAGTGATGATTCAGGTCTTACTACTAATGTGTTTACATTAGAGCCTCGTATTGTTGGCTTAAGTGTTAGTAAAGGGTTTTGATTAATCCGGTGAAATCTGTGATTCATTGTTTAGATTTGATTGAATGAATATGTAGGTTGGTGAGAGGATTTCTTGCCAACCTTTTTTTGCATTTTTATAGATGTCTTCTGAAGTCTAGCGGTCTTAGCTTTAGGGGCGCTGCCAGTTTTCGTACTGCATATGAGTTTTGGGTTACAAAAATAGTCATTGATTATTGTTGGTAGGTATATAAATTAACTGTTTTCGTAATGCTAGTGTTGTTAGCATCTAGGGCTATTAATTAAGGCGGGATAGACTTAGAGGCTGTATAGGTGAAATGAGAGCTTGTTGAAATTACACTATTAATTTCCCTCTAGCTGTCTGAACCTGCGCTGGGAGTTTTGGCGCTGTTGAAGGTAGTTTTTCCATTGGCTGATTCAATGATCTTATAAGGTCCCCAGTATATTCACCGGCTGTCGTCTTAATAAGTCTATTTTTAATGAACATGGTATTGCTCATGCACTTATAGGATAAATCGTGAGGTTCCATCTTGCTGAAAAAATCAATTTATTTTCATCGTTTACTTCTTGCTTTCAGTAAGGTTAAGAGCTTTTATTTTGCGCTTTGCTGTAGTGAAGCGAATGTTGAAATTCCAGTATCGAGGTATCGGCGATAAATCCTGGAAGGCCAAATAATGGATTGATTGTATTTTATGGTTTATTTTATTGTTGGCTTTCATTTGTTAGTAAGCTCAGTTAAGTAGAGTGTCCAAGGTCATCCCTCTTAGTTAAATTCCCCAATAATATGTGTTTTATTTTATTAAATTTCAATTTAATCGATAAAATGGATTTATAGGCAGGTTAAGTAGTTGTGATGAAGAATTATGGGTTAGTAAAGATAGTGCCAATTACGGTGCATGGGAAACCGGCTGCGTTATTGTGAGGAAGCTCAGTCTCATCGGAAGCGATTTCCCCAATTAGAGTATTGAGCGGATATGTCCTTGCTCTTACAGTTCGTTATAAGTTTTTTTGTAAAGCGTCAGAGACTTGAAATAACTTATGGAGCTCTGGTGTCGAGGCAATTGAATTGCCGATTGACACCAAAAGATAAGATGCGCCAGGTCGGGAGTATTTGCCCATAGCGGACCACCTGCTATCAGCTTCTACACCTTGTAGGCTGTATTTGCTGCCCTCAAGGCAATTTTGTTTGGTTTTTGCTCTCCCTGCTCCAGATTCATATTGCTATACTCCGCGCCCTTGAAAGCCCCCTGTCTTTATATGGAGAACTTGATGTCTGATTCACAGTGCGATATTGGCTTTATCGGCGCCGGTGTGATGGGTAAGAACCTGATCCTGAACCTGGCCGACAATGGCTATAGGGTCTGTGCCTTTGATTTGGATCACAACCGGCTGAATGCGCTGCAGGAGCAGGACAAGAAAGAGCGTGGAGACCAGCCTGCGCGTGTTGAAGCTTGCAACTCTTACACAGAGCTGTTGGCGAAGGTTAAAGCCCCGCACTTGATTATTCTCTCGGTTCCGGCTGGAGACCCCGTTGATGATGTATGCAGCAAGTTGCTCGATGCGGGCTTAAAGGCTGACGATATCGTTGTTGATACTGGTAATAGCCTGTGGACCGACTCTGTGGAGCGGGCTAAACGGTATGAAGGCAAATTGATCTTCTTCACCACCGCAGTATCCGGTGGCGAAGTGGGTGCTCGTTTTGGGCCATCCCTGATGCCCAGCGGTGACCGTTATGCCTGGAGTCGCATTGAGCCAGTTTGGCATGCTATTGCCGCCAAAGTGGATAAAGCCAGCGGCCAGCCGATTGAACGCTTTGAGCCTGGCAATCCGGTTCGCGAAGGTGAGCCCTGTGCGGCTTATATCGGCCCGATAGGCTCAGGCCACTATGTGAAGATGGTGCATAACGGTATTGAGTATGCCGATATGCAGATGATCTGTGAGGCCTACCATGTGATGCGCACGGCGCTAGGTATGGCCCCAGAGGAAATTGCAGAAGTATTCCGCGAGTGGAACCGAGGCCCGCTGAACAGCTATCTGATCAATATCAGTGCAGAAGTGCTTTCTACCTTGGACTCCGTGACAGAACAGCCGCTGGTAGACGTTATCCTCGACCGTGCAGGCCAAAAAGGTACTGGTCTGTGGACAGCCATGAGCAGCCTGGAAGTGGGCTGTCCGGCTCCGAGTATTGCCGAAGCGGTTTACGCCCGTTCATTATCTACCCGGAAGGTATTGCGCACCCGCGCAGCGAAGAAACTGCAAGGGCCTGAGTTGACACCCGTGGCTCCAGAGCAACGGGAAGAGGTGATTGCACAGCTGCACGACGCTCTCTACTGCGCAAAAATCTGTGTTTACGCCCAGGGCTTCGATTTGATGAAGCTGGCTGCGCGGGAGCAGGGATGGCAGTTGAACTTCTCTGAAATTGCCAGAATTTGGCGTGCAGGCTGCATCATTCGAGCAGTGTTCCTGCAATCTATCAGTGATGCTTACGATCGAGATTCCAAGCTTTCCAACTTGCTGCTGGATGATTTCTTCACTCAGCAGATTGCCGATCACCAGGCCAACTGGCGTCAAGCGGTGGCGAGCGCCACTCTGAATGGTATTCCGGTACCGGCTCTGTCATCGGCGCTCAATTACTACGATGCCTTCCGCACCGAGTCGCTGCCGGCGAACCTGCTACAAGGACAGCGGGATTTCTTTGGAGCCCATACCTTTGCGCGTGTGGACCAGCCTGAGCAACGCAAGTACCATGTTCAGTGGACCGAACCTGGCCGCCCAATGGTTGAGATCTGATTGATGGGGAAGGGGGGAAGTGATACGTGCCTTTCAGGTACGTATCACTATCTGAGTTCCCTAAAGAACGACCTCTTCTACCTCTTTGGCCAGAGCCTCCGCCTCTTGGCGGCTGGCTTTGGCCACCAGTTCCTCAACGCTAGCCGACTCGGTGTTGACGCCACCGAAGGCGGAGAGCAAGTCCTTGGTCAGGGCTGAGATTTCCAGAGTCATCACCGCAAAATCTGCATCAAATCGCTGGGCTGCACTTTCTGCATCGGCACTATCGGCCTTCTCCAGAAGCTCGTCACTGAACTTGATACGCTTTAGGGACAGCTGATCATCTACCAGGAATTCAACGCCCCCACGCCAGGTCAGCCCCAGTTTGTGCACTTGTAGTCCGGCCACTAAGTGATTGTGAATTTCCTCGGCACAGAGGTCCTGGTTTTTACAGCGGATAACACTGCCGCTGTCTTTGGGATCGCGCAACTCGCATTCGTGGCCAAAATCGAATTGAGGCGGTGCTTCAGGGGCGCTGAGCCAGTGGGTCATCGTTTGCTGTGGCAGGTTCTTAGCGGAGAGTGGTACCACGGCAAGGCTACTGATAGCCTCGCGGAGGTTCTCCAGCAGTTCCTCGGCGGCGGAGGCAGAAGAGGCGTCAACCACTACCCAGCCATCCTGAGGTGCAATATAGGCATATTGCAGACGGGACCGAGCGAATGCCTTGGGACGCATTTCAAGGAGAATCTCGTCTTTAAGATTTTGCCGCTCCTTGCGACCTACCTGCCTGGCTTCTTTTTCAGAAATAGCCTGTGCCAGCTCTTCAACTTTCTCATTGACTACCGCAGCAGGAATTACTTTTTCTTGCTTCTTAGCACAGACCATCAGGTAGCCATTAGTTGCGTGCACCAACTGGCTGCCGTGGCGCCCTAGTGGAGGCACCCACCCATAGCGAGTGCTGTCCTGACTGCCACAGGGAACAAATGCATGGGGCTCCAGCAATTCGTTCAATTTTTCAGCATCCAGGGAAAATTCTTTCGTCAAACGATAAATACGGAGGTTTTTAAACCACATACATCAGGCCATCTGTTTTCAGTTGCGAGTGCGGCCTGCATTATGCGGAAACCGGGGCGGGGCAGCTAGAGCCTGTTAACACTTAATTGATGGGTTCTTTAAGTTGTTATCAAGCTCCAGAATATTACTGGTCCAAGGCGGTGAAAATTTGTTCAGTCGAACTTGCCAGGCCTGGCTGAACAAAGGTTTAATTGAGAATACTGTCTATTGCTTTGCCACTATCCTGCGAGAACTCTTCTGACTTATGGCCGAGCAGTTGTAGTGCGGTTGCGGCTATCTGATCCTGAAAAACGGCTTCTCCCCTGGATACTTCTCCCAAGGCCTTAATATCTGGGCCCAGCGCGGCAATCCAGATTTCATTGGAGCCGGGTATACCCGCTTTGTGGGGGTGGTCTTCTTTACCGAAGTATTGGGTCAGTGCTGGGCCACTGGCGTGGTGGGGCCAGGATTCAGCGGTGTTGCCGCGTCCGTGGTCAACGGTAATGAGTAGGTTGGTATTGTCTCGGTATTGATCAAGAGATTGAAGTGTCTGCCAGAGCTTGGCGAGTATCATGTCGCTCCGGTGTGCGGAGTGGAGATACTGGTGATATTCCTCATCGTGGGCAAAATCGTCGGTTTCACCCAGGGCAATGTACATTACCTTGGGCTTTTTGCTAATTAAGTACTCTTTTGCAAATCCATAGGTAAATGCATCGGGCCGCACGTTTTCCCAGAAAACCGGCAGTTGCCCCTGCAAATCATTGAGAAACTCTGCTCTTTGGCTCAATTTTGGCCAATCGGCAGCTTCCAGGCCCGCGTTAATGTAAATACCACTGCGATCACGATTAAGTATCGAGGAGAATACCCCCCAGCTACCGAATGCAGCGATTTGGCCTTTGTACTCAGATTTGCTGTTTAGCCACTCGAGAAAGGTGGTATTGGCATTGGGAGTTGGGTCGTTACTATTGATTTTGGGGTCGGCGGAGCCGGTTAAAATCTCATTGTAACCGGGATAGGAAAACCACCAACTATTGGTAACTTGTGCTTTAGACCCCTTGTCGCGATTGCCAATTAAAACCCCTTCTTTAGCCACTGTTTGCCAGATAAAAGGCAATAGTTTTTGACGTTTTTCGATAAGTGAATCGCCGTGAAAGTGATTGATTAGGTCTTGTTTATTTTCAGTGAACTCTGTGTGGTTGAGAAGTTCAGGGTCATAACCGGAGAACACTTCCTGCCAGCGCAAACCGTCGACAGTAACTAATACGAGGTTGTCTGCGGCAAGGGATTGAGTAGAAAGAAACAGGGCCAGGATTGCTGTAGTCAATCTGTTCATTGAAAGAGCTCTTTGCATATTTTTGGATTATTTATATTTGTCGCAAATAATCAAAATTATTTTTCGACTATATTTATTATTTATTGCACTTTATTTTTGAATCTACTGCTTGACTAAACATACGCACAATCGGCTAGCATTTCCAGCCGATTGTGTGGCTGCCAAAAAAATCTTAGAAATCAATAGTTGCAGAGAGTGAGGCTGTCCGTGGAGCACCTATCCAGGCACCGCCAGAAACGACAGTTCCTAAGTAATTCTCATCCAGTAAATTATTTATCACTAAATTCAGGTTGGCTCCCCGTAGTGCCGGGCTAAATTCTTCCAGATTCATGCCCAGGTAGGCATCGACAACTATATAGGAGTCGGCTGTCCAGCTATTGTCTAAGTCGACAAAGCGATCTCCGGTAAACTTACTGGAGATGCCGCCGTAAAATATTTCAGAATTCCAATCCAGGCCAATCACATAGAGTTGATCAGCTATTCCGACCACATCATTCCCTGGCGTTATTCCTTGAGTTTCATCTACCGCTGAATTTCCTGAGCCAATGTAGGTAGTGTCCAGCAGGGTATAGGATGTATAGAGATTTAGAGTTTCTGATAGATCGTAGTCCAGGAAAAGTTCCAGACCATCAGATTCGATTCCGCCGGCATTAAAATAAGTCCCATTGGTACCAATCAAATAGTTATTACCCGCGGAAGTATTGTTATCCAAGAAAATGATCCGGTTTTCAAAATCATTTTGAAAGTAGGTGGCAGTTGCCGAGAAATTATCGGCGGTATAGCGAAGCCCGAGCTCTGTGGTCTCTGAGGTTTCCGGTTCGATATTGTCGAGATCTGAATCGGGCCGCTCTAATACGCTGTCTCCAATCGCCTTAAAATTTTCAGCGTAGCCTGCGAACAGCTCTGCACCTTCCAGGGGTGTTTCCCAAATTAAACCGGCGGAGAGCAGGATATCTGAATCAGAGTCAACACTTGCATCGGAAGACTCCTGAAACAGATCTTCCCTTTCAACATCGACAAAGAACTGCTTGGCGCCCAGTGTCAAAGTGAGAGTGTCGATGGTCAGGGAGTTCTGTAAATACCACTTTGTGCTGGTTGAGGGATAACTGCGGTCGTATTGCACCCAGTAGGGTGTTGAATTGAAACTGGCACCCTGAGTTGCATCAGTGATTTTGTGCCAATCGCGGTGTTCGTCACGGGTGGAGTCTTCATACCAGAGGCCGCCTCGTAGCTCATTGTCCAACCCGGCGATGGTGGTAGCGTATGTAAAGTCTAGAGTCAGTCCGGCACGCTCTTTCTCATAATGAGTGTGCCGATAAGACATCGCGGGTATGGCGCCCTCTGCATAGCAATCTGGATTGTAGGCTGGTCCTGAATCGCCATAGATATTGGTGACTGACGCTGTACATGTTTCATCATAAGTAAGGGCATTGCCATTGGCGTCAACAAAATAAATGATGCCCGACTGGCTACCGCCGTAGGCAGTTGAGCTGCCGAGGAACTCGGACTCGCCCTGTTCACTGTCATCTGTAATATCAACCAGGTAAGGGGGCACCCAGTCCCCGCGGCCTTCGTTGCTGTGGTAATAGAGTCCGGCCTGTAGATTGAATGAATCTGTCAGGTCAAAATCGAACTGGGTGTAGGCCAGCAGGTTCTCACGCAAGGTAGACCAGCCACGGCGATAAAGTTGATCGATATAAGGAATACCGGACCAGTTGCCGGTAAGGAAATCGTTTTCAGGGTACTCTTCAAATTGGGCGTCCGAATAGACTCGTTGATAGTTATCTTCGTGGATATCGTCGTAAGATAGGTAGGCCTTGATGGTACCAGCTTCCAGGTTGGTCACTAGTTTTGCTGCGATGTGCTCTCGTTCATTCTCAGCGGTTTCAGTAATCCAGTCGGTCGCTTCCTGGTTAGAGTATGAGATCCAGGCTTTGCTGTTCCCGGCAAAAATACCAGTGTCATAGCGAAAATATACTCTCTGTGCATCAAACTCGCCTGCGGACAGTTCTATTCGACTGCGCTGTGTATCCAAAGGATCATCAGTACGATAATCAATAGTGCCTCCCAAGGCTTCGTGGGAACGTGAGGCGATATCTGAAGTACCCTGTGATACTTCTACTGAACCGATATTACCCGGATCAACAAAGCGGTTTGCTTTTGAGCCTCCACCGTAATTCGAACCGCCATTGGGAATGCCATCGATGGTGGTGCCAATTTGCTGTTCATCTAAGCTGTTAGTAAATCCGCGAATACTGATATTGGTTGACCAGTCGTCAAAGCCGTAAGTATCTCCTTCATTGACTGAGACACCGGGGAGGTTATCGATCAGTGCATTAACGCTGGTGATAGAGGACTGTTGCTTGCGCATTGCCTCAGATACTTCGCTGCTGTTAAAAGTGCTACCGGAGCCCAGAACCATTACTTCTTCAATTTGTGCGTTGCTGAGGTCTTCAGCGGTCACGGGACTGGCACTCATTATTGTGGCCACTGAAATGGCGGCTGCCAGGTAGGTCTTTTTAGTATTCATCGGGATACCCCAGTTTGTAGTGATTCAGCAAGTTTTAACCAGCCTGGTAAGCGGCTTGGGTTATTTGCGCGCGTACATTGACGCGTCTTGATGAATAATTCTTTACAGGGGGGTTAAACTCTTTTTACCCGTTGGTGAATGCTCAATAAATCCTGATAGCCAGAAACATGAGCTGTTTCAGACTGACTGAATAGTGTCCTTGGTAGTGGGGGTGATCCGGTGAGTAATCTTGATTGAGTGCAGGGGGGGAGGGCTGAGTTACCCCAGCCCAATTTAAATAGAAATCAGATAGCAGCTTTCAAAGAAATGCCGGTGCAAGCTTCAATTGTTCCCCAGAGAACTCCCAAAACTGCATTCCAGACTTTCTCAATGGTGACTAACAGGAGTCCACGTAAAGTGTTGGCGAAGTTCTTGGCCATATCCTCCAGGGAGTCGAGAAAGTAATCTTGCAGGTCACCAGATATTTCATCAGATGCAATTGCTTTAGCAATCATTTTTGTTTGCTGAGCCATTGCGGATAACTGGCGCTCGGAAAATCCCCTGAGTTCAGAAATATCACTGTTAATTACCGCAGAAGCTGCCCCTTTGATATCTGCAACGAGTTGGTTAACGTCAATAGACATAGTAATTTCCTCAGCGATTCAGAAAAGACTCATAGGTGAGTGCTTGGTCCATGGAAACAACAATTTCATTTTTGAATAGAGAAACAGCGGTTGCGTTTAGGCCCTTATCTTCATCTACCGTGCGCATCATGTTCAAACTCTCTGAAATTTTCTCCAGTGACGCAACACTGGGGGGTTCCCGCTCAAAGCTAATATTCCTGCCGGAGGATTCCAAATAGTTGTTAATCTTTTTGAGTAGTTTACTTTCAGGTGCGGGGCGGGTTTTCGATTGCATTGCCAGCGCATCTAATTTGCCGATCAATGCATGGTATCTCTCATCTCTTTTTGAGTAAGAATCTTTGTTAGTTCCACTGGAAACTGAAGAGAAAAATTCCATTATCTCTACATTGACAGTGGTTAAATCTGAGTATAGCGCGGCATCATAGCGCGGCGCCATTTGTGAGCATCCGCTAACTAGAATGGTAAGAAAGGCTAAAACTGCAAAGATTGCTATTGGCTGCCTTATCATGACAACTCCCCCCTTAATTTTGATTTTAATAGTTCAATTCGGCTCTTTTCAGCCCCCTAAAGGGTGGCTGAGAGATATACAGTTCTTTCCAATTTTTTCGTCTGGGTACCCATTTATACCGGTTCCAAAATCTCATGCGAGGTCGGCGAAATACTGGGATCATTTTTGTTTTCAAAGTAAGTCAGCAGTAAGCGAACAGCCTCCTGATTATCGAAATATCGGGAGTGAACTCGAGCTGCCAGTTTGTCCGGAAAAGTACCGTAAGACCCGATAATTCTCTCATAACAGTGGTGACGTGCTGGGACCGCAGAACCACTGGCAAACCAGTCTGAGTGAGATTTGATATCAATCCACTCGATTAGATCTTTTCTTTGTGACAGTTGTTCTACTTCATTCTGCAGCCAAGGAGCTTGCTTGCCCAGAACTTCGATTAGGGACCCCATTGTTAGGATACGGATAGGTTTACCGATTGGCGGAAGATCGGCAAAAAGGTCCACAGTAACAACACTGCCAAAACTATGTCCGACAATAGTTACGGAATCGTAGTCGTATAGTTTAATACTGTTTTCGAGCTGTTCTCTGACCCGTCGGATAATCTCAAAGCGGACTGCAGGCTTGCCCTTGGCGGCCGGCTCGTTGGTGAGATAGCGCTTACAAAAGTCAGAAATATCTACTAGTAAGGCAACCGGCATCACGGCAACTACGGCAGTCGCAATCAGCCAGATCCGCCAACCTCCTATATACTCAACACCTTGCTTGAGCTGTTGTACTGCGGGATAAAAGGGACTATCGCTGGTGGGCTCAACAGCTTCGACAAATAAGATAATGGTACCCATGTACCAGATAATAAAGGCTAATGCTGAAAGGGTTAGACCAAATGTCAGGTACTTTCGTTTAAGCACTCCTTTCCAAATATGGAGGTTGGCCAGCCAGAACCAGATTAGGGAGAAGCCTCGGGCTAAGCGGACTTTCAGACTCTGCTGCGTGATACTGGGAACCAAGTCGTTCCAGTAAGCTTCAGCCAGGTCAAGCTCCTGTTTATCGTTGACCCTCAGGCGGTTGATGCCGGCAGGGACGGTAGGATCAGAAATCTGAGTGAGAGGCATACGCTCACTGGCTGCGATCATTCCCTCGGTGAACTCTGACAGTTGGGCGGTGCTGGTGACTCGTGTCAGTCCGGGCACCAGCATAATTAAGCTTCTTCTCATTGTTATTCCAATTGGCTCTATTCTGGAGATATAACCTTCTGCCAAGGTTTGCTACGGCCTTTGTTTTTTCTGCGTGAAAATCGTTTCAGTAAGTGAGTATTTCCATATATAAGTACGCTAGCCAGTAGCTAGCTGCGGTGTATCTCAGCGGTGAAATTTTGTGCTATGGCCAGCTCTATACTAACCGAAGAACATTGGATATAGGTGCATGTCAACTGAGTGTTACTCGATTTATATGTGATACAAAACGAGATGTAAATATAGAAAAGAAAAAGATTTATTGATTGGGAGAGCAAAAGCCGCTTCGTGGTTCTTTTCTTAAATTATTTGTCGGAAGTTATTTCATCGCGATTAAGGGGGAGACTAGCGAAGATAAAGAACTGTCGCTGCTTACACCGCACTCTGTGGAGGAATCAGAAGCGACAGGTTAAAATTTACTCTACGGTTTCTTTTTGTAGTTCAACTAAAATAAATTCGTTGCCGTAGAGATCTTCAAAGTGGGCAAACTCTGCACCCCCTTCAGAAGTGGGTGGCTTGCTGAAGTGAACGCCATTTTTTGCAAGTTTTTTATACTCTCTATCAAAATTATCTGTATAAATAACGGCACAAGGCTGCCCTGCAGTTTGTGCTCCCACTTTCTTTTGCTGGCTTTCAGAAGTTGCCTGAAGTAACCATATACCCATATCTTTTTGTGCCGGAAGTCGAATATGAACAAATCGATGCGGTGCTGCTTGAGTGTCAATAAATACTTCAAACCCCAATTTGTCACGATAAAAGGCAATAGCTTCTTCATAGTTGTTGACTAGGATTACCAGTCTGCCAATTGAGTTCATTAGGGGCTCCGTGATTGGCCTTATTGCTACTTCGATAAGAGGGATTATTTCTTTTTGGTTAATAGGTGTACAGTTTTTCAAATAGTTTTTATTTGAGTAGCCTATACCAAAATGAATGCTTTTAGCGTGAATCTGATTAGCTGTAAAAGTTTACTGAAGTTACAAGATATTTGAACTGTACATGTTGAAAGCGGTGTCAGTTTCTGGACCTTTACGCCAAGGTTGCCAAGTATTGGACTGAAAGACAGTCTCACCATTGTTGGCCATCTATGATGGAAACCGGACTTTCTATTGTTTATAGCCGATTACATTGACTGTAAACGATCAGTATATTAATTAATGATTTCGAGGGATGGTTGGCAAAGTGAAAAAGATTTCATGTTTTCCTAGAGCTATAAACTCAGTTATGGTTTTTGTTGTTGTAGTGCTGTGCCTACTCGAGCCCAGGTCTTCGATTGCTTGTACCCGAATACTCTATGAAACTGGTGATAAGACCTATATTACTGCCCGTAGTATGGACTGGAGTGATACCGATGCAGCTATGGCATTTTGGGTTTTCCCTCAGGGGATGGAACGCAATGGTGGCTTGGGCCCAAAATCTATTACTTGGACATCGAAGTTTGGCTCAATTGTTATCAGTATTTACGATGCGGCTACAACTGATGGGCTCAATGAAAAGGGCCTCGTAGGAAACCTTTTATACTTGGCTGAGGCAGATTATGGGAGTTCTGCCGATAGGGGTAAGCCGACAATCTCTGTTGGGGCCTGGTTGCAATACATCCTGGATAACTACGCAACGGTTGATGCTGCGGTAAAGGGGTTAAAGAGTGATCCATTCACAGTGGTTGGCGCAGATCTTCCCAATGGGAGACCGGCAAGTACACATATTGCAATTTCAGATCCCAGTGGTGATTCCGCTATTTTTGAATATCTTGATGGTGTGCTAAAGATCCATCACGGTAAGCAGTTTGCGGTGATGACTAATTCCCCTCCTTATGATCAGCAGCTGGCAATCAACTCCTATTGGAATTCAATTGGAGGCCAAAACTTTTTACCGGGTACAATTAGTGCTGCGGACAGGTTTGTACGGGCGAGTTATGCTTTAAAAACATCACCAGAATATAAAAAGTATCGCGATGCATTGGCATCCGCATTCTCCCAAATTCGTGCTGTCAGCGTGCCGCTGGGAATGGATGATCCCGATAAACCCAATATAGCTTCAACATTGTGGCGGTCGGTTATTGATCAAAAAAGTAGCCGCTACTATTTCGACTCTGTTATTAATCCATCAGTAATTTGGTTGGATATGGATAGTGTTTCTATTGAGCCGGGATCTAAAGTAATGACAATGAAATTAGATACTCCAATGGATACTGGTGGGGAAGTGGCATCTAAGTTGAGTCCTTCAGAACCCTTTAAGTTCCTCGCTCCAGGTAGCTGAATAAATACGATAACGAGAAGAGTCTAAGTCAATGCATGAATCATTTACTGTTCGGGAGATGACACGTAAAGAAGTGGATTTACTGGTTGACTGGGCTGCACTTGAAGGCTGGAATCCGGGGTTGCACGATGCAGAAATTTTCTGGAAAACAGATCCAGAAGCTTACATTGCGGCGGAAGTTCGGGGTGACTTGATCGGAGGAGGGGCAATTACTGCGTACGGTGATGATTTTGGTTTTATGGGGTTCTTTATCGTTAGGCCTGAATTCAGAGGTCATGGGTTTGGTAACAGGCTTTGGTATATCCGACGGGACCGATTAAAAACCCGGTTGAGACCTGATGCAAGCATCGGTATGGATGGGGTATTTGCGATGCAGGATTACTATGCCCGCGGCGGTTTTAACTTCTCCCATCGTAATCTCCGTTATCGAGTCGAGCTCTCTGCTTTTGAGGGTGTGAGTACTCAATACCCTGATGAAATTATCCCGCTTAGTGAAGTTCCTTTCGATCAAATAATTGCTTACGACAGGACCTGCTTTCCCGCAAGTAGACGGATATTTCTGAAAGCATGGCTTTCCCAGCCAGAGGCTCTGAGTTTGGGCTATGTCCAATTTGGGAGTCTTTGTGGCTACGGTGTAATCAGGCGTTGCCGCAATGGATGTAAAGTCGGTCCTCTGTTTGCAAATAGCTATAAAGTAGCAGATATGTTGCTGAAGCGACTGGTCTCATTTGCAGATGATGGACCTATTTTTCTGGATGTGCCGGAAAATAATCCTGCGGCTATGTCGCTGGCCAAGCACTATGGAATGGAGGAAGTTTTTGGGTGCGCAAGAATGTACCTGGGACCAATGCCGGATATTGCGCGGGATCGAATTTTTGGTGTAACGACATTTGAGCTGGGTTGATGCACAAGAGAAATCTGGAGGGTTACGCTGGGCGTCCGCCTCATCCCCGCTGGCCTGATCAGGCCCGCATTGCAATTCAGTTTGTCTTGAATTTAGAGGAGGGGTCAGAATCCACCAAGCTAAACGGCGATACCCAATCTGAATCTTACCTGCATGAACTTCCTGGCAGGCCTGCACGGGTTGGAGGGCGGGATTTCAGTGTAGAGAGTATGTATGAGTATGGCTCAAGGGCTGGAGTATGGCGGCTCTTGGATATTTTTGACTCCTATAATGTGCCTCTCACTATTTTTGCTACCGGCAAGGCTTTGGAGCTTAACCCTTCTCTTGCACAGGCTCTAGTTAAGGCAGGCCATGAAATAGCTGGGCATGGTTATCGCTGGTTGGATTATAAAGATATTCCCAAAGTCCGGGAAAAACATCATATTGAACTCACAGTCAATATTATTGAAAAATTAACGGGAGCCCCCCCAAAGGGGTGGTATACAGGGCGTGTTAGTTCCCATACCCAATCCTTAGTTAAGGAAATTAGTGGGCTTTTGTATAGTTCAGATTCCTATTGTGATGATTTGCCATTCTGGCTCTATAAAACCCCACCTTTACTGTCAATTCCCTATACCTTGGTCAATAACGATATACAGTATTTATTACCTACTGGTTGCAATACGGCTGATGACTTCTTCCTTTTGCTGAAGAGCGCATTTGATCAACTTTGGCGAGAGGGTAGCACTTGTCCCAAGGTAATGAGTATAGGGTTGCATGGCAGAATCAGCGGCCATCCAGCTAGAGCAATAGGGGTTTACCGCTTCTTACGTTACATCCAGGGCTTTAAACCAATCTGGATTTGCCGTCGAGAGGAAATTGCGAAGCATTGGTTTTCTCGCAAGTTTGTAACAAATTAGTCACTAATTGTGTCAGATTTTTTCACTTAAATAGCAAGGCCTTAAAAAAATTTACTTTTTGTAGGTTTGGTTGGAAATGTAGATTCCGCTCTTGGGAGAAAAGGCTTTACCGTCACCATTATGCAGTAAGAATGGTATTGATTCTCTGGCGAAGCCCTTGTTTTTAAATAGGGCAAAGTGCAGGTGAGGGCCAGTAGAGTAACCGGATGAACCTGACATAGCCAGTTTGTCTCCAGGGTTAACACGATCCCCTGGTTTTACTAGTGCCGATCCCATTAATATGTGGTAATAACCAGCATAAGTGCCATCCTCATGGAGAACTTGTATGTAATTGGCTTTGTCTAGGAAGTACCGGTTTTTACCTCCCATATGGTAATCGTCTTTCACTAGGATCACCGTTCCAGCTCTAGCTGCACCGATATAAGTACCGATAGGCATTGCTATATCTATAGCATATTGGTTGGGCTGGTGAGAGTGGGAAAATCGACCGTTAAAGGATTGGGTGATTTTAAACTCTTGTTTCGATGCGACAGGGGCTTGATAGGCAACTGTTTCAGCTGAGGCTTCAGGATCTCCGAGTACCCACCAGTAACGATATTTTGCATTCGGATCGACATTCTTGAAAACTACACTTTTGGACCTTGCTGGGACGGTCTTGTGAAAGGTTATTCCATGTTCATGTAAGGTAAGTTTAATTTGTATCGGGGCAAAATATGGGTTTTTTGCAATAAGATTAAAAGAATCATTCTCCGAGGAAATATATACTTTTGGTTTTACTTTTCTATGATGACTGCTCGGTGTTTTTATTTTCTCAATTTTAGATGTGTGGGTAGGTTTCTTGTCGCTGAAAACCCAGCTTCCATTCTCATCTTTATATTTATAGATTTGCGCTAATAAATCGGTGCTTAGAAAAATAGTTGTGAAAATTAAAAGTAGTTTAATTTTTTTCATTAGATTTCTGGTCGATACAATTTATGAAAGATAAATGGCAGCTGTTGCACTTGATAGTGGTCGTCTTTAGTGAGGGTAGGAGCTGTTGTCAGGATGGTAGATATATATTTGCAAAGCTGAGCAATTTGGAAGAAGTTAGCTAATCTCAGAAGCGGGCTTTGGGGGATTCCCTAAAGCCCGCTTCTCGGTTAGTCGCGAGTGGGAATTGCCTGGACCACTTTAATAAAGTAATCCCAGAAATTGGCGACACTCTGGATATGAACCTTCTCTTCAGGAGAGTGAGCGCGGCGAATGGTTGGGCCAAAGGAAACCATATCCCAGTTGGGGTAGGGTTTGGCCAGCAATCCGCATTCCAGGCCGGCGTGAATGACTTTTACTTCAGCTTCCTCGCCAGTCATATCTTTATAGACATCCTTCATCATCGCCAGCAGCGGCGAATCGGGATTTGGTGTCCAGCCAGGGTAGTCGTTGTCCAGTGTTGTTTCTGCACCTGCCAGCTGGAAGGTGGCGGCGACATTGAGGCCGTGTTGGTCGCGGGCAGTGTCAGAGAGGCTGCGTACAAGACATTGGATTTTTACTCGATGCTCACCGTTTTCCTCCATTGTTACAACACGGGCCAGATTGTTGGATGATTCAGCAATGCCTTCGAGAGCAGTGCTCATTCGCTCAACACCATTGGGGCAGCAGCGGATTGCGCGAATAAGGGTCAATTGGCTATCTGCGTCCAGGGTGTTGGCTGGAGTTTCGGTAGCTTCCAGGGTGATGTCCAGTGCCGCTTCATTGTCCAGTTCACGGGTAATTTGAGCGCTCTCGCTTTTTACAATTTCCTGTACTTTATCAACCGCTACTGAAGGCACGACCAGGGTTGTGAAGGATTCGCGGGGAATCGCATTGCGCAGGCTACCGCCATCCAGGCTGGCAATGCGCAGCTCAGGGACCTGGGTTAGAACGGCGTGGATAATGCGGTTTGCGATCTTGTTGGCATTGCCTCGGCCTTTGTCGATATCCAAGCCAGAATGCCCGCCACGGAGGCCACGAACAGAGAGTTTTACTGCTTCGGCACCGGGCAGGATCGCTTCTGGCGTATAGGGCAGGCTGACATTGACGTCGACACCGCCGGCACAGCCGATATACAGCTCACCTTCATCTTCAGTATCCAGGTTGAGGAGCAGGTCAGCTTCAAAGTAGCCAGGCTTAAGATTCTTGGCGCCGGTCATGCCCGCTTCTTCATCGATTGTCAGCAGGGCTTCCAAGGCGGGGTGGGGAATATCAGTAGATTCCATCAGGGCCAGGATTGCGGCAACGCCAATACCATTGTCTGCGCCGAGCGTGGTGCCTTCCGCAGTTACCCAGTCTCCATCCACGTAGGGTTTGATTGAGTCAGTGAGAAAGTCGTGCTCAGTGTCGGCATTCTTCTGCGGCACCATATCCACATGGCTCTGCAGGGCCAGTGTCTTGCGGTTTTCCATACCAGGAGTGGCCGGCTTCTTGATAACAATATTGCCGATTTCATCCAGCTGAACGCCTAGGCCGCGTGCTTTAGCGAAGTTAACGATATGCTCCACTACGCGGTCTTCATGTTTGGATGGGCGTGGAATTTCACAGAGCTTGGAAAAGTGTGCCCACAGTGGAGTTGGGTTCAATTCAGCAATATTGCTCATGAGTGGCCTCGATTTATTCTATTGGTGCCGGAGCTATAAGCTAGCTGGCCGATCTAAGGCGGTGGGCTTTGGCCCCCGGCAGGAAAGCCCGGCGAGCGCCGGGCTTGGGTAAATGTGCAGGAATTTATTTTTGGGTCGCGTCGGCAGCCTCTGTTTTTTCAGCGTTCAGTTCAAAGGCGATGCGTCGTTTGTCTACATCGACAGACGCTACTTTAACTGAAACTTCCTGTTCTAGGTGGAAGCGTTTTTCATTGTGCGTAAGAACCAGGTGCTTGCCATCGAAGGCGGGCAGATTCTTCTTATCGCCATTCATGCGCACAAAGCCGTCAATACCAAAGTCGTCGAGTCGCACGCCGATGCCTGCGCCGTTTACCAGGGTAATTTTCCCTGTGAATTCCTGGCCAACTTTCTTCTCGATAAATTGAGCGTAGAGCCATTGCTCCAGGGCTCGGTTGGCCTGGCGACCGCGAATCAGGCTTTCCTGCAGGGATTCAATTTTATCATCGGCCAGGGTGGAAGCTTTCTCTCCCTGCGCAGCAGCGCGCAGAACGCGGTGGTTGTGCAGGTCGTTGTACTTGCGAATTGGAGAGGTGACGGTGGCGTAGGCCTCGAGGCCCAGTCCCAGGTGAGCCCCTACCTTGTTATCGAGCTGGCCCGGGCGCAGCATACGCTTGAGCACGGCGAGCAGGTTGTTCATCTGCGGCTCTTCATGGTTTTCCAGGTGCTTAACCAGTGCAAGGTAATGCTCCAGTTGCCCCAGATCGGCCTCTGCATGCTCAGGCAGCAGCTCTTTCAGCAGGCTGCGAACTTCTCCCATGCGCTCTTCACGGAAGCCCAAGTGAACAGAGAAGCAGCCCTGCTCAATCTCGGCGAGTTTGCCACCCATGCTGATATTGGTAGCGAGCATGGCTTCCTCGACCATTCGCTGAGCGATATTGCGTTCCTGCTTTTCGATACGCTCGATCTTGCGCTGATCGTTCAAGCGGATTTCATAGTCCGGGCGATCTTCCATTGCCAGTGAGTGGCTGGCACGGTATGCGGCGCGCGCTTCGTAGATCGCCGCCAAATTACGCAGACTGTCCTGTTGCTCCTGGGGCACGGCGGAGTCGTCACCCTCAATAAAGCGGCTGACTTGTTCATAGCTCAGTTTGTGCTGGGAGCGAATAGCGGCAAATTCATAGCGGCTATTGCCAATGGTGCCATCGCTATCGATATCGATATGGATAACCAGGGCGGGGCGCAACTCACCGGGAATCAGGGAAAACAGGTTCTCACACAGGTTGCGCGGCAGCATAGGCAGGGTTTCGCCCGGCAAATACTGGCTGTGGGCCCGATTAAACGCCTCTTTATCCAGGGGGCTGTTCTCATCAATTAGCGACGATGGGTCTGCAATAGCAATGTGCAGGGTCCAGCCCCCGTCACGGCTGCTTACGGCCAGAGCGTCGTCCATATCGCGAGTGGTTTCTGCATCGATAGTTGCGAAGCCCTGCTCGGAAAGTTCGGTGCGCTCACCGGTAACTGTTGTCAGTTTCTCCGCAATTGTGTCCGCCTGCTTTTGTGCAGCGGCACCAAATTGCTCAGGCAGCTTGAATTGGGCGACAACATAGGCGTGTTCGATACCGGGCATATCGGGCTTGCCGATAACGGTTTCCACCTTGGCCTGGGCTCTGCCGTCTTTAAATGGATGGCGGTTTACTTTGCAGGCAATAAACTCTCCCGGCTGGGCCTTGCCGCGAGCCTTGGGAGGGAGAAAAATCCAGCGGGACAGGCCATTTTGCGTGGGCTGGATAAAGTGGCCCTGGCCGCGCTGTACATACTGGCCAACAAGGTAGTCGAGCTGGCTGTCGATCAATGCATCGAGCTCTGCCGCGAGTTTACCCTTGTTCTCTTCGGAGAGACTTACTCGAACCCGGTCACCGGGAAATACACGCTCCATTTCATTGGGAGGTAGGAAGGCTTCCCTCCCGTCATCCAACTCAACGAAGCCAAACTTGCCGTTACTGCCGCGAACCCGGCCTTCGGCAAACTCCTTACTGGAGCGAATATCTGTTTTCAGTTGCGAAAGTTGTTTTAGAGCGTCGGCATTCAGCATCGAGTTTATCTCTATGGGTCGATTTGGGCGCGGATTCTACCAGACCATGCGCAGAGGATGTAACGCGCTTAGGCGGTGGAAATGATCTTAGTTGTCAGTGTTGTGAGGTTTTCAAAAATTTTTGAAAAAATAGACATGTTAAGGAAGGCTTCAAAAGGTGGTTCTTTGCCAGAAGATTTATACAGGAATCGTGTTCTCTTGAGGGGCAGTTATAGGAAATTTATGCGAGAGCCGCCAGCGGTAGGAGAGGGTCCGGTATTCAATACCAATTGATGGAGAAATAAGAGCGTAGAGCTAGCCGCCTGGATTAATGACTGGGCGGCCCAAGTTATTCCGGGGTGAATACCCATCCTAAAACTGTGCTTCTAGTGTGATGCTTTAGCTATTGCAAGGCTCATGTGTGCAAAATATGCAAACTTTGTCTGTGGAAGCTGGATATAATCTTATTCCAGATAAAAACAGATAAGGGCTGTGGTTGTTCCCCAGCTGTAGAACCGGCCTTCCGGAGAGGAACAGTTAATGAGTATTTTTTCCCATTCCGCCTACGATAAACACGAACAAGTGGCGTTTTACCAAGATGCAAAGAGTGGCTTGAAGGCCATTATCGCGGTACACAATACGAATTTGGGTCCCTCACTGGGCGGCTGCCGTATGTGGCCCTACGCCGACGATGGCGAGGCCCTGAATGATGTTCTCCGTCTTTCCCGGGGTATGACTTACAAGTCCGCAATGGCCGGCCTCAAGCTGGGCGGTGGCAAATCCGTAATTATTGGTGACCCGCGCAAGGAAAAGACTCCTGAGTTACTGCGCGCTATGGGTGAATTTATTAATACCTTGGGTGGCCGTTATATCACTGCTGAAGATTCTGGCACGAGCGTGGCGGATATGAGTGTTATCGGTGAGACAACCGAGTTTGTCTCCGGCCTGTTCGCGGGCTCCGAGTATGGTGGTGATCCTTCCCCTTCGACTGCTTACGGTGTGTTTGTTGGCCTGAAAGCTGCGGTAGAACACCGCTGGGGCAAGACTGACCTGACCGGCTTAAAAGTCTCTATTCAAGGCGTGGGCAACGTCGGTTTCCGCCTGGGTAAACTATTGAAGGATGCCGGTGCGGAACTGTTTGTCACCGATATTTTCCAAGACAATATCGATCGTGCGGTTACCGAGCTTGGTGCCATAGCCGTAACTGCCGACGAGATCTTTGACCTGGACGTAGATCTGTTTGCCCCCTGTGCGATGGGTGCAATTCTCAACGATGACACCATCAGCCGTTTGAAGGTTCAGGCGATCGCTGGCGCGGCTAACAACCAGTTGGCGGAAGAGCGCCATGCTGAAGTGCTTCGCGAGAAAGGTATTTTGTACGCACCGGACTATGTCATTAATGCTGGCGGTATTATCGATGTTTACTACCAGCAGAAAGGCGATTACGACGCTGCAGAAGTGCGCGCTCATATCGAAGAGATTGGCAACACTATGAAAGAAGTGTTCGAGCGTGCCGATGAAACCGGCCAGACCACTGCTCACGTAGCGGACCGGGTTGCCGAGGAGCGCTTTGGTCACCATACGGTTGTAGGCGAGGCCGAAGATAAGTCTGGTACTGTGGCAGCGTAATGTTTTCAGCGCAGGAGTAGAGCTGGTGACCTGATTCCTTGGGCGATTGTCATCTCGCTTCTCTCTGTGATGTATTGATTTGGGCACTTCGGTGCCCATTTTTTTGCCTGGAATATTTGCTAAATTGCGGTTGGTAAAAGGTTTTGCTGACACTCTGGAGGAAAGCTGGCCTAAACTTGCCATCCTGAAATTGCGGTTTTTTAAAAGGGAGTGACAATATGGACTTGCGTCCGCTACTTATCAGCGTTGCCATCGCTATTACTGGCCTTACCGCTTGCGGAAAGTCTACCGATGATACGCCTCATGCGCTTTCGGTGGATAAGGAAGCAGCAGCCAGTAGTAAGGCTGCTGCATCCGATAAAGAGGCGTATGTCCCGCCACCCAAGTTGGAGATTCCTTTCCATAAGGAAGTATTACCCAATGGCCTGACGGTGATTGTACATGAAGACCACAAAGCCCCCGTTGTTTCTACCAATCTTTGGTACAAAGTAGGCTCTAAGGACGAGCCGCCAGGTAAAACCGGATTTGCTCATTTATTTGAGCACTTGATGTTTAACGGTAGCGAAAACTTCCCAGGGGAATATTTCGAACCCTTCCAGCGCTCTGGGGCCACCGATATGAATGGCACCACCAGCAATGACCGCACTAATTATTTTGTCACCGTGCCCAAAGGCGCCCTGGATATGGCGCTGTGGATGGAGTCCGACCGAATGGGGCATTTTAAAGGTGCAATTACCCAGGAGGTTTTGGATGAGCAGCGCGGTGTTGTAAAGAATGAAAAACGCCAGGGGGAGAATGCACCTTATGGCAAAGCGTTCGATATTATTGCCAAGAGCACCTTCCCCAAAGGGCACCCCTATTCGTGGACGCCGATTGGCTCGATGGAGGACCTGAATAACGCCAGTCTTGAAGATGTCAAAAAATGGTTTGAAGACCATTATCAGCCTGCTAATGCCGTTTTGGTGATTGCGGGTGATGTTACGGTCAAAGATGCGATGGCCAAGGTACGCAAGTATTTTGGTGATATCCCGAGCACTGGAGTGCAACCGCGCATTAAGAATTGGGAACTACCTACCCAGGTGAAAAAGAGGGAGGTGGTTTACGATCAGGTGCCCCAAACTCGAATCTACAAGGTTTGGAATGTGCCTGCAGTGGGTAGTGAAGTGGAAGATGCGCTGGAATTAATGACTTCCCTTCTCGCCAATAGAAAAAACTCTCTTCTTTACCGCCGTTTAGTTCGCGATGAGCAAGTGGCCACCAGTGTCAGCGCTTTTTATTATGGCCGTCAGCTTGCAGGGCAGTTGATGATTATCGTCGACGTGAAACCTGGGCAGTCTGTAGAAAAAGTTGAAGACTTACTGAATAAAGAATTAAAGCAATTCGCAAAAAATGGTGTGAATGCGGATGAGCTGCGCCGGGTTAAACAGAGTGAGTTTGCCGGGCTGGTAAAGGGGCTGGAAAAAACCGGTGGTTTTGGTGGTAAGAGTGACATCCTTGCCCAGTCGGAGTTTTATTTTGGCGATCCCGGAGCCTTGATAGAAGGCGTGGAGGATTATGCAAAAGTATCCGCTCTCGAAGTTCAAGAAGTGGCTGAGCAGTGGTTGAAAGAGGACTCCTACACCTTAATTATGGAGCCGAAGCAGAAGTATACGGCAGCGGCGGAGGGTGCTGACCGCAGCAAGCTCCCCGAGGTAGACAAAAATGTAGAGCTGGAACTGCCAAAGCAAAAAGAATTTACCCTCAAAAATGGATTAAAGGTTGTCCTGGCCGAACGTCACGATACTCCCGTTGTACTAATGAATCTGCAATTTCGCAGTGGTGCCTCCGCAGATAAAAATAAGCCAGGTCTGGCTTCAGTTGCGGCGCAAATGCTGAACGAAGGTGCGGGTGATCTGGATAGCCTGGAATTTAGCTCTCGCTCAGAAGAGCTTGGTGTAAATATTGGTGGTGGTAGCGGCCTTGATTATAACAATATCAGCATGAGTGCCCTTAAGACGCAGCTGGAGCCATCGCTGGAGCTATTTGAGAAGGTGGTTACTGAACCTCGTTTCCCAGAGTCTGACCTGGAGCGGGTTAAGTCCAATCGCCTGGATGCAATAGCCCAGGAAAAAGCCCAGCCTCAGGGCCTGGCTATGCGTGAACTGCCGCCGCTACTATTTGGAGAAAACCACCCTTATGGCTCTCCCTTGACGGGATCGGGTACTCCCGAGGGTATTATGTCCATAACCCGTGAGGATCTGGTTAATTTCCAAAAGACCTGGGTGCGACCGGATAATGCAACCCTGACGATCGTGGGCGATGTTACTGAAAAAGAAATAGAGCCTCTGCTGAATGAAACTCTCGGAAAGTGGACTGCTCCTAAATCAGAGCTTCCCAAAATTGAAGTTGCCAAGGTGCCCCGCCCGGAAAAGGCTCGAGTTTATTTGCTCGACCGCCCCGGCGCACAACAGAGTTATATCATGGCAGGTCTGCTGATGCCGCCTTGGCAGCCGCAGGGAGCTGAAGCTTTTGATGCGATGACAAATATTATTGCCGGAAAGTTTACGTCCAGGGTCAATATGAATCTTCGTGAGAACAAGCATTGGTCCTATGGTGCCCGCGCGGTTTCCCTCGATACAGAAGGGCAGCGTCCTTATATCCTCTTTGCTCCTGTGCAAACTGATAAAACAGCTCCAGCCATTAAGGAATTGGTAAAAGAGTATGAGGAATACTTAGGAGAGCGTCCTATTACTGCAAAAGAGCTTGAGGACTACCAGAATGATGAAGTCCTAAAACAAAGTGCTCGATTCCAGACCAAAGGGCAATTGCTTTCCAGTATTAATTGGCAGGTGGAGAAGGGGCTTCCAGAGGAATATATTGCCGAATATCCACAGCGGGTTTCAGCACTGAATAAGGAAAAAGTGGAGGCCTCCGCTAAGGAGTATCTTGCACCAGACCAATTCACCTGGGTGATTGTTGGGGATCTGAGTAAGATTAAAGGCGAGGTTGAAGCCTTAGATATTGGCCCCGTTGAGGTGCTTCCTGCAAAGGACTGATTGAAATTATTTCCCCGCCCTGTTTGGGTGGGGAAATAGGGTTTAAGCTTTAAAACTGGGGCGCTCTTTAAGTTGTTCACGCCAGCGGACTACGTGGGGGTGCTCTTCAGTATTGGGTCGCAAGTCCTGAATCTTTCCGAAGTCCATGCAGGTCACCATGGCAATATCTGCTACGGAGAAGTAGTCTTCAACCAAGTATTGATGATCTGATAAATGGTCGTTAAGGATGCCAATAAACTTCATGGCCTCCTTGCCGCAGTCCTTCCCAAACTCTGGATAAACGTTCATCCGGTCTTTAAAGAAACCAGTTACATGCTGAAAATTCATAGCAATGTGATACATCATGTTGAAATCAGCACGACGATTCCACATTTCAACCTGAGCCTTTTCTTTTGCATTTCTGCCAAATAGAGGAGGCTCTGGATGTAGTTCTTCAATATATCGTTGAATGGCGGCTGATTCGGAAATATGTGTGCCGTCCTCAAGCTCCAGTAAAGGAACTTTTTTCAAAATATTCTTATTCCCATACTCTGCTGTAAGGTTTTCCCCTTTAGCGATATCTACTGTTACATATTCGATATCCACACCTTTTTCTGCCATAAACATGCGAACACGTCGACAGTTTGGTGCTGCTGCGAACTCATAGATTTTCATAGAGGCTTCCTCTCGCCTGGGTAATTGCGTAGATTGTGCGATCTTGGTAAAGGACGTTAAGAATCTAAAAGAGATCTACTGGGGACGACAATGACAACAAAGACCAACCGAAGCTACTTTGTCAACCGCGCAGCCGCCGTGGCTTTGTCGGTATTTGCTGGGCTTTTTAGTTTACAGGCTGGGGCCGAGAGCATCGCAATTTACGCTGGCAAATTATTTGATAGCAGTAATGGAAAATTATTGGAAGACCGCACCATTCATATTGTCGATGGGCGGGTTGAGTCAGTACAGAAGGGGTTTGCCAAGCGCGATCGAGAGCGCTTGGTCGACTTGAGAGAATATACGGTATTGCCAGGTTTGATGGATATGCACAGCCATCTCACTTACGAGTTTGGGCCGCGTGCTTATATGGAGTCTTTCAGCTGGAATACTGCCGATTTTACCTTGCGCGGCGTGGATGCTGCTCATCGCACTCTACAGGCTGGATTTACCACGATTCGAAATCTTGGTGATCACGACAATGTGACTGTGAGTTTACGTAATGCAATCAACAAAGGCCTGGTGGAAGGTCCGCGTATTTATACGGCGGCAAAGACAATCGCAACTACCGGTGGGCACGCTGACCCCACCAATGGGCTCAGGCAGGACTTGATGGGGAACCCTGGCCCGGTGGATGGTGTTATTGATGGGCCTATCAGCGCGCGCAAAGCGATTCGTCAACGCTATAAGGACGGCGCTGACCTGATCAAGATCACCGCGACTGGTGGAGTCTTGAGCGTGGCAAAGAGCGGCCAGAACCCTCAATTTATGCAGGATGAGTTGGAGGCAATTGTTGAGGCTGCTAAGGACTATGGTTTCACAGTTGCAGTACATGCCCACGGTAAGGAGGGAATGATTCGCGCAATTCGTGCTGGGGTGGACTCCATTGAGCACGGCACCTATATGGATAATGAAGTGATGGACCTGATGCGCCGTAACAACACCTGGTTTGTGCCGACTCTAATGGCTGGCGAGTGGGTGACAGAAAAATCGGCGATTGAAGGTTTCCTGCCGGACCTGGTGCGCCCGAAAGCCGCGACTATGGGGCCTTTAATGCAGGATACTTTTAGCCGCGCTCACAAGCGTGGAGTAAAAATTGCATTTGGAACCGATACCGGTGTTACCCGTCACGGCGATAATGCTCGTGAATTTTTACTGATGGTGCAGGGTGGAATGAGCCCGGCCGATGCATTGCGTTCAGCGACTTGGAATGCGGCCCAGCTGCTGCAAGTACAGGATGAACTGGGCAGCATTAGCGAGGGCAAGATAGCTGATATTATCGCTGTGGCTGGAAATCCCCTGGAAGATATTTCGGAAATGCAACGGGTTCTGTTTGTAATGAAAGAAGGCGTTATTTACAAAGAGTCCAGCGAGTTGCCAAGTGATGTGTTTCTTGAGCAAGATATCAGCGGTTAGTCGTTAGGGAAGAATGGCAGTGAAACAGCAAGGCTGTTGTGCTGTTTCACTGCTGGCAAGACATTAGCTACTACGGGGCAGCAGGGAAGAATCGAAATACGCTGTGAATATATTCAAGCCCCGAATGGCCCCAAGCACCGTGTATCCTTCCTGCCTCCGTATGTGAGTAGCTATTGCTCCGTATTAGTCCTCGAGTTCGTATACCAGATCCAGATTGACGGTAAGAGTGGTTTCTCCCGGCGATATAGGGGTGGAAGCGCTGTCTGCCATCTTGGCCCTTTCAGTGAACATCATGGGGCGTGGCATACCGCCGTTGCCATTTTCTGAAATACTGACAATGCGACGCACTTTTGTACCCAGCGCTTTTGCGTACATTTCTGCACGTTCCTGGGCGTCTTCAAGGGCTTTTTCCCGGGCTTTGGCTTGAACTGGAGCAGGTTCACCAATTTCGAAGCTCGGACCGTTGATCTGGTTGGCTCCAGCGGCAGTAAGGTTGTCCAAGACCTTGCCGAGTTCATCCAGTTTGCGAACCTTCACGCTGACGGTATTTCGCGCGGTGTAACCAGTGATTCGGGGTTTTTTGTTTTGCTGGTACTGGTAGCGCGGAGACAGGTTAACGCCTGTGGTTTGAATGTCTTTCTTGTTGATACCCGACTTTTTGATGGCGGCCATTAAAGACTCCATCTGATTGGCGTTATCGCGCATTGCCTGTTTGCTGTCCTCTGCCTCGGTTACCACTCCGACAGAAATTTTTGCGATATCAGGAACCTGACTTGCCTCCCCCCGTGCAGCGATGGATACCATGGTCCCCCGGTCTTCTGGAGCCCGCTCGTTACCACAGGCGGTGGCGAGCAGGGCGAGAAGGGAAATTACTGAAATTTTTACTGCTTTCATAACGCTTCCTTATCCATTGAGTGCTGATTGTTGCGACGAAAATGGCGCCATTATTTTATAGATTGAATCCTGAACCGCAGCTGAGCCCGTGTGCCTTTTAGGTGTTAAATATGCTCTAGCGGCGGTGGTAAAAATCACTCTGTCCTCTTAGCTCTGAAGCTTTAAGAGTTAAAAACCTGCTGGTAAGTTTCATCCTTATCGTGATAGATGGCGAATCCCAGCCTGAGAAACTGTTGTCGGCGATCACACAGAACTGCTCGAGCCTTGAGTTCTTCCTGAACCCTCTGTGAGATTTCTGGTTGTGAGCAGTTAAATGTGAAAAAGTGGCCGTGACCTTCTTCCAGATCATGACAAATCAAGTTGTTGCGATTCAAGATGGGATGGTCTGAGTTATCCATGCTATTCAGGAATCGGGTTTGCGCATTGAGAACATAGCTGTGTATTTTCTCGATGGTAATGCCTTCGCGATGGAATAAATCGAAAATAGCCAGGGCTTTGTAGAGTGTTGAATAGTCCATGGTCGCCCCGGCAAAGCGCAGCCAATTGTCGCTATATCCGACTTCTCCCGAGCGATTCTCCAGCTCAGCCATTTCTGCGAACCAGCCGGTATTTACAGGGCGCAGTGTACAGTTCGCAGGAATTGTCATAAAACACAGGCCTTCACCGGCGCCTAGGTACTTATATGATCCTGCCGTAAAGAAAACCTTGTCTGCAACGGTTGAAAGATCGATTGGGCGAGCAAAAAAACCGTGATATCCATCGATAACGAATTGTGTGTCGTGCGGTTTCTGTGCCGCAACCTCCAGCAGCCGGGGAAATACCACACCGGAGTCAAAAAATACCAGGCTGGCATAGGCCAGATGGTATTCATTTTTATGTAGTTCGGTTTCAAATCTTTCTGCCAGGGTGGCGTAGGGTTCTTTGGCAACTCTCGTTACCTCTACTTGAGGAAGCTCTTCCAGACGTTGTAATTGGCGAGTAAAACTGTAGAACTCTCCGTCTGTAGTGAGAATGCGCAATGGTTTACTGGGATCGAATGAACTCAGTAGCCGATACACTAGTTCATGGGTATTTGGGGCTATAGCGATCAAGTCTGCCCTGGGTAGGTTGAGGGATTTTGCGATCGCCGCTTGCCATGAGGGTATCTTCTCCTCAAAAATTGGCCCCCATTTTTCATCGGCCAGAAGTGCTGAATCGCGCCAGTACTGCTGTACTGCATCAAGGGTAACATCGGGCCAGTAGTGGTGGGAGTGGCAAGCCATGTGCAGCATGGAAGAGGGACTGCCACTGGGCGCCTGAAGGAACTCGCGATAGAATTTTTTATACATATGCGTTTAGCTTTAAAAAGCCGATTTATTTGTTATGGGCTGATTGTAGAGCTTGGCAACAAGAAGGAGTAGAGGGTGAAGTACTTACACACCATGGTTCGCGTAACCAATCTGGATGAATCTCTGGCGTTTTACTGTGAAAAGCTGGGCCTGCAGGTTGTTAGTCGAAATGATTATGATAAAGGGCGTTTCACCCTAGTGTATCTCGCAGCTCCCGAGGATCTTGAAGCGGCCAGGGAGAATAAGGCCCCGACATTGGAACTCACTTACAATTGGGACCCGGAAAGCTACACTGGCGGACGGAATTTCGGACACCTGGCATATCGGGTAAATGATATTTACGGGGTGTGCCAACGCATGATGGATCACGGAGTGGTTATCAACAGACCCCCGAGAGACGGCCATATGGCATTTCTTCGCTCCCCAGATGGAGTTTCCATTGAGTTGCTGCAAAGTGGAGAGCCTCTCCCACCACAGGAGCCCTGGATGTCTATGGAAAATCAGGGTGAGTGGTAGTCCGGGATAGTTGAAACCTGAGATAAATTTTGACGGCCAAGAAAAAGAGTAAGTGAGTGAAAAATACCAGTTGTATTCTACTGGCCGGAGAGACGGCTGCGCGGCGCATACGTGAAGAGGGGTTGTCCCAGAGGCAATTTTCGACGCTGGTCGGCGCTTCCGGCGGTCCCAAGTGGCTGGTGATTAGCCAGTTGGATCGGGTATTGATGGGGGAGTTCTTTAAGGAGCGGAGCGAGCCAATTGTCACCTTGGGATCATCTATCGGTAGTTTTCGCAACATGTGTTACGCAATGGCAGAGCCGTTGTCAGCACTTGAACGATTAGAACATCATTACATCTACCAAGCCTATTCTGACAAGCCCTCCCCTGAAGAGATTACTGCCGGCGGTCGCAAGATGCTGCAGGCAGTGTTGGGTGCTGAAGGTGCGTGCGAGGTAGTGGAAAATCCCATTTGGCACAGCCACTTTGTGGCGGTCAGGGGCAGGGGGCCGCTGGCCAGTGAAAACAAGGCGCTGTTGGCGCCGGCATTACTCGCCTCGGCACTGGCAAATGCTGTATCTCGCAACAGCCTGAGCGCTTTTTGGGAGCGGGTGGTTTTTCATTCGCAAGAGTCGGCAGGCATCCACTTCCAGAACCTGAGCACCGAAAATATTCCGCTGACCGAGCAGAATACCTGTGCTGCTGTACTGGCCAGTGGCTGTATCCCTTTGGTAATGACAGGGGTGCAGACACCGGAGGGAGCTCCACAGGGTAATTATCGCGATGGCGGTATCACCGATTATCACTTTGATCTGCGCTTCCGCCACCCCCGGGGCCTAGTGCTCTACCCGCACTTTTTCCCCTATATGGTGCCCGGCTGGTTTGATAAAGGGCTCTCTTGGCGACGGGTTCGCGGAGATGCCATGCAATCCACTCTGGTTGTGGCTCCCTCGCCCAAATTTGTTGCCTCCTTGCCCTATGGAAAAATTCCAGACCGCAATGATTTCTACAAGCTCGACCGAGAAGACCGTTTGAAGTACTGGGGGCGGGTGGTTGATCTCAGTCGCCGGGTGGCAGATGATTTTTATGAAATTTGGCAAAGTGGCCGGGCGACTGAACATTTAATTGAGGTGGGTGCGGAGGATGTCCCTCATATGTTGGAGCAGGTTAGGGCAGCATAGGTATGGTGCAGGAATTTAACAGTCCCCAGGAAGAGTACCGCACAACCCAGGAGAGGGTTTATTTTCAGGTGCGGGATGCCATTCTGCGGGGAAAGTTTTTGCCGGGTAGGGCGATTACTATCCGGGGTCTGGCCTCGGAGCTTAATTGCAGTCCAATGCCGGTTCGCGAAGCGTTGCGTCGCCTGACCTCGGAGCGGGCCCTTGAGCTGTCAGATACCCGCCGGGTCAGGGTGCCGACAATGACCCCGGAAAAACTGGCAGAGATCTGTGCCGCTCGTGTGGCCCTGGAGTGTCAGGCCGCTGAACAGGCCCTGCCATTGGTAGGGGATGCTGAATTAGCGCAACTTCGGGAGCTGGATGAACGTGTAACAGAAGCTCTCGCTCAGAAAGACATCGAGCGCTATGTAACCACTAATCTGGAATTTCACTTTACCCTTTATCGCCTGGGGCAGCCCCATATCATCCTATCCCTGATCGAGAGCCTGTGGCTACAGACAGCTCCCCTCCAGCACTTGGTTTTCCAGCGCTTTGGCGTGCAGGAGCTGCCAGACCGGCATCAAGATCTGCTCGAAGCTATTGCCAGTAAAGATGAGTTGAAGGTGCGCAAAGCCATTCAGCAGGATATTGAAGAGGGGCTCGGCTCTATCTCTGCAGAGGAGCTGCTGTAGCGGCTCCTCCCCTCCAGTTGACCATTTAGTTTCCACTTTTTCTCCTCGCACTGGCGCAATTCGACCTTATGTTTTCGGTAAGGGCAGATAGACCTTGCGCTTCTGTCGATGGCCCCACTAGAATGTGATCACAAATTAGTGGTAACGATTTGGCCTTTTGAGCCCGATTGGTGGGCGCTGAGCAAGGCCTGTGAAAGCCAGGAGAGAAATATGAACAAGACTGAGCTGCAGCAACACGACCGTGAGCACCTGCTACACCCATTTACTGACTTCCATGATTTGGGTCAGCAGGGGACCCGTGTGATTACCAGCGCTGAGGGCGCTTACATCACCGATATTGATGGCAACAAAATGCTTGATGGCATGTCAGGCCTCTGGTGTTGCAACCTCGGCTACAGCCGCAAAGAAATCAGCAATGCGATCTACGAGCAGCTGAATACCCTGCCTTTCTATAACAGCTTCTTCCAGTGCACTACGGTGCCCTCGATTGAACTCGCCGACGCCCTGGCTGAAGTGACCCCGGCGCATATGAACAATGTGTTCTTCACGGGTTCCGGTTCCGAGGCAAATGATACTAACCTGCGCCTGATCCGCCGTTTCTGGGATATCCAGGAAAAGCCGGAGAAGCGCATCGTTATTTCCCGTAAGAATGGCTATCACGGCTCTACCATTGCCGGTGCCAGCCTGGGTGGCATGAGCGGTATGCACAAGCAATTCCAGCCGCTCGACTACATTGAGTACGTACAGCAGCCCTACTGGTTTGGTGAGGGCGGCGATATGTCTCCAGAGGAGTTTGGTATCCAAGCGGCTCGCAGCCTGGATGAGAAAATCCAGGAGCTGGGCCCGGATAATGTTGCGGCGTTTATCGCTGAGCCAATCCAGGGTGCTGGCGGCGTAATTATCCCGCCGGAAACCTACTGGCCGGAAGTCAAGAAGGTGCTGGACCAGTACGACATCCTGCTGGTGATGGATGAAGTGATTTTTGGTTTCGGTCGTACCGGTGAGTGGTTCGGTGCCGACTATTACGGCATGAAGCCCGACCTGATGACTTTTGCTAAAGCAGTAACCAATGGTTACTTCCCCCTGGGTGGTACCATGGTGAGTGATCGTGTCGCTGAAGTGATCAAAACCAAAGGTGGCGAGTTTACCCACGGTTACACCTACTCCGCGCATCCGGCTGCCTGTATGGCAGGTCTGGCAACTATCAATATTCTGCGCAACGAGAAGATTATCGAGAATGTCCGCGATGTAACCGGCCCCTACCTGTCCAAGCGCTGGGCTGAACTGGCGGAGCACCCGATCGTTGGCGAAACCCGCAGTTTGGGTATGGTCGGTGCCTTGGAGCTGGTAAAAGATAAGGCCAGCCGCGCTCGTTTTGATGATGACTGCACCGCTGGTGCGGTATGTCGTGACCTGAGTATCAAGCACGGTTTGGTGATGCGCGCCGTTGGCGATGCCATGGTTATCGCACCACCGCTGATTATGACCACTGAACAGGTCGATGAGCTGGTAGAAAAAGCGCACCGCGCCCTGGACGACACTGCTAAAGCACTGGCGTAACATAGCGGCAAGATACTCTGTTGCAGAGGCGGTCTGATACCCCGTTTTCCATAGTTTGAATGGAAAAGCGGTGTTGGGCCGTCTCTGCGTTTAGATTGGATCACCCCAGGCACCTTATGTCTCAAGAAAAAGAATTCACTGCCCAGCCCGATCTGCTGGAGCAGTCGCAAAAATTCCTGGCAGAGCACTCGGACCTAAAGTGGATCGAAGGCTTTATGTTCGATATCAATGGCGTGCCGCGAGGGAAGTGGTTGCCGGCAGAAGCTGCGGAGAAATTGCTCAAGGGCAGTCTGCAAATGCCGCGTAGCGCGGTCAGTCTCGATATCTGGGGGCGGGATATCGAAGACAGCCCGTTGGTATTTGCCAGTGGAGACAGCGATGGCGTTTGTCTGCCGGTTTCGCCTATTAGCCTGGCGCCCTGGCATCGCGAGTCCACTGCCCAGCTGCATATGCAGTTGCATGAGGCAGATGGCTCCTCTCTCTATGCCGATCCCCGCAGCCAGTTGCAACGCGTGGTAGAGCGTCTCGGCAAACTGGGTTATACCGCCGTGTGTGCGACCGAGCTGGAATTCTATCTGCTCCGCGATGAGGTGGATCATCTGGCGCGTCCGCGCCCGGTTAGCGATAACGACGCCGAGCTGGTGCCTTCCACCGACGTTTACGATCTGTCCGAGCTCAATGCACAGCGACACTTCTTTGCCGATGTGCGAGCTGCTTGCGAGGCGCAGGGTATTCCCGCAGATTCAGTATTGTCGGAGTGTGCGCCGGGACAGTTTGAAATCAACCTGTTGCACAGTGCCGATCCCGTTAAAGTAGCAGACCAAACATTACTGTTTAAGCGCTTGTTAAAAGGGGTGGCGCGCAGTCACGGCTTCCGTGTGAGTACCATGGCCAAGCCTTTCGGGGATCAGGCGGGTAACGGAATGCACGTGCATATGAGTTTGATCGACACCAATGGAAAGAACGTTTTTGATGACGGTTCTGACACTGGCTCTGATTTACTGCGTTATGCCGCAGCAGGAATGCTGGCGACTGCCAACGATGCGATGGCGTTTTTCGCACCTCACAGTAACTCCTATCGTCGCTTCCAAGAGAGCTCTCACGCACCGCTGAATCTCTGCTGGGGCTACGATAATCGCACTACAACTTTGCGTGTGCCCGCCAGTGATCCTGTGGCGCGGCGTATCGAGCACCGTATTGCCGGGGCGGATGTAAACCCCTATCTGGTGTTAGCTGCGATTCTCACTGGTGTGTGTCATGGCATTGAGAACCAGATGGAAGCGCCTGCACCCGTGGAAGGCGATGCCTATCAGGTGGAGAGTGAGAAGTTGATCAATACCTGGAGTGGTGCACTGGAGCGCTTTGAGCAGAGCCCTTTGTGGCGCGAGTATCTTGATCCGCGCTTTGTGGAATTGTTCTCTCTGTTGAAAAGACAGGAACAAGCAGAGATAGCTGCCCGCGTTACCGATGTTGAATACCAGAGTTATCTGCATCGGGTATAAAGATTGGCGGTGTGCTTTAGCGCCGATTGCCGTTTTAGTGAACGGCTTTCACGACAGGAGAGTCAGTGGGGGTATTTCCTCTGCTATACCTAAATTTAAGTGCGTAATGTGCTTGAAACTCTCCTCCTGAAAGTGTGTTCGAGAAATCTGGCCCGCCTTTTGGCGGGCATTTTTTTATTCTCGATTGACTTATTTCCACTTCCTGTTCGTATTAATCCCTTCTTTTAAAGTCGCCATGGCTTGAGTGTATCGAATGACACGGTGTGCGGTTGCTGGGCTTTTGTTGCTATTTTGGCTTGCGAGCACACATCCTTGGGCCAGGATACCAAGAGTGTGGACCGCTTCCGCCTAGCAGTCATTTCTCCGCCAGTGTATTCTTCCGCTTTACCAGCGAGACACCCCAGACGGTCGGTTCTTAGACGTTGGCATTCGCAGAATGTCTGTGCGAGAGCGGATAATGTTATGGGGTATAAGAATATTGCAGATGGGGAAACTATGACCGCCTTGGGAAATTGTGCAGACGGTCCAACGGCTGGCGAGACGCAGCCACTAAAAATATGCCTTTTGGGGTATCGCAGCAATCCACACAGTGGTGGTCAGGGCATCTACCTGCGCTACCTGAGTAAAGCACTGGTTGATGCTGGTCACTCCGTGGATGTTATTTCTGGCCAGCCCTACCCAGAACTCGATGAGCGCGTAAAACTCATCAAAATGCCAGGGTTGAACCTCTATGAAGTTGAGCGTCCAGCGCGGGCCTTGAAACCTCGCCACCTGCTGTCATGGGCGGATTTTTTTGAATGGTGGAGTAAGCTTACCGGCGGTTTTGCCGAGCCTTATACCTTTGGCCGTCGGGTAAATAAATACCTGCGCAAGCACGGCAAACAATACGACATTGTTCACGATAACCAATCACTGTGCTACGGCTTGCTGGATATCGAGAAAAATGGATTGCCTGTTGTCGCGACAATTCATCACCCCATTACCCGGGATCGTCAACTGGCATTAGATGCCGCCCCCGATTGGCGTTTTCGTTTGCTGGTACGTCGCTGGCATAATTTTTTGAATATGCAGATTAAGGTATCGCGGAAACTTCGCCATATCGTGACAGTTTCCAAGCAATCTGAGCGGGATATTATCGAGCAGTTTGGCGTAGCTCCCGAGCAGATTCACCTAATTTACAACGGTATTGATACGGAATTATTTAACCCAGGGGCAGAAAATAAGCGCTTGTCTCTGCGAATTATGACCACCGCATCGGCAGATCAGCCCCTCAAAGGTCTGCGCTTTTTATTACAGGCGTTGGCGGAACTGCGCCAGGAATATGAAAACATAGAGTTGTTGGTGGTTGGCAAATTACGCGAAGGTGGCGCCACGGAACGCTTGCTTCACGATCTGGATCTTCAGGAAAGGGTTCAGTTTGTCTCCGGTATTTCTAACGAAGAACTGGTCGATAATTACCGCAAGGCTACAGCGGTAGTTTGCCCATCGCTCTACGAGGGGTTTGGTTTACCTGCCGGGGAGGCAATGGCATGTGGTGCTCCGGTAGTATCCAGTGACGGGGGTGCCTTGCCTGAGGTGGTTGGGGATGCCGGAATCGTGGTCCCTGCAGGAAATCACGAAGCTTTGGCCAATGCCCTGCGCCAGGTTTTATCCAGCGAAGCGCTGCGAAAAGAACTCAGTGAGAAAGGTCGCCAGCGCATTGAAAATAAATTTTCCTGGAAAATCGCTGCAGAGAGTTTGGTGAAATATTACCGGGAAATTCTCGGACATACATTGGCGGAACAACCCAGCAGTCATGAAATAGAAACTCCGAATATGCGCAGTGCGGAGGCGGCTTAATGATTACTGTAGATCCCCAGCACTTAAATCTTCGCCCTGGCCAAAAAGTCCTCGACTTGGGGTGCGGTGAAGGGCGCCATTCCATCCACTTGATGATCACCGATGATGTCGATGTTTACGGCATTGACCTGTGTTTTGATGATGTGCGCACTGCCAGTGAGCGAGCGGAACCTTTCCGCTCTCCCGAGCACTCAAAGGGTCGCTTGCAGTTCGGAGTTGCCAATGGCTTGCAACTACCATTTGCCGATGGGAGTTTTGATGTGGTTATCTGCTCAGAGGTACTTGAGCATATCCCCGATTACAAGTCTGTCCTGGCTGAGATTAACCGGGTATTAAAACCCTCCGGTATTTTTGCCGCGACAGTACCGGCATTTTTTCCCGAGTGGGTGTGCTGGAAACTCAGCGATGAATACCATCAGGTTGAGGGTGGGCATGTCCGAATATTCCGCGAGCGCGAGCTGCGAGAGGATATTGAAAGGCTGGGACACCACTATTTTGCCCGGCATAAGGCCCATGCGTTACATGCACCTTACTGGTGGTTAAAGTGTTTGTTTTGGGACAAGCCCGATTCCCGTTTGGTCTCTGCCTATCATCGCCTGTTGGTGTGGGATCTGATGAAGAAACCAGCCTTTACCCGGATTCTCGAAAAACTATTGAACCCGCTGTTGGGAAAAAGTATCGCTCTCTATTTTGTGAAACCTGCTGGTTCGACACAACGAGTAGATACGCCTCTCTCCCTGCCTGAGGGAGCTGAAGCATGAGTAAAGTTTCTGTGCCGGCAAAAGCTTCTGGTTTTTTCCCTGAAGGATTTATCCATGATAGCGCCGCCTATATTCTCTCCCAACAGCTCCCCGATGGTTCAATTCCCTGGTTTAAAGGGGGCTATGCCGACCCCTGGGATCATGTTGAAGCTGCTATGGGACTCGCCATTGCCGGAGAGTTCAGTGCTGCTGAAAATGCTTATTGCTGGTTGGCTGAGATTCAGCTGGAAGACGGCAGCTGGTGGGCCGCTTATAAAGATGGCGATATTGACAACCGGGAGCGCCGTGAAACCAATTTTGTTGCCTATGTGGCAACAGGAATTTGGCAATACTTTCTGGTTAGTAGAGACACGCTGTTTTTACAGCGCTATTGGCCGATGGTGGAGCGTGCAATCGAGTTTGTATTGCGCTTGCAAACAGAATTTGGCGAAATTCATTGGGCGGTAGATTCAGAGGGCGCCCCTATGAAAGATGCCCTGATCACCGGTTGCTCTTCCATCTATAAAAGTCTGGAATGCGCAATTAATATTGCCCACCAGCTAGGGGTTGCTCGCCCTCAATGGATACTTGCCCGGGAAGCTCTGGGCGATGCGCTGCGCAATAAACCGGAGCGCTTTGATCGCACCTGGGAAAGCAAGGCGCGCTTTTCAATGGACTGGTTTTATCCCGTATTAACCGGTGCCTTTTCTGGTGAGGCAGCGCAGTTGCGTCTTCAGCAGCGCTGGGATGAGTTTGTCGTGGCCGGTTTGGGTTGTCGTTGCGTTAGTGATGAGCCCTGGGTGACGGTGGCTGAATCCTGCGAACTCACCATGTCCCTAATCGCTGCTGGCCAGCGTTCGCGGGCGGAAATTTTGTATCGCGGCTTGCACCGCTGGCAGGATAAAGATGGGGGCTACTGGACCGGTTATGTCTACCGGGATGAGGCCATCTGGCCGGAGGAAAAAACCACCTGGACTGTAGGAGCCATGCTTCTGGCTGCCGATGCACTCGCCGGATTAACGCCAGCGAGCGAGCTGTTTACATCGGTGTGCCTGCCCTCAAATACGGCGCAGGATTCCCAGGGTGTCGACAGTTTCGACGAGCTCGAATTGAGCGGAAGCCAGGGCTAGCTTATAAATATCGTAGGGCGCCTGGCCGCCATCGGCGGGGTCCGGGAAAATGTCGTGGATAGCCAGGTAGCCGCCGGGCACGATATGGCGGGACCAGCTGCGATAGTCGGTCATGGCCGCTTCCAGGGAGTGGCCGCCGTCAATAAATACGAGACCCAAAGGGGTATTCCAGCAGCGTGCAGCTGTTGCGGAGGGGGCGACGACGGGAACAACCCAGTCATCCAATTCAGCCGCGCGAATATTCGCGCGGAAAGTGCGAAAACTGTCCATTAAATTGGCTTGGCCATCAAACAGTTCGGGATCGTGATACTCCTCTCCTGGCTGGTGCTCTTCAGATCCACGATGGTGGTCTACGGCGAACAGGACGTTATCGGTCAGCTTACAGGCACTGGCCAGGTAAATTGATGATTTGCCGCAGTAGCTGCCCACTTCAAGACAGGGACCCAGTGAGCTGGCTTCAGCTGCCAGGTGGTAGAGAGCTTCCCCTTCATGGGCAGCGAGGAAACCTTTAATTGCTCGAATATCAATAGGTAGATTTAGGGACATGGGTAAACGCTTGCTATTTTTCGTGGCCGAAACACTAAACTGCCGCTAATACAAAAGCAATTGGGTTTTTACTCAAGGCTCCGAAAGTCCCAGAGAATATAAGTAGAAATTAAAATATGCGTAAGGATCACAGGCCCTATTGGCTCAAGCGACTGCAGCTGCGTTGGCGCAAATGGCGAACAGAGTATTTCCTTCTGCCGCAATTCGATGCGGTTGGGGTTGAGCCGGAAGTTATGGACCCGGGTTCTGTCCATGTTTTTGGCGGAAATGTTCGGCTCGGAAATTACCCTCACTTAATCTCCAATAACGAGAAATGTATTCGCTTTACCACTTTTGGACACAAGGGGGGAGAGGCATTTATTACTATTGGGGATTTCGTATTGATCTCTCCAGGGGTACGTATTTCTGCGGCTCAATCTATTGAAATTGGCGATGCCTGTATGGTCGCAGCCAATGTGTATATTTCCGATTCTGATTGGCATGGGCTCTACAATCGCACGCGGCCCTTCCGTTGTACCTCCCCGGTGCGCCTGGGTAACAATGTTTGGATTGGAGATAGTGCAACCATCTGCAAAGGTGTCACTATCGGTGATAATTCTGTAGTGGGAGCCGGCAGTATCGTCACCAAGGATGTCCCCGCAAATACGGTTGTTGCAGGCAATCCGGCAAAACCCATTAAATCAATTAATCCCAAGCGGCGAATGATTACCCGCGAGGCATTATTTGCCGATGCCTTTCGCCAAGCGCATAATCTGGATGAATTGGATAAGATGATGTTGGGTGGGAACACCTTATTGGGCTGGTTGCGCTCGGTATTCTTTCCCCGCCGTAGCGATTGAATGTGCAAGTATTAATAAAATGAAAAAAAGAAAAAGTATTGTCCTGATTGGAATGCCCGGCGCCGGTAAAAGTACGCTGGGGGTGTTGTTGGCAAAGGAGCTGGCACTGGGGTTTACAGATACCGATGTTCTGATCCAGTCCAGAGAGGGCAAGACTTTGCAGCAAATTATGGCTGAAAGTGACTATCTTAATCTCCGCGCCATTGAAGGGGAGGTATTAGCTGAGGCCACCCTCCCCAGTGATGTTATTGCCACTGGCGGAAGCGCAGTCTATAGCGATGAGGGTATGGCGAATCTACGCAGTCAGGGTGTGGTAGTGTTTCTTCAGTGTTCAGCGGAGGAACTGCGCCGGCGTATCCACAATTATGAAAGCCGTGGCATAGCGAAGGCGCCCGGGCAGTCTTTTGCGGACTTATTTGAAGAGCGACAGGCCCTTTACCGGCAATATGCAGAAATAACGGTGGATTGTGACAGTAAATCACTGCAGGAAACGCTTGATCATTTACTTAATGCGCTGCGGGAGCTTGCAGAGTAACCGAAATTTTCTCAGTAAGCCCCATGCGTTAAAGCAAGGGGCTTTACTTTTCACACTTTTGGCTTAAAGTGGCAGCTGGGTGGTGTACTTCACCTGCTTGAGGGCAAAAGTGGAGTTGACTGAGGCCACGTTTGGCAGGTGTACCAGGGAGCGTTTCAGTAATTGCTCATAGTGCTCCACGCTATCCACTACAACGCGCAGGACATAGTCTTTGTCTCCGCTGGTGGAATAGCACTCTACCACCTCCTGGACATCCTGAACTGCTGATTCAAAGTTGTTCAGGGATTCCTCATCGTGATTGTGGATGGTAACGTAGCAGTATACCGTGACACCCAGATCCAATTTGCGTGGGTCCAGCAAGGTAACACGGCCACGGATAATACCTTCGGCTTCCAACCGCTTGATTCTACGCCAGCAGGGAGTGTGCGAAAGACCGACTTTGTCGCCCAGCTCTGCCATGGAGTAATCTGCGTTCTCCTGCAGCGCTCGCAGAATCTTACGGTCAAAATCATCCAGGTCTGTCGAACGCTTCATAAAGACTCCTATCCTATAAAAATTATCTAAATCGAAACTTCTATCACAAATTTACGCATATTTGCGTGAATAAAGCAATGCTCTATTGCGCTTAACGAACTAGTATGACCTGACTAAACCGTTTCGGGATAGGTGCAGTGTGCCCTCAGCCGCTCTGGGACTTTGCGGCAAATATAAAAACAGGCGCATCTGACCACAGAAAACGGACTATTCGGAAGAATAATGACTAATAACTCGAACCGGGTTTCGAGAAGAATAATTAACCGGAAGTAGGTGTATGACTGAAAAAGTAACCAGTCCTCAAAGTACGGCGGATTCCCAAGTAAAAAAACAGGTTTCATTGGACGACCGCTACACCATGCTCAAGGGCCGTGTGCTCCTTTCAGGTATCCAGGCCCTTGTGCGCTTACCCATAGACCAGATGCGAATGGACCGGGATCGCGGCCTCAATACCGCGACGTTTATCTCCGGTTATCGTGGGTCGCCCTTGGGTGGCTACGACCTGCAGTTATCCAGGGCGAAAAAACTGCTGGGAGAGTACAACATCCGTTTCCAGCCTGGCGTCAATGAAGAGTTGGCGGCTACGGCAGTTTGGGGTTCCCAGCAGGTGGGCTTGTTCCAGGGCGCAGAAGTGGATGGCGTTTGCGGGATTTGGTATGGCAAGACACCGGGTGTCGACCGCTCCTGCGATGCATTTCGCCATGCCAACGCCGCTGGCTCCTCTCCTAAAGGTGGCGCGCTGATCGTTGCCGGCGATGACCACGGCTGTAAGTCATCCTCCTATCCCGGGCAATCTGAATTTGCCTTTGTAGATATGCATATTCCAGTACTTAACCCCGCCACCGTGCAGGAAGTGTTGGATTATGGTCACTATGGGCTGGAGCTGTCTCGCTTTAGCGGCTGCTGGGTGGCAATGATCACCCTGGCAGAAAATATGGATAGCTCTGCGACCGTGGAAGTGGACCCTGAGCGGGTCAAATTCCACTACCCGGATATTGAACGTCCCGAGGGCGGCCTGAATATTCGCAAGCAGGATAACCCTCTCGAGCAGGAAGAGCGCCTGTGGCGCTACAAGCGCCCTGCTGCGCTGGCTTTTGCCCGCGCCAATAAACTCAACAAGGTTGTACTGGAAAATCCTGAGGCGAGCCTCGGCATCGTCACCACCGGTAAGGCCCATCTGGACTTGATGCAGGCCTTCGAAGACATGGGTATGGATGAGCAGAAGGCCAAGCAGCTCGGTATCCGAATCCTTAAAGTGGGTATGACCTACCCGTTGGATGTGCCGGGTATCCAAGAGTTTGCCCGTGGCTTGGATACGCTGCTGGTGCTTGAGGAAAAACGTAGTTTGATGGAAGTACAGCTGAAAGAAGAGCTGTACAACGTCCATGTGAAGGACCCAAATTTCCCGCGTATTCTCGGTAAAGTGGACGATAGTGATCAGCCGCTGATGCCCGCTTATGGCGAGCTGTCGCCAGCGATTATTGCCCAGGTATTGGGTTTTGTTTTGGGTGAGGACAAGTTGGATGAAGGCGGCAAGCACCGCTTGATGCGCCTCAATGCCCTGGCTGAACGTATTTCCCAGCAGACGGGCTCAAGTGTGTCTCGCTTGCCTATGTTCTGTGCCGGCTGCCCCCACAACCGCTCCACCAAGGTGCCAGAAGGAAGCCGAGCCTTAGCAGGTATTGGTTGTCACTATATGGCTCAGTGGTTGGATAGGGAGACTTATACCTTCACCCAAATGGGTGCCGAAGGGGTCAACTGGGTAGGGCAGGCGCCGTTTACCAGTGAAAAGCATGTCTTTGTAAACCTGGGTGATGGTACCTATTTCCACTCCGGTATTTTGGCGATTCGCGCTTCCGTGGCTGCCAAGGTCAATATCACTTACAAGATCCTGTTTAACGATGCAGTCGCCATGACCGGCGGCCAGCCCCACGATGGTGAGTTGGCTCCAGATATGATCTGTCGCCAAGTTTTGGCGGAAGGGGTTCAGAAAGTTGTCCTGGTGATGGATAACCCGGATAAATACAAGGGTGCGCTGTCCTTCCCCAGTGAAGTTGAAATTCATCACCGGGATTACTTGCCTGTTGTAATGGATGAGTTGCGTGAGGTTGAAGGTTGTACCGTTATTATTTACGACCAGACCTGTGCCACTGAACTGCGCCGCAAACGCAAGCGCGGGCTACTGCCTAAAGCCGAGGGGCGCCCCTTCATTAACGAGCTGGTGTGTGAAGGCTGTGGGGACTGCGTCCAGCAGTCGAGCTGTATCGCTGTTGAGAAAGTGGAAACGGCGCTGGGCGATAAACGCAGGGTGAACCAAACCGGCTGCAACCAGGATATGTCCTGCGTTAACGGCTTCTGCCCCTCATTTGTCACGGTGAAGGGTGGCAATATTGCCAAGGGCGCCGGGGTAGGTGACGTGTTGCGAACTGAAGCGGCCAAGTTGCCTTCGCCACAGCTTCCGGGCTTACAGCAGCCGTATAACTTCCTGGTTACCGGCGTTGGCGGTACGGGTGTAGTGACCATTGGCGCCTTGCTAGCGATGGCGGCACATATCGAGGACAAAGCGTGCAGCACCCTTGATCAGACGGGATTGGCTCAGAAGGGCGGAGCGGTTTACTCCCATATTCGCTTTGCGGCTGCGCCCGAGTCTTTGCAGGCGGTACGTATTTCCGACGGTCGTGCCGATGCCCTGATGGCCTGTGACCTGATTGCAGCCGGCAATGTGGCAGCTTGTTTGGTTAAACTGGATAAATCGCACAGTCGCGCGGTAGTGAATACCCACTTGAGCCCAACGGCGGCAACGGTTCTCGGGCGTGAGGATGTCCACTCACCGCAAGCGGTATTGGATACGGTGAGTGGCGCGGTTAATGAGCTCAGCTCTGTAGAAGCGCATCGCCTGACCAAGGCAGCTCTGGGAGATACGCTTGCCGCCAACATTTTTATGCTCGGCTACGCCTGGCAGAAAGGGTTGATTCCGCTAACTGAAGCCTCCCTACTGGAAGCGATCCGCTTAAACGGTGTCGCTGTGGAAGGTAATCTGCAGGGATTTGCTGCAGGGCGGTTGGCGGCAGAAAATCGCAACGCTCTGGACAAACTGTTAACCCACGAAAAAGTTGCAGTAGAGGTACCACAAACTCTTGAAGCGATTGTGGCTCACCGGGTGGAGCACCTCACAGGTTATCAAAATACGGACCTCGCCGAGCGTTACCGCAGTTTGGTCGATACGGTGAAATCTGCTGAGATTTTAAAAGTGCCCGGGAATGTCCAGTTGGCCGAGGTGGTTGCGCGCAATTATGCAAAATTGCTTGCCTATAAGGATGAGTACGAGGTGGCTCGCCTATATACCGATAGCCGCTTTACCGAATCGCTAAAAGAGAACTTCAGTGGTGACTTTACTCTGGAGTTCAATTTGGCTCCCCCATTACTGGCGCGCTTCGATAAAGGCTTGGGGCGTCCCCGCAAAATGAAATTTGGCGGTTGGATGTATAAGGCATTTGGTGTTTTGGCGAAGCTGAAGTTCTTGCGTGGATCGGCGCTTGATATTTTTGGCTATACAGCTGAGCGAAAAATGGAGAGGGCACTGATTAGCGAATATGAAGAGTTGGTTAAGAAAGTTCTGGGCCAATTAAATTCGCAGAATCACGCTGCTGCAGTTGAGCTACTTCAATATCCGGATATTATCCGGGGCTACGGCCCGGTGAAGGGGGCCAATATTGAGAAAGCGAAAGAACAGCGAAATATCGCATTAAATCGATTTGAAAACCCGGTTCGGGATATAAAACTATCAGCGGAGGTTGAGGTTTTTGACCCAGCTAAGGCACAGCAAGTAGGTTAATTGCCCGTTTGATAAAGTGGCTCAAGGACTGTCTTGAGCCACTTTATAATCCCCTACCAAACCCCTTGTAGTCGTATGGCGAATTGGTTGGTTTTGTCTCCAGTAAAATCGTTGTCGCCTAGGGTGATGTTCATCATTACCCGAACTTTGGGGTTGAAGTAATAGTTTACCCCTAACGTGAGATTACTTGCTCGCAGCTGGTGGAAATTGCGGTTTTCTATAGTTTGGTATCTTGCGGCAACTTCCCATGCGCCTTCTGGGGGGGATGGTTTAATTGACTTAAAAACCCCTTTCTTGTCGTCATATGGTTTGTGCTGCCCGGTAATTGCCCAGCTTCCCAAAATGTACCAGGAGTGAACATCCTGCCCGCCAATAAAGCACCCGGTGATAGGGTCACAGAAAAAATTCGGAAGCAAACCGAAAAACTCTTCATAGACCAATTCTGAGAGATATATTTTTCCTGAAAAGTGGCCGTAGGCGTATTCCGCCTGACCAAATAAGGGACCGTAGGTTGCAGCCAGCTCGAAACCGGTAATATTGACCCGCCCCCCACCGTCGCCGAGAAAAAATTCATCGTCACCAAAATCGCCAAAAAAATTAACTGATCCACCAGGTGAGATGGCTATAAGTTGCTCTGGCCCCCGCCGGCCCGCATAGGCGACCTCAGCAATAATATCAGGTGTATCTTGGTTAGCTTTTTCGTAACTACGGGATACGCCCAGGTGAACGGTTGATATGGAGTCGCTGATTGGAGCCCAGGTTAATCGAGTTGCGGCGCCAAACCCCGAATTACGTGGGTCACCAGGGTTTCGCAAGTTGAACAGGGTAAAACCGAAGGTATGGCAGCACCATTGTTTATCCCACTTGATCCCCTGTAAGTAGCCTCGTCCGTCGTAAATACCTGCAGAGCTGGTAAATGCTCGCTCCATAAGTACGAGGTCGTTTGAGCTGGTTAGTTGACTCATTGATCGACTGGGTTTGAAATTGCCAATAGTCAACTTTCCTGTATAGAACTTTGTACTTAAATAAACGTCACGCAACCCTGCGGTTCCGCTAGTGGCAAAGTCTCTCTGAAGTTTGTATTCCCACTCCCAGATTTTGCCCCTCATTGTCAACCTAACCCGACGGAAGTCGGTTGTATTGACCGGATCTTCTAGGTCTTTGTCAAAAATGTATGTATCGAAGTGAATCCTTCCGCCGAGTTGTGCGGAGAAATCCCCATCGTCAGAGACAATTTTCAGTCCGCCTTTTGTCTCGGCTTCATCAGCAATAGCCGGGAAGCTAAATAAAAGAATTGATATGGCACAGTATGCTCCCCAGCATTTCATCGGACGCCTCTAGTTGAGAGTTGTCATTGGTCACGGGAAAAGTGCTATTCGAGTTTAGCAATAGAAAAGACTTTGGACGGGGAGGGGGGATGGGACGGCGCAGAAAATCTGCGCCGAGGGTTACTGGACAGTTGATTAAAGGCGTTCTAATTTGTAACCAGTGTCGCCTAGAAACTCGATAACACTGCGTTCGCCCACCAAGTGGCCAGCGCCGACAATGACAAACAGAGACTGGTAGTTTGGCCCCTTAAGTGCAATTTTCTCAGCCATCCTTTCATTGCGATTAAAAAAAAGTGTGTCATAGAGCGGCTTATATTCAGGGTTTTCAGTTAGGCCGTCGAGGATAATAAGGCGATTCAAAGCTTCTTCATCTCCTCGCTTCCATGCGCTGGTGAGTTTGGGTAAAAAGGTTGAAATATCCCCAATTTGCTCAAGGGTTTGCTGGAAGAGGAGCGCAGGGTTGTCCAGGTCATTTAACATCTTGAATTGTTGCAAGACACCTTCCAGCTCCAGAACGGATTTTCCATCCTTTTTTGCTTTTTGTAAAAAGTGCCTATCAATGCCTAGTTCTGGGTTAAGGCCGTGGGCTTGCATCTCAATCATGCTCATAGAGATCATGGCTATGGCGGGACGCTGCCGGATAAACATAGCCTCGGGCATACTACGTTTTCGCATCCACGACTTCAGTTGGCTGTATATCGCGGGTGGAAGTTCGTCTTTTAAAGTTCGTTCACCTTGGTAGATAGACTCCATCATGATTCGCTGCTGTAACAGGCTGTCGCCTTCTGCAGCGAGAATGTCAGCCTCGACGGCAATGGCATCACTATTGGAGTAGGCCTGTTCAATTTTTGATCTTAGAGGGTAAAAATCCTCAGTTGCCAAGTGAACCGAGCCTAATAAGTAAACGGTTTTATTGTCTTTAGTTGCTTTCCAGAAGATGCCTTTATCGCTCTCAGCGGCTGAAGCTCCTATTGTTAGTAGAAGCAGTGTAAAGGCGAGAAAGTAACTTATTTGTCGCTGAAGCATTGTCGGGTCCCTGAGTAATTTGCCTTTGCAAATACTATCACTAACACCTTCAGGTACCAGAGGGGCTTTTAGGCATCAAGTCACTGACTTGTAAATTAGTGATGATTTACTGGGAAATTATCCTATAGGAAGTCAAAATAGACCTTTTGGTCTGTTTCACGGAAGTCAAATTGAAAGTTGTACAGTTTTTACCCAGTCTAGAGCCTGGGATCACAGCAACTCTTGCGCTTGAGTTTGCAAATGAACTGGTCAAAAAAGGCCACGAGTCCCTGGTAATTTCTACTGGTGGACCATTGGAGGCGCGGTTTCGTTTGCACGGTAGTGACTTTATCAGCTTTCCAAAAATCAGTGAGTCAATTTGGTCTTTGCGGCACAAATCCCGCCTGCGTAAGATTCTCGCAAGGTTGCAACCGGATATTGTCCATACCTATGGTCGCTCAACGGCTTTTCTAGCTTGGCGCGCCTTAAAGAGTGAGTCAGCTACAAGTCGCCCTAAGCTGGTGCCCCTCGTGGATCAAGATTTCCCCGACAGTTATTTTAATAAAGGTATGCTGTCAGGAGATGGAATTATCGCAAGCTCCCGAGGGATTGCAGAGAACCTGAAGAAGTCATCCCCCAAGATTGCAGAAGACTCGATAGAGGTTATTTATCACGGTATCAATATTCGCGAGTTTGATCGTGAAAAACCGGTAGCGAGCCAGTGGCAACTGAAGCTTTTGAATAGCTACCCCCAGCTGGAAGGGAAAAACTGGTGGTTCATGCCGGGAGAGATCTCTGCAAGTGGTGGCCAGGAGGAGTTTTTACATCTGTTGGCCCGGGCTGCGGCACAAAGCGATGATATTCACGGAGTGATTGTAGGAGCTTTGGCTGAAGATGATTTGCGTTATCTGAAAAAACTTGAAGGGCTCGCACAAGATTTGGACCTCGGTGGTAAGGTTACTTTCCTAGGTGAACGCCGTGATATGCGTGAGCTGTATGCAACTTCTCAGTTGGTTTTTCAACTCGCCAGCGAGAAAGACGGGAACGCAAAACATTCCAAGGAGGCACTGGCGATGGGGCGCCCGGTAGTCGCTTATTCCGAAGGTTGTACGGGGGAGGTTTTGCAGAAACATTTTCCTGAAGGGCTGGTGGAGAAAGGTGATCTGAAATCTTTAATGGAAGCGAGTTTGAATTTGGTAAGCAAGCCAAATAATCTAAATCCTCAAGAGTTTAGCTATGCAGCTTCGGCTGGAAAAACCATAGACTTTTTTCAGAGCTTGCTTAATTAAATTAAAAGCAATTTTAGTCGTTAACAATCTGGAGAGTATTAAAAGGTTGAATTTCTAAAAGTTAAGGTGCCCGTTCAAGGAGGCGAAATCAAAACCGGGATTGGGTGTATTGGTTCTGGCGTTTGAAAAATGACTGTATCTTAAAGAAAGGACGTGGCCTCTGGAAAAACGGTACCCGAAAGCAAAGTGCAGGGCAAAATTTAGTTTGGTGCTCAATCCAATATCACCAAAGTTCTTTTGGCTTAAGTAGGATGCTCCTGCGCCTGCTTCAGCAAAGCCACCCCGTAATTCACCTCGGGGGTACCAGCGCAAAATAGGTTTAATTTCGAGAATATTTTGTTGCTGTTTCTCGTTGTGGTGTTCAATTCGCATATGGGAGTAGCTGCCTTGTCCCCACCATTGAAGTGAATTGTCGCCAAGGCTAAATGAAGACAGTAGATAGGAGTAGCTGAATCCAGCCATTTCTGAAGCCGAGATAGAGCGATACTGCATTAACTCATTTCCTAACCCTTTACCTGCGCTTGCAATGAGCTCGGATTCTGCTTGGGTCGGTGGGGCTAGAAGTAGTCCGCCGACAAAAAAATAGGTACAGCATTTAAAGGCACAGTATTTTTCGTTGAAGACCGCTAACTTACGCATAACTTCGCAGTACTAACTGATAGAACTGTTTTAAAGACTAGTGGGAAAGGGTTCGATGGCAAGCTCTAAGGAGAGGCTTGCCATCGACTTCCTCCTTTTCTAGCGCCACTGCCGCTTCAGTTGTCGAAGTGCGTCAGAATGAAGTTGTCGCGCGCGCTCCTGGCTAAGCCCCAATTGCTCGCCAATAACTCGAAAAGAGCAGTCTTTGTCAGAAATTAATCCATACCGCAAGTTGAGGACTGTCCTTTGTCGTGCGGGGAGGCGGGCAACAGCTTCACGGAGGCGTTGTGCTAGCTCCTGGTTGGTTACAAGCTCATCCGTATTGTAAAGTTCATCAGCAGGTGCGTAGTCCAGTCGGGTACTGCTCTGGTCGTCTGCGACTGGGTCATCAAGGGACCCTGTTGGTCCTGGGAGTTTTAATAAGCTCTGGATTCTCTCAATATCTAGTCCTGTGTGGCGGGCCAGATTGTCATCGGATGCGGGTTGCCCCTGAGCGCGGACTTCACCAATGGCTCGGTAAATCGCTCTTAAATCATCCTGGACATTGGCTGGTTGTCGGACAAGGTCTTCGTTGCGCCTTAAAGCTAATTGAATTTCTTGCTGGATCCACCAGTAGGCATAGGTCGAAAAGCGGTATCCCATTTGTGGTTTGAATCGCTCAATGGCTTTCATTAATCCAACATTGCCTTCTTGAATTAAATCGATAAAGGGAACTGATGGGTTGCGAAAGCGTTTTGCGATGGCAATAACCAGGCGCAGATTACATTGGATCAGTTTTTTCCGCTGTTGTTGAAAGCGCTGTAGGAGTCCGGTTAGCCTGCTGCGGCCGCGCCTATCCAGGAACTTGCTGGCAAGTAGGATTTCAGTGTGGGCAATTATAAGTCCATGGTCGTAGGCGCCTGTGCTTCCGCGCTGCTCCACTCCTTCGCTGCGAAGCTGAACCAACTCGGTGCCGCTTTCCTGAAGATTGGAAATGAGCTTTTCTTCCAGGTCGCGCAATAGACAGGTGGTACTGTGCTCTTCCTCCGGAGTTAATAGCTCAAGCCTGTAGAGATGCTTGAGATAGCTCTGCATTGGGGTGGTGCCGCTCTCGGAGAGGGTATCACCCGCTGCATGAATCTCTTCCGAGTCAGGGTCTCGCTCGACTTGAGGGTCGGGCTCGCTGGCACCCTGGCAGGAGTCAGAGAGTGGTTCGCCTGTATCCTTCAGCCATTCTTCATCCCTTGAGTAAAAATGTTCTCGGGACAAGTGCTTAAACCTTTGTTGGCTGTGTGAACGAAACTTGTTGATCAGTCTATTAAGGTGTCGATTGACGCCTATTTCTACTTACTATAGATGTATCAGTAAGCTTAAGAAGGGAAAAATGAGACTCGAAGGTTTTGCCGGTCTGAAAAAGGGGAGAGTTTTATGTGCGCCTCTAGAAACTAGCTTTTACTGGGCGCGCTTGCTCTTACTTTTCGGCCACTATCTTTTGGCGGCATAAAGAATTAGCCAAGCATTGCTTTTTCTGCGGCGACCGAGATTCCAGCCTTCCAGTAGATCCTTTCATTGTCATTTTGGCGCCAGAACCGGCTATTATCCAGTTTGACTAGGGGCTTCTGATAAGTGCTTTTGGTGATTGAAACAATTCTAATTCCGATGAAATTAGGCATTTTAGTTGTTGGACTCTTTTTTTCTTTCCAAAGTCATTTTTTGCCCGCTATTCCCCGGGTGGGTTAACTTGCCAGAGTAAGTTAGTCGTTTCATGTCAGCTTCTATCCCACAAGATCTTCTCAAACAAATAGAAATGCAGATGAGTTCACACTTTTTTGGCTGTCAGCATGAAAGAATTTGAAGAGCCACACATGCTGATTGCCCACTAAATATGGGGCTCGAGTTCGGTTTGTGAAATATTGTCGTTTTTAGTAGTTGTTGTTTGGAGGGTATGACTACTTAATAGGTTGCAGAAAATTCTATCGATTGAGCGATTTTTTATAAAACTAAACTATCCAGGGGCGGAACTATGAAGGGGTTGCTAACACCTGCAGCACTGTTTGCTGTTGTGGTTGGGTACGTGTCTTGCGAGGGGATAAGCCTTGCGGTATCTGATCGATCTGCAGCTTATGCTGTCGGGGTCGCGCTTAGTGAGCGGGATGATCAGTCCGTTGACTACAACCAGTACTCGGGAGATGCTCAAGATATAGAGCTGTTTGATGGCTCCAACATGATGGAGTTTGAAGGCGATGTATTTGCCGATGCTCCCGAGCATATGCCTCCAATTGGAGAGGGGGCGGACTCAAAAGACAGTGATGACAAGGGCTTCGGTGAGTAGCTATCAAGTGCAATGCCAACAGGGTTTACATGGACAAGACCCGAGACCGAAGCCCGGATTCTTGTCCAGGAGACGGGGTCTCTATTTCTTCTGGGCGCTAAAATGCTTCCCGCTTACGCCGTTACTGTCTCTACCCATTAAATAGAGGTAGGTGGGCATAATATCCTCTGCAGAGGTTACCGATTGTGGGTTTTCTGCTGGGTAGGCAGTTGCTCGCATTGTTGTACGGGTTGCCCCTGGGTTTAGGGAGTTGACCCGGGTATTGGAAACCCCTTCCAGTTCATCGGCGAGTACCTGCATCAATCCTTCAGTGGCAAACTTCGATACTGAATAGGCCCCCCAATAGGCTCTCCCTTTAACCCCAACGCTGGAGCTTGTAAAGACAACAGAGCCTGCTTCTGATTCCTCTAGCAGAGGCAGCATTGCTTTTGTTAGCCCAAACGCTGCATTAACATTCACCTGCATTACTTGTTGCCAAGTGTTGAAATTGTAATTGCCTATAGGGGTGCGTTGCCCGAGTAGGCCGGCATTGTGCAGGAGTCCATCCAGGCGGCCAAACTCGTTGCGAATAGCTTCTGCGAGGCTCTCGAAATCCTCTATTTTTGCCGCACCCAGGTCCATGGGGAAAATAGCCGGCTGTGGTCCGCCGGCAGTCTCGATTTCGTCATAGACCGCTTCTAGCTTGGGGGTTGTACGGCCTAGCAAAATTACTGTCGCCCCGTGAGCAGCAAAAGTCTTTGCTGCAGTTTTACCTATGCCATCTCCGGCACCGGTGATAAGAATAATTTTGCTCTTTAATAGGTCGGAGGGCGCTTGATAGTCGCCAACAAAGTCTGACATGAAATATCCCGATACTGTCACCGGGCTTGGGTGCCCGGTATTACTTCAAGTTTCAAAAATAGTGTTGTTCTAGAAGGGGCCAAATTTCATTGGCGGAATTTACCAGGTGGTCTGCCCCCCAATTGGCGGGGTTATCTGTAGAATCAATATAACCATACCCGCAAGCGATAGTTGGCATACCAGCCTTTTGTCCGGCGATGATATCGCGCTTGTGGTCGCCGATATAAATTGCTTCAGCGGGCGCGCAGCCAATCTGGCTGCAGGCTAAAAATAGGGGCTCGGGGTCTGGCTTGGATTTGCTGACGTGGTCAGGGCAAACAATTGCAGAGGCTGGCGGTAGATGGGTAAAGGCTTCCATCAGCGGAGTGGTGTAGGCCTCCGGTTTATTGGTGACAATCCCCCAGGGAAGGTTTTTTTCAACCAGGTTGTCGAGCAGGTTGTCGATACCGGGGAAAGTGGTCGTCTTCTCTGCAAGATGTGCCAGGTAGAGGTCCAGCAACCTTTGCAGTAACCCTGGGAAGGCGGGGTCACCTTCTTCTTTGTTAAACCCCAATGTCACCAGCGCCCTGGAACCATTGGATACAGTTCCCCGGATCGTCTCGTCAGGCAGTGGAGGTAACTGTTCCTGTTGGCGCAGTTGATTTAATACAACAATAAAATCTGGCGCTGTATCAAGCAGGGTACCATCCAGGTCAAATAAAACGGCTTTCATTTTGCAGTTCACTTATTCTGGTTTGCTGGCATACATCAAATAATTGACGTCGACATCCCGGGGGTTCAATTTGTAGCTTCGGGTAACCGGGTTATAAGTCATACCGGTTATATCGTGCGCTTCCAGGGACTCATCGCGCAGCCAGGCGCCCATTTCTGAGGGGCGGATAAACTTACTGTATTCATGAGTGCCCTTGGGCAGTAAGCGTAGGACATATTCTGCTCCGACTACGGCAAACAGCCACCCTTTGGGGGTGCGGTTGATCGTAGAGAAAAATAGCTTGCCGCCAGGTTTTACAAGTTTCGCGCAGGCGCGAATGACAGAGGACGGGTCTGGTACATGCTCAAGCATCTCCAGGCAGGTAACAATATCAAAGCTCTCGGGCGCTTCTTCTGCCAGTTCCTCTACTGCCACTTTGCGATAGTTGACGCTGACGCCACTTTCGAGGGCGTGGAGTTTGGCGACATTGAGTGGGGCTTCCCCTAGATCGATACCAGTAACATCGGCTCCCCTCTGTGCCATGGCTTCAGCCAGGATACCGCCACCGCAGCCCACATCGAGGAGCTTCTTACCGGCAACCGGGGCATACCCGTCAATGTAATTTGCACGCAGTGGATTGATTTCGTGTAGTGGTTTGAACTCGCCTTCCTTGTCCCACCAGCGGCTGGCAAGTTGCTCAAATTTGGCGATTTCTGAGGGATCTACATTGCTCATGAACTTCTCTGCAAACTCCGTCGCTCGTAACCGGCATTTTTCAGTGATTGGGCCGGAATCAGTTATCTAGCGTAAATTTCCGCTGATTCTATCACGCCATATTTGCGCCCGCTGGATAACCTCAGTCTCGTTTAAGGTTTGTAGCTGGCGCTCCTTTAAAAGTTGTCGCCCGGCAACCCAGACATCGCTGACATTGTGTCCTCCATTGGCATAAATCAATTGGGACACCGGGTCATGCAAAGGCTGCTGTTCTAGACCGCCGAGATTGATAGCTGCAATGTCTGCGCTTTTACCTACCTCCAGGCTTCCGGTTATATCTTCAATTCCCAGCGCTTTGGCTCCGTTGATGGTCGCCATGCTCAGTGTCTGATGCGCGGGTAGGGCTGTTGCGTTCCCGCTAACAGCTTTTGCCAGTAGTGCGGCTGTGTTGGCTTCGGAGAACAGGTCTTGGGTGTTATTGCTCGCGGCGCCATCGGTGCCAAGGGATACGTTGATGCCGGCTTCCAGCATGTCATAGGCTGGGCAAAAGCCTGAGGCGAGCTTGAGATTAGATGATGGGCAGTGAGAAACATGGGCGCCACTTGAACTCACTAGCTCAATGTCTCGTTGATTAGTGGCCACCATATGTACACAAAGTGTCTGCGGCCCCAGCAGCCCAAGGCGGAATAGCCGTTCGGTGGGCCGCTCTCCATTAGCGTTCAGGGCGCTTTCAACTTCAGCGTGGGTCTCGTGGAGGTGCATCTGCATGGGGATCTGCGCTTCGGCAGAGCAGACTGCAATTTTCTCCAGTGTTTTATCCCCCACGGTGTAGGGGGCGTGGGGTGCAAATACCACCTCAATTCGATCGTGCGCACGGTAATCATCGCGTAACGCCAATCCTTTGTGTAGGGCCTCGTCGCTATTGCGGCTCCAGGGGGTTGGGGCATCCAGCACGGGGAAGGCGATATGGGCCCTGATTCCGCTTTCCCGCGCAGCAATGGCGACGGCTTCCGGGAAGAAGTACTGATCAGAAAAAGTAGTAGTACCAGAGCGCAGCATCTCGGCAATCGCTTGCCGGCTGCCGTCAGCTACAAATTGCGGACCAACCCAGCGTTGCTCTGTCGGCCAGATGTGCTGCTCAAGCCACTCTTTAAGGGGGCGGTCATCAGCGTAGCCGCGCAATAGCGTCATGGGCGCATGGTTGTGAGTATTAATTAACCCTGGAATTAGTGCGTGTTGCCCCAGGTCGACTTCATCTGTTGCCTTAAAACGAATTGAGGCCTCAGCTGTGGGTACCAGGGCAGAGATTTTGCCCCTTTCTATTGCGAGTGAACAATTTTCGTACACTTTTTTCTCGGGTACGACGGGTATGATCCAGCGTGCGTGGATCAGGGTATCGACAGCTTGTTGCATGAGGAGTTATCTGGTGGCTGCTGTGGAGGTGTTTTACTGTAGCCGCAGTCAATGGGGGCGACAACTGTGGTTTGTGCCGCAGTTGTATATCTCCGAGTCCTGCAGCTCCAAACATCTCAAACTATGGTAGAATCGCCCGCTTATCCCGGGCACAGTACGTACGCCCGCGCTATAAAAGGAACGCCGTAAGCCATGGGCGAATTAGCCAAAGAAATCTCTCCGATTAATATCGAAGAAGAACTCAAGCAGTCTTATCTCGACTATGCCATGAGCGTGATTGTCGGGCGCGCACTGCCGGATGTACGCGATGGCCTCAAGCCGGTACACCGCCGCGTGCTCTACGCGATGAGCGAGCTTAAAAACGACTGGAATAAACCGTACAAGAAATCAGCGCGTGTCGTTGGTGATGTAATCGGTAAGTATCACCCGCACGGAGACACTGCGGTCTACGACACTATTGTGCGTATGGCGCAGCCGTTTTCTATGCGTTACACCTTGGTAGATGGCCAGGGTAACTTCGGCTCTATCGATGGTGACAGTCCAGCTGCCATGCGATACACCGAGATTCGTATGGACAAGTTGGCCCATGAGCTGCTGTCCGACCTCGATAAAGAAACTGTTAATTTTGTCGATAATTACGATGGTTCTGAGCAAATGCCGGAGGTGTTGCCTTCGCGTGTGCCGAACCTCTTGGTCAATGGTTCCTCCGGTATTGCGGTGGGCATGGCCACCAATATCCCTCCCCATAACCTGGGTGAGGTGATCAAGGCTTGTCTGGCTCTGATCAATAATTCCGAGTTGACCGTCGACGACCTGATGGAGTACATCCCCGGGCCGGACTTCCCCACGGGCGCCATCATTAATGGCCGCGCCGGTATTCTCCTTGCTTACCGCACTGGCCGTGGGCGCATTTATGTCCGTGCCAAAGCAGATGTGATCCGCGATGACAAGACCAATCGCGAAACCATCATCATTACTGAGATCCCCTTCCAGCTGAATAAAGCGCGCTTGATCGAGCGTATTGCTGAGCTGGTGAAAGAGAAAAAGATCGAGGGTATCTCTGAGCTGCGCGACGAGTCCGACAAAGACGGCTTGCGCGTAGTGATTGAGCTTAAGCGGGGAGAGCTGGGTGATGTGGTTCTGAATAACCTCTATTCCCAGACCCAGCTGGAAAGCGTCTTCGGTATCAATATGGTAGCCCTGGTCGATGGCCAGCCCAAGGTATTGAATCTCAAAGAGCTGCTCGAGCACTTTATTCGCCACCGCCAGGAAGTCGTTACCCGCCGTACGGTCTACCTGTTGCGCAAAGCCCGCGAGCGCGGTCATATTCTGGAAGGTCTGGCGATTGCCATTGCCAATATCGATCCGGTAATCGAGCTGATCAAATCTTCCGCCACGCCGGCAGATGCTCGCGAGGCGTTGCTGGCTAAAGGCTGGCCTGTGGGCAATGTACAGCAGTTCCTGGAGCGGGCTGGTGCTGATGCCTGCCGTCCAGATGACCTGCCGCAAGAATTTGGTCTGCGCGACGACGCTTACTACTTGTCCCCGGCCCAGGCCCAGGCAATTCTCGAATTGCGCCTGCACCGCCTGACGGGCATGGAGCACGACAAGCTGTTGGCAGAATACCAGGATCGACTGGAGCAGATTGCTGAATATTTGCATATCCTCGGTAGCTTCGAGCGTCTGATGGAAGTGATCCGCGAAGAGTTAGAGCAGTTGTCAAAGGACTTTAACGATGAGCGTCGTACCGATATCGTTGCGTCTCGCCAGGATCTGACCGTTGAAGACCTGATTACCCCGGAAGATAAGGTAGTAACTATCTCCCACGGTGGTTATGCCAAGAGCCAGCCTCTGACCGATTACCAGGCCCAGCGCCGTGGCGGTATGGGTAAATCCGCGACCCAGGTAAAAGACGAGGACTTCGTCGAGCATCTATTGATCGCCAACTCCCATGACACCCTTCTGTGCTTCTCCAATAAGGGCAAGGTGTACTGGCTGAAAGTCTACGAAGTGCCCACCGCTGGCCGAGCCTCCCGTGGTCGCCCAATGGTTAACATGCTGCCCCTGGAAGAGGGTGAGCGTATCAGTAGCATGATGCCGGTGTCCGAGTACGACGAAAATCACTTTATCTTCTTCACCACTGCCAATGGCACCGTGAAGAAAACCCCCCTCACCGCTTTTGCCCGCCCCCGCAGTGTTGGTTTGCGTGCAATTGAACTGGAGGAGGGCGATCGCCTGGTAGCCACTGCGATTACCGATGGTGAGCGCGATGTAGCGCTGTTTACCAGCGCCGGTAAGGCAGCGCGCTTCTCCGAGTCCAATGTGCGCTCTATGGGCCGTGTTTCCCGTGGTGTTCGTGGTATTCGTATGCAGGAAGGTCAGCAGGTTATCGCTATGGTTATCCCTGAAGAGGGTGGCTCTGTGATGATGGCTACTGAGAATGGTTACGGTAAGCGCACAGCTATCAGCGAATTCCCCACCAAGGGACGCGGTACCCAGGGTGTAATTGCGATCGCGGAAAGTGAACGTAACGGTGCCTTGATTGGGGCCTGTCAGGTGCACCCAGGTGAGGAGATGATGTTGATCTCCGACCAGGGCACTCTGGTGCGTACCCGTGTTGATGAAGTGTCTGTACTTGGGCGCAACACGCAGGGGGTGCGAGTGATTCGCCTGAAGACTGGCGAGAAGCTGGTTGGTCTCGGTCGCATTGAAGAGACCGAAGATGACGGTGAAGAAAACGGTGGGGAAGAGTGACCCACCGCTCCAGACCACTAAGAAAGGCTGCGTTTATCGCGGCCTTTCTTGCCTTTGGCTCCCACGAAAAACGCTAAAGGCGCGATATCTATCCCCCTGAATGGCAATTTGTGCGTAGACACATCTAGTTGTATTTGAAACCTTTTTTGTATTGTGGAAATCAGCTCATGAGGAAGTTTAATTTCTGTGCAGGTCCTGCCGCTTTACCGCAGCCCGTATTGGAGCAGGCGCAAAGGGAGTTGCTCAATTGGCAAGGGCTCGGTTGCTCTGTAATGGAAGTCAGCCACCGCTCTCCAGAGTTTGTTGAGGTAGCTGAGCGGGCCGAACAGGATCTCCGCGATTTGCTCAGTGTGCCGAGCAACTACAAAGTATTGTTTCTTCAGGGTGGGGCAACTGGGCAGTTCAGTGCTGTGCCCTGGAATCTTCTCGGTGCTGGCTCTACCAAAGCTGAATTCATTCATTCCGGTAGTTGGGCGGCCAAGGCAATCAAAGAAGCTCGTCGTTACGGTGAGGTAAATGTGGTCGCATCCAGTGAGGATCGAAACTTCAGCTATGCACCTGCAGCAGACAGCTGGCAGTCGAGTGGGGATGCGGCTTATTTCCACTATACCCCTAACGAGACGATTGGCGGTGTTGAGTTTGGCTATGTGCCGGAAGTGGAATGCCCGCTAGTGTCGGATATGTCCTCAACTATTTTGTCTCAACCGATTGAGGTGGAAAAGTTCGGCGTTATCTATGCTGGTGCGCAGAAAAATATTGGCCCCTCAGGTATCGCTGTAGCCTTGATTCGAGATGATTTACTCGATCGCTCACTGGAAAATATTCCTCGCAGTTTGAGCTGGAAGGTGGCGGCAGAAGCGGGCTCTATGGATAACACGCCACCTACTTTCGCTTGGTACTTATCTGGTCTTGTCTTCCAGTGGTTGAAAGATCAGGGGGGTGTTGATGCGATGGCTAAGCAGGCCGATGCTAAATCCAAAATGCTGTACGACTTCCTCGACAGCAGTGACTTTTTCTCCAGTCCGGTTGAGGAGGGAAGTCGCTCCCGCATGAATGTGCCCTTTGTGTTGGCTGACGACCGCCTGGATAAGCAGTTTTTGATTGAGTCAGAAGGAGCGGGTTTGTTGAGCTTAAAGGGGCACCGCTCTGTGGGTGGTATGCGCGCGTCGCTATATAACGCCGTTCCCATGGAGGCAGTGGAAGCGCTTGTGGCATTTATGGCGGATTTTGAAGCGCGCAAGGCTTAGGTGGTTAATTCAATCTTGATGATTTCTTGAGAAAGTAGATAAACGAATGGCAGAGGAAACTGTGAGTGGTGACCAGCGACTGCTGGAGCTGCGCAATCAGATCGATAGTATTGATGGAGAGATTGCTCGCTTAATTAGTGAGCGGGCTCGCTGCGCCCTGGAGGTTGCAGAGGTTAAGAAAGCTACTGGCGAGGATGCTCTCTATTATCGGCCGGAGCGTGAAGCACAAGTGCTGCGCAAGGCTATGGAGCGCAATAATGGTCCGCTGACTGATGAAGAAATGGCGCGACTGTTTCGCGAAATTATGTCGGCCTGCCTGGCCTTGGAAGAGCCTGTCAAAGTGGCCTACCTGGGCCCTGAGGGTACCTTTACCCAGCAGGCGGCATTAAAGCACTTCGGCAACTCTGCCCAGAGCCGGCCGCTGGCGGCAATTGATGAAGTTTTCCGTGAAGTAGAAGCAGGTGCCGTCAGTTACGGTGTTGTGCCGGTAGAAAACTCTACCGAAGGGGTGATCAACCACACCCTGGACAACTTTATGCACTCCAACCTGAGTATCTGCGGTGAGGTGGAGCTGCGTATCCATCATCACTTGATGATCTCAGATGTAACGCGCCCAGAGTCAATCACTCGTATTTATTCCCATGCGCAGAGCCTGGCGCAGTGCCGCAAGTGGCTTGATGCCCATTATCCCAATGTGGAGCGTGTTGCAGTTGCCAGCAATGCGGATGCGGCCAGGCGCGTTAAGGGTGAGTGGAATGCTGCGGCGATAGCTGGCGATATGGCAGCGGAACTCTACGGACTGAAGGTACTGTCGGAGAAAATAGAAGATCGCCCGGATAATTCCACCCGCTTCTTGATTATTGGTACCCAGCAAGTGCCTGCGAGTGGGGATGATAAGACCTCATTGATGGTGTCAATGCGCAATGAGCCAGGTGCTCTGCACGATCTCCTGGAGCCGTTTCGTCGCTACAGCGTCGATTTGACCCGGGTAGAGACCCGACCATCGCAGTCTGGCAATTGGACCTATGTGTTCTTTATCGATTTTAGCGGCCACCGCGATACCCAGGGAATTGCCGAGGCGCTAAAAGAGGTTGGAGGCTGTGCCTCAGATTTGAAAGTGCTGGGTTCCTACCCTCGCGGAGTGCTGTGATGGCGCAAGCTCAAATTGGCCGACTGCTGGTTGTTGGGATCGGTTTAATTGGGGGGAGTTTTGCCCTTGCACTGAAAGCTGCCAGGGCTTGCCGAGAGGTTATCGGGGTCGCTCTGGAAGAGAGTGTCTGCGATGAAGCAAGGGCGCTCGGTATTGTTGATCGGGCCAGCACCAGTCTCGAGCTGGTATTGCCGCAGCTGGAGCCGGGCGATTTGGTGTTTGTGGCTGTGCCGACACTGGCGATTGAGTCTGTATTCGCGCAGCTGAAAGAACACCTGCCGGCGGGAGTCACTGTGACAGATGGTGCCAGCGTAAAAGGTAGCGTGGTGACAGCGGCAGAAAAAGTGTGGGGGAGTGCTCCAGATTTTCTGGTGCCAGGGCACCCAATCGCTGGTTCTGAAAAAAGTGGTGTTACCGCGGCGAGAGATGACCTCTATAGGGATCACCGCATTATCCTGACGCCGCTTGCGAATACAGGGGCTGCTCATTTGCAGCTTGTGGAGCGAGCATGGCAGGCCGTGGGAGCTGAGCCCCTGACAATGTCAGTGGAGGAGCACGACGAGGTTCTGGCTGCTACGAGCCATCTTCCCCATGTCATTGCTTTTAGCCTTGTGGACACTTTGGCCCACGATGCGGAAAACGAAAATATCTTCCGCTATGCGGCGGGAGGCTTCCGTGACTTTACTCGTATCGCTTCCAGTGACCCGATTATGTGGCGAGATATTATGCTCGCCAATCGGGATGCCATCTTAAAGGCCATCGACCTATATAGCCTCAACCTTTCTTCCCTACGCGACGCTATTGCCTCCGGTGATAGCGCTGCCCTGATGGGGGTTTTTACTCGCGCCAAAGCGGCACGGGATCACTTTACCAAAATGTTGGCAAAACAAGCGTATTCGGAACCTATGCAAGAACAAGAGATTACTTTTATCGTGCAGCCGGGCAAGGCTGTAAATGGCAAGCTCAGGGTGCCGGGGGACAAATCCATGTCGCACCGCTCAATTATGCTGGGCTCCCTGGCCGAGGGAGTTACAGAAGTTGAGGGCTTCCTGGAGGGTGAGGATGCACTGGCAACCCTGCAGGCTTTCCGCGATATGGGGGTCGTAATTGAGGGGCCGGACAATGGTCGGGTTGTAATTCATGGCGTGGGTCTTAATGGCTTGCAGGCACCGCCCGGACCGCTATATCTCGGTAACTCCGGGACCTCCATGCGCCTGTTGGCTGGATTGCTTGCCGGGCAGGATTTCGACGTAACACTCACTGGTGATGAGTCCCTGTCAAAGCGCCCGATGAATCGCGTGGCTAACCCCCTGCGTGAGATGGGTGCAAATATTGAGACTGGCCCGGAAGGCCGTCCGCCGCTTTTGATTAAGGGGGGGAGCGCGTTGAAAGGGATTGATTACCCGCTGCCGATGGCCAGTGCCCAGGTGAAATCAGCGGTATTGCTGGCTGGGCTCTATAGTGAGGGTCAAACGTCTACCGTTGAGCCGGCGCCCACTAGAGATCATACCGAGCGCATGTTGCAGGGCTTTGGTTATAAGGTGGAGCGGGATGGTGCTCAGGCTAAGTTGGTGGGCGGTGGCTCACTGAAATCCTGTCGCATCGATGTGCCTGCCGATATTTCTTCAGCTGCATTCTTTATGGTTGCTGCCGCTATCTCTCCCGGTTCCGATGTTGTGCTGGAGCATGTGGGGGTCAATCCCACCCGCGATGGGGTTATCAATATCCTCCGTGCAATGGGCGGCAATGTTGAATTGCTGAATATGCGCGAAGTGGGCGGTGAGCCGGTGGCGGATATTCATGTTCGCTATGCGCCCTTAAAGGGAATTCGCATCCCTGAGGATCAGGTACCCCTGGCGATTGATGAGTTTCCCGCATTGTTTGTTGCGGCAGCTTGTGCAGAAGGTGAGACCGTCCTGACTGGTGCGGAGGAGTTGCGGGTCAAAGAGAGTGACCGGATTCAGGCGATGGCAAATGGCTTGATTGCACTTGGGGTAAAAGCTGAGCCAACACCGGACGGTATCGTGATCCAGGGCTGCAAAGAGGGTGCGGTATTTTCTGGCGGCACCGTCGATAGCTTGGGGGATCACCGTATTGCTATGGCGTTTGCAGTGTCATCGCTGCGCGCAAAGGATACAATCCGCATCCTTCACTGCGCCAATGTGGCGACTTCATTCCCGAACTTTGCCGAACTGGCAATGGGTGCGGGTCTCAAGTTGCAGTTGGCGTGACACGGGCATTCAGGTTTGGGCGGTTGTGGTTCGCTTGAGTGCATCCGCCAGAGATGTTGAGTTGTAAAGAAAATATGAGTGATACAAACGGGTTGCCACCAGTAGTTACCATTGATGGTCCCAGTGGTTCGGGTAAGGGAACCATTGCAAAGCTTTTGGCTGATCGCTTGAGCTTTTCCTTGTTGGACTCCGGGGCCCTTTATCGGGCTGCCGCTTTGGCCGCACTTAATAAGGAAGTTGATCTCTCCAATGACAAGCGGCTGACCGAATTGGCGAAAGACCTCGATGTGCGCTTTACCGTGAGTGCCGGTCAGTTGCAGGTGTGGCTGGAAGAGCGTGATGTCACCGCAGATATCCGTATGGAGCGGGTAAGTATGGCCGCTTCCAAGGTCGCGGCAATTCCCGGAGTGCGGGCAGCGCTGCTGCAGCGCCAGCGGGACTTCCGCCAGGCCCCCGGCTTGGTTGCCGATGGTCGGGATATGGGCACTAACGTGTTTCCCGACGCGCCGGTCAAGGTTTACCTAACCGCCAGCGCTGAGGAGCGCGCTAACAGGCGTTTCGCTCAGTTGCAGGAGAAGGGGGTTTCTGTTAGCCTCCGCGACCTGCTGGAGGACATCCGTGCCCGAGATGCGCAGGATATGAATAGAAAAGCCTCCCCCCTGGCTCCCGCTGAGGATGCGGTTGAGCTGGATAGTACGGGGGTGAGTATCGATGAAGTCCTCGGAAAAGTGCTCGATTTGGTTCAGGACCGCATTTTATCCTGAAGTTCGGGCAGTAAATAGTTTTCTAACGACAGCGGCCGGGATCAGCCAGAATCGCCCGGCCGTTATCGTAATCCGACCCGCGTGCTGGCAGCGCGGTTGGGGTCGCGGCTGGCGGTTGACTAGACTTAACAGTTACCAACGGCTGGACCCAGCACTATAGGTAATGTAATGAGCGAGAGCTTTGCTGATCTATTTGAAGAGAGCCTGAAAAGCGTTGAAATGGCACCGGGCGCAATTGTTACTGGTGTTGTAATCGACGTAGATAAAGACTGGGTTACCGTTCACGCGGGCCTGAAGTCTGAAGGCGTTATCCCTGCTGCACAATTCGCCAACGATAAAGGTGAAGTTGAGCTGCAGGTGGGCGACGAAGTACAGGTTGCCCTGGAAGCTGTAGAAGACGGTTTCGGTGAAACCCGTCTGTCCCGCGAAAAAGCCAAGCGCGCTGAAGCCTGGAAAATCCTCGACGCAGCTCACGCAGCTGACGAAGTGGTTAAAGGCGTTATCAGCGGTAAGGTTAAAGGTGGCTTTACTGTTGATGTTGCCAATATCCGTGCGTTCCTGCCCGGCTCTCTGGTTGACGTTCGTCCGGTTCGCGACACCGCGCACCTGGAAGGTAAAGAGCTCGAGTTCAAAGTTATCAAGCTGGACTCCAAGCGCAACAACGTAGTTGTTTCCCGCCGCGCCGTTATGGAAGCTGCCACCTCCGAAGAGCGTGAAGCTCTACTGGAAAGCCTGCAGGAAGGCATGAGCGTCAAGGGTATCGTGAAGAACCTGACCGACTACGGTGCTTTCGTAGACCTGGGCGGCATCGACGGCCTGCTGCACATCACCGATATGGCTTGGAAGCGCATCAAGCACCCGAGCGAGATCGTGAACGTTGGCGACGAGATCGAAGTAAAAGTACTGAAGTTCGACCGCGAGCGCAGCCGTGTATCCCTGGGCCTGAAGCAGTTGGGCGAAGATCCTTGGGTATCCATCAAGCAGCGTTACCCAGAGAACAGCCGCGTGAAGGCGGTTGTAACCAACCTGACCGACTACGGCTGCTTTGCCGAGCTGGAAGAAGGTGTGGAAGGTCTGGTACACGTTTCCGAAATGGATTGGACCAACAAGAACATTCACCCGTCCAAAGTTGTCCAGGTTGGCGACGAGGTAGAGGTGATGATCCTGGATATCGACGAAGAGCGTCGTCGTATCTCCCTGGGTATCAAGCAGTGCCAGGAAAATCCGTGGGATGCCTTCGCGCGTAAATTCGCTAAGGGCGACAAGATTTCCGGTAAGATCAAGTCCATCACTGACTTCGGTATCTTCATTGGTCTCGACGGCAGCATCGACGGTCTGGTTCACCTGTCCGACATCTCCTGGAACGAAGCTGGCGAAGAAGCTGTTCGCAAGTTCAAGAAAGGCGACGAAATCGAGACTGTTATCCTGGGTATCGATTCCGAGCGTGAGCGCATCTCCCTGGGTGTCAAGCAGTTGGAGTCCGATCCGTTCTCCGACTACGTTACCACCAGCGATCGCGGCAGCATCGTTGTAGGTACTGTTAAGGAAGTTGACGCTAAGCAAGCAGTAATCATCCTGGCGGACGAAGTAGAAGGCGTACTGCGCGCTTCTGAAATCAGCCGCGACAAGGTTGAAGATGCTCGCAACGTTCTGAAAGAAGGCGAAGAAGTAGAAGCTAAGATCACCAGCGTGGATCGCAAGAACCGCGTGATCAGCCTGTCTATCAAAGCCAAAGACCAGGACGACGAGAAGCAAGCTATCAAGGATCACAGCAAGAAGCAGTCTGAACAAGTTCAGCCCGCTACTATCGGTGACCTGATCAAGGCTCAAATGAATAACAAAGACTAATCGTCTTTGAGTGTTCATAGCTCCAAATGGATCATTTGGAGCGACCCGAAAGCCGGACTGGGGTTGCCCAGTCCGGCTTTCTATTAGATGATTGGTGCTCTACTCCAGAATAATCAATGACTTACAAAGGTTGCGGAGCGCATGACCAAGTCCGAACTGATCGAAAGGATTGCGTTGAGGTTGGATCAGCTGCCAGTTAAGGATGTAGAGCTGGCGGTGAAAGTGGTGCTCGACACCATGTCAGATGCCCTGTCCCAGGGTGAGCGTATAGAGATACGCGGCTTTGGTAGCTTTTCTCTTCACTATCGAGCCCCGCGTACGGGCCGGAACCCCAAAACTGGGGATGCGGTTGATCTCGCCGGGAAATATGTCCCGCATTTCAAGCCTGGCAAAGAGTTGCGCGACAGAGTGAATCGAAGTATGCACGATGAGGCGAGTATCGAAGTATGATTAGATTCCCTGGCAGCAGTATAAATACTGCCATTAGAGCTTCGTCGTTAATCGATAAAGTTTTTTGTGGAACGTGGAGGTTCCCTTGTCATTTTTGCGTTGGCTGACACGCATCGTCTATGGGGTCGTCGCCCTGCTTTGCATCGCCTTGGGGATTTATTTCGCAGTTGCCAATCCGGAGACTATCAAACCAAATATTGTGGGCTATCAACTGCCGGCGGGAAGTGTAGGCTTTTGGTTGATTGGTTTCTTGTTGCTGGGGTTGTTGCTGGGTTTTGTCGTTAGTCTGCAGCCTGTTTATGCCAAGCGTCGCCAAGTGCGGTCGCTCGAGAAGCAATTGAAGAAAATGGAGCGGGAATTACACACCGCCCACCGCAAGGCTTCTGGAGACTGATTTGCTCGATTTTACCTATTTCTTTTTCCTGCTTGCGGCAATCGCGATCGGCTGGGTGCTGGGGCGAGGCAGCGCCAAAAAGAAAGTGGCGGATTATAGTGAGCAAGAGCATGCGCTGGTGAGGTCTTACGCCCAGGGCTTAAACTATTTATTGAGTGAGCGCCACGACGATACCATCGATAAATTTATTGACTCTCTGGAAGTAAGTCAGGCTACTTTTGACACCCACCTGGCTCTTGGAAGTCTGTTGCGCCGAAGAGGAGAGTACGATCAGGCGATTCGAGTCCATCAAAATTTACTCGGGCGCCCGAGCTTGTCCAGGGTTAGTCAAAACAAAGCTCAACTTGAACTTGCCTGTGACTATATTTCTGCTGGCTGGCTGGATAGAGCTGAACGTCTGCTACAAGAGCTGGTTGAGACCTCTCAGGAGTTAAAGGCTGTTAGCCTGGAGCGTCTGATTGAAGTCTACCGGGATGAAAGGGAATGGGCTAAAGCGATTCATGCTGTAAACCTATTGCATGGCCGACGGTTCAAGCGCCTCTCGGCTGACTGGGCCCCGGTTCAAGCTCATTTTTGTTGCGAATTGGCAGAGGAGTCAATAGCGGCAAAGGATTACCTAAGTGCGAGGAAGCATATCGATTCTGCCTTGAGTTATGAGCGCAGCTCAGTGCGGGCAAATTTGCTGTGGGGTCGCCTCGAATATCTGCTTGGCAAGCCGAGAGAGGCCATTAAGGTTTTACAGCGGATCCCCAAGCAGAGTCCGGACTATATTCCTGAAATCCTTGAGTTGTTGATTACTTGTTATGGGGATTTAGGGGATGGCAAGGGGTTGGATCGCTATCTTGAATCCCTTTTGAAAGAGCACCCCTCTAATAGCGTATTGATTGCCCTGGCTGAGCGTATTCAGCAGCAGGATAGCGAGGCTGCAGCGGCCGCATTTATGGGGAAGCAGCTGGCGCTGCGCCCGTCTTTGAGGGGGTTGGGACGCTTTCTCGACCTCCATATTGATAGTACAGAGGGTAGGGCGAGAGAGAATCTCTCTCTGCTCAAGACGCTAATCGATCAGCTAATAGCGAGCCGCCCTCACTACCGGTGTAGCAATTGTGGGTTTTCGGGCAATCAGTTGCACTGGTTGTGCCCGAGCTGCAAGCACTGGGATTCGGTACGCTCCGTTAAGGGGATTGAGGGCGAGTAAAGTAATGACTGTCCTATTCACCGGGCTGGCGGCTTGGTCGGGACGGCTTTTGAAATAAATGAGGTTTTTCTTGCAGTCTAAAGTTTCTTCTCCGGTTATCGTTGCTCTGGATTACGACAATGCTGAGTCTGCACTGGCAATGGCAGATCAGCTCGATCCGTCACTGTGTCGGGTCAAAGTTGGTAAGGAGCTGTTTACTGCTGCTGGTCCAGACCTGGTGAAAACGCTGGTTGACCGGGGCTTCCAGGTATTTCTGGATCTTAAATTTCACGATATCCCCAATACTGTTGCGAAGGCTGTTAAAGCTTCTGCGAAATTGGGTGTATGGATGGTTAATGTTCACGCAAGTGGTGGTGAGCGGATGATGTCGGCTGCTGCCGAGGCTCTGCGGGAATTTGGCGAAGATAGGCCTCTATTAATTGCGGTTACCGTACTTACCAGCACAACTGAAGAGGAGCTGGCTGCAGTTGGTGTGGCTGCTCCGCTGGAAAAGCAGGTGTTGCACCTGGCCTCTCAAGCTAAATCCTGCGGTCTCGACGGTGTAGTCTGCTCCGCACGGGAGGCCCAACTGCTGCGAAGTGAATGCGGAGCCGATTTCTCCCTGGTGACGCCAGGAATTCGTCCCGCGGGCTCTGATGCCGGGGATCAGCGACGCACTTTGACGCCTGCTGAAGCTTTGGCGCAAGGTTCTGACTATTTGGTTGTGGGTCGTCCCATCACCGCGGCTTCTGAACCCCTAGCGGCCCTAAAGTCAGTACTGGCTGAAGTGGCAGATTAGGATGGTTATCTTGCTTCGCAGCTTGTAATGATGTGTAATTAGGCCTGAGCCGACAGAAAGTCGCCTGTTGATATCATGGCGTTGCTTAGGGGAGGTAATTGCAGTCCCAAAGTGAAACTGATAATTCACTGGGAGTTGACCATGAAATTGACCTACCGATTGTTTTCTGTTGTTTTTGCACTAGCTGTTTCGCTCTTTCTAAACCCCTCTACATATGCGGAGGAGTTGGAGAGTGTTGATGCCAAGGAAGTTGTGCTGTCAGTCAATGTTAATAGTGCTTCAGCCATTGAGCTTGCTGAGAAATTGGATGGTATTGGCGAGGCGCGAGCGCAACTGATTGTTGAGTATCGAGAAGAGCACGGCCCGTTCACATCTGTAGAGCAGTTGTTGAATGTTAAAGGTGTAGGTGCAGCAACCCTGGACAAGAACAGGGGTATAATTCGGCTCTGAAGATTTACGGGTCCCGACTGGTAGGTCCATAGTTGCCTCCGGTCGGGGTTTTGAGTTGATAGACAAGAGAGTCGCGATAGATGAGCCCCCTTGGTACCGTTCAACTGCTTCCCCCGGTAAGATGTAATTCTTGGATTACATTAGTCACAAAGCTTCGTAATTTATTGTGTTCTGTCCCCCGCTCTGATCTTCCTTTAATCATTAGCGAATGTTCTCTGCTTGGACGACCTCTAGGGTTTCCCTTTAGGGGTGTGTAGAAAGTTGTAATTGCTTGCGGTGCAAATATTTGTCTGTGTTAAGAGTGGCTGGAGGGATTGGCTTGCGTGAAAGTGATAAGGGGTTGGTTGGTTGAGTAGTGTGGCTTGGGAGTGGGTAATTCCACTGTTGCTTGCTGTGGTTACAAGCTATGGCGCTACATCGGTGTTTATTGTAAGAATGCGCAATTTTGCGCTCGACATACCAAATAATCGCTCGATGCACTCGGTGCCGGTTCCTCGTACAGGTGGGTGGGCTTTCCTGCTTGGCTGCTTGGTCGCGGTAGTTGCTAGCCCACTTGATTTGTCCCCGCTGGTTTTGGGGGCGTTTGCGTTACTGTTAGCTGTGTCCGCCCTGGATGACTTGAGGAGTGTGGCTATACATTTTCGCTTTTCAGCTCATCTTCTGGCGGTAGCCTTGCTGTTAATTGCGCTACCGGGAGGGTTGGACTGGTGGCTCTACCCAATATTCATTTTGGCTGGAGCCTGGGCTATCAACCTCTATAACTTTATGGATGGGATGGATGGCTTGGCGGGGTCAATGACGCTTATCGGCTTTTCTTCTCTGGGGTTAGTTTGCGCTTTAAATGGGGACGCTGAGCTAGCTTGGCTCTGTGCACTGCTGGCTGTATGTGCGTCTGTTTTTTTGGTCTTCAATTGGCCTTCGGCGAAGATTTTTTTGGGTGATGCCGGTTCAACAGGTATAGGTTTGGCGGTGGTTGCTGTCAGTTTGTATGGCTGGCAACGGGGAGCGTTTGAGCTTTGGATGCCGGTGCTAATATTTGCACCTTTTTGGCTGGATGCTACTTACACGTTATTAAAGCGAATGTTGGGCGGTCAGCGTTGGTGGGAGGCCCATCGCGAGCACTTTTACCAAAGATATGCGATTCGGGTTGGAGCAAAAAAAGCGCTCGTTGTGCAGTTGGGCGTGATGTTGCTCTTCTCTTCAGCGGCATTAGCAGTTGCTGTATTTGAGAAGGTCTGAGTAGCCTCTGTAGAGGATGGTTTTTTGTTTGTAGGTAGATTCCGGGGAGTCATGTGACAAGGGTTTGGCGAGGCGTAAAGAGAATCCAAAAGCCTGTATTGATGTTGGCATTTGATATGCTGATGTTAAGTTTGGCCTTTCTGCTGGCTATGGCAATCCGGCTCAATGGTGTCGCTCAATTTCTTGAGTGGCGAATGTTTGCTTGCCTGGGGTTAACATTAGTTGCTACTAGTTTTATTTTCTTGCGGCTCGGTTTGTACCGGACGATTATCCGGTACATGGGGCAAAAAGCTATTATTGCGGTTCTGCAAGGGGTAACCCTTTCTGCAGTGATGCTGGCACTCTTTTCCTACTTGACCACCGCAGGGGTTCCTCGTTCTGTCCCTGTGATCTATTGGTGCTTTGCATTTATTGCCGTGGGTGGGTCTCGCTGGTTGGTCCGCCTTTACTATCAGACAGCGCTTGAAATTCATAAAACCCGGGTGGCCATTTATGGTGCTGGTACTGCGGGTCTGCAAATGTATAAGGCGTTGGTTCATGGGCAGCTATATAAGCCCGTTGCTTTTTTTGATGATAACGCCTCCAAACAAAAGACATTTATTGATGGGTTGCTGGTGTATAACCCTGCAGACATGCTCGAAGTCGTTGGGGGTAAAGATATTGCAGAAGTTATTTTGGCTATGCCGGGAGTGCCCAGGCGCCGCCGCAGGGAGATAACCAAGGCGCTCAGAGAGCGAGGTCTGGTGGTAAAGGCGATTCCTGGAGTGGAGGAGCTGCTCGACGGTGTGGGGCGAGCAGAGGATGTCACGCAGACCTATGAGAATATCCTGGGGCGCGCTCCTGTTGAGCCGCAGAAGGAGCTTGTTTCTGGCTCCATCAGCGGCAAGGTGGTGTTGGTCACTGGTGCTGGCGGGTCTATCGGGTCAGAATTGTGTAGGCAGATATCGCAATGGAAGCCTGCCAGGCTAGTTGTTGTTGAGTCTTCTGAATATGCTCTCTATCAGATAGAACGCGAGCTGCGACAACAGCACCAGGATGATGGGGTTCAGTTTGAAGTAACCGCGTTGCTTAGTGATGTGCGCAATGCTGAGCGTATGGCGGAAATTATCCAGGGCTTCTCCGTGCATACGATTTATCATGCGGCCGCATACAAGCATGTGCCCTTAGTTGAGCAGAATGTTGTTATTGGTGCCGATAATAATATTCTGGGAACTCTCTCTGTGCTTGAGGCCGCTGAGCAGTGTGGGGTTGAGCAGTTTGTGCTTATCTCCACTGATAAGGCTGTCCGGCCAACCAATGTGATGGGGGCCACTAAGAGATTTGCTGAGCTAATTTGCCAAGACTTTGGTCGTCGCTTTAACAGAATGCGTGTGTGCATGGTCAGGTTTGGCAACGTTATCGGCTCCTCCGGTTCAGTAATTCCTCTATTTACGGATCAGATTAATGCCGGTGGTCCGGTAACTGTAACTCACTCAAAAGTAACCCGTTACTTTATGACGATTCCCGAGGCGGCCCAGTTAGTGTTGCAGGCTGGGAGTATGGGGCGCAATGGGGATGTATTTGTTCTCGACATGGGTGAGCCGGTGCGCATCTACGATCTGGCTGAGCGCTTGATTCGTTTGATGGGGCACACGGTAAGGGATGAAGAGAACCCTGATGGCGATATTGAAATCCAGCTCACTGGATTGCGCCCTGGGGAGAAATTGTACGAAGAATTATTGTTGGGGGATAACGTGCTGGGCACGGACCACCCAATGATTATGCGCGCCGAAGAGGAGCGTCTCGACAGTGAGGCTTTGCAACTTCTGGTTTCGGAGCTCAGGGATGCGTGCGGCTCTCATGATTGCGAGCAGGTCCGCAGGATTCTATGCCGAGCAGTAAAAGGTTATTCGCCCAAGCAGGGGTTGGTTGATGTTGTTTGGGCAAGGCAGGGGCAGGTGCGGAAACCGACTGGAGGGGCGACGGTAGAGAGGTTGCCTTTGGCCGGGGAGGCTGGTTCCCGTTAGTGCTTATTTTGGGCGGCTAACCAATATGGTTGGTCGCTACCTCACAATCTCTATGTAGATTAAAAATATTTGAACAGAAAAGAAAAAGCCCGGATAGATGGAATCTATCCGGGCTTTTGTTTGGCTCCGCCTGCTGGGCTCGAACCAGCGACCCAATGATTAACAGTCATTTGCTCTACCAACTGAGCTAAGGCGGAATTTAATCTAATTTATAGAGCGCAAATTAAGCTGCGCTTTGAAATTTGGCTCCGCCTGCTGGGCTCGAACCAGCGACCCAATGATTAACAGTCATTTGCTCTACCAACTGAGCTAAGGCGGAATATCTTTTCGGCCGTGCCGTTGAGATGGCGCGTATATTATAGAGCACTTCCGAACAGGTCAACCCCTTTTTTCATCTTTAACTAATTGATTTGTCAGGAAATTATTTTTTGGGGTCATGCGCAAAATGCCGCAGGTCAGAGTTGGGAAGGGTAGGACGCTATTCTCTTGTAATTGTGGGTCGTATGACGACAGCCTACAATCCTACGTTGCATGAATGATTAAGCGGTTGGGGGAAGTGTATGGAGTCGCGACCTTTTAAGGTGGAATCCAAGTATCAGCCAGCGGGCGATCAGCCTCTGGCGATAGAGCAGTTGTCAGAAGGGATTGATGATGGTCTGAGCCATCAAACGCTGCTGGGTGTTACCGGTTCGGGTAAGACCTTCACTATGGCGAATATTATTGAGCGCCTGCAGCGGCCGGCCATTGTGATGGCCCACAATAAGACACTGGCGGCTCAGCTCTACGGGGAGTTTAAAGAGTTTTTCCCCAAGAATGCGGTGGAGTATTTTGTCTCTTATTACGACTACTACCAGCCGGAAGCTTACGTTCCCTCTTCGGACACCTTTATCGAAAAGGATGCATCCGTAAACGAGCATATCGAGCAGATGCGCCTCTCGGCCACCAAGGCACTTATTGAGCGGCGCGACGTGGTTGTGGTCGCCACAGTTTCGGCAATTTACGGTTTGGGTGACCCCGACAAGTATTTGAAAATGGTGCTTCATCTGGATCGCGGTGATCTCGTTGATCAGCGCACTATCCTCAGGCGCCTGGCTGAGCTGCAATATACCCGCAATGATGCGGATTTCCGTCGCGCTACTTACCGGGTGCGCGGCGATATTATCGATATCTACCCGGCAGACTCCGATTTGGAGGCGGTGCGCTTGTCTCTTTTTGATGAAGAGATCGAAGAGATCACCATATTTGACCCGCTCACCGGAGAGCAGCTCAGGAAGGTGCCCCGGGTGACCATCTTCCCCAAGAGCCACTATGTGACGCCGCGAGAGACCATCGTCAGTGCCATCGATGAAATCAAAGATGAGCTGCGAGGGCGACTCGAGCAACTGCGTGGCAACAACAAGCTGGTCGAAGCGCAAAGGTTGGATCAGCGCACCCGCTACGATGTGGAAATGATGCAGGAGTTGGGTTACTGCAACGGGGTGGAGAACTATTCCCGCTATCTCTCTGGTCGTGAATCAGGCCAGCCGCCGCCCACGCTATTCGATTACTTGCCCAGCGATGCGTTGCTGTTTATCGATGAAAGCCATGTAACGGTGCCGCAAATCGGCGGAATGTATCGCGGAGACCGATCGCGCAAGGAAACCCTGGTGGAGTATGGCTTCCGCCTTCCATCGGCCCTGGATAATCGCCCCCTCAAATTTGAGGAGTGGGAAGGCTTGGCACCCCAGACGGTTTTTGTGTCCGCAACCCCAGGGGCCTATGAGCAAGAGAATGCGGGGCAAGTGGTCGAGCAGGTGGTGCGCCCGACAGGGTTGGTGGACCCGGAAGTCGAAGTTCGCCCAGCATTGACCCAGGTAGATGATGCCCTGTCTGAAATTCACCGTTGTGTGGATGCCGATCACCGAGTACTGATTACCGTATTGACCAAGCGGATGGCGGAAGACCTGACGGAATATCTCTCCGAAAGTGGTGTTCGTGTCCGCTACTTACACTCCGACATTGATACTGTCGAGAGGGTGGAAATTATCCGGGACCTGCGTATCGGCGAGTTTGACGTGCTAGTTGGCATTAACTTGCTGCGAGAAGGCCTGGATATGCCGGAAGTTGCCCTGGTGGCAATTTTCGATGCTGATAAAGAGGGCTTCCTCCGTTCCGATCGCTCGCTGATTCAGACCATTGGGCGGGCTGCGCGAAACCTGGAGGGGAGGGCGATTCTCTACGCGGACAAGGTAACTGGCTCTATGGAGCGCGCACTTGAAGAGACTCGTCGCCGCCGCGAGAAGCAGCTGGCCTTTAATAAGGAGCACGGCATTACTCCAAAAGGTATCCGCAAGAGTGTGGCGGATATTCTGGAGGGAGCGGTGGCCCCCGGCGTGCCGAAGAAAGGGCGCCGCAAAGTTGCCGAGGGTAAAGGTGAGTACAAGGTGGATGTCGAGGCCCTCACCGATAAGCAGCGTTGGGCCCGAATTGCCGAACTGGAAGAGCAAATGTACCAGCATGCGAAGAACCTGGAATTTGAAGCAGCGGCAAAATTGCGTGATGAGATTACCCACTTAAAAGGTGTGGAATAATCCTTGCTGAAGGGCGGGACTTGGATCTACATTTTGATAGTCCCGCACTGCCTTGTTGGTGCTTGGTCGCTCTTAAAAAATTTCACACAAAAGTTCAGTAAGTTGTTGAAAACACTGAAAAGCGGTGCTAAAGTTCGCGCTCTTCACAGCACAGGGTTCCCCCGCTGTAGAGCTTTAGACCCGTAGCTCAGTTGGTTAGAGCGCTGCCTTGACATGGCAGAGGTCGGCGGTTCAAATCCGCCCGGGTCTACCACCTTTCAAAAGGATGGATTGCCCATCCCGATCAAGAGTTCCATGAATAAATTCATGGATAGTTTCATGCGGTCTTTGGTAGGGATCGCCACTGAGAACAAAGGATAAACAATGCCCGTTGTTACTCTCCCCGATGGTTCCCGTCGAGAATTTTCTGCTCCGGTTTCCGTACACGATGTAGCCGCTGATATCGGCCCAGGTTTGGCAAAAGCCGCACTTGCTGGCGTTGTAGACGGCAAGGAAGTCGATACCAGTTACGTTATTGATACCGACGTAAATCTGGCAATTATTACTGATCGTCAGCCTGAAGGCCTGGAAGTGATCCGTCACTCCGCAGCGCACTTGCTGGCACAAGCAGTTAAACAGCTGTACCCGACAGCCCAGGTCACCATTGGCCCGGTTATCGATGATGGCTTCTACTACGATTTCGCCTACGAACGTCAGTTTACGCCAGAAGATCTCGAGAAGATCGAAGAGCGTATGGAAGTGCTGGCCAAAGAAGACATCACTGTCAGCCGCCGCCTGATGCCGCGCAAAGAAGCGGTGAAATATTTCCGCGAGATGGGCGAAGAGTACAAGGCTGAGATTATCGACAGCATCCCCAGTGATGAAGATATTTCTCTCTACCGCCAGGGCGACTTTGAAGACTTGTGTCGCGGTCCCCACGTACCCTCCACTGGCAGGTTGAAAGCGTTCAAACTGACCAAAGTGGCCGGTGCCTACTGGCGTGGCGACTCCAACAATGAAATGTTGACCCGTGTTTACGGCACTGCCTGGGCCAACAAAAAAGAATTGAAAGCTTACCTGCGTCGTATCGAAGAGGCAGAAAAGCGCGATCACCGCAAGTTGGCGAAGAAATTTGACCTTTTCCATATCCAGGAAGAGGCGCCCGGCATGGTGTTCTGGCACCCGAACGGCTGGACCATTTACAGCACTATCGAGCAGTACATGCGTCGCCGCCAGCGCGAATTCGGCTACAAAGAAATCAAGACTCCACAGCTGGTAGATTTCAGTCTGTGGCGTAAGTCCGGTCATGCCGATAAGTTCGGCGATGACATGTTCACTCTGACCAGTGAAGAGCGTCAGTTCGCCATTAAGCCGATGAACTGCCCTTGTCACGTACAGGTATTCAACCAGGGCCTGCGCAGCTACCGCGACCTGCCGTTGCGTCTGGCGGAGTTTGGCTCCTGTCACCGCAGCGAGCCCTCCGGTTCCCTGCACGGCCTGATGCGCGTGCGCGGCTTTGTGCAGGATGATGGCCATATCTTCTGTAGCGAAGACCAGATCCAGTCAGAAGTTTCTGACTTTATGGATCTGCTGCACTCCGTTTATAAGGATTTCGGTTTCCAGGACGTTATCTACCGTCTCTCCACTCGCCCGGAGAAGCGCGTAGGTTCCGATGAGAGCTGGGATAAGGCTGAGAAAGCCCTGGCCGACGCACTGGATGCCGCTGGCCTGCCGTGGGAAGAGCTGCCGGGTGAAGGCGCCTTCTACGGACCGAAGATCGAATTCTCCCTGAAAGACTGTCTCGGCCGTGTATGGCAGTGCGGTACCATTCAGGTGGATTTCTCCATGCCGGGCCGTCTGGATGCCCAGTTTGTAGCGGAAGATGGCTCGCGCCAGTCCCCGGTAATGCTGCACCGTGCAGCCCTGGGTTCCTTCGAGCGCTTTATCGGAATCCTGATCGAGCACTACGAAGGCGCGTTCCCCACCTGGCTCGCGCCGCAGCAGGTGGCGATCATGAATATCACCGATCGCCAGGCCGAATATTGTCGCAATTTGCAAGATCGTTTGGGTGAGCTGCAATACCGCGCCACAGCTGACTTGAGAAACGAGAAGATCGGCTTTAAAATCCGCGAGCACACGCTTCAGCGTGTTCCTTATCTATTGGTAATTGGCGATAAGGAAGTAGAAAGTCAAACCGTGGCAGTACGTACCCGTAGCGGTGAGGATCTTGGTACAATGACGTATGAGTCATTCCTCGAGATCCTCGAGCAAGACGTGAATCGTCGCGGTCGTTTGACAGAAGATAATGCATAACAACTTGGCAACTGGGAGACCATAGCTATTAAACGAGACACTAAGGGACGGTCCAAAAAGGCCCGCATAAACGATCAGATTGAAGCGTCAGAAATCCGCCTGATAGGCGCTGATGGCGAACAGGTAGGCATTGTCTCCCTGGATGAAGCGCTGGAAGCTGCACAGAAAGCTAGCTTGGATCTCGTTGAAATTGCCTCGGACTCCACGCCGATAGTCTGTAAGATCATGGACTACGGCAAGCACGTATTCGAAGCTAAAAAAGCTAAGAATGCCGCCAAGAAGAAGCAGAAGCAGCAGCAGATCAAGGAAATGAAATTCCGCCCGGGCACCGATGTCGGTGACTACCAGATCAAGCTGCGCAACCTGGCCCGCTTCCTGGAAGCGGGTGACAAGGCCAAAGTATCCCTGCGTTTCCGTGGCCGCGAAATGGCTCACCAAGAGCTGGGCATGGAAATGATGCAGCGCATCGAAAAGGACCTTGAAGAGCTGGGCACCGTAGAGCAGCGACCGAAAATGGAAGGTCGTCAAATGCTGATGGTGATTGCTCCGCTCAAAAAGAAAAAGTGAGGTCTGGGGAAGTCATTCCCGGGATCTCCTTTGAGAAGTGGTTGGGCGACGGCTGCCTCCCCACTCTCGCAGTGCCGGTAACTTCGGTTGTCGGCAGTTACTAAAGGTGCCTGTTTTACAGGCGAATATTAACTTTGGAGTACAAAATGCCGAAAGCAAAGACTCATAGTGGCGCTGCCAAGCGCTTCAAGAAGACGGCTGCGGGCTACAAGCACAAGCACGCTAACAAGAGCCACATCCTCACCAAGATGACCACCAAGCGCAAGCGTCAGCTGCGTGGCACCCAGACTATGAACAAGTCTGATGCTGGTCTGGTCGATCGTATGCTGCGCGCCAAGTAATTGGCCCAAATCGCAAAGGTTTAAGAGGATAGAAGTATGGCCCGTGTAAAACGTGGTGTAGAGGCGCGTCGTCGTCACAAGAAGATTCTGAAGCAGGCTAAAGGTTACTACGGTGCGCGTTCACGCGTATTCCGCGTTGCCAAGCAGGCAGTAATTAAAGCTGGTCAGTACGCATACCGTGACCGTCGCGTTAAAAAACGTAACTTCCGCGCTCTGTGGATTACTCGTATTAACGCCCAGTCCCGTGCTGAAGGCCTGAGCTACAGCCGCCTGATCGCAGGTCTGAAAAAAGCGGACATCGCACTGGATCGCCGTGTACTGGCTGATCTGGCTGTTTACGATAAAGTCGCTTTTGCTGCCGTAGTTGAAAAAGCTAAGGCAGCCCTGGCAGCGTAAGCTGTCACTTCAGTTGTAAAACTGAATACTCAAAATAGGGAAGGGCTGTAGTGGCCCTTCCCTATTTTTTTATGGAGTTTCCGCTATTTTTTACCGGTGGCGGTGCCTGGGGAAATTCCCTCCGGTACAGAAAGTACCGGCCGAACAAAGCAGAAAAAATTAATCGAAGTTGGATTCAAACGGGAACAGTTCGATGCAAGATTTGCAGTCCCTCACCGAGCAGGCTATGGAGCTGGTGGAGAAGGCCGATGGCCTCGCCGCGCTGGATCAGGTGCGTGTTGATTACCTGGGCAAAAAGGGCCAGCTGACGGCACTGCTGAAAGGCCTTGGCAAGCTGTCGGCTGAGGAGCGTCCGGCGGCGGGTGCCAAGATCAACGAAGCCAAGCAGCAGGTTCAGGAAAAAATTAACGCGCGCCGCAATATGCTGGAGCAGGCCGCCATCAATGCGAAGTTGGCCGAAGAGACCATTGATGTCACTTTGCCGGGACGCGGCGAAGAGCAGGGCAATGCCCACCCCATTACGCGCACCTTAAAGCGCGTGGAAGAATTCTTTGCGAGCATTGGCTTCTCTGTTGAGAACGGCCCGGAAGTCGAACAGGACTACTACAACTTCGAAGCGTTGAATATTCCCGCGCACCACCCCGCGCGCGCGATGCACGACACCTTCTACGTGGACCCCACCACCGTACTGAGAACCCACACCTCCTCAGTGCAGATCCGCACCATGGAGAAAAAGTCTCCACCGCTGCGTATTATCTGCCCGGGCCGCGTATACCGCTGCGACTCCGATGTCACCCACTCGCCCATGTTCCACCAGGTAGAAGGCCTGGTAATCGGCGAGAACATCAGCTTCGCCCACCTGAAAGGCACCATCGACCAATTCCTGCGCGCCTTCTTCGAAGCGGAAGTACCGGTGCGTTTCCGTCCGTCTTACTTCCCGTTCACCGAGCCTTCCGCAGAAGCGGACATCCAGTGTACCGCCTGTTCCGGTGAAGGCTGCCGCGTATGTTCCGGCACCGGCTGGCTGGAAATTCTCGGCTGCGGCATGGTGCACCCGAACGTCTTCGCCGCCTGCGATATCGACAGCGAAAAATACTCCGGCTTTGCCTTCGGTATCGGTATCGAGCGCCTCGCCATGCTGCGCTACGGCGTCAACGACCTGCGCTTGTTCTTCGATAACGATCTGCGCTTCTTGAAACAGTTCTAAGCCAAGTGACAGCGCGAATGGCAATGGCCCTTCGCAACAGCAGTCGAATTGTGGAGGCCTGGGAGGCGAAATAGCCCCAGGCGAAATGCGCACCAAGTTGCGCTGACGGAATACAGAAAGAGATCAACTATGAAAATCAGCAACTCCTGGTTGCGGGAATGGGTAAACCCGGAACTCACCACGCAGGAACTGGCCGACCAAATCACCATGGCCGGCCTGGAAGTGGACGGTATAGAAAAAGTTGCGGGCGATTTCTCCGGAGTGGTTGTCGGTGAGATTGTCGCCTGTGAACAGCACCCGGATGCGGACAAGCTGCGCGTGTGTAAAGTGGCAGGCCACCCCGACGGTGAAATGCAGGTTGTATGCGGTGCTCCCAATGCGCGCACCGGAATCAAAATTCCTTTTGCCCTGGTAGGCGCCAAGCTGCCGGGCGATTTTAAAATCAAGAAAGCCAAGCTCCGTGGTGTAGAGAGCTTCGGTATGCTCTGCGCACAGACCGAACTGGAACTGGGCGAAGACAATGACGGTATTTGGGAGCTGCCAGAAGACGCACCCACCGGTACCGATCTGCGCGAATACTTGCAGCTGGATGATGAGACCATCGAAGTGGATCTCACCCCGAACCGTTCCGACTGCCTCGGTGTTGCCGGTATTGCTCGCGAAGTGGGTGTATTGAACCGCTGCGCCGTTCAGGGCCCGGAAGTTGCTCCGGTACCCCAGCAGATCGACGAGAGCATGCCCGTATCCCTGCTGGCCGAAGCCGCCTGCCCGCGCTACGTAGGTCGTGTGATTCGCAATATCGATATCAAAGCGGTAACGCCTCTGTGGATGCAAGAGCGCCTGCGTCGCAGCGGCCTGCGCAGTATCGATCCGGTAGTGGACGTTACCAACTACGTACTACTGGAACTGGGCCAACCCATGCACGCCTTCGACCTGGAGAAACTCTCCGGCGGCATCAAAGTGCGTATGGCAGAAGCCGGTGAAGAGCTGACCCTGCTGGACGGCCAGGAAGTCAAACTGAAAGAGGGCACCCTGGTAATTGCCGATGAGGAAAAACCTCTGGCGATGGCCGGTATTATGGGTGGCCTGGATTCCTCCGTGACAGCGGGCACCCAGCATATCTTCCTGGAGAGCGCCTTCTTTAGCCCGCTGGCCATTGCCGGCAAGGCTCGCTCTTACGGCCTGCACACCGACTCCTCCCACCGTTTCGAACGCGGCGTGGACTACCACCTGCAAGAGAAAGCAGTGGAGCGCGCTACCCAGCTGCTGCTGGATATCGTTGGCGGTGAACCCGGCCCGGTACACGTGCGTGAGCTGACTGAAATTATGCCCGCCGAGCGCCACATTACCCTGCGCCGTGCGAAAGTAGAGTTAGGCCTGGGCATCAAACTGGCCGATGACGAAATCGTCGATATTCTCACCCGTCTGGGCCTGGAAAAAATCGACCAGAACGACGAAGGCTGGACCTTCCTCGCCCCCAGCTTCCGTTTCGATATCGCCATCGAAGCAGACCTGCTGGAAGAGCTGGCCCGTGTATACGGCTACAACCGTATCCCCAGCGAAAGCTTTACCGCCGAGCTGGAAATTGCCCCGCGCCCGGAGAGCACCATTGCCCAGGACAACCTGGAGCAAACCCTGCTGAGCCGTGGTTACTACGAAGCGATTACCTTCAGCTTTATCGATAGCGACAGCGCCGCGCTGTTTGATCCGGAAGCCGATCCGGTGGCCCTGCAAAACCCGATCAGCGCCGAGCTGGCGGTTATGCGCACCACCTTATTGCCGGGCCTGTGCAAAGCGTTGCAGTACAACCTGAATCGCCAGCAAAACCGCGTGCGCCTGTTTGAAACTGGGCTGCGCTTTGTGCCGGGTGCCGAATTGCACCAGGAGCAAATGATTGCCGGTCTCGCTTACGGCAGCCGTTACGCAGAAAACTGGACTGGCAGCAAAGACGCCGTGGACTTCTTCGATGTGAAAGCCGATGTAGAAGCCCTGTTGGCTCGCACCGGTGTAGCCGATGAGTTCCGCTTTGTTGCTGGCCAACACCCCGCGCTGCACCCCGGGCAAACCGCCAAGATTATGCGCGGCGACCGCGAAGTAGGGGTTATTGGAGCCCTGCACCCGCAGTTGCAGAAGAAGTTGGACCTGTCCAAGCCCGCGTTCGTATTTGAACTGAGCCTGGAAGCGATCGGCGAGGGTAAAACCCCCGCTTTCCGTCCGCTGTCCAAATTCCCGGAAGTACGCCGCGATCTGGCCCTGTTGATTGATGCAGAGGTTCCTGCCGCCAGCCTGGTGGAAACTGCTGTCGAAGTTGCAGGTGAAACCTTGACGGACCTCAAGATATTTGATGTCTACCAGGGCAAAGGTATTGATTTAAATAGAAAAAGTGTCGCTTTGGGGTTGACGTTTCAGCATTCGTCACGCACCCTTAATGACGACGAAATCAATGCCGCTGTAGATGCGGTGGTCGGAAAACTAGAAGAAAAATATAACGCTAGTCTGCGCTAGTAGAGCATGATGCTCTCGGGTGCAGGCTGAATTGCACCCCGAGAGCGTCTGCTACCGGGTTGAAAGCCGCCGCGGTTTGGGCCGCTTCCGATCTGGAGTCGACGCCTCTGAATCAATTGGTAGGATCCAATGACAGAGGCACTGACCAAGGCCGGGCTCGCCGAGAAACTGTACGAAGAGCTGGGCTTTAACAAGCGCGAAGCGAAAGAGATCGTCGAATATTTCTTCGAGGAGATCCGCAATGCGTTGGAAAGTAACGAGCAGGTCAAGCTCTCCGGCTTTGGCAATTTCGACCTGCGCGATAAAAGCCAGCGTCCCGGTCGCAATCCCAAGACAGGTGAGGAAATCCCCATCTCGGCCCGCAGGGTAGTCACTTTTAAACCCGGGCAAAAACTCAAGACACGAGTAGAAGAGCATGCTGGAACCGAGCAATAACGCTCAGCTGCCTGCAATCCCCGGTAAGCGCTATTTCACCATTGGTGAGGTGAGTGAACTGTGCGCCGTTAAACCCCATGTCCTGCGTTATTGGGAGCAGGAATTCCCCCAGCTGAAACCCGTCAAACGTCGCGGCAACCGCCGTTACTACCAGCACCAAGATGTCATCATGATCCGCCAGATTCGTGCGCTCCTGTACGAAGAGGGCTATACCATTGGTGGAGCCCGCCAGCAGATCGAAACCGGCAGCGAGCGGGCAGAGGTGGTACAGCTACAGCAAGTACTGCCAGAAGTGATCGCAGAACTAAAGGACGTGGTGGCCCTGTTGGAGGGGAAAAATAATTTATAAAAAACTGTAAACCTGGGCTTGCAATCCAGCCGCACTCAGGTATGATTCACGCCACATCGAGACACGATGTCTTTAAAAATCAATCACTTAGCGAAGTGAACGATTTTTTAAAATCGGAGCGTAGCGCAGCCTGGTAGCGCACCACACTGGGGGTGTGGTGGTCGTCGGTTCAAATCCGGCCGCTCCGACCATCTTTCTTCATATCTCATGCGGCTTTCAGCCAATTTTCGAGATTGAGCGTACAAAAACCAATTCTCAAGCGTACAAAAACCCCGTACAAAAACTCTCAATCACTTCCGCATCAGTAATTTCGGGTCGATGCTGATACCCACTTCTTTGTATTCTCGCTCATGCCCTCCGAGATAAAACTTCTCAGTAATTTCCGCATCCGTATGGGCGCATATTTCTGCAATCTCTTCCGGGCTGTGACCGGATTTCTTGAGCAGGTGAGAGGCTAGGGCGCGCACCTCGTGAAATGTCGGCCTGGCACTGCTGGGTAAGTCCTGGCGAACCTCTGCGGCGTCTCGTGCATCTTTAAATTGGTTTGATAGCCTTGCTGGCATCAATCTACACCAATGCTCATCTTGCTTCGCTCGGGGTTGTCTTTTCTTTGGTTGATATGAAACTGCAAAAGGGCATCGGTAGTTTTGTAGGGAGAGCTGTCGGGCTTGGTTAATTACTTGACGTAATCCAGGGTGATGATTGTAAGACCAACGCAAATATGTAGCCCTTTCTTCGCCGCGTTGATTAATTGATTTCTCTACACCTTTATCAATCCCTGCATCGGTTACATGCTTGTCCAGCCTTAAGCTGCACACATCACCGCGGCGCATAGTTGTAAGCAGTGATAAATCCATAGCAATTTGCAGACCTGTATAACCCAGCTCGCCAGCTGCGTCGTGTATGCGCCAAAAATCTTGCAGGGTAAGCCGTTGACGTACCTTTTCCGGTCGTTGCCTTGGAATTAATTTAGGGGCTTCGTCACTGGTGTTAAATGGATTAAATGTAAGTTTTGGAACCGAGCCCTCCAGCATTAAATAATTAATGAAGCTGCGCAGGGCAGCACGGCTATTTCGTTGGGGATGATAATCTTGCGATTCCCACCAGTCGCGAACCATTGTCAGCGTTAGCTCATGCGGCATAGGGTTTTTAAGCTGTTCGCACATACGCTCAACATAGCGGCGCTTTTGGCTCCAGCGTGCAGCTGTGGCCTGTTTGGGGTGGTTTAGTTCCATCCAGGCAACCCAGTCGCTGTAGCGGTCCAGCAGGCTTCCTGCTCGCGCAGTCCAAACGGTATCCGTTGTTGCTGGCTGACGCTCATAGAGGTCGCGCTGTCGGTTGGCTTGTTTTGCCTGACGAATCGCTTCGGCTGTTGTGCCGTGGAATGTGAGACTAGAGCCATCTGGGCGTAAATAGCGCCAATAGTTTGCCCGCTTTTTGGGGTCGGTATAAAGGTTTTCTGGCAACTCCAGACCGTCTACATATCTAGGTTTTTTTGGTCTAGCCATTATTTTCTTCCGTGTTATCTGCGTGCGAGTAGCGGTGAGATTGGCTCTGCTTCTACCGCTGTCCGCTCTTCCGTGCGTATTGTGTAAGGGTCATGAAACCCATTTCGGTAAATATATAATCTATCGCCTAACCAGCGCCCAGCAACTTCACCAGTTGAAACCCACTTTATAACGGTCTCGCGTGCGGGCTGGGTTCCGGCAAAGCTCTCTCTAACCCAATCTTTCCAGTACATCAGTTGATTGATGCTTTGGGGCGCCCTTTGCTGGCCGCCCTCAACAACTCCGGATTGTGCTTTCATACCGTCACCTATGATATGGCTGAGTTGGATTCCGCAGGATTGCAATCAGGGCAGGGCTCCGAATATCCACATGGATGTTCTTGTGTTATTCCACCGATTTCACCACGCCCGCAGCATGTACTGCATGAGCCATTATTTATTTCATAAAGTGGGGTGAGGTCCGTTAAATGGCCATCATCGCGTGACATCGATTCAATGCTTGCAGTCTGCTCTGCTTCCTCTTTTGAGGGAAAATATCTATATGACGCTCTTCTGGTGCCGGTATCTCTCATGCGCCAGACAGCTAAGTTATATTCTGTGGGCCTGTTTCCAGTTGATTCAGTGGCCACCTGAAACTGCGAAAACATCCAGTGCAAGAATTCATTAAATTCTGGGTCGTAGAAAGTAAACCCTTCGCTGGTTCCGGCTATTTCTTTAGCCTTTTCTCTCCATTGCTCCAGGAGGTCTTTGTATATTGGGTGTCCCATTGCATATCCCTCGCTTATTTACTTTTATTACTCACGCTGCAAACGGATAAATATGAACTCCCTCTACCTGCAGCACATCGGGGGGGGTAATCTCTTTTGCAGATACAGCCCCTTTGTTTTGTCTTCTTAACTCCGCTACTACAGCACGCTGAATCATTTGGAATTTATCTGACTTAACCGCGACTCTTTCGGGTTTCCGGTTTTTTAAAACCTGGAATGCAGAAAGGAATTTTTTTACTTCTGCTACTACTGCTGTTGCCTGCTTATTGAGAGGTAGTTTTGAAATTTCCATGTGAACCCCGTTAGAGGCCCTGAACCAGCGGCCCAGATTGATAGTTAAAATGGTGGTGGCTCATCAAACTGCTGGTTGAAGTCATTTGTTCCACCCATGGCGTTTGGGGGCTGTCGGTTCTGTTGATATCCCTGGCCTTGGGTTGGTCTTTGCTGTGGCTGGCTTTGCGGGGCCATAGGGGAGGGCGGCTGAAATCCCTGGCCCTGCTGAGCGCCATTCTGCTGGCCATCAAGCATCTGCATTTCAGCTGCGACAATTTCTGTAGTGAAGCGGTCCTGGCCACTGTTTTTGTCTTGCCACTTCCGCGTGCGAAGTGAGCCCTCAACATAAATCTTCGCCCCTTTGCGAAGGTATTCTCCGGCTATTTCTGCAAGGCGATTGAAAAAGACTACGCGGTGCCATTCGGTGCGCTCTTGCTGTTGGCCGGTTTGCTTATCCTTCCAGCTTTCACTGGTGGCTAAGCTGACATTGGTTACCGCTCCACCGCTGGGCATATATTTGGTTTCTGGGTCATTGCCTAGATTGCCAATCAATATGACTTTATTAATACCTCTTGCCATCACTTGCACTCCTGTTCCTTCAGCTCACCATCGACTATGGTGTAGGTGGTAAGCTCATCAGTTTTCTTGTCAAAGATTTGCACCCACTGCTTAAAGATTTCTGTCTTGGCGATTTGCTTCGCTACTTTATGGGCGGCTTCCAGAGTTTCTACTGACTCACGAAAGTCCTTAGCTCCACCCATTAGCAGGTTGTAAGTGCCACAAAATATGGCGAATCTCTTCATTTCTTGGATTTCCATAGTTAATTCCACTTAGCCCGCTTACGCCTTGCCTTTTGGCTTAGTTTGTTTGCTTTTCCTGCATAATTATTCGGTTCTGGCTGAATAATGCTGTTCCACTCTCTGCTGATAAGGCTTAGTTGCAGTGCAGCCAGCGATAAACCTCTTCCTGAAAACATATCTTTCTCCCTAAAAATGCGCCCCGTACCAGCGGCGCTAGCCTCGCGCGTCAACGTATCTGTGGTGCAGGTTTAGCTTCCGCTAATTGCAATCAAGATAAATAGACTCGTCGTAGATCTCTTCTAGGTCCGTTATCATTGTTCTGCGGGCATACAGCTTGAAAAGTTCACCGGGAAGCCCGTAATTAACTGTGTGGGCCTGCACTCCTCTTCTAAAGTTTTTGCCATCCTCTCGGATAATCGAGATGTAGTGATGCTCTTCATCGCGATCTTTATAAAGTGAAATCTCAATATTATTGAATGAATATTCACCGTGGAGGATTTTTACACATGTGAAATATTCGGATCGCTCCCACTCCAGTATTATTTCTTCATGCCCATTATGAAGGTGCTCCTCTTGCCATTCCTTTTTAATGAGCTCCAAGAACTCTTTAGATGTCATTACGGATGGAACAGGTTTTAGAGCCTTATCAAGTAGTGGTTTTAAATGTGCGCCTGCTTGCTCATGGAGAGCTTTGATGTACAGCTCACCGATCATATCGGTAATATATTTGTTGTACTCGGGCAGGGTTATTTGGTTTGTACAGATAGAGATTTTATCTTCAATAGCCTTTTTTAAAGACTGTCCAAAATCGCTGTACTCTCTAAGTACTGAATCCAGAATTCCAACAATGGTTGCTTCAACTTTCGAATCGATTGATTCTTCCAGTTTTCCACTATCAATGTATCTGCCAAGACTTTCGGTGACGAGTTTCTGTAGTTCCATTTTCCTATCCTTGAGAGTTCTAGCGAATTTGTAGTGCTGGTTTAGCTTCAGCTAATCGAGCCCCTGGAATTTCTTGACCTTCTTTAAGAGCGGACAAAATGGCTTTCTTGTCGGGTGTGAATGTATTTTTCACAGTGACGTATTCGCCGGGCAGGGCGTCTTCGTTTTCAATCTCAACTTTGGCTATTGGCTTTTTCAGGGAGATGGTGAACACCGGGCATTCGATTTTCTTTATGCCGCACTCCTGCATATTAGAGCGGAGATATTCGGTGATTGAATTACGGCGGTTTTGCAGAGCTTTTTTCTTGGCTTGCAACCGCTTAATTTCATCATCAAGCCCCTTTTCGAAGGGGGTGAAGTTCATGAGAAGGTTGCCTATTTGAATAGCCTTCTCATTGAATTCAAGCTCGATACCTTCCAGCGTGTCGGCAATATCCGCTGGGGTTAAATCGTTATCTTCGGCCAGTTGCTTCAGATCGCGGGCTTGGTCGGTGATTTCGTACAGCTTTAATGCGGTCATTATGCAGCTCCTTGGAGTTGTTCCTTTTGTGCTTCGTAGGTTTGGGTTAGGGCGGTAATTCCTTTATTGGCAACGTCAGTTAGGTGCGGCATATTTCTTTGCCGCTCAAGATGCTTGATTGAGGTTTTAAATATCCCGGCGGCTTCATGCAGGTGGCGGGAACTTTTCAATGTTTTCAGGTGTTTCTGTACGTACTCGGTAAGCTCTTTGGTTTGCTTGTCTCGTGCGGAGTCTTTGTCTTCTGCCTTATCTATTTGGCTTTCTAGCTGGCGTTCTTGGCGGTATTCGGGGTCATCCCATTCACCGCTATAAATATCTGCGGAGAATCCGAGGAAGGAAAAGCACTTTTTTAAAGCGTCAGAAAGTGACTTCTTGGCCGCTTCTTTATCTTCGATAAAACGCTTCTTGTTATCTGACCAGTAAATACGAGGCGTGTGACCGTAGTTCTCAACGTGGCCGCGCACCCCGTCTATCACGTACCAGAGGCGCAACCTGATGGTATGGGTGAGGTTGTGTCCAACTTCCTGACCTTCTGCAAACACTGGCGCACCTTTATCGTCACGCTCCTCGATAATTTCATAACCCCAACCAATTCCGATTGGTCCCCATAATTCAGTTGCTTTCTCAACCATGGCAATATGGTTGATGCTGGCAGTTTTGCGGCCTTCAAACGTTGACTCTTTTACAAAGCGAGCATCAGTTTTCTTTACTCGCTGCCAGATGCTTAGATTCTCAGACATTTTGCTCACTCCTGTGATTAGAGGGGGGCTTAGTAATTTTGAGTGATTTAAGAACTTGGCAATTCAAGGTAACCAGCATCACGGGCAGCGTGCGCGAATCGCCAGAAATATTTTCCAGCAATAAATCTCACAGTTTCCATCGCTATGGAGTGATATTGGTAACCCGCCTCTGTGTGGTCGCCGCCGATGGCAATTTCAGCAATTTTTCCGTTTCCGGTTGAATCACAATCTTCAGCGTATTTTTCGAGAAACTTTCCAATGTGCTTATCAAGTAGATTCCGAGCTAGCGCCGACTCATTGCTGAGTGCTCCCGTTTCACGGAATAGGTGCATCTCAATGAAAAATACGGTGTTTTCAATTTCGTCTTGTGTGGGCTTTCGGCGGGAAAGTGGGTGGCCTTCGATGTGCCCCTCTTCTGCTGCGCGCGGTTCAAGTTCCTCGCGGTACTCCCTGGCCAGCTTTAATGCACAGCTCCGAGAGAATTTCTCGTTTGCGGTCGCGCACTGGAGGATGTCCTTTAACTGGAACTTGTCGAGTTCATCGAGAGCGATTTCAAGAAAGCGGCGGCGATACATGGCTTCAATGAGTGGGCGACCGTTATCGCCAGAGAGAATGCACTCCAGGACGTATTCAACAATGCCAGCTTCAGTGCTCTCTACCTCAGCTGCGGTTTCGTCCGGCAGAGAGTCTTGGTGATTCTCATGGGCGTTGAGAGCGTCTTCGGCGGGGGCGGTTGAGCTGCTTCCTAACATGGGGATTCTCCCTGAGTTGTTAAAGTAAATGTAAAGCAATGCTTTATATAAAGCAACGGCAATGCCTTATTTTTGGCGTCATTTACCTTATCTGGAGCTTTATTTGATTAGAGGCGAGCTTTCTTTCTTGCGAGGAAGGCAACTGGTACTCTCAGTGTTTTAAAAGCGTAAGGGATTACAAAATGAAAATGATAAGTTATTGCTTATTGGTCTTCTTGGCAGTAATGGCGCTGAGCGGGTGCACAGGAATGGCAGATGCGATGTCTAAGATGGGCGGGCAGGGCGTAGTTACTGAGAAAGTTTCCACTTTCGATGGCGCAAAAGTCGTAGAGGTTACACCGCAATTCCTCTATAACCCTAAACGACTAATGGGGAACTCATATAAGCTTGGTGCTCGCTGGAACAGCTTGTCTCCAGGGTATTTGGCCCTAATTATGGAGTATAGCTCTAGCAGTTCTATGGACTCTGCACACGTAAATCTAACTGGGCTAGAAGTAAATATCTCTGGAAGTATCTACTCATTCAAGACAGCTGAACTCACGGACCATTCGAACAGTGGATGGAATAGTGTTTCTAGGACAATTTACACCACAAGCACTAACTCAGTTGCCGTGCCTATTGGGCTGCTGGAAGAAATGTTAGCCGCTGAAGATGTGCGGATAAGAATCCATAGCGGAGATGGCTACGAGGACTCCGTTTTTTCAGAAGAGCGCATTCCTGGGGGGCAACCAACAGCATTACTCTCTTTGAGGGAGTTTATGGCCCGAGTGCAGGCGATAAAAGCTGGTGCCCCTATTTCAGGTTAACCTTCTTTAGCGTTAAAGGTCATACTCTACCTTTTTGGCTACTCCAACAATTTGGCAGTTGCCATTAATAGGTATTGGAGAATAAGCAGGGTTTAGTGGTTTAAGGTATTTGTTTGGGCCATCTACGACCAGCTTCTTTAGTGTCGCTTCCTGAACGTCCATCAATTTGGCAACTACAATTGACCCGTTACAGTAAGCGGCATCAGGGTCAACAATCACTATTGACCCGTGGGGTATGCTAACGCCTGCTAAGGATGTCATTGAATCACCCACAACGCGGAGCGCAAATGCGTTTGGACCTACATTAGCAGTTGTTTCACGCCACTCTTCGGCATCGCCCGGTTGGAAATTGTCTATTACTTCCATCCACTTGCCGGCCTGAACGGTTGAGATTAGCGGAACCTTCCCCCTTATCGGAGGGCCCTCCCGCAAATTCAAATCGTAGGGGCCGCGTTCTTCACCAATATTGGTTTGGCTTTTTGAGCCTGTAGTAGGGTAGCCAAGCGGGGCTTTGGTTAGCCCCCAATGTTCCGGGCTAACATCCTTACCGAAGTAAGCAATGAGCTCTAAAAGTGTTGATTTCTTTATTCGGCCAGTTTTCACCCAGCCTTGAACAGACTGGCTCGAGACCCCGAACTGGCGTGCCAGTTCTGCCTTATTAATGCCCTTGATTTTCCGGGCCTCTTCTATAGCTCTTCCGAGCTTTTCACCTTCAAGCATTGCCTGATTTAAGTGGATAACATGCCTGAAAGGCAATGCTTGATAAAAGTAAAGCATTGCCTTATATTTGGGTTATGAAAACGTACAAAGCTCATAACAGCGTCAACCTAGAAGCCCTGGAGAGGGCTGTTGCAATTGTGGGTAGCAAATCAGGTCTGGCGAGGAGTATCGGAGTTAAGCCACCTGTAATAACCCAATGGTTTAAAAATGTGAGACCAATCCCTCCAGGTCGATGTCGCCCTATTGAAGCGGCCACAGGCGGTGCAGTCACTCGATATGAGCTACGCCCGGATATTTATGGTGCCCCTTCACTCCCAGAAAAATACTTTCGACCTACAGAGAGTGTAAGTGAAAACCCTGAAGGTGAAAGCTAGCCGAAGAGCTGAAAACAACGTTAACTCAAGGATGGTTTAGGTAATAGCAATGGAGACCAGCTTAAGAAAGTGCAATTTAAGAATTAAGCAGTCGGACTTCGATCAACTTAAGTCCAGGGCGACGGAGTTGGGTATCGGCCATGAACAGCTTTTACGAATCATGGTTGAAGCATGTTTACCTGTTTACGTTGCTCAGACTCAGGCAGATTTAAAAGAAGCCCTTACGAGTATGGCGGTCCTCTCTAAGGTCCGCGCGTTTTAGAAAGATCTAAATTCCCTGCTGTAGAAGTGCCATAAAAAATAAAATGGTTCACACATCAAGAGCAAAAGAAAGGGGCATTGTATGTCTAATAAAACTTCTAATGCGCTAACTCAAAATGAGCTGCGTAAAACAATTCCTGCCCAGCTGCCGAAAAATTACAGTGAATTACAAGTAGACGAAAGTCGGCGCCAGCAGATGGCTCAGTTGTGTGGTGATGTTGTCGACTCGGTTTTTAATCCTCAGAGAGTCTCAGAGACTCCCTCTGACTTTATTGAAGTGAAGGAGAGTTAGCCGTGAGCGCTGAGGCCACTTTCTGGGCATGGCAGCAGGGCGTGAAGTCTACGCACAAGTTAGTGCTGCTATCTCTTGCCAATTGCCACAATGAAGCAAATGGACAGTGTAATCCATCTATTGCGTACATTGCTCAAGCTACTGGCCTCAACCGCAAAACTGTAATTTCTGCAATGGAGCAGTTGGAAGAATCTAGCCTGATTATTCGCCTCAAATCGAGCGGCTCCAGCAATCAATTCACTTTGAATTTTGGCCAAATCACCAGTACCAAAAACGGTACTAGTCCCAAAAACGGACCAGGCCCAAAAACGGACAAAACCAGTACCAAAAACGGGACTGGACCAGTACCAAAAACGGACCACGAATCTAAAAAGAATCTAAAAGAACCTAAAAATATTAATAGGGGATTAGATTTTTCATCTTGGCCAACTGAGCCAGGGAAGGAAGTTCTGGAGGATTGGAAAAAAGTTCGCAAGGCGCCGCTCACTCAAACCGCCGTCAACCAGATTGCTAAGCAGCTTCACTTAGCCAGCCAACATGGCTACAGCGTTGACCACTGTCTCGCCATTTGCTGCGAGAGGGGGTGGCGAGGGTTTCAGTTCCAGTGGCTGCTAAATCACGAGGGGCAAGGGCAGCAGCCTCACGCTCAATCGATGCATCAAGGTCGGACCCGAGACCGGTCCGTGACCGAAATACTCACCGACACCAACTGGTAAACCTAGAACCATCAGGGAGTGATACCCATGACCATAGCCACCATTCCAGAAGCCCTTCAGCGGATCTCAACCACTGAGCCCTGTAGTCCGCTAGCAGTATTCCGCACCAAGCGAGACGACCAAGTAGATGTGATGTTTGCAAGCACTATCCGCACCCAGCAGCGCATCGAGTGGGGCGATATCAACTATCTGGGTAGCTTCCACAAGGAGAGCTTGAGCGAGGCCCGTCAGCGGCTTCGTGACTACTCAGAGAGTATGCGAGAAGTCGCGTGATGAATGAGCCAGCCCCAACCAAAACAGTTCTTTATTTGGAATTCTCTCTGTGGGTAGTGGCGGTTGGCTCAGGTGTTTGGTTTTTGATTGGGTTGGAGTAGGGGGATTTATGGACCAGCAAGAGAAGACTTTTGAGGAGCTACGTCAAAAGACGGCCCAGTATGCGCAAGCAGAAGCTGAACGGGTTTACCTATCCGAATTCCGTAAGTCCAAGAAGGCCCTACTGATGAAGGATGCTGAGCGTGCAAAACCTGGCCTCTCTGCTGCAGCCCAAGAGCGTGAAGCCTACGCCCACCCCGAGTATGTGGAGCTGCTGGAGGGCTTGAGATACGCAACAGAAGTAGCGCTCAAGTTACGTATGGGAATAAAGGTCACCGAGATGAAGGTGGAAACTTGGCGCACTAAGCAGGCGAACGCCAGAGCTGAAATGAATATGCGATAGATGGAGCGCAGCAAGTTAAGAGCGCTATACGAAACCCAAAGCAAGATGCGGGAAAAGGGATTGATAAAGGAGTAACCAATGCCTAGCTGGGGAAATACAGAGCTAACTCGCAACCAGCAGAGCGCCTTGTTTGAGCCATCTCCGTGCGATGCGTGTAAGCAAAGGGACAGGTGTGCAGCCGAAGAGCTCGCTTGCAGTGATTACCTACGTTGGCAAGACACAGGCAAAGCCAGGTATCGAGATAGAGAACCCACATCAAAGATATTCCGGAAAATCTTCAAGGTGAATCAATGAATTTTCACTCAGCTCGGCAGGCTTGGCATGATGCATTCGATACAGCTACCCAGCAATCTGATTATGCGGCAATGTTGGGTGGGCAGACGGTACGGAGCCGGGGACCGAAGCATTACATCGATGAGATTCGGAATGAGAATGGAAAAGTTACTGCTCGTTTGGCAGGTCAGACCGTTTATGCAACTGAAACTAGGGTGGGGAAGGGCAGTAGTGGGCGAATAATGGATGCTTGTGAAAAGGGATTGGTGCAGCATGCCATTGCCAAGCTGAGAGAAACCGATGAGCTGGCTTACTGTTGGGGGATGGCTGCCTATGCACCGCCGGGGAACCGGTATAAGGAGCGAGCTTATCTTCTGAGTTACATGATGAAGAAGTTTTATAGCTGGGGCGAGCCTCATGACCCGTTGAAAGTTGGGCAGTTGGCCTTATTTTGTATCCATTCTGTTGTGGTTCGTGATGTTACAGGAAGAAGAATTGATCTTCGTCAGGCGCGAAAGCTCTTAGGCTGCAATAAGGAGCAGTGGGACAGAATCTGGCGAAGGTTATGGAGTCGGCTGGAGAGATTGCTTGATTCTTTGCCTGCTCGATCGCTTGAGCCAATTGATGAAGTTATTGCGCGATATAGATATGCAAAATCTAAAAATTAGCATGTGGTTTTATGGTTAAGCTTGATTGAATTAGGGCTTTCCGGAGAAAAGGTGTTGGTGCTTTATGAATGCGGGTGAAATAGGAGTTGAAGCTGGTCGTATTTTTACATACAACCTTCCAAGTAATTGGATATATCGCTCCCAAGAGGATCAGGATGATTTTGGTATTGATGGTGAAATAGAAATAAAGGACGAAAGGGGCAAAGCCTTAGGTAAAAATAGTGTCTTTAAGGTCCAGATAAAAGGAGAGGAAGTATCAACTTTTATTAACGGTGGGGCCGTTCTGTCTTTTACAATTAAAATAGAGAGACTTAAGTATTATTTGAATTTTAGAATTCCTGTGATTCTTGTAGTTGTGGAGGTGTCATCCGAGAGAATTTTTTGGTTGCCAATTACAAATGATACAAAGTTAAGAGAGGATGTCTTTTCATCAAAGAATACAGAATCTATGCAGATTCATATTCCCGTTGATAGCAGATTGGTTCGGAAAGATAAGAATTCCTTTGATGGTCTTTTTGACGCGGTTGTTGATTGTTGGGATTACTTGAGCATAAAGGGACTTAAAGAGTCAACTTCTAGATTTGGTGACTTAGAACCTCTTTCTTTAAGTGAGCGCATCGGGGAGCTAGGCGATACCCTGTATCAGGCTTTTCATCAACAACTCGACAACTCGTTAGCTAAATATAACTACGACGAAGTATATCAAACAGCAGGGAATTTACTTGCTTCTGCTATTGTTCCTCCGAAAGATAGATTTGTGGCAGCTCTGTATTATTTGCAGGCATTCAATATTGCGCCATATAAATCGGTGCGTTATGAAATTTTACAAGAAAAACAGATGCTGTGTATTCAGCTAATTGATCTGGCTAGAAAGAGTGGTATTAGGGGGCAGCGATATATTGCTTTTGGGAAGGCGCGTAGCATAGCATTTAGGTCCGTATTGGATGAGCTTCACGCTACGCACTTCTCAGCTTTTAGCCATGAGGAAGGTTCGCTTTATCGTTTGATTTTTGAGAGTAAGATTCAGGAAATGCACTACGATTGCAGTGTTTTACTGAAAAAGATAATTGATTTATGTAATCGCCTGCTGAAGGAAGGTCAGTATCATATTTTGGCTGATATTTTTATAGATATATATGCAGGTATATTGATATTTAATGATGTTCATAAGGAAAGAGGGGGGAGGGAATCGATAGATTTCTTAGAAGGCTGGAGCAACAATATGTCAACGTTTGTCATGTCATATCTCGTTGCAGTTAGAGATGCCTCAAGAATTTATCGGCTTTATTTGCTGGTCGCCTCTCAAGTGGATGTCAGTCCTGATGTTGTTAAAAGGATCAGACAGCGAGTTGTTGAATATTTGCCACATTTAGACGGGAAGTTAGATCAGGCTGAGCAGATTGTTTTCGAGCATAAGGAAAACATTAAAATAAATAATTTTTATGACCTAAGTGTTGAAGAGCAGAAGTCATATTTTTATAGGCAAGCTAAAAGTCTCAGGCTAGATCCCGATGATTCCGAGTGCGAGTTTGGTAGAGTGGTAGCTAGAGCGCTTGTGAACTATGATCCTACTGAGATAATGCGTGACTGCAGCAATTTATTTGTGTGTTATCGGCCTGGTGGAATTATTGCAGAAACCTTGCAGATGCACTCAGCAGGTGGATTCCATTTCATGGTGTGTTTAAAGCATGGTCACAAGATGGCCACCGGAGGGTTGCTAAAAGATCTCTACGATAACCCAGATACCCAAGGGTTTAGAGAAAGATTTTGTGGCAACTGCTCAGATTGTGAGCCTAGGGATACTAGCTGGAGTTGGAGTTTGAGGTGGTATGCTGGTGAGTGTGAGACTCATAAGGAAATTCTGGCTCGCTGTAAGCTGCAGTAGTAATAAATAGCTTTTAGTTAGATGGGGTTGTGTTTTTTTCGCAATAGTTTTACGAGTAGATTTATGATGGATGTGAATCAAGATAAAATAGAGGTGGCAGTCCTTCCTATTGCAGATGAAATTGATGGTTTGGTTAAAGGTGATATAAGAATTTTTTATGATGGTGAAGCATGTCCATATGTAGAGTTAAGTGGGCCTGTTGAGAAAAGATATATAGGGTATGAGTCAATCAAGAATGACTTGGAAATATGCCGAAAGGTATTCCTTGATATTGTAAATACTAATGATCGAGATCCATATATACAGAATGCGTTATGGGAATCATTTATCACAAAGTATGCGCGCAATTTTGTTTCTACGGAAGGGAGGGGTATTAAGCTTGAAGAAAGGCAAGTTTTCCGTGGGGATTTAGAATGGCTGCTTGAGACTCATAAGTACCTTATAAGGGAGCGGCATAACTTCTCCGCGCACGCAGGAATCACTGATCTTGATAATATTTCAGGGAGATTAGCTTTACTCCCGCCGTCAAAAGGAAGAGGGCTTCTTACATTTTATATGGCGAGGGACGTTTCACTGAGAAGTGAAGATAAAGATACAAAAGCTATAATTGCGTTGCTTGAAGAAATGATAGATTGGGTATGTAAGCAGCTTGGTCCAATTAAAGATAAAATTGAAGAAATATATAGCAGGCAGAGTGTTGATGAGTTGTATGCTCGAAGTAAGTAGATAGCTTCGCAGATAGTGATATTTTTTACAGGGGGGCAATAAAGGAGCAAAAACCCCTGAATTTCTCTGTATGAGAACTACATATAAGCCCTATGTTCAGAGAGGTGCGCAGACTCCAGGTTAAACACTCTAAGGCCTTTTCAGTACGGGCCTTTTGGTTTCTTAGAACTAACAGGGGAGTTCCAAAGGCATACCAGTTTTGAACAAGATGCAGGGCTGGTTGGGCTTAAAGAGGGTCGAAAAACACCCATAGAGATTTAGGTGCTGGGTAGTAGAATTCTAAATATAGCTTTCCAGGAAAGGGCAATTAAGCAATGGCGATAGATATAAATAGAACATCTACGATTACCTGCCCAAAATGTGGTTACAAACACGCGGAAACTATGCCAGTAGATGCTTGCCAGTGGTTTTATGAATGTAAAAAATGTGGTGAGTTACTAAGCCCTAAGAAGGGCGATTGCTGTGTATTTTGCTCTTATGGAACGATTCCATGCCCGCCAGTTCAACAGGATGGGAAGTCTTGTTGTTCTTCCTAGAGGCCATTAGCAAAAGCCCAAAAAACCAATGAATTGGAAACCCTTGACTTTCTCTGTGTCAGAACTGTATAAAAACCCCATGCTGGGATAAATATGCAGATTCCTAGCGAAACGCCCTAAAGCCTGCTCAATGCGGGCTTTTTTGTGCCAGATTGTCAGAATGGCGCATAAATTTTCATAACTGTATATGTATACATCTGTATATATTGACAGTATTTGTGCCCGAGAGTAGTATGTTCACAGCTGCTTTGGTTTTCATGCAGCGACCATCCTTTCTTAAGCCGGCCCCCAAGCCGGTTTTTTAGAATCATCTTGCGGACCTTTTAATTAAATTAATTTGCTTATGTTTATAAGTGAGCTGAAACCCCTAACCTGTGGGCATAAAAGTCACATCTGAATGTTTCGCATGAGTTGTTCTTTAACGTCATGATTGTTTTTGGTTTTTATAGTTGATTTTTTTTAGGTGATTTGTAGAATCCAGCGCCGTGCAATTATATTCACTTTAAAAATGCAACTTTCAAAAAGAACAAGCGTACTTATTACTTTCGGAGTTTTGTCTGCTGCTCTGATTTTTTTTGTTGTTAGGGGCGATGCATTTTATGCATCTAATGATCTTTCTCTGAGGGGGGAGAGTGAATTGGCACCTCCTACTGTCGAATACGAGCAGGTGGTCAAGAAAGATGGAGCAGATGGAAGTAGAGTCGTTTTTTCTGAGGATGATTCTGCAAAAAAATCTGGCGATTTTAAGACTGTAGAGTTAGAAATGGTCAAATATGACCCTACGCTTAACTTTGATCTGCAAGAATATATAGAAAACCCTTATGATGTTGATTCTACATATGAGCTATATAAGGCGCGCTCATATTGCCGAAAAGGTTCGAACCTAGCATCTCCAAATCTTTGTCAGGAAATAGGTAGGCATTCACTTCCTTCTGAGTTTGAAAGCTTGACCAGTGCAGCTGATCAAGGGCATGTAAAAGCGCAATTGGAGTTTTCAAACTTTATACCTCCAAATTACGAAGACTTAAGTCAAGAAGAAATTGATTCTCTAAGAAATACAAGAATTGAATATTTAGAATCAGCTTGGGCTTCTGGTAGTTTAGAAGCTCTACATGAGCTCTCGGCAACATACTTTTATGGGCTTGGTGTTGAGCAAGATTTACTTAAGTCTTACTTCTATGCAAAAACTGCTGAGATTGTCTATTCGTCACTGAATGGAGCCGTGCCATCTTCATACGTGAATGAGAACACAAAAATGGTAAATCATTTGGAAGCAGTTTTATATCCGTATCAAAGGGAGCCAGTGTTAAGGGAGGTTTACTCACAAAACAATAAGAATTGTTGTATTTTATTTTCGTCTTAGAAACAATTTGTAGATAAATGGATTTTTATGAAAAAAAGTAGCTTTTGGGGACTTCCTTTAGTTTTGGCTTCTGTAGCTGTTGTTGCTGCAACGTACTACACGACAATGACAGGTGACATTTATAGTGATGGCGAGGTTAATGCCCATATTCGCTCTGAGGTCAACCAATCTGTAAATCAGTGGAAGCCAGGGGATGTGGTAGTTGTACAATCTGGAACGACAGGTCAGATAGCTACTTATCAATATCATCCTTTGTATGGAAAGCACTTCATTACTTCCGGAACTGGTGGTGAATCAGGAGGCAGCTCTGGAGGTAGCGGTAGTGGAGATGGAGGCTTTAGCACAGGAGGCAGTTCTGGCTCTGGATTTGGTTATGGAAATGATGAATGTGATACCTTCGTTGTATGTACAGATATAGGGAATGGTGGAACCTAATTTATAAAGGTTCTTAACCTCCCATGAAGCCCGCTCAATGCGGGCTTTTTTGTGCCAGATTGCCTGAACGGCGCACAAATTAGTGTAACTGTATATATGTACAGATGTATGTATTGACAGTATCTGTGCCCGAGAGTAGTATGTTCACAGCTGCTTTGGTTTTCATGCAGCGACCATCCTTTCTTAAGCCGGCCCCCAAGCCGGTTTTTTTATGCCTGAAATTTGAGACTCCTATGTTCCAAAACGACTACTTCACAGAGTCGGAGTTGGCCTGTCGTTGTTGTGGCAAAAATCATTTCAAAGATGAAACGCTAAAGCGTCTGATTAGAGTTAGAGAGCGCTTCGGCAAGCCAATGATTATTAACTCTGGCTATCGCTGCCCAGCACACAACGTTCGGTTAAATGCCACCATGACACATACCACCGGGCAGGCCGTTGATGTTCAAGTGGCACTAGGCCGAGCCTATCGGTTAATCCAAATCGCTCAAGAGGAAGGGTTTACCGGTATAGGAGTTAAGCAAAAGGGCGCTGTCGGCAAGCGATTCCTCCACCTGGATGACCTTGAATCAATACCTGGCGAGCGTACCCGCCCCACAGTCTGGAGCTACTAATGATTTCAGCCATATCAAATCTACTCGGTAAGGTCATAGACAAAGCATTCCCAGATAAGACAGAAGCCAATCGCCTAAAAGCTCAAGTTGATTCGCAGCTGATTTCAATGGACCTGGAAGAGCTAAAAGCGGCAACCCAGGTAATCACGGCAGAAGCCTCGGGGGAGTCATGGCTACAGAGAAACTGGCGGCCAGTAACAATGCTCACGTTCGTCGGGCTGATTGTATTTCATTGGCTAGGCTGGACAGCTCCAAATCTGAGCGAGGAGCAAACCCTGGCACTGCTAGAGATAGTAAAAATCGGCCTCGGTGGTTATGTCGTGGGGCGAAGCGCTGAGAAAGCAATGAAGGCTTGGAAGCAATCATGACCCAACAAACAGAGCATTGGCACCTCAGCAAAAGCATCTCTATCACTCAGATAGCCAGCATCATACTTTTAGCGGCTGGCTTGTTTGCCTGGGGCTCAGATGTAGAAAAACGGGTAGGGGAGAACGCGCAAGCAATTAAGCACGAATCAGCTATGCGTGCCCTAGAGCAAAAGCACATAGCTGAATTCAAAGACGAAATCAGAACCAGGCTCCAGCGTATTGATAGCAAGCTAGAGCGGTTGATTGAGAGAGGGGAATAGGTTAGCTACTTATTGCCGCCCTCCATGGCTGCCTGGATTAGGTTAGCGTAGCTTGAAAGGCTATTAAATTCAGATTTTAGCTGTTCTGTTGTTTGACTCGATGAGCTACTAACTTTTGCACGAATAATTTCTAACGCTGTTGCAACGGCATGGGCTCTAGCCTCTTTAGGGTCGCTGGAATAAGTCGAGCTTGCACCAAGTGCTGTTTGATAGAAATCGGCCATGATTAATCTCCGTTAGTTATCGAATTTAAGTACTTTGGGGCTAGATAATTATCTTAAACCCTGATGGCGCAATATTCATTTAATTAGTGATAACAATGGCTAGGCGAAATCAAAATAACTTAACTGATAAATGGCAGGTATTCGCTGATGCATATCTGGCTGATAAAAACCTAAATGCAACAAGGGCTTACAGGTTGGCCTACCCCAAAGCAGCGCAGCGCAGCGCAGAAGTAGAAGCTGCAAAACTCCTGAGAAAACCTGAGGTGGCGAAATACATCGGGAAAGCACAACGAGCCCGCTCTGAGCGCACCCAAATCAATGCCGATTATGTACTGAATCGCCTGGTTGAGATCGACCAGATGGATGTTCTGGATATTCTGCAGGATGACGGCTCTCTAAAGTCTATTAGCGAGTGGCCCAAGGTTTGGCGGCAATATCTGGCAGGCATGGACCTCGCTGAACTCTGGGAAGGTCGTGGTGATGACCGCGAAGTGATCGGTATCCTAAAGAAAATCAAATGGCCAGACAAACTCAAAAACCTGGAACTTCTTGGCAAGCACGTTGGAGTCCAAGCATTCCGCGATAGGGTGAATCATGAGGGAGAGCTAGTTGATGAAATGGCAACCCTTATGAAGCAAATCAGCGATGGCGCTACCACATGAACTGGTCAACAACCTTACGAATAGAGACTGGAGATTAAACAATCTCTATTGGATTAAGGATAAGCGGGGCAAGAAAGTTAAGTTCCGGATGAACCCGGAACAGCGCGACTACTACGAGAACCACCACACTCGGAACATCATCCTCAAAGCGCGGCAGCTAGGGTTCACCACTGAGCAGTGCATTATCCAACTTGATTGCGCCCTGTTTGAGTCTGGCGCCTGTGCACTGATAGCGCACAACCTGGATGATGCAAAACGGCTATTCCGCGAGAAAGTTAAATACGCATATGACCAGCTGCCGGATGTTATCAAGGCGGCCAACCCAGCCAGAAACGACAGGGCAGGCGAGCTGGTTTTCCATAATGGCGGCTCGGTAACCGTCAGTACCTCATTTCGGGGCGGCACTCTCCGTAAGTTGCACGTCTCTGAATTCGGAAAGATATGCGCTAAGTATCCGGATAAGGCTCGAGAGATTGTCACGGGTGCATTTGAAGCCGTTTCCATTGATTGCGATGTCACTATTGAATCGACTGCAGAAGGCCGACAGGGGTATTTCTTCGACTACTGCCAGTCATCGGAGAAGTTACATAACCAAGGGGCAACCTTAACGGCCCTGGACTGGAAGTTCTTTTTCTACCCCTGGTGGAAGAACCCTGAATATTCACTGTCGGGGGCTTTGTCTGTCCCTGAGCGATTCGAAAAGTACTTTGCCGAACTCGAAAGCAAGCAGGGAATCAGCCTAACCGACGCGCAAAAGCTCTGGTACATCACCAAAGAGAAAACACTCGGTGATGACATCAAGCGGGAGTACCCATCATTTCCCGCTGAGGCCTTCCAGCAATCTATCCAAGGCGCTTACTACTCACGACAGTTCCAGCGGCTCTACAAAGAGGGGCGGATTGGCTCGCTGCCTGATAACTCACATTTACCGGTTTACACCTTCTGGGATATCGGGGTTGGTGATTCGACCTCCATTTGGTTTGTGCGCGTGGTGGGGGAGGAGTACCACGTTATTGATTACTACGAGAATAGCGGCGAAGGCATAGCTCACTACATGAAGGTGCTGAAAGAGCGCGGCTACAACTATGCCGAACACTGGGCGCCTCACGATATAGATAACCGGGATTTCAGTGGCAATGGTAAATCTCGTAGAGAAATGGCTCGCGAGGGCTACGAGATAGACGGTGAGACATACAGCCTGAATTTTAATGTTGCACCACATGGCAGTGTCGATGGCGGTATTGAGTCGGTTCGTGAAGTTCTGCCTAAGTGTGTCTTCGATCAAGAGAAGTGCGACCAGGGTATCAAGTGCTTGGAGAGCTACCGCAAAGAGTGGGATGACAAGAACGGTTGCTGGAAAGATCGACCGCTGCATGACTGGTCCAGCCACGGCGCAGACGCATTCCGTTATTTCGCAGTTTCAGTGAAGAACATCCGCACTATGGCAATGAGTATCAACATGGGAATGGCCTACTAATGGCAAATGACGTTACTTACCAGCGCGACGACTTCACCAAGGCGCTGCCAGACTGGACGCTGGTTGATGATATCTGTGCGGGTGAGCGGGTTATTAAGGCTAAGGGCATCACCTATCTGCCTATGCCGAACCCAAAAGACCAGAGTGAAGCAAATAGAGCTCGCTATCAGCAGTACACAGACAGGGCAGTTTTCTATAACGCAACCGGTCGCACGTTACAGGGCCTGGTTGGTGCCGTATTTCGCCGAGCGCCAACAGTTGATATCCCGGCAGGTCTGGAATACCTGACTTCAGATGCTAATGGCAATGGGGTAAGCATCTACCAGCAGTCTCAGTCTGTGGTTGCTGCGGTGCTTAAGTCTGGCCGACGCGGTCTGCTGGTAGATTATCCAAAAACTGAAGGGCAAACCTCCAAGGCCGAACAGCAAGCCGGGCTAGTGCGTGCATCGATAGTGAGCTATCCCGCTAATCAGATTATCAATTGGCGGACCATCAAGGTTGGCGGTGTTCACCGGCTGGGGCTGGTTGTTATCCGTGAGAGCTATGAAGAAATCACCTCAGATGGTTTTGGCATCGAAGAGAAAACTCAGTACCGCGCACTTAAGCTGATTGATGGTCGCTACACAGTGGAGATATGGCGCAGTGGAAACACTGGCACCTGGATTATTCACGATACGTATACACCGTTAGATGGAGTAGGGAAGGCCTGGGACATTATCCCGTTTACCTTTGTCGGCGCCGAGAACAATGATTCGGGTATCGATCGGTCTCCATTGTTAGACCTGGCAAACCTCAACAAGGCTCATTACCGCAACTCAGCGGACTATGAGGATTCAGCGTTTTTCGTCGGTCAGGCGCAGCCTTGGATTTCTGGATTAACTGAGAAATGGCGTGACCATATGGAGAAGCAGGGCATTTATATTGGCTCCCGCTCTCCAATTTTGCTCCCCGATGGCGGAGCCTTTGGATTTGCCCAGGTTGAGCCGAACACTCTGGTCAAAGAAGCAATGGACCAGAAAGAAAAGCAAATGGTCGCCTTGGGTGCTCGCTTGATTGAGCGCGGTTCAGCAGTAAAGACCGCCACTGAAGCCCAGGCAGAAAACGAATCAGAGCACTCTGTTTTGTCTCTGGTCGCCGAGAACGTCAGTGAGGCTTACACCCAGGCTATTCAATGGGTGGCCCAGTTCCAGAATGTACAGGCTGATACCGAGTACAAACTCAACCAGGACTTTGCTGAATCCAATCTTGATGCGCAGATGCTCACCGCTCTGGTGAATGCTTGGCAGTCCGGTCGCTTACCGAGTTCCGACCTGTGGGCGAACCTCCGGAAGCATGGCGTTATTGATGCTGAGAAGACTGATGAGGCAATTCGTGAGGAGCTGGATAGCGAGGCGCCTGAGCCGGGGTTAAACGATGAGTGAAGCTCTCGCCACCTCAAGCACTCGCCATGCTGTCTATCTGGAGCGATTAAAGTCTGGTGAGGTAAATCAGTTTGCGGCTTTCCTGCAGCAGATAGACCGCTCGATAAAGCAGCGCCTATCAAACCACGATTTAACCGACTTCTCCCGGGCAAGGCTGGAGCGGTTGCTTGCCGCAGTTGATAGCGATCTATCCGAGATATTCAGTAAGTATTACGACCAGCTTGCCGGCCACCTGCTGGACCTAGCCGAATATGAATCGGAATTTGAGGTCCGCAATTTACAGGCCGCATTGATTGCCGGGGTAGAGACTGTAATTCCTGCACCGGCTCAGGTCCGTGCCGCCGTGCTTTCCACACCGCTCTCTGTGCGTGGTCCTGATGGTGGTCAGTTGATTGAGCCATTTATCAAGGACTGGACTAGCAGCGAGAGAAAGCGGGTTACCGGGGCAATCCGTCAGGGTTTCTTTGAGGGGCAAACAACTCTCCAGATTATTCGTAATGTCCGGGGATCCAAAGCCAACAATTACCGCGACGGTATTTTGGCGATAACCCAGCGCAATGCGGATGCGGTAGTTCGAACAGCGGTTGCCCATACGGCCACCACGGCGCGGATGGAGACGCTTCAGAATAACTCCGACTTGCTGGAGGGATTGCGCTGGGTTTCGACTTTGGATAGCCGTACATCGATTCAGTGCCGTAGTTTGGATAACGAAGTATTCCCTCTCGATAAAGGGCCGCGTCCACCAGTTCACATACGCTGCCGCAGTACAGTTATTGCGGTCCTGAAGGAAAAGTATCAGGCACTAAGTGAGGGCGCTACTCGGGCTAGCAAGGATGGTTATGTCGATGCTGGCCTGACTTATTACCAGTGGCTACAAAAGCAGCCATTGAGCTTCATACAAGATGCTATTGGTCCAACTCGGGCTAAGCTTCTCCTCAATGGTGGGTTGTCTGCTGAGCGGTTTGCAGCACTAAATCTAGGGCGGAATTTTAAGCCCTTGACCTTGGATGAGATGAAACAGAAAGAGCCAATTGCATTTAAGAAAGCGGGGATTCAATGAATATATCTATAAAGCCTATAGAGAAGTTCGCTGTAGAAGTTGACGGGGTTGCTATTGGAGAATTTGAGAAAGTTTCATCATGGGAGGGGTTTATCAAATTGCAAAATTCCAAGGGAATTATCATTGCTGCTGACAACTCCACGTCCTCCATAAATATAACAGGAGGAATATTCGGTGATATTTTTGGCCTGAAGGCGAAAACACTTCAGGTCATAAAAGCTAGCGAAAACCTTATCCCAAGTTAAGCAAATTACTTATTTCCCTATAACAGGCTCGCTTCGGCGGGCCTTTTTTATATCTGCCGGAAATCCCGGCGAAATGTCTCAGGAGACACCATGCTGAAATACAGGCTCAAAACCCTGGAGGGTTTAGATGAGGCCGTTGCCGCGATGTATGAGAAGGACGGCGACGGATACAAGCTGAAGGTTGATGGCATCCCGCAAGGGGAGGGAGTAGCTGAATTAAAAGCACAGGTTGCCTCCTTGCTGGAAGAGAAAAAGGCCGAAGCCAAAAAGGCCAAGGACGCAGCGGAAGAGGCTGCTCGCAAGAGTGGGGATGTAGAAGCTCTTGATAACTCTTGGAAGGAAAAGCTAGCCAATCGTGAGGCTGAACTTCAAGGACAAATCGACACCTTGAACGGCAGCATTACCACAATGACCGTGGATAACGTTGCTGTGTCCATGGCCAATGAGATAGCGGTTCAAGGGAGCGCCGATATCCTGGTTCCCCATATCAAGGCCCGCTTGGCTGCTGAGCAACGTGACGGTCAGTTCGTAACGGTGGTTAAAGATGGCCAAGGCAAGCCCTCAGCGGCAAGCCTGGACGATCTTAAAACTGAATTTGCCAACAATCCCGCATTCGCCCCGGTGATTCTTGGTAGCAAAGCTTCTGGTGGTGGTGCTGGTGCTGGTGCTGGTGGAGGTGGCCAAGGTGGTGGCGGGGCTGCAACCGGAAACATGGGCGGCTCTCGTTCGGAGCGCACAGCGGCCATCTCGGCCAAATTCCCTGATTTAAACAGCTAAAGGTAAATAGCCATGCTTTCGCATATGGAAGTTTTTAATAAGTACATCATGCCTGCCACAATCGAAACATTGGCGGTAATGGTGCAGAAGTTTAACGCGGCCTCTAATGGGGCTATCCGATTGACCACGGAGGGTTTCGAGGGTGACTTCTTGCAAGAGTCATTCTTTGCTGCCATTCACGGAGCACAGCGTCGGGTGAATCGATATGGAGCAAATGGTAACCAAGCTCCGACTGATCTAACCCAACTCAAGCGCAGCTCTGTAAAAGTGGCCGGTGGGTTTGGTCCTATCCTATTCGAGCCGGGCCAGATGACTTGGTTAAACAAGCCTACCGCAGAGGGGGTGGAGGTGGCATCCCGCAACTTTGCCGAAGCACTTTTGCAGGACCAGCTTTTCACTGCAATTGCTGCGCTAGTGGCAGCCATCGAAAACAACACCTCGGTGGTCAATGATGTGTCTGCAACTGCGGGTATCAGCTACACCGCTCTCAATAGTGCTCACGCTAAGTTTGGTGACCACTCCGGAAGTCTGATTGCCAATGTGATGACCGGGGAGGTAATGCACAAGCTGATTGGCCAGAACCTTACCAATGCCACCCGTTTGTTTGAAGCTCAAAACGTCAATGTAGTGGATATCCTCGGTAAAGCAGTAATTGTCACCGACGCACCCGCACTCTTTGAGTCAGGGAGCCCAAATAAGCAAAAGGTTTTGGGGCTGGTGGATAGCGCCGCTGTTGTGCATGACGGTGGCGACCTGATTTCGAATATCCAGACCTCCAACGGTAAGGAGCGTATCGAAACCACTATGCAGGTCGACTACACCTTTGGGTTGGGTCTGAAGGGTTACACCTGGGATGAGGCCAACGGTGGTAAGTCTCCCACCGATGCGGACCTAGCTACCGGTGCTAACTGGGACAAGGTGATGACCTCAGATAAACACACTGCCGGCGTTATCGCGGTTGGTGATTCCACTAAGTAAATTATTGGCGGCTTTGGCCGCCAGTGCATGACAAGCAGGTGATAGCATGTCCGCTAAAATTAAATATGTAAAACATCCCATCTCACGGGAAGAGAAAAAGAAGTTGCGCGAACAGGGTTTTAAAATCGTTGATGCACGATTTGATCCTGAGCCTAAAAAGGCAGAAGCCCCTAAAGGCGATAAGTAGGCGACACCATGGCCCTGACAATAGAAGACGGCACCGGCTCTAATTCGAGTGCTAACAGCTATGCCAGCGTGCAAGACTTGCGCGACTATGCGGGTGCGCGAGGGGTAGACCTATCTGCATTATCGGATGCTGAGTGTGAGCCGCTTCTTATCAGGGCTATGGATTTCTTGGAAGGCAAGCGAGATCGGTACAAGGGGTACATTTCAACGCAAGGCCAGCCCTTACAGTGGCCCCGGGCTGATGCCTGGGGAATTTCCTATCCGGATGCACTTTTCCCAAGCAATGAGATTCCGCGTGAGTTGGTATACGCACAGTTGGCCTTGGCAATTGAGGCGAGAGAGAATGACCTTCAGCCCAACCGGTTACCAACCGATACAGGGCCGATAACTAAAGAGCGCGTTGAAGGTGCTATTGATGTCACGTATGCGGCACCCATTCAACAACAGTTCACCCCTGCATTTGCCAAAGCGGATGCTCTGCTTGCTCCACTTCTGAAAAACAACGGACTTTTTCTAGTCCGGACATAATCTATGAGCGACTTCTATAACCGTATGGCCGCTACGGCCTTGCGGCTTATTGCGCGCTTTGGTTCTGAGCAAATGCTACACGATGTCATTCAAGGTGTTGATGACCCGGTTGCAGGAAAACGCTCAGGCGATACGCCAGTAAGCCAAACTGTTCGGGTAATCCTGCAAGACTACAACCTCAAAGAATCTGGTCTGATGTACGCAGAGGGTAAAAGTGTTCAGCGAGGTGATAAAAAACTAACTATTGCAGCGGCTGGACTTGAATGGGCTCCAACTCTCACCACGCAGGCTGAAATCAATGGGGCAAAGTGGCAAGTGGTCAATATTAAAGAGGTTAATCCGGCTGGCACTCCACTGGTTTACTTCTGTCAGGTGCGCAAATGAAATTCTCAGCGAGCTTAAAACAGTTCAATGAGGATGCTTTGGCAGAGGCTGACAGAATTTATCGAGCGACCAATATCGAGCTGTTTAACTCCGTTATCCGCGATACACCAGTTGATACTGGCCGGGCTCGCGGAAATTGGCAGACGACTGTTGGCACTCCTGCCCAGAGCTCAAGTTTGCGATTGGACCGTTCAGGTACTGAGTCTCAGGCAGAAGTGATTCAGAATGTTAGGGGGTTGGATAAAGTGAATTATTTAATTAATAACCTGCCGTATATCCAACCTCTCGAGTACGGTCATTCTAAACAGGCCCCGGCGGGGATGGTTCGCCGCAACGTCCTCCGTATCAAATCAATTATTCGACGAATAATCAGATAATCCATGTACAGCAAAATCTATTCGGCCCTGGTGCAGCACTATGTATCGGGTGGATTCGGCTTGCCTACTGGTTATGAGAATGACGGGTTTGAACCGAGTGTAGGTACGCCATATGCGACAGTGTATAACCTACCCGCAGATAGTAGCCAGGACACTATTGGTGAAATCGGTAGGGATGAGCGGATAGGAATATTTCAGGTCAGTATTTTTTATTCAGTTGGCAAAGGGCGAGGAGATGCTCTAACAATGGCCGACCAAATTCTCACACACTTCAAGGCAGGCTCAACTCCTGAGTACTCAAGCCAAATCGTAACAATTCAATCTTCAACCATCTCTCCCGGCAGGGTGGTAGATGGCTGGTATCAACTTGATATAAGCGCGGCTTGGTCCGCAACCACTCTACGTTAGGAGCATACAAATGGCAGACGGTAGCCAACATTCGATGGCTTACGTGGCTGAATCCACCTATGGCGTTACTCCAGCCTCACCCACGTTTAAAGCGATTCGAAGCAAGGGGACAACTCTAGCGCTAACCAAAGAAGGCTCTGCAGACGAAGAGCTTCGCGATGATCGCCAAATCACTGACTATCGCCATATGAATAGGAGTGTTGGTGGCGATATCACTATCAACCTTTCTTATGGCTCCTTCGATGACTTCCTTGAAGCGGCAACCATGGGCACTTGGGATAGTGACAAGTTGGTCGTTGGCAAGACTCGACGCAGTTTTACTATTGAGCGGAAGTTCGGGGATATTTCTGATAAGCCATATCACCGCTATACAGGCTGCGAGATTAACACTCTAAATCTCACTGTGGCCCCTGGAGCACGAGTAAGTGGCAGCTTTGGTGTTATTGGTAAGGACATGTCTCCAGAAGCTGCTGTCATGTCAGGTTCCACTTATGGGGAGGAGACAACTACTCGGGTTTTTGACTCGTTCAAAGGTGTTATCAAGGAGGGAGCTGCCAGCCTGGCGGTAGTGACCGAATTAACCCTTACATTGGATAACGGTCTTGAGTCGCGGTATGTCGTTGGTAGTGATTCCACAATTCAGCCAGGAGCAAAACGCTCTAATGTTACAGGCCAACTTTCAGCCTATTTTGAAAACTCTACACTCTTTGAGAAATTCTTGAATGAGCAAGACTCAAGCTTAGAGTTTAGTTTGGTTGATGCAGCCGGAAATTCTTACGTTTTCACTCTTCCAAAAATTAAATATACCGGTGGCCAAGTAGATGTTTCCGGTGAGGGGGCAATCATTTTGCCTCTGCCTTTCCAGGCGGTGTATGACGAAACTGAAGTTACCAACCTGAGTATTGAGAGGATAGCAACCTAATGAAAGCCAGTGATTTTTATACGCGGGAAAAGGGTAATAAAGGGGTGAAATTCCCCCTTTATACTCCCGAAGGCAAGGCTACAGAGCACTACCTGGAAATCCTGAGTGTCGACTCAGATGCTTTCCAGATGGCTCAATCAGAAATGCAGCGTGACCTTGCTGTAGCCAACCTGGAAAAGGATAAAGAAAAACGCTTCGAACTAGTAAGGGAGGCTAAAAATAGTGCAGCTGCTGCATTAGTTATTGGTTGGTCTCTGGAGGATAAATTTACCGAGACAGCGGTAAAAGAACTACTGAGAGAGGCCCCACAACTGCTTGACCAGATTGACAGGGCTTCCAGTAACCGCGCGCTTTTTTTCGTCAGCGACAGCAAGCCTTCATCGACTGGGCTTGCTGTCAATTCCAGCTCGACAAAATCCCAAAAGGATGCAAAGAAAGCCTCCGCCAGCAACTCACGCAAGTCCAAAGAACAACCGGCATAACTCCGTCGGAACTTAAAACTGAACAGCCTCCAGAAGGGCTGGATTATCTCTTCCATTACTACCGCGAGATTCGCGGAACCGAACCCCTCACTTTCATCGAGATCCAGAACTGGAGCCAGCTCACGCGCCGCAATGTGTCTGCGTGGGAGGTTTCCGTGATTCGTGCGCTCGATATTAATTTTTGGGCTATTCAAAATGCCGATTGATCAAATTGCTCGCTTGGGTATCCGTGTGGAGGCCGAGGGGCCGGACGCTGCGCGGCGGAAGCTGGATGCTATGGAGCGCTCTGGCGCAAAGGCTGAGCGGACTGTGGAGAGCCTTGGGCACAGTAGTGATGAGGCTAGTGGTCGTATTCAAACTATGGCCACGAGCAGCAATTTATTAGCCGGTGCCCTCACTGCTCTAGGTGCTGCACTGTCCATTCGGGAGATTGTTCAGTACACCGATACGTGGACCAATCTTACCAACCGTTTAAGACTGGTGACTGATACAACTCAAGAGTTGGTAGATGTTCAACATAGCTTGGTTGAAATTGCATTTGAAACACGTGGCTCCTTGGACTCTACCGCTGTTTTGTATCAGCGCTTGGCACAATCGGCGGGTGAGCTTTTTGATGGCCAGGAAGACATTCTTGCGGTTACCAAAACCATTAGCCAGGCCATGCTTGTGTCTGGCGCTTCAGCCCAAGAAAGCGCTGGGGCCTTACGCCAACTAGCCCAAGGCCTTGCTTCTGGAGTGCTTCGAGGCGATGAGTTCAACTCAGTAATGGAGAATGCCCCAAGGTTACAACAAGCCTTGATAGACCACCTTAACCTAACTAGCGATGCTGCTGGCTCTGCTGCGGGTAAGCTGAGAGATATGGCAGGGGAGGGTGAGTTAAGCGCGAAGACTTTGGTAGAGGCGTTCCAGGCTGCAGCTACTGATATAGATGCCGAGGCATTAAAGCTAAGCACATCAATGGGGCAAAGCCTGGAGCAGTTGAATTCGGGTATCACCGCTGCGATTGGTCAGTTAGATGGTGTGTCTGGTGCATCTGAGTCGGCAGCCGGTTCAATATCTAGTCTTGCACAAGTCCTCATTGATTTTTCAACAGATGCCGAAGCGGTGCGTGAGGTTGCTGATGGTATGGAGTTCGCGCTTACTGCTGTTGCGGCAATCTTAGCTGGAAAATTCGCAGGTGCCATTAGTAAGCAAATTGTTCAGATGGGCCTGCTAAATGCAGCCACCTATAAAGCTACGGTTCAAACCAATTCATTAGGTCAGGTAATTAGCCGAACCACGGTTACGACTCGTGCGGCGACCGTTGCAGCTGCAGGACTACGTACTGCCTTTGCATTTCTTGGTGGGCCTGTTGGAGTTATCGCGTTAGCCGTGACTTCACTAATTGCCTGGAATGCGACACAGCCAACCACTGAAGAGCGAGCTGAAACGCTCACCGGCAAGATTGATGAGCTTACTCGAAGCTGGGAGGGGTTAACTGAGGCTCAGAGAATAAACCGCGAACAGAAAATCCTGGCCGAGAGGGATGGCCTTAAGGAGGAGTTCGATCGGCTCACGAAGCAACGCGATTTACTAAGAGATGGCGGCGCCAAGCCTGGCACTCGCTTTGGCTTTCAAGCTCCACTCGGTAATGAAAACTCTCGGGTTCAGGAGCTAAATGATCAGATAGATACATTGAATCAGAAGCTGGTTGATACCGATCGGAAAATTAGTCAGCTCGGGAAGCCAAAATCACTCACGAATGGTGGTGAGCCTCTTTCCCTAGAGTCCGTCAGTGAGCAATCCGGTTTAAGTTCTGCCAGTGTCCAAGATGATCTTCCGGCCCTTGAGCGAGCCCTACAAGAGCAGTTTGAGCGCACAGCACAGAGCCGTCTGGATACTGTCGAGAACCTACGCCAAAGCCTGTTATCGGAGGAGGAGATTCTTGCCGAGAGCTACCGGCGTCGAAATCGTATTATTGAAGAAAATGTTCAAGACCCCGCAAAGCGCGAGGAGTTACTGCAGAGAAATCGAGACCAATTTAATGAAGAGATTGATGCTCGCCTTCAGGGGTTGAGAGAGTCCTGGCTGAGCGAAAGAGAAATCTTACTGCTTCGCCAAGATGAAGAGATGGAAATCCTTGACCAAGGATACCTCTCCAAGCGGGAAGCCCTGGTTGAACACCTGGAGGCTGTTCGCGCGACTGAAGAAGAGTCTCGACAAGCAAGTCTAGCTCTGGAGGGTGAGTACCAGAGAAACCTCACTGCTTTGGAAGCGAAGCACGCAAAGCAGCGAGAAAAGTTAGACCAAGATAGCAATAAGAATCGCTGGAAATCTCTCTCCAGTGCTTTCGATATGATGCTTGGAGTTTCGGCTTCTAGCAGTAAAAAGCTGTTCAAAATTCAGAAGTCTCTGAGTCTTGCCAAAGCTGTTGCCACTTTACCTTCAGCCATTATCGAATCCTATAACAACTCTGGCGGCTATCCCTGGGGTATTCCTGCAGCTATTGCGATGGCGGCGGCAGGAGCGGCTCAAATCTCTCAGATTCAAAGCGCGAGCTTTTCAAGTGGTAGTGCTTCCCATGGCAGTGTCTCTGGTGGAGCTGCTACCTCTACTTCGGCTGGCGGTCTGACTTCGCCTGCAACACCATTGGCTGCAAATGACTCGATCTCAACTAACAGTGAACAACAGGCTGGAACTCAAGTAATTTTTCAGATTGCGGGTGATGTAAATGGCGATAATGCCGAACGAGTTCTAGAGCAAATCGAAGAAATGATTAATGAGCAGGATGTTGTATTTATTAATCCCAACTCCCGTCAAGCGCAAGAGCTAGCAAGCTAATAAAAAATTATGCCGAGCATTAACTACACCCCAACAAGGGATCTGGTGGATAGCTCCCCTGGGTCTATCTCTTTTGCCGTTACGAAATGCGATCGGACCTCTAAACCTGTAGGTAAAGAGCATGCGGCACTGTCAGGAAATACTGAAAGCATTCTTTATCGGCGAGATATTGAATGGCAATTGACTGTATCACCCTTTTCTGAAGAACAGCTGCAATATTGGCGTGAGTTTGAAGCGAGCTGCACAAACGGCGAGACCTTTGAGTTAGATACCTCTGATATCCCTGGAGGAAAAGCTAGCTCTGTATTCCGACTCAAGCGAAACTCATTCCATGAAATGCGGTATGGAGCATGTGAGTTCTACGTGTCATTTACAGCGATAGAGATCTAACGTGCGAAACAACTCTGAAATCTTTGACATACATAACCAGTCCCCACAGCGTGAGCTGCGGTTGGTTATTGAGATTGGCTATGACCTTCCGCTGTATATCACTAGTCATAACGATATTCCCGGCCTGCCTGTTAATGCGATTCTTGGGGCGTTAAAAAAATGCAGCTCGACCAGCCAGAAATTGATTCCCGAGCAGGGTCGCGCCGAGATCGGGGCAATTAGTTTTGAGGTGGTCGATATTGCTGGTCAGTTTTCCTATGTACTGCGCGATGAGTTGGAGCAGGGCCGCAGTATTAAAGGGGTTACTGTGCGTTTGTATCGCGGTTTTGCCGGCCTCGGCTGGGCGAATTTTCGACTGGAACAAACCCAGATTGCTGAGGAATCCATTAGTTATTCCACGGGCTTGTACAAGGTGCGCTGCCGGGATATTCAGCGGGAAATGCGCAGCGATATTTTTGTGCTTAACAGCACGCGCCTAGCTGCGGATTTCTCTAAATCTGATGATACATTGCAGGTATATGATACCAGCAGTTTTGAGCCAAACCCACACACCACGGCCTACGGTGACGCCCCGAGCCAATCTGTCTATTATCTGAAAATTAAATATCAGGACGGTTTCGAAATTTTTCGGGCTACCGGTAAAACCGATAGTAGTTTTACTGGCTGTAGTCGAGGCCTGTTCGGTACGTATGCTCGTGACCATGTACTGCCAGAAGACAGCGATGATGAAAGCGGGGTAGAGGTAGAAGAGTTTGTCTACCTGGAAGGCCCTGGCCCTCAGCTGGCCTATGCGCTGCTGACAGGTGCTATCTTGGGTACCAATGATGTGTTGCCCAGCAACTGGCATTTAGGAATAGATCCAAATTATGTAGTGCTTGATCAGTTCGAAAATGTTGGCTCAGACTGGTATAAGCCCAGCGATCACACCAAAGGCAAGATTCTGCGTTTTGACGGCCTCGAAAAAACCGACGGTAAAAAGTTTATTGAGTCCGAGATCAATTTATTGCTCGGCGCCTATATGCCCGTTAATGCCTCTGGCCAGCTGGGCTTCCGCCGCATGGCCGGAGTGCTCGCCGATGCTGGCACAGTGGCAGCGATCGGCCCTGACGATGTCACTAGCCTCGGCGAACTGAAATATAGCCTGACGGGTCTGCGCAATATATTTACTGTTCAGTGGAGCTGGTACGAGCAGCCCGGATTCGACGGCAAATATTTGCGCTCCAATAACCTGATTGATGCAGACTCCATTGCCACCCACGGCGAAGCCAAACAGCACACGCTGGAATTTCGCGGGCTGCACAACTCCCGCCACACCTACACCACAGTTAAAAACACTTTCGACGCGTTGCGGGATCGCTTTGCCGGCCCTCCATTGAGCCTGCGCCTAGGCCTACTCCCAAGTAAGAATGACCTGGAAGTAGGGGATATAGTGCGAGTGAGTTTACCGCAGGTGCGCGATCACTCGATCCGAGGGGATCGCCCCTATGAATATAATTTCGCCAGTGATAATGAAGGCTGGATACCTCGTGATGGCATCACCTCATCCAGTGTGAATGATGGAGTGCTGGTGGTTAATGTAGTTGGGGAGAACCCCTGGATTAGCCGCACTTTCTCGCCCACTTTTTCTGGTGCAGATTTACCCTATATAAAAATGCGCGCACGTCGTACTAGTGATGGACTGATCGCTGCAGGTACCGGCAGCAAGGTATTTTACAAATACACTGGCGACAGTAGCTATTTTGCCGCAGGTGCAGATGAGATGCTCGATCTTATCGAACGCATGAATAGTGCTAAAGACGAGTGGCAGGAGCTTGTATTAGACCTTTCTCAAGAGAGCGACTGGGCCGGTGGTGATATCGAGTTAATCCGCATCGATATTGGCCATGACCACACTGCAGACTATAGCTATGAGCTGGATTACATCCGGCTACTTCCTGCCTTAGGGATGGATGAATACAGCTTAGATCGGGCTATGGAGGTTCAGAGAGTCAGCATTAATCAGGTGACGGGTGCGGTCAGTGTTGACCTGTTCGGAAGCTACCAACCTGCTGGCATGATTGCCGATCAATCCGAAAGCACCAGCGCTGAATTGCCAGATGAGTGGTATGAGAGTGAGGGCACTGCAATGGCGGCTGCCGGCCTCAGCATTGATGCCAGCGGTTTTCTGATGACCGATGGTCTTTTAGCCGGCGATACCAGCAGTCGGGTGATTTACTTTCATACCGGAGATCTGACGATTCCAGCAGGGAAGATCCTTTCTGTTAGTGACAATGTTGAGCTTCGCATTCGAGGCGTAATGCAGATAGAGGGAGAATTGATTGGTATCCCTGGCAACAGGAACAGGGGTTTTCTAGGGTCGTGTCGCGGGGGCTCTGGAAAGATGTCAGGCTTATCTTATTCAGCCCCAGCGACTTCTGCTTGCAGTGGTGAGCTGGTTGTTGGTCGCAACGAAATAATGCCGCAGCTTAATATTGAAAACTATGGTGGCGAATTGCAGGGCATTCCTGATGATCTGCGTGGTAGTGGCGGAGCGGAGGGAGGTAAATCCTATCACTATCAACCTGGGGATCGGGCCTATGACCCTAGCGGTTTAGGTGGTGCTGGAGGAGACGGCGGTGCGGGGATAGTAGTTATTGCCCGGGGCATTGCATTTGGGGTCAGCGGAAAAATTGATAGCTCTGGCGGAGATGGATCTCCGGGCACAAAATTATCTGGCTCCCCGGGTAATTACGGTGGAAGTGGTGGTGGCGGCGCACCGGGTGGAGTTGTTCTTTTAGTGGACGGCACTGATAACCCGATGCCGGTGCTTACGAATAGCAAAATCATTGCTTGCTATGGCGATAGCCCGGATAGTCCAGGGCTTGCGGGGTTGGGTGCCACTTGTCTCGGTACCAATGCCGTGCGTCTGCTGTTTGTGCCCAAATCCCGTATTGCTTACCCAGATCATGAAGACCCGGCAATCGATCCAGATCTTCAGGCCGCACTGGATGCAGCAGAAGAGGCCTCTCAGGATGCAGAAGCCGCCCTTGAAGACCTTGGCAACATCTCTGCCGATGGTGTACTTCACAAGAACGAAAAGTTGCAGCTTATCCGCGAATATAACCAGTTGGTCAATGATCAAACCGAATTAGATACGCTGGCCAGTAATTTCGGCACTGCGCTCGATGCGGAGCGTGCGGCATTTACGAATGCCTTAACGGCGCTGACTAGTTACCTGCAGGGATTGGTGCCGGCTTGGGATAGTCGTCAGGACGATACCTCAATCAGCCGCACTATTTTCGATAATAATTGGGAGTATGCCTATGAGCAAAAAGCGATACTTTTAAGCGCTATCGTTAAGGCAAACCGTGAGCAGGCCTTTTATGCTACCCGCAATGTGATTGGATACGATGAGACCAGCGGACAGTTTACCGATGACGGAATATTAATTGGCTCGATGCAGAGTGTGCGCCGTGCCCAGCTGCGTGCCCAACAGGCCTCTGCTTCGGTTTTTGTCGATGCATTTCTGGATACCACAGCAATAAATGATTGGCCAATTGTTGCGGGTAATAGCGATAGCAATATTTACTATGTGAACACCAATGATTCTGGAGCGCGAGCTGGCGGCAATGTGTTGCGTATCGGTGGTGACGGTAGTGGCAATTTCGCTTCGGATGGTTTGGCATATATTGAGTATATTGAGCGCTTCCCATTTGATCCCAGCGAACTCTACCGCATCAAGGCGCGCGTATGGGTAGGTGATGAGGGAGATACAGACAGAAAGTTGTATATCGGGCTGAGTGCTTATCGTGCTGACGGCACATTATGCGGTCGCACAGGAAATGATTCCTATTCTGGCCAGCATTATGTGGCCTGTTCTGGATTGGCTGCAGCAGGCGATGGCTGGCAAGAGTACACCGGTTATTTTCAAGGTAATGCTAGCGCTGATGCGGAAATAAATGCGACGGGGGAAAATACGATTGCGCAGCCTGCAAAGCTGCATGCTGATGTGCGCTCTTTTTCCCCGTTAGTTATTGCCAATCATGGTGGCGATAAGGTAGGGCGGACACAGTTGGATTATGTCCGCATTGACAAGGTCGAACCTACAGGGAATGGTCTTTACCTGAAAATAAATAGTGGATCGACCCTGGGGGATGATGCGAACCCGGGCGAGGCGCAATTGTGCGGCTTTGATTCCAACGGCAATCCCGGTGGCAATTTGCCAGGCTGGTTTATCTGGGATGGAAAGAGAGTGGCCGTTCCGGCTGTTCAGCTGAATCCAAGCCTGTCGGGGCAGTTTTATATTGTCACAGATACGGATGGCTCCTGGACCTCAAGCCGCTCAGCGCTGCCGGTATCTATTGAGCGGGGGCAGTACCAATATCACTACTGGGACGGGTCTACGACTAAGCGGGTTTCATTTACGCCAACGGAAAAACTGTTGATTATTGGGGAGATTTATCTGTCGGCAACTGAGGTGGTCGATAGCGGAGGTGTTTACCAAAATCCGCGTCCCCTTATTGGGTTTTCTCAATATCTCAGCGGCCTTAATGCAGAGGGTCAAATCGCAGACCAGCGCAGCCTACAGCAAAATATGGGCTCAGTGGCGAGTTTGCCAACAAGCAGCACTGTGCTATCTGCCTCAGATAACGGCTCTACAGCAAAAATAACAATCTCTTCCCACTCGGTTCAGTACGCTGGTTTTACTGTTAGCTATAACAGTGGATCAATTACCGGTCTTAATTTTTCCACTACTTATTACGTTTATGTAGATGATCCAGGCTATGACGGGGGCGGGGTCACTTACTACGCAACCACCCAGATTTGGCAGTTGGCAGCCGGTATTGGCCGTCGCGCGGTGGGAACCATTCAAACCCCCGCTAATGGAGGCGGTACTACAACCCCCACTGATCCGTATTGTGTTGCTGCAGGAAGCTGGTTACGTAAGGGCTTACTGGCCGATAACTGTGAGACTGGCGACCTGATCGACTGCTGGGACTTGGGCGACAGTGATACCCATCTGGCCCCTATTGAAGCGACAAGTCCCCAACAGGAAATCCCCTGCGTGCTGCTGACTATGGAGAGCGGTGCTCAGGTTATTTGCAGTAGAGAAACCCCGGTTACAGATAAGTTTGGTCGTGTCTACCTGGCCCAGGACTGCCAAGGTGTTGAGCTGGGCGTGTTGCACGAAGACGAGCCGCTAACTTGGGAGCCGGTGACCAGTGTCGAATGTGCGGGACTGCGCACTGTATACAAGATATCTGTTGGCAATATCAGTTATGCCGCTGGCATTGATCCCCAGCACCGAATAATCACCCATAACGCAATCTACAAACCCTAAGGAGCAGCAAGAATGCCCAGCTTTTCCCCTTTAAATGATGTTCCAGGCTTAGCGGCCTGGCAGTTCGCCTACAGCATTGATGATGGCCACAGTGCAGGCACTATTGTTCGTGCGACGGTTACCCAGGCCACAGAGCCCGCAACCGCCGACGCCCAGGCCGCAGCGGTATTGAAGTGCACCATCGCCGTGATTGACGACCAGAACAATGTGCAGACCGATGCGGCCGGTGATGAAATGGATAAAGTTTATGTAACAACCCAAACACTACAGACGGATGCTGGACAGACGGTAAGTGTCGCCGACCATGCAGCAGATCTGGTAGCGAGCTGTATTGTCGAGGTAGCCAACCGCCTGGCTGTGCATAGTTCCATTGCGGCGATGGCGATCCCTAGCGGATAACTAAAACAACTGGTGGCCAACTGCCCGGAGACATTGTTGATGGTTATAGAGGATGCAGGCAGAAATTTGGCCGAGGTGGTTACGCAATCTTTACTCGCATAAAAATATTTATTGGGATAATGAGAATAATTAGTGGTGTCGCCTTTAGCTTTTATTATATCTGGTACGGTTAGAGAGGAAAAAATTTTGTAGGGGTAGGAAAGGGTGAAATACAATACTTAGGACAGTTTTAGCCTAGTAAACCAATAAAGTTACTTTTCGCAGATTAGAACGGCCAAGACATCCTGTAAATATTTGATTTTCAAGGAGCTGGTCTTACTTTATCAGGGTTCGACTCTAAAAACTGTCAGAAGTATTTTTGTATCTCTCAATGTATTAAATGGATTGTGATTTTGAAAAAAATGAATGCAAGCTGCCCTCTGCACAAGGCCGTGCTGAAAAAATCTATCGCTGGCTTTACTTTAATCTGCGCATCGACATTGGTTCAGGCAGATACGATCAGTACAACAATAGACCTAGGCGAGCCGTATCCCTTCAGCTTCGAAGATAGAGTTGAGCATGAGGTGGATTTAGATATTGCCCATCAGTTTGATGCCATTGAACAAGTTTGTATCAAAACCAAAGTTAAAGGCGGAAATGCTGACAGGATGGCTGTTATTGTAGGACCGGAATATGTTAAGCCCTGCCATATGTCCTATGAGATATTGTATCCGATGTCTATGGTTTACACCGTCGATGATCCAACTCCGGAAAATCCCAACCCTGTCTCAGAGCTACAGGATGTTAGTCTCTGTTTAGACCAAAATTCTCTCTTGGCGAAAAACCTTCTCGATGGGGAAGCTAAGTTTTCAATCGAAGCGGTTGATGGTTACGTGGAGTTCTGGGACGTTGAGCTAATTGTCGAAGGTGAATCCTCTGACATCCAGCTGGCGATCGAGATTGACGAGCCGGCTGAGTTTTCAGTTCCTTCTTATGGGGGAAGAGTTAATTATGATGCAAGTATTCGTAACTTAGACTATACGCAATCATTGGTTACACTCGAACAATGGAGTGTTCTCAAACTTCCCAATGGGACTAATTATCCCATTCATAAATCACGGGATGTCGTATTGAATTATTCTGAAGCAAAGGACTACACACGAAATTACCTAAATATACCTGCTTGGTTTGAGGCTGGAGACTACGAGTTGACTTGGTATGTTGTCAATCCAAGCACCGGGAATCTAGTGGAAGACAGCTTGTATTTCACAAAAAGTACTGACTAAGCTTTAAGCTCCTGGTAGGCTGGGACGCTCTTGTGTTCCAGCTGTCCCTTTCAGATCAAACAGTTTGGCTGTTAAAAATCTGGGTGTAGGGATTTCTTTTAATGTTAAAGTATTTATGTGAGGTGAGGAAATATAAGTGAAAAAATTCGATTGGCTGGATAGTAGAGTAAAATTTATAGCGACGGTTTTGGCGATTGTTGTAGGTTTAATTACAGTTTTTTCAAAAGTCGATTTTTTTTACTCTGAAATTCGCGAAGAGGATGTGCTTGCTCTCTTAAAAAATAAGGATAGTTTTGTTAAGAATAACGATATCGGAGGTCTATTAGCCCTTTTTCATGAGGATTTTGTAATTACTGTTACTCATCCTAATGGTAGAGTCGAATCTTTAAATCTTGATCAATATAAATCTCATTTTGACATGATTGCGAATATGCCATTTTCTACAGTCCATGACGACCTTGTCATACAGATATCCCATATTGATGAGAACATGGTTTTAATTAGCGAGGTCATCAAGCAATCTCATCATGGGGGATCAAAACTTGTTCCGCGCTTCAATACGAAACTATTTCAATCTACGGTTGTTGTTAAGGACAGAGGGAAATTAAAGTTTTTTAAGGCCAGCTCAATAGCAGAAGAGGCTTAATAAGCGAAAGTAGTTAATGAAACACTTGCGGCCTTATTCGGGGTGAGAATGGTCTTTCTATAATAATAAATTGTTTACTGTAACGCCTTTAAAGAAATGGAGTGTGATTGTTCTGCTAAGTCATCTGCAGTACGATCCCTCTAAATAATAAAGAGGGGTTGTCATGCGCCTATTACTACCAATTATCCTATCCACCGCTCTGTCTGGTTGTTTTGAGGCTGTAGCCAATACCAGCGAATACGACCGCCACGAGTGGCTGCCACGCTGGTCTGATGCTGACAGAGACTGCCAGAGCACACGTCATGAGCTGCTAGTTCAGTTCTCCCTGGCTCCAGTAACCTTCACGAATGACAAGCAGTGCACGGTAGACACCGGCCTCTGGCTGGACCCATACACCGGCCAATTTTTCAATCTGGCTTCTGACCTGGATGTTGAACACATCGTGCCGCTGTCCTGGGCGCATGGGCACGGTGGTGCCAATTGGACTGTAGAGCTGAAGCGGCAGTTTGCAGAAGACCCTGAGAATCTGTGGCTAGTCGATGATGGCCGGAACCAAAGCAAGGGTGACAAAGGCCCTGATGAGTGGATGCCACCCTATGAGCCCGTCCAGGTAATCTATGTGCAGCGCTTCATGGCGATAGTGGAGAAGTATGGATTGGCTCTAACAGAAGATGAGGCGCGGCAATTTGCAGCGCTAAGAAGCAATAACGCAGGTTAAAGGTTTTCTATGCAGACAAGGATGTTCTTGAAATTATTCCACTATTCAATTTTATTTTTTCTACTGTCCTTCCTGGCAATAGTAGTGTTAGGAAAGATTATACCTTTGTTTTTTACTCACCCAATGTTTGAAAAGATGGTAGCGGGAGCATATTGGTTGTCGGGCTGGGGTGGTTTAGTTTTATTTTGCCTCGGAATATTGTTTGCTTTCCCTCCAGGCTTGCGGCTTTGGCGCTGGAGTCAGGGAGAGGAATATTCCTGTTTCCGCTGTGGCGGGCCGGTTGAATTTCGTACAGGCAGGTTTGGACCCTACTACCACTGTCTCGGGTGTGGCCAAAATGAGTCTATGTCATAGCTAAGAAGCATGGGCTGCAGCTCTCTCCGGAAAGTCAGCCCAGATTCTGGGATTATTAGAGGAATAGGGGAGGTTTTGCCTCCCATTTGCTGTTCTTCAGCCAAACTGCTCAACTAGGTTCTCATCAAAGCTAATGCCAGTTAGCTCAAATTTCTCTACAGCACGTTTAAACTGCTCATTGCAAAATACAGTCGCGCAGTTCTCAAATTTGGATTTAAAGGTTGCTAGCTTTTCGGCATCATCGGTGAAAGCTAGAGCTTTCAAAGAGATAGGGGTATCACCAAGGTATTCATGCTGGGAAACCTCTAAATCTTCCTGACCAAAAGTGCGGCAATTGAAGAGATAGTAGACTTCACCTTCTGCTTCAACGGGTAGCAGCTCCCCATAGCTTTCCAGCAAATCTCCAAGGTAACGCTTGGCCTTTGGGGACAGTACCAGCGTGGCACCCAGTCCAGATGATATATCTGGAATAGGGGACCCCTCAAATCCTTCATTGCTTAAAAAGTGTGCTCCCATGGGGGGCCACCAGGCAGCCATCGCAGTATTGTGCAGGCTAAAATCTAGGATTGAGTCTGGATCGGAGTCATCTGGTGCGTGCCTGGCAATATCCAGAATACTTAAGTCTAGGTTTTTAAACCGAAAGCCGTCGTCACGAATTGCGTAAATTGCAGGCATCAGATAACTCCGTTTTTAATTTCGGTAATAGCGGTATCGGGTTCATTTTCTTGGAGTATTCTCCCGATTACCTGAAGTTGAGTTTTGATCGTATCCATATCGCGAAACCCTTGTATACGTCGAGCGACCCATCGCTCATACTCATGGGTATGATATGTTAAGTGGCCTGTCGATTCTGGCATAGACCAGTGTGGAGTATCATCATCTCTTCTGACTAGATAAACTCCATTCGCTGGGTCATTTATACGGATCCCATGACGATGGAGGTGCATCCGGGCTCTACCTGTGACGACTGGTAGCTTTCCTTTACCTGGCACAATGTGGTGCGCAGTATGTAGTGGACTCGGCTTGGGCACTCCCTCGGCTCGCATGTACTTTTCTAGCGTATCGGTGGGGTGGTGTTTTTCTTTCTCCATTACCTGAAGAGTATCCGTCCTTTCCTTTAGTGTACCGCTAAGGGCTCCTTCACCTACCGCTCGATACTTAGCAAGCTGTTCTTGAACGTCCATCATGGCTTCAATGGTTCTGCGCTCTTGGTCCAAATATTTCAGAGCCTTCTCCCTTTCTGCCTTCCTCTCTTTATCTAAGGAGTTTACCGCATTGCCCCCGCTGTAGAATTTTTCTGCCTTTTGCTCGTAGTCTTGAATCATCGACTCTAGATGAGACAATTCATGTTTGTGCTTGGTTATTCTCTTTCCGTTCTGGTACTTAATTTCCATTTACTGACTAGTCCTTTTACAGCGTCCAAGAATTGTTCATGATTATCATCTATGGTTTGTGTGGCTCAGTATAAAATAGCGCTAGGTGTAGAAATTATGCTGTAAGTCAATGAAATGAGAGGCGCCTCCCTAATAGAGTCGAATTAATTTAACTAACTCTATCTAAAGCCTCCGTCTACCAATCACCCAAAGAGCCACTCAGCACCCATAAAAACCTGTATATCCTGACCCTCTAAGCCCGCTAGCGTGGGCGCCATCTTCTTTTTGCTATCGATACTGTATATATATACAGTATTTTGGTAGATTGCCCCTGTGTCGACGGAAAGAAGGAGTTGGACCATGACATTCATAGAGGTTGAAGCCGAGATACGCGCTTGCTTGAACACTATTGATATGACCGCAGACACTGCCGACCCGAAGCTTAGGGACATGTTAAAGGTGCAGGTGAACAATCTGGATGCGGCAACCAATGCCCTTGTAGATGAGCTGAACACCCTGAACGAGAAGCAGGCCCAGCTCCGGGACTTGCTGAAGAAGTAGAGGGCTCGCTGGTCACGCCCCTTTATTAGCAGGTGCCCACAAGTAGCTTTGCGGGCACCTCCTATGATGTTGGTACACGGTCTACTTTGTTTTGGCTAAAAACTCATCAATCTTCTTCTCTAATCGTAAGTTCGCAGCACCCACGAAATAAAAAAGGCACCAGATATTAACGAGAGGGATACAACCTAGAATTGTCCAAAGCGCTACGTTTCTACCTTTTTCTTTTGCTAGTTTGTGTGAAATAACAGCAAAAATCACCGTCAATATTGCATACATAGACAGGGTGATTATGGGGTTTCCTTGTGGCTCGGAGTAACTGTTCACTTTCTTACCTTTATCTTTTTGACTACTAACTGAAAATTGCTATTGGGCCGTTATGGCCAATGCCTTGGTACGAATTTACGCCAACTAGTAATTTTCTTCCACTCATCTGGCCGATTGATAGCAACCACAAAGGAGTATTAATTTGTAGATCGGCAAAGGCTCTACGTGGAAGGGGTGGTTAAGGCGTCAATTAGGTATCATCGTACCGGTTAGCAAAGTGGTGTATGTTTGTACAGCTTCGTCACTATTTTCGACGCTGCTTGTATAGGCGGCTATTCCAACTATTAAATCGTTTGAAAACAATGGGTTAGGTTTTTGTACCAGTTCTTCTGGGGGTGTGGTGGTCGTCGGTTCAAATCCGGCCGCTCCGACCATATATATCGTTGCATAACAACGGCCAAAAAACCCGCTTTTTAGCGGGTTTTTTTGTGGGTGGGGTTTAAGCCCATATTAAGTCCAGCGAAAAAGGGCAGCCTTACTGAAGTGGGTGGTCAGCTGAGCGGGATGTAGCAATTAGGGATAGCTATCAGGAGGCCTATGGTCTCGCTAATTATAAGCTTTTGGTTGCAGTAATTTGACCTTGGCTGTAGAGGCGGTCAAGCTCCTGCCTTGCGCGCTTCTCGTGACTTGCGCACCCCACCATGCGCTGGTCTGACTTGAAGGTATGGCAGCCCTCGGGAGCCTCATAATACTGAAACCAGGCTTTAAGCTTGAGCGTATTCTCTGCGGCTTTCGAGGCTTTACTAATGATCAAGCGGAAATATTCTTTCGTGAATTCTGCAGTCGGCGACATCACAAAGTATGGTCTTAATAGTATGGTTTCATCTCCTGTCTTACTGATTCTTGTCATCGAGCCATTATGATGTTCTTCATGAGTTACTAGGCACATTAGAGAATGAACCATTTTGATTCGTCGACTCTCTTCGCCCATTACAGTGTAACCATGATCTTCCAAGAAGTAGGTCGGCGCTTTTCTTGGTCTCAAGTTTTTCTTACTCTGGTAAATCGAGCCTGATTTTCCTGAACCTTTGGCCATTTCGGACGAATATGGTGGGACGTCCAATCCTAGGGCGTTTTCCTTTGATAGATGCAGATGCAGATGCAGATGCTCTAGCTCAGGGAAGCCGTTTTTCTCCATGAGTGTGATAAAAATTCCTTTAGCCTTGAGGTTGCTCTAATTTTCAGGGGCTATATTTTGAAGAACTTGTCGTCTTCGGATAGTTCGAGGATTACTGAATGGTCTTTGAAAGCCTTAAACTTTTCACCGGAAATTTTATCGTTGAGGACTGATACAATATATTGTCCTTCTATTTTTTCTGAGCTTTTAAAAATAGAATAAACTTGGTTGATGTCTACATCTTCTATGCTGTCATGAATAACGAAGGTCGGTCGCTTCAGCTTGTTTCTTCTGATGAAATTTATATACGCCATATCGAATGCGCTCAACTCCCCTTTCTTTTTCCCTCCGGTTGAGTTTGGCGTTACGCATGCAATATTGAATTCACATTTTTCTTTCTCGGCATCAAATATCAAGTCAAAAATATAACGCTCGTCATAAAAAGACTTGCTAAGATCGCCGAAATATCCGTTAAAAACTTCAACATTTCGATCAAGTGTTTCTCTATTGTTGTAAATCTCGTCTACGACTTCGGTTTTTCTGAGTTCTAATGTGGTGATGCTTTTTTTAGTTTCTTCAATTTTTTCAAGCAATACCTGAACCTTACCCATTTCTTCTCGAACTGTAGATAAATCATTATACATCTGGCCTATTGACTTCAGGGCGCTAGGTTCTCTTATGCCTCTAAATATGCTGGACTCAGATTCTTGAAGGAGGTTGATATCTGATTTAAATTGATCCAACTTTTCTATCGAAGAATGAAGCTCTTTTTCAATAATCTTTATTTTGTTGGTCAGGATTTTATTGTGGAATATCACTAATTCTTCATATGAACGCTTTAGATCTTCGCTTACGGACACGCCTGCATCAGAGTAGATCTCGGAGAGCTCTTTTCCATTTACATTTGTAGCGCTGCCTTTTAGTTTTTCAATTGATTTTCTTAAGTAGTTGACCTTATTTGTGGCGGATGAATATTCAATTGTCAGATCAGATATTTCAGACTGAATTTTAACAAGTTCTTTTACATCTTTTTCTTGTGCATCTTTGAAGTCAAACAATGAAATCCGATTTTTAAGTTGAGCCTCCTCTTTCTCTAGGGGTTTAATCATTTTAACCAAAACGCTTTCCCTGTGCGGATTTCTATACGCGGCTAAATGCTTTTTCTTTGTTGATATCTTATTGTTCAGTTCTCCTTTTTCCTTGAGCAGGCTGAGTCCAGAGAATCCAAATAGAAATAAATATAGTTGATCATATACATCTGGTTTTGTATTTCCGTGCAAAAACTTGGTGGTGTTTTGCATTTTTTCATGAGTGTTGCGAATGAACTTGTGGCTTAGGCTCCTGATTGAAGGCTTTTCACTATTCAAGCCGAAAATCTGGGAAGTAATTATTTTTGTGTATTCCTTTTTTTCAACAGCTTCATTGTTTATTAAGTAGTTAGATTTTTGAGGTTTCGTTTTCAAGGAGCGTGCGACAGAGTATCGGTTTTTGTCGAATCCAATGAAGGTAAGTTCTGCGATAACTTCATTTTCATTGATAAACTGCGAGACTTCGGGGATGGCTTTTTTGAATTCTTGCTCGGTATAAATATCTTCGCCAGAAGATAAAAATATATAATCAATAATTCTCGAAAGCGTCGATTTGCCAACGCTGTTCCCGCTTTTTGATTGGCTCGAGTCGGAGTTTATTATTAGATTTAAGCCTTTCTTAAAGTTAACTTCTCTTAATATTTTGTTGTTTTTATAAACTATCAACTTTATCAGTTGCATACTCTATGAACCCATTTTCATTTAAGTCAACGGCACCAATAATGTAAAGCCAGTCTAGTGAGTAGGTGAATACTTCATATGAAGTCTCAAACTCATATTTTATATCTTCATATAGGTCCTCTATCGCTACCTGTGTATAGTCACTTTCAGATAGTTTGACTAAAATTCGAGCTCCAATGAATATGGGATTTATTTTGGGGTCTGAGTCAATCGTGATCATTTGGATTTTCCAAAACAATACATTCAATTATTGAATAGCTAACGATTAGAGTGACGCCAAAATTAATGTCCTCATCGAAGTACCCATCTTTTAAATCAGAGGATGATTTTACAAATTCTGTAGTTTGGTTAATTACTTCTATTACGATGTCATCGGACTTCGACTTTAGCTTAGGGAGGTCGAATGGACTGGTGGATATATTGTAGGTGGATAGCGCAGAAAAATAGAAAAGCTTCATCTGCCGCTTAAGTTTTGTGCTGCAAGCAAATCCAGGACACCCAAAGATTGGGGGAGAAGTGTCCGTTACATGGCAAGCACCAGCTTTGGTGGTTCTTCCTCTCTGATTTAGGGGTAAGGGGGGTGGAATACAGGGGGGGTTGTGTTCAGTCTGTAGGTAGCGCAATTTTTGGATATAAAACCGGCAATCGTGCTATCGAATGTCTGGAGTAGGGCTAGATTAGTGGGGGGTAGCTGAGAGGAAGCGCCGGCAGTCACCAATACCGTGTACCCAGCGTTTATTGAGCTGGCTACAGGCTTGCTGTACCACCTTCACTGATCCTACCAAGCCTTTAAAGCGACTTTCAAAATTTCGGTTGAGATAGAGCCAGTGCTTGGGTGAGATACCAAGCCGCTCCAGGATGGGAGGTGTGTTTTCGGCAATACAGCCTCGTTTTCTGGGATCTAAATGTCGGCCACTCCAGTCTACTAGCTCCAAATAGTGATCCAGCTGAAAAGGTAGCCCTTTCGGCATACTCAAACGCTCACCGCCGACAAACGGAAGTAGACTTTTGGGCTGCTTGCCTGAGACTGCGGCACGAATACGCTGTTGAATCGAAGTGTAATCGGAGTCTTCAGGGGTCTTGGCAATATTGGCACGGATCGGGTTGAGGTCTACATAGGCCATGCAGGCAGCAAGGGCTCTTTCATCTAGTAAGGCTTGGGACTTAAAACGGCCCTCCCAAAAGCGGCCTGTACAGTTGTCCTCAGCGTTGGCCTGGCGAGCGATAGATTCGTTTAAGCAGCGCATAAACCAGCTGATATCCATTAGACGCTCCCGCCATAGAGAATCGACTTCTTTTAGCCTAGTTACCTCACAGTGATCGAGGGTATCGCCCTGAAGATAGCGCTGAGCCAAGCTGGAAGCTTTGAACAGTTTTTGCCAGCGAGTAATTACCTCTTTGAGAGACCACTTGCTAGCAGCTTCTCTGTCGATATAGAGCACTATATGGTAGTGATTACTCATTACTGCATAGGCGGCAATATCTAACGCAAACACCTCGGCCAATTTATACATACGGCTTTCAATCCACTCGCGCCGATATTCGTAATCTTTTCCGGATTTACTATCTCTGCCACAGAGAAATGCACGGCGTACACAGCGGGAAACGCAGTGATAATAAGGTGTTGAATCCAGAGATATCTGGGTGCTTCGGGGTAGAGTCATCGGCGGCACGTGTATTGTATTGTATGAATATACAGTATCCTGAAGGGTTTCATCCTTTTGTCAATAGGGCTGGCGGTTTATACTTTCTATTTGGTGGGTGTCCAGAAATACCCTTGAGACCTGAATGCCCCTCCCAAAAGTGGCGACCCTACCTCTCCTCATAGCAGTTAGGCGGAAGTTTGTTATAAAACTCTACTCACTATGGTATTTGCCATAGCCCTCTGACCACTCTTGCTGATAGCCTTGCTTTTTGAAGTAACCTCTAAATATATGAAGTGCTTTTTCTAGCCAAGACTGAATATCTGAAATACCCTCAATCATCTTGCAATCTTTTTCGTCATCAACCGCTTGATCCGTCATTTTCCAGAAAAAGTAAGCCAAAGACTCTGCCTCCTCTTTACTATCTAAATTGGAGTTTCCAGAAACAACCGATCGAGCGATTTCAGAGTTTAGTTGTTTCGCATAATACAGAACCAATGTCTTTGCTGGTTGATTATATTCATTGAAATTTATCATGCTTTATAGGTCTCTAGTGGCAAGTCATTCATTATGGCCACTCTTTAAGCTCATGGAGCTTTTCTATTTCGCTAGAATCGAGAGTGTTCCCTTGAAGATAGCGCTGAATTAGTACGGAAGTTCTTAAAAGCCCTCATCAGGGAGTAAGGATCTCGGTATCGGACCAAGTTTTGGCGGCTTCTGCGCTGATATAGAACACAATATAGTAGTGGTTGCTCACCACAGCATAGGCTGCAACATCGAACGCAAAGATGGCGACTAGCTTTTGCATTCTACCCTCAATACACTGATGCCGACTCTCAAAATCCTCTCCGGGTTGGGTATCTTTCCCACAAAGAAAGGCCCTGCGTATGTAACCAGAAGCGCAATGATTTACATTGGAGTCAAACTTACGAATGGAGATAGAAATACTCTTGAAATAGTTATCAATATGACTAGCTATTATTGATGGCTACCTATTAAGCGCATTTATAAAGGAGATAACTGCCATGCCATACAAAGAACTTGGAATGCTAAAAGATAGCGGTTTAAGTAAAGATACTTATAGTGGAGTTGTTGTGCCCTATATGAGTGAAGCTGAAAGAGAAAAATATCAGGTTACGATACAAGATGGGCTTCTGTTTTGGCGTGGAGAGAGACTTAATACCAATCCTGGCGGATCTTGGGCATTCGTTATGGATAAAAATGGGCGTATCTTTTGTGGTAACAAAAATGGTGACATTCAGCACCATTCAGCATTTTTCTCGGGGCGACCAGTTGCTGCGGCTGGGCATATCTCGGTGGTAGGTGGAATAATAGAGCATATTAATAATTTCAGTGGCCACTATCAGCCCACTAGCGATTATATGGAGCAGTTTAAAGAAGAACTGGAAAAAAATAATGTTGACTTAAGTGAAACCGAAATGGATTTTGGGATTTCGTCAAAAACCTGTAAGTTGCGCTTAAAAAATTTTCAAGATCATAATTATAGAGGCAAATGGTATCAACGTTTTCGCGGTACTGTTGTTAAAGAGACTGTCGATGGGAGCGAGAATACTTATACCGGCCGTACACATATTCAAGGGCAAAGGTTAAGGCTTTATCCTGATGGCCCCAGATGGCAGTGGCTCTGATGTAAATAGCCATGAGAGCTTTCTGCAGACTCTCCATCTCTGACATAGAGGCAGGGGAAGTGGAGCACCAGAAATTGACGTTCAGGTTTTGGGGAAGGCTGATTTTGGGGGTAGGCCAGATTGTAAGGAACGCTGAGAGGAAGCTACTGGCAGTCACCTACAGACTTTAATCTGCTTTCAAAATATGGTTGCTACATAGCCAGTGGATAGGTGAGGTATCAAGTATCTCGGATAGGAGGGCTGATATAGCACATCCTACCTCGTTTTTAAGGATCTAAATACCGGTCACTCCAGTTACTGGCTCGAAATAGTGTTCCAACTGAAAGGGGAGTGCTTTAGCTTCCTTCAAGTGCTCACCACCAATAAAAAAGTAGAGCTTTGGGTTGCTCACTAGATACGACCGTGCGAATGCGCTGTTGAGTACAAGTGTAATCAGAGTCTTCAATGTCTTGGCAATACTGGTAAGGAGAGAGCTAAGCCTGGAATTTAAAATGACCTTACCAGCGGCTACTTGTACGGTTGGTTTTAGCCCAAAATAACAATGCAATAGCACTAATTTGGAGAGGTGACTTGCAAGATGGTAACTCCACGCTGAACTCAATATTTATCCCTACGACGGAATCCTGCTCTTCCAGTATTCAGCAATGGAGTGTGGATACGAGTATAAAACTAATGAGCCAATTAAATTATTAGTGAACTTTCACATTCCCCGGCTTTGCCTTTAGTTAGCTGTATGACTGAGAGCATTACTCTTTAATCTTTTAAGGAAAGCATGGAGTGCATTTCAATGTGAATTGAGTTTTCCAATGGTTGATTGAGATTTCCTTAACCGAAAATAACCAAAAATATAGGCGCGAAAATAATCTTATTGGAATTTATTCAGTTTGTTTCAATCTCAAAGCTGCGTAAAATCGATAGATGTTTTTGGTATTTTGGCCGTAATTGAGCGAGCCTTTTAAAAGGCTTCAGAAGTTTAAAAGATTTTGAAAGCTTCGATAGAGCCGAGAATTTTCTAAAAGACCCATCCCCTCAAAGGAGAACGGTAGCGTGACGTAAGAGTAAGTAAAAGGCGCTGACCCAAGGTGCTAGGAACACCTGGGGCCAGCTGACCAAATTGATAATCAACCTATCAAAATGGCTATATGGATAATACGCTAGAAACCCGCTCGTCTTCAATAAAGTGGAGTACATTCAGCAGGTTGGGGCCTGTTCCCAAGCTCTGGAAGCCTAGCGCCCGCCTTTTCCTCTTCTCTGCCTACCGCCCCCGCGCACCACCCCGCATTTCCTCCAAACGTTAAGCCCAAGCTTCCCCATCCCGGAAGCGCCCAAACTTTGACCATCGAAGGAAATAAGTATGTTGATCTTAAAGCGACGGACAGGTGAACTTCTAAGGATTGGAGCAAATGTCTCAGTCACAGTGCTGGAGGTGAAAGGCAATCAAGTGAAGATAGGCATAAGCGCACCCAAATCACTCCCCATCCACCGTGAAGAAATCTATGTGCGGATCAAAAAGCAGCAGCGAGCAAAGGCCTGAATATCCTAAAAAGGGTAGGGCAACTTGAGGCACCCAATAATTGAAGGCGGGATTCCAAGAAGAATCATTGCGCCTCTGTTAGTAAGGCGATATACGCGCTCTGATTCGAATGTCTCTAGGGTGCCAAAGGTGATTAGGTAGTGAATTCGGAGAGGCCGTGCTGATGTTTTGGAGGTGTTTAACAAGCAGACCCTCTTATCCGACAGGAACAGGGGGTAAGCAAGCCTTGCCAGCGTCATAAGACGTGTACTCAATGCTTGGCTTGCTATACACAGATCCTCCAGATGAATGTCGCCGAGCCCACCAGCTGCTTCAAGCAGCCTTCAGGATTGCGCTGAAGACAGAGCCTAGGCTAAGTGAAGATGCCTAGCCTTTTGATGAAGGAGGTATATTTCTGTTAATGCTCCCTAGCTCTTGTGTACTGAGTCAGTGATTAATCTAGCTGCCAGCAATGGAGGTTCCACTTTTGAAGGAATCTATGCTTTGGTTTTTCTGCTCCTCGCAGCTCATCCTTTCCTGAATGGAGCCTCAAGCGGCTCGCCTAACATACAAAGTGCCCCTCCACATCACTAGATTTCAATCCATCACGCTTTTCCGAACCTGTATAGCCAGCCCCTCAGAATCGTTATCGTCACGTATAAAAATGGTAGCAACAGGAGAACCTGTTGACGCCGCGTGACAAAAATCAGGATATCAATAAGGTCAAGGAAGAGGGGATCGACCTGTGTTTACAACACAGTGAAGTTTAGGCTTACAGCTTGGATAGGAGGCTATGCCTGATGATATGGAGCACACCGCGTGCAAACACATATCAGTGATGGGGTTGCTTAGAGGGCACAAGTGGCTAGCAAGCCATAACCCTCAGATTATCAGTTTTGGGCCATGTAAATTGGTTGGCGCTGATCAAAAAGTGTACAGCTGTACTTTCAATAACAAAAGCCAGCAGAAGCTGCTCCTACTTCTGGTTGAAACTCAGTAATTCATTGATACTTAAAGGGTGCCAAAGGTGATGTAAAGCTGAGAAATACAGAATTATAAAGGCGCTGCTTTGTATATATTCTTGCGTATTTACACAAAAATAAGGTAACTTATTGATTTTATTGAGATTTAAAAGAAAATCGGGCGTAGAAATATAAAGCAGGGTGATATAAAGAAGCTTCTTTTGAATTAACTGTTATGCTTTCTAGTCCAAAATTTGAAATCCTAATGAAATATTTTGTAGGTTTTGTTGTTACTGCATTTGTCTATGTATATGGCCTCATGAGGTTATATGGTCATAGTCATTACTGGCCGAGAACTGATACTGTAGTTGGTCCTGTAGAAATGTTACTTTGGACGTTATCAAGTCTGTTTGTGGTGGTTATTATTCACTCTATAATTTGGAGCTTACATTCAATTTATCAGCTGAAGCTAATGAGTTTTAAGCCATCTTATAGGGGGCTTTTGTGTTCAGTAAATTCCTGTTTTATTTTATTTTTATGGGTGTTACCAGTATTAATATGAACGCAAGCAAAAGTAAGCGTGGTTCGCTTTCGCTCACTTTACCACGATTACTTTGGCCACTTAACAGGGCGTTATGAGAAATGGTATGAGGTATACATTCAATTTTTTGAATTTGGACGTAGAGTTTGAAGTCCTTTCAAAAAACAACACAATGGCTATATTCAGAAGTAATGGAAAACAATGGGTTGAGGTTCTAGAGACTAAGCTTTCGAAAAAAAGTAGGTTAGATTCATTCTTTTTCACATCCGATTCAATGGGCCAACTACCCAATATCGTGTTTCGTCAGCTTTCTTTGAATAGAAAATTAGTACTTATAAAGCGTAAAGATGAATATATCACCTGCTTTCTGGTTACCTGGCGAATACCCTTTACATTTTCAGTGAGCTGGCCAATGTCGGTTCGCAAGTCATTAGTAGATAGTTTTATCGGGGAGCTGCGTGAGAGAAATTCATAACATACTAATTAACTTTACGCGCGAAGGACGCGTGCCGGAGAGTCTGCGCTCCGGCTGCCGGTTTTAGAGTGTTAACTTTATCATGAATATCGAAAAGCTTCGCCGAATACGGAACAAGAATACTGAACAACAAAATGAACTCTCGTTCCTTGAAATGAAAGAGTGCGCGGACAAATTTATAAATGATGAAAGTATGTACCCATGGTTGAGCTTGCTGTTGTCCCAAAAGGGGATGTCCGCGAATGAGGGAATTCTATTGAATTGTTCCGAAATCTTTGAGCAGTATGGAACTCAATGGATGGGCACATGGCTAACGAAGAAAAAAGAGTTCTACGAGTTTGATGTAATGACAGATCGAGCCAATAAAGAGTTATTGGAAATTGATGGTTGGTCTAGGGTTCATCATGAAGTGTCTGCTCATTCTAAAGGCATTGGGAAAACGCCTGCTTTTATAGCTCTGGAACTGTTATCGGAATATGGTCAAAGTTAACAAATACAAGCAGGTTGTTAAGGGGCTTTGGCCCTTCGCGGGACTGCCTACACTACGCAGCAGCCCCCGTTGTAGTTGTTATATATCTAGGTAGAGGTTGATAGAATTAATGTTCTTAGTGATTGGCATCATCCTACAGATAGTGTTTCTAGGTCCGTCATTGCTGATCTGGGCTTTATGCAAGAGGTTCTGGCCAAATATCTTTTCTATCAATCCGTATCTTGCCACATTCATATGTTTAGTTTTGGCTGTCATTAGTGCATTTGTCCTAAACGTTGAATTTGAGGGTGGTTTAATAACAGGGGTAATAGTGTTTGGTATTTTCTCGTTTATTTACAGTGCTGCTCTCAGTGCAATAATATTTACCTACAAATCAATAAAGGCGCGTATAAATATATAATAGAGCACTGTTGTCACAGCCTTTGGCTGCTGGGGCGGCTCACTGCGTGGCCCACCCCTAAGCTTAGTGTTATGTGTTCCAATGAAGAGATATGAATTTTGAGTAAGTGGCTTTATCTTTTAGTTATTTTTGTACTGGCCGTTCTTCTTTATCCGGTAATCTACCTCCTCGGCCTGGAAAGGTTAGGGGGCGGAGCTTTACTGAGGGTTCCGGAGTTCATCATATATAGCGTATTGATAGGATTCCTCTTGTATCCGTTCATAGAGGGCTATAGACGCTACAAGACAGGTAGTCGCTTATGGGCTGCTATTTTTTTCATTTTCGGAATAATTTTACCAGTTATAAGTGGCGCTTTTTTAATACTTTTATTTGAATCTATGTTGAAGTCTAGAAACCATGGAAAACAAAGCGACACATAACCAGCTGGAACAGGCTTGTCCAGCTATGTACATGTCATAGGCCTGCTGTTTTCATGTGTTATGTGGGTATGGTAGCTACTGCCGCCTTTTGGTGGGCGATTTGGTACTAAGCCTAACTAGTAAAAGCACCGGGCGCACTGGCGTGCGCTCGGTATATTTACCCCCAATACTCTAAATAGTTGATAAGATAAATGAGAAAATCATCACCTGAAGCTTTACTTACAATCGGCACTATCATTCTGTTGACATTACTTCCACTTCTGGTTGGATGGCTGCTGGTAAAAACCTACAGGCTTATAAAACCAATTCAAGAGAAAGAGCTTACGGGCCTTGCAAGTATAGGGGCGCCAAGGCGGGATAGTTTTTTCAAATTTGCAGTCGCAGGGTGGGCTGTTTGCGGTCCAATTTACTATTGGGTTTTCAGTTCTGGGATTCTTGCTTAGCTCTGCGTTTGACAATCACAATCCTTTCGCTGCTCTAATTCAGCTCAAAAACCAGTCGTTAAGGCAATCAAGTATCAGAGAGTTATGAAAAATTTAGTATCAGTTATATTTGTACTATTCATATCAATTAACACGCATGCTGGAGGTTACTCTGTGGAGGTCGAAAAGTTTATTGAAGGGAGCATTGAAGGTTTAAGAATTCAAACTGATGCTCACGATAAGACATGGGGTCTGGGGTCTGCTAAAACATGGAATGTCGACCAAGACAAAGGCCTTATATTTTGGTCGCTTGAGGATGGTCGGATCGCTGTAGCTCCTGTTCAAATAATAGGTACTTACAATCCGAAAGATAGAAGCTTTCTATGGGGGTGGGATCACCCTTCAGTGCTAAAACCTCTTCAGCAACATTCACGTTTAGTTAAAGAGTATGGTGAAAAGCACGGAATAAAGCTCTTTACCTCAAAAAAGGTCCATGTTTCCGAAGATCAAGCATGGGAATTTTCAGCCGTTGCCAGTCGTTTGGCTGAAGCAAATGGAGCTTACAGAGCTGATGCGAGTGGACCTCTTGTTTATATGACATTTGGTGAAATTGAGCTAAGAAATCAGCGTCCCTAACAATCGGATGCTGTCAGATATAAAAGTTCCAGCCAAAAGCGGCCTCCGCTTTTGGTTAACGCAGAGCCGAACATTATGCACCAACCGGGGTGGCGACATGAACATTTCCTTCAGCGAAGGCACGATAGAAGATGTCATACAGATCAATTCTGAGATTCCAGAGTTCGACACTAAAAATAGTAAAGATAAAATAGAGCAAAGATTAGAGGGGCGCCTTTACTTATTACTGGTAGCTTCAATTGGTAATAAGAAAGTAGGCTACAAAATTGGTTATAAAGTATCCGAAACAGAGTTTTATAGTTGGTCTGGTGCAGTCCTCCCAGATTACCGAGGCCGAGGCATAGGAAAGTCTCTGCTTGAGCTTCAAGAGCAGTGGGTGATGAACAAAGGGTTTAAGTCTATTAGCGTTAAATCGATGAATAGATTTCCTTCAATGCTGCATCTTCTTATATCTCACGGATATCAAGTGTGTGGGTATGAAAACAAAGGCAGTCCCCTGCAAAGTAAAATAATTTTTATAAAGAAAATAGCTGAAAATATATAACAAAAGGTTGCCCAATGTTTTGGGCTTCGGCCTCCAGCGGACCCGTCAAGCTTCGCTTGTCGTGGCCGTTGTACCTCATGCTATGTGTGGTAGATGAGCAATGAGTATTAATATACGAAAGTTTCCTGTAAGTGAAGTCTATAAAGAGAACATTGAAGAAATTCGTACTTTGTACCCAGGCAAAAGTGAGTTTCGCGTGAGTCCGTACGAGTATGATGCCAGTAGCAAATTTTCAGGCTCTTCTGAAAATTGCATATGCTTTATTATATCTGGTAGCTGTGAATTAACATTTTCTAATACGGAGCCAGTGGTTGTAAAACGCGGAGATGTGTTTGAATGGCCTCGTGGGCGGTATTGGGTTAAGGCTGGTGATCCTGCCGGGGTAAAATATGTCAATGTGTGGAACTTGAAAGAGATAATTAAGCGAAGAGCTAAAAATACATAATAGTTATCGCGTCTGATGTTTTGGTCTACGCTCCGTTTTGTCATGGCTGCGCCACCTTACGTTAAAGTTCTAATATAACCAAAATACTGCTGACTAAGTCGTTATATGTATGAAGTTTGAAAGATTAGATAGTAAATCAATATTAGTAGGCTGGGGAATGATAACGTTCTCATTAAACTAGAAGCATATCCAAAATGCCTAGAGGTAGGTGCCAATCTACAGGTTCGAGAAGGCTCAAGAGTAGTTGGTTATACTGAGATACAGGAAATATATAATGAGTAATTACGCAAAGGCAGCTAACAATCACAGGCACGTTGCTACTTCCATTCGGACGGTCTAGGCTACCCTCTGCCTGCTCGTGTTGTGGCCTGGGATAAGTAATATCATCTCGGGAATATCTCGCTCGCGAGCGTAAACTACTCTTGTATTAAATGGATAAAGCCTTTTATATTTTCACAATTGAAAGGCTGCTTAAATTGCATGGATATTAACCAGTAGTGCTCTGCAGCTCAAAATATTATTGATAATTTTATGGTTTTTGAGTTTTATTTCAATTGTATCTAATAGAAATTTTTTTCATAGTTAGTAAGTTTAAATTCTTCAATTAATTTCTTTGCACCCATGCTATGAGTTATCTCGCGCCGATACACCAGACATATTTCATCTTTAAAGCCTGGTTGGTCTTTACTTACCCATTCGAGCTGATTTCTTCCATGTGTCTGTGCAACTCGACCAGGAATAATACCAACCCCAAATCCCTCTAATGTCATTTTTGTGATTAGTTCGTGACTTGAAGATCTTATATATTGCTTATATCTATTGCTTTCAGATATGGTTTTCAGCAGCCAGTTCGTCTGCATCAGTGCTGGATCATATATTAGTACTTCTCTAGATTGAATTTTCTTAGGATTATGCCAAAAACTAACCACATCGTGACAAAGGTGCTTGATTACTAAATCAGGATGAGATACAGGATTTACGACAATACCGATATCGATTTTCCAGCTGATCACGGCCTCTACAATTTCGCGAGAAAGTGCATGCTGGAAGCTCAATTCAATACCTGGGTTTTGTGCGATAAAAGCAGGAAGGCTATCAGGTAGCATATGTAGTGAAATCGAGCTGTGACATCCAATGGTGAAATGACCAACGGCCTCTTTATTTTCTCGCAGCGCAGAATACTTAACCTCATCCCAATCATCTAATAGCTGCTGAGCGCTCTTTAACAACTTAAGACCAGCACGTGAAAGCTGAACACCAGTTTTTTCTCGTATTATTATTTCAGTCCCTAGCTGTCTTTCTAGCCTCTTGATAGCAGCGCTCAGACTCGGCTGCCTAATCCCCAATCTTTCTGCTGCCCTGGATATATTTTTTGTTTTTGCAACTTCAATAAAGTAATTAAGTTCATCAGCGTGTGGAAACATAGAGCCTAACTTATTTAGCGACTTAATTTAAAAGCAGCTATCGAGTCTACATCGACATACTCTTGGTTGCCATAGATATTGTCTATGGCAACCAGCGCCGACTTCTATTTTTCATGTTTTTATACTCATGTTAATTTCTTTACTCCCTATTTATTCAAAAAGTTTTGGAGTTAGAGTGTCTACGCCATCTCTCAGCTATCCCGTAGCAGCGAATAGTAATACAGTATCCTCTGAAGCTAATTTTAGTTTAGCTTTAACTTTTCCTTTGCAGACTTGGTATGAGTGGGGATATCTACACAACCCAATTCTCGCGAGTGACAAAGACATTTCCAGAGTTAAACGCTCCTATGCATTACTTCAAGATCAGATCGATGATACTGATAACCCCATTTATGGCCTACACACTAGCTATGGTGAGAATGAGCGAAATACCCTAGATCCAAATCAATGGAAAAATACCCAAGTCAACCTATTGGAATATTTACAAGTTGGTATCGGTACTCCTCTGCCGAAGTCGGTCGTCAGGCGCGCGTTGAAACTACAAGCTCGGAAAACGGCCCATGGCTTATCTGGCATCCATCCTTCTACTTATCAAGCACTTCTTAACCTGGCAAACAGTGAAACTCTTCCCAGAGTTCCTCGAAAAGGTAGCTTGGGAGCCAGTGGTGACTTAATTTCTATGGCCCATGCCATATCTCCTCTATTCGAGGATGGACCAAAGGGCCCTCGCGACGTAATTGGTCTAGTAAATACCAATGCCATGATGGCTTCATGGGCTATCGAACATGATTATCAATTAAGGAAGGTATTAAGGGATTGTTTTAAATCTGTTGCGCTTATGTCCCTGGCGATAGGCACCGGAGATGAACATTTCTCGGAAGGTTTGCATTATGGGGAGGTACACACCAGCTACGCTCGGGCAGGTAACCTGCTGACACAACTACGACGTGACTATTTAAAATCGCCGAAGATTGTTGAAGGCAAGAAAACTTTGTTACAAGCTCGTTATTCTGTTCGCTGTGCTCCTCAGATACTTGGGCACTGCCTTGATTTATTGGATTACTCCGAAGCTAAAATTCGTTCCGAAGCTCTAGCCGTCGCCGACAACCCCCTAATTCTTGAGTCTGGTCCCTGGCATGGCGGACTCTTTTATGCGATTGGTCTGGCAGCTTCCGCTGAATTTATGCTGGAAATTATCCATCGTCTATCTGAAATGCTTGATCGACAGATATTGATTTTGATGGATCATCGCCTTAACGGAGGTTTGCCAGATAATTTAAGTGTTGAATCTTTCAATCACTGTAAAGGAATTCACCAGTTAACGTCGGCTTTGTTCCAGGAAATAAAGGCCAGGTCGACACCGGTGCGTCAGATGAGTTTCTCATGTGAAGGCAATAATCAGGACCTCGTGCCCTGTGGAATGGCCGCTCTTAACAATGTTAATGACCAGCTGGATACGTTAAAAGAAATTGTTCGCGCAGCAACTTTTTGTTCAGCTAGAGCCGCAATGATGCGCTCAACAGGTGGTTTACCCGAAGCGTTAAAATTGTCGAACTGGTCACAATTTACAACAACCGAGATCGAGAGCATTTTATGAATTTTAACTATTTGACTGGTAATTTCGGTATTGAGATTCAAGCAAAAGAGCTAGCGGATGTGGATCAAGGTACAGGACTAACATTGCAAAACCTATGGCATGAGCATGAGCTATTGGTTATCAGGGATATGGACCTTGATACACAAGCATTTGTCAACTTCTGCAGCTTATTTGGAGAACTTCAAAAAAATTATTTCTTTTTTCAAGGTCACTCTGAGGAGTACCCACAAGTTGCTAGAATTATCAAAGAGATCGGTGAAAAGAAAAATACTGGTGGGATCTGGCATCATGATCAGGGATATTATTCGAAGCCGGTAAAAGGGATAGCTTTGTATGGTATTGATATTCCCAACAGAGGAGGCGATACCCTTTTTACAAGTTCAACACTTGCTTACGAGAGCCTTTCAACTGCAATGCAGCAAGTAGTTAAATCCCTCAATGTGATACATACCACAGAGCTAATGCTCAAGAAACAACCATTATTAAAGTTAATGGAAAGTTCAGGTGAGGGTGGCTCTGGTATAGAGCGGGCACTAAAATTAATGCCACTGGAATCTGCAATACACCCGGCAGTTTGTAGAAACCCTGTAACTGGTAAGCCTTTTCTCTACTTGAATCGGACTACCACCTCGCATTTTGAGGGTATGACACCTGATGAAAGTTCGGGGCTGCTAAATTATCTATTTAAACACATCGAAAAACCTGAGTTTAATTGCCGAGTGCAATGGCGCCCCGGCACCCTAGTGCTTTGGAATAATCACCAAGTCTTACACTATGCAGTAAATGACTACAATCAACGACGGGAATTACACCGTGTGCATTTTTCTGCAGAACGACCAATTAAATATCTATAAATAGATTACTAGTGTATTTATGAACTATAGTGAACTACTGGCAGATTTTTTGCACCAAAATAGTCAGTCTAGAAATGAACAGCAGGCATTTAAGAATAATCAACTCAGGTGGCTGCTCAATGAGGCTTTTGCAAAGTCTAACTACTATCGTGAATTACTTGAACAAAACAAAGTTGATATAGAGGCAATTCAAAGCTATAAATATTTACAACAACTGCCGATTATAAGCTCAGAAATATTTTTAAAGCCTATGCCGACAGTGAGTATGGCTTTTGACGATATCATACGCTACTGCCACACATCGGGTAGCACTGGTACTCCCAAACATGTACCTTATACCCGCAAAGATATTAATAATGCAATAATCTCACAAGCACGCAGTTTCCTATTTACAGGTGTCGAGCCGTCCCATAAGTGTTTGTGTGCAATGACTTATGGTCCCTGGCCCAGTGGTATGATTTGTCATGCTGCCGCAGAAATATTTGGCCTCACTATTCCTGCAGATTCATTTCTTGGGGTAGACCATCAGCTACAGAGCCTTCAAAGGTATCAGCTGGATTATATGGTCTGCCTTCCTTCCTTATTACCTAGGCTCGAACGCCACTGTCTGGAGAAGGATATATCTCTAGCGTCCTTAAATATACGCAATATATTTATGGTGGGTGAACTATTCTCTGAAGAATTTCGGAGCCACTATGAGATGCTATTCAACGCCAGGCTGATTAATATGTATGCAAACACTGAGCTTGGGCTGATAGCAAGTGAATGCCAACATCATAATTTACATGTGTGGGAAGACTTCTTTCATGCAGAAGTTATTGACCCTGATACAGGAGAACCATGTGAAGATGGTGCTACTGGAGAATTAGTTATAACCGCTCTGCAACGTGAAGCCCTTCCACTGATTCGCTATAACACTCATGATCTGGTGGAGATGCACAAAGGCCCTTGCGAATGCGGCCACCCCGGAGCCTATTTGGGTCCCATCAAGGGGCGTATTGATAATATGTTCACAATCAATGGTGGGAATGTCTATCCAATTGCGCTAGAAAAAGCTATCACTGCCGTCACGGGCCTTAGCTCATTTTACCACTGTATCATCGAAAAAGTTGATGGACACGATCATTTGGCATTTGAAATTGAAGCAAAAGAATCTGTCGATAATCGAGATAAAGATCATTTATCGCGACAATGTTATAAGAATCTCACCAGTTCAGATGTAACCCTTCGTATGATTTTCCTTGGGCTCGAAGCGGCCTCAAGAATCAATATAGAAATTTTGCAACCTGGGGAAATAAGTAACAAATCTGGTAAAGTAAAAAAAATTATTGATCGTAGATAGTTATTTCAACTACTGAACGAGGCTTGTAGGTGGTTATTGCGACTCCTATTAGTTTAACTAATTGTGCTTGTGGGAGTTGTATAAATGTCTATATTTTTATTGCTGGCCTATTGAGGGGTGAAAGGAATTCGTGTCCCACTATGCCGATAAAAAAATAGCATTACCTTGAATGATATTTGAATAGAAATAAATGGGGAATATTAGAAGTATTAAAAGTTACTGTGGAAGAAGTATAAGTTCAATTAAAAAGGATGATTATGAAACTTGATACGATTTGTAGCCAACTTAAACTTCCAGAGAAGGCGCTTGACTACGCAGCGCTTCGCTTGGGGATAAATAGGGAAAAACATATAACACGTTCTGATCTTGACAGAATTTCCTCTTTCTTAGAGGTACATGGAGGTTATTCTAAGGCTGGTCTAGAGGCAATAAGATATTTCTTCAATATTGGAGATGTACTTTGGGATAGGGTTAATGAAGCTAAACAAACAGACAACAGTGAGATAAAAAGTATTCGTATCTCAACCTCTGGGTTCTCTTATCGAGTAGCCGGTGTGAAATATTTTAAAGCAACAACAAATGACGGAAAAAGATTTACTTTAGAAGGAAAAGATGATCAGTGCGATGAATACCGAATTGGGGTGTACTGGCTTCCTTACGAAGCTAATAAAGTCACGCATACAAATCGCAGAGTTTATGAGTCTTTACCGGATGTCAACTTTTTTTTAACCATGGAGCTTTCCGGGTGCCGATTCACTATGACTGATCAATCTGTATGCCATGTTGCTTTCGATGCAGGAACGTCAATGTATCAAACTCCAACCTCTAGCACGCGAAATGTTGCAGAGAATTCTGTGTTAACAAATAATAGTGATAAAAAATTGAAAATACGCAGATTATCTATAGGAGGAGATGATAACAATTCATATGGTTACGCTTACTTTGGTTATGAAAGAAATAGAGCTACAGTGATTGGTGTACGGCAAAGTAATCAAAAATGGGTATACAAAGCCTTTATCTACCATCGCGATTCACATTTGCCTCAAAATACTACTAAGGCCCTTGTGCACATTCTTGATAACGTAAAATATTCAAGTAATAACTATTGGGCAGAAAAATTTTTATAAAGGATATTTAATTAAGCAGTTCCTGCTCTTTATTAAATACAGATACAGAGATGATTTAGAACAGCCAAAGACTGAAAGGAGAAGTTAGTTATGCGACAAGAATCACTTCTGTTGAATCTTTACTCTAATTTGGAATCAAGGAGTGTAAAATAATTGGAGTTTGTGCTCAGATTCTGGAAAACTTTGTTGTTGGATGGAAATAAGGCGATTGTGGCGTGAAGTGCTTGGAGTAGGGCTAGATTAGTGAGAGGAAGCGCCGAAAATCACCTTTGCTGTACACCCAAAATATACTAATTTGGAGCTTGTTAAGACCGAAAGTGTTTCGCCAAGACTATAGTTTACAGAGGCTTCTTTACTTCTATGAACTAAAAGTCTCGGATGCTGGACGAGCCCAACTCAAAATTAGAATCTAGCACTATGGCAGCAGGCGATCCGCGTTCCAGATCGCCAGGAGAAATACAAAAGCTTATAGGTGTTAGGCTGATACAGAGCTTTGAACACCCTTGCAGATGTCTACAGTAACCTTTAGCTAATAACTCTTAAGAAAAGGTCACTGCACGCTCATTCAAATCATAATACTTGGTATTAACCTTAATCTTGACAGAGCTGCCAGTAGCATCAAACCAACCAAGGTACCCAGTAACCTCTAGGCTTTTATGGGTAGTGGCCATCGCCTCACGTAAACGCTGTGCCCAGGGCCTTAGCCTCTCACCGTCATAACCTGACCCGCAAGCACAGAGATGCAAGTCCACAAAACTACCAGGCAAACCTTCTTTAACCAAAGTAGCTGCTAGTTGCGTCGGGGTATAGGTTTTCCATTCTCCACCCTGCCACGACTCTACGCCTCTCTCGAAAACTTTGGTTTGTTTATTCTTACCGTTATTGCGTTGAGCACCAATTTGCTCAGCATCACCAGCGCCAGTACCATGAGAAACAATATAAAGAGTATCACCAGATTTGAGGCTACTGAGACACTTATCAATCCAGCGGTACATAGACTTACCAATACCAGATGTGACCTTGTTGGCAAGAATATGATTCTTCGGAATACTCCATGCGCTCGCCATATTCTCCGCAAACTCTAGCATTTCTTCACTGTTTACGGGGAGGTAAATATACTTTGCCATTTTTACACCTTGTTATTATCACAATACGAAAATTATAACACTAAGCGCCTTTCAGAAAGAATTATTAAGGACATCCAAAGATTTAAGTGAGGTATCAGTACTGGACAGGCATAAGTCATGAAGGCTGTCCATCTCTGATTTGGTTGTTAGGGCCGTGAAATACCGGTAAGCGGCTCCGCATTCGTTTCAAACTTTAAGGTCCAAGCTACCAGCACCAATGGTGCTCAAACTTTGATCATTTAAGAAAGCGAGAATGTTAGTTTTAAAGTGATGGGCAGGAGAAAACTTGAGAAATGGTACTAAAGTCTCATCCGCAATGCTGAGGGTTAAGGAGAGCCAAGTTATGATAAGTTTAAGCGCACCCAATTCATGGTGTAGAACCTTATACATGAGTCAAAAGTCACCGAAAGAGAAAGTCTGAATATGCTAAGAGAGTGCAACAACTCTGAGCTTCGGTTGTAAAAAGTCAGATTTTAAACAAGAGTATTTTTGCCCTTTTAAAATAGATGACTTTAGATAGAGGCGGCGCGTTAGCGAGATATGTAATCTTTTGCTGATCAGAAGGTCATTCAGAGATGTTGCATCAAGAGATGTCTGGGTGTTTCATGGTAGGTTTTTCGTCAATCATATTTATCTGCATAATTACCTAACGTTCAGCAAGATTCTGATCCTTTGTCAATAGGACTGACGGCTTATACTTTATATTCATAGGTAACTGATGTCCTTAGCGCGTATTTAGTTAAAAGTAGAGTTGAATTATTAGGCAAAGCTTGCGAAGGAATATGCTTAGTTGTAGCCGCATGCGACAAATTGCATCGGCATAGCAGGCATATAGCTGGCCTGTCCGTTAAATACTTGCACCTTGTCTATATTACGAACTGCCTACCTGTTTATTTAGAAAGGATTAATAATTTTACGATCCACTTAATATGTAGCCGGGTGAGGAAATGGTATGGCTGGTTGCAACAATGGCTATCTATCAAAGTTTCTATTTCACTGCCGCTAGATGACTGTGGAGGGTGCCAATGAGATTTTTGATTTTATGTCTGGCGACATTAGGTAAGTACGGACCAAAGGGTTTTCCCAATCTGTTTTTGAGAGTCATATTTTCACTTAGCTTAGCTGTGGGTGTCACATCAAACGCGCAGGAATCCAGTTCTTCAGAACTGGAGGGCGATAAGTTATCTACTGCTGACTATTTGAGGAAGGAGTTAAAAAGCAGGCAGAATTTAGTTTGGATCGGACATAAAGTCCCCGATACTGATTCTGTTAGCGGAAGCTTACTAGCAGCCTTTATTTATGGTGGTAAGCCTGGGACGCCCAGTAAAGTTAATCCTGAAACTCGCTTTGCAATTGATCAATGTGGTGCTGATGAGCCAAAAATAATCGAAAATTTTTCAGGAAAAACTGTTGGCTTAGTTGATTTTAATCAAAGCACACAATTGCCAACTGGAATTGACCCAGACTCGATTGTAGCAATAATCGACCATCATGCGATTGGCGGATCACCAATTAATATTCCGAATGTAATTAGTATAGAGATAAGGCCCTGGGGATCGACCGCCACGATTTTGGCTGACCATGCACGCATGTTTGACATTGAACTGCCGATTCATTTGGCGTGTATGGGGTTGGCCGCAGTTCTTTCGGATACGGTTAACCTGACATCACCTACCACAACTGAATACGATAGAGCTTATGTTCAAATACTGGCCAAGAGAGCTGGCATAGATGATATCAATAAATTCGCAGAGCGTATGTTGATGGCAAAATCTGATTTGGGTGGCTTTTCGGCTAAGGATATCATTTTACTCGACTATAAGGACTTTGAATTTGGGGGAAAAGAAGTTGGCATCGGTGTTGCTGAAACGCTGATAGCCCAGCCGTTGATTAATAGGAGATACGAGCTGCAATCTGCTATGGGCGAGATAAAGAAAGAGAAAAGTATCGATCATTTGATCTTCGCAATCGTTGACACTCGTGAAAATCGATCTTATCTGCTTTGGAGTGATGGCCAAGATAAGGCTGTTGTTATCTCGGCATTTGGAGATCATGTAGTCGATGACATGGTTGTTGCTGAGGGGGTGATCTCACGGAAGCGCCAACTTGGTCCTGCGATTCAACGAGCCCTAGAGAAGTAAAAAGGGAGATCAGAGAAATGAGAGTGGCTGGGCCTGTGTTAGTTACGCGACTTCACTACTATCCCTCCTAAAAGAGCTATAGCAAACAGTAGGGACTATCACTTGACCGGACGATCTCCGGTTAGTGTTTCGAGCTGCATATGCTCTTATTGCTAGCTGAGGAGTAGATTTCTGTTTAAAGCTCATTATTCCTTGATTGGTGGAGCACTGCTATGATCGGAAAAAACCTGAGCTAGAATAACAAGGAGGAAAGGTCGTTAGATTAATTTCGGTGTTTTGGAACTATAATCTGCTGTGGCGGGTTTTTACTATTAACACGAACCTATAAAAAATTATCATTCGCGCGTAGGTAAAGAGAAAACTAGTGAGATGAACTATATTTATTTGACAGGGACTTCAGCTTCTCGGCTGTCTCAAAATCGGAACTAAACCATATCTGTAATGGATAGGACTCAAGAATAACTACATCTTTTACCTTTCCTAATTCTTCCAGACGCTGTACTTCCTGTAAAACTGGATCAGGTGTATTTAGGCTGCCTCGCACCATTATTCGCTGCCATTCGGGTTCATCATCTGCCATCATTCCACATGCACTTAGAAAAAATATTAAAGAAATGAACGTTCTCATACTTTTAAAAAAGGCGCCCAAGGGCGCCTTATTCTAAATTTGGGTGAATTAATTTTACTTTATGGGTAATTTTCAATCCAATCCTGCAAAGTGTTATAGACGGAACTGGTTATACGCGTTCCGCAGTTTTGCGAGGATGATCCAGTTGTGTGGATTCCGCGAACACTGTTGGACGTATCCTTAATCCCACTGCCACTCTGACCGCCAGCTGTATCTAATGTGTAACACACTCTGTATGTACTTGAAGACGTGCTACCGGAATCTGTCCACATAGTAGCAAATGGCTTATCTCCAGGGTATCCAGTAACACTATGAGTGCCGCCAGAATAGACACCCCATCCGGAATATCCATTGTGTGGTGGTTCCGCTAACACAATAATTGCATAGTCATAGTTCGTATCTGAATTATTATGCCAAGCACTGGTAGTCACAGCATTTGTCCAGGATTCACTCCCCCAGGGCTCATAATTACCAGATTGAGCCACTGTAAAATCAAGAGAACTATACCAGTTGCCGGAGCCATCAGAAACACAATGTCCTGCCGTTAGCACATGCTTTGCGGTAATCAATGTACCGGTACAGCCTACATCAATGCGGCCATTGTACCAGTGAGAATTTTGCACGGTATTAGTGATTTGAACTCTATCGTCGGTACCAATTACAACTGTGGGGAGCAGTTGTTCCTCACCACGAATCATGGTGGGCGTCTGTCCTTTTGATGAAAAAATCCTTGAATCCAAACCATGAGATTCAATAATTGCTATCGCTTGCTCCAATAGCGATAAGGATTCTTGATCTACTTCTGCAGTATATTGCCTACCGTCTGGAGTAACCGAAACAGCACTTAAAGAAGAGGTGCGTTCCATTAACGTATATTCTTTTCTTACTGCGGCATCATTGACTGCCGGTTGTTTTGCAACATTATGACCGCTTATAAAACTTGCGGTTTGGTCCATCTCAACAAAGTTGTAAAGGGGGGCTGCATGGGATGCCCCTGAGAGCACTACCAATGAAAGAAAAATATGACTTCTGTTCATATCTGATCCCTCTAAATTAATAGGTTTTAAGTAGTGGTACAGCCATTTTTGTTTTCGCACTTAATTTATGTGCGGGCGCATAATATAGTACCGCCGTACATGTTTACAACTCGATGATAGTTAATTAGAAAATAACCGGCGCCAGTTTTTATGCGAGAGAAAGCAGAAAATATTTGCCTAAAAGATTATATTAATTGCTTTAGGTGTTGAGGGTTTTATGGTTGCTAATATTTGTTAAAGTATTGAGTGAATAAGCTAAGATTTTTTAGTATGCGAATATTAAATTAATTGGTTCATAGTGAGGTCTATGTCATTTATCCAATGTTTCTCGCAGCTGAAGATTATCACTTGCTCAGCTTATGGCTGCATATGATCTTGGTTATTATTTAAATAGGAAGTGTTTATGTAAGAGATATAGAGATCGGAAGTGTAGGAACCAACAAGATAAATAAACTGTTATAGAAGTGCTGTTTTCTAAATCAGCTGCGGCGGCAGATACCCGTTAAAATCGTGAAGAACCTTGATGGCTATAAATGGTAGAGGGCGATAATCAAAATAAAGGTTTTTGTGGCGCTGGGCACTAGATATTCAATCATCCTCAAAGGAAATAACTGTTTGGCACTCATATATTTTGTAGCGTCAGAGGAATCTGTGAAGTGTTCGAAATAGGTGTTCCAACTATTTAAAATAGCAGAATCTTTAGAGCTACTAGTTGGAATCAAAGCTAATTGGTAGTAAAGCGATAAAGGGCCCGCATACTGCAGGCCACTCTTATCTATCTCTGAGAATCTCCATGGCAGCATTATGCCCAGGTACTCCAGTAACGCCGCCTCCCGGGTGGCTGCCTGAGCCACAGAGATATAGATCCTGTATCGGTGTGCGGTAATCTGCAAAGCCCATAAAGGGGCGGTTACTCCACAGTTGGTCCAGTCCTAGGGCGCCATGGAATATATCACCTCCCATGAGGCCAAATTTGCGCTCTAAATCTAGCGGTGAGTGAATTTGTTGGGCGATTACCGCATCACGAAAATTGGGGGCATATTGGGTGACGGTATCGATAATTGTTTTTGCAGCTTGGTCACGATAGTCGTCCCAGCTTTTTCCTTGCGGAAGTTCTGGAGCGAATTGCTGGCAAAATAGGCTGGCGACATGTTTGTCCTCTGGAGCAAGAGTAGGATCGATGGTGGAGGGGATCAATATTTCTACAATGGGGTGTGTTGACCAGCCGTATTGAGTTGCATCGACAAAGGCCTGCTCCAAGTAGCTCATTGTTGGACCAATGACTATCCCAGATTGATGATGCTGTTGTAGGTGAGTTCCAGGCTTACAGATGAAGTCTGGGAGTTCAGACAGTGCTACATTCATACGGAAAGTACCGGAACCTACCCTGAATCCACGTACGCGGCGGCGGAACTCTGGCTCTAGGTGTTGTTCGTCAATCATCCGGGAGTAAAGCAGCTTGGGACCGACATTGGCGATTACTTTGTCGGCCGTAATAGTTTTTCCGCTGCTAAGTCGTACGCCGTTGGCACGACTACGGTCTACCAGAACTTCTTTGACTTCCGCATCTGTACGAATATTGACCCCAAGGCGCTCAGCTTCTTTTCGCATGGCTTGAGTGATAGCGCCCATACCGCCCATAGCATGTCCCCAAGCGCCTTTCTCACCGTTAGCCTCGCCAAATACATGGTGTAACAGCACGTAGGCAGAGCCAGGAGTGCTGGGAGCTGCATAATTTCCGACTATAGAGTCGAAAGCAAATGCAGCTTTGACATGGTCATTTTCAAACCAGGCATCCAATACACTTGAAGCACTCTTGGTGAACAAGTCAAGTGCATCGCGACGAGATGACATACTCAACTTTTTCGCTCTTAAGCCAAAGCCCCCAGCACGAACTAAATCCACAAAGCCACCGCCCACATTAGGGGGGGAGCGGAGTAATTCGTCGCGCAAAATATCTGCTACGTTTTCCAGCATGGCATAAAAGTCAGGTAAGGTGGCTGCGTCCTTTTCTGAGAAACGTGCAATCTCAGCTTGTGTATCCAAGATGCTTTTATGGAAAGAGAGACTTTCACTATCTGAAAGTGGAAAGAAGTTAGCTTGTGGCCGTAACTTGATTTCCAAGCCATGTTCACGGAGATTGAGATCTTCGATGATTTTCGGGTTGAGTAAACTTACTGTGTAGCTTGCTACAGAATTTCTAAATCCAGGGTAGAACTCTTCAGTTACTGCTGCCCCTCCAACTATAGACCGGCGTTCAAGTATCGTTACTTTTTTCCCTGCTTTTGCTAAATAACAAGCGCAGACCAGGCCGTTATGACCACCACCAATAATCACATAATCCTTCATTATTATTCTCTATATGGATAAGGACTAGTGTGAATATTTACAGAAAACTATCAAAAGATAAAGAGTGTTTTTTGGGTTTCAGTTTTGGAGCGATAACTTTAGTCATTACTTATCTGTTTTAGGGTATTGGGGAAGCGGAATTCAAATGACCTAACTCCAGATAATGTAGTGTAAGTAAGTCTAAAGTAACTAGAGCTGAAGAAAAAAACTGCTGAAGTTATTTAGATGTAAATTAAAAATGCAACATGCTTCTGAGTATTGGTAGGGCGCCAGATGTTGAGGTTTATCTAATCTTGATCAGATAAAAACAATATCGCAGGTTGCAGTCATTTGGTGCTTTTGATTGTCGCCAACGACTACCTATATACGGATGGAGAATGATGTTCCTTAAATTCAAAACTGTTCATGTATATTCTTATCAATCCTGCAATATATCAATAATTGAGTTGAGTTATGAAAGAGATGTAGTTCAGTTGATGGTTGTTTTTTAATTGTCTGGGTTATGTTTGAGTGATAAAGTCAATTAGTAAATGTCTTTATTTAGTATGTGAAGGTTAAAAGGATTTAATAATATGTACAAACGTATAAGTTTAAGTGCTGTACTTTCTTTATGTTCGGTATTTCTGGCTGAAAATTCAGTAGCGCATACGAGTGACTTGGATAGTCTTTTTATAAATGCGGTTTCTGAGGAGTCTGTGCCTGGGATTAGCGTGGCTGTAGGGGAAAATGGGCATGTTCGATGGGCAAGAGGTTATGGTTTTTCTGACCTCGAATCTCATGTTCCAATGACTAGAAGAACCAAATTGAGAATCGCCAGTGTTTCGAAAGTTATCACAGCAGCTGCTCTTATGAGGTTGAAAGAACAAGGGATTATTGAGTTGGACACCGATGTCTCTTCTCTGGTAGAGGCTTGGCCTGATTCACACGCTGATATTAGCTTAAGACAGATAACAAATCATACTTCAGGGATTCGCCACTACCAATCTTTGGGGGAATTTCTTTACAATGTGGAGTATAGTTCCACAATAGATGCGTTAGATCTTTTTAAGGATGACGATTTACTTTTCTACCCTGGGACAGATTCTAATTACTCGACCTATGCTTGGACATTGCTCGCCGCCGCAATGGAATCTGCATCAGGAACTGAATTTAAGAAGTTAGTTCAAGAGGAAGTATTTGATCCTTTGAACCTCAAAAATAGTACTTTTGATGAAAACTCTCCCATAATTTCCCACAGGCAAAGAGCTTATTCTTACTGGGGAGGAAGTCTAATCAACTCTCCAGAAATAAATAGTAGCTATAAATATGCTGGCGGAGGTATGCTCTCTACACCAAGTGACCTGGTTAGGTTTGCTATGTCACATCTTGATAGTAGCTATCTGAGTGATGAATCGCTTTCGGAGCTTTTTAGCCCAGGAACTCTAACAAGTGGTGAGGAAGTAGGCTACGGAATTGGTTGGATTGTTGACTTTGTCAGTTTAAGCGATTGGTATGATCCGGAGGAGGATGTGGAGCTGATTAGAATTATCGAGGAGCATCCAAACATTAAATTGATGAGTGGTGAAGGAATTGGCGGAAGTACCATGCTAATGCTTTGCCCTGATCATGCCCGCTCTATAAGCGTTGTCAAGAATGTAGATAGTGATCAAACGGCTGACTTGGTAGAGCTATCTCTGAAAACATTAGATATTTTCCATTATAAAAACTAATCAATTTAAGGTGTCAGAAAGCTAAAGTTGCTAATTTTAAGATTACCCTTCACTCGCTTAGAGCCATTGTCTGGTCTACAAGGAGGGGAAGGGTAATTAAATTCCTCCGTCGTCCTCAGATAACTATTTAGCTGTTTCTTTGAAAATAATCACGAGCACATTCCAGTGTCGCAAGGGGTGAAAGCATATCAAAAGTAAACTTCTTTGGAGTCTGATTTTGTTTTATGGTATTGGGCCAGTCCTGATTGGCCAGGGCCGTTTTACCAAGCGAGATAATATCTGCTTCATTGTTTTCTAGGACCTGAGCTGCGAGTTTTGGGTCTGTAATTCCGCCGTTGGCAATAACCGGTAGAGTACTATATTTCCTTGCCAGAAATGCTAATGAGTTACTGTTTTCAAAGGCGGGAGTGTCTATTTTTGGTTCGGTGGTATGAATATAGTCGGCACCACATTGCTTCATTAGCTCGAAAACTTCGGCAGCTCCAGCTTCGCCTTCAGGCCAAATATAGTTGGTATCATTCACTTTTTTCTGAGAGAAACGAACGCCCACTACAAAGTCCTTTCCGACCGTTGTCCTTACTGATTCAAGTGCTTCCTTGTAAATACGTAAACGGTTAGTGAGTACTCCTCCATAACAGTCTTTTCGTTTGTTGGTATAGGTGGTTAAAAATTGGTCTAACAAGTAGCCATTGGCACCGTGTATCTCAACACCGTCAAAGCCGGCAAGTTGTGCCAGGCGGGCAGCCTGAGTGAAGCCCTCAACAACCATTGCAATATCTCGCTGTGTCATGGCTTCCGGCATGGGATAGGGGCCTTCTCCATAGTAGAAGGGCATTTGACTTCCCTGGGGACGAACCATAGAGGGGCCAGCATTTTGATTGGTATAAGGGTTATATTGCGAAAGGGCGCCAGCATGCATCAATTGGGCATATATCCGGGCTCCTTGCTTATGAACCCTTGTGATAATCGGCTTCCAGCTCTGTGCATGATCGTGATTGGCCATACCGGGTTGATACTTGTAACCCTGACTGTAAAGTCTATCTGTATATAATCCCTCGGTAATAATCAGCCCAAACCCTCCGTGGGCAAATCCCTCATAGTACTCTTCCATCAGTGGACCAATGCGACCATCCAGCCCGGCGCTGACCCGTGTCATCGGTGCGACTGCGAGCCTGTTAGGAATACGTAAGTTTCCGATTTCAACGGTGTTGAATAGATTGTGATATTTGGTAGCCATAAATATTTCTTACCTATTAAGATTTTTCATATTTTGACAATTAACGAATTGTTGTGTAAATCAGGCATTAGGTAATTACAGTTTCAACTATTTATTGAATATGGCAGGAATTAATCAATTAGAGAGCTTGAGGGTTTTCAGTGCGGTCGTGGAGTGTGGAAGCTTTACTAGCGCTGCAAAACGTTTGGGTGTGTCTGCAGCTTGGGTTTCTAAGTCGGTAGAGCGATTGGAATCTCGCCTGGGAACCACGCTTTTGCGCCGCAGTACCCGGCATATGCAGGTGACTAGCTCCGGGGAACGGTGTTACATGCGGGCACTTGAAGTGCTCAGCAAGTGGGATGCTTTAGAGGATGACTTGTGTGAATCCAATGAAAGCCCTAGAGGAAAGTTACGGATTGGCGTCCCGATGTCTTGGGGGTTATCCAAGTTCGGTTCCATTTTGAATATGTTTATGGATCGGTACCCGGAAATCCTTCTAGATATTCAAATGGGAGATCATTATGTGAATGTGCTAGAAGAGAAGTTTGATCTTGTGCTACGGCTAACTAATGAGCTAGCTGATAGCGCCTTGTTATGCCGAAAAATTACCAGTTATCATCGAGTTGCCTGTGCGGCGCCTGAGTACCTTAAACAATATGGGGAGCCAGGCCACCCCCGTGAATTAAGTGACCATCACTGTTTGGTATATACCCTACCGGGTAAACCCAGCGTGTGGCAGTTTAAAGATAAAGGTAAATGGCTCGATATTTATCTGGAACCTAGGTTGACTTCTAATAACAGTAAATTACTCCATGGTGCTTTGTTAGAGGGGAAGGGCATTGCACTGATCCCCCATTTTATCATTGAAGATGATCTTAGAGAGGGGCGATTAGTCCCGATTTTGACAGGCTTCCAAACTGCTGAGCTAAACCTCTATTCTCTTAGGCCTGGAGACCGTATGTCCTCCTATCGGTTAAAATTACTATACAATTTTATATGTGAGCAGCTTGGTGAGTAAGATAAGGGAGGTATCAGAGGTAATATCTTTTACCTTGGGTACATCCCCTATCAAGATCTACCTTTTTATAGATTACCTATGATCGTGCGGATTAATTCTAGTTAAGCATTAGGGTTTTACAAACTTATTTCTTGCACTCTCTATCTTAGATCGCGTGACACATCCCTCTAGATGGTCATTAATTAATCCCATTGCTTGCATAAAGGCATAGACAGTTGTTGGACCTACAAATTTCCAGCCTAACTTTTTCAAATCTTTCGATAATATGATCGATTCGTTTGAGGTAGACATGGACTGAGGCTTGCCAAGCATCTCTTTTTTAGGTTCGTATCTCCAGAGAAATGATGCAAGAGATCCTTCTTTCTTTACGATTTCCCTGGCACATTTGGCATTATTAATAACGGCTTCGATTTTACCACGGTGTCGGACTATTCCTTCATTTGATAGCAGTTTTTCCACATTTGTATTGGTAAAACGGGCTATTTTATTAAAGTTAAATCCATAAAAAGCTTCCCGAAAGTTTTCTCTTTTGGCAAGAATTGTACGCCAGCTTAAACCAGACTGAAAACCTTCCAGGCATAGCTTTTCAAATAGGCGAAAATCGTCACTAACTGGAAAGCCCCATTCTTTGTCATGGTACTCCAGGAAATCTGGTGCAGAAGCGCACCAGTTGCAACGGTATTTACCATCATGACTTTGAATAAGTTGCGCGGCCATACTAATTACCTAACCGTTTGTCTCTGGGTCTAATAAAAATTCAAGCTGCGGACTAGCCTTGGATGAATCAATTTCTATGACATCGGCACTAACCACTTTTTCAGATACGAAAGGGTCTTGTTCGATGCGTATTAGCAATTCTTCATAAGTGGTGTTAAATGCTAGGATACCTCCACCAATTCCAGGTTTTATACTTCCAGACAGTATAAAAATTCCATCATTGAAGCCTTTCTGTAACCACTCTCTGTGGCCAGTCATATATTTTGCTGCTTGTGATTTTTTTTCCGAAAATTTTAACAAAATAACAAACATATACTCATAGTTCCTTGTAAATAGCGCTAAGCTTTCGCCTTGTATGTGTCAACCCAAGAGCACATTTTATTGACTTCGTACTCAACATAGTCCTTGTCCTGAAAAGCATTTGCTAAGGTTGCAACACCCTGGCTCCAAGAGAGAACCTGTAGAGCTAGTTTATCGGCATCAGTATTGGGATTTAGTTGTGTAAATTGTGTTTTTAGCCATTCCCGAAACAGACTGAAAATTTTATTGGCATCCTCTCGCCCTACATGGTTCAACTTGGCAAGTTCATTGGATAGAGTACCTACGGGACAGCCGAAATCTCTGATCTTATCCCAGTTGGTAATGACAATACGGATATAACATTTTATCCGTTGCTCAGATGTATTTCCTTGTGCTTCCCAATCTTCAAGCATTGCTTGGGTTTTTTGCAATCTTCTCTCTATAACACCAGATAGAATTTGATCTTTAGTCTTGAAATGGTGGTAGAAGTTTCCGCGAGAAATATTTAAAAGATTAGCGATATCCTTGAATGAGGTATGCTCAAAACCCTGTTGATAAAATAAGTCATCTGCTATTGCGATGATTCGGTCGCGGGTGTCTATTTTTTCCATATCGATTACTTTACTGATTTTCTATTTGGGTTGAGGCAAATGGGTAGTCAGTGTAGCCTTTTTCATCTCCACCGTAAAAAGTTGAGTGATCGGCTTGATTGAGTGATATGCCTTGTTTTAGTCGGTAAACTAAATCAGGGTTGGCTAAAAATGGTGCTCCAAATGCAATTAGATCGGCATTATTACTTTTCAGGGATTTTTGGGCCAGTTCGAGATTATAGCCATTATTCGCGATATACACACCCTTAAAGCATTTGCGTAAAGCTGGATAATTAACGGTTTTCTCTTTTTTCATCATATCGCCTTCCAGAATATGAACGTAGGCAATATTCCGGTTACTTAGCTGCTCTAAAACATACTCGAAATTTTCTTGTGGGTTAGAGTCAGACATTGAGTTAAAACTATTCTCTGGTGTTAGACGCACGCCTATACGGTTTGAAGGCCAAGTTTCCATCACGGAATCAATTATTTCGTTTAAAAGACGCATGCGATTCTCTATATTTCCACCATAGAGGTCGTTGCGATGATTAGTCCCGTCACGCAGAAATTGATCAATCAGATACCCGTTAGCGCCGTGAACTTCAACTCCATCAAAGCCGGCCTCTTTAGCCATTTGTGCAGCAAAGCCAAATTGCTCCACGATTTTTGGAATCTCACTAGTTTCTAGTGCACGGGGAAGAGCAAAGTCCTTATGCCCCTCGTAGGTAACCGCTTGCCCAATTGGTTTAATTGCAGATGCGCTCACGGGGGCCTTTTTATCTGGTTGTAGGTCAGGATGGGAAATGCGCCCGCAATGTTGCAGCTGTATAAAAATTTTCCCACCAGCTTGATGTACTGCATGGGTTAACTTCCTCCAACCATCAACTTGATCAGCGGTGTATATACCTGGCGTGTAAGGGTATCCCACACCTTGCGTAGAGATAGGAGATGATTCAGCGATAATTAGGCCAGCGCTTGCCCGCTGTTGGTAGTGCGTAACCATCATAGGTGTTACGACTCCATTTTTGTCCGCTCGATTTCGCGTCATCGGCGCCATAACCATGCGGTTTGTAAGTCGAAGATCTGATAAATCGAAGGATTGAAATAGATTTGCCATGCTGTACTTCCTCTTTAACTAGCATTACAGGGTCTAGGACGCTTGACCTAGAATCAATAATGCTAGGTCAAGCGTCCTAGACCTGTCAACCGTTTATCATTTGAGATGGGGGTGGAAGCTAAAAGTGGCGATAATTCATACAGGTGGAGTGCCTGGTCGTGGGGTTAAGTCTTTATGGCAACATTTGTTCTGGTACACGGTGCTTGGCAGGGAGGCTGGTGTTGGAAGCGGGTATCAGCGTTTCTTAGGCGGTACGGCCATGAGGTTTATAGCCCAACTATGACGGGGCTCGGAGAAAGGGCGCACCTTTTAGATGACACAATCAACCTGGATACGCATATACAAGACATTTTGGGTGTTATCGTATGTGAAGAGTTAACGGATGTTGTCTTGTGTGGCCACAGTTATGGTGGGGTAGTAATAACCGGTGTGGCTGATAAGGTGCACCAGCATATACGATCCCTTGTCTATCTTGATGCCTTAGTTCCAGAGGATGGGCAAAACGTCTTAGATCTTTTGCCTGTAGAGGTCGGGTTGAGTTTTCAGGATATTGCCAGAACTCAGGGTGATGGATTTCGCGTAGCGCCAAGTCCTGCAATAGATTTCGGGGTTAACATTCAAGATCAGGCGTGGGTGGATCGGCGCTGTGTCGACCATCCTCTGGGATCATTTGAGCAACCGATTCAACTACAGGGCTTATGGAAGCAAGTAGCTCGGCACCGATACATCTATGCGTCGGGCTGGGCACCAGGAATTGGTAGGCCGTTCTTTGAGAGAGCCCAGAGAGAACTTGGTTGGGAGACGATAAACCTTCCCTGTGGTCATGATGTGATGCTAGATATGCCCAAAGAACTTACCCAAATTTTGATAGCCTCGATATAGTGATAGCTGCGCTACTTTAGCAACTTATATGGGGCACCCCTTATGGATGCTCCAATGAGAGATGGGTCAAGTATGTCTCTGTATAATTAAAGTGCGTGTCGATATAAAAAATAATTGATCTATTGAATCCAAGTTTTGCGTTGACTACGCCTAATTACATAGTGAAGAAATCAAAGAGAAAAAATATTTCCTCGATTGCGGGTGGGTGGCATAAATCTAGGGGAGCAAGATAAGCCATGGTTGGTACTGCATTACGGTGGCGTGACTGCTGATGCGGCTACGGCTTACCTTTTAGTTGTTCCTGGATGTAAGGCTTCTATATCTTTTGCGACTAACTATGTGCCAGAAAAATTCTGGCGGATGCGGGGACGTATGACGTCAATCTTGAAAGAATAACTTGATGTTGAAAGGTGCAACCGCTGGGATTTCCTTTAGCCCTCTGTATAGTTGCGTTAACTTTTCTGTATCTTCATTGCTGCATACGTTGAGCGTGCCTCCCGGCAGGCAGCCCTAAGCTTTTGGAAAGGCGGGTTGATGCTCATGTCAAATTTCGATAGGGACTTTAAAGGCTTCTATACAATATCTCCATTTTTAATTTTGACTTATACCTGAAGTAGAAAGAGATAATTTACTGTTTTTGGTTGAAATGAACTGGGCTGGCTAAACTAAAGATACTAGTAGCAGGAGCTATCAGATTAAATAGAGAAGACGCCTGCATAGCACTATAGAAAACGGTCGATATGGGTTGTGCCAAAGGCGGAAAAAAACGCGTTTCTCTGTTGAGTGCTACGCTGCTTAGTGCCACCTGTATGATAGGTTCGGGCTGGTTATTTAGTGCGCAGCTTACGGCAAACTATGCAGGTAATTGGGCTTTTGGAGCCTGGATATTAGCGGCGCTTTTGGTCTTGATGGTTGGCTTGTGCCTAAGCCGTGTCGTTGCATTCTACCCAGTCCGAGGAGCCCTCGCTCAATCCAGTGCATTGTCGCACAATAGTATTTTTGGAATGCCGTTTGCGTTTGCTAACTGGTTTGGCACATTAATGGTTGTTGCGACCGAGGCGCAGGCAACAACCCAATACCTCTCATCTGCTATAGATTCCTCTTTGTTAATTGACAATCACACCTTGACTCCGTGGGGGAAGGTTCTCGCGTTAAGTATTCTTTTTGTATATTTGCTGATTAACTATTATGGAATACGGTTTCTTGCCAAGATCAATAATGTTGTCACTGTTCTGAAGATATTTACTCCCACCTTTGCAATAGTCGTATTGCTTATAGTTGTATTTAGTAGTGATACAAGTGGGTCAAATTTTTCAATTGACTCTAATCAGGAGTTTGGATTTGGAAGCGCTTTTTCTGCTGTTATTGGGGCAGGTCTAATATATTCGTTTAATGGCTTTCAGATCAGCGTTGCCTTTGCCAGTGAGATAAAACACCCCAAACGCAATATTCCTTTGGCCGTTACTTTATCAATTACAATAATGACGCTTGTTTATCTTGCATTGCAATATGCTTTTATGGCCTCAGTGCCGAACGATCTTCTGGTAGAAAATGGTGGTTGGCAAGGGATTAATTTTGACTCGCCGCTTTTGGACTTGGCGACACTGCTTGGCTTGCACTTTCTTGCGATGATACTACTTGCAGACAGTGTGATAAGTCCCTCGGCATCTGGATATACTTATTTGGGGGCCTCGTCAAGAATTCTATTTGCAATGGCCTCTGTAGGGCAAATGCCGCGATGGTTAGCTGTTTTAGATCCTGTACATAATTTATCAAGGCGCTCGATGCTTACTAATTGGTTGATAGCAGCAGTTGTACTTGCTCATGCTGATAGTTGGGCAGCACTTATGGTGATCGTATCTGGCTATCATATAGTTGGATATATGGCCGCCCCCATTAGCATGGGAGCACTTGAACCTGGCACGAGATACTTTGGGGCTGCTGTTTTTGCTGTACTGGGGGTGCTCATGATTACCATAACTTCATCATCCCTTTTGTTGGTGTGCGCCTCTTTGACAGTACTTATCTGTATTTATGCATCATTGCATATTGCCAGTATTGGGGTTAAGAAATTATCAGTGTTAGTTCTGCCGTTTATTATATATTTATGGATTTTATATTTTATTCAGTATAATTGGGCGGTAATTATTTTTTCAGTTGCTTTTTATTTGTTAATATCTTCGAAGCCCTATGTTAAATTTTGCAGGGTATATAATAAGCTGTAGTTTGATGTAAGGCTTTAAATGGTTGGTGTCTGTGATATTGGTAAAAAATTCAGGGTGTTGGGCGCATCCAAGTACATGAGTGAACCCTTTTGCCAAGGCCAATTCTGACAGGGTCAGTTTAAGTTATTGAATGCCTGATAATAGCTATCATTTTATCCGCAAATATATTGGTAGATGGCAATAGGGGGTGTTCGAGCATAGCTCGCGCAGTAATATCAACTTGAGGAAGCCTATTAATCCTTGTTTGTTTAATAAGTTAGTAATTTTATCCAAAAAACTACGGTTAACACATTTAAGTCCGGGGTAGTGCCGGGTTTTAACTTTTACTACACAGCCCTCCTGGAGGCTCACTTTCGGAGGGAATGTAGTTAGTAGGCTGATGTGATAAATTACTCAATTGTCAGAGCTTAGAGAGCCGCCTTACAGCTTTCTCTCTCCACTCTTTGGATAAGGGTTGTAGCTGACTTGCAGTCTGGAGTACTTGCTTGGTATTGGGAAATTGCTTATCAAAAAAAACTCTGAACATAGATCGTATGTCGATTGAGTTTGGAGCTTCAGCTATCTTACAAATCGAATCCCCTTCTTTAATATGCCCCTCTTTAACAACCCTTAAATATACACCGCAATTAAAGCTGCTAGTGAGAATCTTGGCTGCAGCGTCATTATCTAGGGCCATGCTTAGCTTAAAGCAGGGTATTCTGGGTTGACTTACCTCAAGGATACAACTGCCTATGCGGAATTGGTCGCCAACAAAGATATTTTCTTCTCGAAGCCCTTCTACCGTTAGATTCTCACCAAATGCGCCATACTTAAGGCCCTTTCTGCCTAACAGGTTCTCCCAGTAAGGGTAGTGGTCATTAGAAAACGCATATATGGCCATATCTTTGCCGCCATGATTTTTTAAGTCTGCCTGCTCATCTCCTTCCAAATTATTCTTACCAACAAAAACTTTTCCTTGGACTGGTTTCTTGAAGATCCCCGTTGTTACAGTCTTACCCTTGTATTCATAATCTACTTTTTTGGATACGTTTATAGAAAGGAGTTTCATATTTGCTTATTGGTAGATAATTTATGCAGGACCTGGATCTTAGCAAAATATACGCTTATTGCACAGCTATCCAATGTTGCCTTGATATCCTGTAGGACGGCTAACACATATCTGTTTATTGGTTAATGGTTGGAAGATTTATCTCGATACCAGCGCCAGCGATCTTCTTCGTATTCATAGCATATATTATCGCAGTGGATCTTCTTCTCTACGCACCAGTCTTGATTTTCATTATCTCTAATGCAGTCATAGTAGCTATTCTTACAGGTTTTTATACACCTGTTTCGAGCCTCACGATCATGAAGTTCTCCAGCTCTTACATACACAAAGAGGCAGGAAGTCAGTGTAATTAGAATTGTGATTAGATAGCGAAGCTTTGGCATGGTTAAACGCCGTTTGATTTTGCTCCTGAAGAGTAATGTCACTAGCGATAAATCAGTAAAATATTTGTGGTTGGTTTGCTGGCAGGGGGGTGAGAGGATAGTAGGTGCTAAGCGTGTATTTTCTGATAGAGTGAATGCCTCTGTCCTTAGGCTAGGCGGCAACTTTTTTGAGTTGCCGCCTTAGATTGTGATGAGCTTTTTATCCGTTGGCAGTGGCCAATTGGTCAATTACCTGTTGTATTTTCTGTTTATTGTTCTTAATGAGTCGATCTGAGTGAATCTTGAGTGAGTCGATATTGTCGTATTCGAATAGACCGACATGGGGTTCAGTTACCTCTACATTGAGATAGTCATATTTGATCTTTACATTGTTGGAGAGTAATGAAGCAATTTCCAGGGCGTGCAATTGCTGCTCATCCATTGATCTTTGAACACTTGAGATAGCATCTCGTGCCCACTGTAGTATGCCCCAGTTTTTCAGGTCTTTATATTTCACCTGCGAACTGGTTAGCGGGGAGGTGCCGGACCCAAGGATCAGCACATAGTAGTTCTTGTGAGGGAACTCTTTGATGATGTCCAGGAGCGCAATACTTGCAGGGTTGTTGGCAGAAATACCTGCGTCGGCAAAGTATTTATGGCCCACTTCTTTGCTGTCAGCCATAAAGCCAACTGGGGGAAACAGTGAAACCCCACTAACTGCAGCTGTGACCAGTTGGTATAGGCTGTTGGTAGGAAGCTCACTGGTATCTCCTCCTCGGTTTTTGAAGAGGTGAAGTTCACCAGTATTTACACTGAGTGAGGGGATAATCACATAATTTTTCAAATCGGTGAAGTTAAGCTCTGGTGTATAGTGCTTCTCCATCACTTTGTGAAGACGGCGACCCAAATATTTTGGAGAAAAAAGACCGGATGCCGTAAGCAGTTTATGATACCAAGGGGTTGAAAACAGATAATTACTTTTCGACTTGTATAGGTTAATAAGCAAGTCTGTTTTTGAGTCGACATTGGCATAGTTTTTAGCTAGGTGAGATGAGCGGACATTTAAACCGGTAACAATGACAGCGCCCGTCGAGACACCACTAAACACATCGAAAAGCTCATCAACTGGTTGCCCCAGTGCTTTTTCCAAGTGCTTAATGACATACAGTGGTATGAGTCCACGAATACCACCACCGTCAATGACAAGTATATTGATTGTATCTTTATCATTGAGGTGATTGCGTATCGCAGTCTCATCCTCTTGCACTGGTGAGCGATAAAATGTTGCGCTTGCTGTAAGGATATAGTTGTACAGATAGGCGCAGGCAGTGAAAATCACGATGATCACTGTACATATAATAAGGAAATAACTGAGTTCCATTTCTGCACCTATAAGGTATTTGCGTCGCAAGGATATAGACACCGAATCTTTGATATTGACTAAATGGAGAGAGCGGGTTTTGCCGGGCAAGAAAGGGGGCGGAAAAAACGTATGATATTACTTTTTATGGGTTGAACGGTCCGTAGTTTTTTCTCGGTTGTAAGGGCTTTCGGTGAGAAAAAAGTGCGATTTCTAGGTCTGTGCGTCTTATTTTCAGTTTTCTGGTAATGATTATTTCGTATATCGATTTTTTCGAAATTATCGATATATCGATGATGACCGAATGGTTTAATATGAGCTGAAGATGACTATTTAGTTAAATTTCAATGGTTCAATGCTGGATGGAGTGCTGTCCTAATTTAGGATAATACACATTTCAAAAAATAAGTGTATTTCTGTATTAACTCATTAATTTTTCAGTGCTTTTTGCTTGACTGGAAATTCCACCTTTAGTTACTTTTTACGCATAGAATCTTGAGTGTCCACAGAGTCCAGCCTTCTAGGCTGACTCCCCGCAGGATTGATATCAGCGCTTGGCGTACTGGCTGGTATCAGAGTTAGCCCTTGATAGTGCTAGCCATGCAAATAGCCAAAAAGCTCTCGGCGGCAGAAAAGAGGGGTTCAGCAAGGAGAGGAATGCTTTTTAAAGGTATTGAGCAGGGTTTTGGCTTCTTTAAGGCTTAGCAAATGTGCCCTGAATGAATTGGCCCCGGCATTTACTCCCAGAGAGATCAATTTCATCACTACATTGAACGCGAGTTCTGATTTTAGGTAGGGGGTAAATGCCAGAAAGGCATTAAATATAGACTGATGAACTCTGTTTAGTAACTCTTGTATATCTGGATTGCTGGTTGATATCTTCTCGGCCTTTTTCTCAAAGGCTTTTAGCTGATTGACATACTCTGAAAATAACCTGAGATTAAACACAACCGTTCTGTGCTCTTTATAGCCGGCAATGATGGTGCTGAGTGCATCATTGATCTTGCGTAAGGCTATGTAATCATTTCTTGATAGGTCGGTATAAGAATCGGAGAGATAGCCGATCGTATCTCTCCGTAGCTGACAAAACTCAAATAAGTGTTGATCATGCTTCTTTACTTCCAGAAGCTGATACATTTTCGCGAAAATGAAGACAAGAGCAATTGCCGGCAATAGATAGAGCACTACTCAAACTCCTTTTCATTAATTGGCTTCTTGGGCGCGTTTTTCCTAGTGGGAGGTGAATAAGAGAAGGCGTTGTCCATCAGCTTTAAAAACCTGTCCCTATATTCTTTATTATCTGCTGCAAGCCGGTCAATTTCAACTTCTCGGTCCTTCAGGCGCCCACTGTACATCCAGAAGAGGAGGTAATGCGCAAAGATGAAAAATATGACAAAGAGGCCATTCTTAAGCCCCACATTCTGTACGAACTGAAGTATATCTTTGAGGATATCAGTCATGTAGTCCCTTACTTCTGATTTTGACAGCTCCTCATGCATTTTTAACTATTGAGACTCTTGATTCAACTTGGTTTAACTTTGAACAGTAATTTTGGTACTTGAGTCTTATTTGCTTCTGTTTAAATCCCGGATATAGCCTTCGTGAGACTGGAGGTGTCCGGCCTTGCAGCGCAAGCCACTTCTCTAGTTTGGGTAGTTAGTCTAAGCATGTGGGGTCTGAAGTAGTGAACTGGTTTCCACTCCAAAGATTTCTTTCATTGCAGTCGGGGTCAAAGGGATCTGCGAGGTCAAATTGCTGATTGCCGTTTAGGGTATTCCCGGTAATCCGGTTGTTTAAGCTATTCGAGTCAGTAACGATAATACCGCCATTGCTTGATAGTATCGATAGCCCATTATTGGATACCGTGTTGCTTGCAATCGAATTGCTTGAGCCGCCACTTAGATTAATGCCCACCTGCCCATTATCCGCCACATTGTTACTTGCTATGTTGTTGAAATTACCGTTTATCAGGATTCCAGCTTCACCGTTATTCTCAATGATGCTGTTAGATACAAATGTGAAGTTGCCGTCAATCTCGAAGCCGTCCTCGCTAAACCCAGAAACGGTAGTAAAGGAGATATTGTTATAGTCTCCCAGGATTTCAATGCCTTCGTCTCCGCCTCCTAGTACCGAACTGCGACTAATGGTGTTGTAATCGCCAAAAACCTCAATACCATCAGAGATGGTTGAAGTAGCAGGACCTGTAATATCGACGTTGGTGATGGTATTGCCGTTGCCGAATAGCAAAATTGCATTTCTTACAGCGCTATTTATTTCCATATTGGAGATGGAGTGGAAGCCTGAGCTGGAGGTGATGACACCATTGGTGCAGTTGGTTAGTTGGCCGTTGCTGAGATATGCTGCGGTGCCCTGGAGGTCTATTGCGTAGAAATCTGTTTGGGTTGGGTCCAGCGATACGCAGCTAAGCTCAAACCCCGCCATATTCAGGCTCCCTGATGGGCCTACAATGGTGAGTGCTACAGGATTGGCGATACTCAACTCGCAATTCAGGTCCTGAGATAGAGTGGTGGGCTCAGATATAGTGTCGCCGCATTCAATGGCCAGTGCGGCCGTAGATAGGGTAAAGACTGCGGCTAACAAACCTAGCTGCTTAAGTACATTCAGAGTCGTGATATCCATGGCGCTAACCCCTGAAAACTTCTCCTTGTTTCCATAGTCCAAAGCCTAGCTGTGTTTTGGTGTTGAGGTTGTCGCAATAAAAAAGGGGCTTACGTCAAAAACGTAAGCCCCTTGAAAATGGCGCGCTCGGGAGGATTCGAACCTCCGACCGCCTGGTTCGTAGCCAGGTACTCTATCCAGCTGAGCTACGAGCGCGTCGAGGAGGCGCACAATATAGATTGGTGTAGGTAGAGTCAAGCATTTTTTTAATATGAAGCACTTTTTTGGTGTTTGGTGACCGTAAAACCTGTTTGTCTGTTTCTGTTTTCTCACAAAGGGATTTGGCTCAGGAGCCGTGGGTAGAAAGCTGTGTAGGGCTTTCTAGAGGTTACAAGAGGCTTGTGAGGCTCTGCGGCGACTACTGACTGATCGTTCCGCTATTGCTTGTTCCCAGCTGGGTCACATTGGCAAGTTGTGAGGTTCCACTTTGGTCAGCTGTGAGGCTGTTCAGGGTCCCGTTTTGGAGGGATGTCAAAGGGTGGTTCATTCCGCTCTGATTCGACATTACAGAGTTCTCCATACCGCTTTGGGTGGTCCATGAGCTAATTTGTGAGCCTGCCTGAAACAGTGTTTGTGAATTTTGCATGCCTTGCTGGCTTATATTTAATTAGCTAAAGGAACTGTTGGATTGATTGGCTGACACGGTATTTAGCTCACCAACTTAATCTCCAATAGCAAAATTATTACCACCTGCACTCTGACCAAGGCTGAATATATTTCCAGTGCCAAATTGTGTAGAGCTGGCAAAATCAGAAATGCTTAAGCTGTGAGATATTCCACTCTCATTTTGATCCCCGATTTGTAAAATTTGAACGGTACACAGTGAGCTTTCAATCTGTATAGATACTCCGACATTGTTAGTGCCATCCTGAGTCATATTCATGAAATTATCGGTGCTATCTATTTGGGTGAGCAAGGTAGTATTAGAATCGCCTTTTGGTGGTCTGTTAGCCTTGGCTAACGTGCGACTCTAGTGAATTGATATAACCCATATATATGTCTCGGTCACGCCTGCCTCCATTTGCATCGACTCCTGCCATAATGTCATTGATTAGATTGAATAGAGTTTCTGATAAGGTCTCTGATGCTTCACTCACGGCTTCAAGTCGGACAGATTGGCTTATATGGGTGTAGAAGAAGTCCAATAGCTTTGTATCGTGGAGATTTATCGTTGAGCAAGCCAGTTCTATTTGTCGGGCATATATTTTGTATTCCGTCATGACCATTGCTCTGAACTTGTAGTCTCGAGGAAGGGCTTCCTTAAGGATATTTGCGTTTCTATTATTGTTGTTCTCCAAATATGCTCTAAAACCCATCATGTCATAGGATGCCGGGGCTTGTTCTTTGTGAGTTGTAGTGCTGATAGCCGCGGCACAAAAGTCGGCCATGTGAACTCGAAAATAATGGTATGCATTTTTTAATTGTTCGACTCTTTTTTCTTGTCTTAATTTTTCTTGTCGGTTTGATTGATATTTTGTAAATTCATTCAGTAGTAACCCAAATGTTGCAATTCCCGTCAGTGTTTCAATAGAGGTTAGTAGATAGCCGAGCTCATTGATAGGGTGAATCTCTCCATAGCCCAAAGTTGTTATTGTTACAATGCTGAAATAGATACTTTTTGTGAAATCGAGATTTTCATTTATACAGGAGTCACATTCACTATATATGGCTGCAAAGATGAATATTACTGAAAAATAGCCGACAAGTATTTTTTTCCATGTCAGAAAAGATAGGAAACGTGTCATGTTCTGTGCTCATTAACTATAAGCGATATAATTTGTGCCTGCGTCATTCCTTGGGGTAATTACGATCGTGCCAGCAAGTGTATAAGAGGACTGCTTGCAATCAGTCAATCTGGATTATGGTGACTGTTTTGATCTTACGTTTCTATTAGCATAGTAACGTTAGCTAAATTGTGAATTATTGAGTCGACACTGTAAGGTGTGTTGCTTATGGGGTGGTGGTGGTGTTGAGAGCATCATTTGCATTCATGAGTTGATGGGGAGGGGGTAGGTTATATCATCGAGAAACTCGCACCTCAATTTATCTAACATCTAAAATGGTCTGTACGCGAGGGGGTGTGATTATTACTCTTCAGCAGAGAGTGCTGATGCGTAATTCTATTACACCTGATAATGGCTTTCCGTTGACTGTTTGTCGACTGGGGTTCGCCCACTTAATTGTTGCTAGTGGAGCTCAGTTAAAATCTAGTACTTGCCCAATCGCTGGCTTTCTTCTTGGGAAAGAGGAACTGGCTCAGCCCCTGCTTGTATAAATTTATCTGTAACACCGGCAATTTATGTTTCTGGCAGTGAGCCGCCAATTCCATCACTAGCTCCCAGCAATGGGTTCAAGGTGAGGAATACTTCCTAGAAGTTCTTGTGTTACGGCCCGATGACTGATGCCTAGTGGTGGAGTTCTGGGGGAGTTGATGGCGATGGGGCCGACTCAGGCATAAAGGTAGTGCTGGCGGTGATATATGCATGCGGGTTCTACCGCGCTATAACAAAAAAGGGCTTACGCCGTTAAGCATAAGCCCTTTGTTTGTATGGCGCGCTCGGGAGGATTCGAACCTCCGACCGCCTGGTTCGTAGCCAGGTACTCTATCCAGCTGAGCTACGAGCGCGTTACGGGTGCGGATATTATAGATGCCCCTGGTGCAAGTCAACCTAAAGAATGAAAAAACCCTTAAAAATCATTGTGTTGGCTAAAGATTAGGCATTTTGGGGGTATTTAGTGCAAGCCGAGATTTTCTTGGGTGCCGATTGGCTCCCGGTTACCTCTAGGTGGCCCAGAGGCATTTGATTGTTTTTAACTTTAGTAAGCGAAGGGAGCTGCAGTTGCTTTCTCTGTAGCCCCTCCTGTTTGCAAGGTGGATTAGAAGCGGGCTTCCAGTGATAGGTCAAACCCGTTAACGGCTACGATATCGTTATCGATTGTCTTCCACTGAAGCTTTCCTGAGAACTTATCGGTAAAGTCATAGGTAGCACCAAGGCCGTAAGTTAGATCCACATCTTTTTCACTGTACCTCTCAATTGGAGATATGAGTGACCACCAAGTGGATACAGGTCTGAACTCACTGTCGACTTTGGTGTAGGAAACACCAAGATTCGCACTCAAGGTCAGTTTTTCGAGAATGGGGTAGTGAGCGACACCGCTTAACTGAAAACTGCTGACCTCAAGTGTTTCGTCATCCGCGATGTAGGCATGTTTGTACTCTCCTTCCCATTCGTCATAATAGTTAACCGAGGCGATATATTCGTCATAGGCACTGCCAAAATTGTTGTATGCAGCTTCTACAGAGAAGTGCGGGTTGAATTTATAGCCCAAATAAATATTGACAGAATTTGTTTGATCGCCGAAGCGCTGCCCCTCAAGGTAGTGGCCGGATAGAGTTTTCTGGCCATCAAGGTCATAGTAGCCTAGGCCAAAGCCCATATAGAATGGGCTCTCTTCGGCTAAAGAGCCATTAGAGATTGTTAGGGCTAAGGGGACTAATAATAGTTTAGAGATTTTCATACCGGTTACTTCTATTCCATGAAAAGTTTGGTGTAGATGTCGAATTGTATCGCGTTTATATTTTTTTTAATGAAATTGGTCAAGTTATTTTAAATGAGGTGAGATTTTCTGAGTCTGAATTTTTAGCACTATAGTAATAGTTGCGGCTCGTGATGATATTCTGATTAATGCCGTGAGGGGATATGTTCGGCGAAGTGTTTTTGATAGTAAAGAACTGGAAGAATTTGGAACTGAAGTATTTTGGTGATTTTTATATAAAACTAAATTCAGCTGGGTAACTATGGAGTCCATCAAAATCGCCCTTGCTAAGGGTTACACCACAGTGGCGTGCAATTGCATAAACCATGCTTATATGGAATAGTAAGTTTGGAAGTATATATTGATGGATATATTGTGGCTGTGGGAGACCCACGGTTGTAAAACCCGCTTTATCATTGATTCTTCTACTACTGTCCAGATCGGTTACTTCGGGTAAAGAATCCAAATAATTTAGTGTTTTCTGGATGGTTCTCAGAATAATTTCCTTTGTATTCCCATCTTCTTCAAATGTCACAATTTTCTGGTCAACGAGCGGGCAGTATCCGCGAAGAGAAAAATTGGCCGCAATTTTTGCATTTTCGGCTAAGCTGAACATGTCAGGTGCCAGCTGCTTGTGAAATATTTCCTGCGGAATTTTAGTCACAATTGAAAGCAGTTGGGAAAGATGATTATGAAGAAGGCTCTTGATAGATATTTGCATTAGGTAACCTGATAATAGCGGAGTGAATTAATTTTTTTGGTACACACGTTCCTGGGTATTGCTACATCAGATATTGTGACAAAGTCTCCCAATCAAACCGTCGAGCTTTTCCATCGCTAAATAAAACCTCGATACGCTTGTCCTCCCATCCCAAAACCCTTCCATAGCCAAGTTTTCGATGCCGCAGCCCCTCTCCAGGTTCTGGTTTTCGCATTGGTGCCCTGGGTGCGCTGATATTGGGGTTGTAATCGCAAGCTTCTAAATAGTGGAGCGCTTGGCGTGAAACCGGCACATCAGTGTCGATTTTTTCCGGGCGCTCCTTAAGGGACTCTGCCATCAATTTACTTAAAGGAAGCTGCATTTCATTAATAAATAATGAAGGTTGTGAAGCCTCTGGATCATTCCTTTTGGAGTCTTCTGTAGGGGCTAACAAGAAGAGTCTTGACTTGGCTCGGGTCATCGCCACGTACATTAAGCGGCGTTCGCTCTCCAGTGACGCGGGTGTGCTGAAGTCCCGTTGGGGCTGATAGGGCATATTGTGCTGGGTGAGGGTGGGGATAATCACTTGTTCCCACTCCAAACCTTTAGCCTGGTGCATAGTCGTTATCTGTATAGCATCCGCTTCGGTTTGTTCGCCCTCTCGGTGTTGGCGTTGAAGCTCTTGTAGATGTGCCAGGGCTTCAGCGGGCGGCTGCTTCAGTGTGTCCAGGTATTTGCAGAAAGCGAGGATGGTTTGCTGCCTTTCCTCCCCTTGTTGGCGGGTGAAGGCGTCGTCAGCGATTCCGCTGAGAAGTTCCAGTTCACCGATATGGCGACGCAGTAGCTCTCCGGCGTGACCGCGCCAGTTCTCAATCTGGGTAAGCAGGTCTGCCCGTTGGCGCAAGCGTTTGGTCTGGGGCTTGCTCAGGTTTTCAGGTAGCAGGGCAATTAGCTTCTTGCCCCAGCCTTTGTCCAGCGCTGCCAGAGAGGAACAGATGGGCTCCAGGACTTTGCGCGGTATACGCACATGGGGAGAGGTCAGCCATTCGTAAAGTCCCTGCTGGCGACGCTTGGGTGGAAGTTCGGCGAATCGACCGGAGGCAATATTTAAGCTCCAAAATAAGGGGCGCAGCTCTCGGCGCGAAAGGACGGTGTTGCGACTTGCTGAGCGGTAGGGAATATTATTGGCCAGCAGTGCCAGTTCAATAGGAGCGGCGATAGACCATAGCCGCACCAGTACGGCGACCTCCCTGAATGACTGACCGTGCTTTTGACATCGGCGCAGGTGCTCTACAAGCCAGCGCCCCTCCTTATCGGTTTTTACCAGCTCGATTTCTGTTTGCTGATCTTCATTGGCTGAAACACAGAATATATCGGCGCGATCGCGATTGTTCTCAATAAAGTGGTTGGCGGCCAGGGATAGCTGGTGGCCATAACGGAAAGTGCGGCTCAGGTGATAAATATTCGAGGGGGGAAAATCCCCATCGAAAAATGTGAGCAGGAAATCTGGTTTGGAGCCTCGCCATTCGTAAATGGTTTGGTCTGGGTCGCCAATCGCGATGACGTTGCCAGATTTTCCGTAGAGAACTCGCAGTAAAAAGTGCTGTATCTCATTGATATCCTGGTATTCGTCCACCAGGATATCTTCGTAATAGCTGCCGTACTGCTCGGCCATTTCCTCATCCATGCTGAGCAGCATGGCTGGGTCATAAATCAGGTCGGCGTAGGTAACCGCATTTTGGCTGCGGCGCCAAGCTTCAAAAGTGCGAAACACCTGCAGAAAATACATGTATTCATCGCCGAGCTTCAGTTCCTGAAATGCGCTGAGATCTCCCGACAGAATCGTTTTGGTGTAGTCAATAAAAAATTCAGCGGCCTCAATCTCAGATTGCTTCCGTGCTCTAATCTCTTCGAGTTCGTGAGTGGGCGCGCACTCTTCAATGGCCTTCCAGATTTGTAATTGGATTGTGGATTGGGGTAGGGGGGATAGGTTGGCAGCAGCGATATGGTTATTGGCGATCATGCGTTGGTATAAACGATATCCAACACTGTGAAAGGTATGTACCGCTGGTATCGAGCCTTCAGTCAACTGCCGTAAGCGACGGTCGAAGTCCTCCCGAGCACTGCGGTTGTACATTAATACCAACAGTCGTTCGGGGGCGATACCTGCATCAAGGCGGTTCTTTATGTAGTGCAACAGAGCAGTGGTTTTGCCGGAGCCGGCAACGGCAATGATCTTGGCGTGACCACCGGCGTGATCTGCAATTGCCTGCTGTTCAGAGGTAAGGTTATTTCCGCCCATCGCGCTCTTTGCTCAAATACTGGATATTTTGCCAGTGTTTGATGCTGTCTTACAAGTCGCGCAACCTTATTCGGATGGTTTGTCGCTATCGGAGATTTGATGGTGGCGCAGAGCAAGCTCTGCGATGTAGGGGGAGAGGAACACGCGGCCGCTCAATTCCTGCAGTAGCTTGGAGTGGCCCAGGCGATCCAGTACAGCCCCCTTTACCTCAGCCAGATGCAGCTGGATATTTCGATTCTGTAAATCCCGGTTTACTTGTAACAGACGCTCTATCGCTGTGCTGTCGATCCGGTTAACAGACGATAAGATCAGCACCATATGGCGGGTATTGCGATGTCGCTTTATCTCTACAAAAAGTCGCTCCTCAATCGCATTGATGTTGCTAAAAAACAGGTTCTCATCAATACGCAGGAACAAAATCTCAGAGTCGGTTTTCACCGTATGGCGAAGTACATTGCGGAATTGCTCAGTACCCGGTACGCGCCCCACGACA